>NZ_CP109552.1:0-2500 GCF_045040095.1 Microbispora sp. NBC_01389
CAACGGGATGGCCCCCTCAAAAGATTGTCCGGCGGCGTCCTACTCTCCCACACCGTCCCCGGTGCAGTACCATCGGCGCTGGCGGGCTTAACTTCCGGGTTCGGAATGTAACCGGGTGTTTCCCCACCGCTATAACCGCCGTAACCCCATGAAACACACAACCACACCACACACCCGAAAGGTGTGTACCGGTTGCTGTCTCTGAGATCACATAGTGAACGCGAGCATAATATGGTCAAGTCCTCGGCCTATTAGTACCGGTCAGCTCCACGCATTACTACGCTTCCACTTCCGGCCTATCAACCCCATCGTCTATAGGGGGCCTTACCCACTCTCGTGGTGGGAGACCTCATCTTGAGGCGAGCTTCCCGCTTAGATGCTTTCAGCGGTTATCCCTACCGAACGTAGCCAACCAGCCGTGCTCCTGGCGGAACAACTGGCACACCAGAGGTTCGTCCGTCCCGGTCCTCTCGTACTAGGGACAGCCCCTCGCAAGTCTCCTGCGCGCGCAGCGGATAGGGACCGAACTGTCTCGCGACGTTCTAAACCCAGCTCGCGTACCGCTTTAATGGGCGAACAGCCCAACCCTTGGGACCTACTCCAGCCCCAGGATGCGACGAGCCGACATCGAGGTGCCAAACCATCCCGTCGATATGGACTCTTGGGGAAGATCAGCCTGTTATCCCCGGGGTACCTTTTAGCCGTTGAGCGACACCGCTTCCACACGCCGATGCCGGATCACTAGTCCCAGCTTTCGCTCCTGCTCGACCCGTCAGTCTCACAGTCAAGCTCCCTTGTGCACTTACACTCGACACCTGATTGCCAACCAGGCTGAGGGAACCTTTGGGCGCCTCCGTTACCTTTTAGGAGGCAACCGCCCCAGTTAAACTACCCACCAGACACTGTCCCCCACCCGGATACACGGGCGCGGGTTAGACGTCCAAAACGACCAGAGTGGTATTTCACCAATGACTCCACGATAACTAGCGTCACCGCTTCACAGTCTCCCACCTATCCTACACAAGACGCTCCAAACGCCAATGTCAAGCTGTAGTGAAGGTCCCGGGGTCTTTCCGTCCTGCTGCGCGAAACGAGCATCTTTACTCGTACTGCAATTTCACCGGGCCTGTGGTTGAGACAGCGGGGAAGTCGTTACGCCATTCGTGCAGGTCGGAACTTACCCGACAAGGAATTTCGCTACCTTAGGATGGTTATAGTTACCACCGCCGTTTACCGGCGCTTAAGTTCTCACCTTCGCACCCCGAAGAGTGCTAAGCGGTCCCCTTAACGTTCCGGCACCGGGCAGGCGTCAGTCCGTATACATCGTCTTACGACTTCGCACGGACCTGTGTTTTTAGTAAACAGTCGCTTCCCCCTGGCCACTGCGACCCCCACCAGCTCAAGAAGCAAGTTCCATCACCAGTAAAGGTCCCCCTTCTCCCGAAGTTACGGGGGCAATTTGCCGAGTTCCTTAACCACAGTTCACCCGACCGCCTTGGTATTCTCTACCTGACCACCTGAGTCGGTTTAGGGTACGGGCCGCTACGACACTCACTAGAGGCTTTTCTCGGCAGCATAGGATCACCCACTTCGCCACAATCGGCTCGGCATCACACCTCAGGATTAATGAGAGACGGATTTGCCTATCTCTCTCCCTACATGCTTACCCCGGGACAACCACCGCCCGGGCTGGGCTACCTTCCTGCGTCACCCCATCGCTTACCTACTAC
This sequence comes from Microbispora sp. NBC_01389, assembly GCF_045040095.1. Lineage (NCBI taxonomy): Bacteria > Bacillati > Actinomycetota > Actinomycetes > Streptosporangiales > Streptosporangiaceae > Microbispora > Microbispora sp. NBC_01389. Next base: position 1,731 of record NZ_CP109552.1, read on the forward strand.
CAGATCAGGCCAGGCGTTCACCCTGACGCCGGCTCCGAAGAGCCAACCGGCTTAAGGACCCTTAGTATCCCCGGATTCGATATGGGCGCATCACAGCGGGTACGGGAATATCAACCCGTTGTCCATCGACTACGCCTGTCGGCCTCGCCTTAGGTCCCGACTTACCCTGGGCGGACGAACCTGCCCCAGGAACCCTTGGTCATTCGGCGCAGAAGATTCTCACTTCTGACTCGCTACTCATGCCTGCATTCTCACTCGTACGACCTCCACCACACGATCACTCGGCAGCTTCACCGGCTCGCACGACGCTCCCCTACCCACCACCAGCAATGCCGGCGGTGCCACGACTTCGGCGGTGTACTTGAGCCCCGCTACATTGTCGGCGCAGAATCACTTGACCAGTGAGCTATTACGCACTCTTTCAAGGGTGGCTGCTTCTAAGCCAACCTCCTGGTTGTCACTGCGACTCCACATCCTTTCCCACTTAGCACACGCTTAGGGGCCTTAGTCGGTGATCTGGGCTGTTTCCCTCTCGACCACGGAGCTTATCCCCCGCAGTCTCACTGCCACGCTCCACTTACCGGCATTCGAAGTTTGGCTGACGTCAGTAACCTTGTCGGGCCCATCAGCCAACCAGAGCCCTACCTCCGGCAAGCACCACGTAACGCTGCACCTAAATGCATTTCGGGGAGAACCAGCTATCACGGAGTTTGATTGGCCTTTCACCCCTACACACAGGTCATCCCCCAGGTTTTCAACCCTGGTGGGTT
>NZ_CP109552.1:5000-670000 GCF_045040095.1 Microbispora sp. NBC_01389
CTCTCAGGCCGGCTACCCGTCGTCGCCTTGGTAGGCCATCACCCCACCAACAAGCTGATAGGCCGCGAGCCCATCCCCAACCGAAAAAACTTTCCACCACCATCACATGCGAGAAATGGTCGTATCCGGTATTAGACCCAGTTTCCCAGGCTTATCCCAGAGTCAGGGGCAGGTTACTCACGTGTTACTCACCCGTTCGCCGCTCGAGTACCCCGAAGGGCCTTTCCGCTCGACTTGCATGTGTTAAGCACGCCGCCAGCGTTCGTCCTGAGCCAGGATCAAACTCTCCAAACAATGTCTGAAAAGAGAACCCATGGCCGGCACCCCCCGGCTAAGGAAAGGGCACCGTCAAAGGAATCCGCCACCAACAACGGTGACGGGGTCATGCATGATTCATGCACTGGCTTTTAGCACACTGTTGAGTTCTCAAGAAACGGACGCGACCACCATCACCCAAGACCCTTGAACCAGGTCCCGAACTCCGGGGCGTTTTCCGTTGTGCCTTTATTCTGTCCGGTCTCGTTATTCGTGTCAAATCGAGGCGATTTGCATTGAATTTCGATTTCCGGCCGAGAATTCCGGCCACCCCGTCTCCGGGGCAACCCCTCGAACTTACCTGATCCGCGACATCCCGTCGAATCGCGACGAGGTGACCCGAGATCGGGTGAGAGGAAGGGAGTGCAGAGAGCCTGACAGCCGGACCCCTTTCGGGTATTCCGACTCGCCGACTCCCTGCGCGTGCACAAAGACTAGCACCCGTCAGGGTATGCCGAGCACAACTTGCGCAACTTCATAGTCTTGCCCTGTCTCTGGCGCTCCCAAACCTCAGCTGGCGCAACTATCCCTGCAGCGCGGCGAGCTGGGCCTCCAGGCGGGAGATGTCCTCCGCGGCCTGCTCCGCACGCCGGCGCACCTTGGCCACCACGTCCTCGGGCGCCTTCGCCATGAACTGCTCGTTGCCCAGCTTCCCGGTGACCTGAGCCTGCTCCTTCCGTGCCGCGGCGAGGTCCTTCTCAAGGCGCTTACGCTCCGCGGCGACGTCGATGGCGCCGGCCGTATCGATCTCCACGAGGACCGTGCCGACGGTGAGACGGGCCGTGGGGGTGAACGTCTCCGACGGTTCGTCCAGGCGCAGCAGGACACGGATCGCGCCCTCGTGGGCGGCGAGAGCCGTGCCCGGCAGGGAGAGCCGTGCGGCCACCCGCTGGCCGGGCTTCAGGCCCTGGTCGGAGCGGAACCGGCGCACCTCGGTCACCAGGTTCTGCAACGCGACGATCTCTCGCTCGGCGGCGGGGTCGAGCGACTCGGGCGAGACGGCGGGCCAGGGGGCGACCACGATGGACTCCCCCCCGGTCAGCGCCCGCCACAGCTCCTCCGTCACGAAGGGCACCAGCGGGTGGAGCAGCCGGAGCAGCGCGTCGAGGACATGGCCGAGCACCCGCTTGGTGTTCTCGGCGACCACCCCGCCCTCGGCGAACTGGACCTTGGCCAGTTCGACGTACCAGTCGAAGACCTCGTCCCAGGCGAAGTGGTAGAGGGCGTCGGAGACCTTGGCGAACTCGAAGTCCTCGAAGGCCGCGTCGATGGTCGTGACGACCTGCTGCAACCGTGACAGGATCCAGCGGTCCGCCGGGGTGAGGTCGCCGGGCAGGCCCTCGGAGACGGCGCCGTTCATCAGGGCGAAGCGGGTGGCGTTCCAGATCTTGTTGCAGAAGTTGCGCGAGCCGCCCGCCCAGTCCTCGCTGATCGCCACATCGGAGCCGGGGTTCGCGCCGCGCAGCAGGGTGAACCGCGTGGCGTCCGCGCCGTAGCGCTCGATCCAGTCGAGCGGGTCGACCACGTTGCCAAACGACTTCGACATCTTCTTGCCGAACTGGTCGCGCACCATGCCGTGCAGCGCCACCGTGCGGAACGGCGGCCGGCCGTCCATCGCGTACAGCCCGAACATCATCATCCGGGCGACCCAGAAGAAGAGGATGTCGTAGCCGGTGACGAGCACGGTCGTCGGGTAGAAGCGGGCCAGCTCCGGCGTCTCGTCGGGCCAGCCGAGCGTGGAGAATGGCCACAGGCCGGAGGAGAACCACGTGTCCAGGACGTCCTGGTCCTGCTCGTAACCGGCAGGCGGCTCCTCGTCGGGCCCCACGCAGACCATGTCGCCGTCCGGGCCGTACCAGACCGGGATGCGGTGACCCCACCACAGCTGCCGCGAGATGCACCAGTCGTGCATGTCGTCGACCCAGTCGAAGTAGCGCTTGGCCAGCTCCGGCGGGTGGATGCGGGTGCGGCCGTCGCGCACCGCGTCGCCGGCGGCCTTGGCAAGCGGCGTGACGTTGACGAACCACTGCAGCGACAACCGCGGCTCGACCACGGTCTTGCAGCGGGAGCAGTGGCCCACCGAGTGGACGTACGGCCGCTTCTCGGCCACGATCCGGCCCTGCTCACGCAGCGCGGCGACCACGGCGGGCCGCGCCTCGAACCGGTCGAGGCCCTGGAACGGCCCGTGGGCGGTGATGACGCCGCGCTCGTCCATGACGACGAGCGACTCCAGCGAGTGGCGGCGGCCGATCTCGAAGTCGTTCGGGTCGTGGGCCGGGGTGACCTTGACCGCACCGGTGCCGAAGGCGGGGTCCACGTGCTCGTCGGCGACGATCGGGATGCGCCGGCCGGTCAGCGGGACCTCGACGTGCTTGCCGATGAGATGCGCGTATCGCTCGTCGGCGGGGTGAACGGCCACCGCGGTGTCGCCGAGCATGGTCTCCGCCCGGGTGGTGGCGACGACGATCTCCTCGTCACCGGAGCCGTACCGGATGGAGACGAGCTCGCCGTCGTCGTCGCTGTGCTCGACCTCGATGTCCGACAGCGCGGTGAGGCAGCGCGGGCACCAGTTGATGATCCGCTCGGCGCGATAGATGAGCCCGTCGTCGAACAGCTTCTTGAAGATCGTCTGGACGGCGCGGGAGAGCCCCTCGTCCATCGTGAACCGCTCGCGGGACCAGTCGACGCCGTCGCCGAGTTTCGTCATCTGGCCGAGGATCCGCCCGCCGGACTCCTCCTTCCACTGCCAGACGCGCTCGACGAACGCCTCGCGGCCGAAGTCGTGGCGGGACAGGCCCTCCTTGGCGATCTCTCGCTCCACGACGTTCTGCGTAGCGATTCCGGCGTGGTCCATGCCGGGGAGCCACAGCGTCTCCATGCCCAGCATGCGTGCCCGCCGGGTCAGCGCGTCCTGGACCGAGTGGTCGAGCGCGTGACCCACGTGCAGCGACCCGGTGACGTTCGGCGGGGGAAGCACGATGGTGTACGGCTCACGCCCACTGCCAGGGTCGGCCGTGAAGTAGCCCGCCGATACCCAGCGCTCGTAGCTCCGGGTCTCGACTTCGGCGGGGGCGTACTGGGTGGGCAGCTCAGACGTAGTCACGCTGCCCAATTCTAGGGACGTCCGGACGCCTCCCGCGCCGTCGCCGCACACCCCTGTGGACGATGGCCGGCGGCGGCCGGGGGTCAGGCCGACTTCTCCCGCGGCGTGCGCTGCTGCTTGGCCTGCAGCTGGTCGCGCGGCACGAGGGTCGGGTTCACGTGCTCCAGCACTGCCTCGCGGGTGATGACGACGCGGGCCACGTCCTGCCGCGAGGGGACCTCGTACATCACCGACTGGAGGACCTCCTCCAGGATGGCGCGCAGGCCGCGGGCGCCGGTGCCGCGCAGGATGGCCTGGTCGGCGATCGCCTCCAGCGCGTCGTCGGTGAACTCGAGCTCGACGTTGTCCAGCTCCAGCAGGCGCCGGTACTGCTTGACGAGCGCGTTCCGCGGCTCGGTGAGGATCTGGATCAGCGCGGTCCGGTCGAGGTTGTGCACCGACGTGATCACGGGCAGCCGGCCGACGAACTCGGGGATCATGCCGAACTTCAGCAGGTCCTCCGGCATGACGTCGGAGAAGATGTCCGACGAGTCCATCTCCTCCTTGGAGTGGATGATCGCGTTGAAGCCGATGCCCTTCCGGCCGACCCGCGACTCGATGATCTTCTCCAGCCCGGCGAACGCGCCGCCACAGATGAACAGCACGTTCGTGGTGTCGATCTGGATGAACTCCTGGTGGGGATGCTTGCGGCCGCCCTGCGGCGGCACGCTGGCGGTGGTTCCTTCCAGGATCTTCAGCAGGGCCTGCTGCACGCCCTCGCCCGACACGTCCCGGGTGATCGACGGGTTCTCGCTCTTGCGGGCTATCTTGTCGACCTCGTCGATGTAGATGATCCCGGTCTCGGCCTTCTTGACGTCGTAGTCGGCGGCCTGGATGAGCTTGAGGAGGATGTTCTCCACGTCCTCACCGACGTAACCCGCCTCGGTCAGCGCGGTGGCGTCCGCGATCGCGAACGGCACGTTGAGCATCTTGGCGAGGGTCTGCGCCAGCAGGGTCTTGCCCGACCCGGTGGGACCGAGCAGCAGGATGTTCGACTTGGCCAGCTCCAGGCCGTCGTCGCGGCCCCGCTCCCCGGACTGGACGCGCTTGTAGTGGTTGTAGACCGCGACCGACAGCGCCTTCTTGGCCTTGTCCTGGCCGATGACGTACGCGTCGAGGAACTCGTAGATCTCACGTGGCTTGGGGAGGTTGTCCCACTTGAGCTCGGAGGACTCCGAGAGCTCCTCCTCGATGATCTCGTTGCAGAGATCGATGCACTCATCGCAGATGTAGACGCCTGGTCCGGCGATGAGCTTCTTGACCTGCTTCTGGCTCTTGCCGCAGAACGAGCACTTCAGCAGGTCTCCCCCGTCGCCGATGCGTGCCACCCCAGATACTCCTTTGCGTGGGACCGCCCCTGCCGCCGCGGTCGCTTCCGTCCGCAACCGATGGTGATCCGGTGCGAAAACGTCATCCCGCTCAGGTTTCGACGTTACCGTCTCTCGGGCCCTCAGTGAGCCCCCTAGCGGTGAGTCGCACCGGAACGTGCCCAATTGGGCACTGTTCCGGTGCGGCAACTCCCTCAGGAAGCGGCGACCGCCGCCGCACGCTTCTTCCGCGACGGAATGATGTCGTCCACCAGACCGTACGCCTTCGCCTCCTCGGCGCTGAGGATCTTGTCGCGCTCGATGTCCCTGCGGACCTCGTCGGGCGACTTGCCCGAGTGCTTGGCCACGAGATCCTCGAGCAGCGACCTCATACGCAGGATCTCGCGAGCCTGGATCTCGATGTCGCTGCCCTGACCGCCGCCCTCGGTGTAGGGCTGGTGGATCAGGACCCGGGCGTTCGGCAGCGCGAACCGCTTGCCCGGCGTGCCGCCGGCCAGCAGGATCGCGGCGGCCGAGGCCGCCTGCCCCAGGCAGACCGTCTGGATCTCGGGCCGGACGAACTGCATGGTGTCGTAGATCGCCGTCATCGCGGTGAACGAGCCACCGGGCGAGTTGATGTACATGCTGATGTCGCGGTCCGGGTCCAGCGACTCCAGCGTGAGCAGCTGCGCCATCACGTCGTTCGCCGAGGCGTCGTCGATCTGGACTCCGAGGAAGATGATGCGGTCCTCGAACAGCTTGTTGTAGGGGTTCATCTCCTTGACGCCGTACGACGTGCGCTCGACGAAGGAGGGAAGAACGTAGCGGCCGTTGATGTCACCCGGCCGGATCAGCTCACTCATCTCGGAAGCTCCAGTCACGAGACGGCGCCCTCGGAGGGCACCTGGCGGGCGCTGCGCACCACGTGGTCGATGAAGCCGTAGTCCTTGGCCTCCTCGGCCGTGAACCAGCGGTCCCGGTCGGAGTCGCGCTCGATCTGGTCGAGCGGCTGCCCGGTGTGAGAGGCGATCCGCTCCGCGAGCGTCTTCTTCACATAGAGCATCTGCTCGGCCTGGATAGCGATGTCGGCCGCGGTTCCCCCGATGCCGCCCGAGGGCTGGTGCATCATGATGCGGGCGTGTGGGAGCGCGTACCGCTTGCCGCGGGCACCCGCGCAGAGCAGGAACTGCCCCATCGAGGCGGCCAGGCCCATGGCGACGGTGCACACGTTGTTCGGCACATACTCCATCATGTCGTAAATCGCCATGCCCGCGGTCACGGAACCGCCGGGGGAGTTGATGTACATCCAGATGTCGCGGTCGGGGTCATCGGCGGCGAGGAGCAGGAGCTCAGCGCACAGCCGGTTGGCCACCTCGTCGTTCACCTGGGTGCCGAGCACCACGATGCGCTCGCGCAGCAGGCGCTGGTAGAGCTGGTCCTCGAGGCGGGAGGGGCCACCCTCCGGGCTCCGGGCCTCGAAGCCGGAACCACCGGTCGGGAAGAAGGTCGGCGGGCTGGTCACAGCGTCACCTTCCGATGCGTCGTAAACGATTGGCTTTGCTTGTGACCTTAACGCGCGGCGCAGACAGGTCATGCCCTCGCGCCGTACTGTTCGCTGACGGCGCATGCCCCGCTCTCGGTCGGCGAGTGATCGAGCCCCGATCGGCCCCCGCCCGCGTTCTCCGCGCTCGACGCGCCTGACAGCGCGACGACGGGCGCGCCGGACCGCCGGGGCGCCCGGTCTCGTACGGCCGCTCGACGGCACGCCGACCCGGAAATATCTAAAGGGATTTGCCGCGAATATAGCCGGAAACCCTCGTCGCACCCGCGGGCACGACGAGGGTTTCGGCGTTGTCCCGGCCGTGAGGCCGGAGGAATGTCCCGGCCGGTGCGGCCGACGGAACGGTGTGGCCGGAGGAACTCAGCTCTCCCCGGCCTCGCCGGCGGCCGGAGCGTCGGCGGGCTCCTGCGCCTCGTCCACGCCCACGGCCTCCTGCTCGGGGTTGAGCTCGGCGTAGATGGCCTTGAGGTCCACCCCGTTGCCGGCAGTGTCGGTCACCTTGGCCGCGTCGCCGATGAGGGTCTTGGCCTTCTCCCGCACGATCTCCATCATCGCCAGCGGAAGCTGGTTGTTGTCGGCGAGGTGCTGAGCCAGCGTGTTCGGCGCGACACCCATCTGCATGGCGCGGCGGACCACGAAGTCGGTGAGCTCCTGCTCGCTGACGCCGATGTCCTCAGCCTTGACGATCTTGTCGAGCACGAAGCCGGACTTGAGGGCCTTGGCGGCGTTCGCCTCGTACTCGGCGAACAGCTCCTCCTCGGTGGTCTGCTGGAGACGGAGGTACGCCTCGCGGCTCAGCCCACTCTCGGAGATCTGGTGCTCCAGGTTGTGCTTGCGCGCGTCGATCTCGGCGGTGAGCGCGCTCTCCGGCAGCGGGATCCCGATCCTGTCGAGCAGCGCGTCGAGGGCCTTCTCGCGGCTCTGCACGACCTGGTCGACGAGCTTGTTGCGGCGGGCCTGCTCGCGGATGCTGTCCTTCAGCTCGTCGAGCGTGTCGAACTCGCTGGCGAGCTGCGCGAACTCGTCGTCCGGCTCGGGCAGCACCTTCTCCTTCACCGACTTGACCGTGATGATCACGTCGGCCTCCTCGCCGGCGTTCTCACCACCGACCAGCGTGGTGCGGAAGGTCTTGTCCTCGCCGGCCGCCATGCCCTGAAGCGCGTCGTCCAGGCCCTGGAGGACCGAGCCGGCGCCGACCTCGTACGACACGTCGGCGGCCTGCTGCTCCTCCAGGTTGCGGCCGTCGATCTCTGCACGCAGGTCCATCACGACGTAGTCGCCGTTCTGGGCCGGGCGGTCCACCCCGGTCAGGGTGGCGAAGCGCTGGCGCAGGCCGTCCAGCTGGGCGTCGACGTCCTCGTCGCTCACCTCGGCCGGGTCGACCACGATCTCGGCGCCCTCGTAGCCGGGGATGTCGAAGGCGGGACGGACGTCCACCTCGGCGGTGAACTCGACCTGCTCACCATCCTCGATCTTGGTGACCTCGATCTCCGGCTGGCTCACCGGAAAGACCTCGGTCTCGTCGACGGCCTGGCCGTACAGCTTGGGCAGCGCGTCGTTCAGGGTCTCCTCAAGAACCACCGCGCGGCCGAAGCGCTGCTCGATGATCCGGGCCGGCACCTTGCCAGGACGGAAGCCGGGCACGCGCACCTGCTGCGCGACCTTCTTGTAGGCGGCCTGCAGGCTCGGCTCGAGCTCCTTGAACGGCACCTCGACGGTGAGCTTGACCCGAGTAGGGCTGAGCTCCTCGACAGCGGTCTTCACGGGGTGATCTCCTTGGTCCAGCAGCTGGTGATCGCGGGCACGTCGTGCACGGCAACCGCGGCACAGTAACGCGCGCCGCGCCCACGTGAGGGGCGCAGGGACCTCCCTCTCCGCCTGCACGCGACCTGTCCGGGCATGCTCGACTGTGGCGGGTGTCCAACGCCAAGGGCAGTCTAGAGCAGATGAGGGGCTGGAGCGACTGCTCAGAGCTCGGTCATGATCTGCCGCAGCAGGTCCACCGTCTCGGCGGGGGTCGTGCTGACCGCGCAGAGGCGCTCCATGACCCCGGTATAACGGTCGACTTCTTCCCGTTTGTCCAGGTAGAGAGCGCTCGCGAGCTGCTCGACGTACACGATGTCGGGCAGGTCCTGATCGGAGAACCGCAGGATGCTGAAAGCGCCGCCCTCCGCGGCGTGTCCGCCGAAGCTGAACGGAATCACCTGGATCGTGATGTTGGGCTGGTTCATCAGGTCGATGAGGTGCTGGACCTGGCCGCGCATGACCTCGGAGCCGCCGATCGGGCGGCGCAGCGCGGCCTCGTCGATCACCGCCCAGAACGTCGGCGCGTTGCCGCCGTCGAGGATGCACTGACGCTCCAGGCGCAGGTCCACCCGCCGGGCGATCTCCTCCGGCGCCGCCCCGACCGCGCCCGCCGTGATCACGGCACGCGCGTATTCCTTGGTCTGCAGCAGCCCTGGGACGAACTGCACCTCGTAGGTGCGGATGCGCTCGGCCGCCTCCTCCAGGCCCACGTACGCCTGGAACCAGGTCGGCAGCAGGTCGTTGAAGCGGTGCCACCAGCCGGGCTCGTTTGCCTGGTCCACCAGGTTCATGACGACGCCGCGCGTCTCGTCGTCCTCCACGCCGTACAGGACGAGAAGGTCGGTGACGTCACGCTCCTTGAAACCGACCCGGCCCAGCTCCATCCGGCTGATCTTCGACTCGGACGCCCGGATGCAGCGGCCGGCCTGGTCACGGGTGATTCCCTTGCTCTCGCGAAGCTTGCGGAGCTGGGAGCCGAGCAGGATGCGGAGTGCCGTCGGACCCGATCCAGCCTGGATCTGTATCACGGCGCCTCCCTCTCACCTCGGCTCTGTGTGCCGCCAAGGGACGACCCGCACGACACCCCCAGCCCACACAGTGTCACCACTTCGGGCCTCGATGACAAGGTCTGATCTACGTGTCTCTCACGGTGGGAACGTTTGGCGTGTGCGTTTGCACGTGGCGACTGCACGTGCATTTGGGTCTTGCAGCAGTGGGACGGGGTGTTCCATCATGTCTAGGTGCATATTGGGCCAAATATGCACCAGCCTTCGATCCAGGCCAGCGGGAGGTACGGGCAACCATGTCGGACGAGCCCAAATCCGTCGGCCAGCTGACCCGCGACGTGGGATTCGGCTGGTTCCGGAGGGCGGTGTGCGCGTCCGATACGGCGATGTGCCCCCTTGCCCCGCAAGCCGATTCGGTCAAGACCGCGCGCGACGTCACGAGGACGACCCTGCAGCGGTGGGGGCTGCCGGAGCTGGGCGACGACGCGGCGCTGGTCGTGAGCGAACTGGTCACGAACGCCGTTCGTTACGCGCTGTATCCGGCGCGGCGGACCACCGGCCACCCGATAACGCTGACGCTCCTCCTCCTCGCGCCCCACGTCCTGCTCGCGGTCTCCGACCCGAGTGACAAGGCTCCCGCTCCCGTGCAGCCCGACTTCGTCTCCGAGCACGGCCGCGGCCTCTACATTGTGGAGACCTACAGCCAGGCCTGGGGCTGGGACGCCCTCGACGACGGCGGCAAGGCCGTCTGGGCCCTCTTCCGGGCCGGCGACTGACCGTTCATCCTCTGCGAGGAGGCGTGACAGTGGCACGGGTACTGGTGATCGGTCTCGATCCCGCGAAGCTCGAGGGCTGGGACCCGGAACCGATCCAGACCGCACTGGCGCGTGGCCGGGCCCGTTTCGCCGACAGCGGCATCGAGGCCGACTGGTGCCTGGTGGCAATCGACGACGACACCGAAGCGGTGATCGTGGAGGCGCTGCGCCGCGACGACTACGCCGTCGTGGTGATCGGGGGCGGCATCCGCGGGCACGAGCCGCTACTCGAGTTCTTCGAGAAACTGATCAATCTGGTGCGGCGACATCTGCCCGACGCCGCCATCGCCTTCAACACCAGCCCCGAGGACTGCCTCGACGCGGCGCTGCGCTGGCTGCACCGAAATCCCGGCGGCGCCGGGCGGCTCTGACAAAACAACTCCGGCAAAACAAATTCATATGTGGAGGGAAAACCGCGCCGGCCGCCGTTTGTGACGCCGCCGGAAGGAGAACAAGCCCCCAGGGAAATGGCCCGTCAGGCATTCTCGACGAGAATCGCTCTATTCAGCGACATGTCGGAATTCCGGGACATTGACACCTTTTCTGGGGGAGAAAATGCTTAAGTGTCCTAATGTGGTCGGATTCCTTGCGATCCTCTCCGCGCTGACCGCCGGGGCCGCGCCCCTGGGCACTCCCGCCATCGCCGCGGGCGCCGTCGGGACCGGCCCGCACCCCGGCGTACGCGACCATGGCGGAGCACACGAGCGCAATCACGTCCGGCAGCACGACAGGCAACGCCAGTGGGAGCACGAACGCCAGCGCCAGCGCCAGCAGTTGCTCCGCGACATCACGCTCGCCGTCACACCGGCACAGAAGGGCGGGACGGATTCGCGGGCCATGCCGTACAACTGGCAGAACTCGGACGCTATCTCGAATTCCTTCAGCGATCAGTACGGCTTGTCGGACGCCGTGAACCAGCCGGATCAGAATTCGGGCGTACCGGTCAGCGAGCCCACGGACCAACCGATTCAGAAGTCGGACCCCCTGGCCACCTCGCCCGCGCCGCGAGATGACGCCACCAGCGCGGCGATGCTGGCGTATCTGCGGGACCTGGCCGCGAGAAAGCAGTTCACCGGCTCGGCGCTGGTGGTAAGGCGCGGCGAGGTGCTGGCGCGTTTCGCCGCCGGCGAGGCCGACGAGAAACGGCACATCCCCAACCGGCCGGACACGGTCTACCGGGTCATGTCGATCACCAAGCAGTTCACCTCGATGCTCGTGCTGAAGCTGCGCGACCGCGGGCTGCTCAGGCTGGACGACCGGGTCTGCCCGTATCTCGTCCCGGCATACATCGAGGCCTGCCCGACAGCGTGGCGGCCCATCACGATCCGCGAGGCGCTCAACCACACCACGGGCATCCCCAACATCGAGAAGCTGCCCAGCTACCTTGCCAACATCACGCGACCGACCACGACCCGGCGACTCATCCAGCAGATCGTGGACCTCCCGCTGGACTTCAAGCCCGGCACCAGCTGGAAGTACAGCAACTCCGGTTACGTCCTGGCCGGCGCGATCATCCAGGCGGTGACGCACGAGCCCTACGGCGTCGTACTGCACAAGCTGATCACCGGCCCCCTTAACCTCCGGCACACCGGTTACAGCAGGGGATATCCGCCCGACGGGTACGCGAAGGGTTACTACACGCTCGGATCACCCGCCCCGCTCCTCAACGGCTCCGAACTGTTCGCTGCGACCGGCATCTACTCCACCATCGACGACATCGCCTGCTGGGACCGGGCGTTCGGCTCGTACCGGGTCGCGCCACCCGCCACCGTCAAGCAGGCGTTCACGCCACAGGCGCCGTGCCCCCCCACCGGCTGCCTCAACCTGCCGTCGAGCGCGTACGCCTTCGGCTGGCTCGTCGACCGGCTCCAGGGGCACCGGCTCCGGTACCATCCGGGTCTCTTCCAGGGCTACACGGCGAGCAACATGTACCTGCCCGACGACGACATCGAAGTGGTCGTGCTCAGCAACGTCCAGGACACCGACACCGCAGGCATCGCCCGCCACCTCGCCACGCTGGCCCTCGACAGCCCCTGGTGACGCCAAGGGCGACACCTGATGCGAAACAGCGCACAAGACGCGAAGGCCAGGCACCCATGGAGGTGACCTGGCCTCTCGCGGTCAGAGAGGTCGACAGACCGCAGCAGGCCCGGCGAGTTGACGGCGTCGAACCCGGCCGCCGGCGGACCGTCTTTGAGCGCCACCCAGTCCGGGTGGCGAGCCTTGAGCGCCAGGGCTTCGTCCAGCGACCCAGCGAGGACGATCTTTTCCGCTCCCTGGGCGAAGGCCCAGGCAGCCACGGTGAAGGCACGCATGACGTCGACCACCACCGCCGCGGACTGGGCTTCTTCCAGCTCGGCGATGGCGAGGAAACGGGTGTCCATCCGGTCATGATCGCCCAATCCCGGCCCGAAGCACCCGGTGAACCGTTCCGGTTTCGCCGAAGATCTTCTGAGATCACGAAGGCCAGGCACCCCATGCGGGGTGACCTGGCCTTTCGGAGTGAGAGCGGACGACGGGAATCGAACCCGCGTAGCCAGTTTGGAAGACTGGGGCTCTACCATTGAGCTACGTCCGCGCGCGCCCGGCGTTGATCTGGTCTAGACTTCATCCGGTCGTCAGGGCGTAAGCGTACCGGAGTCTCGGAGCGCTCGCGCAAATGGCGAGACGGGGCGTGGCGCAGCTTGGTAGCGCGCTTGCTTTGGGAGCAAGAAGTCGCAGGTTCAAATCCTGTCGCCCCGACCAGCACCACCGACGTCAAAGGCCGCCTCCGATCACCGGAAGCGGCCTTGTCTGTCCCCGGGGTGACTAACTGAGTGACTACGGGTCCGATCCGCCGAAGAGGCGGTCCATCGCCACGGCCCCGGTCTGCAACACGGGACGGATCTGCTTTCGGTACACGATCTCCGTGACGGCCGTACTGCTGTGCCCCACGAGTCGAGAGATCTCCTCCAGAGCAACCCCCGAATCCGAGAGCAGCGAGACGAAGCTGTGCCGCAGCTCCCGCGGCGTCCACTCGGACGCATCCACTCCCCCGGCGTTCTTGATCACAGCACGGAAGGCACGACGGACGTTCGCCGCATCAAACGGCGTGCCGGCGGCCGAGGCGAACACGAGGCCGGTTTCGGCCCACTGATCGCCTTGCGTTCGGTGCTGCTCCTCTCGGTGCCGCCGTAGAGCGTCCACACACAGTGTGGGGAGCGCGAGGGTACGCCGAGACTTCCGGGTCTTGGTGTCGCCCCCCGACCGTACAGAGCGCCACACAGCGACGTGAGGAGGCACGGGAGGAGTCGCGTCCGCGTCGCCTTTCAGGTCTACGTGATCCCACGTCAGTGCGCGCAGCTCCTCCGTACGGGCGCCTGTGAGCAGGGAGAGCACGATGTAGGCGTGCATCTTGGTTCCCTCGGCCGCCTTGAGCACGGCTTCCGCCTGGGCGAACGTCAGCGCCTTTGACGGGCGGCCCTGCTTACCGACCGGCACCGAGCACAGTTCGACGACGTTCCGCTTGACCTTGTCTCGCGCCATCGCCCGCTTGATCGAGCGGTTCAGGCATGAGCGGATGATCTGGAGAGTGCGAGTGCTCAGCGTCTTGGCCTTCTCCGCGAGCCAGCGGTCTACGTCTTCTGCACTGAGATCGCGAAGCTTCCGGGCGCCCAAGGCCGGGATGACGTGCGCACGGCAGAGCGCCGTGTAGGAGTCGACGGTCGCCTTATCGCGCCCGTTGAGGCCGTAGGCCAGCCAGTCACGTACCGCCCGCTCGACCGTGTAGTCAGCAGGAGCGATCGCAAGGCCGTCTTCGTAGTCGCGCAACACCTCCTTGAGTTTGGTCTTGGCCTCGGTCTTGGTCTTGCCGCTGGCCTTCTTCACGATCCGCTTGCCCTGCGGGGTATAGCCCACGGTCACCGAGGCGATCCAGCGTTGACGCGCCTCATCCCAGTGAAGGCCGCCATCTCCGCGGCTACGGCGCTTGGTCATCAGGCGGCTTCCTCGGCTTCCTTGGTCAGCAGGGCGAGATAGTCGGTGATCGCGTCGGCGGGGATGAGTCGCGTACGGCCCTCAGTGACCGAGCGGAGACGCTTGCCCCGGATCAGCTCATAGATCTTGGTCTTGCCGAGGCCAAGCACGCGGGCGGCGTCGGGAACGCGGTACATCGCGGGCTCGCTGACGGTCCGCGTCATTGTGGTTCCTCCTTCGGGGGCTGATCGCTGAGGTGTCCTGCCAGCAGGGATTCGCCGGGGGTGTAGCCCTGGCCGGCGAAGCTCCAGTGCGCGAGTACGAGGGTGGTGTCGGGGTCGAAGGCCCAGCCGGTTTCGCGGAGTTGGGCGTGGCGGTAGTCGGCCCGTTCCTGCCGGATCTTGCCGAGGGTGGTTGCGTAGGCGCGGGATCGGGTGGAGAAGTGGCCGCGGAAGCCGAGCATGTGCGCCCACTTGCGCAGCTTGAGGTCCAGCAGTTCCGGATGCGTGATGGGGTCGCCGAGGGTCCAGGCAGTTCGGATCAGCCGGGCGGCGTGTTCGCTGGCGCCCTTGTCGCGCAGGTGGATCAGGTCGTGGGAGCGGATGCGCCGGTCCAGGGTGCCGGCGGACTCGGCGGCTTTGGTCGCATACTTGGCCACGTACCCGGCGACCTTCTGTTCGGTGAGCTGGTCACCTTCCCCGGCGGGGTCGAGGTCGGCCGGATTGATGACCTTGACGTCGACCTGGTCGCCCCAGCGCAGGGTCAGGGTGGGTTGGCCGAGGTCGGGTGCGTCGATGTGGACAGTGGCGGCGGCCGAGCGGATCGCGCCGTCGAGGAGGTGCACGGTGGCCCAGTCCGGCGGCGGGATCGGGGTGGTGTCGTCGGGGTCGTCGGGGCGGCCGTCGAGGCGGATGATTGCGTGGAAGTGGACGACGCCGCGGGCTTGGTATTCGGCGACCTTGGCGAAGGACACCTTGACCTGCCGGTTGAACGCCGCCTGGCTCATGCCGACCGCTCCGGCGAGGTGGCGGCGCAGGTAGATGGTGAAGCGGCGCCACAGGTCCCCGGCGTGGGCGTTCCACAGCACGTGCCCGACGTAGTCGTAGCTTTCGGGATCGAGGGGTTGCCCGATTCGGGGGTCGTCTGCGGTGTGGCGGTCGAAGCATGCCGGTCCCGTGCGGCGGGGGTGGCACACCTGCGAGACTCCGTTCTTGCCGGGTCCGCGGTGGACGGGTCCGAAGGACGGTGCGGTGAGCGTGGCGAACACCCGGGGGTGAGTGCGGACGGTTTCGGGGACGCCTTTGGTTCCGCCGAGGAGGCCGGCGCGGATCAGGTGGAAGGTGTCGGCGCGGTAGAGCTCGGCGCAGGAGGGGCAGCGTGAGGCACGGCGGTTGCCGCAGCGGATGAGCAGTTGCCCGTGCGGTTCGGAGTTGGTGGTGTAGGTGTGCAGGACCTCACCCGTGCCGGCGTCGACCGTGACCGTCTCGCCGGACAGGCGGACGGGTTCTGTGCAGCCGCGCAGGCGGGTGACCTGGTCAAACCAGCGGGTGAGGTCTTTGCCCGAGCGGCGGGCCAGGTCACGGATGACCGGCCCGACCAGCTCAGAGAGCGGCGCAGGGGCGCTCAAGCGGTGATCCTCCTTACCTCGGTGACGACGATGCGGGGGCAGCAGTTGCGGCACTGCCGGTCGTGCGGGAGACGGCGCCCGCAGGCGATCCACCGGCGCAGCCGCCCGAACCGGAGGAGGACCGGGGTCAGGCACGGCCCGGACTCCTCGGCCAGCACTCGGCGGACGGTGGACCAGGGCCGTTGCGCACCGCGGGCGTAGGTGTCGGTGACCTGGACCTGGTAGCGGCTCATTTGCGGGCCTTGACGTAGATGCGGCCGGTGGCGCTGCATGTGCGGCACGGGATGGGGCACCGGTTGGGGTCGCGGCCGAGGTAGCAGAACCCGTTGCAGGTGGGGCAGGTGCGGTAACGGCCGACGCTCATTTGCCGCACCGCCCGCAGGTGGTCGAGGTTCGGGGGTTGATCCCGCCGCAGCGGCATACCCAAGTGGAGGCGGTGCCGGGCGGCAACCAGGCCCGGCCGGAGCGGAGTACGGGCGTGACGGGGCGAAGGTGGCGCATACTGGTGTCTCCTTTGCTGACAGGCGAGGGAGACGCCCCACGAGGCGGCGGGCTGGCAGGCTTTGGCCGCCCCGTGGTGGCGTCGAGAGTTGCCGCGATCAGCCCTTGGGCTCGCGGCGGGTGGACAGGTCCGTGACCGTGGCACCCGACGACTTCGCGGTCTTCTGGTCCTGCTTGGTCGTGCGCGTGTCGGCGTAGGCGGCGAGGTTCAGGGCGTAGTCCTGGAGGTCTTGCCGGCTCACTGCGTGCCGCCCTTCCGGGTCCCCTCCGGCCCGGTGCGGAGGACGGGCAGGTTCTTCCGCCGGTCCCATTCCTGCTGGTAGGCGTCCCTCACGCTCTGCGGCTCGCCCACGTTGGAGGGCGGGGGGTGGTTGATCCTGGTCTGGGGTGGCATTGTGGAAGTTCCTCTCTGTGAGGACCCGGGGCGCGCGTTGTCTTGGTCGATTGGGCGCGTCCCGGGCTAAAGGCGATGGGGCTAGGTGCGGTTGTCGATGCCGGTGCCGTCGCAGTCGCGGCACCGGGCGTTGTCGGCGTCGATGCCGGTTCCGTTGCAGGTGCAGCAGCGGTAGGCGTAGACCGGCAGGTCCTCGGCGAACGTCATGCGGTGGCACCGCCGTTCGGCGCCAAGCCGGTCCCGTCGCAGGTGAGGCAGACGGCGTACTGCTCGACCGTGCGGCGGCGAAGACCGCGGCCGATGACCATCGCGGTAAGGGCCTGGCCCTGGCCGTCGCAGTCGCCGCACGCGGCCGGTTCGACCGTGGCGCGGGTCCGGCGGGCGGGGGTCACAGTTCGCCTCGGCCGTTGCAGGTCGGGCAGGTCTGGCGGACCTCGATGAGGACGGTCTTGCGGTTGGCGCGGGTGGACTTGAGGACGCCGACGGTGCGGTAGCCGCGGCAGGTGCCGCAGGTACGGCGCTGGGACTTCACAGGGGCACTCCTTCGGTTCGCTGGTATGGCCGGGGCAGTGCGCGGAGCCGGGGGTCAGCCGGTGCGCTGAATGATCGGTTTGGTGACGTCGCGGTGGGCAAGCTGCACGCCGATCCCGTGCTCGCGCAATATGACGGCGAGCTCTTCGGCGAGGGCGACGCTGCGGTGCCGTCCTCCCACGCAGCCGATCGCGATGGTGACGACCAGAACCGGCGACCGGGGCAGGCCGTTCAGCAGGTCGGTCGCGCAGACGGCCGTGTGGCGGATCAGGCAGCGCGCGCCCGTGGTGTCCAGCACGTGCCGGCGCACCGCGGGGTCAAGGCCGGTGAGCTGGCGCATGGCCGGGTTGTGGTGCGGGTTGCGCAGGTGGCGGCGGGTGTCGATCGTGATGTCGGCCTGCGGGGCGGGGGCGTGGCCGTAGCCGAAGGACACGATGTTGACGCGGTTCATGAGGCCAGCACCCGCCCGACGCCGTTGCAGTCCGGGCAGTGCCGGTCCGGGACGCCGTGGACGGTGCGGCGGCCGACGCCGTTGCACGGGCGGCAGGTGTGCCAGACCTCCCGGGCGAGCTTCGGCGTGTCGCCGTTCTTCTTCCTGAACAGGCCCATGGCAGGGGCCTCCTTCCGGTGGCGGTCGGTCAAGGGGTGATCAGCGGTTCTCCGCTGAGAGAGGCCGGGAGGGGTCGGTCAGGGTGTCGGCGAGCATGCGGCGGTGGGCGGCGAAGACGTCGCCGCCGTAGGTGGTCGCCAGGTAGCCGAGGAGCTGGGGGTAGTCGTCGGCCAGGACCCAGGCGGCGCGGGCGGCGTCGTCGGCACCGGTCACCGCGGGCAGGTCCTCCCGGCGGCAGGTGCCCAGGTGGGTGCGGACCGGGACCGTCACCATCCACGCCTCGTCACTGGCCCGGGGGTCGGGCACATACCGCGGCGCCATGGCCTCCCAGCCGGAAGCGATGCCACACAGGCCGGTTTCCTCGGCCAGTTCGCGGATTGCGGCCTGCGTGGGGGTTTCCCCGGGGTCGACGTGGCCGCCGGGCAGCGCCCACCCGTACCCGTCGCGCCGCTCGACCATGACCATCCAGCGGTGCCCGTCCGGGTCGGTGGCGGTGACCAGGGCGTCAGCGGCGAGGGCTTCGCCCCAGTGCCCCAATCGGTTGCGGCCGTAGCGGATGCTCGTGCGCTCACACGGGTTGACCGGGCGGCCGTCGACCACCTGGAACGGGATCGCGGCGCGGGCCTGACGAGGCGTCCAGTCGATGCGGGCCGGGTCGGTTTCCGGGTCGGCCCACCCCTCGCGCACGCCCTTAGTCAGCACGTCGGGATGTGTGTAGGTGCGCATGGTCACTTCCACCGGCCGATCGCGACGGGCTTGGCCCACGGGATCGTCTTGCGGCGGTCCAGGACGATCTCACCGTCGTCGCGGACGTCGACCTCGTCGGGGTGGACGTTGTCGCCGGCGAGGTCGTCGGCGACCTTCTGCCGGATCTGCTGCTTGTGTCCGTCGCTGGGGTTCTTGGTCATGACGCGCATCCGTTCGGGTTGCGAGTAGGTGATGGTCAGTTCAGGCGGGTGAGGAAGCCGGTGAGGTTGTCGGCCGCGGCGTTCAGCACGTGTACGGCGTGCTTGACCACCTCGGCCGCCGAGAGGGGGTTGGTGACCAGGTAGAACACGGCGAACAGCAGCAGGCAGCGGACGAGGAGCTTGCGCAGCATCACGGGTCACCTGGCCGTTCAGACCGAGACGGCGCCGTGGTAGCTCATGAGCGCGTCCCACTCGCGCATGTCGTTCGTGGGCACCGCGACGGCCCGGTAGTTGATCGGCCCGAAGTCCCGCGCGGTGACGTAGTGCAAGCCCTCGGAGGCGGGGGCGTCGATCAGGTCGGCGATGCGGTCCACGGTGGCCCGCTGCTGGGCGTCGGTGCCGTGCACGAAGATGGAGATCTCCGCGCCATAGTCGGGCACCGGAACCTTGGGGTTGTCGGCCAGGAACGCGGCCAGGCGGCGCAGACCGGTGATGAACTCGGCCCGAGCCTCAGGGTTGTTCGTCATGACCTTCGGTCCTTTCAACGGGTGACGGTGTGGTCGGCTGTCGTGAGGTGGTGCAGAAGTTCGGAAGCCACGTCGGGGCTGACCCGCATGCGGCGCTGGAGCTCCCCGGCGGGGATCACCTCGCCATGCAGGCGCTGGTATTCGGCGGCGAAGTACCGGGCGTCATCGAGCACCGCCGGACTCACCACCGGGGCGGGAGCCGTCGCCGAGCGGACGGGCGCCGAAGGGGTCGAGGGGGTTGCCGTCGAGGGGGCGGGGTCGAGTTCGGCCGGCGACTCGTTCGAGGTCGCCACTTGCGGCCGGTCCTCGCACGCGCTCGCCTCGGCGGCATCGTGGGGTTGGTCGGTGAGAAGTTCGGCGTCGACCACCGCAGGGGGCGGGGTGTGGCCGGCGCGGCGCTCCAGCATCGACATGGCGATCAGGAACGCCCCCGCAGGGGTCGCGGCGAGGATCCATCCCCACGCCGTGGGGTCGGCCTCGGCCAGGTTCGCCGCCAAGGTCAGCGTGATGCCGCCGGTCAGTACCAGCGACGGCCACGACAACCGGCCCCGGCGGGGGCGTCCGGTGCGCTTGTCCCGCTGAATCTCCCGGGCGGCCATGACGCACATCAAGTCGATGCACACCGCAACCGCCCAGGAGCGCCAGTCCTTTTGGCCGTGCTTGGCGGCCAGGGTGCTGATGTGGTCGAAGGAGCCCACGGCCGCGATCACCGCGAGCACGACCACCGGCCCGGAATCGGCCAGCATCGAGCGCAGGCCACGCAACATCACGAACACCTCTTCACGCATCAGCCGGGTTTTCGGCATGGATCAGGTAGGGACGCGGCGTGATTGAGGGCTCACGCCGAGCCCGTGGGAAGGTGCGGGGTCAGACCGGGAGGTCTTCCAGGTCCGGTTCGGTGAACTCCTTCACCTCTGCCGGGTCCAGGTCACCGGCCGCAGCCGTGACGCCCCGGGTGAGATGCGCCCAGGCGGGGGCCAGGTGGGCGTATGTAGCGGCGGCGGCTTCGGCCTGTTCCTCGGTCACGTGCACGCTGCGCATGCGGTGCCAGCGGCCCTCCGAGCCGACCACCACGGCGGTTCCCGGCCGGTTCGGAGAGATCTGCCGAGCAGCGGCCAGCGCGGAGGGGTCCATGTCGCCGAGCGCCATCTTGGCGGTTTCGTCGTCGTTGACCATGTGGCAGATCCGCCCGGTGAGCTGAGCACGCAGCGCCGTCACGCCCGAGCCGAGGTCGGAACCGACCCGCTGCCCGCACACCACCAGGTAGATCCCGAACGCGCGGCCGAGCTGGGCCACCCGCAGCAACCTGGTCGCGACCGCCGACACCTCGTCTTGCTCTTTCTTCTTGTCGGCCATCAAGAACAGTTCGGCGACCTCGTCCACCAGCACGACAATCGGGATCGGCCGCTCAGCCTCCGGCAGCCGCGGGTGCCAAATGTTCTTCACCCGGTGCCGCCGGCACAAGGCCATCCGGTCCTTGATGACCCCGACCAAATCGGCGAGCAGGTCGGCGCACTCGGCCCGCTCTGTCGCCAGGGCGGACATGCGCGCCTCATACGGGGTGAACTCCACCCCGCCCTTGAGGTCGAACCCGACGAGGGCGACCGGCTGCGGCGCCAGCCCGACGACGAGGTCATTGGCGAGGTTGGACTTGCCGGACTGGGTTGCGCCGACGTTCAGCCAGTGCGGCACCGTACGGAAGTCGATGACGAACGGGTCACCGGTCTCCAGCAGCCCCACCCGGACCCGCAACAAGTCGTCCGACAGGACCGGGATCGTCACCCGGTCGAGGGGATCGATCAGCGTCGCGACGAGAGTGACCTTTCCGGGCTTCCACCCCGCCAGCCGCACCGAGTGGACCTTCCAGGCGTGCGCGAGCTTGTCCAGCACCCGCGTGTAGTCCTCCGGCGTCTGCCCGTCGTGCAGCCGGACCGTGATGCGGAAGCCCAGCGCGGTCGGGCGGATCACCCCGAGCCGCGGCGCCCGCTCGACCTCCACCCGGCGGATCGTCCGGCGCTGCTTCACCTGCATGATGCGCATCAGCGGCACCGGTCCTTTGCATAAGCGATCGCCGTACGCACGTCGTCAGGGCTCTGATCGGCCAGCCACGCCAGCGCGCACTCAGCCTCGGCCGGCGACAGCGCGGCAAGCGCCTGGTTGATCTGATCCCACGACCACGACTGTCCCGCCATTGCTCAGCCCCCCATGTACGGGAAGCCGGGCAGAGTCCAGCGCAGACGCCGGCGACGCCGCGCAAGACCGCACCCCGAGGCCACCGCCCGCCATGTGCTGTACACCATCAGCGCCTTGACCGGGAAGCCCACGACCAGCCAGAACGAGGGCCGGTGCAGCCGACGCCAGACCAGCAGCACCGCGACCAAGACCGCCGCGACCACGGCCGCGCGGATCAGCAAGTCGGTCATACTGGAGGTCTCCTTTCCTCTGTTGATGAGTGGTGGGGAGACCCCGGGACGGCCCAAGCCGCCAAGCACAGCCGTCCCGGGACCTACCTACTGACCGATCAGACCCCCGGCACCGATGCCGGCGCCGAGGCGGGGGCGGCGGGGTCGTTCGCCGGGCGGATCGCCTCGCAGCGAAACCCCATCCCCGAACGGCCGTTCATCTGCCAGTAGAAGGCAGCCAGCCCCACCGGCCGCACCTGCACCCCCTCCGGGATGCGCGGGTAGTCCAGCGAGGGGAACGTCACGGTGATGACCGGGTTCCGCCGGTCGTCGTTCGGCTTGGGCAGCAGCGGGATCGTGTACAGGTCCCGCCCCTCCGCGTCCTTCTTCACCTCCCCCGTCGCCCGATCCGCGATCTTCGGCTCCGGCTCACCCGCAACCGTGAACGCCAGACCCGAGATGTCCACCGGGATGTTCCGCATCTCTGCTCCTCTTCTGACATCTGTCATAACCTTGCGTACTCTCGTAGCCTAACACATATGTCATAAGTAGCAAGGGGCTTTTCGAGATCCGCTGGTCAACCGGGCAGGGTAAGCTGTGACAGAAGTCATAAGTCGAGGCCAAGGCCGTGATATGAACGTGGAGACGCCACGAGCCCGCTACCGCCAGGTCGCGGATGAGATTCGGAACGACATCAAGCGGGGCAAGTACGCCCCCGGCTCCGCTCTCCCCAGCCAGCCCGAGCTAGCTCGCGCCTACGGACTGAACCAGACCTCGATCAACAGAGCGATTGCCCTGCTACGGGCCGAAGGGCTCGTCCGAGTTGAGCACGGCCGCGGAGCCTTCGTACAGGAGATCCCCACCGTCAAACGGGTACGCCGTATCCCCCGCGGTGACGGCTCCGGAAGCAGCTTCGCCGAGGAGATGCGCAAGGCCGGCCTCGAACCTCGTGCCCCGCTGGTCGAACTCGCCACCGTTCCGGCGCCGGCAGTAGCAGCCGAACGCCTCGGCATCTCAGAGAACGATCCCGTTGTGATGCGCAAGCGCCACATGTTCGTAGGCGATCGACCGGTTCAACTAGCCACCTCGTACATCCCGCTCACCATCGCCGGTGGGGAGGAGATAGCCCTTCCCGACACAGGGCCAAGTGGCCTTTACCGCCGCCTGAGCGAACGGGGCTACCGCATCGCGCGCTTCGTCGAGGAGATCGAGGCGCGGCATCCCTCCGAAGAGGAAGCCGAGTTCCTCAAGCTGACGGAGGCTCAACAAGTCTTGGAAGTCACACGGATCGCCTACACCACCGAGGACGTCGCGGCCGAGTCCGTGTTCAACATCTTCCCTAGTCAGCAATGGCGACTGTCATACGAGTGGACGGCAGGGTAGGAGAACACTCATGTCTGAGCTACCACGGCACTCCGTCAGCGTCACCGCAGCCGTCTTTCGCGACGATGGACGGGTCCTAGCCATCCGCCGCGAAGATGACGGGCGCTGGGTCCCACCAGGCGGCGTGGTCGAGCTGGACGAGAGCCCGGAACAGGCAGTCATCCGGGAAGTCCTCGAAGAGACCGGCGTCCAGATCAAGCCCGAAATCCTGACAGGCGTGTACAAGAACATGATCCTCGGCGTGGTCTCGCTCACCTTCCGATGCCATCCGGTCGCAGGCGAGCCCAGGCCCAGTGATGAAGCGCTGGAGTCCACCTGGCTGACCCTCGAAGAGGTAGAGAGCCGGATGCCCGAAGCGCGGGGCATTCGCATCATGGACGCGCTTCGAGAGGACGGCCCCTTCGTTCGAGTCCACGATGGGACACGCCTTCTCTGAACAGGTCGGCGGTTCCCGCCTGGTCCCCTGTTACAGGTTTCCCTACGCCATCAAGCCGCCTTCGGCGGGGAGCACCGCGGGGGGCATGGAGAAGCCCGACCCAAGAGCAGAGGAAGGGAGAGAACAGAAGGCGCACCGGAGGCCGGAATCACGACGGCCCGCACCGGAGACCACGCGAGCACGAGCATCAGCCGGCCATGGGCCGCGCGCCCCGCCGTCGGCGGGCTGCGGCTCTCCGGCCGGTCCCGCCTCGGCGGTCGCGCGCCCCTGCCGGCAAGCGGCGCAACGTCGGCGAGCTGGCGGCAAACGTTGGCACTGATGAAGATCTTTCCCAAAGATGCAGGGGAAGACCTTGGGGCGCTGCCCCAAACCCCGGGGGCGCTCAGGCTCCGGGGTGATCGCGAAGCGTAAAACCGGGACGTACGGGGCTGAGGTGGGCGCCCTGATCGTCCCGCCCGCCATCGACCCGGGCAAGCCCAGCAGCTCGACTCCTCCAGGTCAAGCCCGGCTGTGCCAGCAGGACAACCAGCGCGCGAGGAAGTTCACCGGGAACATGTACACGCGAAGCCGAGCTTGACCCTCCGTCGCCGACCCGCTGCCCCTTCGGGGCGGGGTCGAAGGCAGACGGGAAGATCAGGACAAAGCGCGCATTCGATGACTAATCTGCCGAGTAAATCGACTCGCCCTCACGGCCAAGTCCCCAAACGGCAGCGTGGAAGTCTGTGGGCTGGATGCCCAAGGCTCGGAGCAGAGCTAGGACGGTGAAATATCCCGGCTCGACAGTACGTCCAGTCTCGATCTTGCGAAGCGTTGCCAGAGTGACTCTAGCTCTCGCCGCCAACTGCTCCTGGGTATAGCCAGCATCCGTCCGAAGCGCTCTCAGATGCCGCGACAAGCGAACGGCCTGCTCCGCATACTGGCTTGCCTCTCGCCTCTTTCGCCCTACAGCCACGGCCGATCCACCCTGGTGATAAATTAATCCCGGTAAAAATCTAGCATGGACAGTATTGATCAACCTACAGTGAGCGGGCTAGCCTGCCCGAGGAGGTCGAGAACATGGCAACAAGGACAGCCATTGAGTGGACCGAGGTTACCTGGAATCCCACCACGGGCTGTGATCGCATATCAGCAGGGTGTGACAACTGTTATGCGCTTACTCTCGCGAAGCGACTGAAGGCGATGGGTGCTGCGAAGTACCAAAACGATGGTGACGACAGAACCTCTGGTGAGGGCTTCGGCCTCACGCTTCATCAGCCATCATTGCGCCAGCCCTACACGTGGCGAACGCCTCGGGTTGTGTTCGTCAACTCGATGAGCGACCTGTTCCACGCAAAGGTGCCGTTGCAGTTCATCCGTGACGTCTTTGCCGTAATTGCCGACACTCCGCAACATACGTACCAAGTGCTGACCAAGCGATCGACTCGGCTCCGCAAGCTGGCAGACAAGCTTGACTGGCCATCGAACCTCTGGATGGGTGTCTCCGTAGAGGACCAGAAGGCGCTATATCGCGTTGACGACCTCCGGGTAGTACCGGCTCACGTCCGGTTCCTGTCATGCGAACCCCTCCTCGGCCCTCTAACCAGTCTCGATCTGAGCGGGATCGGATGGGTCATCGCGGGCGGCGAATCGGGGCCGGGACATCGCCCCTTGGATCCGAGCTGGGTTGTCGAGATCAGGGACGAGTGCGTACGGAACGAGGTGCCTTTCTTCTTTAAGCAGTGGGGAGGCCGCACCCCTAAGCAAGGTGGGCGCCACCTGGAAGGACGGCACTGGGATGAGATGCCGAAGCTTCCCCAAGTCGCCCGCGCATAAAGCGCCGACGCTTACTCATTCCGGCGGTCTATAGACACTGGACCGTTCCTAAGGTATTCCATGTCTCGTAGGCGAGGGACCTCAAGGAGATGGCATGCCGCGAGACTGGGGATGGTGGACGGAGCAGAAGCTTGACATCCTGTCGGACTACCTAGCCGCATTCACAAAGGCCTCAACTAGAGCCGGAACCACTGTCTACCTGGACCTCTTCGCAGGCCAGTCGGAGAACATCAGCCGCGAGCGCACTGGTCACGTGATCAGAGGCTCGGCTCGGCGAGCGCTCGATACAAGCCCTCCGTTCTCGGTCCTCAGGTTCTTTGAGCTGACTCCGAACGCATCTGACTTGGACCACGCCCTCCGCAGCGAGTACCCCAACCGCGACTTTCGGGTGGTTCCGGGCGACTGTAATCAGACCATCGACCAGGTCTTACATGAGCTCCGCCCCGTCAACTGGGCACCCACATTCGCCTTCCTGGATCAACAGTCCACCGAAGTAAAGTGGGACACCCTAGAGCGGCTGGCGAACCATAAGAGAGCCAACAAGCCAAAGGTGGAGCTGTGGTTACTCTGCGCAAGCGGGCTCTTACCTCGGGGCTTGAGGTTACGGCGGTCCGAGATTGATGACAACGTGGCAAATCAGATGAGCTTGATGTTCGGCACCGAACAGTGGCGCGAGGCTTTGGCCGCGACACGTGAGGGGGATCTTACCGGCGCCGAGTTCCGCGACGAACTCACCAACCTCATGCGGTGGCGATTAGAGCGGGACCTTGGATACAAAGCCACTCGCGTCTTCAAGGTCACGAACACCCGAGGTAGCGAGATCTTCGACATGATCTTCGCTACAGATCACTGGGTCGGTGACAAGATCATGAGAGCGGTGTACTCCAAGGCCGCCAGTCGGCAAGGCGCCTTACGCGAGAGAGCCCGGCAGCATCGTAAGCAGAGCCGCGAGGAGAAAGCCGGCCACGTCGGCCTGTTCGATGTAGACGAGGTCATGCCCAACCAAGCCGAAGGCTTCACTGTCAGCGTTGCCGACCTACCAGCTCGACCGCCCTACAGACGGCATTGAGGGAAGGAAGAGGGTACGGCCGACATTGGCGACTTGGCGATGGAGCCCGCCCGGACGAGTGACTAGGTGAGTGACAACCACCACGAACTTCCACGACCTTACGCGACCGCCAACGGACGCCAAGCACTGATGGGCCACGGAGTACGGCCACCTGTTAGCCTGATCTAGTTGGCTTTGGGAGCAAGAAGTCGCAGGTTCAAATCCTGTCGCCCCGACCGGCACCACCCGACGCGAAGGCCGCCTCCGATCATCGGAAGCGGCCTTCTCCGGCTTCGGAGCCGGTGTCGTGGCTGCTTCGATCAGGACGAGTCGCCGGAAAGGACCCCCGCCGCATGGCCTCCGTTCGTCATGAGATCGTGATCGACGCGCCGCCCGAGCACATCTGGGACGTGCTGCGCGATGTCGGCGCCGTGCACGAGCGCCTGCTGCCGGGCCGCGTCACCAGCACCCGGATCGAGGGCGACCAGCGGTTCCTGACCTTTCCCGACGGGCACGTGGTCCGTGAGCTCGTCGTCGGGATCGACGACGAGGCCCGCCGCCTCGCCTACTGCGTCGTCGAGGGCGCGCGCCCGCCGGTGGAGTTCCACCACGCCACATTCGAGGTCCGGCCGGAGGGCGACGGGTCGGGCCGGCTGGTCTGGATCACCGACGTCCTGCCGCACGCGCGCGCGGCCGAGATCCGGATCCGCATGGACCGCGGCGCGGCGGAGATGAAGCGGGCGATCGAGGCCGCCGCGCACGGCTGACCCGTTCACTCCTCCTCGACGTACGGATGGGTGAGGAACTCGATGGCGTGGCCGTCGGGATCGTCCACGTACACCCCGCGGCCGTGGTGCCGGTGGTTGATCCGCTGGGGCTCCTGGTGGTGCGGGCCGCCCCAGTACGGCAGGCCCCGGTCGCCGATCCGGGCGAAGATCTCGTCGAACTCGTCCTCCGAGACGAGGAAGGCCAGGTGCTGAAGGACGATCCGGTCCCGGCCGACGATCGAGTCGGCGAAGTCGATCGTCACGCCGTTGGCGACTCTGACCGTGGCGAACGGCCCGAACGAGCCGGGCCCCGGCTCGCCGAGCAGGCCGGTGAGGAAGCGGGCGGAGGCGAAGCGATCGGTGCTGTGCACGATCGTGTGATCGAGTCGAGCGGGCACGGCGCCCTCCATGTTTCCGAAGGTACTCATCGGTCCCATACCGTGGACGGATGATCGACAAGCGCGGTCTCGCCGTACGGGACGGGGACGGGTGGCGGGCGCGGCCGGAGGACTTCACGCTCCCGCGGGAGCGGATCGACGCGGCTCTCACGCACCTGCCCCCGATCTGGTAACCCGCTGTCTGGTGTGACGCGTGCTCACTGCTATCCGTTTCGTCCATTTACCGCGGGGTACGGCTGCGCCAGCGCGCTCTCGTATCGGCCGAAGCACTCATGCCAAACGGCTGAAATGCGCGGTATCAGCTCCATACGATTCTGGGACACCATCCGCTCTCGCCGGAGTATTCGTTTTGAACCGGAACTGCGTGATCAAGGGCCCCGCCCCGGTGGACCGGGGGCAGTGGCGGCGGAGCAGCGCCACGTCCGCCCACGAACGGCTGGCGTTCCTGAACGAGGCGAGCCGCCGGATCGGCAGCACCCTCGACCTCGAGGAGACCAGCCGGGAGCTCGTGGACGTGGCCGTCCCGAGGTTCGCCGACACGGCGGCCGTGATGCTCCAGGACCGCCTCATCTCCGAGGGCGAACTGTCGTCCCGCCCGGTGGACGGGACGACCCTCGTACGCCGGATGGCGATGGGCGTGGCGGGCGACGACGCGGACGCCTGGGTGGACGCCTTCCCCGTCGACGAGGTGGCGGTCTACCCGGCGATCCTGCCGCAGGCGCAGTGCATGGCGAGCGGCAAGCCGCTGATGTATCCGGCCCTGGACAAGGAGAGCGCCCGGCTCATCGGCGCGACCTTCGGCCGGGAGGACGCGGTCGCCGCCCTGCTGACCGACGGCTCGTTCCTCACCGTGCCCCTGCGGGCCCGCGGACGGGTGCTCGGGTGCGTGGTCTTCACCAGGCGGGCGGGCGCGCCGCCGTTCGAGGAGCAGGACGTCGTGGTGGCCGAGGACCTCGCCGCCCGCACCGCCGTGTGCGTCGACAACGCGCGGCTCTACACCACCGAGCGCCGGACCGCGCTGACCCTGCAGAGCAGTCTGCTGCCCGCCGAGCTGCCGCAGCCGCTCGGCATGGACATCGCCTCGCGCTACCTTCCGGCGAGCGACCTGATGGGCGTCGGCGGGGACTGGTACGACGTGATCACCCTTCCCGGGTGCCGTACGGCCCTGGTGGTGGGCGACGTCATGGGCCACGGGACCAGGGCCGCGGCGACGATGGGCCAGCTCCGCACCGCGGCGCGCACGCTGGCGAGCCTCGACCTGCCGCCCGACGAGGTGCTGTTCCGGCTCAACCTGATGAGCCAGGACCTCGATCCGACCCAGATCGCCACCTGCATCTACGCCGTCTACGATCCGGTGACGCGCGGCTGCGCGCTCGCCCGCGCCGGGCACGTGCCGCCGATCCTGCTGCATCCCGACCGGTCGACCGAGATCATCGAGCTGCCGTCGGGCCTGCCCCTCGGCATCGGCAGCGACCCGCTGGAGATGCGCGAGCTGGTCCTGCCGGCCGGGAGCGTGCTCGCCTTCTACACCGACGGCCTCGTGGAGAGCCGCGAGCGGGACCTGGACGCCGGGATCATGGGGTTGCGCCGCCTGCTCGCCGGGCCCGTCGAGGACCTCGACGACATGTGCGACGACATCATCAGCAGCCAGCGGGCGAGCCACGAGCGCGACGACATCGCCCTGCTGGTGGCCCGGGTGCGTGAGCTCGACCCGGACGAGGTGGCGACCTTCCCCCTGCCCGCCGACCCCAGGTTCGTCTCCCAGGCCCGCCGGTTCGTCCGGGGCACCCTCGCCGCCTGGGGGCTGACCAGCCTGGTGGACAGCACCCAGCTCATCGTCAGCGAGCTGGTCACCAACGCGCTCAAGCACGGCTGGCCGCCGATCGAGCTGCGGCTGCTGCGCTGCCGCACGCTGGTGGTCGAGGTCGCCGACGGCTCCCCCTCCGCCCCCGCCCCGCGTACGGCCGCCCCCGACGAGGACACCGGCCGCGGCCTCCAGCTGATCAAGCGCTTCGCCTATCGCTGGGGCACCCGGCCCACCCCGTACGGCAAGATCGTCTGGGTCGAGCAGCATCTTCCGTGACCGGTCGCCCCTCGCGGGCGAGCGGGTGCGACTGATCGCCGGGAGGAGTTACGGTCGAATCGGGAGCTCGCGGCGAGGAGGGGACATGATCGACATCCGGGACGCGTACCGAAGGGCGCTCGACGGCTTCGGCGACCGCCTCCATCTCGTCCGCCCCGGACAGTGGGACCTGCCGACGCCCTGCGTCGACTGGGACGTCCGGGGGCTGGTGAACCACCTGGTGGCCGAGAACCTGTGGGCTCCCGAGCTGCTGTCGGGCCGTACGGTCGCCGAGGTGGGCGACGCGTTCGAGGGCGACGTGCTCGGCGACGACCCGGTGAAGGCGTTCGAGGCGTCCGCGCAGGGCGCCGTCCAGGCGGTGTACGCCGAGGGCGCCCTCACGAGCGTGGCTCATCTGTCCTTCGGCGACGTGCCGGGCGAGGAGTACATCACCGAACTGTTCGCGGACGCGCTGATCCACACCTGGGACCTCGCGCGCGCGGTCGGCGGGCCGGAACGGCTCGATCCCGACCTGATCGCGTCCTGCGCCGAATGGTTCGCCAAGGCGTGGGACGGCTACCGCGAGGCGGGGGTGATCGGGGACGAGCGGGATCTCCCGGCCGGGGCCGACGAGCAGGCCCGGCTGCTCGCCGCGTGGGGCAGAAACCCGTAAGGCGAACGCTGGGACGGCCCCGGAACCGGGCTACCGGCCCGTGGGGCGCTTGCCGTGGTTGGCCTTCTTCTTCCTGCGGGCCTTCGACTTGCGTGCGCGTCTGCCCATCGCGGCCGCCTTCCCTGGAGTACGGCTTTCGCCCACTGTCCTCCCACGGCCGGGCGGCGGCAAGTACCCGCACCCCAACTCAACACTCCTGAACGTGTGCCTGGCATGATTTGGTGGAATCTGTTGACGGGAGTGGTGGATGCTGGCCCAGCAGCGGCAGCAGGCGATCCTGGAGAGGGTGCGCAGGTCAGGCGGGGTGCGGGTGGCGCAACTCGTGCGTGAGCTCGGGGTGTCGGACATGACGATCCGCCGCGACCTGGAGGTCCTGGCGGAGCGCGGCCTGATCGTCAAGGTGCACGGCGGGGCCACCGCCACCGGCGCCGGCTCCACCGAGGAGCCGGGCTTCGCGGCCAAGTCGATGCGGCAGCAGGCCGAGAAGGAGGCCGTCGCCCGCCGCGCGGCCCCGCTCGTGCCGCCGGGAAGCTCCGTCGCGCTCTCGGCCGGCACGACGACCTGGACGCTGGCCCACCACCTGGTGGACGTACCCGAGCTGACCGTGATCACCAACTCCGTCCAGGTGGCCGACGTCTTCCACCGGGCGGGACGCCCCGACCAGACCGTGGTGCTCGTGGGTGGCGTGCGGACGCCGTCCGACGCGCTGGTCGGCCCGGTCGCGGTCGCGGCCGTCCGCTCCCTGAACGTCGACACCCTCATGCTCGGCGTGCACGGCATGAGCGTCCGGGCCGGTTTCACCACTCCCAACCTGCTGGAGGCGGAGACCGACCGTGCCCTGATCGCGGCCTCCCAGCGGCTCGTCGTCCTGGCCGACCACACCAAGTGGGGGACGATCGGCATCAGCACGATCGCGGCCCTCGGCGAGGCCGACGTGGTCGTGAGCGACGCGGGCCTGCCCGAGGAGGCCCGCGCCGTGCTGTCGGAGCAGGCCGGCGAGCTTCTCCTCGCCGATCCCTCCGGCGAGGCGCCCCTGGAGACCGCCTCCCTGTGACGCTCCCGACGACACTCCCGACGACACCGCCGGACACCGCCGTGACGCCGCCGTGACCCCGCGAAAGAGCACCGTGAAGCTGGAGATCGCACCGTGAAGCGCACCATCGCCCATCTGGCCGACGGCCGGGAGCTGATCTATTTCGACCGCCGCGACGACGCCGACCACGGCGCCGCCGACCCCCGGGATCTGCCCGCGCGCCCTCTCGCGTCCGAGTTGCGTCACGACCCGCTCATGGACGAGTGGGTGGCCGTCGCCCGGCACCGCCAGACCCGCACCCACCTGCCGTCCGCCCGGGAGTGCCCGCTCTGCCCCGGGCATCCCGGCTCGGAGATCCCCTCGCCGTACGAGGTGGCGGTGTTTGAGAACCGCTTCCCCTCGTTCAGCTTCAACACCGGCGCGTACGAGCAGGTGGGCGGGCTGAGCGAGGTGCGGCCGGGGATCGGGCGCTGCGAGGTCGTCTGCTTCACCTCCGACCACGACGCCTCCTTCAGCTCGCTCGGCGACGAGCAGGCCGCGCTGGTCGTCGAGGCGTGGGCCGACCGCACGGCCGAACTGTCCGCGCTGCCCGGCGTGGAGCAGGTCTTCTGCTTCGAGAACCGCGGCGCCGAGATCGGCATCACGCTGCCGCACCCGCACGGGCAGATCTACGCCTATCCGTACGTCACGCCGCGGACCCGGCAGATGCTGGACACCGCCGCCCGGCACCGGGGCGGCAACCTGTTCGCGGACGTCCTCGCGGCCGAGCGGAGCGGCCCCCGCGTGGTCGCCGCCAACGAGCACTGGACGGCCTTCGTCCCGGCCGCCGCCCGGTATCCGTTCGAGGTGCACCTCTATCCGCACCGCCGGGTCCCGGACATCCCGGCGCTGTCGCAGGAGGAGCGGGCCGCCTTCGCGCCGCTGTACATCGACGTGCTGCGCCGCCTCGACGGGCTGTTCGGCGTCGTCATGCCGTACGTCGCGGCCTGGCACCAGGCGCCGGTCACCTACCGGCGGGATCTGGCCCACCTCCACCTCCAGCTCTTCACGATCCGGCGGGCGGCAGACAAGCTGAAGTATCTCGCCGGATCGGAGTCGGCGATGGGGGCCTTCGTCAACGACGTGCTCCCGGAGGAGGCCGCTCGCATGTTGCGCGAAGCTATAACGGAATGATCTCTGTACGGTTGCGACTTGGGGTGGCAGTCACCATTTCTTTACCACTAGTATCCCTGGCACCACCGGTCACAGCCGGTGCCGCCTAATCCCGGGCGCCTCGCCCGGGAGCCGGGGACCCATCACGCCTCTGGGGTAAAGGCACGTCGCTGCCCGGGCTCCTCCAGCCCGCACCCGTCAGCTAACCCGGCCGGCAGATGGAGAGGAGTGGGCTCTGCCCCGCGCGTTCCCCCTGGCCGCCGGCGTGCTCACCGCCGCGGCCCTCGTCCTCGGCACGGCCGCCGCGGGCGCCGCCGCCCCCAAACCGACGGAGAAGCAGCTCAAGAAGCAGCTCGCCGGCCTGCAGAAGAAGGTCGACCGGCTCATCGCCGACTACAACGCCAAGCGGGTCGCGCTCGCCAAGGCGCGGGACGACGAGGCGGCGGCACGCGCCCGCGTGAGCAGGGCGGAGGCCGACTACACGGCGACCCTCGACGAGGTCCGGGAGTTCGTCGGGCTGCGCTACCAGACCGACAGCGTGCGCGTCCTGCCCAACCTGACCGTCTCCGCGGTGGCCTACCAGCTCAAGGAGGAACAGGCCGCGAGACTCGCGCGCGTCGACGAGGTCCGCGCCGAGCGGCAGAAGGCCGCCGCGGCGGCGAAGGCGCTCACCGCGTCGCTGAAGTCGCAGGCCGCGGACGTCGCCGACCGGCGCCGGGAGGCCGAGAAGCTCATCGACGACATCAAGGACAAGATCGACCGCCTGGTCCCGATCGCCCCAGGCCGGAGGGCGGGCGGCTCGTGGACGCCCGAGCTGCCGGCCGGAGCCGACAACATCACGCCCCGGATGCGACTCATGCGGTCCGAGGTGGAGAGCCACTTCGACCTGGGCTTCCCGGTCGGCTGTTACCGGGCCGAGAACAGCGGCGAGCACCCCCTCGGCCGCGC
The DNA here is from genome assembly GCF_045040095.1 of Microbispora sp. NBC_01389. NCBI lineage: Bacteria > Bacillati > Actinomycetota > Actinomycetes > Streptosporangiales > Streptosporangiaceae > Microbispora > Microbispora sp. NBC_01389. Next base: position 38,120 of record NZ_CP109552.1, read on the forward strand.
CTGCGACTTCATGATGAGCTCGGGCGGCTCCATGCCCTCGGCGCAGATGAAGGCGCTCGGCGACAGCCTGGCCGCCTGGGCCATCAAGAACGGCCCGAAGCTCGGCGTGATGTACGTGATCTGGCAGCAGCGCATCTACAACCTCGGTCATCCGGGCTGGCGCCCGATGTCCGACCGCGGCGGCGTCACCGCCAACCACTACGACCACGTCCACATCTCGATGTACTGAGGGCAGGGCCGGCCGCCTCGCCGAGGGAGGCGGCCGGCCCGTTCCGCGTCAGGCCGGGATCTGCTTCTCGTTCCAGGTGTATTGAACTCCTCCCCGGCCTGAAGGCCGGAGATTCTCCCGTCGCGTCGCGGTCAAGCGGCGCGCGGGGGTTGACGCTTCGCGGACCGGGCAGCCCCGAGGTCTCCACGTCCTGACACCGCGGTTCCTGCGGCGTTGCGTATGTTGATCGCGGCGTTGGTGTCGGCGTGCCCGGCCCACCCGCACGCGAGATTCACGCACGAGAACCGGGTGCCGTCCCGGGCCGCCGGGTCGCGGTGGCCGCATTGGTGGCAGGTCTGCGACGTTCCCGGGGCGGGGACCTTCACCACCAGCCCGCCGCGATCACGGGTCTTGTACTCCAGCAGGGTGACCGTCCGGCCCCACGCCTGCCCGGCGATGGCGCTCCCGCCTTCTGCCGCACGTTCCGGCCGGGGCGTTTGATCGTGCCCGTGGCAGTGCGGACCATGTTCGTGATCGTCAGGTCTTCCACCACGACCACGCCGAAGGCGCGGGCGAGTTCGGTGGTGGTCTGGTGCTGCCAGTCGACGGCTCGGCGCTTGGCTGTCGCGCGGAGCCGGGCGATCCGGTCGTAGGTGCGGGCCAGCCGTCTGGACGTGGGCCGGCCGGGAACGCGAGTGCGGCGCTGCCGGGCGGACGTCTTCTCCAGCCGGCGCAGGCGTTCCTTCTCACCGCCGCGCAACCAGGGCCCGTGCTCGCGCATGGTGCCGTCCGACAACGCCAGGGCGACGGTGACCCCCCGGTCGAGCTCGTGCAGCAGATTCCACAGCGCGCGGGCGGTGTGCGCCTGACCGTCCAGCACCGCCACCTGGGCCGTGCTCAGGTCGAGTCGCGCCACATGCGCACGCGCCTGCCTGGCCACCTCCACACCCGGATCGTACCCCCGGGTTTATGTCATCGTGATGGAATCCACACCCTGAGTGACCCCGATGTACGCATCGAACGCCATGGTGTCCACACCCTCCACGCCCACGTGGTGTGCGTGACGAAGTACCGGCGTGGGGCCCTCACCGGCCCGATGCCGACCCGATGCCGACCCGATGCGAGGAACTCATGCGCGAGATCGGCGCCGACTTCGAGGTCGAACGTCGGGAGTTCAACGGCGAACTCGACCACGTCCACCCACTGATCCACCACCCGCCGAAGGTCGCCCTGTCCACGCTCGTCAACCCACTGAAGGGCGTCTCGGCGCGGATACTCCGCAAGGAACACAGCGCGCATGTCCGCAAGTACCTGAGGGGTGGACACTTCTGGTCCGAAGTCCTACTTCGCCGGCTCAGTCGGCGGTGCACCGCTCACGGTACTCAAGCAGCACATCGAGCAGCGGCAACGCCCACCGTGACCTGCGGGTGAAAGCATGTTCGCGCCCTAGCGGGCACTCCCGCGCGGGCCTTCACCCCCGGCCTGAAGGCCGGAGCACTGGCCCGCATTCCGGTAGATGTAGGTGCTGCCGGGCCCGGTAATAGAGCCGCGGACCTGCCACCAGGTGTTGACGCCGGGCGAGAAGCGGAAGACCTTGTCGCCGGGCCGGTTGTCCACGAACACGTTCGTGGACCCGTCGGGGGAGTGCATCTGGACCTCGATCGTGAACGTCTCAGTGTCCGGGATGTCGAGGCACCTCGTGGATGTACGCCGACGGACTGGGGAAGTTGTAGTTACGACCGTCCACCGACCCCCGCTCGAAGTTGGTGGGGATGTAGCTGGTCATGACGTAGGTGTACCCGCCCGTGGAGCAGTCGACTGTGGAGGCGGCCGCGGGACCGGCGCCGGTGAGCGTGGCGCCGAGGACGCCGGTGGTGACGGCGAGAACGGAGATGGTGCGTTTCATGCCTCTCCTCATCCGTGCGGTGCATCTCCGACCCAAGTAGTTGAAGGCTGAACCGATTCTCACCCGGTTGCCATATCCGGACAAGTTCGGGCAAAAATGTGTCTACTTTCGAGTCAGGCGCTCACTTTCCGCCATTCATCGAAGAACCCGGCCCACGTGCTCGGCCAGGGCGGCAAACTCGGTGGCTGCCCGCCGGGGAGCGGGGCAGGATGTCGGGATGACCGACACACGTACCGATCCTCCGACCGCCGCGGGCGAGCGCGAGACGCTGCGCGCCTTCCTCGACTATCACCGCCAGACGCTGGCCCTGAAATGCGAGGGCCTGACCGAGGAGCGGCTACGGCTGCGCTCCACCCCGCCGTCGTCCATGTCGCTGCTCGGCCTCGTACGGCACATGGCCGACGTCGAGCGGAGCTGGTTCCGGCGGCGGCTCGCCGGCGAGGACCTCGGGAGCATCTACTACAGCGACGACGATCCGGACGGCGACTTCGACAACGTGGACACGGCGTCCGCCGAGGAGGCCTTCGCCACCTGGCGTGCGGAGATCGAGCACGCGCGGGCGGCCGAGGCGGCCTGCGCGGATCTGGATGCGATGACGAAGACGGCCCGCCAGGGCGACCACTACTCGCTCCGCTGGATCATGGTCCACATGATCGAGGAGTACGCGCGGCACAACGGCCACGCGGACCTGATGCGCGAGCGCATCGACGGGGCGACGGGCGAGTAGGGACCCGCACGCCGGGCCGGGTCCGCCCGGCCCGGCCCGGTCAGTTCAGCCCCGTTCAGCCCGAGATGCGGACGGGGTTCACCAGGTCGGCGTAGATGAGAAGGCCGCCCATGACGACCAGCAGGGCCGCCATGACGTACGTCAGCGGGAGCGCCTTGGCGACGTCCACGTGGCCCGGCATGGGCCGGCGGCGCACCCGGGCGAAGGCCCGCTTGACGCCCTCCCACAGGCCGCCGGCGATGTGGCCGCCGTCCAGCGGCAGCAGCGGGACGAGGTTGAACATGCCGACCGCGAGGTTCAGCGCGGCCAGCAGGCTGATGAACACCTCGATCTTGTCGTCGATGGGGATGTCCGACGCGGCGATCTCACCGCCGATGCGGCCGGCGCCGACGATGCCGATCGGCCCGTTCGGGTCGCGCTTCTCCCCCGAGAACGCGGCGTTCCACACGCCGACCATCTTCTTGGGGATGTTGACCATCGCGGCGGCGGTCCGCTCGGTCAGGTCCCACATCTGACCGATGACGTAGCCGGGGCCCTGCTTCTCCACGACGATCGTCGGACTGACGCCGAGGAAGCCGACGTTCCTGTCCACCTTGCCGGGGTCGGTCTGCGAGGGCATGTCCTGCGCGATCAGGTCGACGTCCAGCGTCGTGCTCCGGCCGTCGCGCTCGATGCCGAGCGTCGTCGCCCCGGCGCCGTGCGACCGGATCCGCCGGGTCGCCGCCTCCCAGCTGGCGACCGGCGTGCCGCCGACGGCGACGATCCGGTCCCCCGGCCGCAGTCCCGCCTCCGCGGCGGGCGTCAGCGGGTCTCCGGGCCTGCAGTCCCGGTGCGCGGCCTCGGCCGCCGGGATCGCGCACTTGGACACCGAGGAGACGACCGGCTTCGTCGTCCGCACGCCGAAGCCCATCATCACGACCGCGAACAGCACGAACGCCAGCACGAAGTTCATCGCGGGGCCGCCGGTCATGATGATGACCTTCTGCCACCAGGGCTTGCGGAAGAAGACGCGGTTCTCGTCGCCCGGCCGGATCTCCTCCGAGGCGACCGCCCGGGCGTTCTCGATGAGGCCCTGCCAGGGGCCCGTCGAGACGCTGCGCAGCTTGCCGGGGTCGTCTGAGGGGCGCGGCGGGAGCATGCCGACCATGCGGATGTAGCCGCCCAGCGGGATCCACTTCACGCCGTACTCGGTCTCGCCGCGCCGGCGCGACCACAGCGTCGGCCCGAACCCGACCATGTACTGCGTCACGCGGACGCCGAACAGCTTGGCCGGGACGAGGTGGCCGATCTCGTGCAGCGCGATGGAGACCAGCAGGCCGACGAAGACGATCAGGAAACCGGCCACGATGAGCCAGCTCATCAGCGCGTACCTCCGAGTCGGAGAAGATGCCGTGGCAGTCGTCGCACCCTCCGAGACTAGCCCACCGGAACAAGGGCGAGACCTTCTCCGGCGAACCGGCGCGTAGCTCATACATGGCCGAACCTGGACACTCCGTTGACAGTACGCAATTGGTCGATCACCCTTTGAGAGACCGTCCAGAGGGGAGCGTCTTGATCCGGATCCTGGTGGCCGAACACCTTCCGTTGGTGCGGCGAGGCCTGGTCGCCTCCCTCGAAGGGGAGAGCGACCTGACGGTGGTCGCGGACGTCGCGTCCGGTGAGGACATCGTGCCCGCCGCCCTCGACGTACGGCCCGACGCCGCCGTCATCGACGCGGACCTGCCGGGCGCGGACGGGCCGGGACTGGCCGCACGGCTCGTCGAGAAGGCGCCCAGATGCCGGGTGATGCTGCTGTCGGCCCAGCCGAATCCCGGCCACCTCAAGCGGGCCTTCGCGGCCGGGGCCCTCGGCTACCTGAGCATCGAGGTGGGCCCCGAGCAGCTCGCCGACGGCATACGGCGGATCACCGCCGGGCGCCGGGTCGTCGACTCCGAGCTCGCGGTCGCGGCCCTGGAGGCCGCCGAATGCCCCCTCACGCCCCGCGAGCACGAGGTGCTGCGTCTCGCCGCGGGCGGCGCGCGCTCGAAGGAGATCGCCGCCGAGCTGGGCCTGTCCGCCGGCACGGTGCGCAACCACCTGTCTCGCGTGCTGGTGAAGACCGGGGCGCGCAACCGGGTGGACGCCGTCCGCATCGCCACCGAATACGGCTGGTTGTAGGGACCCGCCCCAGCGGGTCTCAGGGGCGCCAGATGAGGACGAGCGCGCAGTCGTCGTTGTGACCGGACGACATGGCCTGCACGAGCTGCCGCGCCTTGTCCCGGAAGCCCGAGGGCAGCAGCCGCTCGGCCTCCCCCAGCAGCCGGTCGAGCCCGGCGTCGATGTCCCGGCCGGGCTGCTCGATCAGCCCGTCGGTGTACAGCATGAGCGCGTCACCCTTGCGCAGCACGCCGCTGTCGGTCTCGCAGGCCAGGTCGGGCACGACTCCGAGCACGACCCCCTTGGCCGTGGACACCCGCCAGGTGCCCGACCCGGAGTCGAACCGGACCACCGGTGGGTGCCCGGCGGAGGTGATCGTGTACTCCCCCGTCGACAGGTCGAGCGTCAGGTGGACGGCCGTGACGAACCCCTCGTCGCCGATCTGGCGGTGGAGGTAGGAGTTGCAGGAGGCCAGGAAGTCGTCCACCGAGCCGAGCAGCCCGCCGAACGTGCCCGAGAGCATGAGCGCGCGGGTGCCGGCGTCGACGCCCTTGCCCGACACGTCGACGACGGCGAGCTGGACCCGGTCGCCCTCGCGCATGGAGACGACGAAGTCGCCGCCGAAGGACGAGCCTCCGGCCTGTTTGAGCACGACCTTGCCGCCCCAGTCCTTGGGCAGCGGCGGCAGCTCGCTCTGCCGCTTGAGCCGGTCGCGCAGCTCCAGCAGCATCGCGTCGCCGCGCAGGCCCTGCACGCCGAGCTTGCCCCGCGTCCGCGCCATCGTCCACGCGAGCGCGGCGGTGAAGCCCATCGTGATCAGCAGGCCCGGCCCGACGGCGAGCACTCCCCTGGTCGATCCCATGTAGGCCAGGGACGCCGCGACCACGCACAGCAGGACGGCCAGGCTGCGCAGGCGGAGCTGGAGGCCGCCGATCAGCGTGACGAGGATCAGCAGCGACGGCGAGAACCAGTACGCGGAGACCTCCGCGTCGAGCACACCGATGATCGCGGTGACCGCGACGAGGGCGATCAGGAGGTATCGGTCCTTCGACCACACTTTCCTGACAAAACGGACCAACGGCACCAGGAGCGGCACGCGCGCCAGGATGGCGCGCAGCCGTGGAGAGATCAGCGGCGCCGGACGGGAAGTCATGATGGCCTCGACTGTATCCGGACATCCCAGGTGGCGGCATCCGCTTGACCGACGCCCGGGTCGTGTCCCGTGATCTTCCCAGCCTACTCCGGCGGAAGATCACGGGCCACACCCCGATCGCGGTTCCGGCCGCCCGGTGTGGATGTCCGATGCGGATGTCCGGTACGGATGTCCGGGCATCCGATCGCACGTTCACGACCCGGGGCGTACGCTCGGGGTATGGCGCTGCAGAGTTTGCAGATCACCGCGACCACGGCCATGCGGGCCCGCGACGTGTCCCGGCCGAGCCGCGAGCAGCAGGAGACCGCCGAGCGGCGGCCGCTGCGCGACGAGACGGCGACCCGGCGGGACTCCCGCCGGGGTCGTGACCGGGACGACCGCTGACGCCACCCGCCGGGCGCTCACCGGCCGCCCGGCCGGTGTCCCGGGCCGGGCGGCTGAGGCCGAGGTGCCCAGGCCGAGCCGCTCAGGCGGGCAGCGGCGGCAGTTCGCCGGTCGTCTCGTACTCGGCGAGCTGGCGGATCCGCCGGGCGTGCCGCTCGGCGCCCGAGAACGCCGTGCCGAGGAAAACCTCGACGAACCGGGCCGCCTCCTCCGGTGTGTGCATCCGCGCGCCGATGCCGATGACGTTGGCGTCGTTGTGCTCGCGGGCGAGCCGGGCCGTGTCCTCGCTCCAGGCGAGCGCGGCGCGCACCCCGCGCACCTTGTTGGCGGCGATCTGCTCGCCGTTCCCCGAGCCGCCGATCACCACCCCGAGGCTGCCCTCGGCGGCGACCACGCCCTGCGCGGCGCGCAGCACGAACGGCGGGTAGTCGTCCTCCGCGTCGTAGACGTGGGGGCCGCAGTCCTCCACGTCGTGGCCCTGCTCCTTCAGCCAGGAGACCAGGTGGTTCTTGAGCTCGTAGCCGGCATGGTCGGCACCGATGTAGACACGCACGGGACAAGTTTCCCAGACGACTGCTGGCGGGCGTGACCCCGGCCTCCACTAAGGTAATAGCCGAACACCGCCAGTGGCTCTTACACCACCTCATGCCGGAGCAGGAGTGTCATGCGCGAGATCCGCTACGTCGGCGACCCCGTCCTGCGTACCCCCGCGGAGCCCGTGACGGACTTCGACAGGGACCTGCGCCGCCTGATCGACGAGATGTTCGCGGTGATGTACCAGGCCGACGGCGTGGGACTGGCCGGGCCGCAGATCGGGGTGGGCCGCCGGCTGTTCGTCTACGACATCAGCAACCGCAAGGGCCACGTGGTCAACCCGGAGCTGACGATCGACGACCCCGGAGAGGTCGTCGAGGAGGAGGGCTGCCTGTCGGTGCCGGGCAAGGAGACCGGAAAGCCGTTGTACGCCCCCACCGTCCGCGCCGCCGGGGTCACGCTGCGCGGGGTCGACAAGCTCGGCCGGCCCGTGGCGGTCAAGGCCCGCGGCATGCTCGCCCGGTGCTTCCAGCACGAGTTCGACCACCTCGAGGGCACGCTGTACGTCGACCGGCTGGGCAAGGACGAGCGCCGCAGGATCCTCCTCCAGGCGCCCTGAAGCCACCCCTACAGCTGGACCGCCTTGGTCTCCAGGAACTCCTCCAGGCCGAACTCGCCGAGCTCACGCCCGACGCCCGACTGCTTGTAGCCGCCGAAGGGCGCCATCGGGTTGAACCGGCCGCCGTTGACCGCCACCTGGCCCGTGCGCAGCCGGCGGGCGACCGCGAGCGCCTCCTCCTCGGTGCCCGCCCAGACCGCTCCCGACAGCCCGTACGGCGTGCCGTTGGCGATCTCGACGGCCTCGTCCGCGGTGGCGAAGGGGATGATCGACAGCACCGGGCCGAAGATCTCCTCCTGCTCGACGGCCATGCCCGGCGACACCCCGGCGAAGACCGCGGGCTCGACGTAGTAACCGCGGCCCACCGGGTTGCCGGTCCCGCCGAGCATGAGGCGGGCCCCCTCCTCCTGGCCCCGGTTGAGATATCCGACCACCCGGTCGCGCTGGGCCGCAGACACCAGCGGGCCGAGCCGGGTGCCCTCGGCGAACGGGTCGCCCGGGACGTATTTCGCCGCCGCCTCCACGGCCAGCCGGACCGCCTCGTCGTACTGGTCCAGGTGGACGAGCATCCGGGTCAGCGCCGAGCAGGTCTGGCCGGAGTTGAGGTAGGCCCCGGCCACCCCGTTCTTCACCGCCTTCTCCAGGTCGGCGCCGGGGAGGATGACGTTCGCCGACTTGCCGCCCAGCTCCAGGGCCACCCGCTTGACCGTCCCGGCCGCGAGCGCGGCGACCCTGCGCCCGGCCCTGGTGGAGCCGGTGAAGGAGACCATGTCCACGCCGGGGTGCGCGGCGAGGGCCTCGCCGACCACCGGGCCGTACCCGCTCACCATGTTGAACACGCCGGGCGGCAGGCCGGCCTCGTGCAGGATGTCCGCGAACGCGTACGCCGCGAGCGGCGCGACCTCGCTCGGCTTGAGCACCACCGTGCAGCCGGCCGCCAGCGCCGGGGCCACCTTGCAGACGACCTGGTGGAGCGGGTAGTTCCACGGCGTGATCGCGCCGACCACCCCGACCGGCTCGCGGACGATCAGCGAGTTGCCCACCCGCCCGCCGTCGAAGTCGTACCGCTTGGCGAGGTCGGCGTAGGAGGCGAGCACCTCGGCGGGCATCAGCGTCTGCACCTTCAGCGCGAGCGGCAGCGGCGCGCCCATGTCGGTGGCGATCGTCGCCGCGATCTCCCGGGCGCGGTCCCTGAGCAGCGCGGCGGCCGTCCCGAGGAGCGCGGCGCGCTCGGCGGGCTCCGCCGCCGCCCAGGACGGGAAGGCGGCACGGGCGGCGGCGACCGCGGACTCCACGTCGGCGGCCGACCCCGCGGGCACCCGGTCCACGACCTCCTCCGTCGCCGGGTTGAGGACCTCGACCGCCTCGCGCGAGGAGGACGGCGCCCAGTCCCCGTTCACGTAGATCTGACGCATGTTCCTCATCCTCGCGCCTGCGCTGTCAGAACGCGAGCCCCGGCCGGAAGCCCCTGTCAAGAGGGCCGTCGACTAACTTCCTATTCCAGGTAGGGGCGATGTCGAATCCGTCCTGTGACCGTGACGTGGCAGGATTCATCCATCCCTGTACGCGAAGGGGCGACGGGGAACCGGGGGATTGATCATGCGATGAGGAGTGGGTGTGGCAGGGAATCTGACACGTGACGAGGCTCGCGAGCGTGCTCGGCTGCTCACGGTCCAGTCCTACCAGGTCGAACTCGACCTGACGGAGGGCGAGGAGCGGTACGAGAGCATCACGACGGTCCATTTCACGTCCGACCGGCCGGGGGCGGGCACCTTCATCGACCTGCACGGCGCCCACGTGCGGAAGGTGGTGCTGAACGGCCGGGATCTCGACGTGCGGACGTACGACGCCGACAAGGGCCGCTTCCCGCTGCCGGACCTGGCCGAGCGCAACGAACTGCGCGTCGACGCCGACTGCTCGTACATGCGCACGGGCGAGGGGCTGCACCGCTTCGTCGACCCGGTCGACCAGCAGATCTACCTGCACAGCCAGTTCGAGACGGCGGACGCGCACCGGATGTACGCGTGCTTCGACCAGCCCGATCTGAAGGCGACCTTCGAGCTCGCCGTCCTCGCGCCCGCCGGGTGGGAGGTCGTGTCGAACGGCGCCCCCGACTCGGTCGAGGAGCTGGAGGAGCACCACGGGCGGCACGGCACGCTGCAGGCCGCCAGGCGCTGGCACTTCCCGCCGACCCCTCCGATGTCGACGTACATCACGGCTCTCATCGCCGGGCCGTACGCGGTCGTGCGGGACGAGCACGACGGCATCCCGCTCGGCGTCTACGTGCGGCGCTCGCTGGCCGAGCACCTCGACCCGGAGAACATCTTCGAAGTCACCAAGCAGGGCTTCGACTTCTTCCACCGCGTCTTCGGCCTGCGCTACCCGTTCGGCAAGTACGACCAGCTCTTCGTGCCGGAGTTCAACGCGGGCGCGATGGAGAACGCCGGCGCGGTGACGTTCCTGGAGGACTACGTCTTCCGCTCGCGGGTCACCGACGCGATCATCGAGCGCCGGGCCGAGACGATCCTGCACGAGATGGCCCACATGTGGTTCGGCGACCTCGTCACCATGCGGTGGTGGGACGACCTGTGGCTGAACGAGTCGTTCGCCACCTACATGTCGGTGCTGTGCCAGGCCGAGGCCACCCGCTGGGGCCAGGGCGCGTGGACGACGTTCGCCAACGTGGAGAAGTCCTGGGCCTACCGGCAGGACCAGCTCCCCTCCACCCACCCCATCGCGGCCGACATCCCCGACATGCAGGCCGTCGAGGTCAACTTCGACGGCATCACGTACGCCAAGGGCGCCTCGGTGCTCAAGCAGCTCGTCGCCTACGTCGGGCTGGACAACTTCCTGGCCGGCGTGCGCGACTACTTCAACGAGCACGCCTGGAAGAACACCACCCTGCAGGACCTCCTGTCGGCGCTGGAGCGCACCTCGGGCCGCGACCTGTCGTCCTGGTCGAAGGAGTGGCTGGAGACCTCCGGCGTCAACACCCTGCGGCCGTCCTTCACCACCGACGACGAGGGCCGGTTCCTCGGCTTCGAGGTCCTGCAGGAGGCCACGCCGGAGCACCCGACGCTACGCTCGCACCGCGTCGCCGTCGGCCTGTACTCCCTGCGGGAGGGCGTGCTCACCAGGACCAGGCGGGTCGAGCTCGACATCGTCGGGGCGCGCACCGCCGTGCCCGAGCTGGTCGGCGAGACGCGGCCCGACCTCGTGCTGATCAACGACGACGACCTCACGTACGCGAAGATCCGGCTCGACGAGCGGTCGCTGCAGACGCTCGTGAACGGCGGGATCACCGCCTTCACCGAGTCGCTGCCGCGCGCCCTGTGCTGGTCGGCCGCCTGGGACATGACCCGGGACGCCGAGATGGCCACCCGCGACTACGTCCGGCTGGTCGTGTCCGGCATCGACTCGGTGCGTGACATCACCGTGGTCCAGACGGTGCTGCGCCAGGCCCGCCAGGCCGTGCAGCAGTACGCCGATCCCGCGTGGCGGGCGACCGGCCTGGGCGAGCTCGCCACCGCGCTGCGCCGTCTCGTCGCCTCGGCGGAGCCGGGCTCGGACCACCAGCTCGCCTACGTCAACGCCCTGGCCGCGACCGCGACCTCCGAGGAGGACCTGGCGTTCCTCAAGGGCGTGCTGGACGGCGCCGAGGTGCCCGAGGGCCTGGCCGTCGACACCGACCTGCGCTGGACGCTCGTCCACGGGCTGGTGTCCCGCGGGGTCCTCGGCGCCGCCGACATCGACGCCGAGCTGGCCCGCGACGCCACCGCGACCGGCGAGCGCTCGGCGGCCAACGCCCGGGCGGCGATCCCGGACCCCGAGGCCAAGGCCCGGTCCTGGGCGTCCATCGTGGGAGGCGAGCTGAGCGGCGCCCTGCTGCGCTCCACGATCCTCGGCTTCGTGGACCCGCATCACCCCGAGCTGCTGGAGCCGTACGGCGACCGGTACTTCGAGGAGGTCGGGCGGATCTGGAGCGAGTGGACCTCCGACATGGCGCAGAACTTCGCGATCGGGTGCTACCCGGCCCTGCTGATCCGCCCGGAGACCGTGGCGAGGACGCAGGACCTCATCAGCGCCCAGCAGCCGCCGCACGCGCTGCGGCGCCTGCTCCTGGAGGGCGCCGACGGCGTCAGCCGGGCGCTGCGCGCCCAGGCGTGCGACGCCTCTACGTAACCGGGCGGCCGGCCCGATCACCTGCGTGATCTGAGCGACCGGCGGGCGTGGCGGGGTGAAAGCGGGGCGCAAGCCCGGTGCAAGAGCGCCGGGGTGACATGAGGGGGCCGGGCCGTTCACCCGGCGGGGCGCGGCGGGTCCTCTCCGCCGCGCCCCGCCGCCCGCCACCCCCGGCCGTACGGCGTGCCCCCACCGGCGCGCGGGACGGACGGCGGCGGGCGTTGACAGGGTGGACGGCTACGGATCATCGTCCGTGCAGGAGGCCCCCATGATCCCCATGATCGTCACCCTCGCCGTCGTGGCCGTTCTCGTCGCCACGCTCGTCTCCGTCTACAACCGCCTGGTGCGTGGCCGGGGCGCCGTCGACAACGCCTGGGCGCAGATCGACGTGCAGCTCAAGCGCCGCCACGACCTCATCCCCAACCTCGTGGAGACCGTCAAGGGCTACGCCGCCCACGAGCGGGCAACGCTGGAGGCCGTCGTCGCGGCCCGCTCCCGGGCGATCGGCGCCCAGGGCACCGCGGAGCAGGCGGCGGCCGAGAACATGCTGTCCGGCGCGCTGAAGAGCCTGTTCGCCGTGGCGGAGGCCTACCCCGATCTCAAGGCGAGCGGCAACTTCGCGGAACTGCAACGGGAGCTGGCCACCACCGAGAACCGGATCGCCTACTCGCGGCAGTACTACAACGACGCCGTGCTGACCTACAACAACGCGATCCAGACGGTGCCCGCCAACATCGTGGCGGGGATGACCGGCTTCACGCCCCGCGAGTACTTCCGGGCTCCCGGCGAGGAGCGCGGTCCCGTACAGGTCGGGTTCTGACCATGGCCGCCTGGATGGCCGCCGCGGCGGTGACCGGCCTGTGGCTGCTGCTCCTGCTCGCGCTCGCCGCCTTGACGAGGAACCCGGACGTCGAGGCAGGGCCGGCCACCGCGAACCTCGCCCCCCAGTCCCCCGCGGTGGTCGACCTGATCACCGGCGGCTGGCGGCTGTGCGACGAGGCCGCCTCGGCGACCCTGCTGGACCTCGCCGCGAGAGGCGTCGTCGGCGTCGAGGAGATCGGGCCGGAGCTGTCGCTCGTCCGGATGCGGGGCGAGCCGGGCGGCCTGCGCCCGTACGAACGGCTCGTCTACGACCACGTCCGCGCGCTGGCCGTCGACGGGGTGGTGGCCACGGGCGCGCTGGCCGAGGGCTCGCGCGACCTCGGCCGCTGGTGGAAGAGCTTCCGCCGCAAAGTGATCGCCGAGGCCCGGGAGCAGGGCCTGTCCCGGCCGCGCTGGAGCAGGGCGCACGCGACGCTCCTCACCGCCGCGGCGGCGCTGCCGGCTGCGGTGATCGGCGTCGCGGCGAACATCTCCGACAAGGACCACGAGGCCGGGATCGGCGCGGCGGTCGTCTCCTTCGCCGGTCTGCTGGCGCTCATGGGGCGGCTCAACGGCGAGCGCGGCACGGCCGAGGGGGCCAGGGCCGCCGCCCACTGGCTCGGCGTCCGCGCGCACCTGGGGGCGACCGGGCGGTTCGCCGAACAGCCCGCCGCCTCCGTCACGATCTGGGGCCGCCACCTCGCGTACGCCGCCGCCCTCGGCCTGGCGCCGCGGGCCGTCACGAGCCTGCCGGTCAGCACCCCCGCCGACGACAGCCGGGCGTGGTCCGACTACGGCGGCATGTGGCACGTCGTCAACGTCCGCTATCCGTCCCGCCTCCTGTGGGGCCGGCCGCCGGGGTCGATAACCGTGCGGGGCCTCGCGGCCGGCTGGTTCACCGGCTTCTTCTCCTGGATGCTCCTCGTGGTCGCCTCCGCCTTCGAGATATGGCCGCGCGGACTCGTCGTGCCCGCCGCCCTCGCCGTGGGCCTGACGATCGCCGGCACGCCGATCCTGTTCGCGCTCACCGACCTGACCGGCCCGGTCACCGTGGAGGGCCAGATCGTGCGGCTGCGGTGTTTCCAGGACGGCAACAAGGGCGGCGACAACGCCAAGTGGACCTACTGGTGCGCGATCGACGAGGGACGTGCCCGCGAGGTCAGGGCGATGTGCCTGAGCGGGGACATGTGGGCGCCCCTGCGCGAGGGCGACCGGGTGCGGGCCGTGGCGGGCCGCAGGACCGGCTGGATCAGGCGGATCGAGGTGATCGAGGGCTCGCGCCTCCGGAACGCCGCCTCCTACGACGACACCGGCGAGCACCAGGTGGACGCGCCGGAGAACCTGGGCGAGGTGCGGATCCTGCCCGATCCCGCCGCCCACCGGCCAATTGATCAAACCCGCCCATACCGCCACCGGCGTCGTGAGTAGGGTCGTCGGGTGCACTCAGCCCGAGACCTGTTGATCGCCCTGGCCCGGAGGTACTCGTTCGGCGACGTCGGCGCGCTCGCGCCGGCCGTGCTCGGGGAGGACGCGCGGGCGGCCCGCGTGGCGTCGGTCTGCGAGTTCGGCCAGCGGCTGCTCACGCTCGACGCCGAGGACTTCGCGGCCGAGATCGACGCCCAGACGGTGCCCGCCGGCCTGCGCCGGCGCGCACGCGCGTGTCACATGCCGCAGACGCCGAGGGAGCAGCCGCGGGGCGCGCTCGACTCGCTGCGCCCGGCGTACGCGCTGCTCCTGGAGGTGATCGAGGCCCGCTGGCGGCGGCGCGAGCTGAGCTCGATGATCGCGGCCGTGCACATCTGCGGCGAGTATCTCCCGCTGCTGGCCTTCGAGCCCGCGCTCGGGCACGCGGGCGACCCCGCCCGGTGGCCGGAGGGGTTGCGCGCCCCCGGCAGCAGGTTCGGGGCCATGGCCGACCGCGAGTGCGACCACACGCGGGCCGAGCGGTCGGCGGCCGAGCGCACGCTGCGGGTGGCGGTGGAGCCGCCCACGGGCTGGCGGGCCTACTTCGACCGGCAGCACAGCCAGGTGGCCGGGGCCCTCGGCACCTGCGCGGGCCGGTGCCGCACCCCCTGCCCGGCCCTCGACTGGGTGCCGGACCCCGGCGACCTGGCGGTGCGCTGCCGCGTCGCACTGGCCTTCGCCGAGACCCCGCTCGTACGGCTGCGCCACGCCGCCCCGGTCGGTCACGGGTTCGGCGTGCCGTCGCCGGAGGAGACCCTGGAGGCGTGGGACCGCAGCCGGGCCGCGCTGGCCAAGCACGACGCGGCCCGCGCGGTCATCACGGACGACGGCTTCCCGCTGCCGGGGCTGCCCGCCCTGATCTCCGCCGTGGCGGCGGCGCCGGTGCGTCCCGCCACGCTGCTCGCCGACGTCTCCGCGCACGTCGTGGAGCTCCTACGTTAGGTCGTCACCACACGGGCGGCCTGCGGTCGCCCCAGAATCCGCCGACGGACGCCTCCACCTGCGACGACAGCGAGATGAGGGTGCCCTCGTCGCCGTACCGGCCGGCCAGCATGACGCCGACGGGCAGGCCGCCGGGCGTCCAGTGCAGCGGGAGGTTGACGGCGGGCTGACCGCTCACGTTGTAGATGGCGGCGAACGGCGCGAACCGCTTCATCCGCTCGAACGTCTCCTCCGGGGAGTCGACGTCCTCGAACCAGCCCACCGGCACGGGCGGCTGGGTGACGGTCGGCGACAGCACCGCGTCGTAGGTGTCGGTGACGAGCATCGCGAAACGGGTGGCGAGCTGGAGCGCCGACTGCGCGTGCAGGAACTCGGGCGCCGTGAGCGCGTGGCCCCGCTCGCGCAGCCAGGCGGTGAGCGGGCGCAGCTTCGGTTCGAGCTCCTTCGAGACCGGGTGGATGCACGAGAAGCCGAACCAGAGCTTGACGAACTCGGGCACGATGTCCGGGCCGAACGGCGGCGCGATCTCCTCCACCTCGTGACCGAGCGCCTCCAGCGCCGCCGAGGCGCTCTCGTACGCGGCGAGCACGTCGGGGTGGACCTCCGCGCCGGGCACTGCGGGCTCGGCGAACCTGGCGATCCGCAGCCGGCCCGGGTCGCGCCCCACGTAGGCCGAGAACGACCCGAGCGCGGGCGGCGGCGCATGGTAGAGGTCGCCGGGGTTGTGGTGGGCCATCGCGTCGAGCAGCGCCGCGGCGTCGGCGACGTTCCGGGCCAGCGGCCCGTTGGTGGACAGCCCCGCCAGATCGGGGACGATCGGGGCGAAGGAGATCCGGCCCCGGCTGGGCTTGATGCCGTACAGGCCGCAGACGGAGGCGGGGATGCGGATCGATCCCGCGCCGTCGCTGCCGTGGGCGACCGGCGCCAGACCGGCCGCGACGGCGGCCGCGGCGCCTCCGCTCGACCCGCCCGCGGAGCGCCCGGTGTCCCACGGGGTGCGGGCCGGCTCGCTCACGTAGGTCTCGGTGTAGCAGGGCAGGCCGAACTCCGGGGTGCTGGTCTTGCCCAGCATGACCGTGCCGGCCTCCCGCAACCGCTCGACCACGCTGTCGTCCACCGGGGAGACGAACCCCTCGTACGTGGCCGAGCCGAAGTAGAGCGGCACGTCCTTGACGAAGTTGAGGTCCTTGATCGGTACGGGCACGCCCAGCAGCGGAGGGTGCTCGCCGGCGTCGCCCGCGGCGATCCGGGCCTCCTGCTCGCGGGCCTGGTCGAGGGCCCGCTGGGCGGTCACCGTGACGAACGCCCCCACGCCGGCGTCGAGTCGCTCGATCCGCTCCAGGTAGTGCTCGACGATCTCTACGGGGGACAGTTCACCCGTTCGTACGGCTGCCGCCTGCTCAAGGGCGGTAAGGTCGTGAATGTGCGCCACGCTTCGAAACCGTAGGCCGCCCGGCCGGGGATATCTAGAGAGGATACCCGGCCTTTCGAGCTTCAAATCAGCTCATGCAGGCAACAAAAGTATGAACCATTCAACACTAGGCAAGCTGGAGACGGCTCAACTACCGTGAGTGATGTGGATACCGGTCTAAGGCCAGAAGACGGTCACGACACGTCACCCATCTGGGTCGGTGACCAATCGTCGGAGCAGGCGGAACGCCCTTCGGCCCCACCCGAGGCGGCCGCGCCCCCCGAGTACGCTCCGGTGGAGCGGGCGTCGCTCCGCGGCCTGCTGCAGGACCCGAGATACGGGCACCTGCGCCGGCGCGCCCTCGTGGCGGTCGCCGCCGGACTGGTGTTCGGCGTGCTGCTGGGCGGCTGGCGGATCGGGCTCACCGCGGCCATCCTCGCGTGGGCCGCCGACTCCGTCTACCGCGCGCGCACCATGTCCACGGTTCCCGCGTGGCGGCGGGCCTCCGCGGCGGAGCGCCGCACCGAGGCCCAGCTCAAGAAGCTGGAGCGGAACGGCTACCTGACGCTGCACGCCCGGGCCATCCCCGGCAGCGAGGCGCAGATCGACCACCTCGTGGTCGGGCCCACCGGCGTGTACGCGGTGGACTCGGAGAAGTGGGACAAGCGGCTGCCCGTGCGGGTCCAGACGCACCGCAAGCTCTTCCACGGCCCGTTCAACCGCAAGCCCCGTCTCGACGAGGCCCGGTGGGAGGCGGCGCAGGCCAGCGACCTGATCAGCAAGGCGCTCGGCCGGGAGATCACCGTGGTGCCGTCCCTGGCCATCTACGGGCCGGCGATCCCCTGGCGGATCCTCAACATCCGGGACGTCGACGTCTTCTCCGGCGGCCTGGTCCGCAAGTGGATCACCAAGCGGGAGAGGTCGCTCACCACCGCCGAGATCGACGCGATCTACCGCGCCGCCGAGCGCGTGCTGCCTGCGCGCTACCCCGAGTAGGACGGCGCGCCGTCCCGGGACGTGGACACCGGGTCTCGGCGGCCGGGCACTGGCCGTACCATTTGAAGACTCAGACGTCTCCGGATGGGGGTCCATCGATGCCCGCTCTCAGGTCCCGTACTGTCACCCACGGCAGGAACATGGCCGGCGCCCGCGCGCTGCTCAGGGCCACGGGCGTGGCGGGCAGCGACCTCGGCAAGCCGATCGTCGCCGTCGCCAACAGCTTCACCCAGTTCGTGCCCGGCCACGTACACCTGCGCGAGGTCGCCGAGGTGGTGGCGGGCGCGGTCCGCGAGGCGGGCGCGATCCCGCGCGAGTTCAACACGATCGCCGTGGACGACGGCATCGCGATGGGTCACGGCGGCATGCTCTACTCGCTGCCGTCCCGCGAGCTCATCGCCGACGCGGTGGAGTACATGGTCAACGCCCACTGCGCCGACGCGCTGGTCTGCGTCTCCAACTGCGACAAGATCACCCCCGGGATGCTGCTCGCCGCCCTCCGGCTCAACATCCCCACGATCTTCGTGTCGGGCGGCCCGATGGAGGCCGGCAAGGTCCCGGGCCGCAAGCTCGACCTGATCGACCCGATGATCGCGGCCGCCGACGAGAGCGTGTCGGACGCCGACCTGCTGGAGATGGAGGAGAACGCCTGCCCGACCTGCGGGTCCTGCAGCGGCATGTTCACCGCCAACTCGATGAACTGCCTCGCCGAGGCGATCGGCCTGGCGCTGCCTGGCAACGGCACCACACTCGCGACCCACACGGCCCGCAAGACCCTGTTCGAGAACGCCGGCCGGGGGATCGTCGACCTCGCCCGGCGTTACTACGAGGAGGACGACGAGTCGGTCCTGCCCCGGAGCATCGCCACCCGCGAGGCGTTCGAGAACGCCATGGCGCTCGACGTCGCCATGGGCGGATCGACCAACACGATCCTCCACATCCTGGCCGCCGCGCGTGAGGGGGGCGTCGACTTCGGGCTCAAGGAGATCAACGAGGTGTCGCTGCGGGTGCCGTGCCTGTGCAAGGTCGCCCCCGCGACGGCCAAGTACCACGTCGAGGACGTGCACCGGGCGGGCGGCATCCCCGGCATCCTCGGCGAGCTGGACCGGGCCGGCCTGCTCCACCGCGACCTGCCGACCGTGTCCTCCCCCTCCATGGCCGAGTACATCGCCAAGTGGGACCCGAAGTCCCCGGAGGTCACCGAGGAGGCCCTGGAGCTGTGGCACGCGGCGCCCGGCAACGTGCGGACCGTCAAGGCGTACTCCCAGGCCGCCCGCTGGGACTCCCTCGACCTCGACCGCGCCGAGGGCTGCATCCGCGACCTCGACCACGCCTACACCCGGGACGGCGGCCTCGCCGTGCTGTACGGGAACCTCGCCCAGGACGGCTGCGTCGTCAAGACGGCCGGGGTGGACGAGTCGATCTGGCGCTTCTCCGGCCCCGCCGTGGTGTTCGAGTCGCAGGAGGACGCCGTCGAGGGCATCCTCGGCAACCGGGTGAAGCCCGGTGACGTGGTGGTCATCCGCTACGAGGGCCCCAAGGGCGGCCCCGGCATGCAGGAGATGCTCTACCCGACGAGCTTCCTCAAGGGCCGCGGCCTGGGCAAGGCGTGTGCCCTGGTCACCGACGGCCGCTTCTCCGGCGGCACGTCCGGCCTGTCCATCGGCCACGCCTCCCCCGAGGCGGCCGAGGGCGGCACGATGGCCCTGGTCGAGGACGGCGACGTCATCGAGATCGACATCCCGGGCCGCTCGATCACGCTCAAGGTGACCGAGGACGTGCTGGCCGCCCGCCGCGAGCGGCTGCTGGCCGACCTCGGCGGCTACCGGCCGCGCGACCGGCAGCGGCCGGTCTCGGCCGCCCTGCAGGCGTACGCCGCGCTGACCACCTCCGCCTCCACCGGTGCCTCCCGCGACCTGACCCAGCTGTCGCGGTAACCGCGACACCGTCACCGGGCCCGCGTGCCCCGCTTCCCGGCGGGGTCGCGGGCCCGGCCGCGTTCTGGCCGGCGGTCGTCAGCCGGGCGGCACGGCCCCGAAGCGGTCCAGCGCCGCCCGGATCTCCCCGCGCATCGCGTCGCTGCCGGTGTGGCCCGAGTCGTCCACCACGACGAGACGCGCGTCCGGCCAGGCCCTGGCCAGTCGCCAGGCGGTCTCCAGCGGCGCGCCGAGGTCGAGGCGGCCGTGGACGAGCACTCCGGGGATGCCCGCCAGCCGGTGCGCGTCGCGGAGCAGGACGTCCTCCTCCAGCCAGGCGGCGTTCGAGAAGTAGTGGGCGCAGATCCTGACGAAGGCCTGCAGGGCCGGGGAGGGCCGGTCGCTGTAGGCGTTCGGTGCGCCGTTGACCTCGTGCGCGATCACCGCGTCCTCCCACGCCGTCCAGGCGTGCGCCGCCCTGGCCCGTACGTCCGGGTCGGGGTCGGACATCAGCCGCGCGTACGCGGCGAGCAGGTCGCCGTCGCGCTCGTCCTCGGGAACCCCGGACCGGAAGCGCCGCCACTGCTCGGGGAGGAAGCGGGCGACGCCCCGATAGAGCCAGTCGATCTCGGAGCGGCGGGTCATGGTGACACCGGCGAGGACGATCTCCGACACCCGCTCCGGGTGAGCCTCGGCGTAGGCGAGGATGAGCGTGGAGCCCCAGGACCCGCCGTAGAGCAGCCACCTGTCGACTCCGAGGTGCTCGCGCAGCCGCTCCATGTCGGCGACGAGGTGGTGGGTGGTGTTGGTCGTGAGGTCGGTCGCCGGGTCGCTCGCGTGGGGCAGGCTCCGGCCGCAGTTGCGCTGGTCGAAGAGAATGATGCGGTAGCGGCCGGGATCGAAGGCCCGGCGCTGACGGGGCGTGCAGCCCGAGCCGGGACCGCCGTGGACGACGAGCGCGGGCTTGCCCTCGGGGTGGTCTTGTACTCCAGCAGGGTGACCGTCCGGCCCCACGCCTGCCCGGCGATGGCGCGGTTCAGCCCGGCCTTCTGCCGCACGTTCCGGCCGGGGTGTTCGATCGTGCCGGTCGCGGAGCGGACCATGTTCGTGATCGTCAGGTCTTCCACCACGACCACGCCGAAGGTGCGCGCGAGTTCGGTGGTGGTCTGGTGCTGCCAGTCGACGGCTCGGCGCTTGGCTGTCGCGCGGAGCCGGGCGATCCGGTCATAGGTGCGGGCCAGCCGTCTGGACGCAGGCCGGCCGGGAACGCGAGTGCGGCGCCGGCGGGCGGACGTCTTCTCCAGCCGACGCAGGCGTTCACGCTCACCGCCGCTGAGCCAGTCCCCATGCTCGCGCATGGTGCCGTCCGACAACGCCAGCGCGACGGTGATCCCCCGGTCGAGCTCGTGCAGCAGATTCCACAGCGCGCGGGCCGTATGCGCCTGACCGTCCAGCATCGCCACCTGGGCCGTGCTCAGGTCGAGACGCGCCACATGCGCACGCGCCTGCCTGGCCACCTCCACACCCGGATCGTACCCCCGGGTTTATGTCATCGTGATGGAATCCACACCCTGAGTGACCCCGATGTACGCATCGAACGCCATGGTGTCCACACCCTCCACGCCCACGTGGTGTGCGTGACGAAGTACCGGCGTGGGGCCCTCACCGGCCCGATGCCGACCCGATGCCGACCCGATGCGAGGAACTCATGCGCGAGATCGGCGCCGACTTCGAGGTCGAACGTCGGGAGTTCAACGGCGAACACGACCACGTCCACCCACTGATCCACCACCCGCCGAAGGTCGCCCTGTCCACGCTCGTCAACCCACTGAAGGGCGTCTCGGCGCGGAAACTCCGCAAGGAACACAGCGCGCATGTCCGCAAGTACCTGAGGGGTGGACACTTCTGGTCCGAAGTCCTACTTCGCCGGCTCAGTCGGCGGTGCACCGCTCACGGTACTCAAAGCAGCACATCGAGCAGCGGCAACGCCCACCGTGACCTGCGGGTGAAAGCACGTTCGCGCCCTAGCGGGCACTCCCGCGCGGGCCTTCACCCCCGGCCTGAAGGCCGGAGCACTGGCCCGCATTCCGGTAGACGAGGTGGCCGTCGCCGATGTCCAGGTGCCCGTGGTCGTAGGGCTCGATCGGAGGACGCACGACGGAGAAACTACCGTCGGCGGCCCGGACCGGGAAGCTATTTCCGCGGCCTGCGGCGGGGTCAGCAGAAGGTGGCCACGAGGTCACGTGAACCTGTCCATGCTTCCGAGCACCCGTTCGGGAAAATGTCAGTCCTGATGATTATTGTCGAACTATGGCCAACGTCATTCGGCACACGCTGACCGCCGAGGAACTCGCCGCCCTCGCCCTGTCCCTCGCTCATCTCGGAGCCGGCCCCCAGTCGGTCACCGCCCGGCGCGGCCTGCGCCACGCGTTCCAGCACCTCGACCTGGACGACGACGTCATCGCCACGACCCTCACCACGCTGACGACCCCGCTCCCCACCGACGTCGCCCGGCGGGTACGGGCGGTGGCGGGCGCGATCACCGCCCGCCTGGTGATCCGCATCCAATATCACGACGCCGGGGGCCGCTTGTCGGTCCGCGACGTCGAGCCGGTGACCTGCATGGTCCACGGCGAGTTCTGGTACCTGGTCGGCTGGTGCCGTCTCAGGCGGTCGATCAGGGCGTTCCGCTTCGACCGGATCCTGGCGGTCGAGCCGACCGACCTGCCGGCCCGCGCGCACCTGCCGCAGCGTTACCTGCCGTTCCAGCGCCGGTCCCGGGTGAGGCGCCCGTCGGCCGCCTGACCCGTCCGGCTGCTCGCCTGGAACCGTGTCCCCTGATCCTCCGGCCCTGACTACCGGCTCAGGGCCCGGAGGATCAGGGACATGTCTAGTGGCCCTTGTGCTGGTCCAGCTTCCGGGCCTCGGTGAGGAGGTCGGCAAGCGCCTGGGTCACCCGCAGCACGCCGTCTCGCGCCGTGGCGTCCTTGATCTGCTTGCCCGCCCGCTCGGCGAGCTGCCGCAGGTGGGCGATCGCGGGCGGCTCGTCGCCGGCGAGGCCGGCCCGTTCGGCGTGCCGGAGACGGTCCTGCAGGGTCGCCCCGACGGCCTCGGTGACGGCGCCGGAGGCGACGTACTCGCCGATGAGATCGCGGATGTCGGAGTACCAGGCGGGATCGCGGGTGAACGACCGCGAGATGTACCCGGCTCCGACGTCGGCGAGCGTCGTCGCCACCACCTTGTCGGCGTACGACCGCGTGGCCGGGTAGAGCTGGGCGAGTTGCGCGCCGGTCAGCGGCAGGGAGCTGCCGTCGAGGAAGCAGAAGCCCGGGCCGGTGTTGGTGCCGGTGTTGATCCGCAGCGGCGCCTCCTGCTGCGCGAGGCGGATGCCGCCGAGCGCGAGACCGAGGGAGTCGCGGGCGATCGCGGGCGGGGCCGCGTCCGTCATCTGGATCTTGGGTGCCGCCGGAGGCAGCACACCGTGGGCGATCCAGGCGAGCGTGTGGTCGTACGCCGCGTTCTGCACCATGTGCTGGGGGATGCGGGACAGCGAGGGCAGCGCGCATGTCTGCGGCTCGCCCGGATAACCACCGGGGTAGCTGCCGACATCCCGCTTGCGCAGCGGGCCGTAGTCCCGGATGAGCTTCCAGTCGCCGTGGGACGCCCCGGCCACCTCCCAGCTGCGCAGGATCGCCGAGTCGGCCTGGGCACGGGCGGCGGCCGGCAGGATGCCACCGCTCACGTCGCCCTCGGAGTTGACGCGGAACACCGGCGTCGGCAGGTCGGTGCGGAGCACGCCCCCGCCGCCGTGCAGCACGACCGCGTCGAGCACGTTCGCGAGCGGCTGGACCGCGTTGTAGTAGTTCGCCAGACGGCCGGCCGACTGCGAGTGGCCGGTAGCGATCACGTAGCGCGGCCGGGGAAGCCCGCCGAGCGGTCCCGTCTTGCCGGTGGAGCCGCGGACGGCCTTCACGGCCTGGCTGAAGATGTCGTAGGACAGGCTGTCGTCGTCGACCGTCCCGCCCGCGGTCACATCCAGCGTTCCGTAACGGGCCGGGCTCCACGCCTTGAGCCCGGTCGCGGAGTGCACTCCGGCGCGCTGCGCGGAGACACCGACCCAGGCGTACCCCTCCCGGATCAGGTGCTCGTGGGACTGGAACCAGTCGACCTCCTGGTCCCACTGGTTGCTGACGTTGTACCACTCGGCGATCACGACGCCGTTGAACGCGCGGGCGTCGGCCGGGCGGCGCACGACGAGGCGGGTCCGGTACGGGTTGCCGGTGCTGACCACGGTCGCGGTGTCGGTGCCGCGCGTCGCGTAGCTCGTCGCCGTGCCGGAGACGAAGAACTCCTGCTCGACGTAGCCCGCCGACCTGAGGTCGACGTCGGTGGCGAGGAACGGATACCCGTGCTTGGGGCTCCCGACCGGCGAGGTGTTCGCGATCGGTCCCGTGAGCAGCGGGTTCGCGACGTTCTCGCCGGTCGCCGTGGACGGACGGGGCGCCGCGGGGCCGCCCGCGGGAGGACCGCCGTGTGAACCGCCGGGCGGACCGCCGGGCGGCCCACCGGGTGGACCGCCGGGGCCTGTCGCGCTCGCCGGAGCGCAGAGGGGGATGGCCAGCGCGCCGGCGAGGCCAAGCGCGAGCAGGCTTCCGCGGACGTTCCGGAGAGGAGGAAGGAGGGCAGGCAAGAACGTCACCTCGCTGAGAGAGAGGCTGCGCGGGCGAAGCGCCCGCGCCGGGGGTGTCTCTGAGGCAGAGACTAACTTCCGAGAAAGTCGAAAGATAGTCTTAATTAACGCAGACTTTACGTTTGATAGTTGAAAGCCTGTCCTGACATGGACAAAGGCCGGACGACGACAGAGCCCCCGCGCACCGTTCGGCCCGTTGAACGCCGACGGCCCGCAGGCGTGCCGTACACACGCCTGCGGGCCGTCCGGACCACCGTGACCCGTTCCGTGACCCGGTCTGGGGCTCGGCCGACTCGGGTTATCCTCCGCAGCACCCTCCACCACAGCAGCCGCCGCCCGTGGGGCGGGCGGCCGTGGCCCCGGACGCCTTGCCGGTGACCGCGACGGTGGACAGCAGCTTCACGGTGTCGTCGTGGCCGGAGGGGCAGGCCGCCGGGTCGCCGGCCTCGGCCATGGGGCGGTTGAGCTCGAACGTCGATCCGCACGCGCGGCAACGGTAGTCATAGCGAGGCATGCGTCCAGAGTACGGCCGATCCGGGGAGGCGGGCGCCTCACTCGAAGTGGATGGTGACGTAGTCCGCGATGGGCCGGTAGCCGAGCCGCTGGTAGATGGAGTTCGACTTCGGGTTGCCCAGGTCGGTGAACAACAGCACCTCGGTGGCTCCCTCGTCGAGCGCCTTCCTGGTGGCCGCGTGCGTGACGGCGCTGCCGTACCCGCGGCCGCGTAGCTCGGGCGGGGTGTAGACGGGCCCGATCCGGGACATGCCGGCGATCGGGGCGGAGACGCCGGCGATCGACACCGGCCCGCCGTCGTCCTCCCACCACAGCAGTTCGTCCCGGTTGAGGCGGGCGGCGACGACCGGAGTGGGATCGGCGGTGCGCTCGACGTGCGCCTCCTCCTGGAACTCGCGGAAGAACCGTACGGCGAGAGACAGGTCGTGGGGCCCGGCGATCCTCGGCTTTCCCTTCGTGGAAGGGGGCCGCAGGGCGCCGAGCCGGTAGAGGCGCTGCGCCGTGCGGCCGGTCGCCGGGCGCCACCACGCCGCGGCGAACGCCTCCGCCGCCCGGACCGGCCCGGACACGCCGGGGACCACGTGGTCCAGCTCGATCAGCGTGGTCGCCAGAGCGGGCAGCGCGCCGGGCGGCACGTCCCCGAGCAGCAACGGATACGGCGGCGTGTGGCTGAACGCGCCGGCGGTCGAGCCCTCCTCCTCGGTCAGCCAGCCCATGAGGGGCTCCTCGGCGAACTGGCCGCCGCGGATCCCGCGCAGCACGGTCAGCACGACCGTGTTGCGGACGGGATCGCGCAACAGCCAGGGCTCGGCCGCCGCGGCGTACTCCTCCACTCCGGAGGTGATCGTCCACGTCATGACGCGGTTACGCCGCCGTCTCCACCAGGTAGGGCGCCCACTGCGGATCGCCGTCGAGTTGCGCGCCGATGAGCCGCCAGTGCGCGCCGTGCGGCACCGCCGGGGCCACGCGCAGCGCCCATCCCAGCTCCTCCAGGAACCGGTCGGCCTTGCGGTGGTTGCACGGCATGCACGAGGCGACGCAGTTCTCCCAGGTGTGGGGGCCTCCCTTGGAGCGCGGGATCACGTGGTCGATCGTCTCGGCCCGCTGTCCGCAGTAGGCGCAGCGGAAGTTGTCCCGTCGCATGAGCGCGGCCCGGGTGAGCGGGATGCGCGTCCGGTACGGGATGCGGACGTAGCGCCGCAGCCGGATCACCGAGGGGACGTCGAGCGTGCGGGTGGCCGATCGGAGCACCGCTCCCCGGCCGTCCCGGTGGACGACGTCCGCCTTCTCTCTCAGCACCAGGATGACGGCCCGGTGCAGGGAGAGCGTGGTCAGCGGCTCGTACGTGGCGTTCAAAAGCAGGACTTGGCGCATCAGCCGACCTCCGCAGCAGCCTCGGCTGTGCGCCTGGGTTGTGGCCCCGCTGGTTGGGACCCGGATGCTTCCGTCACAGGGACCTCCGCCGGACGGCCCAGCGGATCGTCACCACGGCACCGCCCTTCACCAAAGTGTGGCCTTCTCGGCGGCCCCTCCGCCACCCCATAACCGGGGTCCGTGAGGTGAACGGCGGGAACGCCTGCAGCTTCTATGCCCAGCCGATCATCCCTTTACTCCAGTCTTGGCCGGGTACGGCCGATGTACCGCCCCAGTCCTCCACCTGATTTAAAGTGCCAGCATGAGCCGACCGCAGTACCCGTCCGCCCACCGTGACGACATCGTCGACGACCTCCACGGAACGCCGGTTCCCGATCCCTACCGTTGGCTGGAGGATCCGGACGACCCGGAGGTCAAGGAGTGGCTGGACGCGCAGGAGACCCTGTTCCGGTCCGCCGAGCTGGAGGGGCGCGACCACTTCCGCGACCGGGTGGCGGAACTGCTGCGGTCGGGATCGGTCGGCACGCCGTCCTGGCGCGGCGGGCGCCGCTTCTTCTCCCGCCGCTCCCCCGAGCAGGAGCACCCGGTCCTGTACGTCGCGGACGAGGCCGGCGAGCGCGTTCTGCTCGACCCCACGGTCCTCGACCCCTCGGGGCTGACCACCCTCGACTCCTTCCAGCCAAGCAAGGAGGGCGACCGGCTCGCGTACCAGATCTCCGTGGGCGGCGACGAGGAGTCGCGCCTGTACGTCGTCGACGTGGCGACCGGAGAGCGGGTCGAGGGGCCGATCGACCGCTGCCGCTACTCCCCCGTCGCCTGGATCCCCGGCGGCGAGGCGTACTACTACGTGCGCAGGCTCGCGCCGTCGGAGGTCCCGGCCGGTGAGGAGCAGTTCCACCGGCGGATCTACCTGCACCGCGTCGGCGCGTCCCCCGACGACGATGTGATGATCTTCGGCGAGGGCCTGGAGAAGACCAACTACTACGGGGTGTCGGTCTCCCTCGACGGCCGCCGGCTGTCGATCTCCGCCTCGCGCGGCACGGCGCCGCGCAACGACCTGTGGGTGGCCGACCTCGCCGCGTCCTCGCCGGAGGCGCCGGAACTGGTCGCCGTACAGCAGGACGTCGACGCCCAGACCGGGCTCCACTTCGGCCGCGACGGCCGGCTCTACGTCTTCACCGACCTCGGCGCGCCGCGCGGGCGCGTCTGCGTCACCTCCCCGGACAGACCCGGCCCGGAGCACTGGCGCGACCTCGTCCCCGAGGATCCCGAGGCGGTGCTGTCCGACTTCGCGATCCTCGACGGCATGCCGGAGCCCGTCCTGCTCGTCGGCTGGACGCGCCACGCGATCGGCGAGATCTCCCTCCACGCCCTGGAGAGCGGCGAGCGGATCGGCGACGTCCCCCTGCCGGGGCTCGGGTCCGTCGGCGGGATCCTGGAACGTCCCGAGGGCGGGCACGAGGCCTGGTTCAGCTACACCGACGACATCACCCCCACCGCGATCTTCCGGTACGACGCGCTCACCGGCGAGACGACGCTCTGGGAGGCGCCCCCGGGCTCGGTGGAAGTGCCCGAGGCGACGACCGAGCAGGTCGTCTACCGGTCCAAGGACGGCACCGAGGTGCGCATGCTGGTCACCTCGCGGCCCGGCTCCGGGCCGCGTCCCACGATCCTTTACGGCTACGGCGGCTTCGGCGTGCCGATGAACCCCGGCTTCTCGGCCACCACCCTCGCCTGGGTCGAGGCGGGCGGCGTCTACGCCGTCGCCCAGCTGCGCGGCGGCGGCGAGGAGGGCGAGCAGTGGCACCGGGACGGGATGCTGGGCAAGAAGCAGAACGTCTTCGACGACCTGCACGCCGCCGCCGAGCACCTCATCGCCACCGGGGTGACCAGCCAGGACCGGCTCGCCATCTCCGGCGGCTCCAACGGCGGCCTGCTCGTCGGCGCGGCGCTCACCCAGCGCCCCGACCTCTACGCGGCCGTCGTCTGCTCGGCGCCGCTGCTCGACATGATCCGCTACGAGAGGTTCGGGCTCGGGGCGACCTGGAACGTCGAGTACGGCTCGGCCGACGTGCCGGAGGAGTTCGCCTGGCTGTGGAGCTACTCGCCGTACCACCATGTGCGGGAGGGGGTGTCGTATCCGGCCACCCTGTTCGCGGTGTTCGGCTCCGACACCCGGGTCCATCCCCTGCACGCCTGGAAGATGGCCGCGGCCCTGCAGCACGCCCAGGCGGGCGACCCCCCGATCCTGCTGCGCAACGAGACCGAGGTCGGGCACGGCGCCAGGGCCGTGAGCAGGTCGGTCGAGCTCGTGGCCGACCAGCTCGCGTTCCTGGCCCGGCACACTGGCCTGAAGCTGTCCTAACGGGGGAAGATGACGGTCTTGTGGCCGTCCAGCAGCACGCGGTGCTCCGCGTGCCAGCGGACGGCCCGGGCCAGCGCCTGGCATTCGAGGTCGCGGCCGATCGCGGCGAGATCCTCCGGAGAGTGCGTGTGGTTCACCCGGGCGACCTCCTGCTCGATGATCGGCCCCTCGTCCAGGACGGGCGTCACGTAGTGCGCCGTGGCGCCGATCAGCTTCACCCCGCGCGCGTACGCCTGGTGGTACGGCTTGGCGCCCTTGAAGGACGGCAGGAACGAGTGGTGGATATTGATCATCCGGCCGGCCAGCTTGGCGCACATCTCCTCGGAGATCACCTGCATGTACCGCGCCAGCACGACCACGTCGGCCTGGTAGTGGTCGACGAGGGTGCGGATCTCCGCCTCCTGCCGCGACTTGGTCTCCGGCGTGACCGGCAGGTGGTGGTAGTCCACTCCGTACGACTGGGTGAGCGGGCGCAGGTCGGGATGGTTCGACGCGACTCCGACGATCTCGATCGGCAGCAGGCCCGAGCGCACCCGGTAGAGCAGGTCGTTGAGGCAGTGATCGAACCGGCTGACCAGCACCAGCGCCCGCGTGCGCGCCGCGAGGTCGAAGAGCTGGAAGTCCATGGCGAACTCGGGGGCGAGCGCGGCGAACTCCGCCCGCAGCTCGTCGATCGCGGGCTCACCGGCGAACTGCACCCGCATGAAGAACCGCTCCGCGACGGGGTCGCCGAACTGCTGGCTCTCGATGATGTTGCAGCCCCGGCGGGCCAGCAGCCCCGACACGGCCGCGACCACTCCGGGCCGGTCCGGGCAGGACAGGGTCAGCACGTAATCAGCGCTCATGCTCAGTCAGATCCTCAGAGGGAAGTCGGTACCGGGTTCCAGGGTAGGGGCAGTCGCCCGGAAGGTGAGGGAACGTGGAGACGGCGACGACGGACGACCGGCCGGCCGCGCGGGTGGTGTGCGTGGACGACCGGGCGCGGGTGCTGCTGCTGCGCTGGCACGACCCGCTCGCCGGCCGGACGTTCTGGGAGCCCCCGGGCGGCGGCATCGAGCCCGGCGAGTCACCGCTCCAGGCGGCCCGCCGGGAGCGGTGGGAGGAGACCGGCCTGCCCGGCGACGCCGTGCGGGACCGGTGGGTGCCGGTGCACCGGGACTTCCACTGGCTCGGCCGGCACTACGTGAAGACCGAGCGCTTCTACCTCGCCCGGTTCGGCGTGGCTCCGCCGGTGGCCTCGGCCGACCTGACCGAGGAGGAGAGCGGCGCCCTCCTGGGCCTGGCCTGGCACGAGATCTCCGCCCTCTCCGCCCTGCCCGAGCCGCTCGATCCGCTGGAGCTGCCCGGGATCATCGACCGCCTGCTCGCGATCGCGCCCTGACCCGCCCGGGCCGGGGTCAGCTCTCCTTCTCGTGGCCCTCCAGTGCCGCGCGTACGTCGGGGTCGCCGGGGGCGAGGACCAGCGCGCGGCGGAGGTCGAGCAGCGCCTCGCCGCGGCGGCCGAGCGCGTCCAGGGCGGTCGCGCGGTTGAAGTAGAGGGCGGCGTCCTCCCCCAGCTCGATCGCCCGGGTCAGGTCCTCGACCGCTCCCGGGGCGTCGCCGGTCTCGAAGCGCAGGGTCGCCCGGTTGGCCCAGGCCGAGGCCAGGCGGGCGTCGGCGGCCAGCGCCGCCTCGAACGCGAGCCCCGCCTCGGCGTACCGTCCGGCCGCCGTCTCCAGCTGCCCCAGCACGCCGTGCAGGTGCGCGTTGCCGGGGTCCAGGGCCAGCCCCGCCTCCACGTCGCGCCTGGCGTCCTCGTGCTCGCCGAGCATCTCCAGGATCCCGGCCCGGTTGACGTACGCGTCGAGCCAGCCGGGGTCGAGGTCGAGCACGTGGCCGAGGTCGGCCCGCGCGCCGTCCAGGTCCCCAGCGGCGAGGCGCAGCTCCGCCCGGTTGTAGTACGCCTCGGGCAGCGGCGGGCTGACCCGCATCGCGGTCTCGTAGTCGGCCAGCGCCGCCTCGGTCCGCCCCATCTCCAGCAGCAGGTTTCCCCGGTCCAGGTAGTGGTCGGGGAAGACCGGGTCGATCCCGATGGCCGCGTCGAAGCCGGCCAGCGCCTCCCGCCGGCGGCCCAGGCGCGCGAGGAGCTGCGCGCGGTTGGCGTGCAGCACCATCCGGTGCTGGGGGTGGGCGTCCGGCGGGAGGTCGCGCCGGGCCAGGTCGAGGGCCGACTCGACCAGGCCGAGCGCCTCAGGGAGCCGCCCCTCGCGAAGCTCGACGAGCGCCCGGCCGTTCTGGTCGAAGCCGAGCTTGAACGCCCGCTCCCGCCGGTCGGGCAGCAGCGTCGAGATCGCGATCGCCTCGTTGATCCACGCCCTGGCCCTCGGCAGGTCGCGTCGCGCCGGGTCGCGGTCCCGGGCGTCCAGCATCGCCGTGCCGTACGCCGCGGCGGCGTGGACGACCGGATCGACGCTGGCCCTCCGCGCCTGGTCGTACAGCTCCCGCGCCTGCTCGGGCCGTCCCAGCCCGGCGAGCGCCGTCGCGGTGCGATGGGCGAAGCGCCACCACGGTTCGGACCCCGGCTCGCAGAGCCGCAGCCCGCGCGAGCCCAGCTCCACGACCGCGTGCAGGAAGCCCTCGGCGACGCAGTGGTCCACCGCCGCCCACAGCGCCCGCGTGGCGGCGTCCGGGTCACCGCCGTGCTCCAGGTGGTACGGCACCGCGCCGAGGGCGCTCTCCGCCGACTCGGCGCCGGCGCCGAGCTCGGCCGCCCTCAGGTCGTGCCGTCGCGCCCGCTCCTCCGGCGTCAGCGACAGGTACGCCCGGTAGGCGCGGGGGTCGTCGGAGGTGCAGTCCGAGGCCAGGTAGTCGTCCGGTGGCCCGTCCAGGGGCCGCGCCTCCACGGGCCGCATTCTCTCCCACGCCGGCTCGGCGGAGCCCAGGGCGAGCGTGAGATCGGGCACCCGGCGGGCCAGGACACCCAGCAGTTCGCGGTCCGCCGGGTCGGCCTCGTGCAGGTTGTCCACCAGCAGCGTTCGCGGCCCCGCGAGATGGTCGCGGACGAACTCCGCGATCCCGTTGGCGATTCTGAGCGTACGGCGCGGCGCGGGCACGAGGATCCGTTCGTCCTCGGGCAGGCGGGCCTCGATCGTCTGGCGGCGGGCCGGCACCATCGGGTGCAGGCTGGACGCGACCGCGCGGATCTCGATGTCGTGGTCCGCCACCAGGTCCGGAGAACGCTCCAAGGCGGCAGGAACGATGGCGCGCAGGAGCGCGCCGCCGATCGTGTACGGACCGCGTAGCCGGCGGTGCCCGTTGACGACGGGCGCCAGAGGGGGAGGCGTCTCCAGTGCGCGGAGCGCCGCCACGCGGTCCCGGGCGAGGTCCCCCCGGACCCAGATGTGGTTCGGGAGGCGCCTCACCCCTTGTGAATGACGCTCGACGTGCCGCTGAGCTTCGTCGTTCCCGGTTTGCGGATAATGATCTTCTTCATCATGCCTCTTTCCCCACGCTTGCGGACAAGGCACAAGTATTCGCAGCGATCAGCTATCCGCCAAGAGATGTAAGCATTATCTATCGCGGGAAAAGCGGGGAAACGATGGCGCTCAGCTGCTTCTCTATATAAATCACGACATTGTCGCCTCGGGCTTCGCGCCGCAACTCCCGCCATCCGGATTTGCGGTAGAGCGCCAGCGCGGCGACCTGCCGCACCGTGGTGTCGCCGCGCAGCGTGGAGTAGCCGAGACGGCGGGCGCACTCCTCAAGCGCCTCCGTCATCCGAGCACCGTAACCACGCCGCTGGTGGTCGGGGTGGACCCGGAGCCGGCACATCTCGGCCGTGTGGTCGTCGATGCGCCGCAGGCCCCCCATGGCGACGATCCCCGCCCGGGCCGCCTCCCCGACCAGGAAGTCACCCCCGGATGCCAGGTAGACCTCGGTGATCCGGGGGAAGTCGTCGTCGTAGTAGACGCCGTCACCCGGCACGACGCCCACCTGGGCCAGGCCGATCTGGTGGAGGGACCACACGGCGTCGAGGTCCGGCCACCGATACCGCCGGATCCGCAGCGGGGCGGTCTCACTCTCACCGGCTCCCCGGGGGGCGTCCCGCTCCAGGCCACCCCCCGGCGCTTCTTCTGCCACTCATCCTCACCCGACGTCCTTGATCAGGTCCTTGGGGATCCCCACCCGGCTCTCCGCGAGCATCTCCCGGAACTGCTTGAGCTCGGGCGAGTCGCCGTGCTTGGCCCGCACCGCCTTCTCCAGGTCGTATCCGGGCTTGAGCAGGAGGTCGGTCCGGTGGTCCTTGTCGACCAACTCGATCGCGGCCCGGCCCAGATCGAGCGCGGCCGCGACGTCGCCTTCGATCAGCCGGCACAGCGCCCGGTCGAACCGGATCAGGGTCTGGTCGAGCAGGTCCTCGTCCGAATACTTCGAGAGTGCCTTCTCCAGGATCACGTCGGCCTCCACCGTCTGCCCCAGCCTCACCAGGACGTCACCCTGGTAGAAGTAGAGCTGCCGCTCGGTGTAGCCGAAGGCCGGGTCCTCCCGGTCGCTGGCGTTCATCTGCGAGAAGGCCGTCCTGGCCCGGTGCAGTGCCCGCTTGGCCTCCTCCACCACGTCGTGCCGCGACCCGCCGAGACCGGCGATCTTCGCCAGCGCCCTCGCCTCGACCACCGGCGCCATGGTCCGCGCCGCGCACGGCGTCGTGCCGGCCAGGTCCCGGCTCTTCTTGGCGAGTGTCAGCGCCTCACGGGGGTCGCCGTAGTAGAGCGGGACCAGTGACTCCCGGGCGGTCACCCAGGCGCGCAGGGCGCGGTCGCCGGTCTCGTCGGCCGCCAGCCGGCCGGTACGGAAGAACGAGCGGGCCAGCCGCTGGTCGCCGAGATCGATCATGAGCATTCCGGACAGCCCGGCGAGCTGGGCGGACATCCGGCACAGCCGCTCCTGCATCTCGACGGGCTGGCGGTGGTTCAGCGCCTTGCGCACGGCGGCGAACTCCAGCATCACGTCGCAGAGCAGCCGTACCGGCGGCGTGTTCATGTACTGCCGGCCGAACCCCGAGGTGGCCTGCTCCCACTGGTCGAGCATCGCCGGGGAGACGGTGGCCGCCACCATCGTCTCGTCCATCCGGCGCCGGAGGTTCTCCACGGCGCCGAGCACCTCATCGTTGAGCTCGTTCAGGCCGGCCGCGCTCACGGTGCCACCGGCCAGGAGCCTCAACAGCGTCCTCCTCAGCACGTTCTCGTCCTCCTCGCCCCCGTCCAACGAAGGGGTGCAGTTGTCCGGCGAGGCCGGCGACGCCGGCCCTGTCCTCGGAGCGGGTGAAATGCGTGGTCTGTTGTCTTCGCAGGCGTCGTCGATGACCTCGTGTCCGTGGCAGCAGATGCACGGGCCGTCGTAGCCCAGAGCGAGTGGTTCGACGCGGTAGACCGAGCACAGGTAGTGGAGGTATTCCGGGCCGGGCCGCTTCATGCCCGACTCGTACGCGGACAGTAGTGTCTCGCCGATGCCGGGCACCGACTTGCCGTCCTTCTCGAAGAGTGCGCGCACCTGCTCGATGACGTCGGCCAGCGCCACGCCGTGCGACAGGCGGTGGGCCTTGATCCGCGTCGTGCCGAACCGCTGCCCGCAGGCGTCGTAGACCTGCCCGGCGATCTGGGCCAGGGTGTACCCGGACGCCAGACCTCGCGCCCGGACCTTCCGCGCGATCTCCGTCTCCCTGTGCTGCCTGCCGGCCATCCCGGCCCCTCTCTCGTGGCCCGGCCGCACTCGCAGCCGCCTGTTCGACCGATCCCGAATCGGTCACGGAGGGTGACTCAGCCGTCGCACTCCGCCCACACCATAATGATGGAACACCCTTTGCGAGGCCAAGCCCCCAACTTGAACAGATTGCCTAAGGATCGCCTCCCGGTGGGGGGTTTCTTTCCCCCGACTGGGGTTTTCCTGCACCGCTCTTCTTGACCCGGCGTTGACCTGGGCGAGTCAGTGGGCCATGTTGGGCGCACCAGAGTGACCGAGTGAAAACGCAAAGTACACAATCCGCCGGGAACGGAAATGAAGGAGGACTGGCGGTGGGGAACGAGGATTTCCGGCGCCTGGAGCGTCTGGTGGCCGAACTCGACGCGCGGGGCCTGCTCGCGCGAGTCGTGCACACCCCTTCGGGCCGCGCCTACGTGCGGGTCATCAACCCCGCCGCGACGAGCCTCACGGAGAACGTCGTCTGCCGGGCGGCGGACTACTGGTGGTCCTGGGGCGAGCGGATGCACCACGCGGACGACCCCGCCGGAGCGGCGTCGAAGGTCGCCCGCGTGCTCGCCGCTGTGAGCGAGTAGCCGTACCGACCACCGTCCGGTCCCGCCGCGCAGGCGGGCCCGCACGGTCATCGAGGGGATCCCCTCCGGAGAACGGCGCCGGGTGCGCGCCCGCGCCCTGCCATGCCGTCACCG
Source organism: Microbispora sp. NBC_01389 (assembly GCF_045040095.1). Lineage (NCBI taxonomy): Bacteria > Bacillati > Actinomycetota > Actinomycetes > Streptosporangiales > Streptosporangiaceae > Microbispora > Microbispora sp. NBC_01389. Next base: position 72,926 of record NZ_CP109552.1, read on the forward strand.
GAGCGTGCCGGCCCGCCCCGCGCGGCGCCGGACGCGTTCCCGTCCCCCGGCGATGTGACGGAGGCCGGATCTGTCGGCAGTATTGACTTCGTTCAACCGCTGCCGTCGATCCGATCCGTGGGGGATCCACCTCGTGTTGCCGTTGTCGCCCGCGACACCCAGCCCAGAGCCGAGCCCGAGCCTGCCCGACCCGGACGCGATCGCGGCCAGCGTGTCGGCGGCGTGCGAGAAGAGCGAGGGCGCCTTCTGCACGGTGCTCAACAGTGTCTTCCCGGACCGGGACTTCCCCGCCTGGGTGCAGCTCGTGGCGGGCATCGTGGACGTGCTCCTGATGATCGTCCTGATCCTGGCCGGGACGCTGATCGTCCGGAACGTGGCGCTCCGGCTGATCACCCGGCTCACCGTGCGGGCGAGCGTCGGCGTGCTGCCGGAGCGGCTGCGCGGCAAGGCGGTGCTGACGAGCGTGGACGCCGCGACGGCGATCATGACCGAGCGTCGCAGGGCGCGCGCCGAGACCATGGGCTCGGTGCTGCGGAGCCTCGCGTCCGTCGTGATCCTGGGCACCGGGGCGCTGATGATCTTCTCGAAGCTCGGGATACCGATCACGCCACTGCTCACCAGCGTCGGGATCATCGGTGTGGCGCTCGGCTTCGGCGCGCAGGAGCTGGTCAAGGACTTCATCGCCGGCATGTTCATGCTCCTGGAGGACCAGTACGGCGTGGGCGACGTGATCGACACCGGAGTGGCCACCGGCACCGTGGAGGCCGTCACGCTCCGCATCACCCGGCTGCGCGACTCCGACGGCAAGGTCTGGTACGTCCGCAACGGCACGATCACCCGGATCGGCAACGAGTCGCAGGGCTGGTCGAGAGCCCTGGTGGACGTGCCCGTTCCGTACGCGGCCGACATCGCGACGGTGCGCGACCTGCTCAAGAACCTCGCCGACGACATGTGGGACGACCCGGAGTACCGCGACCTGGTGATCGTCGAGGAACCGCAGGTCTTCGGGCTGGAGTCGGTGTCCGGCACGTCCGTCATCTTCCGGGTCAGCGTGAAGACCGTGCCGGCCCGGCACCTGGAGGTCGCCCGTGAGCTGCGGCTGCGGGTGAAGAAGGCCTTCGACGAGAAGGGCATCGCCTTCGCCGCCTGAACCTACCGATCGGTAACTGGCTTAGGCTGAAACCGTGACCAGCGAGCAGACCCTGTCCTTCTACGAGGTGGTCGGCGGCGAGGACGCCTTCCGGCGGCTCGTGCACCGGTTCTACGAAGGCGTGGCCGAGGACCCCCTGCTGCGTCCGCTCTACCCCGAGGAGGACCTCACCGGGGCCGAGGAGCGGCTGCGCCTGTTCCTCATCCAGTACTGGGGAGGTCCGAAGACCTACAGCGAGCAGCGCGGCCATCCCCGGCTGCGGATGCGGCACGTGCCGTTCGTGATCGGCGAGGCCGAGCGGGACGCCTGGCTGCGCCACATGGGCGACGCCGTGCGCTCCCTCGAACTGCCGCCGGAGCGGGACAAGCAGCTGTGGGACTACCTCGTCTACGCCGCCCACAGCCTGGTCAACGCATAAGTGACGCGAGCAGCGGGCAGCCCATGTTCCATGGAAAAAACCCCCTGGTGGCGTGATGCCGTCGTCTACGAGATCTACGTCCGCAGCTTCGCCGACGCCTCCGGCGACGGTACGGGCGACCTGGCGGGAATCCGGGACCGCCTGCCGTACCTCGCCGAACTCGGCGTCGACGCGATCTGGCTGACCCCCTTCTATCCCTCCCCCATGGCCGACGGCGGCTACGACGTGGCCGACTACCGCGACGTGGACGCGTTGTTCGGGACGCTGGCCGACTTCGACGACCTGGTCGCCGACGCGCACGCGCACGGCCTGCGGCTGATGGTGGACATCGTGCCCAACCACAGCTCCTCGGCCCACCCGTGGTTCCAGAAGGCGCTGGCGGCCCCCAGAGGCTCGCAGGAGCGCGAGCGGTACATGTTCCGGGAGGGCGGCCCCGAGGGCACCGGCGGCGGCCACGGCGAGCCCAACAACTGGATGTCCACCTTCGGCGGCCCGGCCTGGACACAGGTGCCCGACGGGCAGTGGTACCTCCACCTCTTCGCGCCGGAGCAGCCCGACTTCAACTGGCGCAACCCCGAGGTGCGCGAGGAGTTCCTCGACGTCCTGCGGTTCTGGCTGGACCGCGGCGTGGACGGCTTCCGCATCGACGTGGCGATGGGGCTCATCAAGGCGGAGGGACTGCCCGACACCGATCCGGGGTTCACCGCCAAGTCGCCCATCTGGAGCCGGCCGGAGGTGCACGACGTCTACCGCGACTGGCGGCGGGTGCTCGACTCCTACCCCGGCACCCGCGTCGCCGTCGGCGAGGTCTGGACCGACTCGGCCGAGGACCTCGCGCTGTACGTGCGGCCGGACGAACTGCACCAGAGCTTCAACTTCGCCTGGCTGGAGGCCCCCTGGTCGGCCACGGCGTTCCGCAAGGTCATCGACGACACCCTCGTCGCCGTCGCCTCGCCGACCTGGGTGCTGTCCAACCACGACGTCGTACGGCACGTCACCCGCTATGGGCAGGGGTCGCTCGACCCCGGGGCCGGCCTCGCGCGGGGCCGTGCGGCGCTGCTGTCCATGCTCGCCCTTCCCGGCTCGGCATACCTGTACCAGGGCGAGGAACTCGGGCTTCCCGAGGTGACCGACCTGCCGCCCGAGTCGCGGCAGGACCCGATCTTCGCGCGCTCGAACGGCGAGGTGCCGGGCCGGGACGGCTGCCGGGTGCCGATTCCGTGGTCGGGTGTCGAGCCGCCGTACGGCTTCGGGCCGGGCGGGTCGTGGCTGCCGCAGCCCGCGGACTGGGCCGGCCTCACGGCCGAACGGCAGGCCGCCGACCCGGCGTCGACGCTGTGGTTCTACCGGCAGGCGCTGCGGACGCGGCGTGAACTGCGCGGCACGCTGCCGGACCCGATCACGTGGCTGGACTCGCCCGAGGAGACGCTGTTCTTCCAGCGGGGACGGCTGCTCTGCGTGGTCAACTGCGGCGAGGGCGCGGTCCCGCTGCCGCGGCACGACCAGGTGCTGATCACCAGCAGCCCGCTCGCCGGCACCGACCTTCCGCCCGACACCGCGGCCTGGCTGCTCACCACCTGACCTGAGCGCTCCCCGCTCTCCGATTCCCCGCTACCCCGCCTGTCGCGACCGGCCGACGGTTTCCCGCCGCGGCCGGTCCCGGGCGGGGGCTTGGAAACAGCTCAGGCGGGGACGGAGAACCGGCGGAGGAAGGCGACCTCGTCCTCGCCCAGCCTGCGCGGCCACGCCGCGGCGGAGTCGTAGGCGACCAGGATCGTGCGGGCCTCGGCGTAGAGGGTCGCGTCGTCGCGGATCTCGTACGCCAGGGTGAACCGCGACCTGGAGATCTCGGTCACCCACACCTCGACGTGCACCGGGTCGGGACGGAAGTTCAGCGGCCGCCGGTAGTCGATCTCCTGACGGGCGACCACCAGGTCGAGCCGGTTGCCCTCGCCGTCACGCGGGCGCTCCCACAGCATGGACACCCGCGCGTCTTCGAGGTAGTCGAAGAACCGGACGTTGTTGACGTGGCCGTAGCTGTCGATGTCGGCGAAGCGCACCTTGCGCTCGAAGACGTAACGGTGGGCATGCTCGGCAGGGATCGGCTCGGTCACCGCTCAGTCGCGGGTGAGCTTGCGGTAGGTGACAGCGTGCGGACGGGCCGCCTCCGCGCCCAGGCGCTCGATCTTGTTCTTCTCGTAGTCGGCGTAGTTGCCCTCGAACCAGAACCAGTTCGAGCCCTCCTCCCACGCGAGGATGTGGGTCGCGATCCGGTCGAGGAACCACCGGTCGTGCGAGGTGATCACGGCGCAGCCGGGGAAGTCGAGCAGCGCGTTCTCCAGGCTGGAGAGGGTCTCGGTGTCGAGGTCGTTGGTGGGCTCGTCCAGCAGCAGCACGTTGCCGCCCTGCTTGAGCGTGAGCGCGAGGTTGAGCCGGTTGCGCTCGCCGCCGGACAGGATGCCGGCGAGCTTCTGCTGGTCGGGGCCCTTGAACCCGAACGCCGCGACATACGCCCGGGAGGGCATCTCGACGTTGCCGACCTTGATGTGGTCGAGCCCGTCGGAGACGACCTGCCAGACGTTCTTCGCGGGGTCGATGCCGCCCCTGCTCTGGTCCACGTACGAGATCTTGACGGTGTCGCCGATGGTGATCGACCCGCTGTCGGGGGTCTCGGCGCCGGTGATCATCCGGAACAGCGTGGTCTTGCCGACGCCGTTGGGGCCGATGATGCCGACGATGCCGTTGCGGGGCAGGTCGAAGGAGAGCTCGTCCATGAGCAGCCGGTCGGCGAAGCCCTTGCTCAGCTTCTCGGACCGGATGACCGTCGTGCCGAGGCGCGGGCCCGGCGGGATCTGGATCTCCTCGAAGTCGAGCTTGCGGTACTTGTCGGCCTCGGCGGCCATCTCCTCGTAGCGCTGGAGACGGGCGCGGCTCTTGGTCTGCCGGGCGCGGGCGTTCGACCGCACCCACTGCAGTTCTTCCTCCAGGCGCCTCCTGCGCTTGACGTCCTTCTGCCCCTCGACCTTCAGACGCGCGGCCTTGGCCTCCAGGTAGGTGGAGTAGTTGCCCTCGTAGGGGAAGCAGCGGCCGCGGTCCAGCTCCAGGATCCAGTTCGCGACGTTGTCCAGGAAGTAGCGGTCGTGGGTGACGGCCAGGACGGTGCCGGGGTACTTCTCCAGGTGCTGCTCCAGCCACTGCACGCTCTCGGCGTCGAGGTGGTTGGTGGGCTCGTCGAGCAGCAGCAGGTCGGGCTGTTCGAGCAGCAGCTTGCACAGCGCGACCCGGCGGCGCTCGCCACCGCTGAGCTGGGTGACGTCGGCGTCGGGCGGCGGGCAGCGCAGCGCGTCCATGGCCTGTTCGAGCTGGCTTTCGAGGTCCCATGCGTTCCGGTGGTCGAGGGCGTCCTGCAGGCGGCCCATCTCCTCCAGCAGCGCGTCGCTGTAGTCGGTGGCCATCTGCTCGGCGATCTCGTTGAACCGGTCGAGCATCGCCTTGGTCTCGGCCACGCCCTCCTCGACGTTGCCGAGCACCGTCTTGGCGTCGTTGAGCGGCGGCTCCTGCTGGAGGATGCCGACCGTGAAGCCGGGCATCAGCCGGGCGTCGCCGTTGGACGGCTGCTCCAGCCCCGCCATCATCTTGAGCAGCGTGGACTTGCCCGTGCCGTTCGGGCCCAGGACGCCGATCTTGGCCCCTGGCAGGAACGACAGCGTGACGTCGTCGAGGACCACTTTGTCGCCGTGCGCCTTGCGCACGCGCTGCAACGTATAGATGTACTCCGGCATGCCTTCAAGCCTAGGGGATCGCACCGGCAGCGCCGTCCGCGCTGCGGGAAGGAGGGGCGAGTGGGGCGGCGGGGAGGCAGATCCTGTCCCTGCCGAGCTCCTTGGCGCGGTAGAGGGCGAGGTCCGCCGCCGCGAGCAGCTCCAGCAGGTCCTCGCCGTGGATGTTCAGGATGGCGAGCCCGGCGGAGACCGTGACCGTGACCGCCGCCTGCTCGGTGGGCACCGCCATACGGCTCACCCGGACGCGCAGACGCTCGGCCACCCGCCGCGCCTCGTGCACGTCGGCGCCCGGGAGCAGCACGACGAACTCCTCGCCGCCGAACCGGCCCACCACGTCGTACTCCCGCAGCTGTGTGCGGAGGGTGGCGGCCACCTCGGCGAGCACCTGGTCTCCGACCAGGTGGCCGTACGTGTCGTTGACCTTCTTGAAATGGTCGATGTCGACCAGCACCAGCGCGAGCGGGTTCCCGGTCCGCTGCGCCCTGACGATCTCGGTGTCCGCCTCCCGCTGCCAGGCGGCCGCGTTCAGCAGGCCGGTCTTCGCGTCCGTCCGGGCCGCCGCCTGGAGCTGCGCGTGCAACAGGCTGCGCTGGAGCAGCACGACGGGCGGCAGCACGAGCAGCAGCAGCGCGAGGTTGATCCCGCAGACGACGGCGACGAGCACGCCGAGGCACAGCTCGACGGCGTCGAGCAGGACACGCTCGCGGTCCCACAGGACCTCGCCCCAGCGGCCCTCGGGATCGGACGCGTGCGCCGCGACCGCGATCAGCGCCGTGTTGAGCACGGTGAACAGCACCGCGCAGGCCGCGGCGGCCAGGATCGGCCTGCCCTGCCCCGAGGACAGCCGCGCCGGCACGGCCACCCAGTGATGGAAGGCGGTCGACGCGGCGCCCGCCGCCAGCCCGATCGCCGCCGCGCTGAACACCCGCCGGTAGAGCACGGTCGCCCGCACCCTGAGCTGGAGCAGGATCTGCATCGGAACGGGCGCCAGCAGGGCGTAGACCGGCGGAAGCAGGAACGCCGCCGGGAGCCACCAGGCCGACAGCAGGTCGCGGGACACGCCGGCGGGCATGCCGAGACGGCGGGTGGCCTCGATGCAGACGGCGCCGCACAGCGTGAGCGCCCCGAACATGGCGAGGTCGCAGGCATGGAAGACGGTCGCCCTGGCCAGCACCGCGACCAGGACGGTGTAGAACGCCAGGATCGCGCAGACATAGGACACGAGGGCGGGCGGCTGGGTCAGCAACGGCCAGCGGCTCCGGGAGCAGATCGCGCCGCGCGGCCTCGACGAGGTCTGACCGGTTGCCGTCATCCCGCCCCCCAACGACGCCAAATCAGCATCTCACGATGTGTAACACAATAGTTGCGGAGTGTGCGACGCGCGACGGGAACCGCTCCCTTGGCGCGGGGCCATCTGCATCCGATGGGCTGCGAGGGCGTCTGTGGCGGTTTGCCCGGGGACTCCAGGCCGGCGGCCTCCCGCGCCCGACGCCTCGCCCCACGCCGCCGGAAACGTCCGTGACCAGCGCGTTCAGGCCGCCAGAACGCGTGGGAGCAGGGAGTCGTCCGTGTCTTCTGTGTCGTCCGTGTCGTCGGCGTGCTCCCCATCGGCGGCGCCGAGGGCACGCCGCGCCGCCGGGGTCGTGCTCCGGCCGCCGACGAGTGCGTCGAAGGCCTCGTCGGCCTCGCCGCCATCGGCGGAACGGGCGCCGTCGGCGGTGCGGCCGGTCAGCTCCCACTCCCTCGTGCCGTCCTCCATCGCCTGGCGGTCGTCGTCGCTGACCGCTCCGGCCGAGTAGGCGCGGACCGGCTTCTCGTAGGTGGTGATGCCCCACCTCAGGTCGTGGCCCACGGAACTCGCCTCGATCTCGGCCCAGAACCGCTGCTCGCCCTCCCGCTCGAACTGCTTGATGCGCAGCTTGCCGTACACCACGACCGGATGGCCCTTGCGGATCGACTGCTGGACGTTGTCGGCCAGGCCCCGGTAGCAGCGGACCACGTAGTAGGTGGTGTCCCTGGTCTGCCAGGTGTTCGTCTGCTGGTCGAGCACGCGCCGGTTGACGGCCATCCGCATCGACGTGACGCGCGAGCCGTCACGGAACCGGTACTGCCGAGGGTCGTCGGTGACGTTCCCGCTCAGCGTGACGTAGATGTCGCTCATGGAAGTGCCTCTCCGGCCCGGACACCCGCCGGGCTCGGATCACACCCTCGCCGGGACGGCCGTTCCCGTACGGGCCGGAAACGCGTTCTGTGGACGGGCGGGCGCCTGTGGACGACCGGCCGCGGGTCAGCCGGCGGGGTCAGCGGCGGGTGGCCGCCATCGCGCCGAAGAAGTCGTTGTAGCGGTTCAGTTCGCGTTCGACCGGCTGGACGACCATGTCCTGCGCGAGGTGGTCCACGCGGCGTCTCATGTCGCGTTCCAGGCGGTCGCGTTCCCTGCCCGCGCCCAGGACCACGAAGTTCCGGCCCGCCATGGCGGAGAAGAGCCCGAGCCCGAGGACGCTGATCATCATCAGCCCCACCCAGGGCAGCAGGGCCACGTCACCGAGGACCTCGGCCGGCGGCCGGCCCGCCTCGAACACGCCGTACGCCAGGATCGCGCCGGCCCAGGCCAGTCCCGCGGCGAACATGACCACCAGGAGGTACTGCCAGATCTTCAGCAGCCACCACCAGCCGGGCACCCGGTCGAGCGGCGGGGCCAACTCCGACAGTTCGGCGCTCAACGCCCCGGGCAGCTCGCCGGACCGGGACCGGGCGGCCTGGCGCACACCGTCGCACCACTGTTCCGGCATGCCGGCGGTGAGCCCGTCGGAGAGCGCCGTCACGGCGTTGTCCACCTCGGCGGGCTGGGCCGTGACCGAGCTGCCGACCAGGCCGCGGATGTCGTCCTTCACGGCCCCGAGGCGCAGGCTCTTGAGCGGATCGGGCCGCACCCGGGAGGCCCACCGCGCGTACGGCCACCCGACCCAGGAGACCGAGCGGACGCTGTAGACGTTCTCCATCGCCTCGCCGAGCGCGGAGACGCCGATCGCGTCGCAGAGGGCGTCGACGAGCGCGGCACGGCGCGCGCCGTCCACCGCCGGCTCGACCCGCAGCATCTCGGGGAGGTCCTTCACCAGCCGCGCCACCAGCCGGTCGAGGTCGGCTTCGAGCCGCTGGTAGGCCGCGCGCCGGGCGGTGACGGACTCGGCCAGGACGGCCTTCAGGCCCTCGACGCCCTCGCCGGTGGTGGCGGAGGTGGTGACCACGCGGGGGCGGGCGACGCCCTCGCGCCGGAGGAGGTCCTCCAGATCGCCCGCGCACTCGCCCCGCTCCTCGGAAGTGAGCCGGTCGGCCTGGTTCAGCACGAAGACCGTCACCGCGTCGTGCCCGGCCAACTCGGCGACGTACCGCCGGTGGACGGAGGCGTCGGCGTACTTCTGCGGGTCGAGCACCCACACGACGAGATCGGCGAGCTGGATGAGCCGATGGGCCTCGGGATCGGTGAGCGCGCGGATCGAGTCGTGGTCGGGCAGGTCCAGCAGGATCAGCCCGTGCAGCTGGCTCTCGCCCCTGTCGAGGGCGCTGGCGCGGGCGAACCGGTGCCGCCACTGGATCTGCAGCCAGTCGAGCAGCGGGCCCGCGCCGTCGATGCCCCACACGCAGGCGTGGGTGCGGGCCGTGGTCGGCCGGCGCGCCCCGGTGGGGGAGAGCTCCAGCCCGGAGATGGCGTTGAACAGGGAGGACTTGCCGCTCCCGGTACCCCCCGCGAGCGCGACGACGGTGTGGTCGGACGACAGCTTGAGCCGGTCACCCGCGCGCAGCAGGAGCTGGGCCACCTCGGTGATCAGCGCCGGGTCGACCCGCCCCTGACCCAACTCGACGATCTTGGCCAGGGCGGCGAGCCTGGACCCAAGCCCGTGCTGCGTTTCGGCGGTGCTGACAGTCGTCATCGATCCCTCACCGTCGGTGCCTGGGGCGTCCCGGGCCGGATGGGCTCCGTCATCGTGCGACCTCAAGGGTGTACGTCGCCTGGTAGAGCCGCGTCGCCGCGGCCTCGTCCGGTATGCCCGCGCTGTCGAGGGCGTCGACGTACCTGAGGGTCTCCTCGTCGAAGAGCAGGCCGATTCTGGCCCGCAGGTCGCTGCGGGCCTTGGCGCTGATGCTGCGCAGCGACTCGGCCCCGAGCAGGCCGCGCAGCAGCCGCTGGGGCAGCGCCCCGGCGGCGGTGGCGGCCTGCGGGTCCGTGGCGCCGTAGCCGAGCAGGCTGATCATGAAGATCAGCGAGAGCGACTCCACGTCGAACGAGACCAGCTTGGCCACCGAGCGCTTGGTCACGCCCTCGGTGCGGATCAGCTCGGTGACGTGCTCCTGCCAGGCGGCGACCGTCCTCGCGGTCCTGCGGGCGATGTCCTCCGGCGGACGGCCGAGCCCCGGAGTGGCGGCGAGCCGGTCGCCCGCGCCCGCGCGCTGCCGCCACCGGGTCACGACCTCCTCGGCGGCCCGCTCGACGGCCGAGGTGACCAGGGCTTCGAGGCCGGTGCGGATCGCGGCCTTCAGCCCGCGGACCCGCTCGGGACCCTGATGCTGCTGGCCCTTGGCGCCGCGGCGCAGCTGCAGCGTGCGCATGAGGTCGCCGGAACCGGCGAAGTCCTGCCACCGCGCGAGCACCTCCCCCCGCAGCAGCGAGCCGTCCCGGGTCGCCTCGTCGATCTCCGTGAGCGCCCCCATGTACGCCGCGTCCACGTCGGAGCGCAGGTCGGCGCGCAGTGCGACCTGGGTCTCCAGGTGCCGGGCGAGCGCGGGCAGGCGGGTGCGGAAGCTGTTGAGCACGCCGTTCAGCGTCGTCCGTACGGCCTCCTCCCGCCGGTCGTCGTCGACGGACAGCCCGGTCAGCCACATCCGCAGCTCGGCGATCTCGATCTCGGGCAGCCGCCCTTCCTGGACGGACGTCTCGTTGATGACGAACCGCTCGACGTCGCCGAGGCCGTACTCCTTCAGCATCCGGCCGAAGTGCTTCATGATGACGTCGCGGGACCGGGCCGGCACCCGGGACAGCACGATGACCAGGCGCGCCCGGCGCTCCTTGGCCCGCCGCAGCAGGCCCCACGACGGCGCGTCGGCGTAGCGGGACGCCGTGGTGACGAACACCCACAGGTCGGCGGCGTCCAGCATGCGGTGCGCGATCTCGTGGTGCTCCTCCACGACCGAGTCGATGTCGGGCGTGTCGAGCAGGGCCACCCCCGCGGGCATCGACGGGCTCGGCACCAGGACGACGCCGCCGGGCGCGGCCTCCGCCGGGGGCTCGTCGAGCCTCTCCAGGCCGCCGAGGAGATCACCCCGCGCGTACCACTCGAGGTCGCCGGGATGGGCGGCGAGCACGGGCGTGCCCGTGGTCGGGCGGCGCACTCCCGTGGCCGTGACCCGGCGTCCCGCGAGCGAGTTGACGATGGTGGACTTGCCCGCCCCCGTGGACCCCGCCACGACGATCAGGGCGGGCGCGGTGCTCAGGTGGACGCGCGGGATGACATAGTCGTCGAGCTGGGCCAGCACGGCCGCCTGCGCCTGGCGCGCGTCCTCCGACCCCGGCACGTCGAGGCCGAAGTGCAGGTCCTTGACAGCCGTGCGAAGCTGGTTGAGCGCATCCGTCAGCGCGGCGGAGACCGGCTCCGGCATCGGGATCTCGCGGACCCGGTCCTCGCCCGGCGCGCCCTCCCCGTCCTCCGGATTCTCGCCGTCTGCCGGGTCCTTCGCGCCGGTCTCGCGGGCGTCTTCCTCCGCGCCGGCGGCGTCTGTCGCTGCCGTCTCTTCGACCGCGTCCGCCGGGTCCGTGTCGTCCGCGGCGCCGTTCTCCGTGTCGTCCTCGGCGTCGGGGCCGGGGATCTCGGACGGGGCGTCGTGGGTCGTGGGCTCCGGGTCGCCGGGCCGCAGGACGGGACCGTCATCGCGGAGCTGGGGAAACGCGACCGTCCGCTCCCCGGGCGACTCGGGTGGCGGATCCCCGGCGCCCGGCTCGTCGGTCACGGTCTCGCCCGGACCCGCACCGGTCCCGTGGTCGGGCGTCTTCCTGGCTGCCGATCTCACGGGACCCGCTCCGCTCGCACCATTTCGATCTCCTGGCCGACCTTGACGACCTCACCGACGATCACGATCGCCGGAGGCCGCACTCCGGCCGCGGTCACCCGTTCCGCCACCGTCGACAAGGTGGCGGTAACGGCTCGCTGGGTCGGAAGAGTACCGTCCTGTACCACCATCACGGGAGTTTCCGGCGAACGTCCGTCTCGAAGCAGCGCCTCGGCGATCTCCTTGATCCTTTCGACCGCCATCAGAAGTATCAGGGTTCCCTCGGATCGCGCCAGGCCGGGCCAGTCGACGGTGGACCTCGGGTCACCGGGCGCGACGTGCACCGAGACGACGCGGAACTCCTGGCTCACACCGCGATGGGTGACCGGCACCCCCGCCGCGCCGGGGACCGCGACCGCGCTGGTGATCCCGGGCACCACGGTCACCGGAATCCCCGCACGGGCGCAGGCGATCATCTCCTCGCCGCCCCGGCCGAAGACGAACGGATCGCCGCCCTTGAGCCGTACGACGAACCTGCCCATCCGGGCGTGCTCGACGAGCAGTTCGTTGATCTTCTCCTGGGACAGCGACCGGCCGTACGGGACCTTGGCGGCGTCGATCAGCTCGACGTCGGGGGAAAGCTCGTCCAGGAGGGCCCGCGGCGCCAGGCGGTCGGCCACCACAACGTCGGCCTGGGCCAGAAGCTGGCGGCCGCGCACCGTGATCAGGCCGGGGTCGCCGGGGCCGCCGCCGACCAGGGCCACCCCGACCGGCCTGGTGCGGTGCCGCCGGGCGTCGACGGTGCCGTCCCTGAGCGCGCCGACGATGGCGTCGCGGATTCCCGCCGCACGCCGGGGGTCGCCGCCCGCGGTGACCGCCACGCCGATCTCGTCCACCCGGCCGTGCGCGGGGGTCCAGGCGGCGGAGGCGTCCTTGTCGTCCGCCCGGACGCACCAGATGCGCTTGGCCTCGGCCTCGGCGGCGACCGCGGTGTTGACCTCGCGGTGGTCGGTGCAGACGTGCACGAGCCACGCGCCGTCGCAGTCGCCGACCTGGTACGGACGCCGTTCCCAGGTCACCCGCCCGGCGGCGATGAGATCGTCCAGCGCGGGGGTCACACCGGGCGAGATCAGGGTGACGGAGGCTCCCGCGTCGAGCAGCGCGGGGATCCGCCTCTGGGCGACGCGTCCGCCGCCGACCACGAGCACACGCCGCCCGTCGAGGCGGAGGCCGAGCAGGTAGGGCGCCATGACCTCAGTCTCCCTGTTGCGTCAAGGGTGCATGGTTAGGAGGCAAACCTACCCGCTGGGCTCCGGCCGCATTCACCGGACGAGACCGGCGGGGCCGCGGGCGGGCCGTCCACCCCTCAATCGCCCTCAATCGCCCTTGTCCGCCACGCCGGCGGAGTCGAAGGTCGCGACCTCGTGCATCACCCGCGCCGCCGCGCTGACAAGAGGGTGGGCGAGCAGGCCGCCGGTGCCCTCCCCGAGGCGGAGCCGCAGATCGACCAGCGGCTCCAGGCCCAGGTGCGTCAGCGCCACCGCGTGCCCCGGCTCCGCCGACCGGTGCCCGGCCAGGCAGTATCCGACGGTGTCCGGGGCGAGCGCGCTCGCGGCCAGGGCCGCGGCTCCGGCGATCACCCCGTCGAGGATCACCGGCACCCGGGCCGCGGCGGCGCCGATCACGAAACCCGCGATCGCCGCGTGCTCCAGCCCGCCGACCGCCGCGAGCACGCGCAGCGCGGCGTCCGGGCCGCCGGGTACGGCCTCCGCCTCGGCGATCCCGTTGACCCGCAGGCCACGCCGGACGATCTCGATCTTGTGCTGGTAGGTGGCGTCGTCCACGCCGGTGCCCCGCCCGGTGACCCCGGCGGCCTCCCTGCCCGTGAAGGCGCAGATCAGGGCGGCCGAGGCGGTGGTGTTCGCGATGCCCATGTCGCCGGTCACCAGGCACCGCGCACCCGCGGCGACGAGATCGCGGGCGACCTCGGCGCCGGCTGTCAGGGCCGCGGTCGCCTGTTCCCGCGTCATCGCCGGGCCCTGGGACAGGTCGGCCGTGCCGTACGCGACCTTGCGGACGAGCAGTCCGTCGGCGGGAGTCAGGTCGGCCGCGACGCCCACGTCCACCACGGTCACCGACGCGCCCACCTGCGCGGCGAAGGCGTTGGCGACCGCTCCCCCGGCGGCGAAGTTGGCCACCATCTGCGCGGTGACCTCCTGCGGCCAGGGGGTCACCCCCTGCGCGTGCACGCCGTGGTCCGCCGCGAAGATCGCCAGGGCGGCCGGGGCGGGGAGCGGCGGCGGGCAGGCGCCCGCGATGCCGGCCAGCCGGACCGCGACGTCCTCCAGGACGCCCAGAGAGCCGCTCGGCTTGGTGAGCCGGTCCTGGTGCGCCCGGGCCTCCGCCATCGGGCCGGGCTCCACCGGCCGGACGGCGCCGAGCGTCTCGCCGAGGGACGTCATGCTCTCTCTCCTCGCTTCGTCGCGGCACCGCCGCGACCGACCACCACGCGGGCTACCGCGCGGGACCACCGCGCGGGACCACCGCGCCGGGCAAGGCCGGGCTACACCGCGCTGGCCACTCCGGGCTGGGTGAGCGGTCCGTCCGGTGAACCGCCGCGGATCTCCGTGACGGCCTTGGCGTGGCCGGTCGCGCCGATCATGGTATCGGTCTCGGGGGCGGCCTCCGTCCTCCCGTCGAACGGCTCGGCGTCAAAAGACTCGGCATCGAACGCCTCGGCGTCGAACGACTCCGTGCCGAACGACTCCGTGCCGAAGACCTCCGCGCCGAACGCCTCCGGGGAGAGCACCTCCGCATCGAACGACTCCGCGTCGAACGACTCCGCGTCGAACGTCTCCACGTCGAGAGCGTCGGCGTCGAGCGTCTCGATCACGGCCACGTCCGGCCTCGCCGTCCCGATCGCGGGCACGGCGACCGGCACCACGACGGACGGACGGCCCGGGGCCGCGGGTGCCCGCGTCACGGCGGGGACCGTGACCGGCGCCGGGGAGTGCCCGGCGCCCGCGAGCGCCTCCTCGTACCGGTCGATGACCACGTCGGCGAGGCCCTCGCAGTCGCCGATCACCTCGGCGCAGCGGATGTCGAGCCCCTCGTGGTTGGCGCCGTAGGCGAGCGCCTGCGCCCAGATGCGTTCGAGGACGGCGCCCGCGAACAGGACGTACGGAAGGACGATCACGCGCTTCGCGCCGAGCCTGCGGCAGCGCTCCAGGCCCCCGGGCACGCCGGGGCGGGTGTGCGAGACGTAGGCGGTCTCCACGGTCAGCAGGTCGGCGGCGTGGGTCTCCCAGAACAGCCGCGAGACCCGGTGGACCTCGGCGTTCACGGCGGGATCGGCGGAGCCGTGCCCGACGAGGACGACCGCGGTCTCGCCCGGCGTGATCTCGGCGGGCGGCTCGTCGGAGACGAACCGGGGCATCTCGGCGCGGGCGTCGGCGAGTCGCTCCGCGAGCAGCCTGAGCACGCGGGGATCGGGCCCGAGCGGACGGCCGAGGTCGTACTCCAGCGTCGGATGCCGTTCCTGTTCGAGGGCCATGGTGCCGGGGATGTCCCCGAGCGCGCGCCGGTCGCCGGTCAGGCTGAGCGGCAGGGCCACCAGGTGGTGGTGGCCCCGGGCCACCAGGGAGGCGATGGACTGGCCGAGCGGGGGGCGGGCGTTCGTGATGAAGCCGCCGCTCACCTCGGCGGGAAGCCCGTCGAGGCGGCAGCGGAGGCGGTGGACGAACCTGCCGAACTCGGCCACGCCGGTCTCATCGTGGGTGCCATGGCCGATGAGCAGCAGCGGCGGTTTCATCTAATCGATCTCCCCTGCGTTGACCTGCGTGTCGTTCACGATCCCCCGCTCTCCCCGATTCCCCGCCCCCACCACGGCGCCCGCGCTCACCGGTCGCGCCGGGCGTGCCGTGGGCGGGGTGCCGGGCACGCGTGACGGCGGGCGCTTCCTCGTCGTATGGAGTCGCTCGTTCTCGCCTCCGCTCAGTGCCGGTCCGCTCACTGCCGGTCCGCTCCGGGCGTCCGGCGGCCCGGCCGGGCCGTCGCCCCCGCCGGCCGGCGGGACGCTCTGGCAGGCGAGAATAACCTTTCGGCCCCAATCATGGAGGTCTCTTGACCGGAGGGCCCAGGGTCTAGGGCGATTCTTTACCTAATGCCATGAAATTTCCCCGGTGAGGATGCTGAAGATCACGGCGTCGGCCCAGCCTCCCGGCACGGGCAGCGCCTGCCGCATGATGCCCTCCTCGATGAACCCGGCCTTCCTCGCGACCGCCTGGCTGGCCCGGTTGCCCGTCGCCACCAGCAGGTGGACCCGGTGGAACCCGAGATCGAACAGGTGCGCGGTGGCCATGCGGGCCGCCTCCACGGCGTACCCCTGGCGCCTCGCCCACGGCGCGATCCAGTACCCCAGCTCCGCGTCGCCGCGCTCGTGGTCCTCCCGCTGCACGCCGACGGCGCCCGCGAGCCGTCCCCCGTCCCGCGGCTGTATCGCGAAGTTGCCACCATAGCCGGGGCCCGGCGCGTGCGCGAGGCGGGTGCACCACTCCAGCGCGCGCTCCAGCGTGTAGCCCTCGGCCCACGGCATCCACCGGGCGATCTCCGCGTCGCCCCTGACCGCGTCGACCATGTCGAAGGCGTCCTGCCGGGCGAACGGCCGCAGGACCAGCCGCTCGCTCTCGATCCGGCGGCGCGGCGCCTGCCGCTCGTCGCCGCGGAGCCTGCCGAAGACCACGAGGTCGTGCGGGCCGTCGTCCTCGAACCCGGCGCCGCGCAGCAGGCCCTCGCGGACGAAGCCGGCCTTCTCCGCGACCCGGATCGACGCCAGGTTGCCGGCGTTGGCCCGCAGTTCGACGCGGCGCAGCACCGCGGTTCCCAGCAGGCGGCCGGCGAGCCCCCGCACCGCCTCGGTCGCGTACCCCCGGCGGCGGTACGCGGGGTGCACGCCGTACCCCACCTCGGCGATGCCCGCGCCCCACTGGGCCTTGAACATGCTGATCGATCCGACCACCCCGTCCCTGGCGTGGATCGCCAGGTGGATGCCCTGTCCCGAGCGCCACAGCTCGTGCACGCCGTGCGCCAGCCACTGGCCGATCCCGGTGGCGTGCCCCGGCGCGCCGGGCGGCAGCGCGGTGGTGTGGGCGCCGTCCTCGATGATCGCCCGAACCTGGCCCGCGTCCCCCGGGCCGAACGGCCGCAGGATCAGCCGCTCGGTGTTGATCGTCAGCCGTTCGTCGAACAACGCATCGCTCCATCACATACGGGGATTTTTCGCCCGCCGACGGTTAAGTAGGGCACGTCCTCACCGCTTTCGATGTTTGGGGCAGGCGGTTCGGGTACGAGGCACGACAGTGACCCTAATCGGGAGGTGAGGTCATGAGTATCCAACGCGGCAGCGACAAGCACGGCCGCCGCCTTGACGAACAGCAGAAGCACGAGACGCAGGGCCTCGTGCAGGGCTCCGGGACCAGCCGGGCCGAGGAATGGCGCGAGACCGAGCCGACGCAGCAGCCCGAACAGGACATGTCGCCACCGCGCCGTCAGCCGCCCGGCCGCGAGCCGGGGACGCCGCTCGGCATCACCCCCGCCGACGTGGAGCGCCGCAGCCACCTCGCCACCTGGCTCAGTGACGCGGGCTTCCCCGCCGACCCCGCCAAGCTGCTCGACCACGCCGAGCGCAGAAACGCCCCCGACGCCGTGATCGACGCCGTACGGCGGCTGCCCGAGATGAGGTTCCACAACATCGGGGAGGTGGCGGAGGCCCTCGGGCTCGGAGTGGAACGCCAGCGCTGGTAGGGAGACCCGGTGAGACTCGACTTCATTCGCGGACTGTACGAGCCGGGCGGGCCGTACGCCTCGGTCTACCTGGACACCGACCGGTCGTCCGAGGGAGCGGCCGACGTCGTCCGGCGGCGGTGGGCCCACCTGCGTGAGCTCCTCGCCGCGGAGGGAGCGCCGCCGGAGGCCCTCGATCCCATCGGGGAGCTGATGCTCGATCCCGTCTGGGCGGTGCCCGGTCGCGCGGTCTTCGCGAGGGAGGGCGAGATCGCCCTGACCGAGCCGCTCGCCACCCGGCCGCGCCGCCAGACCGCACGATGGTCGCCGCTCCCCCACGTGGTGCCGCTGCTCGCGCAGCGCGGCGAGCACGTCCCGCACGTCGAGGTACTGGCCGACCGGGCCGGAGGCGACGTCGCCGTCGTGGCCGACGGGCGGCGGCGTGAGATGACGGTGGAGGTGGCGGACCCGGACCGGTCACTCCAGAAGACCGGCCACGGCGGCTGGTCGCAGGCCAACTTCGACCGGGAGGTCGAGGAGGGCTGGCGCCGCAACGCCGTGGCCCTCGCCGAGGTGGTGGAAAAGGAGGCGCACGGCATCGGCGCGGAGGTCGTGGTGCTGGCGGGCGATCCCAAGGCCCGCGCGCTCGTGACCGACTACCTCGCCAAGGACGTCTTACGGCGGCTGACGGTGGCGGAGCACGGCAGCCGCGCCCCAGGCGCCGACCTGGACCACTTTCGGCGGGAGGTCGCAGGGGCCTGCCGGGCCTGGACCGAGCGGCGCTGCGAGGAGCTGCTGAACACGTACGCGGCGGGCAACGCCGTGACGGGCCTGGCGGAGACGGCACGCGCGCTGCGCGACCGGCGGGTGGGCGCGGTGCTGATGCACGACGACCCGTCCTCCACCGCGACGATGTGGATCGGGCCCGAGCCCACCCAGTTGTCCACCGATCCGGCCGAACTGACCGCGTGGGGAGTCGGGGAGCCGGTGCGGGAACGGGCCGACGCGGCCATCGCGCGGGCGGTGGCCGCGACGGACGCCGAGCTGTGGTTCGTCGATCACATCGACTCGCCGGACGGCATCGGCGCCCTGCTCCGCTTCTGACGCCCGCGTCAGGCGACGATCAGCACTTCGAGCGTGCGGGGGCCGTGCACGCCCTCCACCCGGTTCAGCTCGATGTCGCTGGTGGCGGAGGGACCGCTGATCCAGGTCAGGGGCCGGAGGGGGTCCAGCCGGGCGACCGCGTCCGGGACGCCGGCGACGATCTGGCCCGCCCGCACCACGCACAGGTGATAGTCGGGCACCAGCGTCAGCGCCCGCCGCCCCTGACCTGGCCCGGCGTCGAGGACGATCGTCCCGGTCTCCGCGACGGCCACGGCGCAGGTGGTGAGCACGCCGTCCAGGGCGTCGAGATCGGCGGCGGTCCGCGGCGGCTCGTCGGCGACCCGCTCGGCGCGGACGGCGGCCGTCCACGCCGCGGGGAATCCTCCGGGCACGGCGACCCGCCGCGCCCCGCGCTCGGCGAGGGACCGCGCGACGCGCTCCGGCACGCCCGCCTCGTCCACGACGTGGACGACCGCGCGATAGTCCCGGAGCCGTTCCTCGAACAGCCTGATCTCGTCCGGCCTCCCGCCGCGGGTCTCAGGCGGGCTCTCGGGCGGGCTCTCGGGCGGGGTTTCCGACGAGGCCGCGCCCAGGGGCTCGGACGGCGTCCCGGATGGGCCGCGGTAGGCACGCGGGATCTCGACGTCGGGCACGCCGGCGACGGCCCGGCGGACCCGGGCGAGGATCAGGTCGCGGGAGCGGCTCATCGGCGGCCTCCGTCCGTGCGGTCCCACCAGTCACGGAAGGACTCCCGGGGCACCTCGGGCAGGTCCCGGGTGTCCGTCCAGGCCGCCAGTGGCCCGGGCAGGCGCCGGGGCGCGAGTCTCCGCAGCCGTCCCCCGATCCGCTGCATCCGCGCCAGCCGTCCCGACCGCCGCAGCACCCAGCCCGCGGCGGCCATCCCGGCGCGTTCCGGCCAGGGATGCGGTGCGCGGGCGCGCAGGTCGACCAGCACCGACGGGATGTCGATGGCCACCGGGCAGACGTCGTAACAGGCGCCGCACAGCGAGGAGGCGTACGGCAGCGAGCGGTCCAGCTCGGAGCTCATGCCGCGTAGCTGCGGCGTCAGGATCGCCCCGATCGGCCCCGGGTAGACCGACCCGTAGGCGTGGCCGCCCGTCCGCTCGTACACCGGGCAGACGTTGAGGCAGGCCGAGCAGCGGATGCAGCGCAGCGCCTGGCGGCCCACCTCGTCGGCGAGGACGCGGGTGCGGCCGTTGTCGAGCAGCACGAGATGGAACTCCTGGCCCTCCGTCGCGCCCGTCCACATCGAGGTGTAGGGGTTCATCCGCTCGCCCGTCGAGCTGCGGGGCAGGAGCTGCAGGAAGACCTCCAGGTCGCGCCAGGACGGCAGCACCTTCTCTATGCCGACCACGCTGATCAGGGTGGTCGGCAGCGTGAGGCACATCCGCCCGTTGCCCTCCGACTCCAGCACGACCAGGGTGCCGGTCTCCGCGATCGCGAAGTTGGCCCCCGAGATCGCGACCTTCGTCTTCAGGAAGCGCTCGCGCAGGTGCAGCCGGGCCGCCTCGGCCAGGGCCGCGGGGTCGTCGGTCAGGTCCTCCGGGGCGGGACGGCCCCAGCTCGCCATGCGCCCGGCGAAGATCTCCCGGATCTCCGCGCGGTTGCGGTGGATCGCGGGGACGAGGATGTGCGAGGGCCGATCGTCGCCCAGTTGCACGATGAGCTCGGCCAGGTCGGTCTCGTATGTCGTGATGCCGTGGTCGAGCAGCGCCTCGTTGAGGCCGATCTCCTGGGTGGCCATCGACTTGACCTTCACGACCTCGGTCTCGCCCGTGGCCTTCACCAGGCCGGCGACGATCTCGTTGGCCTCGGCCGCGTCGGCGGCCCAGTGCACGTGACCCCCGGCCGCCGTGACGGCCTCCTCCAGCCGGAGCAGGTACCGGTCGAGGTTGCGGAGGGTGTGGTCCTTGATCGCCCGCCCGGCCTCGCGCAGCGCGGCCCAGTCGGGCACCTCCGCGACCACGCTCGCCCGCCTGGCCCTGATCGTCCGGGTCGCCTTGCGGAGGTTGAACCGCAACTGCGAGTCCCGTACGGCCGTCGCGGCGTTCCGGGGGAAGGGCCGCGTCGCCGGCATCCCGAGGAAGGTGACGCTCACCGGACGCTGTGCGCTCACCGGGCGCTCACCGGGCGCCCGGCCACGATCTCGTCGGTTTCGGCCGCGCCGAGGATCTCGGCCAGATGCATCACCCGTACGCCCGACTTCTGCCGGGCGAGCATTCCGCCGATGTGCATGAGGCAGGAGTTGTCGGCCGCGCACAGCACCTCGGCGCCGGTGTCGAGGACCGCGCGCACCTTGTCGGCGCACATCGCCGCCGACACGTCGGCGTTCTTCAGCGCGAAGGTGCCGCCGAAGCCGCAGCACTCCTCCGCGCCCGGCAGCGGCACCAGGTCGATCCCCTTCACCTGGCGCAACAGGGCCAGCGGCCGGTCGCCGAGGTGGACGCCGCGCAGCGAATGGCAGGTCGGGTGGTAGGTGACCCGGTGCGGGAAGCTCGCCCCGACGTCGGTCACGCCCAGCACGTCGACGACGAACTCGGTGAGCTCGTACGTCCTCGGCACGACCCGCGCCACCGCGTCGGCGAAGGGCCCGGACGCCCCGGCCAGCCTCGGGTACTGCTCGCGGATCATCGCCGCGCACGAACCGGAGGGCACGACCACCGCGTCGTAGCCGCGCAGGACCGCCACGCTGCGCCGGGCCAGCCGTACGGCCTCGTCCCGGTAGCCGGTGTTGGCGTGCATCTGGCCGCAGCAGGTCTGGCCGCGCGGGAACTCGACGTCGACGCCGAGCCGGCGCAGCAGCGTCACGACCGCCCGCCCGGTGGCCGGGAAGAGCGTGTCGTTGACGCAGGTGACGAACAGGGCGACCCGCACGTGCCCTCCCGGCGTGTACGGCCGGCCCGAATAGGGACCGAATATGGTCAGACCCTACCTCCTGGCCCCCTTCCGGGCTCGACGAGAGCGTCTCCGAGGGGTGTCCTCCGATGGAGCACGCTCCGGCCGTCGCGGATCCTCGGGTTCGCCGAAGAGCGGAATCCATTCGTGAACTATCCGACGAAAGTCGGCGTTGGCATCGGTGAAAGGACCTTAGATATCACCGAGGAGATCGATGAACCAGTCCGACGCCGCCACATTGGCGGTCTCAGGCCTGGATCCACCGAGCCGAATCTGAGGAAAATGCCTTGAAATGAGGAGGAGGTGCCCTCCGACCTGGGATGATGGGAGTTCTTCAGGCTTCCGTCAACCAGATCAAGAGGACACCTCTCAAGTGCTAGTTTCTCACGCCCCGGCCAACACTCATGCGAGCTTCGATGAGGAGCACCTGGTCGCGTACGCGGGGCTGGTGCCGGCGATGCGACTGGCCGAGCGGTGCGGCCTGGCCGCACTGGTGGGCGAGCACGTGGCGATCGCCGACCGGCTCGGCGTGAACGCGCCGCTGAAAATCGGGTCCATCGTCGCCGGGATGCTCGCCGGAGCCGACTCCATCGACGATCTGGACACGCTGCGGCACGGCGGCATGGGCACGCTGTTCGACGGTATCCGCGCCCCGTCCACCCTCGGCTCGTTTCTGCGCTGCATGAACTGGGGAAACGTCCGCCAGCTCGGCAAGGTCTCCCGGATGCTGCCGGCCCGGCTCGCCGCGCATACGCCGCTGCTTCCCGGAGCCGGCACCGTCGCGTTCCTGGATGTGGACTCGACACAGAAACGGACCTACGGATACGCCAAGCAGGGCACCGGGTTCGGCCACACCAAAATCCAGGGCAAGAGTGTGCTGGTGCGCGGGTTGAACGTGCTGGCCTCGGTGCTGTCGACGCCGCTGGCCGCCCCGGTCATCACCGGCACCCGGCTACGCGGCGGGAAGGCGAACTCCGCCCGCGGCGCTACCCTGCGCCGTCACCTGATCTGCGTGCCCGCCCGGATCGCCCGCCACGGACGCGGTCACATCACCCTGCACCTGCCGCGGCATTGGCGCTGGCAGAGCGCGTGGATGAACGTCTTCGACGCCGTCCACGACCCGCCGCCCACGCTGGTGGCCTGACCCGCCGAAGCCCTCGGTCACCGCCGGCTCCACCACGACCACGACGGTCACCCGCGCCATCGGCGCATGAACCCCGCTCCCAAGCCCTCGGACATGTGGACAAGCCGCGACCCGCGCGCAGCCGCCCTCACATGCCCGGAAACAACACTTCACCAGCGGAAACGGCCCTCGTAGAGGAATTGGACCGAGAATCGATCAAAGAAATCACGCGGTGGATCCAGGCTCAGGGCTCGCGCTCGTCGTGTCCGTGATCACCGCCCTGCGGCAGACGAAGATGATGCGGAACTCGAATCAGCTCCCCGTTCTGGTCGAGCTGTTCCAAGAATTCCGGTCGTCGGAATTCCAGCTGGCCGAGCGGTTACGTCGTCCAGCGGCTGCGGGACGAGCACGATCCGGGAACGGGCTGCATGCTGCTGCCCGAGGAGGCGTTTCTCGCCGTCACCAAGGTCGTCGGCTTCTACAGCGGATGCGGCGCCTTCATGGCGCGGAAGATGGCGGACGAGGGGCTGGTCGTCCCGCTTCTCGGTTATCGGGCGAGCCGGGCGTGGGACGCGCTGGAGCCGTTCATCAGGAGGGAACGGGAAATCCGGGAGTCGAGCGACCGCTATGCCAGTGTTTTCGAGGACTTCGTGTGGCGGGTCCGGCGGCACTCGTCGCTGGAGAAGGCCTACGGCCTCCGCCTCAGAACGCTCCCGCCGGCCCCGGCCCGGGATGTTCCGCCCCCGGAGCCGCAAACGACATAACCCTCTCCTATCGGCGTACGAGCCGGGGCCTGATTAACGGCGCCGCGGACGGGATAAGAGTGAGGCAGGTCACAGCGGCGCCGAGGGGAGAACCAGATGCGGTCCACGTCGTCACCGGTGAGCCGGGCGGCCGCCGGCGTGTACGCGTGCCTCGCCGCCCAGGTCGTCTCGCTGACCGCGCTGGCGGTGTTCGAACAGGCCAGGGGCAGGCGGCTGGCCGCCCAGATCGCGGCGTTCGGCGGCGACCCCGCATCTCCGGCCGCGCGGGCCGTCAGCGGCGCGGCGACGGCGTTCGCTGTGCTGGTCCTGGTGCTGCTGACCGCCACCGTGGCGGCCGCGTTCGCCTACCTGTCCTGGCTGCGGCTCGTACGGCCGGGCACACCGCCCGCGGTGCTCGCGGCGGCCTGTCTCGTGCCCGGGATCAACCTGGTGATGCCGCCGATTCTCGCCGACCTGGCGTGGCGTGAGACACCGGCGCCCGGGCGCGGGGGTCCGGGACGCGCGCGGCGCGCGACCGGGGACGACGACCACCCCGCGTACGGGCGCCGCGCGGCCTCACAGCCCGGCGCGACGGGGGTGGCCGGGACCACCGGGGTGTCTGGGCTGACCGGGGCGACCAGGGTGTCTGGGCTGACCGGCGACGGGCCGGACGACCGTCTCCGGTGGCGGGCGACGCTCGCCTGCTGGTGGCTCAGCTGGCTGGCCGCGCTCGGCCTGGTGTTCGCGGGCCCGGCGCGGGACGGGCTGACCGGCCTCGGCCTGCCGCAGGTCGCCGCGGTGACCGTCGCGGCGATCCTCTGCGCCGCCGCCGTCCGCGAGGTCACCGACCGGCACGCGGGCGTCGCCGACCGCGGGCGCGACAGGCAGGGCGCCACCCGCTCCCCGGTCCGCCTCACGCAGACCGGAGCCCCCGGCGGAACGATCGCCACGGCGGACCGCCCGGTGCCCGGCCTGATGGGCAGCCTGATGGACAGCGCGGCGGAGGGCGCCGGCGCGCGGCGCGCCAGAGGTGACGGCGCGGCCCGTCAGCGGCCGGGCGGGGGGCCCGAACTGCCGGAACTGGCGTGCCAGAGCCGCCGCTGGGGCTCCCCCGGAGGGCCGGGGAGCCGTCCCTCCCGCGCGGCGGGCGGGGCCCCGTTGTCGGAGTAGGGCGACACCCGGAAGCCGTTGCCGTACTCGACGGGCCGCCCACCCACTCCGGCGCCCGGCACGGGCACCTCGCCGAGCACGGCGCGTACGGCGTCGAGCCCCCGGGTGCGCCACACGTGGTCGAGGTCGGCGAGGTTCCAGCAGTGCACGGCACGCAGCGAGACGGCCCTGATCCCGGTGCGCCGCACCACTCCCCTGGCGGCCAGCAGCCACGACCCGAAAACCGTCGCGGCCGTGTGCGCCTGCACCGACTCGAAGAAGGTCAGGTCGATCGGGCCGGTGGAGTCGTCCAGGGTGGTGAAGATGACCCGCTGGCCCGAGCGCACGGCGGGCGTCTGGGTGGCGACCTTTACCCCCGCGACCAGGATCTCCGCGCCGTTGCGCTGTCGCAGCAGGTCGGCCGCCCTCGTCACGCCGAGCGCGTCGAGCAGGTCGTGGTAGAAGTCCATGACGTGGTGGCTGACGTCCATGCCGAGGATCGACAGCTCCGCCTCGACGGCCTCGGCCTCGGTCATCTCCGGCAGCTCGCCGGGCGCGACCCGCTCGGTGAACCCCATCGGCAGCTGCCCCGCCGCGCCGGTGGCGCCGCGGTCGAGCGCGCCGACCTGGGCGATCAGGTCGCGCCTGGTCAGCCGTCCGGGCCGCCAGCGCGGCTCCCCCGGGCGCAGGCCGTGCAGCGCGTCGAACCCGCCGACCTCCACGATCCGCTCGGCGACCGGACGGGAGGGCCGGGCCCGCTCCCAGAAGTCCGCGAGCGAGGTGTACGGCCGGCCGGCGACCATGCGGTCCACCTCGGCCTCGCTCACCCCCCGCACGGCCGAGAACGGCACCCGCAGGCCGAACCCGCTGCCGAACCCCCCGGCGCCGCCTCGCACCGGTTCCGTACGCTCGACCAGCCAGGTCTTCCCGGAATGGTTGACGTCGAGGGGAAGGACGTCCACGCCGCACCGGCGGGCCTCGTCGAGGATCACCCGGCTCGGGTACATGCCGGGGTCGTGGGTGAGCACCCCCGCGAGGAACGCGGCGGTGTGGTGCCGCTTGAGCCAGGCCGACTGGTAGGTGGGCAGCGCGAACGCCGCCGCGTGCGCCTTGCAGAACCCGAACCCGCCGAACGCGTCGAGCACCCGCCACGCCTGCTCGACGACGTCGGGGGCATACCCCTTCTCCCGGGCGAGCGGCACGAACCACGCCCGCACGGCCTCGCGGCCCTCCGGCGTCCCGAGGGCGCGGCGGGCCCGGTCCGCCTCCGCCAGCCCCGCCCCGGTCATGACGTCGACGACCTTCATGACCTGCTCGTGGAAGACGACCACTCCGTTGGTCTCGCGGAGCGCCTCGCGCAGCGACTCGTGCGGATAACGCGCCTCCCTGAAGCCGTGCCGGGTCTCCAGGTACGGCGTGACCATGTCGGAGTTGACCGGTCCCGGGCGGAACAGCGAGATGTCCACGATCAGGTCGTGCATCGTGCGCGGCTCCAGCTTGGCGACCAGCTCGCGCTGCCCCGGCGACTCGATCTGGAAGCAGCCGATCGTACGGCTGAGGCGGATCATGTCGTAGGTGTCGCGGTCGTCGCGGGGCACGGCCTCCAGGTCGATCCGCCGGCCCTCGACCCGCTCCACCTCCTGGAGGGCGTAGGCGAGGGCCGACTGCATGCGCACGCCGAGCACGTCGAGCTTGAGCAGGCCCGCGTCCTCGACGTCGTCCTTGTCGAACTGCGACATCGGGAACTCCAGCAGGCTGCGCTCGACCGGGGTGCGGTCGCGCAGCGTGGAGTTGCCGATCAGCACGCCGCAGGGGTGCAGCGCGATGTGCCGGGGCAGCCCGTCGAGCCGCTCGGCCAGCCGGAACACCGCCTGGAGCGACCGGTCGTTCAGCCCGCTGTCCCGCAACTCGGGCAGGTCGGACAGCGCGGCCCTGATCTGCCTCGCCCGCACCTGCGGGAACGCCTTGGCGATGACGTCGATCTCGTGCGGCGGCAGGCCCATGGCGGCCCCGACGTCCCTGATCGCGCTGCGGGCGCGGTAGGTCTCCATCATCGACACGCAGGCCACCCGGTCTTCGCCGTACCGGCCGAGGATCGCGCGATAGCAGTCGAGGCGGCGGGCGGACTCCACGTCGAGGTCGATGTCGGGCAGGCCCGGACGGCCCTCGGACAGGAAGCGCTCCATCAGCAGGCCGTGTTCGAGCGGGTTCACCTCGCCGACGCCGATCAGGTAGTTGACCAGGCTGCCGGCTCCCGATCCGCGGATCGCGCACCGCACGCCCATCGCCCGGATCATGTCGGTGATGCCGACGACAGCGGTGAAATATCCCGACAGCCGCTTCCGCTCGATGATCCCAAGCTCGGCCGCCAGGCGGTCGCGGGCCTCCGCCGAGCGGTCCAGGCCCCGCCGGGCCAGCCCCTCCTCGCACCGGTGGCGCAGCAGGGGGACCGGGTCCTCGCCGACCTCCGGCAGGTGCAGCCGGGGCCGTTCGGGTTCGAGCATGGGCACGATCTCGACGGGGTCGAGCACGCACCGCTCGGCCACCCGGCGGGTCTCGGACAGCAGCCGCCCGGCCCGGCCGGGGTCGCCGCCGCAGATCCGCGCGGCCACCCGCGCCATCTCCGCGCCGTCCTTCAGGTACGCGTGGGCCGTGGGGTCGTCGAGGTGCCGCCCGTCGAGGGGCACGAGCTTGCGCGCCGCGTCGAGCACGTTGCCCACCTGGTGGTCGGCGGCGTCCAGGTAGCGGACCGCGTTGGTCAGCACGACCGGCACGCCCATCGAGTCGGCCAGCCCGATCATGCGGGCGGCGACGTTCGCGTCGCGGTAGCCGTACAGGTCGGAGACCTCGACGACCAGATCGGGGAGCACCGCGCGCCAGGCGGCCAGCAGGGCGCGGGCCTGGTCGTCGCGCCGCTCGGCCACCGCGCGGCCGAAGCCGGAGCGGGGCCCGAGCAGCACGGTCAGGCACGGCCCGCCGTCCGGGCCGGTCGCGTGCTCGGCGATCATCCCGGGCGTGACGTACGGCTCGCCGCGCTCCCCCGCCGCGTGCGCGGCGGTGACGAGACGGCACAGCGCGGCCCAGCCGTCGGCGCGCGCGAGCACGACGACCCGCGCCGGCTCGCCCGGCGTCCTCCGTACGGCACGCCGGCCCGGCGCCGGCGGGCCCGCGCCGAGAGCGAGGTCCACGCCGGCGATCGGGCGGACGCCTCGCTCGTGGCACGCCCTGACGTGCTTGATCGCGCCGTAGAGGCCGTCGCGGTCGGTCAGCGCCAGCGTGTCCGCGCCCTGCTCGGCGGCCCGCCGGACGAGGGCGCCGGGGAACGCGGTGCCGTACCGCAGCGAGAAGGCCGACGCCACGTGCAGGTGAGCGAAGGGCGGCCCCTGGAGCGTTCCCATCGGCCCCTGGCTCATCGATCCCAGGCCCATCAATCCCAGGCCCTCAGGAGGAGCCAGCCGTCGCTCGCGGTGTCAAAGCGCAGCTCATAGGTCCCCACCTCCCTGCCGGCCGCCGCCCCCACCCGCCAGAAGCGCCGCTCCCCGGGATCGGCGTCCGAGGTCTTCCACCATTCCCGGGCGACCACCCAGTGATCCTGGATTTCGCGGACGGTGTAGAGCCGGTCACGCCAGACGAACTGCACAGGCTGCCCGTCCCGCACCCACACCTCGATCGGATCGCCGTAAAGTCTGCTCAAGACTCCTTCTCCCTGTGGCTTCGTGGCCACCCGGGGGAAGACGGGCGGATGATTCGGGCAGAATCGCCGCTACTTCGAACATACGTTCACAGGAGGCCGAACGCAAGTCGGCGCGACGCCTTCGGCTGTCCGTTCCGGGAGGCGTTCGCCACACCCAGGCTCCACGCCCGAGCAGCGGTCACCGGCCGGTCATCCGGCCATCCAGATCCCGCTCCCCCGGTAGGGCGGCTCCTCACGCTCGGTACCGTCCGCCGCCACCGCCCAGACGCGCGCCGTCCCCGGCTCCCTGACGACGGACGCCACCCGGGTGTGCCCGAGCGGGCCCGCCGGAAACGTCCTGTGTGTCCACTCGCCGCCCGACAGGTGACCGACCGCCGTGTTCCACTCGTTCTTCGCGTAGAACAGCCAGAACCCGCCCCGGCCGTCGGCCTCCAGCCGCAGGCGGGGGTCGAGCTCGGGCTCGGGGGCCAGGGTGTAGCTCCACCGTCCGTTCTCCCGCCGAAGAAGCAGCGTGCGGCCGCAGAAAGTCACGTCCTCTTCCTGGGTGCCGCAGACCCACGCGACCCAGCCGACGGCCGCCACCCGGCCCGACTCGTCCACCGCGAGGTCGACGAGCTCGGAGAGCTGGTTCCGGTGTAGCGCGGGAACCGCGGGGAGCGGGACCGTGCTCCAGGACCAGCCGTTCCACCGGGCGACGGCCGCCCGGCCGCGGCTGGAACCGGCCACCCAGACCTCGCCGCCGGGCAGGCCGTCCACGTCCTTGGCGACCAGCGGCGGCCGTGCCGTACGCCAGGCGGCGCCGTCCCAGTGCCGCAGATCGGCCCGGGAGCTCCAGGGCTCCTCGGCTCCCCCGGCCCCGTCCAGGAAGTTGGCGTTCAGGATTGCCCAGACGTCGCCGGGGGCCGCCGCGTGCACCCGCTCCGGTTTCCCACCCGGACCGGGTGCCGTGGTCCACCTCCGCCCGTTCCAGCGCGCGGCGGTCCGGTCCCCGAACAGCCACACGTCGCGGTCGGAGGCGGCGGCCACGGCACGCGGCTCGGTCACCGGTGGAGCCGCGACCACCCGCCACCGCCCGCCGTCCCCGCGCAGCAGCAGCGGCGCACTCGCCTCGGGCCCGCAGGCGTGGGGCACCCGGGTGCCGGCCGCCCACACGGTCTTCTCTCGGGTGACGGCCAGGCCCGTGAGACGGTCGCGGTAGTCGTAGTACACGCCCCGCCACTCTCCGCCTTCCGCGCCGCCCGGCCGAGGTGTCGGCGAACCCGCCAGGCAGGAGGGCGACGGGCGCTCCTCCGCGGCGGGTTCGCCACCCATGGCGTCGGCCTCGTTCCAGGTCTCGAGATCGCGGGGCAGAGTCGACCCGCACGCCGCCAGCGTCATCGCGGCCAGCGCCGCCGTCACGCCCCGAATCCACGTCCGCACACCCGTAGGACGCCCCCATCCGGCATCCGGTTCTGCCAAAGCCGCGTTAGGATACGACTGTATCCATTCAGAGGGGACGAGGTGCACGATGCGTACACCCGACCGGCCGTCGGCCTTCACCGGCGACTCCGCGCGTGACAGGTACCACGCCGTCTATGACCGGGTGCTCGGCGAGCTGTGGCCGGTGCCGGTGGACGCCGTCGACATCGAGACCCGCGCCGGCCGTGTGCGGATCCTCCGGGCCGGGCCCGCGACGGGGGATCCCGTGGTCCTCCTGGCCGGCGCCGGCGGGAACGCACTGGCCTGGTACCGCTACATCGAGCCGCTGGCGCGCACGCGCCCGATCCTCGCCGTCGACCCGCTCGGCGAACCCGGCCGCTCGGTCCAGACGCGGCCGCTCGCGACCGGCGCCGAGGTCGGCGGCTGGGTCACCGACGTCCTGGCCGCGGCCGGAGCCGAGCGCGCGCATGTGGTGGGCTCCTCGTACGGCGCCTGGACCGCGGTGGAACAGCAGCGCGGCGGGGGCGGCCGGATCGCGGCGCTGACACTGGTGGACCCGGGCGGCTTCGCGCCGCTACCCGGGCGGTTCATCCGGTGGGCCCTCGCCGGGGCGTCGCCTCCGTCCTTCCTCGCACGTTGCGTCACCGCATGGCCGGCGTGGCGGACAACGGGGTGCTGCGCGAGGATGGGCTGGTGGAGCTGATGCGGGCCGGCTGGTCCTTCCGCCGTCGCATGCCCGTCCCGCCCGCCTACACCGACGAGCAGATACGCGAGGTGCCCGTACCCGTGCAGGTGCTTCTGGGCGCCCGCAGCGCGCTGCTCGACGCGGAGGCGGTGGCCGCGCGGCTGGCGGGCGTCGCGCCGTCCTGGCGGGTGGAGATCGTGCCCGGCACCGGGCACGCGCTGCCCGTCGAGGCGCCGGACCTGGTCGTCGAGCGGATCCTCGCCTTCCCCGGCCATGTCCGGGCCGAGAACGCGACGCCGAAGCACGGCACGGACGGGGGCTAGGAAAACGGCATGCCGAAACAGGTGGACCACGACGAGCGGCGGCGGCGGTTGACCGAGGCCCTGCTGCGCATCGCCGGCACCCGCGGCCTGCGGGCCGTGTCGATGCGTGAGATCGCCGCCGAGGCCGGTGTCTCGCTGCGCGTCGTCCAGTACTACTTCACGAACAAGCAGGCCCTGCTCGACTCCGGCCTCGCCGAGCTGGGCGCCCGCATGGACCGCCGGGTCCGGCAGCGGGCCGCGGCCACCACGGGCGGGCCGTCCACGCGAGATCTCTTCGCCGCCGTGCTCGGCGCGATCCTTCCCTCCGACGAGCAGAGCCGGCTGGACTCCCTGGCCTGGACCGCCTACTACACCGCCGCCCTCACCGACCCGGCCCTCGCCGCGACCGGGCTCACGCTGCCCAACGCGCTGGAAGACTTCCTCACCACCCGGCTCACCACCGCGCAGCAGGCCGGGGACATCACCCCTGACCGCGACCCGCGCACGGAGGTCGCCGCCCTTCTGGCCCTCGCCAACGGCCTGACCTCCAGCGTCCTCAGCCGACAACGCAGCCACGAGGACGCCGCCGCGATCGTCGGCTACCACCTCGACCGCCTCTTCGGACCGGCAGCCACCCTGCGGCCACCGGACCGAACCGCCCGGAGCCCGGCTCCTCAGCCGCACCGCGCATGATCCCGTTAGAGTACGACGACCGGTGGGATCAAGGGAGAGAAGATGGGCGGTGCGACCGCAGCCGACTACGCCTGGCTGCGTGACCGATGGACCGACGGAGTCGGCACCACCGTTCTCTGTGTCAACTTCGTCGCCGGCCTCTCTCCGGATGAGGCCCTGCGACGGTTCGATGTGACCCCTGGCGCATCTGGCGAGTTCACCATCGCGGCGTACGAGGCCACGGGAGGCACCGTCCTCACCGAAACCGGGTGGGCAACCGGAAACAGCAGGCAGTACGACCCTCTGTGGGCGCGTACGAAGGCGGCCACCGTGCAGGTGGACATCAAGGACGCGGAGTTCACATTCGAGGTGAACAACAGGCTGATCACCACTTTCAGTCTTTTCAGTTACCGCTTCCGGGAGGGCGATGACCCCGACCGGTTCATTGACGACGTGCGCGAACTCGATCTCCTCGATGCAAGCGGCGACCTCGTCCCCAGCGCCCTCGCCCTGGCTTCACGAGCCACCGGAGTCGGCCTTTCCAGGAATCAGTACGCCCGACCCAGCCTTACCGGCTCGACGGATCACTTGTACGACTTCTTCTGACGGTTCCTCGTGACGCCTCTTCGACAACTGCGGCGGTCCGCTTGCTCATGATGATCGCCTCGGCTGTCGCCGCTCCTTGTTGCCGAGCAGAGATCGGCCGCGTCACTACCCCCTGCGTGCCACGGGTCGGATCAGGCGTTACTCTTTCCCGCTTCCTCTGGTCATGACGTACTTACCCAGGCCCGGGTCGTACGGGTGGACTTCGTACGCGCCCATGCGCTCGAAGCCGAGCCGCCGGTACAACCTTTCAGCGGAGTCGTTGCCGCAGACGACCCACAACTCCACCTGGGAGCGTCCCCCAGCCCGGTGCTTCGTGCCCGCCGTCGCTCGGGGCGGGGCAGATCAGGCGCGGGTGCGGAGACCTTCGAGGAGGAAGGTGAGGTAGCGGCGGGCGGTCGCCGCGCGGTTCTCGGTGTCCGCGGCCGGGTGGACGGTCGCTGCGAAGGCCACCCCGCACATCAGCGGCACCATGTCGGCCTGGGTCACGCCCGGGTCGATCACACCGGCCGCGCGAGCCTGGTCGAGAAGCTTCCCGAACAGCACGGCGAGCCGTTCCTTCAACTCGCCGACGTGCGGAAGGGCGTTCACCGGGGCGGCGAACACCGGGGAGATCGACGCGTCGGTGATCTGGGCGTCGGCGGCCGCGAACAGGAAGTCGCGCAGCGTCGTCCAGGGATCGCCGCCGGACAGCGCCCGCTCGGCGTGCGCGACGAGGGCTTCGAGCCCGGGGGTGGCGACGGTTTCGAGCAGCGCCTCCGGCGTGGGGAAGTGCCGGTAGACCGTGGCCACCCCGACCGAGGCGGCCCGCGCCACGTCGTTGAGCTGGATCGGCGTTCCCTCGTCCACGAGCCGGCGGCCCACCTCGACGATGCGTTGCCAGTTGCGGGCGGCGTCCTTGCGGAGCGGGGCGGTGGGCATGCTCCCAAGCATAACCGGATAGCCCATCCGATTCGTGCTAGAGTGAAACGGATGAGTCATCCGTTTTGATGGACCATTCTCCCCGGGAGATCTCTGTGCCTTTCACCGTGACCGGCGTTCCGCACCTGCCGGACGGCTTCACCGACACCTTCACCAGCCGCACCGTCGACGTTGACGGGCTGACCCTGCACGCCGTGACCGGCGGGAACGGCCCGGCACTGCTGCTGCTCCCCGCGTGGCCGCAGTTCTGGTACGGCTGGCGTCTGGTGATGCCCGCCCTCGCCGAGCACTTCACGGTCGTCGCCGCCGACGTACGCGGGGTCGGAGCCAGTGACAAGCCCGCCACCGGCTACGACACGGCCACCCTCGCGGGGGACATGGCCGCCCTGATGACCGGCCTCGGCCACGAGCGCTTCGCCGTCGCCGGCCACGACCTCGGCATGATCGTCGGGTACGCGCTCGCCGCCGGCCATCGCGACCGGGTCACCCGGCTCGCCGTCGCGGAAGCGATCCTGCCGGGGCTCTCCCCGATGCCGCCGCTGCTGATGGAACCGGCCCTGAACGAGTACCTCTGGCACTTCGCATTCAATCGTCTGCGGGACGTCAACGAGCGGATGGTGGCCGGGCGGGAGGAGATCTATTTCGGGCACCAGTTCGCCTCGAAGGCGGCCGCCCCGGACGCGATTCCGCCGCACGCGGTGGAGGTCTACGTCGCGGCGCTGCGCGATCCGGCGGCGCTGCACGCGAGCTTCGAGTTCTACCGGGCCGGAGAGGGAGTGGCCCAGATCGCCGCCCTGGCGGCGGCGGGGCCGCTGACCATCCCGGTGCTGGCCGCCGGCGGCGAGCGGGCCTCGGGCGAGGCGGTCGAGCAGGTCATGCGGAAGGTCGCCGTCGACGTGACCGGGGTGGTGGCGCCGGGGGCGGGCCACTTCCTGCCGGAGGAGGCCCCGGAGTGGACCGCCCGCACCCTCATCGACTTCTTCGGCTGAACGGAAAGGGACGGACAGTGATGCGGGACAGCGTCGAGGTGGGCGGCAGGCCGCGTACGTACACCGTGGTGGGGCCGACGGACGGCAAGCCTTCGCGGGATCTGGTTCTCGTCTTCCACGGGTCGCGGCAGACCGGAGCGAAGCACCGGAGGTTCACCGGGAAGGCGTTCGACGCGCTGGCGGACGGCGGCGCGGCGGTGGTCGTCTACCTGGACGGCCACAAGGGAAACTGGAACGACGCGCGCCGGGCGAGCCGGTTTCCGGCCCGCAGGGAGAACGTCGACGACGTCGGCTTCACCCGCGCGGTGATCAGGAAGCTGGTGGCGAGCCACCGGATCGACCCCGGACGGGTGTTCGCGATCGGCTACTCCAACGGCGGGCAGATGGCGATGCGCCTGGCCCACGAGGCGCCGGAACTGATCGCGGGGGCAGCGGTGCTCGCGGCGACCATGCCGGCGCCGGAGAACTTCCTGGTGGCCGACGCGCCGTCCGTGCCGATGCCGGTGCTGCTGGTCCACGGTACGAAGGACCCCATCGTCGGCTACGCGGGCGGCGAGCCGAGCTGGTGGGTGCGGAAGCTGTTCAAGATCGGCGGGCGGAGCCTGTCAGCGCCGGAGACCGCGGCCTACTTCGCGGCCCGCAACGGCATCACCGGCAGGCCGGTCAGCAGGACGCTGCCGAAGCGGGCGGGCTCGGCCGGCGGGACGTCCGCCGAGCGCACCGACTACCGGCAGCAGGGCCGGCCGCCGGTGACGCTGCTCACGGTGCACGGCGGCGGGCACACCATCCCCGGCCCCCGCAGGGCGCCCGCCATCGTCGGCAGGACGAACCAGGACGTGAACACCGCCGATTTGGTCGCGGAGTTCTTCGAGATACCGATCCGACCTGCGAAGAGATGAGTATGATCCCGGGTATGAGCGGAGACAGGAAAGCGCGGATCACCATCACCGTGGACCCCGACGTGCTGGAGTACGCCGAGCACCTCGTCGCCACCGGCAAGGCCACCAGCGTGGCCGCCGTCTTCAACGACGTGATCGCGGAAAAGCGCATCGCCGACCAGCGTGCTCTCGCCCTGCTGCGCGAACGCGCCCGGCAGGCCGACCCGGCGCGGGTGGCCCGCATGATGCGGCACGTGAACCGCCAGCTCGCCGAGCACGGATTCCCGGCGGCACCGGGTGAGTGACTTCGGGTGAGTGACTTCGCCCCCACGCCGTACATCCTCGACACAAGTGTCCTTTCCACCGTCGTCCGCGGAGACGCCGACCTGATCGGCCTCCTGCAGGACTTCGACCGGGCGGGCCGGCCTCTCGTCGTCCCCGCTCTGGCCGCCGCCGGGGCGCTCCTCGACGGCCGCGGATCGCCGGATGCCCCGGCGCTGCTCACCGGCCTGGCCGCGTTCGAGCACGCCCTCGTCGCTCCGCTGGAGGGCGTCGCCCAATCCGCCAAGCTCGTCGACATGATCGCCGCCACCGGGCTCGACGTCTACGACGCGCACGCCGCCGCCATCGCCGACGTGTCGGTCTGCCCCATCCTCACCCTGCACGGCGACAAATGGCACCAGCCGTCCCGCGCCCTGGACAACCCCCTGCATGTGATCGAGATCGCCGACCCCGAGGAGTAGTGCCGGACCCTGCTGAGGGCGTGATCGGCCGGCCTGACACGCGGCCGTCCTACGCGGGGCGGTGTGCGGGGGCCGAGGAGAGGACGGCGTCCAGCAGGGCGGGGAAGCGCTCGTCGACCTCCGCCTTGCGCAGGGTGACGATCCGCTGCCGACCGGCCGGATCGTTGCGGATCAGCCCGGCTTCGCGCAGCGTCTTCAGGTGATGGGAGAAGGTCGACTTGGGTACGCCGGGCTCCGTCGCCTGGCACTGCGCCACCGTCAGCGGCCCCTGCGCCGCGAGCTGCCGTACGAGGTCGAGCCGGGCGGGGTCGCTGAGCGCGAACAGGACGGCGGGAAGCTCGACGTCCGTCAGCTCGGGATGCGGGAGCCGGCGCGTTGTGGCGTTGCTCACAGTTCGACCTTCTTGGAACTATCGGCGTGACGGTGTGGTTCCAACGGTTCGATACAAATCGAACAGTAGGCAGGTTGGAGCCCACGATGACAAGTCTGCTGCACGGATCACCATCCCTCGGCACCCCGGCGCCGGAAGGCCGCCGCCTTCCGGTGCTGCCGCGCGCGGCGGCCTTCTGGCTGGTCGCGGGCATCACCGCGATCCTGCTGGCCGCCTCCAGCGCGCCGAGCCCCCTCTACCCCGTGTACCAGGCCGAGTTCGGCTTCAACGCCCTCACACTGACGGCGATCTTCTCCGTCTACGTGCTGGCGTTGCTGGTCAGCCTGCTGACCGTGGGACGGCTCTCCGACTTTCTCGGCCGCCGCCCGGTCCTCGCCGCCTCGCTGGTCGTCGAAGCGGCCGCGATGGCCGTCTTCCTCGGCGCGCACGGCGTCGCCGCCCTCTTCGCCGCCCGGGTCGTCCAGGGCCTGGCGACCGGCGCCGCGGTGGGGGTGGTCGGCGCGTACCTGCTCGACCTGCAACCGGACGACGGCTCGCGGCTGGGCTCGCTCGTCAACGGCGCGGCGGCCACCGGAGGTCTCGGCCTCGGCACGATCGGGAGCGGCGTCCTGATCCAGTACGCCCCGCACCCGACCCGGCTGATCTTCGTGATCCTCACCGCGGCGTTCGCCGTCCTCGCCGCCGCGACGGCGGTGCTGCCGGAGACGGTCACGCGGACGCCCGGCGCGGTGGCCGCGCTGCGCCCGAAGGCGTCCGTCCCCGCACAGGCCAGGAGCGCGTTCCTGCGCGTGGCGCCCGTCCTGATCTCCACCTGGATGCTCGGCGGGCTGATCCTCTCGGTCGGGGGCTCGCTGCTCGCCACGGTGTTCGGCGAGCGCGACCACGCGGTGACCGGCCTCGTGCTCGGCGCGCTCGCCGCGTCCTCGGCGCTCGCGTCCGTGCTGCTCAGGCGGCACACCCCGGAGCGCATGCAGCGGGAGGGCACGCTGCTGCTCCTCCTCGGCACGATCCTGCTGGTCGCCGCCGTGGCGTCGTCCTCGTTGAGCGTCTTCGTCGCGGCGGCGGTCGTCGCCGGCGTCGGATGGGGGCCTGCCTACCTGGGCGCCTTCCGGATGGTCAGCCAGCTCGCCGCGCCGCACGAGCGGGCCGCGCTGATCTCGGCGATATACGTGGTCAGCTACCTGGCCTTCAGCGTCCCGGCGCTGGTCGCCGGGGTGGCCATCACCACGCAGGGCCTGCGGGGGACGTCGCTGGTCTACGGCGTCGTGGTCGCCCTCGTGGTCGCCGGCACCCTCGTCTACGAGGCGCGAAGCCGGCGCCGCCCGGCCACCGTGTGACGGCCGTCCCGCCGGAGCGGTCCCGCCCCAGTCGAAGATCAGTGCCTGAACGGCGGGGCGGGACCGCTCGTTCCGCCGCGTCCGCCTGTACGCAGGCGGCGCACTAAGATCACCTTCCGTGCCCTCGGACATTCTGTGGCGGATCATCAGGATCGGAACAGTAGGTCTGTTCGTCGCGGCGGTGGGCGCGGGCCTGGTGGCCGGCGAGTCCTGGCTCTGGGTGGCCGTCGAATGGTCGCCGCCGGCCTACGCGAGGTTCTACTCGATCGGCGGGTTCGACGCCGCGGCGACCGCGGGCCTGCTCATGGCCGCCCTGGTGAAGGCCGCGCTCCTGTGGTTGATCCTGCGCACCCCCGTGCCGGGAGCACTGGACCGCGGGGAGAAGGCGCTGCGCCGGCTGCTGTATCTGGCGGTGGCGTACGACCTCGTGCTGTGGAATCCGATCGAGATGCTCCCCGGCGCGGCCGGCATGGCGTTCCAGCTCGCGCTGTGGGCCGCGATCGACGTCCTCTACCTGCTGGTCATCCGCTGGCGGTCCCGCGTGCTGCGGGCGGCGGCCGGAGCGGTCTTCGCGGTCGAGCTGGCCGGGATGGCCGACGACCTGCTCGGCGAACTCGGCCTCCCAGGGCTCGGGCCGGGCGGTGTCGCCGGACTGGTCCTGATGCTGGGCGGCGTGGCGGCGGCCGTCGTCACGGTCGCCGGGCAGCGGCGCGACGG
Source organism: Microbispora sp. NBC_01389 (assembly GCF_045040095.1). Taxonomy (NCBI): domain Bacteria; kingdom Bacillati; phylum Actinomycetota; class Actinomycetes; order Streptosporangiales; family Streptosporangiaceae; genus Microbispora; species Microbispora sp. NBC_01389. The sequence continues at coordinate 110,485 of NZ_CP109552.1, forward strand.
CCGGTGGAGCCGCGGCACGCAGGCCGCCGGATGGCTGTCGGCGGGCGTCTGCGCCCTGGTGATCCCGTTGAACTTCGTCTCCGGAGGGATCTCCGGCGGCACTTCGGCGATGCCGGTGATGATGGACGCGGTGGGGCTCGTCAGCATCGTGTGGATGGCGGCGACCGCCCGTGAGATGCCCGCCGACGGCCGCCCGGCGGACCTTTCGCCCGCGCGGCGGCGCGCGATCCGCGTCGCCGTGGCGGCCGTGGTCACGCTGCCGATCATCGCACTGATCCACCCGGAGCAGACCCCGCACCTCACCTACACCGGCGGGTCGACCGACTGCTACGACCGGCCCGGCTTCGGCGACCTGAAACCCGCCGAACGCGACGCCACCTTCCTGTGCCTGGCGCGGAGCACACCGGGCGGAGCCCCGCCCATGTTCCCCGACAGCCTGTCGGACCAGCAGATCCTCGCGTACGGGCGGGCGCTGTGCCGTACGCGGGACGGCGACGAGCGGAAGGCGATTCTGACCCGGGCCGGGAGCGCACGGTCCGCCTGGGGCCCGGACCCGTGGGACCTCGTCTACGTCTGCCCGGAGATCATCGGCGTGACCCAGCCCGAGCTGCTGCGGTCGACCGCGGAGACGGAGGCGGCGGAAGCCTCCTACGTCGCCGAGCAGAACGCGAAGTGCCGCGACCCGTGGCCCCGGACGAAGGGTGTCGTCCAGGCCACGGCCACCTACTTCCTGTTCGTCGACGGGGATCCCGGCTATCTGGTCCACGACCCCGACGACGAGGCGGCCCACGAGGCGGCGGAGCGGGCGACGGACAAGGCCTACCACGACAGCGCCCTCCTCGGGGTGGCCGGCAGCGCGGTGCTCGTCGGGCACCTCGACGACGTCTCTGATCTGTGCCTCACCGTGAAGGCCTTCCGCACCGCGCCGCCGCGGCGGACGGCCGGGTGGGACCAGGTCACCGAGGTGCCGATCGTCAGCCGCGGCGGCACGCTCACCGTGCCGGAGATGGGCGAGGGCGGAGAGGTGGGCGCGGGCGCCCCGATGCCGAACCTGGCGATCGCGGGGAAGGGCCGCTACCGGCTCCGCGTCTACGTGCGGTTCGGCGACGCGGGCGAGGAGCACCTGGTCGTCGTGTTCCCGGGTGCGTCGAGCAAGCGGCTCAGGCTGAAGCGGTGAGCGGACGTGCCCCACGACCCGCGAAGCGGGTCAGTCGCCGGCGCGGCGGACGAGGGGGTTGGCGGCGGTGGAGTTGCGGATGCTGAAGGTGACGCTGCCGGCGCGGTAGCGGTCGTCGGAGCATTCGACGGGCCGGCCCTCCTGGCTGGTGGTGGTGCGGCGCTGGCGCAGCAGGGGGCTGCCGCGGCGGACGCCGAGCAGCCGGGCGTCCCGGGCCCCGGCGGCCACCGCGTCGATCAGGTGCTCGCCGTACGCGAAGACCAGCCCGACCGACTCGTACAGCTCCTGGGTCACCGACTCGCACTCCGGGTCGAGCCGCTCCACGGCGGGGGCGATCCAGCCGGCGTAGACGGTGTGCTCGACCAGCACGGGCTCGCCGTCGAGGCGGCGCAGCCGCCGCACGTAGAGCACCTCCTCCCCCGGCTCCACCGACAGCCGTACGGCCTCGGAGGGCGCACAGGGGCGGCGGCGGGAGACCAGCACGCTCCCGCTGGCGCGGTAGCCCATGGACCGTGCCCACTGGGCGAAGCTGTGCAGTTCGGTGAAGCTCTGGCTGCGCTCGCTGCCCAGCACGATGCGCCGCGCGCCCTGCCGGGACCCGACCAGCCCCTCGGCGGCCAGCAGGGCGGCCGCCTGGCGTACGGTTCCCCGCGAGGCGGAGTAACGCAGGGCCAGGTCGGCCTCCGAGGGAAGCCTGCCGCCGATCGGATAGTCTCCCCGCACGATGGCGTCCCGCAGGTCACCGGCGATGTGTTCATAACGGGCCATCGTGCTGAGCCCTTCCGTTCACGTGACCGACATCGATGTGCGACGTACTTAGTCTGGCTTGTTTGTACAAGTTCGCCTACGTTCGTTGCACGAACCCTATGGGAGGGACTCTTGTCCGCACGCACCGCCGGTCTTGTGGCCGCGCTCGCAATAACCACGTCGGTGATCGCGGCCTGCGGGGCCGCCCCCACGACCACCGCCGGCGGCGGTTCGGAGTCCGGTGACTCCAAGGCCGCCTCCGCGACCTCGGCCCAGGACCTCGGCGGCCTGGACACGCTCGTCGACGCCGCCAAGAAGGAGGGGCAGCTCAACACCATCGCGCTGCCGCCCGACTGGGCCAACTACGGCGAGATCATCAAGGCCTTCGAGGCGAAGTACGGCATCAAGGTCGTCAACGACAACCCGGACGGCTCCAGCCAGGACGAGATCAACGCGGTCAAGACGCTGAAGGGCCAGGGCCGCGCCCCCGACGTGCTCGACCTCGGCAGCGCCTTCGCGCTGAGCGGCGCGCAGGAGGGCCTGTTCGCGCCGTACAAGGTGCAGAGCTGGGACAAGATCCCCGACGGGCAGAAGGAGCCCGGCGGCGCCTGGTACTACGACTACGGCGGCTACGTCTCCATCGGCTGCGACGCCAAGCGGGTCACGACCTGCCCGGAGACGTTCGCCGACCTGCTCAAGCCGGAGTACAAGGGCAAGGTCGCGCTGAACGGCGACCCGACCAAGGCCGGCGCGGCCTTCGCCGGCGTGTACGCCGCCTCGCTCGCCAACCAGGGCTCCTTCGACGACATCCAGCCCGGCATCGACTTCTTCAAGAAGCTCAAGCAGAACGGCAACTTCAATCCCGTCGAGGCCACCCCCGCCACGGTCGAGAAGGGCGAGACCCCGATCACCATCGACTGGGACTACCTGCAGGCGAGCTACGCCAAGGAGTTCTCGTCCAAGGGCGTGGACTGGAAGATCGCCATCCCCTCCGACGGCCAGTACGCGAACTTCTACTCCCAGGCGATCAACAAGTGGGCGCCGCACCCCGCCGCCGCCCGCCTGTGGCAGGAGTTCCTCTACAGCGCGGAGGGCCAGAACCTGTGGCTGAAGGGCTACGCCCGGCCGGTGCTGCTGCCCTCCATGCAGCAGGACGGCAGCGCCGACGCGACCCTGGTCGCCCAGCTCCCCAAGGTCGAGGGCACCCCTGCCTTCCCCACGCCGGACCAGGTCACCAAGGCCAAGGAGGTCCTGGCGAGCGGGTGGGGCGCGGCGGTCTCCGGCTGACGTCGTGGGCGACAGCCGTACGGGATCGAGGAGCCGGTGGGCGGCCGTGCCGCTGCTGGTCTTCGCCGCCATCGTCTTCGGCGTGCCGATGCTGGTCCTCCTCGGCGGCACGTTCACCAGGGAGGGCACGCCCAGCGCCGCCAACCTCACCGAGTCGCTCCAGGGGGCGTACCTCACGTCCCTGATCGGGAGCGTGGAGATCTCGGCGCTGGTGGCGGTGCTGGGCGGGGTGCTCGGCACGTTCCTCGCCCAGGCCGTGGTGACCTCCCGGTTCCGGGCCCTGCGGGAGGGGGTGCTGACCGCCTCCGGCGTGCTGGCCAACTTCGGCGGCGTGCCGCTGGCGTTCGCCTGGATCGCCACGCTCGGCAACTCGGGCGTCGTCACCACGACCCTGGGTCTCGGCGACCACGGGTGGAGCCTGTACAACTTCTGGGGCCTCACCCTGGTCTACCTCTACTTCTCCATCCCGCTCATGGTGCTCACGGTCGTGCCCGCCCTCGACGGGCTGCGCCCGCAGTGGCGCGAGGCCGCGCAGAACAACGGGGCGAGCACCTGGCAGTTCTGGCGGTACGTCGGCGTCCCGGTGCTGACCCCGGCGCTGCTCGGCGGGGTGATCCTGCTGTTCGGCGGCGCGTTCGCGGCCTACGCGACGGCGCAGGCGATGGTGGGGTCCAGCGTCCCGCTGGTCACCCTCAAGATCGCCGACGCGCTGACCGGCAACGTCCTCATCGGGCACGAGAACGTCGCGCTGGCCCTCAGCCTCGACATGATCGTGGTCGCGGGCCTGGTGATGGCCGTCTATCTCCCGCTGCGGCGAAGGAGCGCCCGATGGCTTCGCTGACCCCCCAGGTCACCACGCCGGCCGTCCCCGGGACGGCGCCCGTCCGGTCAGGACGGCCGCGCCGTCCCCGGGTCTGGCGCGGCGTGGTCCTCCTCCTCGCCGCCGTGTACTTCCTCGTCCCGCTGATCGCGTCGTTCGTCTTCACGGTGAAGGCGCCGGACCAGGGCCTCTCGCTCGACGCGTACGGCGAGATCTTCTCGGCCGAGGGCTTCGCCGGGAGCCTGCTGCTGTCGCTCGGGCTCGGGGCCGCCACGATCGTGATCGTGCTGCTGCTGACGCTGCCCGCGGTCGTCGCCGTACGGCTCGGCGCGCCGCGGTGGCGGCCGGTGCTGGAGGTGGTCTGCACGCTGCCGCTGGTCGTGCCCCCGATCACGTTCGTGGCCGGGATCAGCACGGTGCTGCGGTGGGGGCCCGACTACCTCGCGAGCACGCCCTTCTACCAGACGATCATCGCGGTGCAGGACCCCGGCTTCCCGGTCGTCCTGGTGCTCGCCTACGTCGTGCTGGCTCTGCCGTTCGCCTACCGCTCGCTCGACGCGGGCCTCGGGGCGATCGACGTGCGCACGCTGTCGGAGGCGGCCAGGAACCTCGGCGCGTCGTGGCCCCACGTGCTGCTGCGGGTGATCGTTCCCAACATGCGGTCGGCCATGGCCGGCGCGTCCTTCCTCACGCTGGCGCTGGTGCTCGGGGAGTTCACCATCGCCCGGCTGCTCTCCTTCCAGACCTTCCCCGTCTGGATCTACACGATCTCCGGCGCGCACGCCCAGGTGTCGGTGGCCGTCTCGGTGTTCAGCCTGCTGATCACCTGGCTGCTGCTGCTCGCCCTGTCGTCCGCCGGCGCACGGCAAAGGAGCGGATCATGAACGGCGCCCGGGTGGAGTTCCGCGGGCTGCGCCGGAGGTTCGGGAACACGGTGGCGCTGGACGGGCTCGACCTGACCGTGGAGCCCGGCGAGCTGATCGCGCTGCTCGGCCCGTCCGGGTGCGGCAAGACCACCGCGCTGCGCTGCCTCGCCGGCTTCGAGCAGCCCGACGAGGGCGAGGTGCTGGTGGACGGCGCCGACATCACGCGGGTGCCGGCCAACCGCCGCGACGCCGGGATGGTCTTCCAGTCCTACTCGCTCTTCCCCAACCTCAACGCCCGCGACAACGTCGGCTTCGGCATGCGGGTGCGCAAGGCGCCGGCCGCCCGGCGGCACGCCCGCGCGCAGGAGCTGCTGGAGCTGGTCGGCCTGCCCGACGTGGGCGGCCGGTATCCCCACCAGCTGTCCGGCGGCCAGCAGCAGCGGGTGGCGCTGGCCCGCGCGCTCGCGCTCGAACCCCGGGTGCTGCTGCTGGACGAGCCGCTGTCGGCGCTCGACGCCAAGGTGCGCGTCACGCTCCGCGAGGAGATCCGCCGCCTCCAGCTCTCCCTCGGCATCACGACGATCTTCGTGACGCACGACCAGGAGGAGGCGCTCTCGATGGCCGACCGGGTCGCCGTGCTGCGCGACGGCCGCCTGGAGCAGGTCGCCGATCCCGCCACCCTGTACGACCGGCCGGCGACCCCGTTCGTCGCCGAGTTCGTCGGCGCGATGAACCACCTGCCCGGCCTGCTGTCGGGCGACGAGGTGACGGTGCTCGGGCAGACGCTGCCGGTGGAGGGTCCACGGCCCGCCGGGCCCGCGGCCGACGTGCTCGTCCGGCCCGAGGCCGTGCTGGTCGCCCCGGACGGCGAAGGGGACGGAGTGGTCGTGGTGTCATCCTTCCGCGGCTCCACCGCCCGCCTGCGGGTGCGGCTGGGCGACGGCGCCGAGGTGCTCGCCGACGTGCCCGGCCACGACTCCGCGCGCCTTTCGCCCGGCACCGCCGTACGGGTCCGCCTGGTCGAGCGGCCCGTGCTCGTGTCGGCCCGTACGCCTGGAGTCGCGGCGGTCCCCGAACCCGATGCCGTCGCCTGATCACCCGGCGGCGGTGCTGTTCGACATGGACGGCACGCTCGTGGACACCGAGGACCTGTGGTGGGACGCCTGCGCCGAGGTCGGGCGCGGCCTCGGCGCCCCGCTGGGGCCGGGTGACCGGGAGGCGCTCTTCGGCCTGCCGGTCGAGGACGCCGCGGCGCACATCCTCGGCCGGGTGAACGACGGCCCGGGGCGGAGTTCCGTCGAGGCCATGCTGACCCGCGCCTTCGTCCGGCGGATCGAGAGCGGAGTCACCCCGCTGCCGGGCGCGGTCGCGTTGCTGGAATCCCTGCGCGCGGCGGGAGTCCCGGCCGTACTGGTGAGCGCGTCTCCCCGGACCGTGGTGGACATCGTGCTGGAGAGCGTCGGCGGGCACCTCTTCCGGCTGTCGGTGGCGGCCGGGGACAGCGCGCGGAACAAGCCGGCCCCCGACCCGTACCTCGCCGCGGCCTCGCGTCTCGGCGCCGACCCGGCGGCGTGCGTGGCGGTCGAGGACAGCCCGACGGGCATCGCCTCCGCCCGGGCCGCCGGCTGCGCCGTCATCGCGGTCGGCCCCCTCGACGGCGTGAGCGGGGTGACGACGGTGCCGACCCTGGAGAGCGTCGACCTGCCGCTGCTGCGCCGCCTGACCGCACGCGAGCGCTGACGCCTGTCCGGAGCACGCCGCGGCCGGAAGGATTCCCGCGAGCGCATCCGGGAACAACGGGCGGTGCCCGGCGGGTTGGGGAAGATCAGAAGAGACCTCAGACAGGAGTTGCGCATGCGTGCCATCGTCGTCTCCGCGTACGGTGATTCCTCGGCGCTGGAGTACGCCGAGCGGCCCGACCCGGTGCCCGGCCCGGGCCAGGTGCTGATCGAGGTGGCGGCGACCGGGGTGAACTTCATCGACGTCTACCACCGTGAGGGGCTCTATCCGCTGCCGCTCCCGCTGGTCCCCGGCTCGGAGGCGGCCGGGACGGTCACGGCCGTGGGCCCGGACGTCACCGACGTCGTGCCCGGCGACCGCGTCGCCTCCGCCGCCGCGATCGGCGCGTACGCGACCAAGGCCCTGATCCCGGCGGACAAGGTGGTCCGGCTGCCCGACGGCCTCGCCCCCGATCTCGCGGCCGCGGTGCTGCTCCAGGGGCTCACCGCCCACTACCTGACCCACTCCACGTACGCGGTCCGCACGGGTGACGACGTGCTCGTCCACGCCGCGGCGGGCGGCATGGGCCTGCTGCTGACGCAGATGGCCAAGCTGCGCGGCGCCCGCGTGATCGGCACGGTCTCCAGCGCCGAGAAGGAGAAGCTCGCCCGGCAGGCCGGCGCCGACGACGTGATCGGCTACGAGGGTTTCCCGGAGGCCGTCAAGGAGATCACCGGCTCGGGCGTGCACGTCGTCTACGACGGGGTCGGGGCCGCCACCTTCGAGGGATCGCTCGCGTCGCTGCGCCCGCGCGGCATGATGGCGCTGTACGGCGCGGCCAGCGGGCCGGTCCCGCCCTTCGACCCCCAGAAGCTCAACGCGGGCGGTTCGCTGTTCCTCACCCGGCCCTCGCTCGGGCACTACACGGCCACCCGGGAGGAGCTGCTCTCCCGGGCGGACGACCTGCTCGGCTGGGTCGCCTCCGGCGCGCTGAAGGTGCGCGTCTCCGAGCGCTACCCGCTGGCCGAGGCCCGCCGGGCGCACGACGACCTCGAAGGCCGCCGTACGACCGGCAAGCTGCTGCTGATCCCCTGACCCCGCTTCCCGCGGCGGCGGGCGGGTCAGTTCAGCGGGTGGGCGGGCCACTCCAGGAGGCGGGCGCCGAGCACGGCCGTCTCCAGAGTGAACCGCTGCGTCGGGTCGCTGGGCGAGAAGCCGGTCAGCCTCCGGATGCGCTCCAGGCGGTAGGTGATCGCCCGCGTGCTGACGCCGAGCCCGCGCGCCGCGGCGGTGTGGTTGCCCTGCGCGGCGAAGATCGCCTCCAGCGTCTCCAGCAGCGGCTCCGGCCCGCCCCGGGCGGAGGTCAGCGGGCCGAGCACGGTGGAGACGAGGTCCACGATCGCGTCCCTGTCCCGCAGCAGCACCGGGAAGACCAGCAGGTCGGCCGCCTTCAGCACCTGGGCCCGCAGGCCGAGCCGCTCGCCGAGGTCGATCGCGCCCGCCGCCTCCCGGTAGGAGGTGACGATCCCGCCCGGCCCCTGGTGCGGGCGGCCGATCCCCACCCGCCACGTGGTGAGCGCCGCCCGCACGTGGTGGGTGAACTCCCCGCTCGCCGCGGTCAGCCCGGCCGGGAAGGCGCACACGAGGAGGCCGTCGCGGACAGCGACGAGGATGTTGTGCGAGCCGAACCTGGCGACGAGCGCCTGCTCGATCTTCCCGGCCAGCGGGTCGCCCGCCTCCAGCGGCGTGCCCGGCTTGGCCACGCTGACGGCGTACGCGCCGGCCAGGCGCAGGCCGAAGTGCTCAGCGCGTTCCGCGTCGGCCCTGCCCTGCAGCAGGTCGTCGATGAACAGGCGGCGCGCCTCCTCCTCCCTCCGTACGGCGGCGCGCTGCGCCTCCTCGTATCCGTCGATGTAGGCGGCGATGCCCCGCCGTACGGCCCCGAAGGACCCACCGGCGGTCATCTCGGCGGCGTGCAGGCAGGCGTCGGCGAGCACGCGCAGGGGGATGCCGCGCTCGGCGGCGAGGGCGCCGCTCTCGCGCAGGCCGTCCATGTCGGCGCGGCCGGGCAGCCGGCCGGTGGCGGCCGACGCCGCCAGGACCGAAAGGAACCCGCCGAGCAGGTCGGCGGGCACCCCGGTCGCCTCGCTCACGCGAGCGAGAACGCTGTCCATCAGACCCCTACGTCGCGCCGTTCGAAGGCGAGCAGCGCCGTCATGAGCAGGACGGCCGTCGCACCCAGCAGGACAAGGTAGTCACCGTACGGCCAGCCCTGGTAGAGGGGGCGTCCGTCGAGGTAGTAGTGGACGGGCGTGAGCCAGCGCAGCCAGGCGAGGGCGTCGACGCCGCGGCCCATGGTCTCCACGACGTATCCGGCGACGCCCCAGACGCCGGCCACGGCGAGCGCGACCTGCCTGCGGCCGAACGCCGCGCCGACGCACAGGGTCAGCGTCCCGAAGAACAGCACGAGCAGGAACAACCCCGTGTGGGCGGCGAATATGCGGCCGAACGGCACGCCCATCCCGGCGGCGGACGAGGCCCCGGCGGCGACCACCAGCGTCACCAGCGCCACGCCGAGCAGGCCGAGCGCCAGCGCGGCCCAGCGCTCCAGGAGCAGCCGCCGGCGGTCGATCGGCAGCGTCAGCGTGAGCTCCAGCGTCTTGGCCTCCTCGGGTCCGGCGAGGGCCCGGTTGCCGAGGATCACGGCGCACATGGTGAACAGCAGCGGGCCCAGCAACTGGTAGGCGACCGCCTGCAGGTAGCCGGTTCCGGTCGCGATGTCGGACATGCCGCCCATCAGGTCCCTGAGCGCACCGGGATACTTGGCGATCGCCTGCCTGCTGAACGTGTCGGGGTCCTTCATCATGCTCGCGTAGATCGAGATGTACATCCCGAGGAACGCGCACAGCCCGACCGTCCACCCGACGAGGGCGCGGCGATATTCCCCCAGGGTCTTACGCACCAGCGTGGGCATGCCGGGCCTCCTCCTCGCTGTAGTAGGTCAGGAAGATCTCCTCCAGGTCCGGCTCCGCGCTGACCAGGTGGACCACCGTGTGACGGGCCGCCGCCTTGACCAGCGCGTCGGGCCTGCCGTCGATCGTGCAGCGCAGGCTCGCGCCCAGCACGGTCACGTCCCGTACGCCGGGGAGCCCCTCGAAGTCCTCCCTGGGGACCGGCGCGTCGAAGTGGAGCTCCACGTGCCGTACGGCCCGCTCGCGCAGGGCCGCGATGTCCTCGACCGCGACGAGACGCCCGGCGCGGACGATGCCCACCCGGTCGGCGACGTGCTCCACCTCGGCGAGCACGTGCGACGACATGAGGATCGTGCGGCCCGCCGTGCGCGCCTCCCGGACCATCGCCAGGAACTCCTGCTGCACCAGCGGGTCGAGGCCGCTCGTCGGCTCGTCGAGGATGAGCAGCTCGGGCTCGTGCATGAACGCCTGGATGAGCCCGACCTTCTGCTTGTTGCCCTTGGAGAGCCGGCCCATCCTGACCGACAGGTCGGCGTCCAGCCGCTCGGCCAGGTCGTCGATCCTGCCCCGGCTCACCCCTCCGCGCACGCCGGCGAGGAACCGGAGGTAGTCGCGGGCCCGTTCGCCGCCCTCCAGCGCCAGCTCGCCGGGCAGGTAACCGATCCGGGCCCGGACCCGCGAGTCCCGCGTGCTCGCGCCGAGAACCGTGGCCCGGCCCGACGTCGGCCGGATCACGTCCAGGAGCAGCCGGATCGTCGTCGTCTTGCCGGCGCCGTTCGGGCCCAGATAGCCGAACACCTCACCCGGACGGATGTCGAGGGTGAGATCCTCCAAGCCCCGTCTCGTACCGTAGAACTTCGTCAGTCCTTCGGTCTCCACCACTGCTGTCATGCCGCAATGGTGGACCTCCGGCCCGGTGCCGGGGTATGCCTTCTTCCGGACACCTACCGGCCTCGTCTCTTCCCGGCTTCGGCAACGACACCGATCAAGGGGCCGATCAAGCGGGCGGCACGCCGCAGGTCGTGGAACCGGGCAGCAGATGACGGTGGCGCGACACCAGGCGGTAGCCCGCCTCGGCCGCCCAGCTCACCGGCGGCGCGAGCATCAGGCGGCCGAGCGCGCGCCAGGCGGCGTGCGGCTGCACCACGAGCATCACCCCGATGGCCCGCGCGCCGTGGGCACGCAGCCCTCCCGGGCCCAGGAGCTGCACGGACGTCATGACCTCCTCGCGGGTCAGCCCCGCCGCGCGGAGGTCGAGACCCTGCCACGCCCGTACGGCGGGCATGTAGCGCAGGACCCGGTGCCCGGCGTTCACGCACGTCTGGCAGAAGGCGCAGTCGCCGTCGAAGACCAGCAGGATGCGGTTGTCTCCGCTTTCTCCGCCCATGCGATCGAACCTACCAATCCTGGGACGGATCATTTCGGTCGCGTGGTGGCGGCGGCGCGGGCCGCCGAGACGCGCGCACGACCAGCACGGCGACCACGATCACCGCGACCGCGACACTGAAGACGACCGCCAAGACCAGCAGCAGGACGAGCAGGCTCATCGATGCCTCCTTCGAGGGGCCCGTGCGCCTGCCAGGCGGGCGGCGACGGCCAGCCCCACCGAGGCGTACGACACCGCGCGCGCCAGCCGTACGAACCGGGGGATGTCGGCGACGGCCGGACCGGGACCGTCGCCCAGTTCCGGGCGGTGCTCCATCCTGCCACCGTAGTCGTTCGCCCCGCCGAGCCGTACGCCGAGGGCGCCGGCGAAGGCCGCCTCGCAGCGTCCGGAGTTGGGGCTGGGGTGGCGGTGCCCGTCGCGGCGGAGCACGGTGGCCGCGCGACGCGGAGAGCCCCCGGCCAGCCCGGCGAGACCGGTGGTGAGCAGCGCGGTCAGCCGGGCGGGCACATAGTTGGCCACGTCGTCCAGCCGGGCCGAGGCCCAGCCGAACCGCGCGTATCGCGGCGACCGGTGGCCCACCATCGCGTCGAGCGTGTTGACCGCGCGGTAGCCGAGCAGGCCGGGCACGCCGAAGACGGCGCCCCACACGAGCGGCGCGACGACGGCGTCCGAGGTGTTCTCCGCGATCGACTCGACCGTGCCCCGCGCCAGCTCGGCGGCGTCCAGACCGGACGGGTCACGCCCGCACAGGTGCGGAAGGCGGGCACGGGCGGCGGCCAGGTCGCCGTCCCGCAGTGAGCGGGCCATCAGCGCGCCCTCCTTCGCGAGGGTCGTGCCGCCGAGGACGGCCCAGGTGGCGGCGGCGGTGACGGCGGCCCGCGCGACCGGGCTCGGCCGGGTCACCCGCTCGGCGACCACCCCGACAGCCGTCGCGGCGCCGACGCAGATGGTCGTGTAGGCGACCCCCGCTAACCGCGAATCCCGATATATGAGCTTTTCGAGGGCGGCGGCCCGGCTGCCGAACACCGCCACCGGATGACCCCGCCGGGGGTCGCCGAGGAGGGCGTCGATCGCCGCCCCGGCCAGCAGCCCCGCCGCCGTGGCACCGTCCATGGTCCCGATCACGCACGCATTCTTCCGCAGCGCTCCCGCCCAGCGCCCGCCGGGGCGCAGGGGGGTTCATGAGGTGATCCTCGGTGGGAACGGCGAGGTGGTTGGTCGCGGAGTCGGGCGGCACGCGGGCCCGCTGTGCGAGCGTTCAGGACGCCGGCCTGCGGGGCGTGTTCAGAGCGCGCGTTCGGCGGTCGGAGCCGGGACCCGCACGTCGCCGAGGAGGTGGTCCTGGAGCGCCTCCTCGTTGGCGTCGAGCCACGCGGCCGCACGCCTGATCCGGCCGCCCACGCCCTCGGCCCACATCCGCGCCCAGCCGCCGCCCCGCGTGCGGGCCCGGTCCCGCATCAGCGCGTACGACCGGCCGAACCGCGTCCGTGCCGTCTCCACCAGCCTCAGCCGATCCTGCGCCGGCAGGCCGTACGCGTCGCAGAACAGCCGCACCCGGGCCGCCGCGTCCAGGGACCGCTGCGCGGGGTCCCGGTCGACCGGGTCGGCGAGCGGAGCCCAGTGCCGCAGCGTCGTCACCACGTCGAACAACCGCGTCGTCGGTCTGGCCATGTCGAAGTCGATCAGCGCGTACGGCACCGGCCCCGCGCCGGGCCGGTCGCGGAAGACGACGTTGGCCGGGGTCACGTCGCAGTGGCCCACGAGTTCGGGCGAGCCCTCCGGCGCCGAGCCGTCCTCCCACGTCGCGCCGTGAGGCGGGCCGAACGTCGCCGCCGCGTCGTGCAGGCGCCGCAGCAGCAGGGCCAGCGCGGTCAGTGTCTCCTCGCTCACCGCGTACGCCGGAAGCGGGCGCGCGGGCACCATGCCCTCGATGTAGGTGAGGATCGCCCTGCCCCGCTCGTCGACCCCGAGGAACCGGGGCGCCCGATCGAACCCGGCGGCCTCCAGGTGCCGCAACAGCGCGTGGACCGACGGCGACGTGGGCCGCATCGGCCGCCGTACTGTCGCCCCTACCCGTACGACTCCCTCGGATACGTCTCCGACGAGCGGGATCTCACGTACGGCCATGCCGACGCAGCTTAACGACCAGATTTCCGGTATGAGGCGTTGACGGCCGAAGAATTTCCAATCGCTTCCCTGATGGGATACGCAAGAGGGCGCAAACGGTGCCATCCGGGGAACGGAGTGCGGCGTGTCGGGGCAGACGAACTGCCGTCGTGGCACGAGACCGGGGCCGTCGATCCCGCCCAGCCGGGGGCAGGGCCTAAGCACAGGTCCACGGCCCGAAGCGAGGTGACGCGTCCCGCCTTGACACACTGGTCGCGGTGCCGTGACCCTCGGCCGGACCCGTATCTTGGACGAGGTCCGGCCCATGTCCGGGAAACCGGGTGTGTACCCGGTCCCCGGATCATGCAGAATTAGGCACGAGCGCCCTTAGCTCAGCTGGATAGAGCATCGGACTTCTAATCCGACGGTCGGGGGTTCGAATCCCTCAGGGCGCGCTCCTCCTATCCGGCCTCTGACCTGGTCTTTCGCCTGATTCTTCGGTCGCCGTGCAGATCGCCAAGGCGTTCGGCGCGAGGGTGATCGGCGAGCGACAGCCGCCGCACACCCCTCCGCCTGTCAGACGTTGGCATTCCCACGGCCAAGCCTGCGCGAGCCGTCCGAAATGCCACCGATCCAGCTATGCTGATCAGCGACTCCCCTTCTCCTGCAGGTGCTCCGTATCCGTGCCCGACCGCCAGACTTTCGACGCATCCGCCCTCCTCGATCTGCTCGAACGGTCGTGGACCGTGCAGTTGCGCCACGTGTCGCTGGTCATCGAGGCCGACGCGCCCGAGGAGATGATCGAGGCGGCAGCCGACGCTCTGGGACGGGCCCACCGGCGGCTCGGCCATCAGGAGCTCGCCAACCGCTGGCCGGCGTGCGTCGCGGTGAGCATCGTCGGCGTGGCGGCCCGTCATGGCGGAGACAGCGCGTTCTGGCCGCACTGGTGGGTGGCCTCCCACCACCGGGGCAGCGCGAGCAAGTGGGGTGCGGCGTTCTTGGACGCCTTGCGGGCCTTGGGCCTGCGAGCCGAGCCAGACGCGAAGCACTCGATCATGACACACGCCGGCCTCGGTGCCACGGCCGAGGCTTCCCGGCTCCGCCTCGACCCCTTCGGGCACGGGATTCAGCGTGACGGTGTGGCGCTGCCGTACCCCACGGAGGACTGCCTGCTCGTCTTCACCGAAGACGGGCGCCACCTGCCTGCGGAGTTACCGCCCTGCCCTGTCTGGGTCGCCCATCCCCGGGACCGCGAACCGACCGCCGACGTCCCGCTCCGGATCATCGCCGAAAGTCTCCTGCCTCTCGGCTGGAACGGCTGGCGGCTGACACAGGTCGATCTGGAGAACGCGACCTGGCTCGCCCTGGCGGACGGTCCACACCGCCCGGTCAGGGGGGAGGCCAGACCCCGGCTGCTGGTCGACCGGCCCCTGCCCGGCGTGACCGCGTCAGACGGCTCCGCCGTATTGGCCGCGCCTCCCGCCCTGCGGCTACCGGATGGAGAATGGCTGGTCACAGTGGAGCGGACCGGCGCCGCGCGGGCGGCGCCCGCCGATCCCGCCGACCTCTGGGCGCGGCTGCCGCGCCCACTGCTCGGCACTTTCACCGTCACCGCCAGGACCGCGGGCGGCCGGGCGATGCGGGAGACCGTCACCCTGGCCGAGGGGCTCGCCCTGCGTCACGACCCTCCGGTCCGGGTCTTCGACGAGGAGGGCCTGGTGCCGGCGGACACCCTGTTCAGCACGGGGCCGGGCCTGACGGTGACACCGCAGGCGCTGACCTTCGGCCCGCGCGAGACCGTGCGCCGGATCACGTGTGTCGCCTCGGAGCAGACGCTGGCTCTGGTCGTCGCCCCGCCCCACATGCGGGTGCTGGCCGGCCAGGAATGGAGCACGGTTCCACTCCGCTTGACCGTGGCCGCGTTGGAGGAACTCGGGGAACTGCGGTTCGAGATTCCAGGAGTCCGGGAGGGTCTTCCCCTCGAGGTCGTCAGCCGAGGTAAGAGCGTGCAGGTGCTGACCCCGCACGCCCGCGGCGACTACCCGTTGCGTCGGGTGCTGGACACGGTGGCCGCGCACGGGCACGCCACCCTGGTGGTCCGGCCCGACGGGCATGCCATCCCGCTGGCGACGATCTCTCCCGCATCCCCAGCCACCCCAGACCCTTGGCTCTGCAACGATTGACCCTATGGATCCCCTCGCCACCAGCGCGCTCATCACCGGCACGTACCGGCGTTATCTCCGCTCGTTGCTGCCGGTGCGGGATCCGGCGATCGCCGAATCGCTCGCGGCGGAGATCGCGGCCAGCCCACTGCTGACCAGGGGCCCCCTGCTGGAGGCCACCCCGCCCTACCGGACCGGTGCGACCCTCCGCGAGCTGATCGGCGACGGCGTCCTCGATCCTGCGTTCGCGGCGCTGGGCAGCCCCGCACTTCCCCTGGACCGGCCGCTCTACCTGCATCAGGAGCACGCGCTGCGCAAAGCGGCCACCGGACGGAACCTGGTGGTGGCCACCGGCACGGGCTCGGGCAAGACGGAGAGCTTCCTGCTGCCGATCCTGTCCGCGCTCATTTCCGAGGGACGTCCGTCCCCCGGTGTGCGGGCGCTGCTGCTCTATCCGATGAACGCCTTGGCCAACGACCAGCTCAAACGGCTCCGCGAGCTGCTGTCGGCCGTACCGCAGATCACCTTCGGCCGCTACACGGGTGACACGCCGGAGAAGGCACAGCAGGGGGCGGCCCTCTTCGACGAGCTCAATCCGGGGCAGCCGAGGCTGCCGAACGAGCTGCTCAGCCGGGAGGAGATGCGGGCCCGTCCTCCGCATCTGCTGCTCACCAACTATGCGATGCTCGAATACCTGCTGCTTCGCCCGGCCGACCTGGAGCTCTTCGAACACGCCGACAGGTGGCGGTTCGTGGTCCTGGACGAAGCGCATGTGTATGACGGTGCCAGGGCTGAGGAGCTCGGCATGCTGCTGCGCCGCCTCCGTGACCGAGTGGCCCGGGACCGGACGTTGCAGGCCATCGCCACCAGCGCCACGGTCGGCGACGAACCGGGCGCGGTCATGGACTTCGCCGCCAAGCTGTTCGACGCTCCGTTTGAGTGGGTCTCAGACGACCCCGCCCGCCAGGATCTGGTGACCGCCGCCCGGGTTGACATGCCGCCGGGGCCGTTCTGGGGGCCGTTGACCGCGGCGGACTACCGAAAGCTGGCGATGAGTGAGGACCCGGCTGCCGAACTGGTCCGCCGGTCCGGCCTGCCCGATGGCGGTACGGCTCTCGCCTGCGAGCACGCCATGGCCACGCTGCGCGGCACCCTGTCCGGCGGCCCCCGGCCCTTCGCGGACCTGGCCCAGCTGCTCTTCGGTGGTCAGGAAGAGCCGGCTGAAGGCCTTGCCGCGCTGGTGGCCGTCGGCGGGAAGGTCCGGGACCTCTCGGGAAGCGCGGTGCTGTCGGCCCGCTACCACTTGTTCGCCCGCGCCACCGAGGGTGCGTTCACCTGCCTCATCGGACCACATGTGTCCCTGGGCCGTCACGAGACGTGCACCACCTGTTCGGGGGCGGTCTTCGAGTTCGGTGCATGCAAGAGATGCGGGGCGGTCCACCTGACCGGCGCGGTGGAGCTGTCCGGCGGGGGGCAGGTGTTCAGCCCGCGGGTGAGCCGGGACGATTCCCGGGTCTGGCTGCTGCTTGGTGACGCCCCCGAGATGACCGACGAAGACGACGAGACCCTCGAAGCCGTGCCGGAGACCGAGGCTCAGGACGCGTTCCTGTGCGGCAGGTGCGGGGCGCTTCATGCGGTACGGCAAAGCGAGTGCGGCCGGGACGGTTGCCACGAGACCCAGCTGCGTCCGGTGCGGCGGCTGAAGACGCGAGCCAGCTCGCCCAGCGGCTGCCTGGCCTGCGGCGCGCGCGGCTCAGGCATGATCCGCCAGTTCGAGAGCGGCAACGAGGCGGCGGCAGCCGTCCTGGCCACCGCTCTCTATCAGGCGCTGCCGCCGATGCCCGAGCAGGAGGACCGGCCCGGCGGCGGACGCAAGCTGCTGACCTTCAGCGACAGCCGCCAGGCGGCCGCCTACTTCGCCCCTTACCTGGAGTCCAGCTACGCCCAGATCCAGCAGCGGCGGCTGATCCTCGACGGGCTCCGGCGTGCGGTTGCCAGGGACGAAACCGCCACTGTGGACGACCTGGTGGACGAGGTGGTGGCGGCGGCAGGACAGGCCGGGGTGTTCGAACGCCGGGCCTCCCGCCAGCAGCGCCGCCGCGAGGTGGCCCTGTGGGTGATGCGGGAGCTGGTGGCGATGGACGAACGCCAGTCCCTGGAAGGCCTCGGCCTCCTCCGGGTGGAGCTGGACCGCGAGCCCGGCTGGCGGCTGCCCGCGCCGCTGCTGGGGCTGGGCCTGACCCCGGACGAATGCTGGCTGCTCCTGGGCGAGCTGGCCCGCTCGCTCCGGCAGCAGGGCGCGCTGACCATGCCGGAGGAAGTCGATCCGCGCGATGAGCTGTTCGACCCTCGGCGCGGGCCGATCTACGTGCGCGGCGACGGCGCCGAGGCAAAGCTGAAGGTGCTGAGCTGGCTGCCCACGCGCGGCGTCAACCGGCGACTCGACTACCTGCGCCGGGTGCTGGCCGCCCTCGGGTCCGGCACGGACGCCCGGCAGATCCTCGACGGCTGCTGGAAACTCCTCACGTCGCTGCGGGACGGCTGGCTGAGTTCGGCCGCACTGCCCAGGTTGGGTCAGGTGCATCAGCTGGATCACACCTGGCTGAAGCTCTCCCCGGCAGTTGAGATCTACCAGTGCGGGCTGTGCCGGCGAATCAGCGCCGCCTCGCTGCGTGGGGTCTGCCCGACGCTCGGCTGTCAGGGCGTGCTGACCCCGGCCAAGCCGGACGCCGATGACCACCACCGGGTGCTGTATCAGGCGATGACGCCGGTGCCGCTGCTGGCCAAGGAGCACACCGCCCAGTGGACGGGGCTGGAGGCGGCCGACATCCAGCAGCGATTCCTGCGCGGCGAGGTGAACGTACTGTCCTGCTCGACCACTTTTGAGCTGGGCGTGGACGTGGGCGAACTCCAGGCGGTGATGCTCCGCAACATGCCGCCGACCACGGCCAACTACATTCAGCGGGCTGGGCGGGCCGGACGGCGGGCAGACTCGGCGGCCCTTGTGCTGACCTACGCTCAGAGGCGCTCGCACGATCTGTCCCGGTACCAGGAACCAGAGAAGATGATCGCCGGTCAGGTGCGAGCGCCGTACGTGCCGCTCGGCAACGACCGGATCGACCGGCGCCATGCCCATTCTGTGGCATTGGCCGCCTTCTTCCGGTACGCCAAAGAGACCTCGGGGACGGTCTGGAAGACCGCAGGCGACTTCTTCCTGTCTGGAGCGAGCTCCCAGGTGAAGGCGTTCCTCACCCCCGTCCCCTCCGGTGTGCTGGGCTCTCTGCGCCAGGTGCTACCCGCCACCGTTCAGGCGGAACTCGGCGTGCAGACGGGCGCGTGGGTGACCGACCTGTGTGAGCTGCTGGAACAGGTGCGTCTCGAACTCTCCCAGGACATCGAGGCGTTCGAGAAGCACCGCCGTGAGGCGTTCGCCAAGCGCCGCAGCGACCTGGCCGCCCGCTACGAGCGGACCATCAACACCGTCACCCGGAGATCCCTGATCGGCTACCTGGCGAACCGGAACGTGCTGCCCAAGTACGGCTTCCCGGTGGACAGCGTGGAGTTGCGCACCGCGCACTGCGACAGCCAGGTGGGAGCCCGGCTGGAGCTCAGCCGCGATCTCTCTTCGGCGATCTATGAGTACGCACCCGGTTCCGAGGTGGTGGCCGGCGGCGTGCTCTGGCGGTCGGCGGGCGTCTACCGGCTCCCCGGCCGGGAGCTGATCAGCAGGAGCTACACGGTCTGCCGGACCTGCCAGCATTACCGTGAGGGCGACGAGACGCTGGAAGTGGCCTGTCCCGCGTGTGGGAGCGCAAGCGAGGGAGCCCTGCGCCAGTACTACGTGCCGGAGTTCGGCTTCGTCGCCGATCATCGGACGGCCAAACCGGCCACGGCGCCCCCGAAGGGCTCCTGGAACGGCGCGACCCACATCGTCTCCCTGGGCGAGGAGCTGGCCGAACGCCGCTGGGCGTCTCCCGGCGGGGCTTCGGTCTGGTGCCGTTCCGGCTCACGGGGCCGGCTGGTCGTCCTGTCCGAGGGACCTACCGGCAGTGGTTTCCTGATCTGCGACTGGTGCGGCTGGGGCACGCCGAACCAGGGCAAGACCGCCAAGTCGCACGTCAACCCACTCCGACAGAATGACTGCACCGGGCCGCTGCGCTGGCGCTCCCTGGCGCACAGCTTCGAGACCGACATTCTGGAGTTGCGGTTCGACACACCCGGTCTCACCGAGACAGCTCACTGGCGTTCGGCCCTGTACGCGCTGCTCGAAGGGGCCGCGGACGGGCTGGAGATCAGCAGGAACGACATCGACGGCGCGATCAATCCCGGCTCCGACGGCCGGACCGGACTAGTGATCTTCGACACAGTCCCGGGCGGGGCGGGCAGCGCGCTGCGCATCGCCGAGTCACTCGACGTGGTCGCCGGCGCCGCGCTCAAGCGAGTCGCCTCCTGTGACTGCGGCGCCGAGACCTCGTGCTACGGCTGCCTGCGCACCCGTCACAACGAACGCCACCACGACCAGCTCAGCCGTGGCGCGGCCCTCCAGGTCCTGCGCGCCCTCACCACCAGCGGCCCGCTCGTTCTCACCTGAGGCAACCCTGGTTCCGGAGTGCGGCCGACAAACATAATGCAGAGGTGGCCGGCGTGGTCGCTCTGGTGCGGCATGCTTGATGGGTCCTGACAGACCTTTTGAGCCGGACGGGAACAGTGGACCTTCCCAAGCCCCTCACCGACGAGACTCCAGCGGTTGACAGTCCGGTCGAGACGAGCTCTTTCGGAATCGACGCGTTCACGCTGGACGACCGGATGCGGCTGTTTCACTTCGCGGCGGCCGAGAAGCGCAACGAGTATCTGTGGCTGCTGCGGGCGTTCGACCGGGGCCGGGCCAACTACCAAGTGCTGCTGCACGCCTCCAGCGCCCGTGACCTGCTGGACCAGCTCCGCGAAGAGCACCCGGACTGCCCGGCGGTCGGCGAGGTGCAGCCACTGCTGGACTCGCTGAACGAGTGGCGGCTGCTGGATCGTAGCTACGACGGGACCCGCGCGGCCAACCTGGCCGAATACCGCAACCGGCACTACGTCTATCAGTTCACCCAGGCCGGTTACCGCGCGTACCGGGCGGTCGAGGACGTCCTCGGGTCGACCTTGGAGGACGCTCAGCTCTCAAGGCTGATATTTCCCGACATCCTGGCTGACCTCCAGGCGCTGGCCGAGGCCAACCGGACGGGCGACGGCGATGAGGTCTACCGGAAGCTCAGTCGCCTGGACCAGGTGCTGAGCGACATGGCACAGCGGGCCGCCCGTTTCTATCTGATGCTGGGCGACCTGGCTCGCACCAACGACGTCCGGCCCGAGGTGTTCCTCACCCACAAGGACGCGCTCCTCACTCACATGCGGGAGTTCACCGCGGAGCTCGCCCGGTTCACGCCCCGGCTGGCGGGAGCCGTACAGGCCGTGGCGGACACCGGAGCGGACGCTCTGATCGCGCACGCCGCGGCGGCCGACGACCGGCTCTTCCGCGCGCCCGGGGATCGGGAGGAGGACTGGCGGCAGCGCTGGTCCGGCCTGACCCATTGGTTCGGTGCCGGCGCGGGCCGCGACTCCCAGAGTGAGGCCGAGCGGCTGCAGACCGCGACCGTCACCGCGATCGCGAACGTGCTGGCTCTGCTCAGGAGGGTGACCGAGGCACGGCGCGGGGGCGTGAGCCGGGAGAGCCAGCTTCGGCACCTGGCCCAGTGGTTCGTCTCCTGCCCCGACGAGGACGCGGCCCACGGGCTCTTCCAGGCGGTCTTCGACCTGGGCGGCCCTCGGCACATCTCAGTCACCCACGAGGACCCGGAGCTGATCCCCCCGAGGTTGTCGTGGTGGGATGCCGAGCCGGTGCAGCTGGCCCGGGGCCTGGTGGAGTCGGGCCGGGAGCCCCGGATGACCGGGGCCACCGCCAGGATCGAGCGCAACGACGCGCAGCGGCAGCGACTGCGAGCCGAGCAGCTCAAGCTGACCCGGGAGCGGCGCGACGCGGCGGCATCCCTCGCCGCCGACGGCCTCTACGGCCGCGTGCTGGACGAGCCGGAGACCCAGGCCCTGCTGGGCCTGCTCGACCTGGCGCTGGGCGCCCGGGTGCCGACCAGCAGGAAGGTCACCGCGAGCGGTTCGGCCCATGGCGTACGGCTGACGCTGCGCCCCTCCGAAGGCTCCACGACCGTCAGAACCGTGTACGGCCGGCTTCACCTCTCCGGCGTCACGCTGGAGGTGTCCGGATGAGCAAGGTCGCGGAGAACGTGAGTTCGCTGGAACTGGCCGACTACCAGCGGGCGGTGCGGATGCTGCTGAGCAATCCGCTGATCACCGATGTCCACCCGAACCGGGCCGCGCTGCCACTGATCCGCCGGTGGGCCGATCAGCTCCGGGCCGACCTGCACGAGGTGCTCGGCTACCGCCTGGTGACCACGGCGAACACCGCGCGACTGCTGCGCGCGCAGGACGAGCTCGACGTGACCCGTCCGGCACGGACCAAGACGGACCGGCCGTTCGACCGGCGCCGGTACGCCTACCTGGTGCTCACTCTGGCCGCTCTCGGCCGGTCCGGGACCCAGATCGCGCTCAGCGAGCTGGCCGAGGCGGTCAGCGCGGACGCGGCCCGGATCGACGGACTCGGCCTGGACACCGAGCGCAAGCCGGATCGAGACGCGTTCGTCGACGCGGTGGCCTGGCTCGCTGAGCGCGGCGCGCTGGCCCTGGCCGACGGTTCGGCCGCCGACTGGGTGAACAACCCCGACCGGGCCGAGGCGCTCTACGACATCGACCGCGAGGTCGTCTTCGCCATCTACCGGCCGAGCCGGGTGCTTCAGCACATGCGGTCGGTGACCGGGCTGCTCGACTCCGGTCACGGGTTCGCCCAAGGCCGGCACCGGGTGCGCGAGGCCGCGTCCCGGCGAGCGCGGCGGCTGGTGCTGGAACGCCCCGTCGTCTACTACGCGGACGTAAGTGAAGCGCTGCGCGGCCAGCTCCGCCACCCCGGTCTCATCGAGGACCTGGAGCGGCTGACCGGGCAGGCCGTGGAGCGTCGCGCTGAAGGGGTGGCACTCATCGACGCCTCCGGCCGCCTGTCCGACCTGCGCTTCCCAAGCGGCGGCACCCCCTCCCAGGCGGCGCTGCTGCTGTCGGCGCGGATCGCGGCGTACGTGACGAAATCGAAGCCGCCGGCGCTGCCCGCTCCAACGGCGGCGGAGCGTGACACGGCCCTGGCGGCCAGGATCGACGCGGGCCTGCCCGTCAAGGGCGTCATGGACGAACTGAGCGAGGCCGGACCCGTTGAGCGGGAGGCCGCGGTCGAGGCGGCTGTCCATCCGTTCGTCACCGACGCCTGGCTACGGAGCGCGATGACGCAGCTCATGAACACCTACGGCATGGCCTTCGCCGTGGCCTGGCGGGGCGATCCGGACCGGCTGCTGAGCGAGGCGCTGAATTTGCTGGCCTCGCTCCGCCTGGTTGCCAGGGTCGAGGGCGGTGTGCTGGCGCTCCCGCTCCTCGCCCGCTACCGGGGCACCACCGCCGAGGTGAGACCCCGGGCACGCAGGGCCCAGTCACAGACCGACACCCTCTTCGACGTCAAGGAAGCGCAGTGACGCGTTACGTCCCCACCCGGGCCGGGATCATCAACCTGTGGGATTACCGGGACGAGGAGTTCACCTTCGCGAACGGCTGGCTGATCCTGCGCGGGCCGAACGGCTCGGGCAAGACCAAGGCCCTGGAGGTGCTGTTTCCCTTCGTGCTGGACGGCCGGATCGACCCCAAGCGGCTCAACCCGTTCGCCTCCGAGGACCGGACGATGAAGTCCAACCTGCTCTTCCGCGGGCAGGACAGCGCACTCGGCTACGTCTGGCTGGAGTTCCGGCACCGCGACACCGGCGAAGCCGTGACGGTGGGGATCGGCCTGCACGCCCAGCGGCACCGCGACACGCCGGTCCGCTGGCACTTCGTCGCCGAGGGCCGGGTGGGTGCCGATTTCTCGCTGCTCACCGCCGACGACCGGCCGATGAGCAAGAAGCAGCTCACCGAGGAGCTGGGTGAGCACGCGCTCACCGCCACTCCCGCGGACTATCGGCACGCGATCGACCAGCGGCTGTTCGGGCTCGGCCGGGAGCGTTACGAGCAGTTGATCACCCTCATCCTGACGCTGCGCCGCCCGCAACTCGCCAAGAACCTGGACCCCGGCAAGCTGTCGGACACCCTCACCGACGGTCTTCGCCCGGTTGACGACGACCTGATCGCCGAGGCGTCGCGCTCCTTCGATGACATGGAAACGGTGCAGCGGACCTT
The DNA here is from genome assembly GCF_045040095.1 of Microbispora sp. NBC_01389. Lineage (NCBI taxonomy): Bacteria > Bacillati > Actinomycetota > Actinomycetes > Streptosporangiales > Streptosporangiaceae > Microbispora > Microbispora sp. NBC_01389. Next base: position 134,050 of record NZ_CP109552.1, read on the forward strand.
GGAGGGGCTGGTCGCCGCCGACGAGGCGACGCAGTCGTTCCTGTCCAGCTACACCACCTACCTGCGGACGCATGCGCGCTGGGCGGCCGACGCGCTGACCCGCCGCCGCGAGGACGTCGCCGCTCATCGCACAGCGTTGAGTACGGCCGCCGCCACCTTGACCACCACGAAGCAGACCCAAGCGGAGGCCGAGGAGACGCTGTCGGTGAGCGAGGACGCCCTGGCCGGGCTGCGGGCCCGGCTGGAGCAGCTCAAGAGCAGCGCCGCCTACCAGGCCCTCGAACAGCTCGCCGACCTGGAGCGCCTGGTGCGGACGTGTGCGGAGACCGCCGCGGCAGCCAGGACCGAGCTGGATCGGCGCGCCGCCACCACCCAGAAGACCCGCGTCGAACTCGCAACCGCGCAGCGGCTGCTGGCCGAGCTGGAGGGTGCGGTTTCCCGCGCGGCGACCGACCTGGCCGACGAGGCCGCCGCCGCGGGGATCACCTGGAGCCCCGCCGACGCCGGCCCGGCAGGCTTCACCGACCGGGTCGGCGGCCGGGTGGCCTCCCGGACCGGCGACCTGCGCGCGGTCCGCGCCGCGATCGCCACCCAGCAGAAGGCCGAGCAGACCCGCGACCTGGCCAGGATCGCCCTCGACCAGGCCCTCGCCACCGCTGCCCGGGCCGAGCTGGCCGAGGCGGAGGCCGCCAAGGGCGTGGAGGCCGCCCGCGAGGACGCCAGAACCCGGCTCGCCGCCTGGGGGGAACGGCACCGCGACGTGCTGGCCGACATCCAGCCGCTCGCCGAGGCGCTGGAGGAGGCCGGCGAACCGGACGCGCCGAGTCTTGACGCGGTTTTCGGGGCCGCGACCGCGCGAGCCGTACAGGACCTGCGGGATGCCCAGGCCCAGCTCAAGTCCGAACGGGCCGCCACCGAGCGGGAGCGGGCCCGGGTCAAGGGCGAGCGCGCGGAGATCGCCGCCGAGCACGACGACGCGCCACCCGCGTTCGCGGCCCGTACGGCGGAACGCGACGGGAAGGCCGGGGCCCCGTTCTGGCGCCTGGTCCGATTCGCCGACCACGTGGGCGATGACCACGCCGCCGCCGTCGAAGCGGCGCTGGAGGCGGCCAATCTGCTGGACGCCTGGGTCACTCCCGCTCCGGAGCGCGTCGCCGCCGGGGATTCGGAGGGCTACCTGGTGCCGGGTGCCCCGGTGACGCCGAGCCTGGCGGACCTGCTGGTCCCCGAGGAGGAGACCCCGGTTCCGGCCGAGCGGATCACCGCGATCCTGCGTTCTGTCGCGCTCGGCGGGGAGGCCGACGACGACCGGCCGATGATCTCTCCCGACGGACGGTTCGCCCAGGGCATCCAGGTCGGTGCGCACCACAAGGACCACGCCGAGTACATCGGGGCGACCGCCCGGGCCCGTCGCCGGGCCGTACGGCTCGCCGAATGCGACGCCCGGATCGCCGCGCTGACCGAGACCATCGCCGGGCTGGACCGGCGTAGTGCCCTGACCGAGTCCGCGCTGGAAGCGATCAGCACCGCCCGCGCCGCACTGCCCAAGACGGGCCCGATCGTGTCGGCCCTTCGCGAGCACGAGGGGGCCGCCGGACGCCTGCGTGCCACCCGCGAGACCGCCGACAGCGCGCAGAGCGGTTATGACGAGGCCGTCGCCGCCTGCGGCGCGGCCGAGCGGGCGCTGCGCCGGGCAGGGGCCGAACACAGCCTCGATCCCGCCGTCGTGGACGAGGTGGCGCAGGCCGTACAGCGCTTCGAGACCATGGCCGGCGCGCTGACCGGCCGTCGGCGCGAGGAGGCGCGGCAGCGTGACGCGGTCGAGGGCAGCACGGAGCGGCTGGAGTCGGCGGCCGACGACGAGGCGGCCGCAGCGCAGACAGAGCAGGGTGCGCGGCGCAGGCACACCGAGGAAGCGGCCAAGCTGGACGCCCTCCAGCAGACCATGGGTGCCGAAGCCGGCCAGGTGCTGGCCGAGGTCCAGCTGGCCGAGACGGGGATCATCGCCGCGTCGCGGGCGGCGGAGTCCGCGCGGACCGCCGAGCGGACGGCGCTCACCGAGGTCGCCACCGCGCAGGCCAAGCTGACCGCCGCGCAGGAGTCGCTTCGCGTCGCGGCGGGCGAGGAACGCGAGACCGCCAAGGCCCTGGCCCCCTTCGCCCAGCGGGAACTGCTCGACGTCCTGAAGTGCCCGCCCGGTCTGGGCTGGCCCGCTCAGGAGGCCGACTGGCTGGGCTCCGGTTCCGGCGAGTGGGAGCTGCCGCCGGAGGTGGCCGCCGTCCACGAGGCGATCCTCACCGTGACGCGCGACCTGACCCCGACCGAGATCTCGCTCAAGCAGTCCACCACCCGGCTGACCAAGGCGCTGGACGACCTCCAGGCGCAGCTCACCGCCGCCGGTCAGGACTACCGGCCCGAGTGGGACGGCGCCGACGGGGTGATCGTGGTCCGCGTGGCGGACGAGGACGGGCCGCTGCCTGTGGGCGCGTTCGCCGCGAAGATGACCTCCAGCCGCAAGGATCAGCAGCAGCTGCTCAGTGAGTCCGAGCAGCGGATCCTGGAGGACGCGCTGCTCACCCGGCTGGCTCAGCAAATCCACGACCGCACGGTGGACGCCCGCGACCTGATCCGGCGGATGAACACCGAGATGCGCTCGCGCCGGATGTCATCGGGGACCACGGTCGGTGTGAGCTGGCAGCTCGCCGACAGTCTGGAGGACGAGCAGCGGGCTGTCTGCGGTCTGCTCGACGCCGACGCGGCCCGGCTCGGCCCGGACGAGCTGAGCCGGATGCGCGGCCACTTCGCCACCCAGATCAAGAACGCCCGGGCCCGCGAACGTGAGCTGCCCTACCGAGAGCTGCTCACGAAGGTGCTCGACTATCGCCGGTGGCGGCAGTTCACCTTCCAGCTCGTCCGGCCCGGCGGTGCCGAGGAACGCCTCACCCGCGCCAAGCACAGCCGCCTGTCCGGCGGCGAGCAATCGGTGTCGCTGCACCTGCCGCTGTTCGCCGCCGCGCACGCCATGCTCAACTCGGCGCTGCCCGACGCGCCACGGCTGCTCGCCCTGGATGAGGCGTTCGCCGGGGTGGACGACACCGGGCGCAGCGAGCTGATGGGCCTGGCCGCCCAGTTCGACCTGGACCTGTTCATGACCGGGTACGACCTGTGGGCCACGCATGCCGCGGTGCCCGCTGCGGCCCACTACGATCTGGCCCATTCCCCGGTGGAGCATACTGTCAGCGCGCTGCTGCTCGTCTGGGACGGCGCCGAACTACTCGCCGACGACGCGGGAGAGCTGACCGTCGCGCTGGGCTCGCCCGGCACCAGGCGTGTCGAGGCGAGCATCGTTGGATGAGCTGCGGGGTGTGGAATGGCAGCGTCTCCTGGCCGCGGCCCGGCGCAGGCTGGAGCAGACCGGGGGTGTGATCGACGGTGCCGTCGGGCTCGCCAACCCGTCCGAGGCCGAACGTCGGTTGATCATCGGCATCACCGGGACCTACCGCCCTGAGACCGTCAAACGGCTGACCGTGTCACTGGCAGACCTCGACGACGCCCTTGTGAAAATGCACCGCATGGGCCTGCTCCAGGCGCTGGCTTCGGTGGGAGGTCCGGTCCGGGACCGGCCCGCGGAGCGAGCCGCGGAGGTTTCCGGCAGGCAGGCGTTGCTGGCCGCGGCTCAGTCCGCGAGGTGTGCTTCGGAACCCTGGTTCGCCGAGTGGCTGTCGGCGATCACTGCGGACGGCACGCTCACCCGCATGGTCCGGCGTGGTGACACCCACCTGATCAGGCAGGCGGCAGCCGTACTCGACCTGTTGCCCGCAACCTTCGTCCCGCTTCCCGTCCTGGCCGAGTCGGCCACCGGCGACACCAAGGCGCTCGTTGCCGGCAGCCCGCTGGCGACGCTCGTGCTGCGCGCCCTGGCGCTCCGGTCCGGTTCTCCTGCTCCGCCTTCGGGCAGGGCGGGGCAGCGGGTGCTGTGGGAGTCCGTCGGTGTGATCGTCGACGACCTGGCCAGCCAGGTCCTGGTGCTCAACGTCACAACCCGCGGCGACAGTGTGGTCTCCAGGTGGCTGGACGATGCCGCCGCGTTCGGGATCCCGTTCCGGCTTACCCTCCAGCAGCAGAGGGAGCACCCGGTCGTGCCGGTCGCCGAGGACATCTTCGTCTGCGAGAACCCCGCCGTGCTCCGCGCGGCGGCGGCCGAACTCGGGGCCCGGTCAGCCGCCCTGGTCTGCACAGAGGGGATCCCGTCGGCTGCCTGCCACAAGCTGCTCGCCACGGCGACGGCAGCCGGGTCACGACTCCGCTGGCGGGCCGACTTCGACTGGACGGGGCTGCGCATCGTAGAGGCGGCAGCCGTACGGCATGGCGCGTCGCCCTGGCGGATGGGGGCGACTGACTACGCGGCCGGCTTGGTCGAAGGCGAGTCCACCCCGCTCACCGGCAGCAGGTCCGGCAGCCCCTGGGATCCAGCCCTCGCCGAGGCGATGGCCGCCGAGGGCCGGGCCGTCATGGAGGAACGTCTCATCCCAATACTCCGCACCGACCTCTCGCCTGACGCCTGAAGGTTGTCATTGACGCGAGTGCGTTTTCGACGAGTTCGGCATAGTCGACAGCTCACGCCCTACGCCATGCGCTGAGCAGTTCCCCGGGGCCGTATGCCGCCTGGAGCCCGGAACAGCTGGTCCCGTTCCGGGAGACCGCTACGAGCGGCACCGGCTCGTCGGTGATCGCCGCCCGGTGCTTCTGCAGCGCGGCCAGGTCGTGGCTGTCGAACGCGGAGTTCTCCAGCCACTTGATCGAGCCGAGGAAGAGCAACTGCTTGGCCACCGGTTGCCTGTCGACACCCACCAAGTCGATTTCGACGTCATTGCTGCGGGTCCAGTACCCGCCGATCGCCGGGGTGGCGGGCAGGAGCCCGTCCGGCAGGAGACGGGCGAGGGATTCCCGGATGAGGGGCTCGATCGCGCGGCCGCGCCAGCTCGTCCACTGCTCCTTGATCCGGCTCAGCGTGAGATCTCCCCGCATCCGCTCGATCTCCGCCATGTGCGGATCCAGAAACGCGAGCCAGAACCGCAGGTAAGGATCGGCCACTCGGTAGCGGCGTTCCTTCGACGGCCGCAGCGAGAACGGCAACTCGGCCGCCACCACCCGTTTCTCGGTCAGGACATCCGTAGCTCGAGTGAGAGTGGTGTGGGCGATGCCGCCGGCGGCGCGCGCGATGTTGGTAAAGGTGCGTTCCCCGGCTCCAATGGCCCGGAGGACTTCCCTGCTCATCGCCTGTGGTGGAAACTCCGCGGCCAGTGAGCGCTCGGCGGAGACCAGCAGCGCCGAGATGGGGTTGTCCAGCGAGTCGCGGAGGAATTCCCAGACATCCGCTCCAGCCTGCCACTCCGCGCAGATCAGCGGGAGACCTCCCGTGATCAGGGCGGCGTCGAAGGCGGCGGCCGGCGGAAGGCTGAGCATCTCGCCGATGTCAGCGGGGTTCAGCGGCCCCACGATCATTTCCCGGCCCCGTTGGTGGAAGGGGCGGTCGTAGCTGTTCAGCGCCTCCATCATCGACAGGTCGGATCCGACCAGGAGGAGAAGTACCGGCTTGCGGCTCAACGAGCGGTCCCATGCGCGCTGGAGCATGCCCTCGAAGGCGTCGACTCGGTCCATGAGATACGGGACCTCATCGATGACGATCACGCTCGGCCTGTCATTGGGCAGGATCTCTGCAAGCAGCCTGAATGCCGCATTCCACTGCTCCGGGGCCTCCTCCGAGAACACTTCTCGCTCCGGCAGCGTGGATCTGGCGACGGCGTCGAACAACTCCGCCAGTTCGTTCTCCGCCGTGGCACCCGCCGCGGTGAAGAAGAGATTCGGCGTCTCTGTGCGCCGGAGGAACTCCTCGACGAGGCTCGACTTGCCGACCCGCCGCCTCCCCCGGATGAGGATGCATTGACCTGGTCTGGCCGACCCGGCGGCATCGCGAACTGCGTGGAAGGCGTTACGGAGCACGTTCAGCTCCCGGTCCCGCCCGATGAAACGGCGCATGGCACACCCTCAAACGATGGTATCGCTAGAGATACTATCGCTATCGATACCATTGCGCCTACCGAGCGCGACACTGCGGGGGCGGGATCTTCCGACGCGCGGTCCCCGCCCTCCACGTAGGCCGCGTACCGGCTTGATCGCTGAGGCTACTTCAGGAACTCCCGCGCGCCGCGCAGCCTGGTTGTGAGATACCGCTGAGTGTGGCGACAGTCCAACCGGACGTCGATCGGCCCGGGCACGCAAAGCGCATGCACCATGCCTTCGTGTGCGGAGCCGCCGTCACCGATTATCAGAGAGGTCCGTACGATCACCGCCGTGGGATCGATCGCCTGCACGGCCACCTCCGCGGCGGCCTTCGCTGCTCCGTAGGGGGTGACCGGATCGGGGACACTGTCTTCCGCGTAGGTGATCGCCTCTCCTGAGAAGACGGCGTCGCTGGACACGTGGACCAAACGTCCGCCGTTCCCGGAAGCCGCCACGGCCACGTGAGCGGCGCCCACGGCGGTCGTCTCCCAGTCCGGCTGGCGATAGGCCGCGTTGACGACGACGCCGGGACCAAAAGCGCCGATCAAACCGATCACGGCCGCACGGTCACGAACGTCGAGCGGCAGCCATTCGACTCCCGTCGCCGTCTCCGGCCGCGTCAGGTAGGTGGCGGCTACGACATGCCCGTCCGTCGTGGCCTGCCGTACGACTTCGCCGCCGAGAAGGCCACTGCCGCCCACGATGAGGATTCGCACGGCTGCGACGGTAGTGGACGATCAGATGGCGCTGGCGGCCGAGGGCGCGTCGGTGCGGCAGATCGCCACGGCGCTGCACCTGACCGAGGGCACCGTGCGCAACTACCTGTCCAGCGCCGTCGCCAAGCTCGGCGCGACCAACCGGATCACCGCGATCCGCGCCGCCCAGGAGAAGGGCTGGCTCTGACGTCCTTCCCCGTCTGGCCGGCGGCGGCACCCGCCCTCTCAGCCTCCCTGGCTCCGTACACGGACGACCGGAAGAGGAACGAGGCCCACGAGCGGTAGGGCCGCCAGGCGTCGGCGACCTTCCGGTACGCGCTCGCCGGGGCGTCCTGCGGCAGGCCGTACGCCTCGCGGAGGATCGCGAACAGGCGCGGCTCGTCGCCCGGGAACGCGTCCGGCGCGCCCGCGCCCCTGATCAGGATCAGGCCCGCGGAGAACGGCCCCACGCCGGGCAGGGCTCGAAGCTTGGCCAGCGCCTCCTGCGGGTCGAGCGCACGCAGGTGCTCGGTGGTCAGCACACCGTCGAGCGCCGCGCGGGCCAGGCCGCGCAGCCACTCCTCCTTCTGCTCGGGCAGGCCGAGCCCGTCGGCGTTCACCAGCGACACGGGCGGCGGGAAGGCGGCGTACGCCCGGCCGTCCAGATCGACCATGGCGCCGTACCGCTCCGCGATGCGCTGTTTGATCCGGGAGGCGATGAACATCGACGAGCGCTGCACGATCACCGCCCAGCAGGCGGCCTCCCACGGGCTCCAGAAGCAGAGCGGCCGCAGTCCCGGGCTGCGGCGCTGCAACTCACCGAGCACCGGGTCGGACTCGCCGATCTCGGCGAAGCCCGAGCCGTCCACGTCGAGGGACAGGATGCGGGCCACCTCGCCTCGGATCTCCGGCCCCGCGGCCCTGGTCGTCCGTACGGCGACCCCGCCCGGCGCGGCGGTGACCGTCACGCCGATCGGCAGCCAGTCGGCCTCGGCGCAGTAGGCGAAGCGCAGCGTCCGGCCGTCGGAGGGCAGGCCGCTGGTGGCCGGCCAGTCCTCGACGAAGCGGAGTGTCGCGCCGAAGTCGAACGGGCCCGTGGCGGTGAGCGTGAATTCATGCCCGGTCATGCGGGACATCGTACGGACGCGGACCGACAGTCCCGCACGCTGTACGCCGCCGTTCCCGTCACGGGAGCGCCTTGTGCGGCTCGCCGTCGACACCCAGACGTAGAACTTCCCGCTGTGGCGAGCGACCTCGGTGGTCATGTGTTCTCCACGTGCGGAGGGTGATCCGCCGCCTGCGCCCCGGTCCAGGTCAGAGGTAGCCCCAGGCTTCCGCGATCTCCCGCAGCGGCTCGGCCACCTCTTCGGGAGCGGGCAGCGGACGGCCGCGCTGCACCCGCCCGCTGCGGATCTTGTCGCGCCAGTCACCGATGCCCTTCACGAACTCGCCGTGGTCCTTGTCGCCGTAGCGGATCATCTCTGGCTCGTACTCGACGCCGAGCCAGGCGCAGACCCGGCGCAACTCGCCTTCCGTGTCGTCGACGAGCCTCTCGTACCGGACGACGAGCCCCTCGTGCCCGCGCCTGGACTCCTCCAGGTGACGCATGTAGTGCAGCGTGTGCCGTACGGCCTCCTCGACGGGCCGCGCCTGCGGATCGGCTTCATGCCAGGACCGGACGATCGAGGCGGGATGGCGCAGCAGGTAGACGAACCGGGTCGTGTGGCGCGTGGATCCTGGAATGACTGTTCAGCAGTACCCGGAAGAGCGTGGAGCCGGACCTGACCGGGGAGAGCACGAACACCGGCCCGCGGAGGAGACGGTCGATCTCCGGGTCGGCGGGTCGTCTGGGCTCGTCCCGCGGCGGGGGGGAGCGGTGCGGGACGCGGGCGGGCCCGGGTGATGACGTACCCGGTCATCCCTTCGACGGCGGCGTTGACCTTGGTCTTCCACGGCATGGCCACGACCGTAAGGAGGCGGGGTGGCCTCGCGGTTAACGGAGGCTGGGTGTTTCCAAAGCAGTGCTTCTCGCGCGCACGGCTCCCGGGCACGGGCAGGGCCAGCGGGGGCCGTTGCGCGACCGCCCTCCGTGACCGGCCCGGCGGAGGGCCCGCCATGACGGCTACGACGGCGAGATCGCCAGGACCGCCTCGTCGGGCCGTACGCTCGTCAGCCGGAGATGGATGTCGCCGATGCGGGCGGGCCGATCCATGGTCAGCGTCAACGATCCCCTTGTCCGGCAGCGGCCGTTGACGCAGTCCTGGCTTACTCCGACGTTCATGCCCTCGACCCGGTAGCCGCCGGAGGAGCCCTCGAAGCGCAGGCGCACCACACCCTGGTCGAGGGCGGCCACCGTGAGCGCGTCCAGGCCGGTGGCGGCGTCGAGCCGCAGCCGGTCTCCCTGGCGCACCTCCACCTCGCAGTCGGCGTTCCGGCACGCCTCCGGATCGGCGGCGGCGGCCGGGAGGGCCGCCGGGGCGGGTGTGGCCGACGGCGCCGGGACCGTGGTGGACATAGTGGTGGACACGGCGGCGGGTGTGGCCTCAGGCCGTGGCCGCGGCTCCGGCGCTCCGCACGCCGCCAGCAGGACGATCGCCGGCACGGCGACGAGGCCGATCCGCCCGGCGAGGACGAACGCCCCCGATGCAACCCGCATGACACCCGCTCCCTGTCGCGCCCCCGAATGCGCCGACGGCCGCGCCTCACGACTGTCTCCGCAGGTCACGCCGACATCGAAGACTCTCCCCCGGCGCCGGTCAGCCCAACCGGCCTGTCCCGCGCGGTTCGCGCCTATGGCCGTACGGCCGCCCTGCGGGCGTTCCCGGTACCGGCGGGGGCCGGAAGGCGGCCGAACACGGGTCCGGTGCGCTCGGGGCCGGGCGCCAGGATGGTGCCCAGGACTCCGGTGATCTGGTGGGCGGTCCTGCGCACGGCCGGGCCCAGCCGCGGCAGCGCCGCGGCGCCCGCCGGGGCCGCGACGGAGACGGCCATGCACACCCGGCCGTCCGGCCCGAAGACAGGCGCGGCGGCGCAGCAGATGCCCTCGGCGAACTCCTCCCGCGCGTAGCTCACGCCCTCGACCCGGACGGCCGCGAGTTCGCGTTCCAGCGCGGCCGGGCCGGTCACCGTACGGCCCGTCATCCGCCGGGGGGCGGGACCGGCGTAGAAGGCCTTCCGCAGTGCGGCGTCGTGCGCGAGCAGCGCCTTGCCCGCGGCCGTGCAGTGGAGCGGGGCGCGGTCGACGCCGTCCGAGGGTGACGTGACCCGGTTGTGCCCGTACAGCCGCTCGACGTACGCGACCTCGCCGCGGTCGGGCACGGCGAGGTTGACCGTCTGACGGGTGGCCTCGTACAGCTGGAGCAGGTACGGCAGGACCGCCCGGCGGCAGTCCGGCACCCGGCGGCCCTGCACGGGCCAGCCACGCGGCGACAGCAGTTCGGCGAAGCGTCCGTCGACCGTGTAGTCGCCACCCCTGCGGGTGACCAGGCCGCGTCCCTGCAGGACTCCGAGCAGGCGGTGCGTGGTCGTCTTCGAGAACCCGGTCGAACGGTGCACCTGGGTGAGGTTCATCGGCCTCATGCCGACGGCCAGGCAGAACAGGATCGCGATCCCGCGCTCCAGGCTGCCCAGGGCCGAAGCCGTCTCCGCCCTGCCGGACCGTTCCATCAGCACGATCACAGACCTCCGCCGTCGCATTCAGAAGAGCAGTTCTTGATCGGCCAGCGGCCACCCTAGCCGGAGCGCCGCGCAGGTGCGGCGGTTTCCGGCGAGGGCGGACGGCGGCTGCGGGGGGCGGCCGTGTTCAGCCGACCTCCACGCTTTCCAGGACGCCGAGGGCGTCGGGGACCAGCACCGCCGCGGAGTGATAGGTGGTCACGAGGTAGGAGATGATCGCCTTGTCGTCGATGCCGGTGAAGCGCACCGACAGCCCGGGCTCGTACTCGTCCGCCAGCCCGGTGCGGCGCAGCCCGACGACCCCCTGTTTCTCGGTTCCGGTGCGCATCACCAGGATCGAGGTGAGCCCGCGGTCACTGACGGGGATCTTGTCGCAGGGCAGGATCGGGACTCCCCGCCACGCCATGACCTTCGCGCCGCCGGCCTCGGTGACGTCCGGATACAGACTCCGGGCGGTGCACTGGCGGCCGAAGGCGGCGATGGCGCGGGGATGGGCCAGGAAGTAGTGCGAGCTGCGCCGGCGGGCCAGCAGTTCGTCGAGGTCGTCGGGGGTGGGCGGGCCCGACCGGGTGTGGATGCGCTGCTTGAGATCGGCGTTGTGCAACAACCCGAAGTCGCGGTTGTTGACCAGCTCGTGCTCCTGCCGCTCCCGCAACGCCTCGATCGTCAGCCGCAACTGCTGCTCGGTCTGGTTCATCGGCTCGTTGTACAGATCCGCCACCCGCGAATGCACCCGCAGAATCGTCTGCGCCACACTCAGCTCATACTCACGCGGCCCCAGCTCGTAGTCCACGAACGTCCCCGGCAGCGTCGCCTCACCCACATGCCCCGCCGCCAGCGCGATCTCCGCCTCCCCGTACCGGTTCGCCGGACGGCCGGCCGCGGGGCGGTCCAGCTGCTCCCGCAGGCTGCCGGAGCGCTCGGTCAGCTCGTCGACCACCGGCCGTCCGAGCACGAGCACGATGCAACGGGTGAGCGCCCTGGCGGGGGCCGCCGCCGGTCCGGTGAGATCCCCGAGGTGGTCCCCGCCGGCGACGACCCGGAGCAGCGTCTCGCCGCCGTACTCGCCGACGCCGACACAGGCGATCTTGCCGTGGGCGACCAGGACCACCTGACCGGCGGGCACCGGTTCGTCCGGGTCCAGTTCGTGCTGCACGAACCGGTCCGCCAGGGCGGCCAGCACGTCCGCGTCGGCGTACCCGTGCAATGACGGCAGTTCGCACAACTCGGCCGGGATCACCCGCACCTCGGCCCCGGTCGAGACGAACGTCACCCGCCCGTCCCCCGGGGTGTAGGTCAGCCGCCGGTTGACCCGGTAGACCCCGCCCTGGACGTCGATCCACGGGAGCACCCGCAGCAGGTGACGAGGGGTGATCTCCGCCATCTGCGGCGGGGTCTTGGTGGTGGTCGCCAGGGTGCGCGCGGCCCTGGTGCTCAGGGCCAGCCGCGACGCGCCGTCGGGCCCGGGCGGCGCGCTCATGACGCACCCGCCGTGAGGTGGAGCACCGGCGCGTGCGCGGCGCCGTCCCCGGCGGGCACGCCGTACGGGGACGCGAGGGAGCCGATCCTGGCGGTGGCGGTGCCGAGGCCGGTCGGGCCCTGGGTCCACCGGGCCACCGGACCCGCGCGGAGTTCCTCGTCGAGATAGCGCCGGCAGCGTTGGTGCCAGCGCAGGATGGCGGCCATCCAGTTGCGCAGGTCGGTCACGTACGCCGCGACCGACTCCCGCACGGCCTCGCCCGCGTCGATCCGGTCGAGCAGGGCGGGCAGGTCGACGGTGGTGATGTGCTCGAACTGCCTCATCCGGCTCGTCATCAGCCCGTCCACCACCGTCACGCCCTCCTGCGGCGGGCAGTCGAGGAACGTGGACATCACCAGGACCGAGTTGTGCAGCTCGCCCTCGTACCGAATCTCCTTGCGGTAGGAGAACAGGTCGTTGAGCAGGCACGCGTAGTCCTGCGCGGCGTCGGTCATGCCGAGGAACTCGCGGGTCAGGTAGATCTCCTCGGGGATGACCCGGCCCGGCGCGAGCCTGGCGAGGCTCATCGTCATCCGCGAGCCGAAGGTCGCGCGCCGCATCTCCAGGTAGTCGACCGGGTCGGGCACCCGGTGCTGGGCCTCGTTGGCCAGCTCCCACACCCAGCTGTCGATCATCTCCTCCACCGACCTGCGGAAGATCTCGCGGGAGCCGGGCGGCAGCGGCCCGGCGGTGCGCGGCCACAGGTCGGCGAGCCCGCGTTCCAGCCCGGTCAGCGGGGTCAGCCGCGGGACGAGGTCCAGCGGCATGAGCTCCTTGAACCGCCGGTTCAGGAGCTTCGCGCCGACCAGGTCACGCGCCGCGCCGAAGACCCGGGGATAGTAGTCGTCGCCGTACGTCCCCCAGGCCAGCCAGTTGGTGGCCAGGACCAGCTCGTCGGCGGTGGAATCCGGGGTGATGCCGGACGCGCACAGGGCCAGGTCGAATCCGGCGAGCCGCCGTTCGTCCCACACGGCGGTCGCCGGAATGCCCGGAACCGCGTCGAAGAACCCCATGGCCGCGCACCACTCCAGGTCCGCCGCGCGCGCCGCGTCGAGGTGCGGGTTGTCGCGCACCTCGAACGGCATGTACGGCTCGGGCAGCCGTACGTCGGCCTCCTCGAAGGGCCGGTGGGTGTGGTTGCGCAGGCCGCCCGCGCCCGTGATGTGGGCGCGGGAGACGTTCATCCCGAAGATCCCCGCCTGCCCGCCGTTCTTGGTGTAGCGGCTGGAGGCCGAGTGCCACGCGTGGCCGCCCGCCTGCCAGTCCTGCAGCCCCTTGGCGTACCTGAGGACGAGCCCCTGCTCGGGCGGCGAGACCGCCTCGTCGGCGAAGAGCGCCGGCAGCTCGGTCAGCGCGGTGTGCTCGAACTGGTGCAGCCGCGACGTGAGCAGGTCGTTGGTGATCTCCACGGCCCGCTCGGTGTCGCAGCCGAAGAAGCGCTCGCAGACCAGCACGCAGTTGGACAGCTCGCCTTCCTCCCGCACCTCCCGCTCGTAGGAGAACAGGTCGTTGCGCAGGTGCACGGAGTCGGCGAACGACTGCGTCAGCACCCGGATCGGCCGGGACTCCGCCAGCCGGGCCGGAAGCTCCGCGCCCGCCGCGTGCTCGACCAGCGCCGCCGACCACGGGGCGCCGCCGACCTTCCGGCGTTCCTCGATGTACTCGATGGGGTTGGAGACGGCGTCCCTTTCGATGTGGAACAACTCCCACATCGACTCCTGGAGCAGATCGCGGGTGACCCGGACGAACCGCCGCCGCCACGCCGCCGACATGGCGGGCACGGTCCGGGGCCACAGGTCGGCCAGCCCCCGCTCCACGGGGTTGGCCGGCTCTGGCGGGTCGTCGGACATGAACGCGTCGAGCCGGTCGAGGTACTCCTGGGCGCCGTCGAGATCCCTGCTGCGCTTGAAGGTCTCCAGGAAGTGGTCGTCGAAGTAGAAGACCCAGACGTACCAGTCCGTGACCAGGTCCAGCTCGGGGGCGGAGCAGTCGGGGTGGGTGTAGGCGCACATCAGGCCGTAGTCCATCGCGTCGAGCGACTCCTCGGTCCAGATGTCCGGGTCGTCCAGCATCCCCATCTGCCCCGCCCATCCGCGGGTGTGCGTACGGGCGGTCTCGACGTGCGGGTTCAGCCTCGGCGGATAGGGGAGGTAGAACTCCGGCAGCCGGTAGGAGGACATCACAGGACCTCGACGCTCTCCAGGATGCCGAGGGCGTCGGGGACCAGCACGGCCGCCGAGTAGTAGGTGGTCACGAGGTAGGAGATGATCGCCTTCTCGTCGATGCCCATGAAGCGCACCGACAGCCCGGGCTCGTACTCGTCCACCAGGCCGGTGCGGCGCAGCCCGACGACACCCTGGTCCTTCTCGCCCAGGCGCATGACCATGATCGAGCTGACGCCCTGGTCGTTGACGGGGATCTTGTTGCACGGCAGCAGCGGGACCCCGCGCCAGGCGGGCGCCTTCTGGCCGTTGAACTCCACGGTCTGCGGATAGATGCCCCGGCTGTTGCACTGCCGGGCGAAGGCCGCGATCGCCTTGGGATGGGCGAACATGACGGTCGGGTTCTTCCAGACCGTGGTCAGCAGTTCGTCGAGGTCGTCGGGGGTGGGCGGGCCCGACCGGGTGTGGATGCGCTGCTTGAGATCGGCGTTGTGCAACAACCCGAAGTCGCGGTTGTTGACCAGCTCGTGCTCCTGCCGCTCCCGCAACGCCTCGATCGTCAGCCGCAACTGCTGCTCGGTCTGGTTCATCGGCTCGTTGTACAGATCCGCCACCCGCGAATGCACCCGCAGAATCGTCTGCGCCACACTCAGCTCATACTCACGCGGCCCCAGCTCGTAGTCCACGAACGTCCCCGGCAGCGTCGCCTCACCCACATGCCCCGCCGCCAGCGCGATCTCCGCCTCCCCGTGCCGGTTCACGGGGCCGTCGGGGTCGTCCCGGTACGCCGACACGTGCTCGCGCAGACTCTCCGACAACGCCAGCAGCCGCTCGAAGGCGTCCCTGGTGAGGGTGAGCACCGTGCACGGCGTCACCGTCCGCACCGTCCACTCCCACCGCGCCTCGGACTGCACCAGCATCTGCTCGCCGACGTACTCCCCGTCGGCCAGCACCCCCAGCAGCGTCTCGTTGCCGTACGCCCCCTCACCGATCTTGTCCACCTTGCCGTGCGCCAGCAGCACGACCTCCTCCATCGGAGCTCCCGCCGCCGCGATGACCTGCCCCGCCTGGTACTCCCGCTGCGTGAACAGGTCGGCCAGCGACGCGAGCACGTCGGCGTCGCCGAACCCCCGCAGCGCCGGCAGCTCGCACAGCTCGGCGGAGATGACCCGCACCTCCGCCCCGGTCGAGACGAACGTCACGCGCCCGTCGGCCACCTGGTAGGTCAGCCGGCGGTTGACCCGGTAGGCGCCGCCGATGGCCTCGATCCAGGGCAGCACGCGCAGCAGGTGCCGGGAGGTGATCTCCTGCATCTGCGGCGGGGTCTTGGTCGTCGTGGCCAGGTTGCGCGCGGCCCTGGTGCTCAGGCTGAGCCTGCTGTCGTTCGGCGCGCTGGTCTGCGGGGTCGTTTCGGTCACAGCACATCACCCATCTGTTGATCGGCCGGCGGCCGGTTGTCCGCTAACAGGTCGTGCTCGTCGCCGAGCGGTGGAGGGGAAGGCGTCGGGAGGTCACCCGGGGGGCCCGCGAGCCGCCGGACCGGTCCCGGTGCGGGAAGCCGCGGACGACGCGGGTGTGCCGTTCGCGCGCCTCACCGGACGCGACGCGTGAGCCGCTCGGTGAGCACCGTGAGCGCCTCGGCCGCCTCCGGCCTGATCGGGCAGTCGCCCAGCGCCGCGAGCGCCTGGCCGGTCCGCTGGGTGATCAGCTCCTCGACCCGGTCGAGCGCGCCGGTGTCCACGATGATCCGCCGCAGCTCCGCCGCGCGCGCCTCGTCCAGGGCGGGATCGCCGTGCCAGGTGCGCAGCAGGTCCCGTTCCGGCCCGCGGGCCCGCGCGGAGGCGTACGCCATGAGCACGGTCCGTTTTCCCTCGCGCAGGTCGTCGAGGACGGGTTTGCCGGTGACCGAGGGGTCGCCGAAGACCCCGAGGACGTCGTCGCGCAGCTGGAACGCCTCCCCCAGCGGCAGGCCGAACCGGGAGTAGGCCTCCAGCAGGCTCGGCGGGGCACCGGCGAGCGCCGCGCCGATCTGCAGCGGGCGCTCCACCGTGTAGCGCGCCGTCTTGTACCGGATCACCGTGAGCGCCTGCTCGACCCCGTCGTCCCCTCGCGCGTGCGCCAGGAGGTCGAGGTACTGACCGGTGACGACCTCGGTGCGCATGCGGTTGAAGAGGTCGCGGGCCGCGCGGGCCCGCACGTCGTCGGGACCGGCGTCCGCGAGCAGTTCCTCGGCCCAGGCCTGGGCGAGCACGCCCAGGAGGATCGCCGCGGACTGGCCGAACTGCTCGGCCGCGCCGAACCGCTCCGGCCGCGCGAGCCCCCGGTGGATGGTGGGACGTCCCCGGCGCAGCTCGCTGCCGTCCATGAGGTCGTCGTGGATGAGGAGACCGGCGTGGTAGAGCTCCAGCGCCGCGCCGGTGGCAACAACCGCCGCCTCGCGAAGCTCTTCACCGCCGGCCCCCCGCCAGCCCCAGTAACACAGCAGAGGACGGACCCGCTTGCCACCCTTGACCACGAACTCACGCAGCAGGCGGTATCCCTCGGCCACGTCGTGGTCGCCGACCGGAGGGCGCCGCGCGTCGAGGAAGTCGGACAGCAGCTCGTCGACACGTCTCCGGACCCGGCCGGTGATGCCGGTGATGGACGTGTCCACGATCTCCGCCGTCATGGTCGGCCTCCTCGTCGGCGCGCCGGTCTCCCCTGCGGAAAGTTACTTAATGAACACGCCAAGTAGAACCATGCGTTCCGATAGTCGGAACTTCTCACCGGCTCGGTGCCCACGGGCGGAACCCTTCAGGTGACAGCCGTCGGTGTGCCCGAGGGATGTCACCGGAAAGCGGTACCATCAGAAGCATGGCTGAGACCAGGCTGCGCCTTCCGGATGAGACCTATGAGCAGATCAAGCAGATAGCCGGTGGTGACGCGCAGAGCGTCAACTCCGCCATGGTCGTCGCCATCGAGGAGTACATCGCCCGGCGTCGGCGCGAGCGCTACGGAGCGATGGGCAGGAAGATCGCGCAACGCGATCGCGAACTGCTGGATCGCCTGGCGCGATGACCTCCTTTCCCACGACAGAGGACATTCTCGCCCTGGCCGCGGCCGTTCTCCCCACGGTGGACGTCCGCGACGGCGGCCAGTTGCACGCGGCGGTGCTGCGTCCGCAAACGTCGGTGTTCGGCGAGGACGCCTATCCAGACCTGTGGGAGAAGGCCGCCGCGCTGATGCACAGCATCGTTCTCGGCCATCCCCTGGTGGACGGCAACAAGCGGCTGGGGTGGTCCGCGGCCGTCGCCTTCCTTGAGGACAACGGGGAGACGCTGGAGTACCGAGACGTGGACGAGGCCGAGAGCCTCGTCGTGTCGCTCGCGAAGGGCGAGCTGGACGACATCCCCGATCTCGCTCGCCGTCTTCGAGGCCTGCGCGGCGATCCGGCACCGGCGTGAGTCGCGAGTGCCGGCGGCGTGAGAGCGTCGGCTCGGCTCACGCCGCCGGCTCGTCTCCGAGCCTCTGACCACGGCCCGTCGCGACCACCCGGGACAGTGGGGTGGAGGTCAGGGCAGGCGGTGGCCGTGGCGGTCGCGGGCCTTCAGCCGTACGGTGGGCATCTCGGGCGCGGGCAGCGGCTCCTGGCCGCCGGGGACGACGCCGAAGCGGGCGCCGCGCGCCCAGTCGTCGCGGGCCGCCGCGATCTCCTCGTGCGTACGGCCGACGAAGTTCCACCACATCACCAGGGGTTCCTCGAACGGCGTCCCGCCCAGCACGAACAGCCGCGCGGGGCCGGTGGTCTCCAGCGGCACGTCCGCACGGCCCTGCCCGAGGTAGAGCAGCGACCCGGGCGACAGCGCCGCCCCGGCCACCTCCGCCGTGCCGGACATGGCCAGCACCGCCGTCTCGAAGGCCGGGTCGACCGGCAGCCGGTGGCGTCCGGGGCCGCCGAACAGCACCTCGGCCCCGAGCAGCGGGGTGTGCGCCCGCGCGGGCGACCGGGCCGCCCCCACCTCCCCCACCACGACGGTCACCGTGACGTTCCCGTCGCGCAGCACGGGCAGCGCGGCGTGGTGCTCGAACCGCGCCTCGCCGTGCCGGGCGTCCTCCGGCAGCGCGACCCACAGTTGCAGCCCGTGCATCTCCGCCGGGTGGTCCGGCGGCGACTGCTCGGAGTGGGCGATCCCGTGGGCCGCGGTCATCAGGTTGAGCTGCCCCGGCACGATCGCCTGGACGTTGCCGAGGCTGTCACGGTGCAGGATCTCCCCCTCGGCGAGCCAGGTCACCGTCTGCAGTCCGGTGTGCGGATGCGGCGGCACCCGCATGCCCGGCCGGCCGCGCACGTCGTCCGGCCCGAAGTGGTCCACGAAGCACCACGCGCCGACCATCCGGCGCGGGCGCTGCGGAAGCAGCCGGCGCACCGTCGTGTACCGGCCGAGCGGCACGTCGTGGCCGGGCAGGAGCACGCTCTCCGGCATCGCCTCGGCGGCGACCGTGCAGCCATACAGAACCGTGCCGCCGTACGGCGCGGGCTCCCCCCGGCTCGGCGGACCGGCGGTCATCCGGCCGCCTCGTCGCCGTCCAGCGAGAACCGGGCCCGCCGGTCGGCCGGCACCAGATCGACGTACTCCCGGTGCCGCGCGATGTACCGCCGTACGAACGGGCAGTAGGGCAGGACCGACAGCCCGGCGTCGCGCGCGGCGTCGAGCGCGGCGCGGACCAGCGTCGAGCCGAGGCCGCGGCCCTCGAACGCGGAGTCGATCTCGGTGTGGGTGAAGGAGATCGCCTGCCCGTCGAGCCCGTAGGCGGCGAAGCCGGCGAGGACGCCGTCAGCGGTGATCTCGAAGCGGCGCGCCTCCGGATTGTCGGCGACCTTCGGGTCTGTCTGCTCCATCGGTGTCTGTCCTTCCCGGATAGTCACGCGGCGATGGTCGCGTGCATCTCCCACACGAGGATCTCGGCGGGCTCGGTCGCGGTGACCTTCTGCCCGCCGGTGGCGGTGAACCGTACGGCGTCGCCGGTCTCCAGCATGCCCGCACCCTCCAGGGCGACGGCGCCCCGGGGCACGAACAGGTGCAGGAACGGCGCCTCGGGCAGTTCCACGGACTGGCCGGGCTCCAGACGGGCGGCGTACAGCGCGGCGTACCGGTTCTTGATCCGGATGGCCGCGGCGCCGTCGTGCCTGTCCATGCCGGAGGCCACCGGCACCAGGCCGCCGGCCAGCAGGTCGCCCTCGATCTCCAGCTGCTCGTACCCGGGGGTGATGCCGGGCTCGTCGGGGACCACCCACATCTGGACGAAGTGGACAGGCTCGTCATGGGCGCCGCCGCCGGTCAGCCGCCAGGAGTCGTTCTTCTCCGAGTGCAGGATGCCGGTGCCCGCACTCATGCGCTGGGCGAGCCCCGGGTAGATGACCCCGGAGTGGCCCTCGGAGTCCTGGTGGACCAGGGAGCCCCGGAGCACCCAGGTGACGATCTCCATGTCCCGGTGCGGGTGCGTCTCGAACCCGGTGCCCGGGTGGACGGTGTCGTCGTTGTTCACCAGCAGCAGGCCGTGGTGGGTGTTGCCGGGGTCGTGGTGGCCGCCGAACGAGAACGAGTGCTTGGAATCCAGCCAGGAGATGCGGGTGGAGAAGCGCTCGGCCGCCCTGCGGACGTCCACACGGGGGGTCGGCCTGGTCGTGGTCATCGGAACCCTTTCCTCGTCGCCTTGTAGATGATGCATCATCTACTGATGCCCCACAACATAGATGACGAGTCATTGATTCCGGATAGTCTGGACGGCATGGACAGCCCACGCTGGCTCGACGCGGACGAACAACGCGC
Source organism: Microbispora sp. NBC_01389 (assembly GCF_045040095.1). Taxonomy (NCBI): domain Bacteria; kingdom Bacillati; phylum Actinomycetota; class Actinomycetes; order Streptosporangiales; family Streptosporangiaceae; genus Microbispora; species Microbispora sp. NBC_01389. The sequence continues at coordinate 153,974 of NZ_CP109552.1, forward strand.
CTGGCGGGCCTACCTGCGCATGCAGGGGCGTCTCGCGGCTCGGCTCAACCGGGAGCTGCAGGCCGGCTCCGGCCTTTCCCTGGCCGACTACGAGGTCCTCGTGCACCTCACCGACAGCGCCGACGGGCGGCTGCGGCCGTTCGAGCTGGAGCGCGGCCTCCAGTGGGAGCAGAGCCGCCTGTCCCACCACCTGACCCGCATGCAGCGGCGTGGCCTCGTCCGCCGCGAGGAGTGCGCCGAGGACGGCCGGGGCGCGTTCGTCGTGATCAGCGAGGAGGGCCGCCGCGCCATCGCCGCCGCCGCCCCGGGGCACGTGGAGACCGTACGCCGCCTGTTCTTCGACGGGCTCACCCGCGAGCAGGTCGCCGCGCTCGAACGGCTGGCCGCCGCGGTGCTCACCCGCCTCGACCACGACAGCCCCGGCGACGACCGCGACCACGATCTCAGCTGATCAGTCCTTCGGGGAAGACGACGCCGGCGACGCCGGGGACGGTCCGGACGACCATCTCGGCGATGCGGGCCGACCGCTCGTCGCCCGGACCGTACAGCTCGACGACGCCGCTCCGCACGGCCGCGCCGAAGGACGCCGTTTCGGCGCAGTCGCGCAGCGCCGCGAGCACGTCGTCGCGGATCCGCCCGTCCCCCTGGACGAGCAGCCCCATCAGGTCGCGCCGGCTGACGATGCCGACGAGGTCGTCGTCACGCACCACCGGGACGCTCTTCACCCCGGTCGTGATCATCAAATCCAGGAGGTCCATGACGTCGGCCGCGTCGCCCACAGTGGCGACGCGCGGCGTCATGACCTCCTCGACGAGCGCGGGCGGCCTGCCGGTGGGCAGGGCCTCGGGACGCAGGAAGGCCCGGGGATCGGTCTCGAACTCGCCGCGCAGCAGATCCATCTCGCTGACGATGCCGACCATCCGTCCGGGCCGTTCGACCACCGGCGCGGCCGTGATGTCCTGCTCGTACAGCAGGCGGACGGCCTGCCTGATCGTCGCCGTGCGCCGCACCGTCACCACCGGCGCCGTCATGATCTCGTGGACCAGCATCGTGATCACCTCCTATCCGGCCGGCGCGAGGACGAGCGTCCCGCCGGGCGCCGGCCCGGTCCGCGCGCCGAACCTCCGGCCGATCCGGTCGAGGGTCCCGCGCAGCCACTCGCGGTCCTCGTCACCGGCGTGCCGCAGTCGCATGCGTACGGCCCGCATCGGCGCCATCCGCAGTTCGCGCAGCCGCCCCGACGCGGCCTCCACCGTCGCGAAATACAGCAGCCGCAGGTCGTCGCGGTACTCCTCACAGCCGGTGATGCCCTCGTAGTCGTCGATGAAGTCGCCGCAGCCGTAGAGGATCAGCCGGTCCCGGTACACCTCCGCAGGGCGGGGGTGGTGCGAGGAGTGGCCGTGGACGAGGTCGACGCCGCCGTCGACGAGCGCGTGCGCGAACCCGGCCTGGTCGTCGCCGACCTCGTAGCCCCAGTTCGACCCCCAGTGGACGGAGATGACCACGACGTCCCCCGGCCGCCTGAACGGCCGTACGCGGTGGACGGTCTCGGCCGCGCAGTCGGGGGACGGCGCCGGGAGGAAGGCCACCCCGGGCCGGTCCCGCCGGGCCGCCCACCCGCCCGGGACGCCGCTGGACGGCATCGCGGCCGCGAACACCAGCACGCGGCCGCCGCCGGGGAGCGGCACGACCGCGGGCCGCCACGCCTCGTCCTCGTCGCGGCCGGCCCCGGCCCGGCCGAGCCCCGCCTCCGCCAGGACGTCGAGCGTCTCGGCGAGCCCGCGTACGCCGAAGTCGAGCACGTGGTTGTTGGCCAGCACGCACACGTCCGGCCGGGCCATGGTCAGCGCGGGAAGGTTGGCCGGGTTCATCCGGTAGTGCACGGCCTTGTCCGGCGCGAAGTCGCCGGCCCGGGTGACGCTCGTCTCCAGGTTGAGCACACGGACGTCGGGAGCGGCCTCGTCCAGCACCTCCAGCGCATCGCCCCAGGGCCAGGAGTAGGCGGCCGGGCGCGGGATCGGGCCGTTCGCCGCCTCGGCCAGCTCGACGTACGCCCCGGCGTCCCGGACGTGCGGCTCCCGCAGGGCGGGATCACCCGGGTGCGGGAGGATCTGGTCGACGCCGCGCCCGAGCATGACGTCTCCGCACAGGAACAGGGTGACCGGATCCCCCGCCGCCGACCGCATGCCAACCCCCCGATGGCCCCCCGATGGCCCCCCGATGGCCCCCTCATGACCCCCCTGACGACCGGGCAGGGCCCGTCTTCCGCGGGTCACACCCCGATCCTCCCCCGTGAACGGCCGCGTCACCACAGCGGGGAGGGTGGTCAGCCCACCCGGCAGAGGATCTCGCCGTGCACGACGCTGAACCAGCCGTCGGCGCTCGCGCCCCACTCCCGCCAGCCGTCGGAGATCCGCCGCAGGTCGTCCAGGGTGGCGTGACCGCCCTCGATCACCCGGCTCGCGTAGGAGGACTGGAGGGTGCGGTCGGCCCACAGGCCGCTCCACCACGCCCGGTCCTCCGGGGTGGCGAAACACCAGGTGGACGACGACGAGGTGATCTCGGCGAAGCCGGCCTCCCCGGCCCAGGAGCGCAGCCGCCGCCCGGCGTCGGGCTCGCCGCCGTTGGCCCGGGCGACCCGGTGGTAGAGGTCCAGCCAATCGTCCAGCGCGGGGACCAGCGGATACCAGATCATGCCGGCGTAGTCGGAGTCGCGCGCCGCGACGACGCCGCCCGGCTTCGTCACGCGCCGCATCTCGCGCAGCGCGCCCACCGGGTCGCCGACGTGCTGGAGCACCTGGTGGGCGTGCACGACGCAGAAGGAGGCGCCGGGAGCGCCGAGCGCGTGCACGTCGCCGGTCGTGAAGCTCACGTTGCCGACGCCACGCCGTGCCACCTCCTCCCGGGCCTGCTCCAGCACGGCGGGGGCGTTGTCGAGGCCGACCACCGCGCCCTCCGGCACGTACGCGGCCAGGTCGGCGGTGATCGTGCCGGGGCCGCAGCCGACGTCCAGGACGCGCATGTGGGGCTTCAGCGCGCTCAGCAGGTACGCCGCGGAGTTGGCGGCGGTGCGCCAGCGATGGGAGCGCAGGACGGACTCGTGATGACCGTGTGTGTAGACGGCCGATTCGTGTGCCATGCCGCCAAGATTCCATACGTCTCGCTATTTGAGCAATTGTGTCTCATATTCAGAGATGGCATCGAGGGACGCCGGGGTCGCGTTGATTTCCGGCGCCGGTCGCGGGCATGGTGACCGGATGACCAGCGATGAGGTTCGCGACGGAGTCACGCTGACCAATCTCGATCAGCCGTTGTTCGACGGCGCGGGGGCGGCCAAGCGCGACCTGGTCGACTACCTGGACGCCGTACGCGACCGGATCGTCCCGGTGCTGCGCGACCGGCCGCTGTCCGTCGTGCGGGTCCGGCAGGGCCAGGCGCCGTTCATGCAGAAGAACGTGCCCTCGTACGCCCCGGACTGGGTGCGGACGGTCACGGTGTGGGCCGAGTCCTCCCAGCGGCGGGTGTCGTACGCGCTGTGCGACGACCGGCGGACCCTGCTGTGGCTCGCGAACCAGCGGGCGGTGGAGTATCACCCCGCCCTCGTCCACGCGGGCCGCCGGGACCGGCCCACCCACCTCGTGCTCGACATCGACCCGCCGTCGGCCGAGGCGTTCTCCCGGGCCGTCGGCGCCGCCCGCCTGGTCGCCCGGGCACTCGCCGGCGCCGGGCTGTCGGGTGCGGTGAAAACCAGCGGCGCCAAGGGCCTGCACGTGTTCGTGCCGCTGGAGGGCGAGACGACGGAGGACGTTGCCGCCGCCACCCGCGCGCTCGGCGTCCGGGCCGAACGTCTCGACCCCGCCCTCGCCACGACGGCGTTCATCCGGGAGGACCGGGGAGACCGGGTGTTCGTCGACTCGACCCGGTCCGGCGGGGCGACCGTCGTCGCGGCCTACAGCCCGCGCGTACGGCCCGGCGTCCCGGTCTCCTTCCCGGTCGCGTGGGACGACCTGGACCGGATCACACCCGGCGACTTCACCGTGCGCACGGCGGCGCGCCTGCTGCGCGACGACGATCCCTGGGCCGATCTCATGCCGGAGCCCCAGCGTCTCCCCCGCGACCTCGTCGAGGAGGGCCACACGATCCCGGTCGCCCGCGTGCAGGCCATGCACGAGGGCAGACGCCGCGCCCGCGCCCGACGCGGATAGCCGTCCAGGACGGTTCGCGACCGGCCGTCGCCTATCCGCGCCGGGTTCCCGACGGGTTCGCCTGGTCCCACTGGTTCCAGCTGGTTCAGCCGATTCGGCTGATTCGGCGGGCAAGTTGGCGACATGGCGTTGCTATAGTTCGCGACATGACGTCGCCAACCTTGGGCCCGACACGCCAAAGCTGGGTCCCTCTCGTCGTGCTCGCCACGGGCGTGTCGATGGTCGTCATCGACGCCACGATCGTGAACGTGGCGGTGCCCGCGATCCTCGCCGACCTGCGCCTCGGCGCGACCGACGTGGAATGGATCAACTCGGTCTACTCCCTGATGTTCGCGGCGCTGCTCATCCCGTTCGGGCGGATGGGCGATCTCTATGGCAGGCGCCGCCTGTTCGCCCTCGGCGTCGCGGTCTTCCTGCTGGCCAGCGTGCTGGCGGCGGTGTCGGTGAACGGGCCCATGCTGATCGCCGTACGGGCGGTCCAGGGCGTGGGAGCCGCGATGGCCGTCCCGATGACCCTCGCGATCATCAACCAGATCTACACGGGACGGCAGCGGGTCATCGCCTTCGCCGTCTGGGGCTCCATCATCGGCGGCATGGCCGCCGCCGGCCCGCTGGCGGGGGGCTGGCTCGTCACCGAACACGGCTGGCGTGCGGCGTTCTGGATCAATCTGCCGATCGCCGCGCTGCTCCTGCTCGGCTCGCTGCGCGTGCCCGACTCGCGGGCCGGGCACGCTGCGGGCACCGATCTCGCCGGGCTCGTCCTCGCCGTGCTCGGCACGACCGGCGTGGTCTTCGCGCTGATCGAGGGCCAGAAGTACGGCTGGTTCGAGCCGCGGCGGACCGCAGACCTCTTCGGCCTGCGGTTCGAGAGCGTCTCCCCCGTGCCGTTCGCCTTCGGCGTCGGCATCCTCGCGCTGGTCGCCCTGATCGTGCGCGAACGGCGGCGCGAGCGCGCCGGCCTGCCCGTGCTCGTCGACCTGACGCTGTTCGAGCTGCCGAGTTTCCGCTACGGCTCGATGACGGCGGTGATCGTGGCGCTCGGCGAGTTCGGCATGATCCTCGTGCTGCCGCTCTTCCTGCAGTCCGCGCTCGGCTACACCGCCTTCCGGGCCGGTCTCGTCATCGCCGCGCTTGCCCTCGGCACCTTCCTCGCGGGCGGGCTGGTCCCCCCGCTGTCGAAGACGTTGTCCCCGCGGGCCATCGTGCGGATCGGCCTGGCCCTGGAGGCGGTCGGCGCGGCCGGCATCGGCCTGTCCCTCGCGCCGGACATGGGCGCCTGGCGGCCGGTGCCGTGGCTGCTCCTCTACGGCGCGGGCATCGGCTTCGCCACGGCGCAGCTCACCGGCGTCCTCATGGCCGACGTGCCGTCGCGTCTGTCCGGCGGCGCGTCGGCGCTCCAGAGCACGGTCCGCCAGCTCGGCGCGGCGCTGGGAGTCGCCATTCTCGGCGGGGTGCTGGTGTCCGGACTCGGCTCGGCCGTCGAGCGTGGGCTCTCCGACCGGCCCCAGCAGGTGCGCACGAGCGTGGCGCGCGCGGTCGAGGAGAGCGCCGGCGCCGCCATCCCCGCGCTCCGCGACCCGGCGATCCACGCGGCGGCGGTCGAGGCCGCCGCCGAGGCGACCCGCAGGGTCACCTTCATCACGGCGCTGGCGCTGCTCGCCGGGGTCGGCATCACCCTCCTGCTCCCCCGTACGCCGGTCGGGCGGGACGAGTCTCCGGAACAGGTCGCGGCGGGCGGGCCGGATACTGGAGGTCGCGAGCCGGACATGTGACAGCCCTGGAGGGGAGATGCCGAGGATCAGCGCGGCGACCGTCGCGGCCCACCGGGCCAACCAGCACGCCGCCCTGCTCGACGCGGCGCGGGAGATCCTGGCCGACGAGGGCGTGCAGGCGCTCACTCCGGCGGCTGTCGGCGCCCGGATCGGCCTGGCCCGCTCCAGCGTCTACCGCTACTTCGCCTCCACCGCCGACATCCTCGCCCAGCTCGTGGAGGACGCCTTTCCCCGCTGGTCCGCGCGCCTGCGCGCCGCCGTCGCGCCCGCGGGCGGCACGCTGCCGGACCGGATCCGCGCGTACGGCAGGGCGGCGCTCGACTTCGTCGGCAGCCCCGACTACGCGCTGATCCCGGCGCTGCAGACGATCGGGCTGCCGCCCGAGTGCCGGGTCAGGGTGGAGGAACTGCACGGCGAGCTGACCGCGCCGCTCGCGGACGCGCTGCGCGAGGCCGGGATGGACCACCCCGCGCTGCGGGCCGACCTGGCCTGGGGCGTGGTCCGCGCGGGAGCCCGCCATCTGGCGCCGGACATCGCCGGGCGCGAGACGGCGCCCGCCGAAGACCCCGCCGAAGATCCCGCCGAAGATCCCGGCGCGGAGCCTCCGGAAAGGATCGTCGAACTCACCCTCGACATGCTCACCCGGGCGCTGTGCTGACCCGTGGCCACCGGCCTTGTGGCCGCTGACCCCCTGGCCGCCGACTCCGGACCTCCCCCCGAGACGGGAGGGGACGGTCGAAGGGGCCGGAGCCGGGGACGGCCCCAGTCAGGGCATACGGCTCAGGGCATCCGGCCGACCGCCCCGAAGATGCCGGTCCCGCCCATGTCGACCGGCACGTCCCACGGGACGTCGGGCCGCCACGCCTGCACGGGCACGAGGCCGGGCTCCAGGATCTCCAGGCCGTCGAAGAACGACGCGATCCGCTTGAAGGGCCTGCCCACGAGCCCGCCGGAGGAGGTGGCCGCGTACACCTTCTTGCTCTCCAGGACGACCTCCTCGGCCACGTCGTCGTTCGTCCGGATGTGCGACAGCACCAGGTGGCACCCCGGGGTCAGCCGCTCGCGGATCCGGGCCGTGATCCGGTCGGCGTCCTCGTCGCCGGTCACGAAGTGCAGCACCGAGACCAGCAGCACCGCGAACGGCCGGGTGAAGTCGATGTGGGCGCGCACCTCGGGGTCGTCGAAGGCGGTGTCCGGGTCCCGCAGGTCTCCGGCCACCACGATCGTCTCGGGGTTGTCGGCCAGCAGCGCCCGCGCGTGCGTGAGGACCACCGGGTCGTTGTCCACGTACACCACCCGCGCTCCGGGGGCGTGCCGCCGCGCGACCTGGTGGACGTTCTCCTGCGTCGGCAGGCCCGCGCCGATGTCGACGAACTGCGTGATCCCCGACTCGGCCAGGAGCCGCACCGCGCGCCGCAGGAAGCCGCGGTTCTCCCTGGCGACCTCCCGGCCGTCGTTGCCCATCTGCCGCCCGATGGCGAGCATCTTCTCCGCGGCCTCCCGGTCGGCGGCGAAGTTGTCCTTTCCGCCCAGGTAGTAGTCGTACATCCGGGCGATGTTCGGGATGGTGGGATCGACGCCCTCGGGCGCCCTCCTCGAGTCGTCCAAGCGTCTGCCCCTCGCCTATGGAACCGCTTTCACGCATTGTAGGCGAGGAGCCGGTCGAAGATCATCACCCTGGGGTCATCATTCCGCGATTGGAGAACGGTGCGGGGGGCAGCGGCTCGACGACGAGCCCGGGACGACCTCCGGAGGACGCGTGACGCCACGACTCACCCTGTCGGCGGCGGTGCTCGACGCACCGGACGCCCGGGAACTCGCGGCCTTCTACCAGCGGCTGCTGGGCTGGACGATCGACTCCGACGAGCCCGGCTGGGTGACGATGCACCCGCCCGGAGGCGGCGCCGGGTTGTCGTTCCAGACCGAGAAGGAGTACGTGCCGCCGGTCTGGCCCGCCGGGCCGGGGGACCAGCGGATGATGCTGCACCTGGACATCGAGGTGGACGACCTGGAGACGGCCGTGGCGCACGCGACCGGCGCCGGGGCGACGCTCGCCGGCCACCAGCCCCAGGACGACGTAAGGGTCCTCCTCGACCCGGCGGGCCATCCGCTCTGCCTTTGGATCAGGACGGACGGCTCCATACCGGAACCGTGATGATCCGTTGATTCGGGCGGCGGCCCGGTGAGAGCGGATTAATGCGGGCGACACCCCACGGACGGTGACCGCGTAACGGCGCCGGGTCAGACTTCCGGGCATGAGCGAACCGAGAAACGCCGCCGGCGAGGGCGGCCATCCGGCTCCCGGCCCGCTTCACCGGCATCACGGCGCCCGGTCCTGGCGGCGGGAGATCGCGGAACTGGCCGCGCTCTTCCTCGCCGTCGGGCTCGCCCACGTGCTCGCCACTCTGCTCGGCCACCGCGACCCCGGCCCGGTGGTGCTCGTCTCCATCGGACTGGCCCTGATCGTCGGCTCGGCCGTGCACAAGAGACTGTCGGCCCCGGGGGCCGTACGCGGGCGCGTCCGCCCGGGGACCGATCAGGCGACCAGCCTGTGGCGGGTGCGGGCCAGGGTCGCCGAGCGCCCCGGCCGGCTCGCCGCGCTCGCCGGGGCCTTCGCCCGGCTGGGCTGCAACATCCTCTCCCTGCAGATCGCCCCGGCCGGCAGCGCGGCGATGGCGCGGGGCGGCTGCGACGCCCTGGACGAGTTCGTCGTCGAGGCCCCGGCCTCGCTCACCCCGCAGGACCTGTGGCGCGCCGTCGACCGGGCCGGCGGCGTGGACGCCGTCGTCGTCCCCGCCCAGGTCAAGGACCTCATCGATCCCGGCATCCAGGCGCTGCTGCTGGGTCAGCGCGTACGGGACGATCCGGGCGAGCTGCTCGCGGCCATGACGGAACTGCTGCGCACGGCGGACGTCCGGTGGCGGGAGCCCGGTGAGCCGGCCGCGGACAGGACACCGGGCACCGTGATGACGGTTCCGGTGCATCCCGGCGCCACTCTCGTGGTGACGAGACGGGATCTGCCGTTCACGCCGACGGAGGCGGCGCGGGCCGCCGCGCTCGCGGCGGCGGCCCGGCACCGTCAGTGGGCCGACGACTGGCCCGGCGAATAGGACCGGCGAATAGGACCGGCGAGCGAGACCCCGCGAACGGGGCAAACCGCGACCCCAGCTCGCCGCCCTCTTATCTTCCCTAGTGGGATGATTGACCAACAAATCACCCTATATTTGGATAAAGCTCACAAGAGGTCTCGGGTTCGTTGCCGGGGCTCGCCGACAGCAAGGGCAGAACCATGAGCGTGCATGTTCACGTCCGTCTCGATGACGGCCTCGCTGTGACCGACGACGGCCGGTTGCTGGAGCTGACCCGCTGCCACTGCGGCGCCTCCTGGACCAGGGCCTACCACGTGCACGAGGGCGAACCGGAGGCCTGACGGCCCGCCTCCGCGCCCCTCAGGAGGGGTAGCCGAAACGGCCGTGGAGGCGGACGAATCTGGCCAGCGTGAGGACCTGCCGGGGTTCCAGGCCGATGACGGTGCGCTCGAAGAGCACGACCTCCTCCCGGCCGCCGGTGCCGATGGGCTGCACCAGCCGCCCGCCGGGCCGCAACTGCTCGACCAGCGGCGCGGGAACCGTGGGAAACGCCGCCGAGACGATGACGGCGTCATAGGGAGCGTGCTCACGCACGCCCTGTCCGCCGTCGCCGACCCGCACCTCCGCGTTGCGGACGCCCTGCCGCGCGAGGTTGTGCCGCGCCGCCCGCACGAGGTCGGGCCACAGGTCGACGCCGACCACGTCGCCGGCCGTGCGGGCGAGCAGCGCGGTCTGATATCCGAGGCCGGAGCCGACCTCCAGCACGTGCTCCACGCCCGTCAGCCCCAGCCCCTCGATCATCGTCGCCGACAGGGACGGCTGCGTCGTCACCTGTCCGTGCGCGATAGGGATCGGCACGTCCTCGTACGCGTGCGCGACGTGCGCGCGCGGGACGAAAGCCGCCCGCGGCGTCGCGCGCACCGCCCGGAGCAGGCGCTCGTCACGGACTCCCGCCGCCCGGACGGCCCGGACGAGGTCTTCGGGACAGGCGGCTGCGGTCACGTCCACCACGCTCACGTTCGACGCCGAGCGCGCCTTCCCCTCCGGCGGCCCGCTCTCCCCCGGTGATGCCCCCTGAGCGGCCCCGGAACCCCGGGCCCGGCCGCGCCGGCTCAGGATGTGCCGGCTCAGGATGTGCCGAAGTCCACCTCCGCCGTGGGGACGGTCGCCGCACCGCGGCCGGGGGCGGTCTGATATTGCCAGTAGAGGTTCGTGTGCGCGATCACCTGCTCCGGGGCCGGCGCGCCGTAGGCGGTGAGGTCCTCGGTGGTGTGCGCGTCGCCCACCAGCGTCACGTCGTATCCCCGGACGAAGGCCCCGTGGAGGGTCGAGCGGATGCACGCGTCGGTCTGGGCGCCCGTGACGACGAGCCGGCCCACCCCCCGCTCGGCGAGCAACGCCTCCAGATCGGTGTCCTCGAACGAGTCGCCGTAGAGCTTGTGGACGAGCGGCTCGTCGTCAGGCCGCACCAGCTCCGGCACGTACTGCCAGGCCTCGCTGTCCCGCCGCAACTCGTGCCCGTCGGAGTGCTGCACCCAGATCACCGGCACGTCCTGCGCGCGGGCCTTGCCGATCAGGGTGTCGATGTTCGCGATCACGGCGTCGCGGTCGTGCGCGCCCGCCACCACCCCCTTCTGGACGTCGATGACGAGCAGCGCGGTGTTCGGGCGGTCGGCCAGGGTCGTCATGGATGTTCCCGTCTTTCGTCGCGGATCCTGTCGCCGCCTCACCCTAGGTCCGGCCACCGACAGTTCCGCCGGACCGGAACGTCCGATCTACCCAAATTGGAGCGTGAAATACCGATTTGCTAGTGTCGAGACGTGCGGTTGACGAAGTTCACGGACCTGGCCCTGCGGGTGACCATGCGCCTGGCGGTCCTGGATCCGGGGATGTCGCTCACCACCCGCCAGGTGGCCGAGGCGATGGCGATCCCCTACAACCACACCGCCAAGGCCATCGCCCGCCTGCGGCACCTCGGCGTCGTGGAGGCACGCCGGGGACGTGGGGGCGGCCTGGAGCTGACCGGGTTCGGCCGTACGGCGTCGATCGGCTGGCTGGTCCGTGAGCTGGAGGGAGAGGAGGAGGTCGTGACCTGCGAGGGGCAGATCCCCTGTCCGCTACGGGCCGCCTGCCGCCTGCGTGGCGCACTGCGCGCGGCACAGCAGGCCTTCTACGCCTCCCTCGATCCGATCACCGTCGACCAACTGGTCTCCGCGCCCTCGGGACCGGTACTGCTCGGCCTCTCCTGACCCGCACGTACACAAAAATCCGGCAGATTCACGGCGTTTAATTCGCATATCAGATACCAATTTGGAGGATGCCATGCTCTCTCCGGAGTCGGCCGCGACCGTCCGCGCCACCCTGCCCGTGATCGCGGGGGCGATCCAGGACATCACCGCCCGTTTCTACGACACGTTGTTCGCCGACAACCCCGAGCTGCTGCGCGACCTGTTCAACCGGGGCAACCAGGCCAACGGCGAGCAGCGCGTCGCACTGGCGGGCTCGATCGCCGCGTTCGCGACCGCGCTGGTGGGCCGCCCGGGCGGGCTTCCCGGCACGATGCTGTCCAGAATCGCCGGCAAGCACGCCTCCCTCGGCGTCACCGAGGAGCAGTACGCCGTGGTGCACAAGTATCTGTTCGGCGCCATCGGCGAGGTGCTGGGCGACGCCGTCACGCCCGGGGTCGCCCAGGCGTGGGACGAGGTTTACTGGCTCATGGCCGAGACGCTGATCGGCCTGGAGCGCGACCTCTACCGCGAGGCGGGCCGGGGCTGGACGCGGGCCACGGTGGTCGAGCGGCGCGACGAGACGGCCGACGCCGCCTCCTTCCTCCTGCGCCCGGACGTCCCGCTGTCGTTCCTGCCGGGCCAGTACGTCAGCGTCCGCGTCACGCTGCCCGACGGCGCGCGGCAGATCCGGCAGTACAGTCTGTCGAACGCCCCGGGGCACGGCGACTGGCGGATCACGGTGAAGCGGGTGCGCGGTGGGAGCGCCCCCGAGGGCGAGGTCTCCACCCGGCTGCACGAGCACGTCCGGGCCGGCGACGTGCTCGACGTCTCCGCGCCGTTCGGCGATCTGACCCTGCCGGAGAGCGACGGCCCGCTGCTGCTCGCCTCGGCGGGGATCGGGGTGACCCCCGTGCTGTCGATGCTCGGCCATCTGGCCGTCACCGGGTCGGGCCGGCGGGTGGTGGTCGTGCACGCCGACCGCTCCCCCGGCGACCACGTCCACCGCGAGGAGCTGACGGACCTGGTCGCGGCCCTGCCCGGCGCCACCCTGCACCGGTGGTACGAGGACCTGCCGGCACAGGAGCTGAGCGGCCCGGCTCCGGCCGCCGGCCGGGCCGACCTGTCCGCGGTCGACCTGCCCGGGGGCGTCACCGCCTGCCTGTGCGGGCCGCTGCCGTTCATGCGGGCCGTACGCGCGCAGTTGACGGCGCGCGGCGTGGCCGCCTCCGACATCCGCTACGAGGTGTTCGGCCCCGACCTGTGGATCGCCGGGGACTGATCGGGGTTCAGCGGAGGATCGGGGTTCAGCGGAGGAGGCCGACGCCCGCGTAGCCGTCCACGCCGGGGATCCTCGGCAGCCGGGGCTCGTCGGGCTCCGGACGCCAGTCCTCGGTCACCACCAGGCCCGGCTCCACCAGGTCGAACCCGTCGAAGAACCGCAGGAGCTCGGCGTGGGTGCGGGGGGTGACGCCGGCGGCGGAGGTGCTCTTGTACAGCTCGCGCCCCTCGCGGATCTTCGCCTCGTCGAGGTCGCCGTACGACAGGTGGCTGATGGCCATCGCGCTGCCGGGGGCGAGCCGGTCGCGCAGCGTGGCCACGACGCGCCCGGCGTCGGCGCCGGGGATGAAGTGCAGCACCGCGACCATGAGCAGCCCGACGGGCCGGCTGAGGTCGAGATGCTCGTTGATCCGGGGATCGCCGAGGATGCTCTCGGGGTCGCGCAGGTCACCGTCCACCACGATCGTCGTGGTGTTGTCGGCGAGCAGGGCACGGCCGTGCGTCAGCACGATCGGGTCGTTGTCGACGTACACCACCCGCGCGCCGGGGGCGGCACGCTGCGCGACCTGGTGGACGTTCTCCTGCGTCGGCAGCCCGGCGCCGATGTCGAGGAACTGGCGGATGCCGTGATCGGCCATGAGGGTCACGGCACGGTGGATGAAGCGCCTGTTGCTCTGGACCCCCTCACGGGCGTTCGGAGTCAGCTCGATCAGCTTCTCGGCCGCCGCCCGGTCGACGGCGAAGTTGTCCTTGCCGCCGAGGAGATAGTCGTAGATCCGGGCGACGCTGGGGACCGTGACGTCGATTCCCGGCGGCCCCTGCTCCAAGTTCATCGTGCTGCCCCTGATGGCCGTGCCGTACGTTGATCACCAAGGTAGCCGACAAAACAGGATTCGGCGCGCTAAAATGGGAATTGACCGGTATGCTCGACCGATGTCGGGCGACGCCACGCCCTCGATCCCGCCTGCGACCTCAGCCCGGTTCGCCCGCCGAGCGGTCACCCCGGGGGGTGCCCGCGACCAGGACGTCGACGGGCGGACCGGTGACGACGGGACCGGCGACGTCGAAGTCGTCCAGGCCGTAACCACCCGTGTATTCACCCGTGCCGTAGCGGGCCCTCCCGTAGCCGCCCGTGCCGTACGCGACCACGCCGGGGTCGCCGATGACGGGCCCGGCGATCACCGGGTCGGTCATCACGGGGTCGATGAAGAGCGGCTCGCCGACCGGCGGATCGGCGAGCACCGGGTCGGCGATGAACTCGCGCATCCAGCGGAAGCTGGACTTCGGCGTACGCTCCTGGGTCTCGTAGTCCACGTGCACGAGCCCGAACCTCGCGGAGTATCCCCGGGCCCACTCGAAGTTGTCCATCAGCGACCAGGCGAAGTAGCCCCGCACGTCGGCGCCCGCCGTCATCGCGTCGTGGGTCGCGGCCAGGTGGTCGCGCAGGTAGTCGACGCGGCCGGTGTCCTCCAGCACGCCGTCGTCGCCGTAGCCGTTCTCGGTGATGTAGACCGGCGGCAGGTCCGGATAGCGGGTGGCCAGGCCGACCAGCGTCTCGTACAGCCCCTCGGGCTCGACCACCCAGCCCAGCCCGCTGGTGCGCGCGTCCTCCGGCGTGACGGTGCGCACGCCGAGGTCGAACGCCGTACGGCGGCCGGGGTCGGCCTCCTCGTACGGCGCGGCCGCCACGTGCAGCCGGTAGTAGTAGTTCACCCCGAGGAAGTCCACCGGCGTCCCGATGGTCTCCAGATCGCCGTCCCGCCGGAACGAGAAGTCGGTGATCCGGCCGAACGTCTCGGCCATGCCGGCGGCGTACGAGTGACCGAAGAGCGGGTCGGTGAACTGCCGGTTGACCAGCAGGTCCATCCGCCGCGCGGCGGCGGCGTCCTCCGGCGAGGCGGTCGCCGGCGCCGTGGGCGACATGTTGAGCGTCACCCCGACGCGCTGGCCGGGCCGGGCCAGTGCGCGCAGGCGCGTGACGGCGAGGCCGTGACCGAGCAGCAGGTGGTGCGCGGCGGCCAGCGCGCCGTGCCCCTCCGTGGCACCCGGTGCGTGCCGGCCCTCGCCGTACCCCACGATCGACGAGCAGTACGGCTCGTTCAGCGTGATCCAGTTCGACACCGAGTCGCCGAGCGCGTCGTACATCACCTCCGCGTAGTCGGCGAAGCGCTCCGCCGTCTCGCGGACCCGCCAGCCCCCGCGGTCCTCGATCGCCTGGGGCAGATCCCAGTGGTACAGCGTGACGTACGGCTCGATGCCGCCCTCGCGCAGGGCGTCGACGAGGCGTCGGTAGAAGTCGAGGCCGCGCCGGTTCACCGGCCCGCGCCCGTCCGGCAGGACGCGCGGCCAGGCCACGGAGAATCGGTAGGCGGCCGCCCCCAGCTCCTTCATGAGATCGACATCCTCTTGCCAGCGGTGATAGTGGTCGCAGGCGATCTCACCTGACTCGCCCCGCGCGACGGCGCCGGGCTTCCCGCAGAAGGTGTCCCAAATCGAGCGCCCCCGGCCGTCGACGTCGACGGCCCCCTCGATCTGGTACGCCGCGGTGGCAGTGCCCCAGACGAAGCCGTCGGGGAAGGCCCGCGGCCCGGAGGGGCGGTGTTCGATCGCCGTCATCCTGTGATCGCTCCAGACTCGGCGCCCGCGCACGAGTGATCGGCCCGCGCGCCGGAACCGGCCGTGCGGGCGATGGATCTGTTCCTCCGGAAGCCGCGGGTATCGCCGTACGGGACGGCGACCGGACGCGCGGGCAGGCAGAGTTTCGCAGCGGACACCGGGACTCCTTCACAGGAGAAGGGATGCGGCTGCGAGATGGCGACAGCGGCCGAGCCCGTGGCAACGAAGCAGCGTCGGCCGATGCCCGACATCACACATAAGAAGAAGGGGACATGTCAAGTCACAGAAACATAACTCTGGGAAGTTTCGATTACGGGTTGCGAGTTCCCCCGGAAGTACGTACTTTGTGAGAACGGTCCATGAAACCGGTTACAGCGAGATGCGATAGCGTTTGGTCCGTGGCAACGATCAGAGAGCTGGCGCGCCTGTGCGGCGTGTCTCCGGCGACCGTCTCCCGAGTGTTCAACAATCCCGAGGTAGTCAACGCGAAAACCAGGGAGCAGGTCCTGCGGACGGCCCGCCAGATCGGCTACCTGCCCAACGAGTCGGCGCGCACGCTGGCCACCAAGAAGTCCTTCATGGTCGGCCTGCTGTGGGACACCGACCACCGCCGGCCCGGCTGGCGCCATCCGTTCTTCCAGGAGATCCTGATCGGCCTGAAGACGGCGCTCAGCGGGCGTGGATACCACCTGCTCATGCTCGCCACCAGCGGTGAGCACACCGACGACGCGTACGTGCGGGCCGTCCGCAGGCACAACCTGGACGGCGTGGTGATGATCGACAGCGGCACCTCGGACCCGTCGCTGCGGCACCTCGCCGAGTCGGGGGTGCCCTGTGTCAGCCTCGACCGTCCCGTGCGTGGCCCCCGGGCCACGTACGTGACCTCCGACAACCTGGGCGGCGCCCGCCAGGCCGTACGGCACCTGCACGAGCAGGGGCGGCAGGCCATCGCCACGATCACCGGGCCCGCGCACACCCGGCCGGGCGCGGAGCGCCTGCAGGGCTACCAGGAGGAGCTGGCCCTGCTGCGCCTGCCCTACCGGCCGGAGCACGTGGCCGAGGGCGACTTCTACGTCACCGGCGGGGAGGCGGCGATGCGGCGGCTGCTGGAGACGGACGAGCGGCCCGACGCGGTGTTCGTCGCGGGCGACGAGATGGCCGTCGGCGCGCTGCGCGCGATCGCGGAGGCCGGCCTCAAGGTGCCCGAGGACATCGCGGTCGTCGGTTTCGACGACATAGAGGTCGCCGCGCTCGTACCGCCCGGCCTGACGACGATCGCCCAGGACAAGGATGGTTTCGGCGCGGCCGCCGCGGAGGCCCTGGTCTCCATGATCAACGGCGCCGACGCTCCGCGGGCCCGGATCCTGCCCACCACACTCGTCGTGCGGGGCTCCAGCACACCTCCGATCTGACGGCCGCGGTCGGTTCGAAAAGAGCGGTTTCGGGTGGATTCGCCGCCGAAGCCGCTTATCGTGATGGGGCATCCATCTGCCTCACCCCCGGAGCACACGTGTCCGAGCACTCCTGGCCTGTCCGCATCCGCGCCGAGTTCGCGCAGCGGGTGCTGGACCTGCGGCACCAGCACCCGGGCCTCCTCGCCTCGCTGGACCAGCACATGGCCGCCGTCCGGCAGGCCATCTCGGGCCTCGGCGAGCGGGTCGGGCCGTCCTCGCTGCTCGCCTATCTGATCGGTTTCTGGGACGGGGCCCAGGAGAAGGGCTGGCGGACGCCGGGGCCGGACCAGCCGCTCGACTTCGCCGTGTTGCGCATGACCGCGGTCTGCCTGTTGCTCGACACCGCCGCCGAACCCGCCTGACGGCGAACGCACCCGGTACGTACGGGTGCGGGGCGCCCCCGGACGGGACGCCCCGCGAACACGGCGGAGGAGACGACGGTCAGCGGACCGGCGGCGGAGGCTCCTCCGGCGGCGTGGGCCACGAGGAATCGGGACCCGGCTCACCACGACCCACCTGACCTGGCGCCGGCTGTCCGGCCGGGCCGTCCGTGCGCCGCGCGCCCGGAGTCGCCGGGCTGATCGGAGTGGTCGCCGCGCCCGGAGCGGCCGGCGCGCCCTCCTGCGGGTACGCGGTGTGCGCCGGCTGGGCGAAGGCACCGGCCGTCTGCCGCGGGTAGGCCTCCCGCGGCATAGCCTCCTGCGGCACGTGGACGGTATCCATCGCGTCGGAGCGGCCCTGGCTGTAGGCGGCCGCCTGGGCGCGGATGGTCTCGGTCTCGGCCTCCGCGCGGTTCAGCCAGTGCTCCCAGCGCTGCTGCATGGGCCGCACCAGCCCGCCGCCGACGCCCACGACGACGACTCCGGCGACGGCCGCCAGGAAGGCGATCAGCACCGGCGTGGTGACGGTGGTCGCGACCTCGATCTGGTTGAGCGCCGCGATGACGCCGAGGCCGATGATGAAGACCGACGCGATCGTGGCGAGCGTCCTGCCGTACGACAGGGAGCCCAGCGCCGCGCTGACGATGTCCTTGACCGCCCTGGCGACGGCGGTGGCGACCACAATGATCACGATCGCCACGGCGGCCTTGGGCAGCCAGGCCACGACTCCGGCGAGCAACGCGCTGACCGGGTTGGGGCCGAAGACGGAGAAGGCGATCTGCAGCGTCACCAGCAGGATCGCGTAGTAGACCAGTTTCGCCAGCAGGTCGGACGCGTCGTACTTGCTGCGCGCGAGCACCCGTCCGACGCCGCCGCGTTCGACCCAGCGGTCGAACCCGACGCGTTCGAGCACGGCGTCGACGACCTTGCGCAGGGCCTTGGCGACCAGCCAGCCCACCACCAGGACGACGACGAATGCGAGGAACTTGGGGACGAAGGTGGCGACCGACGACCAGGCGTCGGCCACTCCTCTTCCCCAGTCGACCGGAGTGGCCATGAGTCCTCCTGTTCAGAGCCTTCCACCGCCGGGGCGGGGACCTACGAGAGCGGCAGCTACCCGGTGATCGGCCTCCCATGCGCGGCATGTGTCCGCCCCCGCACGCACGGCGACCGCCTTGTGCGGCGACGACGCAGGTCGCACCGGGCGGAATACGCCGCCGAAAATCACCCGAATTCGTCCCGCGCGCTTCGTCCCGATGCGCGGCACGATCCATGACAAGGCGGGACATGCGACAGAGAGGGCGCGATCACGGCGACGGCCCCGCCCCGGCCGTTGACGTTTGTTGGGGCGCTAGTCAAACTAATCCGGAAAGATCGCACGAGGAGACACCCCCCGACGATCGGAAGGCCGGTAATGGTGCGCAAGGTCCTGGCCGTGCTCGCGGCACTGCTCGTCCTCCTGCCCGTGCCGCTCCAGGGCCCGGCCGCGGCCGCCCCGGCGGCGCCCCGGGTCACCTACGACCACCACTCGCTCATGATCGACGGCCGTAGGGTCGTCGTGCAGGCCGCCGAGCTCCACTACTTCCGGCTGCCGAGCCCGGGCCTGTGGCGGGACGTGCTGGAGAAGATCAGGGCCGGCGGGTTCAACGCCGTCTCCGTCTACTTCGACTGGGCCTACCACTCCCCCAAGCCGGGCGTGTACGACTTCACCGGGGTGCGCGACGTCGACCGCTTCCTGCGTACGGCCGAGCGAGCGGGCCTGTACGTCGTCGCCCGCCCCGGGCCGTACATCAACGCGGAGACCACCGGCGGCGGGTTCCCCGGGTGGCTGAAGAACGTGCCCGGCCGGGGCCGCAGCAGCGACGCCGGGTTCACCCGGGCCTACCGCGACTGGCTCCACCACATCAACCCGATCATCGCCGGGCACCAGGTGGGCCGGGGCGGGTCGGTGATCCTCTACAACGCGGAGAACGAGTACGCCGCCAACACCGACGCGGCGTACATGCAGGACATCCAGGACCAGGCGCGGGCGGACGGCATCGACGTGCCGATCACCACGAACGACTGCTGCGACGCCGCCGACTGGACCTCTACCTGGGCCACGGGCCCGGGCGCCGTCCAGATCCCCGGCGTGGACGACTATCCGCAGTCCTTCGACTGCGGCAACGCCGAGACGGTGTGGGGTCCGTGGGGTGAGGGGATCACCGAGCGGCTCCGCGACGACGCCCCGGTGTTCGCCGCCGAGTACCAGGCGGGGGCCATCGACCTGGACAACGCGGGCTACGACCGGTGCCGGGACCTGACCGGCCCCGCCTACATGAAGTACTTCTACAAGTCCAACCTGATGGTGAGCGGCGCGACGCTGTTCAACTACTACATGGGTTTCGGCGGCACCAACTGGGGCTTCCTCGCCCAGCCCAACGACGTCTACACCTCCTACGACTACGGCGCGGCCGTGAACGAGGCCAGGCAGCCGACGGCGAAGTTCGACGAGTTCAAGCGGCAGGGCTACTTCCTGCAGGCCGTCGCCCCGCTGGCGAAGACCGACCCCGCGACGGCTCCCGCGACCGACAACCCGGCCATCGGGGTCGTCGCCCGGGCGAACCCGGACACCGGCACCCGGTTCGCGCTCGTCCGGCACGCCGACCGCGCCGCCGCCACCACCGACGCGGCCACGCTCTCGTGGACCGTCCCGGACGGCACGTACGCCCTGCCCGTCCAGGTCAGGGGCCGCGACGCGCACGTCCTGGTCGGCGCGTACGACCTGGGCGGCCAGCGCCTGGCGGCGTCCAGTTCGGAGATCATGACCCACGCCTACGTCGGCGGCCGGGACGTCGCGGTGCTGTACGGCACGACCGGCTCCCCGGGCGCGACGATCCTGCGCTACTCGGCGAAACCCCAGGTGAAGGTGCTGGAGGGCGACGTCCGCTGGGCGTTCGCGGGCGGCGACCTCCGCCTGGACTACACCCATCGGGGGCTCGCCCGCGTGCTGGTGACGGGCGGCGGGCGGCGGCCGCTGCTGCTCCTGCTGGGCACCGACGAGACCGCCGCGACGTTCTGGCGGGCGGGCACCGACGCCGCCCCGGTGCTCGTGCGGGGCACGTCCCTCGTCCGGTCGGCCGCCGTCGAGGGCGGGGCCGTGCGGCTCACCGCCGACACCGCCCAGGCGGGCGAGGTGGAGGTCTTCGCCGACGCGCGGGCCTCCCGGCTGCGCCTCGCCGGCAGCGCGGGCGACAAGGGAAACACGGACGACACGGACGTGCGCGTCGCCCGGACGCCGAGCGGTTCGCTGCTCGGCCGGGTGCCCGGCCCGCGCGAGGCGGCGCGCCTGCCCGCGCTCACCGGGTGGCGCGTCCACGACGAGGCGCCGGAGGCCGCACCCGGGTTCGACGACTCGCCCTGGCGGACAGCGGACACGACCACGACCGAGAGCCCGATGAAGCCGAAGACCGGGCCGGTGCTGTACGCCGACGACTACGGCTTCCACTACGGCGACGTCTGGTATCGCGGCCGCTTCACCGCGACGGGCGCGGAGACCGCCGTGGCGCTGAACGCGATCACCGGGAGACGCGGGCGCTACCTCGTCTGGCTCGACGGGCGCTACCTCGGCTCGGCCGCGGGCGGCACCCAGGCCGACGTCGACGCGGCGAACCCCGATCCGGGGCCGGGCCGCTTCACGGTCCCCGCCGGCCTGCTGAAGCCCGGGCGCACGGCCACGCTGGCGGTCCTCGTGCAGAACATGGGACACAACGACGACTGGACGGCCGACGACAACCGGTTCAAGCAGCCGCGTGGCCTGGTCGCCGCCTCGGTCGAGGGGTCGCCCGCGACGGTCGCCTGGAAGATCCAGGGCGCCCGCGGCGGCGAGGACCTCACCGACCCGGTGCGTGGGCCGCTCAACACCGGCGGCCTGTACGGCGAGCGCACCGGCTGGCACCTGCCCGGCTATCCCGACCGCTCCTGGAAGGAGGTCGCCGCCCCGGCCGCACGGCCGCTCGCGCCCGGCGTCACGTGGTATCGCACCGAATTCGGGCTCGACCTCCCCGGGGGCCAGGACGTCTCCGTGGGCCTGCGCTTCGGCGGCGCCGTCCCGGCGGGCTCCCGGACGCTGATCTACCTCAACGGCTGGAACGTCGGCCAGTACGGCGGCGACATCGGGCCGCAGAAGGAGTTCGTGCTGCCCGCCGGGCTGCTGCGCGAGCATGGCCGCAACACCCTCGCCCTGGCGGTCACCTCCACCGCGGCCACGGCCGGCGGGCCCGGCCCGATCGGCCTGTTCGCGTACGGAGCCGTACGCGGCGGGGTGCCCGTCCCGGACGTCCCGGGGCCGTCGTACCCGCTCGCCCACTGAGCCTCACCCGCCGAGCCTCACCCGCTGAGCGCCGCGTCGGCGGCGGGCCGCCCGCGTACCGGTTCCCGGCCGGTGCGCGGGCGGCTCTTCTCTCTTACGGCCCGGCCCGCGCGCCGATCAGACCGGGTGATCAGACCGGGTGGTCAGACGGGGTGATCAGAACCGGGCGACCATGGCCGGGGTGATCGCGGCGGGCCCGGCGCAGCCGGACAGGGCCAGGGTGAGGTCGGTCTCCGCCAGCACGCAGCGGAGCACGTGCTCCACCCCCGCCTGGCCGTCCAGGCCCAGCCCGTACGCGTACGGCCGGCCCAGCAGCACGGTCCGCGCGCCGAGCGCGAGGGCCTTGACGACGTCGTCCCCGCTGCGGACGCCGCCGTCGAACAGCACGGTGAGCCGGTCGGCGACCGCGTCGGCGACGGCCGGCAGCGCGTCGGCCGCCCCGATCGACCCGTTGACCTGGCGCCCGCCGTGGTTGGACACGACGACCCCGTCCATCCCGGCGTCGGCGGCCAGCCGGGCGTCGTCGGGGTGGAGGATGCCCTTCAGCACGATCGGGCCGTCCCAGTGCTCGCGCAGCAGGGCGAGGTCCGGCCAGGTCTTACCGGGGTCGCCGAACAGCCCGACGAAGTGCATGACGGCGGCGTCCGGGTCCTCGTGCACCGGCCGCGCGAGCCCGGCCTGGAACGCCGGGTCGGTGAAGTAGTTGGCGGTGCCGACGCCGCGCAGGAACGGCAGGTACGCCTGGTCGAGGTCGCGGGGCCGCCAGGCCAGCAGCGGCGTGTCGAGGGTGACGACGAGCACGCTGAACCCCGACGCCCTGGCCCGGGCGAGGAAGCTGAGGGTGACTTCGCGGTCCCGGCCCCAGTAGAGCTGGAACCACCGTTCGCCGTCCCCCATGGCCGCGGCGACCTCCTCCATCGGCGTGCTGGAGGCCGACGACAGCACGAAGGGCACCCCCAGCGCCGCGGCGGCCCGGGCGGCGGCCGGTTCGGCGTCCGGATGCATGATCGACAGCACGCCGATCGGCGCGAGCGCCAGCGGCGCGGGCAGCCTCCGGCCGAGCACGGTCACCGACAGGTCGCGCCCGCGCACGTCGCGCAGCATCCGCGGCACGATGCGCCAGCGGTCCAGCGCCTCGCGGTTGGCCCGCTCGGTGCGCCCGCCGCCCGCGCTGCCGGCCACGTAGCCGACCGGCCCGGGACCCAGGCGCCGCTCGGCCATCTCCTCCAGCCGGGTCAGATCCGTGGGCAGGCGCGGCACGACGCCGGACATGCCGTTGAGGTAGATCTCGTACTGGAAGTCCGCCCAGCTCACCGCGCCTCCATTCCTGCAGATCACTGCCGTACGGCACGCTACCGGAACCGATGCGTCGATAGAGGGACGGAAGGGGTCACTGAGACCACACACGTCCCACAGAAGGCGGTTCTTTACCGTGATTGTGCGGGAGCCCTGCCAAGGAGCGGCCGCGGCAGGGGCACACCCTGGAGAGCGCGTACGCGATCGGCCAAAGGGTGATCATGCCGGGTTACTTAGCTCGAACAGCACAGGCCGACGCCTCGCGGGCCCTGCCCGGGAGGTCGCCCGGTCGCCTGCACCATGTCTTCGAATCCCGTTGCGACCTGACGCCGTCGGCGACGGCCCTGGAGTGCGGGCGGCTGCGCTGGACGTACGCCGCGCTCGACGCGCGGGCGAACCGGCTCGCGCACCTCCTGCGCGACCTGGGGGCCGGATGCGGCTCCCGGGTGGCGATTTTGCTGCCGAGGTCGCCGGACACCTACCTGGCGCTGCTCGCGGTCGGGAAGGCGGGCGCGGCGTTCGTGCCGCTCGACCCGCAGTCGCCTCCTGACCGGGCCGGCTACATCATCGGCGACGCCGGCGCCGACCTCGTGCTCACGACGTCCGCGCGGGCTCCGGACGTCAGGGCGCCGGGCCGCCGCGTGCTCGCCCTCGACGCCTCCGCGGACCTGATCGCGGCGGCCCCCGCCACCCGTCCGGGTCCCGGCCCGCTCGATGACACGGCGGACGACGACCCGGCCGCGTACGTCATGTACACCTCCGGGTCGAGCGGGCGCCCGAAGGGCGTCGAGGTGGCCCAGTCGAGCATCTGCAACTTCCTCGGCGTGGTGCCGGAGCTGTACGACGTGCGGCCGGCCGACCGCGTCTACCAGGGAATGTCCATCTCCTTCGACTTCTCCGTCGAGGAGATCTGGCCGACCTGGGCGGCCGGCGCGGCCCTCGTCGCCGGCCCGGCCGGCTCCCGGCAGCTCGGCGCGGAGCTGGCGGACTTCCTGGACCAGCACAGGATCACGATTTTGTACTGTGTCCCGACACTGCTCGCGACGCTCCCGCGTGACGTGCCGTCCCTGCGCGCGATCCTCGTCGGGGGCGAGCCCTGCCCGGCGCCGCTGGTGGAGCGGTGGAGCCGGCCGGGGCGGCGGATGCTCAACACGTACGGGCCGACCGAGGCGACGGTCACCGCGACCTGCGCCGAACTGCTGCCGGGACGGCAGGTCACCATCGGCAGACCGTTGCCCACCTACACCGTCGTGCTGCTCGACGAACGGCGCGACCCGGTGCCGGACGGCGAGGTCGGCGAGATCTGCATCGGAGGTCCCGGCGTCGCTCGCGGCTACGTCGGCCGTCCCGACCTGACCGCCGACCGCTTCGTCGAGCATCCGCTGGCGCCCCCCGGCGGCAGGTTGTACCGCACGGGGGACCTCGGCCGGCTGACCGCGACCGGGGAGTTCGAATATCTCGGCCGCTCCGACGCCGAGGTGAAGATCCGCGGGCACCGGGTGGACCTGGGCGAGATCGAGAACGTGCTGCTGGAGGACGCCGGCGTCGCCGAGGCCGTGGCCGCCCTGACGCCCGCGCCGGGCGTGGACGGACCGGACGGGGAGCTGGCCGCCTACGTCGTGCCCGCGGACGGCCGGGCCGGCGACGAGGCGCTCACCGGACGGCTGCGCGATCGTCTGAGCCGCCGGCTGCCGGCCTACATGGTGCCGTCGTTCCTGGACGTCGTGGCCGCCCTGCCCACCATGCCGAGCGGCAAGGTGGACCGCGGGCGGCTGCCGCGGCCGACCGGCCGCCGCCTGATCGGCTCCGGGCCGGTGGCGCCCGCCGAGGGCTCACTGGAGACACGACTGCGCGCCGTGTGGGCGGAGGAGTTCGGGCTCGGCCCCGAGTCGCTCTCGGTCGAGGCGGACTTCTTCACCGACCTCGGCGGCCACTCCCTGCTGGCGGCGCGCATCGTGTCACTCCTGCGTACGAGCGAGATCGGCGCGGGGCTCGCGGTGCGCGACCTCTACGCGAACCCGACCGTACGCCGCCTCGCCGCACACCTCTCCTCGCACGGGGGTCTCGGGAGCGTACGCGCACCGGCCTCCCGTACCCGCCCGGGGCCCCTGCGGCACGGCGGCCGGGCGGTCGCGGCCGCCGGGGCCGCGCAGAGCGCGGTCGTCTACCTGCTGCTCCTCATGGTCACGTTGCCGGTCTCCGTCACGCTGTACGCCTGGACCACGCACCACGCGGGCCCGATCCCCGGCGGCCACAGGCCGCAGGAGGGATGGCTGCTCCTCCCGGGAACGGGGACCGACCTGGTCGGCGCGCTGGCGCCGGCCGCGGCGACCGCGTACCTCTGGGTTCGCTGGCTGCTGCCGGTGCTGCTGGTGCGACCTCTGTCGGCCGGCGTCCGGCCGGGCCGTCACCGGCTGTGGGGCGCGACCTACCTGCGGCTGTGGACGACGAACCTGCTGCTGTCCCTCTCTCCGCTGCCGACGCTGAGCGGCTCCCCCATGATGGCCGCCTATCTGCGGCTGCTCGGCGCCGAGGTCGGGCCCGCCACCGCCATCGCGACCGCCGACGTCAACCTCCCGGCGATGCTGCGGATCGGCGAGGGGGCCTCGGTCGGCTACCGGGCCTCGCTGCACGCCTGGCTGGTGGAGGACGGGTGGGTGGTCGTCGCCCCGGTGGAGGTCGGGCCGCACGCGTTCGTCGGGAACGGCGCGGTGCTCGGGCCGGGCGCTCGGGTCGCCGGCCATGCCGCGCTCGGCGACCAGTCGGCCCTGACGCACGGCGAGACGGTGCCGCGCGGAGGGCGCTGGGCCGGGTCGCCGCCGAACCCCGTGGAGTCCCTGGGCCCGGACGTCGAGGCGATGCTGCGCGCCCCCGCCGGCCCCGGGAGCTGGAAGGCACGCCACGTGGCCGCCGCCGTGGCCGGCCTCGTCTGCATCGAGGCGATCCTGCTCGCCACGATCATGCCGAGCGTCCTGGTCATCTGGACGGTCGTGGCCGCCGGGGGCCCGCCGGCCGCTCCGGTGGCCGTCCTCCTGGCGGGCCCGCTGTTCGTGGCCGTCGTCTGCGCGGTGGTGGCGGCCGGCAAGCGTCTCGTGCTGCCGAAGGCGCCGGCCGGCATCCATCCGGCGCGTTCCTGGCTCGGCGTACGCAAGTGGGCCGCCGACAAGCTCCTGGAGTCCAGCCTGACGCTGACCAACTCGCTCTACGGCACGCTGTACACCTCGCCGTGGCTGCGGCTGCTCGGCGCGCGGGTCGGCCGCCGGGCCGAGGTGTCCACGGCCGCGCAGCTCGACCCCGACCTCCTCACGTTGCGCGAGGAGAGCTTCGTCGCCGACATGGCGGGTGTCGGCGCGGCCAGCTTCGCCCGTGGCCAGGTCGCTCTGCGTCCCACCGAGGTCGGCAGGCGCGCGTTCGTCGGCAACGCCGCGGTCGTCCCGGCCGGGACGCGGATGGGGCCGGGCTCCCTGGTGGGCGTCGGCACCGTCCCGCCGCCGGACGGCGTGCCGGAGGGCACCTCGTGGCTGGGCTCGCCCGCGATGCACCTTCCCGTGCGGCAGGACAGCGGCGCGTTTCCCGAGGACCGTACGTTCCGGCCGCCACGCCTGCTGGTGCTGCACCGCCTGGGCGTCGAGTTCTTCCGCGCCACGCTCCCGGCGACGCTGCTCGGCGCCGGGCTCTACCTCTACCTCCTGGGCGTGCACGCGCTCGCGCGCCTCCTGCCCCTGCCCGTGGTGGTGGCCGCGGCGCCGCTCGTCGCCTGCGCCGCGTCGCTGGGGGTGATCGGTTGCTGCGTCGCGTGCAAACGCCGCCTCATCGGCGCGTACCGGCCCAGAGTGGAGCCGTTGTGGAGCAGGTTCGTCCGGCGCACCGAGTTCGTCACCGGGCTGTGGGAGGCCGCCGCGGTGCCCGCCGGGGTCGCCCTCCTGGCCGGAACCCCGTTCCTGCCGGGCGTGCTGCGCTGGTTCGGGGCCCGCATCGGCAGGCGCGCCTGGATCGCGACCACTTATCTGACCGAGTTCGACCTGGTGGAGGTGGGCGACGACGTCGCGATCGGGCCGGGGGTGTCGCTGCAGACCCATCTGTTCGAGGACCGGGTCATGAAGATGTCGGCCGTCACGGTCCGGTCCGGCTCCACCGTCGGCGCCCGTTCCGTGGTGCTCTACGACTCGGTGGTGGGCGAGGACGTCTCGCTCGGCGCCCTGTCGTTGCTGATGAAGGGCGAACGGCTCACCCCGGGGACGAGCTGGCGCGGCATCCCGGCGCAGGCCGCCGCCGTCCCGGACATGTGAGCGGCATGGGTGAGCGGCATGGGATCGGTGAGGAACACATGAGATTCGACGGCATTCTCGGCGCCGTACGACGCGCCTTCCGCTCCGAGGCGGCCCCGCCGCGGCCTTCCGGCCGGCCGCTCGCACTCGTCTACCGGGGCCCGGCCTCGGTTCCCGGATGCTCCGAGGCGGTCGCCGGGCTGCTGGAGGCGAGCCGCTGGGGCTTCGACGTGCGCTACACGGGCCCGCGCGAGGAGGTGCCGCTCACGGCGGAGTCGCTGGCCGTGGCCGCGGTGTACGCCCAGCCGGGCGGCGGCGACCTGTCCCGGGGTTACCGGCACCTCAGAAAGCTCCGCGGCCCGCTGCGCGACTACGTCGCCGGAGGCGGCCGGTATCTCGGCTTCTGCCTGGGCGGCTATCTCGCCGGCGCGACCCCGGGTTTCGCGTTGCTGCCGGGCGACACCGACCAGTACATCGCCACGCCCGGCGCCACCGTGGACGACGAGGAGGACACCCTCGTCGACGTGCGATGGCGCGGCCGGGTCCGCAGCGTCTTCTTCCAGGACGGCCCCTGCTTCCTGCTCGATCCCGGCAACCGGGCCACCGTCCTCGCCACCTATCCCAACGGCACCGTCGCCGCCCTCGTCACCCCGTACGGCGCGGGCAGGGTCGCCGCGGTCGGCCCGCACCCGGAGGCGACCGACGACTGGTTCGCCGACGCCGATCTGCCGGTCCGGCGGGCGCAGGACCTCGGCCTCGATCTGGTGGACGAGGTGATGGCCGGCGCGTGAGGTGATTTCGTGATTGATGTGAAGAATGTGATGAATTACCGTTTTTTCCTGAAAATCCCCATCATGGGGACATGGTGCGTAAATTAGCCGCCCTGGCCGCGAGTGTCATGATGGTCGCGTCCCCGGCCGTTCCCGCCGTCGCGGAGCCGGGCGCGTTCCTTCCCGGCGCGCCGGGGATCGGCGATCCGTACTATCCCCTTCAGGGCAACGGCGGCTACGACGTCGGCCACTACGATCTGCGGCTCCGGTTCGACCCCGGCGACCACACCGCGGACGCCACCGCGACGATCACCGCGACCGCCACCCACAACCTGTCCCGGTTCGACCTCGACTTCTCGGGACCGGAGATCAGGAGCGTGACGGTGGACGGCGCCCGCGCCGGCTACCGCCGCGACGGCCAGGAACTGGTGATCACCCCGGCCGCGGGGCTGAGAGCCGGGGCCACGTTCACGGTCGCGGTCTCCTACGCCGGGAAGCTCACGGCGGTCTCGGACGACACCGGCCGGCAGGGGTGGATCAACACCAAGGACGGCGCGTTCGTCGCGTCCCAGCCGGACGGCGCGCGCAGCTGGTTCCCGGCCAACGACACTCCGGCGGACAAGGCCACCTTCAGCTTCCGGGTGTCCGCGCCCGAGGAGCTGACCGTGCTGGCCAACGGCGAGCGCGCGAGCGCGGACGACACGACCGGCTCTGACGGCTATCGGACCGTGCGGTGGGAGATGCGGCAGCCGATGGCGCCCTACCTCGCCATGCTCGCGATCGGCCGTTTCGTCGTCAGCGAGGGCACCGTCGACGGCATCCCGAACGTGACGGCGTACGACCCGGCGCTGGCGGAGAAGTCGAAGCACCTGCACGATCTCACGGCGGAGGCGGTCAGGTGGGAGTCGTCGCTCTTCGGTCCCTACCCGTTCTCCTCCACCGGCGGGGTCGCGGACGGCCGCGGCTCCGTGACCGCACTGGAGACGCAGGGCCGGCCCGTCTACAGCGGCGGCCCGACCGACGACTCCGAAATCGTGCACGAGCTGGCCCACCAGTGGTTCGGCAACAGCGTCGGGGTGCGGAGCTGGCGGGACATCTGGCTCAACGAGGGCTTCGCGAAGTACGCGGAATGGCTCTACCAGGAGCAGCACGACGGGCCGTCCGCCAGGGACACCTTCGACCGGCTCTACCGGAAGGACGGCGCCTTCTGGCACCTGAAGACCGGTGACCCCGGCCAGGCGCACATGTTCGACGAGAACGCGATCTACCTGCGAGGCGCGATGACGGTGCACGCCCTCCGGGAGAAGATCGGCGACAAGGTGTTCTTCACCCTGCTGAAGACCTGGGCGCAGGAGCACAAGTACGGCACGGTGACCACGTCCGACTTCGTCGATCTCGCGGAGAGGCTGAGCGGGCAGAACCTCGGCTCCTTCTTCGACGCGTGGCTCTACCAGTCGAAGAAGCCGCCACAGTCGGTGTTCCGCTCGACGCCGGCGGAATAAGACGGGTTTGCCCTGTTCATGCCCCCCAGCGTCGACTACGAGAAGGCGTTCGACGCCGGCCGCGACTCCACGGGCTGAGCTCTTCCGCGCCGGGCCTCTCCGGGCCGTCCCGGGCGGCCCCCCGGCCGCCCGGGGAGAGGCGCGTTCGCACCCTGCGAGATGTACCATTCGGGCGCCGCGGGCAGACGCGTCCGGCGGTGCTTTATATGCTTTCTTTCCCTGGTCAAACGGGATCGCGAGGGTGGACATGGTCGAGAGAGCGGGCACCGTCAAGCGCGCGAGAACCTCCCGCGCCGCCGGTGGCGATCCGGAACTGGATCTGCGGGAACTCCTGGCGGGCCTGACCGCCGTACGGGACGGCGACTTCGGCACCCGGCTGCCGGAGGACGGCGACGGGCTGCTGCGGGAGATAGCGACCGTCTTCAACGGGATGGTCGACCAGCTCTCCCTCTTCACCTCCGAGGTGACCCGGGTGGCGCGCGAGGTCGGCACCGAGGGCCAGCTCGGCGGCCAGGCCGAGGTGCCGGCGGTCTCCGGCACCTGGAAGGACCTCACCGACTCGGTGAACGCGATGGCGGGCAACCTCACCAGCCAGGTCCGCTCCATCGCCGAGGTCACCACCGCCGTCGCCAAGGGCGACCTCTCCCAGAAGATCACCGTCGACGCCCGCGGCGAGATCCTCGAACTCAAGAACACCGTCAACACCATGGTCGACCAGCTCTCGTCCTTCGCCGACGAGGTCACCCGCGTCGCCCGCGAAGTCGGCACCGAGGGCCAGCTCGGCGGCCAGGCGCAGGTCCCCGGCGTGGCCGGGACCTGGCGCGACCTCACCGACTCGGTGAACTTCATGGCCGGCAACCTCACCAGCCAGGTCCGCTCCATCGCCGAGGTCACCACCGCCGTCGCCAAGGGCGACCTCTCCCAGAAGATCACCGTCGACGCCCGCGGCGAGATCCTCGAACTCAAGAACACCGTCAACACCATGGTCGACCAGCTCTCGTCCTTCGCCGACGAGGTCACCCGCGTCGCCCGCGAAGTCGGCACGGAAGGCCAGCTCGGCGGCCAGGCCGACGTGAAGGGCGTCTCCGGCACCTGGCGCGACCTCACCGACTCCGTCAACTTCATGGCCGGCAACCTCACCAGCCAGGTCCGCAACATCTCCCAGGTCGCCACCGCCGTCGCCAAGGGCGATCTCTCCCAGAAGATCACCGTCGAGGCCAAGGGCGAGGTCGCCGCGCTCGCCCAGACCATCAACACCATGGTCGACACGCTCAGCGCCTTCGCCGACGAGGTCACCCGCGTCGCCCGCGAGGTCGGCACCGAGGGCCGCCTCGGCGGCCAGGCCGACGTGAAGGGCGTCTCCGGCACCTGGAAGGCGCTGACCGAGTCGGTGAACGTCATGGCCGACAACCTCACCGACCAGGTGCGCAGCATCGCCCAGGTGACGACGGCGGTCGCCCGCGGCGACCTGTCGCAGAAGATCCGGGTCGACGCCCGCGGCGAGATCCTGGAGCTCAAGGAGACCATCAACACGATGGTCGACCAGCTCTCGTCGTTCGCCGACGAGGTCACCCGGGTGTCCCGGGAGGTCGGCACGGAGGGCCGCCTGGGCGGCCAGGCGACCGTACGCGGGGTGTCGGGCACCTGGAAGGACCTCACCGACTCGGTGAACGTGATGGCGTCCAACCTCACCAGCCAGGTGCGGTCCATCGCGCAGGTCGCCACCGCCGTCGCCAAGGGCGACCTCTCCCAGAAGATCACCGTCGAGGCCAAGGGCGAGGTCGCCGCGCTCGCCCAGACCATCAACACCATGGTCGACACGCTCAGCGCGTTCGGCGACGAGGTCACCCGCGTCGCCCGCGAGGTCGGCACCGAAGGCCAGCTCGGCGGCCAGGCCCGGGTGCCCAACGTGGCGGGCACCTGGAAGGACCTCACCGACAACGTCAACTCGATGGCCGACAACCTCACCAACCAGGTGCGGTCCATCGCCCAGGTCACGACGGCCGTCGCCCAGGGCGACCTGACCAAGAAGATCGACGTCGTCGCCCGCGGCGAGATCCTCGCGCTGAAGACGACCATCAACACCATGGTCGACCAGCTCTCGTCGTTCGCCGCCGAGAGCACCCGCGTCGCCCGGGAGGTGGGCAGCGAGGGACGGCTGGGGGGTCAGGCCGAGGTCGAGGGCGTGTCGGGCACCTGGAAGCGGCTGACCGAGAACGTCAACGAGCTGGCCGGCAACCTCACCCGCCAGGTGCGCGCGATCGCCGAGGTGACCAGCGCCGTGACCTCCGGCGACCTCACCCGCTCCATCACGGTGGACGCGGAGGGCGAGCTCGCCGACCTCAAGGACAACGTCAACTCCATGGTGGAGTCGCTGCGCGAGTCGACCCGGGCCAACCAGGAGCAGGACTGGCTCAAGACCAACCTGGCCCGCATCTCCGGGCTCATGCAGGGCCACCGCGACCTGTCGGCGGTCGCCGAGCTGGTCATGAACGAGCTGGCGCCGCTGGTCAACGCGCAGCACGGCACGTTCCTGCTGGCCGAGGAGACCCCGGCGGGCGCGGAGCTTCGGGTGGTCGGCTGCTACGGCCACCGGGAGATCTCCCGCCGGCACGCGTTCGGGGAGTCCCTGGTCGGCCAGGCCGCGCAGGCCAGGCGGACCATCCTGGTGGAGGAGATCCCGCCGGGCTACCTGACGGTGTCGTCCAGCCTCGGCCAGACCGGTCCGGTCACCCTCATCGTGCTGCCGATCGTGGTGGAGGACCAGGTGCTCGGCGTGATCGAGCTGGCCAGCCTGGGCCGTTTCGCCAAGGTCCACCGCGACTTCCTGGAGCAGCTCGTCGAGACGATCGGTGCCAACGTCAACACGATCGTGGCCAACGCCCGCACCGACGCGCTGCTCACCGAGTCGCAGCGGCTCGCCACCGAGCTGCAGGTGCGGCAGGAGGAGCTCCAGCGCTCGAACGCCGAGCTGGAGGAGAAGGCGGAGCTGCTGGCCCAGCAGAACCGCGACATCGAGACCAAGAACAGCGAGATCGAGCAGGCCCGCCAGGAGCTGGAGGACCGCGCCCAGCAGCTCGCGCTGGCCTCGAAGTACAAGAGCGAGTTCCTCGCGAACATGAGCCACGAGCTGCGCACCCCGCTCAACTCGCTGCTCATCCTGGCCCAGCTTCTCGCGCAGAACCCCACCCGCAACCTCACGCACAAGCAGGTGGAGTACGCCAACGTCATCCACTCGGCCGGCACCGACCTGCTCCAGCTCATCAACGACATCCTCGACCTGTCGAAGATCGAGGCCGGCAAGATGGACATCACGCCGGAACCGGTCAGCCTGCGGCAGCTCCTCGACTACGTCGACGCCAACTTCCGGCCGCTGACCACCCAGAAGGGCCTGCGCTTCGGCGTCACCGTCGCCTCCGACGTCCCGGCCCGCCTGATGACCGACGAGCAGCGGCTGCGGCAGGTGCTGCGCAACCTGCTGTCGAACGCGGTCAAGTTCACCGAGGCGGGCTCTGTCGAGCTGCGCATCGAACGCGCCCCCGGCGCGGGCCTGCCGGGCGGCGCCGGACAGGAGGTCCTCGCCTTCCACGTGGTGGACACGGGCATCGGCATCGCCCCGGAGAACCTCTCGCAGATCTTCGACGCCTTCCAGCAGGCCGACGGCACGACCAGCCGCAAGTACGGCGGCACCGGCCTGGGCCTGTCGATCAGCCGGGAGATCGCCACCCTGCTCGGCGGCGAGATCCGCGCGACGAGCGCACTGGGCGAGGGCAGCACGTTCACCCTCTATCTCCCGCTGACCCACTTCACCGCCCAGAACCTCGCGAACCGGGACGAGCCCGAGATCCGCGTGCCGGAGCCGGCGCGGGCACCGGTCGACCCGGCGCCGGTGGCCGGCGCCCTCGCGGCGGCACCGGGCGCGGGGCCCGACCGCGGGAACGGCGAGAGGGGCGGCGAGAAAGGGAACGGCAGGAGTGACGGCAGGCCGCGTCCCCGCCTGCTGGTCGTCGAGCCCAGGCCGGGCGGCCTGCTGTCGATGCTGGCGCAGAGTGTCGCGGCGGACCTGCGCGACACCCACGGGCCCGTGGAGGTGTCGACCGCGAACGACGCGGCGTCGGCGCTGTCGCTGCTGCTCCGGGAGAGCGTGCACTGCATCGTCCTCGACCTCGGCATGCCCCACGACATCGTGGCGGACTTCCTGAGGGGCCTGGACCGCGACGCTGCCCTGCGGACGCTGCCGGTGCTCGCCCACCACTCGCGCAAGCTGTCGCGTCCGCAGGAGGACCTGCTCCAGGTACGCTCCCGCAACCAGCCGCTGGAGCGCCTGCCCAGCCTGGACGAGCTGCGTGAGCGGATCACGCTGCACCTGTCGGCGAACGAGCCCGGCGACGTGCTGCCGCTCGTGCAGCCGCTCGTGCAGCCGCTCGTGCAGCCACCGGCCGAGGAGGGCGCGCACGAGACCGGGAAGGTGGACAGCGCGCTGGTGGGCCGCAAGGTGCTGGTCGTGGACGACGACGTGCGCAACGTCTTCGCCCTCACCACGATCCTCGAACTGCACGGCATGCAGGTGCTGTACGCGGAGAACGGCCGCAAGGGCATCGACGTCCTGATGAGCAACGACGACGTCGATCTGGTGCTGATGGACATCATGATGCCGGAGATGGACGGCTACGCCGCCACCGCCGCCATCCGGTCGATGCCGCGCTTCGCCAAGCTGCCGATCATCGCGGTGACCGCCAAGGCCATGCACGGTGACCGGGAGAAGACGCTGTCATCCGGCGCGAGTGACTACGTCACCAAGCCCGTCGACGCCGAGGAGCTCATCGTCTGCATGCGGCACTGGCTGGACCTGCTCGGCGACGGCCCCCGCGGGGATTCCGGTGAGGAATCCGGCGAGGGCTCTGGCGGCGGTTCCGGCGCTCAGGCCTGACCGGCGCGGTCGCGGGCGGCCGGGCCCTCGCCGGCCGCCGCCGGGCGCGTGCGCAGATCCTCCAGCACCGCCCGGGCGGCCCGCCGCCCGGAGACCAGCGCGCCCTGGATGGACCCGGTGTCGCGGTGGTCGCCGCAGACGTAGCGCCGTGCTCCACGCGCGCCGGGGCCCTCCGCCGGGAGACGCACCGGGCGGCGCAGCGGCATCGGGGGCGGCATCGCGGGCAGGGCCGCCTCGATCGCGTAGGTGGCGACGTGCGTCGCCGTAGAAGGTCGTGACCGGCCGCATCGCGGGCACCGGCAGACCTGGCAGGAGCCGACCCGCCGTGGCCGGGTCGGCCGCGACCACCACGGCGGACGCCTCCATCTCGCCGCCCATCTCACCCTCGCCGTCGAGGGCGACACCGGTGGGGGTCAGCGCGCCGACGGCGGTCTCCAGGCGGACCGCGTCCGGCGGGAGACGCTCGGCGAGCTGCTCCGGGATCCGCTCCATGCCAAGGGCCGGCAGGCCGATGGTGCCCCGCACGAAGGACCGCCAGAACAGGTGGAAGATCCGGCTGGAGGTCTCCAGTTCCCGCTCCAGGACCACGCCCGCCAGGAAGGGCCGGAACAGGTTCTCGACGACCTCCGGGGACGCGCCCCAGTGCCGCAGTTCCTCCTCGGTGGTGCGCTCGGCGCCGCCCCGCCGCCGTACGAGGGAGTCGGGCAGCAGCAGGTCGCGGGTGGTGAGCGCGGCGAGCACGGCCTTGTCCACGGGCGTGCCCACCCGGGCGGACAGGCCGCTGAGCGCCTGGCGCGGATGCCGCCACGGCAGCGTCACCCGCTCGCGCCGCCCCTCGCGGAAGACGATCACTCCCGAGGTGAACGGACGCAGGCGCAGCGCCGGGATGTCGAGGACCCGGGCGGCCTCGGGATAGCCGGTGTTGAAGACCTGATACCCGCGGTCGAGCCGGAAGCCGTCCACGAGATCGGTGCGGATCCGGCCGCCGACGCCGTCGGAGGCCTCCAGGACCCGGACCGCCACCCCCGCCCTGTGCAGGTGGACGGCGCAGGCCAGCCCCGCGAGTCCCGCGCCGACGACGATCACGGTGGCAGGCTGTGGCATGAACCGCTCCTCCTGTTGCCGGAAGTCGCCCGTACGTCTTCGCATCGGTATTCGAGCCCGGCGGAGGCCGCGGATGCAGCCGGCCGCCGGGGAAGCGGCTGTGAACGTTCCCAGGGCGGCGGTGCCCGGAAGGTGAAATTTTCAGTGATCACTGCCGTCCGGCAGTGCGGGGACGCCCGGCGCGGGCCCGGCCGCGACCGCTCCCACCTGCCCGGGCCGCCACCCGGGGACGCGCCGAGCGGCCGCGTCCACATGGGTGAATAGCGAATGTTTGACCACAGCGCCCGTTTCGCGTTGTGATGACGCGGCACCCCGGCATGGCCCCGCCCGGGTCGCGTCCGGCCCACCGCCCCAGGTCCCCGGCTCTCGGAGGTCTCGCGTGGACCGGCCGGCGCGGTGCGTCCCGGACGCCGTCGCGGCCCTGCCGGCACCACCGGCACCCTCGTCTGGAGTTTGGATGACCACACGACGAAGATTCGCGTCGATCGCCGCCGTGGCCTCGGCCGCCGCCCTCGCGGGAGCCGGGGCGCTGCCCGCCCTCCCCGCGTCGGCGGCGGCGGGCTGCCGGGTCGACTATCAGGTGACGAACCAATGGCAGGGCGGGTTCGGCACCTCCGTGACGATCACCAACCTCGGCGACGCGGTCAACGGCTGGACGCTCACCTGGTCGTACACCGCGGGGCAGACGGTGACGCAGGCGTGGAACGCGACGGTCACTCAGAGCGGCGCGCAGGTGACCGCGAAGGACGCCGGCTACAACGGGTCGATCCCCACCGGCGGGACGGCGTCGTTCGGCTTCAACGGTTCGTGGAACGACTCCGCCAACCCCGTGCCCGCGAACTTCGCGCTCAACGGCACCGCCTGCACCGGCGGGGTCACGAACAGCCCCAGTGCGTCGCCCAGCCCCAGTGCCAGCCCCAGTGCGTCGCCCAGCCCCAGTGCCAGCCCCAGTGCCAGCCCGACGCGGTCTCCGAGCCCGTCGCCGAGCCCGTCGCCCAGCCCCTCCCCGAGCCCGTCGGCGACCCCCACGACCATCCCGGCCGGGGCGCGGCAGATGGAGAACCTGGGCCGCGGCCTGATCAGCGTGCGGTCCGGCAACGGCAACCTGGTCTCCTGGCGGCTGCTCGGCACCGAGAGCATCGGCACCGGGTTCAACGTCTACCGGGGGTCGACGAAGCTGAACTCCTCGCCGATCACCAACTCCACGAACTACGTCGACTCGGGCGCCGCCGCCGACGCGTCGTACACGGTGCGGGCCGTGGTGGACGGCGCCGAGCAGGCGGCGTCGGCGTCGTCGCTGCGTTTCGCCGGCGGCGACTATCTCGACGTGCCCATCCAGCCGCCGTCCGGCGGCACGACGCCCGACGGGGTCGCCTACACCTACAGCGCCAACGACGCGAGCGTGGGCGACCTGGACGGCGACGGCCAGTACGAGTTCGTGCTGAAGTGGGACCCGTCCAACGCCAAGGACAACTCCCAGTCCGGATACACCGGCAACGTCTTCGTCGACGCGTACCGACTCAACGGCTCCCGGATGTGGCGGATCGACCTCGGCCGCAACATCCGCGCGGGCGCGCACTACACGCAGTTCCAGGTGTACGACTACGACGGCGACGGCAGGGCCGAGGTGGCGATGAAGACCGCCGACGGCACCAAGGACGGCACCGGGAAGGTCATCGGCAGTTCCTCGGCCGACTACCGCAACTCCTCCGGTTACGTCCTGTCCGGGCCGGAGTACCTGACGATGTTCAACGGCCAGACCGGCGCCGCCGTGTCCACCGTGAACTACGACCCACCGCGCGGGACGGTCTCCTCCTGGGGCGACTCCTACGGCAACCGGGTGGACCGCTTCCTCGCCGCCACCGCCTATCTCGACGGCGCCCGCCCGTCGCTGGTCATGTCGCGCGGCTACTACACCCGTA
Organism: Microbispora sp. NBC_01389; assembly: GCF_045040095.1. Lineage (NCBI taxonomy): Bacteria > Bacillati > Actinomycetota > Actinomycetes > Streptosporangiales > Streptosporangiaceae > Microbispora > Microbispora sp. NBC_01389. Next base: position 191,139 of record NZ_CP109552.1, read on the forward strand.
CGGTCATCGCGGCGTGGGACTTCCGCAACGGCTCGCTGACCAAGCGGTGGACCTTCGACTCCAACTCCAGCGGCAGCCAGTACACGGGCCAGGGCAACCACAACCTGGCGGTGGCCGACGTGGACGGCGACGGCAGGGACGAGATCGTCTTCGGCGCGATGGCGATCAACGACAACGGCACGCCGCTGTGGAACACCGGCAACGGGCACGGCGACGCCCTGCACGTCGGCGACCTCGACCCGTCCCGGGCCGGGCTGGAGGTGTTCAAGGTCGACGAGGACACCAGCAAGCCCGCGGCGTGGATGGCCGACGCCCGCACCGGCTCCATCATCTGGACCAACGGCTCCTGCGGCTGCGACAACGGGCGCGGCGTCTCCGGCGACATCTGGGCCGGCAGCCCGGGCGCCGAGTCGTGGTCGGCCGCGGTCTCCGGCGTCTACAACACCAGGGGGCAGAACGTCGGGCGCAAGCCGGGCTCGACGAACTTCCTCGTCTGGTGGGACGCCGACCCCGTCCGCGAACTGCTCGACGGCACCCACATCGACAAGTACGGCACAAGTAGTGACACCCGGCTGCTGACGGCGAACGGGGTCCACTCCAACAACGGCACCAAGTCGACCCCTTCGCTGTCGGCCGACCTGTTCGGCGACTGGCGCGAGGAGGTCGTCTGGCCGACGAATGACAACACCGCCCTGCGGATCTACAGCACGACCACGGCGACCACCCGCCAGATCCACACGCTCATGCACGACCCGACGTACCGGCTGGCGATCGCCTGGCAGAACACCGCCTACAACCAGCCGCCCCACCCGGGCTTCTTCCTCGGCGACGGCATGGCGACCCCCGCCAAGCCGAACATCTACCTCCGCTGAGCCGCCCGCTCATGTGAAGGCCCCCGGGCAGCCGTCCTGCCCGGGGCCATCACAGGGCACAATAGATCAACTTCCTCATCCGCTGATCACTCTTCGGCCCTTGACGGCTCAAGCGCCGTCAGGCGGGGTTGTCGCCGTACCGGCCCCGAAGGTTGTCCTCGATCTGCTCCAACTCGGCCAGACTTTCGGCCTCGGTCTCGGCGAGCATCTCGGCGTCCTCCTTGTCGGCCTCAACTGCCTCCCACTTGCGTCGGCGCTCATCGAAGTCCTGGAAGCGGTCGCCGACGATGGCCTCCATGTCCTTATGGGACACTTTGCCGGCGTTGGTCAGGAGCGGGAGTTCGTTGAAGTCGATGAACCGGTCCGTCTGCACCACCCACTCGGCCATCGTCGTGGTCTGACGGCGCTTCGCCCGGCCTTCGGCGAAGTCGAGGAACTGGGTGGTCAGCCGGTTGAGGTCCTCTATCTCGCCCGCGGTCAGGTAGTTCTTGGCGACCGCGATGTCCGTCTTGCGGACTCGGCTTCCCTTCCAGGAGGTCAGCCCCATGTTGGGCGCGGACGGATCGGCCCGCTTCACGATCAACTCGGCGGCGGCGTGCCTGGTGACCGCGTACGTCAGCTTGTTCTGGATCTTCGCGTAGATTTCCCGGGAAGCCGCGGACTTACCGTCATAGTCGACGCTGGTGGCGAACAGGTCGCGGACCTTCTGGTAGAAGCGCTTCTCCGACGCCCGGATCTCACGGATCCGCTGGAGAAGCTCGTCGAAGTAGTCGTAGCCGCCGGGGTCCTTGAGGCGTTCGTCGTTCATGACGAACCCTTTGATCAGGAACTCGCGCAGGGTGGTGGTCGCCCACTGACGGAACTGGGTGCCCCTCGGAGAACGCACCCGGTAGCCGACCGCGAGGACCATGTCCAGGTTGTACATCTTCACCTCGCGCCGGACGAGACGGCCGCCCTCCTGCCGAACTATTAACTCTGAGTTAATAGTTGCCGGGGTCAGCTCACCCTCCTCCAGGATGGCCGAGATCCTCTGGTTGATGTTCGGCACGCTGGTGTCGAACAGGACCGCCATCTCCGCCTGGGTCATCCAGATCGTCGCGCCGTCGGTGCGCATCTGGATATCGGCGCGCCCGTCCTCCGTGGTGTAGAGGATCAGCTCGCCCTTGGATTCGGCCACGTGGCCTCCCCCTTCATGCCGTGATCTTGATCTGCGGTATCGCCTCCCCGTTGACCTTCATTAGACACCCTCCTGGACACTGCTATGGACACTCCGGACGCCAAAAAAGATTCGTAACGATAGATTTATACCATCTCACCTGGGGATATAACTCCTTTAGAATTGGACACATGGGCCGACAGTACTCCGACACACACCCGTGGATCGCGTTCGACTTCGATCCGCGAGAGCAACTCGACTACCGGACATGGATGCTGCTCGGCGAGGTGCTCTCCAAGTGCGGGCACATCGCCGGAGCTCCACTTCAACCCGGCCTCGCCCACGAGTTCAACCAGATCTTCCTGAGCAAGAGCGCCCACGCCACCACGAGGATCGAGGGCAACACGCTGTCCGAGAACGAGGTCCTTCAACGCGTCCGCCACCAGCTCGACTTACCACCCTCTCTCGAGTACCTCGGGCGGGAGGTCGACAACATCGTGGAGGCCTACGACCTGATCGAGTCCGACGTCAGGAAGGGCAACTCCCTGGCCCTCACCCGGGGACGGATCGAGGAGCTGAACCGAATCGTCCTCAGGAATGTCCCCGGCGCCGAGAAGGCCGCCCCCGGCGAGGTCCGTACGGAGAACGTCCTGGTGGGCAACTACCGAGGCGCGCCACCGGAAGATTGCGGGTATCTCCTTGACCAGCTATGCAAATGGCTCCGCCTGATAGACAAGGTCGCTGGTGAGGAGTCACGCCAGCCAGCAGGCATCCTCTCGGCGTTGCTGGCCCACCTGTACATCGCCTGGATCCACCCCTTCCGAGATGGCAATGGCCGCACTGCGCGGCTTGTGGAGTACCAACTTCTGCTCCAGGCTGGCGTCCCGACACTGGCCGCGCACCTACCCGCCAACTTCTATATGCGTACCCGGACCCGGTACTACCAAGTGCTGCAGGAAAGCACCCAGCCCCCTTACGACCCGGCCGGGTTCCTCTTCTACGCGCTACAAGGCTTCGTCGACGAGTTGCATGAGCAGGTCAAGATGATCCAGAAGCAGCAGCTCACCGTGGCATGGATCAACTTCGTTCACGAGACCGTCCCAGACGGTCACACCGCGGCCAGCGTCCGCCAGCGGCATCTCGTCTTAGATCTCCCCCCCGAACAATGGACGCCCATCAGCAAGATCCCGGAGCTGAGTACACGTCTGGCCCTCGAATACGCCGGCAAGACCCGGCGAACCGTGAGTCGGGACGTCAACGCGCTGGAAGAACTCGGGCTGATCCTCAAAAGCAGGGGTCACGTCTGGCCGTATGTGGAGCAGATGCGTGCGTTCCTTCCCTTGCGCGCCAATGTGGAGAACAGCAAGGAGCAAACCGAGTAGTCGCCGACCCTCGCGCAGCACGAGGCAAGGCCTCACTGCCAGGGCCGAACATCTACCTCCGCTGAGCCGCCCGCTCACGTGACGCCCCCGGGCAGCCGTCCTGCCCGGGGCCGTCGCGCGGGCCGTCATGGGGACATGCCCGGATCAGTTGTCGTGGGACCCGGTCGCGACGACGCTCGCGAGCTTGCGCGGGAAGTCGGCCGGGTAGCGGCCCTTGTTGCTGATCGCGTACAGGACGCCCTCGCGGAACGTCGCGCTGAACTCGGTGTAGTGCGGGGTGACCGGGCGGAGGCGCGCTCTCTTCACGGCGGCTCTGAGCTCGTCCCGGTAGGGGCGGGTGGCGTACATGTACGCGTACTCCCGGGTCGGGGCGAATCCCCCGACCTCGAAGAGGATCAGTTCGCTGGACGGACTGGTGAGGAACTCGATCAGCGCCTGGGCCGCTCGGGGCCTGTCCGTCCAGGTGGAGACGGCCAGGTTCTGCCCGCCGAGCACGCTCTCGTGCGGAAGCTGGGTGACCTTGAGAGAGGGAGAGCCGCCCGCGGTCGGGGCCAGCTTGTCGTAGACCACCGGCCAGTTCCGCATGACGCCGGTCTTTCCGCCGCGGAACGCGTCGAGGGCCGCCGCCTCGGCGTCGACCGAATCCTCCGGGTCCTTTCCCCGGTAGGAGTCCGCCAGGTCCCGCAGCGCCTCGCGCGCGTTCTGGTCGAAGTCGACGGCGCTCCTGTCCGGCGTCAGCACGAGCCCTCCGTCGTGGTTCACCACCTCGCCGTCATGGGCCCAGATCGCCTCCAGGGCGGTGACCGTCAGACTCTCCGAGCCGACCAGGTGGGCCGCGTTGGCGGAGCCGGGGAAATAGTCCTGCCAACTCGCCGGTTCCCGCGCTCCTGAATTCCGGTAGAGCAGCCCCGCGTCGGTGTTGAAGGGCAGCGCCCATAACCCCTCGTGGTTCCCGCTCATGTCCTGGCAGGTGCTCAGGACGTTGTCGAGGAAGTCGTCGTTCTTCCCCTCGGGGGACCGCCTGGCCTCGTCGAGGGGGCGTAGGTAGCCGTTGGCGATGAATTCCGTCATGTAGACGACGTCGAGGACGTACACGTCCGCCTCGTGGGCGCCGCCCTTCCGCGCGTCGCTCACCATCCTCGTGTGCTGCTGGTCGGGCTCGGTGCCCACGTCGATGAACTTCACCCTGTTGTCCGGGTGAGCCTGGTTCCACTGCTGGACGAGGATCCTCCGGGCGTTGGCCGCCCCGCTCTCGTCCCGGGCGCTCATGATGAGCAGTTCGCCCGGCTCCAGCCCGTCGCTCGGAACCAGCCACGCGATCGGGGCGAGGACCATGAGTGCGACAAGAGTGGCGACCACCCTGGACGGCTTCCTGAAGGCGGTTCCCAGCCGGTTCAGCAACTCGAGAAAGCGGAGTTCGTCCTCGTTCTCCGGCCGCCGGAGAAGCACCCTGGCCATCCATCCGAGAAAGGTCAGGGCACAGGCCGCGAACACGAGCAGGGCCGCCCCGAGGAAGAGCTTTCCCCACTCCCAGGCATCGCCGGGGAAGCCCTCCTCCGCGTTCACCAGCACCGACCCGGCCGCGGTCGAGAGGACGACGGGGACGACCGCCGCCGCGATCAGCACAATGCGATAAGGCATTCTCAGCGGAGGTTTCCGGTCGTTCATCACCGTCTCCTCGTTCCGGTGTCGTTCCGGACTGGCGGGCGCGCTTTCCCATTACGGCGATTGTTGTCGCGAATGATGATACCTCCGGCGCGCACATGAAGCGCTTCGTCGCGTGACGGAGCGGTTTCGGAACGGCGAAAATGGGGTTTTATCGGGATATATCCGTATCGCTTTTCCGGGACCGGGCGGGCGCCGGGCACTCCGCTGGGCCGGCCCTGTTCCGCGTCCCCACGTCCCCAGGCCCCCACGTCCCCGCGTCCCCGCGTCCCCGCCCGTTCCTGCCGTTCCGGCCGTGTGCCCGCCTCTTCTCCGCCTGTTCCCGGTCGCCGCAAGCCGCGTGACCTGTGCCTTTGTGGGTAGGCCCTGTCACAGGGACGAGGGGAGGCAGGATGCGATCGTCGATCAGTCTCGGCCGCATCGGCGGGGTCCCGGTCGGGCTCAACCTCAGCGTTCTCGTGATTGTCGTGATCCTGGTCGTCGGGCTGGCCTTCGGGCGGTTCCCGATCGCCTTCCCCGGCCTGCCGCTCGCGGCGTACGTGCTGGCCGCGCTGGTGTCGGCCGTGCTCTTCCTGGCCTCGCTGCTCGCCCACGAGCTCGCCCATGCGATCGTGGCGCGCCGGCACGGCGTGGAGGTCACCGGCATCACGCTCTGGCTGCTCGGCGGCGTGGCCCAGCTTCGCGGCGAGCCCCGCTCCCCCGGCGCCGACCTCAAGATCGCCGGTGTCGGCCCGCTCACCAGCGTCGTGCTCGGCGGCTTCTTCGCCCTGGTGACCTGGGGGGTCTCCGCCGTGGGCGGACCCGCGCTGGTCAGCGGGATGTTCGGCTACCTCGCCGTCGTGAACGTGCTGCTGGCGGTGTTCAACCTCATCCCCGCCGCGCCGCTGGACGGCGGCCGGGTGCTGCGCGCCTTCCTGTGGGCCCGCTGGGGCGACCGCCTGCGGGCCGCCGTGGCCGCCGCCCGGGCCGGCCGGGTCTTCGGCTACACACTGATCATCCTGGGGTTCCTCAACCTCGTCTCCGGCCTCGGCTTCCAGGGGCTCTGGCTGGCGCTCATCGGCCTGTTCCTGGTCAACGCCGCCAGCGCGGAGGAGCAGCAGACGCAGATCGACGCCGCGCTGCACGGGATCAAGGTGGCGGAGGTCATGTCCCGCCACCCCATCACCGCCCAGCCGGACGAGACGGTGGCCGGGCTGATCGACCGGCTCGTGCTCCGCCACCACCTGTCCACCTATCCGCTCGTGGACGACGACGGCCGGTTCGCCGGGCTGGTGACACTGGGCCGCATCCGGGCCGTCGACCCCGCCCGCAGGGAGGCCACGCCGCTCCGGGAGATCGCGTGCCCGCCGCCGGACGTGCCGTCGGCCCGTCCGGACGACCTCCTCACCGAACTGCTCCAGCGGATGAGCGGCTCCACCGACGGCCGGGCGGTGGTGCTGGACGACGGCCGGATCGTCGGCCTGGTGACGCCCAGTGACATCAGCCGGACCATCCAGACCGTGGACCTGCGAGCGCGCGAGCCGTACCGGACCCCGCGCGGCGCCGATCTCGCCCCGCACCCTCTCGGCGGCCCGTCCGCCGGCGGGTCCCTGCCCGGCGATCCCACCTCCGGTGGCCCCTCCTCCGGCGGCCCCTCCTCCGGCGGCACGGTCCGGTCCACCGATCGCCGCGACGCGGCCTGAGAATCGGCCGCCCTCCGGCGGGCCCGGCCGATCCCATCGAGGCGCAGGTCGGGGCGGCCGCCTCCCCCGAGCCGAAAAGCCGGTGGCAAGCCGTGTCGAAAAGGAGACCATGGGTAGGCGAATCGTGCGACCGGATCGGACAAAGCGGTCGTAACTATGAGGCAGGCTCTCAAGGAGGTGGGGAAAATGACGATCGTCGACGATACGGCGGTCGAACGGCGGCGCCTGCGGTTCGAGCGGGACGCGCTGCCGTACATCGGCCAGATCTACGCCGGGGCCCTACGGCTCGCCCGCAACCCCACCGACGCCGAGGACCTCGTACAGGACGTCTACATGCGGGCGTTCAGCAACTTCCACCAGTTCCGCGAGGGCACGAACCTCCGGGCCTGGCTGTACCGCATCCTGACCAACACCTACATCAACACCTACCGGCGCCAGCAACGCCAGCCGCAGCGGGCCGCGACGGAGGACGTGGAGGACTGGCAGCTCGCCGAGGCGGCCTCGCACACCTCTACGGGACTGAAATCCGCCGAGGTGGAGGCGCTGGAGAGCCTGCCCGACTCCCGGGTGAAGCAGGCGCTCCAGGAACTGCAGGAGGACTTCCGGATGGCCGTCTACCTCGCCGACGTGGAGGGCTTCGCCTACAAGGAGATCGCGGAGATCATGGACGTGCCCATCGGCACGGTGATGTCGCGCCTCCACCGAGGACGCCGCCAGTTGCGGGCGAAACTCGAGGACTACGCCGCCGAGCTCGGATTCGTCCGCTCAGCGAGAAGTAACTAGGCGTCCTGCCGGCCGGGGTTCTCCAGGCGGAAGAAAGTGCTCGGGCTGCCGTCCTTGCGGTGTTCCTGGTAGACGAAGTCGAGCCCGCGCTCCTCGAACGTCCCGAACCACTCGTCCCAGGAGATGCGCGTCAGGTCCTCGCCGCCGTGGCCTGGGAAGTCGAAGCGGAGAACCCCCGGACGGCCCTCGTGCCCGGTGCCGGGGACGATCGCGGGCGTGGCGCCCCGATCCTCGGCCCATCGCCGGATCACCTCGTGGTCGGTCGTCACCAGGCTGCGTCCCGGCCGCTCCTCGTGCTCGTCCGCCGAGGTGATCTCCTGCTCGTACCTGTGCTCGCCGGTGACCGGATGACGCCGCCCTGCCGCTCCCCCGCTCCCGCCGGCACCGCCCATGACCGCACCTCCCCCTCCCGGCCCCTCCCGGCCCCTCCCGGCCTCCCGGTACCTACCCCGCACCTACCCCGCGCCGTTCCCCTTACCCGGCAGGCGCACCCAGCGGTGGCCGGCGGTGAGGTCGGCGCCGTCCGCGGCGCGCAGGGTGAGCCTGCCGCCCTCGACGTACGCCAGCGCCCGCCGCCCGCCCCACCAGAACTCCCAGGGGTACCGCTCGGGGTCGCGGGGACGCGGGTCCGGCTCACCGGGGTCATGGGCGCCAGCGACGGCGGCGGGGGCTCCCACCCGCCGTCGGGCGGGTCCAGCCCACGGTCCGGCCCGAGCGGCAAGCGTGTCACCTTGTACAGACATGTCCGGTTAAGAACTTCGTGACCAGTTGGTAATTGCGCGACGTTATCGTCACGCGTCATGAGTTCAGCGATCAGGCTGACCGCGGGCGCCACCACCGTGGCCCTCGGTCTCCTCCTGCCCGGCGCCGCCGCCTCGGCGGCACCCGCCAAGACGGTGAAAATCACCGTCATGGCCAGTTCCGACATCCATGGAAACGCGCTCAACTGGGACTACTACAAGAACGCGGAGTACGACGACAGCGCGCACAACGACGTGGGCCTGGCCAAGATCTCGACGATGGTCTCGCAGATCAGGGCCGACCGCGGCGCCGGCCACACCCTGCTCTTCGACTCCGGCGACACCCTCCAGGGCACACCGCTGGACTACTACTACGCCAAGATCGAGCCGATCACCTCGACCCGCGAGACCCACCCCATGGCGAAGGCCATGAACGCCATCGGGTACGACGCCGTGACGCTCGGCAACCACGAGTTCAACTACGGCCTGCCGCTGCTCGGCGCGTGGGTGAAGCAGATGAAGGCGCCGGTCCTCGGCGCGAACGCCGTCTCCGCCAGGACCGGCCTCCCGGCCTACCAGCCGTTCGTCATCAAGACGATGAACGTCAAGGGCGAGAAGCCGATCAGGGTCGGGGTGCTCGGTCTCACCAACCCCGGCGTCGCGATCTGGGACAAGGCGAACGTCGACGGCAAGCTGAAGTTCCTCGACCTCGTCAAGACCGCCAAGAAGTGGGTGCCGGTCATCCGCGGCCTGGGCGCCGACGTCGTCCTGGTCACCGCGCACGCGGGCGACAACGGCCTGTCGTCGTACGGCTCCGACCTGCCGGTGGAGAACGCCGCCGCCATGGTCGCCGAGGAGGTGCCCGGCGTCGACGCCGTGCTGTTCGGGCACGCCCACAACGACGTGCCGCAGCGTTTCGTCACCAACAAGGCCACCGGGCGGCAGGTGCTGCTCACCGAGCCGAGCAAGTGGGGCCAGCGCCTCAGCGTCGTCGACTTCACCCTCGCCAAGGAGCGCGGGAAGTGGACGGTCACCGGCAAGTCGTCCACCACGCTCAACACCAACAGCGTGGCCGAGGACCCGAAGATCGTCGCGCTGATGAAGAAGCAGCACGACAAGACCGTCGGCTACGTCAACCAGGTGATCGCGCAGTCGAAGGAGCAGCTGTCCGCGGCCGAGTCGCCGTACAAGGACACGCCGATCCTCGACTACATCCAGAAGGTGCAGACCGACCTGGTGAGCAAGGGCATCGCGGGCACCGCCGACGCCTCGCTGCCCGTGCTGTCAATCGCCGCGCCGTTCAGCCGCACCGCCGTGTTCCCGGCAGGCCCGGTCAGCGTCCGCGACATGGCCGGGCTGTACGTCTACGACAACACGCTGCTCGGCGTCAGGATGACGGGCGCCCAGGTCAAGGACTTCCTGGAGTATTCGGCGAGGTACTTCGCCCAGGTCGCCCCCGGCGCGCCGATCGACCTCGCGACGCTCACCAACGCCGGCGGCACACCCGACTACAACTACGACCAGCTGTCCGGCGTCTCGTACGACATCGACATCGCCAAGCCGGCCGGCCAGCGCATCGTCGGCCTGTCGTACCAGGGCAAGCCGGTCACCGCCGACCAGCAGTTCGTCGTGGCGATCAACAACTACCGCCAGTCGGGCGGCGGCGGGTTCCCGCACGTCAGCACGGCCCCTGTGGTGTACAACGCCCAGGTGGAGATCCGCCAGGCGCTGATCGAGTACGCCGCGGCGACCGGCACCATCGACCCGGCGACCTTCGCCGAGGCGAACTGGAAGCTCGTCCGCGACGGGGTCCCGGTCTTCTGATCCCGCCTTTCCGTCAGGGGTGGCCCGAGGCATTCCGGGCCACCCCTCCTCATTGAGCGGTCCTACTCAGACGATCCGAGTGATCATGCTTATGCCCGTGCCGCGGTCCGGGTGCGACACTGGCGCCCGAACGCCGAAGGAAGGGCAATTGTGAGCAAAAGCGGAATTGTCTTCTTGACGATCATTTCGACGATCGCCGGGATCGTCCTGGTCTACGTGGTGGACGTCCCGTTGGCGGTGGTCGTCTCCCTTGGATTCGGGGCGCTGTGCCTGATCTGGCTGATCGTGCTCCTGACGCTTCCGTGGAACGTCTACTTCCAGGCCCACGCGCTGATCCACGAGATCCGGGTCAGCCGCGAGCGCGGGATGACGATCCCACCGGAACGGGAGGCCGAGGCCCGCCGCATCGCGGTCCGCATGCGCCGGGCCGCCGTCGCCGCCCACCTGGTGTCGGCCGCCCTCCTCGCGGTGATCACGTACTTCTCCGGCGAGACGGTCGGCTACTATTTCGCGGTCTTCTACCTGCTCGCCACGTTCCTCCGGCCCGCGGGCGCGTGGTTCGCCCACCTGCGCGGCCGGATGACCACGATGCTGGAGGAGGTCCGCTACCCCCGCGAGGACGCCGTCGCGCTGGCCGAGCGCGTCGCGGCGCTGGAGGCCCGGGCCACCGAACTGGCCGAGCGCCTCGACGTCCTCGACCCGGAGACGCGTGCCGGATTGCACGCGGCCACGGCGCGCGCCGACGAACTCGACCGCCGCCTCGACGCGGTGGGCAGGAAGTTCGAGGACTCTCTGAGCCGTCTCACCGACAACCAGGAAGTCCTGTCCGGCATCAAGGCGTTCCTCCGCCTGATCAGATCCGAGACGGCCTGATCCGCCGTACCGGCCTCATCCTTTGTCGGGAAATTCCGGATTGCATGCACGAGCCTGCCGCCGCCGGATAACCTCTGCCGGGTCGAGATTGCTGGATCTTCAACGACAGGCGGGAACGGCGTGGCGCGGTCCTGGAAGGAGCTTCCCACCGGCCGGGTCGTGCGGCTGCACGACGACGCCGAGGCGGTGGCCCTCGCGCTCGAACCTCTCCCCGAGGACGCGCCCGCGCTGATCGCGTACACGCCCCGCCCGGCCCGGACCCCCGCGGACCTCGTCGCCGACGTGCTGGGCGCGCTGGAGACCGCCGCGCTGGCGTTGTTCCCCGCCTGGCTGCCGGAGGCCGACGGCATCACCGGGCCCGGCGGCGCGGCCGTCCCCGCCGTCCGGGCGCTCGCCCTGCGTACGGCCTCGGCCACCCGGCACTTCGCGCCGTACCTCGCCCACCTCGCCGAACGGGCCCTGCGTGAGCGGGCCGGCGCGAGCGGGGTCAACGTCGGTGACCGTACGGCGGGCCGGACCGGGCCCTTCCCGCCCGAGGTCCGCGCCGCCGGGCTGGCCCGGGTGCTCCGCAAGGGCTACGGGCGGCGGGAGGCGGCGATCCTCGTCCGGATGCGCGGCAATCTCTCCCCGGCCGGGGAGGAGGTGCTGGTCGCCGCGCTCGAATGGCTCGCCCATCACGGCGGGTTCGGCGTCTGGCTCACCGGGCCGCCCCTGCGGGCGGTCGATCGCGTCGAGAGCATGACCGCCCCGATCCCGGACGAGGTGGCGGCCCTCGTCCGTGAACTGGCCGGCTCCGGTTTTTCCGACGATCCTGGAGACCACCGGGACGGCTCCCGCGGTCCGGCGGTAGATCAACCGCTGCCGGTGCTCGTCTATCCGCCCCTCGCCGGCCTGCCGCACCCCGGCAGCCCCGCCGAGAAACGCCTGGAGACCGCTCTGACGTCCTGTGCGTGGGCGGTGGGACGAGCCTGGAACCAGACGTACCGGTCGGGCCCGCTCAGCACTCCCATCCGGGTGGACCTGCTCTGGCGGGCCGAAAGGTGCGTCGTCGAGATCGACGGGCCCGAACACCTCCGCCCGACCCAGCGCGCCACCGACCAGCGCCGCGATCTGCGCCTCCAGCGGGAGGGCTACGCCGTACGCCGCTTCACCAACGACCAGGTCCTCGGCCACGTCGGCATCGTGCTGGCCGAGATCGAGCACTTCCTCCACACCCGCCGCCATGGAACGTTCGAAGGGTCCCCTCATGTCTGACAAACCCCTCTCCCAGCGCGAAACCGCCATCCTCCTGCTGCTCATGGCCGAGGCCCGCGAGTTCACCAACCCGGAACTGGAAGAGCAGTACGGTTTCGAGATCAAAAAGCCGGAGCGGGAGCGCCTGCAGCAGCTCGGATTCATCGCCGTCGGAAAGCGGGGGCGGTCGTTCACCCACAAGCTGACCAAAGACGGTTTGGGCAAGGCGGACGAACTCTTCTCCGAGGGCATCCCCATGTCCATCGTTCTCGCGGCACGAGTGCTTGAGGCGGTCGTACGGGCGATGGTCTCCGGCCTCAACCGGCACATGCAGCGGAACGGCAGTCGTGTCGCCGACATCTTCGGCCGGGAACCGGCCGGTGCGGCCTCCACCGAGCAGACGCCGTCCACCTCAGTAGGACGTGCGTACGCCGGAACGGTGACCCCGGCCACACCCGCACCGGCCGTGAACGCGTCCGCCGATTCCCTTGACGACGTCGAGACGCGGATCCGGAAGGCGTATGCGCAGCTCGCCGACAAGCCGAACGCCTGGGTCAGCCTGACCCGGTTGCGCCCGCTCCTGGGCGACGCCACCAGAGACAAGGTCGACGCCGCTCTCCGCCAGATGATCGCCCAGCCCGACGTGCGCATCGTCCCCTGGGAGAACCAGAAGACCCTCACTCAGTCGGACCGCGACGCGGCGGTGATCATCGGCGACCAGCCCAAGCACCGCATTCTGATCGGAGCATGATGACCGGCAGGGAACGCGACGCCCTGGCGGCGCTGAGGTTCAACTACGCCAAGGTCCCCGACGACGTGTGGCGACCACTGCCGTTCCACGTGGGGGCTCTCCACCAGCAGACCGCCAAGGCCATCCTCGACGGCTTCATCGAGGCCGAGGAGAGCGCCGACGCGAGCCCCATCGGCCTGGTGATACAAGGCCAGAGAGGCGTGGGCAAGACGCACCTGCTCGGCTGGGCCCGGCAGGCGGTGCACGAGGAGGACGGCTACTTCTTCCTGGTCGGTCTGCTCGACGCCAGGAGTTTCTGGGAGAGCGTGCTGCTCTCCATGCTGGACAGCCTCTCCCGGCCCATGCCGGGGGCGGGGACCCAGCTCAAGGAACTCCTGTGGCGGCTCTGCCTGCTGACCGAGGTGCCGCCCGACGCCCGGCAGTCCGTGATCGGTGAGGCGTCGCTGTCACGGCAGGATCTGGACGTCTTCGTGCGCGCCCTTCGCCGGTACGACCGGCATGTCGGCCGTGACGCTCAGGACGTCGCGAGGGCGCTCGTCCTGCGCGCGTCCAGCGACCTCTCCGCGCAGGATGTCGGAGACGCCTACCTCGCGTGCGCGGTGGAAGGAGAGCCGGGTGAGCGGGCAGGGTGGGGTTTCACCACGATCGGAAAGTCTCCGCAGGAGATCGTCAGTGACATCTCCCACCTGGTGGCGCTGACCGGGCCTTCTGTCGTCGCGATCGACCAGATCGATGTCATGCTCGCGCAGTCGTCCATGACTCTCGCGGACGACCGCAAAGAGTCGTGGCAACAGGCTTTGGCCCTCGAACGCGTGGCAGGCGGCCTCCTGATGCTCCGCGAGGTGACCCGCCGCACGCTGACCGTGCTCTCGTGCCTGCCGGCCACGTGGGACCTCATCCAGACGAAGGCCACCGACACGGTGCAGGACCGCTTCCGGGAAACGAGCCCCCTAGGGACGATCCCGGACGCGGAGACCGGGCGGAAGCTGATCGAGAAGCGATTCGCGGCACAGTACGCGAGAGTGGGGTTCGCACCGCCCCACCCGACGTGGCCGGTGAGGCCGGAGGCGTTCGGGGAGGCACACCAGTACACCCCCCGCCAGTTGCTCATCCGGATAGACACGCACGTGCGGGCCTGCCTGGCGAGCGGGCAGGTCACGGAGCTCGCGCGCCTCACCGACAAGACGCCGGTGACAGTCTGTCCGGTCATCGACCTGCCGGACGACCTCACGGGGCTCGACAGGCGGTTCGCGGAGTTGCGGGAGCGGGCGGACGTGGCGGGGGCGCTGGACCCGGTCACGGAGGACGCCGTGATGCCCTGGCTGCTGTCGGCCGGGCTGAAGGCATGGATCGCCGAGCAGGGGGAGACAGGGCGGCTGTTCAGCCAGGACCCGCCGCCGAGTTCCAAGCCGCCCCTGCACGCCCGGCTGCGGCGCACGCTCGACGAGGCGACGGAGAACGAGGCGCACTGGTGCTTCCGGGCCATCGCGGCGACCCATCATGTCGCCGCGCTCACGCGTCTGAAGAACGCGTCGATGGCGGCCGGGCTCAACGACCAGATCCCCAGGCGGAAGCTGTTCGTGCTCAGGAACCAGAGTTGGGCGAACGGGCCGGCCACCCAGGAGGCGCTGGCCGCGTTCGAGCAGGCGGGCGGCCGGGTCCTCCAGGTCGAGGAGGACGATCTCAGGATCTTCGCCGCTCTCCGGAACCTTCTCGCCGACAACCCGCCCGATCTCCAGGCCTGGCTCGTCTCCCGGAGACCGACGAGCGAGGTCAAGCTGTTCGCGGAGGCGTTGAGCGACGCCGCCGTTCCACGGGTGTCCGATGCAGGGGTCAGGACGTCCTCGCGCGCGACCCGATCGCCGGACCAGCCCCGGCCCACCGCCAATCCCGGTCAGCGAGTGCTTGTCGAGCGGGCCGTCGTGCCACAGCCGGTGTCACAGCCCGTGCCGTCCCCGGCCTCCGGTGCTGCGCCCGCGAAGGGCGGTACGGACAACGCGTTGCCCGGCGATGCGGGCATCGGCCCGGCCGGTTCCGATCTGCGGTTCGCGCCGCCACCGTCCTTTGCCGGGGCACCGCCGGCTGAGACGCCGTCCGTGGAAGTGCCGGTGCCCTCTGCAGAGGTGCCGTCTGCGGAGCCGATGCCTGCGGAGGAACTGGCCGGGGAGATTCCGGCCGTTCCTCGCCCGCGCAGGCCGCTGTCGCCGGGCGAGGCACTGACACCGGGCGAGGCACTGTCGTCGAGCGAGGCACTGACGGCTCCGCACCTGACGATCGGGGCGGCGAGTTCGGACGACCGGCCGGTACGGATCGCGCTGGACGCCCTGCGCAAGCATGTGGCGATCTTCGCCGGTTCGGGTTCGGGGAAGACCGTCCTGATCCGGCGGCTGGTGGAGGAGTGCGCCCTGCGGGGAGTCTCTTCGGTCGTCCTCGATCCGAACAACGACCTGGCGCGGCTCGGCGACCCCTGGCCCGAGCCGCCCGGCGAGTGGGGCGAGGGCGACGCGGACAGGGCGGCCGACTACCTGGCCGGCACCGACGTGGTCGTCTGGACGCCCCGCAAGGAGCAGGGACGCCCGCTGAGCTTCCAGCCGCTGCCCGACTTCGCGAGCGTGGCGGACGACCCCGACGAGTTCGGCGAGGCGGTGGACGCCGCCCTCGCCGCGCTCGTGCCGCGGGCCAAGGTCGACGGGAGGCCGGCCAGGGCACACCTGGGCCGGGCGGTGCTGCGCGAGGCCGTCGTCCACTACGGACGCCACGGCGGCACGGCGCTCAACGGGCTGGTCGCCCTGCTCGACGACCTGCCGGACGGCGTGAGCCGCCTGGAGGGCGCGGCCAGGCTCGCGACCGAGATGGCCCAGCACCTGCGGGCCGAGATGATCAGCGATCCGCTGTTCGCGGGGAAGGGCGTTCCGGTCGATCCCGAGGTCCTGCTGACGCCGGCGGCGGGGAAACGGGCCCGCGTATCGGTCATCAGCCTCACTGGTCTCACCTCCGACGCACAGCGGCAGAGCTTCGTCAACCAGTTGCAGATGGCGCTGTTCTCCTGGATCAAGCGGCACCCCGCCGGAGACCAGCCGCTCGGCGGGCTCTTCGTGATGGACGAGGCGCAGACCTTCGCGCCGTCCGGGGCGACGACCGCCTGCACCCAGAGCACGCTCGCCCTCGCCGCCCAGGCCCGCAAGTACGGCCTCGGGCTGGTGTTCGCCACGCAGGCGCCGAAGAGCCTGCACAACCGGATCACGGGCAACGCGGCCACGCAGTTCTTCGGCCTGCTCAACGCACCCGCGCAGATCACGGCGGCGCGTGAGCTCGCCAGGGCCAAGGGCGGCGACGTCCCCGACGTGGCGCGGTTGCGGTCCGGCCAGTTCTACGCGGCGGTGGAGGGCGGGTCGTTCACCAAGGTCCGCACCCCGCTGTGCCTGAGCCACCACCCGAGCAACCCCCTGACGAGCGAGGAGGTCGTCGCCCGGGCGCGCGGCTGACCGCGCGGCCCAGGCGTCCCCTGTCACCGCACCCGGAACGCGGCGGCCGCCGCGGCGGCGATCGCCACGCACAGGACCACGACGACCGTGAGCGACCCCAGCGGGTTGCGGCGCCGTACGGGCGTCGCGGCATGCCTGGCCGGCACCCGGTAGACGGGGGACGTCGACGGCGTGGCGACAGGCCGTGGGGTCGCATGAGGACGGATCACGTGCGGACGAGGTGACGGCGCCACGACGACCGGCGGCCGGGGCACGGCCGGGCGCGGGGACGGGCGCGGCGCCGGCGGCGGGGCCGGCGCGGGCTTCGCGGGCACCGGCGACGGCGGAGGCGGGGGCGGGGGCGGGGGCGGGGGCGGGGGCGCAGGGGGAGGCTGCGGGGCGGCCGGAGGAGGCGGCGGCACGGGGGTCGGCGGCGTGCAACGGGCCGGGCCTCCGACGCCCACCTCCGCGTGCAGGCCGACGATCACGTCCACGTCGACGCAGACGCCGATCCGCACCCCCGGCCGATGCGGATCGGCGACCGCGCGCGACGCACCCGCCACGCCGCGCACGACTCCTCCCACGACTGCGGGGCCCTGGAGGGCGGCCAACGCCGTGATCTCCGCTGCCGCCGCCGTCCCGGCCGCCGCGACCGCGTCCTGCCTGACAATCTCGTCCTGCCGGGCGAGGGCGGTCGTACGGGCACCGCCGGTCATGGGCCGCTCTGCCCGCGCCTGCGTGGGGAACACGGCTGTCAGCGCCGCGCAGGCGGAGCCGGCGACGACGACCGTGACGGCCATGCGCAGGCCCGCCGTCCGGCCCATGTCAGCGGCCCTCGGGGATCCGCTGGAACTCGTGCAGGGCACTCACGAAGGCGTCCGGCTTGACCGCCAGACCCCCGCTGAAGGGATGCGCGATGTTCCAGGCCAGATACACGCCGACGCCGAGCAGGACCGCCATGGCCGTGACCGGGATGAGCGCGAAGCCCCGGGGCCTCGCTCCGGCCAGGAACGGGAAGACGATGACGAGGACGCCCGTGACGAGCGTCAGAAGGAGGACTCCCGGCGGCGGCGCCGTCCCCGCGTCCGCCGCGCGCTGCCGCCGGGCGGCGAACAGGTCGGCCATCCGGTCCAGCACCGCGCTCTTGGCGTCGCGGGCCTCGTCCGTCGTCACCGGCAGCCCCGCCACGTAGGCGCGCAGGGACTCCAGCCGGTCCGTCCCCTCCGGGCTGAGCCGCCCGGCCGCCATCAGCGGCCACTCGTCGTCGACGACGTACCGCGCGTACTCCCGCAGCCCCTCGCGTAACCGGTCGGCGTCGGGGACGGGCAGGGGCGCGGCGGCCCAGTAGGTCTCGACGAGTGCCTGCGTCTCCGTGTAGGTGTTCTGCCGCGCCGCGTCGGCCGAGGTCCACGGCACGACGATCGCGATGGCGAACACGAGCAGGAACAGCGAGGAGAGCATCGACCCGGCGTGACCGGCGGAGGCGCCGCCCGGGTCGCGGTCGTCGGTGCCCCGGCCGAGCGTGCGGAAGAGGACGACGGCCACGGCCACCAGGCCGACCGCCGCCACGACGGCGAGTACGCCAGCGAGCATGACACCTCCAATTTGACGATTACTTTAGGTCACATGACTAGCACATGAAGTAACCACAGACCAGCGGTTCCGGATAGAGTCCAGTCATCGCCTGGGGCCGTAACAGAAGAGGGGCGTGCGCCAAAACCCCCGAACAGGCACTAAAGCGTCTCGTTACGGAAAAATCCCGAAATCGGATAGTTGGAGCTTCTTGACGAATTTTGTGCGCCGACAAAAACTTCCTTCGACCTGCGTGTCCGCTCCGGCCGACCCCCCTGCCTGGAAGGGCACGCCAGATGGAGGAAACCCGATGAGGAGCTCCCCCCGCCGAACGCGGCGTTACGCGGCCGCGCTCGCGCTCCCCCTGGCGCTCACCCTGAACGCCCTCCCGGTGCTCGCCGATCCCTCGCCCCAGCCGGTGCCCCCCGACCGGGCGTCCAGCACCGCGCAGGACGGCGTCGCGCTGCTGCGGGTCGTCGTCCCCGACCAGGCGGCGGTGGACCGGCTGGTCACCCTGGGCGTCGACCTGGCCGAATACACCAAGCCGGTCGACGGCGGCATCGAGGTGCACGCCGTGCTCAGCCCCGGCGAGGCGCAGAGCCTGCGCGACCAGGGCTTCGACGTCCGCGACGCGATATCCGACCAGGGAGACTACGCCGCGAACATCGCCGAGCGGCGGCAGGCCCTGGCCACGGCCTCGGCCGACGCCGCGGAGACCGACACGCTCACCCCGTTGCGCGCCGAGTGGTTCACCAGCCTGGACGACCAGCGCTTCCTGTCGGTCGAGGTGAAGTCGAGCGCGACCGACGCGCAGACCGTGCTGACCGCCACCTGGGACAGCGGTCCCCGCACGGCCTCCGACTCCGGCGGCACGGCGACCATGTCCCGCTTCACCGACGCCGGGCAGTACATGTACCACCGGTTCAGCGCGCCCATCCCCGTGACGCAGGCCCCCACGAAGGTCACGGTGACCAGCAGCCGGGGCGGCTCGATCACGGTGCCGGTGAAGAAGTGGCTCGGCGAGAAGCGCAAGCCCCCGAGCAAGCACTACATCTCGGACTTCGTCGACCACTACATGGACCCGACCGAGGTCACCGGCCGCATCACCGCACTCGCCAAGCAGTTCCCGAAGGTCGCGGAGATCGTCGACCTGCCGTATAAGACGAACGGCTACCGGCGGGCGGCCCAGGCGCAGTTCGGCACAGGGACCGGCGCCGCCGCCGCGAGCACGTTCTTCGCGAGTTCCCGGGCGTACGGCGGCGAGGGCGGCAACGACGTGAGCCTCGCGCTGGTGAAGCCGGGCGCCGCCGGAACTCCGCTGTCGGTCGCGGTCACCGGCAAGAACGTGACGGTCACCCTCGCCACCGACGCCTCAGGGACGATCGGCAGCACGGCGGCGCAGGTGGTGGCCGCCCTCAACGGCGACGCCGCCGCCTCGGCGCTGCTCACCGCCGCCACCTACCGGGGCAACGCCGGGAACGGCGTGGTGGCGGAGGCCCCCGCGACCCGGCTGACCGACGGCCTGCTGGCTCCGGCGACGGTCTCGCGTCAGCCGTACCAGATGAAGGCGCTGCGGATCGGCAAGCACCGGGACGGCTCGAAGGTCGGGGTCTTCCTCTACTGCCAGGAGCACGCCCGCGAGTGGGTCACCCCGGTGACCTGCGTGGAGACCGCCGAGCGGCTGCTGCGCAACTACGCGCAGGACGCCGCCACCCGCAAGATCGTGGACAACCTCGACATCTTCGTGCTGCCGACGGCCAACCCCGACGGCGCCCACTACTCGATGTACGACTACAACATGCAGCGGCGCAACATGACCAACCACTGCCCGGTCACCAACGGGGACCCGGGGCGCCGCAACTCCTGGGGTGTCGACCTCAACCGCAACTTCACCGTCGGCTCGGTCTTCGACGGGTACAACGGAGCCACCACGACCTGCACCAACGACACGTTCGCCGGGCCGTCGGAGCTGTCGGAGCCCGAGACGCGCAACCAGGTGTGGCTCGTCGACACGTTCCGGAACATCAGGTTCGCCATGAACACCCACTCCTACGGCGGTTACTTCATGTGGCCTCCGGGGGCGTACAAGACCGCCGGGCGTGAGACGCTGCCGCGGGCCGACTTCGGCACGGAGAGCTTCTTCTGGAACGCCTCCAGCCACATCCTGACGGCCGTACAGGGCCGGCGCGGCACGGCGATCTGGCCCGGGCGCACCGGCCCCGTGGTCGACGTGCTCTACTCGGCGGCGGGCAACAGCGCCGACGAGCACTGGTACAACCGCGGCATCATCGGCTGGGACTTCGAGGTCGGCGCGGACGTCTACGACCAGGCGACCAAGCAGTACCGCGCGGTCGGCTTCCAGCCGCCGTTCGAGGAGGGCCACGAGGAGGCGATGGAGTTCGCGGCCGGCCAGATCGCCATCCTGGAGGTGGCGCGGGCCTTCGCGGAGGACCACGACCAGCCCGATTCACGACTCACCGTGACCGCGAAGGACGCCGCCTCGGCGACGTTCACGTTCACCACCGACGAGCCGGCGAACGTGTACTACACGCTCGACGGCAGCCGCCCGACGCTGAGCTCGCCCAAGCTGGCCGCGGCCGGCATGCGCGAGGGCGCGCAGAAGATCACGGTGACCGGGACCACGGAGGTCCACTGGTTCGCCGTGGACATCGCGGGCAACGTCGAGAAGAACTACAAGCCCGACGGCAACGGCAAGAACTACAACAAGGAGACCGTCAAGGTCGGCGGCAAGCGCTGACCGGTTCGTGAAGGTGGCCGCCGGCGCCGGGGACTCCCCCGGGCCGGCGGCCATCGCCGTACGGCGGGAGGTTTCCGCGCGGAGTCCACGACCCTCACGTTCAGGGCGTTGTCACTCACGGTTAGGAAATCCTGACGTAACGGGTTGTTGACCGGGCGGTCAATCAGACGGAGTGTCGGAGCACAGCCAATCTCTCCCCGTACGGAGGCACGGATGGATCTCACGAGATCGTTGTCCGACGTCGTCGCCCTCCTCGCCGGTCTGGTCGCGGTGGTCGCGCCGTTCTTCTGGGCCGACGCCCAGGCCGCGACGCAGCCGCTGCTCGTCCTCGGCGCGCTCCTCGTCGTCTCCGCCCTGTGGTCCATCCTGGGCGCGGGCGGCGCGAGCTCCTGGGTGACCGCGGCGTTCGGCGCCCTGCTGTTCGTCTCGCCCTGGGCGTTCGGTTTCGACGGCGACGCCGCCTCGGCGTGGACCGCCTGGATCACCGGCGCCGTCACCGTCGTCGTCGGCCTGCTGACCGTCCTCCAGGTCCGCGGCCGGACGACCGTCGCCGCCTGAGCCCCTGCCCACCCCCCTGCCCACCCCCTGTACGGCCCCGCTGCCGCCCTCCCCGGCGGACGGCAGCGGGGCCGTACGCCTGCCGCCCGGCGGTCGGCGTGCTGAGGGGCATGCTGGGGGCATGGGGTTGTCTGTACGCTTCTCGCCTGATCTGTGGCTCTTCCTCACGCCGCGCAACCGGCGGCCGGAGGTGTGCCTGCCGTACGACGGGACCTCCTCGCTCGGGCACATGATCGAGTCGGCCGGGGTGCCGCTGACGGAGATCGGCGGGCTGGCCGCGGCAGGGCTCCCGGTCGATCCGTCGTACCGGCCGGGCCCAGGCGAGGTCGTGGACGTCCGCCCGGTGCGCAGGCCGCAGATGGTCCCGGGGATCCGGTTCCTGCTCGACGTCCACCTCGGCACGCTCGCCCGCCGTCTGCGCCTGGTCGGCCTGGACACCGCCTATCACAACGACATGGACGACGACGCCCTGATCGAGCAGGCGGGCGCCGAGGAGCGGGTGCTGCTCACGCAGGACCGCGGCATCCTGCGCCGCCGGTCGCTGCGGCGCGGCGCGTACGTGCGCGGAGCCCGGCCGGACGACCAGTTCCTCGACGTGCTCGACCGGTTCCGGCCGCCGCTGGCCCCGTGGACCCGCTGCACCGCCTGCAACGGGTCGCTCGCGCCCGTCGGCAAGGCCGAGGTCGAGGACGCGCTGGAGCCGGGCACCCGGTGCGGCTACGACGCGTTCGCCCGGTGCCTCTCCTGCGGCCGCGTCTACTGGCACGGCGCGCACGGTGACAGCCTGGCGGCCCTCGTCGGCCGCGCCCTGCACGCCGTCTCCCAGCCGTAAGCCGTCTCCCGGCCATAAGGGCGGGCGGAGGGTCAGCGGCGGCAGGTGCGGAGCATGTTGAGCAGGGCCGTCCTCTCCTTCCGGGTCACGGAGAGCCGGTGGTGGTGCTTGACGGCGATCCACGCCGTGGCGTAGCGGCACCAGTGGCTCCGGCGCGGCGGACGCCAGCTCTGCGGGCCGCGGCCTCCCTTGGCCATGTTCACCGAGTGGCTCACCACGACCAGCTCGGGGCGGGTGAGGTCGTTGGCGAACGCCCGGCGCCGTGCCTGGCTCCACTTGGCAGCGCCGGAGCGCCAGGCGTACGCCAGGGGCACCAGATGATCGACGTCGACCTGCTTCACGCTCTTCAGCACCCTGCCGTCGTACGGGCTGTGCCAGGTGCCCTTGACGGGACGGCAGTCCGCGTCCCTGCGCACCCCCTGCCCCTGGCGGGCGAGGACCACCTCCCGCGCGTCGCACGTGCCCTTGTGGTGCGCCCACCGGGGCAGGAACCGCCGGTGGCTGTACCCGCGGAGCGGCAGCGGCCTGGCCACCTTCAGCTGGGCCAGCAGGCGGCGGGCCGACGCCGCGGCGTGGGTCCCGCTCCCGGCGCCGGCCGCCGCCTGGGGAGCGGCGGCGACCGTGGTGATCGGGACGACCAGAAGGGTGAGCACGGCGGTGTTGAACGCCCTCGCGGGAAAGATCATGCCTACAGCCATACCGCACTCACCGGCGCGCCGCACCCGGAGTGAGCTCCGGCCCCGGCCTGCCCGGGGGCCCTGGACCAGGTCAGGAGGCGACGGGGTACGGCGAGTTCAGCTCCTTCTCGAACCAGTCGACGGTGCGGCGCAGGCCGGTGAGGGGGTCGACGCGTGCACGCCACCCGAGCCGCTCCTCGGCGAGCGAGGTGTCGGGGCGGCGCACGGCGGGGTCGTCCACCGGGCGCTCGACGAACCGGATCGGCGAGGCGGAGCCCGCGAGGTCCCGGATCGTCTCCGCCAGCTCCGACATCGACATCTCCGCCGGGTTGCCGATGTTCACCGGCCCGGCGAAGTCGCTCGCGGCCAGCGCGAGCACACCGTCGACCGTGTCGTCCACGTAGCAGATCGACCGCGTCTGGCTCCCGTCGCCGGTCACGGTGATCGGCTCGCCCGTCAGCGCCTGCCGGATGAACGTGGGAATCGCCCGGCCGTCGTGCGGCCGCATCCGCGGGCCGTACGTGTTGAAGATCCGGGCGATGGCGGTGTCGACGCCCCGCGAGTCGCGGTAGGCCGTGGTCAGCGCCTCGGCGAAGCGCTTGGCCTCGTCGTACACGCTGCGCGGCCCGACCGGGTTGACGTTGCCCCAGTAGGTCTCCTTCTGCGGGTGCTCCAGCGGATCGCCGTACACCTCGCTGGTGGACGCGAGGACCAGCCGCGCGTCCTTCTCGGCGGCGAGCCCGAGCGCGTGCAGCGTGCCCATGCTGCCGACCTTCAGCGTCTCGATCGGATGACGCAGGTAGTCGGCGGGCGACGCCGCCGAGGCGAAGTGGAGCACCAGGTCGACCTGGCCGGGCACGTGGACGAAGCCGGTGAGGTCGCACTCCACCAGCCGGAACGCCGGGCGGCCGATCAGGTGCTCGACGTTGCGCGGGGACCCGGTGAGGAAGTTGTCCAGGCAGACGACCGCCGCGCCTCCCGCGAGTAGGCGTTCGCACAGGTAGGAGCCGAGGAACCCGGCTCCTCCGGTGACCACGGCACGGGATCCCTTCATCGCGCCCCCACTCCCCGCAACCTTCTGACCGCGTCCAGCACCTCGGGCACTCCGATCTCCAGCAGGCCTTCCGACGGCGTGTCGCCGTGCGGGTCCCCCCGGCGGCCCGCCCACAGCGCGATGTGCGGACGGCCCGGCGGCGGGCCCCACAACGCCGGCGGGATCGGGCCGTACAGGATGACCGAGGGCGTGCCGACCGCGGTGGCCAGGTGCGCCATGCCGGTGTCGCCGCACACCACCAGCGACGCGTGCGCCGTCAGCGCGGCCAGCTCGGGCAGGTTCGTACGGCCGGCCAGCACCGACTCCTCCGGCAGCCCGGCGAGGGCCGCGACGTGCCGGGCGAGCGCGATCTCGGTCACTCCGCCCGTGACGACGACCCGGTGGCCCGCCCGGACGAGCTCGGCGGCCACCCGGGCGAAGCGGTCCGGCGGCCACTGCCGGGCCCGGAACGCCGCACCCGGATGGATGACCACCTCACCGCCGGGGAGCGGGCCCGGACCGGGGTCGCCGAACGCGAGGTCGTCGGGGTCGGCCGTGATGCCGTACCAGTCCAGCAGCGAGCACCACCGCTCACGCTCGTGCGTCGCCGCGTTCCACGCGGGGCCGTCCGAGCCGGGCACGGCGGGGTGCGTGTGGGTGAGCAGGCGGCCCGGCCGCGTGCGGCGCAGCGCCTGGATGCTCTCCGGGCCGCTGCCGTGCAGGTTCACCGCGACGTCCGGCGACGCGTACGGCACCGGTCCCGGGCCGGATACGTCGAGCAGTTCGTCGACGCCGCCGATCAGCGGGAGCAGCCCGCCGAGGTAGGCGGGGGTGGCCAGCACGAAGTGATGCCCGGGATGCGCCCGCCGCAGCGCCCGCAGCGCGGGCACCGAGGCGAGAAGGTCGCCGAGCCCCAGCCCGCGCAGGGCGAGCAGGACCGGTCTTCCGGGTTCCTCCACCGGTCCCTCTGAGGCTTCCTCTAGGGCCATGACGTCTCCGTCGAGGCGGCCACGACCAGTTCCCTGACCTCGCATCCCCGCGGCTGGCCGAGGGCGAACAGGATCGCCGCGGCGACGTCCTCCGGCTGGTTCAGCCGGGCGTCGGGGCCGGGCTTGTACTGCTCGGGCCGGTCGTCGAAGAAGCCGGTGTGCATGCCGCCGGGGATCAGCAGGGTGACCCCGACCTGGCCCGCCAGCTCGGCGGCGAGGGCCCGGGTGAAGCCCACCACGCCGAACTTCGAGGCGCAGTAGGCCGTGGCGTCGCTGAGCGCCCGCACGCCGAGCGTGGAGGCGACGGTGACGACCCTGCCCCCTGACCCGCCCCCCGACGCGCGCAGGAACGGCAGGGCCGCCCGGACCACCGCGGCGGTGCCGAGGAGGTTGACCCCGATCACCCGCTCCCACCTGTCGGCGGCCACGTCCTCCAGCCGTCCGCAGGCGTCGACGCCCGCCGCCGTGACCACGCCGTCGAGCCCGCCCGCCCGCTCGGCCAGCTCGCGTACGGCCCGCTCGGCCTGCTCCCGGTCGGCGAGGTCGGCGCGCACGTGGTCGAACCCGCCGTCCGGCTCGTTCAGGTCGACGACCAGCGGCCGGCCGCCGGCCTTGGCGACCGCCGCCGCGGTGGCCCGGCCGAGGCCGGACGCGCCACCGGTGATCAGTACGTTTCCCACCATTGAGGTTTCCCTTCCGACTCGAGGACCGCTACCCGCGACGGCGATCACGATGCGGCCCGGGCGGCGGCGATCAGGCCGGTGGTGGAATATCCGGGCACGGTCGGCAGGATGACGACCTCCCCGCCGGCCCGGCGCACGGCGTCGGCCTCGGGCATCGACCGCTCGTCGTAGTCGCCCCCCTTCACCCACACGTCCGGGCACAGCCGCTCGATGACCTGGGACGGCGTGTCCTCGCCGAAGACCGTCACCGCGTCCACGCAGCCCAGCGCGCGCAGCACCTCGACGCGGTCGCGCTCGCCCACCAGCGGCCTGCTCGGGCCCTTGAGCCGCCGGATCGAGTCGTCGGAGTTGACGCAGACCACGAGGGCGTCGCCGAGCGCCCTGGCCCGCCGCAGCAGGCTCACGTGCCCGGCGTGCAGCAGGTCGAAGCATCCGCCGGTCGCGATGAGCCGGCCTCCGGCGGCCCGTACGGCGGACGCCACCTCGAAGGCGGAGGCGCCGGACGGGAACGGCACGGGCGCCTCGGCGGCCGGGCAGTGCTCCGTGGGATGGGGCAGGCGCAGGGCGGCGGCCCCGCCCTCCGCCACGAACCTGGTGGCCTCGCCGACCGCGCGGGCGACGGCGTCCTCGGTGGCCGCGCCGTCCGCCAGGGCGAGGGCCGCCGCCGCGGCGAAGCGGTCGCCCGCGCCGCAGGCGTCGGCGCCGGTGGCGACGTGCGGGGCGGGCACCGGCCCGAACCTGCCGCCGCGGCGGGCCAGCATCGCGCCGCGCCCGCCCAGCGTGATCGCGACGGCCTCGGCGTCGAGGTCGCGCACGAGCCTGCGGGCCGTGCGCTCCGGCGAGACGTACGGCTCGCCGCACATGCCCCGGGCCTCCGCCTCGCTGGGGGTGACGAGCGCGCATCCGGGCACGGGCAGCGACCCGCGCGGGTGGGGGTCCCAGATCACCGGCACGTCGAGGCCGTGCAGCAGTTCGCGGAGCAGGTCGGCCACACCGCGCCCGTAGTCGGCCACCAGCACCGTGCCCGCCGAGGCGAGGGCGTCCGCGGCGCGGGCGAAGGCCGAGGCTCCCGCGGATCTCCTGGAGGCCACCTGGCCCGGCCGCCCCATCGCCCGGCCGTCCCCGGTGTCGATCCTGACCAGCGTCTGCCCACGGGCCCGGACCCGGGTCTTGCGCACGGTCGTGCCGCGCAGCGGAAGCCGCACGATCTCGACCGCGGGCGACAGCAGGTCCTCCAGGCAGCGGCCGGAGGGGTCGTCGCCGACGGCGGTGACCAGCGTCACGGGCGTGCCGTCGCGGGCGGCGAGCAGCGCCGCGAGGCCGGCGCCGCCCGGCCGGTGGTGCTCCGCCTGCCCCTCGACCACGGGGACGGGCGCGTCGGGGCACAGCCGGTCGGCCGTGCCCTCGACGTCGACGTCGAGCAGGGAGTCTCCGACGATCACAAGGGGTGCGCTCACGCCACGGCCTTCTCGATCACGTCACACAGCATGTGGATCACCGTGAGGTGCACCTCCTGGACGGTCGCGGTGTCGTCGGCGGGCACGGTCAGGGCCTCGTCGCACAGATCGGCGAGCGGGTTCGGCCCGGGGCCGGTCAGCGCCCAGGTGGTCAGGCCGCACTCGCGGCCGGCCTCGGCCGCCTCGGTCACGTTGGCGCTCGTCCCGCTGGTGGACAGGCAGATCAGCACGTCGCCGGGGCGGCCGTGCGCCCGCACCTGCCGCGCGTAGAGCTCGGTCAGGCCGAAGTCGTTGCCGATGGCGGTCAGCGCCGAGGTGTCGCCGTGCAGCGGGATCGCGGCGTACGGCCGCCGGTCGGCGCGGTAGCGCCCGACCAACTCGGCGGTCAGGTGCTGCGCCTCGGCGGCCGAACCGCCGTTGCCGCAGGCGAGCAGTCGTCCGCCGCCGCTCAGCACGGCGGCGAGCTTGTAACCCCAGGCGTGGATCTTGGATGTCTCCGGGTCGACCGCCGTCAGTGCGGTGCTCAACCGGGCCAGGTGAGGATGCATCGCTCAGCCTCCCGCGGCGGCGAGGACGCCGAGACGCCCGCCGGCCAGGTTTCGGTACACGGACTCGGTCTGCTCGGCGATCCTGGACCAGCCGTAGCAGGCGCGGGCCCGCCTGGCCCCCGCGGCCGACAGCGCCGACCGCAGGCCGGGCCGGGCGAGCAGGTCGCCGAGCGCGCGGGACAGCGCGCGGGGCCGCCGGGGCGGCACGAGCACACCGCATCCCGCGACGGTGTCGAGGTGGCCGCCGACCGCCGAGGCGATCACCGGCACCCCGCAGGCCAGGGCCTCCAGGGGCACCATGCCGAACGGCTCGTACCACGGGACGGTCACCAGCACGTCGGCGGAGCGCATCAGGGCGGGCACCTCGGCCCGGCCCACGCTGCCGATCAGCCGGACCCGGTCACCGAGGCCGAGTCCGTCGGCCAGCGTGCACAGCCGCGTGCCCTCCTCGTCGCCCGGTTCACCGCCCGCGATGACGAGTTCGGCGCCGGGCACCTGCCGCAGGGCGCGGACGACGGTGTCCACCCCCTTGCGCGGCACCATGCGCCCGATGCTCAGCACCAGGGGCCGGTCGCCGCGCGGGGCGGCCGGGCCGCCGGGACGGAACAGGCCGAGGTCGACGCCGCACGGCACGACCGCGATCCGGTCGCGCGGCACGCCCAGCACGACCAGTTCCCGCACCTCGTCGGAGCAGGTGGCGATCACGGCGACGGCCCGGCGGCCGATGTCGCGCTCGGTGGAGATCCGGGTCGCCGGGCTCGTGTCGGCCGCGCCCTGCCAGCGCCGCTTCACCGTGCCGAGCGCGTGGAAGGTCTGCACGACCGGGACGCCGAGCGGCTCGGCCGCCGTCAGGGCGGCCAGGCCGCTCATCCAGAAGTGGGCGTGCGCCACGTCGGGCCGCTCGCCCTGCCATCCGCGGGCCAGATGCGCCCCGAACTCCGCCATGTGCGGCAGCAGTTCGTCCTTGGGCAGCGGCTCGGGCGGCCCGGCCGGCACGTGGTCGACGGTGACGCCGGGCGCCATCGGCACGGTGTCCGGCTGCTCCGGCGAGGTGCGCCGCGTGTGGACGACGACCTCGTTGCCCCGTTCCGCCAGGGCCAGGGCCAGCGCGGCCACGTGGACGTTCTGCCCGCCCGCGTCCACGCCGCCGAGGGTCGCGAGCGGGCTCGCGTGCTCCGAGACCAGGGCGATCCTCATGGCACCCCCTCCTTGACCGCCTCCTCCATGACCGCCTCCTCCATGACCGCCTCCTCCATGACCGCCTCGCCGAGCGGCTCCTTCGCCGCGGCCAGGCCGTGGACGGCGGCCACGACCTGGGCGCCGCTGACGGCGGACAGGCACGGATGGCCGGGGACGGGACAGATCCTCGCCCTGCTCCCCCGGCAGGGGGCGTCCTGGTCGCCGAGGAGCACCGAGGGCACGCCGTACGGCGCCCAGCGGGCGGCGGGCACGACCGGCGCGAACAGGCTGACCACCGGCGTGCCGACCGCCGCCGCGAGATGGGCGGGGCCGGTGTTGGCCGCCACGACCGCCGACGCCCCGGCCAGCACCGCGGCCAGCTCGGCGAACGTGGTCGCCCCGCCGAGGTCCGCCGCGGGACCGGAGACGATCGCGGTGAGGGCCCGCTCCCCCGGGCCGCCGGTGACGACGACCCGCTCGCCCGCGGCCAGCAGCGCCCCGACCGCCTCCGCCCAGCGCTCGGCGGGCCACGCCCTGGCCTGCGCGGTCGTACCGGGATGCACCACCACGTAGCCCGGCGGGCCGGTGAGGTGCGCCACGTCCGGCAAGGGCCCGCGTACGGCGAGCCGCCCGTCGTCGCCCGGCGGCAGGACGAAACCGGCCGCGCGAGCGAGGCCGAGCATCCGCTCCGGCTCGGGGACGTCCACGGTCTCGTCCACGACGTGACGCACGTCGAGCAGGGAGCCGGGATAGTCCTCGCTGATCGCGGCGATGCGCGGCACCCCGGCGAACCGCAGCAGCAGGGCCGTCGGCAGCGCCGACTGGTGGAAGGACGTGAAGATCACGGCCAGGTCGGGCCCGACGGCGCGGACCTGCTCGACCAGGCGGGCCGCGTGCTCGGAGGTCACCGGCATCCGGCCGGGGTCGATCCAGGGGGCGCGCCACTCCAGCACGCGGCCGACGCCGGGCAGCAGCTCGGCCGCCGCCCTGCCGTTCGGGCCGGCGAGCATGACGACCTCCCGCGCGCCCGCGGCGACGGCGCGCACGGCGGGCCCCGCGAGCAGCACGTCACCCGCGTTGTCGGGCCGCACCACCAGTGCGGTCCCGATCACGGACGCCTCCCCGTCCGCTTGTCTGAATGTGTCCGCACCGCGAGCTCGCCTTTGAGCCGGTGGGCGCACGCGACCGGCGGGATCACCACGCTGGTCACGGCCATGCGCCAGATCTCCCCGGGCGTACGCGGCCCGGGGGCGATCCGCGCCCAGGCGAACTCGGCGGTGAGGCCGAGCCAGGCGAGCCCGGCGGCGCCCGCCGCCAGCCTCGTCCTCGGGCCGGTCCGCGCGCCGGCGGCGGCCAGCGTGAGCGCCAGCAGGCCCGCGCCGGTGGTGAGGGCGTGCCGCCTGAGCCTGCCCCGATGGCCGCCGACGAACAGACGCCAGTCGCGGCCGTACGCCTGGCGCATGAGCGCGTCGGAGGCGTTGCCGCGCTGGAAGCGCACGCTGGACCAGAAGCCGTCGGCGCGCACCTGGTGGCGGGTCAGGCGCTCCCCCTTGACCAGGCAGAACCCGGCTCGCTCCACGCGGATCGCGAGGTCGGCGTCCTCCCGGTAGGCGCCGGGGAAGCGCTCGTCGAACCCGCCGGTCGCCTCCAGGGCCGCCCTGCGGTAGGCCATGTCGGCGGTGATCCAGTCGGCGCCGGCCAGGCCGGCCGTGTTGCGCTCGGCGTCGGTCGGGCGGCGGCCCTCGGCGGAACCGGGCAGCGGCACCTCCAGCCGTCCCTGGCTGCCGCCCACGTGCGCGGGCAGGCGGGCGAGGTCGGCCGCCAGCGCCCGCGCCCAGCCGGGCCCCGGCACCACATCGTCGTCCAGGAAGACCACCCACGGGGTCGTCGCCGCCCGCCAGCCCACGTTGCGCGCGGCGGCCGGGCCGCGCCCGCCCGACCTCAGCACCCGTACGCGGGCGGGGACCGGCAGGGCCTCCGCGCCGTCCCCCGGCCGGTCGTCCACCACGACGACCTCGGAACCGTCCTGGGGACCGATGGCGGCGAGCGTGGCGGCCAGGCTCGGCCGCCCGATCGTCGGGATGACGACAGTCACCGCCGGCCCCTGCGCGGTGGCGTCCGAGGGGGCGTTCCCGCGCTTCCGGCCGGTCCGCCGTCCGGTCTGTTCGGTCGCCTGCTGGTTCGTCTGCTGTGTCGCCTGCTCGGTCGCCTGCCGGGTCGTCTCCGATGTCATCCCGCGAACACCGCCCCCCTGCGCACGACGTACGGGCCGAGAACGAGCACGTCCACGGGCGCCGAGCCGAAGCACTCCAGCGCGTCGCGCGGGTCGTCCACCATCGGACGGCCCGCGGTGTTGAGGCTCGTGTTGACCACCACGGGGACCCCGGTGCGGGCCTCGAACTCCTCGAGTAACCGGGCGAGCAGCGGATCGCGCCCGCGCTCGATCGTCTGGATGCGGGCCGTGCCGTCGACGTGGACGACGGCGGGGATGCGATCGCGCCACTCGGGCTTCACATCGTGGACGAACAGCATGTACGGGCTCGGCATCGGGCCCCTGCCGAAGATCGTGGAGGCGCGTTCCGCGAGGACCATCGGGGCGATGGGGCGGAACTGCTCGCGGCCCTTCACGTCGTTGAGCCGCTCGGTGTTGCGGGGATTTCCGGGGTTGGCGAGCAGGGAACGGCGGCCGAGGGCGCGGGGGCCGTACTCGGCCCGGCCCTGGAACCAGGCCACCACGCGGTCGGCGGCGAGGTCGGCGGCGACGGCCGCGGCGAGGTCGGCGGGCCGCTCGTACGGCACCTTCGCCACGTCGAGCCAGGCGCCGAGTTCTTCGTCGGTCCAGCCGCGGCCGAGGTCGGCGCCGGGCATCGGGGCGACCCGGTCGCCACCGGCCTGCGCGAGGTGCAGCGCCCCGCCGAGCGCGGTGCCGGAGTCGCCCGCCGCGGGCTGCACCCAGACGTCCTCGAACGGGCCCTCGGCGAACAGCCGGGTGCTGGCCACGCAGTTCAGCGCCACTCCCCCGGCCATCGTGAGAAAGCGGGCGCCGGTCCGCTCGTGCAGCCACGTGGCGAGGTCGAGCAGCACCTCCTCCAGCCGCGTCTGCACGCTCGCCGCGAGGTCGGCGTGGTCGGAGGTCCACTTCTCGCCCTTGCCGAGGGCCTTGGCGTAGACGCTCCAGTCGATCGGCTCGACCCGGAAACCGCCGTCGCCCGTCGGGTAGATCAGCTCGCGCATCTCCCGCAGGAACCGCGGCTCGCCGTAGGAGGCGAGGGCCATGACCTTGTATTCGTCGCTCGACCGCAGGAAGCCGAGGTGCGCGGTGAGGTCCTCGTACATCAGTCCGAGGGAGTGCGGCAGGGCCTGGCTCGCCAGGACGGTGAGCTCGCCGTCCCGGTAGTGCCCGGCGAGGTGCGACACGGCCTCGCCCCGGCCGTCGCAGACCAGCACCGCCGACTCGCCGTACGGCGCGGCCAGCCCGGCCGACGCGGCGTGCGCGATGTGGTGGGGGACGAACCGCACCTGGGCGGCGTCCAGCCCGGGCAGCGCGGTCGCCAGGAAGCCGGGGGCCCGGCGCGCGTAGGTGGTGCGCAGATCCTCCCAGCGCGCGTCCTGCCCCTCCCCTCCGGGCAGCACCAGCTCCGGATCGTAGGAGTAGGCGACTCCGTCGAGGTCCTCGGGGCGCAGGCCGGCCTGTTCCAGGCACCACGCCGCGGCCTGCTCGGGAAGCTCCCAGGCGGAGAAGGGCACCGGCCGCTTGCCGTGCTTGCGCCGGCTGAAGCGCTCCTCCTCCGCCGCGGCCACGACCTCGCCATCCACGACCAGCGCAGCGGCTGGATCATGAAATATCGCGTTTATGCCCAAGAACCGCATCGGTTTCCCTCCGTTGCGCAGTGCCGGTCTGGTTACCGAGAGAAGCGGCGCCAAACACTCCTTTGTAGAGACGTCGACGTGAGTGGGGGATGTGCTCAATAATCGCTACTCTCCGTAGCCAAATGGCCTGACCTGGAGGTGGTCAGCACACGGTCAGGTCGTGGTCACGTCGCGTTTGCCTCCGTGTCCCCCGGGTAGCCCGGCGGGCGATTCCCGCAGAAGGCCACTCAGGAGGCCGCTCGTGTCCCCGCCCGCTCGCCCGCCCGCTCGCCCGCCCGCCGCGGTGCTCTTCGACCGCGACGGAACGCTCGTCCACGACGTTCCCTACAACGGCGATCCCGACCGCGTGGCACCGGTCGACGGGGCACGGGAGGCACTGGACCGGCTCCGCGCGGCCGGCGTCCCGATCGGGGTGGTCACCAACCAGTCGGGGGTGGCCATGGGGCTGATCTCTCCTGAGGCCCTGCGGGCCGTGAACGACCGGGTGGAGGCCCTGCTGGGCCCGTTCGACGTCTGGGAGATCTGCCCGCACGACGACGGCGACCACTGCGCCTGCCGCAAGCCCGCGCCGGGCCTGGTGCTGAGCGCCGCCCGCCGGCTCGGCGTCTCACCCGTCGACTGCGTGGTGATCGGCGACATCGGCCGGGACGTGGAGGCCGCCCGCGCGGCGGGCGCGCGGGGCGTGCTCGTGCCGACCCCGGTGACGTTGCCGGAGGAGGTTGCCGCGGCGCTCGAAGTGGTGCCCGACCTCGCCGCGGCGGTCGATCTGGTGCTGCCGGGGATTCCGCTGACAGCGGAGCCTTAAGCGGGGCCGGGCGGGGCAGGGGGGTGGCGCGCCCAGGGGGAGGCGCGACAGGAGGCACGGTGTTCCAGGGTCTGCAGAAGGACGGACGGGGAGCGACGCGATGAAGATCATGGTCTGGCATGTCCACGGTTCGTGGACCACCTCCTTCGTGCACGGGGGGCACGAATACCTGGTGCCGCTCACGCCCGGCCGCGGCCCCGACGGGCGGGGCCGGGCGGAGACCTATCCCTGGCCGGACACCGTGCGGGAGGTGCCCCACGACCGGCTGGCCGCCGAGGACGTCGACGTGGTCGTCTACCAGCGGCCGCACGAGATCGAACTCGCCCGCGAATGGCTGGGCCGCGACGTGCCGGGCGTCTACGTCGAGCACAACACCCCCGCCGGGGACGTGCCGAAGACCCGCCACCCGCTCGCGGACCGGAACGACATCCCGCTCGTCCATGTCACCCACTTCAACGACCTCTTCTGGGACTGCGGCCGCGCTCCCACCCACGTCATCGAGCACGGCGTGGTGGACCCCGGCCACCTCTACAGCGGTGAACTGGCCCGCGCGGGGGTGGTCGTGAACGAGCCGATCAGGCGCTGGCGGGTCGCGGGCACCGACCTGCTGCCCACCTTCGCCACGGGCGCCCCGATCGACGTGTTCGGCATGCAGGTCGCGAATCTGCCCGCCAAGCTCGGTCTCGACGGGGCGATGGGGGCCTTCGAGGACCTGCCGCAGAGCGCCATGCACGCCGAGTTGGCCAGGCGCCGGGTCTACCTGCACCCCTACCGCTGGACCTCGCTCGGCCTGTCGCTGATCGAGGCCATGATGATCGGCATGCCGGTCGTCGCCCTCGCCACCACCGAGGCCGTGGAGGCCGTGCCGCCGGAGGCGGGGGTCGTCTCGACCAAGATCCCCTCACTGCTGCGGGCCCTCGACCGGTTCGCCAAAGAGCCGGAGCTCGCCGCCCAGGCCGGCAAGGCCGCCCGCGCCGCCGCGCTCGCCCGCTACAGCCTCGACCGCTTCCACGCGGACTGGAACCGCCTGCTCACCTCGATCGCCCCGGGCTGAGCCGTTCACAGGGGCCTTGCCACGGACCGATAGCGAGTTGACGGCGGAGCGTCAGCGTGTGAACACTTGATGTATCGCACCTCCTGGGGTGCGGAAGTGGCGCCGGGAACCCCCCGATGGAATCGGGAGCCCGGCGCTCGCGCTGTCGAGGAGATGCAGCCGGTCGATCCGATCGCGTGCGGCAGCGTCGCCGTGAAACGCGAAGGTGTACGACTCGGTAAGGCATTGAGGCAGAGCCGTCGCGGGGGTTCAGTTCATCGGCTGAAGAGCGTCAGCGATCTCTGCCACAGTCCACCGCTCGCCCACGACAGGAACGGCTTCGCCTTCCTTGCCGACAGAATCCGATGACTTGGGCTCGGTGCCGGTGACGGCGATGACGAGGCCCGGCCGCTCCTCCCAGGTGTACCGGAGAGCTCCGTCGACCTGCTTTGCGACATGAGCGATTCTTCCACGAGCGGAATGCTCTCCGCCGCTTTGATCGTCGGTGCTGTCGAACAGTCGCGCGTTCGCATTGGCCCCCCGCGCCACCGTTACGGTGACGAAGGCGCCGCTCTCATCTTCGTAACGCGCCGTCATCGTGTGAACGCCGCCGATCCGGCCCGGCTGCAGTTTGCCGGCCAGGCGGAATCCGTTCGGAAGATACCAGACCGCGACGGAGTCAACAGTGCCGCCGGCCGGTTCTTGTCGATCGAACGTCCCCAGCCGGTCCACCTCTCCGCTGTAGACCGGAATACCGTCGCCGTCGGTCACACGGATCGTGAAGTTGTGAGGAGTCGCGTTCTGCCATGTCTCGATGAGAAACGGACGGGCCGGCGAGCTCTGCCCTTCATGCTGCCAAGCATAACTTTGGGTCGAGCCGACATATGCGCCCGGTTCGGCCAGGACGATGATATCCATCGGACGGTAGTCCGATGTGCGGGGCTGAGGGGCTCTACTCAAGAGGCTGATTTCATGGGTCCGGCCTGGGTCGGGAACCGGACGATCGTCACGCAGCCAGAGCGGGGCCGAACCATCTCGTGAAGCCCCTCCTCCCCCGGTAAGAATTCCCAGACGAGCTTGTCCTTTTGTGTCGCGCCCCTGGAGTATCACCGCGACGCCTCGTCGAGGATCGGTCCCAGCCCACAGCACGTGAACGTCGTGGTGTTTGCCCACCCGCCCCCAGACGTCGGTGGCTTCTCCAATCACCTGCCGGTCCGAGGCAAGGTCACCACGCGTGGGCCAGTGCAAGAAATCCGCATCCGCCGCCGCGCTCGCAGTCCACTCGTAGCGGGTTGGCGCCAGCCACCAGGCCACAACACCCACCACCAGCATCGACGTGCTGCCCACGATGACCGTCCTGGCGATCCTGCCGAATGACGACACCTCTTACCGCTCCTCTCTGAGAGCCAGCATGGTGGGCAATCCCGGCAGTATTTATACCATCCGGTCCGGATCGATACTTTCGCAAACCCGTACGTGGCCTTCCGGCGAGTGTGATATAGACGGTGACCGTTCCATGTGTAGTGTCCCCGCCCGTGCCGCCTCGTTCGGCAGTACCGGCTTTCGCCCGTCAATTCGAGGACAGCGTTGCCAATCACCCTGAGTGAATGTTCGTACGGTTACCGGCGCGGCCACCTGGTCCTCGATCGGCTGACTTTGGTGTTTCCAGAGGGAGTAACACTGCTTCTCGGCCCGAACGGCGCGGGCAAGTCAACGCTGCTGGCGATATCTGCCTCTGGCTTCGCGCCACGCACCGGATCCGTGAGCTATCGAGGACTTGATCCGGCCAAGGGCCAGGACCGCAAATCTTTCAGGAGGGCCGTCGCATGGATGCCTCAGCACATCAGTCCCATACCCGGGCTGACGGTGCGGGACCAGGTCGCCTACATGGGATGGTTGAAGGGACTGACGCGTAAGGACTCCTGGAGCCGAGCGGCGGAGACCCTGGAAGCGGTGGAGCTCGCAGATCTCATGGAGCGCAGATCTCATGAGCTCTCGGGAGGGCAGCTGCGCCGCGTGGGTCTTGCCCAGGCGCTTGTACACGAGGCCGAGGTCATCTTGATGGACGAGCCCACGGCAGGGCTCGACCCGGCCCAGCGCGAGACTTTTCGGCGTCTGGTGAAGCAGGTGTCCGCACACGCCCACGTAGTCATCTCGACCCACCAGATCGAAGACATCAGCCAACTGTACGAGTCGGTGATCGTCCTCGACCGTGGTCGGGTCAGGTTTCAGGGGGAAACGAGCGATTTTCTCCGAAACGGTGACGCGGTGACCGCTTACCGGCGACTTGTCAGCGGAGAGGTGTAATGCCCTGGCTCGGTCGACTGCGATCATCCGCAGCGGTTTACGTTCTTCCCGTCGTCATCATCCTGGCAGCCTTACAGGCACGTCGCGAACTCGGGTCGATGGACCTGTACTGGCCGGCTGTCTCCGCGATGGCCGGTTCCGCCGTAGGCGTCATCGCGCCTGTCTACTCGGCGGTGGCCGCGTGGGAGGGAGGGCGTCTGAAGCGGGGTGGGGTCGAACAGCAGACCTACGTCCGCCCCTGGTGGACGATCGTGCTCGACGCGGTCGCCCTCCCCCTGCTGGGCGCCGCCTGTGCGCTCCTCGCCGCTTTGCCGGCTCAGCTTCCCGAGATCATTTCCGTGCCAGGGGCGCCCGACTGGAGATTCATGGGGGTATCGGCCCTCGTCTGCGCCGGTTTCACCATTGTGGGATTCGGAGTCGGACGCCTACTGAAACCCGTGTATGCCGTACCCATCTGCCTGGTCGGGACCTATCTCTGGCTGGCTTACCCGATCTCCATGCAACCGCTGTGGCTACGCCATCTGACCGGAAACTACGATACGGCCTGCTGTCGTTTCGATGAGATTCCGGATTGGCGTGCTCTTGCGGCCGGAACATTGGTGGGGCTGGCCATCGCGGCAACCGGAGTCGGACTCTCGGTGGTCCGGCGTCAGGTCGCGGTGAAGCGGTCAGCACTCGGACTGGCCTCCTTGAGCCTCGTCGTCTGTGCGGTGATTCTCGTGCGCGATATGAGCTGGGCCGCCGCCGTACCACGGTCGGCTCAGGATCTGGTTTGCGAGCGGAGCACCGCAAGGGACGCGCTCACGGTGTGCCTGTGGCCAGAACATGCGCATGATGCGGAAAGGGCCATGACCGCGTCCTCCCATGTCGTGGATCGGCTGGTCGCAGC
Organism: Microbispora sp. NBC_01389; assembly: GCF_045040095.1. NCBI lineage: Bacteria > Bacillati > Actinomycetota > Actinomycetes > Streptosporangiales > Streptosporangiaceae > Microbispora > Microbispora sp. NBC_01389. The sequence goes on from NZ_CP109552.1 coordinate 228,754, forward strand.
GGGGTTGCGGCGCCCCACAACCTTGACCGAAGGCCCGGCGGAAGCCAATGCCTGGACGTTCTCCTATCGTGCGGATCTCGCTCTGCTGCCCTGGGGAATCGCGTCCGGTCTCGTCCCTCAGGATGTGCCACGGTGTCAGGACGAAGGCGGCCAGTGGTTGACGGGGGACATGGTTCTCCCTCTCATGTCCTGGGTCGCGCACAGAGCCGGAGCAACCCTCGAATCAGTCGAGACGCGGGCGGGAGCCGAGACCGCGGCCGTCATCCGAGAGGTCACGCGAAGGCCGGCGAACTCTCAACTCAGCTGGTTCCGTGAGAATTTGCGGCTTCTCGGCAAGTGCGACGTCGATCCGGTGAAGATCTCATGAGTTACTTCTTCAGGGCTCGCCGGGCGGGGGTGACGATGAGCGTGCTGATGCTCAGCATCGTCCTCATCGCGACGCTCTCAGGCCTGCAGGTGCCGACACTGAATCTTCTGGGCGGCGGAAAGTCGTATGTCCCTGTGAGCGTGCTCCTGCCGCTGATCGGCGTAGCGGCTCTCATGTCGTTCTTGACGAGCGTTCCAGCGGAGATGGAGATGACCGCGGTCCGGCCGGTGCGACGGTACGAGGCCACCGTGATCACTGGGTCCATCGCCCTGGTGATCGGCATCGGCGCACTGCTGACGTTCTCCGGGTTCCACGTCCATGCCTTCGCCGCCGCTCGAAATCTCACCGGCTACTTGGGATTGGCCATCGTCGGACAGAAGCTGCTGGGCCGGCACGCCGCGATCATCCTGCCCGTCATCTTCGCCTTCGTCTGTATGACCGCCGGGCGACGGCCGGGCGGATATCCATGGCCATGGGCATGGCCGCTGTTCGAATCACGACATGTTCCAGCGCTGGTGATCGCGACGGCCTGCTGCCTGACAGGGCTACTCCTCCTGGCATCCGCGGTACGACCCATAAGACGGCCGAAAGACGCGCCATAAGACCAGGTGAGGCACGACTCCGGTTCAGCGACGGGCGTACGCGTGAGTTGCGGAGCGGACGGCCTGCCGTGGAAAGCCCCCTCAGGCGTACGGTAGGCCGCCCTGGCCCCGCCGGCCGGAGCGTGACCGGCGGGGAGCTTCATCGGGCCTGACCGGCCAGCAGGCGGCGCCACCACTTGTGCGCCTCCTCGATCCACCACAGCCTCGTCCACCCGGGACGCGGCACGGCCGGATGCGGGGACACACCCGGACAGTCCTCCTCGGCGTCGTCCTCATCGCTGGGTGAGGAGAGCCGGGAGGTCCGCGAGACCGCTGATTCGCAGGTCAGCGGGTACGGCGGGGTCATCGCCCCAGAGGAGGCCCCACGGCCCTCGTCTGATCAGGCAGGTTCTCAGCCCTGCTTGGCTGGCTGGGACGACGTTCGCCGGGTGGTCGCCGACGTAGACCGTCTCGTCAGGGGCGACTCCCGTGAGTTCGACGACGCGGTCGAAGAACGCGGGATCCGGTTTGGCCACGCCCCACTCCGCGGAGGTGGCGAGGGCGTCGACCGGAAGACCGAGTCCGCGCAGCAGGTCGCCGGCCTTGGCCGTCTGGTTTCCGGCCACGCACACCCGCAGGCCCATCCCCCGCAGGGCCTCCAGGCCGTCACGAACCGTCGGGATACAGGTCGGCCTCGTCGAGGAACTCACCCCGGCCGGAGTCCTCACGGTCCCGGTACGCCGCCCGCAGGTCGATGCCCGGACGGATCAGGCGGATCGCCTCGGCGTTGTCCATGCCCAGCGCCGTCACCGCGCCGACGAGCGCGGACATCGTGTGGCGGGGGATGCCCAGCCAGTCCGCCCACGATCCCCAATACCGGTCGTCGCGGACGAGCGTCTCCCCGATGTCGAACACCACGGCCTTGACCACACCGGCAGCGTAATCCGGCGGTAGCCGGCCCGAGGCCGGTTCTCATCCAGAGAGAACGCGCCGGCCGGGGTGGGCTTGATTGTTTACCGAGAACGGGGCACCGCGAGGGCGGGTGATCCGGCCGGGGTGGGAAGAGGCTCCTCATGATGCGCAACCTGGTGAACGGCGCCGTCGGCGGCGCGCTCGCGACGGCGGTGTACAGCGCGATGCTGATGGCGGCGGACAGGGCCGGCCTGCTGGAGGAGCCGCCGCCGCGGCGGTTCGCCCGGGTGACGCTGCCGGGCCGCGGGAGCCGTCCCCGGCCGGGCGAGAGCGTGCTCTCGACGATCGCGCACTACGCCTTCGGGTCGAGCTGCGGCACCGTGCTGGGCCTGCTGTCGGCGGGTCAGCGGGTGCCCGTCCCGATCGGCACGGCGTACGGGCTGCTGGTGTGGCACTTCGGCTGCCGGGGCCTCGCGCCGAGCGTCGGCGCGTACCCGCCCCTGCCGAAGGACCGCCCGGGACGCCAGGCCGCGCTGCTGGCGGGACACCTGCTGTGGGGCACCGCGCTCGTGCTCGCACTCAACCGGCTGCGGGCCGAGAGGGAGCCGCTGACCACCGAACTCGCGCCCCGGCCGCGGGAGGAGGTCCGGCGCCACGTCATCCCCGCCCCCGAGCCCGTCTCCGTACGCTGATCCGGAGGCGGGGATCCTGTCCCCAATCCTCGGGAAGAGAATGTCGTCGTGCGCTGTCGTGTTGTCGATCAGAGGCGGCGCCGACGAACCGAGGAGAAGCCGGATGAGCAAGCTGGATGAGAACGCCGTGGCTCTGCTGAAGGAACCGATCCACGCCTGGGTGACGACCGTCAGGCCGGACGGATCGCTGCACAACACCGTGGTGTGGGTCACCGTCGACGGAGACGAGGTCGTCTTCAACACCGCCGTGGGGCGGGCGAAGGAGAAGCACCTGCGCGACGACCCCCGGGTGTCGGTCAGCGTGCTCGACCCCAATGACGCCTTCCGCTTCGTCAGCGTCTCGGGCACCGCCACGCTGGAGCTCGAAGGCGCGGACGCGATCATCGACGGCCTGACGAAGAAGTACCTCGGGGTGGACACCTACCCCTACCGCCAGCCGGGAGAGCAGCGCGTCACCGTGCGCGTCGTTCCCGAGAAGGTCGTCTCCAGCGCGGGCCGCTGACGGGACGCTCGCCGGGCGAGCTCGCACCGAGCCGCCCGGCGCACCTTTCTCGCCTCCGGCGCCGCCACACTTTTCACGTACGGCGCGATTTCCCCTTGGCGACCACTGTTCCCACGGCCCGGAAAAGCGGCGGGGCCGCACGGGTAAAGGGACAGCCAAGCATCGGCCCTGAGCTGGTAAGACTTGCGATCCTTTTTGTCCTGAGGGTTCCGATCTCGGATATGTCTCATACCATTTTTGTACGGGCATTGCATTACGGGGAATCGGGGAGGGGCCATGGTTGGCAGGCGCATGCCTCTCCTTTTACGCCCGCGTTCGATCCAGGCGCGCATCGCCCTGATGAGCGCGGTCCTCTCCCTCGTGGTTCTCACGGTGATCGGGGTTGGCCTGGACATCGCCGTCCGGAACCAAGTCCGCTCGCACCTGTTCATGGACACCCAGCGGGTGGCCACCGACTGGATCGCCTCGATGGGCCCCGGCGGCATCCCCGAGCCGCCCGCCGCGCACGAGAACCTGGTGCAGCTCGTCGACTCGCGGAACCGGGTGATCACGGCCAGCCGGGGGGCGACCGGCAGGCCGCCGCTGACCTCTCCCATGCCTGAGGAGCCGGGTCGCCTGCAGTACCGGATCGAGTGCCGGGACGGGGACCGGTGCGTCGTGGTCACCGCCGTACGGGTGCTGCCGGTGCAGACCCGGCTCTTCTGGAACGGCGAGCCGCACGCCGTCTACTCCGGGAGGGCCGAGCCGGCTCTCCTGGCGACGCGGCGGCTGGAACTGTTCATCGCGATCGGGGTGTTGCTCATGACGGCCGGCTGGACCTGGGCGAGCTGGCGCTCCGCGGGGCGCACGCTGCGTCCCGTCCGGGAGATCCGCGAGAAGGTCGAAGAGATCACCGTGCGCGACCTCAGCCTGCGGGTACCGCAGCCGTGCGGCCACGACGAGATCGCCGAGCTGGCCCGCGCCTCCAACGACCTGCTCGAACACCTCGACTCCTCGGTGCGCCAGCAGCGGCACTTCGCCTCGATGGTCTCCCACGAGCTGCGGACCCCGCTGGCCGGGCTCCGGACACAGCTGGAGGAGGCCCTGCTCTACCGCGACGAGACCGATCCGTACGAGACCCTGCGGACGGCGGTGCGCACCACCGAGCGCTGCCAGGCGATCATCAGCGAGATGCTCACGGTCGCCCGTGTCCGGACGGCCGCGGCGGCCGAGCCCGAGCCCGTCGACCTCGGGACGCTCGCGCGGGAGGAGGCGGCCGCCCGTACGGACGGGGTGCCCGTGCGCGCCGAGATCAGGGACGACGTGACCGTCCTCGGCAACCGGGTCCAGCTGTGCGGCGTGCTGACCAACCTGCTGGTCAACGCCCAGCGGCACGCGTACAGCGAGGTGGAGGTCAGCGTCGAGCGGGCCGGGGACGAGGCGGTCGTCACCGTGCTCGACGACGGCGAGGGCATCGCGCCGGAGGACCGCGAGCGGGTCTTCGAGCCGTTCGTGCGGCTGAAGGACGGGCGCCGCCGCGACCCCAAGGGCACCGGGCTGGGCCTCGCCCTCTGCCGCATCACGGCGGACGCGCACCACGGCACGCTCCGCGTCGAGGACTCCCCGCGCGGCGCCCGCTTCGTCCTGCGCCTGCCGCTCCCCGCGGGAGCCCCGGCCGCGAGCCGCCCCCGGCAGCTCACCCACTGCCGCCCGGCCCAGTGACGCCCGGTACGGCGGCGAGGGTCAGCGCGAAGTCGCCTCCGCTGTCGGTGTGCCAGCGGGCGACCTCGAACCCGGCCCGGGACAGCTCGCCGACCAGGCCTTCCCTGCGGAACTTGGCGCTGATCTCCGTACGCAGCTCCTCCCCCTCGCCGAAGGCGGCCGTGAGGCCGAGCGCCCTGATCGGGACCTCCATCGGCCGGGCCGCCCGCAGCCGCATCTCGATCCACTCGTTGTCCTCGTCGTAGAGCGCGACATGCTCGAACGCCTCCGGCTCGAAGGCGGCGTCCAGCTCGCGGTTGATCACGTGGAGCACGTTGCGGTTGAAGGCGGCCGTGACGCCCTGCCGGTCGTCGTACGCCGCGACCAGCCGGGCGTGGTCCTTCACCAGGTCGGCGCCGAGGAGCAGGGTGTCCCCCGGCCGCATCGTGGCGCGCAGTTCCTTGAGGAACACCTCCCGGGCGGCGGGCGTGAGGTTGCCGATCGTGCCGCCGAGGAACGCGACCAGCCGCCTGCCCGCACTCGGCAGCAGGGCGAGGTGCCGCTCGAAGTCGGCGCGCACCGGCCGCACGTTCAGGCCGCGATAACGTACGGCGAGCCGCTCCGCCGCGGTCTCCAGCGTGACGGCGTCCACGTCGACCGGGACGTAGGCCCGGAGCGTCCCGGCGGCGGCCAGCGCGTCGAGCAGGAGCACGGTCTTCTCGCTGGTGCCCGAGCCCAGTTCGACGAGTGTGTCGGCGCGGCTGAGCGCCGCGACGTCGACGGCCCGGCGGCGCAGGATCTCCAGCTCGCACCGGGTCGGGTAGTACTCGGCCAGCCGGGTGATCCGGGTGAACAGCTCGCCTCCGGCCGCGTCGTAGAACCACTTGGGCGGCAGCCACTTGGGCGTGGAGGTGAACCCGGCGCGCACGTCGCTCTCCAGAGCCTGGCGCAGGTAGTCGCCGTCGAGGTGATCGATCATGCTCATGGGGTCCCCTCTCAGTCGGTGGCCGTCAGATGGGTGTCAGATGGGTGTCACCGCCACGCCGTCGGGGGTGGCGAGCAGCAGGCTGCGGTCGGGCACGGCCCGCCATCCGGGCCGGTCGTCCAGCGGCTCGCTGGAGACGAGCACTCCTTCCTCCAGGTGGGCGAACAGGGTGTCGCCCCAGGTGACGGCCGCCACCTCCGCGCCGCCGACGACGAGCAGGTTGAGCCGGGCGTGCCGGTCCCCCTCCGCGGCCCCGCGTACCACGAGGGACAGCGCGCCGGCGAGCGGCACGCCGTCGCGGAGGCGGGCGAACACCGCCGAGGCGAGCCACGCCGAGTCGCACGCGCTCTCCGGGCCGTCGTCCGGGCCGGTCACGAGGGGCCGGACCGCCTCCCGCCGGACCCTGCCGTTGTGGCTGAGCAGCCAGCGCCCGTCGGCGAACGGCGCGGTCGCCGTCTCCTCGACCGGCATGCCGGTCGTGGCCGACCGGACCGCCGCGAGCAGGCACGACGAGCGCGCCGCCGCGGCGAGGCCGGGCATGTTGGCGTCCGCCCAGATCGGCACCGCCCGGCGGTAGCGGACCGGCCCCGGCAGGGCCGCGTCGTACCACCCGAACCCGAACCCGTCCGCGTTCACGGTGCCGTACCTCTGCAGGCGCGGCGCGTACGACTGGCGCAGCAGGCCGTGCTCGGGGTCGCTGACGAGCGAGGCCAGGGACCGCGCCGGCCCCAGCCACGCCGCGTGGCGGCACACCGGCTAGTCCTCGGATCGCGCGCAGCGGAACCCGGCGAAGATCTGCCTGCGGATCGGGAGGTCCCAGTTGCGGAAGGTCGTCCGCACCGCCGAGGGATGGGTGGCCCACGAACCGCCGCGCAGCACCCGGTAGGTCTCCCCGAAGAAGACCTCGCTGTACTCCTTGTACGGGAAGCTGCGGAAGCCCGGATAGGGCTGGAACCAGGAGTCCGTCCACTCCCAGACGTCGCCGACGAGCTGTTCGACGCCGTACGGGCTCGCTCCCTTCGGGTACGCCCCGACCGGCGCGGGCCGGGCGGCCCGGTGTCCCAGGTTCGCCCGGTGACCGAGGTCGCCGGGCCCGGCGTCGCCCCAGGGATACTCGCGTCCCCCACACGCCTTCTCCCACTCGGCCTCGGTCGGCAACCTCTTGCCCGCCCACCGGGCGTACGCGTCGGCCTCGTACCACGAGACGTGCTGGACCGGCTCGTCCGGCGGGACCGGCTCCTCCCGGCCGAATCGGAGACGCCACCAGGTGTCGCCGTCCCTCGTCCAGAACAGCGGGGCGTCCACGCCGGTGCGCTGAACCCACTCCCAGCCCTGCGGCAGCCACCAGCGCGGGTCGCGGTAGCCGCCGTCCTCGACGAACCGCAGGTACGCCCCGCAGGTGACGGGGTGACGGTCGATCCAGTAGCCCGGCAGGTGCCGCCGGTGCGCCGGGCGTTCGTTGTCGTACGCCCAGGCCACCGTGTCCGTGCCCATGCCGAAGATCCCGGCGGGGATGTGGACCTCGGGGCCGGCGGCCGGAGCGCCGCCGGGCGGCAGCGCGCCGTCGCGCACCAGCCCCGGCCGCCGGGACAGCTGCAGCGTGGCCAGCATGGTCTCGCCGTGCTGGTGCTCGTGCTGCAGGACCAGCCCGAAGACGAAGCCGCCGGCCCGCAGCGGGTCGGGGTCGGCCGGGTCGAGCCGGTCGAGGACGTCGAGCACCCGGCCGCGTACGCCCGAGATGTACTTCCTGGCCTCGGCGGGGGTGAGCAGCGGCAGCGAGGGCCGGTCCGCACGCGGATACCTGAACGCGTCGTAGAGGTGGTCGATCTCCGGGCGCAGCGGCTCGATGCCGGCCGCCTCCCGGAGCACCCACAGCTCCTCGTAGTTGCCGACGTGGGCGAGGTCCCAGACCAGCGGCGACATGAGCGGCGAGTGCTGACGCGTCAGCACGTCGTCGTCGGCGTCGGTGTAGGCGAGGGACCGCTCCCGCACGGCGGCGAGCTCGGCCGCGATCCTGTCCTTCAGACCGGTCATGCCGATGTCGAGTTCGGTCACGCGAACATCTCCTCCATCCGGTCGGTGGCCGGCGGGCGGCCGGATTCGATGTGCCGGGAGGCGAACGCGCGGACCCGGGCGACCAGCCGGGGCCCGGCCCCGAGCCGGGGCAGGGCCTCGGCGGCGGCGCGGAAGCAGACGGAGGCGCAGCGGCGCAGGGCGGAGTCGGCGAGCCCGAGGCGGGCGGCGTCCGTCCAGCGGCCGGCGAGCGGCCGGGCGGCCTCCAGGGCGGTCGCCGCGGCCTGGTCGTCGGTGACGAGCGCGTGGACGACGGCCACGCACACGGGCCATCCGGCGGGCCCCTGCGCGTCGAGGTAGCGCACCTCCAGCCAGCCGCGGGGCCGCACCGGCGGGAAGAGCGTGGTGGCGTGATAGGCGATGTCGGCCTCGCCGGCGGGCCGCCCGGCCGCCCGGGCGAAGTCGCGGAACGCCGAGCCGTCGAGGACGGGCCGGCAGGCGTCGCCCTCCCGGACCATCATGAGACGCGCGTCGAGGAGGTAGCGCGCCCAGTCGTCCGCCGGGTCGTCCCCCGGGTCATCCGCCAGGTCGCCGCCGCCATTCAGGCGCTGGGCGACAGGAGCGGTCCTGGTCGGATCGAGGCGGCTCCACACCGCCTGGCGCCCGGAGGCCCACCCACCGGCGGGCGAGTTGGCGAAGGCGGCCACGAGCACCGGGCCGAGCGCGTGGGCGCGGTCCCAGCGAGCCCGCGGATCGTCGCCGACGTCCAGGTTGACCTGGATCGAGGCCGTCGAGCACATCATCGCCGGTCCGTACGGGCGGCCCAGGAAGGCGTCCATCGCCTCGTACCTCGGCTCGGTCAGCTGCCGGACGGGCGGACGGAGCACGTCGAGGCCGCGGTTGCCCAGCCGCAGCCCGGCCCGGGCGAGCGCGAGCCGCACGGCCTCGACGTCGGCGGTGAGCTTGGTGATCGCGGCGGGCAGGACGTCCGGCGGGGCCGACAGTTCGAGCTGGCCGCCCGGCTCGAAGGTCACCTTGCTGCCGCCCGGGAGCGGCGGGAGCGCGTCCTCGGTCCTGGCGACCGGGACCGGCCTCGCCGGGTCCATCGCGTCGAACACCAGGAACTCCAGCTCGACGCCCAAACGGTTCGACGTGACTCCGCGGAAGCAGTCCCGAGCGTACCCCTGCACGTCGGTCATCCGCCCCCCTCGCCTCACACGACCCGCCTCACACGACGGGCCTCACACGACTCGGTGGTGCCGAGTCAACTTTCCCCGTAAATGCGTGTTTGAACCCGAGCCCTACCGAGGCGGGCCCGCTCGGCCGAGGGGCCCTTCTCCGGGGTGCCGGTAGCGTAGGTGTCCATGACAGCTATGGACTCCACCTCTGGTGCGTACGGCATCGGCCTGGCCACGATCGCCGCGGACGGCACCGTGCTCGACACCTGGTTCCCCTTCCCGGCGCTGGGCGAGCCCCCGGCCGTGGGCACCGAGCCGATCTCCCACGAGGACCTGGGTGAGGGCATGGCGGAGCTCGTCGGCCCCGACCCCGCCCGCGGCGTCGAGGTCGTGGCCGTGCGCACCGGCATCGCCGATCTGGCGGCTCCCCCGGCCGACGCGCACGACGCGTACCTGCGCCTGCACCTGCTGTCCCACCGCCTGGTCCGGCCGCGCGCGCTCAACCTCGACGGGATCTTCGGGCTGCTGGCCAACGTCGTGTGGACCAGCCACGGCCCGTGCCGGGTCGAGGGCTTCGAGGAGGTGCGGCTGCGCCTCCGGGCCCGCGGCCCGGTGACTGTGTACGGCGTGGACAAGTTCCCCCGGATGGTCGACTACGTGCTGCCCGCGGGAGTGCGGATCGCCGACGCCGACCGCGTAAGGCTCGGCGCGCACCTGGCGAGCGGCACCACCGTCATGCACGAGGGCTTCGTCAACTACAACGCCGGCACGCTCGGCGCATCGATGGTGGAGGGCCGGATCTCCGCCGGGGTCGTCGTGGGCGACGGCTCCGACGTGGGCGGTGGCGCCTCGATCATGGGGACGCTGTCCGGCGGCGGCAAGGAGGTCATCTCGATCGGCGAGCGGTGCCTGCTCGGGGCCAACTCCGGCATCGGCATCTCGCTGGGCGACGACTGCGTGGTGGAGGCCGGGCTGTACGTCACGGCGGGCACCAAGGTCGCCCTCCCGGACGGGCAGGTCGTGAAGGCCAGGGAGCTGTCGGGCAAGTCGGGCCTGCTGCTGCGCCGCAACTCGACGACCGGGGCCGTCGAGGCGGTGGCCAGGGACAGCAGGGGCATCGAACTCAACGCCGCGCTGCACGCGAACGACTGATCTCCCCTACTGTGCCCCACGCGCGGCGCACCCTGAGATGTCCCTGAGTCGGCCCTGAACTTGGCCTTCGGCCCTGTGAGCGGGGGGAGTGCGGCCCGTACCGTGAAGGCATGGGACGCATTCTCCTCATCGCAGCAGCCGTCGTCGTCGGGTTCTTCCTTCTCGGCTCCGTGATCGGGCTCATCTTCGGCGCGCTGAAGTGGGTCCTGATCATCGGCGCGATCGCCCTGATCGTGTCGGTCGTGTTCAAGCTCACCCGGAGCAGCGGGTCGAGCCACTACACCTGACCTGCGCAGTACACACAAAAGCAATACACACAGAAGCAGTACCCACAGAAGCAGTACCCACAAAAGGGGCGGGCCCCGTCGCGATCGCGACGGGGCCCGCCTTCTTGTGCGCCTACGCGGTTTCTCGGGTTACGAGAGCGGCGGGTAGGCGTTCTGCATGAGCTGCTGGAACTGGGCGGAGAACCAGTGGCCCGAGACCGGGGCGCCGCCGAGAGCACCGGACATGCTGTTGCCGTTCAGCGAGTTACCCGTGTAGGTCGGGTCACACATCCGGTCGAAGCCCTTGCCCTCGTTGTTGTTGATGGCGGAGCTGGAGCCGTCGGACTCACCCGGGGGCTTGATCCAGACGTAGGCGTCGAGACCGGCGGCGGGGGCCGCCTTCGGCCGCTCACCCATGCCGGCGCCGGACTGGTTGCACCAGTTGCCGGCGTGGATCCGGCGGTCGACGCGGGACTGGTTGACGAAGGTGTCCACGTTGGTGGACGTGCTCGGCCCGGTCGGACGGGCCGAGCCGCCCCAGCCGTTGCGGGAGGTGTCGATCAGCATGCCCAGCGTGTTCGGGAAGCCCTTCGCCACCAGGGCGTTCCGGAGACCGACCGCGAAGGACTGCTCGTCCACGTAGTAGTTCCAGTCGACCCACTTGGACTGACGCACCGACTGGCCGTTCACGGTGGTGTTGATGTTGAAGTACGGCTCGACCGTCGCGGAGAAGTTGGCGGTGTTCAGGATGAAACCGTCGATGCTGCTCGTGCCCGCGGTGGTACCGGTGGCGACCTGGTAGAAGAGGTTCACCATCGGGCCGAAGTTGCTGTCCCAGCCGAGCCAGGCGTGGTGCGCCGCGTCCACGTAGGTGTAGACGTTCCGGATCGCGTGCAGCTTGTTCAGCGCGTACTGGACGCCCTGGACGTAGGCGCCCGAGGACTGGGCCTCCTGGCACGCCTGGAAGTTGCTGACGTTGGTGATCAGGTTCGGCAGCGAGTCGGGCTCGACGATCGTCACGATGCGGAGGTTCGAGTACTTCGAGTCGGCCATGATCCCGGCGATCACGTCGATGTACTCGGACTTGTACCGCGCGAGGCCGTTCTGCGCGATCTTCAGCTCACCGTTGGAGGAGAGCGCCGAGCAGTCACGGTTCGGGAGGTCGTAGATGACGACCTGGATCGTGAGAGGCGCGCTGCCGTTGGCCGCGTCCTGCCTGACCGCCTCGTCGAGGTGCTCACGCAGGCCCATGCTGTTGTTGCCGGCCGAGCCGGAGCTGATGGCGCCGATCTGGTCCAGCCAGACCGCCGTGGAGATGTTGGACACCCGCGAACCGCCCGGCTCGTTCGCCGCGCTCCGCGACCAGTCCGGGTTCACATAACCCGTGGCACCGACGTACGGGTTGTCCACGTGGGTCCCGGGCGGCGGCGACTGCGACGGGGACTGCGAGGGGGACTGCGAGGGGGACGGAGACGGCGTCCGCGAGGGCGACTGCGAGGGGGACGGAGACGGCGACTGGGACGGCGACTGCGACGGGGACGGGGACGGCGTCCGCGAGGGCGACTGCGACGGCGAGGGCGACGGCGACTGCGGGGTGCCGTTGCAGGACACGCCGTTGACCTTGAAGTCGGTCGGCTTCGGGTTGCTGCTGGTCCAGGTGCCGTTGAAGCCGATGTTGGTGGACGCGCCGGTCGCGAGCGACTTGTTCCAGTCGAGCGCGGTCGCGGTCACGTTGCTGCCGGACTGGCTCCAGTTCGCCGACCAGCCCTGGGCGACCTTCTGGCCGCTGTTCGGGAAGGTGAACGTGAGCGTCCAGTTGCTGAGGGCGTCACCGAGGTTCTGGATGGTGATGTTGGCGGACATGCCGCCCTGCCACTCGCTGGCGTCGTACGTGACTTTGCACGAGACCGCGGCATTCGCCGAAGTGGCGGTGGCCACGGCCGCCGTGGAGCCGATCGCGAGCACGGCCGCCGCGACCAGGCCGCGGCGCACCGTGGAGCTCACGGCTCCCGGTCGGGGGGTGGATCTCATTGGGAAGGTCCTCCTGGCGGTGGTTACTGCGCTTGGGAGCGCTCCCACGAACCATAGGCACCGCCCCCGGCGGCGTACAGAGACCCGTCAAGACCCACACCGCCATGAAAAGGCCACCCGGCGTGTACCCGCCGCCCGAACAGGGCATCCATGGTGACGTTACGCCCGAAGACGCCTGCGTGTTACGTGAAAGTTTCACCCATTCATCCGCGAAACGCGTGGCCAGGGCCCTACGGCGGGTCAACCGGACCCCGCGGACGGGACACCCCGGACCGCGACACCGGACACGGACCTGACGCGGACCTGACCTGGGCACGAGGGGACGGGGTCCGGCGGGTAGCATCCGTGAGTCACACATATCGCGAATGGGGATCGTCATGACCGTCAAAGTGACCGTCACCGGTGCTGCCGGCCAGATCGGTTACGCGCTGCTGTTCCGCGTCGCCTCGGGCCAGCTTCTCGGGGCCGACACCCCGGTGAAGCTCAGCCTCCTGGAGATCCCGCAGGCCGTGAAGGCGGCCGAGGGCACGGCGATGGAGCTCGACGACTGCGCGTTCCCGCTGCTGCGCGGCATCGAGATCTCCGACGACCCGGCCAAGGCCTTCGACGGCGCCAACGTCGCGCTGCTCGTCGGCGCCCGCCCCCGTACCAAGGGCATGGAGCGCGGCGACCTGCTCGAGGCCAACGGCGGGATCTTCGGCCCGCAGGGCAGGGCCATCAACGACAACGCCGCCGACGACATCCGCGTGCTCGTCGTGGGCAACCCGGCCAACACCAACGCGCTGATCGCGCGCTCCGCCGCTCCCGACGTGCCGGCCGAGCGGTTCACCGCGATGACCCGGCTCGACCACAACCGCGCGCTGTCGCAGCTCGCCGGCAAGCTGAGCGTGCCGGTGACCGAGATCAGCAAGATGACGATCTGGGGCAACCACAGCGCGACGCAGTACCCGGACCTCTTCCACACCGAGGTCGGCGGCAAGGTCGCGGCCGAGCTCGTCGAGGAGGAGTGGCTGCGCGACACCTTCATCCCGACCGTCGCCAAGCGCGGCGCGGCGATCATCGAGGCGCGCGGCGCGTCGTCGGCCGCGTCCGCCGCCAACGCGGCGATCGACCACGTGCACGACTGGGTGAACGGCACACCCGAGGGCGACTGGACCTCCGCCGCGGTGCCGTCCGACGGCTCGTACGGCGTGCCGGAAGGCCTCATCTCGTCCTTCCCGGTCGTGTCCAGGAACGGCCGCTGGGAGATCGTCCAGGGCCTGGAGATCGACGCGTTCTCCCGCGAGCGGATCGACGCCTCGGTCGGGGAGCTGGTGGAGGAGCGCGACGCCGTCCAGGCGCTCGGCCTCATCTGACGGCCGATTTGACGGCCGATCTGAAGAACGCGTGCGGAGGGGGTGGGCCGGTCACGGCCCGCCCCCTCCGCACGTTTACCCCGGCATTACCTGGTGCCGGGTGAGCTGTGGCCTTCCGGGGGCAGCGGACGGGCATGACTGCAGACGGCGCCTACGACGTTGTGGTGCTCGGCATGGGACCCGGCGGCGAGGGCGTCGCGGGACGGCTGGCGGAGGCGGGGCTCGGCGTGGCCGCCGTGGAGGCCGGCCTGATCGGGGGCGAGTGCGCCTACTGGGGCTGTGTCCCCTCGAAGATGATGGTGCGCGCGGCCGATCTGCTGGCCGAGGCCCGACGCGTGCCCGGCGTGGCCGGGTCGGTCCGGGTGACCCCGGCGTGGGCCCCGGTGATCGACCGGATCACCGGTGAGGGCACCGACGACTGGAGCGACGCCGGCAAGGCCGAGCACTTCGAGAGCGCCGGAGTCGAGGTCGTACGCGGCCGCGGCCGGATCACCGGCCCGCGCGAGGTGACCGTGAACGGCCGCCGGCTGCGCGCCCGCCGGGGGATCGTCGTCGCCACCGGCACCACGCCCGCCGTTCCGCCGATCGACGGCCTGGAGGGCACGCCGTACTGGACCAACCGGGACGCCGTCGTGGCGCGGCGGGTGCCCGAGTCGCTGATCGTGCTCGGCGGCGGAGCGGTCGGATGCGAGCTCGCCCAGGTCTTCGCCCGGTTCGGCGCCCGGGTCACGATCGTGGAGGGCGCCGGCCGCCTGCTGCCCCGTGAGGAGCCGGAGGCGGGCGCGCTGCTGGCCCGCGTGTTCGCCGGGGAACGCGTCGAGACGCGCGTCGGCGTCGCCGTCGAGCGGGTGCGGCACGACGGCACCGGCTTCACTCTGACGCTCGGCGACGGCCGGACCCTGCGCGCCGCGCACCTGCTGGTGGCGACCGGGCGCGACATCGATCTGGCGGCGATCGGCGCCGGGAACGCCGGCCTGGACGAGAAGGCCCGCTTCGTCGAGGTGGACGAGCGGATGCGGGCCGCCGACGGCGTCTGGGCGGTGGGCGACGTGACCGGCCGCGGAGCCTACACGCACGTCGCCGTCTACCAGGGCAGGATCGCCGCCCGCGACATCCTCGGCGAGGGCTGGCCCGCCGCCGACTACCGCGCGGTGCCGCGCGTCACGTTCACCGACCCGGAGGTGGGCGCGGTCGGCCTGACCGAGCGGGAGGCCGGGGAGGCCGGCGTCGAGGTGCGGGTCGGGTTCGCCGCGCTCGGCGACTCGGCCCGGGGCTGGATCCACGGGCCGGGGCACGAGGGCCTGGTCAAGCTGGTCGAGGACGCGCGGCGCGGGGTGCTCGTCGGCGCCACCAGCAGCGGCCCGGCGGGCGGCGAGGTCCTCGGCGCGCTCGTGGTCGCGGTGCAGAACGAGATCCCCACCGCGCGGCTGCGGCACATGATGTACGCGTATCCGACCTTCCACCGTGCCGTCGAGGACGCGCTGGAGACCCTCGACCACCGGCAGTCCGATATCAACACGTGACAGAACCGGCCGGGTCCCGGGCGGGTCCAATGCATGACATCCCAGAGAGGAGATGATCATGCAGCACCCCACCCGGCCGATCACACGAGGGCTGACCGGCCTCGCCCTGACCATGCTGACCGTTCCGGCACTCACCATCCCGGCGGCGGCACCCGCCGGCGCCACAGCCGCCCCCACAGCCGCCCCCACAGCCGCCACGCAGGCGCGGACCCCCCGCCACACGGGCCACCACATGATCCGCTACGCGTCGGTGGACTCCTGCCCGCGCAAGGACGGCACCACGACGCCCTGCCACACCTGGCGGCTGGACCTGCTCGACGGCAGGCGGGTCGCGCTCAAGGACGCCATGCTGTGGCCGCTGACCGCCAAGGGCAGGCCCGACAGGACCAACAGCGCCCCGCTCACCGTGAGCGGCGACGGCGAGTCGGTGGCCTACTTCCGCAGGTCCGACCACCGGCTCGTCGTACGCGAGTTCCACAGTGGAGTCCAGGGCGGGGTTCAGGGTGAGGTCCGCGTGATGCCGAGGAATCCGCTGCCGCACGGCGTCGGCATGAACGCGGCCTGGCTGAAGCTCTCCCAGGACGGCGACCGCCTGGCCCTCGGCTACACCACCGCGGACGGCCGCACCCGGGTGCGCCTGTTCGACGTGGCGCGGGCGAGCGCGACCGGCACCACCCCGAAGACGGACGCGTTCTCCGGCTTCAGCGGAGACGGCTCGGCCGTCCTCCTGCAGCGGGCCGGCGACGCGAACACCATCGGGCTGTCCGTCCACGACGACACGGGCGCCGAACTGGCCGCCGCCGTCCCGCCCCAGATCGTGGCCAACAACGGCCCGTGGGCGTTGTCCGCCGACGACCGCACCGTCGCCTTCGTCACCGGCCTCGGCAAGAAGGCGAGGCTGCACTTCTACGACGTCGCCACCGACCAGTCGACGGGCTCGGTCGGCTTCTCGCTGCCGAAGGACGCCTCGCTCGACATGATCGACTGGACCGGCGGGCACGAGGTGACCCTCCACCTCGTCCGGGTGCGGGGCTCGCGCGACGTGGTGACCGTCCTGAGGGTCGACACCGAGACGGGCCGGACCCGGGTGCGCGACTCCTACCAGGTCCGATCCGGCGCCTTCGCGTACCTGAGCTGCGGCGGCTGACACAGCGGCCGACACGGTAGCTGACACGGCGGAGGCGGCCGAGGCCGCCATCACCAGCAGCGCCGCGATCTCGGACACGACGGTCAGGCGCTGCGTGAGACCGGCGGGCACCATGCCGGGGTCGAGGCCCAGCGCGCGGAGGGCGTACGGCACGACCACCAGGACGAGCGACCCGAGCGCGGCCGAGCACAGCAGCCGGACCGGCCGCGAGCGGGTGGCCCTGGCCACGAGCAGCCCGGCCGGCGGAAGACTGACGAACGCGGCGAACGCCGCGTAGCGGTGGATGCCCCCGGCCACCGACAGCGACAGCCCGGGCCGGTCGGTCGGGAACCCGGCGACCAGCAGCAGGCAGCCGCTCCACAGGCCGACCAGCAGGGCCGCGCGCCGGTCCAGCCGTGCCAGCCGTACGGCGAGCACGGCGGAGCCGGCCGCGAGCAGCGTCAGCGAGACGGGCAGCAACGTGCCGTGCGGCGCGAACGCGTACTCACTGATCATGTCCCGCAGCGGGTCGAGCCCGGCCGTCAGGTGAAGCACGAACATCACGGCGGAGCCGGCGGCGACCAGCGCGTATCCCAGGACCATCCCCATGACTCATCACTGTGGCCATGGGGATGGCGGCGGCCCATCGGAGATCCACCGGAGTCGCCCCTGAGGCGTCCCCTAGGAAGGGTCCGCGGAGTCGGCGGGGGCGGTCTCGGGGGTGGAGGCCCGGAACCAGCGGCAGCCGTACCGGCCCATCGGGAAGCCGGCCCGGCCCGAGTCGCCGATCTCGACCCGGCCGTCCACGAGCAGGTCGGTCAGCACCTTCGAGGAGTCGAGCCCCTCCAGGGTGAGCTCCACCTCGGTCTCGGCGTCGCCGAGGTTGTGCACGGCGACGACCGTCTCGCCGTCGCAGTCCGCGCGGTGCGCGAACACCGCGTCCACGCC
Organism: Microbispora sp. NBC_01389; assembly: GCF_045040095.1. Lineage (NCBI taxonomy): Bacteria > Bacillati > Actinomycetota > Actinomycetes > Streptosporangiales > Streptosporangiaceae > Microbispora > Microbispora sp. NBC_01389. The sequence continues at coordinate 246,065 of NZ_CP109552.1, forward strand.
CGTGTCGAGCACGGTGTACTTCCCCCAGGCGAACTCCGGGCAGTCGCGGTAGTGCCGGATCAGGCGGGTGATCCACGCCAGGAGCGAGTCGGGGTCGCGTTCCTGCGCGCTGACGTTCACCTTCTCGTGGCCGAAGTCGCCCTTCGTCATGGGCATGCCGACCTTCGCGGGGTCGGCCTCGCTGAAGCCGCCGTTGCGGTGGGGGGTCCACTGCATGGGCGTCCGTACGGCGAGACGGCCCTCCAGCTCCAGGTTCTCCCCCATGCCGATCTCCTCGCCGTAGAAGAGCACCGGTGTGCCCGGCAGGGAGAACAGCAGGCTGTAGACCATCTTGATCCGCTCCCGGTCGCCGCCGAGCATCGGCGGCAGGCGGCGCCGCAGACCACGCCCGAACACCTGCATGTCCTTGTCCGGGCCGAACGCCGCGAAGATCTCCTCGCGCTCGGAGTCGCTGAGCTTGTCGAGCGTGAGCTCGTCGTGGTTGCGCATGAACGTCGCCCACTGGCTGTCCCTCGGCGGATTGGGCCGCTCCCGCAGCGCGGCGGCGAGCGGCCGGGCGTCCTTGCGCGCGAGCGACAGGTACGTCCGCTGCATGCTGATGAAGTCGAAGCACATGGTGAGCTCGTCGCCGAGGTCGTGGCCGAAGTACTTCACCAGGTCCGGGTACGGCAGGTTGACCTCGCCGAGCAGGATCGCGCTGCCGTCGCGGCGGCTGAGGAAGGCCCGCAGGCAGGCGAAGAACTCGTGCGGGTCGGGCAGGTCGTCACCGTCGTTGGTGACCTGCTCGATGAGGAACGGCACGGCGTCCACCCGGAACCCCGACAGGCCGAGCTCCATCCAGAAGCCGAGGATGCGGGAGATCTCGTCCCGCACCTCGTGGTTGGCGGTGTTGAGGTCGGGCTGGAACCGGTAGAACCGGTGGTAGTAGTATTGCTCGGTCTTCTCGTCGTACTCCCAGAGACTGTCCTCCTTGTCGGGGAACACCACGCCCTCGGGGTCGTCCGGCTCCGGCTTGTCCGACCAGATGTACCAGTCGCGGTAGCGGGAGTTCCGGCTCGAACGCGCCTCCTTGAACCAGGGATGCTGGTCGGAGGTGTGGTTGACCACGAGGTCCGCGATGACCCGGATGCCGCGGTCCCTGGCCACCCGCATGAACTCGACGAAGTCGCCGAGCGTCCCCAGGCGCGGGTCGACGTTGTAGAAGTCGGTGATGTCGTACCCGTCGTCCTTGTCAGGGGTCGGGAAGAACGGCATCAGCCAGATGCACGTGACACCCATCCTGTCCAGGTGGTCGATGCGCTGGATCGCGCCCCGGAAGTCGCCGATCCCGTCGCCGTCGCCGTCGGCGAAGGTCTCGATGTCGAGGCAGTACACGACCGCGTTCTTCCACCAGAGGTCGGAGGTCATGCTGAGTCTCATGACCGTTCCCGCTGCCCGGCAAAGGAACGGCAAAACATCGGGCCCGCGCCGCCGGAACGGCGCGGGCCGACGAGGTACCGCCGGTGCGGCCGATCACGGCCGAACCGTCACCGCGAGTCACGATCTACAGCGGCGTGACCTGTTCGGCCTGCGGTCCCTTGGTGCCCTGAACGGTCACATAACTGACTCTCTGGTTCTGGTCCAGCGAACGATAACCGTTCGACGTTATCGCCGAATAATGAACGAACACGTCAGGGGTGCCGTCGTCCGGAGCGATGAAACCGAAGCCCTTTTCGGAGTTGAACCACTTGACAGTGCCTTCAGACAACTGCTTCTCCTTCTTGGAAGCCGCACCATGTTCCCAGGTCGGGAGCATGAGGCTGCGTAGCGGAATCGTCGCCCATCCGCGTGGGACGCTGGAATGGCACGCACGCCCGCCGCCGGGGACAACCCGGGTGCGCTTTTCACAGACCACGTTTTTGGTAATCGTCCACTGCGACACTCACAGCCTGTACGGACAGTACCCGCGATTACCTGAGGCTATGCCGGTGCCGCCATGTACCACCGGGCCTGGCCGTCACCGCGCGTGAGTGAGTCGAGCCGGCGGGGCAGTTCCTGCCGGGAGAACGGGTCTCCGGCGGCGTTGCGGATGTGGATGCCCACGGCGTACATGTCCCGCACCTCCATGAGCGTGCCGTAGCCCGGCCACTGCCGCAGGTCGGAGCCGTACGCGTGGGCGAAGCCGTCCACGTCGTCCGTCGACAGCCCGAACCGGCGCTGCCCGTGATAGGTGTGCACCAGGTCCCACTCGCGCGGCCCGACGGCCACACCGTCCCAGTCGCACAGCACCACGTGCCCGTCCTGGCAGCGCAGCAGGTTGTCGATCCACGCGTCTCCGTGCAGCAGCACCGGCGCACCGGTGTCCAGGTCGCGCCAGCGCCCGGTGAGCTCCTCGATGCGGTCGCTCAGCCAGGACCGCTGCCCGGGGGTGAGCACCTCGGCCCGCTGCTCCACCGCGTGCCGCACCTCGGCGAGCGGGTCGGTGAGCGTCCGCAGCCCCATCGGCGGCACCGGCTCGCGGTGGAGGCTGCGCAGCACCCCGCCGAGTTGCCGGGTCGTCGGACGGCCCCGGGAGGGGACGTACCGCCAGAAGGTCACCGCCCGTCCCTCGTGGACGATGGGCTGACCGGGGATCTCGTCGACCGGCCGCACGGTCGGGAAGCCCCGGTCGGCGAGCCAGCGGGCGACCGCCAGGACCACCGGCAGGCGGGTCAGCGCGTCCGGCGCCGTCGCGATCCGCACCACCATCTCCCCGCTCGTCTGCCCGCGTGCCCTGCCGCCTGCCCTGCCGCCGCCTGCCCTGCCGTCGCCTGCCCTGTCCCAGCCCGGCGCGTTCGCGCGCAGCTTGAAGACGGCGTTGCTGCGCAGCCGCATGAGCTGCGCGCCACGCGCGTCCACCCCGATCCGCGCGCAGACCTCGCGCAGGACCTCGAACGCCTCCTCGGCCAGCGACGGGCGTTCCATGATCCTCATGCCGGAGGCCCCCACGACGGCGTCAGGCGTTCTCTGCGGACGGGAACAGCCCGCTCAGCACGAGCGCGGGCGACGACTCGGCCAGCACCTGCCGCAGGCGCCGTACGGCGGGCAGGGAGGGGTCGGCGTCCGCGAGCAGGGCCCTGGCCCGGGTGACCACGATCGAGGTGCGGTGCTCGGCCGGCACCTGCCGCAGCGCCTCGGCCGCGATCCGGCAGGCCTCCTCGTGGTCGCCGCTCCTCGCGAGATGGCTCGCCTGGTCGAGCAGGATCAGCGCCGGGTCGATCGTCTGGAAGCCCGGCGGGAAGGTGTCCATCCCCTTGATCTTCTGGGCGTCCCCCAGCTCGATCAGGGTGCCGGTGCGGTAGAACGTCATCCGCTTCTCGGTGAAGACGAAGGCGAGGTCGTCCTGGCTCATGCCGCGCATCCGGGCGAAGATCTGCTCGGCCTCGGCGAGCGCGATCCTGGCCGCCTTGCCGTCTCCCATCCTGGCCAGCGCGCGGGCCTCGGCCGCCGCCGCGAGCGCCGCCGGGGAACTGGGCGCAGAACCGGCCAGCATCCGCGCCTCGCGGGCCAGCCGGACGGTCTCGTTCAGGTCGCCGTAGTAGTACAGGAGCATCGTCTGCTGGGCGCGGACGAGCGCGCGCAGCCGCAGGTCGCCCACGTCGTCGGAGGCGGCCCGGGCGGTGCCGTACCACGTGTGGGCCTGGCGCGTGTCGCCCAGCTTCATCAGCGCGTCGGCGGCGAGCAGCGTGAGCATCGTGGTCGCGGTGAGCAGGCGGCGCTGCACCGAGGACGGCTGGCGGGCGGCGCTGAGCCGGCGCACGTCCGAGATCTCCAGCATGACCCGGCAGAGCATCGGCATCGGCGGGGTCGTCATGTATTCGCGGCGGTAGCGCAGGACCTGCTCGTCCAGCCGGTCGAGCTGGTCCTCGTTCACCGTGCCCATGGCGAGAGTGCGGTCGAGCTCGTGGCGGATGCCCTCGACCTCGGCGAAGAACCGGCCGTTCGGCGTGCCGAGCAGCATCGCCTGGTGGAACAGCGCCCGGCGCTCGGCGTCGTCGGCGGTCAGGTCCTCCGTACGGGCCTGCTCGCCGGTCTGGCCCGGCCCCACCACGACGATCCGCTGCCCGCCCGTGTCCTCGCAGTAGTCGGCGGCGAGGCCGAGCCGGACGGCGTTGGCACGATACAAGCGGGCCAGCAGGTCGATCGTCTGCGGGCGCGGGCGGGCGCGGTTGTTCTCCCAGGCGTTCAGCAGGTCGATGCTCGCGTGCGGGTGCCCGAGGTCCTGCTGGTCACACAGGTGCTCCAGCTCCTCGATGGCCTGCCGGGCCGACCAGCCGCGCCCGAGCCGGTGGGCCTTCAGCAGGCTGACACCACAGCACCCGTGGATCGCCTGGACGGTCTGCCACAGCGTCCACTGCCGAATCTGCGCCTGTTCGCGCCAGCGTCGCGCGCAAGCGGGTGAGTGCTCTCCGCGGGCCATGGACACGCCCTCCGTTTGTGCAGAGTCCCCGTTTACGGTTGTTTCCCCAACGTAAAGGAGCAGGTACCCAACCCCCCGCGACTGTTATGCGTTCGTGGCCGGGAACCCGCGTCTGTTCCACGGAATCGGGGTGAGTTCCCTGGTTATTGCACGGTTTCGCGGGATCCGGACGATTGCCGGTGTGTCGTAGCGGGTTCACCCTTTCCGGTGATAGGTCCTGACGTTCCCCGGAGGCGACGATGACGACGGTAGACCGTAGTGCGGCGATGGACCATCTGGAGCGGCTCGCGGCCCAACTGGAGGCCCACTCGTTCCAGGTACGCCTGACTGCGCCGGCGGGCCTCTACCCGCGTCTGCGTGTCATCAACCCCATGGAGCCCACGATGGCCGAGGACGTGCTGGCGTCCAACGCCAGCGACGGAGAGTGGTGGTACTGGCTGTCCTGGGCGGGCCGCATCGGCCACGCCTCGGACGTCGTCACCGCCGCCGAGCGCATCGCCAGCGTCCTGCACGTCATCCGCCGCTGACCGGACGCCGGCGACACCAAACCGAGCGGCCTGTCAGTCTGAATTGACACTGACCTTCGTGTCAGTGCAGACTGACAGGCATGGATCCCGAAGTTCTCTCTCAGCGGGTGGCGAGCGCCGACCCGGCCGTGGCACTGCGCGCGGTCACCGCCCTGCGCAGGCTGGCCGAGCAGGTCGAGGCGGCGTCCGTCGCACGGGCCCGCGAACAGGGCTGGACGTGGGAGCAGATCGGGGACGCCCTCGGGATGTCCCGGCAGTCGGCGCACGCGAAGTACGGGAAGTGAGGACGCGATGCTCGGACGTTTCACGAAGAAGAGCCCGTTCGCCAGGGTGGTGACCGCGGCCCTGGAGGAGGCCAGGCGGCGGGGAGACCGGCGCGTCGGCACCGAGCACCTGCTGCTCGGCCTGCTCGCCGAGCCCGCGGCCGAGCCCGCCCGCGCCCTCGGCGCGGGCCTCGACGACGCCCGCGCCGCCCTCGACGGGATGGACAGCGAGGCCCTGGAGGCCATCGGCGTCCACGTCGCGGACCTCCCGGCGTCGGCGGGGCCCCGCCGGCATCCGGCCCTGTCCGTGGGCACGCTCACCACGGCGGCCCGCGCCACCGTCCACCGGGCCGTCGGCGCCAGTCCGACCGGGAGCCGCGACCTGGCCCCCCGTCACCTGCTGACCGCCCTGCTCGATCTCGAACGCCCCGACCCGGCCGCCGAACTGATCGAACGCCTCCGCATCGACCGCGCCGCCGCCCGCCGGCTCCTATAATTCAGTCTGGACAGACTAGACAGGAGCACGCCATGACCGCCTGGCAAGTGCAGGAGGCGAAACAACGATTCAGCGAAGTGGTGCGCCGCGCGCTGGACGAGGGCCCCCAGGTGGTCACCCGGCACGGTGAGGAGGTCGCGGTGGTCATCGACATCGCCGAATATCGCCGCCTGCATGGGGACGCTCCCGACTTGACCCACTTCCTCCTCGCGGATCCCGACTGGAACGACGACACCGAGTTCCCTCGCAACAAGGACCTGCCGCGAGAGGTGGATCTCGGCTGATGGCAGCCGGTTATCTGCTGGACACCAACGTGGTGTCAGAGGTGCGCAAGCGTAACGGAAGCGTCGCCGTAAGGGACTGGATCGGTGCCGCACACGGTCCCACGCTGCATCTGAGCAGCCTCACTATCGGCGAGATTCGCTGCGGGGTCGAACTCCGCAGGCGCAACGACCCCGCCCAGGCGGCGGTGCTCGAACGCTGGTTGCACGCCCTGCTCCGTCAGTTCGGTGACCGGATCGTCCCCATCACTCCCGAGGTGGCCGAGGAGTGGGGACGGCTCAACGCCGTACGGACACTGCCGACCGCGGACGGCCTGATCGCGGCCACGGCGAGAGTGAACGGCTGGACCCTGGTAAGCCGGAACGTCAAGGATTTCGAGGGCACCGGAGTTTCCGTGCTCAATCCGTTCGGCCTGCACAGCTGACCGGCGGGGTCAGGAGAACTTGGTCTTCGGGCGGGGCTGGAGGACGCCGTCGACGTAGACGTCCACCTTCTCGTCGTAGAAGGCGACCAGGCCGGCGATCTTCTGTGACTCCGGGAGCGGGGTGGGATACGACCAGACGAGGTCCCTGCCCGGCTCGTCCTCGCCGACCGACCAGTACTCCGCCCGCCCCTTGTACGGGCAGCGCGTCACGGTCTCCGACGGGCGGAGCAGGTCCAGCCGTACGTCTGTCTTCGGCAGGTAGTAGCGCGGGGGCAGGCCGGTCTCGAACAGGATGCGCGGGCCGCGCGAGTCGGCGACGGTGACGCCGCCCACCTCGATGCGGACGTGGCGCGAGCTCGCGAGGACGTCCACCCGTGTGTAGGGGTCACGGGCGTGCACGAAGACCTCCTCGTCCTCCTCGAACCAGTTGTCCATCGCGTCCCATTCGAAGCGGACGTGCCCGCGGATCTCCGCCAGCGGCGCGTCGTCGCCATGGACCAGGGCGGCGCCCGGCCTGCCGGCCACGTCGTGGACCGGCGCGTCGCCCCGGCTCGGCGAGTGCCGCGTCTCGCCGGTGGCCTTGAGCGCGTCCATGCGGACGTCCTCCACCGGGAAGTAGTACGTCGGGTAGTAGGGACCCTCCCAGACCAGCAGGGCGCGGGTGGTGTCGGCCACCGGCAGTCCCTCGGCATAGACGCGCACGCGCTTGGCCGTCGGCTCCACCCGGACACGGCCCCGTTTCGTCGGCTCCATGGCAGCGGCAACGAGCGGGCGAGACGTCCTTATTCCCCCACCCGCGCACACCCTCACAATCGACATTTCCCGGTGTGCGAACCCGAGTCGGCCCGCACTATCGACAGCGAGCGGATTAGTCGCTTACCCTCGGCTAGGTGGGTCTTCGCCTTTACGATACGCATCGCCGCGCCGTCCGCGATTTCGTCCCCCGAATTCCCGGAAAGGTGTCGATTTATCTCTGCGGCCCCACCGTCGTCGTTCCACCGCACGTGGGACAGCTCAGGTCGCAGGTGAACTTCGATATTCTGCACCGCTGGCTGAAAAGCAGCGGATATGAAGTCCTGCTCTGCCGGAACGTCACCGACATCGAGGACAAGATAATCGGCAGGTCGCTTTCCGAGGGAATTCCGTGGTGGCGGATCACCGATCCCGTGCACCGCGCCTTCGTACGCGCCTACGCCGCCCTGGGCTGCCTTCCTCCCAGCGTGGAGCCTCGGGCGACCGGGCACATTCCCGAGATGGTCGAGATGATCGAGGAACTCGTGGCGGCCGGGCACGCCTACGAGGCCGACGGCAACGTCTACTTCTCGGTCGACTCCTATCCGCACTACGGGTCCCTTTCCCGGCAGCAGGCCCGGCATCTTCGGGCGGCCGAGGAACACGAACGCGGGAAACGCGACCCACGCGATTTCGCGTTGTGGAAGAGCGCCAAACCAGGCGAGCCGGTGTGGCACTCGCCCTGGGGCGAGGGGCGCCCGGGATGGCACCTGGAATGCTCCGCGATGGCCCGCCGGTATCTCGGCACGGAATTCGACATCCACGGCGGCGGAGTCAATCTGATATTTCCGCACCACGAGAACGAAATGGCCCAGTCACGCGCCGCGGGAGACGCCTTCGCGCGATTCTGGCTGCACAACGGCCCGGTCACCCAGGGCGGCGAGAAAGTGCGTAAACACCTACGCAACCCGCTGGCCCTCCCGGCCCTGCTCGACCGCGTACGGCCGGCCGAACTCCGCTATTACCTGGCGGCCGCCCATTACCGGTCTCCGGTCGAATTCAGCGTCGACGCCCTGGACGAGGCGGCCGCGGCCTACCGGCGCGTCGAGAGGTTCGTGGTGCGGGCGGGCTCGGACGCCGCTCCCCCGTCCGTCCCCCTTCCCGCCCCCCTTCCCACGCAGTTCAGCGCGGCGATGGACAGCGACCTGAACGTGCCGCAGGCTCTGGCCGCCGTCCACGCGGCGGTGGCGGACGGCAACGCCGCCCTGGCCGCCGGGGACCGCGAGAGGGCGGTGCGGGAATGCCGCTCGGCCCGGGCCATGCTGAATGTCCTCGGTCTCGACCCGCTCAGCGCGAACTGGCACCGCGAAACGCATCTGCAGGAAGTCGCGGGCGCGGTGCTGCGGGTGGTTCGCAATCTCGCCTCCGCCAGCGCCCGGCAGGGTGATCACGATCGTGCGCGGGCCATGGAACAGCACATCGAGACGACGCTCGCTAATCGCCGCCAAATCGAGCACCCCGCTCTTATCAGATAGATCTTGAGCCGCCTGCCGAGTGAGCGTTCACATCCCCCGAGGCCCCAGTCCGCGCCAGGCCCTACACGGCACCGGGAGACGCCGGGGTGACCGGACCGCGCATGTTACAAGAACAAGAACTGACGCATGGAGGGTAATCCTGACCAAATCATGGGAATCATGACGGCACCAGCCGAGCGGACACCGCCGAAAGGAGGGCCGGATGAAGAAGGTGCAGATCGTGCAGCGACCGCGGCCGCCGAGAACGCCAGCCCCGGTCGACCTGCGCACCCCTTCGGGAAGGGTCCTCCCGTTCTGAGCACGCCCCCGGTCAGCCCCTGGCCAGCTCGTAGCAGCGGGCGAAGCCCTCCAGCACCGCGGGCCAGGAACACCTGACCGGCTCGGTCTCCCGATTGTGCTCGGCGATCGACTGCCGCAGGGCGGAGTCGCGGGTCAGCCGGACGACCGAGGCCACCAGGTCGTCGAACGTACGGCCCAGCAGGCCCTCCTTGCCGGGCCTGACGAAGTCGGCCACCCCGCTCTGCGCCCGTGCCACGACCGGCACCCCCGCCGCGCGGGCCTCCAGCGCGGCCAGCCCGAACGATTCGCGCGGGGCCGGGGCGACGAACACGTCGGCCGCCGCCAGCAACGCCCTGATCTGCTCACGGGTGTACCTGCCCGGCAGCGACACCCAGCCCATCCGCCGCTCCCGCAGATAACGCTCCATCCGCCCGCGGGCGGGACCGTCCCCCACGATCGTCGCGCGCATCACGATCTCTCCCGGCACCCGCGAGCGCGCCGCCTCCAGCAGCTTGAGCAGCCGCAGCGGCTGCTTGCGCGGCGCGAGCCTGCCTACCGCCACCACGTGCACGGCCCTGCCCACCGGCCCGTCCACCGGCCCGTCCACCGGCCCGTCCGGGCCGGGCCGCCAGGAGGTCACGTCGAGCCCGTTGGAAACGACCTGCACCGGCACGCGCGGGCCCGCCACCTCGCGGATGGGCCGGGCGGCGGCCTCGCTGACCGCGCTGACGACCAGCCCCCAGCGCCGCCAGCCGAAGGCGCCCTGCAGCGCCCGGTAGATCCCCCGGGTGACCGGGTCCCACATGCTGTGCACGGTCGCGACCACCGGGAGCCCGGCCCGCACCGCCGCGCGCACCCCCATCCACGCGAACGGCGAGACGGCCCCGGTGTGGACGTGCGCGACGTCGTACCGCCCGCTCGCCATGATCCGCAGCAGGTGGCCGGTCCCGCGCGGATGCACCGGCAGGTCGAACGGGAGGTTCGCGACCACCCGGTGCACACCGGGCAGCGGCTCCCCCGGCGTCGCCGTCACCACCTCGACCTGATGACCCGCCTCACGCTGCGCCCTGACGAGATCGGCGACCTGCACCTCGATGCCTCCGAGCCGCGGCAGGTAGCAGTCGCTGACGTGGAGAATCCTCACCGGGTCAGCCTGACAGAGCGCGCGATGCCCATCAAACCGGCCGCTCCCCGGCAGGGGTGGCGTCACGGGACGCGGACCACGTGGGATCATGGCACGAGGACGACACGTGGTGGAGCACACTATGACAACGTTCCGTGGGGCGCGATGAGCACAGCGGTGTTCTTCCACGCCCATCCCGACGACGAGGCGCTGCTGACCGCCGGAACCATGGCGATGCTGGCCGACGAGGGACACCGGGTGGTGCTCGTCGTCGCGACCGCCGGAGAGCGCGGCCTCGCCGAACTGCCCAGGGGCGATGAGCTGGGCAGAACCAGAATGGACGAGCTGTACCGGTCGGCCGCGGCCCTCGGCTGCGCCCGGGTCGTGCTGCTCGGTTACGGCGACTCCGGCCTGGCGATCGACGGCGGCGTGGCCGACGACCGGTCCGACAACGCGTTCATCGACGCCGACGTCGAGGACGCGGCGCAGCGGCTGGCCGCGGTCCTCAAGGAGGAGGCGGCCGGCCTGCTCACGATCTACGACCCGGCCGGGGGCTACGGCCACCCCGACCACGTGCAGGTCTACCGGGTCGGCAGCCGCGCCGCCGAGATCGCCGGCACGCCCATCGTGCTGGAGGCGACGGTCGACCGCGACCTGCTGCTCAGGGGCGTACGGCTGGCCGCCCGGTTCTACCCGGCGATCGACGTGCGGAGCTTCGAGCGGGCGTACTCGCCGCGCGAGGCGATCACCCACCGGGTCAGCGTACGCAGGTACGCGAAGGCGAAGCGGGCGTCGATGGCGGCCCACGCCAGCCAGGCGACCGGCGGCGACGGCGACCGCACGCTGGGGGCCATGCTGAGGATCCCCGGCCCCGCCTACCGCTTCGTCTTCGGCACCGAGTGGTACGTCCGCCGGGGGCTGCCCAGAGGCACCCGCCTCCGGCATCCGTTCGACTCCCCCTAAGGGACGTGATCCTCCGTGCGGAGGAGCCGGGCACCCTCGCGGACCGGCAGACTGGAGGCGACCGGAGACCGGACTGGGGGCATTCGCGGGTGAACAGGAAGTGGCTGCAGATAGCGCTGTCCGCGGTGTCGCTCGGGCTGGCCGTGGCCCTGGTGGTCTACCTGCCGCAGATCGTGCACACGCTGACCGGCGCCACCGTGAGCTGGCACGAGATCGGCCGGCGGTTCGGCGGCCTCGGCTGGCAGACCATCGCGCTGATGACCCTGCTCTGGCTGGCCAGCCTGTTGGCGTACACGTACGTGATGACCTCAGCCCTGCCCGGCCTCACCCACCCGCAGGCGCTCACGCTCAACGCGGCCGGCAGCGCGGTGAGCAACCTGCTGCCGTTCGGCGGCGCGGCCGGGGTGGCCCTGACGTTCGGCATGACCCGCGGCTGGGGCTTCGCGAACCGGCCGATCGTCGTCTACACGCTGGTCACCGGCATCTGGAACTCGCTGTTCCGGTTCATCCTGCCGGCCGTGGGGATCGCCTGCCTGCTGATCGCGGGCAAGGCCACCAACCCCACCGTCGCCAAGGCGGGCTGGGCCGGCGCGGTCTCGATCCTCGCGCTGGTGGCCGTGGTCGCGGCCGCGCTCTACTGGGACCGCGCCGCCGCCGTGCTCGGTCGCGCGCTCGACCGGCTCGTACGGCTCGCGCCCCGGCGGTTCCGCCCGGCCGAGCACGCGGCGTCGGCGGCGATCGAACGGCTGCGCAGGGACACGGCCGGCATCATCCACACCCGGTGGGCCGGGCTGTCGCTGGGGATGGTCGCGTTCCTGGTGCTGCAGTGCCTGATCATGGCCGCCTGCATGGTCGCCACCGACTCCTATCCCGGGCCGGCCGAGACCGTGGCCGTGTTCGCGCTGAGCCGCGTCCTCACCACCGCCCTCGTCACGCCCAGCGGGGCGGGGATCATGGAGGGCGGCGTCGCCGCCCTGCTGATCGGGGCGTTCGGCCAGCCCGCGGGCGGGGCCACCGCCGCGGCCGTCCTGTTCGGCTTCTGGACGTACACGATCGAGATCCCGTGGGGCGGGCTCGCGCTCGGCGGCTGGGCGCTGCTGCGCAGGCGGGAGGCGCGGGCCGCGCGCCCGGGCACGGCCCCGGACGCCGACCCCGACCCCGACGCCGACCCCGACACCGACACCGACCCGGGCACGGCCGCCGCGCGGCCCTCCCGCGCCCTCTGAGCGTCCCGCCGGCCCTCCGCCGGCCCTCCGCCGGCCTTCCGCCGGTCCTCCGCCGGTCCCGTGCCGGTCCTGCCGTGAGACTCCCCCGGATATCGCCCGTGATCACCCGGTTGATCGCCTAATATCGCAGGGCGAGAAGGTGCGGGCGCACGGCTTGGGGAAAGTCTTGTGCCCGCTTCGGGGCGCGCATACGGTGACGCCTGAAAGACGCCTGAAAGGCACCCGGCACCCCAGAGCATCCCAGCACACGAACAGACATCCCAAGCACACGCGAAGACGTCCGGCACTCGACAACAGCAGAGGAGCGTCCCATGACTCCCCCGACGAGCCCGGTGACGTTCCGGGTCCTCGGGCCGGTGGGGGCGCACGACGGCGCCGCCGAGCTCGACCTCGGCGGGCTGCGGCAGCGGGCGGTGCTGGCCCGTCTCCTCGCCGCGCGCGGCCAGGTCGTGCCGGTGGACACCCTGCTGTTCGACCTGTGGGACGACGACGCCGCCAAGGGCGCGCAGTCGGGCCTCCAGGTGTACATCTCCCGGCTGCGCCGGGTGCTGGAGCCGAACCGGCCGCGCGGCGGGCCGAACCGGCTGCTCGTGACCGTCGCGTCCGGCTACGCCCTGCGCGCCGCGCCCGAACAGGTCGACGCGCTGCGCTTCGAGGCCACGGTCCGGTCGGCCGGAGAGCGGCTGGAGGAGAACCCGCAGTCCGCCCGGGCCAGGCTGGAGTCGGCGCTCGCGCTGTGGCAGGGCACGCCCTACTCGGACTTCACGGACCAGTCGTGGGCCGAGGCGGAGGTGGCGCGGCTCAGCGAGCTGCGCCTGGTGGCCAGGGAACGGCACGCCGACGCCGGGCTGCGGATGGGCCTGCACGCCGAGACCGTGCCCGACCTGGAGGCGCTGACCACCGAGCACGCCCTGCGCGAGGAGGGCTGGCGGCTGCTCGCGCTCGGCCTGTACCGGTGCGGGCGCCAGGGCGACGCGCTGGCCGCCCTGCGCCGGGCCCGCACGATCCTGGACGACGAGCTGGGCATCGACCCCGGCCCCGCGCTGCGGAAGCTGGAGTCGGACATCCTCGCCCAGGCCCCCGGGCTCGACCTCGTGCTGCCCGCGCCCCGCAGGCCCGTCGAGATCACCGCGACCTGGCCGCCGCGCCCGGTCGCGACCGGGGACGCGCCGCCGCTGGAGCCCGAGCCGTTCGTCGGCCGCGACGCCGAACTGGCCGCGCTCGCCTCCGCCGTGCCCCGCGCGCAGGCGGGCCGGTTCACCGTCGCCGTCGTCAGCGGCGACCCCGGCGCGGGCAAGACCACGCTCGTACGGCGGCTGTTCGAGCGGCTGGAGCACGAGGGCTGGATCGGGGCGACCGGCGGCTGCCCCGACAGCACGGCGACCCCGCCGGGCTGGGCCTGGGTGGAGGTGCTGCGCACGCTCATCTCCCGCAGGGGCGCGGGCGAGTACGCCGCGCTGCTCGCGCCGCTGCTGGACGACGCCGCCCCGGACACGGGCGACGACGAGACGTCGGGGGGCTTCCGGCTGCACCGGGCGGTCGGCGGCTACCTGTCCGCGGTCGCCCGGGAGGCCCCGCTGCTGATCCTCCTGGAGGACCTGCACTGGGCCGACGACCAGACGCTCGCGCTGCTGCGCGCGCTGCCGAGCCTGCTCGCCGCCAGCCGGGTGCTGATCGTGGTGACCTGCCGCGACGGCGAGCTGAACGACCAGCAGCAGGACGTGCTGGCCGCGCTCGCGCGGCTCGACCCGGTGCGGGTCGGCCTCGGCGGCCTCGACGACGCGGCGGTGGCGGAGCTGGTCCGGGCGACCTGCGTGCACGAGGTGGACGAGGAGGTCGTCAGCACGATCGTGGAGCGGGCCGGGGGCAACCCGTTCTTCGTGAAGGAGACGGCCCGCCTGTTCGAGGCCGAGGCGGACATCTCCGAGGTGCCCTCGGGCGTGCGCGACGTGTTGCGGCGGCGGATCGCCCGCCTTCCCGAGCGGGCCCAGCAGGTGCTGCTCCAGGCCGCGGTGATCGGCCGCGACGTGGACGTGGACGTGCTCGTCGACGTCTCCGGCGACGAGGACGCGGTCGTGGACGCGGTCGAGGCGGCGCTGCTCGCCGGCCTTGTGACCGAGCCCGGCCCCGGGAAGCTCAGGTTCGACCACGACCTGGTCAGGGACACGATCTACTCCGACGCCTCCCGGCTGCGCCGGTCGCGGCTGCACGCGGCGGTCGCCTCCGTCATCGAGCAGCGCAGCCCGAACGACGTCGCCGCGCTGGCCCACCACTACGACGCGGCGGGCACGGTGGAGACCTCCGCCCAGGCCGTGCGGTACGCCGGCCTCGCGGCCGAGCAGGCCGAGCGGAGGTTCGCCCACCGCGAGGCGGCCACGCTGTGGCAGCAGGCCATCGCCGCCTTCGATCGTGCTCACACAAGCCGGGCCCACGCGGGCCGCGGACCCGTACGGAACCGGCTGGAGTTACAGCTGCGGCTGATCAGGGCGCTGGCGCTGTGCGGGGACATGACCGCCGCCCGCGCCCACCGTGGAGAGGCGATGGCGGTCGCGCTGCCGTTCGGCGACCTGGAACTGACCGCCCGCGTCGCGGCGGCCCTCGCGGTGCCGCACAAGGGCATCGCCCGCGACTTCACCCGTACGGCCTGGGAGATCGTCGACGTCACCGAGAAGGCCCTGGTCGAGCTCCCCGCGGGAGAGCAGTCGCTGCGGGCCAGCCTGCTCGCCACGCTCGCCCTCGAACTGGAGGGGTCGGCGACCGAGCGCGGCTACCAGGCGTCGCTGGAGGCCGAGGAACTGGCCCGGTCGAGCGGCGACCCCGCGCTGCTCGCCATGGCGCTGAGCGGCCGGCTGCGGCAGTCGTACACGCTGACGCAGGTCGACGAGCGGGAGACGATCGGCCGCGAACTGCTGCGGGTCGGCGCGGAGTCGGGCCAGATCGCCGTGCAGACGCTGGCGCACCTCGTGCTGCTGGAGTGCGCGGCGGCGCGGGGCGCCTTCGCCGAGGCCGACGAGCACCTCGCGCAGGCCGAGCTGCTCGGGCGGCGCTACGACCTGCCCGCCCCCGCCGCCGTCGGCGCGTGGTACGCCGGGCAGCGGCTCATGATCACCGGTGACTACGCGGGGGCCGAGCGCGCCTACCGGAACGCGGCGCGGCTGACCGCGCGCGCGGGCATGCTCGAAGGCCGCCAGGACCTGCCGCTGATCGCCACGTTCTGCCTGCACCTGGTGGACGGGCGGGCCGCGGAGATGGTCGATCCGCTGAGCGAGGCCCACCAGCGCGGCGCCAAGTGGACGCTCGACGCCTACGCCGTGGCGCTCGCCGCCGCCGGCCACGACAGGGACGCCCGGGTGGTGGCCACGAGCCGGGAGCCGGTCCGCACCGACTTCCTCTACGAGCTGACGCTCATCTGGCGCGCGCTCGCCGGGATGCTGCTCGACGACGAGGGCAGGATGCGGGAGGCGTACGAGAAGCTGGCGCCCTTCCACGACCGCATCGCCGGGGCGGGCACGGGGGTGGTCGCCCTCTGGCCGGTGGCCAAGACCCTCGGGGACCTCGCCGTACGGCTCGGCCTGCCGTCCCGGGAGCACTACGAGAAGGCGCTGGCCGTGGCCGAACGGGTGGGCGTGCCGCGCTGGGTCGCCGAGGCCGGCGCGGCGCTCGGCGGATGAGCCCCGGCCCGGAGTTATGGAGGCGAGCTCGCGAAGGCCCCTGTCGGTGGTGGGCGCGTTCCCCGACCGCGTCACACCGCACTACTTCGCGAACCCGTCGCCTCGTGTTCCGTCACTCTCAGGTGTACGGAAGGTGGATTGACCGTGAGTTGCCATCTGCTTGCAAACGTGGCGTTCTGTGACGCTAAGGTGAGGCCACGTGCGAATCCCTGACCCTACGGCGGCCTCGGTGTTCGGCCTGCCCCTGTGGCTGGTCGTCGCGGTCGGCGCGGTCGCCCTGTTCGGCGCGTTCCAGGCGTACTACTGGATCGGCCGCAGGCTCGGCGACGCCCTCTATCGCTCCCGGGTGGGCCGCAGGATCGGCCGGGAGCGGATCGAGCGCGTGGAGGGCGTGGTGCGCCGGTGGGGCGCGCTCGCCGTGTACGGCTGCTTCTGGGTGCCCGGGCTCCGGCACGCCCTGCCGTGGGTGGCCGGCGCGCTGCGGGTGGACTACCGCTGGTATCTGGTGGCGAGCGCTCTCGGCTGCCTGACCTGGGTGCCGGTGACCTCCTTCGGTCTCTACTCGCTCCTGTGGGCCTGGCTGTCGCTCGCGGCCCGGTCCCCGGCGCTGGCGGCCGCCGCCGTGCTGGCTGCGGCGGTGGCGGTGGCGGTGGCGCTGCTCCTGCGGCGCCGGAGGAACCGGTCCGGCGCACCCGCCCCCGAAGCCGTGCGATCATGTCGGGATGCGTAACGGGGTACTCATCGCGCTGACCGCCGTCGCCCTCGTCACGGCAGGGGCCGCCGCGGCGCCCGCGGCACAGGCCGAAGCACATGCGGCGCCGTCGGTGACGGCCCGCGAGGCCTATCTGGTCGACGTGACGACGGGAACGATCCAGTTCGCCAAGCGGGAGACGCGGCGGGTGCCGGTCGCGAGCCTCACCAAGGTCATGACCGCGTACGTCGTCCGCCGCCAGGCCCGGCTGGACGACGTGGTGACGATCACCAAGGCCGACGTGAAGCACGCCCTGGCCGGCGGCGCCTCGGCGGCGGGACTGCGGGCGGGCGAGCGGCTCACCGTGCGCGACCTGCTCTACGCGCTCATGCTGCCCTCCGGCGCCGACGCCGCGCACGCCCTGGCCGAGCGGTACGGCCCGGGGACGGCGAAGTTCGTGGCGCGGATGAACGACACGGCGAAGGGTCTCGGGCTGGGCGACACCCGTTACGCCAACCCCGACGGGCTGCCTTCCAAGGGCTACTCCACCGCCCGTGACCAGGCGACGCTGGCCGTGGCCGCGCTGCGGGACCCGGTGATCGCGTCCGTCGCCAGGAGCCCCAAGCGCGCGGTGACGAAGTCGCGCCTGCACCGGGCGCACGTGTGGCGCAACACCAACGAACTGCTGAAGGACGGCGCGGCAGGGCTGAAGACCGGCTACACCCGCCAGGCCGGATACTGCCTGTCGTTCGCCGTCACCCGCGACGATCGCACGTACGTCGGGGTGCTGCTGGGCGAGCGCAGCGACCAGGCGCGCTACACCACGGCGCGCAGGCTCCTCGCCTGGATCGACGAGGAGGGGCTCGCGCTGCCCTGAGTCGGGCCCGTGAGTCGGCCCGTGAGTCAGCCCGTGAGTCGGCCCGTGAGCGAGTTTCTGAGCAGGCCGTGGCAGGCGACGGCCGCGGCGGCGACCACGTTGAGCGAGTCGACGCCGAGGTCCATCGCCCGCGGGCTCATCGGGATGCAGACGGGCTGGTCGGCCTCGCGCAGCCAGTGGGACGACAGCCCGTCGCCCTCGGAGCCGAGCATCAGGGCGACCCGGCCGGACAGCGGGGCCTCGTCCAGCGGCACGGCCGACTGGTCCGGCGTGAGCGCCAGCAGGCGGAACCCGGCCGCCCTGACCTCCGCCAGCCCGCCGTGCCAGTCGGTCATCCGGGCGTACGGGATGGCGAACACCGCGCCCATCGACACCTTGACCGCCCTGCGGTAGAGGGGGTCCGCGCAGCGCGGCGACAGCACGATCGCGCCGACGCCGAGCGCAGCGGCGCAGCGGAAGATCGCCCCCACGTTGCCGTGGTCGACCAGGTCCTCCAGGACGAGGATCCTTTCGGCGTCCGTCAGGAGGGCGCCGACGGAGGGCAGTTCCGTCCGTTCCATGGCGGCGAGCGCGCCCCGGTGCACCGGGAAACCGGTGACCCCCTCCATCACCTCGTCGGAGACGAGATACACGGTGGTTCCCTCAGTGGTTCCCTCAGTGGTTCCCTCAGTGGTTCCCCCGGTGGTTCCCCCGACGACGTCGGCCAGCGCGTCGAGCCACTTGGCCGTGGTGAGCACCGAACGCACCGGATGGCCGGCCCCGATCGCGCGCCTGATCACCTTCTCGCCCTCGGCGACGAACAGCCCGCGCTCGCTTTCCACGCTCCTGCGCAGGTCGACGTCACGCAACCGAACATAATCCGCCAGACGGGCGTCGGCGGCGTCCTCGACCGGGATGACCATCGGCCCAGGGTACGCCGTCGCAAACCATGCCCAGACGGAGAAACGGCCGTATCACCATGCTTCGCCCTGCCAGTATCGTCCCGTTAGCAATATGGAGAAAGAGGGCACCGTGGGCGGACGGCACCGCACAGACGAGCTCGATGGCGGCGGCTTCGAACCCCCGCACGAGCCCCCGTACGAGCGTCCGTACGAGCCCCCGTACGAGCCCCCGCCGCGGCGGCGGGCCGGGCGGGGCTCGGTGCTGGTCCCCCTGGCCGGGGCGGTCGCCCTGGCCGTGCTCCTCGGCGTCGCGGCCTACGTGGTGGTGAACAAGAGCCCCGGCTGCGCCGGTGAGAAGGTGTCGTTGTCCGTGGTGGCCTCACCCGACATCCAGCCGGCCATCAAGAAGATCGCCTCCAGGTTCGGCCAGGCGGGCAGGTCCGTGGACGGCAGGTGCGTCGCGGTGACGGTCAAGGCCGCCCAGTCCGCCGACGTCGCCAACGGGCTGGCCGGCACCGGGCCCACCAGCGGCAAGCTCGACCCCGACCTGTGGATCCCCGACTCCAGCCTCTGGCTGACCGGCCTGAAGAGCGCGCCCAAGCCCGCGGCGAACGCCGCCAGCACCCCCGTCGTGCTGGCCGCTTCCAGGGCCGGCGCGGAGAAGCTGCAGTCGGCCTTCAGCCCGAGCTGGACCGGCCTGATGAGCGCCGCTAACGCCGCCAACCCCGACGGCCTGGCGAAGAAGGTGCGCGTGCTCGCGCTCGACCCCACCCAGAACGCCGCGGGTCTCGGCGCGCTGCTGGCCGGGGCCGCCGTGCTCAACCAAGGAGGCGGGAGCGAGGAGACGCTCGTCGGCGTGCTGCGCCGGCTCTCGGAGTCGACCGTGCCGTCGCCGGAGAGCCTGTTCGCCACGCTGACCAAGGCCACGGCCCGCATTCCCGTCGGCGTGACCTCCGAGCAGGCCGTCTGGTCGTACAACACGACGACGACCCCCGCGAACCCGGCGGTCGCGCTCTATCCGGCCGAGGGCACGGTCAGCCTCGACTACCCGATGATCATCACGGCCCGGGACGCCGCGGCGCGCGAGGCCGCACAGGCCTTCGCGACCGAGGTCTCCTCGCCCAGCGGGAGGAAGACCGTCCAGGACTACGGTTTCCGCACCCCGGACGGCAAGGGCGGCAGCCTGCTCAAGCCGGACAACGGCGTCAGCGCCAAGAGGCCGGCCACGATCCCGTTGCCGGACGCCGCGGCCGTCACCCGCCTCTCCCAGGCCTGGCACCAGATCAAGCTCGGCACCAAGCTGCTCGCGCTGATGGACATCTCCGGCACCATGGCGCTGCCCGCCGACAAGAGCGGCATCACCCGGATGCGCGCGATCACCGACATCAGCGTCGAGGGCCTGAAGCTGTTCCCCGACAAGGCCGAGATCGGCATCTGGGCGTTCTCCGACAACCTGCAGGGAGAGGGCGTCGACTGGAAGCCCATCGTGCACATCGGGCCGCTGGCCCAGCAGATCAACGGCGTGACCCGCCGTGACGTGATCACGCAGGCGCTGCGGAACTCGCGGGCCATCCCCACCGGGAACACCGGCCTGAACGACACGCTCTGGGCCGCCTACCAGAAGATGACCAAGGAGTACGAGCCCGACAAGGTCAACACGATCCTGCTCTTCACCGACGGCGTCGGCAACGACGACCCGAACGGCGGCATCTCCAACACCGAGATCCTGCGGAAGCTGAAGGGCGCCTTCGATCCCAAGCGGCCGGTCAGCCTCCTGATCATCTCCTACAACACCCAGAAGGACGAGGACCGGACGCAGATGACCTCCATCGCCAAGGCCACGGGCGGCGCCGCGTTCTTCCCGCAGACGGTGCTGGAGATCCGCAACATCTTCCTCAAGGGCATCGCCCGCCGCCTCTGCGCGCCCGACTGCGGGGACGGCGGGCAGCAGTGACCTCCGGGTGATCTCCGGGTGACCTCCTGATTCACAAGGGCCGCAGGAGTCACTGTTTTCGCAGGTCATGCCGGTTGGGCATGGCTTCGGGCACGGCCGCGCGACCCGTAAACGGCGCCCGTCCGGGCGGCGTCCCACTCGTGTGGGGATCGGCGACAAGCGGTTCCGTCACACGGGGAGGAATATCCGTTGCCCGAATGGCCCGGCGTCGGGCGAGCCGACGACCATCGACTGCTGGAGGCGCTGCGGCGCGGCGACGCCGAGGCGGCGTCCGCCCTCTACGACGCGTACGCCGACCGGCTGAGCGACTACGCCTACACCCTGCTTCGCGACCTGGAGGCCGCGGCGCGCGCCATGCACGACGCGCTGGTCGCCGCGTCCTGCCACGCCGGTCGGCTGACCGAGCCCGCCCGGCTGCGGGCGTGGCTGTACGCGCTGACCCGGTCCGAGTGCACCGCGCCCGAGACCACGGGAGGCCACGCCGGACCGGTGATCGCTCTCGACGAGTCGGCCGATCCCCCGCTCGCCGCGCTCGTGCAGGAGGTGCTGGGGGAGCTCGGCGTCGCCGAGCGCGAGCTGCTCACCCTCGCCGTACGGCACGGCCTGACGCCCGCCGAAGCAGGATCGGTCCTCGGGCTCTCCTCCCGGCAGGTGTCGGCGCGGCTCACCCGGGCCCGGGACCACCTGGAGAACGGCGCGGCGGCCCTCGTGCTGGCCCGGGTGGGCCGGGCCCACTGCCCCGGCCTGTCGGCGCTGGTGGACAACGGCGTGGGCGCCGACTGGCGGGACGGGCCGCTGAGCGACACGCTGCGCAAGCGGCTGAGCAGGCACGTCGCGGGCTGCGAGATCTGCCGGGAGGGCCGGGGCAGGCACGTGTCGGCCGAGCGGCTGCTGGACATGATCCCCGTCGCGTATCCGCCGCTGTCCGCCCGCCGCCAGGTGATCGACTCGATCCTGCGCGCCGACCCCCCGGCTGACGCCACCGGTCCCCTCGACGACCGCGGCTTCCCGGCCGCCGCGGCGCCGGGGCGCGCCGGGCGCAGGCGCCGCGGTGGGCGCGGCGGTGGACACGGCGGTGGACACGGCGGTGGACACGGCGGTGAGCATGGAAGTGGGCAGGGAGGTGGGCGCGGGGGGATGCGCAGACGGCCTCGTCCGCTCAAGGTCGCCCCGGTGCTGCTCGCCGCCGCCTGCGTCTTCGCCACCGCGGGCGGGCTCGCGCTGGTGTCCGGGGAGTCCCCCGCCGATCGCCTGGAGGCGGTGCGCGTGCCCCCGGCCACCTCCCCCGCGCCGGACCCCGCTCTGGACCCCGCTTTGGATCTGGACGAGGGCGATCCACCGGCCGACGACCCCCCGGTAGACGAACAGGCCGACGAGCCCTCCGCCCCTCCGGACGATTCACCTGACTCGTCCCCCCAGCCGTCCCCCCACCAGGCCGCGACCGCCCCGCCCCACACCCTCCCACCGCCGGGGCGGTCGCGGCCGACATCCACCCGTACGACCCGCGCGCCGCAGCCGTCGCTCACCGCACTGTGCCCGGGCGACCTCGGCGGGGCCACCGGCGCGACGATCACACTGGCGGCTCGCGGCTCGGCGATCGAGTGGTCGGCCGGCGCGTCGGGCGGCCTCACCGTCTCTCCGCGGCAGGGCAGGCTGCGCGCCGGGGCGAGCGGCCGGATCACGCTCGCCGTCGCCGATCCGGCGGTCCCGGGCAGCGGTGTGGTGACCTTCCAGTCGGCCGCGGGCCGGCCGTCCTGCCGGCTCTCCTGGGACGGGCAGGAAGGCGACGGCGGGCCCGGGCCGACCACCCGGCCCGACGACCCCAATGACGGTCACGGCGACGGGGCCACGACCGGCCCGTCTCCCGCCGGCGATCCGGCGCCCTCCCCCTCCCCGTGAGGAGATCCGCACCGGGCGGTAACAATCACGCGTCCTGAGGTGTCGATGAAAGTTTGAAAGGGGAAAAACGACGCGACCGAGGATTTGAGGGGGCATTGTGGCCCAAGCATGGCTGCCCGGCGCAAGCCGACTTCCCTCCCCCGGGGACTCCGGATCGATGCTCGGAGGAGCCCCGAGGACCGTCTGGTTCATCTGGCCCGCCGATCCCCACGGGGTCTCGGCCAGATCCGTCGCCCAGCGGCTGATCCAGCTCCGCCGGCCCTCCCACCTGGTGTGGAACCCGGTGACCGGGGAGATCGTCCAGTTGCTCCCGCCCACCCGGGCGGGCGGCGCGCTGGCCGCGGACCGGGGCAGGAACGGACGGGTCTGCGTGCAGATCCACGTCATCGGTTCGGCGAGGGAACCGTTCACCGACACCAAGCTCGACGGCCTGGACGACATCCTGGCCTGGCTCGACTCCTGGGGGGTGCCGCGCCGCTGGCCGGCCGGCCCCCCGCTGCCCTATCCCCACTCCCTGGCGGCGGAGCGGAGCAGGCGCCTGTGGGCGCGGGGCGGGCACTTCGGCCACTCCCAGGTGCCCGGCACCCGGGAGGGCGACCCGGGGTCGATCGACATCGGCCGCATCATCGGAGACGACGCGCCCGGCCTGGAGGACTCGCTTCCCCGGGACGGGCTCAGGCTTCTCCAGGAGGTATGAGCGACCGGATCACCGCGCATCCGCGCCGCACCCCGGCGAGGGAGGCGGAACCGTACCCGAGCACGAGGCCGTGCACCCGGGTCGGCCCGTGGTGGTGGCGTTCGGTCGTGTCCAGGAGCACACCGTGTTCCCCGGCCCGCCGTACGAGGCCGGGGACGACGGCGGCGGGCAGCGCGACCATCACGTGGAGCCCGGCCGTGTCGCCCCGCACGTACGGCCCGAGCGCCTCGACGATGGCTGCCCTGCGCCGGGCGTACTCCAGCCGCATCCTGCGCAGGTGCCGGTCGAGGTCACCACGTTCCAGCAGGGTCGTCACGGCCCGCTGGACCGGCCCCGACGTGCGGTCGGCGACCCGTGCCCGGCGCTCGGCGATCCTGGCGAGCAGATCCGCCGGGGCGACCAGCCAGCCGAGCCCCACGTCGGGGCCGAGCGACTTCGACAGCGTGCCGAGCAGCACCACCCGCTCGGGGTCGAGCCCGTAGAGCGCGGGCAGCGGCGCGACGTCGTAGCGGAACTCGGCGTCGTAGTCGTCCTCCACGACGATCGCGCCGGTCCTGCGGGCCCAGGCGAGCAGCCGCTCCCTGC
The DNA here is from genome assembly GCF_045040095.1 of Microbispora sp. NBC_01389. Classification (NCBI taxonomy): domain Bacteria; kingdom Bacillati; phylum Actinomycetota; class Actinomycetes; order Streptosporangiales; family Streptosporangiaceae; genus Microbispora; species Microbispora sp. NBC_01389. The sequence goes on from NZ_CP109552.1 coordinate 269,608, forward strand.
GGGGGATCGGCAGCCTGCCGCCCAGCGGGAACTGGTGCGCGGGGGTGGTGTAGAGCACCCGCAGGTCGTCGGGGAGCGCCTCGGCGATCACGCCCTGCTCGTCCACCGGGCAGGGCACGACCTCGGCGCCCCGCGAGGCGAACACGCGCCGGGCCGCCCCCCAGCCCGGCTCCTCGACCCCGGCCCGGGTTCCCGGGCCCAGCAGCGTGGCGGCGACCAGGTCGAGGCCGTTGCCGGTGCCCCGGGTCACCATGACGTTCCCCGCGTCCACCGGCACCGCCCGGGCCCTGCGCAGGTGCCCGGCCAGCAGTTCGCGCAGCTCCGGGTGACCGTAGGGGTCGGGAAAGGCGTTCAGCGGCAGGTCGCCGGCGGATCGCCAGGCCCGCCGCCAGGCCGCCCGGTCGTAGCCGGACACCCACGGCCGCCCCGGCCGCAGGTCCACCATGTTCCTGATCACCGGGTCGCCGATCAGCGGGTCCCCGGGAGCGACCGGCGCCGTGGCGTGGTCCGTGGCCTGGTCCGTGGCCTGGTCCGTGGCCTGGTCCGTGGCCTGGTCCGTGGCCTGGTCCGGGGCCCGGTCCGGGGCCGGGTGCTCGTACGGCAGCGCGTCCTCGGCGACGTAGGTGCCCGAGCCGTGCCGCCCCTCCAGCCACCCCTCCGCGTACAGCTGCTGGTAGGCGTCGGTGACGACGGTCCTGCTGACCCCCAGCAGGACCGCGAGCCTCCGGGTGGACGGCAGCCGCTCCCCCGCCTTGAGCCCGCCCGTACGCATGGCCTCCCGCAACTGGGCGGCGACCTGGACGGCGAGCGGCGCGGGCCCGGCGCGGTCCACCGTCACCGGCACATCGATGGTCAGGCGCACAGTGTTCTCCGCAAAAGTGGTCTCCCCGCAGCGGCCAGAAGTGGACATGTTCCACCAGTCCACCCTGGACATAACGTAACGGACATGCTCTCCGCGACCACCCGCACCACCCTGAACCGCGCGAAGGACCGCGCTCGCACCGACCGCGCCGACCTGTACGCCATCCTGGACGCCGGTCTCGTCTGTCACCTCGGCGTGCTGGCCGGCGACTCCCCCATGGTGATCCCCACCGGCTACGGACGGATCGGCGACACCCTCTACCTGCACGGCTCCACCGGGGCCACCTCGCTGCGGGCCGGCTCCGGCGGCCAGGTCTGCGTCACCGTGACCCACCTCGACGGCGTCGTGCTGGCCCGCTCCGCGTTCCACCACTCGGTGAACTACCGCTGCGCCATGGTCTTCGGCACGGCCCGGCTCGTGGACGACCCCGATGAGCGGCTCGCGGGGCTGCGGGCGATCACCGAGCAGCTCGCGCCCGGTCAGTGGGACGTCGTCCGCCCGCCCGACCGCAAGGAGATGGCCGCCACGGCCGTGCTCGCGCTGTCGCTGGAGGAGGCGTCGGTGAAGGTGCGGCAGGGACCGCCGAAGGACGACGAGGAAGACTACGACCTGCCCGTCTGGGCGGGCGTGCTGCCGCTCGCCGTCTCCTGGGGCGTCCCCGAGCCCGACCCGCGCCTCACCCCCGGCATCCCGGTTCCCGAGCACGTCGAAAAGCGGCAGTACTGACACTAAACCTAACTGAATCATGACTTTTCATCGCAATGGAGGGTTCGTCACTAAGCTACGGTCTCGGATTCGGCGGGGGCCCCAGGCGATGAGGAGACCGTTATGTACGGCCAGACGGACGCCTGGCGCGTCCCCGGCTACACCGAGATCAGGGAACTCGGCGTAGGGGGCGGCGGGCGGGTGGTGCTCGCCCGGCACGATGCCGACGACATCCCCGTGGCGATCAAGTACCTGTCCGACCAGCTGATGACGGACCTCCACTTCGTCGCGCGGTTCCGGCACGAGGCCCGGCTGCTCGCGGCGATGGATCCCAACCCGCACGCGGCCCGTTTCTACGAGTACGCCGAGACCGCCCGCGGCGCGGCCATCGTCATGGAACTGGTCGACGGCGTCTCGCTCCGCGCGATGCTGCGCTCGGAGGGGCCCACCGGCCCCGAGGCCGCGCTCACCGTGCTGAAGGGCTCGCTGCTCGGCCTGGCCGCGGCGCACGAGATCGGGGTCGTTCACCGGGACTACAAGCCCGAGAACGTCATGGTCGAGGCCGACGGCAACAGCAAGCTCGTCGACTTCGGCATCGCCGTCCAGGCCGGGGAGGGCGTGAGCGCCTCCGGCACCCCGCCGTACATGCCGCCGGAACAGTGGTCCGGCGGCAGGGCGGGCCCGGCCGGCGACGTCTACGCGGCCACCGTCGTGTTCTTCGAGTGCCTCACCGGCAGCCGGCCGTTCCGCGCCCAGAACATCGCCGCGCTGGCCCGCCAGCACCAGGCCACCCCTCCGCCGGTCGACGAGGTGCCGCCGCCGCTGCGCGGGCTCGTGGAGCGCGGCATGGCCAAGCGGCCCGAGGACCGGTACGCCTCCGCCGAGGAGTTCCTGCGGGAGCTGGAGACGGTCTCCACCGACGCGTACGGCCCGGCCTGGGAGGAGAGGGGACGACGGCGGCTCGCGGCGCTCGCCGGGCTGCTGGTGCCGTTCTTCCCCCTCAAGAAGGACGTTCCCGAAGCGGGCACGGCCCTGGCCGAGACCCGGCTGGGCGGCCTGCTGGGCCAGGCCCGGATCAAGATCGGCCTGACCCTGGCCGGCATGGTCGTGATCGCGGCCGGCACCGTGGCGCTGGTGCAGACCGTCAGCGGGACCACCCTGCAGGCGGGCACGTCGATCGAGACGCCGAGCCCCCTCGGGATCGACTCCTCGTCGCCCGGCGACGCTCCGACGGAGGAGCCGGAGGACTCGGACGACTCGGAGCCCTCCCCCGCGCCCTCGCCTGCCTCCACCAGCCCGAAGCCGGTCGCCTCGCCGACGCCGGTCGTGCGGCCCACCGCGACCGGCCGGCCGAACGTGAACCCCACCCTGAACCCCACCGTGAACCCCACACTCAGACCGACGCGCAGGCCGACCGTGAAACCGACGGTCAAGCCCACCGTACGGCCCACTGCCCGGCCCACGACGCGGCCGAAGCCCTCGGCGAAGCCCACCTCGCAGCCCGACCCCACGGTCACCGCGACGATAGACCCGCAGCCCACGACGCGGCCCACCCCCGCGCCGACCGCCACCCGCACCACCGCGCCGCCCACGACGCGGCCCACCCCGACCGTGAGCGAGCCCGGCGGCAGTTCGCCGCCGCAGGAGGTTCCCCGGTGACGACCGGCCTCGTTCCCGCCACACTTGCCGTGGAGCGTACGCGCGGACGGCACCGGAGGCGGCACAGATGCGAGAAGGCGTGACGGTCGCGGGACACCGGCTCACCGGCCGCACCCGGGCCGGAGAGGCAGGCGTCTGGACGGACGCGGTCTCCCCCGGCGGCAGGCCGTCCGGCGTGCTGAGGTTCGATCCCGCGGCGGCGGCCCGGGCGAGGGAACGGCTGGTCGCGACGGTCACCGACGACCTGCGCCTCCAGCGCGGCGGGGCCGCGGGGCTGCTGCCCGTCGTCGACCTGGTGGCCGCGCGCGACGAGCTGTGGCTGATTACCGGCCGGGCGACGCCGGTCCTCGACGAACTGCTGCGGTGGAACGGCCTGCATCTCGACGCCGGCAGCGTGGCGGCCGTCCTCCTGGAGACGGCGCAGACGCTCGCCTCCGTACACGCCTCCGGGCTGACGCACGGCGCGTTCGGCGCCGGAACGGTCGTCGTCACCGAGGACGGCGCGGCGCTGCTCGCCGAGCGCGGCCTGGTGGCGGCGCTCCGCGGCGAGCACGTGCCGCCGGAGCGCGACGTCGCGGCCTGGGTGACGCTCGCCCGGCAGCTCGCCGCAGGGTGGGTGAACGGGCCCGAGGCGGAGCTGCTGCACCGGGCGATCACCGCCGCCACGGCCCACGGGCTGGCCGCCGCCCGCGACACCCTGCTCGCCGGGCGCGACGGGCTGCCGCCCGGGTTCATGGCGCGTGACCGGCTCGCCCAGGCCGCGCGCGACTTCCCCGGCCCTGCGCCCGGCCCTGTTCCCGGCCCTGCTTCCGGCCCTGCGCCGGTATATGTGCCGGTATCTGGGCCGGTCGTGCCCGCCGCGGGTGAGGCGGTGACCCTGCTCGACCTGCCCTCCGACCCGCCCCCCGGTCTGCCCCCCGGCCTGCCCTCAGCCGCGGACGACGACGTGATGATGCGGTTCGGGCCGGGCGTGCCGACCGAGGCCCCGTCCGAGACCACGGCTGCGCAGATCTGGCGGTCGGGCCGGACCTCCGCCGTCACCCAGGCGCGCCCGCCCGCCGCCCCGCCCCGCCGCCGCCGGCGTACGACGGCCTGGGCGGGCACCGTGCTGCTGGCGATCCTGATCGCCGCGGTGATCCTGTGGCTGCGTCAACCGCCCGCCGTGGAGGCCGCGGTGAGCGGCGTCGACGTCAAGGTGGCCAAGAAGACGGTGCGCTGCGACGGCACGGCCGACTTCGTCGGGGTGGTCACGACCAACGGCGGAGCCGGGACGATCCGCTATCTCTGGATCCGCAGCGACGACCGCAAACGGCAGGAGCAGGAGCAGCGGATATCCTCCGGGGACACGTCGGTACATCTCCCCCTGCACTGGAAGGTGACCGGCTCCGGATCGTTCAAGGGATCGGCGACGCTCCGTGTCCTGTCCCCCACGACGACCGGAAAACCGATTCAGGACACGGCAAGTTTTACCTACAAATGCTGACTTCATTAGTGTGGCGCGCATGACGACGACCCCTGCCGGCTGGTATCCGGACCCGTACGGCTCCCCCCTCCTGCGATGGTGGGACGGCAACCAGTGGACCGACGCCACCCACTCCCCGGGACAGCCGGGGCAGCCGGGACAGGAGGCCGCGGCCGCGCCCGACCAGACGGCACCGTCCCAGACCGTGCCGTCCCAGACCGTGCGGTCCCAGACTGTGCCGTCCCAGGCGGCACCGGCGCAGCAGTGGACCCAGCCCTCGGGCGGCGCTGGAGGTTACGGCGCTGGAGGTTACGGTGCTGGCGATTATGGCCCCGGCGGCTCCGGTCCTGGAGGCCAGGCGCCGTGGGGCCAGCCGGGCTATCCGGGCGGGCAGGGGGCGCCTACGGCCCAGCTTCCCGTGCCCGAGTTCGGCACGCAGCAACGGAGCACGACGGTGTGGCCCTGGATCGCCGGGGGAATCGCGGCGGTGGTCGTGCTGGCGCTCCTGATCGGCGGCGCGTTCGTCCTCCTGCGCGACCGCGCCGGAACGGTGACCGCCCGGCCGCAGCCGGTGACGACGGCCCCACCGCCGCTGGACCAGACCGTGCCGCCCGAGCCGAGCCCGGAGCCGTCCACCCGGCCGCTGCCCACGCTGCCGGAGCCGACCGGCGGCCGGATCAACGACTCGGTGACCGGGCTGTCCTACGCCTTCCCGGGCGGCAAGTGGGTGGTGCCGCAGTCGCAGGAGATCAACGACCCGTCCAACGACCAGTTCCCGCTGTGGACGAGCGGCTACCAGGCGATGTCCCAGCAGAACTACGACGGCAAGGACCACAGCTGGGTGGGCAGCGTCTTCGCCGCCGAGCTGCCCAAGGTCATCCCCTACACCGGTCCCCAGGACTTCGAGCGGCTGGCCCCGGCGATGCTCGTCGCGTACGAACCCGTCTTCTACGGCCTCTCGCACAAGCGCAGGGTCCTGCGCAGCGAGGCGCTGAAGGTGAGTGGCAAGCAGGGCTGGATCATCGAGTTCGAGATGGACTTCTCCCAGGTGTCCACGGCGCAGAAGCTCGACTGGAAGAAGGAGCGGGGCGCGTTCGTCCTCGTGGACCGCGGCCAGGGCGTCCAACCGGCGATGCTGTACGTCTCGGTGCCCGACAACCTGGACCAGTCGGTCGTCAAGCGGGTGCTGAACTCGCTCCAAGCCCAGTGACGTCCCTATTACGCTTGAGGCATGACTGACCCGCTGGTTTGGATCGACTGTGAGATGACCGGGCTCGATCTGGGCCATGACGCGCTGGTCGAGGTGGCCTGCATCGTCACCGACGGCGAGCTGAACCAGCTGGACGAGGGCGTGGACGTCGTCATCAAGCCGCCCGCCGAGACCCTGGAACAGATGTCGGACGTCGTGCGGGAGATGCACACGGCCTCGGGACTGCTGCGGGCCCTCTCGACGGGGGTGACGCTGGCCGAGGCCGAGGCGGTCGTGCTCGACTACATCCGGTCCCACATCCCCGAGGCCAAGCGGGCGCCGCTGTGCGGCAACTCCATCGCGACCGACCGCGCCTTCATCGCCCGGGACATGCCCCTCGTGGACGGCCACCTGCACTACCGGATGATCGACGTCTCGTCGATCAAGGAACTGGCCCGCCGCTGGTATCCCCGGGTCTACTTCGCCTCCCCCGAGAAGCAGGGCGGGCACCGCGCGCTGGCCGACATCACCGAGAGCATCCGGGAGCTGCGCTACTACCGTGCCGCGGTCTTCGTCCCGCAGCCCGGCCCCGACTCGGCCACCGCCCGCGAGGTCGCCGAGGCCGTGTCCGGGTCATAAGCGGGCCCCGGATCACAGGCTGGGCGTGCGGTATCGAGGGCGCGGAGGACTCGAAAATACCGCTACACTTTCTTCGTACGCCGCGAGCGGCGGACATGGTGGGTGTAGCTCAGCTGGCAGAGCGCCAGGTTGTGGTCCTGGATGTCGTGGGTTCAAGTCCCATCACTCACCCCAGCAACGAACGGCCGGTCCTCACGGACCGGCCGTTCGTGTTTCAGGGACCCGTGTTTCAGGGACCCGTGTTTCAGGGACCCGTGTTTCAGGGACCCGTGTTTCAGGCAGGTAGCGACGCGAGCAGCGCTGACGCGGGCAAGTCAGCCCTCTTTGCCCCATTGGTGGACATTGCGGGTTATGCTGCCTGACAACCGCCGCGCGGGGGCCCCGGCGATCTCTGACGTCTTCGACGGAGGCCGGATGAGAGGCGACGACCACACCGCCCTTGGGTTGAGTAAGCGGGAAAGCGAGGTCATGGAGCTGATCGCCACAGGTCACTCCAATGGCGAGATCGCCCAGCGGCTGTTCCTGAGCGAGAAGACCGTGAAGAACCACGTGAACCGCATCTACGCCAAGCTTGGCGTGGAGTCGCGGGGCAGGGCCATCTGCCGCTGGCGCGGCGAGGCGGACCCGCCCGGGGAGAGAGCCGAGCAGTCCTCAGAAGCCCGGTCCTCAGACAACCCGTGCTCAGACAACCCGTGCTCAGACGCCGGTGAGGCAGGCGCGGAGACCGGCGAGGCCGTGCTCAAGCTCGTCGGGCTGGACGGACAGGGCAGGGCGTAGCCGCACCGACTGCTCGCCGCAGCGCAGGACCAGAATCGCCCGCTCCTCCCGCAGCCGGGTGACCAGCCCGCCGGGGTCGGGGACGTCGAAGGCGCACATGAGCCCGCGGCCCCGCGCGTTGGCGACCAGTCCGTCGGACTCCAGGCCCCGCAGGGCGCCCAGCAGCTTCTCGCCCAGGATGGCCGCCCTCGGAATCAGCCCGTCCCGCTCGATGATCTCCAGCATCCGGCGGGACCGCACCATGTCGACCAGTCCGCCTCCCCAGGTGGAGTTGATCCTGCCGCTCACCCGGAACACGTTGTCCGGCACCAGGTCCACTCTGCGGCCCGCCATGATGCCGCCGACCTGCACCTTCTTCGCGAAAGCCACGATGTCGGGGGCCAACCCGAGCTGCTGGTACGCCCAGGGCGTGCCGGTGAGACCCACCCCGGTCTGCACCTCGTCCAGCACGAACAGCGCGTCGTACTCGTGACACAGGTCCTGCATCGCCCGCAGGAACTCGGGACGCATGTGGTTGTCGCCCCCTTCGCCCTGGATCGGCTCGGCGATGAAGCAGGCGATGTCATGGCGGAACCTCTCGAACGCCTCCTTCGCCTGCGCCAGCGCCCGTTCCTCGGCGCGTTCGACGTTCCCGAGGTGGATCGCCGGGACGTCGACGCGCGGCCAGTAGAACCGGGGGAACCGGTCGGTCTTGACGGCGTCGGTGTTGGTGAGCGAGAGCGCGTAGCCGCCGCGGCCGTGGAAGGCCCGGGTCAGGTGGAGGACCCGGGTGCCGAGGCCCGGATGGCGGCCGTGGGCTTCATTCCAGCGGCTCTTCCAGTCGAAGGCGCACTTGAGGGCGTTCTCCACGGCCGCCGAGCCGCCCTCGACGAAGAACAGGTGCGGCAGTTCCGGATCGCCGAGCACCCGCCGGAACGTCTCGGCGAACTCGGCGAGATGCACGGTGTAGATGTCGGAGTTGGCGGGCTTGTTGGCCGCCACCCGGCCGAGCAGTGCGACGAACTCGGGCTCGCCGGCGAAGGGGTTGACCCCGAGCGGCGACGAGGCGAAGAACGTGTAGAAGTCCAGGTACCTCCGCCCGTCGCGGGCGTCGACCAGCCAGGAGCCCGCGCTCCGGTCCAGGTCGAGCACCAGCCGGAAACCGTCGACGAGCAGGTGCCGTGCGAGGGCGTCGTGCACAGCGCTGGGGTCCATGTCGCCTCCGCGTCAGGCTGGGAAACGAGATGATTCCCTCACACTGGGTCATCTATGTGAATGGTTTCCGCCTTAATACCATCCAGGAAGGATATTTTTCCGACCACAGACCCACCCATCCCAGGGATGACGAAACGGACGTGTTTGTGTACGTTTGCTTCAGATTCGGTGGTTGAAACCGAGTTCGGCAATCTTTTCTGAGGCAGGGAACATGATCGACCGTACTCGCCTGGCCCGGCTGCTCGACCGCGAGCGCCGCCTCTTCCGGGAGCGGAACCCGCGCTCGGCCGTCGCGTACGAGCAGGCGAGGGGGCATCTCTTCGGCGGCGTGCCGATGACGTGGATGAACAAGACGGCCGGCGGCTTCCCGCTGTACCTGGCTGAGGCCCACGGCGCCCGCGTCACCGACCTCGACGGCCACGAGTACGTCGATCTCTGCCTCGGCGACACGGGCGCGATGGCCGGGCACTCCCCGCAGGCGACCGTGGAGGCGGTCGCCGACCGGTTCGGCCGCCGGGGCGGCGCCACCGTGATGATGCCGACCGAGGACGCCGCCTGGGTCGGCGCCGAGCTCGGCCGCCGGTTCGGCGTGCCGTACTGGAGCTTCTCGCTGACCGCCACCGACGCCAACCGGTGGGCGATCCGGCTGGCCCGGGCGATCACCGGCAGGCCGAAGATCCTGGTGAACAGTTACTGTTACCACGGCAGCGTGGACGAGGTACTGATCGTGGTCGGCCCGGACGGCCGGCAGGTGTCCCGTGAGGGCAACGTCGGCGCGCCGGTCGACCCTACGGTGACCTCCCGCGTCGTGGAGTTCAACGACCTGCCCGCGCTCGAGCGCGAACTGGCCTACGGCGACGTCGCGGCGGTCCTGATGGAGCCCGCCCTGACCAACATCGGGATCGTGCTGCCCGAGCCGGGCTACCTGGAGGGCGTGCGCGAGCTGACCCGGCGGTACGGCAGCCTGCTGATCAACGACGAGACCCACACGTTCTCGGCCGGGCCCGGCGGCTGCACGAAGGCCTGGAACCTGCGTCCCGACATCGTGACGATCGGCAAGGCCGTCGGCGGCGGCATCCCGAGCGGCGGGTACGGCCTGTCGGCCGAGGTCGTCGCCCGGATCGAGGCCATGGACGGGCTCGACCTGGTCGACATGGGCGGGGTCGGCGGCACGCTGGCGGGCAACCCCCTGTCGGTCGCCGCAATGCGGGCCACGCTGGAGCACGTGCTGACCGACGACGCGTTCACCGCCATGACCGAGCTGGCGACCCGCTTCGCCAAGGGGGTGCAGGAGATCATCGACGCGCACGGCCTGGCGTGGTCGGTCAGCCGGCTGGGCGCACGCGCCGAGTATCGCTTCACCAGCCCGGCCCCGCGCAACGGCGGCGAGTCGAACGCCGCCGGCGATCCCGAGCTGGACGACTACCTGCACGTCCACCTGGCCAACCGGGGAGTGCTGCTCACGCCGTTCCACAACATGGCGCTGATGTCCCCGGCCACCACCGAGGCCGACGTGGACCGGCACCACGAGGTGTTCGCGGCGGCGGTCGCCGAGCTGGTCGCGTGATCCCCGACGAGATCGACCGGGTCCTGCTGCGCGAGCTGCAGCGGGACGGCCGGGCCTCCTACACCGCGCTCGCCGAGGCGACCGGCCTGTCCGCCCCCGCCGTACGGCAGCGGGTGCAGCGACTGCGCGACGAGGGCGTCGTGCAGATCGTCGGGGTCACCGACCCGATGGCGCTGGGCCTTCCGGTGATGGCGCTGATCGGCGTACGCGTCGACAGCGACGTGCACGAGGTCGCCGACCGGATCAGCGCGCTGCCCGGCGTGATCTACGTGGTGCTCACGGCGGGCTCGTTCGACCTGTTCGCCGAGGTGGTGTGCCGGGAGCCCGCCGAGCTCCTCGCGGTGCTCAACGACGACGTCAAACGCGTTCCCGGCGTGACCAGGGCCGAGGCGTTCACCTACTTCGGGATCCACACGCACCGGTTCGCCTGGCCCGGCCTCTGAGGGGTTCTGAGGGGTTCTGAGGGGTCTACAGGGCCTGCAGGAAGCGGGCGGCGATGGGCACGGCGGCGCTGCGCCCGGTGCCGCCGTGCTCGACGAACACGGCGAAGGCGAGGTCACCTTGATAGCCGATGAACCAGGCGTGGTCCTGACCACCCTGCCAGTCCTCCGCCGTGCCGGTCTTGCCGGCCACCCCCTCCGGCAGGTGTGCCTCGGCGGCGGTCCCGTCGACGGTGACCGCGCTCATCAGGTCACGCAGCCCCTCCGCCACGTTCGACGGCAGGGGCACGCTCTGCTGCAGCTCGCCCTGGGACGCCTCCTCCGCCAGCGGGCGGGCCGGCCGCCACTCGCCACTCTTCACCGCCGCCGCGACCAGCGCCATGCACAGCGGGGTCGCCTCGACCGTGCCCTGGCCGAAGGAGTCCTCGGCGAGCGCGTCGGGGTTCTCCGGCCGTTTCAGGCTGCCACACGTGTAGCCGCCGCCCTGCCCACTCCCCTGGCCGCCGCCACTCTCGCCCTGCACGCCGAAGCCGAACGCCCTGGCCTGCTCGACCAGCCTGTCGGCGTCCAACCGCTCGACCGTCAGGCGGGCGAAGGTGGTGTTGCACGACAGGGCGAAGGCATGGCGGAGCGTGACCGCCCCGTGGTCCTCGTTGTGGTAGTTGGGGATCTGCCGGTGGAAGGGGATCTGGTACACCGACGGGCACTCCACCGTGGTGTCGGGGGCCAGCCCTCCGCCGAGCAGGGCGGCGGCCGTGACCGTCTTGAACGTCGAACCGGGGGCGTACTTGCGCTCGAAGGCGCCGCGTCCGCCCAGGCGGTCGGCGACCGCGAGGATCTCCCCGGTGGTCGGCCGTACGGCGACGATGGCGGCCCGCTGCGGCACGCCGTCGAGCGCCCGCGCCGCCGCGGCCTGAACCGGCCACTCGATGGTCGTCCGTACGCCGGCCGGTTGCCGCTTGGGCGTGTAGGCGAGAACGGCCTTCGACGGCGACCCGGGGTTCTCGACCCGCAGCTCCCACCCCACCGCGACACCGTTCGTCGGCGCCACCCCCTGGGCGACCAGCCCGTCGAGGTACGCGTCGGCGTCCGAATCCTGGGGGAACTCCTCCCCTTCCCGGGTCACCGGCCGCAGCGGGCCGGTCATCGGCGTGGTCCTGACGAGACGGCCGCCGGCTTCGATCTCGGGGAACAGGACGGCCGACGTCCACAGCACCTTCCAGGTGGCGTCCCGTACGGCCAGGCGCAGGGCCGAGTCGAAGCGCCAGGGCCCCTTGTCCGGCTCGTCCCGCTCCTGGGTGAAGGGCACCTCGGCCGTCTCGTCCCCGTCGCGGGTGACGGCCCCGGGCGTGATCCGAATCGAGTTCGACAGGGCGGCGTCCTCGAACTGGCGATGCTGGTCGGCGAAATCGGCCGGTGGCTCGTCGACGAGTTCACGCATCGCCTCGTAGTCGCCCTTGGCCCAGGCGTCGAAGTAGGCGGTGGCCGTCTCGTCCGGCGAGCCGTCGGGACGCAGTTCGAGCGTCTGCGGGATGGTGGGGGACGCGGCCGGCGTGGCGACCATCACCGGCTCCTGCCTGCCCGAGACCACGAGACCGACCACGCCGAAGACGAAAATGGCCGCGGCGACCGTGACGAGGGCGAGCAGTGCCCTGTTCCGCATACGGTTCTCATATCATGCGAAAGGGGTCAAAGGTGGCAAGGAGCAAAGAACCGTTGTCAGGCCGCTATCAAGCGACCTTCGGCGAGGTGGAGCTCCTGCGCGACCTCGACCGGCCCGACGGATGGATGCTGATCAGGGACGGCGTGCCCCAGTCGTACGTGGACCTGGCCGATCCCACCTATCTCGATTTCTCCTACGTGCAGCTCATCGCCGCCGTGATCGACTGCCTGCCGGAGGGCCCGCTCGACGCCGTGCACGTCGGCGGCGGGGCCTGCACGATCCCGCGGTACGTCTCCGCCCGCCGGCCCGGGTCCCGGCACATCGTCGTCGAACCGGACGCCGGGCTGGTCCAGCTCGTACGCGACCAGCTGAGGCTGAAGTCCGTGCCCCGGTTGAAGGTCCGGGTGGCGGACGGCCGCGCGGCGACCGCCGCTCTGCCGGACGCCTCGGCCGACCTGTTCGTGCTCGACGCGTTCACGGGCGCGACCATGCCGGTCGAGCTCGCGACCACGGAATACATGGCGGAGATCGCCCGCGTGCTGCGGCCCTCCGGAACCGCCCTGATCAACGTGGCGGACGGCAAGGGCCTGCCCTTCGTCAAACGGGTCGTCTCCACGGTTGCCCGCGTGTTCCCGCACACCGCGCTGATCGCCGAGCCCGGCATTCTGCGCGGCCGCAGGTTCGGCAACGTCATCCTGACGGCGACCCCCGGGCAGTTGCCCGTCGAGGCACTGACCCGCCGGGCCGCGGGCGGCCTCACCCAGGCCCGCTGCGTCGCGGGTGAGGACCTGACCCGGCTGGTCGCCGGGGCCGCCCCCATTCACGACGGCGACGCCGTCCTCGCTCCCGTGCCCCCGGCCGACCTGTTCGGCTGACCTGTTCGGCTGACCGGCCAGAGGCGTCAACCGGCCCGCCGTCACAGTCGCCGCCGGGTGGTTCGGGGGTTGCGGTAGGTGAAGGCCCAGCGGTCGTCTCCGATCGTGCGGCGGGTGTAGCGGGTGGGGTGGCGGTAGCGGTCGCGGTTGTGGAACTGGCAGGCCGGCCCGAGCAGCTTGAGGTCGGTCAGCCCGCCGCTGCTCCAGTTGTCGCAATGATCGATCTGGCACATGGTGGCGGGCAGGGGGCAGCCGTCGACCCAGCAGGTGGCGTACCGGGCGAAGACCGCCCGGCGCTGGACGGGTGTGGCCAGGCGGACCTTGCGGCCCATGTCCAGGACCTGCCCGGCGGCGTTCATCACGATCCTCACCAGGCTGCTGGTGCGGGCAAGCCGATGCACGCTGACAATGGGCAGCAGGTGCCCGGTCGCCAGGATCAGCCCCGGCAACCCCCGCAACCACACCCCCGGCGGCGCATTGCCCCCCACCCCCGGCGGACTGCTCCCCGGCGGCGCATCGGCTCCCATCCCCGTCCAGGCATCATCTCCCGGCCAAGGCTCAGCTCCCGGCCAGGCGTCGCCGCCGTGTCCCGCACCCGGCGGGACGTCGTGCTCCGATGGGGGATCAGGGGCATACGCCTGCTGGGGGCGTGTCTGCTGGGGGTGCGCCTGCTGTGGGGGTGCCTGCTGCGGCCGCGCTCGGTTTCTGCGGTGTCCTCGCTCGATGCCCTCTTCCTGAGTGCCGGGGTCGTCGTCAGCGTCGTCAGGATCGTTGGCGTGGTCGTTGGCGTGGCCCTGCTGGACGTCATCGCAGTCGCGCAGGTCGCCGCGCTCGTGGCCGTGCTCGTGGCTGCGCTCGTGGCTGCCGGTGGGGTCGAAGTGCGGCCAGGCGGCAGCCGGACCATCCATGGGCGAGCTACCGGCGGCCGCGCGGCCGGTGACAGGCTCCTGCCCGTCAGCGTCCCCACACGCGCCCGCACCCGCACCCGCGCCCGCACCTGCGGCGGCACTGGAGGCGGCATGGGCGGCGGCACTGGAGGCGGCATGGGAGGCGGCACGGCAGGCGGCACGGGAGGTGTCGTCTCCAGCGGAGGGCGCGACGGCCGAGCTACCGTCCTCGCCGGCTGAGCGATCCCCGCTCGCCGGGGGCACGGTGACTGTGCGTTTGGGGCTGGTGGCTGTGCGTTCGGGGCTGACGGCCGATGGCCGTGCGCCCGGCTCCGCACCCGCTGGCTCTTCGTCTGGCTCTTCGTCTGGCTCTTCGTCTGGCTCTTCGTCTGGCTCTTCGTGTGGCTCTTCGCCGGCGGGCTCCTCAATGGTGGGCTCGCCGTCATCGCAGGGAGTGCCACTCGGGGGGTCGTCGGGGAGAGACTCGGCGTTGACCAGCACCAGAAGCTCAGTCACGATCTTGTTCTCCAAGAACGCGATCAACGCGTCCGCGTTCCGCACACTCAACGGCCGGTCATCACCCTCCGCCTTCGGCCTGGCGTAGACGTCCAGCAGGTGCCGCAACCGCGCGGCCGCCTCCACCGGCAGGTAGAACTCCCCCTCCACACCGCCGCCCCTACGCCGGCGCACCCGGAAGAACCGGCGATCGAAATCCGCCTGCTCGTCCTTCTCATGCCCGTCGGGATCCAGCACCGCCCGCAGATACCGCCCCGCCTTCGCCACCTCCGCCGCACCCGCCGAGTTCGCCAACTCCAACAGAATCCGCTCAGCCGTCGCCGCCTGCTCATCGGTCAGCCCAGAGGTGGCCGTGCAGATCGCCTCCACGACCCCCTCAGGCAGACCACCCTCCGCGAACAGGCGACGCACCTCAGCAAGACGGTGCACTTCCATGCTCATCGTCAACAGGCGGCCCGCCCCCGCAGGCGTCATCCCCCCGGCGCTACGCAGCCACAACTTGGTGGACGCATGCCCATGGTTCTTCGCCTCCCCGGCCCGATGGACACGACCCACCCGGGCCGCCAACGCCGAAGTGATCCGATCACGGACCGCAAGCAACTCCTCCGCCTCGGCCAGACACACACCCGCGTCCTCAGGCACCGGCACCAACGCCACCACCCGAGCCGCCTCGACAAGAGCCGCCACCGCCACCCACGACGACCCCGAGCCGGAAGCACCACCGGAAGAACCACCGAAGGCACCATCAAACGCACGGTCGGGAGCGTCACCGGATGCACCGCCACAAGCGCTACCCGGAGCGCTGCCGGACGCATCGCCACCGAGAGCGCCAGCGGGACCACCGCTGCCGACACCCCCGGCGCTATCGGGAAAAGCATCACGCGTGGTCTCATCGTGGGTGGATTCGGCATCAGACGCCGCGCCACCACGAGTTGTGAATGAACGAGCAGGTCCGGGCGTTTCCGCCGAGTTATCGAGCCGGCTCGTGCGCTTTGGCGCCCCAGGGTCGACGATCGGCACATATTCGCGGGCAAGTGGATCCTCGGGAGACCACAAAGGCGAGCCGGCGGTGAGCTGATCCCACCAATCGTCGCCGATATCATTAGAACGCTTGAGGTGCCTAGGATCAGCATCGAACAGATCCATCACACCTCCCGACAGATTCGAAACTCTGTATGAATTCTCTCACGCTGCCATGCTGTGAACACCCCCGAGCGGCAAGTTGTTGGGATCACAGGCGCGCAGAAATCCCCGCCGCCCGGGACGAATTCGCGATGCTCTTTCACCGGCTGACACTGCGCCAGCGAATCGGATAAGTCGGTGTATGTCATCGCACGCTCGCGCACGTCCGCTGCGCCGCGCGTTGTCCTGTCGCGGGATGATCAATCGGCCCGGGGGCGGAGGGTCCGAGCCAGGGTCGGGATCATCACCGTCGCAGGGACGAGGTGTAGCCCGAGGAGGGCAATGGTGGTGGCGGTGTTCGCCCCTGCGAGGAGGGGCGGGACCAAGGAGATCGCGGTCAGCGACACCGCCGTCCACACGAATCGCTCGGCGGGGCGAGCGCTCCAACGGAGAAAAGCGACCGCGATGACGATGCCCACGAGCGAGAAGAAACCGGTCACCACGGCGAATCCGGGCAACGGAATCGTCTCGCCACCATCGGGGATCGCGAAGTCGACGCCGACGGCCCGGGCAAGCGCGGCGGCGAGGGTGGTGGCCGCCATCGCTACGAGCATGGCGACGAGGCCGGTGCCGGCGAGCCTGCGGAGTGGGTGGGTGCGGCCGGCCTGGCCCGATGCCGGGCCCGCCAGGACCCCAGTGTCGTTCATGCTGTCCATGTCATTCCTCCTATGTCCGTTAGCCGATGTATGGGGTGTGTTGACTGGCGGGTGACGGTGTTGGTCACTGAGGGTGACGATGCGCACCCTCGCCGTACGACGTCCGGGGTTGCGCAGGGCGCGGACGCCGGTGCCGCGGAGCCAGAACCCCGCGTCGCGTCCGAGGACCGGCCCGGGTTCGCCGTCGCGCAGCTCCAGCTGCACCCGCCCGTGGGTGACGACGCCGAACGCGGCGGACCACTCGGCCGCGACCACCGCGACACGCGCGCCACCGCGCAGCGCGAGCGTCCGCACCGGGACTACTCCGTGCCGGGACTACTCCGTGCCGGGACTACTCTGTGCCGTCCGCCGGCAGGCGCTCCGGCAGCCCGAGCTGCGGGAACCTGTCATCGTGGAAGATGACGACCTCGGTGATCAGCCCGCCGGTGACGCGCAGGACGTCGATCGTCAGCGGCAGATACGCGTCCTCCCGCTTCCGCCACTGGTAGAAGGCGACGGCGGGCTGCCGGTTCACGAAGGTGGGGACGGCGCGCAGGTGCTTCATGCCCTCGAAACCGCTCTCGACCCAGTCCTGCACCACCGCGTCACGGCCGACGCACAGGCCCGGCGTGGGCGGCATCGAGCAGCGGACGTCGTCCCGCAGCAGTGCGGTGAGCCCGGCGATGTCCGTGGCCACGCTGGCGTCGGTGAAGCGGCGCACCAGCTCGCGCGTCCCGGCGTCCTCCTCGCCGCCGGTCCAGTCCTGCCGCTCGGCCGGTAGGTGCTCCCGCATGCCGGCGCGGGCCCGCTGCAGCGCGCTGTTCACGGAGTTGACGGAGTCGCCGAGGAGCTCCGCGACGTCCTTCGCCGGCCAGCCGAGCACGTCCCGGAGGATCAGCACGGCGCGCGGGCGCGGCGCGAGGTGCTGAACGGCGACCAGGTAGGCCAGCTCGATCGTCTCCCGCGCGACGGCGACGGTCTCCGGCTCGTTCGCGTCGCCCGCGGGCAGCTCGTCGAGCAGCCGGTCGGGGTAGGGCTGCAGCCACAGCACCTCGCCGCCGGTCACGGGCTCCGGGCGGCACCTGGCGAGCAGGTCCAGGCAGGCGTTGGTGGCGATCCGGTACAGCCAGGCCCGGAACGTCGACCGCCCCTCGAAGGTCTCCCGCCGGCGCCAGGCACGGAGGAACGTCTCCTGCACGGTGTCCTCGGCGTCCTCGAACGACCCGAGCATCCGGTAGCAGTGCACGTGCAGCTCCCGCCGGTGCCGCTCCGCCATCCCCGTGAACGCCGGCTCGTCGACCCCGCCCAAACCGCTCGCACCCAGCCCGCTCGCACCCGGCCCGCTCACGCCCAGCTCCTCCAGCCGCGTGTCCACACCCATCACGTCGTCCTTCCGCCTCGTCGTGTCCCTTCGTACGTGTGACGGGTGTGGACGCGACAACTCATCACCAGGACCGCCGGCAGGGCTGGTTCAGGACTGGGGGGATCCCGCCTCGTGATCGGCGATTATGGCGTCGATGCGGGCGGCGAGTTTGTAGTCGAGGTCGGTGAGACCACCCGCGTCGTGGGTGGTCAACGCCAGGTGCAGGGTGCGCCACCGGATGTCGATGTCGGGATGGTGGTTCAGCGCCTCGGCCTGCTCCGCGATGTCGTTGACGATCGCGATGGCCGTACGGAAGTCGCGGGCGGCGACGGTCCTGCGGATCGTGTCACCCTCGCGGCGCCACTCGGAAGCCTCGTACATAGGTTCAGGACATCACGAAAACCGGCCGATTGTGTAGATTCGCCGACGTGGACGAGCAGGTAGACGGGCGGATGGACGGGCGGATGGACGAGTTGCGGCGTGAGCTGTGCGAGTACGGCCGCAGGGCGGCGGATCTCGGCCTGGTCATCGGGACCTCGGGCAACCTGAGCGCCCGGAAGGGCGACCTGGTCGTCGTCACTCCGTCGGGAGTCGCGCTCGACCGGCTCCGGCCCGAGGACTGCCCGGTCCTCGACCTCACCGGCCGGGTCGTGGACGGCGGGACCAGGCCCTCCTCGGAGACGCCGACGCATCTCGCGTTGTACGAGGCGACCTCCGCGCGGGCCGTGGTCCACACGCACTCGGTCTTCGCGACCGTCGTCGCCTCCACCATGACCGAACTGCCGCCGATTCACTACAACACGCTGCTGCTCGGCGGCACGGTCCGGGTCGCCCCGTACGCGACGTACGGCACGCCGGAACTGGCCCGGGGCGTCCTCGCCGCGATCGAGGGCAGGCAGGCGGCCCTGATGGCCGGTCACGGTGCGGTGACGATCGGGAACGGCCTGGAGCAGGCGTTCGAGGCGACCCGCCTGCTCGAATGGCTGTGCGAGGTCTACGTCCGCGCCCTGGGGGTGGGCCGGCCCGCGGTTCTCACCGAGGACCAGCTCACCGCTGTAATCGAACGCGCGCTCGCCGGCTGACCCGCGCGCCCCGGGCACGAGGCTCAGCCCAGCACGGCCTTCCGGGCGAGGCCGAGTGGCAGGCCGCCCGACCCGGCGATCGTGTCGTGGAAGGTCCGCAGGTCGCCCGCGTAGTCGGCCCTGATGCGCTCGATCTCCAGCGCGCCGGTGAGGTACGAGGGAGCCTGGGTGGGCCAGGCGCAGTAGCGGCTGACCTCCCCCGCGGCGGTCCCCGGCGACAGGGACGCCTTCGTGGTGAGGAACTCCTCCGCCTGCTCCGGCGTCATGTCGTCGCAGTGCAGCGCGGTGTCCACCACGATGCGGGCGGCCCGCCAGATGCGGCAGTCGAGGTGGGCGAGCTCGGTCTCCGGGGTGTCGAAGTAGCCCTGCTCGTGCATCACCTTCTCGACGTAGAGCGCCCAGCCCTCCACGAAGTACGGCGTACGGAAGATCTTGCGGGCCCGGCGCGGATTGCCGGCCATCCACCCGAGGTGCCAGTGGTGGCCGGGGTAGGCCTCGTGGACGCTGATCGAGGGCATCTGGGCCCGCGAGTTGGTTCGCAGCCGCTGCCGCACCTGCTCCCCGGTGAAGCCGTCGGGCGTGTACGGCACGAAGAAGATCCCGTCGCGCGAGGCCGACAGCGGCGGCGGGGCGAGGTAGCTGGCCACGGCGATGATGGGCCGCTGGAACTCCGGAGACGGCTCGACCCGGCACTCCTCCCCCTCGGGGAAGGTCACCAGTCCCCGCTGCCGGACGAAGTCACGGGCCCGCAGCGTCTCGGCCTCGTACTCGGCGCGCATGGCCTCCAGGGTCGGCGGGTGGTTGTCCATGAGCGACTCCATCACCTCCCGCCAGGTGCCCGGCCCGACGCGGGACGCGACCTCGGTCATCCGCCCGTCGAGCTCGGCCCAGGCCTGCCTGCCCTTCTCGTGCAGTTCGGGGGCGCCGTAGCCCAGCATCTCCCGCTCGCGCAGCAGGGCCGAGTAGAGCTCCTCGCCCATCCGCCAGCTGCCCCGCGGCCGGAAGTCCTCCAGGAAGCCGACCAGCCCGTCGAAGGCGTCGGCGGCGGGCTCGGCGGCCCGGGCGAGGCGCGCCCGCAGCTCCGGGTCGCCGACCTGGGCGGGCAGCGTCTCGGTCAGGAAGCGGCGTCCCGTACGCGCCTGGTCGAGGCCGCGCCGGACCAGCAGGTCGGCGGCGATCTCGGGGTCCAGGTTCGCCCGGCAGGCGGCGAGCACGGCCGGCACCTCGGCGAGGCGCGCGACGGCGGCGTCGACCAGCTCGGCCTCCGGCTTGAGGCGCTGCTGGAACGGGGTGAACATCGAGGCGAAGACCAGCCCGAGGTAGGCGGCCGGGTCCCGCCGCCACTCCGGCCAGCGGGCCAGCGCCATGGCCCCGCGCAGATGGGAGGCGACCAGGTCGCGGTCGATCTCGTCCTCCGGGTCGTCGAAAGCCGCCTCCGACAGCTTGCGCAGCCATTCCCCGGCCGCCCGCTCCCGTCCCGTGAAAGCGGCCGCGCTGAAGTCGCCCAGCGTGCGGTCGTACCCGTCGGCCCCCAGCAGAGCGGCCATGACCGGGTTCTCGGCCAGGTACCAAGAAACGAACTCATCCACCAGCGTCATAGCGCCCGACTCTATCCGCGACACTTATGTGGAAGCCCCCAGATAAGGAGCAATCGGTGCCCCTGCAGATCACCGGAGCCCCCAGCGACCCCGACCTGATCCGCCTGCCCTGGGACGTCCCCCTCGAAGAATGGCCCGTCCACCACCTGGTGACGCTGCCGCGCGGCATCTCCCGGCACGTCGTGCGCTTCGCCCGGCTGTCCGGCCGGGTCTACGCGATCAAGGAGATCAGCACCAGATACGCCAAGCGGGAGTATCGCCTGCTGTGGGACCTGACCCGGCACGACGCGCCCTCGGTCGAGCCGGTGGCCGTCGTGACCGGGCGCACCGCCGCGGACGGCTCGGAGCTCGACTCCGCTCTGATCACCCGGCACCTGCAGTTCTCCCTGCCGTACCGCGCCGTGCTGTCGGGCTCGGTGCGGCCCGACACGCTGACCCGCCTGCTCGACGCGCTCGCCGTCCTGCTCGTACGGCTCCACCTGAGCGGCTTCTACTGGGGCGACTGCTCGCTGTCGAACACATTGTTCCGCCGGGACGCCGGCGCGTTCGCCGCCTATCTCGTGGACGCCGAGACGGGCGACCTCCACCCCGCGATCAGCGAGGGCCAGCGGGCCCACGACATCGACGTGGCGCACGTGAACATCTACGGCGAGATGCTCGACCTGGAGGCCGGCGGGCTGCTCCACCCGACCATCGACCCGCTGGTCTTCGCCGACCAGCTGGTCGAGCGCTATCACCGGCTGTGGGACGAGCTGACCGAGGACGAGATCATCGAGGAGGTCGACTGGCACCGGGTCGACCAGCGGGTCCGCCGGCTCAATTCGCTCGGTTTCGACGTCGCCGAGATGATGGTGCGCCGCAAGGCCGGCACGTCCCGGCTGATCGTACGGCCGAAGGTCGTGGACGCCGGGCACCACCAGCGCCGGCTGCTCCGCCTGACCGGCCTCGACGTGGAGGAGAACCAGGCCAGGCGGCTGCTCAACGACCTCGACGCGTTCCGCGTGTCGAACGGGCTGCGGCACGAGGACGAGGCGATCGTGGCCCACCGGTGGCTGGCCGAGGTGTTCCAGGCGGTGGTGAGCGCGGTCCCGGCCGCCATGCGGCGCAAGCTGGAGCCCGCCCAGCTCTTCCACGAGGTGCTCGACCACCGCTGGTACATGTCGGAGGCGGCCGGCAAGGACGTCGGCCTCGACGTGGCGGTGCGGTCCTACGTGGACAACGTCCTGGTGCACAAGCCCGACGAGAAGGCCGTCATCGTCACCGCGGATCCCCTGTCTCCCTAAGGGTTTCGAGGTAGCGGGCGGCGTCGGGGACGCGGTCCTCGCCGAAGACGCGGATGCCGTTCAGCTCCAGCAGCGCGGTCGTCACTCCCTGCCCCGGGGTGGTCCTGCCGCGGTGGGCGCCGTCGTAGATCCGCAGCGATCCGCACGACGGGCTGCCCTCCTTGAGGACCGCGACCCGTACGCCGGAGGAGCGGGCGGCGGCGAGGGCCTGCCGCGCGCCGGACAGGAACGCCTCGGTGACGTCGGCGCCGTCCGGCGTCAGGATCCGGGCCTCCCCGGCCAGCACCGCCGCGCCGCCCGCGCCGCCCTCGATCTCGGCGGGCGGGCGGGGCACGGGCAGCCCGCCCTCGACCTCGGGGCAGAACGGTACGAGCCGCCCTTCCGCGCGCCATCGGGCGAGCAGGTCGTCGTCGCTCGTCTTGGCCCCGCCGTCGTACCGCACCCGGCGGCCGAGCAGGCAGGCGCTGACCAGAATCCGCTCCACGCCTCTCATTCTGGCCGCCGTACGGCACCGCGCGGCACCCTCCCCTCGGCTCCCCCCGATGCGAGGAAATTTCATGAAAACCGGGATTACCATTCCAGGGAGAACAATTCTTATTCTTATGGACTAATTCATTCATCCCAGCCCGTTTCCGACTCGGCTGCCCCGTCCACCTGCTCCTCTAGTGTTGGCCGCGCTGTACCGGCGAGGCCTTCAAGGCGACAGAGACGACAGAGGCGCGACAGAAGCGACGAGGGGTGACGGGTTGATCGGGATAGAGGACTGCCTCTCGGAGGCAATGTCGATTCCTGGCGCGCTCGGCGCGATCCTGGTCGACCACACCAGCGGCATGGCCGTGGCGGCGAAGGGGATCGCCGATCCCGGCCGGGCCGCCGCCGGGCTCAGCGGGGCCTACCGCGCCACGCTCGACGGCGTCGCGACGGCGTCCGAGGAGACCGGCCTCCGGGTCGAGGACGTGATCGTGACCACCGGCACGTCCTACCACCTCGTACGGCCCATGGAGATGATGTTCGACGGCCCGCTGCTGCTGTGCCTACGGCTGGACGTGGAGCGTGCGAACCTCGCCCTGGCCCGGCTGCGGCTGCGCGCCATCACGGACGAGCTGGTCGCCTCCTGATGGGAACCCGGCCCGCGCCCACTCTGGACGCCGTGCTCACCGGTCTCGCCCAGGACGGGGCCACCGGCTCGCTGCGGGTGGGCAAGGAGGGCACGGTCTACCTCGTACGCGGCCGGGTGTCGTACGTGGACTGCGCGGCCACGCCCGGAGTGGAGGACCTGCTCGGCGGGTCGGGCCGGATCGGCGCCGCCAGGATCCGGCACGCGCGGCAGGAGGCCGGGCCGGGCGGGGACGGCGGCGCGCTGCTCGTGCGCAGGGGCGTGCTCAGCCGGGGCGAGCTGGAGTTCTGCGTGCTGTCGGCCACGCTGGACGCGGCGTTCTTCCTGCTCACGCCGAGGACGCTCCGGACCAGGTTCAGGGCGGGCGACGCCCACTGGCTCGGGGTCCACTGGTTCTTCGACGTGCCGGGGCTGGTGCGCGAGTGCGCCAGGCGCCGGGCACGGCTGGAGCGGGCGTGGCCGTCGGCCGAGCTGGACGCGCGGCCCGTGACGCCTCTGCGGCGGATTCCCGGCACGCACGCGCTGCTCACCCGGTTGCAGTGGGAGCTGCTGCTGGCCGCCGACTCCGCCGCCACGCCGGTCGAGCTGGCCCGCCGCCTCGGGCACCCGGCCTACTCCACCCTGCTGGCCGTACGGGAGCTCGCGGCGGCGGGCCTGCTGGCGACGGATCAGGCGGCACCGGACGAACAGCCGGACAAGGAGCCGGACAAGCAGCCTGACGCGCTGCCCAGGCGCGCGCCCCGGCCGCCGGCGGTGCCGGTCGCCGGCGCCGTGACCGACGTGAACCTGCTGCTCAGAGTGCGTGACGCGCTGGAGGCGCTGTAGTGATCGGGTGGCTCAGGCGGGCCGGAAGGGATGCCTCGGTGGATCTTCGCCACGACATACATCGGGAGCTGGTCGTCCTGCGCGAGCGGGCACCCGAGATCACCGGTGCGCTCACGTGCACGATCGACGGCATGCTCGTGACGACGGACCTCACCGCGGGCCCTGTGACCAGCACCGTCACCAGCACCGTCACCAGCACCGTCGTCACCAGCACCGAGCAGACGGCGGCGCTCACGTCGGCGCTGCTGTCGCTGAGCCGGAAAATGACCGATCTCGCCCAGATCGGCCGGCTGGAGGAGACGCTGATCTCCGCGGCCCAGGGGCACACCGCGTGCTACGCCGCGGGACCCACGCTCGTCCTCACCGTTCTCGCGGGCCCGGGGGCGAACCTCGGCCTGCTCCGGATCGAGGGACGCAGGGCGGCGGACAGGATCGCCGCCATCGCCGGACGCGGATAGCGCCGACCGGCGCCCGCGGACAGCACAGCACAGCACAGGAACCAGGAGAGGCAGGAGAGAAACGCATGGCGAACATGGATGTCTCCCTCAAGGAGATGCTCACCATCGACGGCGCGGTCGGCGCGGTCGTGGCCGACTACGGAAGCGGGATGGCGCTGGGCGCGCTCGGCGGGTCCAAGGACCTCGACCTCCAGGTCGCCGCCGCGGCCAACACCGAGGTGGTCAGGGCCAAACTGCGGGCGATCGAGGCGCTCCAGCTGAACGAGACGATCGAGGACATCCTCATCACGCTGGGCTCGCAGTATCACCTCATCCGGCCGATCACCGGCCGCGGCGGCAAGGGCCTCTTCCTCTACCTCGCCCTGGACCGCGGCCGGGCCAACCTGGCGCTGGCCCGGCACCAGCTCCGCTCGATCGAGGACAGACTGGAGATCTGACGTCGCGCGATCGCCCAGGAGGCCGCCGGGGGCGGCCTCCCGACCTCCCTCGAAGGCGGATCGCCGAGGCGCCGCGCGGAGGCCCTGCGGGCCGGATAGACGGTCCACTTTGGATAAATCGCTATAGAAGGCGTTTAGGGGACATAGAAGGCGAAAGACTCACTGTTGGGTACAAACCGATTGAGTGAGGAGTGACGTCTTGGCTGTCAACCCTTCCTCCGGAGTCCGTGCGAGCAGCCAGCCCTGGCTGCACCAGAGGGGTGTGGAGATCCAGTCGTTCGGCACGGTCCGGGACTTCCCCGTCGGCCTGCCGAGGGAGACCCGGGAATACTCCTGCCAGCGGCTCAACCAGATCCTGGCCGACACGCAGATCCTGTACAGCCTGTACAAGAAGCACCACTGGCTCATGCGGGGGCCGACCTTCTACCAGTTGCACCTGCTGCTCGACAAGCACGCGAGCGAGCAACTTCCGATCATCGACGCCATCGCCGAACGTATTCAGACACTCGGCGGGGTCGCGGTCGGCGATCCGCGCCAGGTGGCGGAGATGACCGTGATCCCACGGCCGCCGGACGGCGTGGAGGAGGTGCCCGCGATGCTCTCCCGGCTTCTCGAAGCCCACGAGACGATCCTGGTCGCCGCGCACGACGCCGCCTCCCGCGCGGCCGACATGGGCGACGACGGCACCGACGACCTGCTCGTCTCCGAGGTCGTCCGTACGGGCGAGCTGCAGGCCTGGTTCCTGGCCGAGCACCTCGTCGACACGCCGCTCGTGCGCACCTGATCCCTGGGACGGTCCCGGCAGCAGGGCGCGATGACAGGGCATGGCAGCAGGGCACGGTGGCAGGCGCGGCAGCAGAGCGCGGCAGCAGAGCGCGGCGGCAGAGCGCGGCGGCAGGGGAGACGGCGACCCTGGAGATCGAGCCGTTCGCACCGCTGGGCCCGGCGGCCCGGGACGCGCTGGCCGACGAGGGCGAGCGCCTGCTCGGGTTCGCCGCGGACCGTGCCGCGTCGCACGCGGTCCGCTTCCGGGACGGGAGGCGTCCGGCGGCGGCGACTCAGACGTAGGAACAGGCATGGAGACTCTCACGGTGACGGTGGACGCCCAGGCGAGCCCGGAGCGCGTCTTCGCCGTGCTGACCGACTGGCCCCGGCACCGCGAGTGGATGCTGCTGACCCGGGCCTGGGTCGTCGAGGGCGACGGCCACAGCAGGGGCAGCAGGCTCGCGGCGGCGACCGGGATCGGCCCGCTGTCGTTCCTGGACACGATGGACGTCACCGGCTGGCGCCCCCCGGACGAGGTGGAGGTCCGCCACACCGGCCGGGTCGTCCGCGGGACGGGGAGGTTCCAGGTGCTGCCCCGGCCGGGCGGCGGGAGCAGGATCCTGTGGGAGGAGCACCTGCACCTGCCCTTCGGGGTGGCCGGCCGGATCGGCTGGCGGGTCGCCGGGCCGCTGGGCGCCGTCTTCCTCCGGCTGTCCCTGCGCCGCCTCGCCGCGCTGGCCCTGCGCGCTCCCTGACACGGCCCCGCGGATCAGCCCTGCAATCAGCCCTGCCGATCAGCCGGCGGCCATGTCGAAGAAGCGGCGCTCCAGGGTGGTCGCGTGGCGGAAGACGTCCAGCACGCGGGCCCGGCCGCTCTCGTCCAGCCCCGGGCCGAGCCGGTCGAGCTCGCGGCGCAGGAAGCCGACCCACGCCTCGAACTCCGGCCCGCTGTGCAGGTCGACCCACTCGCGGTGGACGAAGCTCTCGCACATGACGGGGATCCGGGTGGCCCAGCCGAGGTAGGTCCACTCGGCCACGCACAGCACGGCCAGGATCAGCGGATAGTCCTGGCTGAGCCGCACCTCGTCCATCAGCGCGCGGAACTCGATCGTCACCGGTTCCAGCCTGGGCGGGGCCGGATCACCGCCGACCGCGGCGAGCGCGCGGTGGAAGTAGCCGCGCTCGGTGTCGGCCACCGCCTGCCCGAGGAAGCGGCCCACGGCCACCCGTGCCTCGAAGGAGCCGGCGGCGGCGACCGCGGCGCCGAGCAGCGCCGTGAAGGCGTCCACGAACTGGAAGTCCTGCTCCAGATAACGCCGCATGGCGGCGGTGCCGCGGCTGATCTCCGCGGCGAATGGATGCGTGACCACCGCCGTCCAGTCGGGCTCACTGCGGGCCCGCAGCCACGCGCTGAACACCTGTTCCCCGGTCATCCGTCAATCATCCGTCGATCATCGTCAATCATCCGCCATTCCTCCCCGGCACGTCCGGCGTGAACGTTTCACGATGATCTCTTATGACGCGCTGCGTACGCACGAGACCCCGGGGCTGACCGTTGACCCTCGATGTCCAGGTCCGTACCGTGAGCCTGGCGTTCCTCGTCATGAATGTTGTTCACATTCATGAATTCCTCGCGGGATCGGGATTCACCCCTCGGTCAGGGGTCCTGCACGACACGCAAGGAGCTCGGCCTTGAGAAGGAGCACCAGAACCGGAGCCGGAGTGATCGGCGCCGTCGCGGGGGTCGCCGCCCTGGTCGGCGGCGTCTTCACCGGCGTCTCCAACGCGGCGCCCACCACCGGCGCCTACCGGATCGTCAACGCCGCCGGCGGCCTGTGCCTCACCGTCCCCGGCGGCAGCGGCTCCGACGGCGTACAACTCACCGCCTCCGCCTGCACCGGCGCGAGCAACCAGACCTGGACCCTCGCGGCCCAGGGCAGCGGCGTCCGCCTCACCGCCGGCAACAGCGGCAAATGCGCCGGCGTCACCGGCGCCTCCACCTCCGCCGGCAAAGCCGTCCAGCAGGAAACCTGCACCGGCGCCTCCTCCCAGACCTGGATACTCACCACCTCCGGAGCCGGCTACCAGGTCGTCAACGCGGGCAGCGACAAGTGCCTCAACACCAAGGACAACTCCACCTCCTCCGGCGCCCTCGTCCAGCAGAACTCCTGCGACTCCGTCGCCACCAAACAGTGGACCCTCCAGCCCACCGGCTCCACCGGCACCCCGACCGCCACCCCCACCAGCACCCCCACCAGCACCCCCACGAGCGGTCCGACCACTCCGCCCGCCACCGGGCTGGTCGGCTGGGCGACGCAGGGCGGCGGCACCAGCGGCGGCGCGGGCGGCCCGGCGACGACGGTCACCTCCCTGAGCGCGCTCACCGCCGCCGTGACGGGCAACTCCGCGAAGACCGTACAGATCAACGGCAACTTCACCTGTTCCGACGACGTACGGGTGGGCGGCAACACCACCCTCGTCGGGGTCGGGGCGAACTCGGGGCTGACCGGCTGCGGCGTCAACATCCGCGACGTCTCCAACGTCATCGTGCGCAACCTGAAGATCTCCAAGGTCCCGGCCGCCAACGGCAACGGCGACGCGATCCACCTCGACAACGCCAAGCGGGTGTGGCTCGACCACAACGACCTGTCGAGCGACACCGGCCACGGCACGGACTACTACGACGGCCTGCTCGACATCACGCACGGCTCCGACTACGTCACCGTGTCCTGGAACAAGCTCCACGACCACGTCAAGTGCTCGCTCGTCGGCCACAGCGACAGCAACGGCTCCGAGGACACCGGGCACCTGCGGGTGACGTACCACCACAACGCGTTCCAGACCTGCGCCCAGCGCAACCCGAGGGTGCGCTTCGGCAACCCGGTCCACGTGTTCAGCAACTACTACTACAAGGACCCCTCGTACACCGACTACAGCTACGGCATCGCCTCCACCTGCGGCGCCGGGGTGCTCGTCGAGGGCAACTACTTCGAGAACGTCGCCGAGCCCACGCACACCTCCGAGGGTTCCTCGCCGGGCGGCTCGATCGTCGCCCGCAACAACTACCTCGTGAACTCCGGCACGCCGCAGACCTCCGGCAGCGTCGCCTCCATCCCGTACTCGTACACGGTCGACAACCCGAGCGGCGTGAAGGCGAACGTCCTCGCGAACGCGGGCACCGGCAAGATCTAGTGCCGGACGCACAGGAGGCCGCGGCCACCCGCCGCGGCCTCCCTCGCCGTCAGGGCCGCGGTCAGGGTCGCGGCCATGGCCGGTCAAGACTCCTCTAAGATCAGCCGGCATGATTTCAGACAGGTTTTCCGTTTCCCGGAGGAACGCCCTGCGCCTGCTGGCGGGCGGCGCCGCGTCGGGGCTCGCCGCCGGGCTGCCCGCGTCGCCGGCGAGCGCGGCGGCCCGCGTGTGGAGCGTCACCGGCCGTGGCGCGACGTCGCTGAAGCCCTTCGACGACACGCTGAAGCGCTTCATGCAGGCGCGGACGATCCCGCACGCGTCCCTCGCCGTGGTCCGCAAAGGCAAGCTGGTGCTCGCCCGGGGCTACAACTGGGCGGCGGACACCTCGTTCGCGGCCGGCCCCACCTCGCTGTTCCGCGTCGCGAGCCTGAGCAAGCCGGTCACCGCCGCCGCGGTGCTGAAGCTGGCGCAGGACGGCAAGCTCAGTCTCTCGGCCAAGGTCGCGCCGCTGCTGGGGCTGAGCACGACCGCCGATCCGCGGCTCGCCGCCGTCACCGTGACCCACCTGCTGCAGCACCTCGGCGGGTGGGACTCCGAGGTCTCGGGCGACCCGATGTTCAGGGACCGGGTCATCGCGGCGGCGCTCGGCGTCCCGCTGCCGATCACGCAGGCGCAGATCGTCAGGCACACGTCCGGCCTCAGGCTCGACCACGCCCCCGGCACGACGTACGCGTACTCGAACTACGGATACCTCCTCCTCCAGAAGATCATCGAGAAGGCGAGCGGCGTCTCGTACGCGAGCTACGTCCAGAGCAAGGTGCTGACGCCCCTGAAGATCAAGCGGATGGCGCTCGGCAGGACCGCGAAGAGCCTCCGCAAATCGGGCGAGGCTCCCTATTTCTCGAAGTACACCGGCAAGAGCGTGATCGACACCTCGGACTCAGTGGTGCCCTTCCCCTACGGCGGGTTCAACCTCGAGAACATGGCCGCCCACGGCGGCTGGCTCGCCACGGCCGTCGACCTGGCCAGGTTCTCCACCCTCTTCGACGCGGCCGGCGTGCTGACCTCGGCGTCGATCTCCAAGGCGTTCGCCAAGCCGTCGATCGGGGTCAACTCCGACGGCTGGTACTACGGCCTCGGCTGGCAGGTCCGCCCGGTCACCGGGGGCCGCAACACCTGGCACACGGGGTCGCTGGCCGGCACCTCCACGCTCATGGTCCGGCGCTACGACGGGCTGAGCTGGGTGGTGCTGTTCGACCAGCGCGACGATGCCTCGGGACTGAACTACGGGGACATCGACGCCCAACTCCACACCGCCGCGAACTCGGTGAAGTCGTGGCCCACCACGAACCTCTTCTCCACGTACGGTCTGTAGATGTGGACGACGTCTGGGACCTCGTGGTGGCCGGCGCGGGACCGGCGGGCTCCGCCGCCGCGCTGCGGGCGAGGCAGCTCGACCCCGGCTGCCGGGTGCTGCTGCTCGACCGGGCGGCCTTCCCCCGCGACAAGGCCTGCGGCGACGGCATAGCGGCGCATGCGCGCCAGGAGCTCGCGGTGCTCGGACTGCCCGGCCTGCTCGACGACCACCGGCCGACGCCGCGCCTGTCGGTGACGTCGCCCGGCGGGATCGAGGTCTCGGCCGCGGTCGCGCGGCCCAACCACGTGGTCCCCCGCCGGGTCTTCGACGCCCGGCTGGTCGAGGCGGTCGCGGCGCGCGGCGTGGAGGTGCGCCGCCACCGGGTGCGCACGCTGACCATCCGCGACGGGCTCGTCGTGCTCGACGGCGAGGTGGCCGCCCGGGTGGTCGTCGCCGCCGACGGCGCCAACTCCACCGTACGGCGGCTGATCGGCGTCCCGCCGAGCCCGGACCGGCACACCGCCATCGCGGTACGCGGGTACGCCGACGTGCCGCCGGACGACGACGTGCAGGTCATCGTCATGCGGAGCGAGGGCTGGCCGGCCTACGCCTGGTCGTTCCCGGTGGGCGACGGCACGGCCAACGTCGGCTACGGGCTGCTACTGCCGATGCTGCGACAGACCGGCCGGCCCGGGCGCGAGATCCTGCACGGGCGGCTGGCCCGGCTCCTGCCCCTGCTCGGTGAGATCAGGTCGCCCGTCCGCGACCTGCGGGCCCACCACCTGCCGCTGTCGAGCGGACGGCCGGTGCCGGGGGCGGGCCGGGTGCTGCTGGCCGGCGACGCGGCGAGCCTCGTCAACCCGCTGACCGGCGAGGGCATCTACTATGCGCTGCTGTCGGGGCGGCTCGCCGCGGAGGCCGCGATCGGCTCGCCGGCGGACCCGCTGCGGGCCTACCGGCGGGCCCTGCGCCGGGCGCTCGGACGGCACCTGCGCACCACCGACGCGCTCTCCCTGGCCGCCCGCTCCCCCGGCTTCATCGACGCGGCGATCTCCGTGGCCGCCCGGCGCACCGAGGTCTTCGACCTGCTCGTGGACGTCGGGCTCGGCGCGGGCACGGTGCCGCCCCGCCTGGCCGGCGCGGTCGCCCTCCGCTGGCTCCGCGACCTCGCCTGACCTCCACACGCCTCTTCAACCGTCACGGCGGGCACGGGCCAGGGCGGCCAGGCGCACCTTCTGCTCGGGGGTGAGCCGGGCCAGTCGCTCGCGCGGGACCGGCCGCCGCAGGATCTCGTCGGCGCCGATCAGGGCCTCGGCGTGGTCGGCGGCGACCCGTACGCCGTCCTCCGACGCGGCGTCGGCGGCGAGCGGGGCGACCCGCTCGTGGTACCCGTCGTCGGCGAGGGAGCGGGCGAGCAGCGCGGCGGTCCGTTCCTCGTCCCAGTGGGACACGGGAAGCCATTCCGCGACGCCCGCGCGGTCGAGCCGCTCGGCGTTGTCGGGACGGTCGACGCCGTGGGCGAGCAGCACCTGCGGGGTCGACGACGCCAGCGCCCGGGCGAGCGTGCCGATCCCGCCGTGGTGGACGACCGCGGCGACACGGGGCATGAACGAGGCGAACGGCGCCGAGGGCACCCACTCCACCCCGTCGGGCAGCGACTCCGGCTGGAACGCCGGGTGCCGGTTCACCAGCAGGGCCCGCCTCCCGATCCGCCGGCACGCGGCGGCCGCCACCTCGTAGAACCGGTCGTGCAGCACCTGGCCGGTGCCGCCGGTGATCAGCACGGGCGGCTCGGCCCAGTCGGGGACGGGCCCCTCCGCCGTGTCGCCGAGCACGAACCCGCAGCGCACGACGCCCGCCGGCGCCGGCTGGCCCGCGGCGTCGAACCATTCCGGCCACAGCGCGAGCTGCACCGGGGCGTTGTTCAGGTAGGCGGCCCAGTCACGGACCGGGCGCAGGCCGAAGGTCCGGTAGACCTCGTCGTAGCCCTCCCCGAGCACGCGCCGGAAGAGGTCGGCGAGGACCGGCAGCGAGACGTACTGGTGGGGTGTGACGGACGCCAGCGCCACGGGGACCCCGTGCAGCTCGGCGGCCATCAGCGCGGCGATGCCCGAGGTGTGCCGGGCCACCACCACCGTCTCCCCCGGCCGGTAGTGCGCCTCGATCATGCGCACCTCCTCGGCCAGCAGCTCGAACAGGCCGTTGCGCCGGTAGAGCCGGAGCACGCCGTCCGGGTCCTTCAGCGGGTCGAGCATGTAGCGCCGCGCGTCGTCCAGGTGCCGGTCGTAGCCCTCCGCGGTGTCGATCGGCAGGTGCCGCAGGCCCGCGGCCGCTATCCGGTCGGCGAACCAGGCGTGCGTGAGCACGGTGACCTCGTGGCCGCGCTCCGCCAGCTCGCGCCCGATCCGTACGAACGGGAGCACGTCGCCGTTCGTGCCGTGGGTGCTCAGCAGCATCGTGGCCATGCGGATCAGCCGTTCCCTGATTCAGACCCCGATTCGAGCCCCGATTCGAGCCCCGATTCGAGCCCTGATTCGAGCAGGGCGTCGATCTCCTCGTCCGACAGGCCCGCGAGCTCGTCGAGCAGCCCGGCCAGCTCCTCGTCGCCGGTCTCGGCGAGCTGCCGCTCCTCGATCACCTTGGCGACCTCGGCGATGGTGAAGGAGGTGGTGTAAAGGGTGTCGAAGGGCAGCTCGACCCCGAACTCGGCACGCACCCGCGCCATGAACTGCACCAGCCGCAGCGAGTGGCCGCCCAGCTCGAAGAACCCGTCGTTCACCGAGGTGGGCGGCTTGTCGAGCAGCTCCGCCCACCACCGCATGACGGTCGCCTCGACGGGGGTCGCCCCGGCGATCTCGGCGGCCACCACTGACACCGGGCGGGCGGCCCGCATCGCCTCCAGGATCGCCTCGGGGCCGGTGAGCCGGGTCGCGATCCGCTCGACGGCCGCCCATCCGGTGGGCGCCGCCGCCCTCTCCTCAGCAGCGCCCGATGGGTGGACGGGTGAGTGAACCGGTGCGTGGACGGGTGAATGGACGGGTGAATGAACAACGGCCGCGGCGTCGGCCGCGGTGAGGACGTACCACGCCGTCTCCGCCGCCTCTTCGCCGTACGGCTCGGCGGTGGCGGGCAGGGTGGCCAGGAAGTCCCTGGCGGGCTGGTTGCGCTCGGTCGGCCGGAAGGACAGCGCGACCCGGGCCAGCCCGCGGTCGCGCGCGAGCGCGCCCAGGTGGGCGAGCATGCGGTGCTCGACCCCGCGCCCGAGGGCGCGGCAGCTCAGCAGGAACGCGCCGGCGCGCAGCGTGTCCCCGTCCGTCCGAACTTCGGTGAGACCGACGACGCCGTAGTCGCCGAACCGGTCGCGCACGTCCACCACGAAGGTCTCGTCGCCGTCCAGGCGCCGCGTCCCCGACAGGTTGAACTGGTTGGTCCGCTCGGCGAGCTGGGCGGCCCGCGCCTCGTGCCCGGGGCCCGCCGGGGTGATCGTCACCCGCAGGTCGAGCGTGGCGAAGAAGTCGGCGAGGGACATCTCGCCCCTGGCCTGCTCACGCCGCCGTTCCTCCTGGTAGCGCCGGGTGCGGTCGCGGTCGGCGTCGGTGACGGCGGCGAGGTCGAGCGGCCAGCAGTGCCGCAGGAACGCCGCCGCGTCCGCGGCGCCGGGCGGCATCTGGAGGGTCAGCACCTCGGGGCAGCCGGCCCGGACCTCGGCGCACTCGACCGGGCTGTCGTCGAGGAAGACGAAGGAGTCGAGCCCGAGGTTGAGCTCGTCGGCCAGCGAGCGCAGGGCCTGCGACTTTGCCTCCCAGCCGACGCGCATCGCCGTGACGTCGTCCAGGCCGAACGGCAGCCCGGGATGCCGGGCGAAGACCTCGCGGACGTCCTTCTCCGCGTTCTTGCTGCACAGGCACAGCAGCCGCCCCGCCGCGACCTGCCGGGCCAGCTCCCGCCAGATCTCCTCGCGCTCCGGGCCGATCACGACGCCGTCCGGGCCGTCCTCGCCGACCACGCCGTCCCACAGCGTGCCGTCGCAGTCGGCGACGACGACCTTGGGACGCGGGGTGGTCACGGCCTGGAGGCGGCGTACGGCCGCCGCGGCGAGCGCGGCGAAGTAGTGGTCGGTGTAGGGGACGTTGCCGGTCCGGTCGGCGAACGCGTCGTGGACGGCCTCCGGGTCCGCCGGCTCGTACGGCTCGGCGGAGGTGAGCACGCCGACCGCGCGGTCGTCCTTCAGCGCCTCGGCCAGCCCGGCGGCCAGGCGCGCGTGCGCGCCCGGCGAGCCATGCCCGGGCGAGGCGGGGCAGATCGCGACGAGATGCGGGGTGCCCGCCGCGGCCGCCGACGTCCGGAGCGCGGTGGCGAGGTCGTCCGCGGCGGCGTCGAGAGCGGCCGGATCCTCGTCGGCGGCGCCGGCCGTGACGTTTCCGGCGAGGTCCTCGGCGCGGACGAGGACGACCACGGCGCCGGCCCGGCCGAGCACGCTGCCCGGGTCGAGCAGCGAGGGGAAGACCTGGTCGTACGGAGCGAAGGCGACGTCCCCCTCGGTCCCCAGCTCGGCGAGCCAGAATCTCAGGGCGTCCCCGAGCGGCTCGGCGGTGAAGGTCGCGGCGACCCCCAAAGCGATCTTGCTCACTGCGGATCCCCTTTCAGCCGGAGACGGCTTGGAAGTCTGGGAGGCTGCTTTCAGTCGGACGGGGCTCAATCAGACATGGCGACGAGGACGCGGCGGGAGCCGGTGAAGGGCCGTCGGCCGTGACCGACGAGCACGTTGTCGATCAGCAGCAGGTCGCCGCTCCGCCAGTCGACGTCCACCGCGTTGTCCAGGCCGCGGTCGCGCGCCTGGATGACGTGGTCGCCGGGGATCGGCGCGCCGTCCGGGAACGTCACGGACTGCGGCAGCTCCTCCGGCGGCATGAGCTCGGCGAGCATCGCGGCCGTCTCGTCGCCGAGCGAGGCGGGGTGCCACTGGTCGGCCTGGTTGAACCACACCTCGGCCCCGGTCACCGGGTGCCGGGTGGTGGACGGCCTGATCTGGGAGACCCGCACGCCGCCGTCGGGCCGCCACTGCCAGTCGGCCCCGATGCCGTCGAGGAACTCGGCCACCCGGTCGCGGTCCTCGGTCTCGAACGTCTCCTGCCAGCTCTTGCCGAGTCCCCGGCCGGCGTGCAGGTTCTGGGTGTAGCGCACGCCCTTGGCGAAGGCCTCCCTGACCTCGTCGTCGAGCGACTCCAGCCAGCGCACGCCGTCCACCACCGGGGTGGCCCCGCCGGTCTCGGCCGCCTTCTCGCAGAAGAACAGCAGCCGGGAGGGCCAGGCGGCGGAGTACGACAACTCGTTGTGCATCGAGATCGTGTACTCGGGCGGGTACTCGGTGGAGGTGTAGACGTTGCCGCCGACCTTGGTGCGTGGCGAGTTGCCGTGGACGTACGCCAGCCGGTTGGGCAGGAGCATGTCCATGACCGGGTCCAGCGTCTCGGGCGTAACGCCGAAACCCCGGAAGACGAGGGCCTTCTCCCGCGCGAGCAGATCGCCCACGTCGAGCCCGCGCAGGCGCTCGACC
Organism: Microbispora sp. NBC_01389; assembly: GCF_045040095.1. NCBI lineage: Bacteria > Bacillati > Actinomycetota > Actinomycetes > Streptosporangiales > Streptosporangiaceae > Microbispora > Microbispora sp. NBC_01389. The sequence goes on from NZ_CP109552.1 coordinate 304,894, forward strand.
AGCCCCTCCGGAGTGGCGGGGCCGTCGGGGTTTATCTCCAGGGGCGTCCAGCCGTCGTTCATGCGTCCTCCTGCTGAGCGATATCCGGCCGTGATCGGCCACGACGACGAGTCGAATTGAGGAGGCAGGCGGGCCCTCGAATAGGCGGCGCCCCTGCGGAAATTCATTCCGGCGGCCAACATAGAACCCGGATAGGGTGCCGCGCAAGAAACAAGTTCCACGCCTTTCCCGACCATGCCGGTCAGGTAATTCGACACCTCGCTGTAACGCTCCGCAATGCCTGCACGGCCGGACCTTCCCTCGTCTGCGCATGATCACGGAAGGTCGATTTCCTCTTACCGAATGTGGCCGAGGGCAGGTCAATGTAAGGCTTGCGTTACCAGGGTGTATCACGTATCGTAATAATCCTTTCGTGGGAGCGCTCCCATTCGTCCCGCCGCCATAAGTGGCGAGATACGCGGCGACCCCTGCGGAATTCAACGTTCAGGCGTTTCTCGATCAACCACTTTTCCGTCTGGTCAGTTGGCGCCTGCGCATTAGTGCGCAGAGAGGAGAACGCTCGGTGACGATAACGCCGACGACTGACAACGAGCATCTAATAGCGTCGCTTTCCCCACGCAGGCAGGAGGCGCTGCGCCGGCTGCTCGCCGCCCGGGCGGCCGCCGCGGACGCGATCACTCCGCGCGGCGCGGGACCCGCCCCCTGCTCCTACGAGCAGGCCCAGATGTGGCTCGGCGCCCGATTCGCCGAGGGCGCCCCGGCGCCGAACGCCACGATCGGCCTGCGGCTCGCCGGCCCGCTCGACGTCCGGGCGCTGACCATCGCCCTCGACACCCTGGTCGAACGCCACGAGATCCTGCGCACGGTCTACGAGGGCGACGGGCCCGAGCCCCGGCAGGTCGTCCTCGACCCCGGGCCCGCGCCTCTCGACGTCGTCGACCTGCGCGACCTGCCCGGGTCCGAGCGGGAGGAACGGGCCCGGGAGATCACGTCACGGGCCGCGGTGGAGCGCTTCGACCTGGAGACCGGGCCGGTCCACCGTACGACGCTGGTCCGGCTGGGCGACGAGGACCACGTGCTGATGTTCGTCTGCCACCACATCGCCTGTGACGGGTGGTCGGTCGGCATCATCGTGGACGAGCTCACCACCGTGTACGCCGCCGCCCACGAGGGCCGCCCCGCCGGGGTCGCCCCTCCCCCGCTCCAGTACGCCGACTACGCGGCCTGGTCGCGGCGTGAGCTGACCGGCGAGCGGCGGGAGCGGCGGCTCGCGTACTGGCGCGACCGGCTCGACGGCGCCGCCTCGGTCGAACTGCCGATCGCCAGAAACGACCAGGCGATCCCGGAGGGCAGGCGGAGCGACTGCCACCTGTTCACGCTGCCGGAGGAGGTCCTGCGGGCGCTGCGGGAGGCGGGCGGCCCCGGGACCACGCCGTTCGTGGCCCTGCTCACGGTCTTCTCGATGGCGCTCGCGCGCTACACCGGGCAGGACGACCTGACGATCGCCACGGTCGACGGCGGGCGCCGCCGGGTGGAGCTGGAGCCCGTGCTCGGCTGCTTCGTCAACGCCCTGCCGCTGCGCGCCGACCTGTCGGGCAACCCCTCGTTCCGCGAGGCCGCCGCGGGGGTGCGGCGGCGGCTCGGCGAGGCGCTCACCAACCACCTGCCGTTCTCCGAGCTGGCGGGGGCGCTGCGCGACCGGGACGCCCGCAACTTCTCGCTGTCCACCGTGGGCTTCTCGCTGCGGGTCTTCCGCGACCAGCGCGGGCGCTGGCCGGGGCTGGAGGCGTCGGTCTGGGCGCACGAGGTCGACGACTTCACCTACGACCTCGCGCTGCTGGTGCACCTGAACGGCGGCGGCGACCCCGAGCTCTACCTGACCTACCAGAAGGACCGGTTCGACGCGGACGCGGTCGCCCGGCTCGCCGGGCACTACCGTGCGCTGGCCGAGCGGATCGCCGCCGCCCCGGACACCCCGCTCGCCGACCTGGACCTGCTGACCGACGCCGAACGCGACCTCGCGCTGGGCGCCTGGAACGACTCGGCCCGGCCGTACCCGGACGTGGCCCTGCCCGAGCTGCTGGAACGGCACGCGGGCTCCGATGCGGTCGCGGTCGCGTTCGAGGGCCGCACCACGACGTACGCCGAGCTGCACGCCCGCGCCAACCAGGTCGCGCACCTGCTGCGCGAGCGGGGCATCGGGCCCGAGGACACGGTGGGCGTGCTGCTCGACCGGAGCCCGGAGCTGATCGCCTGCCTGCTCGGCGTGTGGAAGGCCGGCGCGGCGTACCTGCCGATGGATCCCAAGTTCCCCGCGCAGCGCGTCTCGGACATGCTGTCGATCGCCGCGACCCCGCTGGTCCTGACCTCGGCGGGGTACGCGCACCTGTTCGACGGCGTCGACGCGCTGGACGACACGCTGGACGACGTGGTCGACGTCGGGAGCGGCGTGCTCGACGGCCAGCCCGCCGAGCCGGTGGGCGTGCCGTACGACATCGACCGGCTGGCGTACGTGATCTTCACCTCGGGGTCGACCGGGAAGCCGAAGGGCGTGCAGGTCACCCACCGGGGCCTGGTGAACCACGTGTGGTGGGCCGTGGAGGACCTGGCGAGCCAGGGCGACGGCGGGGCGCCGCTGTTCGGCTCGGTGGCGTTCGACCTCGTGGTCCCGAACCTCTGGGCGCCGCTCGTCACCGGGCAGCGGGTCACGGTGCTGGAGCAGGACTTCGACATGGGCGAGCTGGGCGCGCTGCTCGTCGCGGGCGGGCCGTACAGCTTCATCAAGTGCACGCCCGGGCACCTGGAGGTGCTCGGCCACCAGATCGACGCCCGGCAGGCCGAGGCGCTCGCCGGCACGATCGTCGTGGCGGGCGAGGCGCTGCCCGGGTCGATGGCCAACCGGTGGATGGAGATGCTCGGCCCGGGGCGGCTCGTCAACGAGTACGGCCCCACCGAGGCGTCGGTCGGCACGTGCGTCTATCCGGTGCGGGACGCCCAGCTCGTGGAGGTCGTGCCCATCGGGCGCCCGCTGCCCAACATGCGGATGTACGTCCTCGACGCGAACCGGCGGCTGCAGCCGGTCGGCGTGCCGGGCGAGCTCTACGTCGGGGGCGTGGGCGTCACCCGCGGCTACCTGAACCGGCCCGACCTCACCGAGGAGCGGTTCCTGGCCGATCCGTTCGTGCCGGGCGGGCGGATGTACCGCACCGGCGACCGGGTGGCCTGGGCCCGCGACGGGAACGTGGTCTTCCTCGGCCGTTTCGACGACCAGGTGAAGATCCGCGGCTACCGCATCGAGCTGGACGAGGTCAGGGCGGCGGTGCTCGACCACCCCGGCGTACGCGACGCGGTCGTCGTCGTGCACGCGTTCACGCCCGAGGACAGGCGGCTCGTCGCCTACTACGTGCCCGAGGCGCGGGAGCCGGACGACCTCGCCGATCACTGCGCGGCGCGGCTGCCGGACTACATGGTCCCGTCGATGTTCGTGCCGCTGGAGACCATCCCGCTCAACGCCAACGGCAAGGTGGACCGCAAGGCGCTGCCCGACCCGGCCGTCCGGGTGGCCGAGGACCTGGCGGAGCCGGAGACCGAGACCGAGATCGTGGTGGCCGGGGTCTGGCGGGAGGTCCTCGGCATCGAGGCGATCTCGATCGACAGCGACTTCAACGCGCTGGGCGGCCACTCGCTGCTGCTCATCCGCATGGTCGCCAAGCTGCGCCAGGCGCTGCCCTCCGACGGCTACCAGGTGACCGTGCTCGACGCGATCGCCAACCGCACCGTACGGGAGCTGGCCGCGCTGATCGACGCCGCGCGGCAGGCGCCCGAGGACGCCGCGTCCGGCCCCCGGGGGCTGCTGGTCGAGCTGACCCGGCCGGTGAAGACGCCGACGCTGTCACTGGTCTGCATCCCGTACGGCGGGGCCAGCGCGATGATCTACCAGCCGCTGGCCGACGTGCTGCCGGGCGGGCACTCGCTGTTCTCGGTCGCCCTGCCGGGCCACGAGCTCGGGGTCGAGGAGAGCACGATCCCGTTCCACGAGGCCGCCCAGCGGGTGTGCGACGAGGTGATGGAGCGGGTGCGCGGCCCGGTCGCGCTGTACGGCCACTGCGTCGGCAGCGCGCTCACCGCCGAGATCGCGCGCAGGCTGGAGGCGGCGGGACGCCGGATCGAGGCCGTCTACGTGGGTGGCAGCTTCCCGTTCGCCACCCCCACGAAGGGCCTGAACGGCCTGCTCGGCCGGATCTTCCGCAGCAAGGCGCTGGACAACGCCAACGCGCACGCCAACTGGCTGCGTGCGATGGGCGCCGACCTGCAGGACCTCGACCCCGAGCAGGTCGACCACATCATCCGCACGATGCGGGTGGACGCGCGGGCCGGTGAGGACTACTTCAGCGAGCTGGTCGAACAGCAGAGCCCGCAGCTGCGCGCCCCGGTGGTCTCGATCGTGGGCGACCGCGACGCGCTGACCGACTTCTACCAGGAGCGCTACCGCGACTGGCACTGCGTCTCCGAGACCACCGCGCTCGTCGTGATGGCCGAGGCGGGGCACTACTTCCTCCGCTACCGCACCGACGAGCTGGCCGCGATCGTCACCACCACGCACACCGCGCTGGAGCGTCCGGAGGAGTGGCGGGCGCCGGCGGAGGGCGACACGGCCACCTGGTGGCGGGAGGCCGTCTCGCTCGACCGGAAGGCCGACGTGGCCGGGCCGCAGCCCAGCCTCGGCCGGTTCTTCACGGTGGCGACCGGCCAGATCGTCTCCATGATCGGCGCGGTGATGACCGAGTTCGCCGTGCCGATCTGGGCGTACCTGAAGAGCGGCTCGCTGGTGCAGTTCGGCCTGTTCGCCATCGTCGGGCTGGTGCCGGGGCTGGTCCTCGCGCCGCTGATCGGCGCGCTGGTCGACCGGTACGACCGCAAACGGGCGATACTGGTGGCCGACGGGATGTCCCTCGCCGTCCAGGCCGGGCTGCTCGCGCTGATGGTCTCCGACACCCTGAACATGCCGCTGCTCTACGCCCTGCTGGTGCTGTTGTCGATATCGGTGACCCTGCAACGGGTGGCCTGGCAGTCGGCGGGCCCGCAGCTCGCGCCCAAGCATTATCTGCACCACGTGGGCGGGGTCGTCCAGCTCGGCAACGCCGTGGCCCAGCTGATGGTGCCGCTGTTCTCCGTCGCCGTGCTGGCGCTGATCGGCATCGAGGGCATCCTGACCGCCAACGTGGTGTGCTACGCGCTCGCGTTCACGGTGACCCTGCTGGTCCGCTTCCCCGCCACGATGGCCTGGCGGCGCCGGGAGACCGTCTCCGCCGAGATCCGCAACGGCTTCCGCTACCTGCTCCGGCGGCGGGGCCTGCGGGCGATGGCCTTCACGATGTTCATCGTTAACTTCTTCCTGTTCACCGGGTTCATCATGATCCCGCCGCTGGTGCTGTCGGTCGGCGAGCTGGCCGACACCGGGCGGGTCGCGCTGCTCGCGGGCGTCGGGGCGGTCTGCGGCGGCCTGATCATCACGCTGTGGGGCGGCCCGCGCGACCGCCGGATGTTCGGCATGCTGGCAGCCGCCGGAGTGCTCGGGATCTTCTGCGCCATCGCCGGCCTGCGGCCGTCGCTCATCCTGATCACGCTGGGCGCGTTCGGCATGTCGCTGATGATGACGATCAGCGACAGCATCTGGCTGACGATCATCCACTCGAAGGTGCCGCAGCGCTACCACGCCCGCGTCATCTCGATCAACCGGATGCTCGCGCTGTCGACCCAGCCGGTCGGGCTGGCCGTACAGGCCTGGCTGGTGGGGCTGGTCTTCGAGCCGCTGATGCGGCCGGACGGCGCGCTGGCCGGCTCGGTCGGCAAGGTCCTCGGAGTCGGCGAGGGGCGCGGGATCGGCCTGCTGTACGTGGTCTGCGGGCTTGCCATCGCCCTCACGATCACGATCGCCCTGCGTCACCCGGCGCTGGCGCGGTTCGACGAGGAGACCCCGGACGCCGAGGCCGACGACCTGGTCGGCCTGGAGGAGCTGCGCAGCCGCGGCGAGGCGCCGGAGGCGGTCGAGGTGGTCAAGGCGGTGGAGGTCAAGGCCTGACGAGTAGTGGCTCGCCGGCCGCCGTTCGCGGCGGCCGGCGGCTCACAGGTCCGCTCACAGGTCCGCTCACACATCGGCGACGAGCAGCCGGTAGCCGGCGTCGTACCGCGCGACCCGGCGCATCTCGGCGATCCCGGCCGCGAGGTCCGACCAGTGGTGCACGGTCAGGATCGCCATCGCGGCGTCGGCCACGTCGTCGGCGAGGGGCAGGGCCTCGGCCCGGGCCCGTACCACGGGGGCCGCCCCCGGCGGCCGCTGCGCGATCATCACCACGCTCGGCTCGACCGCGAGCAGGGTCCGCGGCGGCTCGTACGACCCCGCGCCCGCCCCCACGTTGACGACCGTGGCGGCGTCCCCGATCGCGGCGGTGATCCGGGCCGCGACCCTCGGGTCCGGCCTGCGGACGGCGCTGTACGTCGTGCCGATCTCGTCGTAGAGCGTCATGATCCCAGTATCGGCATCCCCGGCGTCCGCCGCCGGGCGCCCGGTCAGCCGAGCCAGTCCAGCCACTCGCCGTGCGGCCCGGTCATGGCGAGCGGGCGGCCGTCGAGCGCGGTCAGGAACGTCAGCCGGCCTCCCGGCAGACCGGCCATCAGGCCCGCGAGCACCGAGGACAGCCGGGGCGAGCCCTCGTTGGAGATCCACCGCACCGGAAGGCCGTGGGCCCGCAGGCCGCCTACCAGTGCCACGAACCGGTTCCGCGCTCCGGCGTCGAGGTACGGCATCACCGCGCTGTGGAAGACGACGACCGTCGCCCCGGCGGGCGCGGCGGCGACGAGGCCGGGCAGGGCGGCCAAGGCGTCCCCTCGCACCAGGCGCGGCGGGTCCCGCCTCGCCATCCGCACCGCCCCGCGCAGCCGCGCCAGCCGGTCGTCCTGTCCCGGCCAGACCAGGCACTCCAGCCAGCGCACCGCCTCTTCGTCGCGCACGTCGACGGGGTCGAGGTCGATCCCGGCCCGCCACACGATCTCCGGCAGGTGGTCCGGCACCGGCACCCTGCCGTTCGTCCGGCAGGTGAGCAGGACCGGGCTCGCGGCCGGTCCGATCTCCGGCCCACGGCCGGCAGGGCCGTCGTACCGGTAGCGGTAGCGGTCCGGATACAGGCACAGCCCCGCCGACGCGCCCACCTCGATCAGGGCCAGCGGCCGCGGCAGCGCCGCCAGCACGGGCAGCAGGCTCGCGCACCGGCCCGTCTCGTTGGTCTGCGTCCGCCGGGCGAGCACGGTCTCCCGCACTCGGTCCCAGTGCCGTACGGTCCAGGCGCGGAAGCGGCCGAAGTCGTCGTACGGCCCGCCGAGGAAGCGCACCGCGGCGAGCAGCAGGTTGGGCTGCCGCTTCGGCTCCGGCAGTCCGTCGATCAGTTCGAGCAGCCCGGGGTCGGCGGCGACGGCGAGGCCCAGCGCCTCGTAGACCGGGCTGTGCCCGCTGACCTCGCGCTCCGCGAAGTACCGGTACCACTCCGCCGTCTCCATGCCCGCCTCCCAGAGAACGCCGCAGGCTTCATCAAATCAGGTCAAAACGCTTCCTGGCCGACCGGCGGTGACGTAGTTGTCGGACGGCGAGATCACAGCAGCCTGCCCGCGATGCCGTCGAGGATGAAGTCGAGTCCGATCGCGAAGCGTTCCTCCGGCGTGGGACCGGCCGGATGGGCGAGCCAGCTCGTCAGGCGAGGCAGGCGGCCGTCGGCGGCGGCCAGTTCGTGAAGCGTCGCGATGGCGGCGTACAGCCGGGCCTCGTCGTCCAGGCCGTAGCGCCGCTCCAGGCGGGCCTCCTCGCTCTCCTGCAGGGCGCTGCCGAAGACGTGTCGGTCGATCAGCGCCGCGTAGGTCATGGCATCGCCGACGGTCGCCCCCCGCTGCACGAGGACGGTGAGCATGAACTCCAGCCGGCGCATCATGTGCGGGCCGGCCGGAGGGCGGGCGTGGACCAACACGGCGAACCAGGGGTGCCGCGCCGTCATCCGCCGAGTTTCCAGGGCGAGCGTGCGCAGGTCTGCGCGCCAGTCTTCGCCGGGATCCCCGGGGAGCGGGATCTCGGCCGTTGCCGCGTCGAGCATGAGGTCGAACAGGCCTTCCTTGCTGAGCACATGCCGATAGAGAGCCATCGGCGAGTACGGCCCGAGGTGGGCGGCGACCGCCTTCATCGTCAGGCCGTCCAGTCCGGCCTCGCCGGCCACGCGGATCGCCGCCGCCACGATCTTCTCCCGGTCCAGCGCGCGCCGACGCGGCGGAGGCGGCGGCTGGGTCCAGATCAGCGGGACCGGATTCGTCTCTTCCCCACCCATGGTTTTAGTGTATGAGATATACACAATGTGTACGTCGTAAACTCTCAAGGAGGCCTATGATGACAGAGACGGCGACGGCGACGGCGACCGACGCGTTCGACCCGCCGGGGATCCGGCTGGGCATCGTGAGGAGCGTCAGCTACGGCCTGTTCGGCCCGCCCGGAACGTTCGTCCCCCAGGCTCGATCGCTGGGGGCCGGGATCCTACGGGCGTACGTGTACTGGAGCCAGGTCGAGCCCGAACCTGGCCGCTACCGCTGGGAAGTGGTCGACACGCTGCTCGACCAGCTGGACGGCGACGAGGAGGTGTGGATCACGCTGTGCTCCAGCTCCCCGTGGGCGACCCGGACGCCGACCGACTTCCTGCCGCCCTCCCCGGCGCACGACCTGAGCGCCTACGCCGAGTTCGTACGCCGGGTGGTGCGCCGCTGCGCGGGACGGGTGCGCTACTGGCAGTGCGACAACGAGCCGAGCAACACCGACCTGTTGTGGGCCGGGACCGCCGCCGAGTACGTCGCGCAGTTGAAAGTCATGTACGACGCGGTCAGGGAGGCCGACCCGGCGGCCGCCGTGGTACTCGGCGGCTGCGGCTACGACGTGCTCAGCAGCGAGGCGGGAAGCGAGCCGTGGCGTTTCTTCGAGTATGTGCTGTCCCACGGCCGCGACGCCTTCGACCTGTTCGACGTGCACCTGTACGGCGACGCCTCCGCGGTCCCCGCCCACATCGAGGCCGTGCGGGAGTTGATGCGGGCGCACGGCTGCCTCAAACCGGTGGTGGTGGGCGAGTACGCCGCGCCCGTGCCGTTCGAGTTCCCCGACGCCCAGGCCGTCATGTACGAGGTGTTCGCCGAGGCCTTCGCCGAGGGCGCGCACGTGCAAAGCACCGAAGAACTGGCCGCCAGGGTGCGGCAGGACACCCCCGAGCGACGGGCCATGGCCGCGCTGTACGCGCGGATGCCGCATCTGCCGCCCCGGCTACAGATGTTCATGGACGGGTGCCCGCCCGAGCTCGAGGCCATGCGGCACCGGATCAACTGCCGCCAGCTCGTCGCGTGCACCCTGCAGGCGCTCGCCGCCGGAGTCCGCCGAACCCTTTACTGGAACCTCGCGCCCGAGGTGCCCGGACCGGCCGACCCTCTGCAGATCATGCATCTGATGTTCGGCAAGCTCGCCATGCTCGGCTACCGGGGCGGCGAGCTCGCCGTCCGGCACCCGGCGGCCGGCACCTTCGCCCTGCTCGCCGCGCAGCTCGCCGGGGCCGGCCGGGTGACCCGCGTGCGGCCCGCCGAGCCGCCCAGCCTGTTTGCGTTCGAGGTCGAGCGTCCGGAAAAGGGGCCGCTACTGGTGCTGTGGGACCGTCGTGACATGGTCGACGGGGAGGCTCAACCGCCCGTCACCGTTTCCTGGCCCTGGGACGATTCCGCCGCGACCGCGGTCGACGCGTTCGGCGAGCCTCACCCGGTCGAGGTCCGCGACCGGCGGCTGCGACTGTCTGTTTCTGACACGCCGGTGTTCGTCAGCCCCGGAACCTGATCGGATCGCATCAGGCCTACCTTCGGCGTGGGCCGTGGCGGCAGACTGTCGTCGACCACCCGTACGCCCGTGAGCTCGGTGATTTCCTGCGTGCCCGGCGCGGCCGGTTGCGCCCCCAGGACGTCGGCCTGGAGCCGGGGCCCCGGCGCAAGGTGGCCGGCCTGCGACACGAGGAGGTCGCGCTGCTGGCCGGGCTGAGCACCGACTACTACCAGCGCATGGAGCAGGGTCGCGACAGTCGTACTTTGCCGCTTATGCCGGTGGTGGATTTCCTGACCGATGATGAGGCTGCTGCGTACGGGCGGTTCTCGGGGCCGCCGTCGCGGGCGGATCTGGAGCGGGTGTTCTTCCTCGATGATGAGAACACCGAGCGGCGGGAGCCGCCGTTTGATCATCAGCGGGAGCTCCGGCGGGCCTATGGATGGAAGGACTTCGTCTCGGTCGAGCCTGAGTTCGTCGCGTGGGTCGCGGCCCGCTCGTGGACCTCGGGTGATGGCCCGAAGATCGCCGAGGCCAGCGCCAGCGTCGCGTCGATCTGGGAATCCATCGCGACCGCCGACGGGTCCTCCGCACAGCCGGCGGGGTCGGCCCGGTAGAGGGTGGCGGAGCCGCCGGCGCCAGCTCAACGAGCCACCCGGACCAGTCGCAACATCGGGTCGCGGTACTAGCCTGCGGTGGTGACCGGAACCGAACTGGACGAGTTGATCGTGGCTGACAGCTCGGCGCTGCGCGCGTGGCTGCTGGGCAACCACACTGCCTCTCCTGGCGTGTGGCTCGCCCTGACCAGGAAGGGCGGCTCTGTCACCACGCTGACCTGGCAGCAGGCGGTCGATGAGGCACTGTGCTTCGGCTGGATCGACGGGCAGGCCCGCAAGCGCGACGAGGAGAGTTCCTGGAGGCGGTTCACCCCGCGCCGGTCCCGCAGTATCTGGTCCCAGCGCAACGTCGCCAACGTGGACCGGTTGGAGGCGGCCGGCCTGATGCTGCCCGCTGGCCGTGCCGCGGTGGAAGCCGCGAAGGCCGACGGGCGGTGGACGGCCGCCTACGCACCGCCGTCGGAAGCGGAGGTCCCGGCCGACGTGCGAGCCGCGATCGCCGCCGACCCAGCGGCGCAGGCGATATTCGAGGTGCTCACCAAGACCAACCGCTTCGCTCTCATCAGCCGGGTCAATGCCGTCAAGCGGGCCGAGACGCGCACCCGGAAGATCGCCGAGTACGTGGCGATGCTGGCCCGGCACGAGACGATCCACCCTCAGCGAGCCAGGCCGACGGACCCGCCGACGTCGTGACCGGATGTCTGCCAGAACAGACGAACCCACGTTGTTCACCAGAACTGTGCTCTCGAAATCATGCTCAGCACGTGGGCTGAGCGCCCGTGCCGGCGTCAGCTGTATCGCTCGACGAGGGCGTTGCCGATCGAGGCCAGGTGGTCTCGCACACCCGGGGGGCCGGTCACTTCGAGCCATTCGACCAGCCCGGCGAGTTCGCCGGCGAGGGTGTAGTCGTCGTGGCCGCGGATCACGACGTCGATGCGTCCGTCGGTCGTGGTGCCTCCGACTTCGAGTCGGTCGCCGAACCCGATCCGGAGAATGCCTATGGCGTGGGGCGCGCAGACGGCCTGGACCTCCAGAGGTGTTCGTTTGCGGTCGATCTCGTCGGCGATCTCGCGCCAGCTCTCGGCGAGGTCGAAGTCCTCGGGCCGGTGCACGGGATCGCCGGTCGGGTCGGCGGATGTCACGCGGTCGATCCGGAAGGTCCGTCGGCCGGTCTCGGTGTGGGAGACGAGATACCACGCCGGGCCTTTGGCGACGATGCCCAGCGGATGGACGGTCCTCTCGGTTTCGGCGCCTTTGCTATCGACGTAGCCGAGCCGCACCTGGACGCCGCGGATCACCGCGTCCTGGAGGTCGTCGAGGAAGCGAGGTGGTCGGTGCTCGACCCGGCTCGACCCCCATCGTCGCGGGTCCATGACCAAGGATGATGCTGCTGCTTCGGCTTGGGCGCGGAAGGGTTCCGGCAGGGCTTGGACGAGTTTGCGCAGGGCTGCTTTCACGGCCGGGGTCGCGGCCGAGGCCGGGCCGGCGACCAGGAACAGGGCGCGGGCCTCACCCGCGGTCAACCCGGACAGGTCGGTACGGGCGCCGCCCACCAGGCGCCAGCCGCCGCCCCGTCCTTGCGTGGAGTACACGGGCACCCCGGCCATGGCCAGGGCGTCGAGGTCGCGGCGGGCGGTGCGCTCGGAGACCTCCAGCTCCCGGGCGACCTCTGCCGCTGTCACCTGCTCGCGCCGTTGCAGCATGAGGAGGACGGCCACCAGCCGGTCGGTTCGCACGCCCACAAAACTCCCACACAAACCGGTCATGAGGTGACCGGTTTCGGCGTCAGGATGGCGCCATGACCTCAACCGATTTCCCCAAGCCCACCCTCATTCCGGTCAACGGTGTGGAACTCGAAGTCTTCGAAGCGGGCCGAGAGAACGCGGGAAGGCCCATCGTGCTCTGCCACGGCTGGCCGGACCACGCCTTCACCTGGCGCCACCAGATGCCCGCCCTCGCCGCGGCCGGCTATCACGTCATCAGGACTCGATCATCCACCAGCCCGCCCTCATGATCTACGGCGACCGGGACCCGGTCGCGAGGTCGGAAAACCTGGCAGAGTTCGTGCCCAACGTGGAAGTGGTCTGCCTGGACTGCGGCCACTGGATCCAGCAGGAAAAACCCGAAGAAACAAACCAGGCCATTCTCCGATGGCTGGACAAGCGGGATGACGCCTGACGTCTCGTGATCCCAGCCTGCGAAAACGCCTGGCCACTGAGGGTTCTGGGCTCACTACCGGCAAGGCAGCTACCACCAGCCGCCAGCTGTGACTGATCCGCAGGTCAGGGCGCTGGTGCTCAGGTCTCCGGGTTGTGGATGATGCGGTGGATGGTGAAGCGGCCAACGCTGTATTCGGTGGCGAGGTCGGCGAGGGAGACCTCACCTTCGGCGTAGCGGCGGCGGATGGAGCGGCGGGCGGGTGCGGGGAGTTTGGGCTGTTTGCCCTTGAGCTTGCCGTTTTTCTTCGCCAGCGCCATGCCTTCGCGGGTGCGCTGGTGCCCGATGTTCGCCTCGAACTCGGCGACCATGGCGAGGGTCTGAAGGAACAGTCGGCCGAACGGGTCGCTCCAGTCATGGATGGTCATGCCGACGCCGAACAGGACGCCCCGGCCAGACAGGCCCGTCAGGATGTCATCGGTGCTGCAGCGGGCGTATCCGACGCGACGGGTCTCGGCCACGGCCACTGGCCGTAGGGTTGCTGCTCAAGCCCCGCCTCCGCGCTCGACCTCGACCTCGACGACGAGGAACGCCGGCACCTGTTCACCCTCGCCCGGGCCGCGCGGCGGCCGGCGGCCGTCCGCACGCGCCGCGCCCCGGAACGCGTGCCGGACAGCACGAGGCGGCTGAGATCACCGTCGACTGGGACGTCTATCCCCTGCCCGGCAATCCCGGGCCGGTCCTGCTCGTCTACACGGCGGGGCCCGGCACCGCGGACGCAGAACGCCTCCAGCTGCTCGCGTCCCTGCACGCCACCCGGGCGCACCACGCGGAAAGCCCAGGCCGATGACGACCTGGGCTTCCGGGTTGGTGCGCCGCCAGGGACTCGAACCCCGGACCCGCTGATTAAGAGTCAGCTGCTCTAACCAACTGAGCTAGCGGCGCAGAGCTCTTAGAGGTTATCGCACCCCTCGGAGCAGTCAAAATCGGACCGGAGCGAAGCCGCGTCCGGAGCTGCGGCCCCGGCCATGCGGCCCCGGTCAGCTCATGCGGCGCAGGATGCGGGCGGCCGTGCGCGCCAGCAGGTCGATCTGCTCCTCCGTGTACGCCGCCGACCCGTTCGCGCGGATCCAGCCCGCGACGCGGCGGGGATAGGCGACGGTCAGCCCCTCTCCGCTCAGGACGCCGCCCCAGGCCTTGATCTTCCCGCCGTGTACGGCGAGCACCGGGACGATCGTCACCTCGATCCCGGTCTCCTTGGTCAGCAGCGCGGCCATCGAGTCGGCGGCGGAGATCAGGCCCTTGGCGACCGAGGTGCCGAACTTCTCGTCGAAGAACAGCCGCTCGCCGTACCGCGCGATGAGGGTGTCGGGCGACCACGCCTCGTTGTCCACGATCCACACGCCGCCGGGACCGATGACGAGGTGGTCGATCGACGCCTCTCCGGGGACGGCCCGGCCGTCCATGACCCGGTAGCCGTGCCGGCGCAGCATGAGGCGCAGCAGCCGGCCGGTGCGCACCTCGCCGCGGCGCTTGCCCCGCCACACCGCCGTGCGCTCGTACAGGCGCCAGGCGACGAACCAGTCGACGCCACCCGCGAGAGCGCCCAGCACGAGCCCCGCGGCGAACGGGTTCAACCCGAGCCGCGAGCCCAGCAGGTTGCCCGCGGCGAAGCCCGCGACCGTGATGGCGGCCCGTATCCGGAGCCGGTTCTTGCGCCCCGCGAACCAGAACGTCACGTACAGGTTCTGCGGCGACGCGCCGGTGAACTTCTCGTCCTTCGGCACATAGATGGAACCGTTCGGCACGCCAACCCCCACAGTCTGCATGCGGCTTTCTCCCGGGATACCCGAGCGGGAATCCCAACCCTCCTAAGGTGAGGGAAGTAATGCGATTCCGCCAGTCCTTGGCTGACTCATTACCCGGGCGGCACAGCCCCCAGGCGTCGACCGACCAGTCGGTATGCTTGGGCCGTGACGAAGGAGGTCAGGATGTCCCGGCGTGCATCGAATCTCCCCGCGCCCGCCGGTCGCGGCGCGCCCGTGGAGGAGCCCGTACGGCGGCGCCTGCTCGCCGAGGCGACCCGGCTGTTCGCCGAGCGGGGCTTCGAGAGCACCTCGGTCCAGGAGATCGTCGCGGCGGCCGGGGTCACCAAGGGCGCGATGTACCACTACTTCGGGTCCAAGGACGACCTGCTGCACGAGATCTACGCCCGGGTGCTGCGCCTGCAGATGGAGCGGCTCAACCACTTCGCCGACGCCGGGGGCCCGGTGGCCGAGCGGCTCCACGCGGCGGCGACGGACGTCGTCGTGACCACGGTCGACAACCTGGACGACTCGAAGATCTTCTTCAGGTCGATGCACCAGCTGGCCCCCGAGACCCACCGGAGCGTGCGGGCCGAGCGGCGCCGCTACCACGAGCGGTTCCGCGGCCTCGTCGCCGAGGGGCAGCGCGACGGCGTCTTCCGCGACGACATCCCGGCCGAGATGGTGGTCGACTTCTTCTTCGGCTCGGTCCACCACCTCGGCACCTGGTATCACCCGGACGGCCCGCTGACCGGCAAGGAGGTCGGCCGCCACTTCGCCGACCTCCTGCTCGGCTCGCTGCGCCCCTGAGAAGCGGCCCTGAGAAGCGGCCCTGACAAGCGGCCCTGAGAGGTCAGACCGGCGCGGGGAGGTCCGCCGGCCCGGCGAGGGCCTCACGGTGGTCACCGGGGGTGCCGAGTGCGATCTGGTCGGCCTTGGCCCGCTTGAGGTACAGGTGCGCGGGATGTTCCCAGGTCATCCCGATGCCGCCGTGAAGCTGCACGCACTCCTCGGCGGCGTGGACGGCGACCGCTCCGCAGTGCGCCTGAGTCACCGCGACGGCCACCGCGATGTCCCCCGCGATGTCCCCCGCGATCGGCGCCTCCGCGAGCCGGGCGGCCGCGTTCCGGGCCGCCGCCCTGGCCCCCGCGATCTCCAGCCACAGATCGGCCAGCCGGTGCTTGACCGCCTGGAACGACCCCACCGGCCGGGCGAACTGCCTGCGCTCCCTGACGTACGCGACCGTGGTGGCGAGGCACCACTCGGCGATCCCGAGCTGCTCGGAGGCGAGCAGCCCCGCGCCGCGCAGCAGGGCCTCCCGCACCCACGGCGTCTCAGGGCCGCCGGCGGTGGCGACGACGCGCGCGGGGGCCGAGGCGAACGACACCGTCGCGACCGGCCGGGTCAGGTCGAGCGAGGTGGCCGGGGTCACCCGTACGGGTCCCCGGACAGCTCCTCCGACGGCCCCTCCGGCAGCCCCTCCGAGAGCCGCGGCCGGGGACGCCTCCACCGCGCACAGGGCGGTGCCCCGCGTCAGCCGTACCGGGACGAGCAGGACGTCGGCGATCTCCGCGCCGATCACGCCGCCGACCGTGCCGGTCACCGTGCCGTCCTCGCCGAGGGCCACCGCGGGGGCCGGCGGAGCGTACGGCGAGGCGGCGAACGGCACCGCGAGCGCGGCGGTCGCCTCCCCGGACGCCAGGCGGCCCAGCAGCTCGCCGGCCACCACTCCCCCCGCGTCTCCCCCCGCCGTTCCCCACGCCGACAGGAGCGCCTGGGTCGCGAGGACGGCGCTCGCGAGGAACGGCACCGGCGCCACGGCGCGGCCCAGCTCCTCCAGCACGACGGCGGCCTCGCGGGCCGACGCCCCGCCCGCACCGGAGGCGGCGCCCCCGAGTTCCTCGGGCACCAGCAGCCCGCCCACGCCGATGTCGCGGGTCAGCGTCTTCCACAGCTCCGCGTCGTACGGCGTGCCGGACTCCACACCGGATTCGACGCGGCCCAGTACGGCGGACGGAGAGCACCGGTCGGCGAGCAGGTCGCGCACGGCGGCCCGCAGCTCCTCCTCCACCTCCGTGTAAAGCAGGGTCATCGGGGGAGGTCCTTCCACGCGACGTCCTTGTCGGCACGCGGCTCGGCGGGCAGCCCGAGCACGCGTTCGGCGATGATGTTCCGCAGGATCTCCGAGGTGCCGCCCTCGATCGAGTTGCCCTTGGCCCGCAGGTAGCGGTAGCCCGCCTCCCGGCCGAGGAAGTCGACCGTCTCGGGGCGGCGGAAGGTCCAGTCGTCGTAGGCGAGGCCGTCCTCGCGGAGCAGCTCGACCTCCAGGCCGGAGAGCTCCTGGTGCAGCCGGGCGAAGGCGAGCTTCATCCCCGAGCCCTCCGGCCCCGGGTGCCCGGCGGCGAGCTGCTCGCGCAGCCGCGCTGCCGTCAGGCGCATGACCTCCGACTCCACCCAGAGCCGCAGCAGCCGCTGGTGCAGGTCGTGGGTGCGTAGCTCGGGCCGGGAGCGCCAGGTGTCGGCGACGACCTCCATCATCGTGCGGCGGACCGGCATGCCGCCGATGGCGACCCGCTCGTTCATCAGCGTGGCCTGCGCGACGCGCCAGCCGTCTCCGGCCTCGCCCAGCCGCAGCGCGCCGGGCAGGCGGACCCCGGTGAGGAAGACCTCGTTGAACTCGGCCTCGCCGGTGATCTGGCGCAGCGGGCGCACCTCGACGCCCGGCGCGCGCATGTCGCAGACGAAGTAGGTCAGCCCGCGGTGCTTGGGCACGCCGGGGTCGGTGCGGGCCAGCAGGAGGCCCCAGCGGGCGGTGTGCGCGCTCGACGTCCACACCTTCTGGCCGTCCACCACCCACTCGTCGCCCTCGCGTACGGCGCGGGTGGCCAGGGTGGCGAGGTCGGAACCGGCGCCCGGCTCGCTGAAGAGCTGGCACCACACCTCCTCGCCGGTCCAGAGGGGACGCAGGAAGCGCCGCTTCTGCTCCTCGGTGCCGAAGGCGAGGATCGTCGGGGCGGCCATGCCGAGGCCGATGCCGATGCGGCCCGGCTGGTTGTCGGGCGTGCCCCTCAGCTCCCGGTCGGCCACCGCCTGCAGCTCCCAGGGCGCGCCGAGGCCGCCGAGGCCTTCGGGGAAGTGCACCCAGGCGAGCCCGGCGTCGAACCGGGCGCGCAGGAACGCCAGGCGGTCCACGGCCGCCGGGTCGTGCTCCGCGAGGAAGGCCGCGGCGCGCCGGGCGACCGACGCCTCATCCCATGTCACCGGAAGATCACCCCATGTGTCTCTTGAGCTCGCGGCGGGCCAGCGACCGCTTGTGGACCTCGTCGGGGCCGTCGGCGAACCGCAGGGCCCGCGCCCCCGCCCACAGCGCGGCGAGGGGATAATCCTGGCTCAGCCCGGCGGCGCCGTGGGCCTGGATCGCCTTGTCCAGGATCCACTCCACGGTCGCGGGTGCGGCGATCTTGATGGCCTGGATCTCGGTGTGCGCGCCCCTGTTGCCGGCGGTGTCCATCAGCCAGGCGGTCTTGAGCACCAGCAGGCGCAGTTGCTCGATGCGCACCCGCGACTCGGCGATCCAGTCCTGGACCACCCCCTGCCGGGCCAGCGGCCCGCCGAACGCCTCGCGCGACAGCACCCGGCGGCACGTCAGCTCCACCGCCCGCTCGGCCATGCCGACGAGCCGCATGCAGTGGTGGATCCGGCCCGGCCCGAGCCGCGCCTGGGCGATGGCGAAGCCGCCGCCCTCCTCGCCGACCAGGTTGCCCACGGGCACGCGTACGTCCTCGAACACCACCTCGGCGTGGCCTCCGTGGTCGGCGTCGTCGTACCCGAAGACGGTCATGCCGCGCCGTACGGTGAGACCGGGGGTGTCGCGCGGGACGAGCACCATGCTCTGCTGCCGGTGCCTGGGCGCCTCGGGGTCCGTCTTGCCCATCACGACGAAGACCCGGCAGTTCGGGTCCATCGCGCCGGTGATGTACCACTTGCGGCCGTTGACGACGTACTCGTCGCCGTCCCTCGTGATGGAGGTCGCGATGTTCGTCGCGTCGGAGGAGGCCACCTCGGGCTCGGTCATCGCGAACGCCGACCTGATCTCACCGGCCAGCAGCGGCTCCAGATACTCCGCGCGCTGCCGCGTGCTGCCGAACTCCGCCAGCAGTTCCATGTTGCCGGTGTCGGGGGCGGCGCAGTTGGTCGCGGGCGGCGCGATGGCCGGCGACCTGCCCATGATCTCGGCGAGCGGGGCGTACTGGAGGTTGGTCAGCCCCGCGCCCTGCTCTCCTGGAAGAAAGAGGTTCCACAGGCCGCGCGAGCGGGCCTCGGCCCTGAGGTCCTCCAGCAGCGGCGGCGGGCCCCAGCCGCCGGCCGCCCGGACCTGGGCCGCCTGCTCGTGGAAGGCGCGCTCGGCCGGGTGGACGCACTCGTCCATGAACGCGAGCAGCCGGGCCCGCAGCTCCTCCGTCCGGTCGTCGAACGCGAAGTGCATTCAGACCTCCATGAGCCCGCGGGCGACGAGCGGGGCGACCTGCTCGCCGATCCCCGCGAAGCCCTCCCCCACCGTGAGGCCCATCGCGTGGCGGAAGTGGATGCCCTCGGCGATCACCGCGAGCTTGAAGCAGGCGAGGCCGACGTACCAGCCGAACCGGGACAGGTCGCGCCCGGACGCCTCCCCGTAGCGCGCGGCGAGCTCCGCGCCCGCTTCGATCGGCAGGAGCGGCGCCGCGCCGTCCGCCTCACCCGCCTCACCCGCCGCACCGGTCGCGCCGACCGCACGGCCCGCGGCGGGGTCGAGCGCGGCGACCTCGCCGTACAGGAGGAACAGCGCCAGGTCGGTGAGCGGGTCACCGAGTGTGGACATCTCCCAGTCGAGCACGGCCCGCACCTCGCCGCCGGCGACCAGCGTGTTGCCGAGCTTGAAGTCGCCGTGCAGGATCGCCGGAACGGCCCGTTCGGGCGGCGGGGCGGGTACGTCGCGGACGAGGCGTTCGTACAGGTCGTCGAAGCCGGGGACGTCGCGGCTGCGGGAGGCGTCGAGCTGCCGCCTCCACCGGGTGACCTGCCGCTCCAGGAAGCCCTCGGGCCTGCCGAAGTCGCCGAGCCCCACGCTCCCGGGAGTGATCGAGTGGAGCGCGGCCAGCACGTCCACCAGCGCGTGGGCGAGGGCGGGGGTGAGCGGCGGCTGCCCGCCCTCGACGTGCTCCATCACGAAGAAGGGCGCGCCGATCACCTCGGTGTCCCGGCACAGGTGGAACGTGCGCGGCACGGGGACCGCGGTGTCGCGCAGGGCGCTCATCACCCGGTGCTCCCGCGCCATGTCGTGTGCGGTGGCCAGAACGTGCCCGAGCGGCGGCCGGCGCACGACGTACGTCCGCTCGGCGTCGCGGACCACGTACGTGAGGTTGGACCTCCCGCCGACGATCAGCTCGGCGGTGAGCGGCCCTTCGGTCAGGCCCGCGCGCCGGAGGTGCCCGGCGAGGCGGGCGAGATCGAGGCCGGGCGGGTCGGCGTACACCCCGTGAGCGTACCGACCAGCCGGTATGCGTGTCGACACGGCGCCCGCCCGGAAGGGCGGTTCGAGGCGGCGCTCAGCCGCGTCACTCACCGCGGAGGAACAGCCGCGTCACTCACCGCGGAGGAACAGCCGCGTCACTCACCGCGGAGGAACAGCCGCGTCACTCAGCCGCGGAGGAACAGGGTCATGAGGTCCTCGCAGGCCGCGCGCAGGTCCTCGGGGGACGGGGTGCCGCCCGCGCCCGCCACCGCGTCGAACAGCAGGCCGTCGACGTAGGCCACCATCTGCCCGCCCCGGCGTTCGGGGTCGGGTGAGCCCGCGGCGGCCAGCATGGCGACGGCGGGCTCGCGGATGCGGCGGCCCAGCTCGTCGTACAGCCTGCGCAGCTCCGGCCGGCGGGTCGCCTCCAGCGCCAGTTCGTACCGGGCGACGGTGGTCTCCCGGTGCTCGGTCATCGCCGCGTACGCGAAGGCGGCGAGGAGGTCCGTCAGGTCGGCGGCGCCCCCCTCGCCGAAGGGGAGACCGGACACCACCGTGGAGAGTGCCGCCGCCTCGCGCTCCGACAGCCGGGCCAGCGTCAGCTCCAGCAGCGCCGCACGTGTGCGGGCGCAGTTCGACGTGGACCCGGGAGGGAGGCCGGCGGCCTCGTCGACCGCCCGGTGGGTCAGCCCCCGCATGCCACGCTCGGCCAGGATCGCGATGGCCGCGTCCGCGACGAAGAGCGCCCGCTGACTGTTCACGGCCCTCATCGTACGGGCGCACTACAGGCGTAGTAGTTTGTGACTACACCTGTAGTGAAGGAGGCCGGACATGGCGCAGGCAGTGGTGGTCGGAGCGGGCATCGGCGGGCTGACGACGGCGCTGGCCCTGGCGCGGAACGGCTGGCAGGTGACCGTCCTGGAGCAGGCGGCCTCCATCGAGCCGGTCGGCGCGGGGCTCGCGGTCGCGCCCAACGCGCTGCGGGCCCTCGACATGATCGGACTCGGGGACGAGGTCAGGAAGCTTTCGGCGATCCAGGGCGAGGCGGGCCTCCGGCGGCCGTCCGGCCGCTGGCTGTCGCGGACCACCGCCGAGGAGTCCGCCGCCCGGTACGGCGACTCGATCGTGCTGCTCACCCGGTCGGCGCTGGTCGGCATCCTCGCCGCGCGCCTGCCGGAAGGCGCCCTGCGGCTGGGCACCCGGGCCGAGTCGGCCGACCCCGGGACGGGCCTGGTCACCCTCGCCACCCCGGCAGGCGGCACGGCAGGCGGCACGGAGACGATCCGGGCCGATCTCGTCGTGGCGGCGGACGGGATCCGGTCGCGGACCCGCGCGGCGCTGTTCCCCGGTCATCCCGAGCCCGTCTACGCGGGTGTGACGAGCTGGCGGGCGATCATCCCCAACGCCGGAACGGTCGGCGCGTCGGAGACCTGGGGGGCGGGTTTGGTGTTCGGAGTCATGCCGCTGGCGGGCGGCCAGGTCTACTGCTACGCCACGGCGCCGGTCGCGGCGGGCCTGCGCGCGGAGAGCGAGAAGGAGGAGCTCGTCCGCCTGTTCGGCCGCTGGCACGACCCGATCCCCGGGCTGCTGGCCGCCGCCGGCCCGGGCGCGGTGCTGCGCCACGACATCTACTCGCTCGACACCCCGCTGCCCGCGTTCCACTCCGGGCGGATCGCGCTGCTGGGCGATGCGGCGCATCCCATGACGCCCAACCTCGGGCAGGGCGCCTGCCAGGCGATCGAGGACGCCGTCGTGCTCGCCCGGCACGTCTCGCCGGGCGGCGGCCCGGCCCCGGATCCCGCTGCGGATCTCGCTGCTGGGCTTGCCGCGTACAGCCGGGAGCGGTTGGCCCGGACCACGCCGATCGTGCGGCGGTCGCGGCTGGCCGGGCGGATCAGCGGCTGGCGCGACCCGCTCGCGGTCGCCCTGCGCGACGGCGCGGTGCGCGCGGCGGGCCTGCTCGGCCCCGCCGTCGCGGTGCGCCAGTTCGACGACGTCTTCCGCTGGCCGGGCTGAGAGTGGTTCCCCGCGCTGAGCGACGCCGGGGATCAGGCCGCCTCGGGCGTCGCCGCGCTCACCGGCTCCTCGCGGGGGCCCGGCTCGCCGCGTACGACAGGGGGTTTGGACTGGTCGGGGGCCAGGCGGCCCAGGGTGACCGTCCCGGCGATCAGCAGGGCGGCGGCCAGCAGCGCGGGAACCACCTTGTCGGGCCCGGTGGGCAGCGACTCGCCCAGCAGCACGGCCCCCGCCGTCACCGAGGTGAGGGGATCGACCACCTGCACTCCGGCGTAGGCGATCCCGAAGTAGCCCACGGCGTACGACTTCTGCAGCAGCACGATGGCGCAGACCAGCAGCACCGGGATGGCCAGGGTGAACCAGTGGACCAGCCGCCCGAGGTCTCCGTTGAGCCCGCCGCCGACCACCCGGACGAACGTGGACACGGTCGCGGTCACCGCGCCCGCGCCGACCGACATCAGCAGCGCCTTGAGCGGCCCCCGCAGCAGGCGCGCGGCGGTGAAGGTGACGGCGGCGACCAGGGCGACGCAGCCGATCAGCGCGACAGCGTTCACGTCCGACAGCACGGGGGTCACGTTGTGCGCCGGGACCAGCAGCATCAGGCCGAGCAGGCCCACCGCCACCGCGATCGATCCGGCGATCTCGGCCCGCCGGGGGCGCCTGCCGTGCAGCGTGGCGGCGAGCGGCACCGCGAAGACCAGCGTCGCCACGCTCACCGGCTGGACGACGACGAGCGGGGCCACGCTGAGCGCCACGGCGTGCAGGGACGCGCCGACGAGGCCGATCACCCCGCCGATCAGCCAGCGGGGCCGTCGCACGAGCGCGAGCGTCGCCCCGTCGCGCACGGCTTCGAACTGCTGCAGCGCCGCGCCCAGCGCGTACCCGAGCGCCCCGACGAGGGCGATCGCCACTCCCGCCCAGATCATGCGCGCCGGCCGGGGTGCCGGGAGCCGGCGGTGTGTCCAGATATCACCACGCAAGTTTAGGGGGAGTGGGTCCGCGCCACGGGAACCCGCGACTCTCAGCCCTCATCGCACCTTTCAGGACCTCTCGGGGCAGACGCAGAAGAGGTGTCCCTCCGGGTCGGCGAGCACGACCCAGTCGCCCGGCTGGAACTCCGGCTTGGTCGCCCCGAGCGCGACGTACTCCTCCACTGCCTTGGCGAGGTCGGGCACCCGGAAGTCGAGGTGGAACTGCTTGTCCGCGCCGGGCCAGGACGGCGCCTTCCAGTCGGGCACCCGCTGGAAGTAGACGGCCGTCGTGTCGTCGCCGATGCCGGCGTACTCCTCTTCGGCATACTGCACCGGCAGGCCGGTGATCTGAGAGTAGAAGTCGGCGAGCCTCTTCGGCTCGGCGCAGTCCATGGTCACGGCGATGAGCTTCGCGATCGTTGTCATACGGCCATGCTGCCGCGCGTACCTGTCAGGGAGTGTCAGGTACGCTCACCTGTCTCGCCCCCGATAGTGGGACCATGAACCGGGCATGTGGAACCAGTCGGACCCAAGAGTCGTTGGAGCGGATGTGACGCGGGTAGGTCGATGGATCAGGCGGTTCCTGGAGAAGCCGGGAAGCGTCGATCTCGCCCCCTTCCAGCGGGTCGCGGCGGAGGCGGCCGGGCGTGCGGCCGAGGCCGGCCGGCGCGACGAGCTTCGCCCCGCCGTCGTCGACCCGGCCTGGGTCGGCACCGCCGACTTCTGCGCGGTGATGCGGGAGGCGGCCCACCGCGCGCTCGGCCAGCGGCCGTACGACGTGCAGCTCGCGGGCATGCTGGCGCTGCTGGAGGGCCACGTCGCGGAGATGGCCACCGGCGAGGGCAAGACGCTGGTCGGGGCCATGGCGGCGGCCGGGTACGCGCTGCGCGGCGCCCGGGTCCACGTGGTCTCGGTCAACGACTACCTCGCCCGCCGCGACGCCGAGTGGATGGGCCCGCTGTACGAGACGCTGGGCCTGACGGCCGGATGGGTCGCCGAGACCTCCACGCCGGAGGAGCGCAGGAAGGCGTACGCGTGCGACGTCACGTACGCGGCGGTGAGCGAGCTCGGCTTCGACGTGCTGCGCGACCGGCTCCGCACCGACCCGGCCGAGCTGGTCGTGCCGGCCCCGGAGGTCGCGCTCGTCGACGAGGCCGACTCGGTGCTGGTGGACGAGGCCCGGGTGCCCCTGGTGCTGGCCGGCGCGGCCGACGCGGGCACGGCCCTGCCCGAGATGGCGGCCCTCGTACGGCGGCTGTCGCGCGGCTACCACTACACGATCGACGAGGAGGGCCGGGCCGTCTTCCTCACCCCCAAGGGCATCGACACGGTCGAGAAGGCCCTCGGCGTCGACATCTACGAGCACCCCGGCGTGGTGACGCAGGTCAACCTCGCGCTGCACGCCCACACGCTGCTCACCCGGGACGTCGACTACATCGTCAGGGACGGCAAGGTCGAGCTCGTCAACACCTCGCGCGGCCGGGTCGCGGCGCTGCAGCGCTGGCCGGACGGGCTGCAGGCCGCCGTGGAGGCCAAGGAGCACCTGCAGGCGTCGGAGACGGGCGAGATCCTCGACTCGATCACCGTGCAGGGTCTCGTCCACCGCTATCCCCGCGTGTGCGGCATGACCGGCACCGCCGTCGCCGTGGGCGAGCAGCTCCGCGAGTTCTACGACCTCTCCGTCGTGGTCGTCCCGCCCAACCGGCCCTGCGTACGGGTGGACGAGCCCGACCGGATCTTCGCGACCGCGGAGGACAAGGAGGGGGCGCTGCTGGACGAGATCGAGACCCGGCACGCCACCGGGCAGCCGATCCTCGTCGGCACGCTCGACGTCGCCGAGTCCGAGCGCCTGGCCGGGGCCCTCGCGGCCAGAGGCCTCGCGGCGACCGTCCTGAACGCGAAGAACGACGCCGAGGAGGCGCAGATCATCGCGCGGGCCGGGCGGCGCGGTGCCCTCACGGTCTCCACCCAGATGGCCGGGCGCGGCACCGACATCCGGCTCGGCGCGGGCGGCCCCGGCGAGGAGAACCCCGGCGAGAAGGACCCCGGCGAGAAGGAGAAGGAGGTCGCCTCGCTCGGCGGGCTCTACGTCATCGGCACCGGCAGGCACGACAGCAGCAGGCTGGACGACCAACTCCGGGGCCGGGCCGGGCGGCAGGGCGACCCGGGCGGCTCGGTCTTCTTCGTCAGCGGCCAGGACCCGCTCCTGACGGTCTACGCGCCGGACCAGTCGCTGCCGCCCGCCGACGCCGACGGCGCCGTACGGAAACCCGAGGCGCACGCGCTCGTGGCGCACGCCCAGCGGGTGGCCGAGGGCGTGAACCTGGAGATCCACCGCAACACGTGGCGGTACACCCGGCTGCTGGAGCGCCAGCGGGCGGAGGTGCTCGAACGGCGCGACCGGGTCCTGCGCGGCGACACCGGGGCGCGGGCGCTGGAGTCGGCCTGCCCGGAGCGCTACCGCGAGCTGTGCGAGACGGCGGGCGAGGAGGTGGTCGGGCGGGCCGCCCGGCAGATCGTGCTCTACCACCTCGACCAGTGCTGGACCGAGCACCTCGGTTTCCTGTCCGACCTGCGCGAGGGCATCCACCTGCGCGCGCTCGGGCGGCTCAACCCGCTGGACGAGTTCAACCGCGAGGCCGTCCCCGCCTACCGGGCGATGCTGGACGAGGTCGAACGGCGCTCCCGGGAGACCTTCGAGAAGGCCGACGTCACCCGGGATCTCGCGGACCAGGGCCTCAAGCGGCCCACGGCGACCTGGACCTATCTGGTGCAGGACAACCCGTTCGGCTCCGAGTGGGACCGGGTGTTCAACCGGGTGGCGGGAGCGCTCCGGGGCCGCAGAAAGTAGACCCCGCCCCTCCCGCCCGGGTCCGATGGCCCCTACCGGGCCTCGTCGCCGCTCGGCCGGCGGGTGACCCGGCTGTGCACCACTTTCGCGCTCACCGCGACGAGCGCGCACACGACGATCGCGGCGGAGACGGCCGGAGCGGCGTCGTCGCGGCCGGACGGGTCGCCGGTGGCGGACACGGGGGTGACGGCCTGGACCGACGCCGTACCGGCCGTACCGGCCGTGGCGGCCGTCGGGGTCTCGGCTCCGCCCGCCCGCGCCGCTGGGGCCGCGCCGCCCGCCGCGTCCCGCCCGCCGGCGAAGGGGGCCATGGCCGCCGCGGCGGCCTCTGCCTGGGCGGCGGGCGTGGGAGAAGACGACCCCTGAGCCGACTCCTGCGCCGGCTTCTGCGCCGGGGCCGCCTTGGCCGCCGGCGTGGAGGCGGTGGTCTGCGACTCCACGGAGGGGGCGGGGGCCGAGGTCGGGCAGGGAGGCGGCGGCGCGGCCTGGTCCCGCACGCCGTACGCGCCGGTGGAGAACGGCTTGGGCGCGCCCGTCTTGCCGCGCCCCTTGCCCCACTCGGTGATGACGTACTGCACGGGGATGTGGCCGAGCCCGCCCGCGCCCTCGACGGTGAGCGAGTCACCGTCCCAGGTGCCGCCGGTGAGGTCGGCGAACGTCTTGCCGTCGAGGTCGAGCATGACCCCGCTGCTGGAGGGAACGCCGGGGCCGCGGTCACCGACGAAGAAGTCGGCCGTCCTGCCCTGGTAGATCACATAGCCCTTGGTGCCCATGGGCCAGCTCGGGCTGGCCGCGAGGCCCTTCTGCATCGGCTCGCCCGACGCGGGGGCTCCGGTGTCGCCGTTGATGCCCGATCCGTCGTCCCAGAAGTAGGACGCGGTCGTCTTGCCGGCGTATAGCACCGTCCGGCCGCCGGCGGTGGGACAGCCGACCTCGGGAACGGCCGGGGCCCCGGCCGCCCCGGCGGTGCGTGTGGGGAGGGAGACCGCCGCGAGGGAGACGGCGGTCGCGTGCTGCTCATGGGGGTCCGCGTAGTTGGAAATGGGGGATCTCCTGACTGGTCACGGTCGGGTAACCGGACACTAAACCAGGAAGACCCCAAATCTCGACATTGAGGACGAAAGTTTTACTTTCTGGACGAACACCCCATCGCGTGGCAAAGTCAGACGTGGACGTGCCCTCCTCCCCGGGGGCCGGATGGGGAGGAGGGCACGCGAAGCACGAGAGAAGATCAGGACGACAGCAGGCGCGCTCGCAGTCCCGCCCCGAAACCGGTCGGGGTCCCGTTGTAGTCACTGATCAGGGACGGCCCGGTGGAGCAGTCCCAGGTGTTCCAGGTCCAGCCGAGGTAGGACAGCCCCTTGGCGTCGAACCAGTTCATGACCTGGTCGATGAACCCGTGGGAGCACGTGTTCTCCCCGATCTCCCCCGCGACCAGCGGAACCTGGGCGGCCACCGGCGCGAGCTGGCTGTCCCAGCACGAGGCGCTGACGCAGGTGTTGAAGTTGTACACGTGCCACGCGGCGGCCAGGTTGCCCCGTGAGTCCGTGGGCTTGTACTGCAGCCACTGCGTCAGGTCGTTGGAGTAGGCCAGGCCGCCCAGCAGGATGATGTTCGTCGCGCCGGTGGCCCGGACGGTGTTCACCAGCGACTGGAACCCCGCCACCTGGTAGGGGATGCCGGGGCAGGTGCCGCCGTCCCGCCAGCAGGTCCACCCCGACGTCGCGCCGCCGGTCGCCCGCTCCGGGTAGGGCTCGTTGAACAGGTCGAACACGACCTCGTCCCGGCCCTTGAAGGCATTGGCGACGCCGGTCCAGAACTGCGGCGCGTACTGCGCGTCCGGCATCGGCTTCTGGCAGGAGGCGTGCACGTCGGAGCAGCCGGAGGAGTTGCCGGTGTACTGGCCGTAGTTCCAGTGCATCTCGACGATCGGGGTGATGCCCTTGGCGACCAGACGGTCGACGTACGACTTGACCTCGTTCTGGTAGGCGGCGCCGCCGTACGACGCCTGGATGTTGCTCAGGCCGAGCCAGCACTCCTCGTTCAGCGGGATGCGGACGGCCCTGACCTTCCAGGTCTTCATCACGTCGATCGCCGCGTTGTCGACCGGGCCGTCCCAGAAGCCGCGCCCCTGGACGCACATGAACTCGCCGCCCGAGCGGTTGACCCCCAGCAGCCGGTACGCCGCGCCGGTCGAGGCGTTTACGATCTTGTTGCCCGACACCTTCAGCTTCGGCGCCGCGCCCGTCTGCGGGCTCGGCGACGCCGAGGGGCTGGCAGAGGGTGACGGGCTGGGTGACGGGCTGGGTGACGGGCTGGGCGAGGGAGATGCGCTCGGCGAAGGGCTGGGCGACCGCGTGGGCGAGGCCGACGGGGATGCCGAGGGCGACGCCGAGGGAGACTGCGGGGTGCCGTTGCAGGAGACGCCGTTCAGCTTGAAGTCGGACGGCGCCGGGTTGCTCCCGGACCAGGTGCCGTTGAAGCCGATGCTCGTCGACGCGCCGGCGGCCAAGGATTTGTTCCAGTCCAGCGCGGCCGCGCTCACGGCACTGCCCGACTGGCTCCAGGTCGCCGACCAGCCCTGCGTGACCTTCTGGCCGCTGTTCGGGAACGTGAACGTGAGCGTCCAGTTGTTAACCGGATCACCCAGGTTCTGGATGCTGAGATTGGCGGACATGCCGCCCTGCCACTCGCTGGCTGTGTAGGTCACCTTGCACGCCACGGCGGCCTCGGCCGCCGTCGTGTGTCCCAAGGCGAGCCCGCCCGCGGCCACCAGGCCGAGAACGGTGAGGATGACGCCTCTGCGTCGCATGGTCCGTCCTTCCGTGTCGCCCGCTCCGCCGTCGGGGCGCTCGCGTCGCCGGTCGTGCCTCCCCACCCGTCGAACGGGTCCAGGCCGGCGGCGCGCCCCTCCGGCGCGCGGAGTGAGAAAACCGCAGCGAAGCGTCGTGAACTCGACCGGTTAAGTCAAAGGGTGACGGAGGCGCCGCTCCGCCGACCTGCGTGGACGCGAACCGCAAGGTGAAAATTTCACCTGCGGCCAGCAGACAGGAGCACACCCGTGACAGACGCGACGTCCTTCCTGCTCGAACGCCTGCACGCGGCCGGTCTGACCGACGTCGTCGCGGTCGAGCCGGCCACCGGAGGCCTCGCCGCGATCGCGGGGCTCGCGCGCCGCGGTGACGGCACGCCGGTGTTCGTCAAGGCGTTCGGCGAGCCGCCGTCGGACGCCTTGACGAACGACGCCTTCGCCGCGGAGGCCGAAGGACTCACCGTGCTCCGCGAGACGGGCGGCGTCGCCACGCCCGAGATCATCCTCGCGGACCGCGACCTGCTCGTACTGTCCGCGCTGCACCCCCGGCCGGACGCCGAGGCCTTCTGGGAGCAGCTCGCGCACGCGCTCGCCCACCTGCACACCACCACGCGGCACCCCCGATTCGGGTGGCATCGGGACAACTGGCTGGGCCGTCGCCGGCAGGTCAACACCTGGGATGACGACGGGTACGCGTTCTTCGCCCGGCACCGGCTGCTGCGCTGGCTCGGCGAGCGTCGCGTCCGGGAGGCGCTCGACGCCGCGGACCGAGCGGCGCTGGAGCGGCTGTGCGACCGGCTGCCCGAGCTGCTGCCGGTCAGGCCCGCGTGCCTGACGCACGGCGACCTGTGGGCGCTGAACGTCATGGCCACCCCCGGCGGGCGGCCCGCGCTGATCGACCCGGCCGTGTCGTACACGTGGGCCGAGGTCGACCTGGCCCATCTGTGGACGACGGCGCCGCCGCCCGAGGCGCACGTGTTCTTCGAGCTGTACGCCGAGCTGACCGGGCTCGACCGCGACTGGCGCGAACGCATGCCGATCATCCAGCTGCGCCAGCACCTGGCCGTGATCGCCCAGTTCGATCCCGACTGGGGCGCCGCCGATCTCGTGCGCGCCACGCTCGCCCCGTTCCGGCGACGGCCCTGAGATCAGCTCAGGCGTCGCCCTCGCGCAGGACGGCGGCGGGCACCGGGATCGCCGGGAACGGGTTGTCCGGCAGGAGGATCAGGCGGCGCGGGCCACCCCCTGCGGAACCTCCCGCCGCGTCCCGGGCGGCGTCCTCGGTGGCGGCGAGGTGCAGCAGCGCGGTCCCGATCCCCGCGGCGCCGACCATGTAGCCGGTGTCGGCGGTGAACTCCTCCGGACGCAGCCGACGGTACGCCTGGTACCAGCGGAACCCGTCCTCCTCGTCCCCGGCCGCGCGGCCGATGAGGTCGGCGGCGAGGGTGCGGGCGAAGGCGAGGTACGGCTCCCGCCCGGTGGCGGCGTACAGGCCCGTGAACAGTTCCAGCAGCCCGGCCGTGCCGCAGCACAGGCAGGCCACGTCCCAGTGACCCGGCGGGGTGCGCTCCGGCAGCCCGCTCTGCACGATCCCGTGGGCGAGACGCTCCACCCAGTCCAGGTCGCCGGGGTCGCCGGTGACGCGGTGCAGCTCGTGGAACATCCGGGCCACCCCGGCCGCGCCGGAGCAGAAGCCGAGGTAGTGGAGGCGGCGCCCCTGCGGCAGGTGATGCGGGATGCGGGCGCACCTGTCGGTGACCACGCTGACCGTGCGGACGAAGTCGGCCCCCCGGCGGGCCGCCGCGAGGAACCGCGCGTCGCGGGTCACGCCGTGCAGCCGGGCGAGCAGGAACGCGGCGCCCGCCGTCCCCGACAGGAACCCCGGCGTGACGGCGTCCACGGGCAGGTCGGGGCAGGCTTTCCCGCCGAAGCGGTGACCGGGCACTGCCAGGGCCGCGACGCGCCCGCCCGCCTCGACGGCCACCTCCTCGTACGCCGACACCCCGAGGAGGCCCGAGGCGTGCAGCAGCGCGAGCACGATCCCCCCGTCGCCGCGCAGCGCCGGGTCCCCGGTCCAGCCGGCGCCGTCGTCGAACCGGCGGACGTCGCGCACCAGGCCGTCGGCGGCGGCGCGGGCCGCCTCGTGGACCTCCTCGTCGCCGGTCGCCCAGCCGGTCTCGGCCATCGCGAAGAGCATCCCCGCCCGGCCGTGGTAGAAGGTCGGGTCGCGCTGCTCCCGCCACGTCGCGGCGAGCCGCCGCGCCCCCGCGAGCGCGTCGTCCAGGTACGTCCGGTCACCGGTGGCGGCGGCGGCCTCCAGGAAGAACAGCACGACGCCGGCCGCCCCCGCGTACAGGGAGGAGGTGCTCCCCGCGCCGGCCGACCGGCCCCGGGGATCGGGATTGGCCAGCCAGTGCCGTCCGAGGGCGTCGTCGACGGCCGCCGACCTCACCCAGCGCGCGGCCATGACGGCGGCGGTGGTCGGCGTCTCACATGGCCAGGTACTCATCGCCCGATTCTCCCACGAATCCGGTAGGTCTCCCACGAATCCGGTAGGAAATTAAGGCTACCGTCTCCCAGGAGAAGCCTACGGCGAGGTGCGACCCGATCACACTCATCCTGGTCAGGTGGGATGCGGGGTGAAGGACCGGGGATCGCGCCGCAGCGGATGACCCTCGGGGATCTCGACGAGCACGATCGGCAGGCCGTCGGGATCCTCGATCCACATCTCCACCAGCCCCCAGGGTTCCAGCCGCGGCGGGTGCGACACCCGCACCCCCGCGGCGGCCAGCCGGTCGTGCTCCCGCCGGACGTCGCGGACCTGCAGCCAGAGCGCCGGGCTCTCCCGCGCGCCGCCGCCGTGCGAGGAGATCTCCAGGAATCCGGCCCCGAGGAAGTAGACCACCCCGGGGTCCTCGGCCGGCCCGAACTCCCGGCTCACCGCCAGGCCCAGGACGTCCCGGTAGAAGCGGCGGCTCGCGGCCCGGTCGGCGGAGCGCAGGAGCATCCGGCCGCTCAGCACCTCCATCAGGGCCTCGCCCGTCGATCGGCGTGTGGCGGTCCGTCCGGTCTCATCACAGTGTCCCTTCTGTGGTGGTGATGACGAGGGGTCCCTCCCCGTGGCACTCCCCGGCGGGAGCCACGTGACGGTGGTGCCCATCTGGGGCATGCGACTAAAGGAGGGATTACGGCAAACGACGGCCAAGGGAGGAGACGCGGCCAAGGGCCTTTCGTCCCCCGGAACGTGACGGACGGCGGTGCCGCCGCCGGCGCCTGGGACGCGATGCTGGTCTGGTGCCGGCCGCGCGCCGAACGAGGCCGTACGACCCGGCTGTGAAGAATCGACTGTGAAGAAGAGGAACGCATGAGTGAGAACACCGCACCCGCCGGCCTGCCGCATCTGGAGAAGCTGGACCGCGACGACTGCCTGCGGCTGATCTCCCCCGGCGGCGTGGGCAGGATCGCCTTCACCCACCCCGGCGGCCCGGTGATCCTGCCGGTCAACTACACGGTGGAGCAGGGCGCGGTGCTGTTCCGCACGGCGTTCGGCGGCCCGATGGACGCCGACCTGCGCACGGGCGTCAACGGGGCCGACTTCATGGTCGCCTTCGAGGTCGACCACATCGACGACAGGACGCGGGAGGGCTGGAGCGTGCTCATCCGCGGCGGGGCCCACCACGTGACCGGCGACGTGCACAAGGAGGTCGAGACGTGGGCGGGCGGCGAGCGCCCCCTCTACATCCGGATCGAGCCGGTCGAGATCAGCGGCCGGCGCATCCGGCACGGCTAGCCGTGGACGCCTGGGTGGTGGCCCGGCCGGGGCCGGTCGCGTCGCGGCCCCTGGAGCGGGCCGAACTGCCGGACCCCGTGCCCGGACCGGGGGAACTGCTGATCCGCGTCGAGGTGTGCGCCGTCTGCCGCACCGACCTGCACCTCGCCGAGGGCGATCTCCCCCCGAGACGCTCGCGTACGGTCCCCGGGCACGAGGTGGTGGGGCGGGTGGCGGCCCTCGGCCCGGACACGGCGGGGCCGCCGCCCGGTTCGCGGGTGGGCGTGGCGTGGCTGCGCTCGACCTGCGGCCGGTGCCGCTACTGCCTGCGGGGCGCGGAGAACCTGTGTCCCGCGTCGGCCTACACGGGCTGGGACGCCGACGGCGGCTACGCCGAGCTGCTGACCGCCCCCGCCGCGTACGTCTACCCGTTGCCGGAGGACGCCCCGGCCGAGACGCTCGCGCCGCTGCTGTGCGCGGGGATCATCGGATACCGGGCGCTGGTCCGCGCCGATCTGCCGCCGGGCGGCCGGCTCGGGATCTACGGCTTCGGCGCCTCGGCGCACCTGACCGCGCAGATCGCGATCGCCGAGGGCGCGACCGTACACGTGATGACGAGGTCGGCGGCGGCCCGGGACCTCGCGCTCCGGCTGGGCGCGGCCTCCGCCGCGGGCAGCGCCGACCCGCCGCCGGAGCCCCTGGACGCGGCCATCCTGTTCGCCCCGGTGGGCGACCTCGTGCCGGTCGCCCTCGCCGCGCTCGACCGGGGCGGGACGCTCGCGGTCGCCGGGATCCACCTGACCGACATCCCGGTGCTGAACTACCAGCGCCATCTGTTCCAGGAGCGCACGTTGCGCAGCGTCACGGCCAACACCCGCGACGACGGCCGGGAGTTCCTCCGGCTGGCGTCCCTCCACCACCCCCGGGTCACGACCACGCCCTACCCCTTCCCGGCCGCCGACCGGGCGCTGGCCGACCTCGCCGCCGACCGCGTGGAGGGGGCGGCCGTCCTGCTCATGGGCGGGTGACGGGCGGGGTCACCCGGCCGAGGTCGTCGACCTCGTACGAGATGTCGGAGTCGACGTCCACCACGCCGTCCACCCGCCAGACGGCCTCCAGCAGCGCCCTCAGCTGGGAACGCCGCTCGACGGTGCCGTCGAGGTAGACGATCCCGTCCTCGACCCGCAGCGAGCACCGCCCCGAGCAGGGCCCGATCACGTCGAGGACGTCGTCGCGGATGTCCTGCGCGGAGCGGCAGAACACCCTGATCAGGTCGGACTTGCGGACCAGCCCGGTGATGCGCCCGGTGGCCGCGTCCACCACCGGGAGGTCCTTGATCCGGTTGCGGTGCATGAGCCAGGCCGCCTGCCGCACCGGGGTGTCCTCGGTGACCGTGATCGCGGGAGTGCTCATGAGATCGCGGACCCGCCGGCCGGCCGCCTTCCTCCGCTCCCGGTGGCGCGAGGGCCCCTCGAAGAGCAGGTCGCCCATCCGCCGGTCCATGTCCTTGAGCAGCAGGTCGTCCTCGCTGACCATGCCCAGCACCCGCCGATCGCCGTCCACGACGGGAACCGCTCCGACGTGGAACCGGCACATCGCGGTCACCACCTCGCCGAACGAGGCCTCCGCCTCGACCGCGACCACGAACCTGTTCATGACGTCCCGGACGGTCATGGGCATGATTTCTTCCTTCCCGTCCCTTTTCAGACTTCGTCATACCCACCAGCGGGGCGAGCGGCGAACGTCCCCGTGGCATGGGACCTATGGCCCCCCGGGGACGAACCGGATTTCGTCCATCGCCAAGTACCGTGGAGAGGTGCAGAACGCCGCGATCCTCACCGTCGACGACGATCCCTCTGTCTCGCGTTCGGTGGCACGCGACCTACGCCGCCGGTACGGCGACCGCTACCGCGTGATCCGGGCGGAGTCCGGGTCCACCGCGCTGGACGCGCTGCGCGAGATCAAGCTGCGCGGCGAGCAGGTCGCCGTACTCCTGGCCGACTACCGGATGCCGGGGATGAACGGCATCGAGTTCCTCGAAGCCGCCATGGACGTCTTCCCGCTGGCCCGGCGCGTGCTGCTCACCGCGTACGCCGACACGGACGCGGCCATCAACGCGATCAACATCGTGGATCTCGACCACTACCTGCTCAAGCCGTGGAACCCGCCGGAGGAGAAGCTCTACCCGGTGCTGGACGCGCTGCTGGACGCGTGGCTCACCACCCCCGCCGTGACGATGCCGGAGACCAAGGTCGTCGGGCACCGCTGGTCGGCGCGGTCGTTCGCGGTGCGCGACTTCCTGGCCCGCAACCTCGTGCCGTACCGCTGGCTGCGGGCGGACGAGGCCGAGGGCGCGCGGCTGCTCGCCGCGGCCGGGCTCGGCGAGGCGGACGTGCCGGTCGTGATCACCACGGACGGCAAGGCCCTGGCCCGGCCCACGGAGACCGACCTCGCCGCGCACGTCGGCATGGCCACCACCCCCGCCTCCGACCTCTACGACCTCGCCGTGATCGGCGGGGGCCCGGCCGGGCTCGGCGCGGCCGTGTACGGCGCGTCCGAGGGCCTGCGGACCCTCCTGGTGGAGCAGCGGGCGACCGGCGGCCAGGCGGGGCAGAGCAGCCGGATCGAGAACTACCTGGGCTTCCCCGACGGCGTCTCGGGCGCCCAGCTCACCGACCGCGCCCGCAGGCAGGCCCAGAAGTTCAACGCCGAGATGCTCACCACCCGCGAGGTCGTCGGCCTCGAACGGCAGGACCCGGTCACCCTGCTCCGGTTCTCCGACGACACGGCCGTCGCGGCGCACACGGTGGTGCTGGCCACGGGCGTGTCGTACCGCCTCCTGGACGCCCCCGGCCTCGCCGACCTGACCGGCCGCGGCGTCTTCTACGGCTCGGCCGCCATCGAGGCCCCGAACTGCTCGGGCGAGGAGATCTACATCGTCGGCGGAGCCAACTCCGCGGGGCAGGGGGCGGTGTACTTCTCCCACTTCGCCCGGAAGGTGCACATCCTCATCCGGGGCGACGACCTCACCCGGTCGATGTCGCGCTACCTGATCGACCAGATCGAGGGGATCGCGAACATCGAGGTCCACCCGAACACCGAGGTCGTGGGGGGCGAGGGACGCGACCACCTGGAGCGGCTGACCCTGTGCGACCGGAGGTCCGGGCGGGTCGCCGCGGTGCCGACGTCGTGGCTCTTCGTCTTCATCGGCGCGGAGCCGCGCACCGACTGGCTCGGCGACCTGGTGGCCCGCGACGGCAACGGATTTGTGCTGACCGGCTCCGACCTGCTCGCCGACGGACTCCGCCCGGCCGGGTGGGCGCCGTCCAGAGACCCCTATCACCTGGAGTCGAGCATGCCGGGCGTCTTCGTCGCCGGCGACGTGCGGGCGGGCTCGGTCAAGCGCGTCGCCTCGGCCGTGGGCGAGGGCGCGATGGCGGTCTCGCTCGTCCACCGCTACCTGGAGGGCCGATGACAGAGACGCCGAAGACAGGGACGCCGAAGACAGGGACGCTGCCGCCGCACGAGCTGCGCACGCTGTTCCTCTTCGAGTCGCTGGACGACGGCCAGCTCTCCGCCCTGTCGGCGGCGGGCCGGGTGGAGACGCGCGCCGCCGGCACTCTCGTCTACGGCGAGGGCGAGCCCGCCACCTGCTTCTTCGTACTGCTCAGCGGCACGGTCGCGATGAGCAGGCGGGTGCAGGGCGACGAGGTCGAGGTGAGCCGCACCTCCCAGCGCGGCGTGTACGGCGGCGCCACCCAGGCGTACATCAGCGGCGAGCAGCACCAGCTCTACCTGAACTCGCTGCGCGCGGTCACCGATGCCGAGTTCTTCGTGCTGCCGGCCGAGGTGATCGCCGAGTGCGTGCGCGAGTGGTTCCCGATGGCGATGCACCTGCTGGAAGGGCTCTTCATCGGCATGCGCGCCACCCAGACGGTCGTGGGCGAGCGGGAGCGGCTGCTCGCGCTCGGCTCGCTGTCGGCCGGGCTGACGCACGAGCTGAACAACCCGGCGGCCGCCGCCGTGCGGGCCACGTCCGCGCTGCGCGGGCGGGTGGCGGGCATGCGGCAGAAGCTCGCCATGATCGCCGACGGGCGGCTCGACGGCAGCCAGCTGCACGATCTGGTGGAGCTCCAGGATGACGCGGTCAAGCGCGCCGCGTCCGCCCCCGAGCTGTCCCCGCTGGCACGGTCCGACGCCGAGGACGCCATCGCCGACTGGCTGGACGACCACGACATCGTCGGCGGCTGGGACCTCGCGGCCACACTGGTGGCCGGGGGCGTCGACGTGGACTGGCTCGGCCAGATCGCCGGCGCGGTGGGCGAGGAGAACCGGGAGGCGGCGGTGCGGTGGCTCACCTACACCATCGACACCGAGCTGCTGATGGGCGAGATCGACGACGCGGTGAACCGGATCTCCAGCCTGGTCGGCGCGGCCAAGCAGTACTCCCAGCTCGACCGGGCCCCGTACCAGACGATCGACGTGCACGACCTGCTCGACGCCACGCTGACCATGCTCCACGGCAAGATCCCCCCGGGGGTGCGCACGGTCAGGGAGTACGACCGGTCGCTGCCGCCGATCCCGGCGTACGCGGCGGAGCTGAACCAGGTGTGGACCAACCTCATCGACAACGCGCTCGGCGCGATGAACGGCGAGGGCACGCTGACCATCCGCACCCGGCGGAAGGACGGGCACCTGATCGCGGAGATCGGCGACACCGGGCCCGGCATCCCGCCGGAGGTCCGGCCCCGCATCTTCGAGCCGTTCTTCACCACCAAGCCCGTCGGCGAGGGCACCGGCCTGGGCCTGGACATCTCGTATCGGATCGTCGTGAACAAGCACCACGGGGACATCCGGGTGGAGTCCGCGCCGGGGGACACCCGGTTCCGGGTCGTCCTGCCCATCATCCAGGCGCCCCGGGACGACGGCCGGTAGGGCGTGCCCAAAGCCCCCGTACAGTGAGGGACATGGGCATGGTCAGCACCGTCGGTCTCGTCCTGCACCCCGAGCGCGACTCGAAGGAGGCGATCGACACCATCGTCGAGTGGGCGCGCAACCGGGGCTGCCCGGTGCTGGGCCTGCCCGACGAGGTCGGGCGCATCGACTGCAGCGCGGTCTCGGTGGACGCCCAGACGCTGGTGCGGCAGGCCGACCTGCTGGTCAGCCTCGGCGGCGACGGGACGATGCTGCGCACCATGCGCCTGATCGCCGGGCGGCCGACGCCCGTCCTCGGCGTCAACCTGGGCCGGCTCGGCTTCCTCGCCGAGATCGACGTCGCGGACCTCGCGCCCGCGCTGTCGGCGATCGACGAGCACCGGTACACGGTCGAACCGCGCATGGCGGTCCGGGCGACCCGCCCCGACGGCCGGACGGTGACCGCCTTCAACGACATCGCGCTCGTCCGCATCCCCGGCGACGGGCTCGCGGCCGTGTCCGTCTCGGTGTACGGCGAGCCGTTCGTCCGGTACGCCGCCGACGCGGTGATCGTCTCGACCGCCACCGGGTCGACGGCGTACAGCTTCTCGGCCGGCGGCCCGATCGTCTCCCCCACCGTCGAGGGCTTCATCGTCGTCCCGGCCGCCGCGCACTCGGCGTTCAACCGGGCGCTCGTCCTGTCCGCCGACGAGGAGGTGACACTCGACGTGCTCCCGACGAGCGGACAGCTCGCGATGGAGGTCGACGGCGCCATCGGCGGCCATCTGGGCCCGGGCGACCGGCTCACCGTGACGGCGCTGCGCGCCGCGGCCCGCGTGGTGCGGCTCGGGACGACGACCTTCTACGACCGGGCCCGCCGCAAGCTCCGGGTGAACGGCAGCGCCGAGGTCGACTAGGTCAGGCGGCGCGCAGCAGGTTCTCGATGTCGGCCAGCTCCTCCGGGGTGAGCGGCGGCGCGGCCAGGGCGGCGGCGTTCTGCTCGAACTGCTCCACCGAGCTGGCCCCGACCAGGACGGACGTGACCCGCCGGTCGCGCAGGATCCACGACAGCGCGAGCTGCGCGAGCGACTGGCCGCGCGCCTGGGCGATCTTGTCGAGGCCGCGCAGGGTGTCCAGCAGCCCGGGGGTGAGCCGGTCGCGCGTGAGGAAGTGGCCGATCGCCATCCGTGAGTCCGCCGGCACCTCACCGTCGAGGTAGCGCCCGGTCAGCAGGCCCTGCGCCAGCGGCGAGTAGGCGATGCAGCCCGCCCCGGACCGCTCCAGGACGTCGAGCAGGCCGTCCTCCACCCAGCGGTCGAGCATCGAGTAACGCGGCTGGTGGATCAGGAGCGGGGTGCCCAGGTCGCGCAGCGCGGCGGCGGCCCGCTCGGTCTCCTCCGCCGAGTAGTTCGAGATGCCCACGTAGAGCGCCTTGCCGGAGCGCACCGCCGTGTCGAGGGCGCCCATCGTCTCCTCGATCGGAGTGTCCGGGTCGGGGCGGTGGGAGTAGAACACGTCGACGTAGTCGAGGCCCATCCGGCTCAGCGACCGGTCGAGGCTCGCCAGCAGATACTTCCGTGACCCCCACTCGCCGTACGGGCCCGGCCACATGTCGTAGCCCGCCTTGGTCGAGACGAACAGCTCGTCGCGGAAGGGCCGGAAGTCGGCCCGCAGGTGGCGGCCGAAGTTCTCCTCCGCCGAGCCGTACGGCGGGCCGTAGTTGTTGGCCAGGTCGAAGTGGGTGACGCCGAGGTCGAAGGCGCGGCGCAGGACGGCGCGCTGCACGTCGAACGCGTGGCCGTCGCCGAAGTTGTGCCACAGGCCGAGGGAGATCTCGGGAAGCAGCACGCCGCTCCTTCCGCTGCGCCGGTACCGCATGTCGTCGTACCGGGCGGGGGCGGGGACGTAGGGGTGCGGGATCATCCGTGACCTTTCGCTCGTGCGGCCGGGACCGGTCCTTCACCGGCGCCTTCTCCAAGGACTACCAGGAAACCGCACGTGTCGACGGCCGCTCGCCCCCGGGGCCGCCCGCCCTCAGATCGGGTCCCAGGGAACCGACTCGTAGACCTCGGACAGCGTCCGGGCGAAGTCGTCGTCCACGGGGAGGGCGACGTCGCCGACCCGCCCGACGGGCGCGACGCCGCGGGAGTTGGCCACGAAGACCGACCGGTACGACGGCAGGTCGGCCAGCCGCACCGGCCCGCGCCGCGAGCCGATCCCGGCGGCCGGGAGGCGGTCCTCCAGCAGTCGCATGGTGACGCCGCCCAGGCTGGGCGCGTCGGGCCACACGACCGACGAGCCGTCGAAGCACCCGAT
Source organism: Microbispora sp. NBC_01389 (assembly GCF_045040095.1). NCBI lineage: Bacteria > Bacillati > Actinomycetota > Actinomycetes > Streptosporangiales > Streptosporangiaceae > Microbispora > Microbispora sp. NBC_01389. The sequence goes on from NZ_CP109552.1 coordinate 344,490, forward strand.
GTTGGTGACGCCGCCCTCGGCGACGGCGCCGTCCGGACCGGTGAGCAGGACGTCGTCGAAGCCCTCGCGCTCGGCGGCCTTCCGGTGGTAGATCTGGCCGAACCCGCCGACGTGCTTGACGTGCGCGACGGGCCGCTCGTACGGCACCGGCTTCAGGCTCTGCCGCCCGGACGGCGGGGGCGCGGGCGGCAGCACCGCGACGAGGAGGCGCACCGCGTCGCAGTCATCCGGCCAGTAGGCCATCACCCGCACCGAGGCGTCGCGCGCGTCGCCGGCCAGAGCGTGCCGGACGCGCTCGCGCACCAGGTCGCCGTCGAGGCCGGCGCCGAAGAGCTCACGGTTGGCGGCGTCGAGCCGGGCGAGGTGCAGGCCGAGCCCCCGGGTGCGGCCGTTCCTGACCTGCAGGGCGGTGAAGTGGCCGTAGTTGACGAGTGCGGGATGCCATAGCGCCTCGGCCGTGGGTGGGCGGCCGTCGATCTCGACCCGGAGGAACACGATCTCCACGCTACAGGGCCGCCGCCGGCGGCAAAGGAGGGGACCCGCGGGCGCGGCGTCCCGAACGAAAGGATCGCGACCATCATGATCGGCTCGCCCGCCACAGGGCGACCGCGAGCCAGGCGCCGCCGATCGCCAGCAGCAGGCCGTGGGCGACCCGCACCGCCGGCGAACCGAAGAACTGGGGGATGAACAGCGCCATCCCCGCGGCCAGCGGGGCGCCGCTCCACCGGGGCAGGGTCCCCGACCGCCCGGCGGCGACGGCGGCCAGGACGGCGCCGGTGCCGAGCAGCACGAGTCCGGCCGCGAACATCGTGATCGCCACCGGGCCGAAGCGGAACTCGTCCACCAGCGCCAGCAGCGAGACGTCGTTGTCCCGCACCGCCCGCGCGCCGATGACGTTGAGCCCGAAGTCCTCCGCGCCGTAGTACGGCAGGGTGAGGCCGGCCCCGATCCAGGTCACCACCGCCGCCCGCAGGGCGAGGGGCCGGTCGAGCACCAGGTAGAGGCCGAGAGTCCCCAGCGCGAGCAGGACGAACCCGAGCATCCCGAACAGGTGCGCCGCAACCCAGGCGGGCGACGCCATCGTCGCGGCCCCGGACAGCGCCGTCTCGTCCCCGTACGGCCGGACCAGCGGATAGAGGAGGAACAGGATTCCGGCCACGAGAAAGGACAGCCCGGTCAACCGGGCACGGGCAGGCAGGGCGGCGTTCATGGGGGGCTCCATCGGCAGGCAGAGATTGAGACATCGCTCCGTTTCGAGAGCAATGCTCTCTCTTACGACTGCCGATGTCAACAAAGCCCTCTGCTCTCGCCTCTCGGCCCGCTCATGCCGTGGGGGCGGAGTCCGCGGCGATCGGGGCGATCGGGGCGAGGTCTGCGACGATTTCGGCGGTCACCTCCTCCTGGGCGGTCAGGGCGGCGGCGAGGCCCTCGGGGTCGTCGGCGTCGAGCGTCATCGCACACCCCCTCCGGATGGCTTCCAGGCCGACCGCCCCGCGCCTGGTGGCCCACCAGCGGCCGGCGTCCGACCGCCAGATGATCCAGCCGGTGTGGACCTGCGCGATGTCCTCCAACGTAGTCATGTCACCCATCTCCAACGGCTGCTCGCGGAAGTGGGCCAAGTCAAGCGCGTCCGCGACGGCGGCGGTATCAGCCAGGGGACGTCCAATCACAGCCAGTAGTCACGCGAACACGGAAACTCCCGTAGTGTCAGCGTGTCACGCCGACGCAGCGTGCACGCGGTCGCGCGCGAAGCGGTCATGCGAGGAGGGGTGCGACATGCCGGCCAGCCACCGTCATCCGCCGAATCGCCGGCTCGCATGGGAACGCCTGCAGCGCGGGTGGTCCTACGAGGAAGTGTGTGAACGCATCCGTGCGGCCATGCGGTCGTGCGGGGAGAAGGACACGGGCCTGACGGCGAACACCGTCCGCCGCTGGGAGACGGGCGACCGGTGGCCGGACCCGCGCTACCGCAAGCATCTCGTGACGATTTTCGGCATGTCCGCGAGCGAACTGGGACTGCTCACCCCCGACGAGATGGCCATGCGGCCGTTGACGGATGTGGTGGACGAGATTGGGAGGCTGCTGAGCATGATCACCGCAGACGGCATCGACCGTTCCACGTTCCTGCGGAACCTCTTCGGCGCGGGCGTGCTCGCCCCGCTCCTCGGCGAGGGCGGCGAGCGTCTCCCGGCGGCGGCGGTGGAGCGCGGGCGCGGGGTCGACGCCGAGTCGGCCGAGGCGTTCGCCCGGGTCGTCGACGGGCAGGCCGCGCTCTACTGGACCTCGCCCCCGGAGGAGATCTTCCAGGCGTCGGTGGCCCACACTCAGCTCGGCACGAGCCTGTTGCGCGCCGCTCCGGAGGGAGCGGTGCGGCAGACGCTCGCCGAGGCGGCCGCGCGCTCGGCCCTGCTGTCCGGCAGGGTGGCCTTCTTCGATCTGGAGGAATGTCACACGGCCGCGCGGCTGTTCCGGCTGGCCCTTTCGGCGACGCGGGAGTGCGGAGACCACCAGCTCGCCGCCGCCGTGCTCGCCCACGCGGCCTTCGTCCCCGGCTTCGGCGGCCGCCGCTCCGACGCGCTGGGGTTACTCGACGCGGCGTTCGCGCACGCCTGGCACGGCGTCGGCCCGCTGACCAGGGCGTGGCTCCACTGCGTCGCCTCGGAGATCACCGCCCGGTGCGGCGAGCCCAAGGAGTGCATGCGGCACATCGACCGGGCCGACCAGATGGTCGACACGAGGGGGGAAGACCCTCCCTGGCTGGACTTCTTCGAGCGCGCCCGGCTCGACGGCTTCGCCGGATACAGCGCGCTCACCGCCGGCCAGCACGAGGAGGCGGCCCGCCGGCTGCGCACGGCGCTCGACCATCTCGGCCCGAACGGCGGCAAACAGCGCTCGGTGCTGTTCGCCGACCTCGCCGCCGCGCATGCCCCGGCCGACAGCGACCAGGCCGCCGAGCACCTCAGGCGGGCCGTCGACGCGCTGGAGGAGCACTGGTACGCGATCGGCCACGAGCGCGTCCGCGGAGTCCTGGACGCGCTGCCGCCCGCGGCGGCGACGCGGCAACTCGGCGAACGGCTGACGGACCTCGGCCGCGCCAGGCTCCCCGAGCTCACGATGTGACCGGCGGGCTGAGCCGTCAGTCGCCGTTGTGCTTGCGGACCAGGGCGGGTAACTCGTCGAGCGAGTCGACGCGGAACAGGCACGCCCGGGTCACCTTCTCGTCCCGGACGACGTGCCCCCAGGGGCCTCGCCGTACGAGGGCGGTGCGCAGCCCGGCCCGCTGGGCGGGCCGGATGTCGTTGTCGAGCCGGTCACCCACGTAGAGAACCGACTCCGCGGGGCAGCCGGCCTCCGCCACCACGCGCTCGAAGAAGGCCGGGGCGGGCTTCTCCACGCCCCAGCCGTCGGAGGTGCCGATCACGTCCACGGGCAGGCCGAGGGTGCGCAGGATGCTTTCGGCGCGGGAGGTCTGGTTGCCGGCGAGCCCGACGCGCAGCCCCATCTCCCGCAGTTCGGCGAGGCACGGCCGCGCGTCGGGATAGAGGTTCTCCTCGCCGAAGGTCTCGGCGTGCCCCTCCCGGGCCCGGCGCTCCCGCTCGGCGTGGAGGTCGAACCCCGGCCGGAAGTGCTGGAAGGTCTCCCGGTAGTCCCCGCCGCGGGCGATGACGGCGCCGAACACGGCGGAGAAGGTGTGCCGTGGCACTCCGAGCCAGTCGGCCCAGGTGCCGTACTCCCGGGTCTCGTCCACCAGGGTCTCCCCGACGTCGAAGAAGACGGCCTCCAGCCGCATCGGCACCTCCGGTCACTCGCGTTTCGAGAACGATACGCGGACGCCGGGGGTCTCACTGCCCTCGTACGAGGACCGGAAGCGCCACAGGGCGCCGCCAGTACGAGGCACGGAAAGCGAAGAAGGTCACGAAGGGTGGCCGAGTTGTACGAAAACTGTGACGGCTGGCGCTTGATCGGCCAAACTGGATGCCGCACAACCCCCAGAAAAGGCGATGGGGAGCGGCCCTTCCGGGCGGCTCCCCTGCCTAAGTGCTTCCCAGGATAGCTTCCCGCCTGGCATGCTCGCAACCAGTAACGCGGCGGTCACGCGGCCGAACCGAAAGGATCCGACACCGATGCGAGCCGCCACCGCAAGACCGGAGACCGGCACCCTGGTCAACGCCCGGGTGCAGGAACTGCTGGAGTCCTGGCGGCCCTGGCATCGCCGGCTGTGGGATGTGGGCACCGTGCTCGCGCTGCGCGAAGCCGTGGAGGCGGCTGAGTGGGTGGGACGCCATGTTCTCTCGCAGGGCTCCCTGGCCTGGTACGCACGCGAGTCGCTGCTGCGGAGGCTCAAGACCGACAGCGCGCTGGGCGACGGGCAGATTCGCCGGCACATCCACCTGACCTGCCTCAAACCGATCAGGCCGGGCGCCCGCAGCCAGCGGAACATGGCGCTCCTGTCGGACCTGGTCGCCGACGGCTATCTGAGACGCTGGCGTGACGTCCTCACCAGCGGTCACGTGCATGTGGAACGTTCCGCCCGGTGCATCGCCTCACATCTGCTCGACGAGGGGTTCCATCAGGATTTCCTCCGCCAGGAGATCAAGTCGCGGCTGGACGCGTCGGCCGGCTCGGTGGACCTGATCGATCTTCTCCTGGACCTGGAGTCGCGTGGCGATCAGGAGTACGAGGGGCTGATCGTCATCCAGGACAAGGTGCCCGCCCCGCAGGTGGCGCTCAAGTCTCCGCACTGGGTGCCGAAGGAAGAGGTGCGCCACCGCCTGCTCATCCAGTTTCCGCACGTCACCGCCGTCCGCGCGAGTGGAGGGCTGCTCTTTCGCGTACGGGCACGTGACCATGTCTCGGCGGTGCAGCAGGTGACCGAGCTGTTCGACCGGGTGCGCAACAGGGTGCGGTACCGGCGCGGGCAGACGGCGCTGGACGTCTATCCCCAGGTGTTCCTCACCGGCCTGGCGGAGCCTCAGGACTTCCGGCGGGGCGATCCGGCGGTCACCGTGCTCTCCCTGGAGCGGGTGGGCGTGCTCTACGACCTGCCCGACTCCGGCGCCCACGGCCTGCGCATCGACGACGCGCTCGAACTCGCCGCGCCGCTCACGGAGAGCTCCCCGAGCACCGCCGTCGCCGGAGCATGGGCCGCGATCGAGTCGCTGCTCTTCTGCGACACCGACGAGGCGGACCGCGAGGAGGGCCGGGCGGTGGCCGCGGACCGCGCCGCCGCGCTGGTGACCGCCGGGTGGCCGCGGGCGGAACTGACCGCGCTGAGCTACGACCCCCGCATCCGTGAGGGTGACCCGCGCCTGCGGCGCGACCTCGACGCGATCGGCGGCAACAACCGGGAACGGGTACGGCGCATGGTGCGGTGGCTGGCCGCCGACCCGGTCGTCCACCTGGACGATCCGGTGACGACGGCGGCCCTCGGGCGGATGCGCGAACTGGCCGCCGCGCCGTCCGTGACGCTCGGCCGCGTGGAGCGTTATCTGCGCGGCTGCTTCCGGCGCCTCTATCGCCAGCGCAACATCGTGCTGCACGGCGGGTCGACGCGCTCGATCGCGCTGCCGTCGACCGTACGGACGGCGGGGCCGCTCGTCGGGGCCGCGCTCGACCGGCTCGCGCACGGCCACGCGGTCTCCGGTGTCGCGCCGCTCGACATGGCCGGTCGCGCGGAGCTGGCGCTGCGGGTGGTGGAGGACGCCGATGGCTGGGGCCTGCACGAACTGCTCGGCTCCTGAGACCGCCATGAGGTCGTCTGACCATTTACTTCGAGGAATCGACCAGATTAAATCTTTATTTCCGGATCCATGGTGATCTGGGGCACAAGCAGTGGCGTGCCAGAGCGTACGAGGAGTGGTGCCCGGTGATGCTCGCACTGGTGAAGCGGATGGCCTGCGCCCTCGGCCGGGGATTCGTACGGCTCGGGCGATACTGGGCCGCCCAGTTCGGTGTACCCGGCGCCGTACTGTGGTCACACGAGCCCGACCCGGTACGGGAAACGGACGAGGCCGAGCACTGGGACTGGTCGATCCCCTACCTCTGGTACGAAGCCTCCCAGCACTGAGCCTCCCAGCACTGACCCGGGTCGTGCCGGCGCGGCCGGCGGCCCCGTGCGGAAGCACCGCGGCAGGTGGTCAGGCGCGGTGGCCGCTGATCTCCGCCTGGTAGCGGATCTCCCCGAAACCGGCGCCGCCGTACCCCACGAGCTCGACGCTGCCCGAGATGTCGCCGTCATCGTCGATTGTGATCGACAACTGCCCCGACACCGGGGCGTAGAGTCCGGCCAACAGGCCGGTTTCCGCCGTGAAGTTGTTGCCGAGCGTGGCGGCCACCCGCTCATCCGGCCTGACGCTGATCGTCCGGCCGGCCGTCTCGACGTACGCCAGGTCGATGCTGGGCCTCGTCCCCGGCCTCATCGTCGGTGTCGTCGTCCTCGGAGGTCTCCGTCTCCACGACCTCCGGCTCCGTGGTGTCCGGCTCCGTGGTCTCCGGCTCCGTGGTCTCCGGCTCCGCGGCCTCAAGCCCGGTGGCGAGCGCCGCGGACTCGCCGGCCGCCGGGACCGTGATCCCGGGTACGGCCACCGCGGGCGCCGAAGCGGCCGGCGACGTCCGATCGGCCCTCCAGCATGCGGCGGCCGAGATCGGAGAACCCCTGATAAAAGCGGGTTGTCGCGCACGCGGAGCGGGCGTACCTCGCGGTGGGTTATCCCGGGACCGCCACAACCGAAAACCGGATTTATGGGGTGTCTCGCACGCCTGCCTCTCGCATTCTGAGACCTGATCGAGCCAGACGGCACCGTGAAGGGAGGGGTCACGGCCAAATGGCGAAGGAAACGGACCCCGGGCAGGCCGGGGAGGCCAGGGAGGCCATCACCTGTGAGAAGGCCCGGCGAGCCGGCGTGGCCGACGGAGAGAAGACGGCGTACTACAAGATTTTCATTGAGGACCCCGCGTTCGAGCCTCCCGCCGTTCAGTGCATTTTCGAGCAGTTCGAATTTCAGCAGTCGGAGCTTCTGAACGAGCGGGCGAAGGCCCTGGGGCTGATCGAACAACAGACGCAGGGTGCCCTGGTAACCCTGAGCCAGCTGGTGAGCGAGGTTCAGGCGATCAGCGCCGGTCTCAACCCCGACATCCTCGCGTTGGAACGCGCCGGCGCGCCCCATCGGGGCGAGTCGTGGGACGAGGTGCGGTTCCTGACGCCGGAGGAGGCCGTCCGGATGCGGCTGGAGCAGAAGATCCGGAAACACAACGCGGACATCGAGGGTCACGTGACCCTGCTGACCACCGCGGACAGCAACTGGCTGCAGACGTGGTGGCGGTACAAGGAGGAGGCGCGCAAGGCGCTGCACGCGGCCGAGACCCTGGTCATCTGTTACCGGGACGGTCTCCTGAGCACCCACGAGAACGCCGGTGAGATCGCCCGGAGGTGGCGGCCCCGGCGGTTCGAACTGCTCGACGACTGGTTCGAGGACCCAGGGGCCCGGCTCCGGGCCGCGATTCCGAGAGGCGTCCGCGACAGCGCCGACCAGGCCTGGGAGCAGTGGCTCGACCTGTGGCGGCGTGACATGAACCCCCGCTCGATCGAGAGCGGCGACCACAACCACCACCCGGATCGGTGAACACCGTGAACACTCCTCCCCGGCGCGCCCGCGCGGCACTCGCGGCCCTCGCCCTCGCCACCCTGTCGGCCGCGGGCTGCTTCGCCGACGACAGACAGACGGCGTCCTGCGGCGTCGTCATGGACATCACCGGATTCCGTGGCTACGAGGTCTCGAAGTCCATCGTCGACCGGAACCTGCCCGCGTTCCTGGACGGCTGCGGATGGGTGGCCTACGCCGCGATCACCGGAAACTCGGAGGGCTCCCCGTGCCAGGAGGCGCCCATACCGCTCTACGCCGACACGAACAACGAACTCACCGACAAGAGAGTCCACCAGAAGCTGCTCCAGGAGGCCGCGGCACGAGCCGAACGCCTGCGGACCTGCGCCCTGGACGACGCCAGGGGGTCCGACGTCCTGGGCGGGCTCCGCGTGATGGCCGACCGGCTGGCCGCCGCGCCCGATTCCGGCGGGGGACGCAGGATCGCCGTGTTCAGCGACCTGATGAGCAACACGGGGGGTCTCGACCTGAGCGCGTGCGACGTCGGCGCCGAGTCCGCTCGTACGAGCATCGTGACCGGGTTGAAGGAAAAGGAGCTGATCGCCGATCTCGGGGGCTCGGCGATCGACGTCTACGGCTTCAACCTGCTGTCCGAGCGCCGGCCGGAATGCGTCCCCCCGCTCGAGTCCCTGTGGAAATCGATCTTCGCCACGGCCGGCGTCGGCGCGTCGAACCTCACCATCCATTAGCGATCCCCGCATCCCTCCCCGGAGGAGTCTCCATGCCCATGGCCGTGAAATCTCTCACCCGCACCCGGCAGGACGCGCACGACGTGACCGTTCCCCCGGCCAGGTGGCGGCCCGCCCACGTCCGCCTGCCCGACTGGGCCGCGCTGCGGAGCCGCGCGGAGTCCAGGGGCGCGGCGGACGCCGGAAGCAAGGCTCTCGACACGGTCACGATCAAGACGCAGGGCTTCGAACCGCAGCATCTCCTCGTCCTCGACGCCGAGCGGCAACTGGCCCTCGAAGATCTCAACGCGCAGTTCCAGGAGCAGGAGCTGGCCGCACGGTCCGCGCAGGCGGCCCACGTCAGGCACTCCGAGGCCGTCCAGGAGCAGTACGTCCGCGATCGCACCGCCTACGAGATGGCGCACGGACGGGTGGAGCGCCTGGAGCTCGGGCCGTCCCGGTGGGTGGGAGACGGCAGGCCCAGCTCGATCGCCCTCGGCGGCGGCCTGCGGGAGATGCTCCGCCTGTGGGGCGTGCCGGTGCTGCTCCTGCTCGTGCTGCTCACCATCGAGGTCCCCATCTACTACGCGACGTTCCTGGCCTGGGGCGACGCGACGATCATGACGTACGCGCTGGCCGTGGGCGCGATCTTCGTCTTCGTCTTCGGACCGCACATGTACGGCCGCAGCTTCCGCGAGTGGCAGGAACACCGCGGGCGGCGCGGGCGCCGGGCCGAGGACGACGAGGAGGGAGAAGGCGGACGTGGACGCCGGCGCGGCCTCGCCGGCCGCCCGGTCATCCTGTTCCTCATCCCGGTGATCTGGCTCGCCGCCATCGGCGCGGTCGTGTCGCTGCGGCTGGTGGCGATCTCCGGGACCACCGAGATCAGGCTGTCGGGTACGACCATCACGATCCCTCCGGCGACCGAGGGCTGGAAGCTGTTCGCCACCGTCGTCCTGTTCCTGGCATTGATGATCTTCACTGCTTTGATCGCCACGGAGCTGGGGCGCCGTACGGGCAACCCGAACGACCGGGATCTGAAGGAGCAGCGGATGAAGCTGCACCGTGCCGCGCAGGCCCTGGAGATCGCGCAGGCACGTCAGGAGGAGTCCGACAGGTACGGCGCCGAGCTCGGCGACTACCTGGCGACCCTCAAGCAGAAGCGGGACGTGTACACGGCGCAGATCGACGGCGGCTTCGACCATGTGGAGACCATCTACATGGACGCGCTCATAGGCGCGCTCGACGACCCGGACGCCTCACGGTACGGGCCGGCGATCCTCGACCGGCACCAGCGCCGTCATTACACCCAGGCGGATTCCTGAAGGACGTCAGATGAGTGTGAACCTCTCGAAGGGCGCCGACGCCCCGATCCGCGACCTGACCAGGATCCTCGTCGGTCTCGGCTGGAAGGCCGCGGGCGAGGACGCCGACCTCGACGCCTCGGCGCTGCTGGTGAGCGGAGCCGGCCGGGTGCTGACCGACAAGCACTTCGTCTTCTACCACAACCTGACCAGCCCGGACGGCTCGGTCGAGCATACCGGCGACGACCGGACCGGATCGAGCGGCGGAGACTGCGAGGTCATCCGGGTCGACCTCGCGGAGGTTCCCGGCCGCTGCGCGCGGATCGTCTTCGCCGTGTCGATCTACGAGGGCGAGGTCCGCGGGCAGACCTTCGGCCAGGTGCGCGACGCGTACATCCGGGTGGTCGACGAGACGACCTCCGCCGAGCTGATCCGCTACGACCTCACCGAGGAGGCGTCGGCGTACCCTGCCGTGATCTTCGGTGAGCTCTTCCTGCACAGGACGGGGTGGCGCTTCCGGGCGATCGGCGAGGGCCACAGCGGCGGGCTTCGCGCTATCGCGACCGTCTTCGGTGTGGACGTGGCCTCGTGATCCTCCGCATCTTCCGCTGGCCGCTCGGCGTGACGGCGTTCGGCCTGCTGACCGCGCTCGTGCTCGGCGGGCCGAAGGCCTTCGTGCTGGTGGCCGTCCTGGCGATCCTGGAGATCTCGCTGTCGTTCGACAACGCGGTGGTGAACGCGCGGGTGATCGAACGGATGAGCCCGCTCTGGCAGCGGATGTTCCTCACGGCCGGCATCGTGATCGCGGTGTTCGGGATGCGGCTGTTGTTCCCGCTGGTGGTCGTCGGGATCACCGCCCGGATGAGCCCGGGCGAGGCGATCGGGCTGGCGCTGAACGACGCCGCCGAGTACGGCAGGCGTCTGCACGAGGCGCACCCGCTCATCGCGGCGTTCGGCGGCGTTTTCCTTCTCATGATCTTCCTGGACTTCATCTTCGAGGAGCGCGAGTTCGCGTGGCTGGCCTGGCTGGAGCGGCCGCTCGCGCGGATCGGCAAGCTCGACCAGCTGTCCGTCGTGGTCGCCCTGGTCGTGCTGGTCGCGACCACCACCTACCTCGCTCCGGAACCCGGGCCGGCGCTCGTCGCCGGAGCTCTGGGGATCGTCACGTACCTGCTGGTCAACAGCCTGGGGAGGTTGTTCGAGGCGGAACAGCGGGAGGAGGACTCGCGGCGGCCGGGCCCGGCCGCCGCCGCCGGGCGGGCCGGCCTGTCCCTCTTCCTCTACCTGGAGGTGCTGGACGCCTCGTTCTCCTTCGACGGGGTCGTGGGCGCCTTCGCGATCAGCGACGAGCTCCTGATCATCGCCCTCGGCCTGGGGATCGGCGCGATGTACATCCGTTCACTCACGATCTTCCTGGTCCGCCGGGGCACGCTGGACGAGTACGTCTACCTGGAGCACGGCGCCCACTGGGCGATCGGGGCGCTGGCCGCGATCATGCTGATCGGCCTCGGCCGCTCCGTACCGGAGATCCTCACCGGCCTGGTCGGGCTCGCCTTCATCGGTACGGCGACGGCGTCCTCGGCCCTGCGCAACCGGCGCGAGAACGCCGGTCGGGACGCCGCCCCGGCCGGGGCGGCGCCGTCGCGCGGAACGTCACGCACAGATGAGAGGTGAAGACGGTGCCGGACGACCACAGAGGGCCGGACGACCACAGAGAGCCGGACGACTACAGAGAGCCGGACGACTACAGGGTGGTCCTCACCAAGGAAGCGCCGAGGATGTCGATCCCGCGCGGGGGCGGGCAGATGCGGATCAACCTCGACTGGAGATCGTCGGAGACGGTCCCCGTCGACCTGGACCTGTGCTGCCTGTGGGAGCTGACCGACGGCAGCCGGGGCTGCGTCCAGGCGCTCGGTGACAAGTTCCGGGTGCCGAAGGACGGCGCCGATCCGGTGATCATGCTGGACCGGGACGAGCGGCGGGGCGGCAGCGGCGGCGAGAACATGATCGTCGACATGGCGCAGGTCCATCTGATCCGCCGGATCCTCGTCTTCGCGCACATCTTCGACGGGGTGCCCAACTGGGCCGCGGCCGGGGCGGTCACCACGGTGTTTCCGGTGAGCGGCCCGCCCATCGAGGTCATGCTGGACGACGCCAACCCGCGGGCCCGGGTGTGCGCGGTCTTCATGCTCCACAGGGTGGGCGAGGAGCTCGGCATCCGCCGTGAGATGCGCTACTTCAGCCGGGGGCACCGGGGCATGGACGCGGCCTACCAGTGGGGCCTCACCTACCGGGCGGGGCGCAAGACGTACCACTAGAGAGTGTCCGAAAGGAGCGCCCCGGTCACCCGGGGCGCTCCGGTGTTCCCGCCTTCAGGCCGGCGAGCGCGTCAGGAGCCCCCGGCCCGGCGAACGGGAGGCGGCACCAGGATCCACGCGGTCTCCTCGAAGCCCTTCTCCGGCAGCTTGGCACTGACCTGCTGGAAGTCGTCGGGGTCCAGATCACCGCTCCCCTGTGCGACGACCTCCATGAAGACGGAGTCCGAAACGGCGATGACCATCGTCGCCGTCTCCTCGTTCGCGAGCGCGGCGCGGACGGACGGCGCGTCGAGCACGCGGTGGACCGCGATGACCGTCCGGCCGACGTATCCGTTCGCGCCGCGCCGGATCGAGCCCCGGCACATGGCGACCCGGAGCCGGAGCATCGCGTCCCTGTTCAGCTCGGCGTTGACGTCGTGCAACTCCAGTCGCAGCGCCCGCACGAGGTCGGGGATGACCCGCCTCTCCTCGATGTCCGGCGGCAGCGCCGCGAACTGACCGTCGCCCTGCTCCTGCAGGTCGACGCGGGACTCGTCGATGCCCGCCCGGCGCCGGGCGGCGGCCAGCACGGTCACCAGCCGCTTCTGCGCCCGCAGAGCGGCCTCGTCGTCGGTGAACCTGCTGTACTTCTCGATGTCCGTCGCGACGCACAGCCGCACGGCGGCCCCGCCGGTCTTCTGCCGCGCCCCCGCGTGCGGCCTCTCCGGCGCGGGAAGCGGCTCGCCGAAGGTCTCGGCCGTCGCCAGTGCGGCTTCCAGGAGATCCGAGCGCGTACGGCGGACCCGGCTGATCGTGGTGCCGACGACGAGGCTGCCCGCGAGGTCCGGAACGTCGCCGGGCAGTTCGAGCAGCACGCGCAGGCCGTACGACCGGCGGGTCAGCGGACGCCCGGGCTCGGCCGAGAGGGTGAACCCGAACGACGGGCGCCCCGCGCCGAAGACGCGCGGCTCCGGGTCGCCCGGCACGTCGCGCAGCCGGTTGAGCAGCCGCCGGTACCGCCCTTCCGCGCCAGCCGGAGCACCCGGCGACGCGGCCGGCGGCCCACTGCTCGGCCACGGGCCCAGGACGTCGTCCATCAGCGTCTCGCCCACCCCGAGACGCAACGCGACCGCGTCGTCGTCGACGAGGCGCACCTCGAACCGCACTCCCGTGTAACGGCGGTCGGCGGGCAGTTCCTCCAGGTCGAACGCGAACAGCGCCTCGTAGTGCCGTACGCCCATGGTCTCGGCGCGGCCGCGCAGCACCGGGGAGAGCGTCTCGTCCGGCACCGGGTGAACGAAGGGCCGGGCGATGTCCACCCCGGACTCGCGCGGGCGCTGCGTCCCGTGGCCGAGCAAATGCTCCGCCCCATACAGGTCGGAGCGGGCGAGCAGTTCCCCGGAGGGGAAGCCGTCCGGCGCCTCGGACGGTGCGTCGGACGGCGCGTCGTCGGCCTGCCCGTACGGACCAGGGAGGGCGGCTGTCTGGTCGGTCATCTCGGTGTCGCCTCTCTTGCCTGCGCCGTCGGAGCTTCCCCCGCGGCGCGCGTGACGGAGCCCAAGCCGAAGAACGTGAACGCCGCCCACAGGTGCGGCTCCTGCGCGGTGACCCGCTGGGCCGAGGCGGCACGGGCCTGTGCGTGCCGGAGAGCGCTCACCGGCTCCAGCCCGTCGAGCAGCCAGGACTCGTGGAAGTCGGCCATCAGGTAGAAGCCGGCGTGCTGGCCGACCGGGTAGAGGGTCGTGATCAGCCCGGTGGGCCCGGAGGTGAGGAACGCGCGGCTCAGTCCGATGACACCGTCCGCGGTCGCCGCTCCGCCGCCGGTCTCACAGGCCGCGAGGATCACCAGATCGGCCGCGAGGCCGAGCCCGGGCACCTCCAGGGCGCGCAGGTACCCGTCGTGACCGGCGGAGGGCGCGAGCACGAGGTACGACATCATCGGATCGTCGTCGACCTCGGTGACCGCGCGGCCGTGGGTGCCGAAGTACAGGACCGTCCCGGTGCCCGCGACCTCGCGCAGGGTCGCGGCGGTGGCCTTCTCCCCCGTGTACAGCCGGACGGGTTCGCCGTACATGCCGGTGATCTCGCCGAAACGTTCCTGCGTCCAGTCGAGTTGTGGCCCCTCGGGGAGCGGGCGCGGATTGACCAGCGCCACCAGTTCGGGAGGGGCGTTCGCGGGCCGTCCCGGGCGCGGCGCGGTCAGATCGGGGATCATGGCCAGCGCGGGCAGCACCCGGATCGCGTGGCGCTCGACGAGGTACGTCCCGGACGCGTCGCGGAGCGCGGCGAACGGCACGTGGAACAACTCGAGGTGCGGAACCACCGTGACCGGTTCGTCCGGATCGGCGGGCAGCAGGCCGGCCGGGACGACGTCCCACAGCACCTCGCCGAGCCGGCGCAGCGCGGCGGCCATCGCCGCCCGCGACGCCGCGTCGTGCCGCGCCGTCCGCGCGAGCCGGCCGAACTCCTTCACCGTCTCCTCCAGCCCGGCCCGGTCGACGCGGCGGGTGACCCGTGTGAGCGGGCCCCCGCGCGGCCAGACCCAGACGGTGAGCAGGTCGCCCGCGAGGAAATACTCGACGACGACGGCGTCGTGGCGGGTGAGGATGTCCCTCAGCCCCTCGCGGCTCACCGGCGGGGCGCCGCCCAGACCCCGGGCCGGATCGCCGGGTCCGGCCCGGTTCTCGCGCAGCGTGTCGCCGAAAGCGCGGGCCCGGGCCATCTCGGAGGCCACCAGGGCGTCCTCGGGCGCGTCGAGATCGAGCAGCAGCGTCACCATCCGCTCGTAGAACGGCAGTGCCTGATCAGTTGAGATGATCTTTTCCCAGTGGGAGTCGAGCAGGGCACGCCACACCTCGACGTAGCCGGCGGTGACACCGGCCGCCTCACGGGCCTGGTCCAGCACGAATCTCGCCGCGGCCGCGGGGGCCGACCGGGCGAGGCGGTCACGCATGAGAGCGAGCGCGTCGGCGCCGCCGCGTGCGGACAACAGCACCAGTTCACCCGCCGACCCGGGCTCGGGCGCCCCGTGGGCGGCCAGCGCGTCCGCCGTCTCCCGCATCGCGTCCTGACCGGCGGCCAGGGCGTGGTCCACGCGCGCCGCCGACGACTCGATCGTCTCCGGGCCGTCCGACGGCGATCCCGTCGAGCGCAGCACGCCGCACACGGTCTCGGCCGCCTCCGCGCATTCGGCCGCGGCGGCGGCGAGGCCGGAGGACGACGGGCCGGCACCCGCCAGATCCGCGATCCGGCGCAACGACTCACCCAGCGGTTCGGCCGTGTCCCGAAGGAACCGGAGCGTGTCGAGCCAGGGGGTGAAGGCCCCGGGCCCGAGCGTGATCTCACGCCGTACGTCCGCCGCGGCGACCAGCGCCGCGGGCAGGACGGCGAAGCGGGATCCGGCGAACGCGCAGCGGATCCGCGCGTCGCACAGCCCGAGCAGGTCGATCACGCGGCCGGTGCTCGTGGACGCCTCGCCGCCCGCGGACAACTCGGCCGCGCGGTCGAGGATCGGCGCGGCCTGGCCGAACCTCCCGGCGGCCAGCAACTCGATGCCGAGACGGCGCAGCGCCGCCCCGTCTTCGATCCTGTCTCCCACCCCGGAGAGGGTCGGCGGGGGCGCGTCCACTCTCGCGAGGACCACGAGTTCCCATCCGGCGCCCGGAGCCGCCGGCGCCAGGCCGACGGCGACGTCCGGGCCGCGCGCCAGCCGGAGGAACCCTCCGCCGTGCTCCGCGAACGCGCTCGCGGAGGAGACGGTCACGGTCGTGCCGTACGCCGGGCCGGCGACGACCCGCCACCTGCCCCGGAGCGACGCGGCGTCGAGCAGCGTACGAAGGCCCTCCAGGGAGGCGGGCCGCGGGGACGTGACCGGCTCCATCGCGCCGGGGCGGGGCTCGCGGGCCCGAGCGGACGCGACATCAGGAACCCGAACGGACGCGACATCAGGAGCCCGAGCGGCGCCGGGCCCCGGCATGCGGAGGTGGCCCCGGGGCGTGAAGCGCTGTCTCACGCGGGCGACGACGGCACTCCCCACCCAGCCGGGGCCCGTGTAGACGGCGTCGAACCACCAGCCGCCGGCGTCCTCCGAGAGGTACCCGTCCAGGGTGCCCGTTCCGTCCGGCCACGAGGTCGGCACCAGCGGAAAGGGCCCGTCCACCCGCCAGGAGCCGGTCAGCGGCTCCCCCGACGCCAGGCGCGCCTCGGCGGCGCCGCCGGGACGCAGCCACAGCTCGCCGCGGGCGAACAGCCGGAGCAGGAAGGAGTCCCGCGGTCGTGGCGGCACCTCACGCCACTCGGCGAGCCACCCGTCCGTCCGGTACACGGGCTCGGCGAGCAGGACCGTGGCGGGCTCGCCGGCGAGCGCCGCTCCGTCCCCGCTCACCTCCCCGCTCACCTCCCCGCTCACGTCGCCGCTCACGTCGCCGCTCACGTCGCCTCGCCGTACGCGTAGACGTACGCCGGGACGTGCCTGCCCTGCGCGGTCGCGGTGACCCGGCGGAACTGCTCCCGGTGCAGGCCGGTCGACTCCGGATAGGCCAGTTCGTCGAGGAGCCGGGCACTGAGGATCAACGCCAGATCGTGTTCGGCGCTTTCCAGCAGGGCCGCGCGGAGATCGTCGCTGCCGCACAGGTCGCGGGCGACCCGCACCGCCTGTCCGTCGAACCCCTCGTCGGTCAGCCGGACCAGCCCCTGGTGGAAGGAGATCCGGCAGCGCAGGCGGTGCGCGCCGGACAGCCGCCGGTTCAGCCGCCACAGCGCGTTGCGCAGTTCCCGGCTCAGATCGGAGACCACGCGCGCCTCGTTGACCCCCGAGCTCAACACGAGGAGGAGGCCCGACGGCAGGACCTGAAGAGCGATCTGGTCGACCCCGGCCGCCGCGCTCGCGCTCTCGACGACGTCGGCGACCGGGGAGTACGGATGGTCCACCGGGCCTTCGGCCTCCACCACCGCGCACAACCGCCGCACCGGGTCCGACCCGTCCATTCGCCCTCCGCCCACCCAGCCGCCCACCCAGCCGACCACACAGCCGCCCACACAGCGTCCTCGTCAGTCCTCCTCACTGTGCGGTCCCGGCGGCGGCCAGACTCCGTATTCCGGCGGGATTTCGCTGATTCCCGCCGCGTCGCACAGAGCCTGCCTGTCTCTGATCAGGATCCTTCCGTACCGCGTCTCGATCACCTTGCGGGCCTTGAGCTCCCGCAGGATCTTGTGCACGCTGTTCTCCCGGGAGCCGATCATGGCGGCCAGCTCCTGCTGCGTCAGGGACGCGATCAGCACGCCCTCGCGCGTCGCCTCGCCGTACCGGGTGGCGAGGTAGAGCAGCATCCGCACCGCGCGGACGGGTACGGGGGAGGTCCCGATCTCGATGCGCTGCCAGGTGGCGTGGCGCAGCTTTCCCACCACGGTCACGTTCACCGCGAGTGCCGCGCCGGGATGCCGGGCGAGGAAGTCGAGGAAATCGCGCTGACCGATCCTGCGCACGAAGCACGGGCCGACCGTCACCACCGACGCGACCCGGGGGCTGCCGTCCAGCGCGGCGAACTCCCCGACGAGGTCTCCCCCCGCGCGGATCGCGAGCAGGGCCACCTTGCCGTCCGCGCTGTTGCTCAGGACTTTCACGTATCCCTGGATGATGAGGAAGACGTGCCTGGTCCTCCTGTCACCCTCCATGACGATCGTCTCTCCGCTGGCCACCTGGAGCGGATCGCCGGCCGAGAGCATCTCGTCTCGCGTCACCGGGTCAAGCGAACCGAGAAAGGTATTGGGAGGCCATGGCCCCACCCGCCGGGGGCCATGTGAAGGTTCTGGCGTCGATGCGGCCATTTACGCTCCCTGGATTCACCACGGGATCAGATTTTTTCGATTTATAGCGCAAACTCCGCGAAAAGGCTGGATCGTTCCCAAGAAACAATGTCACGATCTGTCGGCGTCACCTCGACCCCGTGGAGGACCCGTGGACACGGTCGCATTCTGGTCCAGGCGCCTCGCCGAACATCTCGTTCCGGCCGAGGCCGCCTCGGCCGGACGTGTGGGCGAGGCGTATGTGGCCGGTGGCCGGCGGCGCCGCGACCTCCTGCGCGCCGCCGCCGCCGAACCCGGGGGCTTCGGCGGCGTCGGCGCCGGGGAACTGCCGATCATCCTCGACGCGCTCCGCGTCGTCTCCGGCGACCTGCTCGGCCTGCTGGCCTCCCATCCGCTGGTCAATCTGCTCATGATCCTGGCTCTCCGTTCGGGGCGGCCGGCCGCCGGCTTCGGCGTCCCTCCGCGCGCTCCCCGGCCCGGCCCCGCTGCCTCATCCGGCCACACTGCCTCACCCGACCCCGCTGCCTCACCCGACCCCACCCCCGTGCTCGACCAGACCATCGCCGGGCTCCGGAACCGGCTGCGGGCCCAGGGCGTCGCCGGCGACCGCGCGGAGTCGCTCACCTACGACACCCTCAAGCTGGTCTTCCAGCAGGACCGCGACCCCGCCGAGATCGAGGCGTTCCTCCGGGCGCTTTCCGGCAGCCCACCCGCGGGGCCTCCGGCCGGGCCGGCGACCACGCGGGCGCTCGCCGGAAGAGGCGGTGACTCCTCCGACTGGCTGCTGCCGCCATGGCTCTGGTTCTACTTCCTCGGGGTCCTCGCCCCGGGCGTGCCCGGGGCGCTGGACGGCCTCCGGCAGGACGCCGACGGCATGACGGTGCTCGTCGGCTCCCTGCTGACCAACGCCGAGCGTGGCGCGGCGGCGCTCCTGACCGCGACCGGGGCCCTGGAGTTCCTCCCCGCGCTGCTCCTGCTGGCCGGGATCGCCGGGGTGCTGTTTCCGGGGGCGCGCGGGCGATGGGCCGAACACCGGCACCGGCTGCTGCCCAGCGACGACCCGGTGATCGAGGCGATGACGGCCTTCGTCCGGAGCCACGCCCCCGCCGCCGGTGTCCGCCTCGGCGAACGGCACGACCGGCTGGCCCGGGTCTATCCGGTCGGCTGGCGGGAGGCGCGCGTCGCGGTCTACCCCCCGCTGGTGAGCCTGTGGAGCCGGGACCGGGAGGCGGCCCGGGCCGTGCTGCTCCACGAGGTCGCCCACCTGCGCCAGGGAGACCACCTGATCGTCGGTCTCGCCGGCCCGTTCGCCTGGGTCGTCAGGATGTGGGGCGCGGCCCTCGCCGTGCTCACGCCGGTGTCGGCGGTGTATCTCGTCGCGGACGGCGCCGGAGGGTCGTCGCTGTTCGCGGCCGTCCTGAAGGTCGTCGCCGCGCTCCCGATCACCCTGATCCTGCCCGTGGCGGGCCTCTGGGCCGCGGAGCTCAGCGCGGACCGTTACGCGATGAGCGCCGTCGGGCCCGCCGCGCTGGCCCGCGCCCTCGGCCCCGCCCGCCCGCGGGCGCACCCCGTCCTGCGTGCCCTCGCGCTGCTGAGCCATCCTCCGCTACGGCTCCGCCTGTGGGCCGCGCGCCTGTGGCCCGGCGGTACGGCGGCCCTGGCCGCTCTCTGGCCCCTGGCGATCGTGGTGCGCATCGCCGCGATCGTGGTCTTCCAGCTGATCGCCCTGAACCTCACCGGGTCCTCCTTCGGCGAGTCGGTGCGGACGGTGATCGGGGGGCTGCCCGAGTGGTTGTCGCCGGCCCGGACCCAGCTCACCGAGATCACCGCCCTCCTCGTCGCCTGGCCCCTGATCGCCCCGCTCTGGCTCCGCGTCTGGACGCCGGTTCACGCGTCCCGGCAGCGCTTCGCGCCCTACCTGGTCTCGGCCCTCGTCCCCGGCCTGCTCGCCTCGGGAACTCTCGGGGCCGGCCCGTCGACAGGCTCCGGGCAGGCCGGTCCGGTCCCCGGCGCCACCGCCACAGTCACGGCCGTGGTGACGACCGCCGCACCGCAGGCGACGGCGGACCGGACCGGCCTGATCGACGACCGGCCGTGGACCGGCCAGGAGCTTCCCGTCGACCTGCGCATCCAGGCTCCGTACCGGAAACTCGAACAGCACGGCGACGACCCGGAGTGGCGGAGCGTCGCGGCGGGGTGGCTCGGCGCGGGCGTCTGGCGGGCCGAGCGCGACGGACGGCTCGCCTTCTCCGACCTGGCGAAGCGGCCCGGCCTGCGACCGACGGAGGGCGGCTGGCTGCGGATCGGCGACACGGTGACCTTCTGGCTGCCCGTCGAGCGGGACGCGGCCGGCGAGACAATGATCATCGAGATCAACGGGACCATCGACCTCAGCGGTGGTCAGGCGGTCATGGACGCGCTGTGGGCGCGCAAGCCCGACGGCTCCGCGGCGGATCTGGGCTCCTTCCCCGCCCTGGAGTTCACCGCCGTCCTCGACGTCTCCACCGCGCCCTGACGCGCTGATCGGATCACGTCGACCGCGATGGTGAACGGCGGTGGTGAACGGCGGTGGTGAACGGCGGTGGTGAACGGCGGTGGTGAACGGCGGTGGTGAACCGCTGTGGTGGTGCGCCGCCAGGGACTCGAACCCCGGACCCGCTGATTAAGAGTCAGCTGCTCTGACCAACTGAGCTAGCGGCGCCCGCACGACAAGGGTAGCGGCGTCCGGGGTCGTCCCGCGTCACGACGCGGCCGGACCCTGTACTGCTCTTACGTCGTCGGGGTATTCCCATTCCGCGCTCCGGGATAGGTGAATGACGACGAAGGGAGAGTCACAATGACACCGGATCTCTGGTCGTATCCCGACACCGTTTACGGCACCGGAGGGCAGATGGACGTCGTCGGGTACGACGTCCAGGCCGTGGACGGGAAGATCGGGTCCGTGGACGAGGCCACCTACGAGGCCGGCCAAAGCTACATCGTCGTCGACACGGGCCCCTGGATCTTCGGTAAGAAGGTCATGCTCCCCGCGAGCGTGGTGAAGAGCATCGACCGCGAGGATCGCAAGGTCTTCGTCAGCAGGACCAAGCAGGAGATCAAGAACGCACCGGAGTACGACGAGGCGGCGGTGACGCAGCCCGAGTACCGGGACCGCCTGGCCGACTACTACGGGCGCTTCCCCCACAGCAGCGAGACCCTGTGACCGCATGACGGAGTGACGGCATGACGTGTGAGGGGCCGCGCCACCACGGCGCGGCCCCTCACCACGTGTGCGCCCGGCCCCTCCGCCTGGCCGGGCGGGCCCGCACGTCAGACCGGTACGGCCGGCTTCATGGCCAGCTGGTGTCGGATGTCGGATTCGTAGGGGCGACGATGCGCAGTTTCTCCAGCAGTGTGACGAACGTCGAGGCGTACGGCGACGGGGCCACGACCGACGCGACCCTGTCCCAGTCCACCTGTTCGCGCATCGCCCGGACCATCGGCAGCAGCGAGCCGTAGTCGCAGGCGTGCTCGGACAGCGGCATGATCCAGGAGATCACCAGGTCGGTGGCTTCGAGGACGGGAAGGCTCAGCGCGGCGACGTTGATCGGCTCGGCCCGGGCCAGCATGGCCTCGGTGACGGGCCGCTCGGCGAGCGAGAAGATCAGATCGACGAGCACACCCTCCTCGTCGAACGCCTTGACCAGCCAGTCCTCCGGTGGTCTCGCGGTCCGGAAACCCAGGCCCTCCAGGGTCTTCAGCGCGAGCGGGACGTCTTCCTCCAGCAGAGCGAAGTCGACGTCGTGCAGCGATGGCGCGGCGCCCCTCGCGTACCCGGCGCAGCCCCCGGCCAGGGCGAAACGCACCCCGGCCTCCTTGAGCCCGGAGCCGGCGCGCTTGAGCGTATCGAGAATCGCGTCGGTGACTTCGTGACTGTGACTACCCACTCACGTCGCTTGCCCAGCAATGTTCGCCGCAAACAATCGAGGGTAGGGCGCGCTCATGACCGAGACCCTGCAGGAGATCAAGCGCGCCTACGAGGGCGAGGAGAACCGTCCGCTCGCCTCGTACACACGGGTTCTCGCGGTGTACGGCGGGGCCGTTTCCGCGTTGCTGGCCACGGCCAGGCTGACCGGCCGGAAGCCGCCCGAGAAGATCAGCCCGATGGACCTCATGCTCATGGGCCTGTTCACGCACCGGCTCTCACGGACGCTGGCCAAGGACCCGGTGACCAGCCCGATACGCGCCCCCTTCACCCGCTATAAGGGCGTCTCCGGCCCGGCCGAGCTGAGCGAGAAGGTCCGCGGTCACGGGCTGCAGCACGCCGTGGGCGAGCTGCTGACCTGCCCGTTCTGCCTGTCCCAGTGGGTGGCGACCGGCTACGCCGCGGGCACGGTGTTCTTTCCCCGCCTGACCCGGCTCGCGGGCGCCACCATGGCGGCCGTGGCGATCTCCGACTGGCTCCAGTTCGCCTACGCCCGGCTCATGAAGGCCGCGGAGTGAGCGAAGTGCTCGAACCTCTGGAGAACACCGACGAGAGCCCGAAGGAGCGGGTCGACCGCGAGCTCGGCGAGCTGCTGCAGGGTCTGCGGGTGGCCGCGACGGGCGTGCAGGTGCTTTTCGCGTTCCTGCTGACACTGCCGTTCTCCTCCGGTTTCAGCAAGGTCGACACGACCGGGAACTGGTTGTTCTACATCGCCGTCATCAGCGCGGCGTTCGCCTCGATCTGCACGATCGCTCCGGCCACCCAGCACCGCATCCTGTTCCGGTCGGGGCTCAAGGAACCGCTGCTGCGCCGCGCCAACCGGCTGGGCGTGGCCGGGGCGCTGGCCCTGGCCGTCGCCATGGCCTGCTCCACCGCTCTGGTCGTGGACGCGCTGACCAGCGCCTGGCCCGCCGCGGTGGTCGGGACGGGAGTTGCGCTGCTCTGCGCCTGGCTGTGGTTCGTCCAGCCGCTGCTGTCACTGCGCCTCGTCAGAACCGACACCCTGACGACCAACGACGCCTGAGAACGCCTGAAGGAGCGCGACCTCGGTTCGCCGCGGCCGCGCTCCCTTCGTACGGCCGGCCTGACTGGCGTCCAGGTGCGTCTCGGGTGCGGACCCGCAGGGCGTCGAGGCGGTGGCGGCCTCCTCCGTGACGACGCTCGTTGAGCGCCTCGCCGGTGCCGATCCCCGGGCGGAACCGCATCCGAAAGTGGTCATATATCCCCATATGCCCGAATCAGGTCAAGCAAACGTAACGATGTACGCTCTGGCCGCAAATTCAATCGGGCCCAGGACTGGATGATGTTACGTGCCCCCTCGCGAGGGCAGTGGAGGGCCATGGCTACTCTGCTTTGGATCATCGCCGTGGTACTGGTCATCGCCGGGATCTACGTCATCCTGGCCCGTCGGGACATCCTCTGGGGGATTGTCCTCATCGTCCTCGGGTTCCTCATCGGCCCCGGGGGTGTCAGCATCTTCAATCCCTAGCCGCGTACACCCTGAACTCTGACCTGACACGGAACGGCGACCGGTTTCGCGAAACCGGTCGCCGTTCCGTGTCCGGTGGACGTCCGCCGGACCAGCCGTCCGCTCGCCGGCGGTGATTCGGCGGCGGCCGCTCAGCAGTCGTCGCCGTTGAGGCAGTAGACGGTGTAGGCGTGCTTGATGACCGGCAGGGCCACGTTGCGCACCCGGATGCCGCCCGGGGTGACGCCCTTCTCCGTGCCCGCGTGCGCGTGCCCGTGGATGAACAGGTCGGCGCCCTCCGCGTCCGCCGCCTCGGCCAGCATGTAGCTGCCGAGGAAGGGGTAGATCTCCGGAGGCTCGCCCATCAGCGTGTCCTTGACCGGGGAGTAGTGGCTGAGCACGATCTTGTGGTCGGCATCCAGCTCCTTCAGCGCCCGCCGCCATCTCTCGGCGATGTCCTTGGTGTGCCGGACGAACGCCTTCGTCTCCGGCTCCCCGAAATCGCTGGCGCACTTCCCGGCGAAGCCGCCGCCGAAGCCCTTGCCGCCGGCGACGCCCAGCCGTACGCCGTCGACGGGGACGACGGTGCCCTCGTCGTCCAGCACGGTGATCCCCGCGTCCCGCAGCAGGTCGACGATCTCCTGGTTGTGGTCGGAGTGGTAGTCGTGGTTGCCGAGCACGGCGACGACCGGAATGGGCAGGCCGCTCAGCTCCTCGGCGACGACCCGGCCCTCGGCGATCGTGCCGTGCCTGGTGAGGTCGCCCCCCACGAGCAGCACGTCGGCCCGGCGCTCGATGCCCTCGATCTTCTTGCGGTAGTGGCCGCGCAGGTCCTCGCCCAGGTGGATGTCCGCTACGGCCGCGATGCGCATCTCCCTCACAGATGTTCCTCCTCTCCCGGCTCCCGCACCTCCACCAGAGTGATCTCGTTGTGGACTCGCAGGCCCGGAGCCGCTTCGCGGGCGACGTTCTCGATCTGGTGCCGCCGCTCGTCGCAGGACACCTGCCCGCGCAGGTAGACCTGTTCTCCCCGCACGTCGACCCGGATGCCCAGCTCGGTGGTCCGTTCGTCCTCCGCGAGAGCCCGCTGCACGCGGGCCGCGACGTAGTGCGGCGTCTCCATCTCTGACCCCCTAGGCCTTTTAGATGAGCGCTGCCCTGACCTCCCCCGGCGAAACCCCTGGCCTTTCCCGGCGGAACAACTGGTTTGGCGGGCCTCCGAGGGGTTATGGTTATCGGTATTCCTGGTGCCTAAGACGCAGGTACCTCCTTGGCGTGAGCATGCCATGTTGGAGGAGCGTCTTGGGAACGTGCGACCGGTCTTCCCCCCGCCCTGAAAGAACCGCCGCGGGTACGGAACACATCGGCGTCGGCACCTGTCTCCCCCGCCTCTCCGACGGCTCCCACGCCGCGGCCTTCCTGACGGCCGCCCCCGGCGCCGCACATCCAGCGTGCGCTCTGCCGCTCACGGGCCCAGGGCCCGCCCTCCGCCCCTCGCCCGCAACGGCCCGCCGTACGCGACCCGCTCCTGACGCGGTCCCGGTCACCGGCCCCGTTCACCTGGACTCCCTGACTCCCGAGCCGGGTACCCGCCACTGCCGCTCATGGAGGAACCCCCAGTGAAGATCGCCATGGTCTCGGAGCATGCCAGCCCACTCGCCACGCTCGGCGGGGTCGACGCGGGCGGCCAGAACGTGCACGTCGCCGCGCTCGCCCGCGAACTCGCCCGAGCCGGCCACGAGGTCACCGTCTACACGCGCAGGGACCGCGAGGACCTCGCGGAGACCGTCGCCTTCGCCCCCGGTGTGGACGTCGTCCACGTTCCCGCCGGCCCCGCCTCCGAGATCCCCAAGGACGAGATCCTTCCGTGGGTTCCCCACTTCGGGAAATGGCTGCACGACCGGTGGCTGTTCGATCGGCCCGACGTCGTGCACAGCCACTTCTGGATGAGCGGCCTCGCGGCGCTCGCGGCGGCGGAGAAGCTGCGGATTCCCGTCGTGCACACCTACCACGCTCTCGGCAGCGTCAAGCGGCGCCACCAGGGCCCCGCCGACACGAGCCCGCGCGACCGCGTGGACGCGGAGGCCGAGATCGGGCGGCGCGTGGACGCCGTCGTCGCGACCTGCGGCGACGAGGTGGACGAGCTGATCCGCCTGCGGGTGCCGCGCCGGACCGCGCGCGTGGTCCCCTGCGGGGTGGACGTGACCGCCTTCAATCCCCACGTGCGGCCGCTGGAGCGGCCGGGCCGCCCGCGCCTGCTGTCCGTGGGCAGGCTGGTGCCGCGCAAGGGCGTGGAGACCACGATCCTCGCCCTGCAGTACCTCAGGGACGCCGAACTGGTCGTCGCGGGCGGCCCCCCGGCGGCCGAACTGCACCGCGACCCCGAGGTCACCCGGCTGCGCTGGCTCGCGGCCCAGGCGGGGGTGTCCGACCGGGTCCGCTTCCTCGGCCGCGTCGAGCGGGAGAAGCTCCCCGCGCTGATGCGCTCGGCCACCGCGGTCGTGTCCGTCCCGTGGTACGAGCCGTTCGGCATGGTGGCGCTGGAGGCGATGGCCTGCGGTGTCCCGGTCGTCGCCTCGGCCGTCGGGGGGCAGAGGGAGACCGTCGTCAACAACGTGACCGGCGTCCTCGTCCCGCCCCGCCGCCCCGCCGTGCTGGCCAGGGCGCTGCGCCGGCTGATCGACGACCCGGTGCGGCGCACGGCGTACGGCATCGCCGGGGCGGACCGCGCCCGGGCCAGGTACAACTGGAGCCGGATCGCCGGTGAGACGCTGGCCGCCTACGACCAGGTGCTGCCCACCCGCCACCTCGACCGGAGCGCGTCGTGAGCCGCGTCGCCCCCCGGAGGTGAGCCGGTGACGTCCACGGCCCTCGTACTGCGCTCGGACGGGATCGAGGGTTTACTCGGCGTGGTGCCGGCGCTGCGCGCCCTGCGCCGGCACGGGCTGCGGGTGGTCCTCGCCTGCCCGCCGGAGCTGAGCGAGCTGGCGGCGCTCACCGGCGCCGTTGACCGCATCCTCCCCGCCCGCGGGTTCGCGCCGCTGACGTGGCCCGGGCCGGGTGAGGAGGACGCCGGGCATCCCCCGCTCCTGCCCGACCTCGCCGTGAACCTGCACGGCCGGGGCCCGCGCAGTCACCGCGTCCTGCTGAACCTGCGGCACGAGGGCAGGGGCGTCGACCGCCTGTGGGCGTACGCCAACCGGGACGTACCCTGGGTCAGGGGGCCGTGGTGGCAACCGGGCGAGCACGAGGTGCTGCGCTGGTGCCGCCTGCTGCGGTGGTACGGCGTGCCGGCCGACCCGGAGGACACGACCCTGCCCACGCCGCTGACGGCCAGCCCGGCGCCGGGGGCCGTCGTGATCCATCCGGGGGCGGGCGGCGCGTCGCTGCGCTGGCCCGCGGAGCGCTTCGCCACGGTGGCGCGGAGGCTGTCGGAGGACGGCCTGCCCGTCGTGATCACGGGGAGCCTGCGCGAGCGGCCGATGGCGCTGCTGGTGGCGACCCGGGCGGTGCTGCCGCCGCAGATCGTGCTGGCGGGCCGCACGTCGCTGCGGCAGCTGTGCGCGCTGGTCGCCGGGGCCAGGCTGGTGATAAGCGGCGACGTCGCGCTGACGCGGCTCGCCGCGGCCTACCGGACGCCGTCGGTGCTGGTGTCGCCTCCGGACGGCCGCCGGCACCCGGTGCTGCACGAGTCCGGCGACGTCGGCGCGATCTCGGCCGCCCAGGTGATCGACGCCGCCGTACGGGCCCTCGGGGCCGGAGTCCGCTGACCGCCGCCCCATCCGGAGTGCCGCCTCGCCCGACGGCGTGCGAGGCGGCCCTTCTGCGGCGGCCCTTCCGCGACGGCTTCGCGAAGTGACAGGGGATCAGGCGGCCCGGCGGCCCGTACGGCGCCGGGCCGGCCGCCGGGACGGCGCCTGGCGCAGGAGCGCGATGACGGCCTGCTCGACCGGTCCGTGGGTGGCGAGCCCGCCTTCGGCGTCCTCGGCCAGCCGTTCGAGGGGGATGGTCCGGCCCTTCTCGTACAGCGCGACGAGACGCGGGTCCACGTAGGAGGCGCGGCACACCGACGGGGTGTTGCCGAGGTACTCCGACACCTCCCTCATCACCCTGGACACCGCGCGCCTGCGGCCGGCGCCGCTGCGCACCGGCCGGGAGACGGCGAGCCCGACGGCCGCGAGCACGGTGGCGTGCCAGGTGCGGAAGTCCTTGGCCGACACGTCGGTGCCGAAGGCGTCCTTGAGATAGGCGTTGATGTCGGCGCTGCGCACGTCGGCCCATGCTCCCTCGCCCGTCTCGCCGGCGCGGTACCGCAGCAGCTCGCCGCGGTGTCCCTTCGACAGCGCGGTCAGGACCTCGCAGACCTCGGCGTCGGCGAGCACCTGCTCCCGCTCCTTGCGGCCCTTGGCGAGATAGCGGCACACGACCCTGCCGTCGCCGCACTTCACGTGCGAGGTCTTGAGCGTGGCCAGGCCGTAGGAGTCGGTGTACTCCTCTCCGCCGACCCGGAAGAAGCCGATGTCGAGCATCCGGGCGGCCGCGGCCAGCACCCGTTCGCGGCCCAGCCCCTCGCCGCGCAGGTCCCGCGCGACCCGTTCCCGGAACGCGGGGAGCCGCTCGGCGATCTCCAGCACATGGTCGAACTTGGCCTCGTCCTGCTGCCTGCGCCACTCGTCGTGGTAGCGGTACTGCCGCCGGCCGGCGGAGTCGGTCCCCACCGCCTGCAGGTGGCCGTCCGGACGGGCGCAGATCCAGACGTCGGTCCAGGCCGGCGGGATCGCGAGGGTTCTGATCCGGAGCAGCGCGGCGCGGTCGCGCACGGGCCGGCCGGAGGCCCAGGTGTAGCCGAACCCGCGCCCCCGGCGGCGGCGCCTGATACCGGGCTCGGCCGGGTCGCTGGGCCGCAGCTCGACGGGCGGCGCCTGGAGCACCTCGGCCGCGGCCGTGCTCATCCCAGCAGGTCCCATGCCTGTTCGAGCACGTCGTCGACGCCGACGTCGGCGACCCAGGAGACGTCCCGGTGGCCGCACTCCCGCATGCCGTCCTTGGTCGCGCCCGCGCCGCAGACGGGGCAGCGCGACGTCCAGGAGATGAGCGGCCGGTGATGACCCCTGCTCAGCGGACCCCAGTTGATCATGTTGCCGCACCAGTAGACGCCGACCGTGGGCGTGCCGGTCGCCGCGGCCAGGTGCCGTGGCCCGGTGTCGTTGGAGACGAGCAGGTCGCAGGCGGCGTACAACGCGGTGAGCCCGCCGAGGGACAGCTCCCCGATCACGGCTCTCGCCGGTGCCTGCATCTGGGCGACGACCTTCTCTACGAGGTCGCGCTCCTCTTCGACGCCCGTCACCACCACCGGCCGCCCGAGCCGGTCGGCGACCTCCGCGAACCGCTCCGGGGGCCAGCGCCTGCGCCGGTCGCGCGCGCCGGGATGGATCGCCACCAGGCCCCGCGGCACCCTTCCCAGTGTGTGGCCGAGCTCGGCCCAGTCCTCCCTGACGACGTCGACCCTCGGTTCGATCTCGCTGGTCGCCGCGCCGAGCAGGCCCGCGACCTCCAGGTAACGCAGCGTCTCGTGCTGGTAGTGGACGTACGGCACCCAGCGGTCGAGCGGTTCGGCGTCAGGGGTGCGCAACCCGGCCGTCAGCCGCGCGCCGAGGCGGCGGATGAACGGGTTGGAGTTGCGCCCGCCGCCGTGCATCTGGACGGCCAGGTCGAACCTGCGCTCGCGCAGGTCCTCGTACAGCTCCTCGGGGGCGGCGGACCCGTCCGCCGGGGAGGAGACGCCGGAGATGGGCGGCAGGGGCACGACCTCGTCCACCGGGCCGGGGCGGCCCCGCAGGAACTTCGCGTGCCACTCGCGCCCCAGCAGGGTGATCTTCGCCGCCGGGTACGCCCGGCGCAGCGCCCCGATCGCGGGCAGGGCCAGCAGCAGGTCGCCGAGCGCGTTGGCCCGCAGCACGGCGATCCGCTCGACTCCTTCGACGATCAGCGCGCTCATGGGCACGGACCGCCTCTGGTTCCCCGCGTCCTCTCCTGGGCCATCGGACACCCCCCATTCCGTCCGGCCCGCCGGCTGACCCCGGCGGGGCGCTCGTGTGGAGCGGTCTGCTCCCGGTTACCCCCGTGCCGGCCCGCCAAACCGGCCGGCCGGGCCTGGCGTGACCGTTGTTTTCCCTGCGTCCGCCGGGGTAGCCGCCATGGTATGACGGAAGAGACGCTGGGCCGCTTCGGTGAAGTCACAGCCGTCGTCGTCGGGGACGTGATGCTCGACTCGTGGCTGCGCGGGCGCACCAAGCGGATGGCCCAGGAGGCCCCGGTCCCGGTCGTGGCCATCGAGCGGATCGAGGACCAGCCGGGCGGCGCCGCCAACACGGCCGTGAACCTCGCCGCCCTCGGCGCCCGGGTCCACATGGTCGGCGTCACCGGAGCCGACCCCGCGGGAGCGACGCTCAACGCGGCCCTGGGACGGCTCGACATCGAGGGCCTGGTCATCGTGCGCAGCCTGCGCACGCCCGTCAAGCGCCGGGTGCTGACCGACGGCCAGATCGTGGCCCGGTACGACGAGGAGGACGACGCGCCGCTGCCCGAGGCGGCCGAGCGCGAGCTCCTCGACCGGATCACCCGGCTGGCGGCGCACGCGGACGTCATCGTCGCCTGCGACTACGGCGGCGGCGTCTGCACCCCGGCCGTACGCCGCCTGCTGTGCGACCTCGGCGTCGAGCGGAGCGACGGCTCCCGTGGGGCGCCGGTCCTCGTGGTGGACGCCCACGACGTGGCGGCCTGGCGGGAGTGCCGCCCGAAGGCCGTGCTGCCCAACTACGCCGAGATCGTACGGCTGCTCGGCGAGGGCGGTGACGACGACCGGGTCGCCTTCCTGTCCGCGCGGTCGGAGGAGATCGTCGAGGCCACCGGCGCGGAGCTGGTGGTCACCACTTTGGACGGCCAGGGGACGCTCCTGCACCGGCGCGGCCGGGAGCCGCACCGCACGTTCGCGAGCCCCGCGCCCGACACGATGAGCATCGGCGCGGGCGACACGTTCACCGCCGCGTTCTCCCTGAGCCTCGCGGCCGGCGCCGGCCCGGAGCGGGCCGCGGACATCGCGCAGGCGGCGGCGAGCGTGGTGGTGCGCCGCCCGGGCACGGCCGTGTGCGCCCGTGAGGACCTGGCGCGGGCGCTGCGCCCCGACGTGCTCGGGTACGTCCCGGACAGGTCGACGACCGCGATAGTGAACCGGATTCGAGGGTAGGGGGGCGTTCATGACCGAAGAACAACGTTCGCCGACCGGAAAGCCCATGGTCGAGGCGACCCCGATGGACGTGATCTACGTCCGCATCGGGTCGTTCGCTCTGGTCTTCTGCTTCGCCGTGCTGGTGCTCTCCTTCGTCGGCCGCCTGTGGTGGCTGACGGGGGTCGTCGTGGTGATCATGGCGGCCGTCGGAGCCGTCATGCTCTTCGCCGTGCGCAGGCAGCGGAGACTCGGTGGCGGGCCCCGATCGAGAGGATGACGAGGTGAGCCTGCGGGACAAGGTCGTGGTGGTGACCGGGGCGAGCGGCGGGGTGGGCCGCGCCGTGGTCAGGCGGCTCGGAGCCGAGGGCGCGAAGGTGGCCCTCATCGCGCGGGGGGAGGCGGGCCTGGCGGGGGCCGCCGTCGACGTCGGAGCCGAGGGCGGGACCGGGAAGGTCTTCGCCGCCGACGTCTCCGACTACGACCAGGTCCGCGCGGCCGCCCAGCGGGCCGAGGCCGAGCTCGGGCCGATCGACGTCTGGATCAACATCGCGTTCACGACGGTCTTCGCGCCGTTCCTCCAGATCACTCCCGAGGAGTACGAACGCGAGACCAAGGTGACCTATCTCGGCTACGTGTGGGGCACCCGCGTGGCCCTGGAGCTGATGAAGCCCCGGGACAAGGGCGCGATCGTGCAGGCGGGCTCGGCCCTCGCCTACCGGTCGATCCCGCTGCAGTCGGCGTACTGCGGGGCCAAGCACGCCATCAGCGGCTTCACCGAGTCGGTGCGCACGGAGCTGCTCGCCGAGGACTCCGGCGTGAAGATCACGATGGTGCAGCTTCCAGCCCTGAACACCCCGCAGTTCGACTGGGGGCTGAACCGCATGCGGCGCCACGCCCAGCCGGTGCCGCCGATCTACCAGCCGGAGGTGGCGGCGCGGGCGATCGTCCACGCCGCCGAGCACCCGGAGCGGAAGGAGTACTGGGTCGGCGGGATGACCGCGGCCACGATCATGGGGCAGCGGGCGGTGCCCGCCCTGCTCGACCGCTACCTCGCCAGGACCGGCGTGCAGTCGCAGCTCACCTCCGAGAAGGCGCCGACCGGCATCTCCAACCTGTGGGAGCCCGCCGACGAGGACAAGGACTACGGCGCGCACGGCGGTTTCGACGGGCGGTCGCACAGCCGGAGCGTGCAGGTGTGGCTGTCGCAGCACCGCCGCCTGGTCGCCGCCGCCGCCCTCGCCGCCGCCGCCCTCGGGGCCGCCGCCCTCGCCGGTGTCGGCCTGAGCCGCCGCTGACTACTCGCTGACTACACAGCCGTCCCTGACGGGAAAGCACTGATATATCGGGTACGCCCCATTTCTGGCGATATGAAGGGGCGTACCCGGGTAGTCGAGGACGATGGACGAGCTTGACTACCGGTTCCTGTGCGAACTCGCGTCCCAGCTCCGGGTGGACTCGGTGCGGGCCGCCGCTGCCGCCGGCTCGGGGCACCCCACGTCCTCGATGTCGGCGGCCGAGCTGATGGCCGTACTGCTCGCGCGGCAGCTCCGCGTGAACGTCGAGAACCCGGCCGACCCCGCCAACGACCACCTGGTCTTCTCCAAGGGGCACGCCTCCCCCCTCCTCTACGCCATGCTCAAGGCCATGGGCGTCGTGTCCGACGAGGAGCTGCTGACCTTCCGCAGGCGCGGCAGCCGTCTGGAGGGGCATCCGACGCCGGACGTGCCGTTCGTCGACGTGGCCACCGGTTCGCTGGGATTCGGCCTGCCCGTCGGCGTGGGGCTGGCGCTGACCGCGCGGCGGCTGGACCGCCTCCCGAACCACGTGTGGGTGCTGTGCGGCGACAGCGAGCTCGCCGAGGGATCGATGTGGGAGGCCGTCGAGCACGCCGGGCACGAGGGACTGAACAACCTCACCGTGATCGTCGACGTGAACCGGCTCGGTCAGCGCGGCCCCACCCGGCACGGCTGGGACCTCGGCGCGTACGCCGCCAGGCTCGGCGCCTTCGGCTGGCACACGATCGAGATCGACGGCCACGACCCCGGCCAGATCGACTACGCGCTCGCGGACGCCCGGGCCACCCGGCGCCGCCCCACGGCGATCATCGCCAGAACCTGCAAGGGCCGCGGGGTGTCGGCCGTGGAGGACCGCGAGGGCAAGCACGGCAAGCCGCTGGCCGACGCCGAGCAGGCGCTCGGCGAGCTCGGCGGCCCACGCTCGCTGACCGTGCCGATGACCCCGCCCGCCTCCCAGGGCGCGCCGTACCGGTACGCCGGCGGCCCGCTCGTCCTGCCGAAGTACGAGCTGGGCGAGGAGGTGGCGACGCGGACCGCCTTCGGCGAGGCCCTGGCCGCGCTCGGCACGGCCCGGGGCGACGTGGTCGCGCTCGACGGCGAGGTGGCCGACTCGACGAAGCTGGAGACGTTCGCCAAGGCGCATCCGGAGCGCTTCTTCGAGTTCTACATCGCCGAGCAGCAGATGGTGGCCGCCGCGACGGGCATGCAGGCACGCGGCTGGACCCCGTACGTCGCGACCTTCGCCGCCTTTCTGACCAGGGCGTACGACTTCGTCCGGATGGCCGCGGTGAGCCGGGCCGGGCTCTGCCTCGTCGGGTCGCACGGCGGCGTGTCCATCGGCGAGGACGGTCCCTCCCAGATGGGCCTGGAGGACCTGGCGGCCTTCCGCGCGGTGCACGGCAGCACGGTGCTGTATCCGTGCGACGCGAACCAGACGGCCCGGCTGGTCGCGGACATGGCCGGCCTGGAGGGCATCCGCTACCTGCGCACCACCAGGGGCGAGACCCCGGTGATCTACGGCCCGGACGAGGAGTTCCCCGTGGGCGGGTGCAAGGTCCTGCGCACCGGCGGCCAGGCGACGATCGTGGCCGCGGGCGTCACCGTGCACGAGGCTCTCGCCGCGGCCGACCTGCTCGCCGGGGACGGCGTCTCGGTCACCGTCGTCGACGCCTACTCCGTCAAGCCGCTCGACTCGCCCGAACTCGTCACGATGGCCACCGCCACGGGGCGGGTCGTCACGGTGGAGGACCACTGGCCGGAGGGCGGCCTGGGCGACGCCGTGCTCTCGGCCCTCGCGGAGAGCCCGGTGCCGGTGCGCAAGCTGGCCGTGGCGCGGATGCCCGGAAGCGCGGGCGCCGCGGACCAGCTCCGCGACGCGGGCATCGACAGGACCGCCATCCGCGAGGCCGTCCTCGCCCTGCTCCCCTGACGGGCGGGTACGGCGGCGCCGCTCTGACGGGCGGGGCCGGCGTAAGTCTGACGGGCGGGGCAGGCATCGGCCTGGACGTCGAAGCGCCGCCGGACCGGGCCCATGCGGGCGGTCCGGCGGCGCGGTGTCCGTTTCTCGTCGGCTGTGCTCGGGCCGGAGCCGTCAGCGGGCCTTGGCGGTCGCCCTGCGGTTGGCCTTCTTGATGGCGTCCACGAGCTCGTCCTTGGTCATCGTGGAGCGGCCCGGGATGCCGAGTCGGGTGGCGACGTCGTACAGGTGTTGCTTGGAGGCGTTCGCGTCGACGCCCTCGGCCGTCTTGCCCGGCTTGGGGGTGCTCTTCTTCGCCTGCTCGTCCGACGGCCCGCGACCCTTCTTCTTCTCCCAGTGGTCGCCCACCTTCTCGAAGGAGTGCTTGAGCGCGGAGAACGCCGTGCGGTGGGCGCGCTCGCCCTCGCCGTACGTCTCGACGGCGGAGTCGTGCGCCTTGATCCAGGTCTCCTGGGCCTCCTTGGGCGAGCGCTCCAGGGTCGAGGGCAGTTCCTTACGTCCCGGCATGTCCAGGCCTCCCTTCAGACCAGCAGAAGTCGTGGGCGGAGGGGTCAGATGGGGTCTCAGATGGGGTCGTCGTAGCGCCGCTCCTCGTACACCCGGCGATGGGTGGCGGTGGCGTCGACGGGGGTGGCGGCGGTGACGGTGGTCCGGCGGCGCAGCGTCGTCATGCGCCAGATCCCGAAGAGCAGCCCGGCGAGGCCGCCCACCATCAGGATCACCCCGATGACCTGGATGTCGAGACCCGCGATCGCGAAGTCGACCGCCCAGGTGAGGATGGCCCCCAACATGATGAGGATGATGCTTCCGGCGATGGTCATGGCTTCCTCCTTCGCCTTCTGCTCTATCCCCTCCACGGATTCCAAACGTCGCATGCCGGGGGGCGTATGGGGCAGCATGGCGAACATGACCGATACCCCCGTCGTGGTCATGGGACTCATGGGCGCGGGCAAAAGCACCGTCGCACGGCTGCTCGCCGCCGCCCTCGACCGCCCCATGCGCGACAGCGACGCCGATCTCGAAGCCAGGTACGGCACGACCGCCGCCGTGATCGCGGCGGATCTGGGCCCCGACGAGTTGCACGCGCGCGAGGCGCTGGTGCTGCGCGACGCGCTGACGGACGACCGGTCCCCGGTGATCGCCGCCGCGGCCAGCACGGTCGAGGACCCCGAGACGCGCAAGGCGCTGGCCCCCGCGTTCGTGGTCTTCCTCGACGGCCCGCCGGAGGTCCTCGCCGAGCGGATGAAGTCGAGCCCCCACCGGCCGCATTTCAAGCCCGACCTGGTGCGCATGCTGACCGAGCAGCGCGACCTGCGGCTGCCGGGCTTCCAGGAGGTGGCGGACCTGACCCTCGACCCCGCCGCGCACACCCCCAAGGAGATCACGGACGCCGTGCTGGCCCACCTGGACGGGGCACGGGTCTCCGGAGGAGCGTCCGAGGGACGGTAGGTCAGGGACGGTGAGGGGGCGGCGAGGCGGCCGGGCGTCAGCAGACAGCGATGCGCGACTGGTGCGGAACGACGGGCAGCAGCGACCGGCTGCCCGTCCCGGCCAGGAACCAGACGGTCTTGCCGCCCCGGCCCGAGGCGGCCACGCCCCAGTCGTCGGCGAGCTCGTCCACGATGAGCAGCCCACGGCCGCCCACCGACTCCGGGTCGGCGTCGCGCTGGGACGGCACCCCGTCGCCCTGGTCGAACACCTCGCCGTACACCCAGCAGCCGTTGCTGCCGAGCCGGAGAGTGAAGACGTTGCCGCCGTGCCGTACGACATTGGAGGCGAGCTCGCTCACGATCAGGCAGCAGTCGTCGACCAGCGCGTCCAGACCCCATCGGCCGAGCTCACGACGTACGAGGGAGCGCGCGGTCGCCACACTCGCGCCGACGGCGGGCAGGAGGCACTCGGCGGTCCAGACGGGGGCCGGGTCAACCGGCGCGGCACCGAAGGGGAGAGACACGCGCGCCTCCTTAGGCTATGGGAGCGCTCCCACGACTCAAGATACGGTACGCACCGTGGTCGTGTGAATTCAAAGAAACAAGATTGTTTCCGATCGATGCCCGATCTGTGATGCGCGCGGAGCTCGCGGCGGCCGCATGACCGGCCTCCGGGCGCCGTCGCCGCAGCTAGGGGTGTGGATCACGGGGGCGCGCGGCGACCCGCCGCCGTACCGGGGTCCTCGCCGGCCTCACGAGCGGTCATGAAAGTAGCTGAAATCAACCACATCCGTCTCTTCCGTTTGGCGCGGACCGGAATCCGCCGTCCTGCTCCGGAGACGTACGGCCTCTCCGGACGGCTGGTCAGGCACCGGCCGCGGGCAGGGAGGTGATCCCCCACCGGTGCGCCGCCCGCTCGCCCGGGGCCAGGCGCAGCAGGGACTCGCCGGTCGCGAAGGCGTTCGGCGGGCAGCTCATCGGCTCGACCGCGACCCCCGAGCGCCGGTAGGGCG
The DNA here is from genome assembly GCF_045040095.1 of Microbispora sp. NBC_01389. NCBI lineage: Bacteria > Bacillati > Actinomycetota > Actinomycetes > Streptosporangiales > Streptosporangiaceae > Microbispora > Microbispora sp. NBC_01389. The sequence goes on from NZ_CP109552.1 coordinate 380,601, forward strand.
CGGCGAGCGTGTCGCCGGTGAAGACCTGGAGCCACTCGATGCCCGGCCCGCCCCACAGCTCCACGCTCCGGGAGCCGTCGGCGGTCCTGAGACGCGCCCGCACCCGGCCCCCGGCGTCTCGCTCCAGGTTCGTGAAGGGGGTGTCGAGCACGACGCCGCCGACGCGGCGTCCCGTCCGGAAGTCGTACTCGGTGCCCTCGACAGTCCGGCGGCCGATGGGGATCCGCTGCTCGTCCACGGGCGCCCACTCGGCCGCGGGCAGTTCCAGCACCGCCTCGTCCACGGCACCGTTCCCGGTGCCGTGCTCGGTGCCGTGCCCGGTTTCCGGCGGAGCGTCCTCGCCGAGCGTGAGGTAGGGATGCGCGCCCATGCCGTACGGCGCGACGCCCTCCCCCACGTTGACCGCCGACACCTCGACCTCCAGGCCCGCCTCGCCCAGCGCGTACGACGCCGTGAGGTCGAGCACGTGCGGATAGCCGGGCTGGGGGAACAGCCGCAGCCCGAGCGTGACCGAGTCCCCGGCGGCGCCCAGGACCGTCCAGGGCAGCAGCCGGGTGAAGCCGTGCGCGGCGTTGCCGGTCCGCGGCTCGGTGATCGCGAGCTGTCTCGTCTCGCCGTCCGCGTCGTAGCGGCCGTTCCTGACCCGGTTCGGCCACGGGAGCAGCAACTGCCCGGCGCCGCCGACGGGTGGCTTGCCCTCCGGGTACGACATGACCAGCGGCCGGTCCCGGAACGTGAGCGCACGCAGGCCCGCACCCACCTCGGTGACGACCGCCCGGTAGCCGTGCGCGGCGATGACGTGCTGCGTACCGGTCGGGGGAACGGGCCGGCGGACCTCCGGTTCTGTCATGAACCCGATCTTCCCACCCGTTTTCCCGATAATCCCGCCCTGCCCGCACCCGCCCTGCCCACCCCTCGCCCCCGCCCCGCCCGGCGCGGCACCGCTGTCACGGCGTCACGGCGTCACGGCGTCACGGCTGTCAGGGGGAGGGCAGCGGCTGGCTGCCCGCCAGGCCCTCCTGGACCATGAGTAGCGCGCGCAGTTCCTCCGCGCTCTCTCCGCAGGCGGTCATGATCAGGCCCCGGTCCATCTGGATCCTGGACAGCGACCGCGTCATGCGGGTCGCGTACCAACGGCCGGCGTCGCTTCTCCAGACCGACCAGCGGCCGGCGTACTCGCTGCTCAGTTGACTGTACGCAGCGTCCTCGGCGGAGAACCGCACTCGTCACCACCTCCAGGCTCGGTGCCGGGAGACAACGATGTGCTCATCCGGACACGATTGGTAGTGAGAGGCCACCTCCCCCATCCGGAGGGCCCGCCACCACTGCCCGGGCGAAGATCTCCCCCGGGCTGCGGTGACTTCACCACCACCTGATCCCTGTTCCTTTCGCCCCATCCGTCCCATGCCTCGCCCGGGCACGACGCTGACGGTCCTCACCGACGTTCTCCGGCGGAACCCGGAGGAACGGGACGGGCACTGAGGCAAACGTCCGCTCTCCCGTCACACCGGACATGCTTTTACTACCTTGTCAGCCGTGCGGTCAGGGGGGAGATTCAAGTGGTCCACCCCTGTGCCGAAGGGAAGGCCGCCCATGCCCGAGCTGCCACGACTGCCGTTCGATCGGCCAGACATACTGGATATCTCGCCATATTTCGGCGAGCTGCGCACCAGCGCGCCGATCGCCAGGGTCCGGACCCACACCGGGGACGAGGCGTGGCTCGTCACCGGCTACGACGAGATCCGGCAGGTGTTCGGCGACGACAGGTTCGGCCGCTCCCACCCCGCTCCCGAGACGGCGGCCCGGCTGTCCAACAACGTCCTGCTCGGCGGCCCGACCGGCGACTACGCCACCGAGCGGATCATCCACAAGGAGATGCGGCGCCTGCTGTCCCCCGCGTTCTCGGCCCGGCGCATGCGCGCCCTGTCGGACGGCGTGCGGGCGCTCGTCGGGAACCTTCTCGACGGGCTCGCCGAGCAGGGTCCGCCGGCCGACCTGCACGCGGGGCTGTCGCTTCCGCTCCCCATCCAGGTGATCTGCGAGCTTCTCGGCGTGCCGTACGAGGACCGGGACAGGTTCCGGGCCGTGGCCGAGGCGATGACCGACCTCACCGATCTCGCCCGCTCCGCCGACGCGCAGATGGAGCTGAACGCCTACACCTTCGAGATCGTGAAGGCCAAGCGAGAGAACCCCGGCGAGGACGTCTACACCGATCTGGCGAACGCCTCGCTGCCGGAGGAGGAGATCGCCAAGATCGCGGGCGGCCTGCTGTTCGCGGGCCACGAGACCACGGTCAACCAGATCGACTACGGCGTGCTGCTGTTCCTGCGCAACCCCGCCGAGCGCGACGCGCTGCTGCGCGATCCCTCCCTCCTCGACGCCGCCGTCGAGGAGATCATGCGGTTCGGCGCGCCGAGCGAGCACGGGCTGATCCGTTACGCGCACGCGGACGTCGAGGTCGGCGGGGTGCGCATCCGCGAGGGTGAACTGGTGTCACTGGCGATCCACGCGGCCAACCGGGACGAGCGCGTCTACCCCGACCCCGAGAAGTTCGACATCCGCCGGCGCGATCCGCGGCCGCACATCGGCTTCGGCCACGGCCCGCACCACTGCCTGGGGTCGGGCCTGGCGCGGATCGAGCTCAACGCCGTCTTCGGCTCCCTGTTCGCGCGCTTCCCCGCACTCGCCCTCGCCGCGCCGTACGAGGAACTGGAGGCGCGGAGCGGCACACTGACCGGAGGGATCGACACGCTCCCCGTCACCTGGTGAGCGGTCGCCTTAAGGCCTGTCACCCGCTGACCTGTCACCCGCTGATCTGTCACCGGGGCGCGGCGGCGGTCCGCGCCCCGGTCTCGGCCTCGGCCCGGGCGCGAGCTTCGGCTTCGGCGAGACGGCGGTAGACGCGGTCGCGCAGGCGCAGGATCACGGTGGCCAGCAGCGCCGCGCCCAGCGACCCGGTCAGCACCGCGACCTTGACCTGACCGTCCCAGGTGGATCCGGCGCCGAACGCGAGCTCGCCGATGAGCAGCGACACCGTGAACCCGATGCCGGAAAGGATCGCCACCCCCACGATGTCCACCCAGGCCAGGCCGTCGTCGATGTCGGCCCGGGTGAAGCGCGCGACGAGCCACGTGGCCGCGGTGATCCCGAGCGGCTTGCCGACGACGAGCCCGGCGACGACGCCGAGAGGCACGCCGCCGGTGAGCAGCCCCGGCAGGCCGCCGGGCCCGCCCAGCGCCACCCCGGCCGACAGGAAGGCGAACAGCGGCACCGCCACCCCGGCGGAGAGCGGCCGGAACCGGTGCTCGAAGTGCTCGGCCGGGCCCGCGCCCTGTCCTGTGACCTCTCCGGTGGCATCTCCGGTGGTCCGGTGGACGGGGATGGTGAAGGCGAGCAGCACGCCGGCCACCGTGGCGTGTACGCCCGACGCGTGCACCAGGGCCCAGGTGACCACGGCGAGCGGCGCCAGCAGCCACCACGCGCGCACCCCGCGCCGTACGAGCACAGCGAACAGGCCCAGCGGGAGCAGCGCCGCGAGCAGCGGGAGCGGCGCCAGGTGCGCGGTGTAGAACACCGCGATGATCGCGATGGCGAGCAGGTCGTCGACGACCGCGAGGGTGAGGAGGAACGTGCGCAGGGCCGACGGGAGGTTCCTGCCCACCACGGCGAGCACCGCCAGCGCGAAGGCGATGTCGGTGGCGGTCGGCACCGCCCAGCCCCGCAGCGCACCGCCCGCGCCGGGGTTCGCCAGCGGGTTGAGCAGCGCGTTCACCAGCAGATACAGCAGCGCGGGCACGATCACGCCGCCGACCGCCGCCACGACCGGCACCGCGGCCCGCCGGGGGTCGCGCAGGTCGCCCGCGACGAACTCGCGCTTCAGTTCCAGCCCGGCGACGAAGAAGAAGATCGCCAGGAGCCCGTCGGCGGCCCAGGTCGCGAGGCTGAGGTCGAGGTGCAGCGCCCCGGGTCCCACCCGGACCGACCGCAGCGTCTCGTATCCGGCCGACCAGGGCGAGTTGGCCCACACGAGGGCCGCGAGCGCGGCCACCAGCAGCAGCGCGCCGCCGATGGTCTCCTGTCGCAGGATGTCGGCGATCCGGCGGGTCTCGGTCCAGGACCCGGGTCCGAGAAGAGGGATGCGGCGACGAGGGGTGCGGCGGGGCGTGCTCATGAGGCTCCGTTTCCGGGGTCGGGTCGGCGACAGCCGACCAGACTTCCCGGCACCCCACCCGTATTCTATACAAACCCGACAACCCGTACGGACATGGACCGGAGCGCGGGACGAGTCAGGCCCGGCATCCGTTCCGGATGCCGGGCCTGATCACTTGCTGTGCGCCGCCAGGGACTCGAACCCCGGACCCGCTGATTAAGAGTCAGCTGCTCTAACCAACTGAGCTAGCGGCGCCTGCGATGTCCGTAACCTTAGCAGTCCCGCGCAGGTCGCGCACATCGCCGGATGGGGGGATCACCGGGCCGGTCAGCCCCGCCAGGCGCCGCTGGAGAAGGGAGCGGGCTCGCCGCGCAGGCCCGGTCCGTCGCCCCACTTCGTGATGACGTACTGGATCGGGATGTGGCCGGCGCCGCCGGCGACGGTCAGCGTGTTCTCGTTCCAGGTGGTGCCGGTGAGCTCGGCGAAGGTCTTGCCGTCGATGTCCAGCATGACGCCGCTCTCGGAGGGGATGCCCGGGCCGCGGTCGCCGATGAAGAACTTGGCCTTCCGGCCCTGGTACATGATGTAGCCCTCGGTGCCGAGCGGCCAGCTCGGGCTGGCGAACAGACCCTTCTGCATCGGCTTGCCGATGGCCGGCATGCCGGTGTCTCCCTGACGGCCCGACGCGTCGTCCCAGAAGTACGAGCCCTTGGTGGCCCCCGCGTACAGGACCTCCTCGTGCATGGGGACGATGCTGGAGAGGTTGACGGCTTCCCCGACCGGCGGCTCCGCGGGCGCGGGGGCGGCGGCCACGAGGGACGTGACCAGCACCGCGGCGCCGGCGAGCGTGGCCACGGCGGTGACCCGACGCTTGCCACGCAGGTCGGACAGAGTCTTCATCAAGGCTGGGGATCTTTCGTGAGACGACAGTGGATGGCCATGCGTCATCAGAGGACCCGCGGGTACGGCGGGTCACGGTGACGGGCCACGTGTCCGGGCGGGACAGATCGACCACCCGGAGGCGTGTGCGCTGAAGCTATGGCGATCGGCCGGAAGGCCGTCGTGAGTCAGACGTGGGATCCGAAGCGTCCTGGGCCGGAGATCCGGGCGGGGTCGCCCACCGTGATCTCCTCCCCAAGTCCAATCCAGCCACCGGTCGGCGGCAACAAATAGGACACTACAGGACGAGTCAGGACGTAGCAAAGTAAATCGGGCATACGGCGCGGAAGATCTACCTGTCCGCTTGTTTAGCCGGGCGGCAACGTCGGCGGCGCCGGGCATTCCGCGCGATCCGCCGCAGGCGCTCCTTCATGAAAGTAAAACGCCGCGGCCCCCGCTCGGCGAGGCGCGGCCGTCGCGAGACGGAGGAGAGGAAGAGCGCAGCGGCCCACGAGTCGGCGGTCAAGAAGGGGCAGGCGACCGACCGGCCACACGGCAGGCGGTCGGACGGATGCGCAGGTGAGGCGGCCGGCAGAGCGGGCGCGGCGGAGGCGAGCGTGGAGGGGCGGCCGTCCGAACAAGGAACTGCCTCGGCAGGGAGCGGCCTTTCGAACAGGGGCCTTCCGAACAGGGGGCCTTCCGAACAGGGGGCCTTCCGAACAGGGGGCCTTCCGCCGGACCGGCCGGGCCGGAACATGCCGGAGCCGGGCAGTCCCCCAACTGCCCGGCTCCGGATCAAAGCGGTTCCGCCAGGAATGCCCTCCCCAAAGGCACCGGCGGGTCCCCCGCTTTCCGGACGCGGTTCCCCCATCCGCGCCCTTATCGAAAAAGTCTGTCGCCCTCTCCCGAGGACCTGCTTCAACAGTACAAGCCCGCTTGCCATGAAGTCGTCATACGCAGGTCGGCTTTCGGCCTGCATACGGGCGGGGCCCCGCCCGCACCCGTGCTAGTCGCCGAGCACCAGCCTGACCTCGGTGCCCCGCTGCAGGGACCGGCTCACTGTGCAGTGCCGTTCGTGGACCCGTCCGGCGACGGCCTCGAAGACCTCCCCCGAGTCCCCCGGCGGCAGTTCCACGTCGTACGTCACGGTAACGGACCGCAGCAGGGTCGGGCTCTCCTTTTCCGCCGAGACCTCCACGGCGAGCCGAGCGAGCCGGTGGCCGCGCGTGGCGGTGAGCGGCTCGACGGTCATGACGTTGCACCCGCCCACGGCCGCCAGCAGCAGCTCCACTGGGCTGAACAGCCCGTCACCGGAGCCCATCACGATCTCCGCGCCGCTCTCGTTGCGAGCGACGAAGCCGTCCTCGGTCCGCTCGACGCGTACAGAGCCCATGGCTTCAGCCTACTGGCAGAGCCAGCCGGACGAGCGTGCCTCCGCCGGGAGCGGGACCGGCGGAGACGCTGCCGCCGTGGCTGTCCACCACCTGTCCCACGATCGCCAGCCCCAGCCCCGAGCCGGGCAGCGCCCGCGCCGAGGGCGCCCGGTAGAAGCGGTCGAAGACGTGCGGCAGGTCGTCCGCCGAGATGCCGGGGCCGTGGTCGCGGACGGTCAGCACGCCGTCCCGCAGGGACACCTCGACCTCTCCGCCCCCGGGGCTGTACTTCGCCGCGTTGTCGAGCAGGTTGCCGACGGCCCGGGCGAGCCGGTCGGGCACGCCGCGAACCACCGCGGGCTCGACCGACACCGAGTAGGCGGTCGCGGGCCAGTGCCTGGCCGCCCGGGCGACCTCCCGGGAGACCAGCTCGTCGAAGCGCACCTGCTCCACGAGTACGGCCGGCTCCTCGTCGCGGGCCAGTTCGACCACGTCCGCGACCAGCGCGGTGAGCTCCTCGAGCCCGCTCATCACGGCCCTGCTCGCCTCGTCGCGGTCCTCCTGGGGCAGGTTGCCCCTGATCAGCAGCTCCACGTTGGTCCGTACGGCGGTGAGCGGCGTGCGCAGCTCGTGGGAGGCATCGGCGACCAGGCGTTTCTGCGACTTCGCGGACCGTTCGAGGGCGTCGAGCATGGCGTTGAAGCTCCGGGCGAGACTGCTCAGCTCGTCGTCCCCGGACACCTGGATGCGGGTGGTGAGATCCCTGGTCGTGGCGACCCGTCCCGCGGCGTCCTTGAGCGCGTTCACCGGCCGCAGCGCGGCTCGGGCGGCCAGCCAGCCGAGCGCCCCCGACAGCACCAGCCCGCCCACCGCCACGGCGACGAAGGGCCAGCCCAGGTCGTCGACGTCCGCGAGGGCGGCCAGCACGCCGCGGGGAGGCGGGTCGCCATAGCCCTCGTACGTCCCGTAGTGGTCCCTCGCCCACTCGACCCGGCGGCAGGTGATGAAGTACGCGGTCACGATGACGACGATCACGCTGACCGCGGCGGCCAGCGCCGAGGCCATCGCGAGCCGCCAGCGGAGCTTCACCGCTCCTCCCCCACCGGCTCCGCTACCCGCTCCCCCACCGGCTCCCTGAGCGCGTACCCCAGGCCGTGCACGGTGTGGATCAGCCGGGGCTCGCCCCCCGCCTCGGTCTTCCTGCGGAGGTAGCGGATGTAGACCTCCAGGGGGTTGGAGCCGGGCCGGAAGCCGTAGCCCCAGATGCGTTCGTGGATGACCTGCCGGGTGAGCACCTGGCCGCCGTTGCGGATCAGCAGGTCGAGCAGGGCGTACTCGGTCCTGGTCAGGTCGATCAGCCGGCGTCCGCGCCGGGCCTGCCTGCTGTCCGGCAGCAGGACGAGGCCGGCGAAACCCGCCTCGGTCGACGGCGCGGCGCGGCGCAGCAGCGCCCGCACCCGGGCGAACAGCTCCTCCAGCGCGAACGGCTTGACCAGGTAGTCGTCGGCGCCCGCGTCGAGCCCGGCGACCTTGTCGCCGATCCCGTCCAGCGCGGTCAGCATGAGGACCGGCAGCCGGTTGCCGTCGTCCCGCAGCGCCCGGCAGACCTCGATGCCGTCCATCCCCGGCATCAGGACGTCGAGCACCATCAGGTCCGGCGCCGAGCCGCCGATCACGTCGAGGGCGTCGAGACCGTCTCCCGCGGTCGCCACGCCGTACCCCTCGACCCGCAGGGCCCGCGCGATCGCGTCGCGGACCTCCGGCTCGTCGTCGACCACCAGCACCTGTGTCTTGACCACGCCGTCATTGTGACGTGGGGAGATGAGAGGGTGCTGAGCAGGGCCAGCGGGCGCTCAGGCGTCGGGGTGTCTGGACAGGTAGTCGACGTAGACCGGCCGGAGCGCGTCGCCGAGCTCTCCCTCGCCCGCCGCCATGGCATCGCTGAGCAGCGCCGACACCCTGCTGAGGTCGTTCGCGGTCTCGTCGGTGTTCCCGCTGGCCGCCTCGGCCGCCGGGATGACCTTCAGCAGATCCCACAGGAACCCCAGGTCACCGTGCCGTACGGCGTAGTGCACGGCCCGGTCGTGCAGTTCCTTCGCGGACAGCGACTCCAGCTCTTCCACGTCCATTCGATCTCACCTCCAGTGGAGGTTTCCCCGATGTTTGCCGCTTATACCCGGCGCCGGGAGAAAGCCGTGCCGGGGAGCCGCGCCCGCCGCGCCCCGTTTAGGGCGGGGGACCGGGGCGTACGGCTCCGGTCGTTCCCCGGACACGGAAATCGCGCACTCTTTGCCGCACCATGGAAGGATCGTGGACGTGAAGGTCATACTCAAGATCGTTGTGGTGGCCGCGGCCCTGTGGGCGTCCACCAAGCTGGTGGACGGCATCACCGTGAGCACCGGCTCCACCGCCAGGCAGATCGGCACCCTCTTCGCGGTCGCGCTGATCTTCGGCCTCGTGAACGCCGTCATAAAGCCGGTCATCAAGACCATCGGATGCGCGTTCTACGTGCTCACGCTGGGCCTGTTCGCCCTCGTGGTGAACGCCGCGCTCCTGCTGCTGACGAGCTGGCTCGCCGAGCAGCTCCACCTTCCCTTCCACGTCAGCGGATTCGTCGCCGCGTTCTGGGGCGCCATCGTCGTGGGCGTGATCAGCTGGGTCCTCAACATGCTCCTCGGCGACGACTGAGCGCGCGGCGGCCGTTGCGCGGCGGCGCGTCATTTCCAGACGGGTGCGGGCCGGGCGGCGAGCACGCCGGCGGCCAGTTGGACGACGCAGACGCCCAGCCCGGCGAGCAGGGGCACGGTCCAGCCGCCCGACACCTCGTGGAGCACGCCGAACGCGAACGGCCCGAGCGCGGCGAGCAGGTAGCCGCCCGTCTGGGCGACCGCCGACAACGCCGTCACCGAGGCCGGATCGGGCGCCCGCACGGTGATGACGAGCAGGGCGAGCGCGATCGCGGCGCCCTGCCCCAGCCCCAGGACGACCATCCACAGCCAGGGAGCCGTGGTGGGCGCGAGCAGCACTCCGGCGTATCCGGCGATGACCAGCAGCATGGCGGCGACCACGTGCGGCACCTGGGAACGCGCGCGTCCCGCGTGCAGGGGGACGAGCAGCGCCGCGGGGATCTGCACGAGGTTCGTCAGGCCCAGCAGGTATCCCGCCTGCCCGGCCGGCAGACCGGCCTCTTGGAAGATGGTCGGCAGCCAGGCCAGCATGACGTAGAAGGTCAGCGACTGCATGCCCATGAAGGCGGCGACCAGCCAGGTGGCGCGGGCGCGGAGCAGCGCGAGGTACGGCCGCCCACCGGCCCGCGAGCCCGGCGTCCGGCGTGCGGCGCCCGCACCCGGCCGGACCGCGACCACCGCCCACAGCGCCGACGCCAGCAGCGCGAGCGGTGCCACCGTGCCGACCGCCGTCCGCCAGCCGAGACGCTCGGTCAGCGGGACCATCACCGCCGACGCCGCGGCGGCCCCGCCCACCATGACCGAGACGTACAGGCCGGTGAAGAGGCCGATCCGGCTGGGAAAGTGCCGCTTGACCAGCCCCGGCATGACCACGTTCATGACGGCGATCGCCGCGCCGGCCAGCGCGGCACCACCGTAGAGGGCGCTCACGCCGTCCGCGCTGCGCAGGGCCACACCGGCCGCGAGGACGAGCAGCCCGGCCAGCAGAGTGCGGTCGAGCCCGATCCTGGTGGCCAGCACGGGGGCGACCGGGGCGAGCAGGCCGAGGCACCCCACCATGACCGTGGTGACGGCGCCGCCGCCCGCCGGGCTGAGGCCGAGGTCGCGCATGATCGCGGGAAGGACCGGTGACACACCCGCGAGTGCGGGCCGCAGGTTCAGCGCCGCCAGGACAAACCCGGCTATCAACAACGCATCGCCCCGATAGCCCACAATCCGCCTCATAATCCCCGCACCCTATCGACGGGTCCGTCGACGGCTTCTGAACGCCCGTGGGCATGGGGAACGCCGACGCGCCGTGCAATGTGCCGCCGGCTGCTGTCTGCCGTTGCTAACGGCCGTCGAGAAGGCCGTTCTCCTCGGCCCACCGCGCGAAGCCCCCAGGGCGGAACGGCAGGTGATACTTGCTGGACAACAGGTCGTCGGCCAGCTCGGCGACGAGCGGAACAGTCAGCAGACCGTCCCGTATCGACCAGCACAGCAACCGCAACGTGGGGCAGTAGTCGACGTTGTAGAGGTCGCGGCCTTCCTCGCCGCCGCGTCGTCCACCACGGCGGTGGCCCGCATCGTGCGGGCCAGGGCGAGCACACCCGCTTCGCCGATGTTCCTGTCGCCGACGACGAGCAGTTCCGAGAAGTCTGCGAACGCCTCCTGCTCGGCACGGGACGTGAGTTCACGGTGCTCGATCCAGTCCGCGGTGAGCGCGGCGCCTATCCGGGAATCCTTGGCCTCGCCCTCCCTCAGCTCGGCCACCACCGCATCCGGGATGACAGCACGGCGCTTGCCGACAACCGCCTTGAGCACGCCTAACCAGTTGTTCGTCGCGAAGGCGCTCAGCGGGCCCGTGTCGAAGACGAATGTCTCACTCACGTCCTCCATCAGGACACGAACTCCCAGATCGCATTCTCCGGCAGCACCGGAACCGCGGGAAGTTCGTCTTCGGCCCAGGTGTCGAACAGAAGGTCGACGGCACGGGCGGCGGAGACGTCGGAACCGCGATAGAGGGAGAGGACCGACTTCACGTAAGGCTTGGGCAGGCAGGGAGGTTCGAGTTCGTGTTTGACCACGAGATTCAGCTCGACGATGTCGGCTCTGCCGGTGCGTACCGACCTGACCAGGCCGGCGTCAGTGGAGGAGACCAGGCCGATCTCTGTCATTCGGCGGGCCAGAGTGGACATGTCCACCTGATACGAGCTGCCGAGGATGACCGCGATCGTGCGCAGGTCTCGATGCTCCTTCTTCAGACGGCCGAACTCCTCGCGCAGGCCGGCCTCGGGCAGCAGGAAGGCGCGTGCGAATCGGTCCAGACGCGACTCCCAGCCTTCGGTGCCGTCCTGCTCGGCGATCCGCCAGTCGACGGTGTACTCGTCGGCGAACAGGAAATGACCGAACTCGTGCGCCAGTGCCAGGCGGCGACGTCCGACCTGGCGGGCGCCGTTGACTACGGCCACGCCGCCTTCACGCAGCAGCAGAGAGGCGGCGTCGGCGGCGTCGGTGCCCAGATCGAACGAGAACGCGAAGAGGCCCTGCGCGGCCATCCTCTCGGCGAGGCCCGACACCGGGCCACCGGGGTCGGCGCCCAGGAGATCACGGGCCCTGACGGCGGTCTCCTCCGCCTCGGCCGCGGTGCCCGGCCGGGTCAGGTCCGGAGCGTTTGGCCACGTCTGCCCGACGCGGCCGGTGACGAACTCGACGTGCCGCGCCACCGTCTCGATCAGCCGATCGATCGCGGGGCTGGCCGCGCCGGGCTCCTCAAGGTTTCGATGAGAGATCACGGCGGGCGGCGCCGCCCGGAAGAACCACTCGATCCGTTCGTGCAGCGCGGCCGCGATGCGGGCCAACTCCAGGGCGGAAACCCGGCGACTGCCGTTCTCGATTTTGGCGAGGCCGGACCGGTCGAGTGCCACAGAGGCAGAGAGGTCGGCCTGCGTCATTCCAGCCCGTTGCCGCGCGAGTGCGATGCGCTCGCCCAGTTCCTTCGCATCCGGAGTGCTCACTGTGCGATTATAGAACAGCCTCCGGTTCGGAGAAGAGGAGAACCTGGTGAGCCGCAGGGCGCGAGACGGACACGCTGCCGCCTCAGCGTCGCGGCGTGCACGGTCCGCGGAAAAGCGATCACTCCGCGTCATGCGGACTGACAACGTTGTCCAGGGCCGTGGAATGGGAGATGATCCCTGCGTGGGAGACACGAGACGCGGCCGTCCGACCATGAACGACGTGGCCGCCGCGGCCGGCGTGGCGCTGAAGACCGTCTCCCGTGTGGTCAACGACGAGCCCGGCGTGAACGCCGCGACGGCGCTACGCGTGCGGGCCGCGATCGACCGGCTCGGCTACCGCCGCAACGACGGCGCGCGGACGCTGCGCCGGGGCCGTACGGCGAGCATCGGCCTGGTCATCGAGGACGCCGCCGACGTCTTCTACTCCAGCCTCAGCCGGGCCGTCGAGGAGACCGCGCTGCACCACGGCTGTCTGCTGTTCACCGGGTCGTCCCAGGAGGACGCGGCCCGGGAACGCGACCTCGTGCTCGCCTTCTGCGCCCGCCGCGTCGACGGGCTGATCATCGTGCCCGCCGGGACGGACCACACCTATCTCTCGCCCGAGTTCGAGGCCGGGACCAGGGCGGTGTTCACCGACCGGCCGCCCGGCGCGGGCTGCGAGGCGGACGTCGTCCTGTCCGACAACGCGGGCGGGGCCCGGGCGGGCGCGGCCCACCTGATCGCGCACGGCCACCGCCGCGTCGCGTTCCTCGGCGACCTCCCCCGGATCTTCACGGCCGCCGAGCGGCTGCGCGGCTACCGGGAGGCGCTGGCCGCCGCGGGCCTGCCGTACGACGAGGGCCTGGTGGCCATGGGACCGGCGGACCCGGCGCGGTTGCGGGCGGACCTCGCCCGGCTGCTGCGGGCGTCCGACCCGCCGACCGCATTGCTGACCGGCAACGGCCGGACCACGGTCGAGACGCTGCGGGCGCTGGCCTCGATCATCGGCTCCGGGCCCGGGGCGGCGACCGGCGCCTTCGTGGAGGGCGCGCGCCCCTGCCTCGGCGGCCTCGCCCTCGTCGGGTTCGACGACTTCGAGCTGGCCGACCTGCTGGGCGTGACCGTGGTGGCGCAGGACCCCGCCCGGCTCGGCCGTACGGCGGCCGACCTGCTCTTCCTGCGCATGGCCGGGGACGACGGCCCGGTCACCCGGTTCGAACTGCCCACGAGGCTGATCCCGCGCGGCTCGGGCGAGCGCCCTCCCCCGCCCCGCCGGGACCGCCCCCCGAACATCAGCCCCTGAACATCAGCCCTTGAGCGCGCCGGCCATGAGGCCGCGCATGAAGAACCGGCCGAGCAGGACGTACACGACCATCGTGGGGATGGACGCGAGGATCGCCGCGGCCATCTGCTGGCTGTACGGCGTCGTCACCGCACCCGCGATGTTGTTGAGCATGACCGTGGCCGGCCACGAGGTGGGCCCGGTGAGGAAGACCGCGAAGAGGAAGTCGTTCCACATCGAGGTGAACTGCCAGATGATCACCACGGCGAACGCCGGGCCGGAGACCGGCAGCACGATCGACCAGAGCGTGCGCAGCATGCCCGCGCCGTCGACGCGGGAGGCCTCGATCAGCTCGTCGGGGATCGTGACGTAGTAGTTCCGGAAGATCAGCGTGCAGATCGGGATGCCGTACACCACGTGGGCGAGGACCAGGCCCGGGATGCCGCCGTAGAGCTGCACGCCGAGCGCGTCGCCCATGTCCACCATCAACTGCACCAGCGGGATCATGACGCCCTGGTACGGGATGAACATCCCGAAGAGGAACAGCGTGAACAGCACGTCGGCGCCGGGGAAGCGCCACTTGGACAGCACGTACCCGTTCAGCGACCCGAGGGCGGCGGAGATCAGTGATCCGGGGACCGCCAGCAGGAAGCTGTTGACGATGCCCGGTTCGAGCTTCTCCCAGGCGACGCGCCACGCCTCGGTCGTCCAGACCTTGGGGAGGTTCCACGCCTGGGCGGGATCGGCCTCGCTGAGCGGCTTGAAGCTCGTGACCAGCAGCACGTAGACCGGGATCAGGAAGACCAGGACGAACAGCAGCAACAGGACGAGCCGCACCCACGTGCCGGCCCTGCCCTTCTCGCGGGCCGGGGTGGCGGGCGCCGTACGCGGAGCCTCCTCGGCGACGTGGGCGGTCATGGGCGGTTCCCCTTACGGGCGTTCCAGATCAGGTAGGGCACGACGAAGATCACGACGGACAGCACGATGTAGGACGCGATCGTCGCCCCCTTGGCCGGGTCGTGCGAGTCGTAGACCGCCGTCCACATGAACGTCGCGGGCACGTCGGTGATGATCTGCTTGCCCGACACCGCGACGACGAGGTCGAAGACCTTCAGCGAGATGTGGCCGAGGATGATCAGCGCGGAGAGCGTCACCGGGCGCAGCATCGGCAGCACCACGTGCCGGTAGACCCCCCACTCGCCGCAGCCGTCCACCCGGGCGGCCTCCCGCAGTTCGTCGGGAACGCCGCGGAACCCGGCGAGGAACAGCGCCATGATGTATCCGGACATCTGCCAGACGGCCGGGATCGCCATGGCCGCCATCCCCCAGTCGGGATCGCGGAACCACTGCCACTGCAGGAAGTCGAGCCCCATGTAGTGGAAGAGCCGGTTGAGGCCCACCGCGTGCTCGCCCGTCGCGCTGTTCATCAGCCACCGCCACACCACTCCGGTGGCGATGAAGGAGACGGCCATCGGGAACAGGTAGACGGCGCGGAAGCCGCTCTCGGCCCGGATGCCCTTCTCCATCAGGAACGCGAGGAGCCAGCCGAGGACGAGCGCGCCGGCGACGAAGACCACGGTGAAGACGATCGAGTGCCGGACCGACAGGCCCCAGCGCTCCTCGCTCCAGATGCCGGTGAAGTTCTCCAGCCCGGCGAAGTTGCCGGGGATCTCGGCGATCTCGTTGTGCTTGTCGGTCATGGCGAGCTTGAGGTTCCAGCCCAGCAGGCCGTACACGAAGACCGCGATGAGGACGATCGACGGCGAGACCAGGAGCAGACCCGGCAGCCATCTGCGCACCCGCGTCACTTGCGCCTCTCAGAAGTCAAGCACGGCCCACGCCGCGCCGGCCGGAGCCCGGCGTCGGTCACGGCGTGGGCCGTACGGGAAGATCAGCTCACCGGCGGCCGTTCACCTGCCGCTGTTCACTGGCCGCTGTTCTTGGCCGCCGCGACCAGCGCCTGCTGGAGCTTGGCGACGTCCTTGTCCTGCTGGAACAGGCCGACCGCGTCGGTGATCGAGGTACGCCACGTGTCGTTGGCGACCACGCCGTGCTGGATCGAGCCGGCCAGCTTGTCGCCGGCCCACTGCTCCAGGCTCCAGGAAAGATAGTCCTTGTAGAGGGACTGGTCGGCGTCCTTGCGGGCGGGGATCGAGCCCTTCAGCGGGTTGAACGCGTCCTGGCCCTCCTTGCTGGCGGCCACCTTCAGCCACGCGATCGCGCCGTCGCGGTTGGGCGCGCCCTTCGGCAGGGTGAAGCTGTCCGACAGCCACATGAACGTGCCGTCCGTGCCCGGCGACGCGGCCCAGTCGAAGTCCTTCTTCGACTCCTTGCCGAGACCGCCCTCCGGCGGGTTGTGGAAGTAGCCGTAGGCCCAGTCGCCCATGATGTTGAAGGCGGCCTCGCCGTCGGCGACCTGCTTGGCCGCCGGCTGCCAGTCGTCCTGCGGCGTCCCGGCGTACGACAGGATCGTCTTGAAGTTCTCCAGCGCCTTGGTCACGTCCGCGTTGGACCAGTCGGAGCTCGCCGCCCACAGGGCGTTGTAGGCGTCGGTGCCGAGCGAGCCGAGCAGCACGGACTCCAGCAGGTGGACGAGCGTCCACTGCGAGCCGATCGACAGCGGGATCTTGCCGCTCTTCTTGACCTTGTCCAGGTCGGCGACGAACTCGTCCACCGTCTTCGGCGCGCCCGAGATCCCGGCGCCCTTGAGGACCGAGGGGTTGAACCACAGCACGTTCGACCGGTGGATGTTCACCGGCACGGAGTAGACCTGGCCCTCCACCGTGATCTGGTCGATCAGCTGCTGGGGCATGACGTCCTTGAGCTTCAGCTCGTCGTACAGGAAGTTCAGCGACTCCAGCTTGCCGCTCTTGATGTAGCCCTGGAGTTCGGCCCCGGCGTGCCCCTGGAAGGTGTCCGGAGGCTGGTTGGCCTGCAGCTTGCTCGACAGCAGCGCCCTGGCCTGGTCGCCCGAGCCGCCGGCGACGGCGGCGTCGAAGAACTCGAAGTTCGAGTTCTGCTTGGCGAAGATCTCGCGCATGGCCTTCAGGCCGTCGGCCTCACCCGGGCCCGTCCACCACGAGAAGACCTCGACCTTCCGGTGCGCGGCCGGCCCGCCCGCGGTGTCCTGCTTGTCACCGCCGCCGCACGCGGAAAGGGTCAGCAGGCCCGCCATCGAGACCGCGACGGCCGCCATCCACCGTCGTCTCATCACAACATTCCCTTCAGGCTTTTCGCGAGGATTTCGGGCTCCCCGAAGACACATATGGCTGACAACGTTGTCAGCACCGTCCATCCACCCACTTCCCTGCGCGCGCCGTCAAGTTTGTCCCGATAACGTCTCTGCATACGGAGCTTGGCGGCCTGTTAGGGACGTGCGTCAAAGGGAGAGCCGCCCCTGGAGCCCGCGAAATTGTCGGTGCGGGCGCACACACTGCTGGCATGACGGTCACACAGCAGGGGGGACCTGACCATCTGTCCGAGGACGACCTACCGGATCTGGACGAGATCGAGTCGCCTCAGTGGGCCCGGCACTACGGCACGATGGCGGGGCTCAGCTTCCTGACCGTGGCCCGGCGGCTGCCCGGCCTGGTTCGCCAGGCCCTCCGCATCGCGTGGGAGGCGAGCCCCCGCGACACGGTGGCCACCGTCGCGCTGAGCGTGCTCGGCGGCGTCCTCACCGCCTTCGGCCTGCTGGCCACCACCGGCGTGCTGACCGCGCTGCTCCAGGAAGGCCCGACCCCCGACCGGGTCCGGGCCGCGCTGCCGAGCCTGCTGCTCGTGGGCCTCGCCGCCACCGTGCGCACTGCGGTGCAGGCCGGTGCGGGCTGGGCGGAGTCACGGCTGTCACCTCAGGTCAGCCGCATCACCGAGCGGCGGCTCTACACGCTGACGAGCCGGGTCGAGCTCGTCTGTTACGACGATCCGGAGTTCCACGACGCGCTGCAGCGGGCCCGCATGCGCGGCATGGTGGCCGACACGATCGTGAGCACCGCCATCGACACCGTGTCGGCGGTGGTCGGGATCGCGGCCGCGGCGGGCGTGCTGGGCGTGCTGCACCCGGTGCTGCTGCCGCTGCTCCTGCTGGCGGTGCTGCCCGACGCCTGGGCGGCGGTCCGGTCGGCCAGGATGCGCTACGCGACCAACCTCCAGCTGATCTCGGCCCGCCGCCGCAAGTGGATCATCGAGGAGCTGCTCGCCGACAAGGACACCGCGGCCGAGGTGCGCACGTTCACCATGCGCGGTTTCCTGCTCCGCATGTTCGACGCCGTCGCCGTGGGCGAGCAGCGGGTGATGCTCGCGCTGGCGCGGCGGCAGACGTTCGCGAGGATCCTGGGCGAGGCGCTCGGCGGCGTCGGTCAGGGCGTCGTCTACGTCACGCTCGGAGTGCTGCTGGTGATCGGCGCGGTGCCGCTCGCGGTGGCCGGCACCGCGGTGCTCGCCATCCGGACCGGCCAGGCGTCGCTGGCGAACCTCCTGTACTCGACGAACCGGCTCTACGAGGAGGGGCTCTACTTCACCGACTTCCTGGACTTCGCCGCGCACGCGGAGGGCAGGATCCCGCCCCCGCGCGAGCGGGAGGCCCCGGAGCGCTTCGAGCGCATCACCGTCGAAGACGTGACGTTCACCTATCCGGCCACGCCGGCCCCGGCGCTGCGCGGGGTGTCGGCCCGCGTCGAGCGTGGGGAGGTCGTGGCCCTCGTCGGGGAGAACGGCTCGGGGAAGACCACCCTCGCCAAGATCCTCGCCGGCTTGTACGAACCGGACGGCGGCCGGGTGCTGTGGGACGACATCGACGTGACCGAGGTCGATCCCGACAGCCTGCGCCGCAGGATCGCGGTCATCGCGCAGGACCACACCCGGTGGCCGCTGACCGCCCGCCACAACATCACGATGGGCATGGAGAGGGGCGAGGACGAGGTGGTCCGCGCCGCCGAGGTGGCGGGCGCCGACCAGGTCGTCGCCGAACTGCCGCTCGGCTACCGCACGCTGCTGGACCGCCGGTTCAAGAACGGCCACGAGCTGTCGGGCGGCCAGTGGCAGCGCGTCGCGGTGGCGCGCGGCTTCTACCGGGACGCGCCACTGCTGATCTGCGACGAACCCACGGCGGCCCTCGACGCCCGGGCCGAGCACGCGTTGTTCGACCGGATCAGGCGGCACGCCGACGGGCGGACGGTGCTGCTCATCACCCACCGGCTCGCCAGTGTCCGCTACGCCGACCGCATCTACGTGCTCGACCACGGCCACGTCCGCGAGCACGGCACCCACGACGAGCTGATCGCGCTCGGCGGGCTCTACGCCGAGCTCTACAACCTCCAGGCCGATGCCTACCGCGCCTCCTGACCCGGCTTCTCGAACCGCCTACCCGGCCGTCAGGAGGCCTGCTCGCAGTCGGGGAGCATGGCGCGCATGGTGAGCACGTCCTTGTAGTACCGCATCTTGCGCTGCACCCCGCCCTGTTTCTGGCGCAGGTCGGCGATCTGGGCCTCGACCTTCCGGTCGTGCTCCTCCAGCAGCGCGATGCGGTCGGCGATGGTGTGCTCGCCCTGCCGTACGAGCGCGGCGAAGCGCAGCATCTCGGCGATCGGCATGCCGGTGTCCCGGAGGCAGCGGACCATGCCGAGCCAGCTCACGTCCTCCTCGGTGAAGCGCCGCTGGCCCGACGCGTTCCGGCGGATCGGCTCAAGCAGCCCGATCCGTTCGTAGTAACGAAGGGTGTCGAGGCTGAAACCGGTCTCCTCGACGACCTGTCCAGGTGTGTACACGGCCACGCCGTTGATCCTGTCACAGCGAATGCCGTACCGCCGCGCGGTTGTGTCTGTAGGCGGTTCGCAAGCGAATCGCAAACAATTCCCCGTATAACGGGTGCTGTTCAACGCCTTTCCCGGGGAACCTTTCCCGGCAGGCGGCGGCGTCCCCGAGGGAGACAGTGAGACAGAGATGCCCGGCCTTCCCCGCCTACTCGCCGGCATGGCGCTCGCCGCCGCCGTCCTGCCGATGGTCCCGGTCTCGCCGGCCTCCGCCGCGCCGCTCCCGTGCCGTCCCGGCAGCGGCCCGAAACTGGCCGGGCGCGATCTCACCCGGGCCGCGCTGCCCGCCGACCTGTCCTGCGCCGACCTGCGCGGCGCCACGCTGGACGGGCTGTACGTACGCGTCCCGCTCGACGGGGCCGACCTGCGGGGAGCGTCACTCAAGGGGACCCACCTCGGGAACGCCCAGATGGCCGGGGCCAGGCTGGGCAAGGCCGACCTGTCGGAGGCCGAGCTCTACTACGCGGATCTGCGGGGCGCGGACCTGCGCGGGGCGACGATGGACGACTCCTCGCCGTACGGCGCGCACCTGGAGGGGGCCGACCTGAGCGGGGCGACCCTGACGCGGGCCAAGGCCTACTCGGCGCAGTTCGACGACGCGAAGCTGGTCGGCGCCGACCTCACCGACGCCGACGTCTACGGCGCCGACCTGCGCCGGGCCGACCTCACCCGGGTGAAGGCCCCGAAGGCCCGGCTCTACGGCGCCACCCTGATCAAGGCCGTGGTCCGGCGGGCGGACCTCCGGGACGCGCAGCTGTACGAGGCGGTGATGGACGGCGCCGACTTCCGGGGCGCCGACCTCGGCGGGGCCGACCTGCGGAACGTGCGGGGCGCCCACCTGGCCGGGAGCAGGGGCGTGCCGAAGGACCTGCCCGCGCCCGGCCCGGCGTGCGAGGCCGGCGAGGGCCAGCACTACGCGGGATGGGACCTGACCACGGTCACCGACTTCCCCGACGACCTGAGCTGCGCCGACCTGACCGGCGCCAAGCTGGACGGCCTCAATCTGGGCAGCGTCAAGCTCAACCGGGCCATCCTCCGGGACGTCTCCGCGGCCGGGACGACCTTCCGCTCCCTCAAGGGCGCGGACCTGACCGGCGCGCACCTCAGGCGGGCCGTGCTCCGCAGCGCGGACCTCACCGGGGCGAACCTCTCCCGGGCGGACCTCTCGGAGGCCGAGATCGGCAGCTCCACCCTGACCGGGGCCACCCTCGCGGGCGCCGACCTGCGCGGGGCGGAGATGACCAGCGTGACGGCGGACCAGGCCGACTTCACCGCCGCGCGGATGGACCGGGCGCAGCTCAACAGCGGCAGGCTCCGGGACGCGGTCTTCCGCAGGGCCACGCTGACCGACGCCAACCTGCAGTCCGCCGAACTGCGGGGCGCGACCTTCCAGGACGCCGAGGTCACCGGCCTGCAGGCGGACTACGCGGAGGACGCCGACCTGTCCGGCTCCACCAGCAGGCTCGGCGCCGGCTGGTTCGTCTTCTTCGGCATCACAGGCCTGATCGTCTTCTTGATCGTCCTCGGGCTGGTCGTCCGCGGAACCCGGCGGAGGAAGGCCGTCAGGAAGCACCTCGCGGAACGGGCCGTCCGGTTCGAGGACGCGCGGCGCGCGCAGGAGGAGAACGTAACGCGGCTCGGCGAGGAGATCGACACGGTGGCGGACAGAACCGGCGAGGTCGACTGGAACGCGGCCCTGGACGCCTACGACGCGGCGAAGGAAGCTCTGGCGACCGCCCGCGACATGAGCGACCTGCAGGACGTCGGGACGATCGTGGCGCGCGGCCGGAAGGCCCTCTCCCGCCGCCGGTGAAAGCGGCTTGCGCTGGAGTGCGCTCCAGGCGGCAGCCTGTTCGGCATGAGAATCGCTCTGGGGACGATCCCCTTCGGGACCATCGTGGACGAGAAGACCTCCTTCGCCATCCTCGACCGCTTCGTCGAAGGCGGCGGAACGGTCCTCGACACGGCCAACAACTATCCCTTCTGGCTGGACGGCGCGACCGGGGACGAGAGCGAGGCCACCATCGGCCGGTGGCTCGCCTCCCGCCGCAACCGGGACGCGGTGGTGATCAGCACCAAGTGCGGCGCCCGCCCGTCCGTGCCCGGCGCCCGTACGCTCGACGCCGCCGAGGGCCTGTCAGCCGGTGTCGTCCGGGCCGCGATCGAGGGCAGCCTGCGGCGCCTCGGCACCGATCACGTGGACGTGTACTGGGCCCACATCGACGACAGGGCGACGCCGCTGGAGGAGACGGTCGCCGCCTTCGACGAGGTGGTGCGGGCCGGCCAGGCCGGGGAGGTGGGCGCGAGCAACCACGCCACCTGGCGGCTGGAGCGGGCCCGCGCCCTGGCGGCGGCGCGCGGCGGCGCCCGCTACGGCCACGTGCAGCTCCGCCACTCCTACCTCCGTCCCCGCCCCGGCGTACGGCTGCCCGAGGGCGGCCACACCCTGGTCACCGAGGAGTTGCTCGACTACGTGCGCTCCGAGGGCGATCTGCGGCTGTGGGTCTACTCCTCGCTGCTGGCGGGCGCGTACACGGCCAAGCCGCTGCCCGAGCACTACGACCACCCGGGCACCGCGAAGCGGCTGGCCGCACTGGACGAGGTGGCGGGCGAGATCGGCGCGACGCGCAACCAGGTCGTGCTCGCCTGGCTGCGGGCGCAGGACATCCTCCCGATCGTCGGAGTCAGCTCGGTCGCCCAGTTGGAGGAGATCATGGCCGACGTCAAGCTCGGCGACGAGCAGCTCTCCCGCCTCGACGCCCCCGTCTGACCCGTAACCGCGAAGGACCCCCACTACGATCTCAGCCACCTGGCCGCCGGCCACGGCCTTTCCCTCGCCACCCGGAGCACACCATGACGCCAGCGCTGGAGATCAGCGGGCTGACCAAGCGATTCGGCGACAGGCTCGCCGTCGACGCCATCGACCTCAGCGTTCCCCCGGGCTCCTTCTTCGGGCTCGTCGGCCAGAACGGCGCCGGCAAGACGACCACCCTGTCCATGGCCGTCGGTCTGCTGCGACCCGACAGCGGCAGCGCCCGGATCTTCGGCGCGGACGTGTGGTCGGCCCCCGAGCGCGCGAAGGCGGAGGTCGGGGTGCTGCCCGACGGGCTGGCCATGCCCGAACGGCTGACCGGCCGCGAGGTGCTCACCTATCTGGGCCTGCTGCGCGGCCTGGACAAGGACGTGGTGGCCCGGCGGGCCGAGGAACTGCTGGCCGTACTGGAGCTGGACGGCGCGGAGAAGACGCTGGTCATCGAGTATTCGACCGGCATGCGCAAGAAGATCGGGCTGGCCACCGCGCTGCTGCACGCGCCGCGGCTGCTGGTGCTGGACGAGCCGTTCGAGGCGGTGGACCCGGTGTCCGCCGCCACGATCAAGACCATCCTGCGCGGCTTCGTCTCGGGCGGCGGCTCGATCGTCCTGTCCAGCCATGTGATGGCTCTTGTCGAGCAGCTGTGCGACCACGTCGCGGTGATCGACAAGGGTACGGTGGCCGCGGCCGGCATTCTGGACGAGGTGCGCGGCGCGCGCTCGCTGGAGGAGACCTTCGTCGAGCTCGTCGGCGAGCAGGGCAGCGAAGTCAAGGAGCTGTCGTGGCTGTCGCGCTGACCATGGCCCGGATGAAGGTCGCGGTGCTGCGCCACGCCTTCCACGGCGAGCGGGCGCAGACCGCGGGCACTGGCGCGTCGCTCGGCGCGCTGCTCGCGGCCGGAACCGTCTACCTGGCCTTCGCCGGCCCCGACCTGCTGGCGGCGGGGTATGCGGTCTGGCTGCTGGGCTGGATGCTCGGCCCGGTCTTCATGGGTGGCGGGGACGAGACGCTGCGTCCGGAGTACTTCTCGCTGCTCGGCCTGCCGACGCGCCGGCTGGCGGCCGGGCTGCTGGTCTCGGCCTTCGTCGGTGTAGCGCCGGTGGTGAGCCTGACCGCCCTGCTCGGGCTGCTGGTCGCGGGGGTACGGCTCGGCGTCGTGAACGCTCTGGTGGCCGTGCCGGCGATGGTGCTGCAGCTGGCCGTTTTCGTGCTGCTGTCGAAGATCTCCGTGGCGGTGGTCGGGCTGGCGCTGCGCACCCGGTCGGGTGCGATCACCTCGGGCGTGCTCAACGGCGCGATCCTGGCGGCGCTCGGGCAGATCTGGGTCTTTTTCGTGATTTTCGGTCAGACCGGCGTGCCCTCCGTGGTGTGGTACCTGCCCTCCGGGTGGGGCCTGCTGGCCGTCCGGGGCGAGTGGTGGGCGCTGGCGGCGCTGGCCGTACTGGTGCTGCTGCTCCTGGGCGCGTGGGCGGCGCTGCTCAGCAGGCGCGCGGGCGCCACGCGGGCCTCCGCCCGGGGCAGACGCCCGATGACGGCGACCACCGCCAACGGCGCGATCATCTCCAAGGAGCTGCGCACCTGGTCGCGCGACCTGGTGCGCAACCACCAGCTGACCTTCGCGCTCTCGTACGGCGTCTGCTTCGCGGCCAGCCCGCTGATCCTCGGCTGGGACGGCATGCTGCCCTACGCCGGCCTGATCTTCATCGTGATGGCCGCCGCCATGACCTCCAACCTGTACGGCACCGACGGCACCGCGCTGTGGCTGACGCTGATGACGACGACCGCGAGCGACGTGCGCGGCAGGCAGCTGGCCTGGCTGTCGGCGCACGCACCGGTGGCGATCGTGCTGACGGTGGCGTTCACCGCTGTGGCCGATGGCCGGTGGCCCCTGATCCTGGCACTGCTGCCCGCCCTGCTGGGCGGCGCGGCCGGGCTGGTGCCGCTCATCTCGGTGTACGGGCTCGTACCCGGCACCGACCCGCACCGCCGCGCGGGCAACCCGCTGCGTACCAGCGAGGACGACGGCGGCCTGACCGGGCTGGCCTATCTGACGCTCGCGCTGGTGCTCCTGACGGGCGTGCCGGCGGCGCTGGCGGCGATCTGGTACGGCTGGGCGGGCGTGGCCGCCGGCGTCGTGACCGGCACGCTGTGTCACTGGGGCTTCGGCCTGCTCGCCGAGCGGCGGCTGCGCTCACACGGACCCGAGCTACTGGACACCATGCGGACCGGCCGTAAGCCGCGGACGACGGTGAAGTCCCGCTTCGAGCACCTGTCCACGACGCGGAAGACGATCGCCTGGTGGTGCTTCGGCTTCGGCGCCATCCCGCTGATCCCGCAGGGCGTGCTCGCCGCCGTCTTCGTGGCCAACGGCATGCCGCGCCACAGCTGGTTCCTGGCCACCTACATGCCCTCCGGGCTGCGCTACCCGGTCGCCGCCGCCTTCGTCCTGCTCGGTCTGGCGATGTACGGCACGGGCTTGTGGGTCGTCACGCCACGCCGATGACGCGGGGGCTGGGACGGGACTTCGCGTGGCTGTGGGGGGCCTACGCGGTGAGCTCCCTGGGGACATGGCTGGCGCTGGACGCGTTTCCGCTGATCGCCATCCTGGCCCTGCACGCCGGCGCCGCGCAGGTGTCCCTGATCGCCGCGGCCGGTGGAGCGGCCGGCGCCCTGCTGGCCGTGCCGCTCGGCCCGTGGATGGAGTTCCGGCGGAAGCGGCGGCTCATGATCCGGGCCGACCTGGTCCGCTTCCTGACGCTGCTGACCGTGCCGGTCGCGTACGCCGCCGGCGCGCTGACGTACGCGCACCTGCTCGGCGTGGCCGTGGTCGTCGCCCTGGCCGACATCGTCTTCGTGGGGGCGAGCGGAGCCCACCTCAAGGCCCTCGTGCCCAAGAATCACCTGATGGAGGCCAACGGCCGGTTCGAGACGGTCATGTGGACGTCCACCGCACTCGGCCCCCCGGCCGGCGGCGCGCTCATCGGGATTCTCGGCCCTGTCGTCACGGTCGCCCTGAACGCGGCCAGCTATTTGCTGTCCGCGCTTGGCATCCGCGCGATCGCGGCCCCGGAGCCGGCCCCGCCCGTCCGCCGTACAGGCGCCTCGCGCCGGGCGGAGATCGCCGAGGGGTGGCGGATGATCGTCGCGGACCGCGGGCTGCGCGTCCTGTTCGCGAACACGGTGCTCGTCTCCGGGCTCATCATGGCGACGGCCCCGCCGCTGACCTTCCTGATGCAGCATGATCTCGGTCTGACTCCGCTGCAGTACGGGCTAGCCTTCGGCGTCCCCTGCCTGGGCGGCGTCCTGGGCTCCCGGATCTCCCGTCCGCTCGTCCGCCGGTTCGGGCAGCGGGCGATGCTGCTGGCGTTCGGCGTCGCGCGGGTGCCCTGGCTCGTCGGGCTCCCGTTCATGGGAGCGGGCCCGGCCGGGCTCATGCTGATCATACTGGTCGAGTTCGGCCTGCTCACCTGCATGGGCGTCTTCAATCCCGTCTTCGCCACCTACCGCCTCGAACGGATCGAGGACGGCAGGGTGGCGCGGGTCCTCACCGCCTGGACCATCACCTCGCGGACGACGACCGCCGCGCTCACGGCCCTGTGGGGCGTCCTCGCCGGCCTGGCCGGCGCCCGCACCGCGATCGCGATCGGCGCGGTGCTGCTCGTCGCGACGGCCGCGCTACTCCCGTGGCGTACCCCGTCTCATGACCCCGCGCCCGTCCTCGTCGCGTCACCGGGCACAAAAGAACGAATTATCGATATGGGAGGATGAAACGCCTGAATGGTGATATCTGCAGTCGCTTAGACATACCCGTAGCCTGTGGTAATCGTTCAGACCCATATCCAGACTTGAGGCATACCTTTACTACAGGGCGATTCGCCCGTAATCTTTGGGCCGGAGTTGTCGCGTTCCGCCGACCGCGCTGGAGTCCGCCACCTCATGGCCGCATCGTCATCAGGATCAACGCCCTCAGCAGCGCCTTCGCTGGCTCCGCATCCCTCGCCAAGCTCCGATCCCCCGGCGAAACGGCCGGACGAGCCTCCATCCACCGTCACGCCGTCTCCGCAGCCCCAGTCGTCCCCGATCGGCGGCATCAGCGACGGCTACTCCGGCATCAACCCCTCGGCGCTGGACGACTTCGAGCGCGGACTCGGCCGCGCGGAAGACTCCCTCGGGCGCAATGAGCAGATCATCGACCGGACGCTGCGACAACTCGGGCAGGACACATCAGGCCTCGGCGCCCTCCGTGAGATGAGGAACTGGCTCACGACCAGCCGCCCCGACCTGCGGCGCCGCAGCGAGACGATCCGCGCCCAGCAGGGCGAGTGGAGCGCAGGCGCGGGTGCGACCGGCGGCCTGCGCGACTTCGACGAGAGCCTGTACGGCAGGGCGGCCCACGACCCCGACGTCTACGCCGCCGTAACCACCCTGACCGAAGCCGTGGACAAGGGCGAGGTCGACGCGAAGACGCTGACGGCTCTGGAGAAGCGGAAGGGAGACGCCGCCTTCGCGACGGCCCTGATGACCAGCCTCGGCGGAGCGGGCTTCCGCGAACTGGTGGCGAAGGCCGCCGAGCACGGAGACGATAAGAAGGTGCAGCGGTTGCAGGCTGCGCTCGGCGCCGCGCTGGGCACGGCGAGTTCCCGGTTCAGCCCGGCCTGGCGCGATCAGCTCGCCTCCCCGTCCCCCGCCGACCCGAAGCAGGCGTACGCGGTCGCTCTCGCGCTGAAGAACGGCAAGGCCGACACGTCATTCCTGGTGGCGGTCGCCCGGAAACTCGACGCCTGGGACCGCGCCCGGAGCAGGCAGCTCACCCCCTCACCGGACCCGATGGTGCCCCTGATGGAGGCGCTGGCCGCCGATCCCGCCGCCGCTCAGGACTTCTTCGCCAAGGACGCCACGGCGCTCAAGCACTTCCTGACCGAGCGGTACACCCAGGACGGCGGCGCGGCGCTGGGCAAGGCGCTGGAGGCCTCCATGCTCACCTTCCGCGACCACGACGGCACACCGAGCCAGCCATCCCGCGGCTACATCTCCGCCGCGCTCGCCTCGGAGTTCGCCCACCTGGAAGCCCAGCGAATCGAAGTCGGCGACCCCCCGGCATCACTCGTCCCCACCACCGCAACCGGCCACATCCTCGCCGGCTACATCAGCGACATCAACCGAGTCGCCGACTCAGGCAGCGACCCTGGTGCGCCGGGAGTCAGAGGAGCCGACTACTCGCAGATGGCAGGGCAGGACCCATGGGGAGCGTGGTTCAACAAGAAGGAGCTGCGCTCACTGTTGAAAGAAAACTTTTCCGACTCCAAGGCATTTACCCTTGTCACGGTTGCCCAGACCGCGTTTGCGGCGCGGCTCCTCGATTCGTAAGCATTCAGCCCAAGCGCATTTCGACGTTGAGCGATCACCATGTGTGATCGTGTGTGGGTGTGCGGGATTACAGCGTGTGGGGCTGGGTCAGGGTGTTGCCGGGCCGGGTGGCATCCAGGGGCGGCCGAGTAGAGCGTCATGGATGACGGCGACCGCGTTGCTGCCGTGTTTAACGGCGGTGGACAGGTAGCCGCGGATGGCGTACCGGTGTTCGGTGGCCCGCTCCGAGCGGAGCCGACCGGAGATCTTCTGCTGGGTCTTGGCCGGGCGGACGTCACGTTCTGCCTGGTTGGAGGTGGGCGGGACGTTCAGATCGTGGGCGAAGCGCAACACGTCGTTCTCGCGGCCGCGCAGGACTTCCAGCAGCAGGCGGCCGATCGGCTGCTTGACCTGCTTGCCGCCGGGCAGGCGGTGGACTTCCGACAGGCCGACCAGGACCCCGTGCCGGAACCCTCTGATCAGGTCGGCCTTGACCCGCGGGTCGATCTGCGCGGCGCCGGCCTTCCGGGCGAGGTTGGCCTCGTGGATCAGCCCGCGCAGGGCGCGCTGGATCTGCTCGGGCCAGTGCCGGCCCGGGTAGGTCTCGACACAGTCCTCAAGATCACGAAGTAGGTGGGCCGCACAGAGTTGATGGGTGTGCGAGCCGAGCCGGGCCGAGTCGTAGTTCTGGTACCGGTCATGCACGATGACCCCGCCCAGATGCGGGATGACCTGCTCGAAGGTGTCCAGGCTACGATCCCCCAGCAGGTACCAGGTGTACAGACGATCGCAGGCGACCATCAGGTACTTCTTGACCTTCTTGGGCCCGACCCGGATCGGTGTCTCGTCACAGCAGACCGCGTAGGCGAGGGTGAGCAGCATCCAGATGCGCCTGTTGGCGGCGGCGACCGCGGCGGCGGCACGCTTCAGCAGCCCGTGCACGAACCCCTGCGACGGCTTCGCGCCGGTCAGCGACTCGACCAGCTCCGCGCAGCGCTGCACCGGAATCGCGTGGGCGACCATCAAGTACACGCACAACGTCTGCAGCTTCACCCCAAAGCTGACCGCGGCCTCCGGCACCCCTTCCGGCCGAGGCGCGCTATGCACCGCACCGCACCGGCAGGCCACCGTGTGCAGATCGTGCTGGAACCGCTGCGCCGACACCAAGGGAATCTCGATCTGCTGGTGACGCCCGGTCACGCCCAGATCGGTCGCGTCCGCCAGATCGGCGCCGCACCCACACATCCCCTCCGGGAAGTGGTCGAACGTGTCGGCGATCTCATCCGGATCGTCCGACCAGGCCAGATGCGTACCCGGCGCGCCTTTCTGCTTGCCCGGCTTGCGCTTGGCACTGTCCCTGCCGGCCTTCGAGGCGGTGGCGGGCTTGTCCTTCGGCTGCGCCTTACCTGGCTGATCGTCGCTGGAGGGCGGCATCCCCGAGTTCCCGCTGTTACGCGACAGCGCCCGCTCCAGCCGCGCCACCCGCTCGCGCAGCTCGGCGTTCTCCTCCTCCAACGCGTCGACCATCGCGGCCAACCGCGCGATCAACGCCTCCTGGCGGGCGGCCTGGACGCGGACGAGCTCGATCAGCTCCTCACGCGACATCTCCTCCAGGCCGGACACCCGACGATCTCACCACATCGCAGACAGGTGATCAAAATGACGGACCGTCACACAGGCGATCCGCATATCACTCCTCGCGAACGGCCTGAATGCTTACCTCGATTCGGGCGCCAACGCAATGACCGTTGGTAACGGCGACGATGCCCTGCGAACGAGCGCGCGAAAAATCGGCGCCGGCTTCGGGCTAATTACCGATGCTGCCGGCCTGGCAAAGATCGAGGAGGGCAAGAAACTGGACGAGACGCAGACGGTGAAGGTTAAGGCATTCAATGCTGTGGTCAACAGCGCACTCGCCATACCTCGGTGGGAAGGGGCCTGGCCGATCACCACCAGCGTCATCGGAGCATGGAACGGGCTTCTCGAAGACGCTCTTAAGGGGAAGGAGGAAGGCATCGCCCGCAGCGACGCCAACGCTGCCGTTGATAACTCGAGAACCCTCGTGCAGGATCTCACCGCACAGGCGATGCTCAAGCACGGACTTTTCGGAGAGGCTGAGCCTGCGGCAAAAACTCACCCTTGGGCCTCACTTGAAGGGCTCAAGAAGGGAGACGACCCACGTAACAACCCGAACAACTTCCTGAAGGACGATGGTCGAACGCTTATGACCATGGATGAGATGATCGATCAGAAAGCCAGCAACAGCACCGACAAGTATCGTCGGGTCGAGGCTTACAAACGCTGGCTCTATGAGCAGTCAGGACAGCCATGGCGGGATGTCAGCGAACCCCTCAACCAAAGCTTCTCGCGAGCCTTTGCGCAGTACGAGTCGTGATCCGGAAGACTCTCTCCGCGTGGGCAGCACTAGCTCTCTTTTTGGCCAGCACTACCGGGTGCTCAGAAAAGAAGCACATCGATCGTACACCCATGCCCACAATCGCAGCCCCCCCTTACGCGTGTGACTATATTCCCCTGCGTCCGATCGAAGTGATGACTGGGGTAAGAGACCCACTTATTCGGGGGGACTTCGATTTACGGCGGAGCAGCACCGGCATGGGAGGTTGTGCGATCTATCAGCGGACCGGCGACAAGCTCAAAGTATTGTATGTTGACCTCTCACCAGGAGGGGAATTAGCGGAAGTTGAGGAGCATCTGAGGGGTGGCGCCAAACCCTTACCGGAGATCCTGCCCGGGGGAAAGGGTTATTATTTCAAAGACTCTTCGAGTAATACCAATTCGGTCTATTCCATGCTTGTGCGAGGCGAGACTCGAATCATGATTCAGCTTGAGATAGGCGCTGAAGGGCGGGACAACGCGGCGGATGTGGTGGCGTTGATGAAGCTGATCGCACCCAAGCTGATCACCGATGCGAGCGCCGCGTCATCGTCCCCCTCGCCGTCTGTGTCCGCGAAGGGATGATGCTTGTGGCTCAACTGGTCACCAATCCGCTGTACGCGGCTCTCACAGACGCCCTACGAACGATCGAACCGCTGGTGCAGGAGATCGAGCAGCGCGTGGACGGGCCGTACCTGCACTTTCACAACGGGGCGGTGTGGACGGGAGCGGCGGCCAGGCGCTTCGACGAAGAGTTCAGCCGGCACCGCTCCCGTGTCCGCACCTCCAATGACAGGATCCTGTCCGAACTACGCCAGGCACTGGCCGGCACGCCACCCGAGGTGACAGAGGAGCAGGCGAAAACGATCCGGATCAGATACGGCCTGCCCTGACGACATGGAGCGGATACGCCGTCATGTGCCTTGAAGCGGACGGGAGACTTCGGGGCCGTCGCCCGCGAAGGGACCCTGGAGTTCCCGCGCGAGCTCGGGGTCGCTCCACACCACCGCAGTGGCGTGCCAGGCGGCAATCGCGCGTGCAGTTGGAAGCCGGTCTCCTGTGTCCGCCTCCGCAACCAGATGGCCGAGGACCTCACGGATGCAGGCCTGACGCTCAGCATCCGGAAGCCAGGTGAGCCAAGGCAGCTCCTCCACGAGAGCCACTTCGGCGAGGCCGCCATCGCGACCGGCGATTGCTGCCGAACTGGTGCAGGCTGTCGAACAGTCTTCACCGGCTGGCGCATCCTGCGAAGCAGCGCCGGCCAGTCGGCGTGATTTGGACATATCAAGCGACACCGAGCTGGTTTTCTACCTGATGCTGCACTACGAACGTTGAGACGCGGAAATGCTCCGCGATCCGCTCCAGTTCCTCCGCCGATATCATGCGAAGGTTCCCCAGCTCCTCGGCAATGCCTTCCGCCGGAGCCAGAAGTTCGGCGGCGAAGGCTCTCTCGATCTTGTGCCTGTCCGTATAGGCTGCCGTCACCAGAAAGAATGGGTCATCCTCGTAAATCACATGCCAGAGGGCCCGCGACAGCGTGAATCTCTCAGCGGTTGCTGGATAGGAGTGCCCAACAACGACGAGCGGCCGCTTCTGTGTGGGAACATTGCCGGCCGCTTGTATACCAGGGTCAGCTGTAATATCCAGAACGCTCGACACCAATTCGGTCGGATCGAACACCTCGTCGGGCTCCAATTCAAGAGCCTGGCGGACTTCCCTCGCCTGTGACCACCCCTGTCGCCACGGCAGGGTATGGTGCCGCAGGCCAGCCCCTCGAATGGCCTCCCTGAGCGAGAGAGCTGCAGACTCGGAGGCTTGGGCGGGCAGCTCGTTCACTTTGTCTCTGGCCTGCTTCACCCAGTTGAGAGTTCTACCGATGAGGCCTGGATCCACAGCATTCAAGAAGTCAACGTAAACCTGCCCGCCTAGCTCCTGAGCCACTCGAAGGATCTCTGGCTCGAACTTCCTGGCGTCACTGTAAGGGTCGAGCCCGAGGCGTGCCGCGGCAAGACAGAACTCTGCTTCTTCCTCATCCGCGGCCTGTATGCTCTGCCACTCTGTCGCCAGCGGTGTTCCGCGCACACCGCGCTCCTCCAGACGCGCGATAACGCCAGTGACGATCAGTCCCAGCCTATCCGATACGAGAGTTGCTTCTATCTGCGCCTCCCCTTGGGAAATGAATCTCGTCGGATGTTCCCGGCTGGATGTTCTGTCGCGGCTCCAGACAAGCCGGGTTTCCCTTCCCTCGGGGATGATCAGAAGGTCTGGCCAAAGGAATCCGTCTCCCGAAGAGCGCATTCCATGCCGTTGATGGAAACGCCGGAGAACGTCCGGATGCTCTTTAGGCCGCCTCGCCCGCGATATATTGCAGTACGACGCAGGACGCGAATCGGCCTTGAGGAACCACCAGTTATAGGCTATCCACTCGGCCAGCGGGTACAGCGGAGCGTAGATCGATCGCCGAGAGGCCCCGGAGGCATGGTCCTGGACGAGCGTGACCCAGTCGTCCCCGACCGAGATCTCTATCCTCGCCCATGTCTCTTTCAGTTCACGAGCCATCACACCGGGAGCTTGTTCCCATTCCCATGTCACGTTGAGCTCACTAGCCTTGGTCATGTCAGCCACCCCGGCCATTCAGCGGGTTGCAGCGGATATCCTTTGTACTGCCCCAGCTCGGAATTTACCAGACGCCCTTCGTACACGGTATTGTCCTTGCGGTGCCAGACGTAGCGGGGAAAGTCTCCTTCCCAGGGGGCTCCGACCTGCCCTCCGGCTATGGCCTCACGCAGCCATCCCGTCAGCTCCGCCCGATCGCCCAGGCGAGGGTCGCACTTGCTGGCGTCAGCCCGTAGTCGCGCAGGCCCTGCGAAGGATGGGTAGGTCTTGTGTTCAGGGCTCCCTACGTAGGATGCACGCGCTGCGAGCTTATCAAGCTCAATGCCGGTCGGCGGATCCGACCGTTGCCGACGTGGGGGTCTATGCCGTTTAGGGGCTCGCATGAGAGTGATTATTGCCCTAAGCAAAAGGCCTAACAATTCATTCGGCAGAATGTGTCATTTTCTCGCAACCATCCCAATCACGTCGTTTGGCGACTTATTCCTTCGGCTCGTCGCTTCTGGTGGTGGGGGTGTGAGATGACCGCGCCCATGAGTGCGATGGTGAGCACCGCGGCCGCCCATCTCCTCGAAGATCACCTCGAACGCCTCGCCATCCCCGTCACGCATCCGGGCGCGCAGTGATTCGGCGTCCGCGTATGGGCCGCTCTTCACGAGTTGCCGCCGTTCCGGCCTCACGCGTCGCGGGCTGCGGGTGCCACGGTCAGCAGTTCGCGTAGTTCACCGACGGCGGGGCGGTCGTGCTTCTCGCGCGGTACGGCACGCAGCACCCAGCGCGCGGTCTCGGTCGTCATGACGCTGCGGGCCTCGGGATGTATGTCGCCCATCACGGCCGTCGCGAGGCGTGCGCCCTCGTCGACCCCTCCGTTGACTACGGTACAGAGGGCCGAGTGCAGTCGAGCGGTGGACATGATCTGGTAGTCCCTGGTCAACGCCAGCACGACCTCACTGGCCTCCGATTGGACCGTTTCGTCGCCGGTACCTGCGTAGATGATGCTCTCCGCATACGGCAGTTGGCCGCCCTGCCAGTACCCCGGCATGATGCCCACTGCCGGAGGATCGGTCGCCAGTAGGTCGCGGGTGACGTTCAGCGCATGGCCTGCTTCCTTGTGCCTGCCCAGAAAAGCGAACGCCTTGGCCTGCGAGCAGACGACCAGGGCCAGGCCGAGGGACGGCTGGGTTCCGGCCATCCGCTGCGCGCTTTCGGTGAGCCGCAGAACGGTTTCCGGGTCGCGTTGGCCGTACAGACCATGGCCAGTCTCTGTGGCGCGAACACTGAGCCCGAGTTCGAGGTCTCCCGAGGCGTCGGCGGCCTGTCGGGCCGTACGCCACCAGCGCAGGGCGGCGCCGTGCTCGCCGAGCCGGGTCAGCGCGTTGGCGTGGACGGTCGCGAACGCCGCCGTCACCCGGTGCAACTCCGTCACATCATCCGGCCTGGACCTCTCGATCTGGTGCCTGACCGCCATCAGATCGACCAGCAGGTCCGCCGCAACCTGCGCCGGAGGCCGGGTGCGCAGCCCATGCAGGTGGTCCAGGCAGGCGAGGTGCCAGTCCTCGACGCTCCGAGGCTCCGCCTCCATCGCCAGGTCGAGCAGACGGCGCACCGGCTCGCCGGCGGTGACATCACCCAGCGCCCCCATGCCGAGACCCGCGATCGCCAATTGCAGCAGGGCGCGACGCTCCATGAATTCACCTTTGTCCTGATCCGGCTTCGGGGACGCGGAACGCAGCCGTTCCAGTTCGGACATCGCCTGATGCAGCGCGATCAGAATTCCGTCCGCGCCGAAAAACTCATCGAGGCGGCGCACCGAATCGGCATGAGGCAGGCATTCCCCGCGTTCCCATCGGGCAATCCGTGACCAATCGGTAAGGATCTCCTTTCCCACCTTGGTCAGCGGCGCATCACCCCGAATCCGGCGCAGAGCCGCACCGAACAGATGCAGCGGAGACGCACCAGGATCCACCGGATTCGGCCTGCGCGACATGTCCCTCCTATTGGTGGTATTGGCTCCGACGTTCCACCAGCTCAAAACCCATGAAGGGCCTTTCGCCTCGCCCCACTATTAACAGGGAAACGGCCACCAGGCCACGAAAACAGCGGGACCCGCAGGCGACTCCACCGCCATACGGGTCCCTTGATCAGGAAGGAGCTCCTGACCCGTGACAAACGATAGAGGCACCGCCTTCGCCGGTTGGCGGATCATGCGAAGCGACGCCGGCCGATTCTGGGCCACCCGCGAGCGCCGCTTCCCCCAGGAGGCCGAGGACGCCGGAGCCCTGCGTACGGTCGACGGCGACGACCTGCAAGAGCTCTGCCGGGCCATCGCCGAGCAGGAGAGCCTGGCCGACACGACGGCGGTGGCGCGGTGATCCTCGCGGCGCTACGCCACCGAACCTGCCCGCCCTGGTGCATCGAGGCCCACACCGGCGAACGGCCGGGCGCACGCATCCACAACGGCTGGCTGCACGCGATCGAGTGCAGCAGGCACCCGCGGTGCGCCAACGGCGAGTGCCAGCGACTGTGGCTCGACCTGGCCCTCACGCCACGCGACGACGGCCCGCTGATCCACCTCCACCTGGACGACCTGCCCGTCGCCATGCTGACGGCCGCCGAGGCCGAGCGCCTCGGCCTTCGCCTGATCGGCCTCGCCGCCATCAGCGCCGTGGAGACCCCGCCCTCCGCCGCCTGATCGGTTCCAGCCCGCTTGCCGTGTGCCCCCCCGTACGGCAGGCGCGTCCAATCGAGCTAAAGCTGCTGCGTAGCCGGCCGAAGCTCAATATCCTGAATCATGCGTGGCCCGTTCGGGGTCGCGAAGTGAAGCCGGGTTAACCTCCGCAGGTGGTGGCCCGGCTTTCGCGCACTGGTGGGAGATCCGAAGGCAGCAGTCAGCCGTCCGCATCGCGGGGTCCGGTCTTCTCCACGATCTCGCTGAGGTCCAGTTCCCCGCTCTTGATCGCTTCGGCCAGTTCCAGGCGCAGATGCCGCTTCACGGCCTCCTCCATCGCTGTCCGCACCGCCTCGCCCTGGGTGCTGGTGCCATAGATCCGCATGGCCGCGACGACCATGTCGTCGTCGAGCTCGATGGCGATTCGAGTCACTCCAGCACCCCCTACTGACCCTGATCCGGCTACCGTACGCGTGTCTATTGAAGGTGGTCGGAGAGGTAGCGGCGGACGAGGCGTTTGCATTCGGCGATGAGGTCGGGGTCGCCGTCCGGGTGGGCGCGGAAGGCCAGTTTGAGCACGGCGTCGGCGGCCTCGACGGCGACCACGAAGGCGCGGGACAGGCCGTCGCCCGGCACGACGCCGAGTACCTCCACCATCATCGAGCGCAGCCCGTCGGCCACGATCACGTTGTTCTCCAGGGCCTCGTCCAGCATCCGCTGGGTGCCGGGCAGGGCCGGGCCGCCGGGGGCGGCGAGCACCTCTCCGAAGTCCACCACCCCGAAGCCGGGCATGGTGCGCTTCATGCGGACGAACTCGTCGATGCCGAGGTCGACCGCGCCGGCCCAGTCGGAGAGGCGCGCGTCCGCCAGCAGGGTCGCCATCCGGTCCAGGTACGCCTCCAGGTTGCGCAGCGCGAGCGCGCGGACCAGGCTCTGCTTGTCGGTGAAGAACTGGTAGAAGGTGCCGATCGGCACCCCGGCCCGGCGGGCGACCTCCTTGGTCGTCAGCGCCTCGTATCCCACCTCGTCGAGCAGCCCGGCGCACTCGTCGAGCATGCGCTCCACGCGCTCCTGGCTGCGGCGCTGCGCGGGCCGCCGGCGCAACGTTCCCCCTGTGGTCATGACGCCATTGTCTCCCGCCCACCGGACGGCTACGTTAACGCGAGTAACACTCATGATAACGGGAGACGGCATGTTCCTGTGGGGTACGGCGACGGCGTCCTACCAGATCGAGGGAGCCGTCGCGGAGGACGGCCGGGGCCCCTCTATCTGGGACACCTTCTCCCATACACCACACAAGACGCGCGATGGGCACACCGGCGACGTGGCCTGCGACCACTATCACCGGTACGCCGAGGACGTCGCTCTGATGGCCGGCCTCGGGGTCGGCGCCTACCGGTTCTCGATCGCCTGGCCGCGAATCCTGCCGACCGGCCGGGGCCGAATCAACCAGGCCGGGCTCGACTTCTACGACCGCCTCGTCGACGCACTCCACGAGAAGGGGATCACCCCGGTCCCGACGCTCTTCCACTGGGATCTGCCGCAGGCGCTGGAGGACGAGGGCGGCTGGCTCGACCGCGACACGTCCCGCCACTTCGCCGACTACGCCGCCGTCGTGGCCGACCGGCTCGCCGACCGGGTCCCCATGTGGATCACGCTGAACGAGCCGTTCGTCCACATGGTGTACGGATACGCCCTCGGCATGCACGCCCCCGGCCGGACGCTCATGTTGGGCGCGCTGCCCGCGGCCCACCACCAGCTGCTCGGCCACGGCCTGGCCACGCAGGCGCTGCGGGCGGCCGGAGCGCGCGACGTGCTCATCACGAACAACTGCACGCCCGTCTGGCCGGCCTCCGATTCAGAGCAGGACCTCGCCGCCGCCGAGGCGTACGACATCCTGCACAACCGGCTGTTCAACGACCCGGTCCTCACCGGCGCCTACCCCGACCTGTCGGCGTACGGCGTCGAACTGCCCGTGAAGGCAGGCGACCTGGAGACGATCGCCCAGCCGCTCGACGGCCTGGGGGTCAACTACTACATGCCGACGCGGATCTCCGGCCCCGGCGGGGGCGGCCTGCCGTTCGAGTTCGAGCCGATCACCGGTCATCCCGTGACCGCCTTCGGCTGGCCCGTCGTGCCCGGCGGCCTGCGCGAGCTGCTCGGCTCCCTCACGGCCCGGTACGGCGACGCGCTCCCGCCCGTCTACGTCACCGAGAACGGCTGCTCGTACGACGGCCTCGACGACCAGGAGCGGATCGCCTACCTCGACGGCCACATCCGGGCGATGCGGGAGGCGGACGCGGACGTGCGCGGCTACTTCGTCTGGTCGCTGCTGGACAACTTCGAGTGGGCCGAGGGCTACCACCAGCGGTTCGGCCTCGTCCACGTCGACTTCGCGACCCGGAGGCGCACCCCGAAGGCGTCCTACCACTGGTTCGCGGACTTCCTGAAGGATCAGAGCACCGACACTCAGAGAACCGACACGTGAACGTGGTCGTAGTGGTTGGCGGTGATCCCTCCGCGGTCGGACATCATCCGCCACCCGGCCCCGGTGCGCATGTCGTAGAAGCGCTGCTGCCAGATGATGTACATGATCCCGTACTGGCTCGCGTGCTGGATGCACCACTGGGCGAGGGCGTCGCCCCGCTCCTTGCCCACCGCGTCGGGCATGCGGCCGCCGCCGCTCATCATGAAGTCGCAGGCCCGGCCCTTGCCGTGCTCCCCCGGGTCCCCCGCCCGCAGGCAGCCGACGCTGAACGGCATCGGGAACTGCGACATGATCGCGTTGCGTACGGTGACCATGCGCTGGGTCAGGCCGCTGCCGGCGTCGGGGGTCTGGAAGCCGTACTTCGCCATCAGGGTCTCGATCTCGCGCCGCTTCGCCTTCAGGTCCTTGATGTGGCGCTGCAGCTTGTCGATCTCGGCGTCGGCGTCGCGGCTCGCCTTCCGCTGCCTGGCGACCAGCGCCCGGATGCCCTTCAGCCGCTCCGACCTCGCGTCGCCCAGGTAGGCCAGCGTCGACAGCGAGCTCAGGTCGCCCGACGCGGAGAAGAGCTGTGAGGCGTCCATGCCGCCGCTCATGTAGGAGGTCTGGGCGAACTGGATGACCGCCCGCTGGGCCGCGAGCAGGTCCACCTTCAGCTTCCCGACCTTGGCGGACGCCTTCTTGGCGGCCAGCTCCGCGTCCTCCAGGCTGAGGATCTCCCCGCGGTACGCCTTCTGCAGCGCGGCGGCATCCTTCGTCAGCCTGGCCAGTTTGGCCTGCTGGCCGGGCTCGGCCGAGGCGGTGAACACGCCCGAGACAGAGGATGCGGCGAGGAGAGCGGTGGTGACCACCGCCAGCCTGGCCCAGCGTCCCGACCGCACGTCGACCTCCACTCGGATTCGGTCCGAAACTATAGGAGACGATCTATATGTCTGCTACCGGAACAGGCGAAACTGTTGGGTTCTAAGCAGGCAATCGTCGGGTTCCGCGCTCTGTGATCGATTCGAGACTTACGCGTCTCCTTACCGCACTTGAACGCGGATTGACATCGACGGAGATTCGGGAGATCGCCACCCCTCACGAAGGGCTCATCGATGTCCCGACGAGTGATCGTCTCGACCCTGGCCGCCGTGGCTCTCGGCGCGGCGCTCCTGGCGCCGGCCGCACCGGCGCAGGCTGTACCGGCGCAGGCTGTACCGGCGCAGGCTGTACCGGCGCAGGCTGTACCGGCGCAGGCCGGCCAGGGCGACCCGCTCCCGCCAACGGACCAGATCGACCTCTACCAGCTCGACAGCGTGCCCGGAACCGCGGCCACGCTGAACCAGAAGGGCTTCGACGTCGTCCAGCAGCACCCCTCAGGCGACAACTCAGGCGACAACTCAGGCGGCAACTCAGGTGACAACTCGGGCGACAAGGAACACGTCGAGCTGACGGCGACGCCCGCCGACGTCAAGAAGCTCCAGATCCTCGGCTACCGGCCGCAACCGGTTCGCAACCCCCAGGGCCAGACGCAGTTGCAGGCGGCCCGGGCGCAGGCGGCCGGCGGATACACCGTCTGGAGGTCCTACTCGGAGAAGGGCGGCATCGCCGACCAGCTCAGGGCCATCGCGGACGCCAACAAGGACGTCGCGAAGCTGGAGTCGATCGGTAAGACCGTCCAGGGCAAGGACATCCTCGCCCTCAAGCTCACCGCGCTGGCCCGGGTGCTGCCCGACGGCCTGAAGCCCGCCGTGCTCTACTCGGCCACCCAGCACGCCCGTGAGTGGATCGCGACCGAGGTCGACATGCGGCTGCTGAAATACCTGGTGGCCAACAAGGGCAAGGCCGACGTCGCGAAGCTGCTGGCCACCACCGAGGTGTGGTTCGTGCCGGTGGCCAACCCCGACGGCTACGACTTCACCTTCACCGAGGGCAACCGGCTCTGGCGCAAGAACCTCCGCGACAACGACGGCGACGGCCGGATCACCGGCGTCGACGGGGTCGACCCCAACCGCAACTACCCCACCAGGTGGGGGTATGACGAAGAGGGCTCCTCCAGCGTCCTCAGCAGCGAGACCTACCGCGGCGCCGCCCCCGCGTCGGAGCCCGAGACGAAGGCCATGGACGGCCTGCTCCGGCGGCTCCGCTTCAAGGCCCTGGTCAACTACCACTCGTACGGCCCGCTGCTGCTCTATCCGCAGGGCTGGCAGGTCCAGACGACGACCGCGGACGATCCCGTCTACCTGGCGCTGACCGGGACCGACGAGAAGCCCGCGATCCCGGGCTTCGATCCCGGCGTCGGCGCCGAGCTCTACACCACCAACGGCGAGACCACCGACCACGCGCACAAGGCGTACGGCACGCTCGCCTGGACGCCGGAGCTTGAGGAGGGCTGTGACGGCTGCGGCTTCGTCTTCCCCGACGACGAGGCGCTGGTGCGGGCCGAGTTCGAGAAGCAGTTGCCGTTCGCGCTGGACGTCGCGAAGTCGGCGCTGAACCCGGCCGAGCCGGTCAGCCACCTCGGCAACACGGTCCCCGACTTCGTCGTCGACCCGTTCGACGTCGGCTATGGCACCGACCAGGTGGTGCAGGTCGACGCCAAGCGCAGGCTCGGGCCCGTCGTCCTCAACTACCAGATCAATGGCGGGCGGACGAAGGCCGCGCCGACGAGCGAGTGGAAGGGCGGCAAGCGGTACGGCGAGGGCTACGACACCTACTTCCACCGGCTCAGGGGCACGGTTAAGGGCGCCAGGCCCGGTGACCGGGTGAAGGTGTGGTTCACCTCGCTGCTGAAGAAGAGCGACGACTTCACCTATCGGGTGTCCACGGACATCGGCGGGAAGGTCCTGGTCGTCGCGGCGGAGGACGTCACGGGGATCAGCCCCGCGCAGGGCGCGGCCGAGGCGAAGTACGCCGCCGCCTACGTCAAGGCGCTGACCGGGTCCGGTTACTCGTCCGACGTGTACGACGTGGACAAAAACGGCCGGAAAGCGCCCCACCCGCTCGGAGTCCTCAGCCACTACAAGGCGGTCGTCTGGGAGACCGGCGACGACGTCATCCCCCGCGCGGCCGGGCAGCCCGGCGGCACCGCCGCCAACCTGGCCGAGGAGCTGGAACTCGCGTTCCGCGACTACCTCAACGAGGGCGGCAAACTGCTCGTCACCGGCAAGTACGCGTTGTACGCCCAGAACGTCGACGGCGCCTACTGGTACGAGCCGGACTATCCGGCGCAGCCCGAGTGCACGACGCTGAGCAAGCCGCCGTGCCTGGCGCTCAGCAACGACTTCGTGCAGTACTACCTCGGCGCCTACACCTTCGTGGACGGCGGCGGCCAGGACGCGGACGGCGCCACGGTGCCGCTGAAGGGCACGGGTGGCGCCTTCGCCGGGTTCCTCGGCACGCTGGGCGGCGGCGACTCGCCCGGCAACCAGGACCACACCTCCGCGTTCGTCACGACCTCGTCGGTGCTGCCGGTGAGCCGGTTCCCGCAGTTCGCCAGCTCGGCCCCGCTGAAGTGGCAGTACGCCGGGGGCTCGCCCTTCGCGCCGCACACCGGCGCGTGGGACGTGCAGAGCGGCCAGGCCGACCAGTCGTACAAGCGGCTGACGAGGACGATCGACCTCACCGGCAGGACCAGCGGCGAGCTGTCGTTCTGGACGTCGTACAACACCGAGGCGGACTGGGACTTCCTGACCGTCGAGGCGCACACGGCCGGCCAGGACGACTGGACGACGCTCCCCGACGCCAACGGGCACACCTCGGACGAGCCCGGGGAGAGCTGCGCCAACGGCTGGGCGGGCCTCCACCCGTTCACCGCCCGCTACCAGACGTACGACGGCGCCTCGTCGTGCACGGCGACCGGCACCACCGGCGCGTGGCACGCGGCCTCCGGCCCGTCGAACGGCTGGCAGCAGTGGACGATCGACCTGACGGCGTACGCGGGTAAGCAGGTCGAGGTGTCGATCTCCTACATCAGCGACTGGGGCACCCAGGGCCTCGGCGTCTGGCTGGACGACGCGACCGTCAAGGCCGACGGCGCAGTCGTCTCGCAGACCTCGTTCGAGGACGGCCTCGGCGGTTGGACCGTCGCGGGCCCGCCCCCGGGCTCGGCGGACGCGCTGAACGACTGGACGCGCAGCGACCAGACGCTGGAGGACGGCGCGGGCGTCACCACGAAGGACACGGTCTACTTCGGCTTCGGCGCCGAGGGTGCGACGACCCAGGCCATGCGGACCGACCTGGTCCGCCGGTCGATGCGGCACCTGCTCGGGCCGGCCCTTCCGTAGGGCTTCCGCCGGAGCACCCGTGGCCCGGTCCTCGCCGTACGGCGGGACCGGGCCACGGTCGCGCCGGCACTGGCACCGGCGTCGGCTCTTGTCAACCCCCGCTCTTGCCAACACTGAGCAGAACATGATTCGGTCTCCATTGAAGTCAAGCGCGCGCCCGAGCGGGAGGCAGGCATGCGGCAGCACGACACGTTGTTCGTCGGCGGCGACTGGGTGACCCCCGTCGGCACGGGCACGATCGAGGTGGTCTCCCCGCACACCGAGGAGGTCGTCGGCCGGGTCCCGGACGGCACCGCGGCCGACATGGACCGCGCCGTCGCGGCGGCCAGGGACGCCTTCGACAACGGGCCGTGGCCGCGGATGACGATGGCCGAGCGCGCGGCGGCGGTGGGACGGCTCGCGGAGATCTACGAGGCGCGCCAGGCCGAGATGGCCGAGCTGATCACGCTGGAGATGGGCGCCCCGATCACGTTCTCCCGGCTCGCCCAGACGCCGCAGCCGCTGGGCATGCTGAAGTACTTCGCCGGTCTCGGCGCCGCGTTCCCCGTCGAGGAGGAGCGGCCCGGCCTGTTCGGCCCGGTGACCGTCCGCCGTGAGCCGGTCGGCGTCGTCGCGGCCGTGGTCCCGTGGAACGTCCCCCAGTTCGTCACCATGAGCAAGCTCGCCCCGGCGCTCGTCGCGGGCTGCGCCGTCGTGCTCAAGCCCGCCCCCGAGACACCCCTCGACGCCTACCTGCTCGCCGAGATGATCCATGACGCCGGCATCCCCGCCGGGGTCGTGAACATCGTCCCGGCCGGCCGCGAGGCGGGCGAGCACCTCGTCTCCCACCCCGGCGTCGACAAGGTCGCCTTCACCGGCTCGACCGCCGCCGGGCGCCGGATCGCCGCGATCTGCGGCGAACGGCTCAAGCGGTGCACGCTGGAGCTGGGCGGCAAGTCGGCGGCGATCATCCTGGACGACTGCGACCTGTCCTCGGCGATGGGCCTGCTGACGATGGCCACGCTGATGAACAACGGCCAGGCGTGCGTGGCGCAGACCCGCGTCCTCGCCTCCCGCGCCCGGTACGACGAGGTGGTGCAGGCCGTCGCCCACATGGTGACGAGCCAGCGGGTGGGCGACCCCGCCGACCCGGCCACCGGCATCGGCCCGCTGGTGGCCCGGCGGCAGCGGGAGCGGGTCGAGGGCTACATCAGGGCGGGCGTCGAGGAGGGCGCCAAGCCCGTCGTCGGCGGCCTCGACCGGCCGTACGATCGGGGCTGGTACGTCGCCCCCACGGTCTTCGCCGACGCCACCAACGACATGCGCATCGCCCGCGAGGAGATCTTCGGCCCGGTCCTCACGGTGATCCCGTACGAGGACGAGACGGACGCGGTGCGGATCGCGAACGACAGCGACTACGGCCTGTCGGGCTCGGTCTGGACCGGCGACGCCGAGCACGGCATGGAGATCGCCCGCCGGGTGCGCACCGGCACGTACGGCGTCAACACGATGCACACGCTCGACCCCAACACCCCGTTCGGCGGGTTCAAGGCCAGCGGCCTCGGCCGCGAGCTCGGCCCCGAGGGCCTGTCGGCCTACCTGGAGCACAAGTCCATCGCCCGCCTGGGCTAGTGCCCCTCCGGCCCGGTGCGGCACGCATGCCACACCGGGCCGGTGGACCGCCCAGCGCGCCCCCGCGACGCTGCGCTTCCCGCTTCTTTCCGCTTCACCAACGGGTTGTGCGTACGTATAGACGACACTTATGTGGGTTTGGTTCGCGAAATCCAGTGACCAATTCGGCGGACCAGGTCAGGGGTGGCCGCCGCCTCGGCGTGGCCGTAGCCGGGCTCGATCCACAGCTCCTTCGGCTCCCCGGCGTTTTCGTAGAGCTGGTAGGCGTGTTCGACGGGGAAGAACGGGTCCCGGTCGCCGTGCACGATCAGCAACGGCGTGGGGGCGAGCATCGCCACCGCCTCGTGCGGCGGGAGCGGCACGGGCTCCCATCCCTCGACCGCGATCCTGGTCCGCTTGGCCAGCCGGACCGCCAGCCGCCCGTGCCAGCGCTCGATCGCCCAGTGGACCTGGCGCATGGGCTTGGTGCCCCGGTAGTACCAGCGGGCCGGGCCGCTCACCGCGACCACCGCGTCCACGCCCCCGTGCAGCGCGGCGTGCCGTACGACGACGGCCGCGCCCATCGAGAAGCCGAGCGTGACGATGCGGCGGTAACCGATCGAGCGCGCGTGCTTGACCGCCGCGTCGACGTCGAGAACCTCAAGGTCGCCTACGGTCGACCGGCCGCCGGAGCGTCCGTGGCCCCGGAAGTCGAACGACACCACGCCGCCGAACCTCGACAGGACGT
The DNA here is from genome assembly GCF_045040095.1 of Microbispora sp. NBC_01389. Taxonomy (NCBI): domain Bacteria; kingdom Bacillati; phylum Actinomycetota; class Actinomycetes; order Streptosporangiales; family Streptosporangiaceae; genus Microbispora; species Microbispora sp. NBC_01389. Next base: position 424,678 of record NZ_CP109552.1, read on the forward strand.
GCACGATGCGCCGGGTGTCCGGCCCTCTCCACGAGCCGGTGAACCCGTGCGCTACGACGACGCCGAGGTCGAGCGACCCGTTGGGCGTGTGCGCCGCGTCGATGCGGACGCCGTCCGCCGTCCACAGCATCGCTCCGTAAGCGACAGCGAGAGCCATACCTCCGACCCTATTTCCCCCATGTCACGCGTCTCCCGCCACACCGTGGAATGCGGGCCGCGGCGCCGGCGTTGTCATCGAGGGTCCCGGAGCCGTCGGCGCGTGGTGGCGATCAGGATCAACTAAACTGGTATGGCCGCGTCTTGCGGCTGCTGTGCGTCTCGCTTCGGTCCCGGGACGCGGACGACACTCCGACGAACCAGAGCGAGACTTCCCTATGCCTATGAACACCCGCGACGACCTGCGAAACATCGCGATCATCGCGCACGTCGACCACGGCAAGACCACGCTGGTCGACGCCATGCTCTGGCAGTCCGGCGCGTTCCGGGCCAACCAGGACGTGGACGAGCGCGTCATGGACTCCAACGACCTGGAGCGCGAGAAGGGCATCACCATTCTCGCCAAGAACACCGCCGTCAGGCACGGCGGCATGACGCTGAACATCATCGACACCCCCGGCCACGCCGACTTCGGCGGCGAGGTCGAGCGCGGGCTGTCGATGGTCGACGGCGTCGTGCTGCTGGTGGACGCCTCCGAGGGCCCGCTGCCGCAGACCCGCTTCGTGCTGCGCAAGGCGCTGTCGGCGAAGATGCCGGTCATCCTGTGCATCAACAAGGTCGACCGCCCGGACGCCCGGATCGCCGAGGTCGTCGACGAGGTGTACGAGCTGTTCATCGACCTCGACGCCACCGAGGAGCAGATCGACTTCCCGATCGTGTACGCCTCGGCCAAGGCGGGCCGGGCGTCGCTGGCGCGTCCCGCCGACGGCGGCATGCCCGACTCCGACGACCTCGAGCCGCTGTTCGAGACGATCAAGCAGACGATCCCGGCGCCGGTGTACGACCCCTCCGCGCCGCTCCAGGCGCACGTCACCAACCTCGACGCCTCCAGCTACCTGGGCCGGATCGCGCTGTGCCGCGTCCACCACGGCACCATCCGCAAGGGCCAGCAGGTCGCCTGGTGCCGCACCGACGGCACCGTCCAGCGCGTCAAGATCTCCGAGCTGCTGATGACCGAGGCGCTGGAGCGCAAGCCCGCCGAGGAGGCGGGGCCGGGCGACATCATCGCCATCGCCGGCATCCCGGAGATCATGATCGGCGAGACGCTGGCCGACCCGGACGACCCGCGCCCGCTGCCGCTGATCACGGTCGACGAGCCGGCGATCTCCATGACGATCGGCACCAACACCAGCCCGCTGGTGGGCAAGGTCAAGGGCGCCAAGGTCACCGCCCGCCTGGTGAAGGACCGCCTCGACAAGGAACTGGTCGGCAACGTCTCACTGCGCGTGCTGCCCACCGAGACCCCGGACGCGTGGGAGGTCCAGGGCCGCGGCGAGCTCGCCCTGGCGATCCTGGTGGAGCAGATGCGCCGCGAGGGCTACGAGCTGACCGTCGGCAAGCCGCAGGTCGTGACCAGGACGATCGACGGGAAGCTGCACGAGCCGGTCGAGCGCCTCACCGTCGACTGCCCGGAGGAGTACCTGGGCGCGGTCACCCAGCTCCTGGCCGTACGCAAGGGCCGCATGGAGCACATGACGAACCACGGCACCGGCTGGATCCGGATGGAGTTCGTGGTGCCGTCGCGCGGCCTGATCGGCTTCCGCACCGAGTTCCTCACCGAGACCCGGGGCACCGGCCTCGTCCACCACGTCTTCGACGGCTACGAGCCGTGGTTCGGCGAGCTGCGCACCCGCAACACCGGCTCGCTGGTCGCCGACCGGGCGGGCCAGGTCACCGCGTTCGCCATGCTCAACCTGCAGGAGCGCGGCACTCTGTTCATCTCCCCCAGCACCGAGGTGTACGAGGGCATGATCGTGGGCGAGAACTCGCGCTCGGACGACATGGACGTGAACATCACCAAGGAGAAGAAGCTCACGAACATGCGCTCCTCCACCAGCGAGGAGACCGAGAAGGTGATCCCGCCGCGCATGCTGTCGCTGGAGCAGGCCCTGGAGTTCATCCGCGACGACGAGTGCGTGGAGATCACGTCGCAGACCGTGCGCATCCGGAAGGTCGTCCTGGACTCCTCCATCCGGGGCCGCGCCGCCGCCCGCGCCAAGCGAACCAACTGACCCCGTCACCCGATCCTCGCCGCCTGACCGCCCGGCCCGCGACGCCAAGAGCGGGTAAAGGGCGGGTACGGACGGCGTCGTTCCGCCTCCTCGGCTCGGCTCGCCGTGCTCTGCTGTCGGATGCGTCAAGCGTCTGAGGAGGACAGCGACCATGCCTCGCCCACCCCGTTTCGCCCCAGGTCTCTCGCTGGGTCTCCCGCTGGGACTCGCGCTGGTGCTCACGCTGCCCGGTGGCCTCACTCCGGGGCGCGCCGTCACGGCCGTCCCCCGGGCGTCCGCCGCTCGCGTGGCGTCGTCACGCACCGGCGAGACGGCGGCCGCCGTCATCAGGGACGCCACCGGGCGCGTCCTGGGCAGCGTCCGGTTCGAGCGGTACGACCTGGAGAAGACCAGGGTCAGCGTCAGCGTGCGGGGGCTCGCGCCCGGGTTCCACGGCTTCCACGTCCACGCGGCGGGCGTGTGCGACCCGCGTTCCGTCGACCGGGCCACCGGCACGGCGTTCTCCAGCGCCGGAAGCCACCTCGGCCCGGGCACGCACGGCGACGGGGCCGGGGACATGCCCCCGCTGCTGGCCGCCGACGACGGAACCGCCTCCGCCTCGTTCGTGACCGACCGGTTCACGCTGGAGGAGCTCGCCGACGCCGACGGCAGCGCGGTCGTGGTGCACGCCGGGCCGGACAACCTCGCCCACATCCCGAAGAGGTACTTCCACCGCCCCGACTCCATGGGCGCCACCGGCCCGGACCTGACCACCCGCAGAACGGGCGACGCCGGCGCGCGGATCGGCTGCGGCGTCGTCAGGCCGCGCGCCTGACCTCGTATGCCACGTCAGCGGTTGGTGTACGTCTTCCCCGGTGCGGGGCTGCCGAGCAGCTCGGAGACGGTCACGTACGTGAAGCCCTTGCGGTCGAGTTCGTCGAGCAGATGGGGCAGCGCCTGCACGGTGGTGGGGTGGATGTCGTGCATGAGCACGATGTCGCCCGGCTTGGCGGCGGCGCTGCGCTGGGCGATCACCGTCGGATTGCGGTTGAGCCAGTCGAGGGTGTCGACCGCCCACAGGATCTGCGAGAGTCCCTCCTGCTTCGACTCCTCCTCCACCGACTTGTTCGTCGCGCCGTACGGCGGGCGCATGAGCCGCATCCGCACACCGGTGATCTTGAATACGGCCTCCTGGGTCCGCTCCAGCTCCCGCCGCATGGCCTCGGTCGAGAGGCCGGAGAGCGAGGCGTGGTCCCAGGTGTGGTTGCCGAGCTCGTGCCCCTCGGAGGCCATGCGGCGGACGAAGTCCCGGGTCTCCCCCGTGATCATCTGGCCGAGCATGAAGAACGTGGCCCGGGCGTGATGCGCGGCGAGCAGGTCGAGCACGTGCCCGGTGTACTCGGCGGGCCCGTCGTCGAAGGTCAGCGCCACGCACCGGTGCTGCCGGCAGTCGACCTGCCGGGGTGGCGGCACCGCGGGCAGGCGCGCCCCGGGCGCGCCCCGCTGCGCCCCGGCGAGCCGCCAGCGCAGCAGGTCGGCGTCGAACCGCCGCACCGGCCCGAAACGGAAGTGCGGCGCCACGGCCCGCACCGCCTTGCGCTCGGCCCCCCGCAGCGGTGGCGCGGATCTGTTCTGGGCACATCCGGCGAGCAGCGCCAACGACAGCAGCACGAATCCGATCCGCATACGACCCCCCGGAGCAGGCGGGGGGCCACGAACGTCACGGACAGCCGCCGTCGGCTCCCCCCCGCAGAACTCTGTCCAGCTCCTCCCACCAGGGCGGCACGTCCGCTTTCAGTTCGGCATGTCTGCGAGCCACCCGGACGGCGCACCCTGCGGGATCCGTACCCAGGTGCCGACACTTCACGGCACCCTCGCGCCAACGGTAAAACCCGTCACGAAAGGTCACGACGAGGCCTATCCACACCGAGAGGGTAGCCTCGTCGCCGATCTCGTACGCGTCGGCCACCCCGAGCGCGGCGAGTTCCGCGCGAAGTTTTTCCACCGCGACCCGCGACTCACTCACCGGGCACCGCCCCCTGCCCACCAGACACGTACAAAAATGGATGTACCCAAGCTTGAGGCGGCGCTTTCCGATTCATTCTGTAATCATCGGCCACGCAGCGTCACCGCGCAGCCCTTACTCACGAGTCACGTGGTGCCTTCGAGGATCGTGGGCGCATCGGCCCTGACGTCACTCTCGCCCGTACTATTGCATCTTTGCACTGTTCGTGGAGTTTTCTTGGGGGTTGGTCGTGACGGCGATCACGCTCGCGACCGCATGCGCGGTGATCTTCGGTACGGCGGACTTCTTCGGGGGGCTCGCCACCAGACGCTCGAAGGTGCTGGCCGTCGTCGTGCTCTCGCAACTGGGCGGCACGGTGCTGGTCGTCGCCCTGCTCCCGATCCTGCCGGGGCACGCGAGCACGGCGGCGCTGCTCTGGGGGACGGCCTCGGGCGTCGCCGGGGCCTTCGGCATCGTGCTGTTCTACCGCGGCCTGGCCACCGGCATGATGTCCGTGGTCGCCCCCACCACCGCCACGACCGCGATGGCGGTCCCGGTGGTCTTCGGCCTGCTCACCGGTGACCGTCCGTCTCCCCTGGCGCTGGCCGGAGTCGCGCTCGGCCTGTTCGCCGTGCTGCTCGTCAGCCGCGAGCCGGGCGGCGGGGCCGGCCGTCCGAGGCTGGGCCCGGTCGTCGCGGCACTGGTGTCGGGAGCGGGCTTCGGCGGGTTCTTCGTGCTGCTCAAGCTGGCTCCGGCCGACTCCGGGGCGTGGCCGCTGCTGGGGGCGAGGTTCGCGTCGATCACGCTCGTCGCCCTGCTCGCCCTCGCCACGCGCCGGGGCCTGCGCCCGGCGCCGGGCTCCCTGCGGGTGACGGTGGTGGCCGGCGTGCTCGACATGGCCGCCAACGTGCTCTATCTCTTCGCGGCGCAGCGGGGGATGCTCACCCTGGTGGCGGTCCTGGTGTCGCTCTATCCGGCGAGCACACTTCTGCTGGCGAGATACGTGCTGGGCGAGCGGCTGAGCCCCGTGCAGATCACCGGCGTCGGCTTCGCGCTCGGCGCGATCGCCCTCATCGCCGCCGCCTGACCCCCGAGGCCGGTCAGCTCAGGCGGCACAGCCCGGCTCGGAGAGGCCGGGCTCCGGCGGCACAGCCCGCCGGGCTCAGGCGGCGCAGGCGGGTTCGGGGACCCGGACGACGCCCTCCTCGCGGGCGTAGCCCTCAAGCATTCCGCGCAACTGCCGGCGGCCGCGGTGCAGGCGGGACATGACGGTGCCGATCGGGGTGCCCATCCGGTCGGCGATCTCCTTGTAGGCGAACCCCTCGACGTCGGCCAGGAAGACCGCCACCCGGAACTCCTCCGGCAGGGCGCGCAGGGCGTTCATCACGACGCTGTCGGGGATCAGGTCGAGCGCCTCGGTCTCGGCGGAGCGCAGGCCGGTCGACATGTGCGACTCCGCCGCGGCGAGCTGCCAGTCCTCGATCTCCTCGGCGGCCGACAGCTTGGGCGACCGCTGCCTCTTCCGGTAGTCGTTGATGAAATTGTTGGTCAGGATCCGGTGCAGCCACGCCTTGAGGTTCGTGCCCTCGCGGAACTGGTGATAGGAGGTGTAGGCCTTGGCGACCGTCTCCTGGACCAGGTCCTCCGCGTCGGCGGGGTTGCGGGTCAGGCGCATGGCGGAGGCGTAGAGCTGGCTCGTCACCGGCACGACCTCACGCTCGAACCATGTCTGCCGCTGCTCGTCGGTCGAGATCATCTCTTCCCCCTACGGAACTTATCCCCCGTTACCCGTCCGGCCCGAACACATGCGGGGACGACCGTTCATTGTTCTGCCAAGGACATCGTGCCGGTCGGGGCCTAAGCACGCCGTTAGCTCGCCCGAAGTGGTCATCGTTCCGCGGCCCCATCGCTCAGCGCCGTCTTTTCAGGCTTTTCTGGGGGCCGGTCCCACGCGGCCAGGTCACGCACAGGCCGAACAAGTCTCATTAGCGTAACACCGAAGGCTCAATCCGGCGTAAAATGTGGCCGACTTCACTGACTACAGTGGCGCCATGAACCACCTGGACCGGCACGACTCCGCGACACGGGCATGGGTGGCCGAGGCCATCCAGGCCGTCGAGGCCGACGCCAACCGCAGTTGTGACACGCATCTCCACGCCTTCCCGCTCCCCTCGCACTGGGGTGTCGACCTCTACCTGAAAGACGAGTCGGTGCACCCGACCGGTTCACTCAAGCACCGTCTCGCCCGGTCCCTCTTCCTGTACGGCCTCGCCAACGGCTGGATCGGCCCCACCACGACGATCATCGAGGCGTCCAGCGGGTCGACCGCCGTGAGCGAGGCGTACTTCGCCCGCCTGCTGGGCCTGCCGTTCATCGCGGTCATCCCCGCGGGCACGTCCCCGGAGAAGCGGGAGATCATCGAGTTCTACGGCGGCAAGTGCCACCTCGTGGACGACCCGAGGGCCATCTACGACGAGTCGCACCGCCTGGCCACCGAGACCGGGGGCCACTACATGGACCAGTTCACCTACGCCGAACGGGCGACGGACTGGCGGGGCAACAACAACATCGCCGAGAGTATCTTCCAGCAGATGGCCCTGGAGCGGCACCCGGAGCCGGCCTGGATCGTGGTCGGCGCGGGGACCGGCGGGACCTCGGCGACGATCGGCCGCTACATCCGCTACCGCCGCCACCAGACCCGGCTGTGCGTGGCCGACCCGGAGGGCTCGGCGTTCTATCCGTCCTGGGTCTCCGGCGAGGAGCGCGACGGCGCCGGATCGCGGATCGAGGGGATCGGCCGGCCGAGGGTCGAGCCGTCGTTCCTGCCGACGGTCATCGACCGGATGTGCCAGGTCCCGGACGCCCTGTCGATCGCGGCCATGCACTGGGTCAGGGAGGTCACCCGCCGGGAGGTCGGCGGCTCGACCGGCACCAACATCGCGGCGGCCGTACGGATCATCGGGGAGATGCGCGAACGGGGCGAGCGGGGCAGCGTGGTCACCCTGATCTGCGACGGCGCGGAGCGCTACCGCGACACCTACGGCAGCCCGCGCTGGCTCGCCGGGCAGGGGATCGACATCGGGCCGCACCTCGCCGGCCTGCGCGCGTTCCTCGCGAGCTGACCCGCGCCCGGCCCGTTGACGCTCCTCACCCCGATGCGGGCTCGAGGACGGCGTCGCGCAGCGGGGACCGGAACACGGCCACCGAAAGCAGCAGCCAGCTCACGCCCACGAAGGCCAGGACCACGTGCGTGTCGTGCAGCGTGTGCTCCAGCACGCCGGTCACGATCGACGCGAGGGGAATGGAGGCGAATCCGAGCATCCGGGTGGTGGCGAGGACCCGGCCGAGCAGCCGCTCGGGGACGAGCCGCTGGCGGAGCGTGAGCGCGGACACCCCCACCACCCCGGCCGCGGCGAACTGCGCCAGCCACGCCGCCCCGATCGCCACCGGGCCACGCGCCGGGACCAGGCAGAGCACCGCGAGGCCGCCCACGGCCATCGCGGCCGTCAGGAGCGTGCCCGGCGGGTGGCGCCTCAGCAGGCGACCGGCCGCCGCGGCGCCGAGGACCGCGCCCACCCCCTGCATCGCGTACACCACGCCGATCTGCGCCGGCGTGAACCGGTGATATTCGGTGAGGTAGAAGACGAGGCCGGCCAGGGCCAGCCAGATCGTGAAGTTGCCCGCCATGGCCAGCAGGGCACTGGACAGGACGATCCGGTTCTCCCTGAACAGGTAGCGCAGTCCCTCCCGGATGTCACCGAACACCGATTTCCGCCCGGCGGCGCGGCCGGGGCGTGCGGCCTTGCGCCCGATGAACAGGATCAGCAGCGCCGACACGAAGAACGTGCCCGCGTCGAGGAAGATCGCCGTCTGGTAGCCCAGCGCCATCACGGCGGTCGCGCCGATCAGGGGGCCCAGCGTGCCGAGCGCGTAGTCGCCCATGTGGACGCGTGCGTTGGCCGTCGCCAGGCGCCGCGGCGGCACCAGCGCCGGCAGGATGCTCTGGAACGCCGGTTGGTAGAGCGGCTCGGCGCACGCCAGCAGGAAGGTGAGCGCGAAGATCAGCCAGACCGGCCGCGCTCCCGCCATCACGAACAGGGCCAGGGCGCAGGCGACCACCCCGGCGACCAGGTCACCCGCGATCAGCACCCGCCGGTGGTCGAACCGGTCGGCGATCACACCTCCGAACATCGCGAGCAGCAGATAGGGCAGGTACTCCAGCGCGTACAGCGCGCCCGTGGCCAGGGCGGAGCCCGTCAGGTGCAGCACCAGCAGCGGAAGGGTCAGCCGGTACATCCAGTTGCCGACGGACGAGGTGAGATAGGCGCCCAGCAGCAGCCAGTACCGGTGGGTGGGATAGGCGGCCAGGACGTCGTCAGGCATCTTCCAGAGCCTGCCGCACGTCCACGTCGTCCGGCGCCAGGTCCGCCGCCCGGAGGAGGTCGGCCCTGGCCGGTTCCCGCCTGCCAAGGGCGCGCAGTGCGACGGCCCGGTTGAACAGCAGCGCGGCGTCCTCGCCGAGTCCGAGCGCCCGGGTCAGGTCGGCCACGGCCCCTTCGGGGTCCCCGGTCTCGAAGGCGAGGGCACCCCGGGCGGCCCACGCCGACGCCAGCGCGGGGTCCCGGTCCAGCGCGGCGTCGAGCGCCTTACGCGCCTCGGCGTGCCTGCCCTCCGCCGCCTCCACCTGGCCCAGCACGCACAGCAGATGGGCGTTTCCCGGATCCAGCGCCAGGCCCAGCTCCACGTCCTCCCTGGCCCTGCCGTACTCCCCGGCGGCAGCGAGCAGTCCCGCCCGGTTGACGTAGGCGAGTGCGAATCCGGGGTCCAGCTCCAGGGCGTAGTCCAGGTCGGCCAGGGCCCCCTCGTGGTCCCCCTCGGCGAACCGGATCTCCGCCCGGTTGTAGTACGGCTCGGGGAAGGGCGGGCTCACCCGCATCGGGGTCTCGTAGTCGGCCGCCGCCTCGTCGTGCCTGCCGAGGCGGCACAGCAGGTTGCCGCGGTCGATGTAGTAGTCGGGATACTCCGGGTCGGCCTCGACCGCCGCCGTCAGATCGGCCAGCGCCTCGTGCGGCCGCCCCAGCAGCACGCTCAACTGGGCCCGGTTGGCCCGCAGGACCAGCCGGTGGATGGGGTGCTCGCCGGGGTCCAGGTCGCGTTCCGCCAGCTCGATCGCCTCCTCGACGAGCCGGTACGCCTCGGTGAGCCGGCCGCGGCGACTCTCCACGAGCGCCTTGCCGTTGAGGTCGAAGCCCAGGTGGAAGGCGCGCAACCGGCGGTCGGGCAGCAGAGAGGTGAGCGCCACCGCCTCGTTGATCCAGGCCAGCGCCTCGTCGGCGTCCCGCCGGGCCGGGTCGTGATGACGGACCAGCAGCATCGCGGTGGCGTAGGCCGCGGTCGCCCGGTCCTTCGGGTCGACGATCTCCCTGCGGGCCCGGTCGAACAGCGCGCGGGCCGCCTCCTCCCGCTCGGTGGCGCCCAGCGCGGACGCGGTGCCGTGCAGGATCCGCCACCACGCCTCGGGGCCGGCCTCCCGCTCGATGATCCGCAAGGCCCGCTCGCCCAGCTCGGCGGCGGCGTGGTGGAAGCCCTCGGTCAGGCACCGGTCCACCGCGAAGGCGAACGCGTCGATCATCGCCCGTGGGTCGCCCCCCTGCTCCAGGTGACAGCGCTCGCGGTGGTAGGGGATCGCACCGAGCCGCGGCGCGACCAGCCCGGTCGCGGCCAGCGCGTCGGCCCTCTCCCGGTGCCTGCGGGCCCGTTCTCCGGGACTCGCCCGCTCGTACGGCTCGCGCACCGAGGGCGCGTCGCAGGTACCGTCGAACTCGACGTAGTCCCCCTCGGCGTCCCCCTCGGCGTCCCCCTCGGTGACGTAGTCCCTCTTGGCGACCCGTCGCTCGGCGTACCGTTCGAGAGCGGCGGCCAGTTCGGGATCGGGATCGGCCGCGCAGACGACGAGCGTGAGCAGGGCGGGGTCGAGGCGGCGGAGCAGGACGGTGAGGAGCTCGCGGTCGGTGTGGTCGGCGTGGTCCACCTGCTCCACGACGAGCGCGCGCGGCCCGCGCGCCGGGTAATCGCGGAGGAACTCGGCCAGGCCGTTGGCGATGCGCAGCGTGCGCCGGGGCGCGGGCACCAGGATGCGCTGGGTCCGGGGCAGAGCGGCGGCGATCGACTGCCGCCGGGCCGGAACCACATCGCACAGATCGGGGGCGGCCGCACGGATCTCGATGTCGTGCGCGGACACCAGGTCGGGCCGGTGCTCCAGGGCCCGCGGCACCAGCGCGTGCAGCAGAGCGCCCGCCGCGGTGTACGGCCCGCACCGCCGCCGGTGCGCGTCGATCGGAGGCAGCAGCGGCTCCGGGACCGCCTCCCCCGTCCAGTGTGTTGCCCTGATCCACAGATGGCGCACGCGCTCGGCCTCCCCGTGATCGGCGCCGAAGATCTCCCCCGCAGACGAGAACGGAGCCGGCGCCCCGGGTCGTGTCGAACCCCTCGGGCGCCGGCTCCGTGATGGATCAGGTCAGGTGCCGGGGACTGGCGGCGGCGGACAGCTTGGCCGTGCCAGGTTTGTGGACGATGATCTTCTTCATGGTGCCCCCTTCGACCATTGTGCGAATGAGGGATATATCAACATGAACGAGACCGGCCAACAAGGCTTGATCGGGAAATGCCCATAGCCGGATAGCGCCTCAGTCGCCGATCAGGGCGTCCACGAAGACCTCGGGGTCGAACGGCGCGAGGTCGTCCGGGCCCTCGCCGAGGCCGACGAGCTTCACCGGCACGCCCAGCTCACGCTGGACCGAGATCACGATGCCGCCCTTGGCGGTGCCGTCCAGCTTGGTCAGGGCGATGCCGGTCACGTTGACCACCTCGGCGAAGACCTGGGCCTGGCGCATGCCGTTCTGGCCGGTGGTCGCGTCGAGGACGAGCAGCACCTCGTCCACCGTCGCCTTCTTCTCGATGACCCGCTTGACCTTGCCCAATTCGTCCATGAGGCCGGTCTTGGTGTGCAGCCGTCCCGCCGTGTCGATGATCACGGTGTCGGCCTTGTCCTCGATGCCCTTGGCCACGGCGTCGAACGCCACGGACGCCGGGTCGCCGCCCTCGGGGCCGCGTACGACGCCCGCGCCGACCCGGTCGCCCCACGTCTGGAGCTGGTCGGTCGCGGCGGCCCGGAACGTGTCGGCGGCGCCGAGCACGACCTTCCCGCCGTCGCCGACCAGCACCCGGGCGAGCTTGCCCGAGGTGGTGGTCTTGCCGGTGCCGTTGACGCCGACGACGAGCACGACGGCGGGCCGCTCCCCGTGCGGCCGGGTGTGGAGGGTGCGGTCGAGATCCGGCGCGATCTGCGTGAGCAGTTCCTCGCGCAGCAGCCTGCGCACCTCGTCCGGGGTGCGGCTGCCGAGCACCTTCACCTTCGTCCGCAGTTCCTCCACCATCGCGCGGGTGGGCGCGACGCCGACGTCGGCGGTGATCAGGGTCTCCTCGATCTCGTCCCAGACGTCGTCGTCGAGCCGGTCCCGCGACAGCAGTTCGAGCAGCCCGCGGCCGAGGACGTTCTGCGAGCGGGCCAGGCGGCCGCGCAGCCGGATCATCCGTCCCGCCGAGGGCGGCGGGACCTCGATCTCCGGAGCCTTGATCAGCTCCTCGATGGGGGGAGGCGGCAGCGTGGTCGTCGTGCCGCCGTCCTCCTCGCCCAGCCCTCCCTTGAGCGGCGCCTCCACGACGGGAGCCTTCGGCTCGGGCGGGGCCGGCGGGGCGGGCGGCAGGTCCTTCGCCTTCGGCCGGAACAGCAGCCACAGGCCACCCACCGCCAGTATGGCGACGATGGCCACGATCACGATGATGCCGAGGTAACCGTCCACACCATGCAGTTTCCCAGACAACCGGCAGTGCTCGGTCGCGCGGACCCGCCCGTCGCGCGCATCCGCCGCGCCACGGCCTCGGGTTCCCCGCCGCCGACCGGGATCCGGTTCCTACACCTTCTCGCGCAGGCGCTGGCTCACGACCTGGGTGACGCCGTCGCCGCGCATCGACACGCCGTACAGCGCGTCGGCGATCTCCATCGTGCGCTTCTGGTGCGTGATCACGATGAGCTGTGAGGTCTGTCTCAGTTCCTCGAACAGGGTGAGCAGCCGCTGGGTGTTGGTGTCGTCCAGGGCCGCCTCGACCTCGTCCATCACGTAGAACGGCGACGGACGGGCCTTGAAGATCGAGACGAGGAACGCCACCGCCGTCAGCGACCGCTCGCCGCCGGACAGCAGCGACAGGCGCTTGACCTTCTTGCCGGGCGGCCGGGCCTCGACCTCGACCCCGGTGGTCAGCATGTCGGAGGGATCGGTCAGGAGCAGCCGGCCCTCCCCGCCGGGGAAGACCCGGTCGAAGATCTGCCCGAACTCGCGCGCCACGTCCTCGTACGCCGCCGCGAAGACCTGCTCGACCCGGTCGTCGACCTCCTTGACCACCAGCAGCAGGTCGCGCCGGGTCTTCTTGAGGTCCTCCAGCTGGGAGGTGAGGAAGGCGTGCCGTTCCTCCAGCGCGGCGAACTCCTCCAGCGCCAGCGGGTTGACCTTGCCGAGCTGGGTCATCTGCCGCTCGGCCGTCCTCGCCCGTTTCTCCTGCTCCTCCCGCACGTACGGCACGGGCGGCTCGCCCGGCACCGGCGCCGTGGGGCCGTACTCGGCGAGGAGGGGCTCCAGCTCGATGCCGTACTCCTCCAGGGCCCGCTGCTCCATCTGCTCCAGGCGCAGCCGCCGCTCCGTCCTCGCCATCTCGCTGCCGTGGACCCGGTTGACCAGGGCGTCCAGCTCGGAGCCGAGCTCGCGGACGCGCAGGCGCACCTGCTTGAGCTCGGCGTCGATCCGCCCGCGCGCCCGCTCGGCCTCGTCGCGCTCCTCGGCGGCCCGCGCGAGCGAGCCCTCCAGGGCGGTCAGCGCCGTGCGGGCGCCCTCGGCGACCGCGGCGGCGATCTCGGCCTGCCTGCGCCGGCGTTCCCGGTCGGCCACGGCCCGTGCGCGGTCCTGCCGCTCCCGCTGGGCCGCACGGAGCAGGGCCTCGGCGCGGCCCGCGATGCCCCGCGCCCGCTCCTCCGCCGTACGGACGGTCAGCCGGGCCTCCATCTCGGCCTGACGGGTGACGCCGCAGACGGCGGCGAGCTCGTCGCGGGTGTCGGCGGTCGGCTCGGCCTCCAGCTCGGCGGCGTACTCCGCCTCGGCGAGCTGTTCCTCCAGCTCCACCACCACGGCCTGGGCCTGTTCGCGGGCCTCCTCCGCGGCGCGCACCGACCCGCCCAGCCGCGCCGCCTCGTCCTGGGCGGCCTTGACGGCGGCCTCCAGCCCGGCGAGCTGCCTGGCCGCGGCGGCGGCCTTCTGGTCGGCCTCCCGCTGCCTGCCGCGCAGCCGGTCGAGCACGGCCTGCGCCGCGTTCAGCCCGTTCTGGGCGTCGTTGACGCCGCTCTGCGCGGCGCTCGCACCGCTCTGCGCCTCGGCCACCCGCGCCTGGGCCTCCTCCAGCGCGAGCTGGCACTCCCGCTCGGCGGCCACGGCCTCCGCGAGCGCCTCGGCGTGCCGCTCGGCCCCGGCCCTGGCGGTGGCCAGATCGGCGGCGGCCTCGTCGAGGGCGGTCCGCATCCGCAGCAGCGAGGACCCGCCGCCGGAGCCGCCGTGCGCCGCGTGGACCCCGAGCAGGTCGCCCGACGTGGTGACGGCCCGCAGGTCCGGGTGGGAGTCCACGACCTTGCGCGCGGCCGGCAGGTCGGGCACCACGACCACGCCGGACAGCAGCGCCTCCACCGCCGGGCGCAGCTCGTCCGGCACGGCCACCAGGTCGGCCGCCCACTCCGCGCCCGCGACGGGCGGCTCCGGCCGGTCGCAGGCCTCGTGCCGGTCGGCCGCGACGAGCAGGGCGGCGCGGCCGGCGCCCGCCTCGCGCAGATGCTCCACGGCCGCCACGGCCGCGGTGAGCGAGGCGACCGCCACGCCGTCAACGGCCAGCACGGCCGCGACGGCGGCCTCCGCCCCTGGCCGTACGGCCAGCAGCGCGGCGACGGGGCCGAGCACTCCGGGCAGGCCCGCCCCGAGCAGCGCGGCGGCCCCGTCCGCGCCTCCGGCCAGGCTCATCTCCAGGGCCTCGCACCGCGCCTGCAGGGCGGCCACGTCGCGCTGCGACCCGGAGTCGGCGGCGCGGGCGGCGCCGACGGCGGCCTTCGCGGCGGCCAGCGCGTCGCCCGGCGCGGCCAGGGCGGCCCGCTCCCGCTCCACCACGGCCCCCGCCCGCTCGGCGACGGCCCTGGCCTCCTCCACCGCGGCGCGGGCGAGGTCGACGCCCTCCTGTGCCGTCTCCAGCTCGGCGGCGAGCCCGGGGTCGGCCGGGGGCTCGTCGAGCGTGCCCGTGTCCAGCTCGTCCTGGGCCCGCTCGGCGCGGCGGGTGGCGTCCTCGACGGCCCTGGTGAGCCGGCCGATCTCGTCCCCGGCGGCCCTGGCCCGGCTCCTGGCCGACTCGACCTGGCCGCGCAGCCGGGCGAGCGCCTCCCTGCGGTCGGCCGCGGCGCGGGCGGCGACCGAAAGGCGCCGTTCCTCGGCGGCGAGGGCCTCCTCGGCCTCGGCACGCACCTCGACGGCGGCGGCGAGCCGCTCGCGCGCCTCGTCCAGCTCGTCGGCCAGCACCCGCTCCTGCTCGCGCACCTCGGCGGCCTCGCGCTCCAGGTCCTCCGGATCGCGCCCGCGCCGTTCGACGGACGCGGCGTCGGCGGCGTGCCGCCTGCGTTCGGCCGCCAGGCTCTCCACGCCGCGCAGCCGCTCCCGCAGGGCCGAGAGGTGGTAGAAGGTCTCCTGGGCCGCCTTCAGCCGCGGCTGGGCCTCGTTCTCCGCGGCCTCCAGCTCGGTTTCCCGCCGCTGTCCCTCGGCCAGCTCGGCCTCCACCCTGGCCCGCCTGGCCTGCACGGCCGCCTCGTCGGCCTCCTCGCGTTGCAGGGTGTCGCGGAGGGTCACGACGTCGTCGGCGAGCAGGCGCAGCCGCGCGTCGCGCAGGTCGGCCTGGATCACGGCGGCCTTCCTCGCGATCTCGGCCTGCCGGCCGAGCGGCTTGAGCTGGCGGCGCAGCTCGGCCACGAGATCCTGGACGCGGGTGAGGTTGGCCTGCATCGCGTCGAGCTTGCGGAGCGCCTTCTCCTTGCGCTTGCGGTGCTTGAGCACGCCGGCGGCCTCTTCGATGAACGCCCTGCGCTCCTCGGGCCCGGCGTGCAGCACCTGGTCGAGCTGGCCCTGGCCGACGATGACGTGCATCTCCCGGCCGATGCCGGAGTCGGACAGCAGTTCCTGGATGTCGAGCAGGCGGCAGGTGTCGCCGTTGATGGCGTACTCGCTCTGGCCCGACCGGAACATCAGCCGGCTGATCGTGACCTCGGTGTAGTCGATCGGCAGCGCGCCGTCACCGTTGTCGATCGTCAGGGTGACCTCGGCGCGGCCGAGGGGCGGGCGGCTGGAGGTGCCCGCGAAGATGACGTCCTCCATCTTGCCGCCGCGCAGCGACTTGGCGCTGTGCTCGCCCATCACCCAGGCGAGGGCGTCGACGACGTTGGACTTTCCGGAGCCGTTGGGGCCGACAACCGCCGTGATGCCGGGCTCGAAACGGAGGGTGGTGGCCGAGGCGAACGACTTGAAGCCGCGTAAGGTGAGCGTCTTCAGGTACACGTCCCGCCCCCTCGGTGCCGCCCGTCGGCTGGGGGGAAAGACTACAGGTCCCGGGGCCGGAGCACGCGGAATAGAGGCCGCTTGACGTCCGGCCGGCCGGGTGACAATTCCCGTGGAACGGTTCCGGAAATGGCAAGGGACGCCTTTGCGGGGCGTCCCTACAATCCTTTTCCCGTTCCGGCCGGTCCCTCAGGTGAGAGCCGGCTCGCGATCCTGCAGCCGGACCAGGGCCTCATCACGAGTTTGCGCTTCGAGCGCGTCGTTCTGGGCCTGGAGCCGGTTGAGTTCTGCCTCGAGGTCGCGGATGCGCTGCTGGAGGCGACGCATTTCCGAGATCATTCGAGGATCAGGACCGCCGACGTGGCCGAGTAGAGCCTTCGCCATAGTAAAGGGTCCTCCACGCTGAGTGACCAGACTGGTTCGCGCACTTCATGCCGCGGGAGGGGTGCGCGTGGTTCCTCTCAAGAGTCGCACCGGCATTGGAGACGGTCAAGTTGAACGCTCCGCACGATGAAGCCGGTGGGCACTCTCGCTAGGTAAATATACCGGATTTACGGGGTTTGAGGGAAGCCCTACCTCTCGACAAACCCGGCGATACTTCGCTTCGCTTCGCTCCAGCGCTCGACCACCCCCTCGACGTGCCCGGGCGTGTCACCGGTGCGTAACAGGTCCAGGAGCGTGTCGCACGACTCCCTGGGGCCCTCGGCGACGACCTCGACCCTTCCGTCGGCCAGGTTCGCGGCCCACCCGACCAGCCCGAGTTCCAGCGCGCGGGCGCGGGTCCACCAGCGGAATCCCACACCCTGCACCCGTCCCCGGACCCATGCCGTCAACCGAATCACGAATACAAGTATCCAGATCGGCTCCGGCCGCGACCGCCGGGGGTGGTGCTACGGCCGGGCCAGGGGCCGGCCGGCTAGGGGCGGGCGTTCCTCGGGCGGGGCTGGCACTTCGGGCAGCTGTAGGAGGAGCGGTTCATGAACGCCTCCCGCCTGACCGGCGTGCCGCAGCGGCGGCAGGGCTCGTCTCGCCTGCCGTAGACCGCGAGCGACCGGTCGAAGTAGCCGCTCTCGCCGTTCACGTCGACGTACAGGCTGTCGAAGGACGTGCCGCCCTGGCCGAGGGCCTCGGTCATGACGGCCCGGGCCGCCGCGAGCAGCTCGAAGATCTTCGGCCGGGTCAGCGTCTCGGTCGGGCGCGCCCAGTGCAGCCGCGCCCGCCACAACGCCTCGTCCGCGTAGATGTTGCCGACCCCGCTGATCAGCGACTGGTCGAGCAGCGCCCGTTTGATCCCCGTACGGCGCAGCCGCAGCCGTACGGCGAACTCGGCGTCGTCGAAGGCGTCCTCCAGCGGGTCGGCGGCGATGTGCGCGACCGGCTCGGGCACCGCCCGGCCCCGGCCGGCGGTCATCGGGGCGACCAGGAGGTGCCCGAAGGTGCGCTGGTCGACGAAACGTAACTCCGGGCCGCCGTCGGCGAAGCCCACGCGCACCCGCAGGTGCTTCTCGATCGGCGCCATCGGGTCCACGACGAGAAGCTGGCCGCTCATGCCGAGGTGGGCGAGCAGCGCCTCCCCCGCCTCCTCCGGGGTGTGCTCCGCGGGGCCGTCGAGCAGGGGCAGCCACAGGTACTTGCCCCTGCGCTCGGCCGAGGCGAGGGTGCGGCCCTTGAGCTGGGCGGCGAGATCGCCGGGGTTGCGGCGGACCGCGCGGGGATTGAGCACCTCGGCCGCGGCGACCGTCCGGCCGGCGACCCAGCGCTCCAGGCCCCTGCGTACGACCTCGACCTCGGGCAGTTCGGGCATGTTCCCTCCCCGGGCGGGGTCAGGCGCGGACGGGCCCGGCGCCCTCGCGGGCGTCGCGCAGCGCGCGGATCGCGGTCCAGGCCGCCTCGGCCGCCTGCTGCTCGGCCTCCTTCTTGCTGCGCCCGGCGCCCTTGCCGTACTCCTTGCCGCCCACGCGCACCACGGCCGCGAAGGACTTGGCGTGGTCGGGCCCGCTCTCGTCGACGTGGTATTCCGGCACGCCGAGCATCTCGGCGGCGGTGAGCTCCTGCAGGGACGTCTTCCAGTCGAGCCCGGCCCCGAGCGACGCGGACCGCGTGATGAGCGGGTCGAACAGCAGGTGGACGACGCGGAACGCCTCGTCCAGGCCCTTGTCGACGTACACGGTGCCGATCAGGGCCTCCAGCGTGTCGGCCAGGATGGACGACTTGTCCCGTCCGCCGGTGCCCTCCTCGCCGCGGCCGAGCCGCAGGTACTTGCCGAGGTCGAGCGTCCTGGCGACGTCCGCGAGCGCCCGCATGTTGACCACGGCGGCGCGCAGCTTCGCGAGCTGGCCCTCCGGCAGGTCCGGGTGGTTGCGGAACAGCGTGTCCGTCACCACCAGGCCCAGCACCGAGTCACCCAGGAACTCCAGGCGCTCGTTGGTCGGCAGGCCGCCGTTCTCGTACGCGTACGAGCGGTGCGTCAGCGCCCGCTCCAGGATTCCGGCGCTGAGCCGGACGTCGATCACCTGGTGAAGCTCTTCTCTGGCGATCTCGACGGGCACGGGTTTCGCCGATGGTGCGGCCATGGAATCCTCCCAACTCCTCCGCGGGACAAAGCCGTGCGCGGGAGGCAGGTGGATCCGCCGATGGCCCGAAGGCGTGGTGGACGCCGGTCCCGCCGGGAGCCGATGGCCCCGGCGTCCACCACGGCCGCGGGCGTGCATGCCGGTGCGTGTCTACCGTCCTACCGCCGCACGTTCCTGAAAGCACGGTAACGCCGGCCGGGTCCTGTTGACGATCCGGCCGGCGTCCCGATCACTACGCGCGGCCCGGAGACGGGTCTCCGAGCCGCGGTCGCGGCAGCTCGCGCGCGATCAGGCCGACGGCTCGACGACCTGACGGCGGTTGTAGGTGCCGCAGGTCGGGCACGCGACGTGCGGGCGCTTGGGCGAGCGGCACTGCGGGCAGCTCACGAGTGCGACCGCCGCCGCCTTCCACTGGGACCTGCGGGCGCGGGTGTTGCTCCGCGACATTCTCCGCTTGGGGACGGCCACGTCAACCCTCCTGATCGTCTTTCTGTTCCTCTGCCAAACCCTGCAGCGCCGCCCAGCGGGGGTCGATCGTCTCGTGCCGGTGGTCCGGGCCGGCCTCCGCCAGCCTGGCTCCGCACTCCGCGCAGAGACCGGGGCAGTCTTCACCGCACACCGGGCTCAGCGGTAGTGCGAGCACCACCGCGTCACGGAATACCGGCTCGAGATCGAGCAGTTCGCCGTCGAGGAGCAGATCGTCCTCTCGGGCGTCCTCCGCCGAGTAGAAGTAGAGCTCCTGGAAGCCGACCTCGATCTCCGAGGTCAACGGGTCCAGGCAGCGCGAGCACTCCCCCGTGAGGGGAGCCTGCGCCGTGCCCGTCACGAGCACGCCCTCCATCACCGCCTCGAGCCGGATGTCCAGCTCGACGTCGGCGTCCTTGGGAACGCCGATCATTCCGACCGCGAGGTCCACCGGCGCCGGGAGGGTCGGGGTGAGGGTGCGCATCGATCCCGGTCGGCGTCCCAGATCGTGGGTGGAAATCACCCAGGGGGCTCGGGGATCGAGGCTGCGCAGACTCATCCTGCTCTCGTTAGGCATGGCGAATCACCGCCGTCGTGCAAGGCTGAAAGGCAAGAATACCAGCCCCGTTCAGCCTCTGAGCCGCTCGCTGAGCAGCTGGTGGACGAGGTCGGGGACCAGGCCCGACACGTCGCCGCCGTACCGGGCGATCTCCTTGAGCCTGCTCGACGACAGGAACGAGTATTCCGGGTTGGTGGACATGAACAGCGTCTCCACCCCCGACATCCGGTAGTTGAGCTGGGCCATCTGCAGCTCGTAGTCGAAGTCGCTGACCGCCCGCAGGCCCTTCACGATGGCCGGGATGCCCTGCTGCCTGCAGAAGTCCACCAACAGCCCGTGGAACTTCTCGACCCGGATGTTGCCGTACTCCTTCGTCACCGCCTGGAGCATCTCGATGCGCTCGTCGACGGTGAACAGGCTGTGCTTCTCGATATTGATCAACACGGCCACGACGACCTCGTCGTACAGCCGTGACGTCCGGCCGATGATGTCCAGATGTCCGTTGGTGACGGGATCGAACGACCCCGGGCAGACGACGCGGCGCAACGCGCACCCCCATAGATTCACGGGTTCCCGGCGGCGCGACCGTACCAAACGGCCGCTTCGCCGTACCGGCGGACCCTGTCCTCGGTGAATCCCTCCGGCCACACCAGGTCCTTACCCCGGGACTCCCGCTCCACGGCCACCAGCGCGCCCTCCGCCAGCCAGCCGTTGTCGCGCAGCGCGGCGAGCACCCGCGAGACGGCCTCGCCCGAGACGGCGTAGGGCGGGTCGGCGAAGACGAAGTCGTACGGCTCCTCGCACGGGCGGCCGACCACCCGCTCGACCTTCTCGGCCCGCAGGGACGCCCCCGGCAGGCCGAGCGACGCGATGTTCTCCCTGATCGTCCGCGCGGCCCTGGCGTCCGACTCGACCAGCAGCGCGTGGGCGGCTCCCCGGCTCAGTGCCTCCAGGCCGACGGCGCCCGACCCGGCGTAGAGGTCGAGCGCCCGCGTCCCGTCCAGCGGCCCGAGCGTGGAGCCGACCGTCGCGAACACGCCCTCCCGGGTGCGGTCGCTCGTCGGCCTGGTCGATCTCCCCGGCGGGACGGCCAGCCTGCGGCCCCCCGCCGTCCCTGCGATCACCCGCGTCACGTCCTCATTGTCCCGCCCGCCGCGGCACGCCGGGGACGGGCCCGCGTCGCCGGGTCAAGAGTGGGCAAGCGGCGGCGAGGAAAGGGTAAGAGCCGTATCGCGGGGTCCGTCCCATGAGCATCATGAGTTCTGCGGCCTCCACGGTGACCCAGCGGGAGGCCGGCCGGCGTGATCGTGAGCCCTTCCGCACGTCGGCGCCTCCGGCACCTGACCCGGAGGCGGGCCCGGCCGGGGACGGCATTCGGGGGGAGGCCGTCCCCTGAGCCGGGCTCTGGGTCGTCACACGGGCGTCGTGTTCGCACGGCGCCCGTTCCAATTTCCCCGGCTTCCCCCGGCTTTCCCGGCTTCCCCGGGTCTCCCTCGGCTCCCGTCAAGCCCGCGCCGCCGGATCCCTGGTCCTCCGACCCCGCTCCTCCGCATGCACTCCACCGAGGCCGGCGCCCCGATCGGGCCGGTCAGGCCTTCTCCAGGAACTCGGCGCGCTCGTCGGAGACCAGGGCGTCGATCTCGGCACGCAGCGCCGGATGGCCCGACAGCCCGGGGTCGGCGGCCAGCAGCGAGGTCGCCTCGGCGCGGGCGGCCTCGATGACGTCCTCGTCCCGCAGCAGCTGCAGCAGCCTGAGCGACGACCTGCGCCCCGACTGGGCGGCGCCGAGCACGTCGCCCTCCCGGCGCTGCTCCAGGTCGACCCGGGACAGCTCGAAGCCGTCGAGGGTCGTCGCCACGGCGTCGAGCCTGCGGCGCGCCGCGGTGCCCTCCGGCGCCTCGCTCACCAGCAGGCACAGCCCGGGCAGGCCGCCCCGCCCGACCCGGCCGCGCAACTGGTGCAGCTGGGAGACGCCGAAGCGGTCGGCGTCCATGATGACCATGACCGACGAGTTGGGGACGTCGACGCCGACCTCGATGACCGTGGTCGCCACCAGGACGTCGATCTCCCCACGGGCGAAGGCGCGCATCACCGCGTCCTTGTCCTCGGGCGCCAGCTTGCCGTGCAGCGCCTCGATCCGCAGCCCGGCGAGGGGACCCTCCGCGAGCGTCCGCGCGACGTCGAGCACCGCCAGGGGCGGCCGGCGCTCGTCGTCGGCCTTCGCCAGGTCGCCCTCGTCGCCCTCCTGGTCGCCGATGCGCGGGCACACCACGTACGCCTGGCGGCCGAGGCCGGTCTCCTCGCGGACCCGCTGCCACGCCCGGTCGAGGTAGTGGGGCTTCTCGGCGGCGGGCACCACGTGCGTGGTGATGGGAGCGCGGCCGGAGGGCAGCTGGGACAGCGTGGAGACCTCCAGGTCGCCGAACACGGTCATCGCGACCGTGCGCGGGATCGGTGTCGCCGTCATGACCAGCACGTGGGGCCGCCCGCCGCCGCCCTTCTCCCGCAGCGCGTCGCGCTGCTCGACGCCGAACCTGTGCTGCTCGTCGACCACGACCAGCCCGAGGTCGAAGAACTGGACGTGCTCCTGGAGCACGGCGTGGGTGCCGATCACGATGCCGGCCGTGCCGGAGGCCGCGTCGAGCAGCGCGCTCCTCCGCGCCGCCGCGCCCATGGACCCGGTGAGCAGCGCGACCGCGGTGCCGCCGAGCATGCCGCCGGCCGCGAGATCGCCCAGCATGGCCACGATCGACCGGTGGTGCTGCTGGGCGAGCACCTCGGTGGGAGCGAGCAGTACGGCCTGGCCGCCGGAGTCGACCACCTGGAGCATCGCGCGCAGCGCGACCACGGTCTTGCCCGCGCCGACCTCGCCCTGCAGGAGCCGGTGCATGGGGTGGGCGCGGGCGAGGTCGGCCGCGATCTCCTCGCCGACCTGTCGCTGCCCCTCGGTGAGCTCGAACGGCAGCCGCTTGTCGAACTCCCCGAGCAGCCCGCCCTCGCGCCGGGCGCGGGGCGTGGCGGCCCAGGCGGAGGCGGCCATCCGCCGCCGCACCAGGACGGCCTGCAACACGAACGCCTCGTCGAACTTCAGCCGGTCGTGGGCCCGCGCGACGTCCCCCTGACCGCGCGGCCGGTGGACCAGGCGCAGCGCGTCCTCGATCGGCAGCAGGCCCAGCCGTTCCCGCAGCTCGCCGGGGACGGGGTCGTCCAGGCTGAGCACGTCGAGCACGGTCTGCACGGCCCGGCGGATCTTCCAGCTCGGCAGTCCCTGGCCCGACGGATAGATCGGCACCAGCGCGGAGGCGAACTCCTCGGCCGTCTCCGCCGTCTCGTCGAACGACTCGTACTCGGGATGGGTGAGCGAGACGCGCCGGGACTTCCCGGCGACGAAGACGTTGACCTTCCCCGAGAACATCGCCTCGGTGCCCGGCGGGAGCCGCTGCTCGGCGACGTAGGCGCCCTTGCCGAAGAACGCCAGGTGCAGCCGCTCACTGCCGTCCGTCACCACCATGTCGAGCCAGGTGCCCTGCCGGTTCTTCATCGGCCTGCGGACCGCGGACGACACCTTGGCGACCACGGTCACGTGCTCGTCGTGCTCCAGTGACGCGATCGGCGTCAGCTCACCCCGCTGGGCGTAGCGCCGCGGATAGTGGCGCAGCAGTTCGCCGACCGTGCTGATGCCCAGCGCGCTTTCCAGCGGGGCGGCGGACCTGCCGACCGCCTTCTTGAGCGGCTCGTCGAAGCTCGTCACGACACTCATTACTACCCGTACCGGCCGACAATCGGGCTCACTCCGCGCCGATCAGGAGGGGATACCCGCCCTGCCCGCCCTCGTACACGACGATCTCGAGGTCGGGCCGCGTCCGCTCCAGGTCGTCCTCGACGGCCCGCGGGACCTCGGGCGGCGCGCCCGCGCCGATGACCAGCGTGACCATCTCGGTGCCGCCCGACACCAGGCGCCGGGCGACCTCGACCGCGGTCGCGGCCAGGTCCGCGCCGATCAGCGCGACCTCCCCGTCCACCACCCCGAGCACCTCGCCGGGACGGCACAGGCCCGCGCTGGTCACCGCCGCGCGGTCGGCCACCCACACGTGCCCGTGGCGGGTGTGCCCGGCCGCGTCGGTCATCGCCACGACGTCGTCGTCGAACCGGCGGAGGGGATCGTGCACGGCCAGCGCGGCGAGGCCCTGCACGGAGGCCCGGGTGGGCAGGACGCTGACGGTCGCGCCCTCCTCCCTGGCGATCTCGGCGGCGGCGACCGCCACGTCGTACACGGCGGCGTCGTTGGGCAGCACCGCGACCTCCGCGCCGGCGTCGCGGATCGCCCGCACCAGCGCGGCGACCGGCGGAACCGACCCCGGCTCGCGCCGTACGACCACCGCGCCCGCCTCCGCGAACAGGCCCGCCAGGCCGTCTCCGGCGGCGACCGCCACCACTCCCCTGACCGGGCCCGGCTCGTGCGGCCGCGCCCCGAGCCAGGTGACCCTGATCCGGTGCGGGCGCCCGGCCCGGAGCCCGGCCTCGACGGCCGCGCCCGCGTCGTCCACGTGGACGTGGACGTTCCACAGGCCCTCCCCGCCGACGACCACGAGGCTGTCCCCGAGCGCGTCCAGCTCCGCCCTCAGCCGGCTCACCTCGCCCGCGCCCGCGTCCAGGAGGTACATGACCTCGTACCCGGGGCCGTCCGCGTGCCGCCCGGTCGCCTCCGGCGCGATCCATCCGCCCGCCTCCGGCAGGACCCGGACGCGCGCCTCCGGCACGGGCCTGACGCGCGCCTCCGGCACGACCCGACCGGCCGGGGCGGGCACCTCGTGCCGCTCGCTGTACGCCTCGATCACCACCTCGGCCAGGCTCTCCAGGACGATCACCAGCCCGGCCGCGCCGGCGTCGACCACGCCGTTGCGGGACAGCACGTCGAGCTGCCCGGTCGTGCGGCGCAGCGCCCGCCGCGCCTCCTCCGCCGCGAGGCGGGCCACCGCGGCCAGGTCGTCCGGCGCGTCCCGTACGGCCCGCGCGGCGGCGGACAGCACGGTGAGCAGGGTGCCCTCAACCGGCCTGGCCACCGCCGCCCTGGCCGTCTCGGCCGCCCTCGCGAGGCCGGCGCGCAGGTCGGCGCCGTCGCCCCGGGCCGGGCCGAGCGTGTCGGCGAGGCCCTTGAGCGCCTGGCTGACGATCACGCCGGAGTTGCCCCGCGCGCCGAGCAGCGCCCCGCGGGCCAGCGCCGCCCAGGTGGCGCCGGCGTCCGCGCCGACGGGAAGAACGTCCAGCGCGTCGGCCGCGGACAAGAGCGTGAGGTGCAGGTTCGTCCCGGTGTCCCCGTCCGGCACGGGGAAGACGTTGAGCGCGTCGATCTCCGCCCTGGCCCGGCCGAGTGACGTGGCGCAGTGCCGGGACCAGCGCCGTACGGCGGGGGGATCGAGCTCCTTGAGCATCCGCCGTCCTTCCTTCCGCGCGCTCCGGCCCCGCGATGCGCTACCGTTGGCGGGTACGAGACTATCCCCGTTCGCCGGGCTCCCGTTTGGCGTGGACCGGCGCACATCGGATATCCTCGTGTGGCCAGCCGGTTGTCCCGGCATTGCTCGGATGAGCCGCTGCACCGGCGCCGGGCCGATCGACTGATTCAAAGGAGCGATTACCGTGGCTTCCGTCTGCGACGTCTGCGCCAAGAAGCCGATTTTCGGCAACAACATCTCCCACTCGCACCGCCGCACCCGCCGCCGCTGGAACCCCAACATCCAGACCGTGCGCGCGGTGGTCAACGGGACGCCGAAGCGGATGAACGTCTGCACCTCCTGCATCAAGGCGGGCAAGGTCACCCGCTGACCTGCTGACGATCCCGCCGGAGCCCGTCACCCATGCCGGTGGCGGGCTTTCGCGTGCCCGCACACCCGATGCGGGCTAACGTGGATCATGTGAGCATTCCCCTCAGCGTAGGCGCGTCCACCGGTCAGAAGACAGCGGCGACGGTGGCGGCGGCCGTGTTCCTCGTGATCTCCGGCGTGGGCGCGCGCGTGTTCCTCAAGGTGGCGGACGAGGTCTTCGCCGGCCCCGATCCCCTCAACGCGGCCGACGGGGCGAGCCCGGGTTTCGTCATGCCGGTCGTGGCGTTGATCGCGCTCGCCGCCGTGGGGACGATCGCGACCGTCCTGTTGCGCACGATCAGGTACGGCGCCCGCCTGACCGGTTCCGTACTCGACGTGCAGGGCGCGTTCACGAGCGGCAGCGCCGACCTCGCGACCGCGGACGTGTGGCTGGACTCCGAGCCCGAGTACGAGCGGAGACCGGGTGGCGAGGGGAGGCGGCACACCGGGCGGCGGATTCCCCTGCTGGTCGCCCAGGGCCCCTCGGGCCCCCGGATCAAGCTGCGCCTTCGCGATATGAACGGCGCCCTGCTGCCTCCGCGGGAGCTCACCGCCCTCGCCGACGCGGTGGAGTCCGGGACGCGCCCCGAGCCCAAGGCCGCCGAGGTGGCGGCCGTCCTGCGCCGTCTCGCCCACGACCCTCTCGGCCGCCTGCTCTGACCGGCGGCGCGGGCCTCCTCCGCCCTGCCCGGCGGGCCTCGCGGTCAGCGGGAAGCGGGGCGCAGGCGCCAGCCGTGGTCGACCGGGCCGATGCCCGCGCCCAGCGGGAACCCGTGCGCGATCGCGCCGGTGACGTACTCCTTGGCGAGCCGTACGGCGCCGGGGACGTCCTCGCCGAGGGCGAGGTAGGAGGCGATGGCGGAGGCGAGCGTGCAGCCGGTGCCGTGGGTGTGCCGGTTGTCGAGCCGCTCGGCGGTGAAGCGGTGCTCGGCCGATCCGTCGGTCAGCAGGTCGACCGGCTCGCCGGGCAGGTGCCCTCCCTTGATGAGCGCCCACTTCGGGCCGAGCGCCAGCACCGCCTCGGCGGCGCGGGGCAGGTCGGCCTCGTCCTCCACCTTGACGTCCGTGAGCTGCTCGACCTCCCACAGGTTGGGGGTGACCACGGTCGCCGTGGGCAGCAGCGTCCTCCTGACGGTCTCCACGGCCTCCGGCCGGAGCAGGCTGTCACCGTGCTTGGACACGCCCACCGGGTCCACCACGACGGGAACGGCGACGCCCGCGAGGACCTCGGCGACGGTCTCCACCAGCGCAGGCGAGGCCAGCATGCCCGTTTTGATCGCCTGGGCTCCGATGTCGCCGAGGACCGAGTCGAGCTGGGCGCGCACCGCCTCCGGGGGCAGCTCCCAGTAGCCCTGGACGCCCAGCGAGTTCTGCGCCGTCACCGCGGCGATCACGCTCATGCCGTGTACGCCGAGGGCCAGCATGGTCTTCAGGTCGGCCTGGATGCCGGCTCCGCCGCCGGAGTCGGAGCCCGCGATCGTCAGAACACGTGGTGGGGTGGTCATAGCGTCCATCCAACCAGGTCCCCTTTGGCGTAGGCCGCGCCCCTTCGCGAGCAGGGACGGGCCGGGCACGCACGGCCCGGGCGACACACTTCCCGGCGCCCATCGCGTCACCCACCGGCGACATCCCGGCGGCGGTGATGCGAGACGAGCGCCCAGCCCCGGGGCACGGGACCGGGGCACGGGATCTGGGCGCGGGCGTCAGCGGTGGTGGCGGGAGTCGCTCGCGACGGCGCAGGTTCCCTCGGCGAGCGCGCATTCGGCCGGGGCGCGGGAGGAGCCCTCGGCGTCGAAGACGACGCCGATCTCGCCGCTCTCGCCGAGCGGCTCTCCGGTGACGACCAGGGTGTCTCCCTGCTGCTCCCAGTGGGCGGCTCCTCGCACCGCGATCACCCGCCCGCCTACCGGCAGCCGGAGCGTCCAGGAGGACAGCGCCGGGCCCTCGTTGCGGACGGCGAGCCGGGCCGTGTAGGCCGCGCCGCGCCTGCCCGTCACCGCGTACGTGACGCGGACGGCGCCGTCACCCGGCGCGGCGGCCGAGTCGGTGTGCGGGGCCTCCCCGCCCGAGTCCGGCGAGCCCGAGTCCGGCCCGCCCGGCTCCGAGGTGCCGGAGGTTGCCGGGCTGCCCGGGTCCGCGCCGTCCGTCGTGCCGTCCGTCGTGCCGTCCGTTCCCGGGGCGTCGGCCGTCGCGGGAGCGCCGACGCCGGCGGGCGTGGAACCCGCGCCGCTCCGGTGCCCGGCGGGCGACGTGGCACGCGCCTTGGGAGAGGTGGAGGCACGGGCCTTGTCTTGGGTGCGCCCCTGCCCGGCGCCCGGGACAGGGTCGGCCGCCGGCTGGGAGACAGGCGGGGCGCCGGGGCCGGGGGGCGTGCCTGGACCGGTGTCGCCCCGCGCCGGGTCCTCGCCGGTCCGGCCGCCCGCGGCTCCGTCTCCCGCCGTGTCCCCCGCGGCTCCGTCCCCCGCGGCTCCGTCCCCCGCGGCTCCGTCCCCGGCCGTGCCGCCCGTCGTCCCGCCCTCCGCGTCACCGGCGGCGTCGCCTGCCGCGTCACCTATCTGGGGAGCGGGGCCGGTCTCCTGCGGCGCCCCAGCGCCGAGAGAGGGAGCACCGGTCACGGCACAGTCCACGGCGGACGCGCAGGCCTGCCGGGCCGGCTCTGCGGTCAGCGTGGTCCGCCCGGCCATCAGGCGCACCCCGCCCGTCGTCACACCGACGGCCAGCAGCACCGACAGGCCGGACACCAGCGCCACCCGCCGCAGGCGCTTCGGCGGCTCCGGCCGGTCGTTCCAGCCGGAGCCCAGGAAGCCACGAGGAGGGTCGTCGTCGTGGGAGGCGAGGCTCTCGGGAGACAGCGCGGCGAAGGTCCTGGTGCCCGGCCCCGGCTCCGGGTCACCGGGCTCACCCACGACCGGCGCCCCCTCCCCGGGTGGGGCGAGCGTGCCTTCTCCGGTGCTTCGTCCTGCCGCATGACGGCCCATGGCGGTCCTCTCTGTCGCCGACCGCCATACTTAATAACAGATCTGATACACCTATGTCACAAATTTCACTTCATTCACGGAAGTGATCCCATCCGCCCACGGCCCGGACCTGCCCGTCGACGCGTACGCCGTGACCCCGCTCGACCTGGCCGATGACCGTCCACTCCGGCGGCAGCCGTACGGCGGGAGGGAAGGTCGCGGCGAGCGCGTGGTCGTCGCCGCCGGTCAGCACCCACTCCAGCGGGTCTGCTCCCAGCTCGCCGGCTGCCGCGGCCAGGACCTCCGCCACGGGAAGGGCGGCGGCGTCCAGGGCGACGGCCACTCCCGAGGCCTCCGCGACGTGCCCGAGGTCCTGCAGCAGGCCGTCGCTCACGTCGAGCATGGCCGTCGCGCCGAGCAGCGCGGCCCGGGGCCCGCAGGCGTACGGCGGCCGGGGGCGCCGGTGCGCCTCAAGAAGCTCCCGCAACTCCGGGGCGCCGGCGCCGGCCCCCGCCGTGAGCAGGGCGAGACCCGCCGCCGCGTGGCCGAGGCGGCCGGCCACCGCGACCACGTCCCCGGGCCGCGCGCCCGCACGGGTCACCGGCGGCCGTCCGCCGAGGTCTCCCAGCGCGGTCACCCCGAGCACGACGCTCTCCGATCGCGTGACGTCGCCCCCCGCCACGGTCGCGCCCACGAGGTCGCACTCGTCGCGGAAGCCGTCGGTCAGCGCGTCGAGCCAGTCGGCGGCGGCGTCCGGGGGCAGGCCGAGCCCGACCACCAGCGCGGTGGGTTCCGCTCCCATGGCGGCGATGTCGGCGAGGTTCTGCGCCGCCGCCTTGCGGCCGATGTCGTAGCCGCCCGACCAGTCGCGGCGGAAGTGCCTTCCCTCCACCAGAAGGTCCGTGCTCACCACCACCCGGCCGTCGGGCGCGCGCAGGATCGCGGCGTCGTCACCGGGGCCCAGCAGTACGGCCGCGCCCTGAGGAAGCCGTCCTGATATTCGCTGAATTACTCCGAATTCGCCCAGTTCTCCGACTGTGATGGCACACCCCTTGTGCATCCGAGGTACGGTTACGCTCCGGCACTGATCTCTACCCGGAGGGCATCATGGTGCAGGCCTACATCCTTATCCAGACCGAGGTCGGCAGGGCGGCCAACGTGGCCGAGGAGATCTCCTCCATCCCTGGGGTGACACAGGCCGAGGACGTGACCGGCCCCTACGACGTGATCGTCCGCGCCCAGGCCGGCAACGTGGACGAACTCGGCAAGCTCGTGGTGGCCCAGATCCAGGCGGTGCAGGGCATCACCCGCACGCTGACGTGTCCGATCGTCCACATCTGACCGCGAACCGACCGGGGGGACGATGCGCGTGGCGAGGGGCACGGCCGCGGCCGCGGCGGGTCTGACGCTGGCCCTGCTCACGGCCTGCTCGTCGACCATCCACGTGGAGCCGCCCTCGCCGGCCGGCGAGGCCGCCGCGGCCTGCCGCAGGCTCGGCGCGGCCCTGCCCGGGACGCTCGACGGGCTCGGCCGGGCCGAGTCCGAGCCGCCCTCGCCGTACGTCGCCGTCTGGGGCGACGGCCAGATCGCCCTGCGCTGCGGCGTGCCCCGCCCGGCCGCGATGGAGCCCACGGCCGAGGTCGTCGACGTCAACGGCGTCGGCTGGTTCCAGGACCCCCGGCTGCCGACGCTGTTCACCTCGGTCAACCGGGTGGCGTACGTCGAGGTCACGATCGCCAAGAGCCACCAACCGGCCGCGGTGCTGGTCGATCTCGCCGAGCCGGTCAAGCGGAACGTCCCCGATTAGCCGGCGCCTGGGACGGCACGGTCAGCGCGAGCCGTCGGGACGGCACGGTCAGCGCGAGCCGTCGGGACGGCACGGTCAGCGCAGCCCGGCGGGGCGGCGCAGGGCGAGCTGGATCAGGCGGTCCACCAGGTCGGCGTACGGCAGCCCGGTGGCGGCCCACAGCTGCGGCGCGACCGACAGCGAGGTGAACCCCGGCATGGTGTTGATCTCGTTGACGATCAGCTCGCCGGACGGCGTGTAGAAGAAGTCGACCCTCGACAGTCCCTCGCAGCCGAGCGCCTCGTACGCGCGCACCGCCATGGCCCGCAGCGTCTCGGCCGCCTCGGCGGGGATGTCGGCGGGGGCCCGGAGCTCCATCTGGCCGGGGTGATACTTGGCCTCGAAGTCGAAGAACTCGCGGTCGCCCCGCACCAGCACCTCGCCGGGGACGCTGGCCTCGGGAGCGGCGCCGTCCGGCGACTCCAGCACGGCGCACTCGATCTCCCGGCCGGCGACGGCGGCCTCGACCAGCACCTTCGGGTCGTGCTCGCGGGCCCGCTCGATCGCCAGCTCCAGCGACTCGGGGTCGTGCGCCTTGGAGATCCCCTGCGACGACCCGGCCCGGGACGGCTTGACGAACACCGGCCAGCCCAGTTCCTCGATCTCCTTCAGCACCCGGCCGCGGTCGAGGCGCCAGTCGCGGTCCCGGACGACCACGAACGGGCCGACCGGCAGGCCTGCCACGCGCAGGACGAGCTTCATGTACGCCTTGTCCATCCCGACCGCGCTGGCCAGCACGCCCGAGCCGACGTAACGGACCCCGGCCATCTCCAGCAGGCCCTGGATGGTCCCGTCCTCGCCGAACGGGCCGTGCATCACCGGGAACACGACGTCCACCTGCCCGAGCGAGCGCGGGATCTCGCCGGGCTCCAGGGCCACGAGCGCGCCGGAATCCCCCGGCAGCGCGAGCGCCGTGCCCGAGTCGTCCACGACGGGCAGGCGGCCCGACTCGATCGCGTACGTCTGGCCGCCGGAGGCCAGCACCCAGCGCCCGTCCTGGGCGATGCCGATGGGGACGACCTCGTACTTCGTCCGGTCGATGGCCTGCAGCACGCTGCCCGCGCCCATCAGCGAGACGGCGTGCTCGGAGTTGCGCCCGCCGAAGACGACTGCCACGCGCACGCGTGACGGGGACTCGCGATCCTCATTCATGATGCCCGAATCTACCGTGTTCGAGGGGCATAACGGCTTGTCAGCCGCGCGCCTCGGAGAGCCGGACGCCTGGTCAGACGCCGTAGCGCTCCGGTTTCGGCGTGCGGGACATAAGCAGCACGGCGGCCTCGCCCGGAGTCATGCCGTCGTGGACGACCCCCACGACCACCTCGGTGATCGGCATCTCCACGTCGTGCTTCCTGGCCAGTTCGAGCACCGACTCGCACGACTTGACGCCCTCGGCGGTCTGCTTCGTGGCCGCGACGACCTCGGCCATGGTCATCCCGCGGCCCAGATTCTCGCCGAAGGTCCGGTTGCGCGACAGCGGCGAGGTGCAGGTCGCGACGAGGTCGCCCATGCCGGCGAGGCCCGCGAAGGTGTGCTGGTCGGCGCCGAGCGCCGCGCCCAGCCGGGCGATCTCGGCGAGCCCGCGCGTCATGAGCGTCGCGCGCACGTTGTCGCCCAGGCCCATGCCGGCCGCGACGCCGACGGCCAGCGCGATGACGTTCTTGACCGCGCCGCCAAGCTCGACGCCGACCACGTCCGGGTTCGTGTACGTCCGGAACCACGGCAGGTGGCACGCCTCCTGCAGCCGGTCCGCCACCTCCTCGTCGGTGCAGGCGACGACGGCCGCGGCGGGCTGCCGCCGGGCCAGCTCGGGCACCAGGTTGGGCCCGGAGACCACGGCCACCCGGCTCGCCGGCACCTCCGCCACCTCGCAGGCGACCTCGCTCATCCGCTTGCAGGTGCCGAGTTCGACGCCCTTCATCAGGCTGACCAGCACCGCCCCGGGCGGGATGTGGTGCTTCCACCCCTGGAGGTTGGCGCGCAGCGTCTGGGACGGGACGGCGAGGACCACGAAGTCCGCGCCGTCCATCGCCTCGGCGGGGTCGGTCGTCGCGCGGAGGGTGTCGGGCAGCCGCGTCCCCGGCAGGTACTCCGGGTTCTCCCGGGTCTCGTTGATCGCGTCGACGATCTGCGCCCGCCTGCCCCACAGGGTCGTGGTGGTGCCCGCCTCGGCGAGGATCATCGCGAACGTGGTGCCCCACGAGCCCGTACCAAAAACAGCCGCCCTGCTCACTGGACGCACCACTCCTCTTGCCGCACCCGCTCACCCCTCACCGTACGCTCCGGTCAGCCGTTGGAGTCGTTCTTCGGGTCATAGGGGACCTCTGGCGCCTTCTCATCCCGAATCTCGGCGAGCAGGGCGGTGATGGCCGCCATGATGTCGGCGGTCGCGTCGCGCAGGACCGAGCCGCGCAGGGGCTGCCCGGCGTACCGGGACAGATCCACCGGCGGCCCGGCGAGCACGTGGAAGGTCGTGCGAGGCAGGAGGTGCGGCTTCTTCTCGCCGTACGGCAGCAGTTCCTGGGCGCCCCAGTGCGCGATCGGGATGACCGGCACGCCGCTCGTGAGGGCCAGCCGGGCGACACCGGTCTTGCCGGTCATCGGCCACATCTCGGGATCGCGGCTGATCGTGCCCTCGGGATAGAACATGATGCAGGCGCCGTTCCGGAGCCGCTCCTCGGCGGTCCTGAGCGACCGCGTGGCCTCGGTGCTGTTGCGCTCGACCGGGATGGCCTGGAACTGCCTGACGGCGCGGCCGAGGAGGGGCAGCCGGAAGAGGCCGGCCTTGGCCAGGATCGTCGGCCACCGCCCGTTGTTGTAGAGGTAGTGGGCGAGCAGCACGGGGTCGGACCACGACAGGTGGTTGGCCGCGATGATCAGCCCCCCGGTGCGCGGGATGTTCTCCCCGCCGCGCCACTTCCGCCGTACGAAGAGCCGGGAGATCGGCTTGACGACGACGACCGCGAGCGCCTCCCACCGGCGGGGCGGCCGCCCGGCACGCCGGCTCACCGCCTCTGGAAGACGACCCGAACCGGGGTCGGCGGCGTGGGGCGCGGGAGTGCTCGGGTCGGGTGCGGGGTCGCTGGGGTGGCTCACAAGGTCTCCAAAATCACCAGAATCCGGGACAAGTCTCCCGGTTGGCCATGCGCGATGTCGAGGCGGGATGCTACAACCATGCCCCTGGTGCGATGGTCAATTGTGGTTCCGGTGAAGACCCTGATCCGGGCCAAGACACGGCTCGCCACCGCGGCGGGGCCGCACCGGGCCGACCTGGCGGTGGCGGTGGCCTGCGACACCGTGGCGGCGGCGCTGCGCTGCCGCCTCGTCGCGCGGGTGGTGGTCGTGACGGCCGACCCGCTGCCCGCGCGGCGGCTGGCCGCCCTGGGCGCCCATGTGGTGGCCGATCCCGACCGGGGGCTGAACACGGCCCTGCGGACCGGCGCGGAGGAGGCCGTACGGCTCGCGCCGGGCGACGCCGTCGGCGCCCTGCAGGCCGACCTGCCCGCCCTGCGGCCCGCGGAGCTGGAGACGGCGCTCGGGGCCGCGCCGGAGTTCGACCAGGTGTTCGTCCCCGACGCCGCCGAGGTGGGCACCACGTTCTACGGCATACGGCCCGGCGTGCCCTTCCGGCCGGGATTCGGCGGCGAGTCGCGGGCCCGGCACCTCTCACGGGGGGCCAAGGAGCTGGCCCCGCCCGGGATCGCCTCGGTGCGCCGGGACGTCGACACGATCGAGGACCTGCTCGAGGCCCTCGCCCTCGGCGTCGGTCCCGCGACCGCCGGGGTCGCGGCCCGGATCCTCGGCGGCGCACCGCGCTGACGCACCGCACTGACGCACCGCACTGACGCACCGCACCGCACCGCACCGCACCGCGCCGGCCCGCCGGGCGGAAAGGCGCCCCGGGACGGGAAAGGCGGTCACGCCGAGCCCCCGCTCCGGCATGACCGCCCGCGACGCCGTCGTCCTAGTGCGCCGCCTCCGCGTTCTCGCGGGCGTGCCTGGGCAGGAGGAACGCCACCGCGAACGTCACGACGAGCATCCCAGCGACGACCCAGAGGGTGACCTTCATGGCCTGGTCGAAGCTCGCGGCGGTGGGCAGGTCGCCGAGCAGGTCGAAGAAGATCGTGCCGAGCAGGGCCACGCCGAAGGCGTTGCCCAGTTGCTGCACGGCGGTCAGCGTGCCGGAGGCCGAGCCGGTCTCGTGCTCCTCCACCCCGGCGAGGACGATGTCGAAGAACGGCGACATCAGCATGCCCATGCCGACCCCGCTGACCAGCAGGGCGGGGACGAGCTGCCAGGGGTTCACCTGCGTCCCGGTGATGGTCAGCGTGAGCAGGACGCCGAGGACCCCCAGCGTCATGACGAGCGTGCCGAGGTGCAGCAGCCTGCGCCCGAGCTTCTGCAGCGGCTGGGCGACCCCGAAGCCGACGATCATTCCGGCGGACCACGGGACCATCACCAGCCCGGCCTTCAGCGCGGAGTAGTGCAGCCCGATCTGGCAGTAGAGGTTGAAGGCCAGCATGAACCCGGCCATGCCGGAGAAGAACACCATCCCGGTGAACAGGCCGCCGGTGAACGCGCGCTTGCGGAACAGGCTCGGCACGATCAGCGGGTCGCCGCCCCCGCGGCTCCTGCGGGACTGGAACCAGCCGAAGGCGGCGAAGACCACCGCCGAGGCGGCCAGCATGACGAAGGCCCACACCGGCCAGTCGTGCTCACGCCCCTGCACGAGAGGGTAGATCACCAGGAAGCCGCCCACGGAGGCGAGCACGACGCCGCCCAGGTCGAGCCGCAGCGGGTGCGGCGACCGCGACTCGGGAAGGAAGCGCAGACCGGCGGCCAGCGCGGCGAGGCCGAGCGGCAGGTTGACCAGGAAGATCATGCGCCAGCCGGTGCCCCAGTAGTCGGCCTCCACGAGCCAGCCGGCCAGGATCGGGCCGCCCACGGCGGACAGGCCCATGACCGGCCCGAACATGCCGAACGCCTTGCCCATCTCGGCCGGCGGGAACATCTCCTTGATCATGCCGAGTCCCTGGGGCAGCATGACCGCGCCGAACAGGCCCTGCACCACCCGGGCCCCGATGAGCATCTCGGGCGACTGCGCGACGGCGCACAGCAGGGAGCCCGCGGTGAAGCCGGCGGCCCCGATCAGGAACATCCGCTTGCGCCCGAAGATGTCTCCCAGCCGGCCGCCGGTGATCAGGCCCACGGCCATGGCCAGCGTGTAGGCGGCACCCAGCCACTGGATGATCGACTCCGATCCGCCCAGGTCGGCGCGCATGCTCGGCGCCGCGATGTTGGTGACCATCGCGTCGAGCAGATCCATGATCTCCGCCGCGAGGATCACGAAGAGCGCGGCCCAGCGCCACCGGTACGCGGGTGCCTCGCCCACGGGCGCCCCGTCCACCGGCGCCTCGTCCACTGGCTCGGACGCCGCGGTGCTGGCAGTGTTCGCCATCATCCCTCCTTGAGTGTTTGAACAGTGTTCACCAAATCTGAGCGCTGTTCTATCATTGAACGACGTTCAGCACAAAGTCCGCTGTTCTCAAGATATATCTCGTCCGGCCGCAGCACAAGATATATCTCGTTTGGAGAGCGGTGTTCGCTGAGCGGAAGCGGTGTTCACTACCATGAGCGTGAGAGTGGAGGTCCTTGTTGACGCAGCCGGACATGCCGACGCCGCCGTGGGAGCGCCCGCCGAAGCGGCGCAGGCCGCCAAGGGTGCCTCTGAGCCGGGAGCGCATCGTGGACGCCGCGTACGCCGTCCTCGACCGGGAGGGTTACGACGGGCTGAGCATGCGCCAGGTGGCCGCGGAGCTGCACGTCGCCGTCTCGGCGCTCTACGTCCACGTACGTGACAAGGACGAGCTGCTGCGGCTGATGTACAACCGGCTGTTCGACGGCTACGAGCTGCCCGAGCCCGATCCCGAGCACTGGCGGGAGCAGGTCAGGGACTTCGCCCGCCAGGGACGCAAGCACCTGCTCGGTCACCGGGACATGGCGAAGATCTCGATGGGCCACGTCCCCTTCACCCCGGAGCTGCTCCCCCACGTCGAGCGGTTGCTGGCGATGTTCACCACCGCCGGGCTGCCGAAGAAGGTCGCCGCCATCGCGGGTGACCTGCTGTCGACGTACATGGACGGGTTCGTGCTGGAGGAGAGCCTCTGGCGGGACCGCTATCCGGAGAACGGCGGAGCGGCCCCGGAGAAGATGCGCGAGGAGATCCAGAGCTACTTCGCCTCGCTCCCGCAGGACCGGTTCCCGAACCTGGTGGCGCTCGCCGACGTCATGGTGGACGAGTCGAACGACTACCGGTTCGAACTCGGCCTGGAGATCATCCTGCGTGGCATCGCCTCCTACGTCGGCGAGCCGGACCCCGGGAACGACCACCCGGAGACCGGCTGACGGCCCACCCGGCGCGTCGTGGTCACGCCGGCGATGCCGGCATCCGCGCGATCAGGGCGTCAAAGGAGTTTCGCGACGGTCCGGGCGGCGGCGATAGGCTGACGACGTGCGGGTGACGGTGCAGGCGACGGTGCGGAGCTTCGATCCGGAGAGCCGGTCGGGCGTGGTCTTCCTCGACGACGGCACCCGCGTCCCCTTCGACGGCGAGGCGTTCGACGCCGGACCGCTGCGACACCTGCGCCCCGGCCAGCGGGTCGCCCTCGTCATGGCGGACGGCCGGGTCTCCTACCTCACGCTGTCGACCTTCCCCGTGCCCGGAGAAGGCGACCTCTTGGTTGACACCGGGCGGGTTTGACCGGACGCCCTGGCCAGGGGTGTACTGGAAGGACAGGCACCTCGTTCGGTGAGGCGTCTGCGCGGACACAGGCCACTGACCCCCCTCGTCGAGAGACGTCCCGGGTCAGGACAGGTCTCCCCGGCTTAAGGGGTGACCCCAGGTGGCTTCCCCGTCGCGGGGATCACGCCGCGCAGTGCCAAAGCTCTGACGTGAGAGGTGTGTGCCGCGCGCGACGCGGTACGGCGAGGGGCGCGGTCGTCGCCCCCACGACCCTGAGGAGGTGGTCGGGATGAGTTCCGGCGGTAGTCCACAACCATTCCATCCCGTCACCTGCCCCGGAACGACGCGAGGCTCCCGCGTCGTCGAGGCGGTTCCCGCCCGCTGTCACGCCGGGTGACGGGTTCTCATCCGTGCCGGACGCCCGGCACGAGCCAGGAGGTCCGTCATGACGATCACGATTTCTGTCCCGTTCGCGCTGCCGCAGACCCTGGTCAGGACGGCTCGCGCCCTGTTCCCCGTCCTGATGCCGCTGGCTCTCGCCCTGATGGGCGCCGACGCGGGAGCCGGCCTCGTCGTGGGGCTGGAGATCGGGCTGCTGATCCTCCGGCACCTGCTGGGGACGTGAGAGGGACCGGGCTCCGGGCGCCGGTCGGCGGCGATGCGGTGGCGAGCGTCCGGCGGGGCCCAGAGTGGGGCGGAGTCCATGCCCGTACCCGGCCGGCCTGGGACTCCAGGTGGCGCTTAGCCTGCCGGCGGCAGGCGCAGGGCGATCATGGCGATGTCGTCCTCTCCCGTGAGAGGCATGCCGGTGAGCAGTTCGTCGCAGAACCGGCCCAGGGGCGCGCGGGCGAGCGGCTCGGCGCGCCGCCGCAGCCGTTCGAGTCCGTCGCCGATGTCCTCTCCCCGCCGTTCGACGAGGCCGTCGGTGTAGAGCAGCAGGGTGCCGTCCGGCGGCAGCGGCTCCACGGCGCTGGTCCACGGCCTGCCGTGACGCAGGCCGAGGAGGGGGTTGCGCGCGTCCCGCAGGAAACGGCTCCGCCCGTCGCCGGTCACCAGCAACGGCGGCGGATGCCCGGCCACCGAGTAGGCCAGCCGCCATCCGCCCTCTTCGTCTCTCTCGACGCGGGTGAGGACGCAGGTCGCGGTGCTCTCCCGGTTCAGGGTCTCCAGGGCGGCGTTGAGCCGTCGCAGGACGTGCCCGGGAGACTCGTCGCGGTCGACGGCGAGCGCCCGCAGCATGTTCCGCACCTGGCTCATGCACACGGCCGCGGCGAGGTCGTGCCCGGCCACGTCCCCGATCACCAGGTCGAGGACGCCGCCGGACGGCACGAACGCGTCGTACCAGTCTCCGCCGATCTCCGCGGCGGTCGGGCTCGCCTGGTAGCGCGCGGCGATCTCCAGGC
This sequence comes from Microbispora sp. NBC_01389, assembly GCF_045040095.1. Classification (NCBI taxonomy): domain Bacteria; kingdom Bacillati; phylum Actinomycetota; class Actinomycetes; order Streptosporangiales; family Streptosporangiaceae; genus Microbispora; species Microbispora sp. NBC_01389. Next base: position 462,983 of record NZ_CP109552.1, read on the forward strand.
CGGGCACCTGAGGCGGATCGGCCAGCAGGCTGTGCTGCAGCGCCAGCGCCACCCTCTGGTTGCGCCGGAACCGCAGCGCCTTGCTGACGGCGTCGTGCGTGTGGTCGAGCATCTCCCGCATCAACCGGACGTCGTCCGGCGCGATCGGGGGGCGGTCCCCGCGGACGCCGGTCACGACCACCGTCGCCACCTCGCCCTCGACGACCACCGGCATGATGGCCAGGCTGTGCTCCCCGGCCTCTTTGATCCACGCTGTCACGTCGTCCGCGCAGGGGAACGGCGGCCGTCCCGGCGGGAAGGTCGCCTGCAGGGGCCGGCGCTGCCGCACCGCGCGTACGAACCCGCTGTCGGCGGGGTGGTACTCCTTGCGCCGTGGCGGCAGGCTCGGCAGCCCCTCCCGTACGGCGGAGGCGACGCGCTCGGTGACGATCGACCCGGACGGCGCGCCACCCGCCTCGGGCAGCAGGTAGACGTAGCACGAGTCGGCCAGTTCCGGCACGATCACGTGGGCGAACTCCTCGCACATCTCCTCGAGGTTGGAGATGTCGCTCGCGGCGGCGGCGGCGCGGTCCAGCAGCCGGCGACGCCGAGCCTCCTGCCACTCCTGCTCGACGTCGGTGGAGGCGCCCACCCACTCCACCACCTCACCGTCCTCGTGCACGGGCACGGCCCGGTAGCGGACGTGACGGTAGCGGCCGTCGGGGGTGCGGACGCGGTAGATCTGCTCGTAGAACGAGACGGCCTGTTCGGTGGCCCTGTCCCAGGACTCCACGGCGGCCGCGCGGTCCTCGGGGTGGATGGTCCTGAACCAGCCGTCGCCGAGGCTCTCCTCCACGGTCTGTCCCGTCAGGCGGTGCCAGCCCTGGCTCATCTCCCTGGCCTCGCCGTGCGGGCCGGTCACCCACACCAGGTGCGCGTCCGCCCACACCATGCTCTGGTAGCGGCGCTGGAGGCGGCGCCACTCCTTCTCCATGACCCGGACGCGCCGGGCCGCGGCGATATGCGCCGAGACTTCCTGGACCACCGCCAGCAGACCGCTCTCCCCGCAGGTGAGGGGAACCCTGGACAGGTTCAGGCGAAAGGAGGCCTCGCGGGACGCGCCGCCGGGACCGGTCACGGTGACGACGACCTCGTCGAGGCACACCGCCTCCCCCGTCTCCAGGACGTGGCCGAGCGTGCCGGGGGAGATCCGCCGGACGAGGTCGGGGAAGACCTCCCGGACGGGCGTCCCGGCCGGCCGGTCTTCGCCAGACCGCTCGCCACACGTCCACCCGCCGTCCGGCCGCTCACCGAACATCGCGGCCAAGGCGGCGTTCGTGTAGACGAGCCGGTGGTCCTCGCCCCCGGTCACCAGAACTCCGACCGGCGCATGGTCGAACAGCTCCAGTGGAATGCGGCTGGTCTCTCGTTCGTGGCCGACGTGCACTGAATCATTCCCCCGCGGTCGCATCAAGCACGCGCCGTCGGGCCCTGGCGGGCGCGCGCGATTCGCTTACCTGATGATTGCACAGGTTTGCGCAGGTCAGGCCAGAGATGCGAGCTCTTTACCCCGTCATGACAGGCACAAGACGAACGGCGCCCGGGAACCCCGAGCGCCGTCCACAGTGCCAAAACTGCGTGGGACTTGCTGAAAGACGATGCCGGCGACGACCACAGGGCCGGCCGTCGCCGGACCCCGCGGGCCGGCTACTTCTTCTTGGCGGCCTTGCCGCCCGCGTTGACCTGCTCCTTGAAGTCCGCGCCAGGGCGGAACCTCGGCGCCCAGCTCTCCTCCACCTTGATCGGGTCGCCTGTGGAGGGGTTGCGAGCCGTACGGGCGGGCTTGTGCACCATCTCGAAGGCGCCGAAGCCGGTGATCGAGACCTTGTCACCGCTGGCGACGGCACCCTGGATGGCGTCGAGGACGGCGTTGACGGCCTCGGTGGCCGTCTTCTTGTCACCGACACGATCCGCGATCGCGTCGACGAGTTCCTTCTTGTTCATTTCGGTTCCTCCCCCTTACGCGCTTGAAATTAGGGGACGAGGTCGCGGGACTCAATCACCGGGGGGCATGTTTCGCCTGCTCGGCGTGTCGGATGCGCCGTCCAGATAGGCGATGAAGACGTCCAGCCGGGCGGCCGCATGGCCTATGTCCCGCTTTGCCGCGTCACAGATAGCAAGCAGCCGTCGCGCCAGGCGGGCCTGCTCCTCCTGTGGTAAGGCTAACGCCCTGACGCGGCGATGCGCATCACGCAGTCGCCGCGCCAGCAGCGCGTCTTCGGTCTGAGGCGCGTTCAGACGGTCGTCGGCAGCCATGGCTGCCGTCCATTCTCGTACTCCTCGACGGCGTCCGCGTGACGCAGGGTCAGGCCGATGTCGTCGAGGCCCTCCAGCAGCCGCCAGCGGGTGTAGTCGTCGATCTCGAACGACGCGACCAGGTCCCCCGCGCGCACCTGACGTTCCACGAGGTCGACGGTGATCTCCGTCGCCGGGTCGGCCTCCACCGCGTCCTGCAGGCTCTTGACGACGTCCTCGGGCAGGACGACCGGCAGCAGGCCCATCTTGGTGGAGTTGTTGCGGAAGATGTCGCCGAACCGCGAGGCGATCACGGCGCGGAAGCCGTACTGCTGCAGGGCCCAGACGGCGTGCTCACGCGAGGAGCCGGTGCCGAAGTCGGGCCCGGAGACGAGGATCGACGCGCCCTCGTACGCCGGGTCGTTGAGCACGAACGACGGGTCCTCCCGCCAGGCGGCGAACAGGCCCTTCTCGAAGCCCGTACGGCTGACCTGCTTGAGCCAGACGGCCGGGATGATCTGGTCGGTGTCCACGTTGCTGCGGCGCAGCGGCACAGCCCGGCCGGTGTGCGTGGTGAAGGCGTCCATGTGATCTTCTCCTGGAACGTGGACGGACTAGAGGTCGGCGGGGGCGGTCAGCCGGCCGGTCACCGCGGTCGCGGCGGCCACCTGCGGCGACACGAGATGGGTGCGCCCGCCCTTGCCCTGGCGGCCCTCGAAGTTGCGGTTGGAGGTCGACGCGCTGCGCTCGCCCGGCTTCAGGGTGTCGGGGTTCATGCCGAGACACATCGAACAGCCGGCCTCCCGCCACTCGGCGCCGGCCGCCGTGAAGACCTCGTGCAGGCCCTCCTCCTCGGCGGCCTTCTTGACCCCCATGGAGCCCGGGACGATCAGCGTGCGGGTGACGACCGAGCGCCCGCGCAGGATCTCGGCGGCGGCGCGCAGGTCCTCGATACGGCCGTTGGTGCACGATCCGACGAAGACCGTGTCGACCTGGACGTCGCGCAGCGGCGTCCCGGCGGTGAGGCCCATGTATTCCAGCGCCCGCTCGGCGGCGGCCCGCTCGACCGGGTCGGCGAACTGCTCGGGCGACGGCACGGCGGCGCCGAGCGGCACGCCCTGCCCCGGGTTGGTGCCCCAGGTGACGAACGGCGTGAGGGCCGCGGCGTCGATCTCCACGACCTTGTCGAACACGGCGTCGTCGTCGGTGCGCAGCGTCTTCCAGTACTCGACCGCCTGGTCCCAGGCCTCGCCGGAGGGCGCGTGCGGACGGCCGCGCAGATACTCGAACGTGGTCTCGTCGGGGGCGATCAGGCCCGCCCGCGCGCCGGCCTCGATCGACATGTTGCAGACGGTCATGCGGCCCTCCATGGAGAGGTTGCGCACGGCCTCGCCGCGGTACTCGACGATGTGGCCCTGCCCGCCGCCGGTGCCGATCTTCGCGATGATCGCGAGGATCAGGTCCTTGGCGGTCACGCCGACCGGAAGCTCGCCCTTGACCTCGATCGCCATCGTCCTCGGCCGGTAGGCGGGCAGCGTCTGGGTGGCCAGCACGTGCTCGACCTCGGAGGTGCCGATGCCGAACGCGATGGCGCCGAACGCGCCGTGGGTCGAGGTGTGCGAGTCGCCGCAGACGATGGTCATGCCGGGCTGGGTCAGCCCGAACTGCGGGCCGATGATGTGCACCACGCCCTGTCCGGCGTCGCCCATCGGGTGCAGGCGGACGCCGAACTCGGCGGCGTTCTTGCGCAGTGTCTCAACCTGCGCGCGCGACACCGGGTCGGCGATCGGCCCGAGCACGGTCGGGACGTTGTGGTCCTCGGTGGCGATCGTGAGCTCGGGGCGGCGCACGGGGCGCCCGGCCATGCGCAGGCCGTCGAACGCCTGCGGGCTGGTCACCTCGTGGATGAGGTGCAGGTCGATGTAGAGCAGGTCGGGCTCGCCCTCGGCCCGGCGTACGACGTGCTGCTCCCAGACTTTCTCAGCCAGTGTTCGACCCATGGTGGACGCCTCCTCGCGTTCGGACCCCCGGCAATGTCTCTAATGATGAGACGGATATATCGGGATATGGACAGTCTATCTAGTTATCCCCACCATTGCGTTTGCATCTCGTATGGCGAGACGGCAGTATCGGTGTATGGACAACTCTAGCGGGGTCGGAGTACTCGACAAGGCGGTTCTCGTGCTCAACGCCCTGGAGGCGGGCCCCTCTTCCCTGGCGCAGCTCGTCCAGGCGACCGGCCTGGCCAGGCCCACGGCCCACCGGCTGGCCGTCGCCCTGGAGCACCACCGCATCGTCTCCCGCGACACGCAGGGCCGCTTCATCCTCGGCCCCCGGCTCTCGGAGCTGTCCACCGCCGCGGGAGAGGACCGCCTGCTCGCCGTCGCCGGGCCGGTGCTCATCCAGCTCCGCGACCTCACCGGCGAGAGCGCCCAACTCTACCGCCGCCAGGGCGACGAGCGGGTCTGCGTGGCCGCCGCCGAGCGCGCGAGCGGCCTGCGCGACACCGTGCCCGTCGGCTCCGCGCTGCCCATGACCGCCGGGTCCGCCGCGCAGATCCTGCTCGCCTGGGAGGAGCCCGACCGGCTGCACCGCGGCCTGCGCGGCGCCAAGTTCACCGCCGCCACGCTCGCGAGCGTACGCAGGAGGGGCTGGGCGCACAGCGTCGGCGAGCGCGAGCAGGGCGTGGCGAGCGTGTCGGCGGCCATCCGCGGCGCGGGCGGCAAGGTGATCGCGGCGGTCTCCGTGTCCGGGCCCATCGAGCGGCTGACCCGCACGCCCGGCCGCATGCACGCCGCGCCGGTCGTCACCGCGGCCGAGCGGATCACCGAGGCCATGCGCCGGGCGAACTGACCGGGCGAACCGAGTTCGACCGAGGGGCCGAACTGATTGGAGAGCGGCGTCCCGATAGCCCTAGGCTGGCGGGGTGACAGATCGCATCGAGGCAGCCGCCGCTGAACTGCGCCCCCTGCTCCAAGAATTCATCCTCTGGACGCCGGGCAACGCGCCGGGCAGTGACCCCGATCTTGTGGGCCCGGTCGCACTGTGGCATCGCCTGATCGCCCGTACGGACGTCGGGCTGTGGAAGCGTGGCGATCTGCGCACGATCCTCCTCGAACGCATGCCCCAGGTCGTGGAGGATCCGGACGTCGCGGCCGACAGGATGATCCCGGCCGTCCGGGCGTACCTGACGTTCCTGTCCTCCACCGGACGGCTCACGCCCGGCTCGGCCTCCCTGGAGACCCTGCTGGCCGAGCTGGACGAGGTCGAGGACGACTTCGTGGAGGCGATGGAGGACGTCATCGCCGAAGGCGACTGGGACGAGGAGGAGGACGAGCTCGACGAGGAGGGGTCCGACGAGGGCCTCGGCGACTTCGAGCCGTTCGCCGACGAGATCGCGGCGCTGCCCACGATCCGGCTGCGCCCCGACGCCGAGCTGGCCGAGGCGGCGCGCGGGGTCCCGCTCATCGCCCAGGCCCGCGAGCTGGCGCTGTGGGTCGGCACCGGGCGCAAGGTGGGCGAGGAGACCCTGCTCGGCGAGGCCGAGGTGGACGAGGCCGTGCGCACGCTCGGCCTGTCCGACGCGCGCAACATCTGGAACGTGTGGAACCTCGCCATCGACCTGGAGTTCCTCGCCCCGGACGGCGACGACACGGTCAGCGTCGACTCCGACACCGAGGGCTGGCCCTACGAGGACGACGACGACGTCCTCGACGTCTGGATGCTCGGCCTGCACTCGGTCGACTACGGCGACCCCGAGCTGGACGACGACGACCTCACGCTGGCCCTGTCCGGCCTGACCCGCGGGCTGCTCGTCCGCCTGCTGCTGGCGGAGGGCGCCCGGCGGGTGCCCGAGCTGCGTGAGGAGCTGGCCGAGGCGGCGGCCGAGTACGACGATCTCGGCGCGGACGCCTGGGCCGCCGCGGGCGACCCGCTCGCCTCCGTGCTCGCCTGGCTGACCGGGTACGGCATGGTGACCGTCGAGAACGACACGGTGATCCTGACGCCGCTCGGCGCCGAGGGCCTCATCCACCTGCTGGACGACGAGGACATCGAGGTCGACGCCCGGCCCGCGATCGACGCGATGACCGCCCTCGACCTGCTGTCGTTCGGCTCGGACATGTCCGAGGAGGAGGCCGACGAGGAGTTCGCCGCCTGGCTCGCCCTGCGCGACCCGGTGCGGGCCGCCGCCGAGCTGCTGAGCGCCGCCGCCGACGAGGAGGCGGACGCCCTCGTCCGGGTGCAGGCGGCCAGCCTGGTGGGCTCGCTGGGCGAGGCCGCCGTACCGGCCTGGCAGGAGGCGCTGAAGGAGCCGTCCCTGCGGCCGTACGCCGCGACGCACCTGACCCAGATGGACGTCGAGGACGCCCCCGAGCCCACCCAGGCGGACACCCACTGGCTGATCCTGGACATGTGGACGATCTCCGCGGGGCTCGGCCGGCCGGAGTTCGTGTCGAGCCTGCACGACATCGGCCCGGCGCCGACGCTCATCGGGCTGCTCGACGTGATCTGGAAGGTCCGGCACCCGCACCTCGAAGAGCTGCTGGAGCTCATCGACGAGGCCCACCCGGACAAGCAGGTGGGGAAGGCCGCCAAACGGGCCCTGTTCAAGGCGCGCTCGGGGCGGTGACCGCCCTCGTCCCGTCGTAGGCGGGCCCGGCCTCCGGCCGGGCCGCACGAAGGGGCGCGATCAGTTCGGCGACCCGGTCGAGCTGGTCGCGCTGGCCGTGCAGGCTCAGGGCGCCCAGGCGGACGACCAGGTGCCGCGCCCCGGCGGCCATGTAGCGGCGCAGGCCCGCGAGCACCTGGTCGGCGGTGCCGGTGACGACCGCCTGGATCCGCTCCAGTTCCTCCAGCGGCATGCCGTACGCCGCCCGCGCGTAGGCGTCGAGGGCCCGGCGACCGGCCTCCGGGCCGTCCTCGTCGATCCACACGGACACGAACAGGGCCGGGGTGACGTCCCCGGGCCGCCGCCCCGCCCCGCCCGCCGCGTTCCCGGGCGGGATGCCGTCGAACCGGAGGATCTCGCCGTGGAAGGAGGTCTCGCCCTTCCACAACGCGCGCCAGAGCGCCACGGTCTCGTCGAGCCGCGTGAAGCGGCGCTCCCACGGCACCTCCGACAGCGTGTAGAACGGCCGTCCGAACCGGCCGGGGAACCCCGCGCCGACCGCGACCGTCAGCCGGCCCCCGCTGAGCAGGTCGATCGACGCGAGGGACTGGGCGGCCTGGATCGGCCGCCGCAGGAAGGGCAGCAGCGCGCCCGTTCCCAGGGTCACGTCCTCGGTCGCCGGGGCGAGCGCCGCCAGCATGGTCAGCGCCTCGACGCGCGGGCTGATCAGGGAGTCGTTGACGAAGAGCGAGGAGAACCCCGCGCGTTCCGCCCGGCGGCCGAAGGCGACCAGCTCTCGGGGATCGCCGTCCGCGCCCCACTGGGCGGTTCCGGTCGGAAGCAGCACACCGATGTCCATGCCGGCGATGCTCGCGACCCGCGCGGGCCGCCGGCAATTCCCCGCAGGGAATGGCCGGGACGCCGCGGATGCCGCTAGAAGGGTCACCGTGGACTTCCCCCGCGCGCTCCGCGACCACCGGACCCTCCGCCGCCTCAGCCAGCTGGAGCTGGCGCTGCGGGCGGGAACCACCCAGCGCCACCTCAGCTTCGTCGAGTCCGGCAGGTCCGTGCCCGGCCGGAGCATGGTCGTACGGCTCGCCGAAGGGCTCGGCCTGCCGCTGCGCGAGCGCAACGAACTGCTCGTGGCGGCCGGGTACGCCCCCGCCTATCCGGAAAGCTCCCTCGACGACCCGGTGCTCGCCCCGGTGCGCACGGCGATCGGCCACATCCTGCGCGGCCACCTGCCCTACCCCGCGCTGGTCGTGGACCGCGACGGCGGCCTGATCGCCGCGAACGAGGCGTTCGGCCTGATCACGGAGGACGTGGATCCCGGCCTGCTCGGCGCCGGGGCGAACGTGTATGCCGAGATCCTCCGGAGGTTCGCCGGTGGGATGAGCGAAACGGACCCCGGTACGGCGCCCGGGCCCGTTTGACCGGCGGGCGGCCGGGGGACGGTCTTAGTCTGGTTCTCATGACGCCGATAGCACTGACCGTGGAGGCGGTCCCGGAACTGGAGCAGGCGGTGGACCTCGCCATCGCGCTGGTGCTGTCGGCCGCCATCGGGGCGGAACGGGAGATCCGGCAGAAGAGCGCGGGGCTGCGCACCCACACGCTCGTGGGGTTCGGGGCCGCGCTGTTCATGCTGGTGTCCAAGCACGGCTTCTCCGACATCCTCGGCGAGCACGTCACGCTCGATCCGTCCCGGGTCGCCGCCCAGATCGTCTCCGGCATCGGTTTCATCGGTGGTGGGCTGATCTTCGTACGGCGCGACGCGGTGAAGGGCCTGACCACCGCCGCCGCCGTGTGGCTCACGGCGGGTGTCGGCATGGCCGCGGGCGCCGGTCTGTGGCTGCTGGCCGCCCTGGCGACCGTGGGCCACTTCGTCGTGATGCTCGGGCTCACTCCGCTGGCCGCCCGTCTCCCCCGTTCCCGGCACGTGCAGTCGCGGCTGAGCCTGACATACCTGGACCGCCGGGGCGTGCTGCGGCAAGCCCTGGCCGAGTGCACGGGCCGCCGTTTCGTGGTCGACGAAGTGTCGCCGCAGCAGCCCGGTCCGGGCCGGGACACCGACACGGTCACGGTCGCCCTGGTGATCCGCGGCCCGGGTTCGGTCGGGGAGCTCGCGAGCAGGCTCGCCGAGATAGACGGCGTCCTCACCGTCTCCTGCTACGACGCGCAGCACCTCTAGGCCGGTTCCCGCCCGCACCCGGTAACGGCGAAACCCCCGGCACGGGGAGGTGCCGAGGGTTTCGATCACGTAGCCCCGGATTCGCGCCCGCGCCGCGGGCCATGAACAGGGCGCGGCGTCCCAGCGGCGTTCACCACGACCAAAGCGAAAACCCCCGGCACGGGGAGGTGCCGAGGGTTTCGGTGATGTAGCCCCGACCGGATTCGAACCGGCGCTACCGCCTTGAGAGGGCGGCGTCCTAGGCCACTAGACGACGGAGCCGAGTGCAGTGAAGTAGTCCCGAGCGGATTCGAACCGCCGTTACCGCCTTGAGAGGGCGGCGTCCTAGGCCACTAGACGACGGGACCATGCACTGCGCTGCTTCCAGCAGAATCCCTTGGGGGGATCCAGCTGGGGTACCAGGACTCGAACCTAGACTAACGGAGCCAGAATCCGTCGGGCTGCCAATTACCCCATACCCCATCTGCTCGCGGGGGCCTCGCGGCTCCCGCTTGCGACTCCGAAAGAATAGCCCAGCTTGCGACCCACTACCAAAACGATTGCGGCGCGCCCCCCGATCTCGTGATCCGATCCTCCCCGGCGAAGGCTCCGGCGCTTCTGTGCGAGGCTGGGACAAACGCCAGCGCCACGTGAGGAGCCGCCCGCCATGACCTCGGCCGCGAACCCCTTCCTCAGTCCCAGCGACCTGCCTTACGGGCTGCCTCCGTTCGAGGAGATCAGGGAGGAGCACTACGCGCCGGCGTTCGAGCAGGGCATGGCCGAGCACCTCGCGGAGGTCGAGGAGATCGCCGCGAACCCGGAGCCTCCGACGTTCGAGAACACCATCGAGGCGCTGGAGAGGTCGGGCGCGCTGCTCGACCGCGTCTCGGCGGTGTTCTTCAACCAGGCGTCGTCCGACGCCACTCCGGGCGTGCAGGAGATCCAGCAGGCCGTCACGCCCAGGCTCGCCCAGCACGCCGACGCGATCCACCTCGACCGGAGGTTGTTCGAGCGCGTCCAGGCGGTCGAGGCGGCCGACGAGGAGCAGCGGTGGCTGCTGAAGCGCTACCTCACCGACTTCACCCGGGCGGGCGCCACGCTGGACGCTCGGGACCAGGGCCGGCTCAGGGACATCAACGAGCGCCTCTCGGCCCTCGGGACCACGTTCCAGCGGAACCTGCTCACCGACACCAACGAGCGCGCGGTGGTGGTCGAGGACGTCGCCGAGCTCGACGGGCTCTCGCCGGACGCGATCCAGGCGCTCGCCGACCAGGCCGCGGAGCGCGGCCTGGACGGCGGATATCTGATCTCGCTGGTCCTGCCCACCGGGCAGCCCGCCCTGGCGGAGCTGACCGACCGGTCCCTGCGCGAGCGGATCTACCGCGCCTCCACCGGACGCGGCGCCGGGAACGCCGGCCTCATCAGGGAGATGGCCGCCCTGCGCCGGGAGCGGGCGCGGCTGCTCGGCTACGAGAACCACGCGGAGTACGTCCTGGCCGACCAGACCGCCGGCACGACGCGGGCCGTCACCGAGATGCTGGACCGGCTCGTGCCGCCCGCGGTGGCCAATGCCCGCAAGGAGCAGGCGGACCTGGAGGAGCTCGCCGGGCACCCGATCGAGCCGTGGGACTGGGCGTTCTACGCGGAGAGGGTGCGCAGGGCCCGCCACGACATCGACAGCCGCCGCATGCGACCGTACTTCGAGCTGAACACCGTGCTGGAGAAGGGCGTCTTCAACGCGGCGACGCGCCTCTACGGCGTCACCTTCCACGAGCGGCCCGACCTGCGGGGCTACCACCCGGAGGTGCGGGTCTTCGAGGTGCGCGACGAGGACGGCTCGCCGCTGGGCCTGTTCCTGGGCGACTACCACACCAGGGCGTCCAAGCGGGGCGGGGCGTGGATGAACAGCCTCGTGAAGCAGTCGGGCCTGGAGGGCACCCGGCCGGTGGTGGTCAACAACCTCAACATCGTCAGGGGCGAGCCGACCCTGATGACGTTCGACGAGGTCAACACGATGTTCCACGAGTTCGGGCACGCGCTGCACGGCCTGTTCTCCGACGTGCGCTTCCCCCGGTTCTCCGGCACGGCCGTACCGCGCGACTTCGTGGAGTATCCCTCGCAGGTCAACGAGATGTGGGCGACGCATCCGGAGATCCTGGCGGAGTACGCGCGGCACCACGAGACGGGCGAGCCGATGCCGCGCGACCTCGTCGACCGGATGCTGGAGACCCAGAAGTTCGGCCAGGGCTTCGCCACGCTGGAGTACCTCGCCGCGACCCTGCTCGACTGGGCCTGGCACACGGCGTACGACGGCGACGAGGACAGCGGTGAGAACAGCGCTGAGGAGGTGGAGGAGTTCGAGCGGCAGGCGCTCAGGGACGCCGGGGTGGACCTGCCCGCCGTCCCGCCGAGGTACCGCAGCGCGTATTTCGCCCACATCTGGGCGGGCGGCTACAGCGCCGGCTACTACTCCTACATATGGAGCGAGGTGCTCGACGCGGACACGGTCGAGTGGTTCGGCGAGAACGGCGGGCTGCGCCGGGAGAACGGGGACGCCTTCCGTACGGCCCTGCTCTCCCGGGGCGGCAGCGTGGACTCGATGGAGGCGTTCCGGGCGTTCCGCGGCCGGGACCCCGAGATCACCCCACTCCTCGAACGGCGCGGCCTCCGCTGACCCCTCAGGGGGTCACGACGCGCCCTGGAGGCGGGTGAGGGCGGCGCGGAGGCGGTCGAGCGAACGCTCCCGGCCGAGCACCTCGATCGACTCGAAGAGCGGCAGGCCCACGGTCCGGCCGGTGATCGCCACCCGGACCGGCGCCTGCGCCTTGCCGAGCTTGAGGCCGTGGGCGAGGCCCACCTCCTCCAGCGCGGTCTTCAGCGACTCAGGGTCCCAGCTCATCGTCTCCAGGCGCTCGGCGTAGCCGGCGAGGATGGCGTCCGCCCCCGGCTTCATGGCCTTGTCCCAGGACGGCTGGTCGAAGACGGGCTCGTCCAGGAACAGGAAGTCGACGTTGGCCGTGACCTCCGACAGCACCGCGACCCGGGTCTGCACCAGGTCGGCCACGCGGGCGAACACCGCGCGGTCCCAGGACGGGTCGAGCCACGGCTCGCAGCGGGCCGCGAACACCTCGCGGGGCAGCGCCCGGATGTACTCGCCGTTGAAGGCCCGCAGCTTCTTCTCGTCGAAGAACGCCGGGGCCTGATTCACGTCCTCCAGCCGGAACAGCGGCATCATCTCCGACCACGGCATGATCTCGCGGTCGTCGCCTGGCCCCCAGCCGAGCAGCATCAGGTAGTTGACCATCGCCTCGGCGAGGTAGCCCTCGTCGCGGTAGGACTCCAGGGCGACCTTGTCACGCCGCTTGGAGAGCTTCTGCCGCTTCTCGTTCACGATCACGGGCACGTGCGCCCAGACCGGCGGCTCGGCGCCGAGCGCCCGCCACAGCAACTGCTGCTTGGGCGTGTTCGACAGGTGCTCCTCGGCGCGGACCACGTGGTCGATCCGCATCTCCATGTCGTCGACCACGTTGGCGAGGATGAACAGCGGTGAGCCGTCCCCGCGGACGACGACGAAGTCCTCCATCGCCGCGTTCGGGAACTCCACCCGCCCGCGCACGCTGTCGTCCACGACCGTCACGCCCTCGTCGGGCGTGCGGAACCGTACGGCGCCCTCGGTCAGGCCGAGGTCGCGGCAGTGCCCGTCGTAGCCCTGGTGCTCGGAGCCGGTCCTGGCCTTCACGTCGTCCCGCGTGCAGGTGCAGTGGTAGGCCTTGCCGTCCTTGAGCAGCTTCGCGGCCGCCTCGCGGTGCTGCTGCTCGTACGCGGACTGGAAGTAGGGCCCCTCGAAGCGGGGCGAGTCGCCGTTGATGCCGATCCAGGCGAGGGCCGAGATGATGCCCTCGGTCCACTCCGGCCGGTTGCGCGCGGCGTCCGTGTCCTCGATGCGCAGCACGAACGTGCCGCCGGACCGCTCGGCGATCGCCCAGTTGAACAGCGCCGAACGAGCGCCACCGACGTGGAACATGCCGGTGGGCGAAGGGGCGAAGCGCACCCTAGTCACGTGAGATCACCCGGTTAGTGAGAGTTCCGATTCCTTCGATGGAGACGCCGACCTCGTCGCCGACGGACATCGGGCCCACCCCGGCGGGGGTGCCGGTCAGGATGACGTCGCCGGGCAGCAGGGTCATGACCGCGCTCACGTACGCGACGAGCGCGGGGATGTCGTGCAGCAGGAGGGAGGTGCGGGCGCTCTGCCTGACCTCGCCGTTGAGCGTGGTCGTGAGCGCCAGGTCGGCCGGGTCGAGCTCGGTCTCGATCCAGGGTCCGAGCGGGCAGAACGTGTCGAAGCCCTTGGCCCTGGCCCACTGGCCGTCCCTGGCCTGCAGGTCCCGTGCGGTCACGTCGTTCGCGCAGGTGTACCCGAAGATCACCTCACCGGCCCGCTCGGCCGGCACGTCGCGGCAGAGCCGGCCGATCACCACGGCGAGCTCGCCCTCGAAGTCGACCCGCTCCGAGAGCTTCCCCGGGTACGCGATCGCCTCCGACGGCCCGATCACGGTCGTGTTGGGCTTGAGGAACACGACCGGCTCGGCCGGGGGCTCGCCGCCCATCTCCCTGGCGTGGTCGGCGTAGTTCTTGCCGATCGCGACGATCTTGCTGGGCAGCATGGGGGCCACCAGGCGGACCTCGGCCAGCGGGAACCGCTCACCGGTGAACTCCACCCCGCGGAAGGGGTGCCCGCCGATCCTGGCGATGACCTGCTCGCCCTCTTCCACCACGCCGAAGGCGACCTGGTCGCCCATCGAGAACCTCGCGATACGCACGTCACGAGCCTAGTGGGGTACGCACCATGGGCGTACTTAAGGTGGTCTGGAGTCCGATGAAGTCGAGCGTACGGGAGTCGATGTGCCTTCGGTCGTGAAGATCAACGTGCTGACGGTGCCCGAGGAGATGCGGCGCGAGCTGGAGCAGCGGTTCGCCGGCCGGGCCGGGATGGTGGAGTCCGCCGACGGGTTCGAGTGGTTCGAGCTGCTGCGGCCGGTGGAGGGCGGCGACCGCTACCTGGTCTACACCCGCTGGCGCAGCGAGGAGGACTTCCGGCGCTGGCAGGAGAGCCAGGCGTTCCAGACGGGACACGCGCGGGCCGCGGCCGAGGCCGCCGCCCAGGGCGAGAGCCAGGGCCAAGGCCACGGGCAGGGCCACGGACACGGGCAGGGGCACGGGCAGGGTCAGGGACATGGGCACGGGCACGGCGGTCCCGCCGCGACCGGCTCCGAGCTGTGGTCCTTCGAGGTGGTCGAGAGCGCCGGGCCCAAGGAGGACTGACCCGGCCGGATCAGGGGGGTCAGACGTCCAGGGGGTTGGCGGGGCCGTTTCCCGAAGGAATCGGGCCGGCGGCCGCCGGGTGCGCCGGCCACGATGAGTGACGAGGGAGGTACGAAGGAGCGAGAGCGGGGCAGTCGCCGGGCGACGACGGGGCGACGACCGGGGTCAGTTGTGCAGTTGTGATCAAAGCGGCTTGACCGGATCACAAGAAACCGGACAGCATGGCGGATCCTTGCCCTGAATCCCGGAAGGAACCGGCGTGCCCCGCCGCCTCACCGCCCTCTTCCTGTCGGCCGTGCTCCCGCTCGGCGCACTCGCCGCCGCGACGGCCGTGCCCGCCGCGGCCCGGACGCCGCAGCGCACGCCGGAGTGCCAGGGGGACTGGCTGCCCTCCACCCCCACCTCTCCCGACATCATGAACGGCAGGCTGTCCTTCCTCTCCCTCCCCACCGTCACCGTGGGCAGGGACGTCAACTGGCGCATGGACCCGTACCGGAACCGGTCCTGGCAGATGGTGTTCCAGTCGCTGCGGTGGATGGGCCGGCTCGTGGCCGACTACGAGTCGACGGGCAAGACCGACTACCTCGACCGGGCCGTCGAGATCGCCAGGGACTGGGTCGCGGACAACCCCTACGGCGGCCGGACGACCGCGAAGTACGCCTGGGCCGAGCATCCCATCGCGCTGCGCGCCCCGGCCCTGGTGTGCCTGAGCAGGTACGTGAAGGCGGGCTGGCTCACGTCGAGCCTCGCCCTGCACGCGAAGCTGCTGTCGGACCCCAAGCACTACGAGCTCGGCCACAACCACGGTCTCGACCAGGACATCGGCCTGCTGCGCATCGGCTGCCGCTACGGGAACCCGAAGTGGAAGAACCTCGCCGTGAGCCGGATGGTCAGGTCGATGACGCTCGACATCGACGGGCAGGGCGCCCTGCGCGAGCAGGCGCCGCGCTACGCGATCTACGTGCACGACCGGCTCAGGGTGGCGGTCGACACGATCAGGGACTGCGGCATGAAGGTGCCGGCGGCGCTGGCGAGCCGCTGGGAGAGCCTGCCGCGGCACATCAGCGCCGCGACCCAGCCCAACGGCTACATGGTGCCGATCGGCGACGGGCCCGCCGACGTCCAGCCCGCCGCGTTCGACCACGCGGACGCCACCGTGCAGGTCTTCGACGCGGGGTACGTCTTCGGCCGTACGGCCTGGGGCGATCCGCAGTCGGCCTACTACTCGATGAGGTTCGGGCCGGCCCTGAAGTTCCACGGCCACGAGGACCACATGGGCGTCACCTACTACGCCCAGGGCCGCTCGATCCTCACCGAGGCGGGTTTCCACTCCTACGAGAACACGCCGTACCGGCGGTGGACGCTGGGCCCGGAGGCCCACAACGTGCCGGTTCTCGTGGGCCGGAAGTTCCGGGGGCACACCCCCACCACGCTCGTCCGCCGGTCGCTGGACAAGGAGCGGCAGTCGTTCACGTTCACCGACCGGGCGTACGGAGTGGCGCGCACGCGGTCGGTGCTGGTCAGCCATCACCAGGACGTGATGGTGGTGCTCGACGGCGGCGGCGGAGAGCTGCGCAACCTGTGGCACCTCGCCCCGGACCTGAAGGTCGTGTCGAACACGGGCGGCCGGGTGGTGGTCGCCGACGGCGAGTGGAAGGCGTCGATCGTCCAGCTCGCGATGCCGTCGTGCCGCCCGGTCGGAGGCCAGCGGGTGGTTCGCGGGCAGACCTCGCCCTACCAGGGCTGGATCTCTCCGGCGTACATGCGCAAGGAGCCCGCCGACGTGATCGTCTCGCCGGTGGCCCGCTCGCTGCTGACCGTGGTGGTGCCCGGGACCGACCGGCCGGATGTCACCTGCTCGGGACGCACGCTGATCGTGCACACTCCGGCCGGTCCGGTCACGCTGCGCACGAGTCCGTCCGGCACGCTGTCATAGCCCTCCCCCCTGGGGGCCGGCGGGCGGGCTATCCGTACACCGAGGGGGAGTCGGCCGCGAACTGCCTGGCCTTGTCCGGCACGTGGCCGAGCTTGCCGACCTCGTTGGCGAGCCCCTCCAGGACCGCGCGCAACTGCACCTGCGTGACGTCGGCGAACGTACGCAGGTAGGCGATCCGGCGCTCCAGCTCCTCGGCCTCGGCGCTCTGGACCCCGTCGCCCGCGCGGTAGGCGCCGACCGCCTGGTTGGCCGCCTCCTCCGCCTGGCGCTGCGCCTCCGTCAGCATCTCCTCGTACTGCTTGCGGGCCTGGCCGACGATCCGCCGGGCGTAGTCCTCCGCCTCGGCGATCTGGGCGTCGGCGGTCTGCTGCGCGCGGGAGAGGATGTTGATCGCGTCGACGCTCGGCGTCTGCGACCCGGTGGCCTGCTCGGGGTTGAGGCCGTGCTCCTTGTACCACTGCTTCATGCGGTCGATGTACGCCCGCAGGTCCGCCTTCTCCTTGTCGCCGGCGGCCATGTCGTCCGCGATCCGGTAGAGGAACGTGCGCACCTCGTCCTCGCTGTAGCCACGACGCCCGAGGGGGGTGCGCGTGAACTCGTGCTTGCGTACCCGATCCGGGGTGAGGGGCTGGCGCTCACCCGCCGGGCTTCCCCAAGGCATATCCGCCGTCATGATTCCCGACCTCTGTCGCTGGTGAACTCGTCGAAGTGGATCTGCTCGGACGGCACGCCGGCGTCCAGCAGCCGTCCGTTCGTGGCCTGCACCATCTCCTCCGAGCCGCAGACGAAGACGTGCTGGCCACGCCATCCCTGCAACGCGACGTCCACGGCGTAACCGCGGGTGCCCCGGTAGAACGGGTCGTGGGAGACGACCGGGACGACGTTGAGCCAGGGGTGCTCGGCCGCCATCTTGCCCAGCGCCTCCAGGTCGTACAAGTCCCTCGACGTACGGGCGCCGACGACGAGGTCCACCCTGCGCGACGGGCCCTCGAAGGCGATCTGCTCCACCAGCGCCTTGAGCGGCGCGAGGCCGGTGCCGCCCGCGATCATGAGCAGGTCGCCCTGGACCTCCGGGGCGAGCGTCAGCCGTTCGCCCACGGCCGCGCCGACGCGCAGGACGTCGCCGCGGCGCGCGCCCATCACCAGCGCGGAGCTGAGCGCGCCGCCGTCGACCATGCGTACGTGCAGATCGATGGTGTTGTCCTGGCGCGGAGCGTTGGCGAAGGAGTAGAACCGCCAGATGCGCGGCCGCATGGAGTAGGAGATCGACGCCGACTGCCCCGGGCGGAAGGGGTACTGGTAGTTCAGCCGCGCCCGGATGACGGCGATGTCGAGCGTGCGGTTCTCCTGGCCGATGATCTCGGCCTCCCACCATGGCGGGGACACCTTCGCCGCCTCGTTGGACGCCTCGACCATCACCTGCGCGACCAGGTTGTAGGCCTGCGTCCAGTCGTGCGCGAGCGCGGGGGTCCACCGTTCGCCCAGGAAGTGTTCGAGCGTGGCGAGCAGGGCCTGGCCGACGGCGGGGTAGTGCGCGGCGGTCACCGCGAACTTGCGGTGGTCGCGGCCGAGCTGCTGGAGGAACGGGACGACGCCCTCCACCTGGTCGACGTTGCTGACGACCTCCCCGAGCGCGCCCACAAGCCGGTCGCGCTGGCGCGCCATCGACACGGGGAACATGTCCCGCACGTCCGGATTCATCAGGAAAAGAACGGAGTAGAAGTACAGCGGCACCTCGTCACCCGAACGGGCGACGAGGTGCCAGCTGTCCTTGAGAGCCTGCGTGTCCACTCAGCCGGCCGTTTCCGCCGGCGTATCCGCGAGCCCGGTCACGATGGACGGCTTCACCTTGCCCAGCACCAGGCCGACGTCGCGCAGGATGTCCTCGCCCACGCCGCCGGCCCGCAGGACCGCGAACAGGTGCTCGCCCACCTTGTCGTAGTGCTCGGACGTGACGCCCATGCCGGCGTGCGCCTCTCCGAGGTCACGGCCCTCGTACGGCTCCGGGCCGCCGAGGACGGAGCACAGCAGCACGACCATGTGCCGCTTCAGCCTGGGCATGTCGATGCCGGCGAAGTACGGCTTCAGGTCGTCGTCGGCGAGAACACGCACGTAGAAGGCGTCGACGACGTCGCGCACGACCGGCGCGCCACCGATCTGGTCATAGTAAGACGGCGAGGTGATCACAAGACCCTCCCATTCCGGGTGTGCCAGCGAGGGGATGACCGATGTCCGAAAAAGGTTCGAACCGAATGCAGTCACGTGGCTGGTCATGGTGATGGACGTGGCTCGGCTCCCGCGGCGCCCGCCGCTTCCGGGGGACACGATCAGAAGCCGGGCGGGCGCGCGAAAGTACGGGTTCGGTGCGCAGATGCTTCTTGCCGTCACCCTCCGTTGAGCCAGAGCATGGACGCTGAGGCTGGAACCGTGGCCCGGGATCGCCGATCGTGGCGAAGACCGCCTCAGGAGCTTCGCCTATCTAAGCACTAACTAGACCAAATGTCACTAAAACCACAGAGGTTAACTCACATCCCGTGAGCATCCGATCGCGATCCGATCATCCCGGTTCGTCCATTGGTGCGGAGATCAGGCGCTGTGCCCGGCCCGCAGCAGACCATAGGTCACCGCCTGCTCCAGCGCCTGCCAGGACGCCTCGATGACGTTCTCCGCGACACCGACCGTGGCCCACTCGCCGGTCGCGTCGCTGGAGGTGATCAGCACCCGCGTCACCGCGTCCGTGCCGTGGGTGCCTTCGAGGATCCGCACCTTGAAGTCGATCAGCTCGACCTCGGCCAGCTCAGGGTACAGCTTCTCCAGGCCGAGTCGCACCGCGCGGTCGAGCGCGTTCACCGGGCCGTTGCCCTCGCCGGTCGCGACGATCCGCTCCCCCTTGGCGTGGAGCTTGACGGTCGCCTCGCTGACCACGTCGCCGCCCGGCCGGCGTTCGACGATGACCCGCCACGACTCGACCGTGAAGTGACGCCGCTGCCCGCCCTCGACCATGTCACGCAGCAGCAGCTCGAAGGACGCGTCGGCGGCGTCGAACGTGTGCCCCCTGGCCTCCAGCTCCTTCACCCGCTCGACCAGCCACCGCGACTGGTCGCCGGTGAGCTCGTAGCCCAGCTCGCGGCCCTTGAGCTCGACCGAGGCCCGACCGGCCATGTCGGAGACGAGCATGCGCATGTCGTTGCCGACCTGGGCGGGGTCGATGTGCTGGTAGAGGTTCGGGTCCACCTTGATCGCCGACGCGTGCAGGCCCGCCTTGTGCGCGAAGGCCGACATGCCGACGTACGGCTGGTGGGAGTTCGGCGTGACGTTGGTGACCTCGGTGATCGCGTGCGCGATGCGGGTCATGTCGCGCAGCGACTGCGGCGGCACCAGATCGAAGCCCCGCTTGAGCTGGAGGTTCGCGACCACGGTGAACAGGTTGGCGTTGCCGGAGCGCTCGCCGTACCCGTTGGCGCAGCCCTGCACGTGCGTGGCGCCTGCCCTGACCGCGGCGAGGGTGTTGGCGACCGCGCAGCCCGTGTCGTCGTGGCAGTGGATGCCGACGCGGGCCCCCGTGCCGACCGCGTCGTGCACCACGTCGGCCAGCTCGTCGGGGAGCATGCCGCCGTTGGTGTCGCACAGCGCGATCACCGAGGCCCCGGCTTCGGCCGCCGTGCGCAGCACCTCCAGCGCGTACGCGGGGTTGGACCGGTAGCCGTCGAAGAAGTGCTCGGCGTCGAGGAAGACCCGCCGGCCCTCCGTGACCAGGTGGGAGACCGTGTCGCGGACCATCGCGAGGTTCTCCTCCAGCGTGGTCCGCAAAGCCAGTTCGACGTGCCGGTCGTGACTCTTGGCGACAAGCGTCACGACCGGCGCGCCGGATTCGCGCAGTGCGGCCACCAGAGGGTCGTCGGCGGCCTTCACGCCCGCCCGGCGGGTCGCGCCGAACGCGGCGAGCTGCGCGTGCTTCAGGTCGAGCTCGGTCTGAGCCCGCCGGAAGAATTCGGTGTCCTTGGGGTTGGCGCCGGGCCAGCCGCCCTCGATGAAGCCGACCCCGAGGCCGTCCAGGTGCCGCGCGATGGCCAGCTTGTCGGCGACGCTCAGGTTGAGCCCCTCCTGCTGGGCCCCGTCCCGGAGCGTCGTGTCGTACACGTGGAAGCGGTCGTCGGCCATCTCTGTGTCTCCTTCGCGGGTCGCGGGTCGCCGCGCGTTCTGTTCACCGGGCTGTGTTCGCCGAGCTGCGTTTGTCGAGCTGTGTTCGCCGAGCTGCGTTTGTCGAGCTGTGTTCGCCGAGCTGTGTTCACGGGCTCGTGTTCACCGGTGCGGGGCCCAAACAAAAAGACCCCTCACGGACGTGAGAGGTCTGCGCGCCGGCGATGTCCTTCAGCCGGCGCGCCTGCCGATAATGAGCAGACCGTTGTTCATGGTGCTCAGCAGTTTGCCACAGCCGGTGGCCCTCTGGCACATCGATCTCATCTTACGAGATGTGCGCGAGTGTCCGCCCAGCTCAGCGGGCCACAGCTTAGAGTGATCACTATGAAGGCCGCCGAATTCATCGCACCCGCCGTCGCCGAGTACGCCGCCGCGCACACCACGCCGCCCGACGCCCTGCTCGCCGAACTGGCGGAGGAGACCCGCAGGCTGATGGGCGACCGCAGCACCATGCAGATCGCCCCGGAGCAGGGCACCCTGCTCACCCTGCTGGTCCAGATCAGCGGCGCCCGGCTGGCCGTCGAGGTGGGGACCTTCACCGGATACTCCTCCATCTGCATCGCCAGGGGGCTGCCCGCCGACGGCCGGCTGATCGCCTGCGACGTGAGCGAGGAGTGGACCGACGTGGCCCGGCGCTACTGGGCGAGGGCGGGCCTCGGCAGCCGCATCGAACTGCGCCTCGGCCCGGCCGCCGACACGCTGCGGGCGATGCCTCCGGACGAGCACGTCGACTTCGCCTTCATCGACGCCGACAAGGCGGGTTACCCCGTCTACTACGAGGAGGTCCTGACCCGGCTGCGGCCCGGCGGCCTGATCGCGGTGGACAACACGCTCCAGCACGGCGCGATCATCGACCCCGCCGCCGGGGGCAACGTCCCGGTCATGCGGGAGTTCAACGACCTCGTCGCACGTGACGACAGGGTCACCAGCGTGCTGCTGTCCGTCGCCGACGGGCTCACCCTCGTCAGGAAGAACTGAGCCGCGGCGTCCGGCCGCGCCACGGCAATGATGGAGTAATAACCCGCCATGAAGGCGCCGGACTCATGATCGGCGTTCCGCTGACGAGTACGCTCGCGAATCGGTTCTTGTTCGCGGGCCGACCGCCCGATTGGAAAGCAGGGGGCGACGAATGATTCACCGGCGCGGCGGGGCGTTTTTCACAGGAAGGGTCGCCGGTCTTCTCGTCGCCGGCGCCTCGGCCTCGACCGCCTTCATCACCGGCGTCGCGCCAATGGGCGCCGCCGCCGACAACGGACACGACCGCGCCGAGCGGAATGTCGTGCGGGCCCCCGGCGGGGAGCGACCGGGCGACCCTCCCGGGGACAGGTCGGCCACGGGCGGTTCCACCCGCAATCACGGCTACCAGCACACCTCGGCGAACACGTCCGGCGGCTCCTCGAACGTGCAGAACGCGCTGTGCCGGCGCGCCCGGGTCTGCAACATCACCCAGCACGTCACCATCGCCGGCCCGCGTGTGACCGTGAGCCCCAGCCCCTCGGCGACGCCCGCCGCGAGACCGGCTCCGGTGCCCACGGTCACCGTCACGGTCACGGTGACCCCCACACCCACGCCGCCGCCCGTCGCGGCCCCTGTCGCCGTTCCGGCGGCGCCGTGCCCGGATCCCCGGCCCCTGCTGAGCGTCGACGGCAGGGTCGGCGCCGGGGTCGGCGTGGGCAGGGGCGCCGGCCTGCTCGACGGGCTGCTGTCGCTGTCTCTCCTCGGAAGGGGCGCGGCCTGCCGCGGCTGAGCGCGCGCCCGGCGCGGGCCGCCCGCGAACCGCGTCAGCAGATCTTGTGCACCCAGTGGTGGGTGTCGGGGCGAGCGCCGTACTGGATGCCGACGAGCTCCTCGCGGATCCGCATGGTGACGGGTCCCGGAGTGCCGTCGCCCACGGCCCAGCTCCGGTCGGTGCCCTTCACCGAGCCGACGGGAGTGACGACCGCCGCGGTGCCGCAGGCGAAGACCTCGGTGAGCTCGCCCGACTCGCAGCCCGCCTGCCAGTCCTCGATCGAGATCTTGCCCTCCTCGACCGTGTAGCCCAGCTCGCCGGCGAGGCTCAGGATCGAGTCACGGGTGATGCCGGGCAGCAGGGTCCCGGTGAGCGAGGGGGTGACGAGGCGGTCGCCGAAGACGAAGAACAGGTTCATCCCGCCCATCTCCTCGACCCACCGGTGCTCGAAGGCGTCGAGCCATACCACCTGGTCGCAGCCCTCCTCGACGGCCTGCCGCTGAGCCACGAAGGCCGCCGCGTAGTTGCCGCCGCACTTGGCGAACCCCGTGCCGCCGGGCGCCGCCCGGGTGTACTCGGTGGACAGCCAGACCGACACCGGCTTCAGGCCGCCGGTGAAGTACGACGCGGCGGGCGAGGCGATGACCATGAACGTGTAGTTCTGCGACGGGTGGTTCACCCCCAGCGCGGTCTGCGTGGCAATCATGAAGGGGCGTAGATAGAGGCTGTGGCCCTCGGTCGTCGGCACCCATTCGCGGTCGGTCTGGACGAGGAGTTCGAGCGACTCGACGAACGTCTCCTCGGGCAGCGCGGGCATCGCCATCCGGGCCGCCGACTGGTTGAACCTCGCCGCGTTCGCGTACGGCCGGAAGGCGACGATCGAGCCGTTCGACTGCCGGTAGGCCTTGAGCCCCTCGAACAGCTCCTGGGCGTAGTGGAACACCGCGGTGGCGGGGTCGAGGACCAGCGGGCCGTACGGCTGGAGCCTCGCGTCGTGCCAGCCCGCCCCCTCGGTGTAGTCGATGGAGACCATGTGGTCGGTGAAGACCTGGCCGAAGCCGGGGCTCGCCAGCATCCGCTCACGCTCGGCCGCACCGCGGGCCTGGGGGTTGTGCTGCACGTCGAACCTGAGGTGGGTGGTCATGGCGAGGTCCTTCTCTCTTCGTCGTCGTAGTCATTGTGCGACGAGTCGGCTAAGGGAAAACTAGGGCATTCGACAGGTATGAAAAAGCGCATGGCGGCCCATACCGGGCCGCCATGCGCGTCGTCTGGGTGAGCGGCCGGGATCAGCCGGCTACTCGGGCGGCGATGTCGTCGCCGATCTCACGGGTGGACCGGGCGGTCCAGGCGCTCTGGCGCTCGACCAGGTCGTCGGCCACGGCCTGCTCGACGCGGGCCGCGGTCCCGGCGTGGCCGAGGTGGTCGAGGAGCATGGCGACCGAGAGGATCGTGGCGGTCGGGTCGGCCTTGCCCTGGCCGGCGATGTCGGGGGCGCTGCCGTGGACGGGCTCGAACATGGACGGCGCCGTACGGGCCGGGTTGACGTTTCCGCTGGCCGCGAGGCCGATGCCGCCCGCCACCGCCGCGCCGATGTCGGTCAGGATGTCGCCGAACAGGTTGTCGGTGACGATGACGTCGAAGCGCTGCGGCTGGCTGACGAAGAACATCGAGGCCGCGTCGACGTGGCAGTAGTCGGTCTCGACCTCGGGGAACTCCAGGCTCAGCCGGTCGACGGTGCGGGCCCACAGGTCGCCCGCGTAGGTCAGCACGTTGGTCTTGTGCACGAGGGTCAGCTTGCGGCGCGGCCGGGCGAGGGCCTTCTCGAAGGCGTAACGTGCGACGCGCTCGACGCCGTAGGCCGTGTTCAGCGACTCCTGGGTGGCGATCTCGTGCGGGGTGCCGCGGCGCATGACGCCGCCCGCCCCGGCGTACGGGCCCTCCGTGCCCTCCCGGACGACGACCATGTCGATGTCCTCGGGGCCCGCCTGCCCGAGCGGGGTCGCCACGCCGGGGAACAGCTTGACCGGGCGGAGGTTCACGTAGTGGTCGAGCTCGAAGCGCAGGCGCAGCAGCAGTTCGCGCTCCAGGACGCCGGGCGGCACACTCGGGTCGCCCACCGCGCCCAGGAGGATCGCGTCGTATCCGCGCAGCTCGTCGAGCACCTCGTCGGGAAGCGTCTCACCGGAGGCGTGGTAACGCCTGGCGCCGAGATCGTATTCGGTGGTCTCGGACTTGACGCCCGCGGCGTTGAGGACCTTGAGGCCTTCGGCGACGACCTCTGTGCCGATACCGTCACCGGGGATGACTGCCAGGCGGATGTTGCTCGACTCCATGCGTTCACCTTACCGGTTGTCTCGGAGACCGAAACACCGATCTCACCATTCGGTCCACTGCCGTCACCGAAGCGTCCGGGGTCAGCGCTGGGGTACGCCCCCGTTGTCGCGGCGGTCCAGCGCGATCTGCAGGGCCGCGGCCGCCTCGTCCTCCGCCTCGTCGGCGCGGTTCACGGGGGCGCGGTTCCAGGGATACATCTCGTACATGGCGAATCTCACTTCGACCGAGGAGTGGATGCGGATCCGTACGTCGTCCGGGCGTCCCCACGCGTCGCGGATCCGGGTACACCGGCCACCGGTGGACCGCGGGTCACGCGGCACAGGTGGGCCGAAGGCCGACGACGCCACGCTCCACGACGGACCGGCCCGCCCTGATCAGGCTCCGTCGTGGCAGGTGTCACGTGCGGGGCGTCAACCCAGACAGTACCCCAGAATCTCCTAGGACGACCTAGTATCTCGGATCGTGAGACGCCGATCCGGGACCCGGCGGAGAACGGAACGGCCCGGCGCACGCGCGCCGGGCCGTTCTCGACGGTTTTTCCGGACAACCCGGCTTCCGGGTGACCGGACTCCGGGAGATCAGTCCTCCAGGTCGACCGAGCGGCCGCTGTCGGCCCCGATCTCCCCGGCGATCTGCTCGACGACCTCGGACGGGATCGCGGTGTCGACGGTCAGCGCGATCAGCGCCTTGCCGCCCTTCACGTCACGGGAGACCTGCATCGAGGCGATGTTCACGCCGCGCTCGCCGAGCAGGCGGCCGACGGTGCCCACGATGCCGGGGCGGTCGGCGTAGGTGAAGAACGCCAGGTGCTCGGTGGGCTCGATCTCCATCGCGTAGCCGTTGACCTCGACGATCTTGGTGATCTGCCGGGGGCCGGACAGCGTGCCCGAGACCGAGACCGTACGGCCGTCGGCGAGCACGCCGCGGACCGTGATGACGTTGCGCCAGTCGGGGCTCTCCGCGCTGGTGACCAGCTCGACGACCACCCCGCGGTCCTTGGCCAGCAGCGGCGCGTTGACGTAGGTCACCGCGTCCTCCACCACGCCGGAGAAGACGCCCTTGAGCGCGGCCAGCTCCAGCACCCGCACGTCCTGCGCGGAGATCTCGCCGCGGACCTCGACGTCCAGGCGGGTCGCGACCTCCCCCGCGAGCGCGGTGAAGATGCGTCCCAGCTTCTCGGTGAGCGGCAGGCCCGGCTTGACGTCCTCGGCGACCGCGCCGCCCTGGACGTTCACGGCGTCGGGCACGAACTCCCCGGCCAGCGCGAGCTTGACGCTGCGGGCGACCTGCGTGCCGGCCTTCTCCTGGGCCTCGTGGGTGGAGGCGCCGAGGTGCGGCGTGGCCACGACCTGGTCGAACTCGAACAGCGGGCTGTCCGTGCAGGGCTCCTTGGCGAAGACGTCGACGCCGGCGCCCGCGACACGGCCCTCCTTCAGCGCGGAGTAGAGGGCGTTCTCGTCGATGATCCCGCCGCGGGCGACGTTGACCAGCCGGACGGTCGGCTTGACGATGTGCAGCTCGCGGTCGCCGATGAGACCGACGGTCTCCTTCGACTTGGGCAGGTGAACGGTGATGAAGTCGGCCTGCTGGAGAAGCTCGTCCAGCGACACCAGCCGCACGCCCATCTGGGCGGCGCGGGCCGGCTGCAGGTAGGGGTCGTAGGCGATCAGCTCCACGCCGAACGGCTGGAGCCGCTGCGCCACGAGCTGACCGATCTTGCCGAGGCCGAGGATGCCGACGACCTTCTCGTCCAGCTCGACACCGGTGTACTTCGAGCGCTTCCACTCGCCGGCCTTGAGCGCGGTGTGCGCCTGGGCGACGTTGCGGGCGCTGGCGAGGATCAGGGCGACCGTGTGCTCGGCGGCGCTGGTGATGTTGGAGGTGGGCGCGTTGACGACCATGACGCCGGCCTTGGTCGCGGCCTCGACGTCGACGTTGTCCAGGCCCACGCCCGCCCGCGCGACGACGCGCAGCTTCGGCGCGGCGGCGATGGCCTCAGCGTCCACCTGGGTGGCGCTGCGGACGATCAGGGCGTCCACGTCGGCGAGGGCGGGCAGCAGCTGCGACCGGTCGGCGCCGTCGGTCTGACGGACCTCGAAATCCGCGCCGAGCACGGCGAGGCCCGCTTCGGAGAGCTCTTCTGCGACGAGTACGACGGGCTTGGTCACTGGATGAGTCCTTCGTGAGGTGCGACTGCCTGGACGACGCGAGTCTATCGGGGGCTTGTGAAAGTCCTCACGAGAGCCCGGCATACGAGACGGCCAAGGTCACGTAGGCGTCGCGGCGGCACGACGACCCGGTCTCAGATCGGCGCCCGGACACCATTGGTTCCGCCAGGCCGGCGCCGCCGAGGAGGGGCCGGAGCGGAGGGTGCCATTGTGACGGAGGGGAGTCGTGAGACTCCCTCATGTACATGCCCAGTCGGTCGGTGTACCCCGCCCCGCGAGATCCCATCCGGACTGTCGCCATCTTGGTATTGATCGCACCTATTCTTGGGGATTAGCCTGATTCGCCATGGTCCAGTCCCTATCGTGCTGGCTATGAGCATCGGGAACCCCTCCCTGGGCGACGTTCTCGCGCGACATGGCAGCCCCCATCAGCTCCTGGCGGCTCTCGCGGAGTGGGGCATCCTGGTGGCGGTCCGCCCCGACCGCTCCGTGGTGCTCGGCACGACGCAGAACGGCGAACGCGTTCTGCTCGGCTACACGTCCGAGGCGACGTACGCCCGGCACCGTGGCAGTCACTCCCTGTCGGCGTGCGACGCCGACACCGTCCTCGACATCCAGCGCGTCACCGGCGTGCGGGAGATCGTGATCGACGCGGCCGGCCCCGCCGCCGCCGCGGTGCCGATCGACGACCTCCGGCGTTACCTGGAGGCGACCCGCACCGGCCCCGCGCCGGCCCTGTCGGCCCTGGGCTCGCCCGTCCCCACGGCGTACGCCACGGGGGCGATGGCGACGGTGACCCGCGCGCAGGCCGCGCGCCCGGCCGCTCCGCCACCCGCTCCGGCTCCGGCCGCGCCCGCCGGGCCGCCGTCGCAGTGGATCCCGGCGCCCCGCCAGCACCTGTCGGGGGCGATGCAGGTCGTCGACCCCGGCTACCGCAGAACGAGCCACCCGATCCTGCCCGCGCTCCGGGTGGCGATCGCCGAACTGCTGCGCGAGTATCCCCTCATCCACCACGTGTGGATCTGCGAGGCGCGGACCGCCGCGGGCCTGTGGGGGATCATGCTCCACGTCAAGGTGCGCACTCCCGTCGCCGACGACATCGTGAAGGAACTGCACCGCCGCGTGCGCGCCCGGCTGCCGCAGCTCGCGGCGAGCGAGGCTCCGGTGCTCATGGCCCGCGTCGCCGACGCGCACACCGAGCGCCGCCTGATCGAGATCGGCGCGCACGTCGTCTGCCCCGACGTACGCGACTAGCCGCCGAACCGTTGCCGGGGAGATCTTCCGGCCGGGCCCGCGCTCGGCTTGAATGACGCCATGGCCCCCACCGCGGCGACGCCCTCCCCCTCCGCCGTGTCCCTCGGTGTGCGCCTCGGGTACGCCGTCGGCTCGTTCTGCACGGCCAACTTCTCCACGATCCCCGGGCTGCTGCTGCTCTTCTACATGACGAACGTGCTGGCGGTGCCGGCCGCGCTCGCGGGCGTCGTGCTCTTCCTCCCCAAGGCGTGGGACCTGGTCGCCAACACGCTGGTCGGCCGCTGGTCGGACCGTACAGTCTCGCGCTGGGGTCCCCGCCGTCCCTGGCTGCTCGCCGGTGCGGTCGTGCTGCCGGTGTCGTTCGCCCTGATGTTCGCCGGGCCGCCGCTGACCGGGGCGCCCGCCGCCGTGTACGTCGGTCTCACCTTCCTGGCCGCCGCGACCGGATACGCCCTGTACGAGGTGCCGTACAAGGCGATGCCGGCGGAGATGACCACGGACTACCACGAGCGGACCTCGCTGCTGCAGTGGCGCATGGTCCTCATCGCGATCTCGATCGCGATGAGCGGCATCCTCGCGCCCGCGATCGCCGGCGGGACGGCCGGGGGATACCGGACCATGGGCGTCGTCTTCGGCCTGGTCCTGCTCGCCTCGATGCTGGCCTCGTTCTTCGGCACCGCCCGCGCCCCCTTCACCGGGCAGCAGAAGTCCGAGGGGACGCTGCGGGAGCAACTGGCCGCGGCCCGCACGAGCCGGCCGTTCATGTGGCTGCTCGGGCTGAGCTCGGCGCAGACGCTCGCGGTGGGCGTGATGCTGGCCGGTTCGCCCTACTTCGCCGCCTACATCATCGGCGACAAGGGCGCCACCACCACGCTCTTCGCGGCGCTCGTCGGCCCGATGCTGATCACCATGCCGCTGTGGGTGTGGCTGGCCCGCCGGCTCGACAAGCGCGGCGCGATGATCCTCTCCGGCACGATGTTCGCGGGCGGCGGGCTGCTGCTCCTCGCGACGCCGGCCCTCGGCGCCCTGTACGCGCACCTGTGCGTGATGATCGTCGGCATCGGCTACGCCGGTCTGCAACTGCTGCAGTACTCCATGCTCGCCGACGTGATCGCCCACGACGGCGTGGTGAGCGGCGAGCGCAGGGGCGGCGTCTTCACGGGCCTGTGGACGGCCGTGGAGAACGCGGTGGCGGCGCTGGGCGCGACCATCTATGGCTGGGTGCTGAGCGCCGGAGGCTTCCTGTCGTCCGATCCCGACCACCCGGTGACCCAGCCCGAGAGCGCCCACGTCGCCGTGATGATCGGCGTGACGGCGGTGCCCGCACTGATCACCCTCGTGGGCGTGCTGATGACGTTCCGGTACGACCTGACCGCCGCCCGCCTGGCCGAGGCGATGGCGGACGCGCGCCCGGAACGGCCCGCTCCCCTTCCCCGGCAGGACAGCACCTCTCCGGAGCGCTGAGCCCCCCGCGCCGTTCCCCCGGCCGCCGCGTACCACCCACCGGCCGCTCCACCCGCCGCTTCGCGGCGCTCCTCGACGGTTGACCGGACCTTAAGGCGGCCCTCTCGCCGTAACCTGCCCGTGACCTGCGGATTGTCCGACATCGCGTGATGTGTGGGGGATAAGTGAGGCTTAAGGGAGGGTAGATATTCCAGGGGTTGGGGTGATTTTTTCGGACATGTCAGGTCGGAGCGCACCATAATGACGACTTCCCCAGCGTCTAACCCCCACTGGAGAATGATCGTGAACAGAGCGCTCGGAGCGGCCCTGTGCCTCGGGAGCGTCGTGGCCATCGGCATGTCCGCCGGCCCCGCTCAGGCCGAGACCCAGCACGCGGGTTGCCGGGTCGCCGCCGCGAAGCCGTACGTCGCCGTGGACGGGAAGATCCGCGCGGCGGGCTCGCGGGCCGGTTGCGAGAACGGCGCCCGGTTCCGGGTCCGGATCCTGAAGAGCAGGCCGGGCCCCGACCGCGTGGTCAAGAGCGGCTCGAAGGCGGTCCGCAACGCACGGGTCACGGTGACCACGACCTGCGTCGACGGCGTCTACTACAGCTTCGTCACCGACTACCGCGGCCACGTGTCGCGGTCGAAGCCGGTGCGGCTCGACTGCTCCTCCCCCACGCCCGTGCCGAGTCCCTCGGCGACCACCCCCACGCCCGGCCCGGTGACTCCCACCCCTGGGACTCCCACCCCCGGGACTCCCACCCCCGGGACCGCTGCCCCCAGCCCGTCCGCGCAGCCCACCGTCAGTCAGGCGCCCAGCGCCTCTCCGACGGGCGGCTCGACGGGCGGCTCGACGGTGGGCACCGCCGTCGAGAACGAGGTCGTCCGCCTCACCAACGTCGAGCGGGCCAAGGCGGGCTGCGGCCCGCTGAAGCACGACGCGCGGCTTCGCACCGCCGCGTACGGCCACTCGGCCGACATGTCCGCGCAGAAGTACTTCGACCACACGTCGAAGGACGGCCGCTCCTTCGCCGACCGCATCAAGGCCGCGGGCTACTCCTTCCGCGCCGCCGCCGAGAACATCGCCATGGGCTACCCCTCGGCCGAGGCGGTGGTGCAGGGCTGGATGAACAGCTCCGGACACCGGCAGAACATGCTCAACTGCACCTACACCGACATCGGCGTCGGATACGTCGCCTCCGGCAACTACTGGACGCAGGACTTCGGCCGGCAGTAACCCCCGTGCACCGTCCCGGCCCGCGGCGGTGCCGCGGGCCGGGATCAGTGGAGCCGGTCGGTGCGGATCAGGTCAGCCGCTGCACGACTGCCAGGTGGCCGGGTTGGCCGAGGTGTTGATGTTCTGGAACTTGTAGTTGGGTGTGACGTCGTCGAACGTCCACTTGCTGCCCGTCAGGGTGCTCCAGATGCCCGACGTGGATTTCACCGACTGCGCCTTCATCACCGTCGGCTGCGAGCAGCTGACGTCGGGAAGCGTGTAGGCGGGGCCGGAGTCGGAGAAGTCCTCCATGTCGTGGGCGTACATCTCCACGGTTCTCGGGGGACTCGTCACCCGCGCGGTCGCCGCCAGGAACCGCTTGCCCACGCCGTCCTTCAGGTCGACGTACAGACAGAACTTGGCGCCGTTCACGTTCGCCGTGTGGTTGGCGTCGCACCACTCGTAGGTGAAGGTGAGCTCCTGCCCGGCGGGCAGGTTCGTCATGACCCCTCCACAGGTTCCCCCTTCACCCCACCACATGCTGGCGTCGCAGAGGGGGTTGTTCTCGGTGGTGCCGTCCTTGTCGCCGAGGTAGTAGACGGACCAGGAACCCGGGCCGTGGTAGATGCCGGCCTCGAAGCCGTAGTACCACTGCCCGACGGCGCCCCAGGCGGTGCTGTGGTTGCTGAGCGAGGGGAGCTTCCAGGTGATGGACCAGCCACGGGTGTTGGTGATCGAGCCGGTGTAGTGCGTCGTGAGGCCGTAGTAGCCCGTCGTGTGCACCCCGCCTGTCGGCGGGGGGTGCGGAACGGCGTTCGCCGGGGTCGTGCCGGACACCGCGACGAAAGCCACGACGAGAGCGGCGGTCAACCACCGGACACGGAGGAGGGAGCGGAGCAACGTTCTCTCCTTAGTAGGGAATACCGACAAATAGAGTGTCAAAGACGATCTATCCGATCGGAATGCACGTTCGGCACATGACAAGGATCTTGCTCTTGGAGATAACCGATCTTGTCAGGTTTCCCGAATGCGGCTTGAATGTGATCACGCACAGCGAGGGAACGGGTGCGCGACGGCGCAGCGGGCGGGGAATACGGCGTCTTCTGGACACCCCGGACCGCTGCGGCGGATACTCCAGTCATGAGCTCTCCCCCGGTGCGCGCCTCCGACGGGGACCGCGAGCGTGCGCTGAGCGAACTCCGCGACCGGGCCGCCGAAGGACGCCTGTCCATGGAGACCTTCGTCGGCCGGGTTGACCTGGCGCTTCGGGCGCGCAGCCGCGGCGAGTTGGACGAACTGGTCGCCGATCTCCCGCAGCGCGGGCGCTGGCGCAGAAGGATCACCGACGCGGTCGCCTCGGTGTCGGAGCTGAGCAGCCGCCTCGAGACCGCCTGGCGGCGCCCGCGGCTGCCCCGCCTCGCCCTGCCCACGGACGGACGTGCCCGCTATCTGGTCGGCCGCGGATCCGTCTGCGACCTGGTTCTCGCGGACCTGACCGTCTCCCGGATGCACGCGGAGCTACGGCGGCAGGACGACTCCTGGCTGCTCGTCGATCTCGGCTCGATGAACGGCACCCGGTTGAACGGCTGGCGTCTGGTCGGCCCCGCCACCGTCAGGGCCGGCGACGAGGTGGCCTTCGGCGACTGCGAGTTCCTGGTCTCCATGCCGGCCTGACCGGTCGCGAGGGTCGTGAACGCGACGCGGCGCCGCTCCCCGCCCACAGGCGGGGAGCGGCGCCGCGGTCACACGGGCCTCGGGTCGCGCCGGACGCTCCCCGGTGCGAAGGATCAGGCCTGCTCGCCCTTGAGCCAGCTCATCATCGGGCGGAGCTTGGCGCCGGTCTCCTCGATGGGGTGGACGGCCAGCTCCTCGCGGTAGCGCTTGAAGTTGGTCTGTCCGCCGTCGAACTCCTCGACCAGCTCGCGGGCGAAGCGGCCGTCCTGGACCTCGTCCAGGATGCGGCGCATCTCCTTCTTGGTCTCCTCGTTCACCACGCGCGGGCCACGGCTGTAGCCGCCGTACTCCGCGGTGTCGGACACCGACCAGTACATCTTGGAGACGCCGCCCTCGTACATCAGGTCCACGATCAGCTTCATCTCGTGCAGGCACTCGAAGTAGGCGACCTCCGGCTGGTAGCCGGCCTCGATCAGCGTCTCGAACCCGGCCTTGATCAGCTCGGAGACGCCGCCGCACAGCACGGCCTGCTCGCCGAACAGGTCGGTCTCGGTCTCCTCGGTGAAGGTCGTCTTGAGCGCGCCGGCCCGGGTGCCGCCGATGCCCTTGGCGTACGACAGCACGAGCGGCCACGCGCTGCCGGTGGCATCACGCTCGACGGCGACCAGACAGGGCACGCCCCGGCCGGCGGCGTACTGACGGCGGACGAGGTGACCGGGACCCTTCGGCGCCACCATCGCGACGTCGACGCCCGACGGAGCCTCGATGAGGCCGTAGCGGATGTTGAGGCCGTGGCCGAAGAACAGCGCGTCGCCCTCGACGAGGTTCGGCGCGACGTGCTCGGCGTACAGGTGCCGCTGGATGTGGTCCGGCGCGAGGATCATCGTGAGGTCGGCCTCTTCGACGGCCTCGCCCGGCGACAGCACGCGCAGCCCGTCGGCCTCGGCCTTCTCCCGGCTCTTGGAACCCTCGGGCAGACCGACCCGGACGTCGACGCCCGAGTCGCGCAGGCTCAGCGCGTGCGCGTGGCCCTGGCTGCCGTAACCCAGCACCGCGACGTGGCGGCCCTGGATGATCGACAGGTCGGCGTCGTCGTCGTAGTAGATCTCAGTCACATGCTTGCCTTTCGAACAGTTTCCCTCGCGCCGTACGGTCCCACCGCGGCGCTATGCGCTGCGGTCGATCGCGCGGAGCGAGCGGTCGGTGATGGAACGGGCGCCGCGGCCGATGGCCACCATGCCCGACTGCACGAGCTCCTTGATGCCGTACGGCTCAAGGACCCGGACGAACGCGTCCAGCTTGTCGGTCGTCCCGGTGACCTCGATCGTGACCGCGTCCGGGGCCACGTCCACGCAGCGCGCCCGGAAGAGGTTCACGAGTTCGAGAACGTGGGACCGGCTCTCGGAGTCGGTCCTCACCTTGATCAACATCAGCTCGCGCTGCACCGACTGGCTGTTGTCGAGCTCGACGATCTTGATGACGTTGACCAGCTTGTTGAGCTGTTTGGTGACCTGCTCCAGCGGGAGTTCCTCGACGTTCACGACGATGGTCATCCGCGAGATGTCGTCGTGCTCGGTCGGCCCGACCGCCAGCGAGTCGATGTTGAAGCCGCGGCGGCTGAACAGCGCGGCGACCCGGGCCAGCACACCCGGCTTGTTCTCCGTCAGGACGGACAGCGTGTGACGACTCATGCCACCTCCTCGCCTTCGGCTCGGAGTGGCATGCGCCAGACGCTGTGTTCACTGATTCGCTCGCTGCGCTCGCTCATGCCATCTCCTCGTGCTGCGGGCCGGGCTCGGGACGGGATCGCGCTCATTCTCCGCCCTCCCACTTCGGCGCCATGTCGCGGGCGTACTTGATCTCGTCGTTGCTGGTGCCGGCGGCGACCATCGGCCAGACCATGGCGTCCTTGTGGACGACGAAGTCGATCACGACCGGCACGTCGTTGATCTCCATCGCCTTCGCGATCGTCGCGTCCACGTCCTCGGGACGCTCGCACCGCAGGCCGACACAACCGTACGCCTCGGCGAGCTTCACGAAGTCCGGAATCCGCTTGACCTGCTGCAGGTCGGTGTTGGAGTACCGCTCGTCGTAGAACAGCGTCTGCCACTGGCGGACCATGCCGAGGTTGCCGTTGTTGATGACGGCGACCTTGATCGGCACGCCCTCGATGGCGCAGGTGGCCAGTTCCTGGTTGGTCATCTGGAAGCAGCCGTCGCCGTCGATCACCCAGACGTCCTTGTCCGGGCACCCCATCTTGGCGCCCATCGCGGCCGGGACCGCGAAGCCCATCGTGCCGGCGCCGCCGGAGTTGATGAACGTGCCGGGGTTCTCGTACCTGACGAACTGCGCGGCCCACATCTGGTGCTGGCCCACGCCCGCCGTGTAGATCGCGTCCGGCCCGACGAGCGTGCTCAGCCGCTCGATGACGTACTGCGGGGCCAGCGAGCCGTCGGCGAACTCCTCGTAGCCCAGCGGGTAGGTCTCCTTGTAGCCGTTGAGGAGCCGCCACCAGTCGGCGTAGTCGCCCTTGCGCCCGTCGGCCTGCTCGGTGCGGACCGCGTTGATCAGGTCGCCGATCACCTCGCGGCAGTCGCCCACGATCGGCACGTCGGCGTGGCGGTTCTTGGAGATCTCCGCCGGGTCGATGTCGGCGTGGATGACCTTGGCGTGCGGGGCGAAGCTGACGAGCTGGCCGGTGACGCGGTCGTCGAACCGCGTGCCGAGCGCGACCAGCAGGTCCGAGCGCTGGAGGGCGCCGACCGCCGAGACGCTGCCGTGCATGCCGGGCATGCCCATGTGCTGGGGGTGGCTGTCGGGGAAGGTGCCGCGCGCCATGAGCGTGGTGACCACCGGGATGCCGGTCAGCTCGGCCAGCTCCAGCAGCTCGGCCGAGGCCCGTGCCTTGTGCACCCCGCCGCCGACGTAGAGCACCGGCCGCTTCGCCTCGGTGATCAGCCGGGCGGCCTCGCGGATCTGCTTGGAGTGGGGCCGGGTCACCGGGCGGTAGCCGGGCAGTTGCATGACCGGCGGCCAGGAGAACGCGGTCGTCGCCGTCAGGGCGTCCTTGGCGATGTCCACCAGGACCGGCCCGGGGCGGCCGGTCGCGGCGATGTGGAACGCCTCGGCGATCGTCCGCGGGATGTCCTCGGCGTCGGTGACCAGGAAGTTGTGCTTGGTGATCGGCATGGTGATGCCGGAGATGTCCGCTTCCTGGAAGGCGTCGGTCCCGATGAGCGGGGTCGCGACCTGCCCGGTGATCGCCACGATCGGCACCGAGTCCATGTAGGCGTCCGCGATGGCGGTGACGAGGTTGGTCGCCCCCGGCCCGCTGGTGGCCATGCACACCCCGACCCTGCCGGTCGCCTGCGCGTAGCCCTCGGCCGCGTGGCCGGCGCCCTGCTCGTGCCGTACGAGCACGTGCCTGACCTTGGTCGAATCGTAGAGGGGATCATAGGCGGGGAGGATGGCGCCGCCCGGGATCCCGAACACCGTGTCGACCCCGACGTGCTCCAGCGCCCGCACCAGGGCCTGTGCACCTGTCATCTTTTCGGTCATCGGCTCGTTCCTTGTGGCTGAGCTTGTTGGTGGCTGTGCTGGTGGCTGGTCTTCTACCGGCATAAAAAATGCCCCGTTCCGCTGGGCGGAGCTGGGGCGCGCGCAGGACTGAGGGCTTCGTCAGGCTGCGCGCCTGCGAAGTACTACGAGGATCCCACCGCGATGCATGGCTACAACGATGTCCGATGACCGCCCTCACGTCAAATCATCTGGGACGCCCATCTCACCAATCGAGATGGGCGTCAGGCGGTGTTCTGGAGGGTGGTGCCCGGCATGAGGTCGTCGACTCCGCGGGCGGTCATCGGGCGGGCGACCAGGTAGCCCTGCCCACGCGTGCAGCCCATTTTACGGAGCAGGTCGAGCTGCTCGGGACGTTCGATGCCCTCGGCGACGACGATCAGGCCGAGATCATTGCCAAGCTGCACGATCGTCCTCGTCAGCAGGGTCAGCGTGTCGTCGCGCCCCAGCCCGGAGACGAACGACGGATCGATCTTGATCATGTCGACCGGAAGCTGGCGCAGGAACGCGAGCGACGCGTAACCGGTGCCGAAGTCGTCGATGGCCAGCCGTACGCCGAGGGTCCTCAGCTCCGACAGCCTGCCGATCATCTCGCCGGCGTCCTCGACCAGCATCTCCTCGATGACCTCGAGGGTGAGCGCGCTGGCCGGCAGCCCGCTGTCGCTCAGCGCCTCCGACACGGTCTCCACGAAACGCGGGGCCATGATCTGCCGTGCGGACAGGTTCAGCGCCAGCCCGATGTCCCAGGACGACGCGCGCCAGGCCGCCACCTCCCGGCACGCCTCGCGCAGTATCCACTCGCCCAGCGGCACGATGATCCCGGTGTCCTCGGCCGGGCCGAGGAACTGCTCCGGCGGCACGAAGGTGCCGCCCCGCCACCAGCGGACCAGCGCCTCGACGGCGGTCACCCGCGACGTGGCGAGGTCGACGACCGGCTGGTACTCGATCGCGAACTGGTCCTCCAGCAGCGCCCGCTGCAGGTCCGAGGCGATCTCCAGGCGGCGCAGGACGTCGGCGTGCATGTGGGTGGCGAAGACCTCCACCCGGCGCCCGCCGAGTTCCTTGGCCCGCGACATCGCCACGTCGGCGTTGCGCAGCAGGTCACCGGACGGCAGGCCCTCCTCGGCGAAGGCGACGCCGACGCTGGCCGTCACCGCGATGTCCCGGTCGGCCACCCGGAAGGGCTCGTTGGAGACCGCGCGGACGAGCCGCTCGGCCAGGTCGATGGCGGTCTGCGCGTCGGCGCCGCCGGAGGCGCTCCCGGAAGCGCCACCGGACATGCCGCCCGACGCGCCCCCCTCCAGGAGGACCGCGAACTCGTCCCCGCCCCACCGGGCCAGCGTGTCGTCGGCCCGTACGGCCGACCGCATGCGGCGGGCGGCCTGACCGAGCAGGTGGTCGCCGCTGGCGTGCCCGACGGAGTCGTTGACGGCGGTGAAGCCGTCGAGGTCCAGGAAGATCACCGCGGTGCCGGCCGCGCCGCGGCGCGTGAGCACGTCGCGGGCCCGCTCCTCGAAGTAGGCCCGGTTGGGCAGCCCGGTGACCCCGTCGTGGAAGGTCAGATGGGTGACCTGGTTGCGCAGCGCGACCTGGTCGCTGAGGTCGCGGATCGTGACCAGGACGAGGTCGTCGTCGCGTACGTGCCGGGCGGCGACCGTCTCGGTCGGCCGCCAGGTCCCGTCGGCGGCCCGGAAGCGGCAGGAGACACGGGTGCCGCCCTCCTGCTCCGGCCCGTCGTCCTCGTCCGTCATGCGGCTGATCAGCGCCTGCACGGCCGGGAGATCCTCGGGGTGGACATAGTCGAAGACCGGCCGGAAGGCGAGGTCCTCCGGGCGGTAGCCGTACGTCGCCTCCAGGCCGGGGCCCGCCTCCTGGACGACCCCCTCGGGGTCGCAGACGAGCACCACGTCGCCGGTGTTCTCGGCGAGCCGCCGCAGTTGCTGCTCCCCCACGTCGACGAGGCGGCGCATGCCGGCGGTCTCGACCAGCAGCACGAACAGGCGGCCGAGCAGGACGAGCACGACCGTGGCGGCGACGATCGCGAGGGCGGCGGCGTCGCGGTTGCCCCTGATCGCGTGCAGGGTGGCGACCAGCGTCGCGACGGCGACCAGCACCAGCGGGGTGGCGGCGGTCAGCGCCGCGGTCAGGGGCCTCGCCGGCCGGTCCTGCTCCACCCACGGCGTGACGGCGAGGACGAGCAGCAGGGCGGGCACGAGGAGTCCGGCGACGAGGGGCGGATGGTCGCCGCCGAGCCGGGCGAGCGCGGTCGCGAGCTCCGCGACGGTTATCGCGGCGAGCACCCCGACGCCGGTGAGCCCGACCACCCGGTTGCCCGACCGGGAGGCGGCCACCGCGGGCGTCACCGCGCAGGTCGCGAGCAGGCAGATCACGGGGAGCGCGAGCGCGGCGAAGAACGCGCCGGTGTCCTCCGTACGGCGGAACGC
Source organism: Microbispora sp. NBC_01389 (assembly GCF_045040095.1). NCBI lineage: Bacteria > Bacillati > Actinomycetota > Actinomycetes > Streptosporangiales > Streptosporangiaceae > Microbispora > Microbispora sp. NBC_01389. The sequence goes on from NZ_CP109552.1 coordinate 501,334, forward strand.
CGGGCCGAGCACGGCGACCCAGGCCACGGCGAACACCGAGGCCGCGCCGAGATAGGCGTCGGCGGCCTGGCGGATCACCCCCCGCGTGTACGCCGGGGGTTTCACCGACAGGCCGCAGCCGATCGCGAGCAGCACCGATCCGGCGAGGATGAGCAGGTCGGCGAAGGTGAGCACGAAGGGCGTGCCGTCGGCCACCGGGCGGACGCCCACGCCGAGGAGCCAGGTGAGCGAGCCGGCGGTCATCCACCGCCAGGCGGCGGGCTGGCGCCGGTGACCGGGAGTCACACGGGAGGCGGCCATGATCAGCGACGCCGCCGCGAGGAGACCGGTGACGACTCCCGCGACCGCGGTCACCACCGGGGCCGAGCCCCCGGTGATCAGAGCCACGACGATCGCCACCGCGCCGAGCCCGGCGGCGGTGGTGAGGGGGACCCTGGGGTCGCGCCTGACGTTCACGTGCGTCGCCTCTGCACCTGTCGCCGCCTCGCCCGTGGCGGAGGCGCCTTCCGGGGTTTCGGCGGGGTCCGGAGTCGTGTCGGCGTCGCCGGTTCCGGTGGGGTGTGCCGTCACTTCCCCTCCCGTCCTCGACTCGGCTTTACTCTCCCTGTCACATGGCCAGTGTGCGCACAGCCGCTGATCGAGAGGAGGACAACCGACGAGTCGTCACCGATCTGATAACCAAGCCGTGCACGATGAGCCTCACCCTACGCACCCCAGGTCACGGCGCAGCCACGTTCCGGAATCCTTAACGGAGCGGTCAGTAATGCCCGGTGATCATGTTAGCGAGAGGCCGGCCCGTCAGATGACGGATGATCTGCTCGCGCACCAGTGCGCGCGTACGCCGGACGGAGGCGGGTGTGCTGCCGGCCACATGCGGCGTGATGAAGACCCCCGGCGCGGTCCACAGAGGGTGACCGGAGGGCAGCGGCTCGACCGGCGTCACGTCGAGGGCCGCCCGCAGCCTGCCCGCCCGCAGTTCCGCCAGCAGCGCGTCGCCGTCCACCACCGATCCGCGCGCCGCGTTCACCAGCAGCGCGCCGTCCTTCATCCGGGCGAGGAACTCCGCGTCCACCAGGCCGGTCGTGCTCGTGGTGGCGGGCACGAGCAGCACGACCACGTCGGCGTGCGGGAGCAGCGCGGGAAGCTCGTCCTGGCCGTGGACGTTCCCCCGGGCCGTCCGCGCCACCCGGACGATCTCCACCTCGAACCCGGCGAGGCGCCGTTCCAGCGCCTCGCCGATCGAGCCGTACCCGACGATCAGCACGGTGGAGTCGGCGAGGACCCCGGTGTGGTGGTAGGTCCATTCCCCGCGCGCCTGCGCGGCCACGAAGCCGGGGAAGTCCCGCCGCATCGCGATCATCGCGCCCACCGCCCACTCCGCCGTACCCGCGTCGTGGACTCCGCGCGCGTTGCACAGCACCGCCTTCGCCGGGAGGTGCGGCAGGTACGGCTCGACTCCCGCGGTCACGGTCTGCAGCAGCCGGAGGTTGCCCATGCGGCCCAGCAGGCCGGGGATGCCCGGCACCGGGACCAGCGGCGGCACCCAGATCTCCACCTCCTCGGGTGGTCCCGGCAGCGGGCCCGTCCCGTCGTAGACCTTCCGGTCGAGGACGGGCAGCCCGTCCGGCAGGGTGGACAGATCGTCGGCGATGTCCTGTGTGGCGACCCAGATGTTCACACCCAACAACCTAGGGAACCATCGCGACGGCCCGCGAGTAGGGATGGACGAGGAGGTCACGGTGATGACGGACAGGCACGGCGCGGGCACGGCCCCGTCACCGGCGCCGCCGGCGGCGAGACTGTCACCGGCACTGGCGGCGGCGAGACTGTCGGCGGCGCTGCTGGCGGTCGCCCTGCCGGTGGTCGCGGGGTGCGGGCAGGGTGGAGAGGCGGGCAGGACTCCCCCGCCGCTGCCCGCCGCGAGCGCCACCGGTGACTCGGGCGGCACGGGCGCGGGCACGGAGACCGCTCCGGACGGCGCCGCGACCGCCGTCGCCCCGGCCCGGCCGCGCACGCTGGTCCGCGGGCTCTCGGTCCCCTGGGCGATCGCGTTCCTGCCCGGCGGCGACGCGCTGGTGACCGAACGCGAGTCGGCGCGGCTGTTGCGGATCACGCCGGGGGGCCGGGTCCGGGAGGCGGGCGTGATCGAGGGGGTGTCGGCGGGCGGCGAGGGCGGCCTGCTGGGCGTGGCCGTCTCGCCCCGCTACGCGACCGACCGCCATGTCTTCGTCTACCTGACCTCCGGCGGCGACAACCGGATCGTCCGCTACCGCTACGACGGGCGGCTCTCCGAGCGCCGGGTGATCGTCACCGGCATCCCGAAGGGGGCCGTCCACAACGGGGGCCGCCTCGCCTTCGGGCCCGACGGCTACCTCTACGCCTCGACCGGGGAGACCGGCGAGCGCGGCATGGCCCAGGACCGGAACGTGCTGGGCGGCAAGATCCTGCGCATGACCGCCGACGGCCGGCCCGCTCCGGGCAACCCCTTCGGGACGCTGGTCTGGTCGTACGGCCACCGCAACGTGCAGGGGCTCGCCTGGGACGAGCGCGGCCACATGTACGCCACCGAGTTCGGCCAGAACACCTACGACGAGATCAACCTCGTCGAGAAGGGCCGCGACTACGGCTGGCCGGAGGTCGAGGGCGTGGGCGGCCGTCCCGAATACGCCGATCCCCTGCTGACCTGGTCGACCGACCAGGCGTCGCCGTCCGGTCTCGCGTACGCGCGGGGCGCGCTGTGGGCCGCGGCCCTGCGCGGCGAGCGGCTGTGGCGGGTCCCGGTGGACGGGTCAGGACGCGCCGGGCGGCCCACCGCGCTTTACGACGGCGAGTACGGCCGGCTGCGCGCGGTGGCCGCCGCGCCCGACGGCACCCTGTGGGTGAGCACCAGCAACCGCGACGGACGGGGTTCTCCCCGGAACGGCGACGATCGCATTCTGCTGGTTCCCGCCGCTGTGCCCCCGTCCTGATCCCTGCCCCTGACCCTGTCCTGATCCCTGACCCTGTCCTGACCCCTGCCCTTGTCCCTGACCTGATCCCTGCCCCTGACCTTGTCCTGACCCCTGCCCTTGTCCCTGACCTGATCCCTGCCCTTGTCCCTGGCCCTGGCCCTGGCCCTGGCCCTGGCCCTGGCCCTGGCCCTGGCCCTGGCCCTGGCCCTGGCCTTTTCCGCGGTCGCCGCCGCGCGCCTGGGCGGCCCGGCAGACGACCTTGGCCTGAGCCCGGTAGGAGGTCCGGAAGGTCTGCCGGGAGACGACCTCGCCGCCCTGCCGCAGCACACGGGTCACGGTGGCGGTGAACCCGGGGTGCCCCGGCGCCTCGACGCAGCCGGCCCCGTGCCCGGTCATCGGCGGCAGCGTGACCCGGGCGCCGGAGACCGGTCCCCGCAGGTCCACTTCGTACCGCCGGGTGCTCCACAACGCGATGGCCAGCGATGTTCCGGTGGCCGACGCCTGGACGAACACGCCGTACGGCGAGTCGTTCTTCCACCGCAGGTCCGGGTCGGGGAAGGACACCGCGGCCTCGGTGCCGACCGGCAACTGCGGGGCGTGGACCTCGGGCGGGGTGTGCTCGGCGACCCGCAGCCCGGCCCGGATCACGGCGTTCAGCAGGGTGGTCGCGACCTGGGACATCCCCGGCGCGTCCGTGCCTGCCTTTCCGTCGATCAGCGTGGGGACGATGCCGTCGAACCCCGCGTCCGCGTCGCGCCGCCCGAGCGCCTCGTTGAAGGAGAAGGCCTCCCCCGGGCGGACCAGGTGGCCGTCCAGGAGCGCGGCCGCGGCCCGGATGTTTCCGGCGCGCTCCGGGCAGCAGGCGAAGGAGGTCGCGAAACGGCCGACCTCCTCCTTGATCCCCATGCTGAGCACGTCGTCGTCGCCGCTCCGCGGCGGCCCGTCCACGACCCGCACGGCCACCGTACGATCGCCGGTGCCGAGAGCGGTCACCACGTCGGCCGCGAGGCGGTCGGTGTCCACCCGCTCCCCCGGCCTCGCGCCGACCAGCGCCGGCCGTCCGCCCCTGATCGTGAAGGAGGCGTCGCGGGACGCCCGCCCGGGGTCGAGCAGCCTCGGCGCGACGGGGGTGACCGCCGCGACGGCGTCGAAGCGGGGACGCAGGACCGCGCCGTCCGGCGTGAACGTCAGGTGCCGCGCCACCACGGCCGGCGGCAGGGAGACGGAGCGGGTCCCGCTGGTCAGCGTGAGCGGCGCGGCCACCGCCCGGCTCGCCCAGCGCAGGGCCCGGTACACCTCGGCGCGGGTGATGTGCGGCAGGTCCCGCAGCGTGGGCGCCACCACGACGATCTCGGGGTCGAGGTACCCCTTCACGATCTGGTCGGCCGTGATCTTCCGGTCGACGACGCGGCCCACCCGGGGATAGACCGGGACCGGGGTGACTCCGTCGAACGAGACGCCGCCCTCGCGGGCCGGGTTGTCCAGCCGGGCGGCGATGTCCCCGACGAGGTCGTCGAGGCGGCGCCGGTCGACCGACACCACGGGCTCCACCTCACGGCTGCCGGTGAGCGCGGCCCACACCGCCCACGGGCTCGGGAAGCCGGTCGCCGCCCGGCGGACCGTCTCCTCGACGTCGAGCGACATACCGGCGTCCCGAGGGTTCACGGTCAGCCGCCGCGTACCCTGCCGCACGATCACCGGTGTCCTGGTCTGGGCGTACAACCGTTCGTTCAGGGTGGCGGCGGCCTCGGTCCGGCCCTGGCCGCCGATGTCCACACCGAGCACGCTGGTGCCGGGCAGGACCTTCCCGGCCATGGTGAAGGCAGGCACGAGATAGAGCACCACGAGCAGCGCCACCAGGCCGATCAGCGTGCGGCCGAGGATGCCGCCCTTCTTCGGCGGGTCGAGCAGGTCGAGGTCCGGTGCCGCGACGACGACCGGCTCATCCCGTACGGCGCGGTCCGGCACCGGCCACGGCTCGATCGGCGGCGCCGACGGGGGAACTGCACCCCCGCCGGACGGCCGGGCCGCGGGCGCCGCCGGGGCGGGCGGTTCGGCGAAGAGGTCGGCCGACACCCCCTTGGGCAGCGCCGACACCCCCCGAGGCAGGGACGCGACCCGGCGCACCGGGTGTACGCGCGGCGGGGCGGACGCCGCCCCGGACGGATCCGCGGGATCCGTGGGCGGGTCGCCGGACGCTCCGGCGTTACGCACGCCTCGCTCTCCTCAGGCTCAAGGTCAACTCCGATCAGTTAACCCTAAAACACCCTCCGCTGGATATCTCCGGAAGCAACACCTCTGCCGCGCTTTCCGTGGACTGCGCATGCCTTTGCCGCCCAACCGGTCGTCGCCTCCGCGAAGCCGGCGCCGGCCGCCCGCTTTCGCGGCAGGCGGCGCGGGACGGTTCGCTACCCCTGGACGCCGAGCCGCTCCAGGATCAGCTCCCGGGCGCGGCCCGCGTCCGCCTTGCCCCGGCTTGCCTTCATCACGCCGCCGACCAGCGCCCCCACGGCCGCGATCTTCCCGCCGCGCACCTTCTCCGCGGCGTCGGCGTTGCCCGCGAGCACCTGGTCGATGATCGACATGAGCTCACCCTCGTCACTGACGACCTGGAGCCCGCGCTTGTCCACGACCTCGTCGGGGCCGCCCTCACCGGCCAGCACGCCCTCCAGCACCTGGCGGGCCAGCTTGTCGTTCAGCGCGCCGGAGGCGACCAGTTCCGTCACCCGGGCGACCTGGGCCGGGGTGATCGGCAGGTCGGCGAGGGCCGTGGCCGACTCGTTGGCCCGCCGGGCCAGCTCGCCCATCCACCACTTGCGGGCGTCGGCGGCCGGGGCGCCGGCGGCCACGGTCGCCTCGACCAGGTCGATCGCGTCGGCGTTGTGCATGGCGGCCATGTCCAGGTCGGACACGCCCCACTCGTCCTGCAGCCGCCTGCGCCGGGCCGAGGGCAGCTCGGGCAGCTCGGCCCTGAGCGACTCGACCCAGGCCGGGTCGGGGGCGATGGGCAGCAGGTCGGGCTCGGGGAAGTAGCGGTAGTCCTGCGCCTCCTCCTTCGACCGCCCGGAGGTCGTCTGCCCGGTGTCCTCGTGGAAGTGGCGGGTCTCCTGCACGATCCGCCCGCCCCCGGCGAGGACCGCCGCCTGGCGCTCGATCTCCCCGCGCACCGCGCGCTCGACGCTGCGCAGCGAGTTGACGTTCTTGGTCTCCGTACGGGTGCCCCACTCGGACGAGCCGCGCGGCATCAGCGAGACGTTGACGTCGCAGCGCAGCGAGCCCTGCTCCATCCGCACGTCCGACACGCCGAGCGAGCGCAGCAGCTCGCGCAGCTCGGTCACGTACGCACGGGCGACCTCGGGGGCGAGCCGGTCGGTGCCCTCGATCGGCTTGGTCACGATCTCGACGAGCGGAATGCCCGCGCGGTTGTAGTCGACGATCGAGTAGTCGGCGCCGTGGATTCGCCCGGTCGCACCGCCGACGTGGGTGGACTTGCCGGTGTCCTCCTCCAGGTGCACTCGCTCGATCTCCACGCGGACGGTCCGGCCGTCCACCTCGACGTCGAGGTAGCCGTTCACGCACAGCGGCTCGTCGTACTGGCTGATCTGGTAGTTCTTCGGCATGTCCGGATAGAAGTAGTTCTTCCGGGCGAACCGGCACCATGTCGCGATGGTGCAGTTCAGCGCGAGGCCGATCCTGATCGTCGACTCGATCGCCTGCTCGTTGGCCGTCGGCAGCGAGCCGGGCAGCGCCAGGCACACCGGGCAGACGTGCGTGTTCGGCGGTGCTCCGAAGGCCGTCGGACAGCCGCAGAACATCTTCGACGCGGTGCCCAGCTCGACGTGCGTCTCCAGCCCCAGCACCGGCTCGAAGCGCTCCAGCGCCTCGTCGTACGGCATGAGCGTCGCGATATCAGCCATGCTGGTAACCCAGTCCTTCCAATGCTTCGATCATGTCATCCCACCATTGCCGGAAGGCGGGCACCTTCCGCAGTTCGCCGATGCCGGCGGTATCCGCCACCGACACATAGAAGTTATGGAGCACGCCGCTTCCGTTCGGATTGAGACCGGCTTGACCGAGCAGCACGTCGATAACGGCCTTTGGATGGCGGCAGGACTCTACCTCCGGCCCAGTCACAACCGTCCGGCCTAGCCTGCGCACGTTGAGCACCCTCACAAGAGCCGCCTCGTCGGCGAGCACCCAGGCCTCGGTCTCCCTCATCGGAACGACAGCCACCAGAGGCTCGGTGAAGTCGCTCTCCGCCCAAGTCTGCCGCATCCGCTCCAGCACAGGCCCCGACTTAGCCCGTGGGGCACCGTCGTGATGGTAGAGGACCACATCAAAGGTGCCCTGCTCCTGCTCCAGCGCCGCTAACACGGGCTCGGGGCTCTGGTTGCCCGCCTTCGGCAGGCTGCGTACGTCCTGCACCTCGCGGCAGGCTGGAAAAGTCTCGATCACGAGCTCCTCCAGGGCCCGGCGCAGCAGGATCGGCAGGAACCAGTCGTCCGACGGCCCCTCCCTGACCAGAACGCAGCTCAGGCTCCGCATCAGACCGGCTCCTCGACTCCGGCGCGGAACCTGTCGAGCTCCGAGTCCGTGACGCGCGGCCACCTCTCGCCCTCCACGCGCACCGGACCGGCATCCTCCCGCAGCCGCCGCACCCGGCTCACCCGGCTGGGCACCCCGTCCTCGATGACGGTCGTCATGTCGAGGAACGCGATGTTCTCGTACGGCACCGCGTCCAATACGACCGGCGAATGACTGGTGAAGATCACCTGTTGCTGAGGCCACCACTCGCGCGACGGATCTCGTTTCGGAGGCCCATGGAGATCTACGACCAGATCTTTGGCCATGCCTAGCAGTAGCCGCAGCCGCTCCGGAAAGACTCCGTTTTCTGGCTCCTCCACCGCCGTGACTCCGCGGTCGTGAAGCGAGGCCAGAATCGCCAGCAGACGGAGGGTGCCGTCGGAGGCGAATTCCGCTCCAAGCCCATGCTCGTATGGTGAGGAGAATTCCAACCGGACGTCCCTGCGCCGCACATCCTCGACGATGTCGAAGTCGCTGATCTCCCTGACGAGGCCGACAAGATGCATCTTGATCTCGCCAATTCGTCCGAACGGCCTGTCCTCCGACACCTGTTTCTTGGCGAGCGTGCGGAGGTAGTTGGGAAGGTCTCGTCCGGTGGCGTCCATCCGTTGAGGGCCGCCCAACTCGCTGGGCAGTCGCAGCGCGCTGGCCTCCAGATGCAGGAAGCGCACGTTCGCGAGCTCTCCCCACACATCCTGCAGGACGGCTCGATCGTCCGCGCCACGTTCTGCGACCTCTAGGAAGGCCGCCTCCAGCAGGCCGGGGCGTGCCGGGTAGCCGGAATTGGATCCGGCGGGAAGCTCCAGGACGCGCCTGCCCTCCCACGACGTGCTCTCATCCCATTCCGTTGTCGCGCTCGGCAGCGGCGCCCGGCGCTCGATGGCGAAAGGCAACGCGATAAGGCGCTGTGCTCGGACGGCGATGCCCTCTATCTCGCCTTCGGGCTCCTCCCAGACGAGATCCAGCTCGTACCGCCAGCGACTGTGCCGGTTCGGCGGCAACTGCGTAAGGAGAAACTCCACCGCGAAGCGCATGCGATCCACGCGCGCGCCGTCTCCGCGCCTGCGAAACAGACCCCGGGCGTCGCCGCGCACCTCGGCCACCGCGGTGTCCACCCCACGCGTCGCGGCCGTCGCGACAAACGTCAGGGCGTCGAGGAGGTTCGATTTGCCGCTGGCGTTGGTGCCGATGAGTACGAGGAACGGCGGCAGGTCCAGCGCGAAGTTCTCGAAGGACTTGAAGCCGTCGATCTCGATGCGGGTGATCATGCTGCTGTTCCTCCTTCCAGGAAGCGTATCCAGCGCTGCACAGGGCAGCGCACCGGCGGAGTTCCGTCACCTGAGGGCCGGCTATCCATGACGGAACCCGAAGTCGTCCAATGCCTTTCGCGTGGTCTCCCACCACTCCCGGAAAGACGGCAGCTCTTTGAGAGAGGTGACAGGAATCTCCTCGGCGAGACGCACGAAACACTCTTGGACGGCTTCACGGCGTCTCCTGCCACGGGCACTGCCCAACAGCTTCGCCAGCAGTTCCTTGGGATCGGGGATCGGTGGAAGAACACGAGATCGAAGGTTCCCTCTTCCTCATGAACAGCAGCCAGTACGCTCTCGGGCCGCTGGACCTCCGCGTCGAGGACACGTATCGGAAGCACGGTGATCGCGCTCGGAACGTGCTCCGCGCACAACTCCTCAAGCGCGCGTTTCAGCAGCTCCGGGAAGAAGGCCCGGTCGGAGTTTCCTTCACAGGCGAGAACACAGGCCAGGTAACGCACTCCGCCCTACCCTCGCCGTCCTGTGAAGGCCGCCAGCTCCGCCTCGCTCACAGGGGGGACGGCGAAAGGCTCCCGAGCAGGACGCTCGCCGTCGCGCAGCACGCGGCGTGGGACGGTGACCCGACTCGGTGGAAGGCCGGCGCCCACCCGCGTCGCGGCCTCGAAGACGACAAGATGCTCACGCGAAACCGCTTTGGCGGCCGCAGGCGAGTGGGTAGTGATGATCAACTGACGGAGAGGAGCATCAGCCGGATCGACATCGGGACGACAGGCGTCGTCTCCCATGATCCTCAGAAACGTTGGCATCCGTTCGGGATATATGCCGTCTTCGGGTTCTTCCACAACCAGCGTGCCACGAGGCTCCGGATCGTGTAGCGCGGCCAGGATCGCCAACGCGCGAAGAGTCCCATCCGATGCCTGCGTGGCTTCGAACCCCTCGTCGTGCCGAGCCGCGAAACGCACCCGCACATCCTGCCGGACACGGTCCTCGGCCAGTTCGAAGCCCATGACCTCCCTGATCACGAGGAGGAGCTCGTTCCTGACGTCCGAGAGCTCGCCATCGGGCCGGTCGTCCGAAGCCGTACCCTCCCGAATCCTCGTGAGCAGAAGCGGAAGCCCCTCCCCCGAGGAGTCCAGCTTCCTGAGAACCCGCAGCGGACTGGGCTTGCGCAGAGCGTCAGTCACGAGTCTGAGGACCAGGAGGTGCTCAAGCTCGACACCCGCGGCGACCGCGGCCGTGAACGCCTCCTCAAGATCGGGATCGCGCCGCGCCCCGGTCCATCGGTCTCGCACCACCACGGCATCCGCACCTACCGGCCGGCCCAACGCCACCGCCGGGGGGAAGAGTCCTTCGGCGACGTCACCGGTGAAATATCTCACCCGTTCCCGGCGCCACTCCTCCGAGGCGCCGTCGAGAGCCCTCCAGTCGTCGTCTCCGGGTTCGATGGGAGCGAAGCGCTCGCTCAGCAGGGTGAGAAACCCGGCACCGCTGCCTCTTCTGTCCCAGCCGATGCTGCATTCGTACCGCCAGCGGGTGGCGATGGACTGTGCTTTGACGTCGAGCAGGAACTCCAGCGCGAATCTCATCTCGTCCGCCGCGCTTCCATCCGCGTATCGGTGAAAGAGCGACTCGGCGTTCCCACGCGCCGCGTCCACGGCCTTGTGCAGCGGATCACCTGTGGCGACAGAGGCCAGGAACGCCAGGGCGTCGACAAGGTTGGACTTGCCGCTGGCGTTCCTGCCGATGACCGCGAGGAACGGCGGGATGTCGAGCTGGAAGTCCAGGAAGGACTTGAAGCCGTCGATCTCGATGCGGGTGATCACGCCGCTGGTCCTCCCTTCGACAGGCGTCCGGATCGCGGGGAACTCGGCTCCTGACGGCGAGCCGACCGGCGTCTCGTCCTGCTCACAGGTATCCGAGCCCCTTCAGCGCGTTCCGCGCCTCGGTGACCCACTGCGCGTACGCGGGCACCTGCGCGAGGACGTCGAGGTCAATGTTACGAGCGATGTACTCGAAGTAGTCGCGTACGGGCTTCCCACGACGGGGAGCCACCTCGACGAGCACCTTCTTGGGATCGGCGATCTTCTCGACGTCGCGTGGGCGGGCGGGCAACCGGCCGTGGTCGCTCCCGCTCAACCGGCGCCAGAGGCCGGCATCCGCCAGGAGCCACGCCTCCGTCTCCTGAACGGGCACCAGCGCTATCACCGGTGTGGGCAGTCCCGAGTCGCGCACGGCCCGCTCCGCCTTGTCCCGCTCCTTGTGGTCGTTGTGCACGAAGAGCAGGTGGCAGTCGCCCGCCAGTTCGCGGAGTGCTCCGGACGTACGGTCGTGGTCGTAGATCGATCGGCGGGAGCCGATCTCGGTGCTCTCCACGTCGACCGCGCAGCGAGGGGTCTGAACAGTGAGCTCACGGAGCTGCCGCGAGATCACGACGCCGAGGAAGACCTCGTCGGTCTCCCCCTCGGCGATGAGTCCGGGCACGAGCGGCCTGCTCATGGCACCTCGCCCACCGCGCTCAGATACTTGCGCACCTGACGCGGAGAGACGAACGTGCCCGGCTCTCCCTCCGACCGCACCGGCTTGGCGACCGTGACCCTGGAGATCCTGTCGTGGTCGGGATCGACGCGTACGGCGGTGTCGAGGAAGACCAGCGCGTCCGGCCTGAGGCGGTACAGCTCCGAGACGACCACGGGTGAGTGCGTGGTGAGGATCACCTGCCGCAGCGGCCGGTGGACGCACTCCGGATCGGTGAGGTCCGTGACCCTCTCCTGGATCCTGCGGAGCAGTTCCGCGAGGCGGCTGGGGTGCAGACCGTTCTCGATCTCCTCGATGAGCAGCACTCCGGCGTGGTCCGGGTCGTGGAGCGCCGCCAGCAGCGCGATGACCCGGAGCGTGCCGTCGGACAGCAGCGTGCTCGGCACACTGCCCTGGCCGTCCATGAGCACCTCGAACGTCCACTCCTGGTAGCGGTCGTCCAGCACAGGCTGTATGCCGGCGATGTCCGGGATGAGCGCCGCGAGGTCCACCAGGAGTTCCTCGATGGCACCGCGCGTCGCGAGCCTGCCGATGACGGTGGCGAGGTTTCCTCCGTCCGGCTCCAGCGGTCCGTGGGACGCCGCCGAGGACCGGGAACGCAGCTTGTCCGGATCGGGCTGGTGCAGGCGCCAGTTGCGCAGTTCATTTTTCAGCAAAAGCTGGTGGAAGATGGCGGAAGCCTGGGATTCCCCCGTCTTCCGGGCCAACTCCTCCAACGCTTTTTCCCGCTGGTCGATCATCCAGCCGGTCAACCCGGCGACGGCGACCTCCGGGGCGGAGTGCAGCTTGACCGCGTACGGCACTCCGTCGTCGTCCATCTCAGCCCCGGCCCCGAAGGCCTGCGGGAGGAGAACGTCCTCGAACTGCGTGACGACGTGGGTGTGGATCTCGAAACGGGTGGCGGCCGGGCCCTTGCCGACCCGATGGAACAGCTCCTGGGGCCGGCCCCGGCGGAAGGCCAGCAACGGGTTCTCGTCACTCCGGCCGGCCCGGCGCACGTACTCCAGCGCGTCGAGGAGGTTGGACTTGCCGCTGGAGTTGGGGCCGACGAGGGCGAGGAACGGCGGGATGTCGAGCCGGAAGTCCAGGAAGGACTTGAAGCCGTCGATCTCGATGCGGGTGATCATGCCGCCGTTCCCCTCCCCTCGGCGGTCAGAGCGCGGGCGCGCGGGACAGCAGCGGGCCGCCCCACCGGCTCTCGAACGCCTTCTCCACGGCCGCGCCGACCCGGTAGCAGCGGTCGTCGGCGAGGACCGGGGCCATGACCTGGAGCCCGACCGGAAGGCCGTCCTCGTCCGCCAGGCCGCACGGCACCGAGATCGCGGCGTTGCCGGCCAGGTTGGTCGGGATCGTGCACAGGTCGGCGAGGTACATCGCCATCGGGTCGTCGGCCCGCTCCCCGATCGGGAACGCGGTGGTCGGCGTGGTCGGCGAGACCAGCGCGTCCACCTGCTGGAAGGCCGCCTCGAAGTCACGCATGATCAGCGTGCGGACCTTCTGCGCCTGCCCGTAGTAGGCGTCGTAGTAGCCCGACGACAGGGCGTACGTGCCGAGCATGATGCGCCGCTTGACCTCGGGCCCGAAGCCGGCCGCGCGGGTGAGCGCCATGACCTCCTCGGCGCTGCGGGTGCCGTCGTCGCCGACGCGCAGGCCGTACCGCATGGCGTCGAAGCGGGCCAGGTTGGACGAGCACTCCGACGGCGCGATGAGATAGTAGGCGGGCAGCGCGTAGGAGAACGCCGGGCAGGAGACCTCGACGACCTTGGCCCCGAGCGACTCCAGCAGGTCGACGGTCTCGTGGAACCGGGCGAGCACGCCGGGCTGGTAGCCCTCCCCGCCGAACTCCTTGACCACGCCGATCCGCATCCCTGCCACGTCGGCCTGCCGCGCGGCCTCCACCACCGGCGGCACCGGCGCGTCGACGGAGGTCGAGTCGAGCGGGTCGTGGCCGGAGAACGCCTCGTGCAGCAGCGCCGCGTCGAGCACGGTGCGGGCGAACGGCCCCGGCGTGTCGAGCGAGGACGCGAACGCGATCAGGCCGTATCGGGACGAGCCGCCGTACGTCGGCTTCATGCCGACGATGCCGGTCACCGCGGCCGGCTGGCGGATCGAGCCGCCGGTGTCGGTGCCCGTGGACAGCGGCGCCTCGTAGGCGGACACCGCGGCCGACGAGCCGCCCGACGAGCCGCCCGGGATCCGGGACAGGTCCCACGGGTTGTGGGTCGGGCCGTACGCCGAGTTCTCCGTGGACGACCCCATGGCGAACTCGTCGAGGTTCGTCTTGCCCAGGATCACCAGCCCGGCCGCGCGCAGCCGGCCGGTCACGGTCGCGTCGTACGGCGGGCGCCAGCCTTCGAGGATCTTCGAACCGGCCGTCGTCGGCATGTCGGCGGTGGTGAAGACGTCCTTGTGCGCGATGGGCACGCCGGCCAGCGGGCCGGGGTTCTCGCCCCCGGCCAGCCGCTCGTCCACCTCGCGGGCCTGGGTCAGCGTCGACTCGGCGTCCACGTGCAGGAAGGCGTTGACGCGGCCGTCGACCTCGGCGATGCGGTCGAGGTGGGCCTGGGCGACCTCGACGGCGCTGACCTCGCGGGCGGCGATGAGCGCGCCCAGTTCGGCGGCGGTCTTGTGAATCAAGCTCATTCTTCCTCCCCGAGGATCCGCGGCACGCGGAACCGGTCGTCCTCCACCGCGGGCGCGCCGGACAGGGCTCCCTCGGGTGTCAGACCCGGCCGTACGGCGTCGGGACGGAAGACGTTGGTCAGCGGCAGCGCGTGCGAGGACGGCGGGATGTCGCCGGCCGCCACCTCCGAGACGCGGGCGACGGCGCCGACGATCTGGTCGAGCTGGGCGGCGAAGTGGTCGAGCTCGTCGTCGGCCAGTGCCAGCCGGGACAGCCGGGCGAGGTGAGCGACCTCATCGCGGGTTATGGCGGACATGAGTCGTCGAACCCGTTTCATGATGGAGATTGGACCTTCCCATCCTAGGGCTCGCCGCCGAGCGCGGCCGACCTGGCGAGGCCGCGTCACACGGTCTTAATCCGACCTTTCCCGCTCCGGGCGGCTGCCCGCGCCGAGACGGCGACTCAGTGCGAGGCAAGTCGGGCGTCGCCCGCGGAGCCCAGGGCGGCGCCGAGCCGGCCGCGCAGCCAGGTGGTGGCCTCGGCGGCGGACATGGGCTTGGCCAGCCACCATCCCTGCCCCGCGTGGCAGCCCATCTCCCGCAGCGACGCCGCGATCTCGGGCGACTCGACGCCCTCGGCGACCGACCTCAGCCCGAGAGACCGGACGAGGTCGATGATCGAGCGGACGATCCGCTCGTCGTCCCCCGGCTCCCCGAGCCGCCGTACGAACGACGCGTCGATCTTGACCTCGGAGACGGGGAGCCGCTGGAGCCGGACCAGGGAGGAGTAGCCGGTGCCGAAGTCGTCCAGCGAGAGCTGGACGCCGAGCCCGGCCAGCGTGCGGATGGTCTCGGCGCTGTACGCCTGGTCGGTCATCAGGATGCGCTCGGTGACCTCCAGCCGGATGGCCTCGGGCGGCAGGCCCAGCTTCTCCAGCCCCGCCTCCAGCTGCTCGGGCAGGCCGGAGTCGAGCAGGTCGCGGGCCGACACGTTGACCGAGACCGGCACGTCGAGGCCCGCGTGCCACCAGCGCGCCGCCTGCCCCAGCGCCTTCCCGATCACATGCTGGGTGAGCTCGCGCATGAGGTACGACTGCTCGGCCAGCGGGATGAACTCGGCGGGCGGGATCGGCCCGCGCACCGGATGCCACCAGCGCAGCAGCGCCTCCACGCCCTCGACCGTGCCGTCCTCCAGGCTCACCTTGGGCTGATAGTGGAGCTCCAGCTCGTCGGCGTCGATCGCCCGCCGCAGGTCGCCGAGCAGGCTCAGCCGCTCGGGCGAGTTGCGGTCCTTGCCCGGCAGGTAGAACTCGACGCCGGTGCGGCCCTCCTTGGCGAGGTACATCGCGACGTCGGAGCGCTGCATCAGCAGCTCGAAGTCCGGGGCGTGGTCGGGATAGAGCGCGATGCCCACCGACGCGTCGAGGTCGAACGTCATGCCCTCCAGCCGTACCGGCTCGGTCAGCGCGACGCGCAGCCGCGAGGCGACCTCCCTGGCCGCCTGCGCGTCCCTGATGGACGGAAGCAGCACCGCGAACTCGTCCCCGCCGAGGCGGGCGACCACGTCGCCCGGCCGTACGCTGTGCGTGAGCCGGTGGGCCACGATCTGCAGCAGCCGGTCGCCGACCGGGTGGCCGAGCGTGTCGTTGACCTCCTTGAAGCGGTCGAGGTCGAGCAGCAGCAGCCCCACCCGCTCGTGCGCGCGCGCCTCGGCCAGCGCCTCCTCCGTACGGACGATCAGGATCTTGCGGTTCGGCAGGCCGGTGAGCCCGTCGTGTGTCGCCTGGTGGTCGCGGCGGAGCGAGAGCGTCGCGGTCCAGTGGACGGCGGCCAGCGGCGCGACGAACAGCGGGACCAGCGCGGGGGAATGCGCCATCACCACCACGACCAGCGGCGCGAGGCCGAGCAGCGTCCCGTAGACGAGCGCCTGCGGGCCGAGCGAGGCCTTCATCACCCGGAGCAGGGGGCGGCGCTCGTGCAGCGCCACCGCCTGGCAGACCAGGACGGCGCGGACCACGAAGTACGCCGCGGCGGCCAGTGCGACGGCGGGGATGTCCAGGCCGTCGGGCGTCCACGGCGAGCGCGGACGCGGGTGCGCGCCGAACGCGGCCAGGGCGCCGGCCGCGGCCGTGCAGGCCAGGGTCACCTGGGCGAGGTTGAACAGCACCCGGTGCCAGGCCCTGCGGTGCACCAGCCCGCTGACCACCACGGCGACCGCCTGCATCAGCGCCGCCGTCGGCAGGCCCTGGTACATGAGCACCGCGAAGATGAACATCGTGGAGGTCGGCGTGCCCCCGACCAGCGTCGAGGAGCTGAACGTGATCGGACGCAGCTCGCCCAGCACCACCAGGACGGTCAGCATCCAGAACAACGGGGTGCGCGCCGCCTCGGCCAGCGGGCCGGGGCCCAGCCCGAGCTCGGCGACGGCGAGCGCGGTGACACCGGCGGCGCTGACCACAGTGAGGTACGCCCATAAAGGCGATCCGGGGCGTGGCCCGGTGTCCCGGGTGTCGACGGGCGCTCTCAGTTCGCCCAGGTCGGCGGCGGGGAGGAGAACGCGTGGCACCCCGGTGAGCGGCATGAGACCGCGTGAAAGCGTCATAGGTAAGAAACCCCCCAAGAGGTCACTATCGGAGGGTACGGCCTCTGGGCCACTTCGCGGAACCGCTTGGGCACACTGCGTCACCATGATTTCTGGAGAAATCACGGCACGGCCGGACTCGTGGTGAAAGTTTCAAGTGATCCACGCGCCCATTCCCCCGCCCGCCTGCGCCTATTAGGTTGATCGTCCAGCCGAACTCACGTCGGCCCTTCTTGGACCCCCATCCCCCTCCCTACGATCCGAGGGAACAGTGGGAGCGCTCCCACATTACCGGACGGAGTAATTCCATGTCTCGCAGAAGGCCCTTGACGGCGGCCATTCTCGCTGCGGCCACCACGGCCGCGGTGGGAGCGGCCGTTGTGACCTCCACTGCGGCCCAGGCCGCGGACTCCCCTTTCTACGTGGATCCGACGACCAACGCGGCCAAGTGGGTCGCCGCCAACCCCGGTGACAGCAAGACCGCGGTGATCAGGGACCGCGTCGCCGCCGTCCCGCAGGGCCGCTGGTTCGCCAGCTACAACCCCTCCACGGTGCGCAGCCAGGTCGATGCCTACGTGGGCGCGGCCGCGTCGGCCGGCAAGATCCCGATCGTGGTCGTCTACGAGATGCCGAACCGCGACTGCGGCGGCGCGAGCGCGGGCGGAGCGCCCGACCACGCGTCGTACCGCTCCTGGATCGACCAGGTCGCCGCGGGCCTCGGCGGGCGCCCGGCCTACATCGTCCTGGAGCCCGACGCTCTGTCGATCATGCCGAACTGCATGAACTCCTCGCAGCAGGCCGAGGTCCAGGCGTCCATGGCGTACGCCGGCAAGAAGTTCAAGGCCACCTCGTCGCAGGTCAAGGTCTTCTTCGACGCGGGCCACGACGCCTGGGTCAGCGCCTCCGACATGGCCAACCGGCTGAGGGGCGCCGACGTCGCCAACAGCGCGGACGGCATCTCGCTCAACGTCTCCAACTACCGCTCCAGCCCCGGCCTGGTCTCCTTCGCCAAGAACGTCATCTCGGCCACGGGCGTGTCGCGGCTGAAGGCCGTGATCGACACCAGCCGCAACGGCAACGGCCCGGCGGGCAGCGAGTGGTGTGACCCGGGCGGCCGCGCCACCGGCACCTGGAGCACCACCAGCACCGGCGACTCGGCGATCGAGGCGTACCTGTGGATCAAGCCTCCGGGCGAGTCCGACGGCTGTATCGCCCCGGCCGGTCAGTTCGTCCCGCAGCGGGCGTACGACCTGGCGATCGCCGCCCCGTACACCCCCCCGCAGTCCCCGTCGGCCTCGCCGTCGCAGACCCCGACGCGGTCTCCGTCTCCGTCCCCGTCGCCGTCCGCGTCGCCCACCCGCTCGCCCTCTCCCTCGCCTTCGCCTTCGGCGTCCCCGACCTCCACCGGAAACAAGGGCTGCACGGCGGTCTACAAGGTCGTCAGCGCGTGGGGAGGCGGCTTCCAGGGTGAGGTCGCCGTGACCAACGCGGGCTCCTCAGCGATCAACAACTGGACGGTCAAGTGGAACATGCCCGGCGGGCAGTCCATCACCCAGTCGTGGAACGCCGACCTGACCGGCACCACCAGCATCACGGCCTCGAACCTGAGCTGGAACGGGAACCTCGCCCCGGGCGCCAACACCACGTTCGGCTTCCTCGCCAACTCCAGCGGAACCCCCTCCACCCCCAACCCGCTGAGCTGCACCGCTTCCTGATCACCGCATGAAACCAGGCGTGCCGTACGGTCCTCCCCACCCGTACGGCACGCCTTTTCACGAGTTGGGACGTCCGCTGCCGGGCTCCTACCCGGCCACGCGGATGGCGGCGGCGTCCCACTCTTCGCCCAGCCATTCCATCGCTTCGTCATGGGCCGGGTGCGTATGGTCGGCGAGAGCGGCCACCAGCTCGCGGTAGCGGTACACGCCCCCGCAGTCTTCCGGGGGACACGCGCCCTCTCCGCCCAGCAGCCGCACGCCGTTCGCCGCCGGGTCGACGGCGACGATCTCCTCGACGGTCACCTTGTGCTCCCAGTCGTCACCGAAGTCGTAGCGGTAGACGAACTCCTGGCCCGCCTCGTTGGCCAGCCGCGGAAGAAAGATCTCGTCGGCCGCCGGGCAGTCGTCGTCCGATCGCGGGTCGATCACATGGCCGTCCGGGCCCTCGAAGGCGTACATGTGGTCACCGTGCCAGCCCATGGCGGCACCGATGGCCTCGTGGAGGTCGTCGAGCCTGATCCGTGAGGGAACCGCCAGCCGCCGCGTCACCAACGGGTCCGTCTCCGGCAACTCGACCCGGAGCACCGCCTGACCTCGGTCGGGCACGGACTCGGCGCCGAAGCCGGGACGGCCGCAACACTTCTTGTACTTCCTGGCCGAGCCGCACCAGCAGGGCGCGTTCCGCTCCGGGGGCCAGGCGACGTCGTCACGCATGCCGGTCGCATTGACGAAGGCGAGCCAGGTGCTGCGACTCGCCGGGTCCTTGCCGGTCTCTTCGGCGAACGATCGGATGCCTTCGACGGTGAGCGGAACCACGAACGCCTTACCCAGCTCCGCGTTGCTCCGCAGCGCGTCCTGCACTTCCCGGCGGTAGTCCTCGTGTTCGAGCGGGAAGGTGGCGTCCAGCAGGCTCTCGGCCATGCCTTGGACGTACTCCTTCTCGGGCAGGTAGGCCAGGCGCGTGAGCGCCGGCTCGACGGTCAGGGCCCGCTTCCCCCTCGACGTCGCCCCGGGAGAATGTCCACGGCGAGCGGATTGCAGGTGCTCCAGCAGATCGTTCATCTGGCTCTCGAAGGCTTCGGCCGCCATACGCCGGTGGCGCTCGGCCGGGCTGCGTTCGATTATCTGCTGGGCATCACGGCTCTTGTCCAGGCTTCTGGCGAGTCCGATGCCCTCGTCGGCCAGGGCGCCGCCCCGTTCCTCGTCTTGGGTGGCCTCGGCGAGCACGACGGGAGCGAAGTAGTAGAAACGCAGATCCCGCTGGTCCGGAGGGAGAAGGACGAGCTCCTGGTGGAGAGCCGTGATCTCCTCCAGAGTCTCGGCCGCACTCTCACGCACCCGCAGGGATGCGCGAAGCGCACCGAGTGCGAACCTCTGTCCGGGATGCGCCTCGATCGCCTTCGCCAGCCAGTCCGCCGCGGACGGGAGTTCGTCATCGTCGTAGAACTCCAGGCACTCCCACGCGTAGTCGAAGACCTTCTCGTCGCCCTGCGCCCTGGGATCGAACAACGCTTCCTCGATCACCGCCCGTACGGCCGCCGAGTCGCCATCGTCGCCGTAGGCTTCGTCGAGGGCCTCGTTGAGATCGAGAGGATGAAAGAAACGCTCTGGAAGCATTGCAGGAGTTTCCCACTGCTTCCAGACCGATGCGTGTGCTTCGCCCTCAGATCTCCGGCCCTCGGGCCCTGCCGGCTCCGATCCTCAGAAACGCGGGGCAGCGCGCCGTCAGAGTCCTGCGCCGCGGCCTCCTGGCCTGCCGCCGTGACGCCGCCGAGGCCGAGCCTGGCGAGCATCCTGATGTGGTCTCCGATCACTGGGGCACCGCCACCTCGGCCAGACTCTCCTGCTCGGCGATGGCCCGGCACAGTTCCCGCAGGTCATCGCCGTCGACAGTGCGGTGAGCGCCCGCCTGCTCGGCCTCCGGGGGGAATGGCCGTCGGACATCCCCTCCTCTCCGTCGCGATAAAGGCACAGTGTGTAGCGGCCCATGCGGGTCGTCGCGTGTGCTGTGCACGTTGGCAAGTCCTGTACACGTGGAAGTTTTATGGCTCCCCCTGGAGACGACTCCGCGACCAAGGCGGGACTGATCCAGCTCTGCCGTGACGCCAGTCAGCGCGGCTGGTGGACCGCCTACAGTGACGTGTTCGCCGGTTCGTACGTGGTCCTCGAAGCGGAGGCGACGGCGATTCGCACCTGGGAGCCGGTCCTGATCCCGGGTCTGCTCCAGACCGAGGAGTACGCCCGTGCGCTGATCAGCGCTGCCCGGCCAGGCCTGGACGATGCGGAGCTGACACGCAGAGTCGACGCCCGGATAGCGCGCAGGATCACGCTCTTGGGATCGAGCGCGCCGTCACTGCACGTGCTGGTGGACGAGAATGTTCTGCGCCGCCCGATCGCACAGGCGGGGGCCATGAAACAGCAGCTCGACAGCATCATCGAGGTCGCCGGCCGGCCCAACGTCACGATCCAGGTCCTGCCGCTGGCGGCCGGTCCGCATGCGGGGCTCGACGGCGCCTTCTCCGTACTGTCCTTCGACGAGGGCGACCCCGACGTGGGCTATACCGGCTGCCCCGGAGGAGACGTGTATGTGGAGGCCGCCGACCAGGTACGGGGGCTTACGCTGACATTTGAGCGCCTTGCCGAGATAGCCCTACCCCCCTGACGAGTCCGCGGCGTTCATCGCCGCGGTGAGGAGACACCATGACTGAGCTCCCGGACCTGTCCAGCGCCGAGTTCCGCAAGTCCACTTACTCGGGAGGCACCAACGACAACTGTGTCGAGGTGGCGACGAACGTGCCGGGGCTGGTAGCCGTACGGGACAGCGAGGACCGCTCGGGTCCCGCCCTGGCCTTCACACCGGGCGAGTGGAGCGCCTTCGTCGCCGGGGTGAAGGGCGGCGAGTTCGACATCTGACCGCTGAGCGGATCGGACCCATCGCGATGGCGGGTCCGACGCCCTTGCCTGTCAAGGGGGCAAGTTCACGTGGTCGTGAAACGGCAGCGTAGGGCGCGCAGCGCGACGCGGGCAGATCGGGTACTCAGGAGCAACGCGATGAGTACGGCGCGGAGCGCGTGCTGACGCTGGTAGGCGGTCAGTAGCCGATTCGGCACCCCGTGCGGGGTCAGGTGCTGCGCCCACAGATGGTGACGATAGGCACCTGCATCGGTCGGGGTATGCCGACGGCGCCGGCGGACGCTGACTGGCGAGGTCGTCGCCGCCACCCTGCTCAACCTGGCTGTGCTCAGGACGAGGGATACGACAGCGTGCCGGCCCGGACCATGGCCCAACTGCCGGGCCCGCGGCCGCCGGGCGAACGAGATTCCTATCTGGTGGCCGAGCAGGTGCTGTGTGACCGGCTGGCCGGCGCGCTCGGGCCTGGCATGCTGAACCTGGCCGATCGTAACTTCTTCTCCATGGCCCGCCGGATCGCCTTTTCCGCGACCGGTGCACAGCTGATCTGGCGGGTCAAGAACGGGAAGAAATCGGTCCCAGGGAAGATCATGCGGCGGCTGGGCGATGGGTCCTACCTGGTACGGCTGCGTGAGTCCGATGGCATGGTGTACCGGCGGCGCAGGCAGCACGGTGACCTGAGACTGCCTCGGTTGCCCGACACGACCGCCCGGCTGGTCGAATTCGACCTGGTCGCCGAGGAGCGATCGGGAAAGACGAGTACCAGCCGGTTGCGGCTGCTGACCACCCTGCTGGATATCGAGGTGGCCCCCGCTGATCAGATCGCCGCCGGGTACGCCGAACGCTGGCAGGCGGAACCCGCTTACTACCAGCTGAAATGCTCTCTGCGCGGGACCGCGCTGTGGCCCCAACTATTCCCGGCGCGGGGGTGTTCGTCGCCGACCGGTGTGGAAGAATTAATACAGGTTTTCGAATCGCTTGAGGAGGGGTGATGGATCTGTTCGACATTGATCCTCAGTGCCCCCCTTGTTCGAACGGTGATGACGACTGGTGGGATCGGCTCACCGCTAACTCACCCCTTTGGTCTTCCGAGGATTCGCTCGCCCGCGAATATGTACCGATTGTCGATCCCGATGCGCGGAAGCGCGCTCGCCGGTTCGACGACTCGGCGAAGTCGCCCGGATCTGCTCGTCCATCCACGATTCGTGGTGATACCGCGTCCGGTGCTGGATCCACCCACGATGCGACCGCGAGCGATGCTTCTCCTGGTGCCGGGGATGCCGGCAGCGGCACTCACGCTGGCGCTCCCGTCAAGACGTCCGGTGGCGATTCCGGTGGCGATTCCGGTGGCGATTCCGGTGCTGCGTCCGACGGCACCTCTGACACTGGCCAGGGGGATGCAGGCCGGGTCGACGATGCAGGCCGGATTCGGGATGCCAAGGGCGCGTCCGGAGATGCTTTCGGCGGTGCTTGCAGTGGTGCTTCCGGCTCGGGGTCGCCGTCGTGGGTGGTGGTGGCGGCTGTTGTCGAGGCGGCTCGGGTGGTGGCGTTGGTGCCGGTGCCCGGGGACGCGGGTGTGTGTCTGGCCGAGGCGGAGGAGTTGCTTGCGGTCCGTGATCGGATCACGTCGGCGCTGGCGGCCCGGGTGGGTCGTGTCCACCGGGCCGGGGAGGCGAAGAACCACGGCCATGCGTCCACCAAGTTGTGGCTGCGGTCTGCCGGGGGGATGACCCCTGCGGGAGCGGGCCGGTTGGTGACGATGAGCACGGAGCTGGATCGTCTGCCGCAGGTGCGTGAGCGGTTCGCTGAGGGCAGTTTGCCCGAGGGGGTCGTGGAGGCGATCTGCACCGCCACTTCCGGGTTGACCGACGACCAGGCCACCACCGCTGAGCGGATTCTGCTGGAGTTGGCGAACTCGGCGGGTGCGGCGGAGGTGGCGAAGGCGGGGCGGTATCTGCGGGCGGTGCTGGACCCCGACGGGCATGAGAAGGACGAGCAGGCGGATTTCGATCGCCGGTTCTTCCGGGTGCGCCGGCGGAGGGGCGGCGGGCTGGAGGGGGAGTTCTACCTGCCGGTGGAGGCGGCCGCGCGGTTGCGGCACATGCTGGACGTCTACGCCAAGCCCAAGGCCGAGGGTGATGACCGTACGCTGAGTGTGCGGAACGCGGACGCGTTGATCGCGTTCCTGGAGAACAAGATCGCGACTGAGCTTCTGGTGCTGGTCAACGCCGAATCTCTCCCCGACGATCCTCCAGACACAGGCCCCGCAGACGACCCCGCAGGCACAGACCCCTCAGCCGACCAGCCCGCCGCCGACCCCGACGACGAGCGCCCGGGCCCTGGGCACTCCGAGACTGCTCCCGGCGGCGAACCCCGCTCCGGTGATGCTGCGAGGCGTGACCGGGGGCGCCGTGAGAGCGGCATACCCGAGTGCGGCGGTGACCGGGTCGGGAACGACACGCCGATGCGGGGCGCCGAGCACTGGGCTGACGCGCCCATCGGCCAGGACCCTGTCACGGATGCTCCCGCCTGCGGCGACGATCATTCCTCCGCTCCGGCCACGGGCGGCCCGGACGATGTCTGGCCACACTCCGACTCGGCCCCTGAGGCCAGGTGCCCCGACCCCGCCGACTCTGCCGAGCCCGCCGACCTTGACAGCGTTGGCGGGACTGGTGAGGCCGATGAGGGCAGTGAGGGCGGTGATACCTGGCAGGGTCGCGTCGGCGGGGCGGACATGCGGGCGCGGCGCACAGGTGCGCAGCAGGCGGAGGCCTCTGGTCCCCCATCTGACCGTGACGACGCCCCTGGCACTCACAGCGAGGACGGCCCCAGTGGGGGCTGTCCCGGGGGCCGCTGCGGCGGCGGCTGTCTTGCTGGTGATGGCGAGGCGGGGGACTACCGGCATGCCTTTACGCCCAGCCAGGCACCGCACGGCATGCCGTGGGCGGCCCCCGACGCTCCGCCGGGCGCGGACCACGGCGGCGGGGCCTGGCCGGGAGGTGAGTCCCGGCCGGGAGGTGAGTCCCGGCCGGGAGGTGAGGCGTGGCCGGGGGTGGGAGCCGATGGCCCGCCGTGGGCGGGAGGCGAAAACATCCCGCCGGGGGTGTGGTTGCAGGGGTTGCCGGGGCTGATCCTGGCGACCGGGCACCTGCTGCCCGTCTCCAGCGTGCACCGCCTCGCCCGCACCAGCACCCTGGTGAGGATCGTCATGGACGCCGCCGGGCAGGTCCTGGACATGGGCCGCAAGGTCAGGTTGGCCACCCCGGCCCAGCGCCGGGCCATCTACGCCCGCTACGCCACCTGCTGGGTCGACGGCTGCCCGCTACCCGCCACCATGTGCCAAGTCGACCACGCCGACAACTGGTGCAGCGGCGGGCTGACCGACCTCAACCTGCTAGGGCCGGCCTGCCAGTTCCACAACCGCGACCGCTACCGCCACCCCACCCGCTACACCCCCCGAAAGATCGGAGACGACCGCTGGGCCTTCACCTACCGCAACCCCCGAACCAGCACCCGATTGCGGGTGTAGGGGCGCGGGGTGTGAGGGCCGACACCGAGCCGGGCGAAGACACTCGGCGACGCCGCACTGCCGGCTCAGCGTGGCGTGCAGGCACATGCGACGGGGCATATGCGACGGGGACATACGGCAGGGCCGGGACGCGTGGCTGCGTACGACGTCGTCGACGGGGCGGCCGGTCGCGGGGTCCGTGACGCCGATGCGCACGATCGTGGGGACGCCGGGCACGAACTTCTTCTGCCATGGGGCTCGTTACTCAACCACCTCGACCTGCTCCAGGCCCCGTCGCCGCGCCCTGCCCGTTCCCATCAAGGCGAGCCGGATCTCGGGGCGTAGCCTGCCGCGATCGGAGACATCGAAGCCGTTGTCGCGGGCCCAGCGCCGGACATCGGCCGTGGTTGGCCCACCGGCCTCGCTCCCCTTCCTCGCGGCAGGCTCGTACGACGTGCTGTCGGCTTCAGAGGTGTCTGTGAATAGCGGTCCTCGACCACCACGGCGGCGCGCGGCAGCGCGGCCAACTCGGTGAGCTGGTATTTCAGCCGCGAGTTGAGCAGGCTGCCGACCAGGTCGGGCAGGCTCTTGCGCTCGACGGCGGCCCAGACGCGCCCGTCCCGCTCGACCGCGTAGTCACCAGCGGGCAGGCGGCGCCTGTCAATCTGGACCTGCTGCCGGGCGAAGCGGTAGCCGTACCGTTCCCCGGTGTCGACCACGATCGGCAGGGCGGCGATGCCCGAGGCCCGCGCGGTCGGGGTGCTGACGCCCGGGCGGGCCTGTTTGCGTACGCGGGCCGTCTGCCAGAAGATCGCATCCCGCCCTCGTGCGGTGGTGTGGACGATCTGGGAACGGTTCTCCCGGCCCCGATCGAGGACCAGGTCGATCGCCGCGCCACGCCGTACGCACTGACGGACCGGCACCCGCTCGATCACCTCCGGGTCTGCGGGCCACTCGCTCTCGTCCGCCGGGTAGCAGTAGATCGCCTTCTCCCGTGGCCAGGTCCCGCCGGCGCGCAGTACCACGTCGGCTGCCGCCAGCGGCAGCCGGATCAAGTACGGCAGGCGGGAGCCGGGGTCTGGATTGCGGACGATGACGAAGTCGCGCACGCCCGCATTCTCCCTGATACGGCCCTGCTGACGGCCTCTTTACCCACTGGTAATCACACTAGGTGACCAGTGGACAGCGAAGCGTTTAGGATGTCTATGCAAACGACCGTCACTACTCCCCCAGTAGGTGTTCATGGGTGACGAGGCCCTCTGCGACGAGCAGGCAAGCCGGCACGACGCGATCGACGGCATAGTGGTCGAGTTGCGCCCCTTCAGCCGGCGAGGGAGTGACCCGATCCGGTTGCAGATCGGAGAGCGCCCCTGGCGGCCCACTCCCGACACCCGGGTGGTCGAGATCTACGAGGAGTGTGACCCGCCCACCGCGGGACTGATCGAACAGGACGGCAGGCTCTACGTTTTCGACTGCATCGACGGCCGCGGGTCGAGGATCAGCTTCTGGGCCTACACCCAGGTCGACGCGATCGAGGTCAGCCGCCTCCAGAACGCCGCGGGTGACGCCCTCATCCGCCTGCTCGACGGGCTCTTCGCCGACAGGGCCTACATGGCCGCCCTCGCCTACGACAACCTCATCGAGTCGAGCGCCCCCATCAACTCCTGATCGTCAAACGAGCCCGCAGGCGAACAGATGAATGACAACCTCAGCGATGAGGACTGGGTTACACAGTACGGAACGATCCACAAGCCGATCGGAGGTACGCCGTTCAAACAGAGCCCCTCGGCCCACGAAGTTCCACAGGAGCTCTCACTCCTCAGGGGCAAGATGACGCCAGACGAAGCAGCGATGGCGAACCACCGACGCGCTCAAGGAGCGATCCCGGGAGAAGGCGTACGCTATGCGCTGGTCGGCAAGCTGCGAGCTGCCGGTTTTCGGGTATGGGCCAGTCCAACGAGACGTATACCGGGGCATGTCTCCGTAGCACTGGTAGACGATGACCGGCTGTGGACCAATGATGAGAGGGACAGGTTCGACGCCTGCTTCGAGTCGACAAGCTGGAAGGAAGGCATCCTGTGAGCGATCTGATCAAGCTGGGTATTGGAGAGCGTCCCTGGCTGCCTACCCTCGATTCGGAGATGATCGAGGTCTTCGATCGTCTCAACATGCCTACCGCCGGCCTACTCAGGCAGGACCACAAGCTCTTCGTGTTCGACTGCCTCGAAGGCCACGCCATGGAAGGCAACGTGTGGGTGTATGCCCACGTCGACGCCGCCGAGGCGCAGAAGATCCAGGAAGGTCAGGGTGAAGACTTCACTCGCCTGCTCGATCAAGCGTTCACTGACAAGCAGATCATGGCGGCTCTCGCCATCAACGCACGACTTTGTTCGGGCGCTCCCGTCGAAGGCCAGGCGATCCGGAACCTGGGACTGCTGAAAGCGGTATTCGACCAGCTCTCGATGGGCCTCGACATCGCGAGCGAGACCAAGAACGCGATGGCGCAGTTGGTCAACTGCTGACGTCGGCTCCCTCAGGCAGCCGCCGGGCGACGGCGCGCCCCGATCCGCACAGGACCGGGGCGCTTGGCTTGCTGGTTCGCGACACCGGCTCAGGAGATACCCGGGCCGATTAATGTAAGATCGCATCTACGTTAGATTGGTTCTACGTATGTGCGGGGCGATGAGTGGACTTCAAGGGCCGAGCTGGGGATCTTGAGCTGCTCAATGGGCAGCTACGACAGGTGGCGGAAGGGCAGGGCGGCACCCGCGGACGCGCGGTGATCATGATGGGCCGCCGCCGGGTGGGAAAGTCGCGGCTGGTTCAGGAGTTCTGCGACCGCTCCGGGGTGCCGTACGTGGTCTTCCAGGCCACCAGGGGGCGCAATCCGGTGACGGAGCGCGCCGACTTCGTCGGCATGCTGGGACAGTCCGCCTTGCCTGGTGCGGAACTGGTCGCCGGAGTGCAGGCGGGTGACTGGAATCAGGCACTTCGCACCTTGGCCCTGGCCGTGCCCGACGACAGGCCGAGCATCGCGGTCATCGACGAGGTGCCGTGGCTGGTGGAGCAGGACCGCGAGTTCGAAGGGGCGTTGCAGACGGCCTGGGATCGGCATCTGTCCGCGAAGCCGGTGCTGCTCGTCCTGGTCGGCAGCGACCTGTCGGTGATGGAGGCACTGCAGTCCTACGGCCGCCCCTTCTTCGGCCGCGCAGTGAAGATGACCGTCCAGCCGCTCCATCCCGCGGACGTCGCCGTGATGACCGGTCTGAACGCCGCCGAGGCCATCGACGCCTACCTTGTCACCGGTGGTTTCCCGGAGGTGGTCCAGTCATGGCGGCCAGGCATGAGCCGCGTCGACTACCTGCGGGAGTCGCTGGCCAATCCGCTGTCCGCGCTGCTGATGGCCGGCGAGCTGTCGTTGCTGGGCGAGTTTCCCGAGACTTCCCACTCTCGTGCGGTCCTGTCGGCGGTGGGCAGCGGAGAGCGCACGTTCTCCGCCATCGCCACCGAGGCGGGCGGCGCGGCTCCGCTGGCCTCCGGCACGCTCTCCCCGCTGCTGTCCACCCTCGTCGGCAAGCGGGTGCTGGCCGTCGACGCTCCCCTGTCAGTCAAGCCGGACACGAAGAACAAGCGCTATCGCATCGCCGATCCGTATCTGCGGTTCTGGCTCGCCTTCCTGGACCGGGGCATTCCGCTGGTCGAGCGCGGCCGGGGGGAGCAGGTCCTGGCCTCCGTCGAACGCTCCTGGACCTCCTGGCGTGGCCGCGCCGTCGAGCCTGTCGTCCGGGAGGCGCTGCTGCGGCTGTTGCCGGACGACCGGTGGCCCGAGACCGAGGCCGTCGGAGGCTGGTGGAACCGTCAGAACAACCCTGAGATCGATCTCGTCGGGGCGGACCGCGATCCGGTCGCGCGGCACGTCCACTTCATCGGCTCGATCAAGTGGCTGGAGAACGCGTCGTTCGGGCGGCACGAGTACGAGAGCCTGGTGCGCGACATGCTCGCCGTCCCCGGCGCCGACACGAAGACTCCGCTGGTGGCCGTCTCCCGGTCGGGTGTGGACGGCAACCTGCCGCTCGCCGCGCACTGGGGTCCCGAGGACCTACTGGCCGCCTGGCCGTGATGGGCAGGGCCGTCTCGGCAGCCGTACGCCTCGCGTCACGCTGATCTGATTCGCGGCGACTCCGGGTGCGAGCACTATGGGCACGGAGGCGTTCCGCGGGGTTACTCCTCGGGGGTGACGGCGACGGCGCGGGCGGCATCGGGGCCCTCGCGGAGAAGCGTGTGGAAGCCCTCCTCGTTGAGGATGGGAACGCCGGCCTTGACCGCCTTGTCGTACTTCGAGCCGGGGTTGTCCCCCACCACCAGGAAGCTGGTCTTCTTTGAGACCGACGAGGTGACCTTGCCCCCCTGGCCGGAGATGGCCTCGCTCGCCTCGTCGCGGCTGAAGTCCGCGAGCGTGCCGGTGACGACGAAGGTCATTCCCTCAAGGGGGCGCGGCCCCTCGTCGGCCGCCGACTCGTCGGCCATCCGGACTCCGGCTGCCCGCCATTTGTCGATGATCTCCTGATGCCAGTCAACCTCGAACCATTCCTTGATCGCGGCGGCGACCCTCGGGCCGATGCCCTCGACCGCCGCGAGTTCCTCCTCCGAGGCCTTGGCGATGGCGTCGATCGAGCGGAACTCGCTCGCCAGCGCGCGGGCCGTCGGCGGCCCGATGTGCCGGATCGTCAGCGCCACGATCACCCGCCACAGCGCCTGGTCCTTCTTCTCCTCGAGTTGCTGGAGGATCAGCTCCGCGTGCTTGCTCGGCTCGCCGGACATGTTGGCGAAGAACGAGACCACCTTCGGCTCGCCGGTCTCCGGATCGGTCTTGGGCAGGCCCGTGTCGGCGTCGCGGACCACCGATCTGATCGGCAGCAGCTTGTCGATCGTCAGGTCGAACAGATCGGCCTCGGTGCGGACCGGCGGCTCCTGCGGCGGCAGCGGCTGGGTCAGCGCGGTCGCGGCGACGTAGCCCAGCCCGTCGATGTCGAACGCGTTGCGCCCGGCCGCGAAGAAGATCCGCTCACGGAGCTGCGCGGGGCAGGAGCGGGCGTTCGGGCAGCGCAGGTCGGCGTCGCCCTCCCGCTCGTAGGCCAGCTCGGTGCCGCACTCCGGGCAGTGCGTGGGCATGACGAACTCCCGCTCGCCACCCTGCCGCAGGTCCACGACCGGACCGACGATCTCGGGGATGACGTCGCCCGCCTTGCGCAGCACCACGGTGTCGCCGATGAGCACGCCCTTGCGCGCCACCTCCGACGCGTTGTGCAGTGTCGCGCGCTCCACGGTCGACCCCGCCACCACCACCGGCTTCATCACGCCGAACGGCGTGACCCGGCCCGTCCTGCCCACACCGACCTGGATGTCGAGGAGCTTCGTGGTGACCTCCTCGGGCGGGTACTTGAACGCGATCGCCCACCGAGGCGCCCTGCTGGTCGAACCGAGCTGCCGCTGCACGGGAATCCGGTCGATCTTGACGACCACCCCGTCGATCTCGTATTCGGGATCGTGCCGGTGCTCGTCGTAGTGGGCGACGAACCCGCGGATCTCGTCGAGACTCTCCACGACCCTGTAGCGGTCGCTGACCGGGAGGCCGAGGTCTCGCAACCGCTCGTAGACCGCCGACTGGGTGCCGGGCAGCGGTCCGCCGCCCTCCCACTTGCCCACGCCGTGGACGATCATCCGCAGCGGCCGCTGCGCGGTGACGCGCGGGTCCTTCTGCCGCAGCGAGCCCGCGGCCGAGTTGCGCGGGTTGGCGAACGGCGGCCTGCCCGCGTCCATGAGCTGCTCGTTGAGCTTCTTGAAGCCCTCGACCGGCAGGAAGACCTCGCCGCGGACCTCCAGCAGGTCGGGCACGTCGTCCCCGGTCAGCCGGTGGGGCACGTCGCCGAGCGTGCGGACGTTCGGGGTGATGTCGTCGCCGGTGCGCCCGTCGCCCCGGGTCGCGCCGCGCACCAGGCGGCCCTTCTCGTACACGAGCGCCACGGCCAGGCCGTCGATCTTGAGCTCGCACAGGTAGGGCCCGGGGTCGGCCTCGATGAGCCGTTCGGCCCTGGCCTGCCAGGCGGCGAGGTCGGCGTCGTCGAAGGCGTTGTCGAGGCTCTCCATGCGCTGGAGATGGGTGACGGGGGCGAACTCCGTGGAGATCGGCGCCCCCACGTTCTGCGTGGGCGAGTCGGGCGTCCGCAGGTCCGGATGCCTCTCCTCCAGCGCGAGGATCTCCCGCATCCAGCCGTCGTACTCGGCGTCGCTCACCATGGGCGAGTCGAGCACGTAGTAGCGCCAGTTGGCGTCCTGAAGCGACTCCGACAACTCGGCGTGCCGCTCCCGCGCCTCGCTCGGCGCGCTCTGCGCCTTTGCCGCGCTCACCGCGCTCTGTGCATTCGCCGCGCTCACCGCGCTCTGCGCCTGCCCGCTCTCGGCGGGCTCGCCTGTCGCTTCCCCGAACCCGTCCACGGACTCGTCCACGATGTCGTCGAGCCCGCCAGCCCTGTCGGTCACGTCGCCCGTCTCCCCTCGTCAACGACCCAGGCCAACCGTATCCCCGGGGACCGACAGAACGCGAAGGACGGGGGCGGGAGCCGCGCCGAGGACGAGGAACGGCTCCCGCCGGACCGCTCCGCGAGGAGGCCGCTCCAGACCGCGCGGCCCCTCGTTTCAGGAGCGATCGAGAATTACGGTAGACCGCTTGCAGCCCACTTTCATTCCTTTTTGTCCGGTCTACTCGGGCCGGTCAGGGTGGATGGAGGGGGACCGGCCCGAGAGCTCAGCCCTCCAGCACGTCAAGAGATAGGCCCCGGGGCTTGTGAATCACTTGGGAACGGGCTGGGAGATCGCTTGGATCACCCCGCGCCCCCTGTACAGCGCCCCCCTGACTCGCCCCTCCTTTACTCGCCGGGGTCCTCGCGCAGGACCCGGGCCGCCTCCCGGCACCGGGCCAGCGCCGCCCTGGCG
The DNA here is from genome assembly GCF_045040095.1 of Microbispora sp. NBC_01389. NCBI lineage: Bacteria > Bacillati > Actinomycetota > Actinomycetes > Streptosporangiales > Streptosporangiaceae > Microbispora > Microbispora sp. NBC_01389. Next base: position 533,004 of record NZ_CP109552.1, read on the forward strand.
TACGCGGGCGAGGCCCCGGCCAGCCCGCAGGCGGGGGTGAGCACGACCTGCTCGGCGAGCCGGGCGGGCGGGAAGCCGAGGCGCCGCCACAACTCCACCGCCGGCCGGGCCACCACGCCGACGTCCGCCAGCCGGGCGTCCGTCCCGGGCACGACGCCGAGCAGCAGCGCGAGGCCCTTCTCGATCGTCTCGCCCAGTTCGTCCTCGTCCCTGCGCCGCAGCAGCCGCGCGTCCACCGAGACGCCGCGCGCGCCCGCCGTACGGATGACCTCGTACGGCACGCCCGGCGCGCAGCAGTGGACGACCGGGAACGCGGGCGCGAGCGCGGACAGCACCGTTCTCAGCCGCTCGGCCGCGACGGGCGACTCGACGGCGGCGAGCCGCCCGAAGCCGGACGCGGTCGGCACCGTGCCCGCAAGCACGCCGGGCAGCCCCGGCTCGTCGATCTGGACGACGAGGTCCGCTCCCGGGACCCGCCGCCGGACCTCCGCCACGTGCTGCGCCAGTCCCTCGGCCAGCGACTCGGTCAGGTCGCGTACGGCTCCGGCGTCGGCGAGCACCTTGTCGCCGTACCTGAGCTCGATCGCCCCGGCGAGCGTCCACGGGCCACACGCCTGGATCTTGAACGGACCCCGGTAGCCCTGGGCCGCCTCCTCCAGGCCGTCGAGGTCTCGGGCGAGGTGGTCCCTGGCCCGCTTGAAATCCCGGCCCGGCCGGTCGGAGAGCCGCCAGCCGGACGGCTGCACCTCGACGGGCAGCTCGACCAGCAGCGACGCCGTACGGCCGATCATGTCCGCGCCGACTCCCCGGGCGGGCAACTCGGGCAGATAGGGCATGGGCAGCTCGCCGAACGCGGTGCGCAACGCCTCAAGATGGTCCTCGCCCGGGTAGGACCCCACCCCGGTGGCCGCGGCCTCGCTCCACGGATACTCGCTCACGGTCACTAGCTTAGAGATATGAAACTCACCAAACTCGGTCACGCGTGCTGGCGGCTGGAGAAGGACGGGCGGACGCTCGTCATCGACCCTGGCACGTTCAGCGGTCCGGGGCTCCTGGACGGCGCGGACGCGGTGCTGATCACCCACGAGCACTTCGACCACGTGGACGCGGGCCTGCTCGCGAACGCGAGCCCCGACCTGGAGGTCTTCACCTGCCAGGCCGTCGCCGACCAGCTCGGCGAGATCCCGGCGAAGGTCCAGGTCGTCACCCACGGGGACGACTTCGACACGGCGGGCTTCCACGTCAGCGCGGTCGGCGAGTGGCACGCGCTCAACCTGCCCGACGTCCCGCCGGTGCAGAACATCGGCTTCTTCGTGGACGACGAGGTGTTCTACCCCGGCGACGCCCTCACGCCGCCGGGACGCGAGGTCCCGACGCTGCTGGTGCCGACCAACGCGCCGTGGCTCAAGGCGGCCGAGACGCTCCTCTACCTGCGGTACGTCCGTCCCGCGCGGGCCTACTCGACCCATGACGGCCTGGTCAACGACATCGGCGCGACGCTGATCGACAACTGGCTCGGCATGGAGGCCGGCCGGCAGAAGGGCGACTTCCGCCGCATCCCGCCCGGGGAGAGCGTGGAGGTCTGACCTGGTCTGACCTCAGCCGGCCGAGGCGATCGTGGCGGAGCCGAGGACGGCGTCCCCGTCGTAGAGGACGGCCCCCTGGCCCGCCGCGACGCCGGTGGCCGGATGGTCCAGCTCGATGTGCAGCTCACCGCCGGACAGCTGGGCGCGGCAGCCGTACACCTCGCCGTGCGCGCGTAGCTGCACCATGCAGGTGATCGGCTCGTACGGCTCCGGGAGCGGCCCGTTCCACACCGGCCGCTCGCCCACGACGGCGCGCACCTCCAGCGAGGCGCGCGGGCCCACGGTGACCGTGTTGGACACCGGCTCGATCGACAGCACGTAGCGCGGCCTGCCGTCGGCGGCGGGCCGGTCGACGCGCAGGCCCTTGCGCTGCCCGATCGTGAAGCCGTACGCCCCCTGGTGGCTGCCGACCACCTGGCCGGTGAGCGCGTCGACGATCGGCCCCTCGGCCGCGCCGAGTCGCTCGGCGAGGAAGGCCCGGGTGTCGCCGTCGGCGATGAAGCAGATGTCGTGGCTGTCCGGCTTGTCGGCCACGGTCAGCCCGCGCCGCGCGGCCTCCTCGCGCACCTCGGCCTTGGTCGAGCCGCCCAGCGGGAAGATCGCGTGCGCGAGCTGCTCGCGGGTGAGCACGCCCAGCACGTACGACTGGTCCTTGGCGTCGTCGACGCTGCGGCGCAGCACGCCGTCCTCCAGCCGCGCGTGGTGGCCGGTGGCGACGGCGTCGAAGCCGAGCGCGAGCGCCCGGTCGAGCACCGCCTCGAACTTGATCTTCTCGTTGCACCGCAGGCAGGGGTTGGGGGTGCGCCCGGCGGCGTACTCGCCGACGAAGTCCTCGACCACGTCGCGGTGGAACCGTTCGGCCATGTCCCACACGTAGAAGGGGATGCCGATGACATCGGCGGCGCGGCGCGCGTCGCGGGCGTCCTCCAGGGTGCAGCAGCCGCGCGCGCCGGTGCGGTAGGACTGCGGGTTGGACGACAGCGCCAGATGGACGCCGGTCACGTCGTGCCCGGCCTCGGCGATCCGGGCGGCGGCCACCGCGGAGTCGACCCCGCCGGACATGGCGGCGAGGACGCGGAGCCTTCCCGTGGAATTTCCCGTGGGCTTTGCTGTGGGAGCCATAACAGTTCGAGGTTACCGCCCCGATGCCGGCGCGGGCGCGCGCCCGCGTTGGCATCGGGGCGGGCGGGCTGGGAGGATGCGGGGTCATGCGACTGTTCGGGCGCGAGAGCGAATCCGCCGGCCCCCGCGAGAGCGGTGCCGCCGACCCCGCCGAGGCCATCGCCGCGTTCTGGGCCTGGTGGGAACGGGCCCGTGCGGGGATCGACGCGCACGTCGAGGCGGAGGATCCCGAGGCCCTGGCCGAGACCATCGGGCCGGCCGTCGCCGCGCTGCACCCGTCCCTCGTCTGGGAGGTCGTGCCCGGGCGTCTCGCCGTGCACGCCCTGGTCGTCAGCGCGTCGGCTGATCCGGAGCTGCGGCCGTTCGCCCATCGCTGGGCCCTGGCCGCGCCGCCGGTCGACGCGATGTGGGAGTTCCACCCCTCCCGGCAGGCGAACGCGCAGGCCGAAAGCATCACGTTCGACGTCGGCGGGCGGGAGTTCGGGCTCGACCGGCTGGTGGTGGCGCTGCGCGTGCCGCCCGGCACGCCACGCGTGGACGTCACCGCCTTTCACCCCATATTTCCGGATATCGATGAGGAAGCCCGGACGGAGGCGACCTTCACCGCCCTCGACTGGCTGCTGGGCGAGGACGAGGTGGCCCGCTGGGTCGGCGAGATCCAGGCCGCCGAGTTCGAGCCGATCGACGCCCTCCCGGCGGTCCACCTGCCCTCGGTCGTCGCCGACGTGGCGGAGGGGTTCGCGGAGGAGCAGTGGGCGCTGCTGGAGGGCCACACCGCCACCGGCGGCCGCCTCACCGCCGCGGCCCGCTATCCCCTGCGCCCGGTCGACTTCCCGCTGTTCGACCAGCACATCGCCGTCACGCTGCCGTACGAGCACGCCGACGCGGACGGGCAGCCCGCCGGGGCCTCACTGGACGCGCTGCGCGGGTTCGAGGAGCGGCTGACCGGACGGCTGGCCGCGGACGGGTCCGCCGTGCTGGCGGCCCACCTGAGCGCCGACCGCGCCCGGACGCTGCACCTCTACGCCGACCGCGCCGCGGACGTGCCGCCGGTGATCGAGGAGGTCGCGGCCGGCTGGAAGGAGGGACCCGCCCGGGTCGAGACGGCCGAGGATCCCTCCTGGAGCGCGGTCGCCCCCTTCCTGACCTGAAACCCCTTCCCGAGCTGAACCAGCTCCTGACCTGAACCAGATATTCAGCGCGTTTCATGACATACGGGACGGGCACGCCGCGATAGACCGACGCGCGGGCGAGCGCCCGCGTTCCGCCCGTTCCCGCAGCCCGCGGGGCCGATCCGGCGACGGGATTGGGATCGGACATGGCTCATCGCGCACTGGACCGGATGCTGGACGCGATCGAGGGCGACGGCCGCCTCGACCGGCCGGGTCACCGGCTCGAACAGGGTCTCGCGTTCACGGAGAACCTCCTCGGGGTCACCAGGGGCCGCGCCCGCGGCCTCCTGCACGGCGTCTGGCTGGGACACCCCGTTCATCCGTTTCTCACCGACCTCCCGATCGGCTCGTGGACGACGGCGCTGGTCCTGGACCTCACCGGACGGAGGCGGGCCGCGCGGACGGCCGTGGGAGTCGGTCTCGCCGGGGCGGTGGCCGCGGCCGTCACCGGTCTGCACGACTGGCAGCACACGCATGACAACGCGCGCCGGGTCGGGCTGGTCCACGGCGCGCTCAACGCGCTCGCCCTCGGCCTGTACGGCTGGTCGTGGTGGCAGCGAGGCCGGGAACGCCACCTGCGCGGCGTGCTCGCCGCCCTGCTCGGCTATCCCCTGATCATGGTCAGCGGCTACCTGGGCGGCGCGCTCACCTACAACCACCGGATCGGGGTCGACCAGACGGACCGGCGGCTCGAACCACGCCGTTTCACCCGGGTGCTGGCCGAGCGCGACCTGACCGACGGCAGGCCGCACCGGGCGCGGGCGGGCGGCGTGGAGGTCGTCCTGGTCCGCACCGGCGGCCGCATCCACGCCCTGGAGGACGCCTGCCCGCACTTGGGCGGTCCGCTGTCCCAGGGCTGGCTCCGCGACGGCTCCATCACCTGTCCCTGGCACGGCTCGGCGTTCGAGCTGGACGGCGGAGCGAGCCTGAACGGCCCGGCCGTCACACCCGCGCCGTGCTTCCAGACCCGCGTACGGGACGGGTGGATCGAGGTGCGCCGGGCGCCCACGGTGGTCACCGCGCCGCCCGGCAGCGCCCTGGTCCACCAGCAGGAGGTGCGGCCATGAGGAGAAGACCGCAGGTGCTCACCGAGGTGCGGGAGGCGCCGGCCCGGCCGGAGCGCGAGAAGGCGACGCGGGTGCTCGTGGAGCACCACGAGGTGCTGCGCGGGCTCATGCGGCGCCTGCTGGAGACGCCGCGCGCCCAGCCCGGACGGCGGCGCGCGCTCGCCGACGAGCTGTTCGACGAGCTGCGGATGCACGAGATGATCGAGGAGGACGTCTTCTATCCGGCGATGCGGGACGTCACCCCGGGCATCGCGGCCGCCTGGTCCGAGCACCGCCAGCTCAGCGACCAGCTCGCGGCGCTGGTGCGCGCCGACCCGCGGTCCGGGCGGTTCGACCGGGAGCTCGGAGTGATGCACGACGCGCTGGAGTCGCACGCCCACCTGGACGAGGAACGGCAGATGTTCCCCGAGATCGAGCGCTTCGCGGACGAGGACCTGCTGGTCGAGCTGGCTGACCGGCTCCGGGACCGGCTGGCGCGGCTGCGCTCGTCGCGGCGCACGCGGATGCTCCTCCGCCTGCAACGGGCGCTGCTGCGCCTGACGGCCCGCTAGAGGCCGAAGCCGACGGGCATCACGACAGACCGGCGCGGCGGGCGCGCTCGACGACCTGTCCGATGACCTCGACGACCCGGTCGACGTCCTCCTCCGTGGACGTGTGGCCGAGCGAGAAGCGCAGCGAACCGCGGGCGCGCACGCCGTCCTGACCCATCGCCATCAGCACGTGGGACGGCTGGGCCACCCCGGCCGAGCAGGCCGAGCCCGTGGAGCACTCCACGCCCTTGGCGTCGAGCAGCATGAGCAGGGCGTCGCCCTCGCAGCCGGGGAACGAGAAGTGGGCGTTGGCCGGCAGCCGGTCGGCCGGGTCGCCGTTCAGCACGACGTCCGGCACCGCACGCCGTACGCGCTCGACGAGGTCGTCGCGGAGCGCCGACAGGCGTTCCGCGGCCGCGGGCTGCCGCGCGACGGCCGCCTCGACGGCCGCGGCGAACCCGGCGATGGCCGGGGCGTCGAGCGTGCCGGAGCGGATGTCGCGTTCCTGCCCGCCGCCGTGCAGGACGGGGACGGGATCGACGCCGCGCGCCAGCAGCAGCGCCCCGACGCCCACGGGTCCACCGACCTTGTGGCCGGAGACGGTCATGGCGTCCACACCCGAGTCGGCGAACGAGACCGGAAGCTGGCCGACCGCCTGCACCGCGTCGGTGTGGAACGGGATGCCGTGCTCGTGCGCGATGGCGGCCAGCACGCGCGCCGGCTGCACGGTGCCCACCTCGTTGTTGGCCCACATGACGCTCACCAGCGCGACGTCGTCCGGGTCACGGTCGATGGCCTCGCGCAGCGTCTCGGGGTGGACCCGGCCCTGCTCGTCGACCCGGAGTAACTCGACCCGGGCGCCGTGGTTGTCGCCCAGCCAGTGGGCGGGATCGAGGGCGGCGTGGTGCTCGATCGCGCTGACCAGGATCCGCGGTCGCTTCCTCGCCCAGAACAGGCCCTTGATGGCGAGGTTGTCGGCCTCCGTGCCACCGGCCGTGAACACGACCTCGCTGGGCCGGGCGCCGAGCGCGCCGGCGATCGTCTCGCGCGACTCCTCGACGACCCGGCGGGCGCGGCGGCCCGCCGCGTGCAGGGAGGAGGGGTTTCCCACCTGACCAAGCTGGGCCGTCATCGCCTCGATGGCCTCGGGCCGCATCGGGGTGGTCGAGGCATGGTCCAAGTACGCAGATCCCATGACCCCTCCCCTGAACGCCTTTCGTGCGCACCAAGCGTATCCGGGGAGGCGGGGAACATCGGAACGGTGTCGCGGGTTAACCGTCCAGACGGTACAGTAGGCGGCATGAGGGAGGGTGGCATGAGGCGGGACGAGTTGCTCGACGCGGCCGAGGCCCTGCTGCAGGACCAGGGCGCCCAGGCCCTCACCCTGGCGGCGGTGGCCGAGCGCGCCGGCGTCAGCAAGGGTGGCCTCCTCTATCACTTCGCCACCAAGGAAGCGCTCGTCAAAGGCATGATCGAGCGCCTGATCGCCGACTTCGACGCGTTGATCGAGGCACAGGGGGAGAGCACCTACACGCGCTCCTACGTCGCCGCGACGTTCGAGGCGGTGGAGACCGGACGGCTGAGACGCTGGGCGGTGGTGACCGGCGCGGCCGGTGATCCCGCGCTGCTCGCGCCGCTGCGTGAGGCGATGGCCCGCTGGATGCGGCAGGGCATGGACGACGAGCCCGACCCACCCGCGTCCCAGATCGTACGGCTGGCCTGCGAGGGCGTCTGGGAGGTCGCCACCCACTGTTCGGCGATCATCGACTTCGCCGTCGTCCGCGCCAGGCTGCTCGCCCTGTTGTAGGGGTCATCGGGCTCTTCCCACAGGCGCCGCCGCAGCGCCTTCTGTGACACGCCCCTGCGACACGCCCCTACGACACGCCGCTGTGTCACCTTCTGCGAGACGTCCGCGCCGGGCGCGGACCGTGCCCACTACACCGAGCCGTACGCGCGACTGGTGGTCGCCCTTCCTTCCGGCTGACGCCGCGAAAGGGCGACCTGCTGCTGTCTGCCCACTTCTCCGGGTTCGGAAACCCACTTGACACACATGGAAAGGAAGCTGTGATGACCCGCGCTTTGAGGAAGGCCCGTTATGGGGCAGTCCTCACCTTCGTCCTGGCCGGCCTGATGTGCGGAACGTTCACCGTGCGCCTCCCCGCGCTGGCCGACCGGCTCCGCCTCCCGGAGTCGTCGGTCGGCCTCGCCCTGCTCGGCTGGGGAGTCGGCGCGCTGCTGACCATGCAGATCATGCGCTTCGTGCTGGGCAGAGCCGGGAGCCACGGCGTCCTCCGCGCGGCCGTACCCCTGTGCGCGGCATCACTGGTCCTCGTCGCGCTCGCGCCGTCCTTTCCGGCGCTGGTCGCCGCGACCGCGCTGTTCGGCATGGCGTTCGGCGCGGTCGACGTCGGCATGAACGCGCAGGGCTCCCTGGTCGAGCGCGCGTACGGCCGGCCGATCATGATCGGCATGCACGCGGGCTGGTGCGTCGGCGCGATCTCGGCGGGCCTGCTGGGCACGGCCGCCATCGCGCTGGGCCTGCCCCTCACCACCCACTTCCTCCTGGTGGCCCTGGTCTCGGCGCCCGCGGCGCTCGCTCTCAGCCGTACGCACCTGCCCGACCGCGCGCCGGAGACGGGCGCCGCGCGGGAGAGCGGCCGGGCCCGGCGGAGACTGCCGGGGGTCGTCTACCTGCTCGGCGCGATCACGTTCGCCGCGTTCATGGTCGAGGGCGTCGTCGCCGACTGGAACGGGCTCTACCTGCTCGGCACGCTGCACGCCTCCGAGGCGGTCGCGGCATTCGGCTATCCGGTGTTCGAGGCCGGCATGCTGGTCGCGCGGCTCGGCGGCGACCGGCTGCGCGGCCGCCTCGGCGCCCGCGCGCTGATCGCCCTGTCCGGCGGGGCCACGGCCCTGGCGTTCCTCGCCGTCATCGCCGCGCCGGTGACGGCGGCGGCCGTGGCCGGGCTGTTCTTCGTCGGGCTCGCAGTGGCGACGATCTCGCCGATGGCGCTGTCGCTCGCCGGCACCGCGACGGCCGAGCCGGGCCCCGCGATCGCGCAGGCGAGCGCGATGGGCTACGCGGGGCTGCTGCTCGGGCCGGTCGTGATCGGTTTCCTGTCCGCCGCGGCGTCGCTGCGGCTGGCCATGGGCGTGGCTGTCGTCCTCGGCGTCGTCATCGTCGCGGCGGGGCGGCTGCTGCCCGTGTCCCGTACGGAGATCGTCCCGCTGCGGGCGTCCACCCGCGACGGAGGCGAGCAACCCCGCCTGCCGCTGGCCGCCTGACGCCCGCATCGCCCGAAGATCCGGCTGGGAGCCCGGCTGGGGATCACCCCCGGCCGGCCTTGGCGGCCTCCTCGGCGAGGGCTACGAGCCGGTCCACGGTCTCGGGCAGCGCGCCGCCCAGGATCTTCTTCATGATGGGGGTCAGCAGGAGCGCGGTCGGCCCCTTCACGACGACCTTGAAGGTCACGTCCCGCGTGCCGTCGCCACGTTCCTCGATGGAGTGCTCCCAGTCCATGGCGGTGCCCCCGGGCAGGAAGAACCGGTCGGTGTACCTGCGCATGGGCTCGCACTCGATGATCTCGAAGCGGACGGCCGACTGGCCCTTCAGCTTGACGCGGCCGGTGGCGCCGAGGGCGAACGGCCCCCCGTCGAGGCGGATCCAGTCCAGCCCGTCGTCCCAGCGGACGCGCGCGGGAACGTCGGCCCACAGGGGCCAGATGTGCTCCGGCTCGGCCGTGGTCTGCCGCGTGACCGTGATGAGGTGCGTGGTGCGCAGTTTCCCGAGCGCGGCCACCGTCGCGGCGAGCACCGCCGTGCCGGCCGAACTACGGATGAGCATCTTGATCCCGCTTGGCATCGAACCATCCCCTCGAATCTGGTCGTCTGTCTATATCATACGTATGTATAAGACAGATTGCCAGGCGCCGGAGGAGGATTTCGCGCGAGATCGCCGCGCCGCCTCCATACAACCCCATGAACGCCGGAAGCGGCGCCGCGTCAGGCGCGGCGCCGCTTCCGATCCGGGGTGCTACTTACGCTTCTCGATCTCCTCGGTGAGCTGCGGGACGATCTGGAACAGGTCGCCCACCACGCCGTAGTCGGCGACCTCGAAGAGCGGCGCCTCGGCGTCCTTGTTGATCACCACGATCGTCTTCGAGGTCTGCATGCCGGCCCGATGCTGGATCGCGCCGGAGATGCCCGCCGCGATGTAGAGCTGCGGCGACACCGTCTTGCCGGTCTGGCCGACCTGGAACTGGTGCGGGTACCACCCGGCGTCGGTGGCGGCGCGCGACGCGCCGACCGCCGCGCCGAGGGAGTCGGCGAGCCTCTCGATGATCGCGAAGTTCTCGCCCGAGCCCACACCCCGGCCGCCGGAGACCACGATCGCGGCCTCGGTCAGCTCGGGCCGGCCGCCCTTCTCCTGCACTACCCGCTCGACGATCCGGGCGGCCCGGGCGGCGTCCGACAGGGCGACCTCGATCTTCTCCTCGGCGCCGGCGCCGGCCGCGGCGACGGGAGCGGTGCTGTTCGGCCGTACGGTGATGATCGGAAGGCCCCGGGTCACCCGGCTGCGGACGTTGACGCCGCCGCCGAAGATCGACTGCTCGGCGACGAAGCCCTCACCGACGCCCACCGCGTCGGAGATCACTCCGGAGTCCGTCTTGATCGCGAGCCGGCCCGCGACCTCCTTGCCCTCACCGGTCGCCGCGAGGAAGACCGCGGCCGGGGAACGCTCGGCCACCAGGTGCGCGAGCACCTCGGCCTTGGGCGCCGCCACGTAGTCGCCGATCTCGCCGGCGTCCGCGATATAGATCTTCTCCGCGCCGTACTCGGCGAGCCTGGCCTTGGCCGCGTCCGAGTAGCCGGGGCCGGCCCACACCGCGGCCGGCGTGCCCAGCGACCGGGCCAGGGTCAGCAGCTCGAAGGTGACCTTCTTGACGTCGCCGTCGACGTGGTCGACGAGAACCAGAATCTCAGTCATCTCGGGGCCCCTCAGATGAACTTCTTCGACGCGAGGAACTCGGCGGCCCTGGCGCCGCCGTCACCCTCGTCCTTGATCACGGTGCCGGCGGCCCGGGGTGGGGCGGCGGCGAAGTCGACGACCTCGCTCCACGAGTTCGCCAGGCCGACCTGGTCGGCCGCGATGTCCGCGTCGGCGATGCCGAGCGTCTCGACCGGCTTCTTCTTGGCGGCCATGATGCCCTTGAACGACGGGTACCTCGGCTCGTTGATCTTCTCGACGACCGACACGACGGCCGGCAGCGAGGCCTCGACCTTGTCGTAGCCGTAGTCGGTGATCCGCTCGACCCGGATGGCGGTGCCCTCGACCTCGACCTTGCTCGCCAGCGTGAGCTGGGGGGTGCCGAGCCGCTCGGCCAGCATCGCGGCGAGCATGCCGGTGCGGGCGTCGGTCGACTCCGAGCCCAGGATGACCAGGTCGAAGCCGATCTTCTTCAATGCCTGGGAGACGGCGTAGGAGGTGCCGAGCGCGTCCGAGCCGTGCAGCGCGTCGTCGTGCAGGTGCACCGCCTTGTCCGCGCCCATCGCCAGGGCCTTGCGGATGGTCTCGGTGGCCTTGGCCGGGCCCATGCTCAGGACGGTGACCTCACCGCCGTGTGCCTCCTTGAGCCGCAGCGCCTCCTCGACCGCGTACTCGTCGAGCTCGTTGACGACGCCGTCGGCGGCGTCGCGGTCGAGCGTCTTGTCATCGGACCTCAGCTTGCGCTCGGTCGCCGTGTCGGGGACCTGCTTCACGCAGACGACGATGTTCATGGCCGGTGGCCGACCTCCCCTTTCCGTACGGCTGACGCCGCGATTACGCACAATGTTACCCATGGGTAGCTTAGCCGCAAACCTCCAGGCCCGCACCGTGCCATTCACATCGGGCCCATGTCACCTACCGGGCCCATCTCACACTACCGAACTTTGTTCCGGTATCCGGGGGTCCGAGCGGCCGCGGGTCGCCTGGTCAGCTCGCGAACACGAGCATGCCGAGGATGAACACCACGGTGCCGACGGCCATGAGCAGCGTCGTGGTGCTGAACAGCGTGCTGAGCAGCGCCCAGACCCCGACGGCGCCCACGCCGCTGACGGCGTCCACCACGAGCCGGCGCCGCCGCGACCGCGCCAGCAGCCCGAACCCCGCGTCGGCCACCAGGGCGATGCCGTAGAGGACCAGCAGGAGAAGCGACACCTCCGGGAGGTTCGCCCGCGCGGCGGCGGCGAACAGGCCCACGACCACCGCGGAGCCCACCACCCAGCGGCGGTGCAGCTTCTCCCGGTGCGCGGCCCGCGGGTCGTCCGCCTCCGCCCGCCTCGCGCTCCGGGCGGGCCGCCGATCACCCGGCCGCCACTCGCGGGTGGACGCCTCGGATAGGGGCTGCCGCGAGGGCTCGATCCCGTCCATCACCGGCGCGGCCTCGTTCAGGCGGCCGGCCAGTTCGGCCGTCTCGGGGCGGGCGGCCGGATCGCCGCTCAGGCACCGCTCCACGAGCGGGACGAGCCATGCCGGCACCCCCGACAGGTCGGGCTCCCGGTGCACCACCCGGTAGGCGACGGCCGCCGCGGGCCCCGTCCCGTACGGCTGCCGCCCGGACGCGGCGAAGGCCACCGTCGCCCCCCAGGCGAACACGTCGGCCTCCGGCCCGGCGTCCCGGCCCTCCAGCACCTCCGGGGCCAGATAGCCGGGCGTCCCCACCACCGCGCCCGACGCGGTCACCGACGCCGACTCCAGCGCGCAGGCGATGCCGAAGTCGATCACGTACGGCTCGCCGTCGGAGACGATGACGTTGGCCGGCTTGAGATCGCGGTGGACGACCCCGGCGGCGTGGATCGACTCCAGCGCCTCCGCCAGCCCCAGCGCCAGCCGCAGCAGGGCCGCGCCGGCGACCGGCCCGTCCTTCGCCACCACCGTGCTGAGCGGCCTGCCCTGGACGTACCGGGTGACGATGTACGGCCGCTCCCCCGACAGCGAGGCGTCGAGCACCTCGGCGACGTGCCGTCCGCGCACCCGGCGCATGGTCTCCACCTCACGCGCCAGCCTGGTGATCGCGAACGCGTCGGAGGCGACGTGGGGATGCAGGACCTTGACGGCGACCGTGCGCCCGTCGGCGTCGAGCGCGAGATGGACCTCCCCGAACCCTCCCGACCCGAGTGCGGAGATCAGACGATAGGGACCGAGCTGTTGTGTCGTGCCCATGGTGTCTCCCGCTTCGCTCGGCGGCCGGGACGGCGTCAGGTCCAGGGGTCAGGTCCAGGGGGGTCAGGTCCAGAAGGTCAGGAAGCCCAGGCCGATGCGGTCCATGATGTCGCCCACGACGCCGCCGATCAGGTTCACGACGGTGTCCTCACCCTTCCGCTGGAGATCCCCGACGATTTTGTCGATCGCCACCGACGGCGGCCGCCAGGGTGCCCAGGAGGCGTCCGCGGACAGCGCCGTCATGATCGCGAACAGCGCGACCGTGCCGACCACGATCGTGACGATCATGCCCGCGCCCGGGCTGCGGATCACCGCGGTGAGCGTACGGGCCACGGCTTTGCGCGGGGCCTTGCCGCCGGGCAGGAGGAACAACCCGGCGACGAAGGCGCCGGCCGCGTAGGCCGCGGCGGGGTCGGGACGCACTCCCCCCAGATAGTGGAACCCGCCCCAGCAGCACATGGCGAACATCACGGCCAGCGGCACCTGCACCACCGTCGCCAGGGCCGCCCTGATCAGCGCCCAGGGCGTGCCGAGCACCGCGAGGAGCGGGTCGGCGCCACTGGTGCCCCTGGCCGCCCGGCGGTCGGCGAGGTCGCCGAGCAGATACTGCCCCACCCGCAGGCACAGCGCCGCCACGGCGGCGAACAGGGTCACCACCACCGGCAGCAGGCAGGCCAGCGCCACGAGCGTGGCCAGCAGCAGGGCCGCGAGCACCGGGTGCCGCGCGCGGTAGGGAGCCCGCGGGGGCTCCGGCGCGTACGGCGTGGGCGGCGTGGCCGGGTCGGGGGCGGGCGGCCGCGCGACCTGGGGCTCGGGATGGCCCGCCACGCGCTGGTCGGTGTGCGGCTGGAAGACCGCCGGCTGGTACGGCGGCGGGGGCGGGCCCCCCTGGCCGTACGGCGGGGCCTGCGGGTGCGCCGGAGGCGGCGCGGACACCGGACGGCGCTGCCTCGGCGCCCGGGGCTCCCGGTAGGGCCGCTCCGGCTCCACGTAGTTGACCGGCGGCAGCAGGTCGGAGTAGCTGTCGTCGTCCGACGGCAGCACGCTGGTCCGGGTTCCGTTACCCCTGCCGTTGCCCTGGCCGGTCCCGTTGCCGGGGATCGCCGTCTCGTCGAGCAGGCGGGTGCCGTCGAGGACCCTCGTCCCGCCGTCCTGCGGGGTCTCCCGTAACACGGTGACCGTGGGGTCCAGCGACCGGGTGAGCCGCAGCAGCGACGCGGCGGTGGGGCGCGACGCGGCGTCGGACGCCAGCGCGAGGCGGAGCCAGCCGCGCAGCCAGACCGGCGCGAGATCGACCTGGGCCTTGCCCTCGAGGATGTTGTAGCAGACCGACTCGAACGTGCCCGAGCCGAACGGCGGCTTGCCGGTGACCCCGAAGAACACCGTCGCGGCCAGCGCGTGCACGTCGGCCGCCTGGGTGATCTGGGTGTCCCGGATGATCTCCGGCGCGAGGTAGCCGGGCGTGCCGACGAACATCCCGGTCTGGGTCAGCCGCGTGGCGTTGACGAGGTGGGCGATGCCGAAGTCGATCACCAGTGGCTCGCCGTCGACCAGCATGACGTTGGCCGGCTTGAGGTCGCGGTGGATCACGTCGGCCGCGTGGATCGCGACCAGGGCCTCGCACAGGCCCCGGGCGAGCCGGACCACGGCGTCGCCGCGGAGCGGGCCGTCCTCCAGCACGGTCTGCTCCAAGGTCCGCCCGGGGGCGTACCGCGTCACGATGTACGGCGCGGCGCCGGTCAGGTCGGCGTCGAGGACCTCGGCGACGCGCCTGCTGCGCACCCGCCGCATGGTCTCGACCTCGCGGGTCAGCCGGTCGCGTGCCTTGAGATCGGACGCGACGTGCGGGTGCAGGACCTTGACCGCGACCTCGCGCCCCTCCGCGTCCAGACCGAGGTGGACCACCCCCATGCCGCCCTCGCCGAGCTGCCGCAGCAGCCGGTAGGGGCCGATCCTCTCGGGAGCCTCAGTAGCCGACATGTCGTCCCCCGTCACCCATACCCCGCCTGGTCCCGCAGGTCCCTGAGCCGATCAAGTACTGACAGAACGTCGATAGGGCCCCAGAAGTGCCCTGCTGTTTGGTTACCCAGAAGCCCGGCGAGCGCGATCGCCGCCGTGAGCACCGCGAGCGCCCCGATCCCCCAGGCGAGCCCCTGCGCCGCGCCGTCGCCGGGGGCGAGCGAGGCGAGGGTCCGCCGCATCTGCCGGGTTGGGCCGGTGACCCCCGGCCCCGCGCACAGCGTCCACAGCGCCACCGCGACGCCCCAGCTCAGCGCGGCGAGCACGGGCGCCGACCCCACGAGCACGGTGAGCGCCAGCGTCACGGCCACCCCCAGGACCAGCGCGTACGGCACGAGCGCCAGCGTGATCCCGGCGGACCGGACGAGCGCCGCCGGCCGGCCCAGCACCCGCAGCACGTCCGTGGCCGCGGCGCCCGCCGCGCGGCGGGTGTTGAGGTGCGCCTGGTCGAGGTCGGCGGCGCGGAGCAGCACCGCGACCGGCACGGCCAGCAGGCAGACCAGCATCGGCGCGAGGACCGCGAGGCTCGTCATCACGACGAGCAGCAGCGCGCTCGCCACGCCGTACGCCCGGGAGCGCTGGAGCAGCCCGCCGGGCGGGAACGGCGGCACGGTCGGCGGCGGCACCCGCAGCGTCGGCATGTACGGCGCCGGATTCTGCTGGTGGGGGCTCTGCTGGTGGGGGCTCTGCTGGTGGGCGTTCTGCTGGTGGGCGTTCTGCTGGTGGGCGTTCTGCTGGGGCGGATAGTGCTGGTGGATGTGCGGCGTCTGCTCGTAGATCTCGGGCGCGTGCCCGAAGAGGGCCTGGTCGCGGGCCGCGACGTCCCGGTGCGCCGATCCGTGCAGGCCCGGCCCGCGCGGAGCCGGGCGCGGCGGCGCCGGGTCGTGCGGCAGGGCGGCGGCGCCGGTGACGGCCTGCCGCACCTCCTCGGAGGTGACCCGCCGCGTGGGGACGTCCCCCTCCGGCCGCAGCATCGGCGTGGGCCACTCGTCGGGCCCCGTGGTCGGCCCACCCGTGTTGGGGTGCGGGCCGGGGCGGGACGGGGGCATCCGGGTGGGAATGTCGCCCTCGGCCGGCGACCCGAGGCCCGCCCTGCGCAGGTCCTCCCCGGTGACCCGGACGGTCGGGAAGGGATCGCCGCCCTGACCCGCCACGGGCGTGTCCCGCAGCAGGGAGACGAACTCCTCCGCCCGGTCGGCGGGGCGCGACGGCGTGACCGGAGGCGTCGCCACGGGCGCGACCGGCGGCGTCACCACCGGCCCGGCCGTCTGTGCTCCCGTCCGCGGCCCGGCCTGTGGTCCGGCCGTCTGCGGTCGCACCGGTGGCCGGCCGCCGAAGTCGGGCCTCTGCTGGCCGCCGGTGTCGTCGACGTTGGGCACCGTGGTGGTCTCGTCGGGCACCCGCGGCCTGCCCCCCGCGCCCTGCGGCATGAGGCGGCCGACCTGCCGTACCAGCTCTGCCGATGTCGGCCGCCTGACCGGGTCGCGGTTGAACGCGGCGCGCAGCACCGGCTGGATCGGCGCCGGGGCGGCGTCCACGTTGGCCCGCCCGGAGGTGATGTTGAAGAAGATCATCTCCAGCGTGCCCTTGCCGAAGGGCGGCTGGCCGGTCGCGGCGTACAGCACGGTGCCGGCCCAGGCGTGCACGTCGACCTGCGGCCCCGCCTCGTGGCCCTCGATGATCTCCGGGGCGAGATAGCCGGGTGTGCCGATGAACATCCCGGTCTGGGTGAGCCGGGTGGCGTCCACCGCCTGGGCGATGCCGAAGTCGATGAGGACCGGCTGGCCGTCCAGCATCAGCACGTTGCCCGGCTTCAGGTCGCGGTGGATGACCCCCGCGGCGTGGACGGCGGCGAGCGCCTCGGCGACCCCCATGGCGACCTTGAGCACACTGTCGAGGGGCAGCGGGCCGTCCTTCTTGACGATCTCGTCCAGCGCCCGCCCCGGCACGTACCGCGTGACGATGTAGGGCCGGCGGCCGGTGACGTCGGCGTCGACGACCTCCGCGATGTGCCGCCCGCGCACCCTGCGCATGGTCTCGACCTCGCGTGACAGCCGCCTGCGCGCCACGTCGTCCCCCGCCACCTCCGGGCGCAGGACCTTGACCGCCACCTGCCGGCCCTGCGCATCCAGGGCGAGGTGGACCACCCCCATGCCACCCTCACCGAGCCGCCGGAGCAGCCGGTATGGCCCGAGTCGGTCGTCTTGATTCATCGCCTTAGCACCATACCGACTAAAAGAACGCCCATGAGTGAACCATCGCGCCACATCTCCGCTCAGCACAACGGAGAAAGGACGCCAACGGTTTCCCGGCGGGTGATCAGATGGTGAGCGCGAGGACCTCCCCACGGGTCGCCGCGACCAGCGCCTCGCCGGAAAGCGCCAGCTTGGAGCGGCGGACGCCGCTGCCGATCACGACGAACGGCCGCCGGGTCACGTTTTCGTCAACGAGCACCGGCCAGCCGTCCGGCAGCCCGATCGGGGTGATGCCGCCGTACTCCATGCCGGTCAGTTCGACGGCCTCCGCCTGCGGGGTGAAGGACGCCTTCCTGGCGTCCAGATGACGGCGTACGACGCCGTTGACGTCGGCCCGCATCGTGGCGAGCACCATGACGGCGGCGTACCTCGTCTCCCCGCCCCGCCTGGCGCTCACGATCACGCAGTTGGCCGAGTCCTCCATCGCCACGCCGTACCGCTCGCAGAAGGCGGCGGTGTCGGAGAGTCCGGGGTCGATCCCGGCGACCCGCGGCGGCACGTCGAGCGAGGCGACGGCCTTGGCGACCGGATCGGCGAGCAGATCCGGCCGGTCGGAGACGGGAACCCATTCGAGCGGCATTCAGCCCTCCTTGACCGCGCGCTGGTGCAGTTGGGTGACCACCTTACGGGCGGACTCCAGCGCTCCCGCCTGCCAGGCGATGAGCTGGGTGAGCCAGTCGCCGGCGAAGTACACCCGGCCGGCGGGCTCCTGCAACAGCGAGAAGGCGCCCTCATACGAGGGCCAGGCGACCCAGGCGCCCTCGATGTGCGGCTGCCGCCGCCAGGCGATCGAGACACTGGAGAGCAGTTCCGACCGGTACTTCTCACCGTGGATCTTCCTACCCTGGGTGAGCGCCCGCCGCTGCCGCTCCGCGTGGCTGAGACGGGCGTACGCGTCCGCGTCGTCGCCGAGGTTGTAGTAACCGACCACCAGTCCCCGCGTTCCGTGAAAGCCGTACGACGGATACCAGATGTGTGCGATGTCCAGGTCGGTCTCGGTGACGCCGCCGTAGATGCGGTCGTCGGTCTCCCACCAGCGACGGCGGTACTCCAGCCCGATCTTCCCGGCCGAGACGGGCGTGGGGGTCCGCAGCGCCGCGACGACCCGGGCGTCCAGGTTGCCGGGAATCCTCCCGAGCACGTGCGGCGGCATGGCCGCGACGCAAAAGTCCGCCCTGGTCATGCCGCCAGTGTGCGCGATCTCCACGCCGTCGGGGAGATTGGTGATCTTCCTGACCTCGACGGAGGTGCGGACGCGGTCGCGGCCCACGGCGTCGGCGAGCCTGTGCACGATCGCGTCCATGCCGCCGACCGGCTGGAACATCGGCATCGCCATCTCGTAGCCGAACGGGAACGTGATCGAGCGGCCGAGCCCGTAGCCGAGCACCTCCGACAGGGGTGGCGGCGCACCCAGCGGAACTCCTTCGGCAGCGCCCGGATTCACGGAGAACCCCCGGCGTTCCGACCCCGTGTAGGTGTAGGTCTTTCCGATGTCGCCGAACTCCGACAAGAAGTGCAGCAGGCGGTTCTTGTCGGCCTCCGTCAGCCGCCGGTCCAGCGCGCCGGCGTATGTGGCCTTCGCGAGCAGTTCGCTGACATACCCGTAGGTGTCCGCCCGTGCCGTACGCGCCCGGACCGGCGCCTTCATGCCCCTGTTGTAGACGTACGCGCTGGAGTTGTCGTTGACGAACAACTCGATGGGGACCCCCAGCTCACGGCAGTAGTCGAGGGTGACCATCCACTGCGCGATGCGAGCCGGGCCGGCGTTGAAGTAGACGCCCTCCCCGAACCGCGCCTCCTGCGTCACACCCGAGAGTTCGGCCAGCCGGTCGCCGCCGCGCAGCGTGAGGCTGCGCCCGCCGATCCGATCACTCGCCTCCAGGACAGTGCAGTCGTACCCCGCCTTGCCCAGTTCGTACGCGGCGGCCAGGCCCGCGACGCCCGCCCCGAGGACCACCACGGACCCGGCGCCCCTACCGGTGAGAGCGAAGTCGGAACGGCTCGGCGGCGTGTAGTCCTTCTGCTGGTGATCAGGCGCCAGCCCGAGCGCCCCCATGGCCGCGTACATCGCCCCGGCGCCTCCGGCCGCGCCGATGCCCACCAGGAAGGCGCGCCGCGTCGGCGCCCCCGTACGCTCCCGCGTCACGCGGTCATCGCCTGCCACCGTGCCTGCCTTCGTCGTCGGGGGAACCGGCATCGGCCGGGATCGGGGCGACCGGCGTAGCCGTTATGGGGGAAGAGCGGCGTCAGCCGTAGCGGCCGCTGCCGCAGGCGACCTGCCCGCCGATCATGGAGAAGAGCCCGAACAGGGCCATGATCTCGTGGTAGTCGCCGGTGGTGAACTCGGTGCACCGGGGGTCCGTGAGCCGCACGCCGGGGATGATCGCGCAGGCCGCCGCGATGGCGGTGGAGTTCCACTCCACGCGCAGGACGTACGGCGGCTCGACCACGTAGGGCCGAAAGCCGGCCAGCCGGCCGAGGGCCCGCGCCGTGCCCTCGCGGATCCGCCGCCAGGCGACGGCCGGGGGCAGCAACTCGGCGGAGAACCTGTCGACGCCCTTCTTCACGGCGACGGTCTCGACGTCGCCGAGCAGTTCCCATGCCTCCTCGCAGACCGCCTCGTCGCCGGCGACGAGCGCGACCGGCACGCCCATCGACCCCGCGAAGCCGGCGACCAGCCGGGTCTCGCCGCAGATCTCGCCGTTCAGATAGACGTTCTGGATCTCCTTTCCCATCCAGGTGTGGTTGAGCACGCCGTGTGCCACACCCGCACGAGCGTGGTAGCCGGCGAAGCAGGCGGCGTCCATGCCGGCGACGAGGCCCTGGCCCATTCGGTGCGGCTTGCCCGGACCTCTGATGAGGGTGGCCCGCTCGTCCAGCAGGTCGATCCTGAGGTTCTTGGTGGACCCGTGCGCGTCGTTCACCAGCACGGACGCCGCGCCGGCGTCGAAGGCGCCCTGGACGACCGCGTTGGCGTCCCCCGTCATGAGCTCACAGCCGCGCTCGTAGCCCCGGCCGCCGTGGTGCATCTCCTCGGGATCGGTCAGCCCGGTGACCCCCTCCATGTCCACCGAGAGATAGATCCTCATCGCGTCCCCCACGTCTCCACCCGGCGTGCCTGGTCGTCGGTCATCAGCCCGATGCTTTCACCGACGAACGCGGCGACCTGCTTGCGCCACGGCTCCGGGACCTCCTCGACTGCGGGCGGGTAGCAGTGGTCCAGCCAGCGGGTGGACTCCACGGTCGCACGGAGGTGCTCCGCCGCCCGCGCGAACGGCGTCTCGGCGATGTTCGGCACCCGGGCGCACCCGTACTCGATCATCTCCTGCCCGCCGTACGGTGGCGGCTCCTGCCAGGATCGGGCCGGCGCGCTCTCAGCGGTGAGCCCGGTGCGCATCGGACGGCCCTCGACGGCGGCTTGGATCAGCTCCTTGTACAAACATTTGCCGCACACCCCGCAGGGGCCGTCACCCGAGCCGCGCAGGCACCAGCGAACGTGCTCGCGCAGATCCGACTCCAACGCGACGCGCATCGTCACGGCCTCGCTCACGCCGCCGACGGGAAGCACCATGGGTAGCCCGGCCGCGGTGAACAGACGTCCCCACTTCCCGTGAGCCGCCCACATGGGATTGTCCGGGGTGTAGCGGAGGATGTAGCGGTCGCCGCCGAGCCAGCGGGAACCGAGTTCGTAGCCGAAGGCTATGCCGCCCAGGTCCAGGTCGTCGGCGAGGAGCAGCGCCCCCACGGTGACGGCGTGGTGTTCCGGGTACCCGGGCCGGGGGCGGCTGAGCAGGAACTCCAGGTCCGACGGGACGATGTGGAGCTCCCGGCCGGCGCGCCGGGCGAGATCGGCGAGCACCTCGGCGCGGTAGTGCGTCCACCGGTTCGGCACGCGCGGGTGGCTCACCCGCTGGAAGTGAACAAACGGCGCGTCGGGGAACATCGTGGCCACGGCCATCGAGTCCGCGCCACCGCTGTACGAAACGGCCAGCCGGGCGCCGCTTCTGGCGTCCTCTCCGACCGGCCCGGCGTCCACCCCCCATCCCGTACGCAGCGCCTCGGCGAATCCCGGGGAGACGGGCCGGTCGAAGGTCACCCGGCGGCGGGTCCACGGCGCGACGACGGTCCACGCGGCCAGCGCGAGCAGGTCGGGATGGGGAGAGCCGCCGCCGGCTCCCGTGTGGACGTGGCAGGAGTTGGTCCGCAGTTCGACGGGGTGGCCGTCGCTGCAGGACCCCGTGGTCCCGTCCTCAGGGTCGAGCAGGAAGACCAGCCGCCACACGCCCTCGTCACGCGTCCACGTCACCCGCATGACCGGCTACCCCACGCGCCCGGAGTCGCCCACGCGCGCGGACAGGCCGTCGATCGCCTGCCAGATGCGCATCTCGTTCTGCAGCAGCGTGTCGACCGCCTCGGCGGTCTCGGTCGCGAGCCGGTGCGCCTCGGCCGCCTTCGGGTCGGCGGCCGCCCTGGCCGGCGCCGCGCTCCCCCGCCGCAGCCGGTCGACCTCGTCGCGCAGCGCCACGACCTCCCGGCGGAGCATCTGCACCTCCCACAGGGCGTCCTTGAGGTCCTGCCGGTGGTCGGGTTTGGTGACGTACCGCGAATCGAGCCGGGACAGCAGCGCCCGGCGCAACCGCGACGGGGTCAGGACTCGCAACCGCATCATGAATCGCCACGATAGCGGCATTTTTGAGCGATCTCGGCCCAACTTGAGGGGCGGTCTCAGCGGCCGGTGAAGGTGGGACGGCGTTTCTCGGCGAAGGCCGTCATGCCCTCTCTGGCGTCCTCGGTGGCGAACAGACCGGAGAACTGGAGCCGCTCGATCTCCAGGCCGGTGTCCAGGTCGGTCTCCAGGCCGTGGTCGACGGCCAGCTTGGCCGCCCGGATCGCGGCCGCCGGTCCCCCGGCGAAGGTGGCGGCGAGGTCGAGCGCCGCCGGGTAGACCTCCTCGTCGGGGACGACCCGGTCCACCAGGCCGATGGCGAGCGCCTCGGCGGCGGAGACGTGCCGCCCGGTGAAGATCAGGTCCTTCGCCCTGGCGGGGCCGACGAGCCGGGGCAGGCGCTGGGTGCCCCCCGCGCCCGGGATGATCCCGAGGGTGATCTCCGGCTGGCCGAGCTTCGCGCTCTCGCCCGCCACCCGGAGGTCGGCGCACAGCGCGAGCTCGCAGCCGCCGCCCAGGGCGTACCCCGTGATCGCCGCGATGACGGGCTTGCCGATCCGCGCGACGGCGGTGAAGCAGTCCTGCAGCGTACGCGAGTGAACGGCCATCTCGGCGTAGGACATGACCGCCATCTCCTTGACGTCGGCCCCGGCGGCGAAGACGCGCTCCCCGCCGTACACGACGACCGCGTGCGCGTCCGGATCGGCGTCCACGAGCCGCGCGGCCTCCGCGATCTCCTCCTGGACCCGCCGGTTCAGCGCGTTCATCTTCGGCCGGTCGAGCCGGATCGTGGCGACGTGCCCGGAGGTCTCCACCCTGACGAATTCACCCATGGCCCTCACCCTAGAACGGAGATCGGCGTCCGAGCGGGAGGGGCCGCCGCGGATCGCCGGACTCCGGAGAGACCGGCGAGACCGGCGATCCGCGGGACGGTCAGCGCAGGGTGCCGTTGGTCATCCCGACCGGCTCCTCGGGTACGGCGATCAGGCCCAGCTCCGCCGGGGAGGCCATCAGCGGGTGGGACGGGACCACCCGCACCGAGTAACCGAACGCGCCGGTGCGGTCCAGCGGCACGGCGCCGGTGTAGTGCGCCCGGCCGTCGTCGCCCGACGCGTCGGCCTTGAGCGTGACGTAGCACGGCGCGAGGAGTTCGTCGTGCGCTCCCACCCGGCCGTACGCCGCCTCGACCCGCACGTCCTCGGCGGACAGCTCGCCGAGGGCGATCGTGGCCCGCAGCTCCAGCTGGGCTCCCAGCTCGGGGGTGTCCCCCACGCCGGTCGCCTCCACGTGCTCGACCCGCACACCCGGCCACGCCTTGGCCACGCGCAGCTTCCAGGCGGCGAACAGCCGGGCGTTGTCGAAGCCGTCCGCCGCGAGCACGCGGGCGCTGGCGGCGGCCGGGGTGTAGAGGTCGGTGACGTAGTCGTGGAGCATCCGGCCGGCGAGCACCTTCGGCCCGAGCGAGCTGAGCGTGTGCTTGACCATCTCCAGCCAGCGCCGCGGCAGGCCGTCGGCGGCCCGGTCGTAGAACCGGTCGGCCACCTCGCGCTCGACGAGGTCGTACAACGCCGTGGCCTCCAGCTCGTCACGCCGGTCGTTGTCGTCCACCCCGTCGGCACTGGGGATCGCCCACCCGTTGGTGCCGTCGTACCACTCGTCCCACCATCCGTCGCGGATGGACAGGTTGAGGCCGCCGTTGAGCGCCGCCTTCATGCCGGACGTGCCGCACGCCTCCAGCGGGCGCAGCGGGTTGTTCATCCACACGTCCGACCCGGTGACCATGAGCTGCCCGAGTGCCATGTCGTAGTCGGGCAGGAAGACGATGCGGTGCCGCACGTCCGCGGAGTCGGCGAAGCGCACGATCTGCTGGATGAGCTTCTTGCCGCCCTCGTCGGCGGGGTGCGCCTTGCCGGCGATGACGATCTGAACCGGCTTGTCCGGATCGAGCAGCAGCCTGCGCAGCCGGTCGGGCTGGTTGAGCATGAGGGTGAGCCGCTTGTAGGAGGGCACCCGCCGGGCGAAGCCGATCGTCAGCACGTCCGGGTCGAGCGCCTCGTCCACCCACTTCAGCTCGGCCTCGGTGGCCCCGCGCTGCCGCCACGACTTACGCAGCCGCCGGCGCGCCTCCGCCACCAGGCGGGCCCGGAGCGTGCCCCGGATGCCCCAGATGTCGGCGTCGGAGAGCTTGTGCACGCCCTCCCAGCCCTGCGCCTTGTCGATCAGCGACGGCAGCTCCCTGCCGGCGAGCTCCATCATCTCCCGGCCCACCCACGTCGGGGCGTGGACGCCGTTGGTGATCGAGCCGATCGGCACCTCGTCCACGTCGAAGCCCGGCCACAGGCCCTGGAACATCTCCTGGCTGACCCGGCCGTGCAGCTCGGACACGCCGTTGACGCGCTGGGCCAGCCGCATGCCCATGACGGCCATGTTGAACACCGCGGGGTCGGCCTCGGGCCCCTCGGGCTCGGCGCCGAGCTCCAGGATCCGGTCGACCGACACCGTCGGCCAGGCGTTCGAGCCGCCGAACTGGCGGGCGATCATCTCGGCGGGGAACCGGTCGATGCCCGCGGGCACCGGCGTGTGGGTGGTGAACACCGTCCCGGCCCGTACGGCCTCCAGCGCCTCCTCGAACGACAGCCGGGCCTCGGTGAGCTCGCGGATGCGCTCCAGGCCGAGGAAGCCCGCGTGCCCCTCGTTGGTGTGGAACACCTCGGGCTCGGGGTGCCCGATGATCCGGCAGTAGGCCCGGATGGCCCGCACGCCGCCGATGCCGAGCAGCAGTTCCTGCATCAGCCGGTGGTCGCCGCCCCCGCCGTACAGGCGGTCGGTGACGTCCCGGGCGACCGCGTCGTTCTCGGCGACGTCGGAGTCGAGCAGCAGCAGCGGCACCCGGCCGACCTGCGCCACCCAGACCTGCGCGTGCAGGGTGCGCCCGCCCGCGAGGCTGATCGCGACCCGGACCGGCGCGCCGTCCTGCTCCTTGAGCAGCGTGAGCGGCAGGCCGCCGGGGTCGAGGGAGGGGTAGTGCTCAAGCTGCCAGCCCTCGGCCGACAGCGACTGGGTGAAGTAGCCGTGCCGGTAGAGGAGACCGACGCCGAGGATCGGCACGCCGAGGTCGCTGGCGGCCTTCAGGTGGTCGCCGGCGAGGATCCCGAGGCCGCCGGAGTACTGCGGCAGCGCGGCGGCGATGCCGTACTCGGGCGAGAAGTAGCCGATCGCCCTGGGGGCGCCCTCCAGCGACTGGTACCACCGGGGAGCGGTCATGTACTCCCGCAGATCGTCGGCGGCGTCGGCCAGCCGGCGCAGGAAGCGCCGGTCCTGGGCGAGCACGCGCAACCTGTCGGCCTCGACCGCGCCGAGCAGCGCGACGGGGTCGTGGTCGACGCGTTCCCAGACCTCGGGATCCACCTCGGCGAACAGGTCCATGGTCTCGGGGTGCCACGACCAGCGGAGATTCTGGACCAGCTCACCCAGAGGTGCGAGCTGCGAGGGAAGAACGGTTCGGACAGTGAACCTGCGGATAGCTCTCACGAGGTCAGACCCTAGTTACTCAGCGCCACGACGCGCGACCGAAAACATACCTGTCGTACTGCGAATCAAGTTCTTCGTTGAACGCTTTCACCCCCAGCACGCAGGTTCAAACCTCACCAAAGTACCCTTGACCTGGTGATGTCCATACCGGACGATCTACCCCGGCACCAGTGATCGATCTCCAGGCGCCGTCGCGCCAAACACGGCGAGCGGTCTTTCGTTCGGCAGGGGTAAGAGTGGACTATTAGGGCAACCCCTGTATGAGCGAGGTGGGACTCCGGTCTACGGGTCCCCTCTGTCGTGCTGCCCGCCTGCCGGCGGTACCCGGTGTGCCGCCCCTGAGTACGAAGTGACGATGATCGGACGAATTCCCATCCAGGACATCCAGCCCGTCGTCGACTGCGGCCAGTGGCCCGCCAAGGCCGCCGCGGGAGAGACCTTCGAGATCAGCGCGACGGTGTTCCGCGAGGGGCACGACGCGGTCGCCGCCGGCGTCGTGCTGATCGACCCCGACGGCGCGCCGGGCCGGATGCTGCCCATGCGCGAGGCCGGGCCGGGCACCGACCGGTGGAGCGTGGAGGTGTCGCTGCCCGCCGAAGGGCTGTGGCAGTTCCGGGTGGAGGCCTGGAGCGACCCGATCGCCACGTGGACGCACGACGCGGGCATCAAGATCCCTCGCGACCTGGACGCCGACCTCATGTGCGAGGAGGGCGCCCGGCTGTTCGAGCGGGCGGCCAAGGGCGTGCGGGCCGCGGACTGCCGGGCGGCGGCGGAGGCGGGCGGCGCCTGCGGGCACCGGGCCGCGCTGCTGGCCCTGGCGGCCCGCCTGCGGGACGACGCCGTGGACCCCCGGGCGCGCTTCGCGGTCACGCAACTGCCGGAGACCGCGGAGCTGATCGCCGCGCATCCGCTGCGCGACCTGCTCACCCGTTCCGGACGCCACCGCGTGCGGGTGGAGCGGCGGCGGGCGCTGTTCGGCTCGTGGTACGAGTTCTTCCCCCGCTCGGAGGGGGCCGTGGTGGGGCAGGAGGGCGTCGCCCCCAAGTCGGGGACCTTCGGAACGGCGGCCAGGCGGCTCCCGGCGATCGCCCAGATGGGCTTCGACGTGGTCTACCTGCCACCGATCCACCCCATCGGCGCGCAGTTCCGCAAGGGGCGCAACAACACCCTGACGCCCGACCAGTACGACCCCGGCTCGCCGTGGGCCATCGGCTCGGAGCAGGGCGGCCACGACGCGATCCACCCCGATCTCGGCACGATCGAGGACTTCGACGGGTTCGTCGCGAAGGCCCGCGAGCTGGGCATGGAGATCGCCCTCGACCTCGCGCTGCAGTGCTCCCCCGACCACCCGTGGGTCAAGGAGCATCCGGAGTGGTTCAACATCCGGGCCGACGGCACGATCGCGTACGCGGAGAACCCGCCGAAGAAGTACCAGGACATCTATCCCCTGAACTTCGACAAGGACCCCGAGGGGATCTACGCGGAGGTCACGCGGGTCGTCCGGCACTGGATGGACCACGGCGTGCGGATCTTCCGGGTGGACAACCCGCACACCAAGCCGGTGCGGTTCTGGGAGCGGCTGATCTCCGACATCAACGCGACCGACCCGGACGTGCTGTTCCTGGCCGAGGCGTTCACCCGCCCCGCCATGATGCGGACCCTCGCCAAGATCGGCTTCCACCAGTCCTACACGTACTTCACCTGGCGCAACCACAAGCAGGAGGCCGAGGAGTACCTGGGGGAGCTGTCCCACGAGACCTCGCACTTCCTGCGCCCGAACCTGTTCGTCAACACGCCCGACATCCTGCACGAGTACCTCCAGCACGGCGGCATGCCGGCGTTCAGGATCCGGGCGGTGCTGGCGGCACTGACGGCACCCACCTGGGGGGTCTACTCCGGATACGAACTGGCCGAGAACGTCCCGGTCCGTCCGGGCAGCGAGGAGTATCTCGACAGCGAGAAGTACCAGTACCGGCCGCGTGACTGGGCGGCGGCGGAGCGTGCGGGTCGCAGCCTTGCCCCGTTTATTACCCAGCTCAATTTGTTGAGAAGAGCGCACCCGGCGCTCCAGGAATTGCGTAACCTACGGTTTCACAACGTCGACCAGCCGGACGTGATCTGCTTCTCGAAGCGACTGCCCGGCGCCTATGACACGGCCTCACGACGGCACGGACTAGGCGATGTCGTACTGGCCGTCGTCAACCTGGATCCATACAACACCCACGAGGCGACGGTCCGGCTCGACATGCCCACCCTCGGTCTCGACTGGCATGCCGACTTCGTCGTGGACGACCAACTGTCGGGCGAGTCGTACCGCTGGGGGCAGGCGAACTACGTGCGCCTCGATCCGCACGTACAACCCGCACACATCCTCACGCTTCGCCACGGGTCAGTGCTCCGCCCGTGACGCAGCCCTGCACACTCCGGGGAGTCAACAGGTGAGCTCCACCACGCCTCAGCCCAGCCACATCCAGCCCAGCCACACACAGCCGATCCCGAACACCTTCACCGAGGAGGAGCCACGGGACCAGCGCTGGTACAAGCGGGCCGTCTTCTACGAGGTGCTGATCCGCGGCTTCGCCGACTCGAACGGCGACGGCACCGGAGACATCCGCGGCCTGGTCGAGAAGCTGGACTACCTCCAGTGGCTCGGCATCGACTGCCTCTGGCTGCTCCCGCTGTACGAGTCCCCGCTCAAGGACGGCGGGTACGACATCTCCGACTACATGAAGATCCTCCCGGACTTCGGTGACCTGGGAGACTTCATCAGGCTGGTGGACGAGGCGCACAAGCGGGGCATCCGGGTGATCGCCGACCTGGTGATGAACCACACCAGCGACCAGCACCCGTGGTTCCAGGCCTCGCGCAACGATCCCGAGGGGCCGTTCGGCGACTTCTACGTGTGGAGCGACACCGACGAGCAGTATCCCGGCGCGCGGATCATCTTCGTGGACACCGAGGCGTCGAACTGGACCTTCGACGCGGTGCGGGGGCAGTACTACTGGCACCGGTTCTTCCACCACCAGCCGGATCTCAACTTCGAGAACCCGGCGGTGCAGGACGCGATGCTGGAGGTCATCCGGTTCTGGCTCGACCTGGGCATCGACGGGTTCCGTCTGGACGCGATCCCGTACCTGTTCGAGCAGGAGGACACCAACTGCGAGAACCTGCCGCCGACGCACGCCTACCTCAAGCGGGTGCGGGCGGAGGTGGACCGCCTTTACCCCGACCGGGTGCTGCTGGCCGAGGCCAACCAGTGGCCGGCCGACGTCGTGGAGTACTTCGGCGACCCGGTCACCGGGGGCGACGAGTGCCACATGGCCTTCCACTTCCCGCTGATGCCGCGCATCTTCATGGCGGTGCGCCGCGAGTCGCGCTATCCGATCTCGGAGATCCTGGCCCAGACGCCCAAGATCCCCGAGAACTGCCAGTGGGGGATCTTCCTGCGCAACCACGACGAGTTGACGCTGGAGATGGTCACCGACGAAGAGCGCGACTACATGTACTCCGAGTACGCCAAGGACCCGAGGATGCGGGCCAACGTCGGCATCCGGCGGCGGCTGGCGACGCTGCTGGACAACGACCGCAACCAGATCGAGCTGTTCACCGCGCTGCTGCTGAGCCTGCCCGGCTCGCCGGTCATGTACTACGGCGACGAGATCGGGATGGGCGACAACATCTGGCTCGGCGACCGCGACGGCGTCCGCACGCCGATGCAGTGGACCCCCGACCGCAACGCGGGCTTCTCCAGCTGCGACCCCGGCCGGCTCTACCTTCCCGTGATCATGGACCCGATCTACGGGTACCAGGCGATCAATGTCGAGGCCCAGCAGAAGAGCGCCAGCTCGCTGCTGCACTTCACCAAGCGGATGATCGAGATCCGCAAGCGGCACCCCGTGTTCGGCCTCGGCGAGTTCACCGAGCTGAACTCCTCCAACCCCAGCGTGCTCGCGTTCGTGCGGGAGCTCGGCGACGACCGGGTGCTGTGCGTCAACAACCTCTCCCGCTTCCCCCAGCCGGTCGAGCTCGACCTGCGCAGGTTCGAGGGATCGACACCAGTCGAGTGCATGGGCGGAGTTCCTTTTCCCGCGATCGGCGAACTTCCGTATCTTTTGACGCTCCCTGGGCATGGGTTCTACTGGTTCACGTTGCCCGTCACGCACCGCCCGGACGCGCACCGGACGGACGCGCACCGGACGGACGCGCACCGGACGGACGCCCACCGGACGGACGCCCACAGGCCGGACGCGCACCGGACGGCCGGCACGAAGGAGGAGTGACGACTTCACTTCAGGAGCTTCTGGCCGGCTGGATCACCGGGCAACGGTGGTTCGCCGGCAAGGGGCGCGCCATCGACGACCTGTCCATCGACTCCGAGATCGAGATCGCCGGCGGGGACCCGGTGCTGCTCCATCTGGTCGTGTGCGTGCGTCAGGGGGACCGCCGCACGCGCTACCAGATCCCGGTCGGGCTGCGCGAGCGGCTGCCCGACCGGCTGGAGCACGTGCGCATCGGCAGATGCCGCCGCGACGGCCGCGAGGCCGACGTCTACGACGCGCTGCACGACTCCGCTCTGACCGCGCACCTGCTGGAGGGGATGGCCGCCGACCACGGGTTCGACGGCCTCGCCTTCCACCGCGCGCCCGGCGTGGAGATCGACACCTCGCAGCGCAGCCTCGTGCTGACCGCTGAGCAGTCGAACACCTCGCTGGTGTACGGCGACACGTACATCTTCAAGCTGTTCCGCCAGCTCAGCCCGGGGACCAACCCGGAGCTGGAGATCATCACCGCGCTCGCCGGCGCGGGCTCGTCCCACGTGGCCCGGCCGTACGGCTGGATCGAGACCACGCTGGAGGACGAGCCGACCACCCTGGCGATCATGCAGGAGTACCTGCGGAACGCCAACGAGGGCTGGCAGATGGCGCTGACCAGCGTGCGCGATCTCTACGCGTCCGCCGACGGCATGCCGGCGGAGGACGCCGGGGGCGACTTCGCGGGCGAGGCCCGGCGGCTGGGAGTGGCCACCGCGCAGGTGCACCGGGAGCTGGCCCGGGCCTTCCCCGCGGGCACGATCGAGCCGCCGGAGCTCAAGCGGATGACCGAGCGGTTCCGCCGCAGGCTCGACCGGGCGGTCGCCGAGGTGCCGCGGCTCGGCGAGCACGCGGACGTCGCGGCCGAGGCGTTCGACCGGCTGGGCGACCTCGGGCACGAGGTGCCGGTGCAGCGGGTGCACGGCGACTACCACCTCGGCCAGGTCATGCGCACCACGGCCGACTGGGTCGTGCTCGACTTCGAGGGCGAGCCGGGGCAGCCGCTCACCGAGCGCCGGGCGCTCGACTCGCCGCTGCGCGACGTGGCGGGCATGCTGCGCTCGTTCGAGTACGCCGCCCGGCACCTGCTGGCCGACCACCCGGACGCCGACGGGCTGGAGCACCGGGCCCGGGAGTGGTCGGAACGCAACCGCGCGGCGTTCCTCGCCGGCTACTCCGAGGGCGGCGGGCGGGTCCGCGGCGACGAAGCGGTCCTGCTGCGCGCGCTCGAGCTGAGCAAGGCCGTGTACGAGGTCGTCTACGAGGCGCGCAACCGGCCCTCCTGGTTGCCCATACCGCTCGCCGCCTTCCGCTGACAGGATCGCAGTGTTCGGTGGGATACATCTAGGGCAGGTTTGCGACATGGATTTGGACCGGCTGGCGGGGGGCTCCCATCACGACCCCCATTCGATTCTCGGAGCACATCCCGGGCCCGACGGCGTCACGATCAGGGCTCTGCGGCCCTTCGCGGAGAAGGTCGAGGTGCTGGCCGACGGCTCGGCGCACGAAATGGACCACACCTCCTTCGGGGTGTTCGAGGTGACGCTGCCCGGCCTCGACAAGGTCCCGGACTACCGCCTGCGCGTCACCTATCCCGACGCTCCGCCATTCGAGACGGACGATCCGTACCGCCACTGGCCCACGCTGGGCGAGCTCGACCTGCACCTGATCGGCGAGGGCAGGCACGAACGGCTGTGGGAGGCGCTCGGGGCGCGGGTGGTCCGCCACGAGGACGTGGACGGCACGGCGTTCTCGGTCTGGGCGCCGAACGCGCAGGGCGTGCGGGTGATCGGCGACTTCAACCACTGGAACGGCGGCGCCCACCCCATGCGCTCGCTCGGTGGCACCGGCGTGTGGGAGCTGTTCGTCCCCGAGACCGGCGAGGGCGCGCGGTACAAGTTCCAGATCCTCGGCCTCGACGGAGTCTGGCGGGAGAAGGCCGACCCCATGGCCCGGCGCACCGAGATCCCGCCCGCGACCGCCAGCATCGTGGAGAAGCCGGCGTACGAGTGGCGTGACGAGGAGTGGATGGCCGCCCGGGCGTCGCGGGACGCCCTCGTCGAGCCGATGAGCACCTACGAGGTGCACCTCGGCTCCTGGCGGCCCGGCCTGTCCTACCGCGATCTCGCCCGCGAGCTGGTCGAGTACGTGAAGGACATGGGGTTCACGCACGTGGAGTTCATGCCGGTCGCCGAGCATCCGTTCGGCGGCTCGTGGGGCTACCAGGTGACGTCGTACTACGCCCCGACCTCCCGGTTCGGCTCCCCCGACGACTTCCGCCACCTCGTGGACGAGCTGCACCGGGCCGGCGTCGGCGTGATCGTCGACTGGGTGCCCGCGCACTTTCCGATGGACGAGTGGGCCCTGGCCCGCTTCGACGGCACGCCGCTCTACGAGCACGGCGACCCGCGCCGCGGCACCCACCCCGACTGGGGCACGTACGTCTTCGACTTCGGCCGCAAGGAGGTGCGCAACTTCCTGGTCGCCAACGCGCTCTATTGGCTGAAGGAGTTCCACGTCGACGGCCTGCGGGTGGACGCGGTGGCCTCGATGCTCTACCTCGACTACTCGCGCCGCGAGGGCGAGTGGACGCCCAACGAGTACGGCGGCAGGGAGAACCTCGACGCGATCGAGTTCCTCAAGGAGATGAACGCGGTCGTCTACCGCGAGGAGCCCGGGATCATGACGATCGCGGAGGAGTCGACCGCCTGGCCCGGCGTCTCGCGCCCGGCGTACCTCGGCGGTCTCGGCTTCGGCTTCAAGTGGAACATGGGCTGGATGCACGACACGCTCGGCTACATGGCCCGCGAGCCCGTCTACCGGCAGTATCACCACCACCAGATGACGTTCTCCCTGATGTACGCCTTCTCGGAGAACTTCGTGCTGCCGCTCTCGCACGACGAGGTCGTCCATCTCAAGGGATCGCTGCTGGGCAAGATGCCCGGCGACGAGTGGCAGCGCTTCGCCAACCTGCGCGCGTTGTACGGCTTCATGTGGGCCCATCCCGGCAAGCAGCTGCTGTTCATGGGCGGCGAGTTCGGCCAGGGCGCCGAATGGTCGGAGGCGGGCGGCCTCGACTGGTGGCTGCTCGACTTCGACTTCCACCAGGGCGTGCGGCGGCTGATCAAGGACCTCAACCGCGTCTACCGCGAGTCGCCCGCGCTCTACTCCCGCGACAACACCCACGAGGGATTCCGCTGGATCGACGCCGACGACGCCTCGGGCAACACGCTGTCGTTCCTCCGCTACGGCGCGGACGGCTCGGTGCTGGCCTGCGTCGCCAACTTCTCCGGCGCGCCGCACGACGACTACCACCTCGGCCTGCCGACCCCGGGCCGGTGGGAGGAGGTCCTCAACACCGACGCGTACGAGTACGCGGGCAGCGGGGTCGGCAACATGGGCTCGGTCGAGGCGGTGGAGACGCCGCGGCATGGCCTGCCCTGCTCGGCGCGGCTGCGCGTGCCGCCGCTCGGCGTGGTGTGGCTGCGGCCGGTGGAGACGCCGACCCCGGTGAGCGCCGAGATGGACGAGCGGACCGTGACGGCCCTGCCGAAGCCGGAGCCGGCGGAGACCGCGCTGGAGGAGCCGGAACCGGAGGGCCTGGTCGCCGAGTCCTGACGCCGTTCACAGGCCGACGACTCACAGCCCCACTACTCGCAGGCCCACTACTCACAGGCTGACGACGACCTTCCCGCGGGCGTGCCCCTCCTCCACGTAGCGGACGGCCGCGGGGAGCTCGTCGAACGGGTAGACGCGGTCGACGACCGGCGTGAGGTCGCCCTGCTCGATCAGCGCGGCCAGCCTGACCAGCTTCGCCCGCTTCTCGCGGCATCGGGTCACGTCGGCGAGGACCACCCGCCTCGACGTGAACGGCGACGTCGCGAGCGCCGCGATCGTGTGGCCGACGGGTTGCAGCCATCGTCCGGCCGGCCCGCCGACGAGGACGTGCGTCCCCCGGGGCCTGAGCACCCGCCGGCAGGCCGCCGGCGGCCGGGTGCCCGCGACGTCGACCAGGAGGTCGTACCGCCGGCCGGTCCGGGTGAAGTCCGCCCTGCCGTAGTCGACGACCTCGCCCGCACCGAGCGACCGGACCAGGTCCACGTTGCGGGGGCCGCAGACGCCGGTGACCTCGGCGCCGAACGCCCGGGCGAGCTGCACGGCGAAGGTGCCCACCCCGCCCGACGCGCCGTTCACGAGCACCTCGTGCCCCGGCCGGACCCGCCCATCGTCCAGGGCCAGCAGCGCGGTGACGCCCGCCAGCGGCACCGCCGCCGCCTGCTCGAACGACAGGTTCTCCGGTTTGCGGACCAGCTCGCTCTCCCCGACGCGGACGTACTCGCCGAATCCACCCCCGGTGAGCAGCGCGAACACCTGGTCGCCGGGGCGGAACGCCGTGACGCCCGGGCCTGCCGCCTCGACCTCGCCCGCGACGTCGGCGCCCAGGACGCCGATCCGCGGCCCGCGCGGGCCGAGCGTGCCGCCCATCAGGCGCGCGACGTACGGCTCGCCTCTCATGTGGTGCCAGTCGTACGGCTGGACGGAGGTGGCCCGGACCCGGACCAGCACCTCCCCGGGACCGGGCGCCGGCGTCGGGACGTCGCCCAGCTCCAGGACCTCGGGCGGGCCGTACGAGCGTAGGACGTAGGCCTTCATGACATCTCTCCTCGTCGCCTCTGTGGCTGGGTGGCGGCCGGGTGGTGGCTGGGTGGTGACTGGGAGAGCCAGCGTAGGAAGCGCCGCGCCCGGGACTCATCGGCCGAAAGTACGCCCGATCGGCAGCCGATGGACCGGTGCGGATCGAGCCGTTCCGCCGATGATCCGCCCCCGCCCCGCGTACGACGATCGGGCCATGACCGAACCGAGATCGACCGAACCGAGATCCACCGAGCTGAGATCCACCGAGCTGAGATCGACGCGACGGACCGCGTCCGCGCGAGGCGGCCGGAGGAGAAGGGAGTGGTGGGTGCCGGCGGGGCTGATCGCGCTCAGCGCCGTGCCCGTGGTCGCCGGTGCGGCCCGGCTGTCGCAGCTCACCGGCGGCGGGCCGGTCACCGCGGACAGCGCCCGGTATTTCGCGACGCCCCTCCCCGTGGTCGCGCACATCGTCGCCGTCACCCTGTTCAGCCTTCTCGGCGCCCTGCAGTTCGCCCCCGCGCTCCGCCGCCGCGCGCCGCGCTGGCACCGGGTCGCGGGACGGTTGCTGGTGCCCGCCGGGCTCGTCACGGCCCTGTCGGGCCTGTGGATGACGCTGTTCTATCCGCATCTGCCGGACGACAGCGCCCTCCTGGTCGGCGTACGGCTGGCGGTGGGCGGCGGCATGATCGTGTCGATCGTCCTCGGCTTCGCGGCGATCCGGCGGCGGGACATCGCCCGCCACCGCGCGTGGATGGCGCGCGGCTACGCGCTCGGCATGGGCGCGGGCACCCAGGTGCTGACCCTCGTGCCCTGGGTCGTGCTGACCGGCGCGCAGCCCGGCCCTCTCCCCCGCGCGCTGCTCATGACCGCCGCGTGGGTGATCAACCTCGCCGTGGCCGAGTGGGCCGTCCGGCGCGGGCCCGGCACCCGCAAGCCCGGTGCCCCCAAGCCCCGTGCCCCCAAGCCCGGTGCCCGTCAGCCCGTGACGCGGCCCGTCTGATAGGCCCACATGGCGATCTCGACGCGGTTGCGGGCGCCGAGCTTGGCCATCAGGCTGGCGACGTGCGTCTTGACCGTGCTGAGCGAGATGTGCATCTCGTCGGCGATCTCGCTGTTGGTCCGCCCGCGCGCCACCGCGGCCAGGATCTCCTCCTCCCGGTAGGTCAGCGGCTCGACGAGCCGCGCCGCCGACGCGGCGGGGCCGGACCGGGCGAAGGCCCCGAGCAGCCGCGCGGTGACGCTCGGGGCGATGAGCGCGTCCCCGCCGGCGGCGGCGTGCACGGCCTGGGAGAGCATCTCGGCGCCGGCGTTCTTGAGCAGGAATCCCCGGGCGCCGGCCCGCAGCGCGGCGTAGACGTACTCGTCGAGGTCGAACGTGGTGATGACCACGACGGCGAGGGGGTCGGCGACCCCCGGCCCGGCGAGGCAGCGGGTGGCCTCGATGCCGTCGACGCCGGGCATGCGGATGTCGAACAGGCACACGTCCGGGCGCAGGCGCCGCGCGAGCTCGACGGCCCGCCGCCCGTCGGCGGCCGTGCCGGCGACCTCGATGCCGGGCTGGGCGTCGAGGATCATCGCGAGCCCGGTGCGGACGATCTCCTGGTCGTCGGCGACGAGCACCCGGACGCTCACGTCGCCACCCCGTTCCTGGGCAGCACCGCGGTGACGGTCCAGCCCCGGCCGGGGTCCGGGCCCGCCACGCAGGTGCCGCCGAGCAGGTCGGCGCGTTCGGCCATGCCGACGATGCCGTATCCCGCCGGGCCCGGCGGGCGGGCGGAGCCGCCGTCGCCGTCGTCGCTCACCCGCAGGCACACCGAGGGGCCGTCCCCGGCGACGTGCACCGCCACCCGGGTGGCGTGGCGGGCGTGCCGCAGCGCGTTCGTGACCGCCTCCTGGGCGATGCGGTAGACCGCAGCCTCGACCGACGGGGAGAGGCCGCCGAGGTCACCGGAGAGCTCGACCCCGACGGACGGGTGGTCCGGCCCGCCGGGGGCCGCGAGCCTCTCCAGGTCGGCGATCTGCCGCCCGGGGGTCAGGTCCGCCGGCTCGTCCCGGCGCAGGACGCGGACCATGGCCCGCATCTCGTCGAGGGCGCGCGCCGCCTCGGCCTCGATCACCCGCAGCGCCTCGGTCGCGGCGTCCGGCCGCGACGCGGCCGTGGCGAGGCCCGCCTGCGCGCGGATCGCCATCGCCGAGACGTGGTGGGCGACGGTGTCGTGCAGTTCGCGGGCCAGTTGCTCGCGTTCGAGCAGCTTGACCTGGTCGAGCTCGCGGGTCCTCGCCCTGGCCCGGTAGCGGAACGCCCAGCCCAGTGTGGTCGTGGAGAGCACGACGGCGAACGGGCCGATCGCGTTGGCGGGCGCGGCGTGCTCGACGAGCACGGACAGGCCGGCCCCGGTGAGCATGACCGCGAGGCCGATCACGATCTCGCGGCCCGATCCCCACCGCAGCAGCGCGTACGGCAGGATCAGCAGGTAGGCCAGGGAGTACATGTCGAGCGTCCCGCCGTCGAGGGCGATCGGGACCAGGCTCGTCGTGACGAAGCAGACCGCCAGCGCCTCCAGGGGCCGGGTCCGGCGCCACAGCAGCGCGGGCGTCAGCCCGGCGGTGACGACCACCGAGAAGACCCGCCACGGCAGGTCCGGCCGCAGCACCCCCTCCAGCACCGCGAGCGGCACCAGCACCACGACGAGCGCCCAGTCGCGCCACACCCGCCTGGGCGGGTCGGGGGGACGAGGCTCGTACCAGACCGAGCGAACGAGACCGCTCACCGCATCATCGTACGGGAGCCCGCGGCTCCGGCGCAGGTGACGTTCGGGCCGGACCTTAGCGAGGAGTTAACCGGCGATTAACCGGCCGCAGGGGCGTTGACCCTCCGGCGATCGGTGCTTACGCTGCGAACTAATAGGAAACTTTCCTATCGTTTAGCCCCCCAGACCGGGAGTTTCCGTTGCGAAAGATCCTCCTCGGGTCCGTGATCGCCGGTGCCGCGCTGCTCGCGCCGCTCGCGATCGGGACCGCCTCCGCCACCGTCTCCAGCACAGCCGCCGTCACAGTCGCCACCGCCCCCAAGGCCGGAGTCGTCACCCTGGCCTACGCGGCCTGGGCCCCCAACACCTGGTACGCCGTCGGCGCCCGGGTCACGTACGCGGGCAAGGACTACGAGTGCATCCAGGCGCACACGTCCCTGACCGGCTGGGAGCCGCCGATCGTGCCGGCCCTGTGGAAGCTCCTGCCGGGCGGCTCCACCTCGTCCCCCTCCCCGAGCGCGACCCCCACGAGGAGCCCCTCCCCCAGCCCGAGCCCCAGTAAGAGCCCGAGCCCGACCCCCACCGTGACCCCGACCGTGACCCCCACCGTGACGCCGCCGCCTCCCCCGCCGGGCGGCAAGAAGGTGCTGGGCTACTTCGCCGACTGGGGCGTCTACGGCCGCCAGTACTTCGTGAAGAACATCGCGACCAGCGGTTCGGCCGCCAGGCTCACCCACATCAACTACGCGTTCGGCAACGTGACCAACGGCCAGTGCGCGATCGGCGACTCCTACGCCGACTACGACATGGCCTACACGACGGCCAACAGCGTGGACGGCAAGGCCGACACCTGGGACGCCGGCGCGCTGCGCGGCGCCTTCAACCAGCTGCGCAAGCTCAAGGCGCAGTACCCGAACATCAAGGTCCTCTACTCCTTCGGCGGCTGGACCTGGTCCGGCGGGTTCGCCCAGGCCGCGGCGAACCCCACCGCGTTCGCCAACTCCTGCTACACCCTGCTGAAGGACCCCCGCTGGGCCGACGTGTTCGACGGCATCGACATCGACTGGGAGTACCCGAACGCCTGCGGCCTGAGCTGTGACTCCAGCGGCGCGGCGGCGTTCAAGAACCTGATGGCCGCGCTGCGCGCCAGGTTCGGCGCCAACTATCTCGTCACCGCGGCCATCACCGCGGACGGCACGAGCGGCGGCAAGATCGACGCCGCCGACTACGCGGGCGCGGCGCAGTACGTCGACTGGTACAACGTGATGACCTACGACTACTTCGGCGCCTTCGCCGCTCAGGGCCCGACGGCTCCGCACTCCCCGCTGACCTCCTACTCGGGCATCCCCATCGCCGGGTTCTACTCGGACGCCGCCATCCAGAAGCTGAAGGGCAAGGGCGTGCCCGCGAGCAAGCTGCTGCTCGGCATCGGCTTCTACGGCCGCGGCTGGACCGGCGTGACCCAGTCGGCCCCCGGCGGCACCGCCACCGGCGCCGCGCCCGGCACGTACGAGGCGGGCATCGAGGACTACAAGGTCCTCAAGAACAGCTGCCCGGCCACCGGCACGGTCGCCGGCACCGCGTACGCCAAGTGCGGCTCCAACTGGTGGAGCTACGACACCCCCGCCACCATCGGCGGCAAGATGACCTACGCCAAGAACCAGGGTCTGGGCGGGGCCTTCTTCTGGGAGTTCAGCGGTGACACCGCCAACGGCGAACTGATCACCGCCATGGCCACCGGCCTCAAGTGACGCCGTCCACCGGCCTGAAGTAGTCTCTTCGCGCCGATCGGGGCCCCCGCGTGCCACACTCACGCGGGGGCCCCTGACCGTCGGGGCATACCGCCCAAAACCGTCGCTTATGGTGGCATTTATGGACGCGTCGAGGACGATCGTGGAGACCGTGGCCAAGCTGCGGCAGCGCCGCACCGGGCCGCTGGTGCTGGAGCTGGACCTGACCGAAGGGCTGTCGGAGGGACCGCCCGCCGACCCTGTCACCGCCCTGCTGTCGATGCGCAAGCCGCGCCTGGCGGAGGTGCTGTCGGGCCTGCGCCGCGCCCGCAAGGACCCCCGGGTCACCGCGCTCATCGTCAAGATCGGCGGGAACCCCCTGGGCCTGGGGATGGTGCAGGAACTGCGCGAGGCCGTCGTGCGGCTGCGCGCGGCGGGCAAGCCGACCGTCGCGTTCGCCGAGACCTTCGGGGAGTTCGGCGCCGGGACGGTTCCGTACTATCTGGCCAGCGCGTTCGAGCGGGTCTACCTCCAGCCCTCCGGCGACGTCGGCCTGACCGGGGTGGCGCTGGAGCAGCGGTTCCTGCGCGACGCGCTCGCGAGGGCCGGGGTGGAGTATCAGCTCGGCCAGCGGCACGAGTACAAGACCGCGGCCAACATGTTCACCCAGAACCACATGACGGACGCGCACCGCGAGTCGGCGGCCCGCATCGCCGAGTCGGTGACCGAGCAGATCACCGCCGGCATCGCCGAGGCCCGCGGGCTCACCCCCGAGCGCGTGCGCGAGCTGATCGACCAGGGCCCGTTCATCGGCGCCGAGGCCGTCGAGGCCGGGCTCGTGGACGGGCTCAAGTATCGCGACGAGGTCTACGCGGAGACCGTCAAGGACGGCGCCCACCTGCTCTACGTGTCCCGGTACGCCAAGAGCGCGCTGTCCGGGAAGCTGCCGCACCCCGGCGCCGACACTGTGGCCCTGGTGCACGGCACCGGCATGATCCGCCTCGGGCGCAGCGGCAGGTCTCCCCTCGGCGGCGGAGGCGCCATGGGCTCCGACACCGTCTGCGCCGCCCTGCGCGCGGCCCGGCGGGACGACAAGGTCAAGGCCGTCGTGTTCCGGGTGGACAGCCCCGGCGGCTCGTACGTCGCCTCCGACGCCATCTGGCGGGAGGTCGTGCTGGCCCGCGAGGCGGGCAAGCCGGTCATCGTGTCGATGGGCGACCTGGCCGCCTCCGGCGGCTACTTCGTGTCGATGGCCGCCGACGTGATCGTGGCCCAGCCGGGCACGCTGACCGGCTCGATCGGCGTGTTCGGCGGCAAGCCCGTCGTCGGAGAGCTGCTCGGCCGGCTCGGCGTGGTGACGGAGTCGGTCGCCGAGGGCGCCAACGCCGGGATGTTCTCGCCGACGACCGCGTTCTCCGATGCGCAGTGGGAGCGGGTCAACGCCTGGCTCGACCGCATCTACGACGACTTCGTCGGCAAGGTGGCCGACGGCCGCGGCCTGAGCAGGGAGCGGGCGCACGAACTGGCCAAGGGCCGGGTGTGGACCGGCGCCGACGCCCGTGCGGCCGGCCTCGCCGACGAGCTCGGCGGCCTGGAGGACGCCCTCGCCATGGCCCGCCGCCGGGCCGGGCTCCCCACCGCCGCCCCGGTGCGGACCTATCCCCGCATGCACCCGCTGGAGCGGCTGCGGCCGGCGGAGTCCAGCGAGGACAGGTCGGCCGCCCTCTCCCGGGTGCGCCTGGAGGCGTGGGGACCGCTGGCCCGGCTCGCCGGGGAGCTCGGCCTCCCGGCGTACGGCCCGCTCGTGCTGCCGGGTTACTGGACCGTCCGGTAGCGGGAGCGCAGCCGTACGAGCGGGGGTTTGGCGGCGTCGACGTAGTCGACGCCCAGCACCGCGCCGACGAACAGCGTGTGATCGCCGGCCGGGACGACCTGCGTCGTCTCGGCCTCGATCGCCGCCACGCCGCCCTCCACCACCAGCGCCTCGCTGTGCTCGCCGCGGTGGTGGGCGGTCCCGGCCAGCAGGAGCCGCGCCCCCGGCCGCCCGGCGGCGGCGAAGCGGGAGGCGACCGCCTGCTGGCCGTCCGCGAGAAGGCTGGCGGCCCACCGGTCCCGGCGCAGGAGCACCTCGGCGAGATATCCGGCCGAGTCGAGGCTGACCAGCACGAGCGGCGGGTCGAGCGACACCGACATCAGCGTCGCGACCGTCGTGCCGAGGTCGTCACGGTCGTCCTTCACCGTCACCACGGCGACGCCCGCGGCCAGTTGCCGCATGGCCTCGGTGAACAGCCCCTGCACCGGACTCATTCCCGGATCACTCAGACGAGACCGTTCTGGGTCAGCCAGTCCTTGGCGACCGCCGGCGGGTCGTCCTTGTCGACGGCGATCCGCTTCATCAGCGAGACCAGCGTCTCGGTGTCCAGCTTGGCGGAGATCGCGTTGAGCGTGGAGACCACGGTGTCGTTCGCCTCGGCCTTGTGGACCAGGGGCGTCACGTTCTCCGAGCCGAAGGCGTTCTTGTTGTCCTGCAGCGGCACGAGGTCGTTCAGCACGATCTTGGGGTCGGTGGTGAACACGTTGCCCACCTGGACCGTGCCGCTCTTGATCGCGTCAGCGGTGGTCGCCCCGGTGGGCTTCCACTGCTTGAACTCCAGGCCGTAGACGCTCTTGAAGTTCGCCTCCTGACGGTCCTTGAACTCCGGCGGGCCGCCGACCGTGAGGTCCTTGGAGACCTTCGCGAGGTCCTCGATCGTGGCGAGCTTGTACTTGTCGGCCGTCGCCTTGGTGACGGTGAGCGAGTTGTTGTCCTCGGCCGCGGCGGGCTCCAGGATCTCCAGCTCGGGCGGCAGCTTGGCCTTCAGCCCGGAGAGGATGTCGTCCTTCGTCCGCGCCGTGCTCGACTTGTCGACGAACGCCAGCAGCGACCCGGCGTACTCCGGCAGGACGGTCAGGCCGCCACTCTTGACCTGGTCGTAGACCACCTCGCGGCTGCCGATGTTGGGCTTCTCCTCGACCGTGACGCCCTTGGCCTGGAGTGCCTGGGCGTAGATCGAGGCGAGCAGGACGCTCTCGGGGAAGTCGAAGGAGCCGACGACCACCTTGGCGGCGGCGTCGCCGGAACCGGACGCCGACGGGGCCGCGGTCGCGGTGGTGAGCGGGTCGGAGCCCCCGCAGGCCGACAATGTGAGCGCCGAGGTCAGGGCGACCGCCGCGACGCCGAACATACGCCTCATAAGGAAAAACCCTTCATTCCTGGGAGATAATACGGAGATTAGCGGGTCTGCCGGACTCCCGGCGAGACGACCACCCGGTCGAGGAGGAGGAAGCCGAACTGGACGGCCAGCGCGAGGGCCGCGACCAGGACCGCGCCGCCGATCACGCTGGAGTACGCCTTGGTGGCCAGGCCGTCGATGATGAACCGGCCGAGCCCGCCGAGACCGACGAACGCCGCCACGGTGGCCGTGGAGACGACCTGGACGGCCGACAGGCGCAGCCCCAGCAGGATCAGCGGCAGCGCGACGGGTGCCGACGTCCGGAACAGCACCTGCCGTCCGCGCAGGCCCATGCCGTACGCCGCGTCGCGCAGGTCGGCGTCCACCCCCCGCAGGCCCTCGTACGTGTTCACCAGGATGGGCGGGATCGCCAGCACGATCAGCGGGACCAGCACCGGCAGCACGGTCCCCACCCCGGCCAGCAGCACGACGAGCACGAGCAGGCCGAGCGTCGGCAGGGCCCGGGCGGCGTTCGCCGCGACGACGACGAGCAGCGCACCGCGGCCGGTGTGGCCGATGAGCATGCCGAGCGGCACGGCGATCAGCGCCGCGACGAGGAAGGCCGCCGCCGAATATCCCAGGTGCTCCAGCAGCCGGGCCGGGATGCCGTCGGGGCCGGACCAGTGCGCCGCGTCGCCGAAGAAGTCGGCCAGCCAGTTCACGCTGCGCTCCTTGCCCGGGACCAGGGGGTCAGCAGCCGCTGGGCGAGCACGAGCAGCCCGTCGGCGAGCACCGCGAGCAGCACGATGAGCGCGATCCCGACCACGATCGGCGTGTAGAACTGCCGCTGCCAGCCGTCGATGAACAGGTTGCCGAGCCCGCCCTGGCCGATCAGCGCGCCCACGCTCACCAGGCTGATGCTGGACACGGTCGCGACCCGCAGCCCGGCCAGGACCACCGGCACCGCGACCGGCAACTCGACCCGGAGCAGGCGGCGCGCGGGCCGGAAGCCCATCGCCACGGCCGACTGCCGTACGGGATCGGGGACCGAGGCCAGCCCGTCCACGACGGCCGGGATCAGGATCGCCAGGGCGAAGAACGTCAGCGGGATGACGACGGTCGCGCGGGTGAGCCCGGTGACGGACAGGAAGACCGAGAACAGGACGAGAGAGGGCAGGGAGTAGGTCACGTTCATCAGCGCCGCCGTCGGCTGGTACAGCCACCGCCATCGGGCGCAGGCCAGGCCGAGCGGCAGCGCCACCACCAGCCCGAGCAGCACCGGCAGGAAGGCCGTCACGACGTGGTTCTCCAGCAGCGTGCTGATCGCCGAGGGGCTTCCGCTGGCCCAGTTGCGCGCGATCCAGTCCCAGCGGACCAGGGGCTCCTCGATCACGCGGGCGCCTCCTCGGCCTCGGCGGAGCCGGCGCCCCTGACGGGCGGCGCGTACTCGGCGAGCAGGTCGTCGATCGCGTCCCGCCCGGCCACCCCGCGCACGCGGCCCTCCTCGTCCACGGCGACCGCGACGCCGTTCGGCGACAGCAGCGCCGCGTCGAGCGCCGCCCGCAGCGAGTCGGTCTCGGGGTCGAAGGTGCCGTACGCCGCGAGGCCGTCGCCGGTCCGCCAGCCGAGCGGCCTGCCGTCCCCGCCGGTCACAAGGTCGGGCGGCGCCGGACCGAGCCGCACCTCCTTGGCGGAGATGAACGACAGCCGCCGGATGCCCCGGTCGCGGCCGAGGAAGCCGCGGACGAACTCGTCGGCCGGCTCGGTGAGCAGCGTGGCGGGGCCCGCCATCTGGGCCAGTCGCCCGCCGACGCGCAGGACGGCCACCGTGTCGCCGAGCTTGACCGCCTCGTCGATGTCGTGGGTGACGAACACGATCGTCTTGCGCAGTTCCGACTGCAGGCGGAGCAACTCGTCCTGGAGGCTGGCCCGCACGACCGGGTCGACGGCGCTGAACGGCTCGTCCATCAGCAGCACCGGCGGGTCCGCCGCGAGCGCCCGGGCCACGCCGACCCGCTGCTGCTGGCCGCCGGAGAGCTGGAAGGGATAACGGTTCGCGAGGCCCGCGTCGAGCCCGACCAGTTCGAGCAGCTCCATCGCCCGGGCGCGGGCCTTCCTCTTGTTCCAGCCGAGCAGGTACGGCACCGTCGCGACGTTGTCCACGATCTTGCGGTGCGGGAACAGGCCCGCCTGCTGGATGACGTACCCTATGCCGCGCCGGAGCGTGGGCGGGTCGATCTCCCGCACGTCCTGGCCGTCGAGGGCGATGCGGCCGGAGGTGGCGTCGATCATGCGGTTGATCATCCGCAGCGAGGTGGTCTTGCCGCAGCCGGAGGGGCCCACGAACACGGTGATCGCACCGGTGGGCACCTCGAGGCTCAGGTCGTCCACGGCCACCGTCCCGTCCCGGTAGCGCTTGGTGACACCTTCGAATGTGATCACGCCGTATCTGCCCTTCGAAAGAGTGCGATCAAGGCAACACCGGTGGCGCCTTCGCTCTTCCCCGTCAGCTCCTCGA
Source organism: Microbispora sp. NBC_01389 (assembly GCF_045040095.1). Classification (NCBI taxonomy): domain Bacteria; kingdom Bacillati; phylum Actinomycetota; class Actinomycetes; order Streptosporangiales; family Streptosporangiaceae; genus Microbispora; species Microbispora sp. NBC_01389. The sequence continues at coordinate 577,311 of NZ_CP109552.1, forward strand.
AAATCCTGGCGGCCCCCACCGCGTTCGTCAGCCCGGCCGTCAGCCTACGGAGGATACTCGCGAGATCCGGGCCTGAATATCTATCAATAGGGCATCTCCTGATGCGTGGTGCGCCGATGTGTTGGCATGATTACTCTCACGCCTCTCCTGTCCCTCCGCTCCGTTCCTCTCGTAGGGACCAGCCACGAACCCTTGAGGAGCCGGTCGTGACTTCACCGCTCACCGGTCAGCGCTCCAGGAGCGAGCTGATCGCCGAGCTCTTCGAGCGTCACGCCGCGGGGTTGTTCGCGTACTGCCACGACCAGCTCGGCGAGACCGCCTCGGCGGCCGACGCCGTGGTGGCCGTCTTCACCACCGCTCCGGCCGCCCCCGAGCCCCCCACGTGCGCCGTGCTGTACGCGCTGGCCCGCCGCGAGATCTACCGCCGGGACGTCAGCTACGCGCTGCCCGCCGTGGACTCCGTCGCCGACCCGGCGACCGCGCTGATCGAGCGGGTGTTCCGCGACATCCGGCCGCACCAGCGGGAGGTCCTGCTGCTGTCGGAGGTCTGCGGCCTCACGCCGCCCGAGCTGTCGCTGGTGCTCGACGTGGCGGTCGACACCGCGGAGGAGCTCGCCGCCGGGGCGAGGCGCCGCTTCACCCAGACGCTGGCGACGGCGGTCGCCGCTGCGGGGTCCGCGCCGTTCGTGCCTCCCTCCGTCGCGGAGGTGTACGACGCCATCGGAGTCGCCCCCATCGCCGACGTGCTGGCCCGGCTGCCCTGGCGTCACCCGTCCGCCTCCGTACGCAACCGGGTGCTGGCGGCGCTGCCGTACGAGGAGCCCGGCGACTCACCCGAGCCCGGTTCGGAGCAGGTGGCGGACCAGTCCGGCGCACAGTCCGGCGCACAGTCCGGCGCCCAACCCGATTCTCGGCCGGGTGCTCGGCCCGGCGGGCTCGTCACCAAGAGGCTGTGGCCGACCACACCGACCTGGCCGCTGCCGCTGAGCGACCCCGACCAGGTCACCAACACCTGCGTGGTCAAGACCGAGGCCATCACCCCCCAGGAGTCCGGGCGCAAGGCCAAGCACGAGGCGACGACCGAGCCCATGCCCCGGCTGCGCGGAGCGCTGCTCAACTCGCTCACCGAGGGCCGCCTGCGCAGGAAGCGCGCCACCCGCCCCGAGCCCCAGGCCCAGGGGATATCCGCACAGGACAGCCCGGCGCAGGACTCCCTGGCGGCGCCCGTGGAGCCGCAGGTTTCCCCACGGTTCCCATCCCAGGCCCTGTCCGAAGCCCTGTCCGAACCCCTGTCCCAGGCGCCATCCCAGGTGGCGTCGCAGGCGTCATCCCCGCCGTCGCATGCCCTGTCACAGCCGCCCGGCTCCGGCCTTCCGGAGTCCGCCCTGCGCGGTCCCGCGCCCGGCTTCGGCGTTCCGGAGCCAGGGGGCTCGGCTGGGTACGCGGGTGATGCGAGTTCCGCGGGCGCCAAGGGTCTCGCAGCCGCAGGTCTCGCAGCCGAGGGCTTCATCGCGGACAGCTCCGGCTCAGACAGGTCTGGCGCTGGGTCATCCGGCGCTGGGTCATCCGGCGCTGAGCCGTTCGACGCCTTCCGCCCGACTGGCCCGTTCGACGCCTTCGCACCCGCGACTCCTCCCGGCGTGACCCGGCCCGCCGATCCGTCACCCGCCCACACCGTCTTCGCGGACCATCCGCAAGCACAGGTGCCGGGACAGGCGCCGGGCGAACGGCGCGACTTCGACGCCTTCGCCCCTGCCGGCCCACCCCCGCCCGGTGAGTCCTTCGACGGTTTCACACCGGCGGGCTCACTCCCACACAGTGGGTCCTTCGACGCGTTCACCCCCGCCGACCCGGCCACCGCCTCCAGGCCCGCCGAGCCGTTTGACGCGGCGCACACGCTCCTGTTCGAGACGCTCCGCTCCGCCGAACCCTTCGACGCTTTCGCCGCCCCGGCCGAGGCGCCCCCCAAGCCGGTCGGCGAGCCGGCTCCTCAGCCCACCGCCGACACCGCTGAGCCGGAGCCCCGGCCTGCCATGGAGGCCGCCTCGTCGCCCGAGGCATCCGGGCCGTCCGGGCAGTCCTGGCAGTTCTGGCAGTCCGAGCACCCCGAACCTTCCACGCCATCCGCCGCGTTCCGCCCGGCCGAGAGCGCCGCGATCTCGCAGGTGGTGTTCCCGGAGACTGAGTTCCCGGAGACTGAGTTCCCGCAGGCCGAGGAGCGGGCCGAGGATCCGGCCGGGGAGTATCCGGCGGCGTTCCCCGAGGACGGGGCTCCCGAGGCGCCGCAGGCGGAGGCCGATGCCTCGGACCCCGCCCCGGCATCGGCCCCGGCGCCTGCCACCGCATCGACCGATATGTCAGCCCCTGCAGCGGCTACTGCAGCGGCCGCCGCTGCCACCGCTCCTGCTGCCGTATCCGCTGCCTCGCCGGTCGCGCCGGTCGCGCCGGTACGGAAGGACGGCAAGCGCACGGCCAGGAAGCACACGAGCCCCAGCAGCGCCGGAAAGGCCGGAAGCACCAGGAAGACCGGGAAGACCGGCGGCGGGCCTGCGGGGAAGGGGTCGCGCACGAAGAGCGACCGGCACTACGACTGGCTGTGGGAAGTCGTCGGTTTCCTGATCTGCCTGATAATCGCGCTGGTCGTCTTCTTCACCGTGCCGACGATCGTCACGCACTGACCTCTCCGCTCGGGACAGCGAAGTAGAACCGATTACATTCTGCTGAATCCCGGCGTTTTCGCGACTGGCGGGTAACCAGTCTGAACGGGCGGCAGTCGGATAGCGTGGTCCCATGCGCACTTCGCATGTGGTCGCCGATGTCCCGCCGCCGCGCCCCGACGCACGCTCCGGCACGGGCGCGCATCCGGCTCCGGCCACCCCCGGAGTCCGCACCAGGAGTCAGCACCAGCGACGCCGGCGGATCGTGCAGGCGGCCGCGGCCCTCGCCTCCCGTGGGGGCGTCGAGGCGATGCAGATGCGCACGGTGGCCGAACGCGCGGGCGTCGCGCTGGGAACGCTCTACCGCTACTTCCCCTCCAAAATGGACCTGGTCGTCGCGGTCGTGGGCGAGGAGATCGACCTGCTGGAGTCCAGCATCGAGCGGCGGCCCCCGAACGCCGCCCATCCCGCCGGCCGCGCGGTCGACGTGCTGATGCGGGCGACCCGGGGGCTGATGCGCGAGCCGGAACTGGCCGACGCGCTGATCCGCTCCCTGATCATCGCGGAGGTGGAGGCGCCGTTCGGCGACCGGATGGCGAGCCTGGTGCTGCGTGTCGCCGCCGGCGGCAGCACCGCGGACCTTTCTCCCGACGACCAGCTCGCCCTCAGCGGGTCCCTGGTGGGCGTATGGGTGCAGGAGCTGCTGGAGATGCTGCGCGGACGGCGCACCTACGAGCAGATCCAGCACCGGATCGAACTCGCCGCCGAACGGCTGCTCGCGGGTTTCTGATATTCAACCGGCCCTCGTATTCAAACGGCCCTCGTTCACCCCACCATCGGCATCGGGCTAGAACGGGTTCCAGTTCAACGGGGCGTCATTCGAATGCCTCGACGAGGGCCTTGGGCGCGGTCAGGCACCAGGCCTCGGTGACCAGCTCGAACAACTCGTCCGCGTCGATCCCCTCCAGGTGGACGACGACCCAGCCGAACCGCCCGGCGGTGAACTGCGGCTCGAACACCTCGGGACGCTCGGCCACCAGCGCGATCTGCTCCTCGATCGTGGCCTTGAGGCCGACCGTCCGAGTCCGCTCCCAGAGGTAGCCGAAACCCTTGTCGCGCACCTTGAAGGCGACCCAGTCGCCTCCCTCGCTCTGCCGCACCTCGGGCAGCCGGTCCAGCATGCCCAGGAACTCCTCGACGCTCACACCCATGCGTCTGTCGTACCAGAGCGCACCGACAGAAACGCACCACCCCGGACGGGACGGTCACGGCCAGGAGGGATTGTCCTGCTCGGGATCGCGGCCGTCGGCGAGAAGGCGCAGGTCGGCCTCGACCATTATCGCCACAAGGTCCTCGAACGACACCGTCGGTTCCCAGCCCAGCTGGGTGCGGGCCTTCTTCGGGTCCGCGCAGAGCAGATCGACCTCCGCCGGCCGGTGCAGGGAGGAGTCGCAGACGACGTGCCGCTCCCAGTCCAGCCCGGCGGCGCCGAAGGCGGCCTCGACCAGCTCGCGCACCGAGTGCGTACGCCCGGTGCCGATGACGTAGTCCTCCGGCTCGGCGGCCGACAGCATCAGGTGCATGGCCCGCACGAAGTCGCCCGCGAAGCCCCAGTCGCGGCGCGCCTCCAGGTTGCCGAGGCGCAGCTCCGACGCCATGCCGAGCTTGATCCTCGCGACGCCGAGCGAGACCTTGCGGGTGACGAACTCGGCCCCGCGCCGGGGCGACTCGTGGTTGAACAGGATGCCCGACACCGCGAACATGCCGTACGACTCGCGGTAGTTCTGCGTGAGGAAGTGCCCGTACGCCTTCGCCACGCCGTACGGCGACCTCGGGTGGAAGGGGGTGCGCTCGGTCTGCGGCGTCTCTCTCACCTGGCCGAACATCTCCGAAGACGACGCCTGGTAGAAGCGGATCTGCCGCGCGGACGAGCCGCGCGAGGCGGTGATCCCCGAGCAGACGCGGATGGCCTCCAGCACCCGGAGCACGCCCATGCCGGTCACCTCCCCGGTGAGCTCGGCCTGCTCCCACGACATCGGCACGAACGAGATGGCCCCGAGGTTGTAGACCTCGTCCGGCTGCGCCTTCTCCACCGCCGAGATCAGCGACCCCTGGTCGAGCAGGTCGCCCCGCACGAGCCGCACGTCCTGCAGGAGCCGGCGCACGCGCGGGACGCGCGGGTTCGCCTGGCCGCGGACCAGCCCCCAAACCTCGTATCCCTCACGCAGCAGGTGCTCGGCGAGATAGGAGCCGTCCTGACCGGTGATGCCGGTGATCAGCGCACGCCTGGCCAACGGATCCTCCTCATACCACCCAACTCAGCCTATGAGAGGCGAATGTACCGCCCTGCCCGACCTCGCCCACATAGCCGGTAGTAGAACGCGTTACACCGAATCTCGTTCGGGTAACCTAACACCCCAGTTCGGGGAGGGTGAGGGTCGAGCGAGGACGACTTCCACCTCATAAGAGCCCGGATAAGGTCAAATGGTAGTGTTCCTGGCAGCAGCCCCACGGGGGCACGACTGGAAAGGGGTGCCTCTTGGCGGAGAGGCTGCGAGTCGCGCTGCTGTCCTATCGCAGCAAGCCCACCTGCGGCGGCCAGGGGGTGTATCTACGCCACATCAGCCGTGAGCTCGTCACCCTGGGCCATCACGTCGAGGTCTTCTCCGGCCAGCCGTACCCGGAGCTGGACGAGGGCGTGATCCTCAACAAGATCCCCAGTTTGGACCTCTACCGCGACGAGGACCCGTTCCGCACGCCGAAGCTCGCGGAGTACCGCGACTGGATCGACGCGCTGGAGGTCGCCACCATGTGGACGGCCGGGTTCCCCGAGCCGCTGACGTTCAGCCTCCGCGCCTTCCGCGAGCTCAGGAAACGGCGGGACGACTTCGACGTCGTCCAGGACAACCAGACGCTGGGATACGGCCTGCTCGGCATCCAGAAGCTGCTCCCGGTGGTCGGCACCATTCATCACCCCATCAGCGTCGACCGGCGGATCGAGCTGAAGGCCGCCAAGGGGTGGAAGCGGCTGTCGATGCGCCGCTGGTACGGGTTCGTCCGCATGCAGAGCGTCGTCGCCCCCCGGCTCAGCCCGATCCTGACCGTCAGCGAGTCGTCGCTCGCCGACATCCATCGCGACTTCAACGTGCCGCAGTCGAACATGCGGCTGATCCCCCTCGGCGTCGACACGCGGTTCTTCCACCCCCGGCCGGAAGCGCCGAAGCGGGAGAACTCGATCGTGGCCGTGGCCAGCGCCGACTCCCCGATGAAGGGCGTCGCGACCCTGCTGCGGGCCGTCGCCAAGCTCGCCACCGAGCGGGAGGTCGACCTGACCGTGGTGAGCAGGCCCACCCCCGGCGGGCCCACCGAACAGCTCGTCGGCGAGCTGTCGCTGCACGGCCGCGTACGGTTCGTGCACGGCATCCCCGACGAGGAGCTGGCCGAGCTGATCGCCACCTCCGAGGTGGCGGTGGTCCCCTCCCTCTACGAGGGCTTCTCGCTGCCGGCCGTCGAGCACATGGCGTGCGGCACCCCGCTGGTCGCCTCGCGTACGGGCGCCCTGCCCGAGGTGGTCGGCGACGCGGCGATCCAGGTGACACCGGGCGATCCGGAGGAGCTGGCCGCCGTGCTGCGCCGCCTGCTCGACTCCCCGCGGGAGCGCGGGGAGTACGGCCGCCGCGGCCACGACCGCGTGATGGAGCGCTACGCGTGGCCGGTCGTCGCCCGGCGCACCGTCGAGGCCTACCACGAGGCCATCGCCGCTCACACCCCCTCGCGGTGACTCCCCGGACCCACGCAGCACCACCCCACGCAGCACCACCCCATGCAGCGCCACCCCACGAGAGGCAGGCACCGAGTGCTGACCGTCGACTTCGCCCGGCTGCCGGTCGGACCGGGTGACCGCGTCCTCGACCTCGGGGCCGGTGGTGGCCGGCACGCCTTCGAGGTGCTGCGCCGCGGCGCCGACGTGACCGCCTTCGACATGGACGCCGCCGAGATGGAGAGCGTGGCGGCCATGTTCGCGGCCATGGACAAGGAGGGTGAGGTGCCGGCGGGCGCGACCGGTGACACCGTCGTCGGCGACGCCCTCGACATGCCGTTCCCCGACGCTTCCTTCGACCGCGTCATCGCCGCCGAGGTGCTGGAGCACATCCCCGACGACATGGCCGCGATGCGGGAGATCGTACGCGTGCTCAAGCCGGGCGGCCGGGCCGCGATCACGGTGCCAAGCTTCCTCCCCGAGCGCGTCTGCTGGGCGCTGTCGGAGGACTACCACACCACCCCTGGCGGACATATCCGGATTTATACGTTGGCGGAGCTCCAGGCGAAGCTCAAGGCCTCGGGTCTGGAGGTCGGCGGCCACCACCACGCGCACGGGCTGCACACGCCGTACTGGTGGATCAAGTGCGCGGTCGGAGTGAAGAACGACGAGCATCCGCTCGCCAAGGCGTACCACGAGCTTCTCGTCTGGGACATCATGAAGCGCCCCCTCGCCACCCGGCTGGCCGAGGCCGTGCTCAACCCCCTGATCGGCAAGAGCGTGGTGGTCTACGTCCGGAAGCCGGCATGAGGCGGCTGCCGCACGTTCCCGGGATCATCACCGCCGACCAGGTCCTCCGTACGGCCGAGAGCATCGCCGCGATCCAGGACGACGAGGGCGGGGTGCCCTGGCCCGAGGGCCACATCGACGCCTGGAACCACATCGAGTGCCTGATGGCGCTGACCGTGGCCGGGCTGCGCGAGGAGGCCCGCAGGGGCTACGACTGGCTCGTACGGCACCAGCGCCCGGACGGCTCCTGGCCGACGAGGATCCGGGACGGGCGGCCCGCCGAGGCCGCCGGCGAGTCCAATCACGCGGCGTACATCGCGGTGGGGGTCTGGCACGACCTGCTGGTGACCGGCGACGAGGACTTCGCCCGCGCCATGTGGCCGGTGGTCGTCCGGGGCCTCGGCTTCGTCATGGGGCTGCAGACCACGCGGGGCGAGATCCTCTGGCAGCGCGACGCCGAGGGCCACCCGGCCGGCTACGCCCTGCTCACCGGGTGCTCGTCGATCCACCAGGGCCTGCGGTGCGGGGCCCTGCTCGCCGAACGGCTGGGCGACCCGCAGCCCGACTGGGAGCTCGCCGCCGACCGGCTCGGCCACGTCGTCGCCCACCACCCGGAGGCGTTCGCCGACAAGAGCCGGTTCTCGATGGACTGGTACTACCCCGTGCTCGGCGGCGCCGTCCGCGGGGTGGACGCCGTACGCCGGTTCGACCTGGAATGGGACACCTTCGTGGAATCCGGCCTCGGGGCGCGCTGCGTCTCCGACCAGCCGTGGGTGACCGGCGCGGAGTCGTGCGAGCTGGTGCTCGCGCTCGACGCCGCCGGGCTGCGGGACCGCGCGCTGACGGTGTTCGCGGACATGCAGCACCTGCGCCACGAGGACGGGGCCTACTGGACCGGCTGGCAGTTCGTGAACGAGCGGCACTTCCCCGACGAGCGGTCGGGCTACACGGCGGCCGCGGTGGTGCTCGCCGCCGACGCGCTCGCCCGCGCGACCCCCGGCTCGGGGATCTTCCGCGACGCCGGCGGCCGGGAGGCCCGTGTCACCGGCGAGTGCGGCTGCGCGCGCGCCCGCACCTGATCCCGGTCAGCTCTTCTCCAGCACCCGCAGGGACCCGGTGACCCGCACCTCCGTGAAGGCGCCCGACTCCAGCGCGCGCAGATAGACGTGGTACGGCGCCTGCCCGCCGTCGGCGGGGTCGGGATAGATGTCGTGGAAGACGAGCGCGCCGCCCGGCATGACGTGCGGCGCCCATCCCTCGTAGTCGGCGGTCACCGGCTCCTCCGAATGGCCGCCGTCGACGAACAGCACGGCGAGCGGCGTCGCCCAGAACCGGGCGACCGTCGCCGAGTCGCCGACGACCGCGATCACCTCGTCCTCCAGGCCGGCGGCGGCGATCGCACCGCGGAAGAACGGCAGCGAGTCCATCCGCCCGGTCCTCTCGTCGACCAGGCCGGGGTCGTGGTGCGGCCAGCCGGGCTGGATCTCCTCCGAGCCCCGGTGATGGTCCACGGTGAAGACCACCGTCCCCGCCTGCCGCGCCCCGGCGCCCAGATAGATCGCCGACTTGCCACAGTACGTGCCGATCTCGCAGACCGGCCCCCGGAGGCCGTACGTCGCGGCGGTCTCGTACAGCGCCTCGCCCTCGGCGGGCGGCATGAAGCCGCGCGCCTCCTCGGCGGCACGGCGCAGCGGAAGGGGCATGGGAGTTACCATGACGGGCACCCTACCCGGGCCCCCGATGAGGAGGACGCGTCGTGAGGATCGTTGTGGATTACGAGGCGTGCGAGGCCAACGCCGTCTGCATGGGCCTGGCTCCCGAGGTCTTCGAGGTCGACGACCAGGACAACCTCTGGGTGCTGGTGCCCGAGCCGCCCGCCGAGCTGCTCGACCGGGTCCGCCACGCGGTGCGGTCCTGCCCGAAGGCCGCGCTGTCCCTCGTCGAGGAATAATCATGCGCGTAACCATGCGCGGAGCGATCCTGCACGCGGTCGGCGACGACAGGCTGGACATCCGCGACGACATCACGCTGACGCCGGTGGGCCCGGGCGACGTGCGCGTGCGCGTACGGGCGACCGGCGTGTGCCACTCCGACCTGTCGGTGCTGACCGGTGTGCTCCCCCAGCCTCTGCCGATCATCCCCGGGCACGAGGGCGCGGGCGAGGTGGTCGAGGTGGGCGACGGCGTCACCGCGGTCCGGCCGGGCGACCACGTCATCGTCAGCTGGACGCCCGCCTGCGGCGACTGCCCGAGTTGCCTGGCCGGGCAGCCGAACCTGTGCATGACCTACATGATGAAGGGCTTCGCCGAGCCGCGCTTCCGGTTCGGCGGCGGCACCCCGGCGTTCGGGATGGCCGGGTGCGGCACCTGGGCCGAGGAGATCGTCGTGCCCTGGCAGGGGGCGATCAGGGTCGATCCCGACGTGCCGTACGAGGTGGCGGCGCTGATCGGCTGCGGCGTCACCACGGGCGTCGGCGCCGTGCTCAACACGGCGAAGGTGCGCCCGGGGGCGACCGTGGCCGTGGTCGGGTGCGGCGGCGTCGGGCTGTCGGTGATCCAGGGGGCCCGGATCTCCGGCGCGACCACGATCCTCGCGATCGACCCGCTGGAGTCCAAGCACGCGCTCGCCCTGAAGGTGGGGGCCACGCACGCCTGCACCCCCGACGGGCTCACCGACGCGATCGGCACCCTGACCGGCGGCCAGGGCTTCGACCACGGCTTCGAGGCGGTCGGCAGGTCGGCGGCCATCATGACGGCCTGGCGGGCGACCCGGCGCGGCGGCGACGTCATCGTCGTCGGCGCGGGCGCCGTGGACGACCAGGTGCCCCTCAACGCCTTCGGCCTGCTGTTCGAGGGCAAGAACATCCTCAGCTCGCTGTACGGGGGCGCCGACGTGCGCAGGGATTTCCCCCGCTTCGTGAACCTCTACAAGGCGGGCAGGCTCGACCTCGACAGCATGATCAGCGCGCGAATCAGGATCGGCGACCTGAACGAGGCGGTCGCCGCCCTGCGCGGCGGCGAGGTGCTCCGGCAGATCGTGCTCTTCGACTGAGAGCGGACCGAGATCTCCCCGCCCCGGGGGATATCTCCGGTGGCCGCGGGTACCCGGACGGCGACATGCAGACGTTCCTGCCGTATCCGGACTTCACCGCCTCCGCAGGGGTGCTCGACCCGCTCCGCCTGGGCAAGCAGCGGGTCGAGGCGCTACAGGTCCTGCGCACGCTCACCGTGCCGGGGTACGGCTGGCGGCACCATCCCGTCGCCCACATGTGGGCCGGGTACGAGGAGGCGCTGGTCCGCTACGGCCTGGAGATCGTCGCGGCATGGTGCGACATGGGCCGGGCCGACACCTGCGCCGGGACGATGACCAGGGAACTGCTCGGCTGCCGCGGCATCGAGACGCCCCGCGCCCAGATCGTCCTCGCCGAGGCGGGCGAGCTGCCGCCGTGGCTGGGCGATCCCACCCTCCACCTCAGCCACCGCTCCGCCCTGCTGCGCAAGGATCCCGGGTTCTACGGCCCGTTGTTCCCCGGCGAGCCCGACGATCTTCCCTACGTCTGGCCCCGCTCCGACCGCGTCAACGCCCTGCTCCCACCCCGCCGAACCGTCTGAAACCCCACAAGGCCGCCGACCGGGCTGAAGTGCCGTACCTCTTCTTCACCGCGACCAAGGGGATGTCGCCGGTCGAGGCGGTTGGGGCGCTCTGCGCCGAAATCAAGGAGTCGTGCCTGCCCGCCGATCCCGAACAGGTAGTCCACGTCTCCAGCGGAAGCTGGTGCGCCGCGACGCACTACAGGTGCCTGGCTTCGAGACCGGTACGAGTGGTCTCGCTGTGGTCTCCCTGTCCGGCACCGACGGCACCATCGGCGCGGACCTGTCGTGGAACGCCGACAACCTCATCGCCGCATGGCGTTGATCGGCAGGCGGTTCCACCGGACCGACGGGTAGCCCCGAAGGGCTACCCGTCAGCCGGCTGAGGGCTCAGCTCTCGGAGGAGAAGGCGGCGTCGAAGGCCGCGTCGGGTGGGGTGATGGCGTTGAGCGAGCGGATGTAGGCGAGGGATTCGGGTGCGCCGTGCAGCCGGTCCATGCCCGCGTCCTCCCACTCGATGGAGATCGGGCCGTCGTAGCCGATGTGGTTGAGCGCGCGGAAGCACTCCTCCCACGGCACGTCGCCCCGGCCGGTGGACACGAAGTCCCAGCCGCGGCGCGGGTCGGCCCACGCCAGGTGCGAGGCCAGCCGGCCCCGCCGCCCGTCGCGGGTGGCGACCCGGGCGTCCTTGCAGTCCACGTGGTAGATCTTGTCGGCGAAGTCCAGGATGAACCCCGCCGGGTCCAGACCCTGCCACACCATGTGCGAGGGGTCCCAGTTCAGCCCGAACGCCGGCCGGTTGCCGATCGCCTCCAGCGTCCGCACCGTGGTGTGGTAGTCATAGGCGATCTCGCTGGGGTGCACCTCGTGGGCGAACCGCACCCCGACCTCGTCGAAGACGTCCAGGATCGGGTTGAACCGCTCGGCGAAGTCGGCGTAGCCGGCCTCGATCATCGACGGCGGCACCGGGGGGAACATGGCCAGGGTGTGCCAGATCGACGATCCGGTGAACCCGACCACGGTCTGGACCCCGAGCTTGGCGGCGGCGCGGGCGGTGTCCTTGATCTCCTCGGCGGCGCGGCGGCGGACGCCCTCGGGCTCGCCGTCGCCCCAGATGCGGGCGGGCAGGATGCCCTTGTGCCGTTCGTCGATGGGGTGGTCGCAGACGGCCTGGCCGACCAGGTGGTTGGAGATCGTCCACACCTTCAGGTCGTACTTGGCCAGGGTCTCCAGCTTGCGCTCGACGTAGGAGTCGTCGGCCACGGCCTTGTCGACCTCGAAGTGGTCGCCCCAGCAGGCGATCTCAAGACCGTCGTAGCCCCACTCGGCGGCCAGCCGGCAGACCTCCTCGAACGGCAGGTCCGCCCACTGACCGGTGAACAACGTGATCGGCCTGGTCATCAGTCCTCCACACTCGTGAAGCCACTACCGGCAGCCGCGCTCTCCTCGACGGCGGCGAGCACCCGCTGCACCTGGAGACCGTCCTCGAAGGACGGCGTCGGGTCGGTGCCGGCGGCGATCGCCTCCAGGAAGTCCTTGACCTCGTGAACGAAGGTGTGCTCGTACCCGAGGCCGTGCCCCGGCGGCCACCAGGCCCCCACGTACGGGTGGTCCGGCTCGGTGACGAGAACCCGCCGGAAGCCGGCGTCCGACTCCGCGGCGTCGTAGAACCACAGCTCGTTCATCGCCTCGAAGTCGAAGGACAGGCTGCCCGCCGACCCGTTGATCTCGATGCGCAGCGCGTTCTTGCGACCGGTGGCGAAGCGGGTGGCCTCGAACGACGCCAGCGCGCCGCCCTCGAAGCGGCCGATGAACAGGGCCGCGTCGTCCACCGTCACCTCGCCCTTCGCACCGCCGCCGCCCTGGCCGGCCAGGCCGCTCGACCCCTCGGCGAGCGGGCGCTCCTTGACGAAGGTCTCGGTGAGCGCCGTCACTCCGGTCAGGTTCCGGCCGACGATGAACTGGGCGGTGTCGATGATGTGGGCGCCGATGTCCCCGAGCGCGCCGGACCCGGCCTTGTCCTTCTGGAGCCGCCACACGAGGGGGAACTCCGGGTCGACGATCCAGTCCTGCAGGTACTGCGCGCGCACATGCCGGATCTCGCCCAGCCTGCCCTCGGCCACGAACTTCCTGGCCAGGGCGATGGCGGGGACGCGGCGGTAGTTGAAGGCCACCATGCTGCGCACGCCGCGCGCCGCCGCCTCCTTCGCGGCGGCGGTCATCGCCTCCGCCTCCGCCACGGTGTTGGCCAGCGGCTTCTCACAGATGACGTGCTTGCCCGCCGCCAGCGCGGCGATCGCGATCTCGGCGTGCGAGTCGCCCGGCGTGCAGATGTCCACGATCTGCACGTCGTCGCGCTCGATCAGCCGCTTCCAGTCCGTCTCGACCGCGGCCCAGCCGAGCGTGTCGGCCGCCTCGGCCGTACGCTCGGCGGACCGCCCGGACAGGACGGCCATGGCCGGCCTCACCGGTACGTCGAAGACCGCCGCGACGTTCCGCCACGCCTGTGAGTGCACGCGCCCCATGAACGCGTACCCCACCATGCCGACACCCAGCGCCGGCCTGCTTTCAGTCACTAGAACTCCCTCGAGTCAGGGCTGGATCAGGATTCGAACCCGGTCGGCAGGTACTTGTCGGCGTTGTCCTTGACGACGGTCTCCGACGTCAGCGTGATGGACTGCGGCACCTGCTGCTCCAGCAGGTCGCTCATGCCCTTGCCCTGCGCGATCAGACGCGCCAGCTTGATCGCCGAGGCGGCCATCGTCGGGCTGTAGGTCACCGTCGCCTTCAGCACACCGCTGTCGGCCTGGATGTCACGCATCGCGTTCGCCGAACCGGCGCCGCCGACCATGAAGAACTCGCTGCGCCCGGCCTCCTTGATCGCCGCGAGCACACCGATGCCCTGGTCGTCGTCGTGGTTCCAGATCGCGTCGATCTTCTTGTGCGCCTGCAGCAGGTTGCTCGCCACCTGCGTGCCCGACTCCACCGTGAACTTCGCGTCCTGCTGCGCGGTCACCTTGAACCCGAAGGTCTTCAGCGCGTCGGCGAAGCCCTTGCTGCGGTCCTGGGTCAGCGGCAGCGTCGCGATGCCCTGGATCTCCAGGATCACCGGGTCGGCCACACCCTTGTCCTTCAGCGTCTTGCCGATGTAGTTGCCCGCGGCCACGCCCATGCCGTAGTTGTCGCCGCCGATCCAGGTCCGGTACGACAGCTTGTCGGGGAACACCCGGTCGAGGTTGATCACCGGGATGCCGGCGTCCATCGCCTGGCGGGCGACCTGGTTGAGCTGCTGGCCGTCGTTGGGCAGGATCACCAGCGCGTTGACCTTGGCCTGGATCAGCGACTCCACCGCGGAGATCTGCTGGTTGATGTCGTTGGTCGGCTCGACCGCCTTGAGCTCCACGTCGGAGTACTGCTTGGCGGCGTCGGCGGCGTTCTTGCTGATCGCGGCGATCCAGCCGTGGTCGGCGGCCGGGGCCGAGAAGCCGATGACGACCTTGTCGCCGGGGGTGTCGTTGCCGCCGGCGGCGGCGGCGGGGGCCGCGGCCGGGGCGCTGGCCTGCGCGGCCGGCTCGTTGCTGGTGCAGGCGGTGATGAGAGCGCCTGCGCCGATGACGGCTCCGCCGAAGAGGAAGCCCCGGCGGCCGGGGTGCTGCGTCATTTCTTTTTCTCCTTGGGATGGGGATTAAGCAGTGGGGACGAACAGTGGGGACGAACAGTGCTGACGAAGGGCGTGAGAGGCCGGGACCACGGCCGTGGGCCGGTGGCCTGGCGAACTCCGGGAGCTAGGTCGCGGATTTGAGGCTTCGCCGCTGCAGCAGCACGGCGGCGACGATGATGACGCCCTTGGCGACCAGCTGGTCGGCCGTGTTCAGCCCGTTGAGGATGAACAGATTGGTGATCACCGTGAAGATCAGCAGACCCAGGATCGAACCGATGATCGTGCCCCGGCCACCGGTCAGCAGCGTGCCACCGATGATCACCGCGGCGATCGCGTCCAGCTCGTACAGATCACCGTGCGTCGACGACCCCGTCGTGGTCCGCGCCATGATCAGGACCGCCGCGATCCCGCAGCACAACCCCGACAGCGCATACAACATCAGCGTGTGCCTGCGCACATTGATACCGGCCAGCCGCGCCGCCTCGGGGTTGCCGCCGACCGCGTACGTGCGCCGCCCGAACGTGGTCCGGTTCAGCACCAGCCACCCGACCAGCACCACCAGCGCGAACACATAGACCAGCAGCGGCAGCCCCAGCACCCGGGTCGTGGACAGATCCACGATCATCGAGTTGTCCGGCTGCACCAGCTGCGTCCGCTGGTTCGACATCCGCTGCGCCAGACCCCGCCCGGCCACCATCATCGCGAGCGTCGCGATGAACGCCACCATCCGCCCGTAGGCGATCAGGAACCCGCTCAGCAGCCCGGCTCCGGTGCCCACCACGACCGCGCACACGATCATCACAACCGGCCCGTACGCCTGCGTGGCCAACGTGGTCGCCCACACCGACGCCAACGCCATCACCGCGCCGACCGACAGGTCGATCCCCCCACCGATGATCACGAAGGTCATCCCAACCGTGATCACCCCGATGGTCGAGGCCAGCGCCAGAATACTCACCAGGTTGGAGGAGGTGGCGAAGTTCTCCGGGCGGGTCACCACCCCCACGATCGCCAGCAACACCAACGCCGCGACCAGGCCCAGATGCCGGACCTCACCCAGCCGGCCCAACGGCCCGCCCGCACCCGCCGGCTTGACCGGCGCGTTGGCCGGCGCCTGATCGACCTCAGTCATGGAACGCTCCTTCAGGAGAATCTGCCACCGCAGAACCCGCTACCTCAGACCCAGCCGTCTCCCCAGCGGAGACCATCACCAGATCCAGCACCCGATGCTCATCCAACTCCCGCGCCGGGGCCTCATGCACGATCCGGCCCTCCCGGACCACCAGCACCCGATCCGCCAGACCCAACACCTCGGGCACCTCACTCGACACCAAAAGCACACCGATCCCGTCGTCGGCCAGCTTGCGCACCAGCGCGTACAACTCCGCCCGGGCACCGACATCCACCCCACGCGTCGGCTCGTCCAGCAACAACAACTTGCGATCCTCGGCCAGCCACCGCCCCAGCACCGCTTTTTGCTGGTTACCCCCCGACAACGTCCGGATCGGCCGCCGCACATCCGGCGGACGGATGTCCAACGCCTCCGACAACCGCTTGGCCTCCGCGAACTCACCCTTACGATCCAGCCACCCCAGCCACCGCGGCCGCGTATACCGGCTCAACGACGCCAGCGTGATGTTCTGCGCCACCGGATGATCCAGCAACAACGCCTGCGCCTTACGCTCCTCCGGCGCGAGACCCATCCCCATCCGCACCGCCCGGCTCGTACTGCCCGGACGCACCACCTGACCGTCCAGAACCACCCGGCCGCCGGCCCGCCGCGCCCCGTAGATCGCCTCAACGATCTCACTACGACCCGACCCCACCAGACCCGCCAACCCCACGATCTCCCCCGCCCGGATGCTGAACGACACATCCGCGAACCGCCCAGGAAGACTCAGGTTCTCCACCCGCAACACCTCGTCGCGGCCCTCATGCGCCCCCGCCTCCGGACGCGGCGGAAACACATACTCCACATTCCGCCCCGTCATCAACGCCACGATCTGCTGCGTCGGCGTGTCCTTCGCCGCCAAACCCACCGCGACCGTCGCCCCGTCCTTCAACACCGTGACCCGATCCCCGATCTGCCGGATCTCCTCCAGCCGATGCGAGATATAGATCACCGCCACCCCCTGCGCGGTCAGATCCCGGATCACCCGAAACAGGTTGTCCACCTCGTCATGCGCCAGCGCCGCCGACGGCTCATCCATGATGATCAAACGAGCCGAATGCGACAACGCCCGCGCCATACTCACAATCTGCTTGTGCGCCGGAGACAACCGGCCCACCTCCATCCGCGGCCGGATCTCCCCATGACCCAACCGCCCCAACAGCTCAGCCGCCGCCCGCTCGGCCTCCCCCCGGCGCGAGAACCCCAACCGCGCCCGCTCATGACCCAGATAGATGTTCTCGGCCACACTCAACCCGTCCACCAGGTCAAGCTCCTGATAGATCGTGGCGATGCCGAGGGCCATGGCCGCGGTGGGCGGCGCCAGCCGTACGGGGGCTCCGTCGAGCAGCACCTCGCCCTCGTCGGGCGAGTGCGCGCCGGAGAGGGTCTTGATGAGCGTCGACTTCCCGGCGCCGTTCTGGCCGAGCAGGCAGTGCACCTCCCCGGCTCTCACTTCCAGATCGACGCCGTCCAGCGCGCGCACGCCGGGGAACTGCTTGACGATCCCCCTCATCTGCAGCAGGGGGTGCTCGTCTCCCATGGGGTCTCCCAACGATGGTCAGTTGGCGGAGTATCAGTTGGCGGAGTAGACGTGATCGCTGATCAGTCGGGTGGCGCCGATGACACCCGCGGTCTCTCCGAGTTCGGAAAGCACGATCGGCAGGTTGCCGGTGGCGAGCGGCAGCGACCGGCGGTAGACGACGCTCCTGATCTCCGCGAGCAGCACGTGGCCCAGCTTGGCCACGCCTCCCGCGATGATCACCAGTCCGGGGTTGAAGAAGCTGACCAGGCTGGCCAGGATCTGGCCCGCCCGGCGCCCGCCGTCGCGGATCAGCCCGATCGCCGCCGCGTCGCCCTGCGCCGCCGCGGCGCCCACGTCCTCGGCCGTCAGCGTTCCCACGGCCGCGAGCCGTTCGGCCAGGTACGGCGAGCCGCCCGAGCGGGCCACCTCGACCGCTTCCCTGGCCAGCGCGGCCCCGCCGAAATAGGCCTCCAGGCAGCCGGAGTTGCCGCAGGAGCAGACCGGGCCGAGGTCGTCCACCCGGATGTGGCCGATGTCGCCGGCGCTGCCGGACACACCGCGGTAGATCTTGCCGTCCACCACGATGCCGCAGCCGATTCCGGTGCCGATCTTCACAAGCAGGAAGTCGCCGACACTCCGGGCGAGACCGGTGTGCAGCTCTCCCAGCGCCATGATGTTGACGTCGTTGTCCACCATCGTGGGACAGCACAGCGCCTGGCCGATCGTCTCCCGCACCGGGTAACGGTCCCAGCCGGGCATGATCGGCGGTACGACCGGGACGCCCTCGGCGAAGCTCACCGGCCCGGGGACACCGATCCCCGCTCCGGTCAGCTCGTCGTACAGGCCGTCCCTGTTCAGCTTGCCGAGCAGGTCGATCGCCCGGTCGAGCACCGCCGCGGGGCCCTGCCTGATGTCGCAGGGCTCGCTGAGGTGGCCGAGCACCTTCAGCTCACCGTCGGTCACCGCGACGTCGATCGAGGTGGCGCCGACGTCGATGCCGGCGAAGCGGGTGGCCTGCGACAGCCGTACGCGGCCCGAACGCCGGCCGCCGCGCGAGGCGGCGAGCCCGTCCGGCTCGGCCAGGCCCAGCTCGACGAGCCGGTCCAGCTCCACGTTGAGCTTCGAACGCGACAGGTCCACCACGTCGCCGAGCTCGGCGCGGGAGCGCCCGCCGTCCCTCAGCAAGCGCAGAAGCGCGGCCTGATGGACGTTCTCCGGCCTGATGGTCGTCCGTTTCACCTACGCCTCCGCGTCCACGTGATTGGCTGGAAACGTACCCCTTTTCCCCACAACAGGGAAGACCTTTTATCGATTTGATGCAATCTTTCGCTGAATCCAACAAAAGTCAGGATGAGGAGCGGAACCGGGTAGGAGAAGAGACGGACTCGAGGAGGGCGGATGCCGGGGTTGCCATTGGGGTTGCCGGAGCGGGTACGCGGCTGCCTGTTCGACATGGACGGCGTGCTCACGCGGACGGCGCGGGTCCACGCGGCGGCGTGGAAGGAGATGTTCGACGCCTTCCTGCGCGACCGGGCCCTCGCCACCGGAACGCCGTTCGTCCCCTTCGACGAGGCCGGCGACTACGACCGGTACGTCGACGGCAGAAAGCGCCTGGACGGCACGCGGGAGTTCCTCCGGTCCCGGGACATCACCCTGCCGGAGGGCGAGCCGGACGACCCGCCGGGCATGCCCACGCTCAACGGCCTGAGCAACCGCAAGAACGCACTGGTCCAGGCGGTCCTCGACCGGCGGGGCGTCGAGGTCTTCGAGGGCTCGGTGCGCTATCTGCGCGCGGTCGGCGAGGCGGGCCTGCGCCGGGCGGTCGTCTCCTCCAGCGCCAACACCGCCCGCGTGCTGTCCGCCGCCGGGCTCGCCGAGATGTTCGACGCGCGGATCGACGGTGTGGTGGCGGCCGAGCGCGGTCTGGCCGGCAAGCCGGCCCCCGACATGTTCCTCGCCGCCGCCGAGGCCCTGGGGATCCCGCCGGCCGCGGCGGCGGTCTTCGAGGACGCGCTGGCCGGGGTCGCCGCCGGGCGCGCGGGCGGCTTCGCCTGGGTGGTGGGCGTGGACCGTGCCGGGCCCGCCGGGAACCAGGCCCGGGCCCTGCGGGACAACGGCGCCGACGCGGTGGTGAGCGACCTCGCCGACCTGCTGGATGAGCGACCGGACGAGCGACCGGACGAGCGATGATCAGGCATCCCGCCTTCACCACCGAGCCGTGGTCGGTCCGCGAGTGCCGCCTGCACACCGACGTGCTCGCCCAGACCGAGTCGGTCTTCGCGCTCTCCAACGGGCACATCGGGCTGCGCGGCAACCTCGACGAGGGCGAGCCGTACGGACTGCCCGGCACCTACCTCAACTCCTACTACGAACTGCGCCCCCTGCCGTACGCGGAGGCGGGCTACGGCTACCCCGAGTCGGGGCAGACGGTGGTCAACGTCACCAACGGCAAGCTGATCCGGCTGCTGGTGGACGACGAGCCGTTCGACGTGCGGTACGGCACCCTCCACTCGCACGAGCGGCTCCTCGATCTGCGCGCCGGGACACTCATCCGCACGGTCCACTGGAGCTCTCCCACCGGGGCGGAGATCCGGATGCGCTCCACCCGCCTCGTGTCGTACACCCATCGGGCCGTGGCCGCGATCCGCTACGAGGTGGAGCCGGTGGACCAGCCGGTCAACGTGGTCGTCCAGTCGGAGCTGGTCGCCAACGAGACCGTCCCCACGGCGGCCGCCGACCCCCGCGCCGCCGCCGCACTGGAGGCGCCACTGGTGCTGGAGGAGAACGCGGCCGGCCGCGACGGCGTGTGCGCCATGGTCCACTCCACCCGGGCCAGCCGGCTGCGGGTCGCCGCCGCGATGCGCCACGAGGTCGACGGCCCCGGAGGCACCCGGGTCGACTCCGACGGCGGTGGCGACGTCAGCCGGGTGACGGTCGCCACCTACCTGAAACCCGGAGAACGGCTGCGGCTGGACAAGTTCTTCGCCTACGGCTGGTCGGCCAAGCGCTCCCGGCCCGCCATGCACGACCAGGTGGTGGCCGCGCTGGCCGCGGCCCGGCTCACCGGATGGGACGGCCTGTGCGCCGAGCAGCGCGCCTTCCTCGACGACTACTGGGCGGGCGCGGACGTCGAGGTCGAGGGCGACACCGAGGTGCAGCAGGCCGTCCGCTTCGGGCTGTTCCACCTGCTCCAGGCGGGCGCCCGGCTGGAGCGGCGGCCCGTTCCCGGCAAGGGGCTGACCGGCTCCGGCTACGACGGCCACGCGTTCTGGGACACCGAGAGCTTCGTGCTGCCGGTCGCCACGTACACCTATCCCAGGGCCGCCCGCGACGCGCTGGAGTGGCGCGCGTCGATCCTCCCGCTCGCCGAGGCGCGGGCGGAGCTGCTCGGGCTGGCCGGGGCGGCGTTCCCCTGGCGCACGATCAACGGCGAGGAGTGCTCGGGATACTGGCCCGCGGGCACCGCGGCCTTCCATGTCAACGCCGACATCGCCGACGCGGTGACGCGGTACGTCGACGCGACCGAGGACACCGCGTTCGAGCGGGACGTTGGCCTGCCCCTGCTGGTCGCGACCGCGCGCCTGTGGTGCGCGCTCGGTCACCACGACGCCGAGGGCCGCTACCGCATCGACGGGGTGACCGGCCCGGACGAGTACAGCGCGATCTCCGACAACAACCTCTACACGAACCTCATGGCCCGCCGGAACCTGCGCGCCGCCACCGCGGCGACCGTCCGCCATCTCGACCGGGCCGGGCAGCTCGGCGTCACTCTGGAGGAGACCGCGATGTGGCGCGACGCCGCCGCCGCGATGTACCTCCCGTACGACGAGCGGCTGGGGGTCCACGCGCAGAGCGAGGGTTACACCGGGCACGCGGTGTGGGACTTCGAGAACACCCGGCCCGACCAGTATCCGCTGCTGCTCCACTTCCCCTACTTCGACCTCTACCGCAAGCAGGTGGTCAAACAGGCCGATCTCGTGCTGGCCATGCACCTGTGCGGCGAGGCGTTCACGCCGGAGCAGAAGGCCCGCAACTTCGCCTACTACGAGGCGCTGACGGTGCGGGACTCCTCACTGTCGGCCGCCACCCAGGCCGTGCTCGCCGCCGAGGTCGGGCAGCTCGGGCTCGCCTACGCCTATCTCGGGGAGGCGGCGCTCATCGACCTGCGCGACCTGCAGCACAACACCCGCGACGGCGTCCACATGGCCTCGCTGGCCGGGGCGTGGATCGCGCTGGTGTCGGGGTTCGGCGGCATGCGCGCGGGCGAGGGGCGGTTGTGCTTCGCCCCACGCCTGCCCGCGGAAATCACCCGGCTCACCTTCCGGATGCGCTACCGCGGACGCCTGCTGCGGGTCGACGTCACGTCCGAGAGCACGACGTACCGGCTGCTGCACGGCTCGCCGGTCACGCTGGCGCACCACGGTGAGAATCTGAGGCTCGGCGCGCGGCCGCAGTCCCGGAGCAACCCGCCGCCGCCCTTTGCCGAACTGAGGATCACGCAGCCGCCCGGCCGCGAGCTGCCGCCCCGGCGCCCGGTGGCTCCCTGAGGCGATATCCCCATTCGGGCAGGCCAAGGCGGCGCGGCGTCGTACAGTGAGCGTGCTCGTGAACGTTCCTCAGTTCCTGTCCCGAACTTGGCGCGGATCGGCGACTCCCCTCTCACCGCGCGGTCACGCCCGAGCGAACCCGCTGGAGGCACGCATGTCCTCGTCCGCTCCCCTGCGCGTGATTCAGTGGGCCACGGGCGCGGTCGGTGGACGCGCCCTGCGCAGTGTGATCACGCGCCCGGAGTTCGAGCTCGCCGGGGTGCTCGTCTACGACCGGGACAAGGTGGGCCGGGACGCCGGCGAACTGGTGGGGCTCGGGCCCGTCGGACTCGCCTGCACCGACGACGCCGAACGGATGCTCGCCACCGAGGCCGACTGCGTGCTGCACATGCCACTGCCCGCGTCCTATTTCGGCGGCGATCCCGGGACCGACGCCGAGACCATCTGCGCGCTGCTCGCCTCGGGCAAGAACGTCGTCACCACCACCGGCTTCGTCTACCCCCGCGCGTACGGCCCGGGGCTGGTGGACCGCCTGGAGAATGCCTGCGCCCGGGGCGGGACGTCCCTGCACGGCACGGGCATCAACCCGGGCTTCATGAGCGACCTGCTGCCCCTGGCGCTGACCGGGCTGTCGGACCGGCTCGACCACATCTTCGTGCGGGAATGCTCGGACTACCGGGGTCATCCCTCCCCGCACATCGCCGCCGACCTGATGGGCTTCGGCCGGGAGCCCGACGACTACAGCACGTCCGTCCGGCCGTTCCGCGCCTTCCAGCGCGCGCTGTTCAGCGAGAGTGTCCAGCTTGTCGCCGCCGCGCTCGGCGTACCGCTGGACGAGGTGGAGGAGACCGACGAGTACCTGCTCGCGACCGAGGACTTCGACATCGCGGCGGGCGAGGTGCGCAAGGGCACGATCTGCGCGTCCCGCTGGGTGTTCACCGGACTGGCGCGGGGCCGGCCGTTCATCACGGTCGAGTGCGTCTACAAGGCCGACGGCCGCCGGGTGCCACAGTGGGGTGACCTCGGCTTCACCATGCACGTCCAGGGACGGCCCGGCATGGCGGTCACGATCGACGACATGACCCAGGGGCTGGCCGGGGCGGCGGCCCACGCGGTCAACTCGATCGCCGCCGTGTGCGCGGCGCCGCCGGGCATCCGCACGATCCTCGACCTTCCGCTCGCCACCGGCCGGGGAGCCGTACGGCTGGCGTGACGAGCCGTGCTTGTGAACAGTCGCGGACCGTGCGCGCATCATGTCCTCACCCGCCGGGTGGTGCGGGGGTGCGGGTGGTGGGCATGGTGCGCATGGTTCGGGGGTTGCGGTAGGTGAAGGCCCAGCGGTCGTCGCCGATCTTTCGGCGGGTGTAGCGGGTGGGATGGCGGTAGCGGTCGCGGTTGTGGAACTGGCAGGCCGGCCCGAGCAGCTTGAGGTCGGTCAGCCCGCCGCTGCTCCAGTTGTCGCAATGGTCGATCTGGCACATGGTGGCGGGCAGGGGGCAGCCGTCGACCCAGCAGGTGGCGTAGCGGGCGTAGATGGCCCGGCGCTGGGCGGGGGTGGCCAACCTGACCTTGCGGCCCATGTCCAGGACCTGCCCGGCGGCGTTCATCACGATCCTCACCAGGCTGCTGGTGCGGGCCAGCCGATGCACGCTGACAACGGGCAGCAGGTGCCCGGTCGCCAGGATCAGCCCCGGCAACCCCCGCAACCACACCCCCGGCGGGATGTTTTCGCCTCCCGCCCACGGCGGGCCATCGGCTCCCGCCCCCGGCCACGCCTCACCTCCGGGCGGGGCCTCACCTCCCGGCCAGGCGCCACCGCCAGGCCAAGCGCCATCGCCAGGCCAAGTGTTGCCTCCCGGGCAGGCGCTCCCTTCCGCATCCGGCGGGGTGTCGGGCTCGGGTGGGGGATCAGGGGCATGCGTCTGCTTCGGGCGTGCCTGCTGCGGGGGTGCCTGCTTCGGGCACCGCGCTCGGTTTCTGCGGTGTCCTCGCTCGATGCCCTCTTCCTGAGTGCCGGGGTCGTCGTCAGCGTCGTCAGGATCGTTGGCGTGGTCGTTGGCGTGGCCCTGCTGGACGTCATCGCAGTCGCGCAGGTCGCCGCGCTCGTGGCCGTGCTCGTGGCTGCGCTCGTGGCTGCCGGTGGGGTCGAAGTGCGGCCAGGCGGCAGCCGGACCGTCCACGGGCGAGCTACCGGCGGCCGCGCGGCCGGTGACAGGCTCCTGCCCGTCAGCGCCCCCACCCGCGCCCGCACCCGCGGCGGCACGACAGGCGGCACGGGAGGCGGCGGAGGTGGCGGCAGGGGAGGTGTCGTCTCCTGCGGAGGGCGCGACGGTCGAGCTACCGTCCTCGCCGACTGAGTGATCATCACCCGCCGGGGGCACGGTGGAGGTGCGTTCGGGGCTGGTGGAGGTGCGTTCGGGGCTGGTGGAGGTGCGTTCGGGGCTGGTGGAGGTGCGTTCGGGGCTGACGGCCGATGGCCGTGCGCCCGGCCCCGCACCCCCTGGCTCTGCGTGTGGTTCTTCGTCTGGCTCTGCGTGTGGTTCTTCGCCGGCGGGCTCCTCAATGGTGGGCTCGCCGTCGTCGATGATGGGCTCACCCTCGTCGCAGCCAGTGCCACTCGGAGGGTCGTCGGGAAGGGACTCGGCGTTGACCAGCACCAGAAGCTCAGTCGCGATCTTGTTCTCCAGGAACGCGATCAACGCATCCGCGTTCCGCACACTCAACGGCCGGTCATCACCCTCCGCCTTCGGCTTGGCGTAGACGTCCAGCATGTGCCGCAACCGCGCGGCCGCCTCCACCGGCAGGTAGAACTCCCCCTCCACACCGCCGCCCCTCCGCCGGCGCACCCTAAAGAACCGGCGATCGAAATCCGCCTGCTCATCCTTCTCATGCCCGTCAGGGTCGAGCACCGCGCGTAGGTACCGCCCCGCCTTGGCCACCTCCGCCGCACCCGCCGAGTTCGCCAACTCCAACAGAATCCGCTCAGCCGTCGCCGCCTGCTCATCGGTCAACCCCGCGGTGGCCGTGCAGATCGCCTCCACGACCCCCTCGGCCAAGCCACCCTCCGCGAACAGGCGACGCACCTCAGCAAGACGGTGCACTTCCATGCTCATCGTCAACAGGCGCCCCGCCCCCGCAGGCGTCATCCCCCCGGCAGACCGCAACCACAACTTCGTGGACGCATGCCCATGACTCTTCGCCTCCCCCGCCCGATGCACCCGCCCCACCCGGGCCGCCAACGCCGAAGTGATCCGATCACGGACCGCAAGCAACTCCTCCGCCTCGGCCAGACACACACCCGCGTCCTCAGGCACCGGCACCAACGCCACCACCCGAGCCGCCTCGACAAGAGCCGCCACCGCCACCCACGGCGACCCCGAGCCGGAAGCACCGCCGGAAGCACCGCCAGAAGCCCGGTCACGGCCCTCATGGCCCCGGCCAGCGCCTGCAGCACCGTCCGAAGCACCATCGAGAACGTCGCCGGGAATATCGCTGCGCGCGTCCCTTGGAGCGACTGGAGTGCCGCTGTCGGCAGGAACGCCATCAGAAGGGACGTCACTCACGGTCTTTTCGTGCTTTCGCCCTCTGGGCTCGACGATCGGCACATATTCACGGGCAAGCGCACCCTCGGAAGACCAAAGGGGCGAGTTGGCGGTGAGCTGATCCCACCAGTCGCCATCGCCGTTATCGTTCGAACGACGAGGGTGCGCAGGGTCAGAGTCGAACAGATCCATCACACCTCCCCATCGATTCGAAAGCCTGTCTTAATCCTCCCACGCCAATGCGTCGCGAACACCCCCGAGCAGCGATTAGTTGGGGCTGCAGGTGAACTTCTCATCTATGGAGATGGCCCGACTTTTAGGCCTTTCTCGGCCCATGCTTCTCTCACCGAAAGCGCGAGGCGTGGCGGTGCGGGCGGTTCCCGGGCGGTTCCCGGGCGGTTCCGTACGGCTCAGTCGGCGGGGTACCAGCGGTCGGGCTCGCCGGGCACCCGGGTGACCTGGCCGCGCTGTTCCAGCCAGACCAGGTGGGCGAGGGTCTCGCCGTTGGCCGTCCTGCGCATGTGCGCGGGGATCGTCTCCCAGGGGCGTGACCAGCTCAGCCGGGTGGCGATGTCCCAGCAGGCCGCGCCGTCGCCGTCCGCGACGACCCGCCGTACCTCCGCGAGCCGCTCCTCGTGGTGCGCGATGACGTGGCCCACCCGGGCGTCCAGTTCCAGGAAACGGTACTCGTGGGCGGGCAGCACCTCCTCCACGTCGAGCTTGCCCACCACGCGCAGCGCGTCGAGATAGTCGGCCAGCGGGTTGGGCGACGACTGCGGGTGCACCGCGACCATCGGCGTGATCCTCGCCAGCACGTGGTCGCCGGAGAACAGCAGCCTGCGCTCCGGCTCCGCGAAGCACAGGTGGCCGGGCGAGTGACCGGGGGTCCACACCGCCCGGAGGTCCCAGCCGGGCAGCCCGAGCCGGTCCCCGTCCTCGATGAGCCGGTCGGGCGCCGCCATCGTCACGAACTGGCGCAGCATGACCGACGCGCCCGCCAGTTCCTGCGCCGTCAGGTCCGGCACGCCGCAGCGGAGCAGCAGCGCGCGCTCCTGCTCGACGAGATCGTCGATCGCCGAGTCGTCGTAGCGGCCTCGGACGAGGCGGGCGTCGGCCGGGTGCAGCCCGATCCAGGCGCCCGAGACCTCCCGTACGCGCCCCGCCAGACCGTAGTGGTCGGGGTGGATGTGCGTGACCAGCACGGCCTTCACGTCCGTGATCTCGTATCCGGCCGTCCCGAGCCCCGCCACGAGCGCGTCGTACGCCTCGCCGGTGTTCCATCCGGCGTCGACGAGGACCACTCCACCGGGGACTTCGAGCGCGTAGACCAGGACATAGCGCAAGGGGTTGATCGGGATCGGGACGGGGATCGACCACAGCCCCGGACGCACCCGCTCGACCTCCGGCAGGCCGCCTCCCCGCCACGCGGCGCGCTGCGCCTCGTTCGCCGCCGTCACGCTCGCCTTGCCCACCGGTCCACGCCCCTCTCGCAGCTCCGCTGCCCGATTGTGCCGCGCTGAACCGAATGTCGTTCTACCGGGTCCCCGGGAGCCGCACGTCGAGGCGAGCCGCGGCCTCCAGCGGCAGGACCGGCACCCGCTCGGACGCGACCGTCGCCGGCGACAGCCTCACCACGAGATCGGACAGGCCGGCGGCCTCGGCCCACGCCTCGCCGCACAGGTCGCGCGCGCGCTCGAAGTTCTCCGCATCGGTGGTCAGCGAATCCAGCCGGCGTCGGCGCGCGTGGGTCCCGTACGCGGAAGACCTCCTGATCCATTCCGGGGACACGACAACCCACGTGCTTCGCGAAGCTCTCATCGCGGAAATGAAAGTTTCAGGGACGCGCTCCCCTGACCGCCGGTCATGCGGGGAGGACCACGGATGTCGTTGACGCCCCAGGAAATCCGGCGGAAACATCAGTGCCGCGCCCCTTTGGGAGCGCTCCCACACCACCAGACCCACAGCTCTCTCCACCATCACTCCCTCGCGGACACCCCGAGGACCACCCCGAGGACCACTGTGCTCAGAAGAATCGGCATTCTCGCCGTGGCGGCACTGACCGCGGCCTGCCTGACCGGCGCGCCTCCCGTCACGGCGGACGAGGGCCCGGAACAGATCCCCAACGGCACGTTCGACACCACCGCCGACCCGTGGTGGCACACCTCGAACCTGGACTTCGAGCTGTCGGGCGGCCGGCTCTGCACGAACGTCCCCGGCGGGACGGTCAACCCGTGGGACGCGATCATCGGCGTCAACGACATCCCGCTGGTGAAGGACGAGACCTACGCGTTCAGCTTCTTCGCCACCGCCGACCCGTCGAAGGTCGCCAGGGCGTTCGTCCAGCTGCCGACCGATCCCTACACCCAGTACGTGGCGGCGGCCCCCGAGGTCAGCGTCTCGGGCAACACCTACAGCTACACGTTCACCTCGCCGGTCGACCTGCCCAACGCCCAGGTCGTCTTCCAGATCGGCGGCAGCGCGACGCCGTGGCGCTTCTGCGTCGACAACGTCTCGCTCAAGGGCGGGGCACCGCCGGAGGTCTACACGCCCGACACCGGTCCCCGGGTGCGGGTGAACCAGGTGGCCTACCTGCCCAAGGGCCCCAAGAACGCCACCCTGGTCACGGGCGCCACCAGCGCGCTGCCCTGGCAGCTCAAGAACTCCGCCGGGGCCGTGGTCGCGCACGGCTCGACGACCCCGCGCGGCGTGGACGACAGCTCCGGGCAGAACGTCCACTCGATCGACTTCGGCTCGTACGTCAAGGCGGGGACGGGCTACACGCTCACCGCCGACGGTGAGACCAGCCGGCCGTTCGACATCAAGCCGGACGCATACGCCTCCCTCAAGCTCGACGCGCTGAAGTTCTACTACACCCAGCGCAGCGGCATCGCGATCGACGACGCGCTGCGGCCCGGGTACGGCCGTCCCGCCGGTCACGTGGACGTGGCTCCCAACCAGGGTGACAAGAACGTCCCCTGCCAGCCGGGCGTGTGCGACTATCGTCTCGACGTGTCCGGCGGCTGGTACGACGCGGGCGACCACGGCAAGTACGTGGTCAACGGCGGCATCTCGGTCGCCCAGATCATGAGCGAGTTCGAGCGGACCAAGAACGCCCCGACCGCCAAGCCCATCGGCAGCCTGAACATTCCCGAGAGCGGCGACGCCGTCCCGGACGTGCTCGACGAGGCCCGCTGGGAGCAGGAGTTCCTGCTGAAGATGCAGCGGCCCGACGGCATGGTCCACCACAAGATCCACGACGAGAACTGGACCGGCCTGCCGCTGCTGCCGCACCTGGACCCGCAGAAGCGCGAACTGCACCCGGTCAGCACGGCCGCCACGCTGAACCTCGCCGCGACCGCCGCCCAGGCGGCCCGGATCTTCGCGCCGTACGACGCCGCGTTCGCCGCGAAGAACCTGGCGGCGGCGAAGAAGGCGTGGACGGCGGCCAAGGCGAACCCGAACCTGCTCGCCTCCCCCTCCGACGGCAACGGCGGCGGCACCTACGACGACGCCAAGGTCAGCGACGAGTTCTACTGGGCCGCGGCCGAGCTCTACATCACCACCGGTGAGAAGGAGTACAAGGACTTCGTCCTCGCCTCCCCGCACCACACCGCCGACCTGTGGAGTAAGAGCGGCGTGTTCGACTGGGGCAACGTGGCCGCGCTCGGCCGCCTCGACCTGGCGACCGTGCCGAACGAACTGCCGGGCCGCGCCGCCGTGCGCCAGTCGGTCGTCGACGGCGCGGAGCGCTACCTCGGCGTCGTCAAGGCCCACCCGTACGGCCTGCCGTTCGACCCGGGCAACTACTTCTGGGGCTCCAACAGCGCGGTCCTCAACAACACGGTCGTCCTCGGCGCGGCCTACGACATCACCGGCACGGTGAAGTACCGCGACGCCGCCATCGAGGCCATCGACTACCTGCTGGGCCGCAACGCGCTCAACCAGTCCTACGTGACGGGCTACGGCGAGGTCGCGTCGAAGAACGAGCACAGCCGGTGGTACGCCCACTCGCTGGACACCTCGCTGCCGAACCCGCCGCACGGCACGCTCGCGGGCGGCCCGAACTCCGACATCCAGGACCCGGTCGCCCAGGCCAAGCTGAAGGGCTGCAAGCCGCAGTTCTGCTACATCGACGACATCGGCTCGTACGCCACGAACGAGGAGGCCATCAACTGGAACTCCGCGCTGTCGTGGGTGTCGGCCTTCATCGCCGACCAGGGCGACGGCACGGTCAAGGCCCCCGGCGCCTGCAAGGTCACCTACACCACGCACGGTTCCTGGCCGACCGGCTTCACCACCCAGATCACGATCGAGAACACCGGCACGAAGGCCGTCGACGGCTGGAAGCTGCAGTGGTCGTTCCTGGGCGGCCAGAAGATCGACCACTCCTGGAGCGCCAACTTCTCGCAGCAGGCGGCGACCGTCACCGCCGAGAACGAGACGTGGAACAAGACCATCAAGCCGGGCCAGTCGGTCGTCATCGGCTACAACGGCCTGGGGGCGCCCGGCGCCAACCCCTCGCCCGACCTGATCACCCTCAACGGCGCCGCCTGCTCCACCTGATCAGCCTGATCAGCACGTCGCCGTAACCCGCACTCCGGCCGCCGCCTCAGCAGAGGCGGCGGCCGGTTCCATTCCGGCGAGGCCGGCCCACCCGGGCACTACTCTGTGGGGCGTGATCGACGACATCTGGGTGGACGACGCCGTCACGGCGCTGCGTCCGGACTTCGCCGTCCTGGTCGTGTGCGCGTACGGCCTGCGTAACGGCCCCTCCGACCACCGTTCGCGGGAGTGGCTGGCCGGCGCGGCGGCCGGCGCCGTGCCGGAAGACGACGAGAGGATCGAGGCGTGGCGCTCGGCGTACCGCGCCTTCGGGGCCAAGCCCCAGCGGACCCGCCCGTCGGTGGACGCGCTCGTCCGCCGCCTGCCGCTGCCCGAGATCAACCTGGTGGTGGACGCCTACAACGCCGTGTCCGTACGGCACGGCCTGCCGATCGGCGGCGAGGACCTGCGCCGCTACCGGGGCACCGCCCGGCTGGTCCGCGCCGCGGGCGACGAGCCGTCGGAGGAGGCGCTGGGCGAGCCCGCGATCGGCGAGGTGGTGTGGCGCGACGACGAGGGCGTCACCTGCCGGAGATGGAACTGGCGGCAGTGCGTCAGGACCAGGATCACCGAGGAGACGGCCGACGCGCTGTTCCTTCTGGAGCGGCTCGAACCGCTGTCGATCCCGGCACTGCATGCGGCCGGTGAGGACCTCGCGGGTATGCTGTCCGCTATAGCTCCCGATATCCGGATCGAGTCGCGGCTCCTCGGGTGAGCCAGTCGTGATGACCAGAGGGTGAGGGACACCTCACCACCCAGACGGGCTATCCGCGCGTGACCTGTTTGATCGATCCTGGGAGGATGGCCCGGGACCGGTGACCCGCGCGGGCGCACCTCGGTGTGTGAGGCGAGTAGCCTTGGACAGGTTCACCAAACATCAACGCCGATCTGCGGAAGAGGGCGATTTCCGCCGTGTCGTCTGAGTCGTCGCGGACAAACCCGCTGGCAAGCTTCGGGCAAAATGAGTGGCTTGTCGACGAGTTGTACCAAAAGTATCTCGAAGATCCCGAGTCTGTGGACCAGGCCTGGTGGCACTTCTTCGCTGACTACAACGGGACGGGCAAGCCCGCTCCACCCAAGCCTGCCGGTGCCGCGAACGGCGCGGCCACCACGGCGACCACGACGGCGGGCACCACGGCCGCCCCCGGGGCTCCCGCCCCGGTGAGCCCGGCCCCGCAGACGACGCAGCCCGCACCACAGCGCCGGCCACAGTCGCCGCCTCAGGCCACTCCTCAGGTCACGGCGCCCGCGCCGGCGAAGCAGCCGGAGAAGCAGCCCGCCAAGCAGGCCTCCACCCCGGTTCCGGCCGGCGCGGCGGAGGAGAAGCTGCGCGGCGCCGCGGCGCGCACCGCCGCCAACATGGAGGCCTCGCTGGCGGTCCCGACCGCCACCAGCGTCCGCGCGGTGCCCGCCAAGCTGCTGATCGACAACCGCATCGTCATCAACAACCACCTGTCCCGCGGGCGCGGCGGCAAGATCTCCTTCACCCACCTCATCGGCTACGCGATCGTCCGGGCGCTGGAGTCCATGCCCGAGA
The DNA here is from genome assembly GCF_045040095.1 of Microbispora sp. NBC_01389. NCBI lineage: Bacteria > Bacillati > Actinomycetota > Actinomycetes > Streptosporangiales > Streptosporangiaceae > Microbispora > Microbispora sp. NBC_01389. Next base: position 608,689 of record NZ_CP109552.1, read on the forward strand.
TGAACCACTCGTACGCCGAGGTGGACGGCAAGCCGATCCTGGTCAAGCCCGAGCACGTCGGGCTCGGCCTCGCCATCGACGTGCAGAAGAGCGACGGCGCCCGCCAGCTCCTGGTGCCCTCGATCAAGCGGGCCGAGACGCTCGACTTCCGCCAGTTCTGGACGGCTTACGAGGAGATCGTCCGAAAGGCCCGCGCGGGCAAGCTCGGCGTGGAGGACTTCCAGGCCACCACGATCTCCCTGACGAATCCCGGCACGATCGGCACGGTCCACTCGGTGCCGCGTCTCATGCCCGGCCAGGGCACGATCATCGGCGTCGGCGCGATGGAGTACCCGGCGGAGTACCAGGGCGCCTCGGCGGAGACGCTGTCCCGCCTGGCCATCAGCAAGGTGATGACGATCACCTCGACGTACGACCACCGGATCATCCAGGGCGCCCAGTCGGGCGACTTCCTGCGCCGGATCCACCAGCTCCTGCTCGGCTCCGACGGCTTCTACGACGAGATCTTCGAGTCGCTGCGCATCCCGTACGAGCCGGTCCGCTGGGTCCAGGACATCTCGGCCACCCACGACGACGACGTCGCCAAGTCCGCCCGCGTGCTGGAGCTGATCCACGCCTACCGGGTCCGCGGTCACCTCATGGCCGACACCGACCCGCTGGAGTACCGCCAGCGCAAGCACCCCGACCTCGACATCCAGTCGCACGGCCTGACGCTGTGGGACCTGGAGCGCGAGTTCCCCACGGGCGGCTTCGGCGGGAAGCCGCTGATGAAGCTGCGCGACGTTCTCGGCGTGCTGCGCGACTCGTACGTCCGCACGGTCGGCATCGAGTACATGCACATCCAGAACCCCGAGGAGCGGGCCTGGATCCAGGCGCGGGTGGAGCTGCCGCACGCCAAGCCCGACCGCGCGGAGCAGCTGCACATCCTGCGCAGGCTCAACACCGCCGAGGCGTTCGAGACGTTCCTGCAGACCAAGTACGTCGGCCAGAAGCGGTTCTCGCTGGAGGGCGGCGAGTCGCTGATCCCGCTGCTCGACTCGGTGATCTGCTCCGCCGCGGCCGAGCGCCTCGACGAGGTCGTCATCGGCATGGCCCACCGCGGCCGGCTCAACGTGCTGGCCAACATCGTGGGCAAGTCGTACGCCCAGGTGTTCGGTGAGTTCGAGGGCAACATCGACCCGCGCAGCGCGCACGGCTCGGGTGACGTGAAGTATCACCTCGGCGCGAGCGGCGACTTCGTCGCCCCCGACGGCAACAAGATCGGCACGTCGGTGGTGGCGAACCCCTCGCACCTGGAGGCCGTCGACCCCGTCCTGGAGGGCGTGGTCCGGGCCAAGCAGGACCTGCTGGAGCGCGGCGAGGAGGGCTTCACCGTCCTGCCCGTGCTCGTCCACGGCGACGCGGCGTTCGCCGGGCAGGGCGTGGTCGCCGAGACCCTGCACCTGTCCCAGCTGCGCGGCTACCGCACGGGCGGCACCGTGCACATCGTCGTCAACAACCAGGTCGGCTTCACCACCTCCCCCGCCTCGTCGCGGTCGAGCGTGTACGCGACGGACGTCGCCCAGATGATCCAGGCTCCGATCTTCCACGTGAACGGCGACGACCCCGAGGCCGTCGTACGCGTCGGGCGGCTCGCCTACGAGTATCGCCAGGCGTTCCGCAAGGACGTGGTCATCGACCTGATCTGCTACCGGCGGCGCGGCCACAACGAGACCGACAACCCGGCCTTCACCCAGCCGCTGATGTACGACCTGATCGACGCCAAGCGTTCGACCCGCAAGCTGTACACCGAGGCGCTGATCGGCCGCGGCGACATCACGGTCGAGGAGGCCGAGCAGGCCCTGCGCGACTACCAGGAGCGGCTGGAACGCGCCTTCACCGAGACCCGGGAGGCGACCAGGCAGCCGCTCGAACCGGGCGCGGTGGTGGTCCCCGAGCCGGACGAGGTGTTCCGGTGGTCGCACGAGGACACCAAGACGGCGATCTCGGAGGAGGTCGTGAAGCGGGTCGTCGACACGCAGCTCAACCTGCCCGACGGCTTCACCGTCCACCCGCGTCTCGCACCGGTCATCCAGCGCCGCGGCGCGATGGTCGCCGAGGACTCGATCGACTGGGCGACCGGCGAGATGCTCGCGTTCGGCTCGCTGCTCATCGACGACCACCCGGTGCGCCTCGTCGGGCAGGACTCCCGCCGCGGCACCTTCGGCCAGCGCCACGCGGTGCTGGTCGACCGGACCACCGGCGAGGAGCACACGCCGCTCAAGACGTTCAACCACGGCACCACGAAGTTCTACGTGTACGACTCGCTGCTCAGCGAGTTCGCCGCGATGGGCTTCGAGTACGGCTACAGCGTGGTCCGCCCGGACGCCCTGGTCCTCTGGGAGGCGCAGTTCGGCGACTTCGCCAACGGCGCCCAGTCGATCATCGACGAGTTCATCTCGTCGGGCGAGCAGAAGTGGGGCCAGCGCTCCTCCGTCGTGCTGCTGCTGCCGCACGGCTACGAGGGCCAGGGGCCGGACCACTCCTCCGGCAGGATCGAGCGCTACCTGCAGCTGTGCGCCCAGGACAATATGACGGTGGCGCAGCCGAGCACCCCGGCGAGTTACTTCCACCTGCTGCGCTGGCAGGCGCTGTCGGACCGGCGCAAGCCGCTGGTCGTGTTCACGCCCAAGTCGCTGCTGCGGCTCAAGGCGGCGGCCTCGGCCACGTCGGAGTTCACCTCCGGCGCCTTCCGCCCGGTCATCGGCGACGCGACGGTGGACCCGGCGGCGGTCCGGAAGGTCGTGGTCTGCTCCGGCAGGATCTACTACGACCTGCTCGCCCGGCGCGAGAAGGACGGCAGGAAGGACGTGGCGCTCGTCCGGCTCGAACGCATCTACCCCTTCCCGGAGAACCCGCTGAAGGCCGAGCTGTCCCGCTACGGCGCCGACGCGGAGCTGCTCTGGGCGCAGGACGAGCCGGTCAACATGGGCCCGTGGCCCTACCTGGCGCTCAAGCTGACGGAACGGCCCGACCTGCTCGGCGGCCGCGCCCTCCGCAGGGTCTCGCGTACGCCGAACTCGTCGCCGGCCGTCGGCTCCCACTCCAAGCACGACGCGGAGCTGCGCGGCATGCTCGACGAGATCTTCGACTGACCGGCGACCCGCAGGATTGAGGAGGTCCCCCGCACCCTGTGGGGGACCTCTCCTCATGATCAGGTAATTCACTGGAGCGAGGCATGTACTTCACCGACAAGGGGATCGAGGAGCTCGTCGAGCGGCGCGGCGAGGAGGAGGTCGGCATCGGCTGGCTCGCCGAGCGGCTGCGCGAGTTCGTGGATCTCCATCCCGAGTTCGAGGTGCCCGTGGAGCGGCTGGCCACCTGGCTCGCCCGCCTGGACGACGACGAGGACTGAGACTGCCGGACCAAACGCGATACATCTTGACTTTTCACAGACGCGATATATCGTGTTTGTGTGACCGCAGGACTCGCGTGGAAGGGCTTGGCGATGCCCCAATGGACGATCGACTCCCCTGGGCAGCTCACGTTCGGCAAGGTGACAGCTCTGAACGTGCGGATCGTGGCCGGCCGGCTGGCCGTGCTGGCCAGTGACGGCCCGCCCAGCCTGGAGGTGACGGAGGTGGAGGGGGCGCCGCTGCTGGTGACCCACGACGAGGCCGACGGCCGCCTGACGGTCACGTACAAGGACCTGACGTGGGACGGGGTCCTCGGGTGGTTACGCCCGGGCTCGCGCCGCACGACCCTGACGCTCACCGTGCCGAGCACCTGTCCCGTGCAGGCCGGGGTCGTCTCGGCCGCCGCCGTGGTCACCGGCATGGAGGGGACCACCGGGGTGAAGAGCGTCTCCGGGGAGATCGTCCTCGACGGTGTCAGCGGCGAGGTGCAGGCCGAGACGGTCTCGGGTTCGGTGGAGAGCCGGGGCATGGCCGGCGACCTGTCGTTCGGCAGCGTCTCCGGTGAGCTGACCGTCGCCGGGGGGAGGCCGCGGCGGCTGCGCGCGAACACGGTGTCCGGCCGGATCACCGCCGACCTGGAGCTCGCGCCCAACGGTCACGTCACGATGCACAGCGTGTCCGGCCCCGTTGTCGTACGGCTCCCGCGCTCCGTCGACGCCGACGTGACCGTCCGCTCGACCTCCGGGAGGGTCGAGTCGGCGTTCCCCGGGCTGGAGTCCACCGCCGTGCCCGGCGTCCGCACGCTCGGCGGCCGGCTGGGCGGCGGCATGGCCTCGCTCTCCGCGACCACGATGTCGGGCGACGTCACCCTGCTGAGCGGTCCCCCCACCGGCGGGCGGGAAGAGGAGGAGACAGCATGAGCGAGCGAATCAATAAGCACAGTGTCTGGCGAATGCCGCTCCGAGCCGAAGGCGAGGAGGTGGCATGAGTCCCGTTTTCGGGCATGGGCGGCTGCGGCTGTACCTGCTGAAGCTGCTGGAGGAGAGCCCGCGGCACGGATACGAGGTCATCCGGCTGCTGCAGGACCGGTTCCTCGGCGTCTACTCCCCCTCCCCCGGAACGATCTATCCCCGGCTCGCCCGCCTGGAGGACGAGGGCCTGGTCACCCATGAGGTCGTGGACGGCAAGAAGGTCTTCACGCTGACCGACAAGGGCCGGGCCGAGCTGACCGACCGGATGGACGAGCTGGCCGAGCTGGAGCAGGAGATCACCGCCTCGGTCCAGGACATCGCCCGGGAGGTGAAGGAGGACGTGCGGCAGACGGTGCGGTCCCTGCGCGACGAGCTCACCCAGATGGCCCGGGACATCGGCGACGACGGCCGGGACCTGAACCGGAACCAGAAGGAGGAGTGGCAGCGGCACCGCGACCAGGCCAGGGAGGAGTGGCGCAGGCAGAAGGAGGAGTGGCGCCGTCACAAGCAGGACTGGCAGGAGGAGCGCGACCGCTGGCAGCAGGAGTGGCGCCGCATCTGGGAGGAGTCCTGGGGGTTCGGCGGGAGCCGGCGCGACGGCGCCCCGCGCACCGGTCCCGACCCCGCTCTCAGCCGGATGCTGGCCGACTTCGTGACCGACCTCCACCGCTCTCTCGCCGAGTCTTCCGGGGAGTCTTCCGGGGAGTCTTCCGGGGCGGGCGCGCGGAGTGAGGAGGCGCTGGCGGAGTGCCGGGCCGCTCTCGACGAGGCCGCGGAACGGATCCGCCGCGCCATGCGCTCCTGACGTCAGAGGGTGAAGACCACCTTGCCGAAGACGTCGCCCCGGTGGACGGCCGCGAAGCCCTCCGCCGCCTCGGTGAGCGGCAGCACCCGGTCGATCACCGGCCGTACGCCCGTCTGCTCCAGGAAGACCGCGAGCCGCGCGAGCTGCTCGCGCGTCCCCATGGTCGACCCGATGATCGACTTCTGCAGGAAATAGACCTGCACGAGTTGCGTCGGGGCGACCATGCCGCTCGTCGCGCCGCAGGTGACGATGCGGCCACCGGGGCGCAGGGAGCTGAGCGAGTGCTTCCAGGTGGCCTCGCCGACCGTCTCCATGACGGCGTCCACCCGCTCGGGCAGGCGGGCGTTCGTCTCGAAGACCCGGTCGGCGCCGAGGCCGAGTGCCCGCTCCCGCTTGTGCTCCGACCGGCTCGTCGCCCAGACGCGGTATCCGGCGGCCCGGCCGAGCGCGATCAGCGCGGTCGCCACGCCGCCGCCGGCGCCCTGGACGAGGATGGTCGAGCCCGGCTCCAGTCCGGCCTTGTCGAACAGCATGCGGTAGGCCGTCAGCCAGGCCGTGGGCAGGCAGGCGGCCTCCTCGAAGGAGAGCGCGGCGGGCTTTCGCACCAGGTTGCGCCGGGGCACCACGACCTTCTCGGCGAACGTGCCGTCGTACTTCTCCGACAGCAGCGAGCGGGCCGGGTCGAGGGTCTCGTCGCCGTCCACCGGCGTGCCGATCACGGCGTGGACGACGACCTCCTCACCGTCCTCGTCCACTCCCGCGGCGTCGCAGCCGAGGACGACCGGCAACCGGTCCTGGCTGATCCCCACGCCCTTGAGGGTCCACAGGTCGTGGTGGTTGAGCGAGGCGGCCCGGACCGTCACGGTGGCCCAGCCCTCCGGTACGGCGGGCTCGGGACGCTCACCCAGCGTCAGGCCCTTCAGCGGGTCATCCGGATCGATCTGCGTGGCGGTGACGGCGAACATGCCAGCACACTACCGCGCACTCCGGGTCTGTTGATAAACAGGGACATTACCGGGACCAGAGCGCCGGAAATCAATCGAGACCCGTCAAGAATGGCGGTGAACCCCTCGTCCGGTAAGACGTCATACCCCACCACACCCCTGCTGAACTGGGCAGATACGAGCCATAACCAGCCGCTATCGATAACAGATAGGGCAATCTGCTGATTGTTCTGGTTATAAGCACCACAGCCGGTGAGATCCGGTCGTTAATCTTCGGAGCGTTTTCCTGCTGAATGGGACGCACCCTCATCCGTCCCAGGGAAAGGAGCTTCATGATCCCCCGAGCACGACGCCTGACCATCCCCTTCACCGGTGCGCTCGTCGCGGCCGGCGTGGTCGGCATGGTCGGCATGGTCGGCGTCACCCAACCGGCGGCCTCGGCGCAGGCCGGTCCCGGCGACGTGACCGTCAAGGCGGCGCCCCAGACGCCCGCCCAGGCGGTCTCCTTCTGGACGCCGCAGCGGATGCGGGCGGCCAAGGACTACAGCGAGGAACTCGGCAACTCCGTCAAGGGCTTCGGCAAGGTCAGCACGACCACCCCCGACGGCAAGCCGGGCACGGTCCCGCCGATCGGCGCGGAGAAGACCAAGGCGGGGGTGTCCCGGCAGGTCAACCTGCCGAACACGGTCGGCCGGGTGTTCTTCACGCTGCCCGGCCAGAATCCGCTCGACCCCCGGAGCTGGAAGTACTGCTCCGGCACGTCCGTGCAGAGCAGGTTCCGCAACGTGGTCGCCACCTCGGCACACTGCGTCTACGACCCGGTGTCGAACCAGTTCTACGACAACTGGATCTTCATCCCCTCCTACTGGGACGGCGACCAGGCGTGGGAGGGCAAGGCGCCGTACGGCATCTATCCCGCCAAGTGGTTCCAGGCGCACGACGACTTCGTGGTCAGGGAGGACTACGACTACGACTACGCGTTCGTGAACGTGTCGTCGGGCTTCCGGCTCACTCCGAAGACGGTCGGCTCCGCCACGCAGTACACGACGGCCACGCAGTACACGACCACCCCGGCCGGCCGCCTGGGCGACAACGTGGGCGGCCAGGGCTTCACCTGGAACCGCAGCACGAAGGTCAGGGTGTTCTCGTTCGGCTACCCGGCGGGCCCGCACCCGGACGGCGACCGGCCGTTCACCGGGCGGACGATGAAGTGGTGCTACGGCCAGACGACTCCCATGCCGGCCGCGCCGAAGTACAACCTTCAGGAGCACATCGGGTTCAGGTGCGGCATGACCGCCGGCGCGAGCGGCGGCCCGTGGCTGCTCGACTACAAGAGCAGGACCCGCAAGGGCTACCTGAACGGCATCAACAGCATCGCCTGGGACAGCGACGGCAACGACCGGTACGACCGGATCTCCTCGCCGTACTTCAACAGCGAGACCTACGACGTCTACGCGGCGGCCGCCAACCGGTGGACGCAGTGACGCGGGCGGCCTGACCGCACGGCCATTCGGTCAGGGGCGCGCACGTCCAGGTGGACGAGGGCCCGGCGGGCGACCGCCGGGCCCTTCGCATGTCTTACGTCCCGCCTACGCCGGGTGCGGTGGAATGCGTCAGAAGTCGAACAGCGCGCCGGTGGACGACCGCATCTCGCAGTCGTTGCCGAAGGTGCGCCGGAGCTGGAAGTACTTCCCGTCCCAGATACCGCTGGCGGTGACCGTCACAGGTGCGTAGATCGTCGTGCAGGGCCCGCTCGGAGGCGGCCACGGGTTCGCCGGGTCGGAGACCGCTCTGCTCAGCCGCGCGCACGCCTCGGCCGGACGGGGATGCGTACCCCCCGCCGGAGCCCCGACTGGAGAGCAGTTCAGGAAGGCCGAGCGGGCCGGCGGATCCGCCTGCACGCCGTTCGCCACGGTCAGGATCGCCACGCGGACGCGGACGCGGGCGGCCGTGGACGGGGCCACAGACGAGGACGGGGCCACGGACGGGGGCGGGGGAGCCGGACGCGCGATCTCGGGCGACGGCGGCGCGGGCAGGCCTCCCGCCCTTCCGTGGCCGGACGCCGACGCGTGGCCGGACGCCGACGCGTGGCCGGACGGGCCGGCGGCCAGGGCCGCACCGGCGAGCAGGACAAGCAGCGTTCTCATTCGATCCCCCCGTTTCCGCTGGTGCCAGCGTTCCCGTGGGGATGCCTCCGAGCAAGCGCACACTCCGCGCCACAAGGAAATCCGACGTACCACAGACCGCTTCGGTTCCGCTGGTTTCATAACGAGCTGGGCAAGAAGCTGTGCCTGAACCGTGTGGATCTGGAAAAATCACCCCTTACTATCCATATCTCCCATCTGAGAGGCCCACGGTGACCAGGAAGCTCGCACTCGCCGGTGGCGCAGCCGCCGCCGCGGGCCTGGCCGCCGTGCTCTGGAGCCAGGGACCGGCCACACCCGCGACGGCCTCGCTCCACATCGCCGCGGCCCCGGTCTCCGTCGTGAGCGGCCTCGACAGGAGTGCGGCCGGCACGGGTGTGGTCAGCAGAAGCGGAGTCAGCAGAGGCGGCGTCAGCAGAGACGAAGTCAGCAGCTTCGCCCTCGCGCCGACCCAGACGGACAAGGAGCGGGTGGCGGCGTACTGGAGCCCCGAGCGGCTCAAGCAGGCGAGCAGCTACGTGCCGAGCACGAAGCCGTCGCCGCCGGCGAAGAGCGTCCCCTCGGCGCAGGAGGTGGTCCCCGGCGAGGTGAGCCGGGGCGCGACTCCGCCCCGGCGGGCGGCCGCCTCCGTCCCCGGCGACGCCCCGCCGATGGTGGGCAAGGTCTTCTTCAAGGTGGGCGACAAGCAGTACTGGTGCTCCGCCTCGGCGGTCCACTCGGTCCACCGCAACCTCGTCGCCACCGCCGGGCACTGCGCGTACGCGCTGGCGCAGGACACGCCGGTGGAGAACTGGATCTTCATCCCGTCCTACCACGACGGCGTGGCCCCCAAGGGGATCTTCGTCGGCCACACGCTCTACATGCACGAGGACTTCGCGGGCCAGGGCGACTTCGACCGCGACTACGCCTTCGTGACCGTGCACCGGGGCTTCACCTGGCAGGCGTACACGGAGCAGGGCAGGTTCAAGTACCGGGCCGTGGACGTGGGGCGCCTGGAGGACAAGGCCGGCGCCTTCCTGTTCACCTCGGCCAAGCCGCTCGCCCGGCGCGTCAGCGCCTTCGGCTACCCCGCGGGGGCTCATCCCGACGGCACCCGCCCGTACGACGGCCAGACGGTGCGGACCTGCTCCGGCACGACGGAGAAGAAGACCGTCAGCGCGCCGACCTGGCAGCTGGAGCACGGGGTGCGCCTGCCCGGCTGCGCCTTCACCGCCGGCGCGAGCGGCGGCCCGTGGGTCGTCGGCTACGACGACGTCAAGCGGACCGGCTACCTGACCGGGGTCACCAGCCTGACCTGGAACCTCAGTGGTGGCGGGCGTCTCGACGCCGTCTCCACGCCGTACTTCAACACGCTCACCCGGCGGGTGTACGCGCAGGCGGGCCGGCAGGGCACCGGCTGAGCCCGCCTCATGTTTTAGCTGTGATTTAGCTCACACAACGACCCCCCTGGCGGTCGCGCTGCGTGCCGATCTTTACACGGACCGCTCTCGATCAGACCTGCGCCGATGCCGAGTCGTGATCCTCATCCTGACAAGAGCTGTCGGAGATAACCGTCAAGTAACGGACGAGGTCACCTGGAAAGCACGCAAAGCAGGGGCGAAAAGCGCAGGTACTGTCTTTACTAGCCCTTTACACACGGGTGGGACGCATGAGGCGTACCACACGACAGCACCTGGAGATTCATGAACACCCGAGTCAGGCGCCTGATCCTCCCCATCGGAGGCATCGCCGCCGCCGGCCTCGTCGGGGCCACCCTGGCAGTGCCGGCTCAGGCCGCCCGCGACACGGCCTCGGACACCCTGGCCGCGAGCGGAGTCGCCGCGAAGAACATCGTCGCCTTCTGGCTCAGCGAGAAGGCCGCCAACCTGGTCAACGCCACCCCGTACGACCACGAGACTCTGGTCTCCGCGAAGCACATCTCCAAGGGCGGGCCGTCCGCGGACAGCAAGCCGGGCACCGTCGCCCCCACCGGCGGCGGCACCAAGGCCAGCGGCGCGTCCAAGAACGTGAACCTGCCGCGTACGACCGGCAAGGTCTTCTTCGTCGGCGCCGACCACCGGCCGCACTGGTGCACCGCCACCTCGCTGCAGTCGAAGTACCACAACGTGGTCGCCACCGCCGGCCACTGCGTGTACGACACCGAGTCGAACAAGGCCACCATGAGGTACTGGGTCTTCGTGCCCGGTTACTACCAGGGCAAGGCTCCGTGGGGCATCTACGTCGGCAAGACGGCCTACACCCACTATGACTTCGACGTCTACGAGGACGGCGACCGCGACTACGCGTTCGTGACCGTCTACAACGGCGTCAAGGCCGGTCGCGGCGGCGACCTGCGCAACGTCGCCGAGTGGAACTGGAAGCAGGTCGACAAGAAGGAGTACGACAAGTACGACGGCTTCATCCGCAAGGCCAAGGGCGGCAAGTACTACGTGGTCAAGTTCACCGACGCCGGTCGCCTCGGCGACAACGTCGGCGGCCAGGGCTTCGCCTACAACCAGAAGGTCGGCAAGTACGTCTACGTGTTCGGCTACCCGAGCGGCTCGCACCCGGACGGCAACCACGCCTTCTCCGGCAACACCCTCAAGTGGTCGTACGGCAAGACCTTCGCCGCCAAGGCCCCGGCCGTGAAGGCCGAGGAGCTGGTGGGCGTGAAGTCCTCCTTCACCGGTGAGGGCTCCTCGGGCTCGGCGTGGCTGCTCACCTACTCGAGCAGCCGCCGCCTGGGCTACCTGAACGGCGTCACCAGCGGTGTCTCCGACACCGACGGCAACGACCGGATCGACACCAGCGTCTCCCCGTACTTCGACGGCGAGACCTACGGCGTCTACAAGGCCGCCGCCAACGTCTGGTCCGGCTCCATCGCCTGATCCGCCTGATCGCCGCCCGCGGCGACACCCCCCACGGAAGGCCCGGCTGTCCTCAGCCGGGCCTTCCGGCGTACCGACGGAAGTTCTGTGCGGAAGGTGTAAACCCACCAATGGGGAAAGACGACGCCGCCCGATGTGAAGGACCAGGTCAAACCGCGCGGCTGCGATCCGTTCCATGAATCGGGTGTGATTCGCGTCACATCAGAATGCGGCCGCCGTCGTCACCTCCTTCCACAGGATTCGGTCAGAGAACTCCCAGGAAACTCCCAGACTGCGGAAACGATCGAGGAGGCGGGTCGACAGAAGGGTTTGCGCGCAGTCAGTCAGGTCACGCGAAGATCTCGGCGCCCGGCGGGATCCGAACCCCCGCTCGTTCGCCTGTTTCGGTCCAAATCGGGGCTGTATGGTCTGGCCATCCCTCTTCTGACGGATGGGACGCAAGAGGCGTCTCACGACAGACCAAGGAGTTCCCCATGAAGCGCACTCTGGCTTTCGGTGGCCTTGTCGCCACCGCCGGCCTCCTGGCCGCGGGCCTCGCCGCCCCGGCTCAGGCCGCCCCGAAGGACGTCGCCAGCGACGCACTCGCCACCAACGGCATCGCGGCCTACGCCACGGTCGCCTACTGGTACAACAACGAGTACGCGAACCTGGTCAACGCGACGCCCTACACCGTCGAGACCAAGGTCGTCGCCAAGCACATCAGCAAGGGCGGTCCCACTCCGGACAGCAAGCCCGGTGTGGTTCCGGCGATCGGCGACGAGAAGAAGACCGTCGCCAAGTCGAAGAACGTGAACCTGCCCAAGACCACGGGCAAGGTGTTCTTCGACGGCGCCGACGGCAGGCCGCACTGGTGCACCGCCACCTCCGTGCAGGCGGCCTACCGCAACCTGGTCGCGACCGCCGGACACTGTGTCTACGACACCGAGTCCAACGCGGCCACCCTGCAGAACTGGGTGTTCGTGCCCGGTTACTACCAGGGCAAGACCCCGTGGGGCATCTACGTCGGTAAGACGGCGTACACGCACTACGACTACGACGTGTACGAGGACGGCGACCGCGACTACGCGTTCGTCACCGTGTACAACGGTCTGAAGATCGGTCACGACGGCCTGTCCGAGCCGGAAGCGGCCCCTGGCGAGTGGTACGAGGTCCACAAGGAGACCTACGAGAAGTTCCCCGCGGAGTACCGCGCCAAGGACCAGGAGCGTGGCCGCTGCTTCTTCAAGCGGCGCCAGGACAGCCAGGGCAAGTGGCACTACTACGTGTGGAAGTTCATCGACGCTGGTCGCCTCGGTGACAACGTCGGTGGTCAGGGTCTGGCCTACAACCAGAAGATCGGCCAGCCGGTCTTCGTGTTCGGCTACCCGAGCGGGTCGCACCCGGACGGCAACTACGCCTTCACCGGCAAGACCCTCAAGTGGAGCTACGGCAAGACCTTCGCCGCGCAGGCCCCGGCCATCAAGGCCGAGGAGCTGCAGGCCGTCAAGTCCTCCTTCACCGGTGAGGGCGCGCTCGGCTCGGCGTGGCTGCTCAAGTACAACAACGGCCGTCGTCTCGGCTACCTGAACGGCGTGACCATCGGCGTCTCCGACACCGACGGCAACGACCGCTACGACACCTCCGTCTCCCCGTACTTCGACGGCGAGACCTACGGCGTCTACAGCGCGGCCAAGAACAACTGGTCCGGCTCGATCGCGATTCCTTTCGAGAACCCGCTGAACCACTGATCCCAGCGGATCAGGCTTGACGAAGAGCCCGGCCTCCGGCCGGGCTCTTTCGTTTTCTCCCAAGGCGCGACGCCGGCCTTATTCGCTCGCGGTGGAAGTAAACCGAGGAAGGGTCTCGCGCGACGTGGCCGGAAACGCGGCTTTCGCCGTTCGCGGCATCGCGCCACCATTCGGCCACCGTACGTGAGGAGCGGGCGCCTTAGACGGATCAGCCGCCCGACCAGTGCCATCACCGTGGTGTGATTCGCGTCACAGCGATTCCTGACGCTGTCACGCAGGGATTTCCACAGTCGATGGTGAGAATCCGGAAAGGAAGATTCTCTAGCTGCGGCAACGGCCTGCCCGGGACGGCCGGCCCCTCACTGTCGGTCATGTAACGAAAAGGCCACACGAGGGCGGCGCCGGGTTTGGCGCCAAACGCCGACATACCGGCGAAAGTCCTGCGCTGTATGGTTCTGGCTATCCCTTTACTGACGCATGGGACGCATGAGGCGTTCCACGACAGACCAAGGAGTTCCAAATGAAGCGCACCCTCGCCTTCGGTGGCCTCGTCGCCACCGCCGGCCTCCTGGCCGCGGGCCTTTCCGTCCCCGCTCAGGCGGCCAGTGACGTCGCCAGCGCCCCGCTGGCCGCCACCGGCATCCAGGCCAAGAGCATCGCCGCCTTCTGGTTCAGCGAGCGCATGGCCAACCTGATCAACGCCACGCCGTACACCGTCGAGACCAAGGTCGCCGCCAAGCACCTCTCCAAGGGCGGGCCGTCGGCCGACAGCAAGCCGGGTGTCGTGCCGGCGATCGGCGACGAGAAGAAGTCGGCCGCCAAGTCGAAGAACGTGAACCTGCCCAAGACCACGGGCAAGGTGTTCTTCATCGGCGCCGACCACAAGCCGCACTGGTGCTCGGCCACCTCGGTGCAGTCGTCGTACCACAACATGGTGGCCACGGCCGGGCACTGTGTCTACGACACCGCGTCCAACGCCTCCACCATGAACAAGTGGGTCTTCATCCCGGGTTACTACCAGGGCAAGACCCCGTGGGGCATCTACGTCGGCAAGACCGCCTACACGCACTACGACTACGACGTGTACGAGGACGGCGACCGCGACTACGCGTTCGTCACCGTGTACAACGGCATCAAGCTCCCGCCGAACGGGCTCGACGAGGCCTGGGCCATCATCAGGAAGGCCCTGCGCACCGGCGACTGGAGCGAGGTCGAGAAGTACGTCGGCTTCAAGGAGGTCGACAAGGCCACCTTCGAGGCCTACGACAAGGCGAAGCAGCTTCCCGCCTACGCGCGTGACGGCAAGTACTACGCGCTGAAGTTCACCGACGCGGGTCGTCTCGGCGACAACGTCGGTGGTCAGGGTCTGGCCTACAACCAGAAGATCGGCCAGCCGGTCTTCGTGTTCGGCTACCCGAGCGGGTCGCACCCGGACGGCAACTACGCCTTCACCGGCAAGACCCTCAAGTGGAGCTACGGCAAGACCTTCGCCGCGCAGGCCCCGGCCATCAAGGCCGAGGAGCTGCAGGCCGTCAAGTCCTCCTTCACCGGTGAGGGCGCGCTCGGCTCGGCGTGGCTGCTCAAGTACAACAACGGCCGTCGTCTCGGCTACCTGAACGGCGTGACCATCGGCGTCTCCGACACCGACGGCAACGACCGCTACGACACCTCCGTCTCCCCGTACTTCGACGGCGAGACCTACGGCGTCTACAGCGCGGCCAAGAACAACTGGTCCGGCTCGATCGCCTAACTCTCTCCGAGAGCACAAGCGGTCACCCGTCAGGGGTCCACACCCTGACACGGTCCACCCGAAGGGCCCGGCTTCCGAGCCGGGCCCTTTCGGCGTCTCCGGGGGCCGGAGACGGGGATTGCGGGCACGATTAGACGGTTCGGCCGCCGATTCCGCTCCCTTCCATGCGTGTGATTTAGGTCACACCTATGAGACCCACCGCCGGCCCGCACTCCCTCACAGCGAGGATTCAGGCTTCCGCCCCACCTGCGCACTCGGCTCCGTTTCGGCCACCCCAAACCGAAACATGGCCCGATCACGGAATGGTAACGCGCCGGAGGGCTCCCCTCCGCGGTGCCGCGAACGCTTTCTGTCATGAAGATCTGCCCGGTATGTTCCTTGGCGATCCCTTTACTGACGCATGGGACGCATGAGGCGCCCCACGACAGAGCAAGGAGCACACCCTCAATGAAGCGCACTCTGGCTCTCGGTGGCCTCGTCGCCACCGCCGGCCTCCTCGCCGCCGGTCTCGCCGCCCCCGCCCAGGCGGCCGGCAAGGGCTGGGCCAAGGACAACATGGCCGCCACGAACCCCGCGGCCCTCCAGGTCATCAAGTACTGGCGGGGTGAGCGGGCGTCGAACTTCGAGAACGCCACGCCGTACGCCGTCGAGACCAAGGTCGCCGCCAAGCACATCTCCAAGGGCGGGCCGTCGGCGGACAGCAAGCCCGGCGTCGTCGCGGCCATCGGCGACGAGAAGAAGTCGAGCAGCACCTCGAAGAACGTGAACCTGCCCAAGACCACGGGCAAGGTGTTCTTCCGCGGCGCCGACGGCAAGCCGCACTGGTGCTCGGCCACCTCCGTGCAGTCGACCTACCACAACCTGGTCGCGACCGCGGGGCACTGTGTGTACGACACGCAGTCGAACAAGGCCACGATGGACTACTGGGTGTTCGTCCCGGGTTACTACCAGGGCAAGACCCCGTGGGGCATCTACGTCGGCAAGACCGCCTACACCCACTACGACTACGACGTGTACGAGGACGGCGACCGCGACTACGCGTTCGTCACCGTGTACAACGGCGTGCTCCCGTCGTGGGAGAAGCGCAAGCTGGTCGTCAAGGACGTCGGCCGCCTCGGCGACAACGTCGGCGGTCAGGGCCTGGCCTACAACCAGAAGATCGGCAGCGCGGTCTACGTCTTCGGTTACCCGAGCGGGTCGCACCCGGACGGCAACCACGCCTTCTCCGGCAAGACGCTCAAGTGGAGCTACGGCAAGACCTTCGCCGCGACCGCTCCGGCCATCAAGGGCGAGGAGCTGCAGGGCGTCAAGTCCTCCTTCACCGGTGAGGGCTCGCTCGGCTCGGCGTGGCTGCTGCAGTACAAGAGCGCCCGTCGTCTCGGCTACCTGAACGGCGTGACCATCGGCGTCTCCGACACCGACGGCAACGACCGCTACGACACCAGCGTCTCCCCGTACTTCGACGGCGAGACCTACGGCGTCTACAACGCGGCCAAGAGCAACTGGACTGGCAAGATCACCGCGCAGTAGTCCGCGCAGTAGTCCGTACGCGAGTCCCACTCGCGTGGACGACCGTACGACCGCGGGCCGGTGGCGAACCCACCGGCCCGCGCCCGTGATGCCCCCGTTCGAACCCCCGTCCGGCCGGCGGAGAACCCCTCGGCAGCGAGCGAACGGTGCCATCCCCCCACCCGAAGCCCCGGCGCAGGCGCCGGGGCTCGGCGCGTTCCGGGGCCCTTTAGACGCGTCACGGGCAGATCCGGTGTCATTCGCTTCATGTGATTTACATCACACTGTCGTTTTTGTGGACCGAAACAATCGTCTCGGGCGTCCCTCGGACCCCACCCTCGCACCTGACCGACTATCTGCGCGAATGTCGGTCTAGATCGTAAAAAATGCTCCTTGGTGTGAAGATTACGGATTGATCTCGACGTTCCGGCGGTCCGAGACGGCGCGGGAACCGCTACCGCATCTCAAGATCATCCATGTATGGTCCAGCCATCCCTTCACTGACGGATGGGGCGCATGAGGCGTCTCACGCCAGACCAAGGAGTTTCCCCATGAAGCGCACTCTCGCCTTTGGTGGCCTCGTGGCCACCGCCGGCCTCCTCGCCGCCGGTCTCGTCACCCCCGCCCAGGCGGCCGGTGACGTGGCCAACGCCCCGCTGGCGTCGACCGGCATCCAGGCCAAGAACATCGCCGCCTTCTGGCTGGCGGAGAACGCGGCCAACCTGATCGCCGCCACGCCGTACAACGTCGAGACCAAGGTCGCCGCCAAGCACCTCTCCAAGGGTGGCCCGTCGGCCGACAGCAAGCCCGGCGTCGTCCCGGCGATCGGCGACGAGAAGAAGACCGCCGCCAAGTCGAAGAACGTGAACCTCCCCAAGACCACCGGCAAGGTGTTCTTCGCGGACGGGTTCAAGAACGTCGGCACCAAGGAGAAGCCGCAGTTCGTCGCGGTCAACCCGCACTGGTGCTCGGCCACCTCCGTGCAGTCGACCTACCACAACATGGTCGCCACCGCCGGTCACTGCGTCTACGACACGGTGTCCAACAAGGCGACCATGAACTACTGGGTGTTCGTCCCGGGTTACTACCAGGGCAAGACCCCGTGGGGCGTGTACGTCGGCAAGACGGCCTACACCCACTACGACTACGACGTCTACGAGGACGGCGACCGCGACTACGCGTTCGTCACCGTCTACAACGGCCTCAAGGTCAACGGTGGCACGGCCGACCGCTCGGCCCCGGTGGACCGCACCGAGGTGTCGAAGGAGACGTGGGACGCCTACCTCAAGAACGCCCCCTTCCTGCTCGCGGGGATCACGGACGGCAAGTACTACGTCAAGAAGTTCGTCGACGCGGGTCGCCTCGGTGACAACGTCGGCGGGCAGGGCCTGGCCTACAACCAGAAGATCGGCCAGCCGGTCTTCGTGTTCGGCTACCCCAGCGGCTCGCACCCGGACGGCAACCACGCCTTCTCCGGCAACACCCTCAAGTGGAGCTACGGCAAGACGTTCGCCGCGCAGGCCCCGGCCATCAAGGCCGAGGAGCTGCAGGGCGTCAAGTCCTCCTTCACCGGTGAGGGCTCGCTCGGCTCGGCGTGGCTGCTCAAGTACAACAACGGCCGCCGTCTCGGCTACCTGAACGGCGTGACCATCGGCGTCTCCGACACCGACGGCAACGACCGCTACGACACCAGCGTCTCCCCGTACTTCGACGGCGAGACCTACGGCGTCTACAACGCGGCCAAGAACAACTGGTCCGGCTCGATCGCCTGAGTGCTCACGCGCTCTGACCGATTGGCTTGACACACAGGTTGAAAAACAGGGTCCGGCTTCGGCCGGGCCCTGTTCCTTTTTTGCGCAGTTGTTTCCGACGTGAGGCCTGTGCGCTGTATGTTCCTTCGCATCGCGTCGACGAGTGCCGCGCGGGAGACGTTCCACGGCAAGGAGATCGGGTGAAGCGCATCCTCGCCCCGCTGGCAGGGGCGGTGGCGACGTCCGCGTTGCTCGGCATGGTCGTTCCCGCGCCCGCGCGGGCCTACGACATCACGGTGACGAGCCCGCTGGTCCCCCAGGCGGAGGTCTCCTCCACGCTCGCCTACTGGCTCGGGAACGGCGCGCGTGCGTTCGCCGCCGCGACGCCCTATCTCCTGCCGGTGACGATCACCGCCACCCCCGTCCCGCGCGGCGACGCGGAGCCCGATGGCGACCGGGGCGTGGTGCCCGCCGTCGCGGGGGCCAGGCGGGTGCCCGGCGTCTCACGGAACGTCAACCTGCCGCGAACCGCGGGCAGGGTGTTCTTCGTCGGTGCCGACCACCGCCCGCACTGGTGCGCGGGCACCTCGGTCCAGGCCGATCACCGCAACCTCGTCGCGACCGCCGGTCACTGTGTGTACGAGCCCGGGCGGCGGCCCTCCGTGGCGGCGGCCCGGACCTACCGCCACTGGGTCTTCGTGCCCGGGTTCTCCAGGGCCGCCTCCGGGGCCACGGCGCCTCTCGGCGTCTATCCCGGCAAACAGGCCTTCGCCCACCAGGACTTCACCCGCTACGGCGACCTCGACCGCGACTACGCCTTCGTCAGCGTCCACGACGGCGTGCTGCCCCGGCGGGTCGCGCTTTCCGGCGCCGCGCGGTACGCCGCTTTCACCGGTCCGAAGTACCGCACCCGGACGGGCTACACCGGCGTGCTGCTGACCCGCGCGGGCCGCCTCGGCGACAAGGTGGGAGAGCAGGGCCTGGCCTACAACCTCCCGGTCCGCGGATCTCTCGCCGTCTTCGGCTATCCCGTCGGTCCCGCCTCCGGCGCGGCGCCCACCGGTTTGCGCCGGTCGTACGGAAGACCGTTTCGCGTCTGGGATCTGACCCAAAAGGCGGACGAACTGGTGGCCGTACGCGCGCCCTTCGTGTCCGCGGGGGGATCGCCGTGGCTGGCCGCGTATCGGGGCGGGCGCGGGCTCGGCTACCTCAACGGCCTGACGATCGGCATGTCCGGCCAGTCCATCGCCCTCTCGCCCTATTTCGACGGCGAGTTGTTCCATGTGTACGACGCCGCCCGGCACGAGCGCGTCCCTTCTCCCGCCTGAGAGCGTTTCGACCGGCGACCCGCCGCGAAACATACCGGACACAAAAAGGCCCTTAATTCCGGACACGTCTTCTTATCTACGACTTATGGCAACAAGCTCCTGTGCGGTAAGTTCCTTGACATCCCTTTACTGACGCATGGGGCGTAAGTGACGTCCCACGTACAGCGCGAGGAGCGACCCCCCTATGAAGAAGCACGTGCTTCTCCCGATCGGCGCGATCGTCGCCGCGGGACTTGCGGCGACAGCCCTGACCGCTCCGGCCCAGGCCGGAAAGGTCATCAGCACCGACAAGCTCGCCAGCGCGGCCGGCGTCGGCGACGTCGTGAAGTTCTGGCTCGACGGCAACGGCTACAAGCTCAAGTCGGCCGACCCGTACGGTCTGGAGCACAAGCAGGTTCCCAAGCACGTTTCCAAGGGAGCCCCCGCCGCCGACGGCAAGCCGGGCATCGTGCCGGCGATCGGCGACGAGAAGAAGACCGCCGCGAAGTCCAAGAACGTCAACCTGCCGAAGACCGTCGGCCGGGTCTTCTTCAGCCTCGGCAGCGGCCTCTACTCCTGCTCCGCCTCCTCGGTGCAGTCCGCGTACCACAACCTCGTCGCCACGGCGGGCCACTGCGTCTACAACATCGAGACCAACCACGATGTCGTGGACAACTGGATCTTCATCCCGGGCTACTACGACGGCAAGGCCCCCTGGGGCGTGTACGTCGGCAAGCAGGCGTTCACGCACTACGACTTCGACGTGTACGAGGACGCCGACCGCGACTACTCGTTCGTCACCGTCTACAACGGCATCGGGTACGACCTCCAGAAGAAGTTCGTCGACCTCGGCCCGCTGGGCAACAACGTCGGCGGCCAGGGCCTGGCCTACAACCAGAAGGTCGGCGCGCCGGTCTTCGTGTTCGGCTACCCCTCGGCGCCGCACGGCGACGGCGACTACGTGTGGACCGGCCAGACGGTCAAGTGGTGCTACGGCAAGCCGTACTTCCCGGTCAAGGAGCCCTCGGTCAAGGTCGAGGAGCAGGTGGGCCTCAAGTGCTCGATGACCGGCGGCTCGTCCGGCGGCCCCTGGATCCTCAAGTACAGCAGCGCCCGCCGTCTCGGCTACATCAACGGTGTGACCAGCCTCGGCGGGGACACCGACGGCAACGACCGTAGCGACATGATCAGCTCCCCGTACTTCGACGGCGAGACCTACGGCGTCTACAAGGCGGCCTACTCGCTGTGGTCCGGCTCGCTGGTCCGCAAGGACGGCACGATCGGCATCACCGAGGCCAAGTCCGAGTGACGCCCGCCTCCGGTGGGGTCCGGTCCCTCGTGGCAGGCCCCACCGTGGGCACCCGTTCGCCCAGGTTGTGGCGGCAGGTGCGGCGGCGGGCACGGCGAGCGCGCCCTGTCACACGCCAACCGCCGCCCTGCCGGCGCGCCGGCCACGCTCCAGCAGCGCCGCCACCCGCGGATCCGCGGCGTACGGCGCCAGTCGCCGGCGCAGGTCCGCGACGTAGGTCCGGGTGCGCGCCGACTGGATGCCCTCGGCCGCGTCGAGCGCCGAGGACGCGACCTGGCACGCCTCCTCCAGCTCGCCCTCCTGGATCAGGGCCGAGGCGAGCAGCGCGAGGTTGAACATCCTCCCCCGCACGTATCGCCCGTCCATCACCAGCGACCGCCTGGCCTGCCGTACGGCTTCTCCGCCGTCGCCGAGGTCGCGCAGGCAGTGGGCCGACTTCGCGGCCAAGTAGGCCTCGTCGAAGTAGCCGATCCAGCGGGGCTCGTTCTGCGGAGAGCGCCGGTCGAAGGCGATCTCGGCCTCGTGCAGCGCGGTCCCGCACCCCGCCCGGTCCCCCAGCAGCGCGAGGGCGTGCGCCTCCAGCACGCGGGTCTCGGCGAGCAGGGTGCGGACCCCCGAGCGCCGGGCCGCCTCGACCCCCGCCCTGGCCAGCTCCAGCCCGTGCCGGGCGTGCCCGATGTAGAGGGCCTGGTGGCTCATCCCGGCCAGGATCTCGCCGCTCAGCGCGTGGTCGCCCGCGCCCCGCGCCAGGCCGAGCGCCTGGATGAGGTAGCGCTGCGCGAGCCCGTGCCGCTCCAGGTCGTAGGCCATCCATCCGGCGAGCCGGGTCAGCTCGGCCGCCGCGGTCGCGAGCGACCGCCCGGTGGCCTCGCCGTACGCGCCCTCGCGCAGCAGCGGCGTCACGGCGGTGTGCAGGTAGCGCACGACCGGCCCGCGCACGCTGCCGCCGCCGAACCGGTTGTCGAGCTCCCCGAACGACCGGGTGACCTCCCGGATGGCGGCGACGTCCGAGGCCCCGACCCGGCGTGGCCCGGCCGCGGAAAGCCGCTCCGCGGGCGGCGCCGCCAGCCAGTGAGCGAGTCCCGCCGAGCCCGCTCCCAGGGCGAAGGTGGAGTCGAGCAGGAACCTGCGCCGCTCGACGTCGGCTCTCCACAGTGCTGTCACGCTTGCCACACCCTCCTGCCACGAATGGGGAAACCGCTCTCCCACGCCGAGGCCGCCGAGCCGTCGGGCCAGGCACCTGATGCGGTCGAGGTCACGTCGCATCGCTCTTCCAACCGGGGACAGGTAACAGCCGATGAGGTTACGGAGAGCTTTCTTTATAGCACTTACCGTGACGAGGTAAAGGGGTTCTCAAGCGCTCGCGACGGAAAAGGGGCCGGGCGCCGCACGGCACCCGGCCCCTCCGCCTCGTCAGGGCGCGGGATCACTTACGCGCGACGCCGTCCTCGCGGGCCTGGCGCGCGACGGCGGCGATCACCGCGGGGGCGACCCGCGCGTCGAACGGCGAGGGGATCACGTAGCTCTCCGACAGGTCGTCCCCGACCACGGCCGCGAGCGCCTCGGCCGCCGCCACCTTCATGTTCTCGGTGATGGTCCTGGCGCGGACGTCGAGAGCGCCCCGGAAGACCCCCGGGAAGGCCAGCACGTTGTTGATCTGGTTGGGGTGGTCGGACCGGCCGGTGGCGACCACACGGGCGTACCGGGCCGCCACCGAGGGCTCGACCTCGGGCGTGGGGTTGGACAGCGCGAACACGATCGAGTCCCGCGCCATCCCGGCGACGGCCAGCTCGGAGATGGTGGAGCCGGAGAGCCCGACGAACACGTCGGCCCCGGCGAGGGCCGCCTCGGTGGAGCCGGCCAGGCCCGCCTTGTTGGTGTCCCTGGCCAGCGCCCGCTTGACCTGGTTCAGGTCGTCGCGGCCGGTGTGGATGATCCCCTTGGAGTCGGCGACCGCGATGTCGCCGATCCCGGAGTTCAGCAGGATCCGCGAGACGGCGACGCCGGAGGCGCCCGCGCCGGCGACGACGGCGCGCAGGTCGCCGAGCGACCGCCCGGTGAGGCGGGCCGCGTTGCGCAGCGCGGCGAGCACCACGATCGCGGTGCCGTGCTGGTCGTCGTGGAAGACGGGGATGTCCAGGAGCGCCCGCAGGCGGTCCTCCACCTCGAAGCAGCGGGGGGCGCTGATGTCCTCGAGGTTGACGCCGCCGAAGGAGGGCGCGAGCCGGACCACGGTCTCGACGATCGCGTCCACGTCCGTGCAGTCGATGCAGACGGGCACCGCGTCGACGCCGGCGAACTGCTTGAACAGCAGGGCCTTGCCCTCCATCACGGGCATCGCGGCGGCGGGCCCGATGTCGCCGAGTCCCAGCACCGCGGTGCCGTCGGAGACCACGGCCACGACGTTGGAGACCCAGGTGTAGTCGTTGACCAGGTCGGGGTTGTCGGCGATGGCGGTGCAGACGCGGGCGACACCGGGGGTGTACGCGAGCGACAGGTCTCCGGCGTCGCGGACCGGGACGGTGGAGCGGACCTCCAGCTTGCCGCCGCGGTGCAGCGCGAACGCGGGATCCAGATCGAGAGAAGTCAAGGAATCAGGTGTAACGGTCACAGCGACCCCAGTGTCGAAAGGACGAGTTCCTTCGGTAGACGCCGTCAAGAGAACGAGAGCCCAGGCTTCGGTAGCCGCCGGAGGCCGTCGTCATTGACGGTCGTCTCTTGAGGGGGTACGGGGGTCACCCGTCTCCCGATTGTGCCACACGAACCACCGCCCGCCCCTCCCCCGGCGACCCCAGATCGTTGCCCCTATGGGTGTTCCCCCAGGCCATGTGGCGTGTAATACTCGGCTTTGCCGGTGATCTCTCACGCACTTGGGCGCCCCAGTGGACTTGACGTCTTACGCCGAGCTGGCCGTTCAGCTGGTCAACATGGGCGACGAGCTCAGAAACCCCTTCTCCCTGCGGTCGCTGCTGGAGGAGACGGGCCGTACGGAGGCGGCCTCCCGCCTCACCCGCCGTGACATCGACGCGCTGTGGGAGCTCCGCGAGGAACTCGCGGGGGTGTTCGAGGCCGCGGCGGGCGGAGACGACGCCGACGTGGTCGACCGGCTCAACGGCCTGCTGGTCCGGCATCCCGTGCATCCGCAGATCTCCGGCCACGACGGCCAGCCCTGGCACCTGCACCTGACCGAGGGCGGCCGGGTCGCCGACGCCCTCTCGGTCGGGTCGGTCATGGGCCTCGCCAGCGTGGTGACCCGCCTCGGCGTGGACCGGCTCGGCCTCTGCCAGGCGTCGCCGTGCCGCAACGCCTACATCGACACCTCCTCCAACCGGTCGCGCCGCTACTGCTCGGAGCGGTGCGCCAGCCGGGCCAACGTGGCGGCGTACCGGGCCCGCAGGCGCGGAGCCTGACCCCGCGAGCCCGACCCCGGCGTCAGCCGGCCGGCGCGGGGAAGCGCAGCGCGGGCCGGGGCCAGTAGCGCAGCACGACCCTGCCCAGGACGTCGGCCTCGGGCACCGCGCCGAAGTCCCAGCTGTCGCGGCGCCCGGGAGCCGACTGGTTGTCGCTCTCCAGCCACCAGCCGTCGCCGGTGAGCCGGAAGGCCCGCTTGACGATCAGCCCGTGCGGCCGCCTGGCGACCACCAGGTCACCCGGCCGCACGGCGGCGCCGAGCCGTACCAGCAGCCAGTCTCCGGGCCGCAGCGCGGGCCTCATCGAGTCGCCGGAGACACATACGGCGGTGAGCACATCCCCCTCCGCGTGGCGTTTTCGAGACGAGTAAGGTCGGTCCTGGAAAGGTGCTGTCATCAGCATTCCTAAGGAAGGATTCCGATGCTCGCACGACTGCTGCGACCCCGGCACGAGGCGTCCGCTCACTGCGACCTGCCGTGCGGGGTCTACGACCCGGCGCAGGCCCGCATCGAGGCCGAGTCGGTGAAGGCGATCATTAAGAAGTACGCCGACAACGACGACCCGGTCTTCCGGACCCGCGCGCTGCTCATCAAGGAACAGCGGGCCGAGCTGGTCAAGCATCACCTCTGGGTGCTGTGGACCGACTACTTCAAGCCCCCGCACCTTGAGCAGTACCCCCAGCTCCACCAGCTCTTCTGGGACGCCACGAAGCTCGCGGGCGCGGCCGGTGCCAAGGGCACCGTCGACCCCGGGCTGGCCGACGACCTCCTGGCGAAGATCGAGGAGATCTCCAAGATCTTCTGGGAGACCAAGGCGGCCTGAGCCGGGCGCGACCCGGCCCCGCATCGGCCCCGCCGCGCGGGGCCGGGTCGCCTGGAATGCCGCCCCGGAAAGCATCCCAGAGCACGTGACAAGGGCATGTACGTCAGGCGCGACGAAACCCCATAGAGGCTTCGTATTCGGTACTACGGAATTTACGAGGAGTTACCTCCAAGGAACGCCATAATCGGCGCGTCTGGCCGGGGCAGCACCGTCCAAGTGGCGGTAAGTTGCAGTCAGCGGCAGTGAGCCGGCTCGAAGGGGCGAGGAGGAACGTGACCGAGGAAACCGAGACGCCTGCGGTGGATCTGACCGGGATTCGCGACGCTGTGAGTGTCCGGCTGCCCGCCGTGAGCGCCTATCTGTCCGTGCTGCGCACGGCCACCGCCGGGCTCGCCGCACGGCTCGACTTCACCCTCGACCAGATCGAGGACCTGCGCATCGCGGTGGACGAGGCCTGCGCCATGCTGCTGCGGCACGCCGTACCCGGAACGGACCTCCTCGCGGAGTTCGAACTCACCGGCCCGGAGATGACGGTGCGTGTCGAGGTGAACACCCTCGGCGTCAGCACGCCCAACCGGGAGGACTTCGCCTGGATGGTGCTGACCGCGCTGGCCGACGACGTGGACGCCATCTCCGACCACGCCGACCATCTGGCGATCATGCTGCGTAAGCGCCGGAGCGCGGCGGGGCCGTCGTGACGGAAAGGACGAGTGCGATGGCCTCCGGCGACTCGGCGGCGGTGCCGGACCGCGTACGCGCGCGAACGCTCTTCGCCGAGCTCTCGGAGCTGCCGCCGGAGGACCCGAGGCGCCAGCGGATCCGCGACGAGCTGGTCGAGCTGCACCTGCCGCTCGTGGAATATCTCGCCCGCCGGTTCCGCAACAGGGGCGAGTGGCTCGACGACCTGACGCAGGTCGCCACGATCGGTCTCATCAAGTCGATCGACCGCTTCGACCTCGGCCGCGGCGTGGAGTTCTCCACGTACGCGACCCCGACCATCGTCGGGGAGATCAAGCGGCACTTCCGCGACAAGGGCTGGGCGGTCCGCGTGCCGCGCCGGCTGCAGGAGCTCAAGCTCGCGCTCACCAAGGCGATAAGCGAGCTGTCGCAGCGGGAGAGCCGGGCCCCCACGGTCGCCGAGCTCGCCGTCCACCTGGGGATGACCGAGGAGGAGGTCCTGGAGGGCCTGGAGTCGGCCAACGCCTACTCCACCGTGTCGCTCGACGCGCCCGACTCGGGCGACGACGACGCTCCCGCCGTCTCCGACTCGCTCGGCATCGTGGACGAGTCGCTGGAGGGCGTGGAGTACCGCGAGTCGCTCAAGCCGCTGCTGGAGCGCCTGCCGCCGCGGGAGAAGAGAATCCTGCTGCTGCGCTTCTTCGGCAACATGACGCAGTCCCAGATCGCCACCGAGCTGGGCATCTCGCAGATGCACGTGTCCCGGCTGCTCGCCCGGACCCTGGCCCAGCTCCGCGAGGGCCTGACCGCCGAGGACTGAGCTCCGGACCGACGAGCCGGACAAACGAGCCGGACAGGAACAACCGAGACGCCGCACTCCCCCCGGCGGCGCCCGGGCAGCGGCGCCCGATCGGCAGGGCCCGATCAGCAGGGCGGGCCCAGCCGGATCAGGAGCCGTCCTCGCCCATCAGCGCGTGGGTCGAGGCCGGAGCGAGCAACGCGACCAGGGCCGCGACGGCGGCGACGACGAGCGGCACGCCGAAGCCGTACTGCGCCGACTGGATCAATGTGATCGCGACGGGCAGCGCGAAGATCTGGGTGACGACCGACGGCCCCCTGCTCCAGCGCAGCATGTGCCACAGGCCCCGGGCGACCCAGATCAGGCCGGCCCCGCCGAGCACGCCGAACCCGGCCACCGCGATGCCGGTCACCAGGTCGGTGGCCTTGCCGATCAAAGTCTCGACGCCGACATAGCCGCCCATCACTACGGCGAGCAGGCCCTCGGCGGCCAGGACGGCGGCGGCCACCGTGAGCGTCGCGGGGCGGCCGGCGGAACTGCTGATCACAACGCCCCACCCTACCCGTACGGGTGGCCGCCCTCCCTGGGAGGCGTCACCCGGCGGAAGCGGTAAACGGTTCGTTAACCTTCAGGCATGCGGGCTCTCCTCCTCGTGAATCCCAAGGCCACCTCGACGCACCGGCGCACGCGGGACGTGCTGATCCGGGCGCTCGGCGCCGCCGTGGACCTGTCGGTCGAGGAGACCGCCTACCGCGGCCACGCGACCACGCTCGCCGCGACGGCGCGGGCCAAGGGGTTCGACGCGGTGGCCGTGCTCGGCGGCGACGGAACGATCAACGAGACCGTCAACGGGCTGCTCCACACGCGTCCGGGCGGGCGCGCGAGCGAACGGCCGGCCCTCATCGTCATCCCCGGCGGCAGCGCGAACGTCTTCGCCCGCGCCCTCGGGCTGCCCAACAACCCGGTCGAGGCGACCGGAGCCGTCCTGGAGGCGCTGCGCGAGGACCGGCGCCGCGTCATCGGTCTCGGACAGGCGATTTGGCACAATGAGGTTTCGGGCCCCGATCCCGGGGCAGGAGCGGGCCCTGACCAACAGAGGTCCCGATATTTCACATTTTGTGCAGGGCTGGGATACGACGCGGAGGTTGTCCGGGCCGTGGAGGGTCTGCGGAGCGCGGGATACCGCGCGTTGCCCGCCCTCTACGTAGGCACGGCGGTGCGTCACTTCTTCGTGACCGACCGGCGGCGTCCGGCGATCCGGCTGGCGCGTCCCGGCCTGCCCACAGAGGATGGGATTTTCCAGGCGATCGTGTCGAACACGGCGCCCTGGACGTACGCCGGTACACGTCCGATCAACCCGACACCGTGGGCCGGCTTCGAGACGGGGCTCGATCTGCTCGGGCTCCGCAGGTTGAATCTGCCCGCCATGCTCTCGCTGGTCCGCCAGATCATCGGAGAGCACCGGGGATTGCCGCGCGGTAAACACCTCGTTCAGACGCATGACGAAGAGGAGTTCACCCTCCTCGCCTCCCGGCCGGTGGCCTTCCAGCTCGACGGTGACTACCTGGGAGAACACGAGTGGGTGATCTTTCGCGCTATCCCGGACGCGTTACAAGTCCTCGTCTAAGCTGTTACATGTAGTCATAGTGTGACGCATCCGACAGCCACGACGGGCAAAACCTTGTCCCAAACCTCTTGTGTGGTGTTGGTACGGCTGAAAAGCTGAATCACGACGTCGGAACGTAGGACCTTTACGGAGATCACAGCCTCTGTACAGGCCCCCGGCGATCGCATGGACACATCCCGGCACCTAACCCTGGAACCGGGTAAACGTCCGCCTTAGTTAGTGAAAGAGTTCACAAAGTTGACGGCCAGCGGAGCCACAACGGCTCCATCTGACGAAGGAGTGGAACGCATGGACTGGCGCCACCGCGCTGCCTGCCGTGACGTGGACCCCGAACTGTTCTTCCCGATCGGGAACACCGGTCCCGCGCTCATGCAGATCGACGAGGCCAAGCAGGTGTGCCGGCGATGCACGGTCGCCGACTCCTGCCTGAAGTGGGCCCTGGAGTCCGGCCAGGACGCCGGCGTCTGGGGCGGATACAGCGAGGACGAGCGCCGCGCACTCAAGCGCCGCACGGCTCGTGCCCGCGCCCGCGCCGCCGTTTGATCAACATATCTGATCACACGTTCGATCCCGGCCGTCCGGCCGCCGTACGCGACCGTCCTCGGTGAATGCCCTCGCGGCGTTCACCGGACGGCGGCGCACGCTCGGGTCGCAGGACCCTGTCGATCGCATGTCGGTCATCGCGTCCACTATGGCATCCCCCACACCGCCGCGATGACGCGGGGTGCCCCTCACGCGCGTCAGGCGGGCTGCACCGGGATGCTGATTCTCACCTCGGTCCCCCCGCCGTCCCTCCCCGCCACGCCCAGGCGGCCCGACAGCTCGCCGACGACCAGCGTTCGGACGATCTGGAGCCCTAGGCTCCCGGTCGCCTCCAGGTCGAAGTCCGCGGGCAGGCCCCTGCCGTCGTCGGCCACCACGACCTCCAGCCGGTCGGCGTCCCGGCTGACGACGACCTGCACGTTGCCCGAGGAATGCGCGAAGCCGTGCTCGACCGCGTTCTGGAGCAGCTCCGTCAGCACCATCGCGATCGGGGTCGCGACCGCCGCGGGAAGTACGCCGAAGCCGCCCGTCCGCTTGATCGCCACCTGCGCGACAGCCACCTCCGCCGTCATCGCGATGACCCGGTCGGCGATGTCGTCGAACTCGACCATCTCCTCCGGCATCTGCGCGAGGATCTCGTGGACGATCGCGATGGACCCGACCCGGCGCACCGCCTCGTTCAGGGCCTCCTGCCCCTCGGGATTGTTCAGGCGGCGCGCCTGGAGCCGCAGCAACGCCGCCACGGTCTGCAGGTTGTTCTTGACCCGATGATGGATCTCCCGGATCGTCGCGTCCTTGGTCAGCAGCTCGCGCTCGCGCCGCCGCAGCTCGGTCACGTCGCGGATCAGCACCAGCGCGCCGATGCGGCCGCCCCCGACGATCAGCGGGATCGCCCGTAGCTGCACGACCGTGCCGCCGTTCTCCACCTCGGTCTCCCGGTGCGCCCGCCCGCTGGCGACGAGCATCAGATCCTCGTTGATCGGCTCGTCCGAGTAGCACAGGCCGGCGGTCGTCTTCCCGAGGTCCGCGCCCACGAGGTCGGCGTGCAGGCCGAGGCGGCGGTACGCCGACAGGGCGTTCGGCGACGCGTAGGTGACCCGGCCGGCCTTGTCCAGCCGGAGCAGGCCGTCGCCCACGCGGGGCGACCTGACCAGGATCGGCTCCTCCTCCGCGAAGGGGAACCTGCCCTCCGCCACCATCTGCGCGAGGTCGGAGGCGCTCTGCAGGTACGTCAGCTCCAGCCGGGAGGGGGTGCGCGCCGACGACAGGTTGGTGGACCGCTGGATCACCCCGATGATCGAGCCCTCCATGCCCCGCCGTACGGGGATGGTCTCCTCTCGCACCGGCACACCGCTCGACCAGTCGGGGTCGCCCTCCCGGCAGATGCGGCGCTCGGCCCAGGCGACGTCGATCAACGGCCGCTCTCCCGCGGCCACGGAC
The DNA here is from genome assembly GCF_045040095.1 of Microbispora sp. NBC_01389. Lineage (NCBI taxonomy): Bacteria > Bacillati > Actinomycetota > Actinomycetes > Streptosporangiales > Streptosporangiaceae > Microbispora > Microbispora sp. NBC_01389. Next base: position 638,488 of record NZ_CP109552.1, read on the forward strand.
ATCCCCACCACGTCGTCGTGGTAGACGGTGGGACCGGTCGTGGGACGCATCTGGGCCACCGCCAGCCACCTCGTGCCGCCCTGGTCGGGAACCCAGAGGATCAGGTCGGCGAACGACAGGTCGGCGAGCAGCTGCCAGTCCGAGACCAGGGAGTGAATCCAGTCGAGGTCGGCGGACTCGAGTGCGGTGTGACGCGACACGAGGTCGCTGAGAGTCGGCACGTGTGCATGATGCGCCGCCTGCCGGGCCGAAAGCGAATCGACCTTCGCCACCTGGCAGGATGCACCATATGACGGGGCCGATGACAGGGCCGACATGACAGGGCCGATGGACAGACTGCGCGCGGCGGCGGCGCGGCGGGAGGCGGCGGGCCTGCGGCGTGCCCTGCGCCCGCGCACGCCCGACCACGACGGGCTGCTCGACCTCGCCTCCAACGACTACCTCGGCCTCTCGCGGGACGAGCGGATCGTCGAGGCGGCCGTCCGCGCCACCCGCGAATGGGGGGCGGGCTCCACCGGGTCGCGCCTGGTGACCGGGTCGACCCGGCTGCACGCGGAGCTGGAGGACCGGCTCGCCGCCTTCACGGGAGCGTCCGGCGCCCTGGTGTTCTCGTCGGGATACCTCGCCAACCTCGCCGCCGTCGCCGCCCTCGGCCGGGACGGTCTGATCGTCTCCGACGCCGGCAACCACGCCTCGATCGTGGACGCCTGCCGGCTGTCGCGGTCGCGGGTCGTGGTCACGCCGCACGGGGACACCGAGGCGGTGGCCAAGGTCCTGGCCGAACGGCACGAGGAGCACGCCCTCGTCGTCACCGACGCCGTGTTCTCCGTCGACGGAGACGTCGCGCCGCTGCGCGCCCTGCACGAGGCCGCCGTACGGCACGGCGCGCTGCTCGTGGTGGACGAGGCCCACGCGCTCGGCGTCGTCGGCGACCACGGCAGGGGCGCGGCGCACGCGGCCGGGCTGGCCGGCCGGCCGGACGTCGTGCGGACCGTCACGTTGTCGAAGTCGCTGGGCTCCCAGGGCGGCGCGGTCCTGGGCGCCCCCGAGGTGATCGCCGCGCTCGTCGACACCGGCCGGTCGTTCATCTTCGACACCGGCCTCGCCCCCGGGTGCGCGGGGGCCGCCCTGGCCGCCCTCGACCTGCTGGAGGCGTCTCCCGGCCTGCCCGCCCGCGCCCGCGAGAGGGCGCGGGAGCTGGCCGCGCTGGCCCGCGGGCTCGGCCTGGAGACGGCCGACCCCGCCGCCGCCGTGGTGCCGGTCGCGCTCGGCCCGCCCCGGCTCGCACTCGCGGCGGCGGCACTGTGTGCGGATCACGGGGTGCGCGTGGGATGCTTCCGCCCACCGTCGGTGCCGCAGGACCGCGCGTGTCTGCGGTTGACCGCACGTGCCGATCTGCGGTCCGATGATCTCGTGGTGGTCCGGGGTGCGCTCACCGCTGTGGCCGAGATGACGAAAGGGCCGAGTCGAGGGTGGGACGGTTGACGGAGCACGGCGAGGACTCTCCCCGCGTGCCGAAGTACTACGACGTGAAGCGGAGTCTCCTGGAACTCACCAAGAGCCTGCCCGCGGGCAGCGCGCTCCCGCCCGAGCGCGCCCTGGCCGTACGCTTCGAGACCTCGCGGACGACGGTCCGGCAGGCGCTGTCGGAGCTGGTGGTCGAGGGCAGGCTGCTGCGCATCCAGGGCAAGGGCACGTTCGTCGCGCAGCCCAAGGTCGCGCAGGTGCTCCAGCTCACCTCTTATACGGGCGACCTGCGCACGGTCGGCCTGGAGCCGGACACCAAGATCCTCGACATCAGCTACGTCACCGCCGACGAGACGCTCGGCCGGCGGCTGGCCGTCAACCCCGGCAGCCGGGTGCTGCGCATCCACCGCCTCCGCCTGGCCAACGGCGAGCCGATGTCGATCGACACCACGCACCTCTCCGCCCGCCGCTTCCCCCGGCTGCGGCGGGAACTGGAGGTGCACTCCTCGCTGTACGAGACGCTGCACAACGCCTACAACGTGCGGCTGACCGACGCGGAGGAGGTCATCGAGACCGTGCTCGCCACGCCGTACGACGCGCAGGTGCTCGGGGTGGACGTCGGCCTGCCGATGCTGCTGCTGACCCGGCACGCCTTCGACGCCGACGGCAACCCGGTCGAGTACGCCCAGTCGCTCTACCGCGGCGACCGCTACAAGTTCGTCACCCGCCTCCGCCGGCCGTAATCATGAGTGTTCTCGTGGTGACCGGGACGGACACCGGGGTGGGGAAGACGGTGGTGACGGCCGCGCTCGCTGCGCTGGCGGTGGCGCGGGGCGCGACGGCCGCAGTCGTGAAGCCGGCGCAGACGGGGGTCGCGGCCGGGGAGCCCGGGGACCTCGACGAGGTGATCCGCCTGTCGGGGGTGACCTCGACCTTCGAGATGGCGCGGTATCCCGATCCCCTCTCCCCCGCGGCGGCGGCCCGCGTCCGCGGCCTGCCGCCGCTGTCACTCGCGGCCGCCGCGGCCCGGATCGGGGAACTGGCCGATTCGCACCGGCTGGTGCTCGTCGAGGGCGCCGGGGGGCTGCTCGTCCGGTACGACGAGGAGGGCGGCACGCTCGCGGACCTCGCCCGGCACCTGGACGCCCCGGTGCTCGTGGTGGCCCGCGCCGGGCTGGGCACCCTCAACCACACGGCGCTGACGCTTGAGGCGATGGCGGGCCGGGGCCTCGATCTCGCGGGCGTGGTGATCGGCTCCTGGCCCGCCGTCCCGGGCCTCGCCGACCGCTCGAACGTCGCCGATCTGGAGATGCTCGCCGCCCGCCCGTTGTCGGGCGCGTTGCCGGAGGGCGCGGGGTCGCTCGGCCCCGAGGCGTTCGCCCGGGTGGCGCGGGCGGGCCTGGCCCCCGCGTTCGGCGGCATGTTCGACCCGGCCGCGTTCCGTTCGACCTTTATGCTGCCCCTGTGACAGCAGTGCCCCAACCGGCCGACGGGAGTGCCGCGTGAAGACCGACATCCTGGAGATCGCCCGCGTCCAGGTTCTCGACGAGGGCAGAGGGCTCGACGCGGCGCAGGCGCTGGAGTGCCTGACGCTGCCCGGCGACCGCCTGGCGGACCTGCTCGCCCTGGCGCACGAGGTGCGGATGAAGTGGTGCGGCCCCGAGGTCGAGGTGGAGGGCATCGTCTCGCTCAAGACCGGAGGCTGCCCGGAGGACTGCCACTTCTGCTCGCAGTCCGGGCAGTTCTCCTCCCCGGTCCGCGCGGCCTGGCTCGACATCCCCTCCCTCGTCCAGGCGGCCGTCGAGACGGCGGCGACCGGGGCGACCGAGTTCTGCATCGTGGCCGCCGTACGCGGCCCGGACCGGCGGCTGATGGACCAGGTCCGCGAGGGCGTCCGGGCGATCCGGGAGGCGGTCGAGATCAACGTCGCCTGCTCGCTCGGCATGCTCACCCAGGCGCAGGTGGACGAGCTGGCCGAGATGGGAGTGCACCGCTACAACCACAACCTGGAGACCGCCCGGTCGCACTTCCCCCGCGTCGTCACCACCCACACCTGGGAGGAGCGCTGGGAGACCTGCCTCATGGTCCGGGAGGCGGGCATGGAGCTGTGCTGCGGCGGCATCGTCGGCATGGGCGAGACGCCGGAGCAGCGGGCCGAGTTCGCCGCCCAGCTCGGCGAGCTGGCGCCGGACGAGGTGCCGCTCAACTTCCTCAACCCCCGGCCGGGCACGCCGTTCGCCGATGCTCCGCTGCTCGACGGCGGCGATGCGCTGAAGACGATCGCCACGTTCCGCCTCGCCCTGCCGCGCACCATCCTGCGGTACGCCGGAGGCCGCGAGCTGACCCTCGGCGACCTCGGCACGAGGGAGGGCATGCTGGGCGGGATCAACGCCGTCATCGTCGGCAACTACCTCACCACCCTCGGCCAGGCGCCCGAGCGTGACCTGGAGCTGCTCGCCGATCTCAAGATGCCCATCAAGGCGCTCTCCCAGACGCTCTGATCGGGCTTATCCGGAGCGGCAGCGGGCATCAGCGGAGGTGACCGACGTTCTCCCGTGGCTGGAGGGCATTGGCCGTCCGTCCGTTCGCAAAAGTGACCGACTGGTAGGTTTCACCCTATGGAGTCCCCCAAACACGCAGGCGACATCGCCGTCGCCGTCTCCCAGGCCTACGGCGTGGACACCATGTTCACGCTCTCCGGCGGGCACGTCTTCCCCCTCTACGACGGGGCCGTCCATCAGAACATGCGCATCCTCGACGTGCGCCACGAGCAGAGCGCGGTGTTCGCGGCCGAGGCGACGGCCAGGCTGACCCGAAGGCCCGGCCTCGCGGTGCTCACCGCGGGCCCCGGTGTCACCAACGGCGTCTCGGGGGTCGCGACCGCCCACTTCAACGGCTCCCCGGTCGTCGTCCTCGGCGGGCGCGCCCCGCGCTCGCGCTGGGGCTCCGGGGCGCTGCAGGAGATGGACCATCCCCCTCTGTTTGAGACCATCACCAAGCTCGCCTTCACCGGCTCGGGCGCGGACTCCATCGGCCAGGACGTGGAGATGGCCTTCCGGACCGCACTCGCGCCGCACCGGGGCCCGGTGTTCCTGGACGTCCACATGGACGACCTGTTCGGGCCGTCGGCCGAGTACGACTCGGAGACGCTGACCCCGTCGCCGCTGGAGCCCGACCCCGACGCGCTCGCCGGCATCGCGCGACTGATCGCCGAGGCGGAGCGTCCGCTGCTCGTGCTGGGCTCGGACGTGTGGATGGACCGCGCGGAGGAGGCGGCGCGGGACTTCGCCGAGGAGTGGCGCCTGCCGGTCGTGCCCAACGGCCAGGGGCGGGGCATCCTGCCCGCCGGGCACGAACTGCTCGTCACCCGTGCCCGCGGCCTCGCGTTCAGCCAGGCCGACCTGGTCGTCGTCGTCGGCACCCCGCTCGACTTCCGCCTCGCGTACGGCTGGTTCGGCGGCAAGGAGGGCGCGCCGCTGGCCCGGGTGGTCCACATGGTCGACGCGCCTTCCCAGCTCGCGACCCACACCGGCCTGTCGGGCTCGGCGTCGGGCGACCTGTCCCTCCTCTTCTGGGGCCTCGGCGCCGCGTGCGGCACCGCCGGGGTGAACCCCAAGGCGTACGCGCCCTGGGTGACCAGGCTGGGCGAGACGGCGGCGGCGGCGATCGCCGAGGACGCGCCGCTGCTGGAGTCGGCCGCCGACCCGATCCACCCCATGCGCATCTACGGCGAGCTGAACAAGGTGCTCGCCGACGACGCGGTGGTGATCGGCGACGGCGGCGACTTCGTCTCCTACGCCGGCAAGTACGTCGAGCCGCGCCGCCCGGGCAGCTGGCTCGACCCCGGGCCGTACGGCTGCCTCGGCACCGGGCTCGGCTACTCCATCGCGGCCCGGCTGGCCCGGCCCTCGTCGCAGGTCGTGCTGCTGCTCGGCGACGGCGCCGCGGGCTTCTCGCTGATGGACGTCGACACGCTGGTCAGGCACCGGCTGCCGGTCGTCATGATCTGCGGCAACAACGGCATGTGGGGGCTGGAGAAGCACCCCATGCAGATGCTGTACGGCTACGACGTGGCGGCCGAGCTCCAGCCGCAGTGCCGCTACGACCAGGTCGTGACCGCGCTCGGCGGCGGCGGGGAACTGGTCACGTCGCCGGACGAGATCGGCCCGGCGCTGCGCCGCGCCTTCGACTCCGGCGTGCCCTACCTGGTGAACATCGCGACCGACCCGGCCGTCGCCTACCCGCGCACCACCTCCGGCGTCTGACGGGCATGAAAAGACCCCGCCCGCCACGCGGCGGGCGGGGCGGGACCGTCAGGGGGCGGGCGTACGGCTCGCGGACGGGCTCGGCTCGGCGCTGGGCGAGGCCGACGGGCAGGGCAGCAACTCCACCACGAACTTGACCACCGAGCCCTCGGGCTTCCTCGTCCCGGCGGCGGGGCTCTGGCTGACGACGAGGCCCCGGCACTTGCCCTCCCCCGTCGTGGTGCCGGCGGGCTTGAAACCCATCTTGTTGATCCGCGCCAGCGCGACGCCCTCGGTCACCTTCACGACGGACGGGACCTCGACGAGATCCTCGGCCGGGCTCGGCGACGGCGACGGCGAGGGAGAGGCGGACGGGCTCGGCGACGGAGTGGGCGTCGGGGTCGGCGTCGGCCGGGACGAACTGGGCAGCACCTGCGGCACGGACACCACCGGCGTGGGCGTCCTGCGGATGCGGGAACGGGACGGCGACGGGCTGGGCGTGGGGGTCTCCACGAGGAGGGACCCCGCGGCCGAGGGGGCGGGCGTGCCGGACCCGGCCGAGGCCATGTTGATCCCCAGGACCACCAGAGCCCCGACGACGGCGACCCCCGCCACTCCGGCCGCGAGCGGCAGCCCGCGGCCCCGCCGGGACCGCTGGGCGGCGTCTCTGGCCGCCGCGCGCCGCGACGTCCGGGTGCCCTGCTGCGGCGTCGCGACGGTCGCCGGCGGCACGGCCGGGGCGTCGTCCCACGACTCGCGGGTGACGCGGTAGGTGTGGCCGGTGGAGGAGACCGGTTCGGGTCCGCCCGGGTAGGGGCTCGCCTGGGTCGCCGCCGGCGAGCCGGGGACGGCCATCGCCCGGGAGACAAGGCCGGACATGCCGGCGCCGGTCACCGCGGCACCGGGTATTCCGGCACCGGGCAGCACGGCCTGGCGGGCCGCCTGGCTCATCGTCGAGGCCGACGGCCAGCGGCGCGCCGGGTCCTTGAACATGGCCCGCTCGACGACGGCCCGCACCGCGGGCGGCACGTCCGGCGGCAGCGGCGGCGGCTCCTCGCGGATGTGCTTGAGCGCGATCGTCACCGGCGATTCGCCGTCGAAGGGGCGCTGCCCGGCCAGGCACTCGTACGCCACCACGCCCAGGGCGTAGATGTCGACGGCGGGGGTGACCGGAGCGCCCTCCGCCTGCTCGGGGGCGCAGTAGGCCGCGGTGCCGAGCACCATGCCCGCGTCGGTGAGACGGCTGCCCGAGTCGGCGCGGGCGATGCCGAAGTCGGTGAGCACCAGCGTGCCGTCCGGGCGGACGAGCAGGTTGCCGGGCTTGATGTCCCGGTGCACGATCCCCCGCTCGTGCACGGCCTGCAGCGCGGAGGCGGCCTGCGCGATGAGTTCCATCGCGGGCTCGGGGCCGATGCGGCCGATCCGGGTCAGCAGGCGGTCGAGCGGCTCGCCGTCCACGAACCGCATCACGAGGTACGCCGTGGAGCCGTCGCCGGGGACGTCGGTCACGCCGTAGTCGTAGACGTCGACGACGCCGGGGTGATTGACGGTCGCCATCGCCCGCGCCTCGCCCTGGAAGCGCACCGCGAATCCGGGGTCGTCGAGGCGGCCGGGGAGCAGCACCTTGACCGCGACCGTGCGCGCGAGGACAGTGTCCTCACCACGCCACACTTCGCCCATGCCCCCGGCGCCGAGCCGAGCGTCCAACCGGTAGCGCCCGGCCAGGGTCATCCCTTGGGCCACCATTTGCGCCCCGTACCCCCTAAGTCACTCGACCCCCGAAGGTGTCCAACAAAGCAGGCTCGCGTCGCGGGAAGATAACGACAGGATCACGGAACCCTGTTAGGCGAGGGCTCCGGGCTCGGGGGCCGGATGTCGAGCTTACCGGTTATCCGCCCCTGACACCGTGCACCGAGCACCGGGCCGACCAGTTCCTGGGCGTCACCTGGACGACCAGTCGCCGGCCGCACTGCGGGCAGTAGCGCGGTGGCTCCATCTCCCTCGCGGCCGGGCAGGCCGCGTGATCACCGTCTCCGGCCGGACGGCCGCAGTGATCGCAGAAGAGGTCCACGGTGCATCACCCTAGCCGGTGGCCGCCTGCTCTTCCCCCTCCTTGAGACATCGCCGTCCGAGACATCGCCGTCCGAGACGCCGCTTCCCTGCACACCGTCTCCCGGGACGCCGCTTACTCGGACACCGCTCTCTAAGACGTCTCCGCGCCGCGAAAAGTTGCGACCGCCTCCGATCGGAGGGCGAACCAATAGGCTGACGGCATGAGTCTCGCTCCGGGTCTGCGCGCCGAGGTCCGCATCGTGGTGAAGCACGAGGACACGGCCATCCAGGTCGGCAGCGGCGACGTGCCGGTGCTGGGAACGCCCCGGCTGCTCTCGTTCGCCGAGGGCGCCACGGTCGAGGCCGTCCAGCGGCACCTGGAGCCCGGGCAGACCTCGGTGGGGACCAGGGTGCTGATCGAGCACCGCCTGCCCAGCCCCGTCGGCACGCACGTCGAGATCGCCGCCGAGCTCACGGAGGTGGACGGCAGGCGGCTCGTCTTCTCCGTCAGCGCCGCCGACGAGGCCGGCGCCCTGGTGGCCACCGGCACGATCGAGCGGGTCGTCGTCGACCGCGAGCGCTTCCTCGCCCGCCTCTGAGCCCATCTCTGAGCCCGTCTCCGAACCGCCCGCCGCGCCGCCCGATCAGGTCAGCCGATCAGCTCACCCGATCAGCTCACTCGACCAGCTCACTCGACCACGGCGATGAGGTCGCCCTCCTGGACGACGTCGCCCTCCTTGACCTGGAGCTTGGTGACGGTCCCCGGGTCCTCGGCGAGGACCGGGATCTCCATCTTCATCGACTCCAGGATCACCAGCGTGTCGCCCTCGTCGACGACGTCGCCCTCGCTCACGACGATCTTCCAGACGTTCGCCACCATCTCGGCGTGTACCTCGGCCACCCGGACACTCCCCTCAACACGATTCAGCAGATCAGGATTTTCTCATCCGGGAGACCAGACCGGTGTCGTAGTCCCCGCTCACGAACTCGGGATGATCGAGCAGTTCGGCGCAGAAGGGAAGGTTGTGCTTGGGGCCCTCGATACGGAACGCGCCGACGGCCTCCCGCCCCCGCTCCAGCGCCTCCTCGCGGGTGGCGCCGGTGACGCAGAGCTTGGCCATCAGCGGGTCGTAGAACGGCGTGACCGTGTTGCCCGCCGTGTAGCCCGAGTCGACGCGCACCCCCTCGCCCTCCGGCTCCTCCCACACACCGATCCTGCCAGGGCCGGGCAGGAACCGGCGGGGGTCCTCGGCGTACACGCGGAACTCGATCGCGTGGCCGCTGCTGCGCGGCTCGACGGAGTAGACCTCCCCGGCGGCGATCCGGATCTGGTGCTCCACCAGGTCGAGGCCGGTGACCAGCTCGGTGACGGGGTGCTCCACCTGGAGGCGGGTGTTCATCTCCAGGAAGACGAAGTCCTGGGCGTCGGCGTCCACCAGGCACTCGACCGTGCCGGCGCCGCGGTAGGCCACCGCCTCCCCCGCCCGTACGGCCGCGGCGAGCATCCGCTCACGCAGCTCCGGGGTGACGCCGGGGGACGGGCTCTCCTCCACGACCTTCTGGTGCCGCCGCTGGACCGAGCAGTCCCGCTCGCCCAGCGCGACCACCGTGCCGTCGGCGAGGCCGAGGATCTGCACCTCGACGTGCCTGGCCCGCTCGACGTACCGCTCCAGCAGGATGGCCGGCTCGCCGCCGAACCGGGCGGCCGCCCGGCAGGCCTGCTCGAACGCCTTCGCCAGCGAGTCGTCGTCGCGGGCGACGCCCATGCCGATCCCGCCGCCCCCGCCGGACGCCTTGACCATGACGGGGTAGCCGATCTCCTTGGCGGCCCGCTCGGCCTGCGCGAGGTCGGACACCGGTTCCCTGGTCCCGGCCGCGACCGGGACGCCCGCCGCCTCCATCAGGTTCCGGGCGTTGATCTTGTCGCCCATCCGCTCGACGGCCTCGGGGTCCGGGCCGATCCAGACGAGCCCGGCGTCGATCACCGCGCGGGCGAACGCGGCGTTCTCCGCGAGAAACCCGTAACCGGGGTGGACCGCCCGCGCTCCCGTCGTACGGGCGGCCTGGAGGACCTTGTCGATGTCGAGATAGCTCTGGGCCGGGTGCGCCGGGCCGAGGAGCACGGCGTCGTCCGCCTCGCGGACGAACGGCAGGTCGGCGTCCGCCTCGGAGTGGACCGCGACCGCGCGCAGCCCCATTCCCCGGACCGTACGGATGATCCGCCGGGCTATTTCCCCGCGATTGGCGATCAGAACTGAGTCGAGCACGCAGCCAACTCTAGGGGGATCACCCGCCCGGTTCCCCCCGCCCGTTCCGACTGAACCCGGCGGGCGAATCTGTAGGGTCGCGACAACGATGATGTCATCGGCGTGCCGCCGGCGGTGCCGCGGTGTTACGTCTGCTACAACCGGGTAACGCGCACGAGCCGGTCGACGACGCGCGCCAGGGCCTCCACCACACCGGGATCGTAGGCCGAGCCGCCGTCGAGGCGCAGCCGCTCCAGAGCGGCCGCCGCCCTGTCGCGGTCGGTCGATCCGCCCACCAGGTCGTCGTAGGCGTTCGCGGCCCTGATGATCCGGCTGGCCGTCGGGGGCGACTCGCCGACCGTGTCGCACTGCCGCCGGACGATCTCCGCAACGCCGTGCAGCACGCCGGTCTTCCTGATCACCTCGGCGCCGAGGCCGGCGATCCGCCGGGCCTGGTCGGCGTCGGCCAGCACCGTGGCCCCGCCGGGGATCGGATCGCGCAGCGAGAGCTGGCCGATGTCGTGCATGAGCGCGGCGTACTCCAGCTCCAGCAGCTGTGGCTCCGACATGCCGAGTTCCCGCCCGACGGCGACCGACAGGCGGCTGACGCGGCGCGAGTGGCCCGGCTCCACGTATCCGCCGACCTCGGTGACCCGGCTCAGCGCGCGCACGGTCTGCAGGTAGGTCGCCCTGATTCCGGCGTACTTGCGGAAGGCCACCTGCGTGACGAGCAGCGGCGCGGCGAACGCGGGCAGGGCGGTCATGTCCATGCTGTGCGAGGCGAGCGCGAGCAGGATGCCCGACGCCGCGACGGCGGCGCCGAGCGGCGCGGCCATCCTGATCTCGTCGCGCACGGCGACGGCGAACGCCGTCCTGACCTGGTTGGCCCGGAGCAGGGCCGCGATCACCACGTCGGCCACGAGCATGACCGTGACCAGCACGGCCATCACCCCGAGCGCGGGCCACCAGTTGCCCTCGCCGGTGGCCCGGGCGATCGCCTCCAGCGAGCCGGTCAGCGGCCGGTAGGCGAACGCGAGCAGCGACCCGGCGAGCAGCCTGCGGGCCATCGCGTCGAGGCGCGGCGGCCGGCCGACCGCCAGATGCGGCAGCCCGCCGGCGATCATGCCGACCGACATCACCGCCACGACCTCCAGGGCCGAGTGGCCCGCGGGCCGCCCGCCCACGTCGAGCAGCAGGGCGTAGCCGAGGGAGGCCGCGGTGGAGATCGGCGCGACCTCGCGGTTGCCCGGCATGGTGAGCCGGGCCAGCTCGCCGGCCGCGACGAGCGCGCCGAACCCGATGGCGACCCGCGCGTCGGTCAGTCCGTGCGCCGCGGTGTGGGCGATCCCCGCGACGGTCAGCATCCCGGCCGCGCAGATCAGCAGGAGCTGACCCGAGTCGAGCCCCAGTTGCGCGGTGGCCGGCCTGCGTGTCCTCACCGCTCCGACACCACCTGGATCGGGGTCGTCGGGTCGTCGTGGTCCTTGGCCGTGGTCTCCACGGCGGCGTCGTCCGGCGGGACGGGTGCCGGCTGGGCCGGCTGCCACCCGTGCCGGTCGAGCGCCCGGACGAACCGGGCCACCATGTCGGGGTCGAACTGCGTCCCCGCGTTCCTGCGCAGCTCGGCCACCGCGACCTCGATCGGCTTGGCCTTCCGGTACGAACGGTCGGAGGTCATGGAGTCGAAGGCGTCGGCCACCGCGATGATCCGGGCGAACTCCGGGATCTCGGACCCGGCGAGCCCCATCGGGTAGCCCTTGCCGTCGTGCCGTTCGTGGTGGTGCATGATCCCGGCGAAGGCCTCGTCGAGGAAGTCGATGCCCCGCACGATCTCCAGCCCTCGCATCGGGTGCAGCTGGATCGCGGCGTACTCCTCCTCGGTGAGCCGGCCCTCCTTCTGCAGCACCTTGGTGGGCACGCCGAGCTTGCCGACGTCGTGCAGCATCCCGGCGTACCGGATCGCGCGCAGCCGCTCGGTGCCCATGCCGATCTCCTCGGCGATCATGGACGAGGCCGCGGAGACCCGCGTGCAGTGCCCGCGCGTGTAGTAGTCCTTGGTCTCCACCGCCTGGCACAGCGCCGCGATGGTCGCGTCGTACGCGCGCTGCTCGGCGTGGTAGTGCCCGAGCGCCCACCGCGCCACGAACAGCGGCAGCAGCACGAGCACGGCGGAGATCGACTGTACGGTCGACCACAGGGCCGCGATCAGCAGGCCGAAGGTGGCGAAGCCGACGTAGGAGCTGAGGAACTGCACCATCACGCGGAGCGAGACCTGGTCGCGGTGCACCACGGCGGCGAGCCGCAGGATGACCGCCGTGAGCGCGAAGTTCATGGCGACGAAGGCCGCCGTCGCGGCGGCGTACGGCACGAGGACGCCCGGGAAGTCGGCCGGTTCGGGCAGCCCGGGCACCCCGCCCGCGCTCTCGTAGGCCCATCCGGCGGCGTATCCGCACAATGCGTACTGCGCGCCGTTGAACAGCCGCTTCACCAGTTGCAGGCCGGGGCGGGCGCTCACCACCGCGGCCAGCCCCACCAGGGCGGCCCCCTCCGGGCCGACGAGCACCACGGCGGCCAGGGCGGCGGAGAAGCTCACCGACACGGCGACGTTCGGCACGCTGAGCAGCGTCGGCACCGACTCGCACAGCAGGAACAGCAGCGCGAGGACGAGGAGCGTCGACCAGTCCTCCGGCGCGAGCCCGTGCCGGGCGAGCAGGCCGCGCGCGATCACGACGCCGGCGGTCCCGACGAGCGCGGCGAAATAGACCCTGGCGGGCCACGGAAGTTCCCGCATTGGCGGCCACCTCGAATGCGGATCGGACCTGTGGGCCGGCCGTCCGTGACCGGCCCACAGGCAGTGACTACGTCCAGGAGATCCCCGGGGTGCCGGCAGCGAGGCCGACCAGAGCGACCACCGGAGTGAGCAGCGCCAGCGCCACTGTCAGCCTGACGACGGTCTTCCCAAACATTGCGCCGCCTCCACGTCGATTGCGCCCTCAGGCTACAGAAGGGGCGCGGGCCGGGCCGGGATGTCGCGACCATCGCAGCCAAAACGTAACCAAGCAATCACACCCCGTGCAATTGCGGGAGTTCGAGACGGTCAGGCCGATGTCTCGCGGGCCCATTCGACGGTGGCCTTCAGGCCGGTGGCCAGGTCGTGGCGGGGCCGCCAGCCGAGGCCGTCGAGCGCGGGCGCGGGGTCGACGGCCATGTCGGGGAGGTCGCCGAGCCGCGGAGGCTCGAAGCGCGGCTCGTCGGGGACGCCCGCCGCCGCCGCGACCAGCGTGTGCAGCTCCCGGTCGGTGGTCCGCACACCGGTGCCGAGGTTGAACCGGCGGCCGTCGCCGCCGGTGCCGCAGGCGCGGGCGAAGCCGTCCACCACATCGTCCACGAACACGTAGTCGCGGGTCTGGGCGCCGTCGCCGTACACGACCGTGGGTTTCCCGGTCAGCAGGGCGTCGGTGAAGATGGCGACCACCCCGGCCTCGCCCTCGGGCGACTGGCGCGGCCCGTAGACGTTCGACAGCACGAGCGCGGTGTATTCGAGGCCGTGCAGCGCGCGGTAGGTCGCGAGGTAGAGCTCGCCGCCGAGCTTGGAGGCGGCGTACGGCGAACGGGGATCGGCGGGCGCGTCGCCGGGGACCGGGATGACGGCCGGCCTGCCGTAGACCGCCACCGAGGAGGCGTAGACGACCTTGCGGGCACCGGCGCGGCGGGCGGCCTCCAGGACGTTCACCGTGCCCTCGACGTTGACCGAGGCGTCGGTCAGCGGGTCGGCGACGCTCCTGCGCACGCTGATCTGCGCGGCGAGGTGACAGACGACCTCCGGCCGCCAGCGCTCGGCGACCTCCGCGAGCGCGGGGTCGCGCACGTCCATCACGTGCAGGGGGGCGCCGGGGTCGCGCGTGTGCCCGGACGACAGGTCGTCCACCACCGCGACCTCGTGGCCGTCCGCGAGCAACCGGTCGACGAGGGTCGACCCGATGAAACCCGCTCCGCCCGTGACCAGCGCACGCATGCTCCGCCCCCTCCCGGCCCCGTACGGGGAAGATCCTAACGGGCCGCGTCGCGACCCGGGCCCTCGAACTGCCCGGGAGGACTCGGCCTATTCGGCCATCTCGGCGCGTACCTGCTGGATGCGGGACAGGACCCTGGCCCGGAGGTCCTGCGGCACGGGGTCGCACCCGCAGTGCCTGGCCACCAGTCGCTTGACCGCCTCTTCGAGGCCGTACTCCTCAAGACAGGGGCCGCACTCGTCGAGGTGCTTCCTGATCTCGGCGATCCGGTCGTTGTCGAGCTCGCCGTCCAGGTAGGTGTAGACCTTGTCGAGCACCTCTCCACACGGCGTGTTGTGGTGTTTCCCGCAGCTCATCGCTCCTCCTCGCCAACCGTCCCGCCCTGATGCGCGCCGCGGGAGTCCGGCCGTACGAGGCCGCGCTCGCGCGCGTAGTCCTCGAGCTGGTTGCGGAGCTGCCGGCGGCCGCGGTGGAGGCGCGACATCACGGTCCCGATGGGCGTGCCCATGATCTCGGCGATCTCCTTGTACGGGAAGCCCTCCACGTCCGCCAGGTAGACGGCGATGCGGAACTCCTCGGGAAGCGCGGCGAGAGCATCCTTCACGTCACTGTCGGGAAGATGCTCAAGCGCCTCGATCTCGGCCGACTTCAGCCCGCTGGACGTGTGCGACTCCGCCCGCGCCAGCTGCCAGTCCTCGATCTCCTCGGTGCCCGCCTGCTTGGGCTCCCGCTGCTTCTTCCGATAGCTGTTGATGAAGGTGTTGGTGAGGATGCGGTAGAGCCAGGCCTTGAGGTTCGTCCCCTCCTGGAACTGGTGGAAGGAGGCGAAGGCCTTGGCGAAGGTCTCCTGCAGGAGGTCCTCCGCATCCGCTGCGTTACGGGTCATCCGGAGCGCGGCGGAGTAGAGCTGGTCGAGAAACGGCAAGACGTCGCGCTCGAACCGCTCGCTGCGCTGCTCCAGAGTCTCCTCGGCTGTCTTGGAGACCGGACCCACCCCCTTCAGGACGCCGTACCCAGCCGAGGATACCGGTCCGCCCAGGCCGGGCCAGTCGAGGCCTTCTGACAGCACCAACGTCTTCATGCACAACTGCAACAGGGCGGGCGTAGAGTCTGTTCCCGGTGCAGTTTGAGGTGACGAACGACCCGGTGCGGGGAAAAAACCAGGCACCGGCGAGGGAGTGTCCGGCCAGTGCCGTCCGTCGCGTGCGGGTGCCGGACACGACCGAGGTGGCCCGGAGACCGAGTTTCGCCGTTCCACGCGCGTGCGCGGGGACGGCCAGAGTGCAGGAGCCGCTCGTGCTGCCTATACCGGCCAACGAACTCAACGGCCCGGGCACACTCGGGCCGTACTGGACCTTCTACCACGCGGTGGTCGCCGAGCAGCTCCGGCGGTGGCTGCCCGCCCGCCCCTCCCTGCTGCTGGACCTGTCCGGCGGACGGGGGCGGTGGCCGGCCCAGGCGGCGCGCGCCGGGCACCGCGTGGTCGAGGTCGTGGACTTCCGCCGGCAGGGGGATCCGTGGCTGCGCGACGCCTCCGAGCGCATCCAGAAGGTGCGCGCCGACGATCTGGGCTTCCTGCCCGACGGCAGCGTGGACGGCGTCATCGCCGAGGAGCGCGTGCTGTCGGTCGAGATCATGGCGGAGTCGGTCGTCGAGGACGTCGCCAGGGTGCTGCGGCCCGGCGGGCGAGCGCTGCTCTGCGTCGACTCGCTGGTTCTCGGGATGGCGATCCTGGCCGAGCAGAACTACTGGGCGCACCTGTGCCAGACCGGGGAGGTCATGCTGATCCCCTGGCCGGACGGCAGCATCACCCGCTGCTTCACCACCCAGCAGGTGCGCGAGCTGGTCACCGGCGCCGGGCTGGAGGTCGAGTGGGTGCGCCCGCGCACCGTGCTGTCCCCGTCCACCGTGGACCACGTGCTGAGCTCGGAGAGCAGGTCGCTGTCCTGGCTGGTGCGCACCGAGCTCGAAACCCAGGCGGACGGCGAAGACACGGTGGGGATCCACCTGGTGGCCAGCGTGCGCAAGCCGTCCTGAGCACCTGGAACGATCAGCCGACCGATCAGCCGACCGATCAGCCGACCGGGTCGGCCGGTCAGCGCCGGCGTTCGGCCCGGGACTGGCACTGCACGCAGCGCGCCGCCTCGGGGCGGGCCTCCAGCCTGCCCTCCGGCACGGCCGACCCGCAGTCGGCGCACCGCCCGTAACCGCCGTCGTCCAGCCGGCGCAGCGCGGCGAGCACGGCCGTACGCTGCCGGGCCGCGGCGTCGAGCATCGCCCGGGCGCGGTCGGCGTCGGTGAGGCCGGCCCCCGCGTCCGCGGAGGACCCGCCGTGCCGGTCGCCGTGCCCGTCCGTGCCCGCACGCAGCACGCCGATCGACCGGTCGAGCTCGTGCAGCATGCTTTCCAGGCGCATACGCGCGGTCGCGACATCCACGAATCCGCACCTCCGGGAGTGGGGAGTCATCCGCCCAGGAGCCCCCGGTCTCCCGGTCGGTCAGCGGCCGGTCACTTTCCGTGCGACCGCCTTTCCCGAACGGATTCCCACTTCGCGCGCCGCTTACACCCTTCAGAAGAGCTTGGGGACGTCGTCCCCTTCCAGGGGCTCGACGAGTTCGGGGCCGTTGTGGCGGACGTTGTTCACGACGTCGGACACGGCGTAGGCCTCCAGCCGGTCCGGGCCGGCCGGGACGAGGAGCCCGGTGGGATCGGTGACGCCGGGGTCGAGCCACTCCGCCCAGCGCTCCCGCTCGACCATCATCGGCATGCGGTCGTGGATACGGCCCAGCCGGTCCTCCGCCGTGGTGGTGATCACGGTGCAGGTGCACAGCCATTTCAGCGGGTCGTCGTCCGCCCGGCCGGGGTCCTTCCAGAACTCGTACAGCCCGGCCATCGCGAGCACGCCTCCGTCGGCCGGGTGGATGAAGAAGGGCTGCTTCCTCTTCCCCTCGACCGGCATCCACTCGTAGTAGCCGTCCGCCGGCAGCAGGCAGCGGCGCGACTTCAGCGCCCTGCGGTAGGACGGCTTCTCCGCCACCGTCTCCACCCGGGCGTTGATCATCCGGGAGCCGACGGACGGGTCCTTGGCCCAGCTCGGCACGAGCCCCCACCGGACCAGCCGGAGCTGCCGCACCGCCTGGTCGCCGGCGCTCTCGCCGCCCTCGTCCTTCGGCACCCGGCACATCACCGCGTAAACGTTCTTGGTGGGCGCGACGTTGTAGTCGGGCCGCAGCTCCTGGTCGGGCACGCCGTCCAGTTCGACCTCGAACTCCTCCAGCAGCTCCTGCTTCTTGCGCGCCGACGCGTACCTCCCGCACATGCCATCAAGACTGGCACAAGGACCGCGGTCCCGGCGGGCTCCGCGCGGCGTACGGCCGCCGGAGAGGGTCCCGATAAGCTTGCCGGCATGGCCTCTCCGCAGTCCGCGCCCGGCGGCGCCGAGCCGCATGCCACCCGTCAGCACAGCCAGCAGCACAGTGAGCAGCACAGTGAGCAGCACAGTGAGCACGGCGCCGCCGCACCGCTCTGGCCCGCCCCGGTGGCCGCCGGGCCGGTCCGCGCGACGGTGCGCCTGCCCGGTTCGAAGTCGGTGACCAACCGCGCGCTGGTGCTCGCCGCGCTGGCCGACGCCCCCGGCACCGTACGGCTCGCGCTGCGCAGCCGCGACGCCGACCTCATGGCGGCGGCGCTGCGCGCGCTCGGCGCCGAGATGACACCGTCCAACGAGAGCGCCGACAGCGTGGACTGGGCCGTGACCCCCCGGCCCGTACGCGGCGGGGTGTCGATCGACACCGGGCTGGCCGGGACCGTGATGCGGTTCGTGCCGCCGGTCGCCGCGCTCGCCGACGGGCCGGTCTTCTTCGACGGCGACCCGCACGCGCGCAAGCGGCCGATGGGCCCGATCCTCGGCGCGCTCCGCGCGCTCGGCGCCGCGGTCGAGGGCGACGCGCTGCCGTTCACGATCCGCGGGCCGATCTCGGGCGGGGAGGTCGTCCTCGACGCGTCCGTCTCCTCCCAGATGGTCTCGGGCCTGCTGCTGGCCGGCGCGCGCTTCGAGAAGGGCGTGACCGTGCGGCACGACGGCCCGCCCGTCCCCTCGATGCCGCACATCGAGATGACCGTGCAGATGCTGCGCCGGGCCGGGGTCGAGGTGGACGACACCGCGACCGACGTGTGGCGGGTGCAGGCCGGGCCGGTCCGGGCCGGGGAGGTCACGGTCGAGCCCGACCTGTCCAACGCCGCGCCGTTCCTCGCGGCCGCCCTGGTCACCGGCGGCGCCGTCGTCGTGCCGGACTGGCCGGAGGAGACGACGCAGGGCGGCGACGCGCTGCGCGGGCTGCTCGCCGAGATGGGCGCGCGGGTCGAGCGGGTGCCGGAGGGCCTGCGGGTGACGGGCACCGGATCGCTGCGCGGCATCGACGCCGACCTGCGGGACGTCAGCGAGCTCACGCCCACGATCGCGGCGCTCGCCGCGCTGGCCGAGGGCCCCTCCCGCATCAGGGGCGTCGCGCACATCCGGGGACACGAGACCGACCGGATCGCCGCGCTCGCGACGGAGATCAACCGGCTGGGCGGCGACGCCCGGGAGACCGACGACGGCCTGGACATCCGTCCCCGGCCGCTGACCGGCGGCGTCTTCCACTCCTACGCCGACCACCGCATGGCCACGGCGGGCGCCGTCATCGGCCTGGTCGTGCCGGGCGTCGAGGTCGAGGACATCGCGACGACCGCCAAGACGCTGCCCGAGTTCCCCCGCATGTGGGCCGCGATGCTGGGCAGCGAAGGCCTCAGCGAGGGCCTCGGCGGGGGGCGCTGATGATGGCACCGGGACGATCGGGGCACGGGAACTGAGCAGACGACGCTACGACGAGGACGACGTCAGGGTCAGGCCGGGCAAGGGCTCGCGGCCCCGGACGCGGATCAGGCCTGCCCACAGCGAGGCGGTCGAGGGCTTCGTGGTGGCCGTCGACCGCGGGCGTTACACCTGCCTGGTCGGCCAGGGCGTGCCCGGCACCGAGCCGTCCGGCCGGCGGAGGGGCGAGCGGAAGGGCGAACGGACGCTCGTTGTCGCGATGAAGGCGCGTGAGCTCGGCCGCAAGGGCATCGTCGTGGGCGACCGCGTCGCTCTGGTGGGCGACGTGACGGGGCAGCCCGACACGCTGGCGCGCGTCGTCCGCGTCGAGGAGCGGTCGTCGATGCTGCGCCGCAGCGCCGACGACACCGACGACATCGAGCGGCCCATCGTCGCCAACGCCGACCAGCTGGTGATCGTCACCGCGCTCGCCGATCCTCCGCCGCGTCCCCGGATGATCGACCGGATGCTCGTCGCGGCCTTCGACGCCGACATCGAGCCGCTGCTGTGCCTCACCAAGTCGGATCTCGCCCCCGCCGCCGGCCTCGTGGCGTCGTACGAGCCCCTCGGCGTGCCGTACGTCGTCGTCCGCAGGGGCGGCGCGCTCGACGACCTGGCGGCGGCGCTCGCGGACCGGATCAGCGTGCTGGTCGGTCACTCGGGCGTCGGCAAGTCGACCCTGGTCAACGCGTTGGTGCCGCACGCCCACCGGGCGGTGTCCCATGTCAACGCGGTCACCGGCCGGGGCCGGCACACCTCCACCTCGGCGGTCGCGCTGGAGCTGCCCGAGGGCGGCTGGATCATCGACACGCCGGGGGTGCGCAGCTTCGGGCTCGCCCACGTCTCGGTGGAGACCGTGCTCGCGGCGTTCCCCGATCTCGTGGACGCCTCGGCCGGCTGCCCCAAGGGTTGCATCCATCTCGGGGACGACTGCGCGCTCGTGGGCTACGTCGCCGAGGGGCACGCCGACCCCGTGCGCCTGGAGTCGCTGCGGCGGCTGCTCGCCAGCCGCGAGGGCGCCTCCGAAGAGGACAGAGGCGAGGACAGAGGCGAGGAGCGGGACGAGGCCTGAATGGTCACCCCGCGAGCAGGTGCGACGCGCCGCCGGGGACGGCGATCGTGACGGCGAGCGCTCCGAGCATCCCGCCCGTGACGATCCGTTGTGCCCGCAGCCATCCCGGCCGGTGCGCCAGGAAGCCCGCGACGCCGCCGGCGGCCAGCACGATCGAGGAGTTCACCGTCGCGGCCACCGCGATCTGGAGACCGCCGAGAACGACGCCCTGGAGCAGCACGTCTCCCCGGCTCACGTCGACGAACTGCGGAATGACAGTTATATACAGTACGGCGATTTTCGGATTGAGCAGGTTCGTCATCAGGCCCATGGTGAACAGCCGCCCCGGGGAGTCGGGCGGCACGTCCCGTACGGCGAACACCGAGACGCCGCCGGGCCGGACGGCCTGCCAGGCGAGCCACAGCAGGTAGGCCGCCCCGGCCAGCCGGATCACGGCGAGGACCTGCGGGGAACGCCGCGAGCAGCACCGCCAGGCCGAGGTTCGCGGCGGCCAGGTACACGAGGAAGCCCGCGACGACCCCGCTGAGGGAGACGAGGCCCGCCCGGCGCCCCTGGCCGATGCTCCGCGACACGAGATACATCATGTTCGGGCCCGGGGAGAGCACCATTCCGCGGTCCGGCTCGCCGCGGACGGCGTCCTGGACGCGCTGGGCCGCGGCAAGCGGCGGGACGCCGAGGCGCGGCAGGAGATCGCGGCGCGTCGTCTCGGCGGGTTCGCGGTGCGCGCCGACCCGAGGTCGTACTACTGCTGGTGGGAGCTGCCGCCCCCGTGGCGGGCCGACACGTTCGTGGCCGCCGCGGCGCGGCACGGCATCGGCGTCACCCCGGCGGCGGCGTTCGCCGTGGGTGACCACCGCGCGCCGAACGCCGTCCGCCTGGGCCTCGCCTCCCCTCCGGCGGAGACGCTCGATGCCGCCCTGGCCACCCTCGCCCGCCTCGCCCGGTCCTCCCCCGACGACGTCCTCGCCGACTGAACACCGACTGACCGCGGACCGGCTCAGGACTCGCGGTTGGGGCGGAGGGTCCAGGTGACGGTCATCTCGGTGACGACGACGCCCTCGGCGTTCCGGATCTCGACGCCGACCTCGAACTCGGGCCGTTCGCCCGCGTCCAGGCGTGCGACGACCTCCTCCCGCGCGGCCCGCAGGGTGGCGGCGGCGGTGACCTCGCCCGTGGCGAGCTTCAGGTAGCGGATCGCGGCTCCGGTCGCGAGCGGCACGGCCCGCGTGAGCTGGTCGCCGAACGCCGACAGCAGCGCCGCGCCCGAGGCCGTCTCGGCCAGCGTGAACAGGGCGCCGGCGTGCGGGCCGCCGACGTGGTTGCGCAGGTCCGCCCGGTCGGCCAGGCGGGCGACCGCCGCACCGGGGCCGACCGAGTCGAACGTGATGCCGAGCAGCCGGGCGAAGGGGACGCTGTCGAGGAGGAAGGCGGCGATGTCCATGACCCTAGATGTTACCGACTGGTACGGCCCGAGTGGCTGGTCCGGCCCGCGTGATCCGTCCGCTCATCCGGGGGAGCGTCGCGATACCTTGGGGCCTGTGACGGAGTATCGCGACGACCTGAACCTCGCGCACCTGATGGCCGACGCCGCCGACGACATCACGATGCGCCGTTTCAAGGCCGTCGACCTGCGGGTCGACACCAAGCCCGACCTCACCCCGGTCAGCGACGCCGACCGGGCGGTGGAGGAGGCGATCCGGGGCGCCCTCCGCCGCGCCCGGCCCCGCGACTCCGTCGTGGGCGAGGAGTTCGGCACGACCGGGTACGGCATGCGCTCGTGGGTGATCGACCCGATCGACGGGACGAAGAACTACGTCCGCGGGGTGCCCGTGTGGGCCACGCTGATCGCCCTGATGGAGCACGGCAGGGTCGTCGCGGGCGTGGTCTCGGCTCCCGCGCTCGGCCGCCGCTGGTGGGCCGCCAAGGGGGGCGGCGCGTGGACCGGCCGCAGCCTGAGCAAGGCGTCCCGCTGCGAGGTCTCGTCGGTGGGGCGGCTCGACGACGCCTCGTTCTCCTTCTCCGACCTGGAGGAATGGGAGAAGGCCGGGCGGCTCGAACCGTTCCTGGACCTCACCAGGGAGTGCTGGCGCAGCCGCGGCTACGGCGACTTCTGGTCGCACATGATGGTCGCCGAGGGCGCGGTGGACGTCTCCGCCGAGCCCGAGCTGTCGCCGTGGGACATGGCGGCGCTCACGATCATCGTGGAGGAGGCCGGCGGCTCCTGCACCTCGCTCGACGGCGCCGCCCCGCTCGACGGCGGCAACCTCGTCTGCACCAACGGCCTGCTGCACGACGAGGTGCTGGGGCGCCTGTCTCCCCGCTGACGCTCACATCGCCAGGACGTCGCCCGCGGCGGTGAGCAGGCTGCCGCGGTAGGCCTCGCCGAACAGGCAGACGTGGACGGCCAGCGGGTGGAGCTGGTGCAGCGGCACCCGCTCACGCCAGCCCTCGGCGAGCGGCGCCGCCTCGCGGTAGGCGCCGAGGATCGTGTCGAGGCGGGGCGCGCCGAACAACGCGAGCATCGCCAGGTCCGTCTCGCGGTGGCCGCCGTGGGCGGCCGGGTCCACCAGCACGGCTTCGCCGCCGCGGGACCACAGCAGGTTGCCGCTCCACAGGTCGCCGTGGATCCGGCTGGGCGGCTCCGGCGGCCCGGCCACCTCCGCCACCCGGTCGCACGCCTCCTCGACGAGGCTCACGTCCCGGGCCGGCAGCGCGCCCCGGTCGCGCGCGAGCCGTACGAACGGCAGGACGCGGCGGGAGACGTAGAACGACGGCCAGTCCGGCGCGGTGTCGTTGTCCATCGGCAACTCGGCGATGTAACCGGGCCAGGGCGCGCCGAAGGCGCCCGCCCCGGCCGCGTGCAGGGCGGCGAGGTCCCGCCCGAACCGCTCGGCCGCCGCCGCGGTCGCCGGCGCGGTGTCGATCCACTCCAGCACCAGCGTCCCGCCCTCGGCGGCGAGCACCTCGGGCACGGCCACGGCCCGCGGCTCGGCGAGCCACCGCAGCCCGGCCGCCTCGCTCTCCAGGACCCCGGCCGCGGCACCGGCGCCCTTCTTGACGAACACGCGGCGGCCGTCGCCGAGCAGGCCCTCGTGCAGGGTCCACGCGTGGCCGCCGCCCAGATCCCTAGTGATCCTCAAGGTACTTCGCCACCCCCTCGCAGGCGGCCTCGACCATGCGCAGCACGTCGGTGAACCCCTGCCGTCCCCCGTAGTAGGGGTCGGGCACCTCGGCGCCCTCGGGGGCCGCCGGGTCGAACGAGCGCAACATCCGCACGTCGGCGTCCGGCGGCGCGATCCGCCGTACGGCACGGAGGTTGTCGCGGTCCATCACGAGGATCAGGTCGCGCTCGGCGAACCACGCCGGGTCGAACCGGCGGGCCCGGTGCGCGGAGCCGTCGTACCCGTGATCGGCCAGGGTGGCCAGCGCCCGCTCGTCCATCGGCTCCCCGGCGTGCCAGCCGCCGGTGCCGGCGCTGTCCACCTCGACGTCGCCGAGCCCGCGTCCGGCGAGCGTACGGCGCAGCACCACCTCGGCCATCGGGGAGCGGCAGATGTTGCCCATACAGACCAGACATACACGCTTCATGAACTCAAGTCTCTCCCATAACGCCCGTGACCTGCTCGTTATCTCCCGGAGGTCGCACAAGAGCGACCGGGGGCGTTCACTACGCGTTCACCTTTACCAAGGTTTTAGGTCACCTCGGCTCCCTACCGTCCCTGGTGTTGAGAAGACAAGGGGAGGAACAACCGTGAAGTATGCAGGCCGGCTCGCAGCCGCCACCCTCGTCGGCGTGCTCTCGCTCGCCGCATGCGGGACCGATGACAACTCGGGCGACGCGGGAGCCACCGCGGGCGCCGCCGCTCCCGCCCAGGGCGACGACAGCCTGAAGGGCACCATCAACTCCGCCGGTTCCTCGGCCCAGGCGAACGCCATCGCGGAGTGGAAGAAGAACTTCCAGTCGTCGAACCCCGGCGTCAGCATCAACTACAACCCGAGCGGCTCGGGCGCCGGTGTCCAGGCGTTCATCCAGGGCACGGTGGCCTTCGCCGGCTCCGACTCCGCGCTCAAGGAGGACAAGGGCGAGCCGGCCCAGGCCGACGCCCGCTGCAAGACCGGCAAGGCGATCAACCTGCCGATGGTGACCGGCCCGGTGGCCGTCGTCTACAACCTGCCGGGTGTGGACGGCCTGCAGCTTTCGCCGAAGACGATCGGCGGCATCTTCAACAGCAAGATCACCAAGTGGGACGACCCGGCCATCAAGGCCGACAACCCCGACGCGAAGCTGCCCTCGACCGCCATCCAGGCGTTCCACCGCTCGGACGAGTCCGGCACCAGCGACAACTTCACCAAGTTCCTCAAGGCCACCGCCGAGTGGCCGTACGAGCCGGCGAAGGCGTGGCCGGCCGAGGCGCAGGGCCAGGGCGCGAAGGGCTCGGACGGCATCGCCTCCAGCATCAAGAGCACCGAGGGCGCGGTCAGCTACGTCGAGCTGTCCTTCGCGGAGAACTCGCAGCTGCAGAAGGCCAAGGTGGCCAACGGCTCGGGCGAGTTCGTCGAGCTCACCCCGGAGAACGCGGCCAAGACCGTCGAGGCCGCCCAGGTCGAGGGCACCGGCAACGACCTCAAGCTGAAGATCGACTACGCCACCCAGGCCGCGGGCGCCTACCCGATCGTCCTGGTGACCTACGAGATCACCTGCGAGAAGGGCCTGTCGGCCGACGACGCGAAGCTGGTCAAGTCGTTCCTGGGCTACACCTCCAGCGACGAGGGCCAGCAGGCGCTGACCAGCCTCGGCTACGCCCCGCTGCCGTCGAGCCTGCTGACCAAGGTCCGCACCGCCGTCGAGGCCATCTCCTAGCCACATGGCCACACCAACCAGAACCACGGAGAGCGGACCGGCCCTGCGCCGGTCCGCCTTCCGGCGCAGCCGCGGCGACGGCCCGTTCCGCTTCGCCTCGACCGGCGCCGGCGTCGTCCTGCTGGCGATCATGGCCGCGATCGGATTGTTCCTGGTCGTCAAGGCCGTCCCCGCCCTCCAGGCGAACACCTCCCACTTCCTGACCGAGCTGACCTGGCAGCCGAACGCGACCAAGCCGGTCTTCGGCATCGGTGCGCTGGCGTTCGGCACCGTGCTGAGCTCGCTGCTCGCGCTGCTGATCGCCACCCCGGTGGCCGTGGGCGTCGCGCTGTTCATCTCCCACTACGCGCCCCGGCGGCTCGCCTCGGCGCTGGGCTACGTCGTGGACCTCCTCGCGGCGGTCCCCAGCGTGGTGTACGGACTGTGGGGGGTAACCTTCCTCGTCCCGTTCATGGTCGGGCCGTCGACGTTCCTCAACGACTACTTCGGCTGGATCCCGCTGTTCGGCGGGGAATCGATCGTGGGCAAGAGCATGCTCACCGCGTCGCTCGTGCTCGCCATCATGATCCTGCCGATCATCGCCGCGATCTCCCGCGAGGTCTTCCTGCAGGCCCCCAAGATGCAGGAGGAGGCGGCGCTGGCGCTCGGCGCGACGCGCTGGGAGATGATCCGGACGGCGGTCCTGCCGTTCGGCCGGCCCGGCGTGATCAGCGCCGCGATGCTCGGCCTCGGCCGGGCCATGGGCGAGACCATCGCCGTCGCGCTCATCTTCCCGGCGACCTTCAAGATCTCGTTCCAGATCCTCGGCCCGTACGGCAACAGCATCGCCGCCAACATCGCGAACGGCTTCGGCGAGGCGACCGAGGTCGGCCGCGGCGCGCTGATCGCCTCGGGTCTCGTCCTGTTCCTCATCACCCTGCTGGTGAACATGGCCGCCCGCTTCATCATCGCCCGCCGCAAGGAGTACGCGAGGGCCGCAGCGTGACCGTACAGACCGGAATCCAGCCCATCTCCGTCACGCGGCGAGCGAAGGACCGCCTGGTCCAGGCGCTCGTCTATCTGGCGTTCGCGCTCGCGGTCATCCCGCTCGTGTCGGTGCTGTGGCTCGTCGTCAAGAACGGCGCCGGCCGGTTCGACATGGAGTTCTTCACCCACTCGATGCGCAACATCGGGGCGAGGGACGCCGGCGGCGGCGCCTACCACGCGATCATCGGCACGCTCGAACAGGTGCTGCTCGCCTCGCTCATCGCGGTGCCGATCGGCCTGCTCACCGCGGTCTACCTCATCGAGTACGGCGAGGGTGGCCGCCTGTCGAGGATCATCAGTTTCTTCGTGGACGTCATGACCGGCGTCCCTTCCGTGGTTTCCGGCCTGTTCGTCCTGGCCTTCTGGATCCTGGTGCTCGGCATGTCGTTCTCGGGCTTCGCCGGCGCGCTCGCGCTGTCGATCCTGATGATGCCGGTGGTGGTCCGGGCCACCGAGGAGATGCTCCGCCTCGTCCCGCGCGAGCTGCGCGAGGCGTCGTACGCGCTGGGCGTGCCCAAGTGGCGCACGATCGTCAAGGTGGTGCTGCCCACGGCGCTCCCCGGCATCGTGACCGGCGTCATGCTGGCCGTCGCCCGGGTCGCCGGTGAGACGGCGCCGCTGCTCCTCACCGTCTTCATCACGGACTCCATCAACAACGACCCGTTCAGCGGCCCCCAGATGGGGCTGCCGTTGTACGTCTTCAACCAGACGGTCCTGCCGACGGACGTCGCCGTCGACCGCGCCTGGACCGGGGCGCTGACCCTGATCCTGATCGTCATGCTGCTCAACCTGGTCGCGCGCCTCATCACCTGGTGGCGTTCGCCCGCGAGGAGGAGGTAAGGAATGGCCAAGCAGATCGAGGTCGCCGGCCTCGACGCCTACTACGGCTCGCACAAGGCCATCGAGGGCATCTCGATGACCATCGATCCGCGTTCGGTGACCGCGTTCATCGGCCCTTCCGGCTGCGGCAAGTCGACCTTCCTGCGCACGCTCAACCGCATGCACGAGGTCATCCCCGGGGCCCGGGTCGAGGGCAAGGTCCGCCTGGAGGACCAGGACCTGTACGGCCCGGAGATCGACCCCGTGTCGGTCCGCCGGACCATCGGCATGGTGTTCCAGCGGCCGAACCCCTTCCCCACGATGTCGATCTACGACAACGTGGCGGCGGGGCTGCGGCTGAACGGCCGGGTGTCCCGCTCCCAGCTGGACGGCGTCGTCGAGGAGTCCCTCAAGGGCGCCAACCTGTGGAACGAGGTCAAGGACCGGCTCGCCAGGCCCGGCTCCGGCCTGTCCGGCGGCCAGCAGCAGCGCCTGTGCATCGCCCGCGCGATCGCCGTACAGCCGCAGGTGCTGCTCATGGACGAGCCGTGCTCGGCCCTCGACCCCATCTCGACGCTCGCGATCGAGGACCTGATCTCGAAGCTCAAGCAGGACTACACGATCGTGATCGTGACCCACAACATGCAGCAGGCCGCGCGGGTCAGCGACAGGACGGCGTTCTTCAACCTCGCCGCGCAGGGACAGCCCGGCAAGCTCGTCGAGATGGACGAGACCTCGAAGATCTTCACCAATCCGGCGGAGAAGGCGACCGAGGACTACATCACCGGCCGCTTCGGCTGACGCGCACTTCCTGCCGACGAGCATTGGAGGGACCGGGTGACGGCACCCGCAGTGGACGGGGACACTCGGACGGCGCCCATGCTCCTGGTGGCCGATCCGGACGCGGGTCTGGTGCGACAGCTCTCGGCCGCCATGCAGGCCGAGGGCGTCGACGTGACCGGTGTGCCGGACGGCGCCCAGGCGCTGCTGCAGGCAGGGGCGCTCCGGCCGGACGCCGTGCTGATCTGCGCCTCCCTCCCGATCGTGGGGCCGGTGGACTTCGTGCGGGCCGTACGGCTCGCGCGAACCGTGCCGGTCCTGCTCGGCATCGACCTCGGCGGCGATGCCGGGCAGGCGCTGCGGGCCCTGGAGGCCGGGGCGACGGCCTGCGTGGCCCGGCCGTACCGGGTGCCCGAACTGCTCCCCCTCGTCCAGGCCGCGTTCCGGCAGCAGGACAACCACCGGACCGTGCTGACGATCGGTGACGTCGAGCTCGACGTCACGGCGTACCAGGTGAAGGTCGGCGGGCGCGTCGTCCACCTGCCGCTGCGGGAGTTCGAGCTGCTGCACTACCTGATGCGCAACGCGGACAGGACCGTCACCCGCGAACAGATCATGCGCAACGTCTGGCACTCGACCGACGGCATGTCGACGAACACGATCGCCGTCCACGTGAAGCGCCTGCGGGCCCGGCTCGGCGACGTGGAGGACACCATGATCCAGACAGTGCGCGGCGTCGGCTACCGGCTCGTCAGCGGCTGAGCGGCCGTTCTCTCAGGAGAAGGTCCGGCCGAGATGCGCCAGGCCGGCCTCCGCGTACGGCGCGACGCCCGTGCGCAGGCCGTACGCGATGTCCTCCAGCAGCGCGCACCGGGCGTAGAAGAGCATCCGTTCACGAGCGGCGGCGTCCAGCCCGCCCTGGTAGTGCTCCAGCGTCCGGGCGAGGACGGCGGGGCCTAGATCCCGGTAGACGAGCGCGAGGTCGTACGCGGGATCGGCGACGGCGGCGTCCGTCCAGTCGATGACCCCCGTCACCGTGCTCGTCGCGACGTCCACCAGCACATGCTCGCTGCCCAGGTCGTTGTGGCAGAACGTCAGCGTTTCGGGGTCCGCGGGCGCCTCGGCGGCGAGGAACACCTCGACCAGCGCGCGCTCCTCCGCGGGCAGACGGCCGGCGATCTCCGCGTAGTCTCCCTCCGCCTCCTCCCTGAGGTCGCGCAACGGACAGGCGTCGCGCAGCACCAGGTCCTCCACCCGGGGGACGGGCAGCATGTGCAGGGCGCTGAGGAAGGCGCCCAGGGGTGCCGCCAGGCGGGCCGGCTCCGGCACGGGATGACGGTTGAGCGGCAGGCCGGGCAGCTTGGGATAGGCCAGCACCCCCGCCTCGGGAACGACGAGAACCGGCCGCGGAACCGGGAGCGGCGACACCTCGCTCATGACGGCCAGCAGCGCCGCTTCACGGTCGACCGCCTCTCCGCGCTCAGTGGGATCGCCGGCCTTGCTCTGGCGCACGACCAACTCGCCGTTGACCTCGTACGCGGCGTTGTCCTGTCCCTCGCCCAGCCGCTCGATCACCCTGACCTCGAACCCGGGCAGATGGCGGGCCAGCAACCGGCGGATCTCCTCGAACACCGCAGCGCTCCAGTCCATTCGGGCACAAAAAAAAGGGGGGCCATCCCAACGGGATGGCCCCCCTCAAAAGATTGTCCGGCGGCGTCCTACTCTCCCACACCGTCCCCGGTGCAGTACCATCGGCGCTGGCGGGCTTAACTTCCGGGTTCGGAATGTAACCGGGTGTTTCCCCACCGCTATAACCGCCGTAACCCCATGAAACACACAACCACACCACACACGCGTAACCGCGGTGTGTGCCGGTTGCTGTCTCTGAGATCACATAGTGAACGCGAGCATAATATGGTCAAGTCCTCGGCCTATTAGTACCGGTCAGCTCCACGCATTACTACGCTTCCACTTCCGGCCTATCAACCCCATCGTCTATAGGGGGCCTTACCCACTCTCGTGGTGGGAGACCTCATCTTGAGGCGAGCTTCCCGCTTAGATGCTTTCAGCGGTTATCCCTACCGAACGTAGCCAACCAGCCGTGCTCCTGGCGGAACAACTGGCACACCAGAGGTTCGTCCGTCCCGGTCCTCTCGTACTAGGGACAGCCCCTCGCAAGTCTCCTGCGCGCGCAGCGGATAGGGACCGAACTGTCTCGCGACGTTCTAAACCCAGCTCGCGTACCGCTTTAATGGGCGAACAGCCCAACCCTTGGGACCTACTCCAGCCCCAGGATGCGACGAGCCGACATCGAGGTGCCAAACCATCCCGTCGATATGGACTCTTGGGGAAGATCAGCCTGTTATCCCCGGGGTACCTTTTAGCCGTTGAGCGACACCGCTTCCACACGCCGATGCCGGATCACTAGTCCCAGCTTTCGCTCCTGCTCGACCCGTCAGTCTCACAGTCAAGCTCCCTTGTGCACTTACACTCGACACCTGATTGCCAACCAGGCTGAGGGAACCTTTGGGCGCCTCCGTTACCTTTTAGGAGGCAACCGCCCCAGTTAAACTACCCACCAGACACTGTCCCCCACCCGGATACACGGGCGCGGGTTAGACGTCCAAAACGACCAGAGTGGTATTTCACCAATGACTCCACGATAACTAGCGTCACCGCTTCACAGTCTCCCACCTATCCTACACAAGACGCTCCAAACGCCAATGTCAAGCTGTAGTGAAGGTCCCGGGGTCTTTCCGTCCTGCTGCGCGAAACGAGCATCTTTACTCGTACTGCAATTTCACCGGGCCTGTGGTTGAGACAGCGGGGAAGTCGTTACGCCATTCGTGCAGGTCGGAACTTACCCGACAAGGAATTTCGCTACCTTAGGATGGTTATAGTTACCACCGCCGTTTACCGGCGCTTAAGTTCTCACCTTCGCACCCCAAAAGGTGCTAAGCGGTCCCCTTAACGTTCCGGCACCGGGCAGGCGTCAGTCCGTATACATCGTCTTACGACTTCGCACGGACCTGTGTTTTTAGTAAACAGTCGCTTCCCCCTGGCCACTGCGACCCCCACCAGCTCAAGAAGCAAGTTCCATCACCAGTAAAGGTCCCCCTTCTCCCGAAGTTACGGGGGCAATTTGCCGAGTTCCTTAACCACAGTTCACCCGACCGCCTTGGTATTCTCTACCTGACCACCTGAGTCGGTTTAGGGTACGGGCCGCTACGACACTCACTAGAGGCTTTTCTCGGCAGCATAGGATCACCCACTTCGCCACAATCGGCTCGGCATCACACCTCAGGATTAATGAGAGACGGATTTGCCTATCTCTCTCCCTACATGCTTACCCCGGGACAACCACCGCCCGGGCTGGGCTACCTTCCTGCGTCACCCCATCGCTTACCTACTACCAGATCAGGCCAGGCGTTCACCCTGACGCCGGCTCCGAAGAGCCAACCGGCTTAAGGACCCTTAGTATCCCCGGATTCGATATGGGCGCATCACAGCGGGTACGGGAATATCAACCCGTTGTCCATCGACTACGCCTGTCGGCCTCGCCTTAGGTCCCGACTTACCCTGGGCGGACGAACCTGCCCCAGGAACCCTTGGTCATTCGGCGCAGAAGATTCTCACTTCTGACTCGCTACTCATGCCTGCATTCTCACTCGTACGACCTCCACCACACGATCACTCGGCAGCTTCACCGGCTCGCACGACGCTCCCCTACCCACCACCAGCAATGCCGGCGGTGCCACGACTTCGGCGGTGTACTTGAGCCCCGCTACATTGTCGGCGCAGAATCACTTGACCAGTGAGCTATTACGCACTCTTTCAAGGGTGGCTGCTTCTAAGCCAACCTCCTGGTTGTCACTGCGACTCCACATCCTTTCCCACTTAGCACACGCTTAGGGGCCTTAGTCGGTGATCTGGGCTGTTTCCCTCTCGACCACGGAGCTTATCCCCCGCAGTCTCACTGCCACGCTCCACTTACCGGCATTCGAAGTTTGGCTGACGTCAGTAACCTTGTCGGGCCCATCAGCCAACCAGAGCCCTACCTCCGGCAAGCACCACGTAACGC
>NZ_CP109552.1:675000-1325000 GCF_045040095.1 Microbispora sp. NBC_01389
GGCACCTGGATCGTCCGCACGCCCGCGGTCGCTCTGGCTCGCAGGAACAGCTGGGTGTTCAGCCGCTGCACGTAGCTCGCCTCGCCCCGCAGCAGCATCCGGTACGCCCGGTCGGGGTCGGGGGTGACGCGGAACTCGACGTTCCGGTAGTGCGGGCCGTCCCAGCCGCCCCAGTAGCCGTCGAAGGCCCGCAGGACCAGCTCCTTCTCCCTGCCCTTCTTCCAGCTCGCCACCGTGTACGGCCCCGAGCCCGCGTCGCGGCCGGTCTGGAACCATTTCGCGAGGTCACCCGCGCCCGCCGCGTGGGTGTCGTAGACGAACGCGGCGTAGCCGGAGGAGGCGATGATGTCGAGCGGGGCGGCGTACTTGAGGCGGAACTCCACGGTGAGCGGGTCCCGTACGACGATCTGCTGGACGGAGTCCCAGATGTAGGCCGCTCCGGCGCCCAGCCGCCTGGTGCGCTCGACGGACGCCTTGACCGCCGCCGCGTCCACCGGCCGGCCGGTGTGGAAGACCACGCCCTCGCGCAACGTGAAGGTCCAGGTCCTGCCGTCGGCCGACGACCTCCACGCCACCGCCAGTCGCGGGCCGGCACGCCTCGTCCGGGGGTTGTACATCGTCAGCGAGTCGTAGATGTTCTCCATCGCGACGATCTCGTTGGAGTAGGAACTGGCGGGGTCCCAGTCGGTGACGATGTCGAGATGGTGCAGGTAGACGAAGGTCGAGTCCTTCGCCGAGGACAGCCCCGCGGCGGAGATCGCGGCGGGCTCACCCCCGCCGCATCCTGTGAGGGCCAGCACCGCCATCACGCCCAGGACGAGGAAACGGCGCATGCGGGCGGGTCCTTTCCGTGTCTAGCATGATCGAACCTACTGCAAGATCACGATTGGCCATGATATTTCCGGCAATTGATCACGAGGGCCGCGTGCCGGCGATCTCACTGCTAACCTCTATCTCTGTCGCAAAAGTGTCCAATGTGAGGCTTGTCTCTCACGTGGCGAGGTGCCATGAGTGCGCGCGGGCGTGACCGGCCGATCAGGTCCCGGATCATCGGCCTGCTGCTCGTCCCCCTGTTCTCACTGGTCACGCTGTGGGCGGTCACCGCCGGTGTGACCATCGAGGAGAGCCTGAGCCTGCGCACGTACAACACGCTGTGGTCCACGCTGCGCCAGCCCGCCGACTCTTTGATCGTCGAGCTGCAGGCGGAGCGGATGGCGATGGCCCGCTCCCTCGGCTCGCGGAGCCAGAGCGACCGTACGGCGCTGGGCCTGCAGCGGCAGCGCACCAACGCCGCCCGGGAGCGGGTGCGCACCCTGGCCCTGTCGCGGGAGTCCCGTTCCGCCACCACCTCCGCCATGCGCGCGCAGGTGGACGAGATGCTGCAGGGGCTGGCCCGGGTGGACGAGATCCGCGCCGAGGTGGACGAGGGGCTGTCGGAGCGGCTGCACGCCATCGAGACCTACAACCTCGTCAGCGACGCGATCTACCGGATGCACTACAGCCTCGCTTTGATCAACGACATCCCGATCTACCAGCAGTCGCGGGTCGTGATCTCGCTGGGGTACGCCAAGGAGCTGCTGACCCGGGAGCAGGCCCTCGCCGCGGCCGCGTCGGGCGGGCTCACCGACGAGGAGCGCAAGCTTTTCACCCAGCTCGTGGGCAACCGGCGGTTCCTCATCGACCAGGCGCTGCCCGAGCTGGACACGAGCCTGCGGCAGCTCCACGTGAACCTGATCACCACGCCTCTCTACCAGCGGTTGCGGCTCCAGGAAGAGCAGATCATCAAGGCGCCGCGGATCTCGGCGCGTACGCAGCGGGTCTGGCAGTCCACCTCCGACGACCTCGCCGACTCGTTCCAGAAGGCGCAGACCGAGGCGGCGTCGATGCTCGCCCGCCGGGCCGCGCCGATCGCCGACTCGATCCTGCGGCGGGCCGTGCTGGCCGGCGGCTTCGGCCTCCTCGCGGTCGTCGCCTCGATCCTCATCTCGATGCACGTCGGCGGCCGTCTCGCCCGCGAGCTGGCCGGGCTGCGGCAGGCCGCGCTCGACCTCGCCAACCAGCGGCTGCCCCGGGTGCTGGCCAAGCTCAGAAGCGGCGACGAGGTCGATCTGGCGACGGAGGCGCCGCCGATCCGGACCCTGGGCGGCACCGCCGAGATCCAGGACGTGGGGCGGGCGTTCTCGACCGTCCAGCAGGCCGCGGTGGAGGCCGCGATCGGACAGGCCCGCCTGCAGCGCGGGGTCAGCCAGGTCTTCCTCAATCTCGCCCGGCGCAGCCAGACGCTGCTGCACCGGCAGCGCACCCAGCTCCACGGCATGCAGCGGTACGCGACCGAACCGGACATGCTGGAGGAGCTGTTCCGGCTCGACCACCTGACGACCCGCATGCGCCGCCACGCCGAGGGCCTGATCATCCTGTCCGGCTCGGTCCCGGGCCGCGCCTGGCGCAAGCCCGTCCCGATGTACGACGTCGTACGCGGCGCCGCGGCCGAGGTCGAGGACTACGCCCGGGTGAACGTGCTGCCGATGGAGGAGCACGGGCTCGACGGGTCCGCGGTCGCCGACGTGATCCACCTGATCGCCGAGCTGATCGAGAACGCCACCGTCTACTCTCCGCCGCACACGCCGGTCGCGGTACGCGGCGAGATCGTGGGCACCGGCTTCGCCGTGGAGATCGAGGACCGCGGGCTCGGGCTGACCAAAGAACGGCTCGCGGAGCTGAACGAGCGCCTGGCGAACGCCCCCGAGTTCGACATCGCGGACACCGACCGCATGGGGCTGTTCGTCGTCGCGCGCCTGGCCGCCCGGCGGGACGTCCGCGTCACCCTGCGGCCCTCGCCCTACGGAGGAACGACCGCCATCGTGCTGATCCCATCCGCGCTCATGGTCTGTCCGAAGGACGACGACCTCACCCGCCTGCGGACGGAGGAGGTCACCCCGGAGGACATCATTCTCGCCTCGTTCAACCGGGGGCCCAAGAACGAAAAGAACACCGGCCAGGAGGACCCGAGGTGAGCGACCGCATGCAGGACCAGTGGCTGGACGAGGACGCGGGGCCCGTCGTCCCGGCCTACGCCCTGACCCGCGGGCGCGTCCGGCCGTCCAACAAGGACATCGACATAGTCGCGATCGTGACCGCGATCGGCGGGCCGACGCCGGTCAGCCTCGGCCCGGAGCAGTGGATGATCCTCAGCCTGTGCGCGCGGGCGGCGTCGCTCGCGGACATCGCCGTGGCCATCGATCTGCCGCTCGGCGTCGTACGGGTGCTCGTGGGCGACCTCCACGAGCAGGGGCTCGTGGAGGTGCGCCCGCCCGCCAACGTCGCGCGTTTCCCGACCGAGAAGCTGAAGCTCCTCACCGAGGTGATCGGGGGACTGCAGGCCCTGTGATCTCCGGTTCCCCGATCGCGTGGGGGTAGTGGCGCCGGGCGTGCCCGGGGGTGATGTATCCCTCCCGCAGGTCCGCGCGCACGGCCTCCGGGTCGCGTTCCTCCGGCGGGCCGTACCCGCCGCCCGAGCCGGTGCGCAGGTGTACGACCGCGCCCTTCGGCAGGAAGATCCGCGTCTTCAGCGAGAACTCCTCGGCCCGCCCGCCGGGATACTCCACGGTCAGCCGGTTGGGCCTGCCCCGCAGGCCGCCCTCCAGGCCCCAGGGCGCGAGCGCCGTCCTGGCCAGGCCCGCGGTGAGGTACTGGTCCTCCAGGATCCGGAAGGACAGGTCGAGCCCGAGCCCGCCGCGGTGGCGGCCCGGGCCGCCGGAGTCCTCGGCCAGCGCCAGCCGTTCGATCCGCCAGGGGTTGCGCGCCTCCCAGACCTCGGCCGGGGTGAAGCGGGTGGCCGACTCGGAGATGTACATCAGCGCGCTCGCGCCGTCGGCGGACCGTGAGGCGCCCTGACCGACGGGGTGCGGAGCGCCGTCCGCCCAGGGCTCGCCGGTGGCCTCGCGGTTGCCCCACCACACCAGGGCGTTGATGTCCCCGCCGCTCGCGGCGGGCACCGATCCCGGCACGGCTTCGGCGAGCGCCCTGATGATCAGCTCGATGGCGTGGTCGGAGGGGATGCCGTACATGAAGCAGGGCGCGGGCCGCACGGGATGGAACAGCGAGCCGGGCCGGGTGAGCAGTTCCAGCGGGCGGAAGTGGCCCTCGTTGGGCTGCTCGCCCGCCCCGGCGAGGAAGGACACCGCGATCCGCACCGCCGCCACCGTCGAGGGCAGC
Organism: Microbispora sp. NBC_01389; assembly: GCF_045040095.1. Lineage (NCBI taxonomy): Bacteria > Bacillati > Actinomycetota > Actinomycetes > Streptosporangiales > Streptosporangiaceae > Microbispora > Microbispora sp. NBC_01389. Next base: position 679,216 of record NZ_CP109552.1, read on the forward strand.
GGGCAGTTCACCGGCCCGCCCACCTGGTCGGGGCAGCCGGTCAGGTCGACGGTCACCGACGAGCCGTCCACGACGACCTCGACGCCGAACGGGATCGGCCGGTCGGTCACGCCGTCGGAGTCGATCACGCTGGACGCCTGGTAGACGCCGTCGGGCAGGCGCTCGAACCAGCCGCGCACCAGCGCCTCGCCGTGCGCGTACATCCGGGCCACGCACCGGCGGAAGACGCCGAGGCCGTGCCGCCGCACGAGCGCGCCGAGGGCCTCGGCCCCGGTCCGCGCCCCGGCGACCATCGCGTTGATGTCCCCGATGACCATCTCGGGCATCCGGCTGTTGGCGAGGATCATCCGGTAGACGTCGCTGACGAGGCGCCCGGCGTCGTACAGCTTGACCCCGGGGAAGATCGTGCCCTCCTGGTGGACGTCGATCGTGTCGGTGCAGTAGGGGTCCTTGCCGCCGATGTCGAGCCAGTGGGCCTTGATCACCGAGTAGCCGGCCAGCACGTCCTCGTGGAAGATCGGCACCACCATCGCCGCGTCCTGGGGATGTGAGCCGGTGCCGTACGGATCGTTGTAGAGGATGACGTCGCCGGGGCTGAGCGCGGCGGGCCCGCCGACGCCGTCGACGGCCTCCCGGACGCAGAAGCCGAGCGTGCCCATGAACGCCGGCAGCGTCGGGGCCTGCGCCAGCATGCACATGTCGGCGTCGTAGAAGGCGACCGCGAAGTCCAGCGCCTCGTAGATGATCGGCGAGAACGCGGTGCGGATCAGCGACTGCTTCATCTGGTCGGCGGCGGCGCCCAGGCCCTGCCGGATGATCTCGGTGGTGACCGGGTCGGCGCCGTCGCCCAGCCCGGGGTGGACCTCCGCGTAGCGGGTGCGGACGACGGTCATCGCCGTTCCTTCCTTGTGATCACGAGGCTGCCGCTCTCGTGCGTCTCCACGGCGAAGCCGGCGTCCACGTAGGTGGTCGCGGTCGGCTCCACCACCAGCAGGGGGCCCTCGGCCACGCCGCGCAGGTCCTCCCGGCGGACGACCGGAGCCTCGGCGAAGGACTCCCGGCGGAACGACCACAGCCGCGTCGTCCGCCGCCCGGCCCCCGGCTCGCCGGACGGCGGGGCCGGCACCAGGGGGCGGGCGTCGTCGAGCACGACCCGGCTGGTCGCCCGTACGGTGACGACCTCCAGCGGGTCGGGCAGGGTGTGGCCGAAGGCCCGGTGGTAGGCCTCGGAGAACCGGGCGGACACGGCCGCCACGTCGTCGTCTCCCAGGCGCACCGGGATCGTCAGCGTGTGCTCCTGTCCCCGGTGGCGCAGGTCGAGATCGACCTCCCGGACGGCCTCCGGCTGCGCGAGCCGTTCGAAGAGCGTCTCCGCCAGCCGTCCGACCACCGGCAGCGCCGCGTCGTCCAGGGGACGCACCAGGGTGCGGGCGGCCGAGCGGACGACGTCGGCCTGCACCAGCCCGACTGCGGAGAAGTTGCCCGCGTTGGGCGGCACGACGACGGTGTCCACGTCGAGTTCGTCGGCGAGCAGGCAGCCGAACACCGGCCCGGCGCCGCCGAAGGCGACGACGGCCGCGCCGCGCGGGTCCACGCCCCGCTCCACGGTCACGCCGCGCACGGCCTGGGCCATGTGCGCGGCGGCGATCCTGATCACGCCCACCGCGACCGCGTCCACGCCGTCGATGCCGGTCGGGCCCGCCAGCGGCGCGAGCGCGCGGGCCGCCGCGTCCTCGGACAGCTCGATGCCGCCCGAGATGTGCCCGCGCGGGATCATGCCGAGGTGCAGGGCCGCGTCGGTGACCGTCGGCTCGGTCCCGCCGCGCCCGTAGCAGGCGGGCCCGGGGTCGGCGCCCGCGCTGCGCGGGCCGACCCGCAGCAGGCCGCCCGCGTCGGCGTACGCCACGGACCCGCCGCCCGCGCCCACGGACCGCACGTCCACCCAGGGGCTTTGCAGCGGCAGGCCGACGACCTCGCCCTGGTAGAGCAGCGGCAGCCGTCCGTCCTCGACGAGCGCGGTGTCGAAGCTGGTGCCGCCGACGTCGGCGGCCACCGCCGTGCCGATCCCGAGGGAGGGCCCGAGGGAGGCGGCGAGGCGGGCGGTCGCGGCGGCCCCGGCCACCGGGCCGGACAGGATCGTCTCGAACGGCCGGGCCGCGGCCTCGGCCAGCGTCAGCGCCCCGCCACCGGAGCGGGTGACGAGCAGGTCGCCGGCGAAGCCCCTGGCCCGCAGCTCGCGGTCGAGGTCGTGCAGGTAGGGGCCCATCCGGTGCCGGACGAACGCGTCCACGACCGTGGTGCAGGTGCGCTCGTACTCCCGGTACTCCCCCGAGACCTCGTGCGACAGCGAGACCGGCCCGGTGAACCCGGCCCGCGCGAGCAGCTCGGCGACCCTCGTCTCGTGCGCGGCGTTCGCGTAGGAGTTCACCAGCACGATCGCGACGGCGTCCACGCCCTCTGCCGCGAAGACCTCCGCGGCCCGCCGCACGTCCTCCGGCTCCAGGTTCCGTACGACCGAGCCGTCGGCGGCCACCCGTTCGGTCACCTCCAGGCGCAGCCGGCGGGGCACGAGCGGCGGCGGCGGGGTCCAGAACAGGTCGTAGGGATCGTCGCGGTCGCCGCGGCGGATCTCCAGCACGTCGCGGAACCCGGCCGTGGTGATCAGGCCGACGGTCGCGCCGCGCCGTTCGAGCAGGGCGTTCAGGCCGACGGTGGTGCCGTGCACGAAGTGGCGGCAGCGGGCGAGCAGGTCCGGCGGCACGGCCGCGTCGACCGCGCCGAGCACCCCGCGCTCCGGCGCCGCCGGCGTCGTGGGCCGCTTGGCGACCCTGATCTCGCCGGTCGCGGCGTCGTGCAGGACGAGGTCGGTGAAGGTGCCGCCGACGTCCACTCCGATCACGGTGGTCATGCCCGGCACGGTAGGACGGGGCGCACGCCGCGTCGATGTGTCCTCACGACGACGTGATCGGCGTTGTTGTCCCCGGGAGACAGTCGTGGTCGAGCACCACGTGGCAGGCGAGCTGGAGCGCGAAACGGGTCTGCGGATCGGACAGGTCGGCGTCGAGCGTCTCGGCGATGCGCCTGATCCGGTGGGCCACCGCGTTGGGGTGCAGGCTGAGCAGCTCCGCCGCCCTGGTCCGGGACCCCCAGCAGTCCAGGTACGCCTTCAGGGTGGGCACGGCATGGGCGCTGAGGGCGCCGAGACGCTCCAGCGGGGCGAGCAGGTCGCGGGCGGCCATCAGGGCACTCTCGCTGCCGCCCAGCTCCGCGAGGAGCGCGTGCACCCCCAGCCGGTCGAACGCGACGGTCTGCCCCGCCTCCGCGCGGGCGGCGGCGGCGCGGGCCTGCGACACCGTACGGCGCAGCCCGTCGGGCCCCGCCTGGCAGGTCCCCACTCCCGCGCCCAGGCCCGTTTCGATGCCCGTGTCGATGCCCGTGTCGATACCCGCCGGCCTTCCGGCGGGCGCACGGGCGGTCGTCCGCTCGTCGGTGGTGAGGACCACGAGCACGCCGTCCTGCCACCGGGTGACCAGCGGCGGCGCGGCCAGATCGGCGGCCTCGCCGAGGCCCAGGTGGCCGGGCAGGGCCGCGCCGGCCGCCGCGCGCGCCTCCCGGAGCACGGCGTCGGCCACGACGGACGCGGCGGGGGCGGAGGACACGGAGGACGCCGAGGAGGCCGAGGGCGCCGAGGACGCGGCGGGGTCGCGCAGGAAGACCGCGACGTGCCAGCCCTCGACGGGCACGCCCGCGTGCCGGGCGCGGCGGGCGGCGGCCCCGCCGTCCCTGGCGCCGAGCAGGGCCAGCAGCGCGCGCTCGCGGGCCGCCTCCGCCTCGCGGGCGGCCGCCCGCACCCGGCCGAGCGTGGTGGCGACGACCTGGGCGACGATCGCCGCCGCGGGGTCCTCGCCGTCCCAGCACACGTAGCCGTCCGGCCGTCCGCCGATCCGGATCACGGTCGCGTTCGCCCCCGGCGCGGCCAGGCCGGACGCCCGGTAGGCGACCCCGACCGAGGCGGAGGCCGCGCGCAGGATGTCGTCCTCGCCCGCGCCCTCCATCGCGCCGAGCCCGTCGATCGCCTCCCGCGTGCGGCGCAGCAGCAGCCCGGGGTCGGCGCGCACGGCGGCGCTGAGGCCGAGCACCGTGTCCGACAGGGAGTGGCCGGAGGCCCCGGCGAGCAGGGCGACCCTCTCCCGCCGGGCCACCTCCACCATCTCCGGGGAGGTGCCGGAGGGGCCCGGCAGCACGATCCCGGCGAGGCCGCGGCCCCCCGCCAGGCGCAGCGCGCCGGGCACGTCGCACGACCGCATGGCGTGGCGGGACAGGATCGCCAGCGCGCCGGGGGCCGCCTCGGCGAGTTCGCGCATCTCGTCGACGAGGACGACGCTGTCGACCTCCCGGGCGTCCCAGGGCCCGGCGACGAGCGTCAGCCGCCGGCCCGCGGGGGTCCTCAGCAGGTCACTGACGCGGCGCATGGGGTGCCTCACCTCCGTCGCGGGGGACGCGCGCGGCCGGGGAGGCCGGAGAGGCCGGGGTGGTCAGCACCTCCTCCGCGCGGTGACACGCCACCTTACGTCCTGCCAGCTCACGAAGCTCCGGCGCCTCGTCCCGGCAGTGGTCCGCCGCCCAGGGGCAGCGCAGCCGGAACGGGCAGCCGGTGGGAGCCGGCGCCGCCTCCGTCCGCCCTGCCGTACGCGGCGGCTCGCCGCCGAGGCGCGGCACCGCGTCACGCAGCGCCCGGGTGTACGGGTGGGCCGGCCGGGTGAGCAGGTCGGTGGTCGGGCCCGACTCGACCACCCGCCCGGCGAACAACACCGACGACGTGCGGCACAACCGCCCCACGACGCCGAGGTTGTGGGTGATGAGCAGATAGCCCAGCCCGCGGTCCGCGGCGAGACCCTCCAGCAGATCGAGGATCCGGGCCTGCACGGTGACGTCGAGCGCGCTCGTCGGCTCGTCGAGCACCAGCAGCCGGGGTTCCACGGCGAGGGCGCGGGCGATGGCCACCCGCTGGCGCTGCCCGCCGGACATCTCGTGCGGCCTGCGGCCGGCCAGCGCGGGATCGAGCCCGACGCCGGTGAGGAGCGCGGCCACCCGGTCGCGCCGCTCGTCCCTGGGCACGCGATGGTGGGTGGTCAGCGCCTCGGCGACCGACGCCCCCGCGGTCATGCGGGGGTCGAGCGCCTCGCTGCCGTCCTGGAAGACCGGCTGCACGGCCCGGCGGAACTCCGCCCGGCCCGCGCGGCCGAGCCCGGCCAGGTCGGCGGAGCCGTACCGGACCACGCCGGAGCGCGGGCGCAGGAGGCCGAGCAGGGCGCGGGCGAGCGTGGTCTTGCCCGAGCCGCTCTCCCCGATCAGGCCCACCCCGCCCTCGTCCACGGCGAGGCCCACGTCGTGGACCACCGCCGTCGTGCCGTACGCGAGGGTGACCCCCTCGGCGGCGAGCAACGTCATCGCTCCTCCTCCCCGTCGAGATCAGCAGGCTCGGGCAGCCGGGGGACGGCGGCGATCAGCTCGCGGGTGTAGGGGTCGCGCGGCCGGGCGAACACCTCGGCGGCGGGCCCGCTCTCGACCACCGCGCCGTCGCGCATCACCACGACCCGGTCGGCGATCGTGGAGACCAGCGCGAGGTCGTGGGAGACCAGCAGCACGGCGAGGCCGCGCTCGTCGCGCAGCCGCCGCAGCACCGCGACCACCTCCGCCTGCACGGTGACGTCCAGCGCGCTGGTCGGCTCGTCGGCCAGCAGGACCTGCGCGCCGAGCGCGAGGGCCAGCGCGATGACGAACCGCTGCGCCTGGCCGCCGGACACCTGGTGGGGATGGCGGCGCAGGATCTCCGGGTCGAGCAGCACCGCGCGGACGGCCTCCTCGGCCCGTTCCCGCGCCCGCGCGCCCTTGATCCCGTGCCGGGCGAGCGCGCGGCGCATCAGCGTGCCGAGGCGCATGGTGGGGTTGAGCGCGGCCTGCGGGCTCTGCACGACCAGGGCGGCACGCGACCCGCGGATCTCCCGCAGCCGCGCCGGGCTCGCCGTGAGCACGTCGGTCTCTCCGACGCGGATGCTCCCGGCCACGTCGGCGCCGTGGACGAGGCCGAGCGTGCTGAGCAGGGTCGTCGTCTTGCCCGACCCGCTCTCGCCGACGATCGCCACGCACTCCCCGGCGGCGACGTCGAGCTCGGGGACCGACGCGATGACCCGGTCGCCGATCCGGACGACGAGGTCCCTGACGCTGATCAACGTCATCGGGCCAGCCTCGCCCTCAGTCCCTCGCCGAGCACGTTGAAGGCGAACGCGGTGACCAGGATGGCGAGGCCGGGGAAGGTCACCACCCACCAGTCGGTGGTGAAGAGCGACTGGCCCTGCTGGACCATCAGGCCCCACTCGGGGGTCGGTTCGTGGGCCCCGAGGCCCAGATAGGACAGCGCGGCGGCGGTGAGGATGACCCCGCCGCCGTCCAGCGACAGCTGCACCAGCACCGGCGTGAGCGAGTTGGGCAGCACGTGCCGCAGCACGATGAGCGGCGCGGGCACGCCGAGGCAGCGCGCGGAGTCGACGAACCCCCGGGTGGACACCGACGCGGCGACCGACGCGGTGAGCCGGGCATACCAGGGCCACCAGGTGATCGCGATCGCCACGATCACGGTGGTCACGCTCGGCTGGAGCACCACGGCGAGCGCCAGCGACAGCAGCAGCGCGGGGAAGGCGAGGAAGACGTCGGTCACCCGCATGATCACGTCGCGGGCCCAGCCGCCGGCGTACCCCGCGACCACCCCGAGCGCGACTCCGGCCACGCCGCTGACGGCGAGCACCGCGACGGCGATGAACAGCGAGGTGCGCGCGCCGAACAGGACCCGGCTGAACACGTCGCGGCCGACCTGGTCGGTGCCGAACCAGTGGGCGCCGCCCGGCGGCAGCAGCGCCTCCAGGGGATGCGTGGCCGAGCCGCCGTCCTCCGGGTAGGGGGCGATCCACGGCGCGAGCAGTGCGGCGAGCACGACGATCCCGAGCAGCACGCCGCCCGCCACCGCGAGCCGGTCCACCCCGGCCAGGCGCCGCAGCGGCGTGCGCCGGTAGAGGGGCAGTGCGGGGGTGGTCATCGCGCCCTCACCCTCGGGTCCACCACGCCCTGGAGGAGGTCCACGACGAGGTTGGCGACGACGTACAGCACGGCGACCAGCAGCGTCACCCCGGCGATGGCGGGCGTGTCGAGCGAGCGGATCGAGTCGGCGGCGTACCGCCCGAGGCCCGGCCAGTTGAAGACGGCCTCCACGAGGAAGCCGTTCACGATCGAGTACGCGAAGACGAGCGCGATCAGCGCCAGCACCGGGTTCAGCGCCGGGCGCAGGGAGAAGCGGGTGAGCACGGCGGTCTCCCCGAAGCCGAGCGCGCGCTCCAGCCGCGCGTGCTCGCGCGACGACTCCTCGATGAGCGCGGCCCTGGTCATCTGGGCGACCACCCCCGCCGGGTACGCCGCGATCACCAGGGCGGGCAGCACCAGGTGCGACAGCGTGCTCGCCAGGATCGGCCAGTTGCCGGTGAGCAGCGCGTCCACGGCGGTGATGTTCGTGTAGAGGTGCAGCGGGCTGGTCCGGTCGAGCGACGCGTCGTACTCCCCCGCGACCGGAAACCAGCCGAGGCCGCTCGCGAAGAGCGTCTGCAGGGCGAGGGCCAGCCAGAACACCGGCACCGAGACGGCCAGCATCGACGACAGCCGTACGGACAGGTCGGGCAGGCGGCCCTTGTAGCGGGCGGCGGCGATCCCGAGCGGGATGCCCACGGCCAGCGCGACGAGCAGCGCGGCGCCGACGAGTTCCAGTGAGGCGGGGAACGCCTGGAAGAGGTCCTCGCGCACGGGCCGCCGGGTGTGCAGGCTGGTTCCCCAGTCGCCGCCCAGCAGGTCGCGCACGTAGTTCCACAGCTGCACCGGCAGCGGGTCGTCCAGCCCGAACCGCCGCCGGGCGCCGGCGAGCTCGGCCGCCGTCGCCTTGGGCCCCGCGTACGCCACGGCCGGGTCGCCGGGGACCAGGCGCATGACGGCGAACGTGAGGACGATCACGCCGGCCACGACCAGGAGGGCCTGGCCGAGCCGGCGGATCAGGTACCCCGGCATGGTCAGGCGCCGGGCTTCAGGTCGTAGGCGAACACCACGTTCGGATAGGCGGGGTTGTCCGTGTAGCCCTGGACCGACTTGGCGAACGCCCGCTGGTAGGTCTGCACGTACGGCACGGCCACCGCGGCCTTCTCGTTGATGATCTTTTCCTGGAGATCGGAGTACGCCTTCTCCGCGGCGGGCTGGTCGGTCGCGGTGAGCGCGGGCAGCCCGTCGATCTCCTTGTCGACCGCCGCGTCCTTCAGGTAGGAGAGGTTGAACTGCACCGCGTCCTCACCGTGGAAGACGTTGACGAACCACGAGTAGGCGTCGGCGTAGTCGGGGAACCAGTACATGACGAAGACGTCCTGCCGCTTGGCGGGGTCCTTCGCCTTGCCCTGGTCCCACTGGGTGGTCCACTGCAGCGGCTTGGCCGACAGCTTGACGTTCAGCTTGTCGAGCGCCGAGCTGAGCAGCGTGACCAGCAGCTCCTGGTCGCTGTCGCCCTGGGCGTAGGTCAGCGACAGCTCCAGCCGCTTGCCGCCGGGGCCGTATCCGGCCTCCTTGAGCAGCGCCTCGGCGCCCGCGAGGTCCTGCGTGGGAGTGAGGCCCTGGGTGTGGCCGAGCAGGCCCTCGGGCACCAGGCCGCCGCCGGCCACGCCCGCGCCCTTCAGCGCCGCCACGAGGCCGTCGTAGTCGATCGCCTTCTGCAGGGCCTGGCGCAGCTTCACGTCCTTGAGCGGGCCGTCGGCCGTGTTGAACAGCACGAGCAGGTTCTGGAACGACGGCGTCTGCGCGGTCTGCACCGTGTCCGTGCTTCCCGCCTGGGCGAACAGCTGCGCGTTGAGCCGCTGCACGAACGTCACCTCGCCGCGCTGCAGCAACTGCCAGGCGGTGGTCAGCTCGGGCGTGACCCGGAAGGCGAGCTTCTTGTAGTGGGAGCCGTCCCAGCCGCCCCAGTAGCCGTCGTACGCCTTGAGCGTGAGCTCGGTCTCCTTGCCCTTCTGCCAGCTCTCGACCGTGTACGGCCCGGAGCCCGCGTCGTGGCCCTCGCCGAACCACTTCTTGAGGTCGCCGGAGGCGGCCGTGGTGTCGTAGACGTACGCCGCGTAGCCGGCCGAGGCGACCAGGTCGAGCGGAGTGGGGTACTTGAGCGTGAACTCCAGCGTCGTGGCGTCCTTGGCCTCGATCTTCTTGACCGCGCTCCAGATGTAGGCCGCGCCCTGGCCCTCCTTGATGGTGCGCTCGATCGACGCCTTCGCCGCGGCGGCGTCCACCGGCTTGCCGGTGTGGAACGTCGCGCCCTGCCGGAGGGTGAAGGTCCACTTCTTGCCGTCGGGCGAGGAGGTCCACGACGAGGCCAGCCGCGGCTCGGCCTTCTTCGTCTGCGGGTTGTAGCGGGTCAGCGACTCGTAGATGTTCTGCATCGCGATGATCTCGTTGGAGTACGAACTCGCCGGGTCCCAGTCGGTGACGACGTCGAGGTTCGGGACGTACGTGAACGTGCTGTCGGCCGTGCTCCCGGCCCCGCCCGCCGACGGGGCGGGCTCGGTGGAGTCGGCGGCGCCGCGGACCTGCCCACCCGCGCAGGCTGCGGCGGAGAGGGTCACTGCGGCCACGGCTCCCGCCGCGAGAAGACGCTTGTGCCAGCGCATGAGGAGGGGTTCCTTTCCTATCCGGCCGGCCGGGCGAGAGGACCGGCGGCCTTGACGTGCAGGCGCACCGCGGGCTCAGGCAGGTAGCTGAGGGGGATCTCGCTGAGCTCGACGATCTGGACCGATTCGGGGTCCGCCCCGGCGGCGACGGCCCTCGCGGCCGCCTCCTCCTTGGCGTTGTCGATCAATCTAGCCCTGGTGCTCCCGCCTCCCGCGGCGGGGACGATCGTCTCGATCCGCCCGCTGGCGAGCGCGATGGCCGCGCCCACGGCGTTGGCGACCTCCGCGTGCTCCGGCCGGATCACCTCGCGCGCCCCCTGCACCCGTTCGGCCAGCAGGAACGCGCCGCCGCCGACCGCCACGAGCGGCCGGTCGGCCCGCCCGAGCGCCACTCGGTCCACCGCGTCCGCGACGGCCTCGTCGGCGGCCCGTACGGCCCGGGCCAGCCTCTCGCGCCACTCCCCGGGGACGGGGTGGGTGCCGACCACTCCCCGCCCGGCCGCGACGGCCGCGTCGGTCATGGTGGGCGTGGGGCCGCCGAAGACGAGGGCCTCAGAGCCGATGCGGTAGCCCACCGAGCGCGGCTCCGCCCCGACGATCGTGCCGCCGCCGAGCGCGATCGACAGGATGTCGGGCATCCGGAAGTTCGTCGCGACGCCGCCGATCTCGACCGCCGCGGCCGACTCCCGGGGAAAGCCGCCCACGAGCACGCCGAGGTCGGTCGAGGTGCCGCCGACGTCGGCGACGATCGCGTCGGCGACGCCCGACAGGTACGCCGCGCCGCGCAGCGAGTTGGCCGGGCCCGAGCCGATGGTGAGCACCGGGTAGCGGGCCGCGTAGCCGACCGCCATCAGCGTGCCGTCGTTCTGCGCGAAGTACGTCTCGACCTCCAGGCCCCGCGCCTCCAGGGCCTCGCGCAACGCGGCGGTGACGTCGCGCGCCACGCCGTACAACGCGGCGTTGAGCACGGCGGCGTTCTCGCGCTCCAGCAGGCCGAGCGAGCCGATCTCGTGGCTGAGGCTCACCGGCACGTCGCCGATCTCGGCCCGGATGATCTCGGCGACCCGGTTCTCCTGGTCGGCGCTCGCCGGGCTGAACACGCCGGTGACGGCGACCGCGTCGGCGGGCGTGCCGGCCACGAACTTCCGCACCGCGTCCTCGTCCAGGGGCGCGATCTCGCTCCCGTCGACGAAGTAGCCGCCCCGGACGATCGCCGTCCCGGCGGCCACGGTGTCGCGCAGATCGTCCGGCCACTCGCTGAGCGGCGGGACCGACGTGGTCGCGGGGGCGCCGAGTCGCAGCACGGCGACCCGGCCGAGCGCCCGCCGCTCCAGGATCGCGTTGGTCGCGTGGGTGGTGCCGAGCATCACCCTGGTGACCAGGCGCGGGTCGGGCAGCCCGGCGAGGACCGCGTCGAGCGCCGCGCGCAGGCCCCCGGTGACGTCGGGGCTGGTGGGTCGCTTGGCCGTGGCCAGCACCCGGTCGTCGTCGTCCAGCACCACCGCGTCGGTGTTGGTGCCGCCCACGTCGATCCCGACGCGCAGACTCCTACTCATGCCACCTCCTCGCCTGACGGCTCGGAGTCGCATGCGTACGTCCCACTGTGTTTACCGATTCGCTCGCTTCGCTCGCTCATGCGATCTTCTCCACCGGCAGGTAGTCGAGGTCGTAGCCGAAGGCGCGCGGGCCCGCCGTCTCCAGGCCCTTCGGCGTACGCCACAGGGGATCGCAGGGCCAGGCGAGCACGGTGACCCGCTGGCCGTACCGCAGCGCCTCGGTCTGGACCGCCGTCGCCGTCTGGGTGTCGACCACGGTGATCAGGTCGGGCACCATGGCCCGGACCCGGCCGTCCTCCAGGGCGACGAGGTTCTCGTTCTGGATCTCCAGGGTCAGCGTCCTGCCCCGGTCGTCGCCGGTGCCCTCGACCGTCGCCGTGCCCCGGACGAAGCCGCCGGTGGTCCGGCGGTCGAGATCGGCCAGCTTGCCGGTGAGCAGCCGTACGGCGCCCAGCTCGGCGGTGAGGGCGGCGAGCGGATCGGCGGCGCCCTCGGTCGCCCGGCCGACCGCGATCGCCCGGCTCACCGTCCCCTCGATCACCGCTCCCGCGCACTCGCGGGCGGTCAGCACGTAGTCGGCCATGAGCGCGCTCGACCCCGCCGCCACGCAGACGGCCCGCGCGATCCGCTCCGACCACAGTCCGTCGATCGGCCGGATCGTCACGACGTTGCCGGCGACGTCGGCCATGACCACGAGGTTGGCCGGGATGCCCGCCACATACATCGAGACCATCTGGACCTCGGGGAAGGCCCGGCCCATGGCGTCGGCGTCGAGCAACGGCAGGCCGAGCCTCGCCGCCCAGGCGACCGGCGCGACGCCGTTGCCGCCGCCGATCTCCGACGACATCACGGCGGCCGGCGGGCGGCCGAAGATCCGCTCGATCTCCTCGGCGATCCGTACGGGTTCGTCCTCGCCGTGGATCATCTCGTGGCTGACGGTCGGCGCGCCGATGCCCGACAGCGGCAGCACGAGTGCGTCGGCGGGCAGATCGTCGAGGGACACGAGCGGCACCTCGCCGTGCTCGCGGATCGCGCGCCGGGCGGCGATGGCGCCGGGGCGCACGTCGCCGCCGCCGCCGGTGCCGAGCACGGCGCAGCCACGGGCCAGCGCGGCGACTTCCTCCAAGGTGATGCGGGCCTGCATGCGGGGAGCCTTCACCACCGGGGGGTGCCGCCTCAATGTCACACTGCGACATCTATCACCAGATTGTTGTCGCCTCACGACAAATCCGGAAAAACGACTATCGGCGCAGCGGGTCGAACTCCCGCAGAGCGGCCGGCTGCTTGCCCGTGGTGATCTGCTCGGCGAGGAGCCGTCCGGTGGCCGGGCCCTGGGCCAGGCCCCACATGCCGTGCCCGCCGGCCACGTAGATCCCCGGGGCGTCCGTCGCGCCGACCAGCGGGCGCCCGTCTGGCGTGACCGGCCGGGGACCGACCCAGACGTCCGTGTGCTCCTCCCAGCGCACCCCCCGCAGCAGCGGGCGGGCGGAGGCGATGATCGCCCGCAGCCGGGCCTCGACGGCCGGGGCGTCGGGGTCGCGGAACTCCATGGTCCCCGCCACCCGCAGGCCGCCCTGGTAGGGCGTGCACGCCACCCGTACGTCCGGCAGGTAGATCGGGCCGGGGACGGGGTGGTCCACGGGGACGGTGAAGGAGTAGCCGCGGCCGGCCCGCACGGGGACGCGTACGCCCCAGCGGCCCGCCAGCCTGGACAGCCAGGCACCGGTGGCCAGCACCACCGCGTCGGCGGACAGGACGGCGCCGTCACGGGCCACCACGACGACCTTCTTGCCGTCGCTGCGCACGTCGGCGACCTCGTGCTTCTCGACCGTGGCGCCCCGGGCCGTGACGGCCTCGCCCAGCGCGTGGACGAAGCGGCCGGGGTCGATGTAGCGCTGCCCGTCGATCCGCACGCCCGCGGTCAGGGCCTCCGAGGCGAGCGGCACCGTCTCGACCAGCTGCCGGGCGTCCAGCGGCGTGTGGTCGACCGGCTGCCCGGCCTCGGCCATCCTGCGCAGCTCATGGAGCAGGCCCGCGGCCTGGCGCGGCGTGCGGAACCCGGCGGTGATCGGCGCGTCCTCGACGGGGGCGGCCACGCCGTTGGCCGCGAGCACGCCGTACGCCTCGATGCACTCGTCGTTGAGCGGCAGGTTGGCGCGCACCGCCCGGGTCCAGGACGACCACCGGCAGTTGGCGGCGAAGCGGGTCAGGAACGCCCACAGTCCCGGATCGATGGTCGCCGGGATGCGCAGCGGCGCGGCCGGATTCAGCAGCGAACGCAGGCCGTAGCGCAGGACCGAGGGCTCGTTCAGGGGAATGGCCAGGCCCGGCGCGATCCATCCCGCGTTGCCCCAGGACGCGCCGGCCGCGACGCCCCGGCGGTCGACCACGGTCACCTCCACACCGCGTTCCTGCAGGAACCACGCGGTCGACAGACCCACGATCCCCGCGCCGACCACGATCACCGACCCCGGCCACTCGTTGACGCGCTCGGCCCCGGACATACCCCACCTCCACACCAGACGATTACTTCCCCCAGAGTGGCCCGTACGGCGCCGCGAACCGTTGTAGCAGCCGCACAATCGCAACGTCCGTCTTGTGGGTTCCAGACAACCCTTATTCGTCCTCGGCGGCCAGGGTGATGACCATGGCGAGGCGCTTGCGCGGGTCGTCCAGGTTCAGCAAAGTCACCTCACTCATCCTGCGCAGCCTGTTGCGGACCGTGTTGGCGTGTACGCCGAGCCGTTCGGCGGCGACCGCGAGATCGCCCTGGGCCTCCAGCCATGCCCGCAACGTCGGCACGTAGTTGGTGTCGTGGAGGGCGTCGTGCCGTCGCAGCACACTCACCGGCCCGCGTGCCGGGGTCCGGCCCGCGCGCGCCGCGGCCCGCAACCGCTGCAGCAGGATGTCGTCCCAGGACTCGTCGTACGCGGGTGGCTCGGCCTGGGGCGCGCCTCTCTCATGCAGCGCCAGGCACTCCTCCGCCTCCTGCCGGCTGGCCGGCAGCTCCGCCGCCTGGGCCACGCCGCCGATCCCGGCCGTGATCCGCACCCGCGACGGCAGCGCGGCCCGCAGCGCGCCCACCCACTCCCGCGCCGCCGACGCCCGCGTGCCCGGCAGGATCGTATGGAGCGTGTCGCCCAGCAGGGCGCTCCGCCCGGGCCTGGACCAGCCGAAACCCGCGGTGGCCCGGTCGAAGGCCAGCAGAAGCATGGCGTGCCGGTCCTCGGCCGTGTGCGCGCGGACCGCGATGACGCGCATCTCCCGCGGGGCCAGCCCCAGCTGGCTGACCACCGTCTCAGCGTCGGCGGTGCCCTCAAGCAGCCGGATGACCAGGTCGGACTCCACCTTCCGCTCCAGGTCGGCGCTCGCCCGGGAGCGCAGCAGGTGCAACGTCACCGTGCGCGCGCCGTTCGCCAGCGCGGTGTGCGCCGCCCCGGTCAACGGGCCCTCGCACGTCACCCACACCGAGCCGAGCAGTTCGCGCCCGGCCCGCACCGCCACCACCATCCGCCCGGTCAGGCCGTGGTCCGGGTCCGGCTCGACGAAGATCGGCTCGTCCGTCGACGACAGACGAGCGAACACCCCCCGTGACCGGAAGAGGGCCCGCAGCCGGTCCGGAACCTGCCGCACCAGGATCGTCTCCAGCCGGGCCGGGTCGCCCGCCTGCTGGGAGCGGGAGTAGGCGAGCACCCGCGAGAGCCGATCCTCGATGGTCACCGCGCCGCCGACGACGTCCGCCAGGCTGTCGGCCAGCGCGAACAGGTCCGTGGGCCCCCGCCCCGCCTCGGTCTCCCGGCCTTCCAGCACCAGGCCGTAGACCAGGCCCACGAGGTGACTCCAGGGCACCGCGGGGTCGGCCCGCATCACGGCCACGCCCTGGTCGTCACCGGTCGCGGTGGCCTCGCGCTCGCTTTCGGCTCCGGCGCGCACCAGGACCACCTTCGCCTGCGCCGCGACCGCCCACCGCACCGCCTCGGCCACCGACCCGGCTCCCACGGCCACGAGCACGTCACCGGTGACCCGGCTGTCGGTCGCGTCCGGTATCGCCACGCTTCGCAACTGTGCCGAACGCGTCTCGGGCCGCCCGCACAGCCGTACGCCGTACCCGCCCAGCACGTTGACCAAGCGATCCAACCTGATCATGTGCAACTCCACCGTGGTGGAAGGTTTTCGAATGTTCGTGGTGGATTGAGCCCGAAAACGGCCAAAGGCCTGATCTCCGATTCGGAAGACCAGGCCCTTGACTCTTGGTAGCGGGGACAGGATTTGAACCTGCGACCTCTGGGTTATGAGCCCAGCGAGCTACCGAACTGCTCCACCCCGCGTCGTTGTGTCTCTATGTTACCCACCCCACGGAGCGAACAGCAAATCGGATCGGGGGAAGGCCGGCCGGTCCGGAGGCCCGTCGTCGGTGGGCTTCGGGAGTTACCCGGCATCGGCGGCTTCCCGGTAGCCTCCACCGCCACTACGCATCAGCGGCACGAGCAGGATTCGTGCTGACCGCGATGCCCTGACCCGCCGGCGGCTGTGACTCTGGAGGCATGGCTCCACGTTGTCTGATCGTCGACGACAGCGACTGCTTCCTGCAGGCCGCTCGCGAGATGCTCCACGCTGAAGGAATCGCCGTGGTGGGCGTGGCGTCCACCACGGCCGAAGCGCTCGACCGGTGTGCCGAGTCGCGACCGGATGTCGTGCTTATGGACGTCGACCTCGGGCAGGAAAGCGGATTGGACGCGGCCCAGCGGATCGCCGACACGGCGGCCGACGGCCGGCCGCGCGTCATCTTGATCTCGGCCCGGCATGAGGAGGACCTCGCGGAGCTGATCGAGGCCAGCCCCGCCATCGCCTTCCTGCCCAAGCTGCGCCTGTCCGGGGCAGCGGTCAACGAGGCCCTGTGGGCGGCGGACTCGGGATCGGGCCTGCAGGAGGGAGCCGATCGATGACGGACCGACGGTGCTCCATCAGGACCCGCCTGACCATGATCGCCGGGATGGTGATGGCGGTGATCTACACCGCTCTCGCGGGGCTCATCCTGGTGGTGCTGCGGGAGAGCGCCGCGAAGTCCCGGACCGAGCGACTGGTCACCGACGCCGTCCGGTTCCTCCGGCACGCCCGCACCCACGGGCCCTGGTCCGCACCCCGGCCGGACATCTCCGGCACCGCGATCCAGGTGTTCACCCCGTCCGGAGCACAGGCCATGGCGACGCCGGACCTGGCGGGCCGGCCGCCGATCGTCAATTTCCGTCCCGACCCCGACTCCCATGTGATCAAGACGCTGTGCGACCTGCCCGCGTTTCCCGGCCGGTGCCGGATCGTGATCGACATCCCCTACCACGTCAGAGGCGACATGTGGCGGCTGTACATGGCCGCCCCCGACGTGCCGTGGTACGTCAGCCCCGGACTCCTGGGCTCGCTCATCGCCTGCTGGCTGCTGCTGCTCGCGTTCACCGCCTGGGGCGCCCACCGCATCGTGGGCAAGACCCTGGCGCCGGTGCACGCGATCAGCGCCAAGCTCGCCACGATCGCCGCCAGCGACCTGGGCGAACGGGTGCCGGTCCCCGAGAGCCGCGACGAGCTGCGGCATCTGGCCGAGACCGCCAACCAGGCTCTGGCGCGGGCCCAGGCGGCGGTGCAGCGGCAGCTCCGGTTCGCCTCCGACACCAGTCACGACCTGCGCAGCCCGCTGGCCGCCATGCGCGCGGAACTGGAGGACGCACTGGCGCATCCGGAGGACACCGACTGGCCGGACACCGGCAAGGCGGTGCTGGGCAGCGTCGAGCGCCTGCAAGCCCTGGTCGCCGACCTGCTCCAGCTGTGCCGGCTGGACGCGGGTGTCAGCGGCCGGAACGACCCCGTCGATCTGACCGGCCTGGTGCGCGACGAGCTGGACCGGCGACCGCGCAAGGTGACGGTGGTTGAGCGGTTCGATGCCGCGGTGGTGGTCGACGGCGACCGGATCGGCCTCGCCCGGCTGCTGACCAACCTCCTCGACAACGCCGAGCGGCACGCCGTCTCCAGCATTACCGTCACGGTCGGTCACCACGACGGCTCCGCGGTGCTGACGGTGACCGACGACGGTGAGGGCATCGCGCCCGACCAGCGGGAGGTCGTGTTCCATCGCTTCGTCCGCCTGGCCGCCTCGCGGGCCGTGGACGCCGGGGGCAGTGGTCTCGGCCTGCCGATCGCCCGGCAGATCGCCGAGGCCCACGGCGGCACGCTCGTCATCGAGGACAGCGAGCAGGGCGCACGGTTCGTGCTGCGGATCCCCATCCCCCGGCCACGGCACTCGACCGAAAGTCCATGAACCACGCTCGCCGGGCTGCCGGGCCGGGGGAACGCGGGGGTCTGGGGAGGATCAGCGCGTACTCGACCTGGTCGATGGGGTTGCCGTCGCCGAAGTCGTGGCCGCGCACCGCGCCCGATTCCGTGAAGCCGATCTTCCGTTGAACTCCTCCCCGGCCTGAAGGCCGGAGATTCTCCCGTCACGTCGCGGTCAGGCGGCGTGCGGGGGTTGACGCTTCGCGGACCGGGCAGCCCCGAGGTCTCCACGTCCTGACACCGCAGTTCCTGCGGCGTTGCGAATGTTGATCGCGGCGTTGGTGTCGGCATGCCCGGCCCACCCGCACGCGGGATTGACACAGGCATACCTGATCTTGTCCCGGGCCGCCGGGTCACGGTGGCCGCACCGGTGGCAGGTCTGCGACGTTCCCGCGGCGGGAACCTTCACCACCAGCCCGCCGCGATCACGGGTCTTGTACTCCAGCAGGGTGACCGTGCGGCCCCACGCCTGCCCGGTGATGGCGCGGTTCAGCCCTGCCTTCTGCCGCACGTTCCGGCCGGGCCGCTCGATCGTGCCGGTGGCGGAGCGGACCATGTTCGTGATCTGCAGGTCTTCCACCACGACCACGCCGAAGGTGCGCGCGAGTTCGGTGGTGGTCTGGTGCTGCCAGTTCACGGCTCGGCGCTTGGCTGTCGCGCGGAGCCGGGCGATCCGATCGTAGGTGCGGGCCAGCCGTGTGGACGCAGGCCGGCCGGGAACGCGAGTGCGGCGCTGCCGGGCGGACGTCTTCTCCAGGCGGCGCAGGCGTTCCTTCTCGCCGTCGCGCAACCAGGGCCCGTGCTCGCGCATGGTGCCGTCCGACAACGCCAGGGCGACGGTGACCCCCCGGTCGACCCCCACCCCAGGGCCGGGGTGGGCGGCCGGGGCAGGCACCTGGCGTTCGGTCCGGAACACGATCTGCCACCCGTAGGCGTCCTTGACCAGCCGCGCGCCGGTGATGCGCCCGGCGGGGCCGCCCCTGGTGACGCCGGGCAGGTCCTTGGTCCAGCGGAAGCGCACCCGCCCGACCTTCGGCAGACTGACCGTGCCCCACCGCCGGTTCAGCCGCGTGATGTTCAGGTCGCGGGCCTGCGGCACATCCACCGCCGGCCGGGACCGGAACCGGCCCTTGAACGTGGGCCGCCCGGCGGGGTGGCCGGGGTTGAAGTAGTTCGCCCACGCCTGCCGGTAGGTTCTCAGCACCGCTTGGGCCGCCTGGGCGGGCAGCCGCCCCATCCAGTCGATCTCCCGGCGGGCCTGCCGGATCGCGGTGTCGCACTCCTTGACCGAGGCCAACCGGCCCTGCCGGAAGGTGACGTACTCGTGCAGCAGGTTCCACAGCGCGCGGGCGGTGTGCGCCTGACCGTCCAGCACCGCCACCTGGGCCGTGCTGAGGTCGAGTCGCGCCACGTGCGCACGCGCCTGCCTGGCCACCTCCACACCCGGATCGCATCCCCCGGGTTTACGCCAGCGTGACGGAATCCACACTGTGAGTGACCCGATCTGCGGCGTGGGCGGCCAACCGCACTGAAGGGCGTCTCGGAGCGGATCCCCAGCGAGATATACAGCGCTCCCGTCCGCTGGTACCCCGTGGAGTGGGCGCTTCTGGGTGCGGCTGTCACCTTGCCGGAAGCGTGGGAAACGCACCGCTCACGGTCCTCAAGCACTCCATCGACCAGCAGAGACGACCCATGTGAGCGGACAGTGTGAGCATCTCTGCCGCCAGGGCTTGACCCATGAGCTGAGCTGTTCACGGGCGGAGGGCCAGGGCACACTCGCGCCCTGGCGGGCACTCCCGCGTCGGCCTTCACCCCCGGCGTGAACGCCGGAGCACTGGCCCACAGGTCGATAGAAGCGGCGCGACTGCGGGGTGTCCCGGAGCGTCCAGAGATGAACCCGGCCGAAGCCCTGCTCGCCGATCCTGCGCAAAGTCGCGGCCATCAGCGCGTTGGCGACACCGGTTCCCCAGCCGTCCGGATGGGCGTAGCAGCCGAAGATCTCGGCGTACTCCGGTCGCGCCGGCGAGGCGCCGAAGTAGGTGTAGGCGAGGGGCCGGCCGTCCAGCGCGCCGAGCATGACGGTGTCCCGATTCTCGAGAAGCACGGCACGCCATTTGCCACGCCGGTGCCTGACCGCCTCGGCGGCGAACTCCGGGGAGAAGAACTTCGCGTAGACCGCCTGCCACGACTCCGCGTGGATCTCACCGACCGCGTCCCCGTCCTCGGGTGTGGCTTCGGTGACCGTGAACACTCCACTCACACCACGACGCTAGAGAACGTCACATGCCACTGGCAATGCGCAGCGCTCCTGGCAAACGCGCGGCGCTCCTGGCAACGCGCAGTGCTCCTGGCAACGCGAAGGCCCGGTGTCCGTTTCCGGACACCGGGCCTTCGACTTCGAGTAGCGGGGACAGGATTTGAACCTGCGACCTCTGGGTTATGAGCCCAGCGAGCTACCGAGCTGCTCCACCCCGCGTCGGCTCTACGAGACTATCCTGCCCGGCTCCGGGAGGCAAACCGGAGCCCCGGGCCCTCGGTGGGCGCGGGGCTCCGCCGGGCTCAGCCGCTCGGCGCCGGGGTGGGAGCGGCGGCCGAGGGGCTGCCGCTCGCACTCGGTGTCGGACTCGCGCTCGCACTCGGCGTCGCGCTCCCGCTCGGGGCCGGGGTCGCCGACGACGACGTCCCCGACTTGAGCTTGGCCAGGTCGTCCAGCGCCTTCTTGAGCGCGTTCTGCGCGTCTCCGTACGCCTTCCAGTCGGTCGGGGTGTCCGACAGCGCCTTCTGCGAGTCCTCGAACGCCCGCTCCGCCCGGTCGAGCGCGGACGAGAGCGCCGAGGAGTTCGCCGGCTGCTGGCCGGCCTGGTCCGGCTGCTGTTCCGGCCGCTGGTCGGGCGTCTGCTCCGGCGGGGTGGCCACGGTGCCACCGAACACCTGCTGCAACGCCTCGCTCAGGTTGTCGCCGAAGCCGACCTTCTCGCCGAACAGCACAAGGACCTTGCGCAGCGTCGGATACTTGCCCGAGCTCTCCGCACGCGGCTGGATGTAGACCGGCTCGACGTAGAGCAGTCCGCCGCCGAACGGCAGTGTGAGCAGGTTTCCGTACAGCACGTCGGTCGCGCCGGCGGTGCCGCGCAGCAGGTTGAGCCGCTCCGAGACCGTGGGGTTCGACTCGAACAGGTTCTGCGCCTGGGGTGGCCCCTGCACCGCGGTCGTGCTCGGTAGCTGCAGGATCTCCAGTTGCGGGTTCGGTGTCGCTGCGGTCGCGTCGACCGCCATGAACGCCGCCATGTTCTGCCGCTGGTTGGGCACGAACGTGGTCGTCAGCGAGAACCGCTCGGTTTCGCTGCCCGGCATCTTCATCGTCACGTAGTACGGCGGCTGCTTGCTCTTCTGGGTCGCCGGGTCCTCGGGGACCTTCCAGAAGTCCTGCGCGCCGAAGAACGCGTTGGCGTCGGTGACGTGATAGGAGGTCAGGATCTCCCGCTGGGCCTTGAACAGGTCGGCCGGGTAGCGCAGATGGTTGCGCAGGTCCTGGCTGATCTCCGAGGCCGGCTTGACGACGCCGCCGAAGGCCTTCCGCCAGGTCTGGAGGACGGGGTCCTTCTCGTCCCAGGCGTAGAGCGTGACCGTGCCGTCGTAGGCGTCCACGGTGGCCTTCACCGAGTTGCGGATGTAGTTGACCTCGTCCCTCGGCACCTGCGGCACACCGAGCCGGCTGGTCTGGACGTCCGTCGTCAGCGACTCCAGGCTCTTGCGCTCGGAATAGGGGTAGGAGTCGGAGGTCGTGTACGCGTCCACGATCCACACGATGCGGCCGTCCACCACGGACGGGTACGGGTCACGGTCCAGCGTGAGGAACGGCGCGACCTGCTGGATGCGGTCCACCGGCTCGCGGTTGTAGAGGATGCGCGACTCGGGGTTGATGTTGGAGTTCAGCAGCAGGTTGGTCTCGCCGTACTTCACGGCGTAGAGGAGGCGGCGGAAGAAGTTGCCGACCGAGACGCCGCCCTTGCCCTCGTAGGTGCTGTCGACCTGGCCCGTCTTGTTCTGCTGCTCGTCGCCCTGCTGTCCCTGCTGGGGATAGTCGAGCTCGACCGGCTTGGCCCCCTTGGGGCCGCCGACGATCGAGTAGTCGGGCGAGTTCTCCCCGAAGTAGACACGGGGCTCGTAGTCGCCGAGGTCGCCGACCGGCGGGATGTCCTTCTCGCTGAAGACCGGCAGGCCGCTGCTGTCCACCTTGTTGCCCGGCGCGGCGACGAACCCGAAGCCGTGCGTGTAGACGAGGTGGCTGTTGATCCAGTTGCGCTGACCCTCCGGCGGAAGGCCGATCTCCCGGACCGCCACGACGGTGTCGCGCAGCTTGCCGTCGACCGAGTATCTGTCGATGTCGAGCTGCTCGGGGAACTGGTAGTAGCCGCGGATCTGCTGCTTCTGCTGGAAGGTCGGCGACAGCAGGCTGGGGTCGAGCAGGCGCATGCCGGGGATGGCCGACGCCTCGGTCTGCAGCACGGAGGCGTCGGTGTCGGTCTTCGCGCTGTACTCCGTGACCTTCGCCGTATCGACGCCGTACGCCTTGCGGGTCGCGTCGATGTTGCGCTGGATGTACGCCTGCTCCTTGCTCTGCTGGTTCGGCCGCACCTGGAACTGCTCGACGAGCGAGGGATAGACGGTGCCGATCAGCACGGCCGACAGGACGAGGAGCCCGAACGCCGCCCCCGGCCACATCCCGCCGGGGCGGATGACGCCGGCGAAGAAGATCAGCGCGCAGATGATGGAGATGGCCGCGAGGATCCCCTTGGCCGGGAGCACGGCGTGCACGTCGGTGTAGGAGGCGCCGAAGACCTTGCCCCGGTCGGAGAAGACCAGGCTGTACCGGTCGAGGAAGTAGGCCGCGCCCTTGAGCAGGACGAACACGCCGAGCAGCACCGACAGGTGGACCCGGGCCGCCCGGGTGGCGTGCACCCCTCCGGGCGAGGAGATGCGGAACCCGCCGTACAGGTAGTGCACGGCGGTGGCCGCGATGATCGACAGGATCACGGCGGTGAACAGGAAGTTCAGCAGCATCCGCAGGAACGGATACGTGAACATGAAGAACGAGAGGTCGAGCCCGAACTGGTCGTCCTTCTGGCCGAACGGCGTGGCGTTGGCGAAAAGGAGCCAGGTCTTCCACTGCCCGGCCGTGGACGACCCGGTGAACAGGGCGAGGACGCCCATGCCGACCAGGAAGACCAGCCGCCGGTGCGGGTCGAGGGCCACCCGGTAGCGGTCGGCGCCCTGTGGCGCGCCGAACATCCCCGGGCCGAACATCGGGCGGGTGCGGTGCGCGAGCACCATGTTGCCGCCCACGACGACCAGCATCAGGGCGGCTCCCACGACGAACAGCAGCACCTGGGTGAGCAGCATCGTGGAGAACACCGAGGAGAAGTGCACCGAGTCGTACCAGAGGTAGTCGGTGTAGATCCCCGCGAAGACGAGCAGTAATACGACGATCGCCACCACGGCGATCAGTACGGGTATCAGCAGGCGCGGCCGTCGGGGCAAGCGCACCGCCCGTCCGGCTCCGGGGCTCCGGAAGCTCAACGCTCAACCCCTTGTCTCGGATTGTCGGAAACTCAGATGGGTGTCAGATTGTCGCGGCGCAACGGTCCGTTCCTGGAAACCTACACCGCGAGGAGCGTGCGCGCGGTAACGGATCTGATCGTTATGGTGGCACCCCGTCGCCGCGCGGCGAACGCGGAACGGACGCGGGGCCGGGACCGGAAGGGCCAGGTCAGCCGCCCCACGGGCCCGCCGTACGGTCAGCCCGCGGGGCAGGCGGGCACGTCGCCCGAGTGGTCACGCAGCGCGTCGATCGCCTTGACCGCGCTTTCGAGGGTGTCGGCCCGCACCAGGCGCAGCCCCTCGGGCACGGCCTTGACGGCGTCGGCGCAGTTGTCCGCGGGGGTGAGGAACACGGTGGCGCCCGCCCGCCGCGCGCCGACCATCTTCTGCTCGATCCCGCCGATGGGACCGACCTTGCCGTCGGCCTGGATCGTGCCGGTGCCGGCGATGGACATGCCGCCGGTGAGCGCCCCCGGGGTCAGCTTGTCGTAGATGCCCAGCGAGAACATCAGCCCGGCGCTGGGCCCGCCGATGTCGCCGACGCTGATGTCGACCTTGAACGGGAACCGGTAGCCGCTCGACGGCTGCATCGTGACGCCCACGATCGTCGAGCCGTCCTTGCCGGCGATGGTGGACACCGGGATCTGCGTCTCCGATTCACCACGCTTGACGGTGAACGTCACCTGCTCGCCTGGTTTGTGCGTGCGGACGGCTCCCGCGACGGAGTCCAGCGCGGTCGCCGGAGTGCCGTCCACCGCGGTGATCTCGTCGCCGGGCTTGAGCTTCCCGTCGGCGGGCGCCCCCTTGTTCGTCGAGACGACCTTGACCGTCCTGCCGATGGGGATCTTCAGCGCGTTCAGCGCGGCGGCGGTGGCCGACTCCTGCGAGGTGGTCATCTCCTGGGTGTTCTGCTCCTCCACCTCCTTCGGCGTGGAGGTCTTGGGGAACAGCGACTCCTCCGGCACCACCGCGACCGTGGGGTCGAGCCAGCCGCGCAGCGCGGTGACCAGGTCGAGGCGGTTGCCCGGCCCGCCCTGGTAGGCCACGGTGACCATGCTGAGCTTGCCCTGCGTCGGGTACGTCTCATGACCCGAGATGGAGATGACCGGCTTTCCCTTGACGTCCCCGATCGTGTTCTCCGTCGGCCCGGGGCTCAGCACGACGTACGGCACCGGGACCATGGCGCCGATCACCGCGAACGCGAGCGCGAGGAAACCCGCGACCAGCAGGGTCAGAGCGCGTCGGGACATGGACGAACTCTATGCGTTCGGGACGGCGCTATTCGCAGGCACCGACCCATTCGGCGCCCCCGTCGGCGAACACCTGGTGCTTCCAGATCGGCACCTCGTGCTTGAGATCGTCGATCAGCCTGCGGCAGGCGCCGAACGCCTCGGCGCGGTGCGGGCACGCGGCGGCCACGACCACGGCGATCTCGCCGAGCCTCAGGTCGCCCACCCGGTGGACCGCCGCCAGCGCCGTAACCTGGTGATCGGCGGCCACCTTCTCCGCGACCCTGCGCAGCTGCTCCTCCGCGGACGGGTGCGCCGAGTACGACAGGAGGGTCACCGGCCTCCCGCCGTCCTGCTCGCGCACCGTCCCGACGAAGACCGCCGTGCCTCCGGCCGCGTGGTCCTCGACGGCGCCCAGCACCTCGTCGACGGACAGGGGGGTGTCCCGGATCCCCAGCAATCGGATGACGTCCACCATCCCGAGGGTAGTACGTGATCGCCGCGCGATCGGGGACCGGGACCGATCTGCGGCGGGCTCAGGTGCGGCGCTTGCGACGGGCGGCGCGGACGATCGCGGCCGTGCCGATGACCGCCACGGTCGCGCCGGCGGCGGTGATCGTGGCCTCCTTGCCCGACAGGCGGCGGCCGACGACCGCGTGCCTGCCCTCGACCAGTTCGAGCAGTTCGCGCAGGGCCGCCTCGTTGGACCAGGCCGGCTTCCAGCCCGCCTCCCGCAGCGCCATGCCGTCGACCACCCAGGGATAGACGACGTAGTGCAGGTCGGTGGCCGCGGTCGGGGTGATGCCGAGCCGGTGCAGCCGCTGCGCGGTGCCGAACGTCACCCCCGCCGGAAGCTCGAACCGTTTCAGGCCCGAGATCTCCTCCACCTGGTCCATCTCCAGCCAGCCCTCGGAGCCGACCGCCACCACCCCGGAGACCCGGCCGAGCGCGGCGGCCTCCAGCGCCGACACCAGGTCCTCGACGTGGCAGAACTGCCATCGGGGCAGGCAGCCCTTCACCACCAGCAGCCGGGGCGCCTCGAAATGGCGGGTGATGACGGTGTCGACGCCCGGCCCCACCAGGGCGGCGGGCCGCAGCACGGTCACCTCCAGGCCGGGATGCGACCGCAGGGACCGGCGTACCAGCGCCTCGATCTCCAGGTGGTCGCCCACCAGGCCGGTGTCGGGCTCCGCCGCGACCAGGGCGTCCTCCGGCAGCGGGACCGGGTTGTCGGCGGCGGCGCCGTACACCATCGCGCTCGTGACCAGCACGACCCGGCGCACCCGCGCCGCCGCGCAGGCCGTCAGCACGGTCTGGGCCGCCCGGATGTTGTAGCGCCGGCGCTCGCCGGCGTCGGTGTCGAGCGACTCGTCCGCGCCGAGATGCACCAGGACGTCCACGTCGGAGATCCGGTTCGCCAAGAGCGGATCACGAATGTCGAGAACCCGCCAGGTGACGTCCTGGACGTCTCCGCGCTGCTCGTCGATCGCCACGACGCGGCGGAAATCCGCAGACGAGGCCACTTTCGCGAGGAACGCCCGGCCGAGGCCGGAGGCGGCGCCCGTGACCGCGACGACGGGGGGACGCAGGCGTTTCGAGGTAGGCACGAGGTCCTCACTTTGCACTGATCCGCCCCACGGCGGATAACGTGGCGGATGTGGACTCCTCCATCCTGCCCGAGGTGGCGCGGTGACTGACCTGCCAGGTCGCGAAAACGACCCAAACGACAATCCGTTCGCCATGTTCGGCAGCCCGGAGCAGATGGCCGCGGCCATGCGGCAGTTCGCCGACATGCTGTCGGCCTCGCCGGAGGCCGGGCCCGTCAACTGGGACATGGCGAAGAACATCGCACGGCACGCCGTGGTCGCCGAGGGTGATCCGAGCGTCATGGAGGGCGAGCGGCGGCAGATCGCCGAGGCCCTCAACCTGGCCGATCTCTGGCTGAACGAGGTGACCACGCTGCCCGGCGGCGTGACGGCGCCCCAGGCCTGGAGCCGGTCGGAGTGGATCGAGAAGACGATCCCGGTCTGGAAGCAGTTGTGCGATCCCGTCGCCGCCCAGATGGTGGAGACGATGGGCGGCACGCTCGGCGCCGCCGGTCTGCCGCCGGAGGCGCAGGCCGTCGCCGGCCCACTGATGGGCATGCTGAAGCAGATGGGCAGCATGATGGTCGGCCAGCAGATCGGCCAGGCCCTCGGCTCGCTCGCCCGGGAGGTCGTCGGCTCCTCCGACATCGGCCTGCCCCTGTCCGACACCGCCGCCATGCTGCCCGGCGGCGTGGCCGCCTTCAGCAAGGGCCTGGAGACGCCCTCGGACGAGATCCGGCTCTACCTGGCGCTGCGCGAGGCGGCGCACCACCGGCTGTTCCAGCACGTGCCCTGGCTGCGGGCGCACCTGCTCGGCACGGTCGAGGAGTACGCCCGGGGCATCACGGTCGACGTGTCCGCGCTGGAGGAGAAGCTCCAGGGGCTGGACATCAGCAACCCGGAACGGATCCAGGAGGTCCTGGGCGGCGGCGAGTTGCTGAAGCCCGAGGAGACCGAGCGGCAGAAGGCCGCCCTCGCCCGCCTGGAGACCGCGCTGGCGCTGGTCGAGGGGTGGGTGGCCACGGTGGTGGACGCCGCCGCCGAGGGCAAGCTCCCGTCCGCCGCGGCGCTGGCCGAGACCGTACGGCGCCGCCGCGCCACGGGCGGGCCGGCCGAGCGGACCTTCGCGACGCTGGTGGGCCTGGAACTGCGGCCGAGGCGGCTGCGTGAGGCGGCCGCCCTGTGGAGGGCGCTCGGCGACGAGCGCGGCGTCGACGGCCGGGACGCCGTCTGGGGGCACCCCGACCTGATGCCCAGGGCCGACGACCTCGACAACCCCGAGCCGTTCGTGAAGGGCGGCACCGCGTTCGACCTGTCCGCGCTGGAAGAGCCCGGCGAATCGGGCGAAGCGGGGGAACCCGGTCCCGGCCCGGAGAGCGGCCGATAGGAACCGGCGAGGGGACCGGCGAGGGGATCATTGGCGGCCGGTAGGCTGCGCCGGTGAGCCTGAATCGTGACGCCTGGGCCGTGCTGACCGGGTGGACGGCCCCCACTCCGGAAGAGGAACGGCTCCGCGTGGACTTCCTCGCGCACCTGGACGCCCACGAGGACGCGATGTGGCGCGAGTGTGTGCCGGGGCACCTGACGGCGACCACCGCCGTCCTCTCCCACGACGGCGCGCGGGTGCTGCTGACCCTGCACGCCAAGGCCGGAATGTGGCTGCCGATGGGCGGGCACTGCGAGGTGGCCGACGCCACGCTCGGGGAGGCCGCCCTGCGCGAGGCCACCGAGGAGTCGGGCATCCCCGGGCTGACGCTGCTGGACGGCCCGCTCGCCCTCGACCGGCACAGGGTGTGGTGCCACCCGCCGCACAGCTGGCACCTGGACGTCGAGTACGGCGCGGTCGCGCCGCCGGGGGCCGAGGCGGTGATCAGCGATGAGTCGCTCGACCTGCGCTGGTTCCCGGTGGACGAGATCCCGGAGCTGAGCGACGAGGCCACCCGGCGGCTGGTCCGCCGCTCCCAGGCCCTGCTGCGCGCCTGAGCACCGTTTCGCACCGTTCGCGCACGTCGGCGTTACACCGGCTTTCGGGGGCGTTCACTAGGGTCGGATCATGACCAAGGTGGACGTGGGCGGTGAGATCGTCGTTCCGCCCCGCCGGAGGCTGCGGGTCTCCCCTCCGCTGGCGTGGATCACGGTGACGCCGTTCGCCCTGTGGGCGGTCGCCCGGCTGGCCGGGCTCGACGCCACCGGTGTGGGGGTCGCGCTCATGACCGGCACGCCGTACGTCGCCGCCGCGTCGGTGGTGGCGGTCCTGGCCGCGCTGAGCAGCCGCCGGTGGACCGTGATCGCGACCGCGGTCGCGACGACGGCCGCGCTGGCGGCCGTGGTCCTGCCCCGGGCGGTCGGATCGGCGCCCACGGCCGCCACCGCCACCACCACCACCGCCGCCACCGGGCCGACGCTGCGGATCCTCACCGCCAACCTCTTCTACGGGGTCGGCGACGCCGAGGCATTGGTCGGCCTGGTCCGCACGCTCGACCCGGACGTGCTCACCACGCAGGAGCTCACACCCGTGGCCGTCGAAGCGCTCGACAACGCGGGCCTGGGCAGGCTGCTGCCGTACCGGCATCTGGAGGACGGCCCCGGGGCGTCCGGCAGCGGAATCTACTCGCGGCACCCGCTGATCAGGCTGCCGGACTTCGCGCCCGAGGGCAGTCATCGCATGCCGCGGGCCCGGATCGCCCTGCCCTCCGGGCCGCCCGTCGAGATCGTCGACGTGCACACCCTCTCGCCGGTCGAGCACGATGTGGCCCTGTGGGCCGCCGACCTGGCGGCGCTGCCGTCCGCCTCCCCCGGCGTCGTACGCGTGCTGGCCGGCGACTTCAACGCCAGCCTCGATCACGCGGCGCTGCGCGCGGTGCTCGCGCGGGGCTACGTGGACGCGGCCGGCGCGACCGGGAACGGCCTCGCGGCCACCTGGCCCGCGAACAGACGGTTCCCCGCGCTGATCACGATCGACCACGTGCTGTACGACCGGAGGGCGGCGGCGGTGGACACCGGCGTCCACACCGTCCCGGAGAGCGACCACCGCGCGTTCTTCGCCGAGCTCCGCCTGCCCGCCCGCCTGTGACGGCCTGGCCTCAGGCAGGCGGTCACATGAGCAGGGCGCGGGTGTTGTCCCAGCCTTCGAGGCCGGGGTCGAGGCGGGTCACGTCCTCCGGCTTCCGCAGGCGGTGCCAGCCGGGGCCGGTGGCGACCATGCGCGGCCCCGGCGCCCGGCGGCGCATCGCCGCGACGACGTCCGGCTCGTCGAGATCGGGCGCGGCCCAGCCGGGAACCGGCAGGCGGGCCGCGACGGCCACGGCTCCGCCGCCCTCGGCGGGGCAGACGGCGAGGTTCGCCCGGCCCAGCTCGCGGAACAGCTTGCCGATCAACAACGGCGGCAGGTCGGGGGCGTCGCCGCTGACGACGACCGCCTCGTCCGCCGTCTCGGCCCCCGCTTCGTCCGCTCCCGCTTCGTCCGCCCTCGCTTCGTCCGCCCTCGCTTCGTCCGGCCCTGCTTCGTCCGCCCTCGCTTCGGACAGCGCGGCCAGCGCCGCGAAGGCGCCGGTGGGCGAGCCGATCGGCAGGACCGGCGTGCCGGGCCAGGCGATCTCGGCGAGCCCCGGCACCCCGGCCGACAGGATCACCGGCCGCACGAGTTCGAGCCCGGCGATCATCTCGTAGGTGTCCTCGGCCATCGCCGTCAGGAACTCGGCCGGGTCGACGCCGGGCGGAGCCGCCCCGGCCATGCCGGGAGTGACCAGCACCGCGACCACGCGGGTCAACATTCCTCCGTCGAACCGTTGGCCGCCATCGAGAAGCCCTCGAGGAACCCCCTGGCACGTTCCGCGCGAGGGTAGCGCTCCACGAGCGCCCAGAAGCGCGGGCCGTGGCTCGGCACGAGCAGATGGACGAGCTCATGCATGATGACGTAGTCGACGACCCAGGCGGGCATGCCCCGCAGCCGCACTGAGAGCCTGATCGTGCCGTGGTCGGGCGTGCACGAACCCCACCGGTGGAGCTGGTTCTCCACCCACCGCACGCTCTCCGGGACGGCCTTGCCGTCCAGGTAGCGCGCGGACAGCTCGCTCGCCCGTTCCAGGAGGTCGTCGTCGCTCGGACGTCTTCGCTGCTCCTTGGCCGCAAGCCGGTCGAGCATGCGGAGTACCCACTGCTCCTCGTCGGTCGTGCTCAGACCGGCCGGAAGCAGCACGATGGTCTTGTCGCCATCACGGTACGCGGAAACGGTTCGCCGCCGTCGTGCGCTCCGACGAACCTCGACTGTCTCGGGGGGCACATATGAAAGGTAGCCGACAGACGCCGATTTCCACAGGGGGTGGTACACGTTCTCCCTGGTCAATCGGGCGAACGTTACCTTGCGGGCGTGGAAGTTTCGGGGTTGCGGATGTTCACCAACCTCGATCACCCCGGTAATTATCCACAGCCCCGGCGGTTCCGGAGCCGGGCCGCGCCCAACTGTGCCAAGGTCTGGCGACCATGGGACAGAGCATTCGACCACGCCTCAAGCCCGTCCTGCGCAGGGTGGAGCGGGACGGCCACACGCTGCAGTTCGGCGTCCACCCGCTGCGGGCCGTCGTCCTGACCGGTGTCGAACCACCGGTCCGCCGCCTGATCGACGGGCTCGACGGCACCCGCACGCTCGGGCAGGCGGTGGCCGGCAGCGGGCTGGACGAGGCGTCCGCCCACGAGGTGGTCGCCCGGCTCACCGCGCACGGCCTCATCGAGGACGCCGCGGCCCGGCCGGGCCCGCTCGCCGATCTGCCGCCGGCCGAGCGCGACCGGCTCCGCCCCGACCTGGACAGGCTGGCGCTGACCTGCTCCGACGGCGGCATGAGCGGCCTGGCCGCGAGGCGGGCGGCCCGGGTCCGCGTGTACGGCGCCGGCCGGGTGGGCGCCCAGGTCGTCACGCTGCTCGCCGCCGCCGGGGTCGGGCACATCTGCGTGGTCGATCCCGCCGTGGCCGGGCCGGGCGACGTGGTCCCGGGCGGTCTCGGCCGGTCCGACACCGGCATGTCCCGGGAGGACGCCGCGGTGCTGGCCGCCCGGCGGATCTCCCCCGCCGTCAACGCGTGGCCCGGCCGGGCCGCCTCCCGCCTGGCGGACGGCGGCGCGCGCCCCCACCTCGTGATCCTCGCTCCGACCACCCCGCTCAGCACCACGCTGGTCGGCGAGATCGTCGCCTCGGGCGTGCCGCACCTGCTCGCCTGCGCCTTCGAGGGGTACGGCTCGACGGGTCCCTTCGTCGTCCCCGGGCTCACGCCCTGCCTGCGCTGCCTCGACCTGGCCCGCCGCGACCGGGACCCGTCCTGGCCGGTGGTGGGCGCCCGGCTCGGGGGTTATCCCGCCGGTGAGATCGCCTGCGACGTGGCCCTGGCCGGCCTGGTCGCGGCGCAGGCGGCCGGTCAGGCGCTGGCGTACCTCGACGAGGGAAGCGTGCCGGGCGGCCTGACGGAGGTGTCGCCCGGCTGGCGCTGGCGGCACCGCCGCCTCGACGCCCACCCCGGATGCGGCTGCCTCGGCGACGATGTCGCCGGCCTCCACCAGGAAGATCGAGCCTGACTGTGACGAATGACACACCTGACGGATTCCTCGCCCGCCGTTGGCGTCCGCGGGCCCTGGCTGGGGATACGAACAGGGAATTGTGGTCGAAAGGCTCCGCCATCGCTAAGAATGGTTGAGTGAGTGACGTTCCCCACGGTGCCGTGACACGCTCGGCAAAGCTCGCGACGCTCCCCCTCGGGTTCGCCGGCCGTACCGCGCTCGGACTGGGCAGGCGGATCGGCGGCGCCTCCGCGGAGATCGTCGCCCAGGAGATCCAGCGCCGCACGGCCGACCAGGTCTTCAAGGTCCTCGGCGAGCTCAAGGGTGGCGCGATGAAGCTCGGCCAGGCCCTGTCGATCTTCGAGGCGGCGCTGCCGCCCGAGATCGCCGGGCCGTACCGGGCGACGCTGACGCGGCTGCAGGACGCCGCGCCGCCGCTGCCCGCCTCCGTCGTGCACCGGGTCCTGACCGAACAGCTCGGCGACGACTGGCGGGAGAACTTCCTGGAGTTCGACGACAGGCCGAGCGCGGCGGCGTCCATCGGGCAGGTGCACCACGCGGTGTGGCACGACGGCCGCGAGGTCGCCGTGAAGATCCAGTATCCCGGCGCGGGCAAGGCCCTGATCTCGGACTTCAACCAGCTCTCGCGGCTGGGCAAGCTGTTCGGCGCGCTGCTGCCGGGCCTGGACCTCAAACCGGTGCTGGCCGAGCTCAGGGAGCGGGTGGCCGAGGAGCTCGACTACTTCAAGGAGGCCGAGGCCCAGCAGGCCTTCGCCGAGGAGTTCCGCGACGACCCCGACTTCCGCGTCCCGGCGGTCATCGCCGCCAACGAGCAGGTGCTGGTCACCGAGTGGATGACCGGGACCCCGCTGTCGAAGATCATCACCGACGGCACGCAGGAGGAGCGCGACCACGCGGGCCTGCTGTTCGTCCGCTTCCTGTTCTGCTCTCCGGCCCGGGTGGGGATGCTGCACGCCGACCCGCACCCCGGCAACTTCCGGCTGATGGAGGACGGGCGGCTCGGCGTGCTGGACTTCGGCGCCGTCAACCGGATGCCCGGCGGCCATCCCGTCGCCTTCGGCCGGCTCACCCGCATCTTCAACCAGGGCGACATGGACAGCGTCGTGCGCGGGCTGCGCGCAGAGGGCTTCATCCGCCCGCACATCGAGGTGGACGTCGACGCCCTGCGGGCGTTCCTCGCGCCGTACGTCGAGCCCACCCGCGTGGAGGAGTTCACCTTCAGCAGGGAGTGGCTGCGCGAGCAGGCGGCGAACGTGGCCGACCTGCGGCCGAACAACGTGGTCCGCCAGCTCAACCTCCCCGCGTCGTACGTGCTGATCCACCGCGTACACGCGGCGGGCGTGGGCGTGCTGTGCCAGCTCGGCGCGACGGCCAGGTTCCGCGACGAGGTCGTCCGCTGGGTCCCCGGCTTCGCCGACGCCCTCGGCTAGGGCTAGCAACGATCACCTCGATCAGAGTCCCGAAGACAACGAAGGCCCTGCCCGGGCACGCCCCTTCGAAAGGATCAAGGAGCGAGGCGGACAGGGCCTCAAGCCGACCTTTGCGGCTTATGCTGGCCTCAAGGAGGGCCAGCCTGCTATCGACAGGCTGGGCCTCCCCTACGACACCAGCAGCAGCGTCTTCTCCGGAGCCTCCCGCACCGGCGCGGGCAGTGCGAGGTCGGCCCACACGAAGTGACCGAGCGCGTCGCTTCCGCAGGCTCCGGTGGTGACGGCGAGTCCGGCGACGATGGCCAGGCCGCGCCCGCCGAGCGCGACCGCATCCAGCTCACCGAGGCCCTCCAGGGTCTCGAGGTCATCGGGCTGGTCGCTTTTGGGACGGGAGGCGGCGGGTGCTCCAATCAGCCATCCGGCCCCTCCGAGATCGACTACCCCGATTCGCACCATGGCGCCGAAGGTTAGCTCCACGCCGAACCAGCCGCCTGGCTTCCCCGACCGCGTGTAGAGGATCGAGTTGTTCGCGAGCTCGTCGACGACCAGGCCCGCGTCGTCTTCTCGTCCGGTGCCGAGGAACAGCTCCTGCACCAGCTTCCGTGCCTGACAGACCTGCCCGGGCACGCCCGGGAAGGTATAGCGGAGCACGCCAGGTGGAGCCGAAGCCCGCCATTCCTTGTCCGTGCCGTTCGTTGATCGCATTTGTCCTCCAGTCTTCTCGCGTTCCCGGCCGCCGGGCGGCGGCCGGAAGATCAGCGTTCCCTTCACGAGCACGGACGCGAGCTCCTCAGCGCGCGTCTTGGTGGGATTCATGAGCGTTTCTGTCGCTGTCTGCGTGAGCATGACTCTCTCCGTCCTGTGGCCATCGGGCACGTCCTCCGCCGGGCGCGCGAAGGCGGCAAGGTCAACCGGCCGACCCTCGCCGTGGTCCATCCACGGTCGAGGTCGGCGGCTCCGCCTTGGCTGGAACGTTGGGCAAGCGGTCGGCACGGGCCCCTCTCCGGAAACGCCGGCGTCGTTCTGCCCCAGGCTGCTGGTTGAGGCCGCACCTTTCGAGGTCGGCGATGGTCAGCCCGAGGTGGGGGTTCGGCTGGACGAGGATCGTGAGGAGCCCGGCTTGGGTGCGGTCGCCGGCCCAGGTGTGATCGGCGGGGGTGAAGTCGTCGTCGATCCAAAGGAGCACGTCGTCAGTGAACAGCCGGGCGACGGTGTCGCGTTTCCAGAGGTAGCCGTCAGGGTGGCTCGTGGTGAGCGGGAGTCGGGGCAGATCGACGTGATCCCAGTTGGGCAGGCCGAGGCGGCCGCCGATGAGAGGAGCGGCGTCGGCGCGCCAGCTGGTGCACCACAAGGGCGTGAGGGCGTACCGATTGGCCAGGTCGAGGACGAGTTGGCCGGTGGCCGGGTTGAGCCAGATCTTGACGGGCTCGGCGTAGCCGGTGGGGGTGACGTGGTGGGTATGGAAGCCGGGCGGGATCTCGCTATTGGGGCCGGGGAAGGGGATGTGGACTCCATCGATGTCGCACAGCAGGTACATGGTCAGCTCCTGGTGTAGATGAGGACCAGGTCCGTGGTGTCGGTGGTTCGCAACGTGAGCGCGAGTCGCCCGCCGGGTCTCAGGATGCGGGCGGTCGCGCTCAGGAGCGGGCCGGGTTCGGCGGGTTCGAGGAAGGAGAACACGCCGAAGATCGAAAGGCAGAGGTCGACTGAGGTGGGAGGGAGGGATCGGAGGTAGGCAATGGCGTCAGCTCGGACGAAGGCGAGGCCGGGGACGTTGGCATAGAGCGCTCGGGCGCGCTGGATTTTGAGAGGGTCGTGGTCGATGCCGACCGCGTCGGCGCCGTGATGGACGGCGAGGTGGGCGAGGTTGTGTCCGCCGCCGCAGCCGAGTTCGACCACTCGTCTGCCCTCCAGGTCGCCGAAGACGGCGGGCGGAGGGCCGGTTCCCGCAGCTCGGGTCCATTCGAATCGGTCGCGGACGGTCAGGCCCGGAGCAGGAGGGCGGCTTCGGTGAGATGGCGGGCGATCGCGGAGATCCATGCGTCTTCGGCTCCTTCGGCCCACCCGATCGTGAGTTGGTGGGTGAACCAGTCGGCCACCCAGACGCGGTGCCAGCCGAGCGCCCAGCGGGCCGCGCTCAACCCGCCTCTCGATGCGGCTGCCTCCTCGGGTCCGCCGGCCGTGATGTAGGAGGTGATGAGCTCGCTGAGCTTGCCAGCGTCGGGAGCCTCGATCGTGCCGTGCCAGGACGCCAGGTCGAGCAGGCCAGGCCCGCGGAAGGCACGGGCGAAGTCCAGCAGGTAAGTGTCGTCCTTGGTGATGTAGATCGAGGTCGGGTGCCATTCGGAGTGGCAGAGCCCGGACGGCGCAAGGTCAGCTCCTGCAGCGCGGCCGTCGGCCACCTTCGCGAGAGTGTGCGCTGTCTCGGTGAGGACGCCAAGGTAGTGCTGGGTGCGGCCGTACTGGTGGAGACGCGAGCGGATCTGCTCTGGCATCGCCGCGAGGCTCTGTTGGCTGAGGACTGGCAAGTCTTTGGTGTCGGTGATTGCGTGGACGCGAACGGCGAGCGCCGCGCCGTCGTCGTCGGTCGCCTCGCGTGCCGCTGGCCCGAGGTCGGTCAGCAGCATGCCGAGCAGCTCGGGTCTGTGGTCGACGGCGAGGCGCTCGGGGACGGGCAAGGCGCCGTCTTCGGCGACGGTCAGGGCGTGGTGTTCGGCGGCGAAGGGGCCTTCGGCGTACTTGAACACCACCGAGGTGCCGTTGGCCAGGTGGAGACGTTCCACGCCCGAGCGTGCCCAGACGCGGATCTCCTCGCGTTCGGCCGGCCCCTGCCCGAAGTCGTCCAGCAGCCGTGCGAGCAGAGCGTTCACCTCGATGGTGTCCAAAATCCCTGGCCTTCCTTACTTATCGGGCGGTGGGAACACGGCAGGCTTCGACGGCCGCGATCCAGCTGTCCTTCATGGCGGCGAGCTCGCTGCGGAACCGCTCCAGCGGAGCACCGTAGGGGACGACCGCGCCGCCGGTCTGGTTCGGAACGGACTGGCATCCGTGCACGAGCCGCCCGCCGAGCGCGGTGTGGGCGCGGACGAGCTCCAGGCGGCGAGTCTCGTTGAACCAGCCGCCGTGGTAGACCTCGTCGAGCAGATCGCCCTCGGCGTCGGTGAGGTCGAACACCGCCCGGGTGATGGAGTTGAAGAACCAGGCCGGGCCGATGTTGGAGATCTCGCCGGTCAGCTCGACCTTGTTGAGCGCCATGAAGGTGCCCGCCTGCCTGAGCATCGTCAGATGCTTCTCGGTGATCTCCGGCATGCCGAGGTCGGCGAGGTGCTCGGCGCGGAACACGTAGCGGTACACCTCCCACCCGATCTGCAGGACGGTCGCGGCGTCGCTGGTCGGCGTGGCGTTGACGCGGATGTAGTCGAGCGCGAGCTGCTCCAGCGAGGTGTCGGGCGTCTCGTGAGCGTCGAGCATGTCGCGCTGCACCTGCGGCCAGGGGATGACCAGCCAGGTGTGGTTGGTGAACTTGAAGAAGTAGTCCTCGGGGTCGAGGGTGACGCGGTGGCCGTCGACCGTGATGCCGGGGATGCGGTTCCAGCGCGGGTCGAATGCCTCGGGGAGCTCGACATGGATCTTGTCGTGGATGGCGGTGGACACTCGGGTTCCTCCGTTCGGGGGTGGGTTTCGCCGGAAGTCCTAACGGCTCCGGGACTGGGTGATTACTGTGGTTGTCCTGGAACTGACCGTACGGAGAGCGACGTCCGTGCGGCACTGACCGGCAGTACGAGTGGCCACCCCTGCGGAGCGGGAATGCCTCGGCATAACAGCGCAACACGGACCAGCGGTAAGGGTTTGGAAGGCCGGGTGTCGGGCCATGTCCTCAAGCTGCTGCGCGAGGCCGTCGGAATGACCCAAGAACGCTTCGCCGAAGCACTGGGCGTGTCGGTCGCCGCCGTCCAAGGATGGGAGTCCGGTCGGCGGCCCCTTGCCGCGATGTCCGCTGGAGAGTTCTCTGCGCTGCGGTTCACGCTCTTGCGTCTCAGAGCGCCTCAACGTTTGCTCGACGCCCTGACACTCGCCATCAACGCAGACCAGTTCATCGGCGACGCATTGACGTCTCGCCCGGGAGAGGTCCAGGCAGACGCCCATCTCCTAGGGTCATGGGTGGTCTCCAGACCCTTCACCGGCCTCATCGTCTGGCCATTGGCCGCCATCCCTCCCGACGACTTTCCCGATGCTTCATCGCGGCGTGGACCGACCCCGGCAGGGCCGACGCTCAGCGCCGAGGAACGGCGCCACCTCTCACAACATCTCCAGGCAGCCGCGGAACGTGCCGACCGCCGGTCAGAGGCCGGCCTCCTACTCGCCCGACAGACCTATTACCTCCTCGGATTCGGCTCCTCCGCAGAGACCGCCGCATGGCTGGTCGAGCGATATCGCAAAGACCGACGGATCGTCCGGTCAGAGCGAGGATGGTCGGCCGCATGGCCCCTCGCACGCTCCACTGCGAGTGCCCTCACCCGTCTCGGCGACCCCGAACCCATGCGGGCGTTCATCGCCGAGCGGCTCGGCGATGACGTCAGCGAAACCGCCAACCTCAACTACTGGGCATTCTGGACCGGCGAACTATCCGGAGACCGGCTCAGCGACTCCTTCATGGCCGAAGACCCGATCACTGCCTGGCGAGGAGACCGTCTCATTCGACACCTCCTAGACCGGCTGACCGGCGAACTCGGCTTCATCGAGCTGAACATCCACACCCTGTGGGCTCTCGTATTGGCTCGCCCCGACCTCCTGACCCCTGAGAGGATCCGAGGAGAACTGAAGAACCACATCGAGCGTCTGCTCGATGAGAACGTTGTGGCCCCACGCGCCCGGCAAGAGCTGGAAGCGCTGCGGTACGGCGTCGCGATCGCGACACGATGAGACCAACGACAGGACGGGAATGGGTACTGACCAGACGCGAGACCTAACCGGCTTCCTCTACGAGATCGGACTCCTCAAACGGTTTAAGCGAACCGGCTGGTCAACCGTGGGCGTCCCTGCCCCAGAGTCGATCGCCGACCACTCTTTCCGTGTCGCCGTCATTGCCTCCGTCTTGGCCGCCATGGAAGGCGCCGACCCCCAACGCGCCGCCTTCCTCGCCCTCTGGCACGACAGCCAAGAAACCCGCACCACAGACATCCCGCACCTCACGAAGCGCTACGTCCAAGCAGCCGAGAACGAGACCGTAACCGCCGACCAGGTCTCCCCGCTGCCCGACGCCATCGCGCGAATGATCTCTTCGGCGGTCTCGGAGTACACAGGACGCGAGACGCTGGAATCACGCTGCGCCCGCGACGCCGACAAGCTCGAATGCCTCCTCCAAGCCCGCGAATACTCCGAGCAAGGCCACCGCAACGTCCAAGACTGGATCGACACCTCCCTCGCCGGCCTCACCACCGCCAGCGCCAAAGAAATTGCGGAGGAAGCCCTCACCCAAGGCACACTCGACTGGCTCCCCAGAGCCAAGGGCTGACGGGTTGAGACGCCTGTGATTGGCGAGTGAGTCGCATAAATCTGGTTCTCTTGCAGCCACGGCGACCGAGAAATCTAGAGGACCTGCCCCCGGCGGCAGGCGTAGAGTGCCATGCCAGTACAAGATCGTGATCTACGGGAGTTAACGACATGCCCGCTACCTCGACCGCGGTCGGTTCAATCCTTGGTCGGTGCGGCACTGCTGTCCTGAACTGGTCTTGACCTGCGACAGCGCTGCGAGAAAGCCTCTTATGAACGCATCTGGGTGACGACCGTGGAGGTTTCTACGTGGCACGCAGCGGAGGCGGGCGGTCTGAATGGGAGCGCCAGCAGGCGGCCCAGCGTCGTGAGGCCGAGCGGCTGGCACGGGAGCGTGACCGGGCAGCCAAGGCGGCTGAGAAGGCTCGCCAACAACGCCATGTCGAGGATCAGCTGAAGCTTGCGGAACGACGGACAGAGGAAGCCGAGTTGGAGGTCTCACGCCTGGACTCGATCCTCTCCGAGGTGCTCTTGAAGCCACCACTGTCCATCGATGACTTGGCTGTCACCGTCCAAACGCCTCCGTTCAATGCCGGACCCCTGATCCACCAGGAGCCAGCACCGGCTTGGAGCGATTTTGAGCCGGAGCCGCCGAAGTTCTTCGCTCGTCTCATCGGAGGGCCATCCCGCTACGAGCGCGACCTGGAGCTCGCTCGGCAACGCTACGAACACGAGGTCACCAAGCATTCACGACGTGAGGAACAGCGCATCGCTGATCTTGCCGCAGCCCGCAAGGCTCACGCCGAACATGTACAAGCGCTGAACCTGGCCGCGCATACCAAGAACCAGCAACTGGAAGTCGCGAAGGCAGCCCTGCGTGTCGGAGAGCCCTCAGCCGTCGAGTGGTTCGTCAGCCAAGTGCTGGAAACCTCGGACTACCCGGACAGCTTCCCTCGACAGTTTCAGGTCGCCTACCGGCCAGAAAACCATGATGTAGTGATCGAGCTAGAGCTCCCAGTCAGCTCGGCGATCCCTACCGTCCGCGGATACAAGTACGTCAAGTCCCGGGATGCCATCGATCCCGTGCCCCGCCCGGCAACTGAGATCAAGCAACGCTATGCTCAGCTTCTCGCGCGCGTCGTCCTGCGAACCCTGCACGAAGTATTCACTGCAACCTCGGACATCGTCGAAGCTGTGGTACTCAACGGCAGAATCACGACAATCGACAACGCCACAGGCCAAGAGATCCGCCCACACCTCATCAGCGTCGAAGCAGAACGCTCCGACTTCGCAGAACTTGTCCTGGCCCGAGTAGACCCGGCCGCCTGCCTCAAACGACTCCACGCCCTGGTCTCCCCCAACCCCTATGACGTCG
This sequence comes from Microbispora sp. NBC_01389, assembly GCF_045040095.1. NCBI lineage: Bacteria > Bacillati > Actinomycetota > Actinomycetes > Streptosporangiales > Streptosporangiaceae > Microbispora > Microbispora sp. NBC_01389. The sequence goes on from NZ_CP109552.1 coordinate 719,115, forward strand.
AAGCCATCGAGCCCTTCATCACCTTCGACCTCAAACGCTTCCGCTTCAGCGAGGACACGGATGTCGTCGCCTCACTCGACTCACGCCGCAACCTCCTCGATCTCACCCCTACCGAGTTCGAGCACCTCATCCGGCAACTCTTCATCGCCATGGGCGCCGAAAGCTGGGCCACCGTCCCCTCAAAGGACGGCGGCGTTGACGCCGTGGCAACCAGCAAGAACATCTTCTTCGGTGGTGTCTGCCTGATCCAAGCCAAGCGCTGGAAGGGCCTCGTGGGACTCGATGCCGTACACGCTCTTACCGGCGTTATGGCCGACCACAACGCAACCACAGGCGTCCTCGTCACCCCCTCATGGTTCGGACGAGCAAGCGAACAGTTCGCTCAACGCAACCGCATCACCCTCATCAACGGAGCCGAACTGAAGCACCTCCTTAAAGAACACCTGGGGCTTGACGTCATCCCTGGAGTCACTCCTCCCCGCAACGCTCGACCATCTGACAACACACAGACCGGTCGACCCGGTTCCTGAGGAGTGCTCCACAGAGACGCGTTCGCCAGGTAGCGGGCTGGACCCGTCACCTCCATGTGGAGAAATCGGAGCTAGCCGCCGCGGCCTTCGACTGCCCGCAGGGTCTGGTTGATGACGCAGCGGTTGATGCCCCGCCTGCAGTTGCCGTTGAGGGTGTTGGTGAAGACGCTGACGCTCGACACCTGCTGGATGCCGGCGAAGGTGACGGCGCTGTTGGCCGCCGGAGCGTTCACGTTGCGCCGCCCGGCCGCGACCTGCCGGGCGGGGCTGCCGATGCTGGGCGAGTTCGAGGTGCCGGTGCCGCCGGTGCTCTGCGTCGCCCCGCGTCCATGCCCACCACCGTGACCATTGCCGTGAGCACGGGCATGAGCGTGGCGAGCTGACCGCAGGCTCGGAGGGATCGGCGCGGCTCCGGCCGGCGGCACGAAGAAAAGCGGCAGGCTGATGACGATCAGGCCGGCGGCCACCAGACCCGCCGCGATCGAGCCGGTGATCGAGCCGGTGCTAGGGCCGCCAATCAGGTCAGGGCTCTGGCGGGTGATCGAGTCGGCGACCGGACCGGTGCTGGGGCCGGTGGTCGGGGTGGCGGCGGGCCGCCGCGCTACGGCGGTCAGGCCGCGGAACCGTCTCGCCCTGTCGCTCATCCGCATCCCGTCCGCCGATCGCCCCGCCACTCGTCCGCTGCTCGCCCTCGCTTCCGCCCGGCGGCGTGGACGGCCGTCCGGCTCATACCCCGCGGCCCGGAGCACCTCCCACGGCAGGCGCTCTGCTGCGCGGCCGATGACTCAATCTTTGCGGCAGGCCGGGTTAGATGCCCGATATGGGCGAAGGCCCGGGCCGTTCACCCCGGCCCGGGCCTTCCCTGTTTCACTCTGCTCCGGTCACGGCGTCAGACGCGCGCCAGCGCGGATCTCAGCCTGCGGGACGCGCGCTCGACCTCCCGGCGCGCCTTCTCGACGCTCCGGACCCGGCCGGCGAGCCGCTCCTGCTCCGCCTCGCGGTGCAGGGTGCGTATTCGCTCGTCTACCAGTTCTTGGTGCAGATACATGGTCGTCATGGGGGCGATGTTCATTTCGGTCGGTTTCCTTCCGGATTCGATGTCGTGCGGTTCAGGCGGCGACAGGGGTCTTGCGCGGGCGCCCACGGGGACGCTTGCGGGGCACGACGACCCCCCGCAGGATCAGCTCGCCGCCCCAGACACCCCACGGCTCCTCGCGCTCCAGCGCGCGGGCCAGGCAGGCCTTCTGGATGGGGCAGCCGCCGCAGAGCGCCTTGGCGAACTCCACGTCCTCGGGGGACTCGGCGAACCACAGGTCGGGCTCGGTACGGCAGGGGATTTCGGCTTCGATCAGGTCCATGACCGGGGCCGCCATCTGCGTCACCTCTTCGAGTGTTTCTGGTCTGGTGTCCTCGTTACGGGGTGTGGATTCGTGGCCGACAAACAAGAAGGCCGCGGATCCTGGTGCGGATCCGCGGCCCGGAGAGGGAGACCGGTCAGGGTATGACTGGTTCTCTCCAGGCGTGGTGCGGACCCTGGGCGGCGCCGCCACGAGCGGCGGCGCGGATCTGCTCATCACCCATCGGCCGGTTCACATACACCGGAAGGTGGGTGGGGGTGCTGTGGCCGGTGCGGCCGACGAACGCGCCGAAGGCGGCCGAGCCCGCGACTCCGCTCAGCGGAGCCAGGGCGGCGGCGGCTTCGCCACGCCGCAGTTTCACCGGCGTTCCAGCCGGCGTGACAGTCGACGCGGCAACGGCGGCCGGGCGCGCGGAGACGAGCCACAGCACGCGGGACGTCGTCATGTTCCTCACTGGACTCACCTCCGTTTCTGTGCGCTCTACTGTTCGCTGTGCGTTCCCGCCGGGCAGAAGTGTCCGGCTGACTTGTCCAAGACCCTAAACCGCCGCAGCAGACCGGGCAACCTATTTTCTACCTGCGATTTTCACGACTTCGTGACACGAGGATGTGGCTCCGGAGACACCCGGATCAGGCACTCCTGGACCACGGAGACGGCGAGTTCCCCCGAGGGGGTGAACATCTGCCCGCGGGCGAGCCCGCGCGCCCCGCCGGACCAGGGCGACTCCTGGGCGTACAGCAGCCAGTCGTCGGCCCGGAAGGGCCGGTGGAACCACATGGCGTGGTCCAGCGACGCGCCGGACACGGCGGAGGACCCCCAGGCGAGCCCGTGCGCCAGCAGCACGGTGTCCACCAGCGTGAAGTCGCTGGCGTACGCCGCGAGCACGATGTGCAGCAGCGGGTCGTCGGGCAGGTCGGCGTCGTACCGGAACCACACGCGGTTCTCCGGGGTGACCAGGCTCGGGTCCTTGGCCGCCTCCCAGGGCAGCGCGTTGACGTACCGGAGGTCGACCGGGCGCGGCTTCGAGAGCAGGTCGCGCCACCCCGGCTCGTCACCGAAGACGTCGCGCATCCGCTCCTGGAAGGTCGGCAGCGTCTCGGGGGCCGGCGCCTCCGGCATCCGGGCGGCCTGGTGGCTCACGCCCGGCTCCTCGACGTGGAACGACGCCGACATCGAGAAGATCGCCTTGCCATGCTGGATGGCCGTGATGCGCCGGGTGGTGAACGACCTGCCGTCCCGCACCCGATCCACGTTGTAGACGATCGGCACGGCGGGGTCGCCCGGCCGGATGAAGTAGGCGTGCAGCGAGTGCACCATGCGGTCCCCCGGCACCGTGCGCCCGGCCGCCACCAGCGCCTGCGCGGCCACCTGGCCGCCGAAGACCCGCTGGAACCGCTCCTCCGGGCTGCGCCCCCGGAAGATGTCGAGCTCGATCTGCTCCAGGTCGAGCAGGTCGAGCAGCTCCTTCAGGGCCGAGTTCACGGGAGGCCTCCAGCAGGCGGGGGAATTACTCGTCGGTAACACTATCGTCGCCGCGGCACAGCCCCAGGACCGCGTCACCGTACCGGTCAAGTTTGACGCGCCCGATTCCCGCGATCGTGAGCAGGTCCTCCTCGGCGGTGGGCACCCGCTCCGCGATGGCCTGCAGGGTGACGTCCGTGAAGACGACGTACGCGGGGACCTTGGCCTCCTTCGCCGCCGCCGTGCGCCACGCCTTGAGCCGTTCGAGCAGCGCCTCGTCGTAGTCGGCCGGGCAGGTCGCGCACCGGCCCAGCTTCTGCTCGGCCGCGACGGACAGCGTCTTGCCGCAGATCCGGCAGTGCAGCGGCGCCGCCGCGGCGCGCCTGCCCTTCCCCCCGCCACCGGGCCGCTCGGCCCGGCTCACGCTCGCCGTACGCGGGGAGAGTCCGTCGAGGAACCGGGACGGCTTGCGGGCGCGCCGCCCGCCGGGCGACCTCGCGAGCGCCCACGACAGGTGCAGGTGCTCGCGGGCCCGGGTGACCCCGACGTAGAGCAGCCGCCGCTCCTCCTCGACCTGGTCCGGCGTCTCCGCGTAGACGATCGGGACCATGCCGTCGGTGAGCCCGACGAGGAAGACCGCGTCCCACTCCAGGCCCTTGGCGGCGTGCAGCGAGGCGAGCGTCACGCCCTCGACCGGCGGCGCGTGCTGCTCCGCCGCCCGGCGCTCCAGTTCGCCGACGAAGCGGGGCAGGTCGGCGCCCTCGGACGCCATGTCCTCGGCGAGGTCGGCGAGGGCCTTGAGCGACTCCCACTTCTCCCTCGCCTTGCCCCCTCCGGGCGCTTCGGCGGTCAGCCCGATGCCCGAGAGGATCGCGTGCACGGCGGGCGCCAGCGGCTCGTCGCCGGCCGACCGGGCGGCGCCGCGCAGCAGCACCACGGCCTGGCGCACCTCGGGGCGCTCGAAGAACCGATCCGCCCCGCGCAGCAGGTAGGGCACGCCGGAGTCGCTGAACGCCTGCTCGTACGCCTCCGACTGGGCGTTGATCCGGAACAGCACCGCGATCGCGCGGGTGGGCACGCCGTCGGCCATCAGCTTCTTGACGGTGAGCGCGACACCGAGGGCCTCCGCCTGCTCGTCGTCGTACTCGGTGAAGACCGGTTCGGGGCCGTCCGGCCGCTGGGCGACCAGCTCCAGCCGGTGCGGCGAGCGGGCCATGACCCGGTTGGCCAGGGTGACCACCTGCGGCGTCGACCGGTAGTCGCGCACCAGCCGGATCACGGCCGCCGAGGGATGCTCGACGGCGAAGTTCGTCAGATAGTGGGGCGTCGCGCCGGTGAACGAGTAGATCGTCTGGTTGGGGTCGCCCACCACGCACAGGTCGTCGCGCCCGCCGAGCCACGTGTCGAGCAGCAGCTTCTGCAGCGGGTTGACGTCCTGGAACTCGTCGACCACGAAGTAGCGGTACTGCTGGCGGATCTGCGCCGCGACCTCCCGGTGCTCGGTCATCACGGCCGCGGTGAGCTCCAGGATCGTCTCGAAGTCGATCAGGTTCCGCTGGCGGCGCACGTTCTCGTAGCCCTCGTACAGCCGCGCGACCTCCTCGGGCGCGATCGGCGGGGTGCGCCGCGCCTTGACGGCGGCGGCCGGGTAGTCCTCCGGGCCGACCTGGGTGACCTTCGCCCACTCGATCTCGCTCGCGACGTCGCGCAGCTCGCCGCGCTCGGGGTTCCGGCGCAGCCGCCGGGCCGCCTCGATCAGCAGCGGCAGCTTCGACTCGACCACCTGCGGCGGGTCACCGCCGATCACCCGGGGCCAGAAGTAGCTGAGCTGGCGCAGCGCCGCCGCGTGGAACGTGCGGGCCTGCACCCCCGGCGCGCCGAGCAGGCGCAGCCGCTGCTTCAGCTCGGCCGCCGCACGGGTCGTGAAGGTGACGGCGAGCACCCCCTGCGGCTCGACGACCCCCGTCTGCACGGCGTACGCGATGCGATGGGTGATGGCGCGGGTCTTGCCGGTGCCCGCGCCCGCGAGCACGCACACCGGTCCGCGCACCGCCTGGGCGACCTCGCGCTGCTCGGGGTCCAGACCGTCGAGGACGTCCAAGGAGCCGCTCCCAACATGCGTGGCGGACGTTGTTACTGGCATCATCCTTGCAGCAGCAGACCGAGCGTGTCCCACGGACCGGTCGGGGCACGACGCGACAGCGACGCGAAGAAGACGCGAACAACGACGCGACATCGGGGAGGATGACGCCGTGGGAACCGCGGTCCGAACTGCCATGGGCATGGGCGCCGCCGCCCTCGCCGCGCTGATGCTCACCTCGCCAGGCGCGCGGGCCGCCGCCGCGACCCCCACCGGCGACCCCGCGCCGCAGCCGTCGGCCGGTCCGGTTCCGTCCGCCTCCCCCGTGTCGTCCGCGTCGGCCACGCCGTCCGGGTCCGCCACACCGTCCGGGTCGCCCACGCCGTCGGCCACCGCCTCGCCCACGGCGTCCACGACGCCGCCCGCCGGCGCGAGGATGCGCACCTACGCGTACGGCCCGCACCCCCGCCAGATCATGGACGTGTGGTGGCATCCCACCGGCCCGCGGCGTCCCGCCGTGTTCGTCGTCCACGGCGGCTGGTGGTCGGGAGGCGACAAGAAGTACATGACGTCGGTCACCCGCTACTACGTCCAGCAGGGCTACACCGTCGTCAACCTCGACTACCGGCTCTCCGGCGACGCGCCGTGGCCGGCCCAGCGCACCGACGTCCTGTCCGCGGTCGCCGCCGTGCGCAGGCACCCGGCCCTGTTCAACACCGACCCCGGGCGCTACGTGCTCGTCGGGTTCTCCGCCGGGGGCCACCTCGCCGCCGCCGTCGGCACCTACGGCGACGGCCGGCCGGGCCTGCGCGGGGTCGTCGGGATCTCCCCGCCCGTCTCGCCGCTCTCGGCGTACGAGGACGGCACCGCCGACGGCACGTTCGAGCAGCGCAAGCTGCGCCGGGCGGCGGTACGGCTGGCGGGCGGCTGCGCCCCGGCCCAGTGCCCGCGTGTCTGGTCGAGCATGGAGGTGCCGTTCCACGCCACCCCCGGCGACGCGCCGATGCTCGCGGTCCACTCGGCCGACGAGTTCGTGCCGCCGTACCAGAGCGAGGTGCTGAGGGAGTCGCTGGAGAACGTCGGGGTCCCGATGACCATCAAGACGATGGCCGGCACCTTCCACAGCGCGCCGCTCTACCGTGAGCCCGGGGTCGCCGAGACCGTGCGGGCGTGGATCGCCGCCCGGCTGGCGCAGCCCGCCCGCTGACCGGACGCCGGACCGCATCGGGCCGCAGGGCCGAGCGGGGAACAGCGGGCGCGTCCGGGATGTTGCCATGACTGCCCAAGCAACGCGTTGCCCACGAACCTGCCCCATGAAGTTGCCCCGGAAGTTGCCCCAGGAAAGGGACGAAGATGGCGCTCACGGTCTACACCACGAGCTGGTGCGGCCCCTGCAAGCGGCTGAAGAGCCAGCTCACGCGTGAGGGCATCGCCTTCAGCGAGGTCGACATCGAGCGCCACCCGGACGCCGCCGAGTTCGTCATGAGCGTGAACAACGGCAACCAGGTCGTGCCGACCGTGGTCACCGACTGCCACACCATGACGAACCCCTCGGTCGCCGAGGTCAAGCGGCACCTCCAGGGCGCCTGCTGACTCCTACCGGCCGGAGTCGGGGAGCGGCCCGCCGTACCAGGTCTCGATCATCCGCCGGGCGATCGAGACCTCGGTCGGCAGGAGCAGCTCACCCGACCGCACCTGGGCCTCAAGCTCCTCCCGGGACAGCCAGCGGGCCTCGGCGATCTCGTCCAGGTCGGGGCGCAGGTCGGTCGTGACGGCGCGGGCGAAGAAGCCGAGCATCAGGCTGCGCGGGAACGGCCAGGGCTGACTGCCCAGATAGCGGGGGGTGGCGACGGCGACGCCGACCTCCTCCAGGACCTCGCGCACCACCGCGTGCTCCAGCGACTCGCCGGGCTCGACGAACCCGGCGAGCACCGACATCCGGTTGGCCGGCCACGCCGGGCCGCGCGCCAGCAGGACGCGGCCCTCGTCGTCGTGGACCAGCATGATCACGGCGGGGTCGACGCGGGGGAAGTGCTGACTGCCGTCGCGCGGGCACACCCGCATGTGCCCCGACGCGGTCACGTCCGTACGGCCGCCGCACCTGGGGCAGAACTCATGGGTGGCGTGCCAGGCCTCCAGGGCCACCGCGTAGACGAGCAGCCCCGCGTCGCGGTCGTCGAGCAGCACCGCGGCCTCCCGCAGGCCGGCCACGTCGCCGGCGCTCCGGGCCGGCTCGGGCAGCGGCGCGTTGACCGCGAAGTAGGGCACGCCGTCCTCGTCCACGCCGAGGAGATAACGCGTGCCCTCCGGCGCCTCCGCCGGAGAGGTGAGCACCAGCGCCGCGCCGTCGGTGAAGCGGCTGATCAGCGTGCGGCCGTCGTGGACGAGGAGAACCCTCGTCTTCTCCGCCTCCCAGGCTCGCCGCAGCCACTCCTCGTCGCCGCGCAGGGCCGCCGACCGGTCGATGGCGCTCCTCGCGAGGAGCAGGGGGCCGAGCAGTCCGTCCGCGATTTCCACCCCGTCATCCTTCCACTGCCGCCGCCGCGGCAATCTCCCCGCCAAGCCCGTTCCCCGCGTCGCCGCGCTAGGATGCAGTCACTTAGGTTAGCCTTACCTATCGGAGGGCCGGTGCGGCTGTACCTCACCACGCTCAACCCGACCGACTCGGTGACCGGCGGATTCCTCCCCGCCGCGGCCGCGCTGGGCTGGGACGTGACGATACTCACCGACCAGCCTGATCGGTATGCCGGGTACCCCGGATGCGAGGTCGTCATGGCCGACGTCCGCGACGCCAGGGCCGTGATCGACGCCGTGGCCGCCCATCACCCGCCCGGCGTGATCTTCTCGAACTCCGACCACCTCCAGGCCCCCGCCGCGCTCGCCGCCGAGTATTTCGGCCTGCCGGGCAAGGACTGGCGGGCCTGCGTCACCGCCAAGAACAAGGCGCTGACGCGCCGCGCCCTCGCCGCCGTGGAACCGGTCAGGTCCGTACGGATCCCTCCCGGCGGCGATCTCCCACGCGACCTGCCGTACCCGGTGGTGGTCAAGCCCGCGCTCGGCGTGGCGAGCGAGGACGTCGTGCTCGTGGATGGTCCGGACGCGCTGCGCGCGGCGGTGGCGGAGATCCGGGAGCGCCGTCCGGCCGAGGTCCTGGTGGCCGAGGAGTTCCTGGACGGGCCGGTGCGCACACTGGAAACCCTGGGCGACGGGGCCGGTGACGGCCGTCACGACGGCGGTGCGCGGCGGGTTCTCGGCGGGTTCGCGACCACGCTCGGCCCGCCGCCGCGATTCATCGAGGAACGCCTGGACTGGCGGCCCCCGGACCCCGGGCATCTCCCCCACCTGTCCGCAGCGCTGGACGCCGCGGGCGTCGGTTTCGGGGTGTGCCACACCGAGTACGCCGTCACCCGGGACGGCCCGCGGATCATCGAGATCAACTATCGGCTCATCGGCGACACCTGCGACTTCCTGCTAGCCGACCTTCTCGGCGCGCCCCTGCACGAGTGGATCCTGCGAATCCACGCGGGCGAACCCCTCTCCACGTTCGACTTCGACGCGTCCGGCGCCGGTGCGTTCGGCGCCGGTGCGTTCGGCGCCGGTGCGTTCGACGCCGGCGGCCCGCGTCCGGCGTACGGGTCTGTCGTGAGCCTCGTGGCCGAGCGCTCCGGCACGGTCACCGCCGCACCGCCGGATCTTCCCCCGCCGGACTTCTCCCCGCCGGACTTCTCCGCACCGGGCCTTCCCGCGCCGAATTTCTCCGCGCCGGGCCTTCCCGCGCCGAATTTCTCCGCGGCGGGCCTTTCCGGGCCGGGCATCCCTGCGGCGGGCGCCGGGGACGGCGTACGGCTGTGGCACCGGGCGCTGCGCCAGGTCGGCGATCACGTGGAGGTGACCGGCACCAACCGCGACTATCTCGGCCTGCTCCGCGCCGTCGGCCCGGACCGGGAGCGCGTCGACGCCGCGGTGGACGCGTTCCGGAAGGAGCACCCTTGGGTGCTGGCATGACGGCGGAGCACTATCTCGCGGCGCGGGTGCTCGACGCGCTGCTGCGGGAGGACTACGGCGGCGTCTCCTCCCGGGTGACCCGCGACCGGGACGGCGTCGCGATCGTCCTCGCCTCGGGACGGCGGGCCGGCCTCACGCCGGGCAGCCCGTTCCAGGACTTCTGGACGGCCCCGGACGAGCGCCTGCGCCTGGCCGAGGTGCTGGACACGCTGCGGGAGGTCGCCGACCCGGCCGACGCCGAGGGGGTCGCCGCCTTCGCCCAGGAGTGCCGCGAGACGCTCACGGCCCTGAAGGCCCGGCACCGGCTGCGCGGCGAGGTGGCCCGGCGGCTGCGCGAACGGGACGGGCTGATCCGCTACGAGTCGCTGGCCGCCTCGGTGGACCATCCGCTCTATCCGACGGCCCGCTGCCGCCTCGGCGTCTCTTCCGGCGACCTGCCGTCGTACGCGCCGGAGTTCGCCCCCGAGTTCACGATGCGCTGGACGGCGGTGCCGAGGGAGCTCGCGACGCTGTCCCGGCCGGAGCCGCCCGCGTGGTGGCCCCGGCCAGGCGACGTGGGGCTGCCGCCCGGCCTCGCCCGGACGCACGTGCTGTTCCCCGTCCATCCCCTGGCGGAGCCGCTGGTGGCGGGGCTTCCCGGGGTGCTCCCCGAGCTTTCCGGACTGGTGCCGGGGCGCCGTCCGTACCTGGACGTGCGGCCGACCCTGTCGATGCGGACGGTCGAGGCCGGCCCGCGCGTCCATCTCAAGCTGCCGCTGCCCACCAGCACGCTCGGCCTGCGCAACCGCAGGTCGATCAAACCGGGCACGCTGCGGGACGGCGCGCTGGCCGAGTCGCTGCTGCGCCGGATCCTGCTGCGCGAGCCCGGCCTGCGCGCCACGCTCGCCGACGAGCAGACGTACGGGCACGCCGGGCACGAATATCTGGGCTGGCTGGTCCGCGGGCTGCCCGAGGGCGAGATCGTCCCGGTCGCGGCCCTCCTCGCGCCCCTGCCGGACGGGGACGACCGGCTCGTCGCGCACGAGGTGGCCGGGCGGCACTACGGCGGCGACGTGCGCGCGCTGCTGGACGACTACCTCGCGGCGCTGTTGGCCTGGAACGTCGCGCTGTTCGTGCGGTACGGCGTCGCGCTGGAGGCCCACCAGCAGAACCTGGCCCTGCTGTTCGGCGACGGGCCCATGCGGCTGCTGGTCAAGGACAACGACGGGCTGCTCGCCTCCCCCGGGCGGCTGCGGGCCGCCGGGCTCGACGCGCCGGACTTCAGCGACGCGCGCATGCTGACCGACGACCCGTACGCGCTCGCCGACGTCTTCGTGACGATCACTCTGCACCTGGCCGCCATGGCGGTGGCCCACGGCCTGCTGCCCGACTCCGGCGCCGCGCTGGTCCGGCGGGCGCTGACGGCCGCGCTGGAGCCGTACGGGGACGACCCGATGGCCCGGCTGCTGCGGGCCCGCACGCTCGACGCCGCCCGCCTCACCGGCAAGTCGATGGTGGTCGCCGGGACGCTTGTCGCGAAGGAGCGCACCGGGGCCCGGGACGTCAACAAGTTCTACGGCACGACCGGCCCCAACTATCTGAGAGGCGCCCGCTCAGTGGATCTCCCGGCTGCGGATCTCACTGCTGCGGATCTCACTGCTGCGGATCTGACGGCCGAGGGGACCGCGTTGCGGGCGCTGCTGCGCTGCTGGCTGCGCGAGGTCGGCGGCCCGCGTGGCGACGTACGCGCCGCCGGGCCGCATCTGATGCTCCGGGTGGCCGGGACTCCGGTGCGCGTCCGCGCGCGCGGAGGCATCGCCCTGCGTTTCGACGACCCGCCTGAATGCCTGACGGAGGGGCGGTGGCGGCCCCTCGACCTGCCCGCCCTCCTCGCGCTCGTGGAGAGCGATCTCGACGGCGGCAACGAGGAGTTCGCCGGCCAGGTCCGCGCCGGGCGCGACGCGGCCGCCGCGATCCTCGCGGCCCGCGAGCGAGCCGCCCCGCCCGCCGACCCCTGGCTCGCCTCCGAGCAGGCCCTCGTGGCCGGGCACCCGTTCCATCCCGCTCCGAAGGCCCGCGCGGGCGACGGCTGGCTCGACTACGCACCGGAGGCGCACGCGCGCTTCGCGCCGCGCCTGCTCGGAGTGCGCGCCGACCTGGTGGCCCAGGACGGCGACACGACGGCGCTGGACGGCTTCGGCGAGGCGCCGCCGGGCTATCTGCCGCTGCCCGCCCATCCGTGGCAGTTCCGCCTGCTGGCCGCCGAGCTGCGGGAGCCGCTCGCGGACGGACGGCTCGTGGACCTCGGGCCCGGCCCCCGCGCGGTCGTGCCGACGTCCTCGGTCCGGACCGTGTACGACCCCGGCGCCGGCGTGTGCCTGAAGTTCAGCCTGGACGTGCGGATCACCAACTGCGTGCGCAAGAACGCGTGGTACGAGCTGGCCGGCGCGGTGGAGCTGACCCGGCGGCTCGCCCCCGTCTTCGAGCTGCTGGACAGGCGTTTTCCCGGCACGCGCTGGCTGCCGGAGCCCGGTTACCGGTCGGCCGCGCTCGGCACGCGGCTGCTCGAAGGATTGTCGGTGATCGTCCGTACCGGGCCGTGGGCCGTGTGCGGGCCGGGGATCACGCCGGTCCTCGCCGCGGCCGTGGCGGCGGGCGCCGAAGGGGTCCCGAAGGCCGTCCTGGCCCGCCGGGCGGCCGACCCGGTCGCCTGGTTCGAGGCGTACGCCGAGCGGGTGGCGTACCCGGTGCTCGACGCCTATGTCCGGCACGGCGTCGTGCTCGAACCCCACGTGCAGAACGTGCTCGTCGGGTTCGACGCAGACGGCCGGCCCGCCGAGGTCGTCTTCCGCGACCTGGAGGGCACCAAGCTGGTCACCGGCCGCCACGACCTGACGGGCCAGCCGGGCGAGGTCGCGAGCTCCCTGTCGTACGACGCCGGGCGCGGCTGGGACCGGGTGGCCTACTGTCTCTTCGTCAACCATCTGGCGGAGGTCGCCGCCACAGTGGCCGCCGCGGCGACGGACGGAACGACAGGCCCGGCCACGGACCCGGCGGCGAAACGGGCGGCCGACGCGGTAGCGAACCGGGCTGCGGACGCGGGGGGTGACCGGCTCCTGCGGGACCTGTGGGCCGCCGCCCGCGCGTCCCTGGAGCGCTACGTCGCCGTCCACGCGCCCGACCACGCGCCCGACCGTACCGCCGACCGTGCTGTCGGACGCGCTGCCGGACGCGACGCCCTCGCACCGTTGACGCGGCTGCTGGCGGGGGCGCCGCTGCCCGCAAAGGCGAACCTCACCGTACGGTGGGCGAGGGCGGCCGACCGGGAGGCCGGATACGTGCCCGTCGCCAACCCGCTCGCGCCGCCGGGGCCCCTCCCCGGCCCGCTCTGGCCCGAGCCGACCCACGCCAGGGGGCGCAGATGAGCATGGACATCCCATCGGGCGTGCGGCGGGTCGCCGAGTCGCTGGACGACGTCCCCGCCTACGTCTATGACCTCGCGGGGCTCGCCCGCCACGCGTCGGCCGTACGGGCCGCCCTGGCCGGGACCGAGCTCTGCTACGCCGTCAAGGCCAACCCCGACCCCGAGGTGCTGCGGGCGCTCGCGCCGTACGCGGACGGGTTCGAGGTCTCCTCCGGCGGCGAGTTCGAGCACGTCAGGGCGCTGCTGCCAGACGCCCGGCTGAGCTTCGGCGGGCCGGGCAAGACCGGCGCCGAGTTGGCCCTCGCCCCCTCGGCCTACCGGTGGCACATCGAGAGCCCGGCCGAGCTCCGGCGTCTGCGCGGCCCGGCGGACGTGCTGCTGCGGGTCAACCTCGACGTGCCCGTCACCGGCGCGGCCCTCGCGATGGGCGGCGGCGCAACGCCGTTCGGCATGGACCCGGACGGGGTCGCCGAATGCCTGGCCCTGCTCGGGGCCGAGCCGGGCGGGCGGGGGGCGCTGCGGCTGCGGGGCGTCCACGCCCACCTGGCGAGCGGCCTGGCCGCTTCCGGCCTGCTCACCCTCGCCGAGGCCGTCCTCGCGTACGGCAGGAGCCTGGGCCTGCGGGAGTTCAACCTCGGCGGCGGGATGGCCGTCTCCTACACGCGTCCCGGGGAGCGGTTCGACTGGGAGGCGTACGGCGCGGGCCTGCGGGCACTGGCCCGGCCAGGCGAGACGCTGCGCGTGGAGCCGGGGCGGGCCCTGACCGCCTACTGCGGGTGGTATCTGACGACCGTGCTCGACGTGAAGCGGGTCCACGGGGAGCGCTTCGCCGTGCTCTCCGGCGGCACCCATCACCTGCGGACGCCGGTGACGAAGGGCCACGACCAGCCGTGCGCCGTGCTGCCTCGAAACGGGGAGGGCGAGGACGGGCCGGTGACCTTGGTGGGACGGCTCTGCACCCCCAAGGACGTCTTCGCCCGCCGCGTCCCCGCCGCACTCGCCGTCGGCGACGTGGTCGCCTTCGCCATGGCCGGCGCGTACGCCTGGAACATCTCCCACCACGACTTCCTCATGCACCCGAAGCCTGAGTTCCACTACTTGCGCTGAGGGCCGAGAACCTTCGCGGAGTTGGCGAGGCGGGCCTCGTTGAGCGAGCTGATGACGTCGAGTCAGGCAAACATTTACGGCCAATGACCGAATCACCGGAGTGGTTTTCTCCACCCGGTGGAAGTCCCTCCACTTCACCCGCCTCCTGAGGCACCCGTGCCATCACTTATCGGTTACCTTCCGTGTCGGCACAAGAACGTTCCGTACCATCGACATGGAGGAGTAGGAGAGGATGGCGACATGGCCCTTACGAAGCCGACCCGTCGCGGCAGGCACGACCACCCCGTCCCGCACAAGCAGGACGGTCCCATCCCCGACGAGCACGAGGCCCAGGGGGCCGGGAAGCCCGAAGAGCCCCAAGAGCTCCCAGACGAGGTGCTGCAACTGTTCATGCAACTCAACGACGCCGGTTACCGGGCGGAAATTCGTCTCGGGCAGGTCGTCGTGACGCCGCCGGCAACCATGCAGCACGGCGACGTTCTCGACCGGCTCACCGAACTTCTGTACCCCTTGAAGCTGGCTAACCGCTGGCGTTTTCACTACCACTGGGGGGTGCACATTCCACCGCTACTCGACCATCGACTGCCCGACATGATCGTCGTACCACCCAAAGTCGAGAGCCTCGATCCGATGCGCGTACACGGGCACAGCGTCCTGCTGGTCGTGGAGGCGTGCTCGCCCGGCACTCATGAGGTCGACTGGCGGGAGAAGCCGCTCGACTACGCGCGGGCGGGTGTACCCCTCTTCCTGATCGTGGACCCGGTGGCGACTCCACGCAGGGTGACGCTGATGAGCGATCCGCTCTCCGACCTCGAACCCTTCGACTACCACCGGCAGCCGTACCGGAAGATCGTCACGGCGGAGGAGGGCGAGGTCCTGGAGCTGCCCGAGCCCTTCGGGATCAAGATCGAGACGAGCGCGCTGTTCGACTAGAGATCCCGCCCGGAGGCCGCTGAAGACGCGCGGATCACAGCGCGATCAGGCGTCCGCCGCGCCCCTGGAGACGGACAGCGGCCAGGGCGCCGGAGGCCGACGCGACCATGAGCAGCACGCCGCAGGCCGTCGCCACGGTGTGCGCATCCCCGGCGACGGCGGCGCGCAGGCCCTGGACGGCCCAGTACCCGGGAGAGACCGGCGCCGCGGCGGCGATCCACCCCGGCATGGCGCCGAGCGGGACGAGCGCGCCGCCCAGGCTGCTGAGCAGCATGCCGCCGATGTCGTACGCCGCCGACAGTTCGCCCATGCTCCGTACGACAACGCCGAGCAGCGCGCCGATGCCGAGCAGGGTGCAACTCCAGCAGAGCAGGACGCCCAGCAGCGGAAGCGGATGGGGAACGCCCAAGTCCAGGACACATACGCCGAAGCCGACGATGAGCAGCTGCTGGGCGAGCAGAGCGGCGAAGACGGGCACGGCCTTGCCGACGAGCATCTCCGCCGGGTGGAGGGCCGTGCCACGCATGCGGTCCCAGGTCCGGCCGAGTCGTTCGGTGAGAATCGAGTTGCCCGAGATGCTGAGGGCGAGCAGCGAGAAGGTGACCAGCGTGCCGACGACGGCCTGTTCCGTGCCCGCGGCCCGTCCCTGTGCGGCGACGTAGAGCGGGCGCAGCAGGGTGAGGAAGGCGAGCGGCAGGAGCATCCTGCTCAGCAGCGGGCCGGGCTCCCGCAGCATCAGCAGCAGGTTGTGCCGGACCAGGACACCCGTACGGAACACGGACTCACGCGGCGACATCACGAGCCTTCCCGGCTTCCAGCGCGCGGTAGAGGTCGTCCAGACCGGGACGGCGTACGTCGACGGACGTGGGCGTGCGGCCCGAGGCGAGCAACGCGGCGAGGTCGGCGCCGGGATCGGTGGTCGGCAGACGCAGTTCGGGCTCGGCGGGATCGGCGAAGGTCACCCTGAGCTCGCCCGGCAGCCCTCGGGTCAGCTCCTGCTGGGTGCCGCGCGCGACGACCCGACCGGCTTGGGCAAGCGCCACGGTCGCGTCGAGATCCACGAGCTCCGGCAGGTAGTGCGTGGTGTAGAGGACCGCCGACCCCGCCTCCGCACGGGCCTTGACCGCTGCCAGCAGGGCGGAGCGGGTCTCCGGGTCGGCACCCGCGGTCGGCTCGTCCAGCAGCAGCAGCGGCGGCGAACCCACCATGGCGGTGGCCGCCTGCACGCGGCGGCGCTGGCCGCCGGACAGGACGCCGACGGGCCGATCCGCGATCGGGGCGAGGTGAAGCTCGTCCAGGACGCGGGCGATCTCCGTGTCCCGGCGCCGCCCGCGCAGCCCGGCGAGCCCGGCGAACAGCCGCAGGTTGTCGCGCGCGCTGACGCCGTTGTAGAGCGCGAACTCCTGCGGGGCGACGCCGAGCAGCCGACGTACGGCACGACCGGAACGACCTCCTATGCGTACACGGCCCGCATCGGGGCGTACGAGCCCGGTGACGACCTCGACGAAGGTCGTCTTGCCCGCTCCGTTGTGCCCGATCAGGCCGACGATCTCACCGGACGCGACCGAGAGGTCGAAGCCGTCGAGCGCGCCACGCCGGCCGTAGCGCTTCACCAACCCCTCCGCGACGAGCATCCCGCCTCCATCAGGTCTACACCGTATACGTCTACACTGTATACGCGTGAGTGGCAGGAGAGAAGAGATCTTGGACGCGGCGCTGGCGATCGCCGACGAGCACGGCATCGGCAAGGTCTCGATGCGCGCGCTGGCCGAGCGTGTCGGAGTGACGCCGATGGCGCTGTATCGGCACGTCAGCGACAAGGCCGAGCTCCTGGACGGCATGGTCGGCCGGCTTCTCGCCGGGCTCCTGCCGCCGGACGCGGGGAAGGGTCAGGCGTGGCACGAACGGCTCACCGCCCTCGGGTACGCCGTCCGTGCGATGGCCCGGCGACATCCCTGGGCGGCGGGGCTGCTCTTCTCCCGGCCGGCCGTCACACCGGACGCCGTGCGGGTGGTGGACCTCATCTACACCGCGCTTGTCGATGCCGGGGTTCCGGACCGCGAGGTGCCCCGGCTGGAGCGCCTGATCTCCACCTTCGTGATCGGTTTCGCCGCCTCCGAGGCCTCCGGCCGATTCGGCACCGGCTCCCTCGATCCGCGCGGCCGCCGCGGCCGGCTGCCCGAGGGCGAGCTGCCCGGCCACGGCAGGCTCGCGCCGTGGCTTGACCTGCCCTGGGACCTCGACACGGAGTTCGAGGCCGACCTGGACGACCTGCTGCGTCTGATCAAGGCGGTCGCGGGCGGGCACGACTGACCGGGGCACGACTGACCGCAGGCCCCTGCGGCGTGAAAGCCTCCTGATCTGGCGACGACCGGCGGCTTCCCCGGGTCACTCCTCGGGAACCCGCTGGATAATGGTGGTGAGGCCGTCCGCGTCGAGCAGGTCCACGGGACGGACGGTCTCGTTCGACCGGACGTAGTGGAAGGCCGCCCCGACCTGCTCCAGCGGCACTCCGGCGAGCGCGGCCCAGGCCACCCGGTACGCCGCGAGCTGCACCGACGCGGTGTCGGCGGCCCGGCCGTGCGGCCGTTCGCCGGTCTTCCAGTCGACCACCACATAGCCGTCGCGCTCACGGAAGACGGCGTCCATCCGCCCGCGCACCAGCCGGTCGCCGATCATCGTCTCGAACGGGACCTCCAGGTCGACCGGCTCCCGTACGGCCCACTCGCTCTCCTCGAACCGCTCCTGCAGCTCGGCGAGCTGCACGTCGGTCTCCGACAGCTCGTCGGCGGCACCCGGCAGCTCAAGGTCGTCGATCAGGCGTTGCTGGCCCCAGCGCGACTCCAGCCACCGGTGGAAGGTGGTGCCCCTCCGGGCCAGGGGGGCGGGCCTGCGCGGCACCGGCCGCCGTACCTGCCGGGCGAACGCCGCCGGGTCCTGGGCCAGCGTCACCAGCGACGACACCGACAGCCGCGACGGCAGCTCCACCACCGCGCCGGCCCGCCGGCGGTTCGTCTCGCGCTCGCGCAGCAGCAGGTCGGCGTCGCGGGCCCAGGCCCGCATCCGCTCCCATTCCCATGTGCTGAGCAGGACGTGGTCGTCGCCCGCCGCGGCAGTGGACCCGCCCATCGCCTCCTCCACGAGGCGAGCGCCGTCCTCGACCGCGGGAGGCACCTGGATGGACGGCCACTCGGCCGAGGCGGGCTCGGCGAGCAGCGGGTTCACGGTGTCGTCCGTGTCCTCCGCCTCGTCGGCCCAGCCTGCGACCTCGGCGCCGGCGTCCCGGATCTCCTGCAGGAAGCGGGACGGCGCGAGTGGCTTGGACGAGGTGCCCCAGCGGTAGCCGCTGGCGATCAGCAGGTAGTGCGCCCGGGTCACGGCGACGTACGCCAGGCGCCGCTCCTCCATCAGGTCACGGTCGCGGCAGCGCTCGTCGAAGTCGGCCAGCGCCTCCTTGTCGAGTCCGGCCAGCGCGGGGAGGTCGGAGACGTCGCCGCGCAGGGGGTAGGGCAGCTTGCGGAAGTTCTCCGTCCAGCGTGAGTTCGTCACCGGCGCCGCCGGGAACAGCGTGCCCTTCGTCGGCGCCCCGTCCTTCGTCGTGAGCTCCGACAGCCCCGGCACGATCACGACCGGCCACTCCAGGCCCTTCGACGCGTGCACGGTCATCAGCTTGACCGTGTTGCTGTCGCCGACGCGCCCCGCGTCCAGCCCGAACTCCTCGGCCTCCGCCGCCTTGAGGTACGCCAGGAACGCGCCGAGCGTCGCCTCCTCGGAGTCGCCGGCGAACCGGGCGGCGGCGTCGAGGAAGGCGTCCAGATCGGCGCGGGCGGCCAGCGGGCTGCCGCCGTGAACGGCCACCTCGACATCGAGGCCGAGCCGCCGCTCCACCTCGCTGACGAGGTCGGGCAGCGGCTGCCCGGCGCGGGAGCGCATGACGCGCAGCTCGCGGGCGAGCGCGGTCAGCCGCTCCCGAGCGGCCGGGGAGAAGTGCTCCAGCCAGTCAGGCCGGTCCGGCAGCTCGTCCAGCGCGTCGACCAGGCTCCCGCGCTCCTCGGCGAGATCGGCGACGACCTGGTCGAGCGGGTCCTCCGGTCGCGGGCCGCCCCGGCCTCGGCGAAGCTCCTTGTTCAGGTCGCGGGCCTTGTCACCGAGCAGCTTCAGGTCGGCCGGCCCGATCCGCCAGCGCGGCCCGGCCAGCAGCCGGACCAGCGCGTCACCGGCGGTGGGGTCGTAGAGGACCCGCAGCGTCGCCACGATGTCGGCGACCTCGGGCACGGTCAGCAGGCCGCCGAGCCCGACGACCTCGACGGGGATCTTCCGCTGCTCCAGCGCCCGGCGCAGCGCGGGAAACTGGGACCGCTTGCGGGCCAGGATCGCGACGTCCTGCGGCCGCAGGACGGGACCGCGCTTGGTCCGCTCGTTCTCGCTCCAGGGCAGGCCGTCGGGGGCGTGCCCGGTCCCGAGCAGATCCCCGATCTGTCCGGCGATCCACTCCGCCTCGTCCTCGGCCGTACGGTGGAACGCGCACCGCACCCGCCCGCGGCCCGCCCGGTTGCCGCCCGGCACCAGCACCGGGACCTGCCGGGCCTCCCGCCGCAACGGCACCTGGATCCGGGCCGCCACGTCGAGCACGCGCTCACCGTTGCGGAAGCTGACCGACAGCTGCCGCACCGGCGCGGGCTCCCCAGAGGCCGAGGGGAAGTCGTGGGGGAACCGGGACAGGTTGCCGGCCGACGCGCCGCGCCAGCCGTAGATCGACTGGCAGGGGTCGCCCACGGCCGTCACCGGGTGGCCTCCGCCGTACAGGGAGCGCAGCAGCACGAGCTGGGCGTGGCTGGTGTCCTGGTACTCGTCCAGCAGCACGACCGCGAACCGGGACCGCTCCGACGCCCCGACCTCGGCGTGCCGGGAGGCGATCCGCGCGGCCAGCGCCATCTGGTCGCCGTAGTCGATGACCTCCCGGGAGCGTTTCAGCCGCTCGTACGCCTCGACCATCGGCAGCAGTTGCTCGCGCACCGCCTGGGTGTCCACCGGTTTGCGCTGGTCCTTCGTGACCCGTCCGGTGAGCGCGGCCAGGCGCTCGCGCAGCCGGTCGCCGACCCCACGCACCTTCTCGGGGCCGCACAGATGTTCGGCCATCTCCCCGGCCAGCTCCAGCACCGCGGCCGTGACGGTGGTGGGGGCGTAGTCGACCCGGTCCATCGGCCCGTCGTACTGTCCGACCACCCGCGCCGCCATCTGCCAGGCGACGGCGGGGGTGACGAGCCGCATGGTGGGCTCCAGCCCCTCCCGCAGCGCGTGGTCGGTCACCAGCCGGGCCGCGTACGCGTGGTAGGTCGAGATCGTCGGCTCGGACTCCAGCACCCGCGGGTCCTCGACGACGCCGGCCTCCGCCAGCCCGGCCAGCCGCTGACGTACCCGCTCGGCGAGCTCGGCGGCGGCCTTGCGGGTGAAGGTGAGGCCGAGGATCTGGTCGGGCCTGGCCACGCCGTTGGCCACGAGCCAGACCACCCGTCCGGCCATCGTCTCGCTCTTGCCGGACCCCGCCCCCGCCACGACCACCATCGGCTCCGTCGGCGCCTCGATGACCGCCGCCTGCTCGGCGGTGGGGGTGCGGATGTCCAGCCGTTCGGCGAGCTCCCCCGGCGACACCACCGGGTTGCGCTTCGCGGTCAGCACACCTGGCCCCCCTTGTCGTCCACCGGGCAGGCGATCCTGGCCGCGCACGTGCGGCAGCCGTCGTTGACCGTGGCCGGGAACACCTTCGCCGACATGCCCTTCGCCACAGTCTCCACCAGGTTCTCGGCCCACTTGGGCTCCGGGTCGTCCGCGAGCGCCCCCTGCACCTGCTCCCTCGCCCCCTTGGTGCCCGCCGCCTTGCCCACGTGCAGGAGCGAGGCGCCGCCCGGCTCGGTCAGGCCGAGCCTCTCGAACGCCTTCAGCGTCGTGGCGAGCTGGTACACCCCGAGCTGCGGGTGCCGGTCGATCTCGCCGTCCTTGGGCTTGGAGGCGCCGGTCTTGATGTCCACGATGACCGCCCGGCCGTTCCCGTCGCGCTCGACCCGGTCGACCCGGCCCTTGATGCGTACGCCGATCTCCGGCATCTCGACGGTGAACGCCTCCTCGGCCCTGATGAGATCGCGGTCGTTGTTCTTGTGCCACTGCACGAACCGGTCGACCATCTGCTCGGCTACGAGGCGCTGCTTGCGGTTGAACCACACGCCGCCGAAGTCCAGTTGGTCCCAGACGTCGTCCAGCCGCCCGAACAGGTCGCTGCCGTCCTGTGTCGCCAGCACGGCGATCGCGTGGACCACGGTCCCGAGGCTCTGGACGACGCTGGTGTCACGCGCACCCACCGCCGTCTCCAGCATCCACCGCAGCCCGCACTTGGTGAAGCTCTCCACCGCCGAGGGCGAGATCTGCACCACGTCGCCCGGCCAGCCGAGCGGCCGGTCGTCGCTGATCGGCGTCAGCGCGTACCACTCGCCGGGGCTCGCGCCGGGCACGCCCGCCTGCGCCAGCCGGGCGAGGTGCGCGGCGGCGGCCCGGCGC
The DNA here is from genome assembly GCF_045040095.1 of Microbispora sp. NBC_01389. Taxonomy (NCBI): domain Bacteria; kingdom Bacillati; phylum Actinomycetota; class Actinomycetes; order Streptosporangiales; family Streptosporangiaceae; genus Microbispora; species Microbispora sp. NBC_01389. The sequence goes on from NZ_CP109552.1 coordinate 740,544, forward strand.
AGCGGCTCGGGCCTCTCGGTGTCGCACACGACGGAACGCAGGTCCGCCACGAGCGCGGACATGCTCAGCCACCGGGCCCGGTCGTCGGTGGTGGCCGGGGCGATCCCCCGCGGCAGCAGTTCGGTGAGGAAGCGGGAGGGCCGTTCGTCGGTGTCCTCGCCGCCGACGGCGGTGACGACGAGCCTCCTGCGGGCGCGGGTCGCCGCGACGTAGAACAGCCGCCGCTCCTCGGCGAGCAGCTTGGAGGTGATGGTCGCGGCCGTCACCTTCTCGGTGGCCGCCTCGGAGCCCGAAACGAGTTCGACGAGGGCCTCGGTGCCGAGGAACGACCCGCGCAGGCGCAGGTCGGGCCACAGGCCCTCCTGCACGCCCGCGACCACCACCACGTCCCACTCCAGGCCCTTGGACCGGTGCGCGGTCAGGATCCGTACGGCCTCACCCTCGGGGGCCGACTCGGCCAGCGAGTCACCGGCGATCTCCTGGGACGTCAGGTCGTCGAGGAACACCCCGACCCCGGCCTTGGGCAGCCGGTCGGCGAAGCGGGCCACATGGTCGAACAGGGCGACGACGGCGTCGAGGTCCCGGTCGGCCTGGGCGCCCCGCGCCCCGCCCGCGAGGCTGGCCTCGCTCCAGCGCTCCGCGAGCCCGCTGGCCTGCCAGATTTCCCACAGGGCCTCCTCCGCGCCCCGGCCGTGCCGTACGGCGTCGCGGGCGGTCGCGAGGAGCCGGGCGAGGCGTTCCGCCGGGACCGCGACGTGCGGCTCGACCCCGGTCAGCTCCCGGGCGTCGCACAGCGCCGCGACCAACAGCTCGTCCGACGACCGCGGGGTGGAGGGCGGCGCCGACCGGCCCGTCTCAGCCTTAGTCGTCTCTGCCGTGGTCGTCTCCGCCTTGGCGGCCTCCGCGGCGATGACCTCGTGCTCGGCGATCCGCAGGGCGCGGCGCAGGCGGCGTACGCCGATCATGTCGGTGCCGCCGAGCGGACCTGTCAGCAGTTCCTCGGCGGTCGCCACGTCGAGCGCGTCGGGCACACCGGGGGCGGCAGGAGCGGCACGGCGAGCCTCAAGCGAGACGGCGACCCGCAGCAGCGTGATCAGCGGCCGTACGCCGGACTCCTGCACGAGCGGCAGTTCGTCGCCCGCGACCACGACCGGCACCCCGGCCGACATCAGCGCCCGCCGCAGCAGCGGCATCTGCCGCGTGGCGCTGCGCACGAGGACCGCCATGCGCGACCACGGCACCCCGTCGAGCAGGTGGGCCCGGCGGAGCGTGTCGGCCACCACCGCGGCCTCCTGGCTGACGCTGTCGGCCAGCAGGACCCTGAGCTCGCCCGGGTCCGCGTCCCCGACCGGGATCAGGTCGCGGTGCCCGCCGGCCCTGTTGTCATGACCCGGTACGGCGGGCAGGCGGGAGGCGGCGCGGCGAGAGGCCTCCAGCAGGGCCGGGCCGCTGCGGCGGCACACGCGCAGCGCGACCACCGGCGCGTCGCGGCCGTCCCGGGCCGGGAACCGCTCGGGGAACCGCAGGATGCCCTGCACGTCGGCGCCGCGGAAGCCGTAGATGGACTGGTCGGGGTCGCCCACGGCGATGAGGTCGCGGCCGTCCCCGGCGAGTTGCGCGAGCAGGAACTCCTGCGCCGGGTCCGTGTCCTGGTACTCGTCCACGAGCACGACGTCGTAGGCCGCCCGTTCACGCTCCCGCACCTCCCCGTCGGTCAGCAGCCCGGCCGCCTCCCGGATCAGCTCCGAGTAGTCCAGCGCGGGCACGGGGTCGAGGTCGAACCGGTCCTGGTAGCGGCCGGAGAACAGCCCGGCGGCCTCCCAGTCGGCCCTGCCGTGCTCGCGGCCCAGCCGCACCAGCGCGTCGCCGTACAGGCCGCGCTCGGCGGCCCGGGACAGGAAGTCGCGCAGCTCCTCGGCGAACCCCCGCGTCTTGAGCAGCTCGCGCATGTCCGGCGGCCAGTGCCGGGCGCCGTCCTCCAGCTCGCCGTGCAGCAGCCGCCGGACTTCCAGCAACTGCTCGGGACCGGTCAGCAGGCGCGGCGGCGGCCCACCGGCCAGCACCGCCTCCCGCCGCAGCAGCGCGTACGCGTAGCTGTGGAAGGTGAGGGCCAGCGGTGTCCTGGTGGTGCGGCGCATCCGCGCGGTGATCCGCTCACGCAGCTCCCCGGCGGCCTTGCGGCTGAACGTGAGCACCAGCACCCGTTCGGGATCCACGCCCCGCCGTTCGACCCGGTCGACGACGGTCTCCACTATCGTTGTGGTCTTTCCGGTCCCCGGGCCGGCGAGCACGAGCAGCGGCCCGCTCTCGTGCTCGACGACGGCCCTCTGGTGCTCGTCCAGCACGGGAGCCACGCGCCGTCCCACGCCCCCACGCCGCACCAGCCGGTAGTTCTGACCACTCACAACACAGCATTCCACCAGATCCCCGCGGCAGATCGTGCCCGAATGCCCAGTACAGCGCTATCCGGTCTCGCCTCTTGCCCGGAATCCCCTGGTCATCACCCCAGGCCACCCGCCCAGGGCCCGGGAACCGCGCGAGGCGCGGGCTGTGGTCAGATGTCGAACTCGCCGCTCCGCACACCGGCGATGAAGGCGCTCCACTCCTGTGGCGTGAAGGTCAGGACCGGCCCCGATCGATCCTTGCTGTCCCGCACCGCCACCAGCCCACGCAGGTTCGTCGCCACCTCGACGCAGTCGTTTCCGCTGCCGCTGAAGCTGGACTTGTGGAACTCAGCGCCGGACAGATCAGGAGCAGCAGGCATGGTCTCTCCTCACAGCGGTGATGACGCAACAGACTTGGCCGGTTCGTCGCAGGATCAGTCGAGGTCGAAGTCGGCGGACAGTTCGCGGCCCTGTCCAAGATAGTCCTCCGCGTACTCGGTCACCTCGCCATGCTGGTCCCAGTAGCAGTTCGTCATGGTCAACACAGGTGTGCCTGGATCGACCTCCAGCGCGGCGGCCACATCCTCGGGAGCAGCCCTGATCGCGACTATGTCCCGGCGCCTGACCGCCCGGCGTCCCGTGCGCTCCTCGACGAGCCCGAAGGTCATCTTCGGCAGCGGGCGGCTCACCAACAGCTCAGGTGCGGCGTCGGCGAGCTGGCCAGGAAGCCACGAGGTGGAGAGCGCGACAGCTCCGAGATCGTCGTAGTAGGCACGTCGGCGTCGCACGACGTCGTCCCCTTCGTCGATGCCGAGCGCGTCCGCGACATGGCCCGGAGCCGGGACCAGGTCGGCACCGAGGATCTCGGTACGCTCGCCAGGACGCATGCTGTCGCCTGTGGCGCGGAGCATCGTGAGCCGGTCCGGGCCGCTGGTCAGCTTGCGCCGCTGGGTGACGATGGTTCCGATCCCCGGCACCGATTCGGCGTAGCCCTCGGCCCGCAGGACCGCCGCGACCCGCGTTGCCGTCGCAGTCGACACGCCCTCGATTCGCATGATCTCCCGGACCGACGGAATCTGATCACCGGGCCGCAGCTCTCCCCGCTCGATCCGAGTTCTGATCTGTGCGGCGATCCGTCTGTACGGCGCGAGGGCTTGCGGAGTCTCCACCATGTCTCCTGTTCTAGAGCACTTTAGATTTCCGCTTGACAGCACTAGTGCTCTAGAACACTATAAATCTGCCTCCGCTGATGAGCAATGAGGCCCCCCTCGGAACGTCCCGATTGAGATCCACAGCGATCAGGATGGAGGTCCTGACTTGGAAGACGAGAGTGCCGACCCACCCGGTACGGAGTTCGCCGGGTGGCGGATCATGAGAAGCGATGCCGGGCGGTTCTGGGCCAGCCGGGAGCGGCCCTTCACGGCGGCAGCCGAGGAGGCGGGCGCCTGCCGTACGGTCGATGCCGACGACCTGCGCGAGCTGTGCCGTGTCATGGCCGAGCAGGAGAGCCTCGCCGAGATCGCGGTGGCCCCGTGACCAGGGCTCCCATCAGACTCTCGACCAGAAACAGCACGCTTGGAGCCGACCTGAGCAGCGGGCTCGACGGGCAGGTGGTCGGCTACGTCTCCGGACCGTACGCCTCACCCGGTCGTGCCCGCCCTGGTGCATGGAGGCCCACATCGACGAGCCTCTCACCGAACGCATTCACAACGCCTGGATTCAGGCCGTCGATCTCCACGCCCTCCCGCTCGCGGGGCTCCCCCAGCGACTGTGGCTCGACCTCATGCTCGGCCCTGGGGACGACGAACCCCGCATCCACCTGCAGATCGACGACCGCGCTCTCGTCGAACTGACGCTCGCCGAGGCCCGTAGTGCCGGAATGCACCTGATCGGCTTGGCCGCCCTCGGTGTCATGGGCATCCCGCCGCGCTCTCCCGCCTGACCGTTCCCCCCATAGGCCGCCCCGCCGCCGGGCCGTCCACGCATCGACGGCCCGGCGGCGGACCGGTCAGGCGAACAGTGTCCCGGTGTCCAGGTCGATGCCGAACGGCGCCGGCAGCCGGAGCACTTCTCCAGCGTCGGCCACGCTGATCCGCTGGTACGGCTCGCGGAGGTCGTCCACCGCGAGATCCTTGCGCGGCTCGTGCATCAGCGTGACGGTCGCGGGGTCGGTCACCGGGTCGACGATCAGGAGAAGCGGCACGCCCGCCCGGGCGTACTCCAGCGGTTTCTCGTCCCAGTCGATCGACCGGGTCCCCTTGGAACACACCTCGGCCACCAGCAACGCGCCGTCGCCGAAGATGTGCATGTCGTCGTACTGCTCGGCGTCCTGTGGCGCGATCATCAGGTCGGGAAGCCGCATGTCGGGGTACGGCGGGATGTGAACGCCCCAATTCGAGTGGATGACCCACTGATTCTCACGAACCACGTCGAAAAGCTGGTTCATCAGCCGGAAGGTGATGTTCGACTGCTCCCGGCTGACCTTCGGGCTCACGACGACCCGGCCATAGGTGATCTCGGCCGTATAGCCGGCGTCGTTGAGCTCCTGGCACAGGCGCTGGATATCGTCCTGGCCGTCGATCGGCCTCGGGTTCCTGAGCATACGGCCGATGATACTCAGGGTAATCGAATAGATACGATGGGTGGCGGTTGATCCGATAAAGGCGCCCCCGGGCCGTGGGGCCCGGGGGCGTGGGAGAGCTGCCGGTCTTAGCTGGTGAAGACGTGGTCGATGACGCGGGCGGCGGCCTTGCCGTTGTCGTGGGGGGCGTAGGTGCGGACGAAGGCGGCGTAGCGGTCGTGCAGCTTCGCGGTGACCGTGTCGATGTGGCGGAGCGCCTCCACCACCTCGGCGGAGGTCTCCAGACGCGGCCCCGGCCGCTGCGACTCCAGGTCGAGGTACAGACCCCGGGACGAGCGATACTTGCCGAGGTCCGGCGTGAACAGCACAACCGGCCGGCCGGTCGCGACGAAGTCGAAGACCACCGACGAGTAGTCGGTCACCAGCACGTCGGCGATCAGCATCAGGTCAGCGGTGTCGGGGTAGGTCGTGACGTCGATCGCGAAGCCGCCCTGCGCGTTCACGTGCGGGAAGGCCTGCATCATGTGCCCGCGCACCAGCACGACGTGGTCGTCGCCGAGGGCCTGCCTCGCGTCGGCCAGGTCGAGCTTGACCGCCGCGTTCCTGCGGTCCCAGTCCCGGAAGGTCGGCGCGTACAGGACGACCCGCTTGCCCTCGGGGACGCCGATGCGCCGCCTGATCTCGGCCGCGACGACGTCGCGGTCACCGGCGAGCAGCACGTCGTTGCGGGGGTAGCCCGACTCGAGGATCTCGCCCTCGTAGCCGAACGCCTTGCGGAGCACCGACGACGCCCAGGGGCTCTGTGACAGCAGCAGGTCCCACCCGCGCACCTCGACGGCCTGGCGGTGCCAGACCGGGGGCCGGGGCTCGCGCTTCATGTGGGCCTGGTCGCGGCCGATGTGCTTGACCGGCGTGCCGTGCCAGGTCTGCACGCAGACCTGCTCGTCGCGGGCGCGGAACCACTGCGGCAGGAAGCCGTTGGAGACGACGTACCGCGCCCGGGCGAGCGCCTCGTAGTGCTCCCGGCTGCCCTCGCGGACGACGGTGGGCGTCACGCCCTCGCCGAGCCCCAGCTCGCGCGAGCCCGGCGGGACGAACGCGCCGTCCCTGACGACCCAGATGTGCTCGCTCTCGTCGCCGCGGCGCAGCCGCTCCTCGTAGATCGCCCTGGGGTTGTCGGAGTAGGCGCGGCCGTCGAAGGAGACGTAGACGGTGGCGTCGCGCACCGGCCGGGCCCGCTCGGCGGGGTAGAACGTGCGGCTGAGCGCCCACACGCCCGCCGCGCTGCGCTCGTCGCCGGGCCGGTCCTCGGCCGCGACCAGCACCGGCACGTCGAACCGGGTGGCGACGAACCGGTAGACCCGGCCGCCGATCGTCCGGGGTCCCTCGTCCAGCCCGTCGAGCGCCGCGTGGTCGAACCGGGTGGACACCATGGCGGGGCCGTACTTGCCGGGCGGGGCCACGGAGATGTTCCAGGTGCCCTCGGCCAGCGGCACGGCCGTGCCGAAGCGCGGCATCGCGCCGGGCGACAGCCGTACGGTGAACCGCTCGCCGTCGCGCTCCAGCGGGACGCGGATGGTGAGCCCGCCCCGGTGCCGCAGCACGAGGTCGCGCGGGCCGTGGTCCGGGTCGGGGTAGCGCCCGGTCAGCATGACCGACTCGTCCTGCCACGCGGCGGAGGTGATCACGGGCAGGATCTTGTGGCCGGAGATGACGACCCGGTCGCGCCGGTCGCCCTGCACGGTGATCTCGCGGTCGCCCACGAGCAGCCGGGTCTCCTCCGCGCCCTCCAGCATCACCGCCGCCGCGGGGTCGCCCTTCGGCTCGACCCACAGCCGCCGGGACTCGGCGCTGAGCAGAGTGTGGACGGCGAGCGAGAGCGAGAAGCGGCTGCCGCCCTCGGCCGGGGTGAAGTCGGCCGACATCCGGTGCCCGCCGACGCGGGCCTTGCCCCTGGTGACCGGCCGGCCCGGCAGGAAGCCGGTGAGCTCGACGCTGTCGCCGTCCAGCCGGACGGCGGTGAGCTCCGCGCGGGTGGGCTGGTAGACCACCTGCAGCGCCTTGTCGGAGGTCCACACCGGGCGCACCCACCAGCGCGGGCGCACCCGCAGGCCGGCCGGGCGCTCGGTGCGGCCGATCACGGGACCGCGCAGCACGCCCCTGGACCGGGCGGCGCGGCTCCAGATGACGATCTCGGCCCGCCAGGTGGTGGTGTCCTGGACGGTGTGGCGGCGGCGCAGCAGCCGCTTGGCGCCGCGCACCAGGGCCCGCACCCCCGCCCGCCACCGCAGCGAGAACGGGTGCAGGTCGGCGCTGAAGCCCGCCCAGTCGTAGTTGCACCCGGGCTCGCGCGCGTCGTGGGTGGCCTCCGGCCGGTAGATCCGCCGGGTCCGCAGCGTGACCCGGGGCAGCCAGCGGGGGCCGCGCAGCACGACGGTGGCGTGGTTGAAGCGCCGGCCGCGGACCGACAGGCCCGCGATGTAGGCGTGCCCGGTGATCCGCAGCCGGTTGCCCACCCAGGTGATGTCGTCGATCTGCGTCACCGGCACGAGGTCGGCCGCCCGCAGGCGCAGCAGCGAGGGATCGCCGACCTCCACCGGCAGGTCGGCGTACCACCGCAGGCCCCGCCGGACCCGGCGGGACGGCTCGGCCGCGGCGGCGGCCAGCTTGACCAGCGCGTCGCCCTCGGCGAGCGTGCCCGGATCCTGGGTCTCGACGAGATGGCAGGCGACCCGGCGCCCGACCGGAAGCTCCCGCTTGACCTTCGGATCGACCTGCGCCAGGTACGGCCGGAGCACGTCGACGGCCTGGCGGCGGCGGGCCGCCCCGCGCTTGGCCGCGGCGTCGAGGCGCAGGCCCAGGGGGCCGACGATCGCCTCACGGTCGAGCTCGCGGCGCTGCGCGGGGCTGAGGCCCTCCGCGCGCACGAGCGCGACCAACGCGTCGATGGGCTCGCCCCGGTCGTAGAGCTCCTGGACAGCCCGCAATCGTTCAGCGACAGCGTCGCTCGTGGGTGCGGGTGTCATAGGGGAGGCACCGCCCTTCGCCAGACCTGTGTTCAGAAAATGGTAATGCTGCCAGGACACTGCCAGACCTGACTTGGGACAGCCTGTGAATATCGTGTGATCCGGCGCGTGACGCGCCGATGGCGAAGGGTGACCTGTCAGGGACCCGGCCTGATCCGAGGCGTCACCCGCGGCCGTCCCAGCGGGCCGTGCGCATGTCGGCCCGCGCGCCCCGGGTCGGGGTGCCCTCGGCCCGCCATCTCGCCAGGCACTCGGCCTCCAGACCGGCCGCCGGGGTCCCGTCGGCGCGGATGACCCGCCACCACGGCACGGCGCCGCCCCACAGGGACATCACCCGGCCGACCTGCCGGGGGCCGCCCTCGCCGAGATACTCGGCGACGTCCCCGTACGACATGACCTTGCCGGGCGGGATCCGGTCCACCACGTCGAGCACCCGTTCGGCGTACGGCGGGGGCTCGCGGCCGGTCTCAGACACTCCAGTCGGAGGGCCCGGCCGCGATGATCTCTTCGAGCTTGCCGAACTCGTAGGTCGCCGCCCCGTTGATCTGCTCGACGACCCCGTTCCTGATGCCGTACTCCTCGCCGTCCTCGCCCACCAGCCGGGCTCCCATGAGGTCGGTGAGCCAGGCGAGCTGGGCGACCTGCCAGTCCGACCCCGGCCGGCCCACGAGCCGTCCGGACCAGGTCGCGATCTGGTGCACGGAGTCGCCGTGGCGCGCCAGGACCTCGCCCGCCTCGTGTGACCCCCGCAGCTCGAATCCGGCCTGCGCCGAGACGCTCGCGAGTTCGGCGTAGGCGAGCGGTGCATCACGCTCTACGCGCAGCTCGTACCCCATGAGCCGCGACCTTAGCGAAAATTGACCCGGCTTTGTGACCGGAAACGCGAACAACTGGAAGACCGCGCCCGAAATGCCGCCAAACGGCGGCCAACATGTGATCACCGGCGGCTGAGCGCGAGGGCGCCGGCGCAGAAACCGCCGATCCCGAGGACGATGGCGATGCCGTAGACCCAGAGCCTAACCGGATCCGGCCCCGGGCGCGCGGGCGCCCGTGAGACCGGGCCCTTGCCGAAGTGCGCGTCGTCCTGGACCGCCGACGCCTGGCCGTATCCGACGAGTTCTCCGGCTTTCGCGAGGGCCGCCGCCGCGTCCACTACTCCGAATCCGACTTTGTCGTCATAACCGGCGGGCGGATGGGGACGCGACGTCGCGGTCAGCGCCCGTGAGACCAATTCAGGCGGCAGATCCGGATATTTCGCCTTAATAAGCGCGATGGTTCCCGCGACAATCGCGCTGGCCACTCCGGTGCCCGACGCCGTGCCCCGGCGTCCGCCGGGAAGCGCGACCGGCACCCGTTCTCCCGGCGCGGCGACCAAGACCGAAAGGTTGTCGCTGCTGCCGGAGGTCTTGCCGCCCCGCCGGTCGACCGCCCCCACGCCCACCACTCCGGGATATCCCGCCGGGAACGCCCAGAAGGAGGTGCCGTTCTGCCGCGCGTACTCCGACTGGCCCGCGTCGCCCACCGCGGCCACGAGCACGGCGCCCCTGGTCAGCGCGAAGGAGATGGCGTCGCGCTCCACCCGGTCGACGCCGTACGCCGGGACGGGCAGGCAGATGACCTTCGCGCCCTGGGCGGCGGCGTACCGGATGCCCCGGGCGAGCGGGCTGTCGCGCGTCTCCTCCGGCCGTTCCTCCGGATCGACGTAGTCGCGCTCCGGCCGGTTCACCACGACAGGAAGCGACAGCACCCGCGCCTCCGGCGCGACGCCCGAGAGCCCGCCGCCGCTGCCACTCCCCGCGATCAGCGACGCCAGCGCGGTCGCGTCGTCGCCCGGACGCTGCGTCTCGTCGCCGAACACCGTGCCCGTCATGTCCGGGCCGTGCTCGACCCGGCCGGCCAGTTCGGGCAGCCCGGAGTCGGGCTGGCCCCCGCCGAGGAGGGCCACGACCACCCCGGCGCCCTTGGTCACCTTCCAGGCGGCGGCCGCGTTGACGACGTCGAGCGCCCAGCGCTCCTCCCCGCCGCCCGGTACGGCAGCCCGTGTGGCCGCCCGTGTGGCCGCCGGCGCGACGGCCGGGACGGTGTCCTCCGGCAGGACGGCCGCGGAGACCGCCGGGCCGGTCCCGAGCAGGAGGGCCGCCAGCGCCGCGCCGAGCGAGACCACCCTCAGCACGCGTTCCCCTGGGTGCAGCGGGGGACGTCCGGGGGCTCTCCGAGGGCACGCGCGATGCGCCCGGCCAGGGTCTGGGCCAGGGGCCACATCTCGCTGTTCACCTGTTCCTCCAGGGGGACGGACGCGCGTGTCCTTCCGTCTGTGTACCCCACTGTGAGGAAGACGATGTACGGCCCGGCGCCCACCCAGCCGGTGCGTTGCCGCTGGGCCGCGCCGAACGAGTCGGTGACCGTGCCGGGGAAGGCCACCGGCCGCACCCCCACCCGGTCGTCCACGGGCAGGTCGGCCGCCGCGCCGGCGCGGGCGTCCTCGCTCGGCATGACGGCGACGCCCACGGTGACGGCGAACGTGGCCGTCTGGTCGACGTACGTGGCGCGCAGCAGGGTCCGGCAGCCGTGCTCGCCCAGCACCGGCGCCACCGGCGCGTCGACCACCGACCCGCACGCCGCCTCGGGCGCGATGCCGACCCTGCGCGCGTACTGCTGGGTCCGGCCGAGGCCGGTGTACGGAAGCTCCTCGGGGAAGACCATGCCCGCGGGCCAGGCCTGCCATCGGCGGGCCACGTCCTGCGCCACGTAGCGGGCGCGCTCGGCGTCGGTGAGCGGCCTCGACCGGGTCTCGCGGACGAGCCCCAACGCCCCCAGCAGCACGTTGAGCGCGGCCACGGCGAGGACGACACCCATGATCCTGAGGTAGGCCGACCGGAACCGGACGCCGCGCGCCAGCTCCGCCCGCTCGCGGGCCGCCAGCGCCGCGGCGGCGCGCCCCCGCGAGGCCGTCCAGGGCCGCGCCCGCGCGGCTCGGCGCGGCAGCCGGGCCTCCTGCGGGATCCGCGCCCTCCTGGGACCGGCCCCCCTGTGATTGGCCCTCCTGGGACTGTGGGGCTGCTCGGGCGGCATACTCCGATGCTACGTCGGCAGGCGTGACGGCCAAGGAGCCGGAGGCAGCGCGTCGTCCTCCCGCTCCCGCCGCCTCGCCCGCCGGGCGAGCACGAGCAGGACCGCGAGCCCCGCGCCCGAACCCGCGAACGCGGCGAGCGCGATGCCGCCGTAGAGCAGGATCGCGCCGGTGTCGCGCCGTACGACCACGATGGGCTCCTGGCCGCCCGCCGCCGTACGGAGGGGACGCGAGGGGTTCAGCACTCCGGCGCCGGACGCGACGGCGCGGTGCCGCGCGAGGGTGGCCGCGACGCTCAGCGCGCGGTACGCGTTGACCACCCCGAAGCCGGTGCCCGTGTTGTAGGGCCCCTTGCGTTCGGGCGACGAGGAAAGCGCCTGCGCGACGAGCGCGGGCGACATCCGGGGATGGCGCGACTTGATGAGCGCGGCGATCCCGGAGACGAGCGCGGTCGCCTGCGAGGTCCCCCGGCCGACCCAGTACTCGTCGCCCGGGCCCGCCCCGAGGACGTCCACGCCGGGGGCGGCCACCATGACCGAGGAGTTGCGGTTGGAGAACGAGGCTCGCCGCAGCGTGGAGGTGACCGCCGCCACCGAGATCACACCGGGGATCGCCGCGGGGTAGGAGTACGGCGCGGTCTGCTTGCCCGCGCCGTCGTTGCCCGCCGCGGCGACCAGGACGACGCCCTTGGAGATCGCGTAGCGGATGGCCGCGCGCTCGTCCTTCGTCGGCATGTCCTTCGACAGCGACAGGTTGACGACCTCGGCGCCGTGGTCCACGGCGTACCTGATGCCCTTGGCGACCACGCCCTCGTAGCGCGCGTCGGAGTTGAATGTGCGGAACCCGGGCTCCTCGTCCTCCAGGATCACCCGTACGGACAGCACCCGGGCCTCCGGCGCCACGCCGATGATGCCGTCGGCCCCGTCCGGCCCGTGTCCGTGCCCGGCGATGAGCGAGGCCATGTACGTGCCGTGCAGCCGGACCGGCTCCACCCCCCGGGGGTTGGCGCCGCTCGTGAAGTCCCTGCCGGTGACGACCGAGCCGGCGAGGTCGCGGTGGTCGGGGTCCACCCCCGAGTCCAGGACCGCCACGGTGACGCCCGCGCCCTTCGTCAGCTGCCACGCGTCGTCGACGTCGAGGGTCCGCAGCACGTCCTGCTGGCTGAGCCGTACGTCGTCGGCCCGGGCCGCGCCGAGGAACGCCCCGCCGGGCAGGGTGAGCGTCCCGGCCGCGAGCGCGGCCAGGACGCACCTCCCGATCTTCGTCCGGATCTTCGTACGAGCGCGCCGGGTCAGCACTGCCACTCCCGGGCCCTGCAGTCCGGGGGCACCGGCGCGGTCAGGATCGCGGCGACGTCCCCGGCCAGGTCGCCGGCGAACGAGAAGATCGTCGCCCGCTGCTGCCCGACCCCCCGGGCCGGCCGCCCGTCGACCTGGCCCGCCGTCGTGAGCACGAGGTAGGGCCCGGCCTGTCGTACGGTCGCGGCCTGCCGCCCGCCCGCGCTGAAGCGGTCGGTCACGGTGCCGGGGAACGGGAGGGCGCGCAGGCCCGGGACGAGCGCCCCCTCGCGGGGGAAGGCGGCGAGCGCGGTGCGCGCCCGGGCCGCGTCGGGGAAGGCCGCCACTCCGATCGTGACCACGACGCCCTGCAGGCCGTCGAGGTAGGTGGCCCGCAGGACCGCCCGGCATCCGGCCGCGCGCAGCGCCCTGACGGCGGCGGTGTCCACGGCCGACCGGCAGTCGGTGCGGGTGGAGACGCCCACCCGCCGCGCCAGCTCGCGGCCGCCCTGCTCGCTGTTGTACGCCAGGCTCGCGGGAAAGACGCGCCCCACCGGCCAGCGTTCCCAGCGCAGCGCCGTCTCGGCCGCCTGCGCCTCGCGCAACTCGGCCTGGCTGGGCCCCCGGGTGAGCTCGGCGACCGCCGCGCTCGCCGCGATGCCACCGGCGATCGCGCAGATCAAGGTGATCGCGGAGGCCACGGCGACGGCCGGCCAGGTGCGGGTCTCCCCCACTGCGCCTCCGTTCGCGTCTCGGCCTCCTCTCCTACGTGACCTTAACGCGACCAACCGCCCGCCATACCCCCAAACACGACGGAAAGTGCCTCACACCTCCCGGAGCGGCCCGAGCGGACGGCGACGGCCGCCGCCTCGGGGTGGAGGCGGCGGCCGTCGTGGCGGATCCCTGGGACAGCGATCAGTAGGTCGGCAGGCTGGGGTCGACCGTCTTGATCCAGCTCAGCACGCCGCCGCCCACGTGGACGGCGTCGGAGAAGCCGGCGTTCTTCAGCACCGCGAGGACCTCCGCCGAGCGGGCGCCCGACTTGCAGTGCAGCACGATCTTCCGGTTCTGCGGGAGACCCTCCAGGGCCGAGCCGTTGAGGAACTCGCCCTTGGGGATCAGTACGGCGCCGGGGATGCTGACGATCTCGTACTCGTTCGGCTCGCGGACATCGATGATCATGATGTCGTCGCCGCGGTCGCGCATCGCCTCGAGCTCGGCCGCGGTGATCGTGCTGCCCGCGGCGGCCTCCTGGGCCTCGTCGGAGATCGTGCCGCAGAACGCCTCGTAGTCGATCAGCTCGGTGATCGAGGGATTCTTCCCGCACAGCGGGCACTCGGGGTCCTTGCGGACCTTGACGTCGCGGTACTTCATCTCCAGCGCGTCGTAGATCATCAGGCGGCCGACGAGGGGCTCGCCGACGCCGGTGAGGACCTTGATGGCCTCGTTCACCTGGATGGAGCCGATCGACGCGCACAGCACGCCGAGCACGCCGCCCTCGGCGCAGCTCGGCACCATGCCCGGCGGCGGGGGCTCGGGGTAGAGGCAGCGGTAGCACGGCCCGTGCTCGGCCCAGAAGACGCTCGCCTGGCCGTCGAAGCGGTAGATGGACCCCCAGACGTACGGCTTGCCCAGCAGCACGGCCGCGTCGTTCACCATGTAGCGGGTGGCGAAGTTGTCCGTGCCGTCCACGATCAGGTCGTAGCCGGCGAAGACGTCCATCACGTTGTCGGTCGTCAGAGCGACGTTGTGGATGATGACGTTCACCAGCGGGTTGATCTCCCGCACGCTCGCGGCGGCCGACTCGGCCTTCAGCCGGCCCACGTCCGACTGGCCGTGGATCACCTGGCGCTGGAGGTTCGACTCGTCGACGACGTCGAAGTCGACGACGCCGAGGGTGCCCACCCCAGCCGCGGCCAGGTACAGCAGGGCGGGAGAGCCCAGGCCGCCCGCGCCCACACACAGCACCTTGGCGTTCTTCAGCCGCTTCTGACCCGCCATGCCCACATCGGGGATGATCAGGTGGCGCGAGTAGCGGCGCACCTCGTCGACCGTCAGCTCTGCTGCCGGCTCTACCAGCGGTGGCAACGACACAGTTCCACTCCTGCTTTGCGTGTCCGTCTTCGTGCCAATGGTCGCGCTCGGCTCCATGGGCCCATCACAAGCTCTTCTCACAACCTAACCGGGGTGGCCCCGCATTCCCCAATCACGCTGGTCGGCGGGGTGACATCCTCGTGTAGGCCAGCAGACGGCGCGCCTCACGCGCGACGAGCTCGGGATACTCCATCTGCGCCGCGTGCCCGGCGTGCGGGAGTGTGACCAGGCGCACGTCGCGGAAGGCCCGGCCCGACCGGTGCACCATGCGGGCGTGGATCAGGCGGTCGCGCAGACCGTACACGACGAGGGTCGGCGCGGTCACCCGCCCGGCCTGCCGCCAGAGGTTGTCCTCGCCCAACCGGAAATACTCCCGCACGATCGCGCGGGTGCAGCCGACCACGGCCATCACCGCGTGCGGCAGCGCGTCGCGGCGGCGCAGCTCCTCGACCGCCTCGCGCAATCGGTCCGGATGCACCCGGCCCGTGTCGGCGTAGCACAGGCTCACCGTCGCCATCACGCGCCGCTCGGGCGGGAGCGCGCTCAGCCAGCGGACGACCAGCTCGCCGATGGACGGGGCGGCCGACAGGGCGATCCTGGCCGGGCCGTACCTCGGCCGCAGGTCGGGCAGCGCCGGTGAGACCAGTGTCAGCGACCTGACCAGGTCGGGCCGCGTGGCCGCGACCCGGACCGAGACCGCGCCGCCCATGGAGTGACCGAAGAGGTGGACCGGGCCGTCCCCGAGCGCCTCGGCGAGCCTGATCACCGCGGTCGCGCCGGCCGCGACGGAGTAGTCGCCGTCCGGCGGCTCCGGGGAGTGCCCTGCCCCGGGCAGGTCGGGCGCGACGCCCCGCACCTCGCCGGCGAGCTCGCCCATCAGGTCCGTCCAGTTCGTCGCCGAGCCCGCCAGCCCGTGGACGTAGACGGCGGTCTCCCGTGGCCCCTCCGGAGTCGCCCGGAGATGGAGGCGGCCGCCGCCCGCCACGTCGATGAACCGGCCGGGCCACACCGGAATCGGCTCGTCTCCCACGCGTCCTCCCCCGCTTCACCTCGCGTTTCCGACCATAACCCCGCCCGTACGACGCCTCGGCGGGTGCTCCCCCTACCCAGGCGGAACGGGATCGATCATCCGGTTCGTCCCGATCAGACGGGCGCGACATAAGCCCAATATCCACCTCATTCGGACATTTCGAAATGCGGATATGAATGACATTCCACACCAAACCGAGCGCTAGCGGTTCAACGGAGCCAATAAAGCGATAAGCGGAAGGCAAAAGCCGCCGATCGCCGTTTGTCGCTCGGACACCGAGGAAATCAAGACAATGCAGGGATGATCCGCCAAGGGTCATCAGTAAGGGCATTTTCCGAACGACTTGGAAAACGCCGGAGTGTCGGGGCAACAATCCTTCAAGGAGGACATGAAATGCCCAAGTTCAACAACCTGGTCGGGATCCTCGCGATCAGCGCCGCACTCACCGGTGGTGCCGTCACGCTGGGTACCGCGATCGCCGCCGGCAGCGCGAACGCGGCGACCGTCATGGGCGGCTACGTGGGCGGCGGTGGCTACCCGTACCCCTACGGCAACTTCAACTCGAACCGCAATTCGCAGCGGCAGAAGCACAAGGCGCTGAACGGCAACAAGAACAAGAACAAGAACAAGACGAAGCAGTGGCAGCACGAGCGGCAGAACCAGGGCCAGCACCAGTTCCTGCTGCGTGACTTCACGCTCGTTCTCACGCCGTTCCAGAAGTCGGAGACCGACTCGCGGGCCCTGCCGTACAACTGGCAGAACGGCAACTCGCAGGCGATTCCGTGGAACCGCATGTACACGAACTCCGACTCCCTCAACAACCCGCGCCAGGACCAGGCGTCCGCGGCCACTCCGCGGACCAACCAGGCCACCGAGATCGACCCGCGCATCAAGAAGAAGGAGGCGAACGTCGACCTCGACGTGGACGCGGACATCCAGAAGAAGAAGGAGATGGACCCGGACCCCGTGTTCGTGCCCTGACGCGATCCGGACCGGCGGTCCCGATGAACGTCCCCGCTCCGGCGGGTGACGCGTCATCCGGACGCCCACCCCGTGCTCGCGACCGGGCGACTTCGCCTGGGACCACGGTCGCGAGCCGGGGGAGAAACACGCGCGAGCGGCGGAGCGGCGGCGTACCCGCGGAGCGGGACGGGCGGCGACCGAGACCCGCGGATGCGGACCGGTGTCACCCGGACCGCCGCTCCGTACGCGGACGCGTGAGCAGTTGAGGAAGGAGCGCCGGCGGCGGGTTTCCGAGGAGAGGGCCGCCGGCGCGGGTCATCGCATCGCGCCGCCTCACGGCGGCGACATACCTGCTGTCACCCCGTCCTGTCGCCGTACGGGACCGGGCGGGGTCGCGATATTCAGAGGAGAACCAACCAGATGTCCGTGTTGAAGAACATCGCCGGGGCCCTTGCCCTCGGCACCGCGCTGGGCGGCGCGGCCGTCGTGCTCGGCGGCGCCCTCGGTGGCGCGGCCGGCGCGACGACCGTCATGGGCGGCTACATTCCCGCCCCGAGCGCTCCGGCCCGCTACTACCCGCGCAGCTACAACACCAACTGGAACGCCAACTCGCAGCGGCAGGGCCACAAGGCGGCCAACCGCAACCACAACAAGAACAAGAACAAGAACCACGAGTGGCAGCACGCTCGTCAGTCCGAGTCCCAGGACCAGTTCCTGATGCGCGACTTCACGCTCGTGCTCACGCCGTTCCAGAAGTCGTCCAACGGCTCGGCCGCGCTGCCGTACAACGCCCAGTGGAGCCAGACGCAGGCGCTGCCCTACTCGAGCCAGTACGACAACACGCAGTCGCAGAACCTGCCGCGCCAGGGCCAGGCCTCGATCGCCGACCCGAAGACGAACCAGGCGACCGAGATCAACCCCAACGTGAAGGCGAAGAAGCTCGACATCGACGCCGACATCGACATCAAGAAGAAGGAGGAGGAGGAGAAGAAGAAGAGGGAGATGGCGGCCGACTTCGAGGCCATTCCCTGATCCTGAGTGATCGCCGCGCGGCCGGCCGGGACGACCGGCCGCGCCCAGGGAGAGTGTCAGACATGCCCCGGCCCCGGGCCTCCGGCCCGGGGCCGGATGAACGTGCCCGTGCTCGCCGCGGTGTGGACCGGTTTCCCGGCCGCACCCCGGGCACGGGCGCTTTCGTCTTTCCCGGCTCTTCCCCCAGTTCTTCCACCGACTCTTCCCCGGCCCTCTTGGCCCTTCTCGGCCCTTTTCGCCGGTCTCCACCGGTCCCCATCCGGCTCACCGGCTTCTTCGGCCCCGGGCGGCCACGCGCTCTCCCGGCGGCGTCCGCGCCCCCAGGCGCCCTCTGACCCGAGCTCCCCTGACCCCGAGCTCCCCTGACCCCAAGCTCCCCTGACCCCGACTCCCCAGGGCCGGACTCCCCAGGGCCCGGGCTCACCAGGGTCCGGGATCACCAGGGTCCGGGATCACCGCGCCCCTGGCGCCCACGCCTCCGGCCGGCCTGCCGACGCCCGCCCATCCGAGAATCGGACATTATGGGACAAGTCACGCTTTTATCCTATAATTCGCGCCATAAAGAGCTATCGGCTGATCAAAAGGCATAGAGCGGCGTTTGTTCGAGGATACCGCCGGACATCAACGTAGCGCAGGAACCCGGTCCCGTGAGGGGCCATAAAGATATCTCCCGGGCAGCCGGACGCGAGATATCGAAGGATGCGGGGGCAATCCAATCCTTTAGGGGGACAGCAATGCCCAAGTTCAAGAGGGTTATCGCCGGGCTCGCACTCGGCACCGCGGTCGCGGGCGGCGCCATCGCCATGGGCGCGACGGCCGCGAACGCGGGAACCGACAACGGGTTCGGCGGCCTGGGCTTCGGCCTTGGGACCCCGCCCATCTCGAACAACACGTTCATCCCGTTCGGCGACTGCAACAACAACAACAACTGCAACACCTGCGGCAACAACAACGGCGAAGGCAACGGTTGCTGGAACAATAACAACAACAACAACCAGTTCTGGAACAACCAGTCGTTCTGGAACCAGAGCGCCTTCACCGACAACGTCGACGACAACTCCGGCTTCGCCGTCATCGGCAAGGACGCCGCCATCGCCTTCCAGGACTCCACCAAGCGGAACAGCAACTGGTTCAACAGCGGCTGGTGGCAGAACAACAACTGGTGGAACAACAACAATAACAACTGCTGGAACAACAACAACGGCAACGGCTTCTAAACCACTCCGCCGTAACGGCCTGCGAGACAACCGCGCCGTTCGGACTCCGGACGGGTGACGGGACGACCCGGACAGGCACTCGCGGAGTTCTCCCGCCCTCCGGCGCCGGCGCGGCGCCCCGAGTTGAGCGCAGTCACACGTTCCCGGCACAACGGGAACGGCCGTTCGATCCGACGCGTGACTCACAAGGGCTCCGGCGGTTCTCTCTCGCCGGAGCCCTGACCTCCACACGACCTCAAGCCTCACGGGGACTCCGAGGCACTTTCTCCGCGCCGTCGGCGAAAGGCCCCGGGAAATCAGGGCACATCGAATCCTGTCAAGGGGGACACGCAATGCCCAAGCTCACCACGATCGTCGCAGGTTTCGCGCTCGGCGCCGCCGTCGCCGGGGGCACGCTCGCCATGGGTATCACGACCGCCAGCGCTTCCTGCGGGTCCGGCGACTGCGATCGCGACTCGGGCACCGATGGCATCGCCAACGGCGACCGGGGCGGCACCGGCGGCATCGCCCAGGACAACCTGGTCGGCAGGAACGCCTTCCCGGTCCTCGCGGTGCCCGTCGAGAACAACAACCGGAACAACAACCGGAACAACCTGCAGCAGAACCAGAACAACAACGACAACAACTCGATGTGGGGTCAGCAGGGCTTCTGGAACCAGGGCCTGTTCGCCGACCGGCGCAACGACACCTCCGGCTTCGGCATCGTGTGCAAGGGCGTCGCCATCGGCTTCCAGGACAAGACCAACCGCGACAACACCTTCTTCAACAACAACTGGTGGCAGAACAACAACTGGTGGAACAACCGCGACCAGCGCAACAACTGGTGGAACAACAACGAGAACGTGCGCTGAGAGGGCAGGTTCCCAGCGGCCCTGCGAGACGACCACGCCGCGCTGCGAAGGTGACGGAAGAAGCCACGCGCCATCGGGAACTTCCGGCCCCGGACCAGCGGACCGGCGCCGTTGAGTGCAGAAGCAGGTCTCTCGGCACATCGGCCGCTCCCGGAGCGGCCTGAATCCGAGGACAGCCGTTCGACTCTCGATGCACCACCAAGGGCTCCGGCGGGACCTTCCGCCGGAGCCCTGCCTCGTAGGACCTCCCTCTGAAGCCCTCCCGAAGCCTCCCCCAGTCCTCCCGCGAGCCCCATCCCAAACTCCCCATCCCACCCCCCAGGCCCTCCCACCCCCCAGGCCTACAGCGCAGGCCCCACCGCTGCCGCGCCTCAAGGCCCCCTTCGTACGGCGCACCGCCGGTCCGGGACCGCCACCTCGGCACCACTCTCCGCCAGATGCAGGCCGGTCCCGGTTCGCGCCGCCGGCACGAGACAACGCGCCGTGCCGGGACACCCCTTCGGAGCAGGGGCGCAAATCGTACCTTTCTCCACATAAGGCGCATTATCCCTCGAATCAATCCTATAGGCAGCTAATCATTACCCAAAAGCATCAGATCCTCGTTTGTCTGACCCGCACAGAGGAAATCACCCTAGCGTCGGAAGTAGGGCTCGATAAGGGCCATATTGGCAATTCTCGCAGCCGGAAAATGTGCGGGAAATGCCAGGTACTACGGGCAATCGACAATCGAATCCTGTCAAGGAGGACACATAATGCCCAACCTCAAGAAGGTCATCACCGGCCTCGTTCTGAGCACCGCGGTCGTCGGCGGCGCCATCGCCCTCGGGACCACGGCCGCCAGCGCCGGGGACGGGGGCCGGGACGGTGTCGCCGACGGCAACCGGGGCGGCACGGGCGGCATCGCCCAGGGGAACACCGGCCTGGGCAACGGCCTCTTCCCCGGCTTCACCACAGGCACCAACGACAACGGCGTCGCCGACGGCAACCGGGGCGGCACGGGCGGCATCGCCCAGGGGAACACCGGCCTGGGCAACGGCCAGGGCTTCCCTGCCTTCGCCACCACCAACCCCTTCGTCGACGGCAACAACAGGAACAACGGCAACAACAACAACCACTTCAACAACAACCAGTACAACAACGGCAACAACGGGTGGTGGGACCAGCGGGGGTGGTGGGGCCAGAACCTCTACAAGGACGGCAAGGACGACCACTCCGCGTTCGGCGTCGTCGCCAAGGACGTCGCTCTCGGCTTCCAGGACAAGACGAACCGGGACAACAACTGGTTCCACAACAACTGGTGGCAGAACAACAACTGGTACAACAACAACGACCGGTTCGACCGGAACAACTGGAACCGCCTGCGCCAGTAACGGGGTTGCTCCGTTCTCGCGGCATCGCTTCAACGCGGCACGGAGGGGCGGGGTGAGTGGTCCCGCTCTCCCGCCTCCGTCCCGCGACGAAAACGAAGAAGAGTGCAGACAAGCGATTTCCGCGGTGCCGGGCATCCGGCGCGGATAATCGTCCATCAATTCTCTGTGGCATGAGACAAGGGCTCCGGCGGAGGTACTCGCCGGAGCCCTGACCTTTCCCCGCCCCAGGACGGCCGGCGGAAACCACGGCCGCGAGGATTGGGAGGGCCGGAGACGGGGAATGCGGCGGGCCGGCGAGTACCCTCCGGCACGGTCGATGAATCGCGGACCGGACACCGACTGCGTCAGCGACCGGTTAACCCGTGCCATGGGTCGCAACGAGAGTTCAAACTCTCCCCCGCCGCGTTTGGCCGGGGGCCCCTTCGGTAATCAAGACACCACGGCGATGACCGGACATATAGGTCATAACCGGACATCTCCGGTTCCCACCGGAGAAGTCAGAACTACGGGCAATCCATCCTTCGAGGAGGGCCTCTATGCCCAAATTCCGGAACGTCATCACCGGTCTGGCGGTCAGCACGGCAATGGCCGGCGGCGCGCTCGCTCTGAGCACCGTCACCGCCCACGCCTCCACCCCGACCACCGCCACCATCGTCACCAAGTGGGGCTGCGGCTGGGACGGCCACGGGCACGGCCGCAACTACAACAAGAACAAGAACAAGCTCGTGAACCGGAACGACTTCCGCAGCTTCAAGTACTACAGGATCAAGAAGGTCGACCGGAACAACGCCGCCTTCGCGTCCGGCGACGCAGTCGTCGACATCGACGGCGACGACGACGACTGATCCCGGACGGCGCTACCCGGCGCCGCTTCCTTCCGTACCGTGAACAAGCCCCGGCGGGACAGCCGCCGGGGCTCCCGTGGAGCGGCGGGGCGCGAACGATCAGGCGAAACGAACGATCAGGCGGAGCGGCGGGCCTTCCGCTTCTTGGGGGCGCTCTCCTCCTCCGCGCCGCCCGAAGCCGCCTTGCCGTCACTCTTCGCGGCACTCTTCGCGGGGCCCTTCGCAGCGGCCTTCCCGGCACTCTTCACCGGAGCCTTCGCCGCCTCGGCGCCCTGGCGTTCCCGCTTCGCCGCCTCGACGCTGGCGCGCAGCGCGGCCATGAGGTCGACGGCCGGGCCCTGCTCGGCGGGCGTCTCGGGCGCCACGATCTCCCTGCCCGCGACCTTGGCCTCGATGACCTCCTGCAGAGCCTCGCGGTAGGCGTCCGTGTACTCCGCCGGGTCGAAGTCGGCCACCATCGTGTCGATCAGCGACTCGGCCATCTTCAGTTCCTGGGGCCGCACCTGGACGTCCTCCTCCAGGAAGCCGAAGTCGGCCTCGCGGATCTCGTCCGGCCAGAGCATCGTCTCCAGCACGAACACGCCGTCCCGGACGCGCAGCGCGGCCAGCGACTCCCGCTGGCGGAGGGCGATCTTCACGACCGCCACCTGCCCCGACCGCTCCAGCGCGTCCCGCAGCAGCACGTACGGCTTCGCCCCCTGCCCGTCGGGCTCCAGGTAGTACGACTTCGCGAAGTAGATGGGGTCGATCTGGTCGGCGGGGGTGAACTGCAGCACGTCGATCCGCCGCGAGGTGGTCAGCGGCAGGTCGGCGAAGTCCTCGTCGGTCAGCACGACCATCTCACCGGTCGGAAGCTCGTACCCCTTGGCGATGTCGGAGTACGGCACCTCCTCGCCGTCGACCGAGCAGACCCTCTTGTACTTGATCCGCCCGCCGTCCTCCCGGTGCACCTGGTGGAAGCTGACGTCCTTCTGTTCGGTCGCGGAGTACAGCTTGATCGGAATGGTGACCAGACCAAACGAGATGGCGCCTTTCCAGATGCTCCGCATGGCTACATTCTCGTCTCTGTGTTCGAATACCGCTATGCTGGGATTCAAGGGAGTTACCTCATGGGCAGGTACCCACTACGGCCCTGCCGTACCCGATCGAACGCGGTGCAGGGCGACGTCCACGGCCTGATTGAGCCGCTTGAGATCGGGCAGAGCCCCTTCTCTGGCGGGCTGCCGAAGGCGATCTCACCAGGGCGATCCCAGGGATGCCCGCCGGGGGCCCGGCGGGAGGAGCGGTGATGACGGAGAAGGTGCGGGTGAAGGTCGAGGACCGGATGCTCGTCCTGACCAACCTGGACAAGGTCCTCTATCCCGGCACCGGCTTCACCAAGGCCGGGGTGATCGACTACTACACCCGGATCGCCCCGGTCCTGCTCCCACATCTGCGCGGCCGGCCGCTTACGGTCAAGCGCTATCCGAACGGCGCGGACGGCGCGTTCTTCTTCGAGAAGAACGCCCCCGGCCACACGCCCGACTGGGTCCGTACGGTGACCCTCCCCGCGCCGGGCAGCACGAAGAACCGCGAGGAGATCGAGTTCGCGGTCGTGGAGGACCTGCCCACGCTCGTCTACTACGCCAACCTGGCCGCGCTGGAGATCCACGTGCCGATGTGGCGGGTGGCCAAGGACGGCGAGCCGCAGCCGCCCGACACCCTCGTCTTCGACCTCGATCCCGGGGCGCCGGCCACGATCGCCGACTGCTGCCGGGTCGCCGTCCTGCTGCGGCGGGCGCTGGCCGAAGACGGCCTGGAGAGCCATCCGAAGACCAGCGGCAACAAGGGCATGCAACTCTACGTGCCGTGGGACCGCGGGCCCGGCACCTCCGACTACGCCAAGGCGCTGGCCCGGCGGATGCAGGAGGAGCACCCGTTCGTGACCAGCGTGATGGCCAGGAAGGAAAGGCCGGGCAAGGTCTTCATCGACTGGAGCCAGAACAATCCGGCCAAGACCACCGTCGCGCCGTACTCGCTGCGCGCGGGCCCGCTGCCGACCGTGTCGACGCCCCTGCTGTGGGAGGAGGTCGAGGCGTGCGAGAACCCGGAGCAGCTCGTCTTCACCTCCTCCGACGTGCTGAAGCGCGTCGCGGAACACGGCGACCTGTTGGTGCCTCTCGGCGCTTAGCCCGGCCGTACCCCTGGCCGTAGTGTTGGACCTGTCGCAGCCGCCCGTCGAACGGAAGGAAGATCACATGCCCGAGATGGAGCCCCTCGACGAGGTCGCCGAGGAGATCTCGATCGAGGCGCCGGAGGCCGACGCGGTCGAGCAGCACCAGCTCGTCAAGGGCGCCGAGGACAGGCGCTGGCCCGAACGCGTTCCGTTCGAGGCCGACCCGGCCGACGTGACCGAGCAGGAGCGCACGGTCGACCTCGACGACGACGACTATCGCTGATCACAGATACCGCCACGTAGGATGAGGCCCCGGGGCGGGAGCCCCCGATGCGCTTCGTGC
This sequence comes from Microbispora sp. NBC_01389, assembly GCF_045040095.1. Taxonomy (NCBI): domain Bacteria; kingdom Bacillati; phylum Actinomycetota; class Actinomycetes; order Streptosporangiales; family Streptosporangiaceae; genus Microbispora; species Microbispora sp. NBC_01389. Next base: position 764,782 of record NZ_CP109552.1, read on the forward strand.
AAGGAGACTGCCGTGACCGCTACCCCGGACGCCAAGCCCCGGGGCACCCGGCTGCCCCGGATGGCCCGCCGCCGCCAGTTGCTGAGCGCGGCGCAGGAAGTGTTCGTGGAGAACGGCTACCACGCCGCGGCGATGGACGAGATCGCCGAGCGGGCCGGGGTGAGCAAGCCGGTGCTCTACCAGCACTTCCCGGGCAAGCTTGAGCTGTATCTCGCGCTGCTCGACCTGCACGTCGACGACATGGTGAACCGGTGCCGCCAGGCGCTCGAGTCCACCACCGACAACAAGCAGCGGGTGCAGGCGGCCATCGGCGCCTTCTTCGACTTCGTGTCGAGCCAGGGAGAGGCCTTCCGGCTGGTCTTCGAATCCGACCTGCGCAACGTGGCGCCCGTACGGCAGCGCATGGAGCGCTCGCTGTACGAGAGCGCCGAGGCGATCAGCCAGGTGATCCAGGAGGACACCGGCTGCTCCAGCGACGAGGCGCACCTGCTCGGCGTCGGCCTGGTCGGCATGGCCGAGGTGAGCGCCCGCTACTGGCTGAGCAGCCACGGCTCGATCCCCAAGGAGGCGGCGACGCAGCTGATGGCACGCCTGGCCTGGCGCGGCATCAGCGGCTTTCCCCGCACGGGCTGACCGGGCCCCCGATTTCCTGTTCGCTTGAGGCGATCACAGGGCTCGCCGCGCCGCGGGGCGAGGACGATGGGGAAGAGACCAGCCCTCGCGAAAGGGGAGCCTGATGGAAATAAAGATCGGCGTGCAGTCGGTGCACCGCGAGCTCGTGGTGGAGACCAACCTGTCGGCCGAGCAGATCGAAGAGGAGCTCCGGAAGGCGCTCGCCTCGGACAAGGGCGTCTTCTCCCTCACCGACACGAAGGGCCGCCGGGTGGTCGTCCCCGTGACCTCGCTCGGGTTCGTCGAGATCGGCGAGGACGAGACGCGGCCCGTCGGCTTCGGCGGAACTCTCTGATCTGGACGGTCCGGCTTGGAGACCGTCCGACTTGGAGACCGTCCGACTTGGAGACCGTCCGACTTGACTGTCTGACGCGCGGCCGGAGCCGGCCGGCGGCGCGGATGTCCCGCGACGCGCGGCGTGCCGGCGGCCGGATCCGGCCGCCCGGGTCAGGACCGCCCGTAACCGCATCCGCGGGGACGGCGGGTGAGATCCGCCCGATGCGGATCGTCCCGTCTTCCGCTGATCGTCGGACAGCCCGTGCTTCCTCTCCGCAGGATCGCACGGGGAGTCCAGCTGTTCGGCCCACATCGTGTCAAGGAACTGCCGTAGCGGCGCGAGGCCCTCATGCTCGCACCGTACATCCGTTTGCCGGGTGCGCGAATCACGAACGGCGAGGTTTCACCCGTTGGGGGTGAGGCCGAGAGCCGTCATCCGCCTGCCGTGCTCCTCGGTCAGCCGGGCGAACATCCGGCCGACCTCCGCCAGATCCTCGCCCTGCTCGCCCACGAGCAGCGCGGCGAGGTGCGGACGGGCGGCCGCCAGCCGCTGCCCCTGGCTCAGCGCCTCGCCGACCATCCGGCGCGCCCACAGCGCGAGCCGCCCGCACAGGCGCGGATCGGCGTCGAGCGCGGCGCGCATCCGCTCCACCGCGAACTCCGAACGGCTCCCGTCGGCCAGCACCTCGTCGACCAGGGCGATGATCGAGGGATCGGCGTGGCGGGCGGCCTCGCGGTAGAAGTCGCCCGCGATCCCCACGCCCACGTAGGCCTTCACCAGCGCCTCGTACCAGTCCTTCGGCCTGGTCTGGGCGTGCCAGGCGTCGATCGCCTCGACGAAGGGAGCCATCGCCTCCTCCGGATCGGCCCCGAGGGAGGCGATCCGGTCGCGCAGCACCCGGAAGTGCCCGTACTCGGTCGCGGCCACGTCCCCGAGCGCCGCCCTGTCGTTCAGCGTCGGCGCGAACAGCGCGGCGTCCTCGGCCAGCCTGAGGAAGGCGGTGAGCTCGGCGTACGCGAGGACGCCCAGCAGGTCGACGATCCCGGGAGACGAATCACTCATGGATGCAGCGTAAGGGTCGGCGGGGCGCCCGCGGAGCCGCCCGGTCCGGTCCGGCGGAGCCCCTTCGGCACCCCGTACGGCCGCCCTCAGGACAACAACTTTTAGTGAGAAGACGCGGAAATCGGTTCCGTGTTGTGGTATCGAGTAGACTGGTTCGTGGAAGTGCGACCGCACTGGCCAACAACCAGCACTGGCCAACAACCGAGCCGACCCGGGGTCTCCCCCGGACCTCAGGAACCAGTGGATGCCGCGGTCGCTGTTCATGACGAAGGCGCGACTGTCCGCGAGGACCCGGACCGGGAAAGATCTGCCGGCCGGATGTCCCGGAGGGCCGCCTTTCGCACAGATTGAGGCAGGCCACACTGACAACGACGTTCCGAGACCTGGGAGTCATCCCGGAGATCGCCGATGCGCTCGAGACCGAGGGCATCACTTCACCGTTCCCGATTCAGGAGATGGCGCTCCCGCTGGCGCTGGCCGGCCAGGACGTCATCGGGCAGGCGCGCACGGGCACCGGCAAGACCTATGCCTTTGGCGTCGCCATGCTCCAACTGGTCGGCAAGCCGAGGAAGAACCGCAAGAAGCCCCGCGGTCTCGTCCTCGTCCCCACGCGCGAACTGGCCCTTCAGGTGACCGAGGACCTGGTCCTCGCCGCCGGGAAGCTGGGGTCGCGCATCCTCACCGTCTACGGCGGCCGCGCGTACGAGCCGCAGATCGAGGCGCTCAAGAACGGGGTCGACGTGATCGTCGGCACCCCGGGGCGGCTGCTCGACCTGGTCAAGCAGAAGCACCTCGACCTGAGCCAGATCACCATGCTCGTCCTCGACGAGGCCGACCGCATGCTCGATCTGGGGTTCCTTCCGGACATCGAGCGGATCATCAAGCTCGTGCCGGACGACCGCCAGACCATGCTGTTCTCGGCCACGATGCCCGGCGAGATCGTGAACCTGTCCCGCCGCTACCTCGACCGGCCCACCCGCGTGCGCGCGGAGACCACTACGGCCGAGGCAGAGACGACCACGCTCACCACGCAGCACGTGTACCGCACGCACCGCATGGACAAGATCGAGATTCTCGGGCGGCTGCTGCAGAGCAGGGGCTCCGGGCTCACGATGGTGTTCTGCGAGACCAAGCGGGCCTGTGACATGGTCGCCGAGCAGCTCAAGGACAAGGGCTTCGCGGTGGCGGCCGTCCACGGCGACCTCGGTCAGGGCCAGCGCGAGCAGGCGCTGCGCGCCTTCCGCAACGGCAAGATCAACGTGCTGGTGGCGACCGACGTCGCGGCGCGCGGCATCGACATCGACGACGTCACCCACGTCGTCAACTACGACTGCCCGCAGGACGAGAAGGCCTACGTCCACCGGATCGGCCGCACCGGCCGGGCGGGCCGCACCGGCGTCGCGGTGACCTTCGTCGAGTGGACCGAGCTGACCCGCTGGAAGGTCATCAACAACGCCCTCTCGCTGGACTTCGCCGATCCCGTCGAGACCTATTCGAGCTCGCCGCACCTCTACGGCGAGCTCGACATCCCCGAGGGCACCAGGAGCGTGCTGCCGCGGGCCCAACGCTCGCGCACGGGCCTGGAGTCCGAGGAGATCGAGGACCTCGGCGAAACCGGGCGCACCCGCTCCCACGGCAGGTCCGACCGGGGCGGGCGCGGCCGCGAAAGCGACCGTGACCGCGACCGCGACCGCGACAACACCGAGGAGCGCCGGGAGCGCCCCGCCCGCACCCGCGAGCGGCGGCGGACCCGTGGCGGGCGCCTCCATGAGGCCGAAGGGTCCTCCGGCGGCGACGCCGGCGCCCTGACCTCCCAGGCCACCGCCCAGGTGGGGGACGGCTCCGGGTCGCCCGAGCAGGCCGCCCAACCCGCCCAGGGCGCGCAGGTCCAGGCTCAGGGGCGCAGGTCCCGGCGAGGGGGCGCCAACACGGACGCCCTGACCGGCGCGCTGGCCGAGGTCCCGGCCGCGCGGCCCCAGGAGGAGCAGGCGGCCGGTGCGGCGTCCGAGCCGGAGGCGGCCCCGCGCCGGGCCTCCCGCCGCAGGACCCGCGCCGCCGACACGGCCGGCTCCCAGATCGCCGAGCCCCGGATCGGTGAGGCACAGGTCGGTGAGGCACAGGTCGGTGAGGCACAGGTCAGCGAGGCACAGGTCGCCGAGCCGCGGAGCGGGGACCAGGCGGTCGCCGCACCCGTCACGGAGCCCATCGCGGAGCCCATCGCGGAGCCCGCCGCGGAGCCCATCGCGGACCCCGTCGCGGACCGGCCCACGCGCCGCCGTACGCGGAGCACGGACGCGGGCGCCTCCGACGAGGCGCCGTCCACGCTGTCCGTGTCGTCAGTGCCGTCGGTGCCATCCGTGTCGTCGGTGCCATCCGTGTCGTCGGTGCCATCCGTGTCGTCGGTGCCGTCGGTGCCATCCGTGCCGCCGGCCGAGGCGACCGTGAACGGCGTGGCGGACGAGCCCGTCCGGCCGCCGGTCGCGCGGCAGGAGCCGGAACGGATCGTCCCGGCCAGCCCGTTCATGGTCGTGTTCAGGTCCCCCGACCTCGCGACCGACGACGACGATCCGGCTCCGTCCGCCGCGACCGAGCGCGCCCAGCAGCGGCGCCGCCCGCCCCGGCCGCGCCCGCGCCGTACGGGGTGAGGGGCCGGCCGAGGCCCGCTCGTCGATGAGCACGATCACCAGGGCAGGGAGAGCGCCGGACACCCGGCGCGCTCCCTGCCTTTTCACGTGGACGCCTTCACACGCAGGCACGGTCCCCCCCGGCGGGCCGCCACGTTCCCAGTGGGTATGACCTGAACAGGAGGCACGCGTCATGACCACCCGGACGACCTCTTCCCGGCCGGTCCGCAACCGGCTTGGATCTTACGGCGGTGTCGCCGGAGTCTCCGCTGGGTATCGTGATGCCACGTGAGTGAGCGAGCCTTCAGCAGACGGGCCATGCCGGGGATCCCGGGTGAGATGGAGGAGGTCTCGTGAGCACGCCACGGTTCCTGACCCTCCCTCCGGGCGTCAGCAGCGAGCAGATCGAGACGCCGCTGGGCTCGTTCGCGGCCCTGGAGGCGCTTCCCGTGAGCGGAATCCCCGAGCGCTGGCCCGCCCTCCTCGTCCCCGGCTTCACCGGGTCGAAGGAGGACTTCATCTCCGTGCTGCAGACCCTCGCGCAGGCGGGCCGCCGGGTGATCGCGGTCGACATGCGCGGGCAGTACGAGACGCCGGGCCCCGACGACCCGGCGGCGTACACGTGCGGGGCGCTCGGCGCGGACGTCGACGCGATCGCGGCGGCCGTGGGGCAGGGCGAGCCGGTGCACCTCATGGGGCACTCCTTCGGCGGCCTCGTCGCCCGGGAGGCCACGCTGAACGGCGCCGCCAGGATCGCCTCGCTCACGCTCATGAGCTCCGGGCCCGCCGGGATCATCGGACCCCGGGAGGCGTTGGGCCGGGTGATGCTCGCCGAACTGCCCGAGTACGGCCTGGACTACCTGTGGTCCAACCGGCTGGAGCCGGAGGCGTTGAAGGCGGGGGTCCCGGACGACATCGTGGCGTTCCTGCGCAAGCGGCTGCTGGCCAACCACCCCACCGGGCTCATGGCCATGGCGCACGAGGTGCTGGGCGCCACCGACCGGTGCGGCGAGCTCGCCCGGTGCGACCTCGATCTCCTGGTCCTGTACGGCGAGCACGACGACGGCTGGCCGCCGCCGTTGCAGGCCGAGATGGCCCGGCGGCTCGACGCGGAGTGCGTCGTCGTCCCCGGGGCGCTCCACTCGCCCGCCGTCGAGGCGCCCGAGACCACCGCCGCCGCCCTGACCCGCTTCTGGAACGCGGCCGAGAGCCGGCTGCTCCAGCACGGCTGACGCGACGGCCATGACCGGGGTCAGCGGTCCCACCGTCCAGCCTCCCGAGTCCGTGACGTGGCTGGTCCACGTCGACCGGACCATGTGGGTGGGCGGCGTCCGCGGCCTGATGCTGCAGGCTCTGCATCCGCTGGCGATGCGGGGCGTGTGGCAGAACTCCGACTTCCGGGAGGACCCCTTCGGGCGGCTGCGCCGTACGGCCGACTTCGTGGGCCGCGTGACGTACGGCAGCCCGGAGGAGGCCGAGCGCATCGCCAGGCGGGTCCGCGCGATCCACCGGGCGCTGCGCGTCCACGACCCCGACACCGGCCGGGTCCACCGGGTGGACGACCCCGAGCTGCTGCTGTGGGTCCACTGCGCGGAGGTCACGTCCTACCTGGAGGTCGTCCGGCGGGCGGGCGCCCGGATCACCGACCGGCAGGCCGACCGCTACCTCGCCGAGCAACGACGCAGCGCGGCGTACGTCGGGCTGCGCCCGGAGGACGTGCCGGGCACGATGCGCGAGATGGACGACTACTTCGCCCGGATGCGGCCCAGCCTGCGGGTCATCCCCGAGTCGGCCGCCGCCGTCCGGTTCCTGCTCTGGCCGCGCCTGCCGGAGCGCCTGCGGTTCCTGTCCCCGGCCAGGCCCGTCTACCTCCCGTTCGGCGCGCTCTGCTACTACACGCTGCCCCGCTGGGCCCGCCGCCTGTACGGCGTGCTGCCCGAGGTGCCGGGGATCGCGGTCACGGCGGCGCTGCGGGCCTTCCGGCTCACCATGAACACCATTCCCGACCCGGTGCACCAGCGCGTGCTCGACGAGGGCACCAGGGCCATGCTGCGGGCCTCCCGGGAGCGCCTCGGCGCGGCCGGGTACGACGTCGGCCAGGGCCTGCGGGGGCTGGCCGACCCCCGCCGCCATCCCGGCCGTCATCCCGCCGCCACCCCGCCGCCGCCCTGCCCGGAGGCTGACGGAGGCTAACCGGCGACCTCCTCGGCCGTGGGGAGGCCGTCCCAGGGCAGGCGGTCGGGAGAGACGGCCCGTCCCTCCGGGCAGTGCGCGCGGAAGTCGCACCACGAGCAGATGGGCCCCGGCTCGGGCGGGAACAGCGCGTCGATCTCCGGCGGCACCGCGACGGCCGCGCCGTCCTCCGCGGACGCGCCCTCCCCTCGCCTCGGGGCCGGCACAGCGCCTCCCGTACGGCCCCCCGTACGGCTCTGTGTACGGCCGCTCGCGCGGGCGGCGGGCCCGGCCCACTCCCGGTAGGCGTCGTCGGCGTCCGCCGCCTCCAGGCCGATGTCCTCGGCCCGGCGCAGGTGGCGGGCCAGCGACTCCGCACCGTGTTCCCACTCCGCGACCGAGCCGGTGGGCAGGTGGTGCAGTTCCACCCGGTGGCAGGCGCGGCGCATCATGCGGGACGAGGCGATCGCGTAGACGGCGAGCGCGAGCGAGGACCGGGCGTCGTCGGGCGTCGGCGGACGGCGGCCGGTCTTGTAGTCGACCACCACGAGTTCGTCCCCGCGCCGGTCGAGCCGGTCGATCCGGCCGGACAGGGCCAGCACCGGCGTGCGCGTGGCGACCGTCCGCTCGACGCCCACCGGCTCGTCGGCCGGGTCGAGCGTCGCGACGTAGGAGGAGACCATCTCGCGGGCCCGGTCCCGCCAGGCCGCCGACTGCTCGTCGTCCCTGAACCCATCGCGGAGCCAGCCACCGGTCAGCAGGGTGGCCGCAACGACCGGCGTGCGCCGCTCGTACGGCTCCCGCCACCACGCGGCCAGCGCGTTGTGCACGGAGGCCCCCACGCTGTTGTGGGCCCACGCGGGGCCCTTGCGCGGGGCCGGCCGGTCGAGATAGGCGAAGCGGTAGCGGCGCCGGCAGTCGAGCCAGGTGTTCAGGCGTGACGGAGTGCAGGTGTAGAGCCGCCTCGGCATGCCGTCGAGGCCGAGCTGCTCCACGGCCCTACTCGTCGCGGTTCAGCGCGATGCCGGACACGCCGGTGCCGTCCACCAGCGGCGACGTCGGCTCGGCCTCCTGGGCGCCGGTCAGCGACCCCGACAGCCAGCGGTCGAACTCCGGCTCCAGGTCGCCGATCCTGCCCTCCTCGCCGTGCGCGGGCAGCACCCTGGTCTCGTGCGGCAGGGTGAAGAGCCGCTCGCCGATGGAGGTGAGCTGGTCGGCGAGGGCGGGATACTCTCCGCCGAGCTTGCCGGGCCCGTCCATGAGCAGGGTCTTCCCGGTGAAGACCGCCGCGAGATCCTCGCAGTAGAGCGAGACGCCGCCGGTGGTCACGCCGGGGGTGGCGAGCACCTCGAGCTCGACGTCGGCCACGGAGAACAGTCCCTCGTCCTCCATCTCGATGTCGGGCCAGGTCTCCTCCCAGGTCTGCCGCCACAGGCGCCTGTCCTTGGCGTGGACGGCGATCACCGCCTCGTCCCTGGCCGCCACCTCGATCGCGGCGCCCACGTGGTCGGGCAGCCCGTGGGTGCAGATGACGGCGAGGACCTCGCGGTCGCCGACCTTCTGCAGGATCTTCTCGGCGTCTCGCGCCGGGTCGATGACGATCACCTCGTCGTCGTCGCCCAGGATCCAGGTGTTGTTCTCGACCTTGTGCTCGTCGCCCTCGATGTCCACGAGGCCCGAGGTCACCACTCGTTCGATACGCGCTGTCACGGCTCAGAACCTTACTATCCCCGGCGCTTCGGACCTGCTTTACCGCACATCCCCATCCGGTCTCGGCCCGTCCAGTCTCGGCGAGAACGCCCCGAAGGGCGGGTCCACCGCCTGGTCCTGGTCCCGCAGGTCACGCAGCGAGAGATCGGCCAGCGCGATGAAACAACCGGCCTCGGCCGGCCAGGTGACCGTCCACAGCCAGTTTCCGAGGGCCTCCCCGACGTAGACGGCGCGGTCGTCCGGCACGCCCGGCCCCGCGCACCACAGCGCCGTCGGGTGGCCGCGTACGTCGATCTTCGCGTGCGGCGGGCCGGCGTCGAACCCGGCGCCGGGATCGGGCCCGGGCAGCCCGGCGTACGCCGCCCCGAGGCCGATCCCGGGCTCCTCGGCGACGATCAGCGTGTCGGCGGGCCCGTGGGTGATCGACGGGCCGGTCAGCGCGACGACGCTCGCCCGCGCACCGGTCCGTTCGTCGCCCACCTCGGCGAAGCCGGTCACCAGCCACCCCGTGGGAAGCGGCCAGGGAAGCCACACGGGAACCCGTGCGGCCTCGCACAGAGCGTCGAGCGCGGCCTGCGAGGGCCGGTGGGGCGGCTGGAAGGGCAGCACGTCGCCGTGGGCGGCGCACCGCCACGAGCTCGACCAGATGTTCGGTTCATGTAGTGGCCCGAAGCACCGCGGGCAGGTTGGCGCGGTTCTCACAAATATTCACGGTGCGTCGGTGACGTCCATCAGTCAAGAGCCTGCCCGTTATCTAGTCGTAATCTTGGTGTTGTGCGACATCTTGGTCTTGGGAAGCGCGTCAGATGCGTCGGGGCGATCATCGCCGATCCGGACGGCCGGCTTCTGCTCGTACGGCGGGGCCGCCCGCCCGGCGAGGGGCTGTGGTCGCTGCCCGGCGGCAGGGTCGAGCCCGGCGAGACCGACGAGGAGGCGGTGCGCCGCGAACTGCGCGAGGAGACCGGCCTCGACGTCGCGGTCGTACGGCTCGCCGGGACCGTGCTGCGGCCCGGCCCCGGCGGCGTGACGTACGAGATCCACGACTACGTGGCGACACCCTCGGGGACGGCCTCGGGGACGCCGGTGGCCGGGGACGACGCCGCCGACGCCCGCTGGTGGGCGCCGGCCGACCTGCCCGGCCTCCCGCTGACCGACGGCCTCGCCGGCGCCCTCGCCGAATGGGGGGTCATCTCCGGGATCAATGGTCCGTGACCGTGCTGCGCCAGATCGTCAGGTGGTCGTCGGCGTAGTCGGTGGACCTGCCGACGGCCACGACCCGGCTGCCGGAGACGGCCACCGCGCCGAGCCACTGGGAGCCCCGCCCGCCCAGGCCGTCCTGGGTGAGCGTGTGCCGCGACCAGTCCAGGCCGTCCTCGGAGATCCAGGCGGTGCTGTCCCCCTCGCCGTCCGCGTCGGCGGAGCGGTGCGATCCCACCGCGACGACGCCCTTCGCGGTCGCCGTCAGGTCGAGGACCGAGGCCTCCCCGTCGGCCGGCAGCATGGCGTACTCCCAGTGCTCGCCGTCGTCGGCGGACACGGCGGAGAACGGGCGGGGGCCGTCCTCGGTCACGGCGACGCCCACCGCGACGACCCCGGCCTTGGTCGCGACCACGTGGCGCAGCCCGGCCGAGGTGGCGTCCGGCGGCAGGACCCTGCCCCGCGCGGCCCAGTTGAGCCCGTCGGAGGAGACCCAGACCACCCCCGTCTCACGGTCGGCCGAGCCCGAGCCGCCGACCGCCATGAACCCGTGGGACGTCGCCGTGACCCCGGACAGGCGTACGCCGACCCCGCCGGCGGGCATGCTGCCGGGAGCCGAACGGGTGATCCGCCTGAGGTCCGGGCTGAACCACAGCGCGGCGGTCACTCCCGCCGCGCCGCGGTCCTCCCCGGCGAGCACGTAGCCCTTCTCCCCCGCCGCCACCACGCGGGGCGTGAGCAGGAAGTGCCCGGCGGGCACCCCGATCGGCGGGCCGGGCCGCCACGACCTGCCGTCCGCCGAGGTGACCAGCAGCGGCCGGGTCACGGCGGGGTCGGTCATCGTGCCGCCCACGGCGAGCCACCCCTTCGGGCCGTGCGCCACGCCGCTGAGCGCCTGGCGTCCGGGGCCGCCGAGCAGGTCGGGGAAGCCGGCGTCCTTCCAGTTCGCCCCGTTGTTGCCACTCGTCCAGATGGCGGCGTCGCCGTTGGCCGAGCCCACCGCCACGAACGTGCCGCCAGCCGCGGCGAGGTCCGCCGTCTCCCTGGCCAGCCGGTTGAGCCCGCCGATCTCCTTGAGCGGCACGGCGCGGGCCGCCTCGCCCTTCCCCGCCGTGATCAGCACCGGCAGGTTCTCCACGTCGCCGGGGCCCCGCTTGTCGCCGCCCGCGACCAGCGTGCCGCCGTCGGTGATGGCGAGGCCCCGCAGCGTGCCGGGGATCTCGCCGAGGTCGGCGCTCTTCGCCCACTCGCGCCCGTCCGGGCTGGCGTAAACGGCGTACCGCTCCCAGGCCGACTCGGCGACCGCCGCGATCCCCGCCGCCGACGCGGCGAGGCCGCGTACGCCCGTGCCCTGCGCGCCGAGCGGCCCGATCGCGCCGCACTGCGTCCAGGCGGCGCCGTCGGGCGAGCAGTAAACCCGCACCTCGCCGCCGGCGGACCGCTGGCGGGTGGGCACGAGCACGAAGCCCTTTTCCGCGGCGGCGAGCGCGCCGGGCTCGGGCCGTACGTCGGAGATCGCGGCGGCCGTACGCAGCCAGGTGCGGCCGCCGTCGTCGGACCGCAGGATGACCGAGACCGTGTCGCCCGAGCCGGGGTCGGCGAGCGCCACCACCCGGTCGCCGCGCGCCGCCACCGCCCGCATGCCGCGGACCTTGTCGGGCGTGCCGATCTGGTCGGTGTCCACCCGCGTCCAGCCCGTGCCGTCGGCCGACACCCAGGCCACCGGGCCCGCCGTGCCGTCGCGCAGGGTCGTCGCGCCCACGGCCAGGAAGCCGGTCGCGGTCCGCGACACGTCGGTGATCCTGTCCTGGCTCCAGAACGCGGTCAGCCGGGCCGGGTCGACCGCGGTCCAGGAACGGCCGTCGGAGGAGACCCACATGCCGCGGGCGGCGGGGCCCGCGGGCCCCGGCGCGTCGGTGCCGACCGCGAGCCAGCGGCCGTCTCCGCCCGCGACCCGGCCCACGGCCGCCGCCGCGGTCTCGTAGCCCGGGGCTCCGGTGACCCGGCCCAGTTGCCAGTGCGCGCCGCCGTCGGCGGAGACGAGGAACAGCGGACGCGCGAGCGCGCCGGTCATATCGCTGCCCGCCGCCACGACGGTCGAACCCGCCGAGGCGAACGCGTTGAGCACCTGGCTGGAGCCGTTGCCCGGCAGGCCCGGCGCCGCGAAGGCGGTGTCGCCCGACTGGCCGTCGCCCGCGGCGAGCCGTAACCCGGTCGTGGCCGGTCCCCCGGACCACTTGACCACCGCCACGCCCAGGACGGCCGCCACGACGAGGACCGCCGCGACGACCACCGGCGTGACCAGCCGGGGCAGCCCCCGGATCGGCGAGCCACGGCCCGGCAGCACCCGCCTGTGGTGGCGCCCTCCGCCCGGTCTCGGCGGCCCGACGGCCACGAGCACGTCGTGCCGGGCCGGGCGGCCTCCCGGCGGGCGGCCGATGCGCTCGACCGGTCCGGGCTCGGGTCCGAATTCGGATCCGGGCTCCGGTCCGGACTCCGGTCCGGGCTCCGGCTCGACGGGGATCTCCGGGCGCATCCGGATGCCCGGCTCGGGCCCGTCTGTCTCGGGCTCGTCGAGCTCTGGGTCGTCGAGCTCTGGGTCGTCGAGCTCTGGGTCGTCGCCGTGGCCGTGGCGTGAGGCGGGCTCCGGCGGTGTGTGCGCCCACACGTGCGCGCCCCCTGGTGGAGCCGCCGGGGGGCGCAGCGGGCCGGACGGCGGAGTCTCGATCTCGGGGGCGCCGGGGCCGTCGGGGTTCTCGCGCGGGATCTGCGCCCGGCGCGGCCGGGGCGGGCCCGAGGCGACCAGCTTGTCCGGCCGGTCCACGACGCGCCGCCGCCGGCCTCCTTCCTCGGACGGGCCGGCCGACCTGGCACCCTCGCCGTGCCAGGTGGTGGAGTCGTGCGGCGGGCCCGGCGGCGGGCCCGTGGCGCCCGGGGCCGTGCCTCCCGAGTGCGCGGCGCCGTACGGGGCCGAGTAGGGCCTGCGGCCCGTCCGGGGCGGGTGGCCGCCGGATAAGTGGGGCGGGTCCTCCGCCTCCGGCCGCGGCGCCCAGTCGTGCGCCTCGCCGCGTGACTCCGTTTGGGGTTCGTGGCGCGGTTCGGGGCGCGGCTCCGCGTCGCCGATCCTGCGGTAGGGCCGGGTGTCCTCGTCGCCCCCGGCCAGGACGTCCCCGGGCAGGGGCTCCTCCGGTAAGGGCTCCTCGGGTAAGGGCTCCTCGGGGATGGGAGCGGCGAAGGGGGGCAGTGCCCACGGGGAGGGACCCGGCGGCCGGTGATGCAGCTCCGGAGGGGGCGCGGGCGTCTCCTGTTCACCGGGCGTGCGCCGGCGGTCACGTTCGTCGGGGCCCGAGGCCACGCTCAGTACCTCCTCCCCGGAGAGGATAATCCGGACCGTTCCACCTCTATTACGGCAAAGCGATCACAGTGATACCCCATCACGAATCCAGAGCAACACGGGAAAGCCCAGGGGACCATACCTCTCTAGTGAGATTTATCGGGAGAGAGTCTGAATTGCCCACTTTCGGGCGATTATTAGGACACCAAACCCGAAAACCGCGAACTGGACGGCCGATCCGATCAGAGCCTGCCATGGGACCGCGCCCTGCTCCAGGGCGCCGTTCATGTCGCCGGAGGCGGCCACGAGCCCGAAGGCCACGACGTTGTTCGAGACGTGCAGGGCGATCGGCGCCTCCAGCCCGCCGGTGCGGACGGCGAGCCACCCCATGAGCACGCCGAACACGAAGACGTAGACGATCCCCCAGCCCGTGTAGCCGTGCGAGGCGGCGAAGGCCACCGCGCCCAGCAGGATCGCCGGCCACGGATTGCGGAAGTACGCCCCGAGCGCCTGGATGATCCAGCCCCGGTAGGCGTACTCCTCGGCCGCCGCCTGGAACGGCACGAGCAGCACGATGACGATCAGGGCCGGGAGGAACGCCCCCCAGCCCGCCCAGCCGTACCCCGGACCGGCTCCGGCCGACAGCAGCATCCCGGCCTCGGCGGCCTGGCCGAGCACGACCGAGACCAGCGCGACCAGCAGGCAGACCGCCAGCCACCGCCACCGCAGGCGCAGGGCCACCGAGGAGAGCGATCCGGGCGGCCTCCGCTGGAACACCCACGCCGCGCCGAGCACCAGGGGGAGCAGCAAGGCGATGACGCCCAGCTGGAACCCCAGATCGAGCACGGGATCGGCGAACAGCCGGGCCCCCGACTCCGTCATCGGCACCCCGGACACCAGGGAGACGAGGTAGGCCACCAACCCCGCCCCGATGGAGACCACGACGAAGGTCGCCACGATCGCCAGGGTGCCCGCGATGGGCCGCCACCAGCGGTTCAGGGCCGTGCGCGCCATCTGGTCGTACGGCGTGCCCGGCGGCGGCGGGACGTCCCAGCGCGTCCGCGCGGGCGGGCCCCAGGCGGGAGGGCCCCAGGCCGGATACCGCCCGGGGTGCCATCCCGGCGGCGGGCCGGCCGGCCACGCGGTCCCGCCCGCGTACGGCCCCGGAGCCAGGTAGACCGCGGGAAGCCGACGCGGATCCGGCTGTGTCTCGCTCATGTGTCCATTCTTCGCGGCCCTCGAACGCCCGCTTCAGGAGGGCGGGGTGAAGGCGCTCGTGCGGGCGAGCCCGGCGGCGCGGCCCCGGGCCGCGACCACCAGCGCCATCTTCCGCGACGCCTCGTCGATCATCTCGTCGCCGAGCATCACGGCACCCCGCTTCTCGACCGTCGTGTAGTACTCGTAGGCGTCGAGGATCAGTTCGGCGTGGTCGTAGTCCTCCTGGGACGGGGAGAACACCTCGTTGGCCGCCTCGACCTGCGAGGGGTGCAGCACCCACTTGCCGTCGAAGCCCAGCGCCGCCGACCGCCTGGCCGACCGCCGGAAGCCGTCCAGGTCGCGGATCTGGAGGTACGGCCCGTCGACCGCCTGCAGGCCGTACGCCCGGGCGGCCATCAGGATGCGCATGAGGATGTAGTGATAGGCGTCCCCCTCGTCGTATCCGGGGGGCTGCTCCCCCACGACCAGCGTCCGCATCCCGATCGAGGCCATGAAGTCGGCCGGGCCGAAGACCAGGGTCTCCAGCCGGGGCGAGGACCGGGCGATGTCGTCGATCTCGACGAGCCCCCGGGCGTCCTCGATCTGGGCCTCGACGCCGATGCCGCCCTCGGGCAGCCCGACGGCCCGTTCGATCTGGCCGAGCAGGGTGTCGAGCCAGACCACGTGCGAGGCGTCCCGGACCTTCGGCAGCATCAGGCAGTCGAGCCTGTCACCGGCGCCCTCGACCACCTCGACGACGTCCCGGTAGGTCCACCGGGTGGTGAGGTCGTTGACCCGGACGACGACCGTCCTGCCCGCCCAGTCGCCCTGCCGCAGGGCGGCGACCACGTTGCGGCGCGCCTCCTCCTTGGCCCCCGGCGCGACGGAGTCCTCCAGGTCGAGGAAGACCTCGTCGGCGCCGAGGCCCTGGGCCTTCTCCAGGAACCGGGGGTTGCTGCCGGGCACCGCCAGGCAGGAACGTCGCGCGCGCATGAGCCCTACCGTAGCGAGATCCCGCGGGTGAGAGCCCGCCGCGGCACGGCCCTACACGCGAACGGCCTGCGGCGCCTCGGGTACGTGCCGCGCGGCGCCGATCCGCGTGGTCGCCGACTGGGCGAACAACGCGCCGGCGAGCACGATCGCGCCCCCGGTGATCTGGGCCGCGCCGAGGTGCTCGCCGAGCAGCACCCAGGCGATCAGCGCCCCGGCGATGACCTCCACCGACGCGACCGTCGCGCCGACCGCCGCCGACAGGCGCCGCACGGCGGTGACCCCGGTCACGTACGCCACCACAGTGGCCACCACGATCATCCAGAGACCGGCCGCGGCGACCGGCACGGCGTGCCCGGAGACCTCGGCCGTGCGGGTGAACGCCGCCCAGTCGATGTGCCACGGCCGCGAGACGGGCAGCAGGACCACCGCCGAGCCGAACATGCCCCAGCCGATCAGGCCCAGCGTGTCCACGTCGTCGCCGAACGAATCACTCATCAGGAAATATCCGGCGCAGCAGGCGGCGGCCAGCAGGCCCAGCAGCAGCCCGAGCGCGTCCAGCCGCAGGCCTTCCCAGACCTGGACGACGATCGCCAGTCCCGCGACCGCGACCAGGGCGCCCAGGTAGGCCGAGCGCGGCACCCTGATCCGCCGGACGAACCGCACCCACAGGACCACCAGCACCGGAGAGGTGTACTCCAGCAGCAGCGCGACCCCGACCGGCAGGCGGGTGATGGCCACGAAGAACAGGCCCTGCACCGCGGCGACCGCGATCACCGAGTACGCCGCGAAGAACGGCAGGCGGTCGCGGGGGATGCGCAGCGCCCGCGGCCGGAAGACGGCCAGGACCAGCAGCAGGAGCACGCCCGCCCCCGCCATGCGGACCCAGACGGCCTCCAGCGGCGCGAGCCCGGCCATGCCGAGGATCTTCGCCATCGGCCCGGAGAACCCGAAACAGAAGGCCGAGACGCCCGCGATCGCCAGGCTGACCGCCCTCATCGTCACCTGCCCATGTAATCACCAATAAAAGGCTTTGATCCTGTCACAACACGGACCGGTCCGCATCCTTGCGTAATCTGGCAGGGTGGATCGGATCTTCGTGGCCCGCCTGGCGGGGGTGGCGGTCTTCGACCCGGCCGGCGACCAGATCGGCCGGATCCGGGACGTCGTCGTCTCACTGCGGGGGCCGCTGCTCCCCCGGGTCCACGGCTTCGTCGTCGAGGTGCAGCCACGCCGCCGGGTCTTCCTGCCGGTCACCAGGATCACCTCCATCGAGCCCCGCGCCGTCATCTTCACCGGCAAGCTCAACATGCGCAGGTTCGAGTGCCGGGACACCGAGACGCTGGCCATCGGCGAGATGCTCGACCGCGGCGTCGAGTACCGCGGCGAGCGGGTCACCGTGCAGGACCTCGCGATGGAGCGGACCCGCCCCTCCGACTGGCTGATCGCGAAGGTGGCCGTACGGCGGGGGTCGCGGCGCCGGGGCGAGACGCTGATCGTCGACTGGGGGGACGTCTCCGGCTTCACCGGGGTCCAGAAGGACCAGGGCGCGGCCAACCTGCTCGCCGCCTTCGAGGCGCTGCGCCCGGCCGACCTGGCGAACATGCTGCACGAGCTGCCCGGTGAGCGGATGGCCGAGGTGGCCGCCGCGCTGGACGACGACCGGCTCGCCGACGTCCTGGAGGAGCTGCCCGAGCGCGACCAGGTGCTCGTGCTGAGCCGGCTGCACCGGGACCGGGCCGCCGACGTGCTGGAGGAGATGGGCCCGGACGACGCGGCCGACCTGCTCCAGGAACTGCCCGCCGAACAGGCCGAGGGCCTGCTGCGCCTCATGGTGCCCGAGGAGGCCGCCCCGGTGCGGCGGCTGCTGACCTACCGCGAGGACACGGCCGGCGGCATGATGACGACCGAGCCGGTCATCCTTCCCCCCACCGCGACGGTGGCCGAGGCCCTCGCGCACATCCGGCAGCAGGAGCAGACGCCGGCCATCGCCGCCCAGGTGTACGTCGCCCGGCCGCCGAGCGAGACGCCCACCGGGCGCTTCCTGGGCGTGGCGCACTTCCAGCGTCTGCTGCGGGAGCCGCCGTCGACGCTGCTCGGCAGCGTGATAGACATCACCGTGGACCCGATCAGGCCGGAGTTCACGGTGTCCGAGGTGGCGGCCTACCTCGCGACGTACAACCTGGTCGCAGTCCCCGTCGTGGACGAGCTGGGGCGCCTGCTCGGCGCCGTGACCGTCGACGACGTGCTCGACCACATGCTGCCGGACGACTGGCGGGAACGACCATGACAGAACGCCTCGACCAGCCGCGCGAGATCGGCTACCGCATGCGGCTCTACTACGACCCCGAGGCGTTCGGCAGGTTCTCCGAACGGTTCGCGCGGTTCCTCGGCACCGCCCGCTTCATCGTCTACATGACGGTGTTCGTCGCGGTGTGGCTGCTGTGGAACGTGTTCGCGCCGGTCACGTTCGACCCGTACCCGTTCATCTTCCTCACGCTCATGCTCTCCCTCCAGGCGTCGTACGCCGCGCCGCTGATCCTGCTGGCGCAGAACCGGCAGGCCGACCGCGACCGCGTCCAGTACGAGCAGGACAAGACGGCGGCCGAGCGGAACCAGGCCGAGATCGAGTACCTGACCCGGGAGATCGCCGCCCTGCGCATGGCGATCGGCGAGGTGGCCACGCGCGACTACATCCGGTCGGAGTTCCAGCGCCTCCAGGAGGAGCTGGGCGGCGAACCGGCGAGATCGTGCGGGGCGGGTTCGGAGGACCCCCGCTGAGTCCATAGCATGGATTCATGGCACCATCCCCTGAACAGGTCACAGCCGCGCTCGCCACGGTGAACGACCCGGAGATCCGCCGGCCGATCACCGAGCTCGGCATGGTCAAGAGCGTCGACATCTCCCCCGACGGGGTGGTGCGCGTGGGCGTGTACCTGACCGTCGCCGGCTGTCCGCTGAAGGACACCATCACCCGCGACATCACCGGCGCCGTGTCCCGGCTCGACGGCGTGTCGCGCGTCCACGTCGACATGGACGTGATGAGCGCCGAGCAGCGCAAGGAGCTGCAGACGAAGCTGCGCGGCGACCGCGGGCCGGAAAAGGAGATCCCCTTCTCCAGGCCCGGCTCGCTGACCCGCGTCTTCGCCGTCGCCAGCGGCAAGGGCGGCGTCGGCAAGTCGTCGGTCACGGTGAACCTCGCCGCCGCCATGGCCTCCCAGGGCCTGAAGGTCGGCGTCCTCGACGCCGACATCTACGGCCACTCGGTGCCGCGCATGCTCGGGGTGAGCGAGCGGCCCACCAAGGTCGAAGACATGATCATGCCGCCGGTGGCGCACGACATCAAGGTCATCTCGGTCGGCATGTTCAAGCCCGAGGGCAACACCCCGGTGGTCTGGCGCGGCCCGATGCTCGACCGCGCGCTGTACCAGTTCCTGACCGACGTCTTCTGGGGCGACCTCGACGTCCTGCTGATGGACCTGCCGCCGGGCACCGGCGACATCGCGATCTCGGTCGCCCAGCGCCTGCCCACGGCGGAGATCCTGGTCGTGACGACCCCCCAGCAGGCCGCCGCCGAGGTGGCCGAGCGAGCCGGGTCGATCGCCGCCCAGACCCACCAGCAGATCGCGGGGGTCATCGAGAACATGGCGTGGCTGCCCTGCCCGCACTGCGACGAGCGCATCTCCGTGTTCGGCGAGGGCGGCGGCCAGTTCGTGGCCGACGCGCTGACCCGCACGCTGGGCTCGCGGGTGCCGCTGCTTGGTCAGGTGCCGATCGACATGCGGCTGCGGGAGGGCGGCGACGAGGGCAAGCCGCTCGTGCTGACCGACCCGGAGGCCCCCGCGGCGGCCGAGCTGCGCAGGATCGCGGCCGGGCTCGGCCGCAAGCCGACCGGCCTCAAGGGGCTGAAACTCGACATCTCCCCGGTCAAGCACTGACCGGGGACTCCAGCGGGCTCCAAGCGGGCGCTCGGAGAGCGCTCAGGTCGCCTCGTTGTCGTACGGCGGGATCTCCCCTACGCCCAGCTCCGGCACCTCGGGCGTCGGGGAGTCCGGCCCGTGGTCCGTGCGCTCCGGGTCGTTCCAGTCCTTCTCGAGGTCGTCGAGCAGGTGCTTGCGCACGAAGGTCTTCGGATTGAGGTCGGCCGGGTCGAAGTTGGCGAACTCCGGCCCCATGTTGGCCTGCAGGTCCGACTTGGCGTTGTTGGCCATCTGACGGAGCTGCCGCAGCGTGCGGCCCGCCTGCTGGGCGGCCTGGGGCAGCTTGTCGGGGCCGAAGACGAGCAGGGCGATCACCACGAGCGCCAGGGCCTCCCCCCAGCCGAGTCCGAACATGGCGATCTCCTCCAGCGAGTACGACTGCAATCAGACTAATGCCCACGCCCGAGCGCTGGCGACGGGGGCTCGGTGGGATCAGGACGGGGCGGCGCTGGGGGCGGGGGCCGCGCCCACGGTGACGGTGGCGGTCCGCACCTCGCCGTCGTGCCGGAACCGCAGGCGGACCTGGTCGCCGGGCGCCTTGCTGCGGATGGTGACGACCAGCTCGCGGCTGTCGCTCACGGGCCGGCCGTCGACCTCCAGGATGACGTCACCGGCCCGCAGGCCCGCCTTCGCGGCCGGCCCGCCGGGCGTGACCGGCACGGCGCCGCCCTCGGTCTCCGCGGCGATCCGCACTCCCTCGCCCTGATAGTTCTGGTCGATGGTGATGCCGATCCGGGAGGTGCGGGCGGCCCCGGTGGTGATCAGTTCCTGGGCGATCCGGCGCACCTGGTTGACCGGGATCGCGAAGCCGAGGCCGATGCTGCCGGACTGCTGGCCGAGCGGCGAGCCGCCGCCGACCGTGGCGATCGCCGAGTTCACGCCGATCACCTCTCCCGCCGTGTTCACCAGCGGACCGCCGGAGTTGCCCGGGTTGATCGCGGCGTCGGTCTGGATCGCGTTGATGAGCGCGTAGTCGGACCCGGTGCTGCCGCCGGCCTCGACGGGACGGTTGAGCGAGCTGATGATCCCGGTGGTGACGGTGCCGGTCAGGCCGAGGGGCGAGCCGACGGCGATGACCGGGTCGCCGACGACCGCCCCGTCGGAGTTCCCGAGAGGGAGCTCCGGCGCCCTGACGGCCCCTTCGGGCTTGACCACCGCGATGTCGGAGTTCGGGTCGCGGCCCACGACCCGCGCCACGGCGGAGGTGCCGTCGTTGTAGCGCACGCGGATGTTCCCCACCTGGCCCGAGACGGCCACGACGTGGTTGTTGGTGACGACGTAGCCGCCCTTGATGACGAAGCCCGACCCGGTGCCGGCCTCGCTGTTGCCCTTCACCTCCAGCGAGACCACGCTGGGCAGGACCTTGGCGGCCACTCCCGCGATCGACCCGGGCGGGCGCGCCGTGGGGAGGGACGACGGCGCGCTCAGCGTGTAGCCGGGGTCGACGCCGGAGGCGGGGCGGGTCAGCAGGAACGTCCCCCAGCTCGCCACGCCGCCCGCCACTAGCGCGATCACCACGGCCAGGGCCGTGAACAGCGCGATGTTGGGCCCGCGGGGCTCCGGCGCCTCTTCTGTGAAGGCCGTCTCCGCGAAGGCCGTCCCCGTGAAGGCCGTCTCCGTGAAGTACGACTGCGGGAACCCGGGCGGGGGCGCCCACCGGGTGCCCCAGGAGTCGTGGGAGGGTTCCTGCGGCGCCTCATGACCGGCGGGCAGGAACTCGGGCCGGTCCGACGCGCCGTGGGAACGCGTGTTGTCGGTCATCGCGACAGTCACTCCTCGCACACGACGCGCCTGTCACACCCGAATGGGTGCGGTGTCCGATCGTATGCCGTCTTCCCCGATCAGCGCGAAAGACCCCTGGTAACGCTCTGTGACGGAGTGGGCGACACGCTCACCGCCGGCGCCTTGTTCGGGACGGGATGAACGAACATCTGCCCGGGAGTCTGGCCGCTGGGAGTGGCGCTCGATCCTCCGGCCATGAGCATGGTGCCGAGGGCGACGGCGGCGGAGGCCATTCCCACGGCCACGTATCCCGCGCGTCTGGCCCTGCCGGGCCGTCCTGGCCCCGGCCGCCCGTCGTCCCGGCGCCGGGGCCGGTTGTCCATCGGCCCGGCCGCGTGCATGGCGGGAAGCCGGCCGAAGGCCGGGTGGTCGGGAAAGGGCCGCATCCGCGGCGGCAACGGCCCTCCCGGCTCCGCCATCCGCAGGAGCGACATGGTGAGGTCCGCCGGCATGGCGGGCGGATCCATGGACCGCAGGCGGGTCTTCAGCGCCCGCAGCGCGTCGACCTCCGCGCGGCAGTCCGCGCAGAAGGTCAGGTGCGCCAGCGCGCGTTCCCGCTCGTTGTGACCGAGTTCGCCGTCGATGAGCGCGGAGACGCGCTCGCCAAGATGATTCACAGTCCCTCCCTGCTGAATGAAGGGGGGGTTTGGTCGCCGTTCCGGTTCGCCGAAGGCGCCCGGTGGTCGAGCGCCTCCCGCAGTTGCGCGCGGCCGCGGTGGATGCGGCTGCGCACCGTGCCGAGTTTCACGTCGAGCGTCCTCGCGATCTCCTCGTAGGACAGGCCCTCGATGTCGCACAGCACCACGGCCGCCCGGAACTCCGGCGCCAGGGCGTCGAGCGCGGCCTGGATGTCGGGCTCCATGTGCGCGTCGTCGTACGCCTGCGCGGGAGACGGCTCGCGGCCGTGCAGCCGCTCGGCGGCGTCGTCCGCCAGCCCCTCGAAACGGATGCGCTGCCTGCGCCGCGCCATGTCGAGGAAGAGGTTCGTGGTGATCCGGTGGAGCCACCCCTCGAACGTGCCGGGGGTGTAGCTCGACAGGGATCGGAACACCCGGACGAAGACCTCCTGCGTGAGGTCCTCGGCGTCGTGGACGTTGCCCGTCAGCCGATAGGCCAGCCGGTAGACGCGCGCGGAATGCGTTCTGACGACCTCCTCCCATGTGGGAGGCGTCCAGTCGGACACCGAAGTCTCCGCCTGGTGGTCGTGCTCGTCCACCGGCATTCCTCTCTGCAGGATCGTCGCTACAGCCATAGTGCCTGGTTTCGCCCCTTCCTGCGTACCGTGGGCCGAGCGGCCTTGAACAAAGACCGTTCAAAGCGTGCAACGTCCCCGTTGTGGCGTGAGTTCCCGTTCCGGGCCGACTCCCCTAGGCTGCGTGCAAGATGAAGCAGGGGAGGGAGAGGCCGATGGCGACACCGGCCAGCCTGGAGTACGCGGAGGAGTTCGTCCCGGAGGACGACATCCTGCGGACCGCGCGCCGGCGTGGCATCGAGGTCGGAGCGCACCCGATCCTGCCCGGGTGCGGAGCGGCGCTCTGCTTCCTCGCCACGGTGGTGAACGCCCGCTCGGTGGTGGAGGTCGGCACCGGCTGCGGGGTCTCCGGCCTGTGGCTGCTGCGCGGGATGCGCCCGGACGGCACGCTCACGAGCGTCGACGTGGAGCCGGAGCACCAGCGCATGGCCCGCCAGACGTTCGCCGAGGCGGGCTTCTCCGGCAGCCGGATCCGGCTGATCGGCGGCCGCGCGCTCGACGTGCTCCCCCGCCTCGCCGACGGCGGCTACGACATGGTCTTCTGCGACGCGTCCAAGCAGGAGTACATCGACTACCTCACGGAGTCGGTACGGCTGCTGCGCCGGGGCGGGATCGTGGTGTTCGGCGACGCCTTCTGCGGCGACCAGGTGGCCGAGCCCACCCAGCGGGACCCCGACACGGTCGCGATCCGCGAACTGGGCAAGCTCGTCCGGAACGACGAGCGGCTGCGCCCGCTGATGCTGCCGCTCGGCTCCGGCCTGCTGGCCGCCGTCAAGCTCGCCTGAGCGGGCGTCAGGCGGTCAGGTAGCGCAGGAGCAGGCGGACGCCGAAGCCGGTGCCGCCCCTGGTGATCTCACCCTCGTCGGAGCCCGCCCGCGCGGGACCCGCGATGTCCAGGTGCGCCCAGGGCCGCCCGCCGGCGAACTCGCGTAGGAACAGGGCCGCCACGATCGACCCCGCCGAGCCCGACATCGCCCGGTCGACGTTCGCCAGGTCGGCCACCTCGGAGTCGAGCATCGCGCGGTAGTCGTCGACCAGCGGCATCCGCCACAGGCGCTCCCCGGTGGCCTCCCCCGCGCCGGCCAGGCCCGCGGCCAGCGCCTCGTCGGTCGAGAAGAGGGCCGCGATCGTCGGGCCGAGGGCGATCTTGGCCGCGCCGGTCAGGGTGGCGACGTCGATCACGACGTCGGGGTCGAGCTCGGCGTCCGCGTACGCCAGCGCGTCGGCCAGCACCAGGCGGCCCTCCGCGTCGGTGTTCAGCACCTCGACCGTCCGCCCGCCGTACTGCCTGATGACGTCGCCGGGGCGCTGCGCGGAGCCGGAGATGGAGTTCTCGGCGCAGGCCACGAGCCCGGTCACCCGCACCGGCACGTCGAAGTCCGCCAGGGCGCTCATCGCGGCGATGACGGCGGCGCCGCCGGCCATGTCGGTCTTCATCGTCTTCATGCCCTCTGTGGGCTTCAGCGACAGGCCCCCCGAGTCGAACGTGATGCCCTTCCCGGCGAGCACCACGTGGGCGCGCGGGTTCTCCGGCGTGTAGGAGAGCTGGACGAGGCGCGGCGGGTTAACCGACCCCTGGCCGACGGCCCGGATGCCGCCGAACTCGCCGAGCTCGGGCTCCGCCCAGACGCGCACGTCCAGTCCGGCACCGGCCGCCACCTCCTTCGCCTGGTCGGCGAGCCAGGCGGGGGTCTTCACGCTGGCGGGGGTGTTGACGAGGTCGCGGGCGAGCGCGGTGGCCCGCGCGAGCGCCTCGCCCCGCCGCAGCTCCCGCTCGTCCCCGCCGACGAAGACGATCTCCCGCACCGGCCCGCCCGCGCGGCCGTCGCCGATGGCGAACGAGTACGACGCCAGCAGCGCCCCCTCCACCAGCGACGCCGTCGCTCCCCTGAAGGCTCCCCCGAAGTCCTCCCCGAAGTCCTCCCCGGAGGGGACCACGACCGACAGCGACGCCCGGCGCCTGGCCCGCCTCGCGACCGCCGCCCCGGCCCTGCGCAGCGCGCCGGGCGAACCGTCGCCGACTCCGTACAGCAGGACGCGCCGCAGCCCGCCCTCGCGCAGGGCGGTCGCCTCGACGACCTCTCCGGGCTCGCCCTTGGCCTCGTACTGCGCGAGGAGCGCGTCCGCCGGCACCGGCAGCTCCACCCCGGGCACGGCGGGCGGGGTCCGGCCGGGACCGAAGGGCACGGCCACGATGTCCGCCTCCGGCGCGGGCCCGGCGGTGCGGGGGCCGGAGAGGACCGGCGTGGTCTCGATGGGCACGTCCACCTCCAACAGGGCGGCCCCGGCGCGGAGAGACCCGCCGCCAGGGCCGTAGATCAGCAAGCCGGCCGGCAGATCAGCCGACGACCTTCTTCAGCGCCTCACCGAGGGCGCTGGCCTCGTCCGCCGAGAGCTCCACGACGAGTCGGCCGCCACCCTCCAGAGGGACCCGCATGACGATGCCCCGTCCTTCCTTGGTGACCTCCAGCGGACCGTCACCGGTCCGCGGCTTCATCGCCGCCATGCGTGTATCCCTTCCCGCCTTGCCGGCCGCCCCTGGGGGTAACCGGCGTATTCACGTTTCTGTGATGTTCTATTATCCCGCCTCGGAGCTCAAAAAGGTAACGGCCCGGCTCCGGTAGGTGGATCAATGCACGCATCGCGCGCGTTGTCGGAGGGCGGGACGTGACCCCACACTGGGTGGCGTGAACGCCCGAGCCGCGCTTTTCGATCTCTATGGGGACCACCTCCGCACCCGTGGCGGCCGCGCCTCCGTGGCCGCGCTCGTACGGCTGCTCGCGCCGCTCGGCATCGCGGCGCCGGCCGTGCGGACCGCGATCTCCCGCATGGTCCGGCAGGGCTGGCTGGACCCCGTACGGCTCCCGCAGGGACCGGGGTACGCCGTCACGCCGAAGTGCGAGCGCAGGCTCGACGACGCCGCGACCCGGGTGTACCGCGGGGGCGACACCCCCTGGGACGGACGATGGCACGTGCTGGTGCTCGAACCGGTCAGGGACCGCGCACGGCGCGAGCGCCTGCGCTCCGACCTCGCCTTCCTCGGGTACGCGCCGCTGTCCGAGATGACCTGGATCGGGCCGCGGCCGTCGCCGGAGCTCGACGCGCTGCGGATCCCCGGCCACTGGTTCGACGCGGCCTACGAGGGCGACGCGCGGAACCTGCTCGCCCGCGCGTGGGACCTGGACGCCATCGGCAGGGCGTACGAGGAGTGGCTCGCCAGCGCGGCCGGCCTGGTCGGCTCCCTGCCGGAGGGGGCCTCGGACGACCAGGTCTTCGCGGTGCGCAGCGAACTGGTGCACGGCTGGCGCAACTTCCTGTTCCGCGACCCCGGCCTGCCCGCCGACCTGCTGCCGCCGGGCTGGCCGGGTGAGAAGGCCCGCGCGTTCTTCGACCAGGAGGCCGCCCGGCTGCTGCCCGCCGCCGCCGCGTTCGTGGACCGCCACCTGGCCGCGAGCTGAGGCGCCGGCGGCGGTCAGGCGCCGCGGAGCGCGGTGACGGCGTCGCGGACGTGGCAGCCGGCGACGTGGTCGTTGACCAGCCCGATGGCCTGCATCAGGGCGTACGCCGTGGTGGGCCCGACGAAGCGGAAGCCGTTCTTCTTCAGCTCCTTGGCCAGGGCGACGGAGCCGGGGGTGCGGGCGGGGACGTCGGCGAGGGTGGCCGGGGCGACGCGCCGGGGCTCCTCGGCGTGCCGCCACACGAGCGCCGACAGCCCGCCCGGCAGTTCGGCGGCGGCCCGGGCGTTGGCGACCGCGGCCTCGATCTTGGCGCGGTTGCGCACGATGCCGGTGTCGCCGAGCAGACGCTCCACGTCCGCCTCGCCGAACGCCGCCACGGCGGGGATCGAGAACCCGGCGAACGCCTTGCGGAAGTTCTCCCGCTTGCGCAGGATCGTCAGCCACGACAGGCCGGACTGGAACGCCTCCAGGGTGATCCGCTCGAAGACGAGGTCGTCGCCGCGGACCGGGCGGCCCCACTCCTCGTCGTGGTAGGCGACGTAGTCCGGCGTGGAACCCGCCCAGCCGCACCGGATCACCGGGGTCACCCGGCCGTCGCCGGTCACCATGTCTCTTCGGCGTCGGAACGGTCGCCGTCCCTGCTTTCTCCTACCGCGCTCTCTCTTACCGCACTTTCTCTGACCGCGCTCTCTCTGACCGCGCTCTCTCTGACCGCCGCCACGGGCACCTCGGGCCGGTCGCCGGTCGCGGCGTCGGCCTTCTGGTCAGCCGTCTCGTCGGCCGCTTCGCGCGTCCGCGGCTGTCCGTACGCCAGTTCGGACACCCGCTGCTCCAGCACGGCGATGCGGGTGTCCCGCTCCGCGATCGCGACCGACACCCGGTTCAGGGTCTCGTCCACGGCATGGGTGCCGTAGCCCACGAGACTGATGGGAAGCCGGAGCGTCATCAGGTCGGTGGGGGTTAACCGTCCGGCGGCGGGCAGGCCGAGCGGCGGCGCGTCGGAAGGGAACTCCGCCATCTCGCCTCCGTGGCCCAGCGAGACCATCACCACACACGCGATCACGGCGAGCCCGGCGATGACGAGTACGACCAGCACATACGAATCGTGCCACAACTCGCGCGCGTGCGAGCATGGAAGGCATGACGCTGGTGATCGGGCCGGACGACCCGGCCGACCCGGAGTGGGCCGAGGCCGCCTCGCTGCCGGAGGTGTCCGCGCTGGTCCGGGCGGGGCGCACCGTCCTGGTGACGCTGCCGGAGGACGAGACCGAGGCGATCGCCGCCGCCGCGGCGTACGCCTGGGCGGGCGCGGGCGTCTTCCGGACCTCCCACTCCCTGAGCTCCCATGCCGTGAGCTCCCATGCCGTGAACTCCCATCCCGTACGGCAGGCGCTCGACATGACCGAGGCCCTGCTGGGCCGCCGTCCCCCGGCCCTGACCCGCCGCGGCCTGGCCTGAGGCTCGCTCTCAGGGGGAGCTCTCGCCGAGTTCCTCTCCGGTGGGGCGCAGGTGCGGGACCCGCCGTTCGAGCAGGTCGAGAGCCTCCTCCACGGTGGTCGCCCACGCGATCGCGTCGAAGGCGTCAGGCCGCAGGAAACCCTGCTCGTACATGCCGTCGACCAGGACGCGCAGGGGTCCGTAGAGCCCCCAGGGGTCGAGCACGACCAGCGGCCGTTCGTGCATGCCGAGCACTCGGGAGGTCCAGATCTCGAACAGCTCCTCCAGCGTGCCGATGCCGCCGGGGAGCACGAGGAAGGCGTCGGACCTGGCGTCCATGACCCCCTTGCGCTCGCGCATGTCCGCGGCGACGATCAACTCGTCGGAGTCGGTGTCGGCGATCTCGATGTCCACGAGCACCTGGGGAATGACGCCGACCGTGTGGCCGCCGCCCGCCCGGACGGCCCGCGCGACCTCACCCATGCAGGAGACGACGGCGCCGCCGCTGACGAGGCCGTGGCCCCGGCGGGCCAGCTCCGTGCCGACCTCCCTGGCGAGATCGGCGTACTTCCGGTCGATCCGCTGGCTGGACGAGCAGTAGACGCAGACGAACACCCGGTCACCCTACTCGCCGCCTCAGTCGTTGGTGGCGCGGCGGTCCGCCTCCATGATGGTCCGTACGGCCTCGTCGGGATCGTCGGTGACCGAGACCAGCTCGACGTCCTGCGGGGAGATCTTGCCGGACGCCATCAGGGTGTCGCGGATCCAGTCGATCAGCGGGGTCCAGAAGGCGACACCCATCATGATCACCGGGAACGAGGTCACCTTCCGCGTCTGGACGAGGGTCAGCGCCTCGAACAGCTCGTCGAGCGTGCCGAACCCGCCGGGCAGGGCCACGAACCCGCTGGCGTACTTCACGAACATCGTCTTGCGGACGAAGAAGTAGCGGAACTCGATGCCGAGGTCGACGTAGTCGTTGAGCCGCTGCTCGTGCGGCAGTTCGATGCCGAGGCCCACCGA
Source organism: Microbispora sp. NBC_01389 (assembly GCF_045040095.1). Lineage (NCBI taxonomy): Bacteria > Bacillati > Actinomycetota > Actinomycetes > Streptosporangiales > Streptosporangiaceae > Microbispora > Microbispora sp. NBC_01389. The sequence continues at coordinate 792,946 of NZ_CP109552.1, forward strand.
CACGCCGCCCGCCTCCAGCGCGCCGCGGTTGGCCGCCTCCATCACCCCGGGGCCGCCACCGGTGATCACCGCGTAGCCCGCCTTGGCGAGCGCCGCGCCGACCTTCACACCGAGTTCGTACTCCGCGGTGTCGGGACCGGTGCGGGCCGACCCGAAGACGGTCACGGCCGGAGGAAGGTCGGCGAGGGCGCCGAAGCCCTCCACGAACTCGGACTGGATGCGCAGGACCCGCCAGGGGTCCTCGTGCAGCCAGCCGGTGGGGCCCCGGCGGTCGAGCAGGCGCTGGTCGTGGGTGGATTCGGGGACGAGGCCGCCGCGAACCAGCGACGGGCCCTGCCGGCGTTCGGGTCGGGAGTTGTTCATGCCCGTCACGCTAACGGCCGTCGCCGGGACGGGCGAAAAAATCTTGAGTGAAATCTTGGCGGGAGGGAACCGGTCGTCGCCGAGGCTCCGTCTAAGAAACGAGGGTGCTGCTCGGGACGAAAGTGGCTTTCCCCGCCAATGGCCGGCGAGGAAAGCCACTTTCTTCTGTCTGCGCCCGGAACCCCTGGTCACCGCACCTGCCGGCGGCCCCTAGAGGGGCCCGGTGAGCCACTCCGTCATCCGCCGCTCGCTTTCGGCGATTCGCGCCAGGCTCACGTTCTCCCCCGCCGTGTGCGCGATGTCGGGGTTTCCCGGACCGCAGTTGACGGCGGGCATGCCCAGGGCGGAGAAACGCGCGACGTCGGTCCAGCCGAGCTTGGCCCGGGGCGTGCCGCCGATGGCGGCGGCGAACGCCGCGGCGACCGGGTCGGTCAGGCCCGGCCGCGCCCCGGGGGAGCCGTCGGTGAGCCGTACGTCGAAGCCGTCGAACACCTCGCACACGTGCGCGAAGGCCTCCTCGGTCGTCCGGTCGGGAGCGAAGCGGTAGTTGACGGTCACCACGCACTCGTCGGGGATGACGTTGCCGGCCACCCCGCCGCGCACGCCGACCGCGTTGAGTCCCTCCCGGAACCGGAGGCCGTCCACGAGCGGGCCGCGCGGCTCGTACCGGACCAGCCGGTCCAGGACCGGCGCGATCCCGTGGACGGCGTTGACGCCCTCCCAGGAGCGGGCGCTGTGCGCCCGGACGCCCTTCACCGTGATCTCGGCGCGCAGCGTGCCCTGGCAGCCGCCCTCGATGAGGCCGTCGGTCGGCTCCATGACGACCGCGAAGTCGCCGGCGAGCCACTCGGGGTGGGTGCGGGTGAGCCGCAGCAGCCCGCTGCGCTCGGCCTCGATCTCCTCGCAGTCGTAGAAGACGAAGGTCAGGTCGCGGTTGGGCGCGGCCAGCAGGCAGAGCTTGAGCTGCACCGCCACCCCGCTCTTCATGTCGGAGGTGCCGCAGCCGTACAGCACGCCGTCCTCGGTCCGGCTCGGCAGGTTCCCCGCCACCGGGACCGTGTCGATGTGCCCGGCGATCACCACGCGCTCGGCCCGGCCGAGATCGGTCCGCGCCACCACCGCGTCGCCGTCCCGCCGCACGGTCAGGTGGGGCAGGGCGCGGAGGGCCTCCTCGATCGCGTCGGCCAGCGCCTTCTCCGCGCCGCTCACCGACTCGATGTCCACCAGCCGCGCCGTCAGCGCGCCCACGTCCTCGGCAAGGTCAAGTCGCATGCCTCCCGACCTTACGCCACCTGGACGGCGTCGGTGGGCTTGGCGTCGGTGGGCTTGGCGTCCTTGCGCCAGCCGTCGTGCCCGGCGGCCGCCGTCCAGGTGACCCCCTCGAAGCGCACCTCGCGCAGGCCGTACTTCTGGGCGTGGGCGACGTACCACGCGGCGACCAGCCAGCCGCGCCTGCCGGCGGACTCGGTGCCGAGCGCCCGCACGAGCTGCTTGCGGGCCGTCTCGGGCTGCGGCTTGACCGGCTTGGCGGGCGGCGGGTACCAGCAGTGGACGGCCCGCGGGACCCGCCCGGTGAACGCCGCGGAAAGAATCCTGGCGGACTGCTCGTGCTCGGCGTAGGCCGAGCCGTCGGCGGAGCGCTGCACGGCCTGGGCGGCGTCGTGCAGCGGCATGGTCCGGTAGTGCTTCACCTTCTCCAGGGCGGCGAAGAACTTGCGGGTCGCGTAGACCGGGTCCTGCAACTGCTCGGGCGTCCCCCAGCCTTGCGAGGGCCGCTGCTGGAAGACCCCCACCGAGTCGCGGTCGCCGTACGGGAGGTTGGCCAGCTTGGACTCCTGGATCGCGGTGACGTACGCGATCTGGAGGGCGCGCTCGGGCAGTTTGCGCCGGGCCGCGACGGCGGCGACGGTGGCGGCCACCTGGGCCTGCTCGATGTCGATGTCGAGCGTGCCCTCGGGGGTCGTGACGAGGCAGTGCTCCCCGAGCGCGAAGGGCTCGGTCCGCTTCAGCAGGTGATAGGCGCCGTAGAAGATCGCCCCGCCCAGCAGGGCGACGATGACCACGACGGTCACGACTGGTTTGGTTAGGCGCCGTTCCACGATCCAGAACCTACCCCGGTGATCAGGGCAGTCGTTCCGCGCGGACGGAGCCGGGGGTGAGGGGGCGGGCGTACGCCGCCTCCCACTGGCCGCCCTGCACACGCTGGAACGACAGCAGGCGGCCGTCGCCCGCGCGGTAGTCGGCGAAGTCGAGCAGCCCGCGCTCGGGCAGGCCCGTCCTCCCCTCGGACCGGAAGGCGGCGGTGCCGCGCTCGATCGGGGAGAACTCGACGCCGTCGACGATCAGCATGTGCTTGGCCGGCACCATCCCCTGGGTCGGCACGTCGGTCCACAGCAGGACCTCCAGGTGGGACGGCTCGCCCCCCGGGCCCGGCCGTTCCGCGACCGTCAACCAGTTGTCGTAGCGGCGGGCGCCCTCGTCGAGGAGGTAGTCGGTCCACTGCTCGCCCTGCACCGCGCAGTGCACCGCGCCGACGGCCCGGTAGCGGGCGGCCTCGACGTAGACCGTGTCCCCCACCTTGATCGTGCGGGGGTCGAAGTAGTCGGGATCGGACGCGAGGTCCCGCGCCGGTGACTCTCCCGGGGCGGCGGGCGGGGTGCGCACCGGCTGACGCGCCCGGCTGCGCCGGCTCGCCGCCACGGCGCCCAGCACGGCGCACAGCAGGACGACGACCGTGACGAGGCCCAGCACGATCACGGTCATTGTCGTCATGGCGCGCGATCCTACTGGAGGCGGCTGACCGCCGCATCGACGCGCTCGTCGGTGGCGGTGATCGCGACACGCACGTGCCCACGCCCCGCGTCGCCGTAGAACTCGCCCGGCGCGACGAGGATGCCCCGGCTCGCCAGCGCGCGGACCTGGTCCCAGCAGCCCTCGCCGTTGGCGGCCCACAGGTAGAGCCCGGCCTCGGAGTGCTCCACCCGCCAGCCCGCCCGTTCCAGCGCGGGGCGCAGCGCCGCCCTGCGGCGGGCGTACCGCGCCCGCTGCTCGCCGGCGTGCGCGTCGTCGTCCAGCGCGGCCGTCATCGCGGCCTGCACCGGAGCGGGCACGATCATGCCCGCGTGCTTGCGCACCTCCAGCAGTCGCCGTACGAGCCGGGGGTCGCCGGCGACGAACCCCGCGCGGTATCCGGCGAGGTTCGACCGCTTCGAGAGCGAGTGGACCGCGAGCAGCCCCTCGTGCGAGCCCTCGCACACGTCCGGATGGAGGACCGACAGCGGCTCGTCCTCCCAGCCGAGCTCGATGTAGCACTCGTCGGAGGCAACGATCGCGCCGCGCTCCCGCGCCCACGCGACCACCTTGCGCAGGTGCTCGGCGGGCAGGACCCGTCCCGTGGGGTTGGACGGCGAGTTCACCCAGACGAGCGGCACCCGCTCGGGCCCCAGCGAGAGCAGCCCGTCCGTCGCGTACGGCTCGGCTCCGGAGAGCCTCGCCCCCACGTCGTAGGTGGGATAGGCGAGCGCGGGAAAGACCACCCGCTCCCCCGGCCGCACGCCGAGCAGCGTCGGCAGCCAGGCCACCAGTTCCTTCGTGCCTATCGTCGGCAGCACGTCCGCGGGGTCGACGACGACCCCGTGCCGCCGCCGTAGCCAGCCCGCGGCCGCCTCACGCAACCGCGGCGTGCCGTACGTCAGGGGATAACCGGGGCTGTCGGCGGCGGCGGAGAGCGCCTGGCGGGCGACGGGGGGAACCGGATCGACCGGCGTGCCGACCGACAGGTCGACGATCCCGCCGGGATGCGCCCGCGCCAGCTCCTGGTACGGCGCCAGCCGGTCCCATGGGAAGTCGGGCAACGCGATCAATGGAAATCCCCCAGTCGTCACGGAGTGGGCCCGCGAGGGTCGGTGACTCTTTAGTGTTCCTCGCTCTGCGGCGGAAGCGCCGCGACCACCGGGTGGTCCTTGTTGATCTTTCCGACCTTCGAGGCGCCGCCGGGCGAGCCCAGCTCCTCGAAGAAGTCGACGTTGGCCTTGTAGAAGTCCTTCCACTGCTCGGGAAGGTCGTCCTCGTAGAAGATCGCCTCCACGGGGCAGACCGGCTCACACGCCCCGCAGTCCACACACTCGTCGGGGTGGATGTAGAGCATGCGTTCGCCCTCGTAGATGCAATCGACGGGGCACTCCTCGATGCACGCCTTGTCCAGGACGTCCACGCAAGGCTGCGCGATGACGTACGTCACCTCGGGCTCCTTCTGGGTTGCACGGCTCGACCGCGGTTTGTTAGCCCTAGTATTGCGGTGCCTGCCCACCAGCCGGAACAGGAGGGGGGCAATCGTCGTGGCCCCTGAGGCCGGAGCCCGTCTCGTCGTCGCGATCACCCCTGCCGACGTGGGCGAACGCGTGACCACCCGGCGCAGGGCGCCAGGTGGGTACCGGGACGCCGTCGGCGTGTTGGAATCCTGGCGCGACGGCGTGCTCACCGTACGGAAGCGGGACGGAAGCCTCGTCGAGATCGCCGAGGAGACCCTCGCCGCCGCCAAGGTCGTGCCGCCCGCCCGTCGGATGAGGTAATCAGGCGGCAATCCCGCAGCGTGCCGCCTCGACCGGCCGCGCCGGCGGGGCGGAGCATACGCGACGTGACCCTACGCGCCTGTGTCGTGACGATCTCCTCGGCGGCGGTCCTCCTGGCCGCGGCCTCCGCGTGCTCCCGGCAGCGGACGCCGGACCGGCCGCCGCCTCCGCTGAACCCCCGTGCGGCGAGCCTGGCCGACGGGTTCGGCACGATGGACAGGCTCGTCGACGCCGCCCGCAAGGAGGGCGCGCTCACCGTCGTGGGCCTGCCGGGCGGCTGGGTCGGCTACAAGGAGATCATCGCCCGCTTCTCCGACAAGTACGGGATCAAGGTGGCGTCGGTCATGCCGGAGGCGAACAGCCGGCAGGAGATCGACGCCGCGGCCCGGCTGCGCGGGACGGCCCAGGCGCCGGACGTCTTCGACGTCACGCTGGAGGTCGCGGTCGCGAACGCCAGGCTCTTCGCGCCGTACCGGGTGACGGGCTGGGCGGACGTCCCCGACGAGGCCAAGGACCAGGACGGCCGCTGGTACGCCGCCTACGGCGGATACATGTCGATCGGCTACGACTCGAAGAAGGTGCCCGCTCCGGCGTCGTACGCCGCGCTGGCCCGGCGGGGGACGACGGTCGCGCTGCCCGGCGACCCCCGGCAGGTGGCGTCGGCGTTCAGCGGCGTCATGGCCGCCTCGCTCGGCCAGGGGCTGCCCGACGCCGCGCGGGGGGTGAACCTGTTCGCACGGCTGCGCAGGGGCGGCATGCTCGGCCGTCCCGACCAGGCCGCGACGGTGGTCGACTGGGACTTCATGAACGCGGCGCGGGCCGCGGGCGGGCGCGGCGCGTCGGCCTGGCGGGTCACGATCCCGAAGAACGCGGTGCTCGCCTCCTACTACATGCAGGCGATCGACGCGGCGGCGCCGCATCCGGCCGCCGCCCGCCTGTGGGAGGAGTTCCTGCTTTCCGACGAGGGCCAGAACCTCTTCCTCAAGGCGTACGCCCGGCCGTCGCGGATGGAGGCGATGGAGACGCGCGGGGCCCTCGACGGGGGCGCCGCCGCCCGCCTGCCCGAGGCGTCCGGCGACCCGGTGATCCTCACCATCCCCGAGCAGGACAAGGCCAAGGCCTACCTGGCCGCGCACTGGGCGAAGGACGTGGGCTGACACTCACAGCCGGCACTCGCAGCCGGCACTCACAGCTCACACTCACAGAGGCGGCGGAAGCCGTACAGTGTGTCGCATCCCACCGGAATCCCACCAGATCCCAGGAGTCTCACGAGTCGGCATGAGACCGTGGTGATCGAGTCGTGGTGGCCGGGCTGAGGATCAGCGCGTGGCGATCCCGGCACCGGTCAGTAAGAATGCGAGCCGATCTTGAGGTACGAAACTCCCAGTCCCACTCGATGGAACGCTCGCGCCTACGACAGCTCCTTCGGCTACGTCTCGCCCGTGGGCGCGCCGCTGGTGGACCTGCTCGACCCCCGCCCCGGTGAGCGCGTGCTCGACCTCGGCTGCGGCACCGGAGTGATGACCGCGGAGATCGCGGCGCGCGGCGCCCACGTGCTCGGCATCGACGGCTCCCACGCGATGATCGAGCAGGCCATCGCCCATCACCCCGGTCTCGACTTCACCGTCGGCGACGGCCACGACTTCACCGTGGCCCAGTCGTACGACGCGGTCTTCTCGAACGCCGCCCTGCACTGGATGAACCGCGACCCCGACGCGGTGATCGACTGCGTACGCGAGGCGCTGCGGCCGGGCGGCCGGTTCGTCGCCGAGATGGGCGGCGCGGGCAACTGCGCGGCCCTGACCTCGGCCATGCTCACCGCCTGGCGCGAGCACGGCCTGGCCGAGCCCGAGCTGCCGTGGTACTTCCCCGGCCCGGCGGAGTACGCCCTGCGACTGGAGAAGGGCGGGTTCACGGTGCGGCTGCTCGAACACTTCGACCGGCCCACACCGCTCGACGAGTGCCCCGACGGCGCGGCCGGCTGGGTGCGGCTGTTCGCCGGCCGGCTGCTCGACCGGGTCCCTCCGGCGACAGTGGAGCCGCTGCTCCGGCGGGTCAACGAGCTGGCCGCCCCCGCGCTGCGGCGCGAGTCGGGCTGGATGGCCGACTACGTGCGCCTCCGTTTCGCCGCCGAACGCCACTGAGCCGATAACCGGGATCTCCAGCACGGCGGGGAGATTTGCCAGACTATGGTCTGGTCTTTGTGAGCGATGGGGACAGCATGAACTTCTGCCTGAGTGACCTCGTGCCACCACTGCGCTGGAGTGATGCCGCCCGCATCGGGACGCTCGACCGGCCGGGGCTGCCCGAGGCCTGGTGGCGCACGCTCCCCCTGCACCGGGTGCTGGCCGTCGCGGACTCCGACGCGCTCGCCGAGTTGCTCACCGTCCTCGCCCTGGAGCACTGGCCCGCGGCGGCCGTGGGCGACGTGCTGCCCGCGCTGCACGTGCTGGATCCCGACGAGGCCGACGACCCCCAGGTCGCGATCGCGCTCGACCGGGCGGGATCATGGCACGGCCTGCTCGCGCTGTCCGGCCGGGAGCTGGCCGACCAGCCCTTCGTCAAGGCGCGGCCGGTGCTGGCCGCCCTGTTCTCCGCGGTCTTCGCCCGGCTGTCGGAGACGGCCGCGGTGCCTTCTCGGAAGAAGGAGCCCGAGAGCCCGCCGGACGAATCCGAGCCCGAACCGGGGCCGGCCGGCCTTCCCGAGCTCATCCCCGAGCTGATCGACTCGGCCTTCGCCGACCTCGACGACCAGACCTGGATGGTGGCGCAGAACCGGGTCTTCACCGACGACCCGTCGGCGCCCGAGCAGCTCGCCAGGCTACTCGCCGTACCCTCCGAGGTGCTCGCCGGCGCCGAGGCGGCCCTGCGCGGCCGGATCGCCCAGTGGCTCGCGTCGCCGGAGGCGGCGCCGTACAACGAGCATCTGGCCCAGCTCACCGCCGCGCTCGGGGTCGCGGTGCCGAAGGCGCGGCTGGTCGCGGCGGCCGACTGGCACGGACGCGAACTCCGCTCGCTGGAGGTGCCCGCCTGGCGGTTCGTGCTCGCCACCCTGCCCGACCACCGGCTCTCCGGCGACTGGCTGGTGGCCGGGGACGTCGAGGACCTGAGGGAGCGGACCCGCGCCCTCATCACGGCGGCCGAGCGGCCGCCGACCGTCTCGCAGGCGCTCGAACTGGTCCGCTCGCTCGGCGTCCGTCCCGACGCGGCCAGGGAGTGGCTGGACAGCGTCCCGCAGTTGCGCGCGCAGCGGGTGCCCCGGGGGCGCGGGCTCAAGGACGTGTCGCTGACCCGGCGGTGCTTCCGGCAGCCGGACGGCAGATGGTGGCTGCGGGTCGACGTCTCCGGCGATCACCTCGGCGGCGGCGAGGTGACGCTGCCGACCGGGTTCGCGGCCTACGTCGGGCTCGCCCCCGGCGACACCCGGACCGTGCAGAGCGCCGCCGGGGACATCGGCCTCTCCTGGCACGCCCGGCCGTCGCTGGGCTCGCTGGGGCGGATCCTCACCGAGGTCTCGGCCGAAGAGGGCAGCCACATCTTCCTGACCCTGTCCGAGGAGGGCCTGCTGCGCGTACGGCACCTGCCGGCGGCGGGCGGCGACGAGATGCGGCGGGCGCTGCGCCTCGTCGGCTACACCGCTCCGGGCGGCACGCCCGAGCAGGCGGCGCGGGTGATCGCGACGCGGGTCGGGCTCGCCGGGCCCGCCGGGCGGCCGGAGATTCTCGCGCGGCTGCGCGAACGCGGGGACCGCGACCTGCTGACCCTGCTGGGATAGCGGGATGCCCCGGCTCGCGATCTCCCCGGAGTTCCTGCACGGGCTCGGCGCGCTCGCCCGGCCCGTCCGCCGGGAGGCGATCCTCGCCGTACGCCGGTTCCTGCTGAACGCCTCCACCGCGCCGCACCCCGAGAGGGTGCGCAACGGCCGCGACACCCGGGTCGCCACGCTGCGGCTCGCCGACCGCCACCGGGGAGTGGTCGTACGGCAGGACGACGTCTACTGGCTGCTGACCGTGCTGCCGGACGCCGAGGCGTGGTCGTACGCCCAGCGGCACCGGATCGGGGTGAACACGGCGGTCGGGATCGTCGAGGTCTGGGACGCCGAGGCGCTGGAGCGGGTCGAGCCGGCCCTGCGCCGGGCGTCGCGGAGCGGCGGCCGTCCGCTGTTCGAGGACTTCTGCGACACCGACCTGCTGAACATCGGCGTGGACGCCCGCCTGCTGCCGCTGCTGCGGATGATGACGTCGGAGGCCCACCTCGCCGCGGTGGAGCCGCTGCTCCCGCGCAGCCAGTTCGCGCCGCTGTCGGCGCTCGCCCGGGGCGGCTCGCTCGCCGCGGCCTGGCGCGAGCTGGACGCCTGCCGGTGCCGGGCGGCCGACGAGGTCGACCCCGAGGACCTGCTCACCGCGCTGCGGCGCAGCCCCGACCGGGCGGTGTTCACCGCCGACGCCGCCGAGCTGGAGCGGATCGTCGCCCAGCCCCACTGGTGCACGTTCCTCTACCCGCCGCAGCACACGTACGCCAACTGGCCGGCGTACGACGAGCCGGTGCTGATCACCGGGGGCGCCGGCACCGGCAAGACGGTCATCGCGCTGCACCGCGCGGCCCTGCTGGCCCGCGCGGCCACCGGCCCGATCCTGCTGGTCACGTTCTCGCAGGGCCTCGCGACCGAGCTGTCCGCGCGGCTCGACATGATGGTCGGCGACGAGCTGGTGCGTAAGCGCGTCGAGGTGGGGAACGTGGACCGGATCGCCCACCGCATCGTCGCCGAGGCGGAGGGCCGCGCCCCGGCCCTGGTCTCCTCCGACGACCTGGCCGGGCTGTGGCAGGAGGCGGCCGCCGGGCGCTTCGGCAAGCACGGGAAGCACTCGGACAGGCGCTTCGGCAGCGCGTTCCTGCTGCGGGAGTGGGAGCAGGTGATCCTCGCGCAGAACCTGCGGACGCTGGAGGAGTATCAGGCGGCGGCGCGGCCCGGCCGCAGCGTGCCGCTGGACGCCGGCGCGAGGACCCTGGTGTGGGAGGCCGTCCAGCACGTCATCGGGCGGCTGCGCGAGACGGGCCGCCGGACCCTGCTCCAGCTCGCCTCCGAGGCGGCGGGGCTGCTGGGGCGGGCCGTGGGCGACCTCCTCGGCGACCGGGAGCCGGGGCGGGAGCCGTACCGGCACATCGTGGTGGACGAGGCGCAGGACCTGCACCCCGCGCAGTGGCGGCTGCTGCGGGCGGCGGTCCCCGCCGCCCCGAACGACCTGTTCATCCTGGGCGACCCGCACCAGCGCATGTTCGACACGCGGGTCGCGCTCGCGGACGTCGGCATCCCCGTCCGCCGGTTCCATCTGAAGCTCTCCTACCGGCTGCCGCCGGAGATGCTTTCGTGGGGGGTGCGGCTGCGCGGCGGCGGGCCCGCCGACGGCCTGGTCGCGGGCAACGCCGGGCTGTACGGCTACCGCGGGCTGGGCCACGGGCCGCGCCCGATGGTGCGCGAGTACGTGACCCCGGAGGCGGAGATCGCCGGCCTCGTCTCGACGGTGGCCGACTGGCTGCGGGAGGGCGTGCCCACGGCCGAGATCGCGGTCGCCGCGCGTACCGCCGACCTCGTGCGCACCGCCCGTACCGCACTACGCGAAGCGGGCATCACGGTCAAAGTCGCCTTACTTCACGGGATGAAAGGGCTGGAATTCCGTCGGGTCGCCGTGATAGGCGTGGCTGACGGAATCGTGCCGGCGCCCGATGCGCTGACCCCGGCCGCCGAGGATCCGACGGCACGGGCGCACGATCTGCAACGCGAACGGGGGCTGCTCTACGTGGCGTGCACACGAGCGGGAGAGTTGCTCTACGTGTCCTATTCGGGGCGCGCCAGTCCCTTCCTTCCGGTGTGACCACGTTAGCCCTGATCCCCTAGTGTGAACTGCGGATATGTTCCCCCTCGCCGGTTGGACCTGCATGAACCTGAGCCTTAGCGACATCGTGCCTCCGCTGCGCTGGACCGCCCCCAGCCAGGTAGAGCCGATCGCGAGCGACCCCGGTCTTCCCGACGCGTGGTGGCAGGCGCTCCCCCTCGACCGGGCCTGCGCGGCTGTGGGGACCGTCCAGATCGCCTCCCGGCTCGCCGACCTCACCAGCGCCTGCTGGGGGCACCTGGTCCTCGGCGACATCCTGCCGCTGCTGAGGTTCACCCACCCCGAGGAGAGCCTGCAGACGCCGGGGCCCCGCGAGATCGTCCACAAGCTGTTCATCGACGTCATCGACAGGCTGCTGGCCACCGAGCCGGCCGGGGAGCCCGCCGGGGCCCCGGTGCCGCCGGCCCTCCCCGAGCGACCGATGGCCGAGCTCATCGACGAGATCTTCGCCCGGCTGGACGACCGCCAGCGGGCCATCGCCAGGGACCGGCTCTATCACGACACGTCCCAGCAGTCGGGCCAGCACCCCGGCCAGGCCCAGCGCGCCACGCTCGACGAGCTCGCCCAACGCTTCTCCGTCACCCGCGAGCGGATCCGGCAGATCGAACGCGACCTGCGCGACCACGTGCTGGAGTGGCTGCGGAGCCCGGCCGCCGCGCCGCTCAACGCCCACCTGGCCTGGCTGCGCACCCGGCTCGGCTCCGCGGTGCCCGCCGACGACCTCGCCGCGGCCGTGCCGTGGCACCGCACCGAGCTGATCACCCTCGCGATCCCCGCCTGGCGGTTCGTCCGCACGCTGCTCACGGGGTACGACCAGGTGGACGGCTGGCTGGTCGCGGGCGGCGCGGACGAGCTCAGGGAGAAGACGCGTCAGCTGTTCGCCGACGGCCCCCGCCCGCTGGACGAGGCGGTCGCGCAGGTGGCCCAGCTCGGCGTACGCGAGGACGTGGCCGAGCGCTGGCTCGCGTCGGTGCCGCAGCTGCGCGTGCTCGACGGGCACGCCGTGCCCTGGCCGCGCAGCATGGGCGACAAGGCCGAGGCCGTGCTGGCGGTCTCCGGCGGGCCGTTGACCCCGGAGGAGATCCAGGCCCGCATCGGCGAGGACTACAGCCTCGTCGGCCTGCGCAACCAGCTCGCCGCCGACGAGCGCTTCATCCGGCTCGACCGCAGCAAGTACGGCCTGCGCCGCTGGGGCGGCGAGGAGTACCTGGGCATCCGGGAGATGATCAGCCGGGAGATCGAGCGCGCGGGCGGCGAGGCGTCGGTGAGCACGATCGTCGACAACCTCACCTCGCGCTACGACGTGAGCGAGAGCTCAATCAGGGCGTACGCCGGAGGCCCCGGGTTCGAACGCACCCAGCGCGGCTACATCAGGGTCGCGGGGCAGGCACAGGGCGAGCCGTACCAGCCGCGCCGGGACGTCTCGATGACCCGGCGCTGCTTCCGCAGCCGCGACGGCCGGTGGTGGCACAGGGTCGACGTCAACGCCGAACACCTGCGGGGCTCCGGCTCGCCGCTGCCGACGGGTTTCGCGGCCCATCTCGGCATGGCGCCCGGGGGGCAGCTCACCGTGTCGACCTCGTCGGGCGAGGTGGTGATCAGCTGGCACAACCAGCCGACCATCGGGTCGATCAGGAACGTGCTGGCCGACTACAACGCCTCCGACGGCGACCACGTCTTCCTCACCGTCTCCGACGGCGGCGAACTGCTGACCCGGTTCCTGCCCGCCGCGGCGGCCGGGCTGCCCGCGATCAACCGGGCCCTGCACCTGATCGGGTACACCGCGCCGGTGGCGTCCGAGGCCGAGGGGCTGCGCCTCATCGGCGCGCGCATCGGCCTGGCCGAGGGGACCGGCCGGGAAGAGGTGCTCGACCGCCTGCGCGACCGCGGTGACCGCGAAATCCTCCGCTTCCTCCCCTGAACCGATCCTCATGCTCGTGAAGGGTCCTGCTCGGGTGACGGGTCCTGCTCGGGTGACGGGTCCTGCTGGGGTGACGGGGACGCGGGGCACAGCACGTAGGCTCAAGGCATGTTGCGGCTCCACGACACCCTGACCCGGCAGATCGTGCCCCTCGCACCGGCGGGTTCGCGGATCCTGCGGATGCACGCCTGCACCGCCCACAGGCCCGCCGGTCTCGGCGACCCGCGCCCGCATCTGCTCGCCGACCTGATCCGCCGCGTCAGCGAGCGGGCCGGGTTACGCGTGCTCGCCTGCCGGAACGTCTCCGACCTCGGGCACGGAGGCGACGGCGGAGCCTCGCTCGAAGCCGGCGCTCTCGCGCTCAACATGCGCGTTCCCGAGCACTCCCCCCGCACCAGCGAGACCATGGGCCTGATCATCGAGCTCATCGGACGGCTCATCGAGCATGGTCACGCGTACACCACTCCCGAGGGTGCGGTGATGTTCGACGCGGCGTCCTTCCCGGCGTACGGCGAGATGTGCGGCGAGGCGGCTTCCGGCGACTGGACACTGTGGGAGCCAGGCGGCGAGGACCGCGCGGGCACCGCCTGGGACACTGCCTGGGACGCGCCCTGGGGACGCGGGCTGCCTAGCCGCGACATCGAGTGCTCGGCGACGCCACTGCGGTTCCTCGGGCCGCGCTTCGAGCTCTACGTCGGTGGTGAGGGCCTGTGCTCCCCGCACCACGAGAGGGTGCGGGCCCAGTCGAACGCCGCCACCGGCGAAGAGGCGGCCGCCCACTGGGCGCACGCCGGACGCCTGCTGTTCGAGGGCCGGCCGGTGGACGATGACGACGGCTCCAATGGCGGCTCCACTGACGGCTCTCCCGGCACATTTCCTGGCGGCTCTCCTGGTGGCTCTCCTGGCAGCGCTCTCGGCGGCGCTCCCGGTGGCGCCGACGCCGTGACGCCGGCCCGTGTGGCCGCGGCCGGACTCGACCCCCTGGCCGTACGGCTGGCCCTGCTGCGGCACCCTTACCGGCAGCAGGTGGACCTCACCTGGGACAGCCTCAAGACGGCCGACGCGGAACTGCGCCGCCTGCGGCGGCGCGTGGCCGAGTGGGCGGAGTCGTCCAGCCGCCCGATCGACGCCACGTACGCCGGGCGCGTCCAGAACGCGCTGGACTCCGATCTCGACACTCCACAGGCCCTGCGCCTGCTCGGCGACCTGGAAACCGACGAGTCGGTTACGCCGGGGGCCAAGTTCGAGACCTTCCTCCACTTCGACCACGTGCTCGCCCTCGACCTGGCCGCCGACATCGGCAAGGCTTGACCCTCCACGGCAGCGTTCGAGTGCCTCGGCGGCAGCTCTCCCGCGCTCCCAGGAGGCTGAGTTCCAAGCGTCCCGCCGGCTGATTCCCGAGAGCCGTCCCGGCGGCGGTCCGAGAGCCGTCCCGGCGGCGACAAACCGCACACCTCGTGCGGCGGCGATCGCGCCTTCGGCGGTCATGTTCCGTCCCATCGCCTTCGCGGCAACATTGCGTCACACAGGCGAATGCCGCCGCGTTCCCCTGCGCGCGAACCACTCCGGAGCCCTCGCCTGGCGGCGCGCGGTCAGCACATGGGGTCGGTCTCACCGCGTAACCACTCACACCTTTCACGATCTTGAGGCTGGTCGGTTTGGTGATTGAGCCGGGGTCCGGCATGATGATCGCCGATCATGTCCGAGCAGCCCATGTCCCCGAGCGCGCCCTCGATGGAGGAGTTCGCGCGGCAGATGGCTGCACTGCGGCAGGACGTGGCCGAGGTCCGGGCCACCAATACACGGCTGCGGGAGCTGCTGGCCGAACGCGAGGCCGAACTGGCCGTGGCGCGCGAGCGGATCGCCCGGCAGGCCGAGGTCATCACCGCTCAGGCCGAGGAGATCAAGCAGCTGCGGGAGCTGGTCGCGCAGCTGCAGCGACGACTGAACATCGACTCCGACAATTCCGGGACGCCCACCTCGAGTGAGAAGGTGTGGGAGCGCAAGGAGCGGGCCGAGGACAAGAAGGGTGCCTCGCCGGGCTCGCGCGGGGTGTATGGGCCCAAGCGCCCGCCGGGGGGCCAGCGCGGCCGTAAGGGCACGCGGATGGAGATGACGGCCAGCCCGGACCGAACCCGGACACTGCCGGCGCCGGACCGGTGCGGCAGCTGCGACGCTGAATTCGGCCACGGGGCCGAGGTCGGGTTCGTCCGCGCCCAGGTGACCGAGCTGCCGCAGGTCAGGCCGGAGACGATCGAATACCGGATGCCGCCAGCCCGGTCAGGCGTGTTACGGCCCGAACGTCAAGACCGCGGTCGCGCTGATCGCCGAGATCGGGCACGCCAGTATGGAACGCACCGCGCTGCTGATGAAGCTGATGTTCGGCCTTGCCCTCTCGACCGGGTTCGTGGCCAAGGTGGATGCCCAGCTCGCCGCCCGGCTGGCCGGCTTTGAGGAGCAGGTCAAGGCGCGCCTGCGCGCGGCCGAGGTGGCCGGGACCGATGAGACCCCGGTGTCGCTGGCCGGGAAGGTCGCCTACATCTACGGCATGCACGACGGCAAGGTCGTCTGGTACGGCGCCGGCGCCACCCGCGGCCACGCCACCATCAAGGGCTTCGGCCTGCTGACCGGTTTCACCGGCATCCTGGTCCGCGACGACTACGTGGGCTACTACTTCCTGGACAGCCTGCTGGCCGGGGTGCAGATCTGCCTGGCCCACATAGTGCGTGATCTGCGCCGGGTTCACGAGGCCGATCCGGTACGAGGCGCCTGGGCCGGACAGCTCCGCACCGTGCTGCAGGAGGCCGTCCACACCGCCAATCAGGCCGTCCGCGACGGGAGAACCGATGTGAACCCGCGGGTCATCGCCGACATCCGGGCCCGCTACCTGGACCTTGCCGAGCAAGGGATCAAGCTCAGCCCCCACCACGCCGGACGGCCCAAGAACCAGGCCCGAGTCCTGGCCGAACGCCTGAAAGATCGAGTCGACAAGGCCCTGCTCTTCCTCACCGACCTGCGGGTCGGGGCCACCAACAACGGCAGCGAGCGGATCCTTCGAAGGGCCAAGACCCAGATGAAGATCAGCGGCTGCTGGCGCAGCATGAGCGGCCTGCAGGCGTTCTGCCGCGTCCACACGTACCTTGTCACCGCCACCAACCACGGAGTCGACGCCTTCCGCGCCCTGCGCGACGCCTTCCTCGGCAGCCCCTGGGCCCTGCCTCAAACAGCTGCATAACCCAAGCTCACAGATACGTGTGAGTGGTTACCTCACCGCAGGGCGGCGGGGCCATTGCGGGTCCGCAGTTGGTCCACCGCGGGTCCACCGCGGGTCCTCCGCGGGTCCACCGCGGGCGAGCCGGAAACCGCAGGCGACAACGCGCTGCATCATCTGGCACTTCAAAGCGACAAATCACTCGATGAATGGCTGAAACACATGAGCAGACCGCCGACATGTGATCCCAGCTAATCGCCGCTCAGGGGTGTTCACGGCGCGCTGGCATGGGAGAATTAAGACAGGCTTTCGAATCGATGGGGAGGTGTGATGGATCTGTTCGACTCTGACCCTGCGCACCCTCATCGTTCGAACGATAATGGTGATGGCGACTGGTGGGATCAGCTCACCGCCAAATCGCCCCTCTGGTCTGCCGAGGGCGCTCTTGCCCGTGAATATGTGCCGATCGTCGAGCCCGGAGCGCGGAAGAACGTGAGCCGGTTCGACGAATCGGCGGAATCGCCCAGCTCTGTCCCTCCATTCGATGCTCATCGCGGCCATGCGCCCGGTGCTGAACACCCCCGTGAAGAGACCGCGAATGGTGTCGCTTCTGACGGCGTTTCTCCTGACGGTGTCTCTCCTCACAATGTCTCTACCGGCGGCGTCTCTACCGGCAGCGCCGGATGCGCCGGATGCGCCGACGGCGGCACTCCCGCTGGCGCTCCGCGAGATGTCTTCAGCGATATTCCCGACGAGGTTCCCGAGGGTGCGTCTGACGGTGCCGCGGGCGCTGGCCGGAACAATGCGGGCCGCGACCACGAAGCCGGCCGGGATCGGGGTGATCGGGACGTCGGCAGCGCACCCGGCAACGCGTCTGGTGGTGCCTCTGACGGTGGCCTTGGCGGTGCTCGCGGTGGTGCTTCCGGTGGTGCTTCCGGCGCGGGGTCGTCGTCCTGGGTGGCGGTGGCGGCTCTTGTCGAGGCGGCTCGGGTGGTGGCGCTGGTGCCGGTGCCCGAGGACGCGGGTGTATGTCTGGCCGAGGCCGAGGAGTTGCTTGCGGTCCGTGATCGGATCACTTCGGCGTTGGCGGCCCGGGTGGGCCGTGTCCATCGGGCCGGGGAGGCGAAGCACCATGGGCATGCGTCCACGAAGTTGTGGCTGCGTAGCGCTGGGGGGATGACGCCCGCGGGGGCGGGCCGGTTGGTGACGATGAGCACGGAACTGCACCGTCTGCCGAAGGTCCGCCGCCTGTTCGCGGAGGGTGGCCTGACCGAGGGGATCGTGGAGGCGATCTGCACCGCCACCGCGGGGTTGACCGACGACCAGGCCACGACCGCTGAGCGGATTCTGCTGGAGTTGGCGAACTCGGCGGGTGCGGCGGAGGTGGCGAAGGCGGGGCGGTACCTACGCGCGGTGCTCGACCCTGACGGGCATGAGAAGGACGAGCAGGCGGACTTCGATCGCCGGTTCTTCCGGGTCCGCCGGCGTAGGGGCGGCGGGCTGGAGGGGGAGTTCTACCTGCCGGTGGAGGCCGCCGCGCGGTTGCAGCACATGCTGGACGTCTACGCCAAGCCGAAGGCAGAGGGTGATGACCGCACGTTGAGCGTGCGGAACGCCGACGCGTTGATCGCGTTCCTGGAGAACAAGATCGTCACTGAGCTTCTGGTGCTGGTCAACGCCGAATCCCTCCCCGACGACCCCACAGGCACCGACCCCACAAGCACCGACCCCACAAGCACCGACCTCACAGCAGACGGCCCCATAGCCACCGGCCCAGCAGCCGACCACCCGTCCGGCACGGACTCCTCAGGCGACCCCTCAGCTGACCACCCCACCAGGGACCCTTCATGCCCCGGTCCCCGCCCTGGTCCCGGCCCTTCGGGTGCCCATCCCTCGGAGACCAGGCCCTCGGAGACCGGCCCCTCAGACACCGATCCGGGTGACGAACCTGGCCCTGCCCCCGGCTTCTCAGGCACCGGCTCTGCCCCCGGGCCTTTCGCCTGCGCCACGGAGGGCGCCGGGACCGACGCCTGCGCGACCTGCTCCGACACCACCGCGAGCGGCCCCGGCAGCGAGCACTTCACCAGCGACACGCCCGTCCCTTATGGCGAGAACCTGGACCCCGGCCACTCCCCGACCGCTCCCGGCGGCGAACCCCCCGCCGGTGATGCGCCGGTGGGTGAGAGTACCCACCGCGAGAGCGACGCGCACCTGCACGATGGCGAGCGATTCGGGAGCGACGCGTCGCTGTACGGCGATGAGCACCGGGCTACCGACTTCGTCGGCGAGAATCCCGCCACGGAGGCCCCCGCTTTCGGCTGGGAGTGCGCCGACCCCGACCGTCCTGCCGCTGCCGAGCCCGACATGCAACGCCCCCCAGCGGGGGGAGGCGACGCTTGGCCTGGCGGTGGCGCCTGGCCGGGAGGTGACGCATGGGCGGGCGGAGGAGCCGATGCTCCACCGGGTGCGGAACACGGCGGCAACACCTGGCCGGGAGGTGGCGCCTGGGCGGGAGATGGCGCCTGGGCGGGAGGTGGCGCCTGGGCGGGAGCTGATGCTTCGCCGGGGGTGGGGGTGAACTGTCCGCCGGGGGTGTGGTTGCGGGGGTTGCCGGGGCTGATCCTGGCGACCGGGCACCTGCTGCCCGCCTCCGGCGTGCACCGGCTGGCCCGCAGCAGCACCCTGGTGAGGATCGTCATGAACGCCGCCGGGCAGGTCCTGGACATGGGCCGCAAGGTCCGCCTGGCCACCCCGGCCCAGCGCCGGGCGGTCTTTGCCCGGTACGCCACGTGCTGGGTCGACGGCTGCCCCCTGCCCGCCACCATGTGCCAGATCGACCACGCCGACAACTGGAGCAGCGGCGGGCTGACCGACCTCAACCTGCTGGGGCCGGCGTGCCAGTTCCACAACCGCGACCGCTACCGCCACCCCACCCGCTACACCCGCCGCGAGATCGGCGACGACCGCTGGGCCTTCACCTACCGCAACCCCCGAACCACCCGACTGCGCGTGTAGAGGCGGGGTGCACGGGAATCGGGCGCGCCGTCAGAGGGCGGGCCAGTCAGAGGGCGAGGCGGGCGGAGGCGACGAGGATGCCGTCCTCGTCGCTGTAGAGCCACTCGCCCGGGACGAAGGTGACCTCTCCGAAGGAGACCGGGACGTCGACCTCCCCGAGGCCGGACTTGGCGCTCTTGCGGGGATTGGAACCAAGGGCCTTGATGCCGAGGTCCAGGCCGGTCAGCGCCACCGTGTCGCGTACGGCGCCGTTGACGACGACGCCCGCCCAGCCGTGCTTCACGGCGGAGGCCGCGATCAGATCGCCGAGCAGCGCCGTACGCAGCGATCCGCCGCCGTCGACCACCAGCACCCTTCCCTCGCCCGGCGTCCCGAGGAGCTGCCTGACCAGCGCGTTGTCCTCCAGGCAGCGGATGGTCGAGATCTGGCCGGAGAACCGGGGACGCGAGCCGTACGAACGGAACTGGGTGAGGCAACTGCGCAGCGCGTCGCCGTGCGCGTCGTAGAGGTCGGCGGTGGCGAAGCTCATGCGGGGAATTGTGCCAGCGCGCCTCGTCAGGGCAGCGTGCGGCTCTCGCCGACCGCGAGGTCCCACAGGTCGCCCGGGTCAAGACCGCGCGACTCCCAGGCGGCGCGGGCCTCGCGCACCGGTTCCAGGAGCGGCTCACCGGACAGCACGAAGGTGCCCCAGTGCATCGTCGCCATCCGCCGGGCGCCCACGTCGAGGCACCCCTGTACGGCCTGCTCGGGATCGACGTGGGAGACCTTCATGAACCAGCGGGGATCGTAGGCCCCGACGGGCATGAGGGCGAGGTCGATGCCCGGATAACGCTCACCGATCTGGGCGAGCCGTTCCCCGTAGGCCGTGTCACCCGCGAAGTAGACCCGGTGCTCGGAGGAGGTGAGCACCCAGCCGCCCCACAACGTCCGGCAGGTGTCCCACAACGTCCGGCGGCTCCAGTGGTGGGCCGGGACGAAGTCGAACGACACCTCGCCGAGGCGGGCCGACTCCCACCAGTCCAGTTCGGTCACGTTATGGAAGCCCCGGCGCCGGAACCAGCCCGCGAGCCTGGCGGGCACGAAGACGGCCGTGTCTCGCGGCAGGCGGCGGATGGTCGGCGCGTCGAGGTGGTCGTAGTGGTTGTGGCTGATCACGACCGCGTCGATCTTGGTCAGGTCCGACCAGGCGACACCGGGCGGGGTCAGCCGCTGGCGCACGCCGGGGATCTTCCGGGACCACACCGGGTCGGTCAGGACGGTCAGCCCGCCGATCTGCAGCACGAACGTCGCGTGGCCGACCCAGGTCACCATGGTCTCGGTCGCCGCGGCACGGGACAGGCCCACACGCTGGACAGGAATCTGGTCGCCGTCGCCGATGTCGGGCCTGAGCTGCCCGTGCCACATGACGCTCGTCACCTCGCGGAAGTCCGGGAGGGGAGCGGTCAGCCGGTCGGCGAAGCTCGACGGCCACCGGCGGGGAGTGGTGGCGGGCCGTACGACGACATCGGAAGAAACGGGAATTTCTGGGGCCTCAGGGCTCTCCGGCTGAATCGTCTGCGACATGGGGAACTCCCTTCCGCTCTCATGATCCCCACGAGAACGGAAACATTCCTCCTACGACCGGCGGATTCGAGTTCTCCCCCACCAGGGACGCAGCCGGGGATAGCCGCCGTCGTCGAGGTCGGCCATCCGTTCGAAGAGGTTCCACGAACCCGGATGGCCGCACAGGACGAACGAGATCGCCGAGGCGACGAGGTACAGAACGACCATCGGCAGGCCGACGCAGACGGCGTACTGCGTGGCGTGGCGCGCCTCGTGTTCGAGCAGCCGGCCGCTGAGATAACCCTCGCCGTGCTTGGTGAGGATCACGTTGCCGACCGTGAAGGCCCCGGCGACCGGGAACGGGATCCGGTAGCCGTGCGCGTAGACGAGCCCCCGCTCCCCCCTGCACGTGCGCGCCCGGCCCAGCCTCGCGATCAGCAGGCCGAGAGGCGTGGAGAGATTGGCGTAGTTGACGACCTGCCGGACCCGGTGCGACCGCCGCATGTCCCCAGAATCGGCGACTCTCCGGCGCCGGGCAAGCTAGGCCAGCTACCCGGGCCAGCTACACAGTGAGCTGCACAGCGAGCTCACGCCCGGTCGTACGACCGCAGCAGCCAGGAGCCGGTGGAGCGGGTCACGGCCACGGCGGCCGCGACGGCGAGGACGCCGCCGTAGAGGTACCAGTAGCCGGCGGAGTTCCCGGCGATGGCGAGGTCGCCGGCCCGCTGCGGCGTGGCCAGCACGAACGAGACGAGGAGCCAGCCGGCGGCCGGGACGAACGCGCCCAGCTTGCCGCCCATCATCCTGCCCATCGCGTACGGCAGGGCGAACAGCACGGCCAGCCACGCGATCGCGGCGATCGGCAGCCTGCCCAGGTACCACGCGTGCTGGAAGCCGCCGACGACCCCCAGCACGAGCCCCAGCAGGAAGAGCATGCCGTAGGCCGCACCGGCCACGGCCCCAGCCACAGGACCAGCTACAGGACCAGCCGCAGAGCCGGCTGCAGAGCCGGCCTGCGTCTCCTCGGTCTCCTGGGTCACCACATCAACCTAGCCGATGCCGGCGAACAGGTCGCTCTCGCGGTTGTAGGGCTCGCCGATGCCTCCCGCCTCCGGCGGCACGCCGATGCTGGGCGGCCCGGGCACCCCCGCGCGCAGGATGTAGTGCTCGACCCCGAGGATCTGCTGGCCGATGTTGTTCGACAACGCGAACCAGGGCGCGTCGACCGCGATCTGGGTCGCGTGCGCCCGCATCGCGTCGATCTTCGCCTCGACGTACGGCCGGGCGTCGATCTCGGTCGTCACGTCCTCGTCGGGGCACGCCGGCAGGTCCTCGACCGAGTCTGGCACCCAGAAGCCGACGCGGGCCTCGCGCATCGTCTCCGCCGTCCGCCGCAGCACGGACCTGGGCATCGCGGTGCAGTAGAACTTGGCGACGCGCCACGGCTGCCCGCCGGGGTGCTCCGGATCGGCTGCCAGCTCGAAGGCCCGCCGGGAGACGCGGTGCGCCTGGATGTGGTCGGGGTGGCCGTAGAAGCCGTTCTCGTCGTAGGTGACGAGCACCTGCGGCCGGACCTCCCGGATCACCTTGACCAGCTCGGCCGCGGCCTCGTCGAGGCCGGCCCGCCAGAAGCAGCCGGGGCGGTCGTTGGCCGCCCCGCCCATCATCCCCGAGTCGCGCCAGCGGCCGGCGCCGCCGAGGAACCGGTGATCGGTGACGCCGAGCGCCTTGCACGCCGCCGTGAGCTCGCCGATGCGGTACGGGCCGAGAGTGTCGTCCCGGTCGCCGGCATGGTGGGCGAGCTCCGGGGGGATCACCTCGCCCTCCTCGCCGAGGGTGCAGGTCACGAGCGTCACGTGAGCGCCCTCGGTGGCGTACTTGGCCATGGTCGCGCCGGTGCCGATGGTCTCGTCGTCGGGGTGGGCGTGCACGAGCAGCAGACGGCGGTCAGTCATGCCTCCGAGGGTAGTGCCCTCCTGCTGGCAGTATGAGGAGCTATGACGGAGAGCTTCCCACGGTTGCATGCCAGGACCCGGCGGTTCACCCTCGGGGTGCCGCGCGGCTTCACGATCTCCCCCGACGGGGGTCGTGTGGTCTTCCTCAGGACGAGGTCGGGCACCGATCCGGTGACGTGCCTGTGGGAGCTGGACGTGCTGTCCGACGGCGCGACCGGCGCCGAGCGGCTGGTCGTCGACCCGCTCGCGCTCGGCGCGGCCGACGAGGACCTGCCCCCGGAGGAGCGCGCCCGCCGTGAGCGGTCGCGGGAGTCGGCGGGCGGCGTCGTCGCGTACGCGACCGACCGGGAGGCACGGCTCGCCGTCTTCGCGCTGTCGGGTGAGCTGTACCTCGCCGAACTCGCCACGGGCGAGGTCACGGGAGAGGTGCGGCGACTCCCGGCGGCCGGGCCGGTCATCGACCCCCGGCTCGACCCCACGGGCACACGGGTGGCGTACGTGACGGGCGGCGCCCTGCACGTGCTGGAGATCGGCAGCGGGACCGACACCGGAGCAGACACCGGAGCCGACACCGTGCTCGCCGAGCCGGAGAGCGACACCGTCACCTACGGCCTCGCGGAGTTCATCGCGGCCGAGGAGATGGACCGGATGCGCGGCTACTGGTGGTCGCCCTCGGGTGACCGCCTGCTCGTGGCCCGGGTGGACGAGGCGCCGGTCACGCTCTGGCACATCGCCGACCCGGCCAACCCCTCCCGCGAGCCCGTCCCCCAGCGCTACCCCGCCGCCGGCACCGCCAACGCCGAGGTCACGCTCTGGGTCATCGGCCTGGACGGCACGCGTACGGAGGTGCCGTTCGAGCAGGAGTACCTGGCGACGGCCGTGTGGGACGCCCACGGCCTCGCGCTCGTGACGCTCTCGCGCGACCAGAGGAGCATGCGCCTGCTGTCGGCGGACCCGGACACGGGCGAGACGACGATCCTGCGTGAGGACACCGATCCGGCCTGGGTGGAGATCGTTCCCGGCGTGCCGGCGCGTCTTTCCGGCGGGACGCTCGTCTGGGTGGCCGACGCCGACGGCGGGCGCCGCCTCGTGGTCGGCTCCGAGCCGGTCACGCCGCCGTCGCTGCAGGTCCGCGCGGTGCTCGACGTCGACGGCGACACCGTGCTCTTCCAGGCGAGCGGCGACTCCACCGAGATCCACCTGTGGACGTACCGCGACGGCACCCTCAGCCCGGTGACCACCGAACCGGGCGTCCATTCGGGCCGCCGGGCGGGCGGGACGACGCTCGTCACCCGGCAGAGCCTCGACACCGAGGGCGTCGCCGTCTCGGTCAGAGCAGCGTCAGTAGGGGGATCTTCGATCAGGTCGCTGGCGGAGCGGCCCGGGCTGGAGCCGCGTGTCTCGCTGGTCCGCGCAGGCGAGCGCGAACTGGCCGCGGCGGTCCTGCTGCCGTCCTGGCACGTACCCGGCTCGGGTCCGCTGCCCGTCCTGATGGACCCGTACGGCGGGCCGCACGCGCAGCGGGTGCTGTCCGCCCGGCGGATGTTCCTGGAGTCCCAGTGGTGGGCCGAGCAGGGCTTCGCGGTGATCGTGGCCGACGGGCGGGGCACGCCGGGACGCGGCCCGGCCTTCGAGCGGGAGATGCTGCACGACTTCACGATCTCCCTGCAGGACCAGGTGGACGCCCTCCAGGGCGTCGCGGCCCTGCACCCGGGCGATCTCGACCTGTCGCGGGTGGCGATCCGGGGCTGGTCGTTCGGCGGCTACCTCGCCGCGCTCGCGGTGCTGCGCCGCCCGGACGTGTTCCACGCCGCCGTCGCGGGAGCGCCGGTCACCGACTGGCGGCTGTACGACACCTGCTACACCGAGCGCTACCTCGGCCACCCCGACGAGGGCCACTACGAGCGGTCGTCGCTCCTCGGTGACGCGGAGAAGGGAGACGCAGAAAAGCTGGAGCGCCCGCTGCTGCTGATCCACGGCCTGGCCGACGACAACGTGGTCGCCGCGCACACGCTGCGGCTGTCGTCGGCCCTGCTCGCGGCGGGCCGCCCGCACACCGTGCTTCCGCTGTCGGGCGTCACCCACATGACCCCGCAGGAGGTCGTCGCCGAGAACCTGCTGCTCCTGCAGCTCGACTTCCTGAAGAAGTCGCTCGCCGGGTGAGCTACCGGGCGGATTACCGGGCGGTGCCGTGCCAGCTGTCCCACAGCGCGGCGTAGGCGCCGCCCGCCGCCACCAGTTCGTCATGGGAGCCCAGCTCGGTGATCCGGCCGTCCTCCACGACGGCCACCCGGTCGGCGTCGTGCGCCGTGTGCAGCCGGTGCGCGATGGCGATCACCGTACGGCCCTCCAGCACGGCGGCGAGCGAGCGCTCCAGGTGGCGGGCGGCGCGCTGGTCGATCAGCGAGGTGGCCTCGTCCAGCACGAGCGTGTGCGGGTCGGCCAGGACCAGCCGCGCGAGCGCGAGCTGCTGCGCCTGGGCCGGCGAGATCACCGTGCCGCCCGAGCCCACGGTCGTGTCCAGGCTCCGCGGCAGCGCGGCCACCCACTCCCAGGCGTCGACGGCCTCCAGAGCCCGGCGTACGTCCGGGTCGGCGGCGTCCGGACGGGCGATCAGCAGGTTGTCGCGCAGCGTGCCCCGGAACACGTGGTGTTCCTGGGTGACCAGCGCGACGTGCCCGCGCAGCTCGCCGAGCGGCAGCTCGACCAGCGGGACCCCGCCGACCGTGACCGACCCGGTCCGCGGGCCGTGCACCCCGGCGAGCAGCCGGCCGAGCGTGGACTTGCCCGCACCGGACGGTCCGACCATGGCCAGCCGCTCCCCCTGGCGTACGTCGAGGTCGACGCCGTGCAGCACGTCGTGGCCGGGACGGTAGGCGTACCGCACGGCGTCCGCCCTCAGCTCCTCCCCCGCCGGCCGGGCGGTCCCGGCCGGGCGGTCGTCGGGGCGGTCGTCGGGGACGCCGCCGACGCCGAGGAGCCGGGCCATCGAGGCACCGCCGACCTGCAGCTCGTCCGTCCACGACAGCAGCCGGTCGAGCGGGTCGATGAGCTGCTGGACGTACAGCGTGGCGGTGGTCACCTGGGCCACCGACACCCAGCCCTCGATGTGGAACAGCCCGCCGGCGAGCAGGGTCGCCACGATCGGGACGACGTAGCCGAACTCGACGGTGGGGAACCACACCATGCGCAGGCCGAGGGTGTAGCGCTCGGCCGCGAACGACCGGGCGATGTCGCGGTCGGTCCGCTCGCGGCGGCGGTCCCGCAGGCCCAGCGCCTCGATGGTGCGCGCGCCCTCGACCGTCTCGGCGAGGCCCTCGGTCATGTCGGCGTACGCCGCGTTCTCGCGCAGGTAGCCGTCCCTGGCGCGGGTGAGGTACCACTTCGTGGAGATCCACAGCAGCGGTGCGGCGATCAGCGACGGCACCGCCATGAGCGGCCCGACGAGGACCACGGCGCCGACGACGAAGGCCCCGGTCACGACCGCGATCAGGGTCTCCGGCACGGCGTGCCGCACGGTGCGCGACAGCGCGTCCACGTCGCGGGACGTGCGGGTGAGCAGGTCGCCGGCGCCGGCCCGCTCGACCGTCGACAGCGGCAGCGCGAGCACCCGGCCGACGAACTCCTCCCGCAGTTCGGCCAGGACCTTCTCGCCCAGCCGGGAGGAGGCGTACACCGCGAACCTGATCAGCACCGCCTGCGCGGCCACGAACGCGGCGATGGACAGGGCGACGGCGTCGACGCGCAGGCCGGCCCTGCCCTCGGCGAGGCCCTCCACCAGGCCGCCGAGCATCCGGGGGGCGACCAGGCCCGCGACGGCCGCGAGGGCGTGCAGGGCCAGCGCCAGGCCCAGCTCGCGCGGATACTTCAGGGTCAGCCGGCGCGCGTAGGCGCGCACCTGCGCCCGGTCGGCGACCGGCAGGATCTCGCGGGCCATCGTCGAACCTCTCAGTCCTCTCCTCAGTCCTCTACTCAGTCCTCACCGCGGGTGACGGCCGAGCGGTAACCGGGCGACGCGCCGAGCAGCGTACGGTGGCCGCCCTCGGCCCGGACCACGCCGCCCTCGACGTACAGCACGTGGTCGGCCTGGTCGAGCACGAGCGGGCTGGTCGTGCAGACGAGGGTCGTCCGGCCGGCCCGCGCCTTGCCCAGCCGCTCGGCGACGCGCGCCTCGGTGTGGGCGTCGACGGCGCTGGTGGGCTCGACCAGGATCAGGATCTCGGGGTCGGCGAGCAGCGCCCGGGCCAGCCGCAGCCGCTGCTGCTGGCCGCCGGAGAACTCCCGGCCCGACTCGGCCACGTACGCGTCGAGCCCTTCGGGCAGGGCCGTCACGATGTCCTCGGCGCAGGCCGCGTACAGCGCCTGGCCGATCTCCTCGTCACCGGCCGTGCCGCGCACGTCCAGTTCGTCGCGCAGCCGTCCGGAGAACAGCCGCGCGCCGTTGTCGGCGACCACGATGTGCTCCCTGACCTCGGCGAGCGGCAGGTCCGCCAGCGGCGCGCCGCCGAGCGTCACGTCGCCGGGGGCGAAGGCGCCCAGGCGGTCGGCGACGGCGATCGCGTCCTCGGGCGAGGCCGCGGCGAGCGCGGTCAGCCGTCCGGGCCGGACCTCGACGCCCGACTCGCCGTCGCGGAGCGTGCCCTCGCCGGCGGAGAAGGGAGCGTCGCCACCCGTGATCTCGGGCTCCAGTGACAGGATCCGGCAGACCCGGCGGGCCGCCACGTGCCCCTTGGTGAGCTTGTCGGCGGCCTCGGTCAGCGTGCGCAGCGGCGCGATCAGGAAGACCGCGTAGCCGTAGAACGCCACGAGCTGGCCGGGGGTGATGCGGCCGTCGAGCGCGAAGTGCGCGCCGAGCCAGGTCACGCACGCGATCAGCACTCCGGGCAGCAGGATCTGGGCGCCTTCGAGCAGGGACTCCACCGAGGCCACCCGGACGCCGGCGTGGCGTACGCGCTGCGACTCCTCGCGGTAGCGCGCGGCGAAGACCTGCTCGCCGCCGACGCCCCGCAGCACCCGCAGGCCCGCCACGATGTCGGCGGCGCGGGTGGCGAGGTCGCCCTGCAGGTCGCGCTGCTCGTGCTGCCGCCGGTGCAGCGGCCTGAGCAGGGGACCCACGGCGGCCGCCATCAAGGGCACGCCGATCAGCACGACCAGGCCGAGCGGGACCGAGGTGGCGATGAGGATCACCGTCACCGCGACGATCGAGACGACCGCCCCGGCGCCGCGCAGGAGGATGTCCATCGCGTTGCCGATGTGCGCGATGTCGGAGTTGCCCACGCTGACGACCTCGCCCGTGGACAGGCGCTTGGGCAGCGTCGCCCCCAGCCGCGCGGCCTGCCGCACGGTGACCTGCACCGTGCGGTACGCCGCCGACAGCCAGGTGAAGACGGCGAAGCGGTGGCGCAGCACACCGGTGACCGCCTGGACCACGCCGAGCCCGAGCAGCACCGCCGACCAGGCGAGGAGCGTTCCCGAGTCCGCCGCGGTGACGGCGTCGATCGCCCGGCCGAGCGCGGACGGCACCAGCGCCTGGCCCAGCCACCACAGCACCGACAGGCCCATTCCGGCCAGCAGCGGGGCGGCCTGGGCGCGCGCCACCCACCACAGGTACCGCAGGGGCCCGCGGGCGTCGGGAGTGCCGGGATCGGTCACTGGAAGAGAGCGCATGGTCGTTCCAGCGTCGCAAGATCGCAGGTCGGGGGGCAAACCGTTTTCCCGCCGACGGTTCCGCCCGCCGGACCGGCCGGCCAGTCGGTCGTGATCAGTCAGTCACGCTGGCGAGCGCGTCGGGAAGGGTCTCGTAGATGGAGAAGGCGGCGTACAGACCGGTCACCGTGAGGATCCTGCGGAAGGCGCCGTCCACTCCGGCCATCTTCAGGAAGCCGCCCGCCTCGACGACGCGGTCGTGCGTCTCCAGCAGCAGCCGCAGCCCCATGGAGTCGCAGAACCCGAGCCCGGTGGCGTCCAGGACGAGCCGGGTGTGGCCCTCGTCGAGAAGCTTGTCGAGCGCGGGACGCAGCCGCTCGCCGGAGATCACGTCGAGCTCGCCGGTCAGGGTGACGAGAGTGTGCGTCGCCTCATGGCGCACCGTGACGGCAAGTCTCGTCGTCATCGCCTGTCCTCAGCCTGGAAAGATCTACAGAGAAGCTACACCTCTGAGCATCCCACGGCGACGGGGACAGGCAAGGCGGTGATGCCGGTGGCTTCCGCTCGCGCGGGGCGCCTGATCACCCCGCCGGGACACCCGGCACGACGGCCGTCAGCGGTCGCCCGCGATCTCGTACAGGCCGCCCATCTCCGGGCCGCGGGGCTGCCGGGGTCCCGCGTCCGAAGCACCGGCGAGCGCCTCCTCGACCGTCGCGTGCTGCTCGAAGACCTTGCGCAGGCCTGTGATCGTCAGCACCCGGCGCAGCACGCCCTGCACGCCGGTCAGGATCAGCCGGACGTTCGCGGCCTGACCCCGCTGGAGCGCGGAGATCAGCTCGCTCAGCCCCCGCGAGTCGCAGAACATCACCTCGGCGACGTCGATGACGAGAACGGAGGTCCTGGACGACTCCCAGACCTGCCGCAGTTCCTCCCGCAGCAGGTGGGCGGTGCCGGCGTCCAGGTCTCCCTGCATGCGCACGACGAGGGCGTCGCCTCGCGCGACGGACGCGACCTTGAGGGTCGAACGGGGACCGGACACGGACATGCACACTCCCTCGTCTGCGGGTTCACGGCAGACGTGTTACGCCAACACAAATCACACGTTACCCGGGAGCAGGGGAGGTTATGTGCCCGGACACCGGAACTCCACCCCCTGACGCGACTTCGGGACTTGCCCGTGATCCCTGTTGGCGGTATACCCATAATACCAACATGTTTAATAGGGAATGCCGAGGTTCCGGATGCGCAAGCGCGGCACCGCACGTATGAGCACCGCACGTATGAGCACCGCACAAATGAGCGCGGCCTTGTTGATCACGGGCCTGTTCCTGACCGGGTGCGGTTCCGGCTCGGCGTCGGGCTCCGGAAGCGGCTCCGGAAGCGGCTCCGGAACCACGGTGATAATCGGCACCACCGACAAGGTGTACGCGCTGGACCCGGCGGGGTCGTTCGACGCCGGTTCGGGAACGGTGATCGGTCAGACGTTCGCGACACTGCTCGACCACCCGGCGGGCAGCGCTCAGCTGCGGCCGAACCTGGCGGAGTCGGCGGAGTTCGCCGCTCCGAAGAAATACAAGGTGACGCTCAAGCCGGGCCTGAAGTTCGCCAACGGCGACCCGCTGACCTCCGCGGACGTGAAGTTCAGCTTCGACCGGCAGCTCAGGATCGCCTCCCCCAACGGCCCGTCCGCGCTGCTCTACAACCTGGCGAAGGTCGAGACGCCCGACGACAGGACCGTGCTGTTCCATCTCAAGGCCGCCGACGACCAGGTGTTCCCGCAGGTCCTGGCCAGTGGCGCCGGTGAGATCGTGGACCACGCGGTGTTCTCGCCGACGGAGGTGACGCCGGACGCGACGATCGTCGAGAAGAAGCCGTTCTCCGGGCCCTACTCCATCACCGCGTACCAGGCCAACCAACTGGCCGAGTTCCGGGCCAACCCCAACTATCGGGGCGTGCTGGGCACGCCGTCGTTCTCCACGGTGCATCTGAAGTACTACGCGTCCGAGGACAACCTCAAGCTGGACCTCCAGCAGGGAGAGCTCGACCTGGCCAGCCGGACTCTGTCGATCACCGCCCTGGAGTCGCTCGGCAGACAGCAGGGGCTCACGGTCTACAACGGCGCGGCGACCGGCATCCAGTACATCGTGTTCAACTTCAGGACCCAGCCGTACGGGACCGGAGCCTCCGACCCCGACCCCGGCAAGGCACTGGCGGTGCGCCAGGCGGTCGCCGACTCGATCGACCGGCAGGCCATCGCCACCCAGGTGTACAAGGGCACCTACCAGCCGCTCTACACGTTCCTGCCGGACGGCGTGCCGAGCGGCGTACCGGTGCTGAGGTCTCTCTACGGCGACGGCAACGGAGGCGCCGACCCGGTCAAGGCCGCCGGGAGGCTGAAGGCCGCCGGCGTGACCACCCCGGTCACCCTCCGGCTGCAGTACAACACCGACCACTACGGTGCCTCCAGCACGGACGCGTTCGCCCTGGTCAAGAGCCAGCTGGAGGCGACCGGCCTGTTCCGCGTCGACCTGCAGTCCACCGAGTGGACCCAGTATGCGAAGCAGCGGGTCGCCGACGCCTACCCCGCGTTCCAGCTCGGCTGGTACGCCGACTATCTGGACGCCCAGGACTTCTTCCAGCCGCTGTACGGCGGGAACGGCTTCATCGCCAACCACTACGACGACCGGGATCTGGTCGCGTTGATCGACAAACAGGCCACCACCCCGGGAGACGACGTCCGGGCCGGCCTGTCCGCCGAGATTCAGCGGAAGCTCGCCGCGGCGCTGCCGATCGTGCCGCTGCTGCAGAGCTCGGCCAGCGTGGTCGCCAACGGCAGGGTCGGTGGCGTGCGGGAGGCGCTGGCGACGGGTGGCCTCCCCTTCGGCGCCTTAAAGGCCCAGTGACAGGCCCAGTGACAGGCCCAGTGACAGGCCCAGCGATCGGGCGGGCCGGGGCCGACCGGGCCGCCGACCACGGGCTGGGCCGCTACGTGCTGGTCAGGTTCCTGCTGATCCTCCCGACGGTCTTCGTCCTGACGACGCTGGTGTTCTTCCTCATGCGGGTGATCGGCGACCCGATCACCGCCGCCTTCGGCGGCCGCCTCGGCGCCGCCGAGCTGAGCCGGCGCGTCCACGCCGCCGGTTACGACCGTCCCGTCCTCGCGCAGTACGCCGAGTATCTCGGCCAGGTCGCCCGCGGCGACTTCGGCGCCGCCCTCACCGACCACCAGCCGATCGGCGTGATCCTGCGCACGTACGGCGCGGCCACCCTCGAACTGGTCGCCTACTCGCTGGTGGTGGCGTTGGCGCTGAGTCCCGCGCTGGGGATCGTCGCGGCGCGGCTGCGTGACCGCGGCGCCGACGCCGGCCTCAGGGTGCTGGCGATCCTGGGCTACACCGCGCCGGTGTTCTTCGTCGGCCTGCTGCTCAAGCTCGTCTTCGCGATCCGGCTCGGATGGCTGCCGGTGAACGGCAGGCTCAGCACCGTCAACGAGATCGGGCTCCAGGAGCGCGGCCTGAAATCCGGGATCTACCTGCTCGACGCGATCCGGGCGGGCAGCGGCTCCATGATCGCCGACGTGCTGCGGCACGCGGTGCTGCCCGCGGTCGCGCTGGGCCTGCTGAGCACGGGGATCTTCCTGCGGCTGTTCCGCACGAGCCTGATCGGCACTCTCGGCAGCGACTATGTGCTGGCCGGCCGCTCGCGCGGCGTGAGCGAGCTCAGGCTGACGACCCGGCACGCCCTGCGTCCGGCGCTCGTGCCCATCATGACGGTGATGGGGTTGCAGGTCGCCTCGCTCCTGTCGGGAGCCGTCCTCACCGAGACCACCTTCGAGTGGAAGGGCCTCGGCTTCGAGCTCACGCGGTATCTCCAGGCCCGAGACTACGTCGCCGTGCAGGGGGTCGTCATGGCCCTCGCGGTGATCGTCGCGGTGGTCAACTTCCTCGTCGACGTCGTCGCCGCCCTCATCGACCCCAGGATCCGGTACTGAATGACGCCGATCTCCTCCTCCAGGTTCCCACTGACGCGGCTGACGCGGCTGACAGGGCTGACGCGGCTGGTGGCCCGGAGTCACGGCTACCAGCGCGGAATGCTGCTCACCGGCACCGCTCTCACCGCGCTGGTCGTGGCCGTCGCGGTGCTCGCGCCGCTGCTCTCCCCGTACGGCTTCGCCCAGTTGCGGGACGGGCACGGGTACTTCGGCGCGCAGCGGCCTCCGTCGGCCGAGCACTGGCTGGGCACCACCGTCGGCGGTTACGACGTGCTGTCCCGGGTGATCTGGGGAGCGCGGGCCGCGCTCGAGGTGATCGTCGCCGGCACCGTCGCCGCCCTGCTGCTCGGCACGGTCATCGGCCTCGTGGCCGGATACCTGGGCGGCTGGCTGGACGGAGTCGCCGTGATCGTGGCGGACGCGACCTACGCGTTCCCGTCGCTGCTGCTGGCGATCGTGATGTCCATCGTGATCAGCGGCGGGGCGTCGGGGCACTGGACGGGCATCCTGGCCACGGCGGCGACCGTGACCGTGCTGTTCACCCCGCAGTACTTCCGCGTCGTACGGGCCGAGACGCTGCGGCTCAGGCACGAGCCGTTCGTGGAGTCCGCCCGGGTGATCGGCGTGCCCAGGACCCGCGTCCTCACCCGGCACGTGCTCGTCAACGCCACCCGCACGCTGCCGCTGGTCGTCACGCTGAACGCCGCCGGCGCGGTCGGCACCCTGGCCGGGCTGGGCTTCGTGGGGTTCGGCATCGAGCCGACCTCCGCCGCCGAATGGGGCTACGACCTCAACCGGGCCCAGTCGGACGTCGCGGCGGGCATCTGGTGGACCGCCGTCTTCCCCGGCCTCGCGATCGTCCTCACGGTCCTCGGCCTGACCCTGCTCGGGGAGGGCCTCGACGACGTCCGGGACCCCCGCCTGCGCTCCCGGCGCACGCGACGTACGCGCCGTGCGACCGGCTCTCCCGATGTCCCCAACGGCGACATGGAGGCCGTGCCGCTGAGCGTGGAGCGCCTGTCGGTCTCCTTCGCCACCGACTCCGGCGTCGTGCCCGCCGTGGAGGACGTGACGCTCACGGTGCGCCCCGGGGAGATCCTGGCGATCGTGGGCGAGTCCGGTTCGGGCAAGACCGTCACCGCGCGCACCGCGCTGCGGCTGCTGCCGGACACCGCGGACGCCTCCGGGCGGGTGCGGGTCGCGGGCCGGGACGTGCTGTCCGCCCGCCCCCGCCAGCTGAGACGGCTACGCGGCCGCGACGTCGCGATGATCTTCCAGGAGCCGTCCGCCGCGCTGAACCCGGTCTACCCCGTCGGCTGGCAGATCGCCGAGGGCATCCGCGCGCACACGCGGACCGGCCGGCGGCGGGCCCGGCAACGCGCGGTCGAGCTGCTCGCCATGATCGGCATCCCCGATCCCGGACGCCGGGTGGACCACTACCCGCACCAGTTCTCCGGCGGGCAGCAACAGCGCGTCGTGATCGCCGCCGCGCTCGCCTCCGGGGCGCCGCTGGTCATCGCCGACGAGCCCACCACCTCGCTCGACGTCACCGTCCAGGCCGGGATCCTGGACCTGCTGCGCGACCTGCGCGACACCCGTGGCACCGCGATCGTGCTGATCACCCACAACCTGGGGGTGGTCGCCGAGCTCGCCGACCGGGTCGCGGTGATGCGCGAGGGGCGGGTGGTCGAGGAGGCCGACGTCCGCACCCTGTTCGGGGAGCCGCGCGAGGAGTACACCCGGCGGCTGCTGCGGGCCGTACCCCGCCTGCCCCGGCCGGGCGATCCGGGGCCGCCCCGCCCGGGCGGCACGGGCGGCACAGAGGACACAGCTGTCGTGGAGGCCAGGGGCCTGGTGGTCGACCATCGCGGACGGCTGGGACAGCGGCCGTTCCGCGCGGTGAACGGCGTGGACCTGCGCATCGCCCACGGCGAGGTGGTGGGGCTGGTCGGCGAGTCGGGTTCGGGGAAGACCACCATCGCCCGCGCCGTCGCCGGCCTGGTGCCCGCCACGGCCGGGAGTTTGCGCGTGCTCGGCACCGAGCTGTCCGGCGCACGCGAGCGGGCCGTACGGCCCATCCGCCCGCATCTCGGCTTCGTCTTCCAGGACCCGTCGGCCTCGTTCAACCCGAGACGGACCATCGGCGAGAGCATCGCCGAACCGCTGCTCACCCATCGGAAAGAAAACCGGAAAGAACACGGGAAAGAGCTGGACCGGGCGGAGGTGCGGCGGCGGGTGGCCGGCATCCTCGACGCCGTCCATCTCGGCTCCGCCTACGCCGGCCGGTTCCCGCACGAGCTGTCCGGCGGGCAGCGCCAGCGGGCCGGTCTGGCCCGCGCCCTCGTCACGCGGCCCCGGCTGCTGATCGCGGACGAGCCCACCAGCGCACTGGACGTCTCGGTGCAGGAACGCGTGCTGGAGCTGTTCCTGCGGCTCCAGCGCGAGCTGGGCTTCGCCATGCTGTTCATCAGCCACGACCTCGCCGTCGTCAACGTGCTCGCGCACCGCGTCGGCGTCCTGCACCGGGGAACCCTGGTCGAGGAGGGTGATCGGGAGCAGGTGCTGACCGCCCCCGCCCACGAGTACACCCGCCGCCTCGTGGCGGCGTCCCCCGGGTCGCGCTACCTGGAAGCCGACCTGAGGTAGTCGGCGTTCATCCGGGCGATCGTGTCGAACGGGATGCCCTTGGGGCACACGGCCGTGCACTCGCCGGTGTTGGTGCAGCCGCCGAAGCCCTCGGCGTCCATCTGCTCGACCATCGCCCTCGCCCGGGAGTCGCGCTCCGGCTGCCCCTGCGGCAGCAGGCCGAGGTGGGTGATCTTCGCGGCGGTGAACAGCGAGGCCGAGCCGTTGGGACAGGCCGCGACGCAGGCGCCGCAGCCGATGCAGGTCGCGGCGTCGAAGGCGGCGTCCGCGTCCTCCTTGGGCACCGGGACGGCATGGGCGTCGGGCGCGGACCCGGCGGGGACGGAGACGAACCCGCCCGCCTGGATGATCCGGTCGAACGACGACCGGTCCACCACCAGGTCCTTGATCACCGGGAAGGGCGCGGCCCGCCACGGCTCGATGGTGATGACGGCGCCGTCCTCGAAGTGCCGCATGTGCAGCTGGCAGGTGGTGGTCGCGCGCTGCTCGCCGTGCGCCACCCCGTTGATGACCATGCCGCACATGCCGCAGATGCCCTCGCGGCAGTCGTGGTCGAAGGCGACCGGGTCGTCGCCCTCCAGGATCAGCCGTTCGTTCAGCACGTCGAGCATCTCCAGGAACGACATGTCCGGGGAGACGTCCTCGACCCGGTAGGTCACCATCCGCCCCTTGTCGGAGGAGCCGGACTGGCGCCAGATCTTCAGGGTCAGGTTCACTTGTAGCTCCGCTGGGTCATCTTCACGTACTCGTAGTCCAGCTCTTCCTTGTGCAGGACCGGGCCGCCCGCGGTCCACTCCCACGCGGCGACGTACGCGAAGTTCTCGTCGTCGCGCAGCGCCTCGCCGTCGGCGTCCTGCGACTCGGCCCGGAAGTGGCCGCCGCACGACTCGGTGCGGTGCAGGGCGTCGACGCACATCAGCTCGGCCAGCTCGAAGAAGTCGGCCACCCGGCCGGCCCGTTCGAGCGCCTGGTTGAGCCCCTCGGCGTCGCCCGGCACCTTGACGTTGTTCCAGAACTCCTCGCGCAGTTCGGGGATGCGCTCCAGCGCCTTGCGCAGCGACTCCTCGGTGCGCTCCATGCCGCAGTAGTCCCACATGATCCGGCCGAGCTCGCGGTGGTAGGAGTCGGCCGTACGGGTGCCGTTCACGGCGAGGAGCCTGTCGATCCTGTCCTGGACGGCCTTCCCGGCCTCCGCGACGTCGTCCTCCTCGACCGGCCCGAACGCGCCGGCCCCGGCGAGGTAGTCGCCGATCGTCGTCGGCAGCACGAAGTAGCCGTCCGCGAGGCCCTGCATGAGGGCCGAGGCGCCCAGTCGGTTCGCGCCGTGGTCGGAGAAGTTGGCCTCGCCGATCACGAACAGCCCGGGGATGGTCGACTGGAGGTCGTAGTCCACCCACAGCCCGCCCATCGTGTAGTGGACGGCCGGGTAGATGCGCATCGGGA
This sequence comes from Microbispora sp. NBC_01389, assembly GCF_045040095.1. NCBI lineage: Bacteria > Bacillati > Actinomycetota > Actinomycetes > Streptosporangiales > Streptosporangiaceae > Microbispora > Microbispora sp. NBC_01389. The sequence goes on from NZ_CP109552.1 coordinate 829,144, forward strand.
CCTCGTACGGGTTCTCGCCGGTGATGCGCTCGTACATCTCGAAGAGGTTGCCGTACTTCTTCTCGACGGCGTCGCGGCCGAGCCGGGCGATCGCGCCGGCGAAGTCGAGGTAGACGCCGAGCCCGCCGGGGCCGACGCCGCGGCCCTCGTCGCAGACGTTCTTGGCGGCCCGGCTGGCGATGTCGCGCGGCACCAGGTTGCCGAACGCCGGGTAGATGCGCTCCAGGTAGTAGTCGCGCTCGTACTCGGGGATGTCGGCGGGGGCCCGGTCGTCGCCCTTGCGCAGCGGCACCCAGACGCGGCCGTCGTTGCGCAGCGACTCCGACATCAGGGTCAGCTTCGACTGGTAGTCGCCGCTGACGGGGATGCAGGTCGGGTGGATCTGGGTGAAGCAGGGGTTGCCGAAGTACGCGCCCTTCTTGTGCGCCCGCCAGATCGCCGTGGTGTTGCAGCCCTTGGCGTTGGTGGACAGGAAGAACACGTTGCCGTAGCCGCCGGTGGCGAGCACGACCGCGTCGGCGAGGTGGGTCTCGATCTCACCGGTGACCATGTCGCGGACCACGACGCCCCTTGCCCGCCCGCCGCTGACGACGATCTCCAGCATCTCGTGGCGGGTGTGCATCTCGACCGTGCCGGCCGCGATCTGCCGCTCCAGCGCCTGGTAGGCGCCGAGCAGCAGCTGCTGGCCCGTCTGGCCGCGGGCGTAGAAGGTGCGCGACACCTGGGCGCCGCCGAAGGAGCGGGTGTCGAGCAGGCCGCCGTACTCGCGGGCGAACGGCACGCCCTGCGCCACGGCCTGGTCGATGATGTTCACGCTGACCTGGGCGAGGCGGTAGACGTTCGACTCGCGGGCGCGGAAGTCGCCGCCCTTGACGGTGTCGTAGAACAGCCGGTAGACGCTGTCGCCGTCGCCGCGGTAGTTCTTGGCGGCGTTGATGCCGCCCTGCGCGGCGATCGAGTGGGCCCGCCGCGGCGAGTCCTGGTAGCAGAACGACTTGACCTTGTAGCCCAGCTCGCCGAGCGTCGCGGCGGCCGAGCCGCCGGCCAGTCCGGTGCCGACCACGATGACGGTCAGCTTGCGCTTGTTGGCCGGGTTGACCAGCTTCGCCTGGAAGCGCCGGGTGTCCCAGCGGTCCTCGACGGGACCCGACGGCGCCTTCGTGTCCCGGACGGGCTCGCCGGTCCGGTAAGCGCCGGGCTGAGGCGGGGTGCTCTGCTCCTGCGGGGTGCTCTGTTCCTGCTGGGCGCGGCGGCGGAACTTCACTTGACCACTCCGATCATGATGCAGACGGGCGCCGCGACGAATCCGATCACGAGTACGGCGGAGACCACGGCGGCGCCCGCCCTGAGCGCGTTCCGGACGCGGGGGCGGCGGGCGAGGCCGAGCGACTGGAACGCGCTCCACAGGCCGTGCCGCAGGTGCAGGCCGACCATGACCATGGCGACCAAGTAGAACAATCCCACCCACCAGCGGCCGGGCTGGAAGCCGGCGATCATTCGGTCGTACGGCGTGGCGTCGCCGCCTCCGGGGTTCACCGTGCCGAAGGTCATGTCGAGCAGGTGCCAGATCACGAACAGCACGATGATCACGCCGCCCCACCGCATGGTGTGCGTGGCGTACCCACCGGCCTGCGACTTCCGCTTGGCCGCGTACTTGACGGGCCGCGCCCTGGCCGCGCGGCGGGCGAGCGACACGGCCGCCCACATGTGCAGCGCGACGGCGAGCACGAGCGCGATCTCGGTGATCGTCAGCAGGGTCCGGTCGGGCAGCGCGGGCGAGCCCACGGTGCGCAGCCAGTCGGCGTAGTGGTTGAAGGAGCCGGCGCCCAGGAAGATCTTGAGGTTGCCGAGCATGTGGCCGACCAGGAAGAGCACGAGCACGGCGCCCGTGACGGCCATGACGGCCTTCCGGCCGGCGGAGGTGCCGAACAGGCCGCGCCGGGCGGGCGTACGCGGGCCGGGGCGGGCCGGCTCACGCGGCACGTCCCGCCGGGGAACCGGCGCCGTCGCCGAACCACGCCCCACAGAACCGGGATCTACAGAACCGTGCCCCGAAACATGATCGACAGAGTGGTCAATGGTGGCAGTCACGTAGGGACACGCTAGGTTCGCTTTTTTCAGGCGTCCAAGTCATCGCGGTTCTGGTTTCGATAGCCGGGGGCTATGCGCTCTGCGCCGTACGGATGCCGGGCCGGGAAGGCGCCCGGCGGGTGCGACCAAACTCACAATCCGGGGGCCGCATCGGGCGGCCGGCGACCATAGCCGTAGGCTATCGAGCGTGCAGCTCCAGCAACTGGCCTACTTCACGGCCGTGGCGGAGACGCGGCACTTCACCCAGGCCGCCGAGCGGATGCGGGTCGCCCAGCCGTCGCTGAGCAAGCAGATCAAGAGCCTTGAGACGGAGCTGGGAGCCCCGCTGTTCAGCCGGGCGCGGGGGAACGTCACGCTCACCCCGGCGGGTGAGGCGCTGCTCCCGCTCGCCCGCCGCATCCTGGCCGACGCCGACACGGCCCGGCGCGAGGTCGCCGAGCTCGCGGGGCTGCGGCGGGGGCGGGTCCGCCTCGGGGCGACCCCCTCCCTCTGCGCCGGGTTGCTGGCCGACGCGCTGGCCCGTTTCCACCGCGACTACCCGGGCGTGGAGTTGCGGGTCGAGGAGGGCGGGTCGCGCGACCTGGTGCGGGACCTCGCCCGCGGCCAGCTCGACCTGGCGCTGATCATCCTGCCGCTGCAGAGCAGCGATCCGTCCCTGGTCACCCAGGAGATCCTGAGCGAGAACCTCGTCGTGGCCTCCGGGGGCGACCGGGGGCGCAAGCCGTACATGCGGATCGAGGACCTGCGCGGACGGCCCCTGGTGATGTTCCGCCGGGGATACGACGTGCGGGAGGCGACGCTCGCCGCCTGCCGTCAGGCGGGTTTCGAGCCGCGCTTCGCGGTGGAGGGCGGGGAGATGGACGCGGTGCTGCGGTTCGTCGAGGCGGGCCTCGGCATCGCCGTGGTGCCCTCGATGGTGCTGGAGAACCGGCCGGGTCTGGTGGGCACGCCGCTGGTGCCGGGGCTCCGCCGTACGGTCGCCCTCGCCCACCGCAAGGACGTGGAGCCGACGCGGGCCGCGCAGGCCTTCCGCTCGACGCTGCTGTCGTTCCTGAGCGAGGCCGCGCACGACGGGACCCTCGCCCCCGGAATCGAGGCCCTCGTCGCCATGTGAGTCCTCTATAGGTAGGCATGTGAGCCGCGCCCAGCCTTCCCCTGACGATAAGTTTGTCCCCACGATGCTGCCGACGCTGACCGAGAGGCGTTCGTGACCCCCGTCCCACCTGACCTGCCCGATCCGCTGACGCTCCTGCTGATCGAGGACGACGCCGGCGACGCGTTCCTCGTCGAGGAGCTGCTGGCGGGCGCCGACAGGCCACCGAAGATCACCTGGGCGCGGACGCTGTCCGAGGGGCGCGAGCGGCTGACCGACGACGTCCAGTGCGTGGTCGTCGACCTCTCCCTGCCCGACGCCACCGGGCTGGAGGCGCTGGAGCAGGTCATCGCCATGGCCCCCGACACGGCCGTGCTGGTGCTCACCGGCCTCGGCGACACGCACGCCGGCATCGAGGCGGTCGCCGCCGGAGCCCAGGACTTCCTGGTCAAGCAGGACGTCGACGCCCGCCTGCTGATCCGCGCGATCCGCTACGCGATCGAGCGCAAGCGCGCCGACCTCGCCATGCGCGAACTGCTCCAGGAACGCATCGTCAGCAAGGAGAACTCCCGGCTCGAACGCGGCCTGCTGCCCGTCCCGCTGCTCGACCCCGCGCTGCTGCAGCACCAGGCCCGCTATCTTCCGGGCCGTACGGGCGGGCTGCTGGCGGGCGACTTCTGGGACACCGTCCAGACGCCCGACGGCGCGGTGCACGTACTGATCGGCGACGTGTGCGGGCACGGGCCCGACGAGGCCGCGCTCGGCACGGCGCTGCGCATCGCCTGGCGCACGCTCGTCCTCGCCGGGCAGACCGGCAACGACGTGCTGCGGACGCTGGACACGCTGCTGCGGCACGAGCGCAAGTCTCCGGAGATCTTCACCACGATGTGCAGCGCGGCCATCAGCCCGGACCTGACCACCGCCCGCCTGCACGTCATCGGCCATCCGCCGCCACTGCTGCTGCGCGACGGCGTGCTCGGGGTGGTCACCGAGACGCCGTCCGGCCCGCCGCTCGGGATCTTCCCGGACATCGTGTGGACGCCCATCGACGTCACGCTGGGCGACCAGTGGTCGCTGCTGCTCTACACCGACGGGCTGATCGAGGCCACAGTCGGCGAGAACCGGGACCTGCTCGGCACCGAGGGGCTGGCGAACCTGATCCGCGCCCAGGGGGGCATCGACCTCGACCGCATCATCGCCAGTCTCGACGGCGCCATGCACGACGACGTCGCCGCCGTCCTCGTCTCCCGCGGCAAGGCGAGCCTGACGGATATCCCAGGCATCACGGGCATCCCAGGCATCACGGGCGCGGAGGAGGGCAGGGCATGACGACCACACCGGAGACGAGGACCGAGGAGACGAGCATGCCGGAGACGGACGCGCCGCCGCCCCTCGCCGGCCCGCCCCCGCTCAGCCCTCCCACGCTCACCCCGCCCGCGCTGGACTCCCGCCTGACCGTCAGCCGCTGGTTCCTGCTCACCGGCGCGGGCGTGCTGGTCGTCTTCCTGATCGCCCTGAGCGCGACCCTGCTCGCGCTCGTACAGGCGCAGGACGCCCGGCAGACCCTCGTCGACGCGGTCGACCCGGCCGCCCTCCACACGCTGCGGGTGGCCACCGCCGTACAGGCGCAGGAGGGGGCGATCCGCGGCTTCGGGCTCACCGGGGAGCAGCAGTACCTCGACGCCTACCACAAGGGCGTCTCCGACGAGCGGTCGGCGAAGGACGACATCGCCAGGCTCGTCTCCCGGCTGCCCCAGGGCTACGGCGTCCGCGGCCAACTCCTCGCGCTCACCGAGGCCACCGACGCCTGGCGGCGCGACTACGCCGAGCCGGTCGTCGCCAGGACGCTCGACCAGGGTCCCGGCTCGCTCGCCGGCCTGGCCAAGCCCAACCTCCAGCGCTTCGCGGCCGTCAAGACCGCACTCGACCGGCAGCAGGCGGCCCTGGGCCGGCTCCACGACACCGCGCGGGACCGGCTCTACTCCGCATGGACGACCATCTACGCGGCGATCGCGGTGCTGGGCGGCGCGATGGCGCTGGCCATCGTCGTCTGCGCGCTGATCGTGCGCCGTGCCGTCGTCGGCCCGGTCGCGCGGCTGACCCGGCAGGTGCGGGCGGTCGCCGCGGGCGACTTCGACCACGAGCTCGGCGTCGCCCGGCCGGCCGAGCTGTGGGAGCTGTCCGGGCACATCGACGGCATGCGCCGCCGGATCATGGCCGAGTGGCAGTCGTCCGTCGAGGCCCGCCAGCAGCTCGCGAACCAGGCCGAGGAGCTCCGGCGCTCCAACCGGGAGCTGGAGCAGTTCGCGTACGTGGCGAGCCACGACCTGCAGGAGCCGCTGCGCAAGGTGGCGAGCTTCACCCAGATGCTGGAGCAGCGCTACGCCGACCGGCTCGACGACCGCGCCCGGCAGTACATCTCCTTCGCGGTGGACGGCGCCCGGCGCATGCAGCTGCTCATCAACGACCTGCTCGACTTCTCCCGGGTCGGCCGGGTGAGCGACGAGCGGACGGAGATGAACAGCGGCGACGCGCTGGCCGCCGCGCTGCGCAACCTCGACGCCCGGCTCACCGACACCGGGGCGACGGTCACGCACGACGACATGCCGAGGGTCCTCGGCAACCGGACCCTGCTCACCCAGCTCTTCCAGAACCTCGTCGGCAACGCGCTCAAGTTCCGCTCCGAGGAGCCGCCCCGCGTCCACGTCGGCGTACGACGGGACGGCGACGTGTGGGAGTTCAGCTGCGCGGACAACGGGATCGGCGTCGAGCCGAAGTACGCCGACCGGATCTTCCTGATCTTCCAGCGGCTGCATTCGCGGGACGTCTATCCCGGTACGGGCATCGGGCTGGCCCTGTGCCGCAAGATTGTCGAATATCATGGCGGCCGGATCTGGCTCGACACCGGCGGGAACGCCGGGGCCACGTTCCGCTGGACGTTGCCGGCCCTGGGAGACCCTGTTGAGTGAGTTCCGCCCGATCGAGGTTCTCCTGGTGGAGGACGACCCCGGCGACGTGCTGCTCTGCCGGGAGGCGTTCTCGCACAACAAGGTCGGCAACAATCTCCACGTGGTCCACGACGGTGAGCAGGCGATGGCCTTCCTGCGCGGCGAGGGGCCGCACGGCTCGGCGCCGCGGCCCGACCTCGTGCTGCTCGACCTGAACCTGCCCCGGGTGAACGGCTTCGAGGTGCTGCAGGAGGTCAAGGCCGACCCCGCCCTGCGGAGCATCCCGGTGGTGATCCTGACCACTTCGGAGGCCGAGCAGGATATCCTTCGGGGATACAACCTGCACGCCAACGCGTACATCACGAAGCCCGTCGACTTCGACCAGTTCACCCGAGTGGTGCGGCAGATCGACGAATTCTTCGTCACTGTGGTCAAACTCCCGGGGAAGTGACCGAGATCACAGCGGGGAGGAGTGACCCTCCTCACAGTTCGTGATGTGCTCGTCGTAATGTGTGCCCCACCAATAACGCGCACGGCCTGAGCAGCAGGGTCGGCACGGCCCGAGCAGCACGGCCCGAGCGACGCCGGCCCGAGCACGCGCGGCCGCTCCGGCGTGCGCGGAGTCAGTGAGGGTGGAAGGTCTCCGATGACCCAGACAACGGCCGAGAGCGCGGCACGGAAACAACGCGCGCAGATCAGGGTGCGCACTCTGCGCACCGATCGATGGTGGCTTGCTCCGGTGCTCACGTTCGCCGGGCTCTTCTTGTTCCTGATTTACGGCTTCTGGGCGATGTTCGACCTGAGCATGCTCGCCGGGTCGTACATCGCCCCCTTCTCGTCGCCCTGCCTGGCGGCGGCGACATGTCCGGAAGGGGCCCGGCTGTTCGGGTTCGCACCGTTCGGCGACTGGTACCGGCTCCCGCCGGGACTGCTGATTCTCGCCTTCCCGGGCGGGTTCCGGTTCACCTGCTACTACTACCGGAAGTCGTACTACCGCTCGTGGTGGATGTCGCCGCCGGCGTGCTCGGTGGCCGAGCCGCACAGCAAGTACACGGGCGAGTCGCGCCTGCCGCTGATCCTGCAGAACGTCCACCGCTACTTCTTCTACGTCGCCGCGATCATCGGTCTGATCCTGACGTACGACGCGGTGCTGTCCTTCCGCGACGCGGACGGCAACTGGGGGCACGTCGGCCTCGGCACGGTCATCCTCGTGGTGAACGCGGTCCTGGTCCTGTGCTACACGTTCGGCTGCCACTCCTGCCGCCACATCACCGCCGGGCGCCTGAACCACTTCTCCAGGCACCCGCTGCGCTACAAGGCGTGGACCCTGGTGTCGAAGCTCAACGCGCGGCACCAGCAGTTCGCCTGGGCGTCCATGGTCTCGATCGTGGTCGCGGACCTGTACGTCCGGCTCGTCGCCAAGGGCGTCATCAACTTCCCGTTCGCTTAAGCAGCACGTCGTTGTAAGGATCTCAAGGTGGAGCGTCACGAATACGACGTCGTCGTCATCGGAGCCGGCGGAGCGGGGCTCCGCGCGGCGATCGAGGCGCGGCAGCAGGGCAAGCGGACGGCCATCGTCTGCAAGTCGCTCTTCGGCAAGGCCCACACGGTCATGGCCGAGGGCGGCGCCGCCGCCGCGATGGGCAACGTCAACCCGAACGACAACTGGATGGTGCACTTCCGCGACACCATGCGCGGAGGCAAGTTCCTCAACAACTGGCGCATGGCGGAACTGCACGCCAAGGAGGCGCCGGACCGGGTCTGGGAGCTGGAGGCCTGGGGCGCGCTGTTCGACCGCACCAAGGACGGCAAGATCAGCCAGCGCAACTTCGGCGGTCACGAGTACCCGCGGCTCGCCCACGTCGGCGACCGTACGGGCCTGGAGATGATCCGCACCCTGCAGCAGCGCGTCGTCGCCCTGCAGCAGGAGGACGAGAAGCTGCACGGCGACCCCGAGGCGTACATCAAGGTCTTCGCCGAGTGCACGATCACCCGCCTGCTCAAAGAGGGCGACGCCATCGCTGGGGCCCTCGGCTACTGGCGGGAGACCGGTGACTTCATCGTCTTCGACGCCCCGGCCGTGGTGCTGGCCACCGGCGGCATCGGCAAGTCGTTCGTCGTCACGTCGAACTCCTGGGAGTACACGGGCGACGGGCACGCGCTGGCCATGCTCGCCGGCGCGAACCTCATCAACATGGAGTTCATCCAGTTCCACCCGACGGGCATGGTCTGGCCGCCGTCGGTGCGCGGCATCCTGGTGACGGAGTCGGTTCGCGGCGACGGGGGCGTCCTGCGCAACTCCGAGGGCCGCCGGTTCATGTTCGACTACATCCCGGACGTGTTCAAGGACAAGTACGCCACGACCGAGGAGGAGGCGGACCGCTGGTACGACGACCAGGCGGGCAACCGCCGCCCGCCCGAGCTGCTGCCCCGTGACGAGGTGGCCCGGGCGATCAACGCCGAGGTCAAGGAGGGACGCGGCTCACCGCAGGGCGGCGTGTTCCTGGACGTGTCGACCCGGCTGCCCGCCGCCGAGATCATCCGGCGGCTGCCGTCGATGCACCACCAGTTCAAGGAGCTGGCGGACGTCGACATCACCAAGGAGCCCATGCAGGTCGGCCCGACCTGCCACTACGTCATGGGCGGCGTGGAGGTGGACGCCGACACCGGCGCCGCCTCGGTGCCCGGCCTGTTCGCGGCCGGCGAGGTCTCCGGCGGCATGCACGGCTCCAACCGCCTCGGCGGCAACAGCCTCTCGGACCTGCTGGTGTTCGGCCGCCGGGCCGGCGCGGGCGCCGCGGCGTACGTCGACGGCCTGGCGAGGCGGCCGGCGGCGGCCGCCGGGCTGGTCGAGGAGGCCAGGGCGGAGGCGCTGGCGCCGCTGGAGCGCACCGGCGGGGAGAACCCGTACGAGGTGCACCACGAACTCCAGCGCACGATGAACGACCTGGTCGGCATCATCCGCAAGTCGGCGGAGATCAGCGAGGCCGTCCAGGTCATCGAGAAGCTCAAGGAGCGGGCCCGGCACACCGCGTCCGCGGGCAGCCGGATCTACAACCCCGGCTGGCACCTCGCGATCGACCTGCGCAACATGCTGCTGGTGAGCGAGGCCGTGGCGAAGGCCGCACTGCTGCGTGAGGAGAGCCGTGGCGGGCACACCCGGGACGACTACCCCGGCATGTCGCCGGAGTGGCGCAGGAGGCTGCTGCGCGTGACGCTGACGCCGGACGAGTCGGGCGTGAACGTCGAGGAGAGGGTCCAGCCGTCCATGCGCTCCGACCTGATCAGTCTGTTCGAGCGCGGCGAGCTGGAGAAGTACCTCACCGAAGAAGAGCTGGCGGAGTACGACGCCGCCGTCAAGGAGTCGTGATGGGATACAAGGCGAAGTTCCGCGTCTGGCGCGGTGAGGGCGGCGAGGGCAGGCTTGAGGACTTCACCGTCGAGGTGAACGAGGGCGAGGTCGTCCTCGACGTCATCCACCGGCTCCAGGCCACCCAGACGCCCGACCTCGCGGTCCGCTGGAACTGCAAGGCCGGCAAGTGCGGCTCGTGCTCGATGGAGATCAACGGCAGGCCGCGCCTGGGCTGCATGACCCGGATGTCCACCTTCGAGGAGGACGAGACCATCACGGTCACGCCGCTGCGGACGTTCCCGGTCATCAAGGACCTGGTGACGGACGTGTCGTTCAACTACCAGAAGGCCCGTGAGGTCCCGTCGTTCACGCCGCCGGCCGACGTGAAGCCGGGCGAATACCGCATGCAGCAGATCGACGTCGAGCGGTCGCAGGAGTTCCGCAAGTGCATCGAGTGCTTCATGTGCCAGAACGTCTGTCACGTGATCCGCGACCACGAGGAGAACAAGCCGAACTTCTCCGGCCCGCGCTACTTCATCCGGATCGCCGAACTCGACATGCACCCGTACGACGTGGCGGATCGCAAGGAGCCGGCGCAGGACGAGCACGGCCTCGGCTACTGCAACATCACCAAGTGCTGCACCGAGGTCTGTCCCGAGCACATCAAGATCACTGACAACGCGATCATCCCGATGAAGGAGCGCGTGGTCGACCGGAAGTACGACCCGCTGGTCTGGCTGGGCTCGAAGATCTTCAAGCGCCAGCACTGACCTGCGCGTGACACGAGAGGCGCCGCCCGGGCTCATCCGGGCGGCGCCTCTCGTGTGTTCTGCTCTTAAGTGTCTACTGCCGGTCTCTACGGCCGGGGCTGGGCGTCGGGGGTGTCGCCCGGGCGCTGCTGGGGCTCTCCGGCCGCCGTGCTCCAGGGGTCGGGCACGCCGCCCTGCTGCGCCGGCGCCTGCCCCTGCGCCTGTGCTGCGGGGTCCGCGGCCGGGTAGCCGTACGGCTGGGCGTACCCGTACGGCACGGCGTAGCCGTAGGGCTGCTGCGGATAGGGCATGGCGTACTGCTGGGGGTAAGGCTGCTGGGGGTAGGGCTGCTGCGCGTACGGCTGGACCGGCACGAAGCCGACCATCGGGGCGTAGCCGGAACCCGCCGGATAGGCGGCCGGCGTCTCCGGCGCGACCGGCATGGCGGCGACCGGGCCACCCCGCCGTACGGCGGCGGCGTGGGCCATCCGCCGGAGCCTGCCCTCGAAGATCAGCCAGGCGATCAGCGCGATGCCGAGCAGCACGCCGGCGGGGATCGCGAGCCGGTGGGCCAGCGACGCCTTGTCGTACTCGGGCGAGGCGTTGCGGATCTCGTACGGCACCGTGTCGGGCGCGGGCTCCTCGAACGACGCGGCCGCGGTGGGAGTCTGGGGGGTCTCCGGCGTCGTGGCCGGCGGCAGGCTCACCTGCCCCTCGCTCTCCGGGGTGGAGGTGGCGGACGGGCCGTCGGCCCCGGTGGGAACGTCGGTCGTCGAGGGGAACTGCTCCGTGGTCGCGGGAGGCTGCTGGCCCTGCTGGCCCTGCTGGTCCTGCTGTCCGCCGGTCGACGAGGGCGGGGTGGTGGCGTGGGTCGGCGTGGGCTTGGTGGTGGTGTGCTTGGGCGTCGGGGTGACGGTGATGGTCTTCGTCACCACCGGCTCGGCGGTCGGGCTGGGCGAGACCGGCGGCGTCTGCGTGACGGTGACCGTGACGACGTCGCACTCGTCGCCCTGAGTGGGGTCGCACGGCTTCACCGGGTCGGCGGTCGCGCCGAGCACCGGGCTGATGACCACGACCGCCAGCGTGGCGATTGCCAGCGACGCGGCGGCCGAGGACGCGGCCCTGATGTATGCGCGTCCGATCACCGATCGCCTCCTGTCAGCGTGTGCGAGGTCAACACCGATTGTAGTTCGGTCCACGGGACCGCAAAGCCGGTCTCAGGGAACGATTCCGCGTCCTATCCGGAAAACAGCTATCTGGGCAACAGCTGTCCGGGCAACAGCTATCCGGGCAACAGCGTCTCGATCGCGGCGACCACCGGCAGATCCGCGGGCAGCCAGGCGACGTCGTACAGCTCGTGCGGCTCCAGCCAGCGCAGCGCGAGGTGCTCGATCGGCCGGGGGACGCCCGCGGCGAGCCCGGCGAGCCAGACGTGCATCACATGGCCGTTCGGCAACGGCCAGTCCCCGCCGACGCGACGCGAGACCACGATGTCGACGCCGAGCTCCTCGGCGCACTCGCGCACCAGCGCGGCGCGCTCGTCCTCCCCCGGGTCGACCTTCCCGCCGGGGAACTCCCAGCCGCCGCGCAGTTCCGGCGGAGCGGACCGCTGGGCGGCCAGGAGCCGGCCGTCCGCCACGATCGCGGCGCCCACGACCAGCCTGCCGGTCACGTCTGGGCCCGCTTGAGCTGCGCCAGCACGGTGTCGTTGCGGAGCGGCCGGGTGAAGCCGACGATGTTCGGCCGGTCGCGGTAGGTCGTCACCTTGATCGGCCCGCAGAGGGTGCACCTCGCCTCGATCATCGTTCCGGGCGAGACGACCATCCCGACGTGCCCGGGGTTGTCCTTGGACGTGCCGGGCCCGGCGTCGAAGAAGACGAGGTCGCCGGGCTGCTCCTCGCCCTGTTCGATCCGCGTGCCGAAGGGCCACTGGCCGAAGGTCGTCCGCGGGATGCTCAGACCGGCGTTCCGGTAGGCCATGTAGATGATCCCCGAGCAGTCGAAGGCGTCCGGGCCGGTGCCACCCCATCGGTACGGCTTGCCCCGCTGCGCCAGAGCGTATTGGAGGATCTGGCGGACGACGTCGTCGGGGGCGCTGTCGACGAACCCCGAGTCGCAGGCGGGGTCGGCCTCGGCGGGCAGGCCGATCTCCCCCGTCGCGGCGTAGCGCTTGGCGATCTCCAGGACCTGGTCGACGTACCAGGTGGCGCGGTTGTAGACGAAGATCGCCTTTCTGAGGTCATCGGGGGCGCCGTTGCGCTTGAGCATCTTGGCCGTGCCGAGGATGGCGTCCGCCGGGTTGTAGACGTCGCCGAAGCCGTCCCCGTCGCCGTCCGAGGCGTAGCCGTTGACGCCCGGCTCGATCTTCATCTTGGCCTGGCCGCCCCAGGTGCTGATGAGGAACTGCATCGGGCCCGCGGCGCCCGCGTAGTTGGTGCCGCTGCGCACGCCCGGCAGCGAGGACCGGCCGTGGTTCGTCTCCCGCTTGCCGATGGCGGCCAGCACGTTCCACTGCACGCCGATCTGCTTGCCGAACTTCTTGTAGAGCTCCAGGTAGTCCTCGGGAATGTCGCTCCGCGCCGTCTTGGAGAGATCCGTCCCGGGCGTCCCGGCGCCGGGACCCGTGGCGGCCTCGGCGCAGTTCCCGGACACGCCGCCGCCGAGGAGCATCGACGGGCTCGGGGTCATGAGGATGATCGAGGCGAAGAGCGTGATCGGCACGATCACGACGAGGGCCACGGCGATCAACCGCCAGGACCGCCCTCCCGAGGCGAGCCGGCGGACTGCCGAGGTGCCGCGCGGCGGGACGGTCACGGCGAGGTGTCCCCGTCCTGGCCGGAGTCGGCCAGTTGCAGGTCGTACACCCGCCAGTCGGTGCCCGACTTGACGACGGTCACGGCGAACCGCTCGGGCACGTCCTTCTGGCCGCTCCGGTCCGTCACGTGCCGGGTGGAGTCGACGACCAACACCACCTGGGCGCCCGTCATGTCGCGGATCGACGCCACCTTCGCCGACCCCTTCGAGACCACCTGGTCGGCCTCGTTCTGGTCCGCCACGGCGGGATCGGTGACGGTCCTGGTGAGCTGGGCCGCGAACTCGGTGGTCGCGAACGCCGTGAGCCGCTCGGCGCGGGCCGCCGCCTCCTCGTCGTACGAGAAGGTGCCGTACGCCTCGGTGAAGCGGCGGGCGAGGTCGGCCGCCGCGCCGATCTCCTCCCTCGACAGCGGCAGGTACGCGTACACGTCGAAGGCGCCGGGAGTGGTGGCGACCGGGCCGGGCTCCCGCGCCCCCGTGGCCGCCCGTCCAGTGGCCGCCCGCCCGGTGGCCGCCGACCGCCCCACCGACTGCTGTCTCGCCTGCTCGTCGCCGTCCGAGGGCGGGCTCATGGTGAGGTAGACGCCGACGGCGGCGAGCACCACCACGGCCGCCCCGAAGGCGAGCCCCTTGCCCCGGTCGCTGTTCCGGCTTCTCATGGCCTCGTCGGTGGTCCCGTCACTCGCCGGAGTCGCGGTCGGCCGGCTTGGTCCAGAACGGGGCCGGGGCGTCACCCTCGCGGCGCGTGCTCTGCCCCCGGCTCGGCAGCCAGAGCGGGGGCGGCTCGGCCGGACGCGAACGCCCGGCGGACGACCCCGAGTCACGCGAGTCACGCGAGTCACGTGGCGGCGGCGCCGGACGGGAGCGGCCCGTGTCACCCCGGCGGGACGAGCCGCCGAACAGGCCGCCCGAGCCTCCCGAACCACCCGAGCGGCCCGAACCGCCGCCGAACAGGCTCCCCGGCCCGCCACCTGAGGAGCCCCGCGGCGAGCGGCCCGAGCCGCCGCCGAAGATGCTGCCCGACCCGCCACCTGAGCCGCCACCTGAGCCGCCGGAGCCGCGCGGGGACGACGGCCGGGAGGCCCAGCCGCCGGACCGGCCGCTGAACCAGCCGCCACCTGACCCGCCACCGGACCCGCCCGTGGGAGCGGCGGAGGGAGGCGCGGAGGGAGCGGAGGAGGCGGAGACGCCGGTGACCGCGGCTCCCGTCACCCGCCGCGGCGGCGCGGACGGAGCCGAGGGCCCGGACGGCCGTGACGGCGCCGCCCCGCCTCCCGTGACCCGTCCAGGTGTCCGTCCCTGCGCAGGGCCGCTCGCAGAGCCGTTGGCCGGGCCGTTCGAAGGGCCCCGGGCCCCGGCCGGCCGTACGCCGGACAGGTTCAGCGGCGGGGCGGTGCCGGGACGTGCGGCGGCGACCCCGGCCTTGCGGCGGCCCGCCTGCCCGTCGGCGTCGAGCGGCGCGGGTTGCGCCCCCGCGCGCGCGCCGGCCTGGGCCGGGACGTTGCCCGCGCCCTCCTCTCCGCGCACCCGGCCCTGGGCCACGGAGGAGGCGGCAGCGGCAGCGGCGGCGGCGCCCGCGCCGCTCGCCATCGCGGCGGCGCCGATGACGGGCTCGGCCTTGCGCAGGCCCCACCGGCCCGCCCGGGCCGCCGCGACCGGCGGCAGCACGGAGGCGGCCCGGGAGAGGGTCGGCGCGGTCGCGGCCTCGCCGAGCATCCGGGTGGCGAGCGTGTGCCCGTCCATCGAGGCGAACAGATGCTGGAACGGCCGGCGGTAGAAGAAGACCGCGATCGTCATCAGCGCCATGAAGAGGATCTGCATGCCCCATGGCAGGTTGGTCGAGATGATCAGCGCGTAGCCGTACACGAGGATGCCCAGCACCAGCGCGAGCACGGCCTGGCGGAGCAGCGTGCCGACCAGCATCTCCAGCCACCGCATGGCGATGATCCGTCCCGAGCCGGGATGCACGCCGATCAGCAGGAAGACCGGCGCGAGCATCAGCAGCAGCAGGAAGCCGACCTTCAGCACGAGCAGCGACACCGCGACGAGGAAGATGAGCAGACCGGCGACCATCGCCGCGATGAACGCCCCGATGGCGATGCCGAGGCGGCTGGTCCAGTCCTTGCCCTGGAAGAGGAAGAACACCGGAGTGCTCTGCAGCGGCTTGGCGACCTCCTCCTCGAACCGCTGCTGGTGCGAGTCGGAGGCCGGAGTCTGCTTGGCGGCCAGTTCCTGGGCGTCGATCGCCTGGAGGTCGAGGACCTTCTGGCCGAGGCCCTTCACGAGACCGGCGTTGGGGTCGGCCGTGGCGAACTCACCCATCAGCCACGGCTTGCAGACGAGGATCGACCACAGCGCGTCGGCGTTCTGGGCCACGCCGGGGGTGCCCTGCCGGCCGTAGCCGCCCGCCGTGGGCTCGCCCGGCACCTCGCCCGGCTCGGTCGCCTTCATGGGCAGACAGGACGCGCCGCCCGCTCCCGGCAGGCCGGAGAACGCCGAGTTGACGATCTCGCCGGTCTTGTCGGTCACGGTCTTGCCGAGGCCGGTGAAGTCTCCCGGGCGGCTGAAGAACCAGATCGCGACCGTGACCGCGAGGACCATCCAGACGACGCCCTCGGTGGTCGTCGTCGCGCGTTTGCGGATGAGGCCGTACCAGGCCAGCCAGATCGCGCCGAGGATGACGACCGGCCGCAGGTACGGCCAGTACATCGCGTCGGCGAGGTTCTTGACGATGTCGTCGGCGACTTCCTTGATGGGCTGCAGCGGGCCCTCGGTGGCCGCCGCCTGGTACGTGCTGATCGTCAGCCGGTCGACGGCCTTGGCCCAGGAGAAGACCGTGTTGGCCCACGCGTTGCCGAGGACGGCGGTGACGTCGGAGCACCCGAGGCCGTAGGTGTGCCAGAACTGCCCGGCCATGCCGTACCGCTCGTAGTTGGTGAGCGGCTCCTTCGGCGCCGTGCCCCCCGCCGAGCCCCCCGCCGTGCCGTCCGCAGCACCCCCGGCACCGTCCGTCGCGCCGGTGGGCGGCTTGCCGGTGGTGGCGGCCGTCGCGTCCTCCGGCGCCGGGGGCCGCACCAGGCCGTCGACGCCGCCGCCCACGATCTCGGGGGCGAGTTTGGGCGACAGCTCGCAGATCCCGTCGGCGCTCGCCGTGCCGGCCGGGAAGACCAGCGGCAGCGTCACGAACGCCGCGAAGGCGACGAACAGCAGGGCGAGGCTCCGCCGGAGCCTCCCGCCGCGTCTGCCGCCCTCTTTTGCGCCCTCTCTGGTGCGGCCTCTGGGACCGTTCCTGCGCACGCTCACGATCGCACCTCCTGCGCGACCCCCGACCGACCGGAGCCCCCGTCAAAGAGATCATGCATGTTCTCGCCGGGTTTGTCGTGTGTCGGATTGGTGTCAAGCCAGCGCAGCAGCTCTTCGGAGATAAGGTCCACCCCAATACGGCCGGCCCGGCCGTCCAGATCCCGGAAGACGCACTCCCCGTTGCCCAGGGAGCGCAGCACGCCCTTGTGATCCTCCGACGGGTCCACGCCGAGAAGCTCCATCACGTGCTCGACCTCCACCCGCTCGGTGGACCGGAACGCGAACACCGACGACAGGCAGTTGGTGACCTGCTCGTTGAGCAGGTCACCGGCGTTCTGCGAGACCAGGACGAGCGCCGTGTTGCGTGAACGGCCCATCCGGGAGACCTCGGGCACGAGCTTGGCGCCCTCCGGGGTGGACGTGATCGCCCACGCCTCGTCGAGGAAGATGGCCTTCGGCGTGCGCCGGTCGAGCCCGTTCATCAGGCGGCGGGCGAACTGCGACACCAGGTAGAGCAGCGCCACCGACAGCCGCTGCTCGTAGGAGTAGTCGTCCCTGACCGTCGCCACGTCGGGCAGCGTGAGGCCGCCGAGCGTGAACACCGTCGTCCAGCCCGCGGTGTCGATCTGCTCGCCGCCGTAGGCGTCGAAGCAGAGCCGGGCGAGGTGCATCTCCGACATCGAGCGCAGCACGGCCCCGAGGTTCTTGGACGCGGGGTCGGACGACTGCTCCAGGTGGCCGACCACCTTCCCCAGCGAGGGGTCGGGCTCGTTGGACACCGCCGCGACCGCCTGGATCATGGCGGACTCGCGCTCCTCCGACATCCTCGGCAGCAGCAGCCGCAGGGTCTCGGTCGCCATCGTCTTCTTCGCCGCGATGTCGTCGCCGAACGCGAACGGGTCGAGCAGGCCCGGCGCGGCCGACCCCAGCGGGATGACCCTCGCCTTGCGGCCCCGCGCCCGCAGCAGCCGTACGAGCGACTCGGCGTCGCCCTTGGGGTCGATCACCGCGATCGTGACGCCGCGCAGCGCCATCTGGTAGATCAGCAGCAGCGCCAGCGTGGTCTTGCCGCCGCCGGGCTCACCGGTGATCGCGATGGCCGTCGGGCGGTTGCGCGCCGCCGCGACGAGCGGGTCGAAGTGGACGATGCTGCGCGCCCGGCCCAGCGTCTCTCCGACGTACGGCCCGATCCACCCGGCGTTCGACTCGTCGACCCGGTCGCCGATCTCGACGGTCGCGGTGGCCATGCCGCCCGCGATCGTCCGCAGCGGCTGCCGCTGGGCGTACGCGTTGACCCGCAGCCGCTCCCCCGGCAGCGCCTCGCAGAACAGCGAGAACTGGTCGCCGGTGGAGTTGACGACGTCGACGCCGAGGTCGCGGAAGTGCTCGACGATGGCCTCGACCCGCTGGACGCACATCTCCTCGGTCGGCGCGCTGACGCTCAGCCGGTGCCAGCCGTAGACGAAGGGCAGCCGCTCCTTGGTGATGCCGTGCTCCAGCATGCGGGCGGCGTCGATCTGCTCGGCCAGCGCCAGCGGGGCCTCGGCTCCCGCCTCGCGGATGTGGATGTCCATGTCACGGGCGTGGGCGAGCTTGCGCGCCACGTCCTTGCTGGCCCGTACGGGGGGGATCAGCCGCATCCGGCTGGAGATCTCGACGGGGAAGGGAAGCTGGTCGGCGAAGTGCAGCCACGGCTCGCCGTCGGGAAACGGCATGAGATCGGGGAACCGGGCGAACGACAGGTGCGCGACATAGGCCTCGCCGGCCGGCTGCTGGATGCGCAGCAGCGACCTGCCGTTGTGGATCTGGCCCTCGACCAGCGCCTCGATCTCGCCCTTGCCCCATCTGCGGCGGGACGACGCCGAGGGCAGCGGCTCGCCGAGACCGGCCGCCGCGGCGTGCTGGAACAACCAGGCGATCTCGGTCGAGGTGGCGTGGCGGGCGTAGAGCGCGCTGGAGCCCAGCGCCCGGCCGAGCCGCTCGGCGGCCTCGGTCCACCGGGCGATCTCCCGGTCCGGCACGTGGTCGTCCTCGATGCCCAGCTTCTTCTCACCGCGCTGGTAGAAGCCGAACATCTGGGCCAGGACGCCGGTGCCGAGCTGGGCGCCGCGCGGGCCGAGCCGTACGCCGAGGTAGACCTCCTTGCTCCAGAAGTCCTTGGCCCAGACGTGGCGGTACATCTCCTCCAGGTACTCCCGCCACCCGGGGCCCTCGTCGGAGGTCGCGTTGAGGGCCATCGCCCACTCCGCGGCGGGATACGCCCGGTGCGCGACCCGAAGGTGCACCTCGGCGTCGGGCATCCTGATCGCGGCCAGCGCGATCGTGACGTTCGTGGCCAGCGCCTCGCGCTCCTCGGGGGTGAGGAACTCGTAGCTCACCGTCGGCAGGCGGAAGTAGGCCCAGGCCGCCGAGTCGGTGAGCAGAACCCGATCATCGAAGTACCGCACCGCCAGGCGACTGCGCGCCCTGCTCATCGACCTTTCACCAGCTCTCCTGATCGCACGTCCCGGGACCCGTCGGACCCGCGCGACCGCCCTCGCCGCGGCCCGCGTCCGGCGTTCATCTCGCCACCTCCTGCTTGGCCTGGGCCGCCGCCAGGCCGTTCACGATCACTCCCGCGAGCGCGACGTACGCCCTGCGGCCGCCTGTCCGGAGATGGGTGATGTCGACCGGTCCCGGCCGGCCGGGCGCCAGCTCGTCCTCCCAGGGGATGCGGACGATCGCCCGGCACCGGCCGCTGGCGACCGCCTCCGCCTGCTCCACGTCGGGGAGGCTGCGGCGGCTCACTCCGTTGATCACCATGACCGCCCGCCGCCGCAGGTCGGAGCAGCCGTGGCCGTCGAGCCACTCGTACGTCATGGCGACCGCCTCGGAGGCGTCCTCGCTCGCGGGGGCGACCAGCACGAGCTGGTCGGCGTACGGCAGGAGGCGGGCGGCCAGCGCGGCCGCGGGGTCGATGACGGTCAGGCGATAGTGCCGGTCGAGCGCGGCGAGCGTCCGGCGCCAGTCGGCCAGGAACGCGCGTTCCGCGAGGCGCTGGGTCACCCGGTCGTCGGTGTCCGCTCCGACGACCTCCAGCCCCGACTCGCAGCGCGTCGTGTAGGACCGCATGCCGAGGTAGCCGCTCACCTCCTCGGAGCCCTCCAGCAGCGAGCTCAGCGTCTCCGGGGACTCGGCGGCGATCCTCGTCGTCAGCGTGCCCTCGCCGGTGTTCGCGTCGAGCGCGAGCACCCGGTCGTCTCGGTATCGGGCCAGCGTGTGGCCCAGCATTAAGGCCGTGGTCGTCTGCCCGGCGCCGCCCGTGCAGCCGAGCACCATGATCCGCCTGCTGCTGGTCAGCGGGACACGGGCGCGCGCCTCGTCGACCTCCATGCCGTCCGTACGGCTGCCGCCCACGACCACCTGGGCCAGGCGCCGCCAGCCGCCGGAGGGGTCGCGGCCCACCACCGCCTCGACCCGGCGCAGCCTCGGCTGCTCCTCGTGCCCCGGACGGCCGGTCGCGGGCCTGGCGGCCGGCAGCGTGGGCCGCGCGCCGGACGGGGCCGCGTGGCGGGGCACTGCCGGGACCGTCCGGATCGGCATTCCGGTGGGACCCGCCGGAGGCGTGACGCTCCCCTTGCCCGCCGGACCGGGCGATCCCGCCGCGTCACCGGGCTGGGCATCCCCGGTCTGGACGCCGGGCGGCCGCGGCTCGGAGCGGTGCGCGGCGGGGGGCTGTGAATAGGGCGGCCTGATCCTGATCGGCTGCGCGGCCGGGGCAGGCACCTCACCGGCCCGGTCCGCGTCCGCGTCGGGGTTGGCCTTGGGGTTGGCGTTGGGGTTGGGGTTGTCCTTGGGGTTGTCCTTGGGGTTGTCCTGGGGGTTGGCGTTGGCGTCCGAGGGACCGGCAGCCGCCGTCGGGCCGATCCGGACCGGCCCGATGACCGTCACGCCCGCGGGCTCGGCGTTCTCCGGGACGTCCCCGGTGTCCCCGATGTCATTGGCGTCCGCGATGTCCGCGGGCCGATCGGGCGAGGTCTGGGCATGGACCGTCGCGGGAATGACCTCTCCCCACGCGCCGCCCTGCTCACGGGGTCGCACCAGCCGAGGCGGCCGCCCCCTGCGGTGCTGCGCGAGGACATCGGCGTCGTCGGGCCGCGTGGGGGCTTCGCTCCTCCCGCCGCCCTGGTCCCGCTCGTCGTGGTCCCGCTCGTCGTGGTCCCGCTCGTCGTGGTCCCGCTCGTCGTGGTCCCGCTCGTCGTCCGCCCGCCCGGCGGCGGCTTCGGAGGCAGCCTGGAGAGCGCCGGGCTCGGCCCCGCCAGGCGCGGTCGCGTCCTGTCGCGCGGCCTCGTCGCGGTCGGAAGCTGTCCTCGGCGCGAATTCCTGGACGACTTCCTGGGCAGCTTCCGGGGCGGTGTCTGCGGTGGTTTCCAGAACGGCCGGTGCGGCCGGGAGGTCCGCGGCCCGCTCGTCATCCGCATCGTGTCGGTCCGGGGTCGAGAAGGCCGGGGCGGCGGGCCGTACGGCGCGGGGTTCGGAGGACGCGGCGAGCCTGCGCAGGCGGCGCAGCGTCTCCGTGCCGATGGGCGGCACGGGATGGGTCTCGGAAGAGGACTCGGCCCGGGGCTCGGAATGCGTCTCCGAGTTGGCCTCGGAGTTGGCCTCGGAGTTGGCCTCGGAGTTGGCCTCGGAGTTGGCCTCGGAGGCGGCGGTGGGGCTCGCGCCGGGGGCCCGCCTGTCCGAGCCCCGGTCCCGCGGCTCCGCGTCGTGGCCCGTGCTGCCAAGGCCTGTGCTGCCAAGGCCCGTGCTGTCGTGGCCCGTGCTGCCAAGGACCGTGCTGCTGTGGGCAGCGCCGTCGTCCCGTCCGGCGGGTGGCCCGTCTGTGCGACGGTCCCGCACGGGATCGTCCGTGCGGGCGGGGCTCACCGGCGCGGGTGGGTGCGGCAGGGAGTAGACCCGCTCACCCGTGACGTCGCCCGTCGTGTCACGCTTGGCGGCGGCCGCGGCGCCGCTCCAGGGGAGCGGGGCGGGGCTGCCGGTGGTGACCGGCACGGCCGCGGCGGCAGCGGCGGCCACAGCGGGGCGCACGACGCGGGACGGGTCGAGCGGCGGCCCGCCCGCCCGCGCCGCGGCGGCCCGTGCGGCGCCTGCGGGGTGCGCGGTCTCCGGACCGGCGGCGATCTTGACCGAGATCGGGCGGCGCGCCCTGGCTCTGACCCCGCGGGAGACGGCTCCGCCGTTGCCGGTGGGGGCGGGCGGGGTGGCCCGCCAGACGCGCCCGGTGAGGGCGATCTCGTCCGGCTCGTCGAACGGAGCCATCCGGCACCAGGTCTTGGGCTCGGCCATGTAGCGAACCTGCGACTGGAGAAGCTCGGTGAGACGCTTGTTCTCGATGACCGGACGGGTGGACAGCCAGGTGAGCACGCCGGGAGGAACCAGGTAGACGACGTGCCACGGCGCCTCCAGCGGCAGCCTCACCAGGAGGAGGAAGAGCCACCAGGGTACGGAGACACCCACGAACACACCGATCCAGACGACCGGAAGCGGCATCGGCAGCCGTAGGTCGTACAGCTTGTACAGCCGCTTCTCGATACGCCAGATATTGGTATATGTGGGCAGATCCACCCCGAACCTCCTCTCCGCCCGATCACTTGATCCCGAGCGCGCCCGCGATGGCCTTCGCTGTCACCTCGATGATGTTGGGAACATAGAAGATCACACCGATCGCGATCGCCAGGATGATGAACTGCACGAACCTGGTGATCTCGCGGGTGAAGAGGAAGAAGATCGCCACGACGGAGACGACCGCGAGGAACAGCGGGGCGAAGAACTTCCTGAGGAAATCAGCGAGACCTTCGGTGTTGATGCCCGTCACCGGCGCCGGTGACGACGGTGCGGCCAGATCAAGGAAATGATCCGCGATGGTCTTCACAATCAACTCTCGCCCTCCCGGGGGTATGGATCAGCGATGTCTGTGCCGGGCATGCGCTACCCCACGGACCGGTTCGCACCCTGGATGTCCTTGACGAACCACTTGCCGCCCTGCTTCTCAACCGTCAGCTCGTAGGCCTGCTCGAGGCCCCCCGGCTCGCCGGCCGGGTCCTGGGACGGACTCGGCGCCGCCGCGTCCCCGGACGCCACTGCCCACACCACCACCGCGGTCACCTTCCTGCTGTCGGCACCACCTGGTGGCACGAACATCTTCTTGAGCTCTGCGAAGGTGAACCTGCCGTTGAAGCCCTCGATCGTCACGCCGTTCGCGACGTATCGTTGCAGATCCGCCTGGTTACCCGCCGCGTACGCCTTGAAGAAGCCTTCGAGCGGGGGCCGCAGTTCGGCCCCGGTGGTGGAGTCGCTGTCGGGCTCGGGAAGCTGGGGCAGACCGGCCGGGCCGGGGTCGGGCAGCAGGGCGGGCTGCGCCGAGACAACGAACCTGCCGCCGTCGTAGTAGACCGGCACGGACAGCAGGCCACGGGAGTCCCCGGACTGGTACGACACGCTCACCCGGGCATTGCGGTCGTCGATCACGTCGATCCCCGCGTACTGGAAGGCTCCGGCGGACATGCGCCCGTAGCCGTTCCAGCCGAACTGCGCGTCGGCGCCCTCCGGCAGGAACGCCTTCAGCCGTTCCGCACGCTGCTGGGGATTGGCCGCGTCGTAGTTGAGGTAAACCGCCGCGAACTGGTCCGCGAAGGCCGCCGCCCGCGTCGTCGGGAAGGCGGACACGGCCGTCTCGGCCGGAGCGGTGCCGGTGTCCTGCATGGAGCGCTCGAACAGGGCCCGGACGCCGTTGACCACGATCACGATGATCAGAGCCCAGAGGATCGCCCGCCCGGCCCAGACGAGCCAGCGGCCTCCGCCGCCGCTCCATCCCCTGCGCCGGGGGGCGGTGCCGTGAGGGGCTGCCGACCGGTCGAAGCCCTCCGGAGGGTACAGCTCAGGGTCGCCAGCGATCCGAGGATCCTGCTGGACGTCTGACCTGCGAGCCATCACGCCTCCGCTCGCGCCGATCCATCCGGCTGGCGCGGTTTCCTCTTGCTCTCGTTCCGGTTAGCCGCATTGAAGTATTCACCCTAGCGGTCTAGCCAATTCTTCCAGGTAAGCCACGCCCATGGTGCAAGCATCGCCGCGAGCGAGCAAACCAGGTCTACATCGCGTTGCGGGGCGCCAAGCCTATCCACTCTGCGGAAAAGTGCGTTATGCCTGGCCAGCGGGGCTGGCGATTACCTAACCGCCATCTATTGGTGTCTTCACAGCCTGGAGAGATGGCGGTGCGGACGTACCGCTCGGAGCCGGCCCCCGCACGCGAGGGTCCCGCACGCGGCACGTGCGGGACCCTCTCCGATCGGTCGTGCGCGCTCTCCCGTCACTCGCAGGAGGACGAGTAGGGCGCGCTCTCCTGCCCGAGGCTCGACTCCTCCTCCTGGTACGACGACCGCTGCGCCGACTCCAGCGAGGACTGCTCGGCCGACTCCAGGGACGACTCCGGCGAGGACGGGAGCGAGGAGGACTCGCTCGGCAGCTGGGCCGTGGCGTCGCTCGCCAGCTGCTGGATGCGCTGCTGGGCGCTCGCGGCCTCGTCCCTGATGCGCTGCATGGCGCCGGCGGCCTCCGCGTTGATGTCGGCCCGCGTCTCCTCCATCGCGCCGCTCAGGCCGCTCAGGCCGGAGATCGCCCGCGGCCGGCGGAGGCCGCGCCGCTCGCCAGAGCGACCCCTCCGGCCGTGAGCGTCGCGGCGATGATCGCCGAGAGAGCGAGCTGTCCGGACTTCCAGTGCATGGTCCCTCCTTGGGCCCGTATCGGGCCGCGCAGGTCGTGCCACCTGGGCTTTTCCCCGGTTCCCGAATTACGCCGCGGGCGTCTCCCTCTCCCCGATCAAGCCGACACACAGCCCGAAATGGGATCAATTACTGAAAAGGGAGGGTTCACCTGACGAGTCGCCACCCAACGGCCTCAATTCGATGCTCAGTGGAGCGTCCCAAGGGCGTCCAGGGCATTTGATACAAGCGTTTCCGCAGGCCATGGAGGATCTGACCGATGGGAGAACCGCGACGGATGTTACCGGCACGCGTCTTGGGACCGGCTTGTACGGAAGGGGAGTCCGAGGTGGGAGGAGGAGTGAGGAGACCGATGGCCGTTGGCCGCCGGCCCCGGCGTCAGGGCTGGTAGGGCGGCATGACGCCCCAGCCCCAGCGCGGCACCGGCTCCTCGCCCGGCGGCGTGGCTCCCGGCTGCGAGAAGTGGACGGCCAGACGGGTGCCCCACTCGACGTAACCCGCGAACGCCGCCCTGAACTCCGGGTCGGCGGGCAGCCCCACCTCGTCGGCCGCGTCCATGAGCAGGCTCACCCACCTGCGGCGCTGCTGCTCCGTGATGCCCTTGCCGAGGTGGTGGGAGACCATGTGCGAGTGACCGCCGCGCTCCTCGCTGTAGCGGGCCGGGCCGCCGAAGACCTCGCCGAGCCACATCGCCACGTACGCGGGATGGCGGCTGTCCATGTGCGCGAAGAGCGGTCCGACCAGGTCGTCGTCCTTGACCCGCCCGTAGAACGCCTCGGTCAGCCGCTCCAGCGCCCGCGCGCCTCCCGCCCACTCGAACAGCGTGGGCTCGGTCTTCTCGATCACCTTCTCGTAGTGCCGCATCTCCTCGATGTCCGACACGTACGGCTTGATCTCGGCGAAGAACTCCCGGAAGTGCTCGCTGCCGCGGAAGCCCTCAAGGTGGTCGCGGGCCGAGGTCCAGGTGATCCGCAGGATGTAGCACGCGGGCTCGTCCACGCAGCGGGACAGTTCGTAGTCGAGGCACTGCGGCGCCCGCCCGAGCGGCACGACGGCGCGCCGGTAGGCGGCCTCGAACTCCTCCCCGTCGGGGACCCGGTAACGGATGTATTCGACGATCACCAGCATCAACCCCTTTGTAATTATGTAATCACGACCAAGCTACCCCTCCGCGGCGAAACGATCAATGGATGCGGTCGAGACCCGTCAGTCCGGCCGAGAGCGCCCAGAGACGGGCCGCCGCGCCGTCGTCCGCCGGGCCGTCTCCGGTGACGCGGCAGTCGGCGCAGTAGTCACCGCCGCGCCCGTCGAGCTCGCGTGACGTGGCGGCCCAGACCAATGTCGCCGCACCCTGATCGGGTGCCCTGAACAGGCCGGGCGCCGCGTTGCCCGCGGCGTCGATCCAGCCGGCGGCGACCATCTCGCCGGTCGTGAGGTGTCGCTGGAGCGGAGTGCGGATCCAGCCCGGATTGACCGAGAACGCGTGGACCCCGTACGGACCTCCCAGCTGATCCAGGTGGCGGGCGAACAGGATGTTCGCGAGCTTCGACTGGCCGTAGGCCGCCCACTTGTCGTAGCCGCGGGTGAACTGCGGGTCGTCCCACCGGATGCGCCAGTCCGCGTCGTACCCGGAGGAGACCGAGACGACGCGGGCCGCGCCGGCGGCCGTGAGGGCGGGCCACAGCAGGTGCGTCAGCGCGTAGTGGCCCAGGTGGTTGACGGCGAACTGCGCCTCCCAGCCGGGCCCCACCCGGGTCTCGGGGCAGGCCATGATCCCGGCGCCGGCGATCAGGATGCCGAGGGGAGCCCGCCGGCGCAGGAACCGTTCGGCGAACGCCCGTACGGAATCAAGGTCGGCGAGGTCGAGTCGCTCGACCTCGGCCCTGTCGACGCCGGCGAGTGCCTGCCGCGCCGTCTCGGGCCGGCGAGCCGGGACGACGACGCGCGCCCCGGCCCCGGCGAGCGCGCGGGTCGCCGCGAGACCCAGGCCGGAGTATCCGCCGGTGACGACCGCGGTCCTGCCGGTCAGGTCGATCCCCGCGAGAACCTCGGCGTCCGTGCTGCCGGGGCCGAACCCGCCGTGTCTGGTGTCCTGCCCTGTGTCACCCGTCATGTCGCTGGTCATGGCGCAGACGCTAGGTGTTCGACCGAGGTCTAGGTCAACCGGTTACGATCACCGCGTGACGGCTGAGGTCCTGCATATCGGCGAGGTGGCCAGGCGCACCGGCCTGAGCGTGCACACGCTGCGGCTGTACGAGCGTGCAGGGCTGCTCGCGGGCGAGGTGCGGCGTGACGAGGCTGGGCGGCGGGTCTACAGCGCCTGGGATGTCGAGTGGCTGGGCAACTGCGTGAAGTTCCGGGCCTCCGGCATGCCGCTGGCCACGATCAGCCGGCTGGCCCGGCTCGTGCGCGAGGGCACCGGCAACGAAGCGGAACGGCTCGAGGTGCTGCGCGAGCACCAGAGCCGTGTCACCGAGCGGCTCGCACAGCTGCGGGACTGCCTGGATCTCATCGACGGCAAGGTGGCCGCCTACGAGCGGCACCTCGCGGCCGACGGCACCGGAGAGCCCTGGCAACGGCAGCCGGATCAGACGTTGAAGCGGAACTCCACGACGTCGCCGTCGCGCATGACGTAGTCCTTGCCCTCGATCCGGGCCTTGCCGGCGGCCCTGGCGGCGGTCATCGAGCCCGCCTCGACCAGGTCGCCGAACGAGATGACCTCGGCCTTGATGAACCCGCGCTGGAAGTCGGTGTGGATGACCCCGGCGGCCTCGGGGGCGGTGGCGCCCCTGCGGATCGTCCAGGCCCGCGCCTCCTTGGGCCCGGCCGTCAGGTAGGTCTGCAGGCCCAGCGTCTCGAACCCGACCCGGGCGAGCTGGGCGAGACCCGACTCCTCCTGGCCGACGGACTGCAGCAGCTCCAGCGCCTCGTCGTCGGGCAGCTCCACCAGCTCCGACTCGATCTTGGCGTCGAGGAACACGGCCTCGGCCGGGGCCACCAGCGCCGAGAGCTTGGCCCGCAGGTCGTCGTCGGTCAGCTCGTCCGCGTCGAGGTTGAAGACGTACAGGAACGGCTTGGCCGTGAGGAGGTGCAGCTCACGCAGGTCGGCGAGGTCGATGCCGGCGCCCCTGCCCCCGGCGTACAGGGTCGTGCCGGTGTCGAGGAGCTTCGCCGCGGCCTCGGCCGCCTCCAGCAGGACCTTGCGGTCCTTGTTGGTGCGCGCCTCCTTCTGCAGGCGGGGCACCGCCTTCTCGATCGTCTGCAGGTCGGCGAGGATCAGTTCGGTGTTGATGGTCTCGATGTCGCGCCGCGGCGACACCTCGCCGTCCACGTGGGTCACGTCGGGGTCGGAGAAGACCCGGATCACCTGGCAGATCGCGTCGGTCTCGCGGATGTTGGCGAGGAACTGGTTGCCCCGGCCCTGCCCCTCGGAGGCGCCCTTCACCAGTCCGGCGATGTCGACGAACTCCACCTTGGCGGGCAGGATGCGGGCGGAGTTGAAGATCTCCCCCAGCGTGTCCAGCCGCGCGTCCGGGACGCCGACGATGCCGACGTTCGGCTCGATCGTGGCGAACGGGTAGTTGGCCGCCAGGGCGTTCCCGCTCTTGGTCAGCGCGTTGAAAAGCGTGGACTTACCGACGTTGGGAAGGCCGACGATGCCGATGCTCAGGCTCACGTACCACGAGTTTAGGGGTCTCGGCGGGTGCGCCGGACATCGGCGGCCTCGGCTCCCTCCTGGGCGCGCCTCCCCGTTTGGCACGCCAACGCCTGAAATCATCCAGACCGTGGATGTCGTGGCGCTCGTACTGGGACTCGCCGTCGGCCTGGTGACCGGTCTGGCGCTCGCCGGAATGCGGACCGCGGGCCGTACGGCCGAGGCCGCCGCCCGGGTGGCGGAGGCCGAGGCGAGGACGCGCGCGGCGGAGGACAAGGTCGGCTACGTCGAGAACCAGCTCACCGAGCGGTTCCAGGCCATCTCGGCGCACGCTCTCGACGTCGCCAACCTGCGTTTCCTCGAACTGGCCGAGAACCGGCTCAACACCACGAGGGCGGAGGCGGCGGGCGACCTCGACCAGCGCCGCCAGGCGGTCGAGAACCTGGTCGCGCCGCTGCGCGAGACGCTCGCCAAGGTGGAGAGCCAGCTCAGGGAGAGCGAGTCGGGCACCCGCGCCGCCCGGGCCGAGCTGAGCAAGCAGATGGAGTTCGTACGGGAGAGCTCCGAACGGCTGAAGGCCCAGACGGACGCGCTGGTGCGGGCGCTGCAGCGGCCGGAGGCCCGGGGACGCTGGGGAGAGCTGCAGCTCC
Organism: Microbispora sp. NBC_01389; assembly: GCF_045040095.1. Lineage (NCBI taxonomy): Bacteria > Bacillati > Actinomycetota > Actinomycetes > Streptosporangiales > Streptosporangiaceae > Microbispora > Microbispora sp. NBC_01389. The sequence continues at coordinate 857,556 of NZ_CP109552.1, forward strand.
GGCGGGTGGCGGAGATCGCCGGGATGGCCCGGTTCTGCGACTTCGACGAGCAGGTGAGCGCCATGACCCGAGACGGGATGGTCCGTCCCGACATGGTGGTGCGGCTCAGCGGCGGCAAGAACGTCATCGTGGACGCGAAGGTCTCGCTCGCGGCCTATCTGGAGGCGGCCGAGACCGCCGATCCCTCGTTCGCCTCGACCCGGCTCGACGCGCACGCGCGGCACCTGCGCGAGCACGTGGACCGGCTTGCGGCCAAGGCGTACTGGCAGGCGTTCAGCCCGTCGCCCGAGTTCGTGGTGCTGTTCATCCCCGGCGAGGCCTTCCTCGCGCCCGCGCTGGAGCGTGATCCCGGGTTACTCGAGTACGCGATGCGGCGGCGCGTGCACATCGCCACCCCGACGACGCTCGTGACGATGCTGCGCACCGCGCAGTACGCCTGGCAGCAGGCGGCGGTCAGCGAGAACGCCAAGGCGGTGTTCGACCTGGGCAAGGAGCTGTACGACCGGCTCGGCAACCTCGGGCGGCACGTGGACACCCTGGGCAGGGCGCTGACCCGGGCGGTCACCGCGTACAACCAGACGGTCGGCAGCCTGGAGAGCCGCGTCCTGGTCAGCGCGCGGAGGATGAACGATCTCGGTCTCGTGGACTACTCGCTCGACGCCCCGGCGGCGGTGGAGGAGGTCCCCCGGCCGGTCGCGATCCCCGAACTCGAAGGTGAAGAGCGGGTAAGCTCCCCTCCCCCGCATCGTCAGAACGGTAAATTGGCGCGAGACTTGTCGTGAGGGGGGCCCGATGACAGGCACCGGTCGAGCCGGGCTGCGGCTGACCGCTCGGGGGGCGATCGTCATGCTCTTCGTGATCACTGTGGTGGGTCTCCTGCCGAAGCTGCCCGGGCCCGCGTTCGTGGCCGGCTGCCTCGCGGCCGTCCTGCTCGTGCGGCCCCGCGACCTGCTGCCGCTGGTGGTGACGCCCCCGCTGGTCTTCTTCCTCGCGGCCCTGCTGGTGGAGCTGCTGCGGTCGCTCGGGTCCGGCTCGATGCTCCCGACGTTCGGGCTCGGCATTTTCACGACGCTGTCGTCGGCCGCCCCGTGGCTGTTCGCCGGCTCGGCGCTGGCGCTGGGCGTCGCCTGGGCGCGCGGCCTGCCCGCCCACCTCAGGGAGCTGCGTACGGGCGCCGTGCCCGAACCCGCCGCCGCGAGGGCCGGCACGGCGGCCGGCGCTGGGGCCGGGGCGGCCCGCGCCACCGCGCCCGGCCGTGCCCGCAGGGGCCGTGGGGGCCGTGGGGGCCGTGGGAACCGTGGCCAGGCCTTCGACCCCGAGCCCGAGGGCTACTTCGAACCCCGCGTGTACGGCAAGGCGGCCGACGAATAGGCCGTACGCACGGCCGGTCGTGTCGTCTGTATGGAGCGCGTGTAGGGGGGCGCGGCCTCGTTCACCCGGCTCGGAGGTCGCGGCGCAGTTCGTGGGGCAGGGCGAAGCGCATGCTCTCGTGCACCGACTCGACCTCCTCGACGTCGGTGAAGCCGAGGCCGGCGAGCTTGGCGAGCACTCCCTCCACCAGCTCCTCCGGCACCGACGCGCCGCTGGTGAGGCCGACCGTGCGCACGCCCTCCAGCCACTCCTCCCGTACGAAGGAGGCGTCGTCGACGAGGTGGGCGGCGGCGGCGCCGTAGTCCTTGGCCACCTCGACCAGCCGCTTGGAGTTGGACGAGTTGGCCGAGCCGACGACGATGACCAGGTCGGACTCCGCGGCGATCGCCTTGACGGCCGTCTGCCGGTTGGAGGTGGCGTAGCAGATGTCGTCGCTCGGCGGGTCGATGAGGTTCGGGAAACGCGTGCGCAGCCGGGCGACCGTCTCGGTCGTCTCGTCCACCGACAGGGTCGTCTGGGAGAGCCAGACCACCCTCTCCGGGTCCCGGACGGACACCTCGCCGACGCCGTCGAGGCCGTCGACGAGCTGGATGTGCTCGGGGGCCTCCCCGGCGGTGCCCTCGACCTCCTCATGCCCCTCGTGCCCGATGAGCAGGATGTCGTAGTCCTTGGCCGCGAACCTCTTGGCCTCGTTGTGCACCTTGGTGACCAGCGGGCACGTGGCGTCGATGGTCTTCAGCCGGCGGCCGGCGGCCTCCTCGTGGACGGCGGGGGCGACGCCGTGCGCGGAGAACACGACGATCGCGCCCTCGGGAACCTCATCGGTCTCCTCCACGAAGACGGCGCCGCGCTCCTCCAGCGTCCTCACGACGTGGGTGTTGTGCACGATCTGTTTGCGTACGTAAACGGGTGCGCCGTACTGCTCCAGCGCCCGCTCCACCGCCTGCACCGCGCGGTCGACTCCCGCGCAGTAGCCACGGGGCTTGGCGACCAGGACACGGCGGTTCGCTGAGGTCTGCACGTCCATGTTCCTATGCTATGTGGAACGCGAGCCGCCTCTTGACCCTGGTCTTGCGAGACTGGGTGTACCTATACACATCTCCCCGGGAGCCGAAATGTCCGTCCTTAGGGCTATAACAAAACCTTTTCGCGACGCAATGGAGAGTGGGGAACGGCTGCGGGCGCTGCCAGTGCTCATGCTCCAGACCGCTCTGAACGGCGTCGGCCAGGCGCTGCTGATCGGCGACAAGGTCAGGTCGCGGATCAAGCGCCTGGTCGTGGGTGAGGAGGAGGGCCCCGAGAAGGCCGAGGCCCCGGACGCCGCCACCCGCGACGAGCAGGCCGCGGAACCGGCCACGCGCAGGGAACCCGTCATCTTCGCGCCCCGCCCGAGCAAGGCGGAGCGGGACGGCGAGAAGGACGGCGAGAAGACGGCCGCGAGCGCACCGGCTCCCACCGCCGCTCCCACTGTCACTCCTACGCCCGCTCCGGCGGAGACGGAAGCGGTGCCGTCTTCCGAGGCGAAGGTCCAGGAATCCCTCGGCGCCCCCAAGCCCGAGACCGCACCCGAAGCCGTGGCACCCAAGCCCGCACCCGAGACCGCGCACGCGCCCGAGGCCGTGGCACCCGAGACCACCGCCGAGACCGCGCAGGTCACGGAGGCTTCGCAGGTCACGGAGGCCGAGCCCACCCCCGAGGCCGAGGCCGCGCCGGTGGCTCCCGCGAAGAAGCCGCGCGCCCGCCGCAAGCCCGCCGCGGAGACCGCCGAGGAAACGGCGAAGGCCGCGGAAGATGCAGCGACGGGCGGAGAGACGGCTGAGGCCGCCGCGCCCAAGCCCGCCCGGACCCGCAGGAAGACCACCGCGAAGACACCGGAAAGCGCCGCCGGGGAAACCGCCGCGACCCCGGAGGCCGAGCCCGCCGCGGAGACCACCGCTCAGCCCGCCGCCGACACCGCGACGGAGGCCGAGGCCGCCCCGGTTGCTCCCGCGAAGAAGCCACGCGCCCGCCGCAAGCCCGTCACCGAGACCACTGCCGCGAAGACACCGGAAAGCGCCGTCGAGGAAACCGGCTCGGCGGCCGGCGGCGAGGGCGCCGCCCTGAGCGAGGGCACCGCCGCGAGCGAGGGCGGGGGCGGAGGTGAGCAGGCGGAGCCGCTGCCGGGTTACGCAAACCTCACCTTCGCGTCGCTGCGGTCGAGGCTGCGCGGCAAGTCGGCCGAGCAGGTGCACGCGCTGCTCGACTACGAGAAGGCGCACGCGAACCGTCCCGAGGTGGTCCGCATGTTCCAGAACCGGCTGTCGAAGCTCCAGTCCGAGTCCTGAGCGTCGGCCTCGCCCCGAGCACAGGGCACGTCCCGAGCACAGGGCACATCCCGAGCACAGGGCACATCCCGAGTCGCGCACCGGTCGGGGCCGCCGGGCCCGGAACTGTCGGGCCCGGAACTGTCGGGCGCTGTGGCTAGCCTGCGAGTGTGGCACGGCGAGCGTACGGTGAGCGATGACCGTGGGCGAGAAGCGTGGGCGAGAAGCGTGGGCGATGACCGTGGGCGATGAGGTGGCGATGGCCGCCGGGCCCGGGCGAGGAGGACTGGTTGAGCGCGAAGACGTCTCCGGAGGCGCCCCTGCCGATCAGGTCGGTGCTGCAGATGGTCGCCCAGTGGATCGGCAAGCTGGGCACCGTCTGGGTCGAGGGGCAGATCACCGAGCTGACGGCACGTGGCGGCACCGTCTTCCTGACCCTGCGGGACCCGGTGGCGAACGTCTCGGCGCGGGTCACCTGCGCCCGGGGCGTCTACGAGGCGAGCGTGCCGCGCCCGGTGGACGGCGCACGCGTGGTGGTGCACGTCAAGCCGGACTTCTGGGTCAACAGAGGATCGTTCGCCTTCACCGCTCTGGAGATCCGCCCAGTCGGGATCGGCGAGCTGCTGGCCCGGCTCGAACGGCTGCGGCAGGTGCTCGCGGGCGAGGGCCTGTTCAACGTGGACCGGAAGAGACGGCTGCCGTTCCTGCCTGGCACGGTCGGGCTCGTCTGCGGGCGCGACTCCGCCGCCGAGCGTGACGTGCTGGAGAACGCCCGCCGCCGCTGGCCCGCCGTACGGTTCCGGGTGGAGCAGGTCGCCGTGCAGGGGCCGTACGCGGTGGGCGAGGTGACTGAGGCGCTGCGCAGGCTGGACGCCGACCACGAGGTCGATGTGATCGTCATCGCCAGGGGCGGCGGCTCGCTGGAGGACCTGCTGCCCTTCTCCGACGAGTCGCTGGTGCGGGCCGTGGCGGCTTGCCGTACGCCCGTGGTGAGCGCGATCGGCCACGAGCAGGACAGCCCGCTGCTGGACCTCGTGGCCGACGTGCGCGCCTCCACCCCGACGGACGCGGCCAAGAAGGTCGTGCCCGACGTGGGCGAGCAGCTCACCCTGGTCCACCAGCTGAGGGACCGGGGCCGCCGGGTGCTGCGCGGCTGGGTCGAGCGGGAGCTGTCCTGGCTGGAGTCCGTACGCTCGCGGCCGTCGCTCGCCGATCCGGTGCGGGAGCTCGACCGGCGGGCCGAGCAGGTCGACGCGCTGCGCGAGCGGTCCCGGCGATGTCTTTCCTCGTCACTCGACCGCTCGGCCGACTCGCTCGAACACCTCAGGGCCCGGCTCGTAACGCTCTCTCCCGCCGCGACCCTGGAACGCGGTTACGCCATCGCGCAGCGCCCGTCGGGCGAGGTCGTCCGCCTGGCGGCGGACGTCAAGCCGGGCGACGGGCTGACCATCCGCTTCTCCGACGACCGCGTCACAGTGACCGCCGACCCCGACGGCCCGCCCGCCTGACGGCAGGCGGGCGGGCGGGCGAGCAGGTGTCAGAGGGCGAGCCGGACGCCGTACGCGTCGAGCCACGCGTTCACCTGGAGCAGCCCTTCGAGAGCCGTACGGGAGCCCTGGAGGCTGACGGCGCCCACCGGCTGAGCGAGGATGCTCCGCACCTTGCCGGTGTCGAGCAGGCAGCCGATGGCCGGCTCTCCGCTCAGCAGGTCGGCCACGGCGGCGCGCAGCGCGTGCTCGTACGCCGGGTCCTGGGTGGAGGGATAGGGCACCTTGCGCCGTTCGACCACCGACCGGGGCAGCACGTCGGCCGTCGCGGCGCGCAGCAGGCTCTTCTCGTGGCCGTCGAAGGTCTTCATGGCCCAGGGGGCGTTGAAGACGTAGTCGACCAGGCGGTGGTCGCAGAACGGCACGCGGACCTCCAGCCCGACGGCCATGCTCATGCGGTCCTTGCGGTCCAGCAGGATCTGCACGAACCGGGTCAGGTGCAGGTAGCTGATCTCCCGCATCCGCCTCTGCAAGCCGGCCTCCCCCGGCACCCGGGGCACCTCGGCCAGCGCCCGCTGGTAGCTGTCGGCGCGGTAGGCCGGGACGTCGAGCTTGCGCAGCAGCTCCTCGTTCAGGAACTCGCCCCGGGTGGTCAGGCCGGTCTGGGTCTGCGTGGCGAGCCACGGGAAGGTGTGCGCGCCGACCGCCTCCGGGTCGTGGAACCACCGGTATCCGCCGAACACCTCGTCGGCGGACTCCCCCGACAACGCGACCGTCGAGCGCTCCCTGATCGCCTTGAAGAGCAGGTAGAGCGAGATGTCCATGTCGCCGATGCCGAGCGGGACGTCCCTCGCCCGCAGCACGGCCGCGCGCACGGCCGGATCCATCAGGTCGGCCGAGTCCAGCACGATGTCCGTGTGGTCGGAGCCCACGTGCCGCACCACGTCGTGCACGTACGGCGTGTCGGGGGTGTCGCGCATGTCGTCGGGCTGGAAGTTCTCGGTGTAGCCGCTGAAGTCGACCGAGAACGACCGCACCGTGCCCCGGCCGCGCAGCGCGCGGGCCGCGAGGGCGGTGACCGCGCTGGAGTCGAGGCCGCCGGACAGCAGCGTGCACAGCGGAACGTCGGAGATGAGCTGCCGCGCGACGATGTCGTCGAGAAGTTCGCGGATGGTCCGGATGGTCGTCGGCAGGTCGTCGGTGTGCTCGCGGGCCTCCAGCCGCCAGTAGCGGCGCTTGCTCAGCCCCTCGCGGCGCACCTTGACCACCTGGCCGGGCCGCACCTCGTGCATGCCCCGGAAGACCGCGTTCTCCGGGGTCTTCACGAAGGCGAGGATCTCTCGCAGGCCGTCGGCGTCGACGACCCGCTCGGCGAGCGGGTTGGCCAGGATCGCCTTGGGCTCCGAGCCGAACAGCACCCCGTCGGGCGTCGGGTAGTAGTACAGCGGCTTGATGCCCATGCGGTCGCGCACGAGCAGCAGTTCCTCGCGGCGGGTGTCCCAGATCGCGAAGGCGTACATGCCGTTGAGCCGGGAGACGAAGTCGTCGCCCCATTCGAGGTACGCCCGCAGGACGACCTCGGTGTCGCTCCTGGTCCGGAAGGCGTGGCCGAGCCGTACGAGCTCGTCGCGCAGCTCCCGGAAGTTGTAGACCTCGCCGCTGTAGGTGAGGGCGGCCAGGACCTCGCCGCCGGCTTCGGCGGTCATCGGCTGGCGTCCGCCCTCGATGTCGATGATGGCGAGCCGCCGGTGGCCGAACGCGACGTGCGGCGCGAGCCAGGCCCCCTCTGCGTCCGGCCCCCGGCACGCCATCGTGTCCGTCATCGCCTGGACGGTCTGCCGCTCCTCCCGGAGATCGCGTCCGTAGTCCACCCAGCCACTGATTCCGCACATCGAGATGACCCCCCGGTTCATCACTCCCGCAGATGGTTAGTACACCTAACTAACACACCAATCAGGACTTTTATGCCCAAATCGGGCATCACTATGAGGCCGCGAAGTGTCGGTCCCGGCCTCTAAGGTGGAGACGTGAGCGAGGACAGGCAGACTCCCCCGCAGGACAAGCAGGCTTCCCGGCAGGACGGACAGGCTTCCGCGCAGGACGGGCAGACCCCGTCGTACGAACAGGCGCGCGAGCAGCTGACCGACGTGGTGCGGCGGCTGGAGAACGGCGGGCTCACGCTGGAGCAGTCGATCGAGCTGTGGGAACGGGGCGAGAGACTCGCCGCGGTCTGCGAGGAGTGGCTCCAGGGCGCGCGGGCCAAGCTCGCCGCCGCGATGGCCCAGCGGCAGGAGCCCCAGCCCAGCGGCCCCGAGGCCGCCCCCTTCTGACTCCGAGCGGGCGGTGACCAACGGCCGTCCCGACCGGCGGACGCGGTCGCGGAACCAGCGGTCGCGGCGCCAGCGGTCGTGGCGCCAGCGGTCGTGGCGCTAGGCGTGCCAGAGGGCGGCGAGTTGCCGGCTGGCCAGCCGGGACGGTACGGCCCGCAGCAACGTGTCGCGCAGCCACGCGGCGACGCCGGTCCGGGAGGTCAGCCGCGACTGCCGGGACGCCGCCAGCATCATGCGGTTGGCGCGGGGCCTGCGTTCGGCGTCGTAGCGCAGGAACCGCTGGGCGACGTCCGCCGGCTCGGCGCCGGCCAGGTGGCCGCACAGCGCGGCCGCGTCCTCGAATGCCTGACTGGCGCCCTGACCGAGGTCGGGCGACATGGCGTGCGCGGCGTCACCGAGGAACGCGATCCGGCCGGCCGCGAACGAGGGCAAGGGTTCGGCCAGGCAGGTGATCGGATCGACGTAGACGGCGCCGGGCGGGGTGGCCTCGATCAGGGTCGTGACGAGGGGGTGCCAGTCGGCCATCAGGGACAGCATCTGCCGGCGCGCCTCGTCCGCTCCGGGCGGTGGACCGTGCAGGGGCGAGTCGGTGAACCAGTAGAGGCGGTCCGCACCGACGGGGAACAGGCCGAACATCGCCCCGCTGCGGCGGTCGACGAGTTGACTGGCGAGCAGCTCCGTGGCCAGGCCGGACGGGCGCGGCAGCATGCCGCGCAGGTCCATCCGGCCGGTTCGCCGCAGCCCGGGGTGGGTGGGGAAGACCTGTGCGCGCAGCGTGCTGCCGAGGCCGTCGGCCGCGATCACGGCGTCCGCCCCCACCATGGGGCTTCCATCGCTGATCACGGTCACTCCGGTGGGGCCGGGCTCCAGGCGCTCGACCGGGGTCGCGGTCCGCACCAGCTCGGCCGGCAGCGGGGCGCGCAGCGCCCGGTGCAGTTCCGCTCGATCGATCATGGCGGGCAGCGCGACCTCCCGCCGCGCCCGGGTCAGGTCCGTGACCAGCAGCGGCCGTCCGAGCCGGTCCCGCAGTCCGCCGCGGGCCGTGTGCACGACGTGACCGCGAACGTCCTCACCCAGCCCCAGCGCGTCCAGCGCGCGAAGCCCGTTGGGCATGACCACGATCCCTGTGCCCGCCTCCCGGAGCCTGGCGCCCCGTTCGAGGAGTGTCACCTCGTGACCCAGGCGATGCAGCCCCACCGCCGCCGCCACGCCGCCAAGCCCGGCGCCGACTACCGCGATCCGCACGTGACCTCCTCCGAATTCACCACGGTCGTACTGCTACGGCACCGGAACATGTCAGCCGGCCGACGGAGCGGGAGAGGGTTTGACCTGGGGGGCGAGGGTGTGGGCGAGTGCGCTCAGCTCGTCCCAGCCGGCCGTTCCGGTGACGACCACCGCGTGATCGGGGAGAACGCGGACCAGCGACCGCTGGTTCTTGTCCTCCCGCACCCGCTCCTCCCAGGTCACGCCGTCGATCTGGCGGCTTCCGCCGGGCTTGTCGGTGTTGGTCATCCGGTTGACGAACGCCGCGATCGGGCGTTCGTCACTCTGGGCGACCATGGCGTGCTCCCGCTCGCCGGTCGCGAATCCCAGCCGCCACGTCACGACGCCGCCGTCCTGGGTCAGACGCGAGCTGTTAGGCACCCAGTTCGCCAGGACCTGGCTGGGCGCCACGACCTCGTACGGAGCCGCGCGGACCGCGTTGGCCTGGTCGATGCCGTACTGCACCCGGGGGATGTGCTCGGTGCGGCTCTGCGGGGTGACGAGCAGGAACAATCCCACGCCCGCGAGGCAGACGAGGAGCGCGAACGCGTAGCCGAAGAAACCCTGGGTGAATCGTCCCACGTCACGTCAGACTAGCCGTCAGGGTGGCCGCCCTCCGTACCGGCGGTCAGGGATGCCGGATATTGCCAATGATGCGAAGAGCGTCCCCAGCCATCCTCCGGGCCGCCTCCGGGTCGTCGGACAAGGTCACCTCCTGCACGACCGCCGCGAGGGCGCCGGTGACGACCAGGACCAGCGCGTCCTCGTGCTCGAACAGGGCGGCGGTGCGCCTGGCCCACTGCCGGAGCCGTTCCCGCATGACGACCTCGAACCCGGGCGGCGCGTCACCCCGCAGGAAGAGCGCGGCGAGGTCGCGCTCGGCGAGACAGCCCTCCAGGTAGGCGCGGGCGGCGGCGAGGAACTGGGGCATGGGGTCGGTCTCCCCCGCCGCCCTCGCCTCCTGCACGGCCTGCCGGGTGCGCTGGGCCTGACGCTTCTGGAACTCCTCGAACAGTGTGAGATAGAGGTCGGCCTTGCCCGAGAAGTGGTGGTAGAGGCTGCCGACGCTGGCACCGGCCCGGGCCACGACCTCGGTCACGCAGGCCTCCGCGAAGCCGCTGGTGACGAAGGTCTCCTTGGCGGCGTCCAGGAGCACGACCCTCGTCGCCGCCCCGCGGTCCGACGTACGCGTCGCAAGGGGCCGCTCGGCCGGCCGTACGGGTGCTCGTCCGGTGTCGCCGCTCAATCAAAGCCTCCGAGGAAACCCTCGCCTTCGGGCGGGGGAGGAATCGGACTCCCTGCGGAGCAGGGCGGGGATAGGCGGTTCGCCGGAAGGCGAACCGCGTACGAATTTACGCGATCCTCGATTGAGCGGGTGGCATGATGTGCGGCGTGGCGCAGACGGTGAAGCGGGCCTACAGGTACCGCTTCTATCCCACCCCCGAGCAGGCCGCCGAGCTTGCCCGGACGTTCGGGTGCGTGCGCCTGGTCTACAACAAGGCTCTTGAAGAACGGACCCGCGCCTACACCCGGGAAGGCCGCCGCGTCTCCTACGCGGAGTCCTCGGCCTTGCTGACGGCATGGAAGCGGACCGAAGAGCTGGCGTTCCTGGCCGAGGTGTCCTGTGTGCCGTTGCAGCAGGCGCTGCGGCACCTGCAGGCAGCCTTCGCCCACTTCTTCGCCAAGCGGTCCAAATACCCCACCTTCAAGTCGCGTAAGAAGTCCCGGGCGTCGGCCGAGTACACCCGCTCGGCGTTCCGCTACCGCGACGGGCAGCTCACGCTGGCGAAGATGGACGCCCCGCTGGACATCGTGTGGTCGCGTCCACTCCCGCAAGGGGCGCAGCCGTCCACGGTGACCGTGAGCAAGGATCCGGCCGGGCGATGGTTCGTGTCCCTCCTGGTCGAGGAGACGATCCACCCCCTCACCCCCATAGGGGACGTGGTCGGCCTGGACGCCGGGATCACCAGCCTGGTGGCCCTGTCCCGCCCGATCCCCGGAGTGACCGACCAGGACGGCAAGGTCGCCAACCCCCGGCATGAGCGCACAGACCGGCGCAGACTGGCCAAGGCCCAGCGCTCGCTGGCCCGCAAAGCGGCGGTCAGCGCGAACCGGGCCAAGGCCCGGCTCAAGGTCGCCCGCGCCCACGCCCGCATCAGCGACCGGCGCCGGGACTTCCTGCACAAGCTGACCACCTCGCTCGTCCGTGAAAACCAAACGGTCGTGATCGAGGACCTCACCGTCCGCCACATGGTCAAGAACCACTCCCTCGCCCGCGCCATCTCCGACGCCTCCTGGCGGGAACTCCGCTCGATGCTGGCGTACAAAGCGCAGTGGCACGGGCGTGAACTCGTGGTGATCGACCGGTGGTTTCCCAGCTCGAAACTGTGCTCGGCCTGCGGGACCCTGCAAGACGTGATGCCGTTGCACGTCCGGACCTGGGAATGCGCCTGCGGGGCGGTCCACGACCGGGACGTCAACGCCGCCAGGAACATCCTCGCCGCCGGGCTGGCGGAGAGGTAAAACGCCTGTGGAGCTGGTGTAAGACCTCAACGGAGTCCTCCGAGCGGGCAACCGGCAGCGAAACAGGAAGACCAACCTGTGAGGGTTGGAACCCCCTCCCTTCAGGGAGGGGAGGATGCCAAGCGGTGACGATATCCCCGCCCGCCCGTCATCCACGGCCCCCGATTCCCGTGGCGCAGCCCGGGAAGGCCTGCGACCTGGCCCGACAGGTTCAGACCAATCGGACAAGGGCACTCTTCGCACACTACGATCGCCCATAGTGGAGCTTGCGACGTGAGGGGATCAATGGCTGATCACGTACCGGCGGCACTGGCGGCGGGAGAACGCGCGCCCGACCGCAACCTCGCTCTCGAACTGGTGAGGGTGACCGAGGCGGCGGCGATGGCCGCGGCCCGCTGGGTGGGGCGCGGGGAGAAGAACGGCGCGGACGGCGCCGCCGTCAACGCCATGCGCCAGCTGATCAACACGGTCTCGATGAAGGGCGCCGTGGTGATCGGCGAGGGCGAGAAGGACAACGCCCCGATGCTGTACAACGGCGAGCGGGTCGGCGACGGGACCGGGCCCGAGTGCGACGTGGCCGTGGACCCGATCGACGGCACCCGCCTGTGCGCGCTCGGCATGAACAACGCGATCTCCGTGATCGCGGTGAGCGAGCGCGGCTCGATGTACGACCCCTCCGCGGTCTTCTACATGGAGAAGCTCGTCACCGGCCCGGAGGCGGCCGGGCAGGTGAACATCGACGCTCCGGTGGCCGACAACATCCGGGCCGTGGCGCGGGCCAAGGGCGCCAAGCCGTCCGACGTGACCGTGGTGATCCTGGACCGGCCCCGGCACGAGCGCGTCGTCAAGGAGATCCGGGAGACCGGGGCCCGCATCCGCTTCATCACCGACGGCGACGTGGCCGGAGCGATCATGGCCGCCCGCACCGGCACGGGCGTCGACCTCATGCTGGGCATCGGCGGCACCCCGGAGGGCATCGTCGCCGCCTGCGCGCTCAAGTGCATGGGCGGGGTGATCCAGGGCAAGCTGTGGCCGCGCGACGACGACGAGCGCCGCCGGGCCCTCGACGCCGGGCTCGACCTGGACCAGGTGCTCACCACCGACGACCTCGTACGCTCCGACGACGTGTTCTTCGCCGCCACGGGCATCACCGACGGCGAGCTGATGCACGGCGTGCGGTTCCAGGGCGGCGCGGCGGTGACGCACTCCCTCGTGATGCGGGGCCGTTCCGGGACGATCCGGAAGATCGAGAGCGAACACCAGCTCTGGAAGCTCGGCGCCTACAGCGCGATCAACTTCGACACGGCCGTCTAGAGGGCCGCGCTCACCGGCCGAACAGGCGGCGGCGGGGGGGTTTCGGCGAACGGGCGACGACCTTGCCGCCGAGGACGAACCCGGCGAGTTCGATCACGGGCGCGTCCGGCGCGTGGCCGGTCGCGCCCGGCGGGAGCCGTACATCGTTCCGGAAGGACCGGACGCGGGCGGTGGGGGCGGTCACGATCCGCACGCCCTCAGGAACGAGCAGCGTGACCGTGCCGGCCATGACGGCGAGCTGGACCACCACGTGCCGCGACTGGAGGAGCGCCTCGCACAGGTCCATCGAGACCGTGCCGCCCAGCGACGTCACCGGGATCTGCGAGGGCACCACCCACCGGCCGCCGCGCGTCTCCGTACGGAAGAAGGCGGTGACGGGACGGTTGTCCATGCGGAACGGCTGGCTCTCCGGCGGCAGCAGGTCCGCGGTCAGCTCGGCCAGCTCGCCGAGGGTCCGGGCGGCCCAGACGCGCTCCACCCGTTCCTCGTGCTCCAGCGGGGTCAGGCGCCCGTCGACGACGGCGTCCGTCAGCGCCGTGACGACCCGTTCCCGGTCGGCGTCCGACGCGCGCATCAGCCCGGGATCGGGCGTGGCGGGACCGCCCGGGGCGCCGGGAGCGCGCGACGCGAGGAAGGTGGCGATCCATTTCGCGGCTGAGGACTCGCTGCTCACATCTTCGAGGGTATTCGGTCCGCGGCGCGCCTCACAGTCTCCCGCCGTTCCGGCCATTGACCGAGCGCGGCGCGGCTCCTAGGCTGGCGAAAACCTGAACCATCCTCATGTTCCAGGAGGCCGCGATGTCCGTGAGGGTCGCCGTCCGCGGGACTCGCCGCCTTCGGGGGCATGGCTGGGGGTACGGTGCCCACGCCGCGTGACCGGCGGGCCCGGCTGGCCGCCTTCGCGGTGTTCGCCGTCCAGGGCCTCACCTTCGCCACGCTGCTCACCCAGGTGGCCACGCTGCAGCGCAGGCATGGTCTCACCGACGGCGAGCTGTCCATCCTGCTCCTGGTCGTGCCGGTGATCGCGGGCGCCGGGAGCGTGCTCGCGGGCGCCGCCGCCTCCCGGTACGGCAGCCGCCTGGTGCTGCGCCTCGCGCAGCCGCTCGCCTGCGCCGCCGTGGTGCTCGCCGGGCTCGCGCCGAACATCCCCGCGCTCGTCGCGGCGAACGTCCTGTTCGGCCTCGGCCTCGGCGGGGTGGACGCGGGCATGAACATGCAGGGCGTGGCGGTCGAGCGGGAGTACGGCCGGGCGGTGCTCACCGGATTCCACGCGCTGTGGAGCGCGGCGGCGGTCGCCGGCGCGGTCTGGGCGTCGGCGGCGGCCGGGCTCGGCCTCGGGCTGCCCGCCACCTTCACGATCGCCCTCGTCCCGGCCGTCGCCGTCGCGCTGGCCGCCTCGGCCTGGCTCTACCTGCCGGGCGAGGAGCACCGCCACCGGGCCGGCTCCCCGGCGGAGCCGACGGCCGGGGCGAAGGTGGCGTGGCGTCCGATCTTTCCCCTCTGCCTCGCGATGGCGTTCCTCTACGTGGGCGACTCGTCGATCTCCAACTTCGGCTCCGTCTTCATGGACCGGGTCGTGCACGCCGCCACGCCCGTGATCCCGCTGGCCCTCGGGGCGTACCAGCTCACGACGTTCCTCGTCCGCGTCGGGGGCGACCTCGCGGTGCGCAGGTTCGGCTCGGCGGCGATCGTGCGCGCGGGCGGCGCCGTCGCGACGCTGGGCTTCGCCGCGATCGTGGCGGCCCCCTCGGCGCCCGCGGCCATCGCGGGCTTCGCCCTCACCGGGATCGGCCTGTCGGTGGTCGCCCCGCAGTCGTTCAGCGCGGCCGGCCGCCTCGACCCGGCGGGCACGGGCGTGGCCATCGCCCGGGTCAACATGTTCAACTACGTGGGGTTCGTCGTCGGCGCCGCCCTCGTCGGCGGCATCGCCGACGCCTCCGGCTACCAGGTCGCCTTCGCCGCGCCGCTCGTGCTGGCCGCCGCGATCATCCTGCTCGCCCGGGGCTTCCAGCCGCGTACGGCCGGGAACGCCGCCACGACGGCCCCTATCGCGTCCTGACGCGCTCGGCCATGGCGCGTACGGCCTCCCGGACGCGGTGGGCGGGCAGGCGCGCGAACCCGATCACGAGCCCCGCCGGCCGCCCTTCCGCCGTTCCGAGGGCCGGGGTCGCGACCTCGGCCGAGAGGCCGGCCGCCCGGGCCGCCCCGGCCAGGCCGGACGCGTCCGTCCCGGCACCGGCCTTGGGATCCGGCACCGCGTAGAGGTGCAGCCCGGCCGAGATGCCGCGTACGGCGAGCCGGGGCAGGTGCTCGGCGAGCGCGCCGACGAGCGCGTCCCTGCGCCGCCGGTATTCTCTCCGCATCCGGCGCAGGTGCCGGTCGTACGCACCGCCGGCGATCAGGTGCGCGAGCGCGTACTGCTCGATGACGGGTGAACCGAGGTCGAGCTCCTCACGCGCGAGCCGTACGGCGCGGGCGAGGCCGGGCGGCGCGGCGATCCAGCCGAGCCGCAGCCCCGGGGCGAGGGCCTTGCTCACACTGCCCGCGAGCACGACCCGGCCGGGCGCGAGCCCCTGCAGGCACCCGACCGGATCGCGGTCGAAGCGGAACTCCGCGTCGTAGTCGTCCTCCATCACCAGGCCGCCGGTGCGGGCGGCCCAGGCGATCAGGGCGGCGCGGCGGCCGGGGGACAGCACCACACCGGTGGGGTACTGGTGCGCGGGGGTCACGAGCACGGCGTCGGCTTCGGCCGGGAGGTCTCCGACGACGATCCCCTCCCCGTCGACGCGCACCGGGACGAGCCGCGCCCCGGTCCGGCGGAGCAGCGGAAGCTGCCGCTCACTCGTCGGGTCCTCGACGGCCAGGACGACGTCGCGGCCCCGCTCGCGGGCCAGGGCGTGCAGGACGAGGCTGAGCCCCTGGGCCATCCCGGTGAGGATCACGACGTCGTCCGGCACCACGTCGGCGGCGCGCACCCGGCCCAGGTACGCCGCGAGCTCACGGCGCAGGGCGGGCACACCCCCGGGATCGCCGTAGTCGAGCGCGTCGTTCGGCAGCGTGGCGAGGACGTGGCGGACGGCCGCGAGCCAGGCCTGCCGGGGGAAGGCGCCGAGGTCCGGCGACGTGGGCCGGTGCCCGTAGTGGGGCCGGCCCTCCCCCTCCCGCCCGGCCGGCTCCGCGGCGACGTGCCGCCCGGCCCCCGCCGCGACCCGGGTCCCGGCGCCGGTCCGGCTTTCGAGCACCCCCTCGGCCACGAGCTGCTCGTACGCCTCCACGACGACGCCGCGCGACAGGCCGAGATCGCGGGCGAGGTCGCGGGTGGCCGGCAGGCGGGCGCCCGGGCCGAGCCGTCCGGAGCGCACCGCCTCACGCACCTCGCGGGCGATCTGCGCGGCGAGCCCGCCTCTGGCCCGGTCTACCACCAGATGAAGATCGGCCATTGGACCACTCTAGGGCCATCCGATTGGACCGGTTACGGGGACCAACCGCTTCCTAGGATCGTCAGACGTGAACACCTACACGACCGGGGCCGCGGGGGCGATGTTCCTCGTCGGGACGCTGGCCGCGGTCTCCGGCGCGATCGCGGACTATCCGGTCTACGGCGGCCAGGCGCTCCGCTATGCCCTCGCCGCCGTGGTCCTGCTCGCCGCGGCCCGCGCCCGCGGTCTCGGTCCCGTACGGCTCCGGCCGCGCCAGTGGGGGCTGCTCGCCACGTTGTCGCTGACGGGGCTGGTGCTGTTCAACGTGTGCGTCGTCGAGGCGGCCCGGGCGTCCGGTCCCGCGCTGCCCGGCATCGTCCTCGGCACCGTGCCGCTGGCGCTCGCCCTCGTGGGCCCGATGGCCACGGGCGGGCGGCCGTCCCCGCGCGTCGTCGGGGCGGGTCTGGTGGTGGCCGCCGGGGCCCTTCTCGCAACGGGCGCGGGGAGCGGGAACCTGCCCGGCCTGCTGTGGTCGCTCGGCGCGCTCGCCTGCGAGCTGTGCTTCTCGCTGCTGGCCTTGCCCCTGCTGCCGGTGGTCGGGCCCGTGCGGCTGTCGGCCTGGTCGGCCGCGCTCGCCGTGCCGCTCCTGCTGGCCGCCGGGCTGGCCCTGGACGGCCGGGACGTCCTGCGGACGCCCACGCCCGCCGAGGCGGCGGGCCTCGCCTACCTCGCCCTCGTCGTGACGACCGTGGCGTTCTTCCTGTGGTACCGCTCGCTGCCCCGCCTGGGCCCGGACCGGGCCGGGCTGTTCGCCGGGATGATCCCCATAGGGGCGATCACCACGGCCGCCCTCCTCGGAATCGCCGTCCCCACCCCGGCCGACCTCGCCGGAGCGGCCCTCGTCGTCAGCGGAATCGCTCTCGGGCTCCGTTCACCCCGGCCCCGGCGTCCGGCCCCGGAGGCCGCGAGCCGTCCTGCGAGCCGTCGCGCGAGCCGTCGCGCGAGCCGTCGCGCGAACGGTCGTGCGCCGCGCCGGACGGAATCAACCAGGTCATCTCGCCCTCCTTGACCTGCCGCAGCACGAGCGCGAGCAGCGACAGCGCGAGGGCCACGAGGATGCCGATCGCGAATATGATCATTACGATGACTTCGCCGTTCATGGCCCCTCCTCTCGTCCCGTCTCGATTATCCCGCTTTATGCGCATATCGTCTGGTTGAATTTATTCAAAACCTACTCATGCCCCGGGCATGATGACCATTGTTCGTTCGCCGTACGCTGTGCAGGGACACGGACAGGACATGGACGGCCCGCGCGTCGGGCGCGCCCGACGAGGCAGACCACGAGGACCGAGGACGATGCCGGAGTTCGACTACACCGACCTGCTCCCGCTGGGACCCGACGAGACGGAGTACCGCCTGATCACCGGCGAGGGGGTGCGGGTCACCGAGGCGGCCGGGCGCAGGTTCCTGGAGGTCGGGCCGGAGGCGCTGCGGCTGCTCACCGAGACCGCGATCCACGACATCTCGCACTATCTGCGCGCGTCCCACCTGGCCCAGCTTCGCAAGATCGTGGACGACCCCGAGTCCAGCGGCAACGACCGCTTCGTGGCCCTCGACCTGCTGAAGAACGCGAGCATCTCAGCCGGCGGCGTGCTGCCGATGTGCCAGGACACCGGCACCGCGATCGTGATGGGCAAGCGCGGCCGGCACGTGCTGACCGATGGCCGCGACGCCGAGCACCTCAGCCGAGGCGTGTACGACGCCTACACGCGGCTCAACCTGCGTTACTCGCAGATGGCGCCGCTGACGATGTGGGACGAGAAGAACACCGGCTCCAACCTGCCGGCGCAGGTCGAACTCTACGCCGAGGACCCGAACGGTCACCCGGACGAGTACAAGTTCCTGTTCATGGCCAAGGGCGGCGGCTCGGCCAACAAGTCGTTCCTCTACCAGGAGACGAAGGCGGTGCTCAACGAGAAGCGGATGCTCGCCTTCCTGGAGGAGAAGATCCGCTCGCTCGGCACCGCCGCCTGCCCGCCGTACCATCTGGCCATCGTCGTGGGCGGCACCAGCGCCGAGTACGCGCTGAAGACGGCGAAGTACGCCTCGGCCCGCTATCTGGACTCCATCCCTGCCGAGGGCTCGGCGAGCGGCCATGGCTTCCGCGACCTGGAGATGGAGAAGAAGGTCTTCGAGCTGACCCAGAAGCTGGGCATCGGCGCGCAGTTCGGCGGCAAGTACTTCTGCCACGACGTGCGGGTGATCCGACTGCCCCGGCACGGCGCGTCCTGCCCGGTCGCGATCGCGGTGAGCTGCAGCGCGGACCGGCAGGCACTGGCGAAGATCACGCCGGAGGGGGTGTTCCTCGAACAGCTCGAGACCGACCCCGCCCGGTTCCTCCCCGACACCACCGACGAGCACCTCGGCGGCGACGTGGTGAGCATCGACCTGAACCGCCCGATGCCGGAGATCCTCGCCGAGCTGAGCAGGTATCCGGTGAAGACCCGCCTGTCGCTCACCGGGCCGCTCGTGGTCGCCCGCGACATCGCGCACGCGAAGATCGCCGAGCGGCTCGACGCCGGCGAGGACATGCCGCAGTACCTGAAGGATCACGCCGTCTACTACGCCGGCCCGGCCAAGACCCCCGAGGGCTACGCGTCCGGTTCCTTCGGGCCCACGACGGCGGGCCGGATGGACTCGTACGTCGAGCGCTTCCAGGCGGCGGGCGGCTCGATGGTGATGCTGGCCAAGGGCAACCGGTCCAAGCAGGTCACCGAGGCGTGCCAGAAGCACGGCGGCTTCTACCTCGGCTCCATCGGCGGCCCGGCCGCCCGGCTGGCCCAGGACTGCATCAAGAAGGTCGATGTCCTGGAATATCCGGAGCTGGGAATGGAAGCGGTCTGGAAAATCGAGGTCGTCGACTTCCCGGCCTTCATCGTCGTCGACGACAAGGGCGGCGACTTCTTCACCGACACCACCGGTCCCGTCCTTACCATCGGCCGCCGCTGACCCTACGGGCTTGTTGTCAGGATCTTTGACAGAAGATCTCAACAATTTCCCGGCATGGTCTCTACAGGTCGCATGGCACAAATCGGTAAGCTGCCACCCATGCGTGCGCCGTCCGGATACCTGCTAGCCGCGCGCTATCGGCTTATCGAGCCGGTCGGGCGCGGCGGCATGGGCACTGTGTGGCGGGCGCGTGACGAACTGCTCGACCGCGAGGTGGCGGTCAAGGAGGTGCGGCTTCCGCTGGTCCTCGACGAGGAGCTGCGGGCGGAATTGTGCGCGCGCACCGAGCGCGAGGGCCGGGCGACCGCCATGGTCGCCCACCCCTCGGTCATCACGCTCTTCGACGTAATCACCGAGGACGACCGGCCATGGATCGTGATGGAACTGCTCCGGGCGCGGTCACTGGAGGAGCTCATCCGCCAGGAGGGCCCGCTGCCCCCGCGCCGGGTCGCCGACATCGGACGGCAGGTCCTCGGCGCGCTGCGGGCCGTGCACGGCAAGGGCATCCTGCACCGCGACGTGAAGCCCAGCAACGTGCTGGTCACCGATGACGACCGGGCGGTGCTGACCGACTTCGGGCTGGCCGCCCTGGAGGGCGACGCGTCCATCACCCAGGCGGGGATCGTGCTCGGCTCCGCCGGGTACATCTCCCCCGAACGCGTCCTCGGTGACCGGGCGAGCCCGGCCGCCGACCTGTGGTCGCTCGGCGCGACCCTCTACACCGCCGTCGAGGGGCGCGGTCTGCACGGCCGCCGTACGGCGGCGGCGGCGCTCGCGGCGCTGACCAGCGGGGCGCCCATCCCGATGGAGAAGGCGGGCCCGCTCGCCCCGGTCCTGCGGGGGCTGCTGCAGATCGACCCGGCGGCCAGGATCGACGGCGTGCGCGCGGCGCATGTTCTGTCCAGGGTCGCGGCCGGAGGCGTGGTCGACGATCCGCTGGTCTCTCCCTTCCGCGGCGGACGGCCCTCGCCGCCGCCCACCGCGCCCGCTCCCCCCAGCAGCCGCAAGCCGCCGCACCGCAATCCGCCCCGGGGGCAGCACCGGGGCCAGCACCGCGCCGAGTCGCGACCCGCCCCCAAGGTCGCTCCGCGCGACCGCGACTCCGGGCCGCACCGGCAGCCGGGGCCGTACGGCCAGCCGTACCAGGCGGGCGGACCGTACGATCCGTCCGGCGCCTACGGGGTGTACGGCCCGAGCGGCGGCCCGTCTTTCCCGCCCGCCGGCCAGTACGGGCAGACCGGGCCCTACGGCCAGTCAGGGTCCTACGGCCAGTCAGGGTCCTATGGACAGACCGGGCCGTACGGGCACAGCGGTCAGTTCCGGCACAGCGGGCCGCACACCTTCTACGAACAGTCGGGCTACGGACAGTCGGGCCGGCACCTCGCCTACCCTCGCGATCCGGGAAGCGGCGGCGACGTCGCGGCCGTGCCGTTCCAGCGGCGGCGGCCGAGCGAGGGGCTGCACCGCAAGCCGGCGGAGCCGGCTCTCCAGCAGGTCGTGCGCATCCCCATGATGCGGCACGTGGCCAAGATGATCAAGATCCTGCTGCCGCGCCGGTACTGGCCGAGGATGTTTATCAAGTAACGGGAAAGCGCTTTTCAAGGCGGAATCGCTATCTTTCTTCTCATGCCGGAACAGCATGGGCGGATGCTCGCTGAGCGCTACGAGCTACGCGTCCGCATCGGTCGGGGCACCATGGGCACGGTCTGGCGAGCGTACGACCGGTCGCTGGACCGGGAGATCGCGGTCAAGGAGATCCGCCAGGATCCGGCGCTCAGCCCCCGGCAACGCCAGGAGCTGCGCGAACGCATGCTGCGTGAGGGCCGCATGGCGGCCCGCGTCAGCCATCCCTCCGTCGCCACGATCCACGACGTCATCCTGGCCGACGGCATCCCGTGGATCATCATGGAACTGGTCGAGGGCCGGTCGCTGGAGCAGGTGATCGACGAGGAGGGGCCGCTGCCGCCACGCCTGGTGGCGGAGATCGGCTGTGACCTGCTCAGCGCGCTGCGTGCCGCGCACGCGCAGCACATCCTGCACCGGGACGTGAAGCCGGCGAACGTCCTGCTGACCGAGACGGGCCGGGTCGTCCTGACCGACTTCGGCATCGCCAAGGCCCTCGGCGACACCGCCCTCACGCAGACGGGCATGGTCATCGGCTCCCCGGGATACACCGCCCCGGAGCGGGCGCGAGGCGATCACACCGGGCCGGAGTCGGACCTGTGGTCGCTCGGCGCGACGCTGTACTTCGCCGTCGAGGGACGACCGGCGTACGAACGGGCCACGGTGGGCGAGACGCTCGCGGCGCTGATGACCGAGAGCGCCGACCCGCCCGCGCAGGCCGGGCCGCTGCGCCCGGTGCTGGAGGGACTGCTGGAGAAGGACCACAGGGCGCGCCTCACACCCGAACGCGCCGCCGCGTTGCTCCGGATGGTCGCCGACACGCCCACAGGCGCGTCACCCGCCCCCGCTCAGGCTCCCCCCGCCCGCCCGGCACCCGCCAGGAAGGCGGGTGGCAGAGCGGACAGCAGGGCGGACAACAGGACGGACAACAGGACGGATCAGCAGGCCCGGCCCGAAGAGATCGCGGGGATGGCCCCCGCACCCGCCGCCGCCCCGGCACCCGGGGATGTCCCGTCAGACGTGGCTCCCAGCAGCGTGACCCCAGCCGGCGTGACCCCCAGCAGCGCGAGTCCGCCCGGCGCGGCTCCGGGCAACGCGACTCCGGGCGGCCTGGCCCCTGACAGCCTGGGCCCAGACAGCGTGGGCCCAAACAGCGGGGGCCCAAACAGCGGGGGCCCAAACAGCGGGGGCCCAAACAGCGGGGCTCCGCCCGGCGCGGCTCCGGGGGGCGAGCTGGGTGGCTACGAGGAGGACGTGAACCGCACCATGGTCGTGGCCCGCCCGACGGGCGTGCCGCGGGTGCCTCCTCCCCCGCCACGCCCCGAGCCCGGTTCAGATCCCGGTTCCGGTCCCACCGGCAGGCACGACACCACCGTCCCCGGCAGGCTGCCGGCACATCCCGGCCCACCCGCCGGTCCACGCCCCAGTCCACCCGCCGGTCCACGCCCCGGTCCACGCCCCGGTCCACCCGCCGGGCCCCACTCAGGCCCGCATTTCGGCCCGCATTTCGGCCCGCATTTCGGCCCGCATCCCTCGGCGTATCCCGGCGGGCCGGGGGTTCCCGGGCCCGGAGGCCCCGCCTGGCCCGGCGGCCCGGGCGGCGGCTCCGGGAGTCCGCTGGAGGGCCCCAGGGGTCCCGGAGGGCCGGGGGACGGCGTACCGGGGTCGAACAGCCTGGGCACGGACCTGTTCGCGATGCGCGGCCCCTCCAGCCCGGCCCCCGGCACGCGGGTGCGGGTGCTGGTGACGATGGGAGTCGTGCTCGCCGGGCTCGTGGTGCTGATCCTGCTGGCCGTCGTGCTCTTCGCGAAATGAGAGGTCTTCGCGAAATGAGGCGGCGGCCGCGGTGGGGACACCGCGGCCGCCGCCTGGGGGTGAGGCCTTACTCGGAGGAGAAGGCGGCGTCGAAGGCCGCGTCGGGTGGGGTGATGGCGTTGAGCGAGCGGATGTAGGCGAGGGATTCGGGTGCGCCGTGCAGCCGGTCCATGCCCGCGTCCTCCCACTCGATGGAGATCGGGCCGTCGTAGCCGATGTGGTTGAGCGCGCGGAAGCACTCCTCCCACGGCACGTCGCCCCGGCCGGTGGACACGAAGTCCCAGCCGCGGCGCGGGTCGGCCCACGCCAGGTGCGAGGCCAGCCGGCCCCGCCGCCCGTCGCGGGTGGCGACCCGGGCGTCCTTGCAGTCCACGTGGTAGATCTTGTCGGCGAAGTCCAGGATGAACCCCGCCGGGTCCAGACCCTGCCACACCATGTGCGAGGGGTCCCAGTTCAGCCCGAACGCCGGCCGGTTGCCGATCGCCTCCAGCGTCCGCACCGTGGTGTGGTAGTCATAGGCGATCTCGCTGGGGTGCACCTCGTGGGCGAACCGCACCCCGACCTCGTCGAAGACGTCCAGGATCGGGTTGAACCGCTCGGCGAAGTCGGCGTAGCCGGCCTCGATCATCGACGGCGGCACCGGGGGGAACATGGCCAGGGTGTGCCAGATCGACGATCCGGTGAACCCGACCACGGTCTTGACCCCGAGCTTGGCGGCGGCGCGGGCGGTGTCCTTGATCTCCTCGGCGGCGCGGCGGCGGACGCCCTCGGGCTCGCCGTCGCCCCAGATGCGGGCGGGCAGGATGCCCTTGTGCCGTTCGTCGATGGGGTGGTCGCAGACGGCCTGGCCGACCAGGTGGTTGGAGATCGTCCACACCTTCAGGTCGTACTTGGCCAGGGTCTCCAGCTTGCGCTCGACGTAGGAGTCGTCGGCCACGGCCTTGTCGACCTCGAAGTGGTCGCCCCAGCAGGCGATCTCAAGACCGTCGTAGCCCCACTCGGCGGCCAGCCGGCAGACCTCCTCGAACGGCAGGTCCGCCCACTGACCGGTGAACAACGTGATCGGCCTGGTCATCAGTCCTCCACACTCGTGCAGCGGCTACCGAGACTCACGACTCGAACCCGGTCGGCAGGTACTTGTCGGCGTTGTCCTTGACGACGGTCTCCGACGTCAGCGTGATGGACTGCGGCACCTGCTGCTCCAGCAGGTCGCTCATGCCCTTGCCCTGCGCGATCAGACGCGCCAGCTTGATCGCCGAGGCGGCCATCGTCGGGCTGTAGGTCACCGTCGCCTTCAGCACACCGCTGTCGGCCTGGATGTCACGCATCGCGTTCGCCGAACCGGCGCCGCCGACCATGAAGAACTCGCTGCGCCCGGCCTCCTTGATCGCCGCGAGCACACCGATGCCCTGGTCGTCGTCGTGGTTCCAGATCGCGTCGATCTTCTTGTGCGCCTGCAGCAGGTTGCTCGCCACCTGCGTGCCCGACTCCACCGTGAACTTCGCGTCCTGCTGCGCGGTCACCTTGAACCCGAAGGTCTTCAGCGCGTCGGCGAAGCCCTTGCTGCGGTCCTGGGTCAGCGGCAGCGTCGCGATGCCCTGGATCTCCAGGATCACCGGGTCGGCCACACCCTTGTCCTTCAGCGTCTTGCCGATGTAGTTGCCCGCGGCCACACCCATGCCGTAGTTGTCGCCGCCGATCCAGGTCCGGTACGACAGCTTGTCGGGGAACACCCGGTCGAGGTTGATCACCGGGATGCCGGCGTCCATCGCCTGACGGGCGACCTGGTTGAGCTGCTGGCCGTCGTTGGGCAGGATCACCAGCGCGTTGACCTTGGCCTGGATCAGCGACTCCACCGCGGAGATCTGCTGGTTGATGTCGTTGGTCGGCTCGACCGCCTTCAGCTCCACGTCGGAGTACTGCTTGGCGGCGTCGGCGGCGTTCTTGCTGATCGCGGCGATCCAGCCGTGGTCGGCGGCCGGGGCCGAGAAGCCGATGACGACCTTGTCGCCGGGGGTGTCGTTGCCGCCGGCGGCGGCGGCGGGGGCCGCGGCCGGGGCGCTGGCCTGCGCGGCCGGCTCGTTGCTGGTGCAGGCGGTGATGAGAGCGCCTGCGCCGATGACGGCTCCGCTCACCAGGAAACCGCGCCGTGCGACGTTCTTGTCCATATCTTTTTCTCCCTAGTTCTCTATGTGTGTGACTTGAGACTTCGCCGCTGCAGCAGCACGGCGGCGACGATGATGACGCCCTTGGCGACCAGCTGGTCGGCGGTGTTCAGCCCGTTGAGGATGAACAGATTGGTGATCACCGTGAAGATCAGCAGACCCAGGATCGAACCGATGATCGTGCCCCGGCCACCGGTCAGCAGCGTGCCACCGATGATCACCGCGGCGATCGCGTCCAGCTCGTACAGATCACCGTGCGTCGACGACCCCGTCGTGGTCCGCGCCATGATCAGGACCGCCGCGATCCCGCAGCACAACCCCGACAGCGCATACAACATCAGCGTGTGCCTGCGCACATTGATACCGGCCAGCCGCGCCGCCTCGGGGTTGCCGCCGACCGCGTACGTGCGCCGCCCGAACGTGGTCCGGTTCAGCACCAGCCACCCGACCAGCACCACCAGCGCGAACACATAGACCAGCAGCGGCAGCCCCAGCACCCGGGTCGTGGACAGATCCACGATCATCGAGTTGTCCGGCTGCACCAGCTGCGTCCGCTGGTTCGACATCCGCTGCGCCAGACCCCGCGCGGCCACCAGCATGGCCAGCGTCGCGATGAACGCCACCATCCGCCCGTAGGCGATCAGGAACCCGCTCAGCAGCCCGGCTCCGGTGCCCACCACGACCGCGCACACGATCATCACAACCGGCCCGTACGCCTGCGTGGCCAACGTGGTCGCCCACACCGACGCCAACGCCATCACCGCGCCGACCGACAGGTCGATCCCCCCACCGATGATCACGAAGGTCATCCCAACCGTGATCACCCCGATGGTCGAGGCCAGCGCCAGAATACTCACCAGGTTGGAGGAGGTGGCGAAGTTCTCCGGGCGGGTCACCACCCCCACGATCGCCAGCAGGACGAGGGCCGCCACCAGCCCGACATGCCGGGCCTCACCCACCCGGGCCAACCCCAACCGGCCCAACGGCCCGCCCGCACCCGCCGGCTTGACCGGCGCGTTGGCCGGCGCGGCCTGATCGACCTCAGTCATGGAACGCTCCTTCAGGAGAATCTGCCACCGCAGAACCCACTACCTCAGACCCAGCCGTCTCCCCAGCGGAGACCATCACCAGATCCAGCACCCGATGCTCATCCAACTCCCGCGCCGGGGCCTCATGCACGATCCGGCCCTCCCGGACCACCAGCACCCGATCCGCCAGACCCAACACCTCGGGCACCTCACTCGACACCAAAAGCACACCGATCCCGTCGTCGGCCAGCTTGCGCACCAGCGCGTACAGCTCGGCCCGGGCACCGACATCCACCCCACGCGTCGGCTCGTCCAGCAACAACAACTTGCGATCCTCGGCCAGCCACCGCCCCAGCACCGCTTTTTGCTGGTTACCCCCCGACAACGTCCGGATCGGCCGCCGCACATCCGGCGGACGGATGTCCAACGCCTCCGACAACCGCTTGGCCTCCGCGAACTCACTCCTACGATCCAGCCACCCCAGCCACCGCGGCCGCGTATACCGGCTCAACGACGCCAGCGTGATGTTCTGCGCCACCGGATGATCCAGCAACAACGCCTGCGCCTTACGCTCCTCCGGCGCAAGACCCATCCCCATCCGCACCGCCCGGCTCGTACTGCCCGGACGCACCACCTGACCGTCCAGAACCACCCGGCCACTGCCCCGCCGCGCCCCGTAGATCGCCTCCACGATCTCACTACGACCCGACCCCACCAGACCCGCCAACCCCACGATCTCCCCCGCCCGGATGCTGAACGACACATCCGCGAATCGCCCAGGCAGACTCAGGTTCTCCACCCGCAACACCTCGTCGCGGCCCTCATGAGCACCGACCTCCGGACGCGGCGGAAACACATACTCCACATTCCGCCCCGTCATCAACGCCACGATCTGCTGCGTCGGCGTGTCCTTCGCCGCCAAACCCACCGCGACCGTCGCCCCGTCCTTCAACACCGTGACCCGATCCCCGATCTGCCGGATCTCCTCCAGCCGATGCGAGATATAGATCACCGCCACCCCCTGCGCGGTCAGATCCCGGATCACCCGAAACAGGTTGTCCACCTCGTCATGCGCCAGCGCCGCCGACGGCTCATCCATGATGATCAAACGCGCCGAATGCGACAACGCCCGCGCCATACTCACAATCTGCTTATGCGCCGGAGACAACCGGCCCACCTCCATCCGCGGCCGGATCTCCCCATGACCCAACCGCCCCAACAGCTCAGCCGCCGCCCGCTCGGCCTCCCCCCGGCGCGAGAACCCCAACCGCGCCCGCTCATGACCCAGATAGATGTTCTCGGCCACACTCAACCCGTCCACCAGGTCAAGCTCCTGATAGATCGTGGCGATGCCCTGCCGGATCGCGGCCGTCGGGCTGGTCAGCCGGACCTCCTGGCCGTCGAAGGTGATCGTTCCCTCGTCGGGCATGTGCGCCCCGGCCAGAGTCTTGATCAGAGTGGACTTCCCGGCGCCGTTCTGGCCGAGCAGGCAGTGCACCTCCCCGACACGGACGTCGAGGTCGACGCCGTTCAGGGCGCGCACGCCGGGGAACTGCTTGACGATGCCTCGCATCTCCAGCAGGGACGACTCGGACGATGACGGCTGCACAGAAGCCTCCTAGGGGTGGGTGCGGCCGGGCCCCGCCCGCCTGACGGCGCCGGCTGCACCGCCGCTACGGCACCGATGTCGGCGTCAACGATGCCGACGCGGCTCCGGACA
The DNA here is from genome assembly GCF_045040095.1 of Microbispora sp. NBC_01389. Lineage (NCBI taxonomy): Bacteria > Bacillati > Actinomycetota > Actinomycetes > Streptosporangiales > Streptosporangiaceae > Microbispora > Microbispora sp. NBC_01389. The sequence goes on from NZ_CP109552.1 coordinate 884,926, forward strand.
GCCGTACAGGCGGGCGGGACGTTCTTGTGGGAAAGGGCTCGGAATGGCTCGGAAGGTGGTGGTGATCCCGTCCGCCTGACCGCATGTCCCATCGCCACGGCACGCGGGATGGGCGGGGGGGAGTACCGAGCGGGGGAGCACGGTCAGGCGGACGGGACGTTCGAAGGGGACGGCTGATCAGAGGAGTGGGGGAGCGGAACCGGCTCGCGGACAGAGGCGTCCGCCGCCGGACAGGTCGTCGGAGTCCTCGATCACCCCGATGGCAGGGGTTGTCGGATCGATATGGCGGTCGGGTCGGACAGGGCTCGTTCGACGACGACACCCGCCGCCCCACGTGCCGCGGCGCCGAAGCCGAGATCGGATGCGGCGAAGCTGCAGCGTTCGACGGCGCCGGTCATGCCGAGACGCGCCAGTTCCTGCCGGGCGGCGGGGATGAGCCGGTCGGCGAGCCTGGCGAAGTAGCCGCCCAGCACGATAACACGTGGATTGAACAGGTTGACCAGCACCGACGCTCCGAGCCCGAGCCACCGGCCCACCTCCGCGACGGCGGCGTCGACCCTCGGGTCGCCTTCCGCCCGCCGCTGCTCGATCTCGGCCAGCCGCTCCTCCGGATCACGGACGACCTGCCGGCCCCTGCCGTACGCCCGGTCGGGGGTGGCCATGCGCACCAGCGCGGCCAGTCCGACCTTGGTCTCCCAGCAGCCGACGCGGCCGCAGCGGCAGGGCTCACCGGCGGGATCGACCATGATGTGGCCGACCTCCCCGGCGAATCCGTCCGCTCCGCCCAGCAACCGCCCGCCGGAGATGACACCGCCCCCGACGCCCACCTCGCCGGTGAGGTAGACCAGGTCGGACGTGCCCGCCTCGGACCCGGAGGTGTACTCGGCCAGCGCGGCGAGGTTGGCGTCGTTGTCCACCACGATGGGGATGTCCGGGCGGATGCCCGCCTGGGACAGCCGCTCCGCCACCGCCACTCCGTGCCAGCCGAGGTTCGGCGCCACGACGACGGTGCCGGTGATCGTGTCGATCAGGCCCGGGATGGCCACGGTGATCCCCGCGGGCGTCACCCCGAGCCGGTCGAGGTCGGCCAGGGTCTTCTCGACCACCAGGGCCAGTTCGTCGAGCGAGCGCTCCGGGCTGGACCCCATCGCGTCGAAGCCGACGCGCCGGTCCACGAGCACCCGGCCGGCCAGATCGGTGGCGATGGCGGCGATGTAGTCGGCGTTGACCTCCACGCCCAGTGCGCCGACCCGTGAACCGTCGAGGGCGAGCGCGACGCTCGGGCGGCCGACGGAGCCCGCGTGCTGCGGCCCCGTCTCCATCACCAGCCCGCGTGCCTGCAACTCGCTGACCAGGCTGGTGACGGTGGTCTTGTTCAGCCCGGTGGCGAGTGCGACGGCCGACCGGGAGCACGGGCCCGAGGCGCTCACGTGACGCAGCACCAGAGCGAGGTTGGAACGGCGTACGGTGGCCTGGTCAGCGGGAACACCCGCGGACAGGCCGCGACTCAGCGAGTCGCCCGTACGGCCGTCGGCCTTGCTTCGGTCCACGCCTCTCCCTCAATTAGTTCGTGTGGCTCGCCGAATTAATGCCAGCGTCTTCCGGAAGACGCAAGACTGAAACCGGTTGCAGGTTCCGTAACAGTCCGGTAACCCCAAGGTCATATAGCCGTTGAGCTGCGGCAGGGCTGCCGATGCCAACTCGTTACTCGACAGATGGGTGCAGGTCCGGACATGCTCGTGTTACAACGCTGATTAATTGATCTCAGAGACAAACAAAGGGCGGGTGAGGATCAGGTGACGTACGAGCCGAACCTCCTCCGCACCCCGGGCGGCGCGACGCCGCCCGCGGCGGGCCCCGCGGCCCTGCGCAGAGCGAACCTCTCGCTGGTGCTGCGCGAGCTGCGCGACCACGACTCCCTTTCCCGCGCCGACATCGCCGACGCGACCGGGCTGCACCGGGCCACCGTCTCCAACCTCATGGCCGAGCTGCTCGAACGGCGGCTGGTGCGGGAGGTCGGTGTCGAGCACGTGGGCGCGATCGGCCGGCCCAGAAGGGCCGTGGCAATGCACGGCGCGCACGTCGGCGCCCTCGGACTGGAGATCAATGTCGACTACATCGCGGTCCACGGCACCGACCTCAGCGGCCGGGTGCTGGTCGAGCGCCGCGTGGCCTTCGACGCGATGGGCAGCGGCGCCGACAGAGCGGTCCGCCGCCTCGGGCTCGTCGCGAAGGAGGCAGCGGAGGCGTTGGAACGTGCCCGAGCCGTCCCCGCCGGCATCGCGGTGGCCGTCCCCGGCCTCGTGGACGTCGCGCGCGGCGTAGTGACGCTCGCCCCGAACCTCTACTGGCACGACCTGCCGCTGGCGGACGAACTGACCTCCATGCTCAGGCCGCTGGACGTTCCGGTGAGAGTGGACAACGACGCCAACCTCTCCGCGCTGGCCGAGTTCACCTCGGGCGTCGCCGCGGGCACGCCCGACCTGGTCTATCTCACCGGAGAGGTCGGCGTCGGCGGTGGCATCATCTCGGGCGGCAGGCTCCTGTGCGGAGCGGACGGCTACTCCGGCGAGGTCGGGCACCTGCGGGTCGACCCGAACGGCGACCAGTGCGGCTGCGGCCGCGTCGGATGCTGGGAGACCAAGGTCGGGCTGGCCGCACTGGTCCGCGCGGCCATGCCGGAGCAGGCGTACGGGCTGCCCGGGATGCCGGTGCCCGACCCCGACGAGCGCGTGGCCGACATCGCCCGGGGCCTGACGTCCGGCGACCGGCGCATGACGCAGGCGGTCGCGCAGGTCGGCCAGTGGCTCGGGCTCGGCGGCTCGATCCTGGCCAACCTGTTCAACCCCCGCGTGATCGTGATCGGAGGCTACTTCGCCTCGCTGGCTCAGTGGCTGCTGCCCCACGCGCAGGACCAGCTGAACCGGCTGGTGGTGGCCGGCTCCGGCGCCCAGTGCCGGTTCGTCGCGTCCACGCTCGGCTTCGGCGCCGCGTCACGCGGCGCCGCGAGCATGGTGGTCGACCAGATCATCGCCGACCCGACCTCGATCCTCGATTCATTACCCCGGCCGGCAGTTCACTGACGGCCCCCACAGACCTGGAACGGCACCTTCCAGCACCCGAAACACCCCGGAATATCCACGACAACCAAGTGGCAACAAGCGCGGCGGCGCGCGCCTTGCCTGACCTTCCCCCCAGTCAGGAAAGGGTTCTCCATGTCTCCACGTTCTCGAACGTGGGCCAGGCTGCTCAACGCGGCCCTGCCAACCAACGGACAACGTCCGAAACGATTCAGTGCGGCAACGACGGCCATCGCCCTCGCCGCGCCTGTGATCACGCTCCTCGCGACGCCGGTGAGCGCCCAGGCCGCCACGACGGCGGCCGCGGCGGCCCCCGATTTCAAGGTGCTCGTCTTCTCGAAGACGACCGGGTTCCGGCACGACTCGATCCCCGAGGGGATCGCGGCGGTGCAGAAGCTCGGCCAGGACAACAACTTCGCGGTCGACGCGACCGAGGACAGCGCGGCGTTCACCGACGCGAACCTCGCGCAGTACCAGGCCGTGGTGTTCATGTCCACGACCGGCGACCCGGTGAGCACGCCGGATCAGCAGGCCGCGTTCCAGCGCTACATCCAGAAGGGCGGCGGCTACGTCGGCGTCCACGCCGCGGCTGACAGCGGCTACAACTGGGCGTGGTACGGCAAGCTGGTGGGTGCGTACTTCAAGCAGCACCCGGCGATCCAGCAGGCCACCATCAAGGTCGAGGACCCGGCGCACCCGTCCACCAAGGACCTGCCGACGTCGTGGACCCGCACGGACGAGTGGTACGACTTCCAGTCGAACCCTCGCGCCAACGTGCACGTGCTGACGTCGATGGACGAGAAGTCCTACACCGGCGGCACGATGGGCGTCGACCACCCGAACTCGTGGTGTCAGGACTACGACGGTGGCCGCTCGTGGTACACCGCGCTCGGTCACTCGAAGGCGAACTACAGCGAGCCGCTGTTCGTGAAGATGCTCCTGGGCGGCATCAAGACCGCCGCGGGTGCGGAGAAGGCCGACTGCTCGGCCTCGCAGAGCGGCAGCTTCGAGAAGGTCGCCCTGGACAACAAGACGTCCAACCCGATGATGGTGGACGTCGCCAAGGACGGCCGGGTCTTCTACATCGACCGGCTCGGCGACGTGCGGATCATCAAGCCCACCGGCGGCACCGTGACGGCGGGACACCTCAACGTGTTCACCGCCAACGAGAGCGGTCTGCTCGGCATGGCGCTGGACCCCGCCTTCGCCACCAACAAGTGGATCTACCTTTACTACTCGCCCGCGGGCTCGGAGAACGTCGACCGGCTGAGCCGGTTCACCGTCACCGGGGACACCCTGGACCTGGCGAGTGAGAAGAAGGTCATGGACGTGCCGGTGCAGCGGGCCGAGTGCTGCCACCACGGCGGCGGCCTGGTGATCGACCCCAAGACCGGCAACCTGTGGCTGGCAACGGGTGACAACACCAACCCCTTCGCCTCCGACAACTACACGCCGATCGACGAGCGGTCGGGCCGGTCCTCGTGGGACGCCCAGCGCTCCTCGGGCAACACCAACAGCCTGAGCGGCAAGCTGCTGCGCATCCACCCCGAGACGAACGGCACCTACACCGTCCCGGCGGGCAACCTGTTCGCCCCGGGCACCGCGAAGACCAAGCCGGAGATCTACGGCATGGGCTTCCGTAACCCGTTCCGGATCGGGCTGGACTCCAAGACCGGCAACATCATGCTGGGTGAGTACGGCCCCGACGCCAACGCCTCCAGCCCCACGCGTGGCCCGCAGAACACGGTGGAGTGGAACCTCATCTCCAAGCCGGGTAACTACGGCTGGCCGTACTGCCTCGGCAACAACACCCCCTTCATCGCCTACGACTTCAACACGAAGCAGTCGGGCGCGGCGTTCAACTGCGCGGCTCCGGTCAACAACTCGCCGAACAACGACGGTCTGACCAACCTGCCCGCGGCGATCCCGGCGACGGTCTACTACCACTACGCCAGAGACGCGAACGTCTTCCCCGAGCTGTCCGGTGGCGCGCCGATGGGCGGCCCGGTCTACCGCTACGACGCCGCCCTGCAGTCGACCACGAAGTGGCCGGCGTACTGGGACGGCAAGGCGCTCTTCGGTGAGTGGAACAACAACCAGATCTTCTCGTTCCAGCTCAACGAGGACGGCACCTCGCTAGTCAAGATCAACCGGATCCTTCAGACCCTGAGCTTCAAGAAGCCCATGGACATGAAGTTCGGTCCCGACGGGTCGATGTACCTGATCGAGTGGGGCTCGGGCTTCGGCGGCGACAACGCCGACTCCGGCGTCTACCGCATCGACTACGTCAAGGGCGTCCGTCCCCCGACGGCCGTCGCCGGCGCGGACAAGACGGACGGCCCGACTCCGCTGACCGTCAAGTTCAGCAGCGACGGCTCGAAGGACCCGGACGGCAAGGCGATCACCTACGCCTGGGACTTCGACGGTAACGGCACGACCGACTCCACCGCGGCCAACCCCACCTACACCTACACCCAGGCCGGCGAGTTCAACGCGGTCCTGACCGTGACGAACGCCGACGGTCTGACCGGCAAGGCGAGTGTGACGATCAACGCGGGCAACACCAAGCCCGTGGTCACGGTCGACGTGCCGTCGAGCGGCTCGTTCTTCGAGTTCGGCGACCAGGTGAAGTTCAAGGTCACCGTCACCGACGCCGAGGACGGCACGATCGACTGCGCCAAGGTGCAGATCCAGGCGATCCTGGGTCACGACACCCACGGTCACCCGCTCGACCAGATGACCGGGTGCGAGGGCACCGTGCAGACCGCGATGGGCGGCCACGGTGAGTACGACAACCTGTTCTACGTGATCGAGGCCAGCTACACCGACAAGGGCGCCGGGTCGGCCAAGCCGCTCACCGGGCGGGGTCAGGTCATCCTGCAGCCCAAGCACAAGCAGGCCGAGCACTTCAACGCCACCGGCCGCGTCACCGGCGGCGTGGGCACCGACGCCGCGGGCGTCACGGTCGAGGACACGACCGACACCGCGGGCGGCAACAAGGCCATCGCCAACATCCAGGACGGCGACTGGTGGTCGTTCGACCCGGTGAACCTGACCGGCATGACCGCCATCCGTCTCCGGGCCTCCTCGGCCGGCGCCGGCGGCACCGTGCAGATCCGGCAGGGCAACCCCGACGACGGCACGCTGATCGGCTCGGTGGACATCACGCCCACCGGCAACTGGCAGACGTTCAAGGACGTCACGGTCAACCTGACCAACCCGCCGACGACCAGTGGCCCGCTGTACTTCGTCGTGCGCAAGCCGGCGAGCGCGGCCAACAACGCCTTCCTGCTCAACTTCAACTGGGTCGACTTCATCGGCAAGGGCGCCACGGAGAACCAGCGCCCGATCGTGACCGCGACGGCGAACCCGGTCTCGGGCGTCGCGCCGCTGAAGGTCGACTTCACCTCGACCGCCACCGACCCCGAGGGTGACGCGATCACCTACAAGTGGAACTTCGGAGTCAACGGCGCGCCGCAGCCCACCACGGCCAACGCGAGCTACACCTACACCGCCCCGGGCACCTACACCGCCACGGTGACGGTGACCGACGCCAAGGGCGCCGCCGGCACCGCTCAGGTGCAGGTCAAGGTGGACGCGCCGGCCACGGTGTGCTTCAGCGGCCGCTCGGACGACTTCCTGGGCAACCAGCTCGACCGGGACCGCTGGTCGGTCATCCGGGAGAACCAGGACCTGCGGGTCGCCAACGGCAGCCTGATCATCCCGACCTCGACCACCGACATCTACGGCGCGGGCGGCAACACGCCGAACATCGTCGTGCAGCCGATGCCGTCGGGCGCCTGGACGGCCACCGCCAAGCTCACGCTGAACGCGACCAGCGCCTACCAGCAGGCGGGCCTGATCATCTACGGCGACGACGACAACTACGCCAAGATGGTGCTGCAGGGCCGGGCGACCTCCGGGACCAGCCACGCCAACCGCATCTTCCAGTTCATCCGTGAGGTGAACGGAAACGCGAACGAGGTGACGGCGAGCAACACGGCCCAGCTCGGGGACGCCTACCCCGACACGGTGTACGTGCGGTTCATGAGCGACGGCACCAACATCACCGCGCACTACTCGCCGGACGGCACCACCTTCACGGCGATGCCGGAGACCAAGCCGCTCGCCGGGATCAACAACCCGAAGATCGGCCTGATCTCGCTGGCGAACACCGGCAACCGCACGGTAATCGACGCGTCGTTCGACTGGTTCCACATCACGCCGGACGACAAGGCGACCGCGCCGACGCCGGACGACGACTTCAACGGCACCACGCTCGACACCTGCCGCTGGAACCAGAACGTGCGTTACGACGCCACGGGTGTTCGCGTGACCGGTGGCAACCTGGAGATCGACACGGCCACGGGTGACATCTACGGGACGCCCAACGACGGCACGAAGAACTTCATCCTCCAGACCGCGCCGAGCGGTGACTGGACGCTGGAGACCAAGGTCGACGGCTCGGCGCTCAACGAGCGCTACCAGCAGGGCGGCCTGATCGTCTACGGCGACGACGACAACTACGTGAAGTTCGACTTCGTCACCACCAACGCCGCAGGGTCGTCGGTGGCGCGGACGATCGAGCTCCGCAGCGAGGTCGGCGGCGTCGTGCAGAACCCGCAGCCGCAGATCGCCAACCGCACCACCGGCGTGTGGTGGCTGCGCCTGAAGAAGGTGGGCGACAGCTTCACCGGCGCCTACTCCTCCGACGGCACCACCTGGACCGACCTGACCACCAGCGGCACGATCACCCCGGTGAAGAACAGCGCCGTGGCGAACGCGTCGAAGGTCGGCGTCTACACCATCGGCACCGCCCAGGCGGCGTCCAAGACGGTCAAGTTCGACTACTTCAAGCTCGTCAAGGCGGGTAGCGAGGACAAGACCGCTCCGGTGACCACCGCGACGACCAACCCGGCGCAGCCGGAGGGCGGCTCGTTCACCGGTCCGGTCACGGTCACGCTGAACGCGGTCGACGAGGCCGGCGGCAGCGGTGTGGCCAAGACCGAGTACGCGCTGGACGGCGGCGCCTGGACGGCTTACACCGCCCCGGTCACCGTCTCCGGCGACGGCCAGCACCAGCTGACCTACCGCTCGACCGACAAGGCGGGCAACGTCGAGGCGATCAAGACGCTCACGCTGACGATCGCCACGCCGAAGGTCAATCTGACCGTCACCGCGGTCCCCCGCTGCATCGGCAGCACGGCGTACCTGGCGGTCACGGCCGTCAACGCCGGTGACGTGCCGGCGACGGTGAAGCTGGAGACCCCGTTCGGTTCGCAGACCGTGACCGACGTGGCTCCGGGCAAGCAGGCCTACCAGTCCTTCAACACCCGGACCACCCAGTTCGCCGCCGGCAAGGCCACGGTGACCGGCACCGCCACCATCGGCGGCAAGCAGGTCACCACGTCCTACGACGCGGCCTACCCCGCGGCCAGCTGCGGCTGACCGCACCGGTGGTGACAAGGCGCACGCGCTGACCCACCACCACAGCACAACCGGGGCCGGCCGGCACAACAGCCGGCCGGCCCCGCCCCCTCATAAATTCGGAGAAATCACCCCATGCGAATGACCCGCACCACCCAGATACTCGCCGCCTCCGTGCTCGGCCTCACCCTCACCGGCCTCAGCGTCTCCCCCGCCCTCGCCGGCGACGAGCCCAGCGACGGCATCGACGTCTCCGTCACCATCACCCCCACCACCACCCCCGGCCAGGTCTCCATGACCGTCGCCGACAACAACGGCGTCTCCCTCCAGGAGAACGGCTCCGACGCCGCCGCCCGCCAGTTCGTCGGCACCCTGCCCACCGTCACCGTCACCGACACCCGCCAGCCCGACGAGATCCCCGCCGGCGACTTCTGGGCCGTCGTCGGCCAGGCCAGCGCGTTCACCGCCACCGGCAGCGCCGCACCCCCCATCGGCCCCCAGTACCTCGGCTGGAAGCCCCGCCTGCTGACCGACAGCACCACCGGCGCCGTCTCCGCCGGCGAACCCATCTCCTCCGTCGTCTCCGACGGCACCGGAGCCCCCAACGTCGGTCTCCAGGGCCAGGAACTCCTCGTCTCCACCGCCGACTCCGCCACCGAGATCGGCACCTCGAAGGTCAACGCCGACCTCGCCCTGCGCACCCCCGTCGACGTCGCCGCCGGCCAGTACCACTCCACCCTCACGCTTTCACTGTTCAACCAGTCCTGACCTATCCGGGAGACATCCCGAGGAGGCAGGAACCCACCGCCCCAGTGCGAACGTCCGGAACGTGTGCGAGTCTGACTCAAACGTTCCGGACGTCCGCATTGAGACAGGAGACACCTCTGTGACCAAGAGCCGTTCGCGGGGCGCCTTCGCCCTCCTCGCCGTGCTTCACGCTGTCGGCGCGACCGTCTTGGTCGCCCTGGTCGCGTTCGCCACCCCGGCGAGCGCCGACACCACCTGGTCGGTCGTGCCGGCCGACACCAAAGGCCCCGACGGCCGCAGCGTCATCGACATCGATCTCGCCGGCGGGCAGCAGGTGACCGAGCACATCGCGGTCGTCAACCGCTCCACCCAGCCCGTCGACTTCGCCATCGACGCCAACGACGGCTACCTCACCGCCAAGGGCTACTTCGACATGCGGCCCTCGGACGTCAAGCCGACCGACGGCGGCTCGTGGATCGAGCTCCCCGAGAAGGTGACCATCGACGGCGGAGCCACCGCCGTCGTGCCCGTCAAGGTCTCGATCCCCCAGAACGCGACGCCGGGAGACCACCCCGCGGGGGTCACCGCGTCCATCGACACCGTCTCCGGCCAGGTGCGCGTCCAGAACCGGGTGGGCGTCCGCCTGAACATCCGGGTGACCGGCGACTACGTGGCCAAGGTCGCCGTGACCGGCCTGCGGGCCGACTACCACTGGTCGTGGAACCCCTTCGCCCCGGGAACGGTCGACGTGAGCTACACCCTCGCCAACGTCGGCAACGTCCGGCTGGCGCCGGACGCCCGGGTCCTGACGTCCACGTTGGTGGGTGAGAGCGTCTGGGACGACAAGTCCGAGGCCAAGGCCAGAGAGATCATGCCGGGCGGCAGCCGTAGTTTCAGCGCACGGGTGACCGGTGCCTGGCCGATGGGATCGATCGACACGACGATCATGGCGATCCCCGCTCCCGCGGGCAAGCCGCTCCCGGGCATCACCGCCGAGCGGGTGGCGAGCGTCACCTCTCTGTGGGCGCTGCCGTGGCCGCAGCTGGCTCTCCTCGCTCTCATCGTCCTCGTCCTGGTCGCCGTCCGGGTATCGGCTGTCCTGCGCCGCAGGCGGAGGGAGAAGCTGCTCGTCATGGACGGCCGGAGCACCCCGCTCAGCGCGTGAGCGCGCGGTGCCACGTCCACGAAACGCCCCCCAGCGCCACCCCGGCGAACCACCCCGAGAACCACCCCTGAACGACCCGAAGGAACGACCCGAAGGGCAGCACCACTCGTGAACAAGACACTGCGCCACGCCGTGACCCTGCTGCTGGCCGGGCTCGTGCTGGTGCTCGGCGCATCGGCGGCGTCCGCCGACAACGGACCGATCAAGCTGGAGGTGACCGGAGACGGCGGCCACAACGTCAACGTGGTGGCCACGTGGAAGAACGGCAAGCCCGTCGAGGAGATCGTCGAGGCGACGCTGACCGCCAAGTCGGCCGACGGCCGTTCCTTCGGGCCCGTACGACTCATGTCCGCGTCCGAGGGCCAGAACGTCTACCAGCCCGCGGAGCCGCTGCCGAACGGCGAGTGGAACGTCACCGTGACGGCGACCAAGCCTTCCAAGGCGCAGGCGAAGACGAAGGTGACGGCGCAGGACCTCGCGGCCTCGCCGATGGCCGCGGCCGAGGCGGCCACCCGCGACCGGGTGGCCGCGGCGGACAGCGATGACTCGACGGACTCCTCCCTGCTCAAGATCGGCCTCATCGTCCTGGTGGCGGTCCTCGCCCTCGGCGCCTTCGCCGTGATCATGCGTCGCAGAGGGCTGTACGCCCGGCGCTGACCTCGGCGGAGACGGCCCTTGTCGTCGAGCCCTCCCCGGTGCCCGGAACCACGTTCGGAGGGCCGTGGATCCGGGCAGGAAGGGCATCGACGAGCGGCCGAAGGACTGAGCATGGACGATTTCCGCATCGAGCACGACTCCATGGGCGAGGTGCGGGTGCCCGCCCGGGCCAGGTGGCGGGCGCAGACGCAACGGGCGGTGGAGAACTTCCCGGTGTCGGGCCGGGGCCTGGAGCCCGCCCACATCGCGGCGCTCGCCCGGATCAAGGCGGCCTGCGCGAAGGTCAACGCCGAGTACGGCGTGATCGACGACGACATGGCGCAGGCCGTCGGGGACGCGGCCACCGAGGTCGCCGAGGGCCGCTGGGACGACCAGTTCCCCGTGGACGTCTTCCAGACCGGGTCGGGCACCTCCTCCAACATGAACATGAACGAGGTCGTCGCCACGCTCGCGCAGGAGCGGCTGGGCCGTCCCGTCCACCCGAACGACCACGTCAACGCCGCCCAGTCGTCCAACGACGTCTTCCCCTCCTCCATCCATGTCGCGGCGGCGTACGCGGTGGTGCACGAGCTCACGCCCGCGCTGGAGCACCTGGCCACGGCGCTGGAGGAGAAGGCGACGGAGTTCGCCGGCGTGGTGAAGTCGGGCCGCACCCACCTCATGGACGCGACGCCGGTCACGCTCGGCCAGGAGTTCGGCGGCTACTCCACCCAGATCGAGCTGGCCCTCGAACGGCTGCAGGCCGCGCTGCCGCGCCTGGCCGAGCTGCCGCTGGGCGGCACGGCGGTGGGCACCGGGGTGAACGTGCCCGGCCCCGGGTGGGCGCAGGCGGTGATCGCCGAGCTGAGCCGGACGACCGGACTGCCGTTCACCGAGGCCAGGGACCACTTCGAGGCGCAGGGCGCGCGGGACGGCCTGGTCGAGCTGTCGGGCATGCTCAAGGTGATCGCCGTCTCGCTCAACAAGATCGCAAATGACCTGCGGTGGATGGGGTCGGGCCCCCGGGCCGGGCTCGCCGAGATCAATCTCCCCGACCTCCAGCCGGGGTCGTCGATCATGCCGGGGAAGGTCAACCCGGTGATCCCCGAGGCCGTCACGATGGTGGCCGCCCAGGTCGTGGGCAACGACGCGGCCGTCACCATGGCCGGGGCCTCGGGCGCGTTCGAGCTGAACGTCATGCTGCCCGTGATGGCGCGCAACGTGCTGGAGTCGATCCGGCTGCTGGCGAACGTCTCCCGGCTGCTCGCCGACCGCTGCGTCAGCGGGATCACCGCCAACGTGGACCGCCTCCGTGAGTACGCCGAGTCGTCGCCGTCCATCGTCACCCCGCTCAACCGGTACGTCGGGTACGAGGAGGCCGCGAAGATCGCCAAGCAGGCGCTCAGGGAACGCCGGACGATCCGGGAGGTCGTCATCGAGCGTGGCCACGTGGCGAGCGGCGCGCTGACCGAACGGCAACTCGACGAGGCCCTCGACGTCCTCTCGATGACCCGGCCCACATAGGAAACCGGAGAGATATGTCGCCCCCCGCCATGTGCCGGGCCCGGTGTGGTTCCTATCGTGAGGCAGCATGAGCCTTGAAGGCCGTACGGCCCTGGTCACCGGCGCGGGGAGCGGCATCGGCCGGGCGTGTGCCCGCCGTCTGGCCGCCGAGGGCGCGCACGTCGTCGTCGCGGACGTCAACGCCGAGGCCGCGGGCGGGACCGCCGCCGAGATCGGCGGGACGCCGGTGACCGTCGATCTGTCGGATCCGGAGTTCCTGGTGGCCTGGCGGGGGCAGCTGCCGCCGTCGCCGGACACCCGCCTGCGGGCCGACATCGTGGTGAACAACGCGGGGTTCCAGCACGTGGCCCCGATCGAGGACTTCCCGCCCGAGATCTTCAGCGCGATCCTGCGGGTGATGGTCGAGGCGCCGTTCCTGCTCGCCCGGGCCGTGCTGCCGGGCATGTACGAGCGCGGCTGGGGCCGCATCGTCAACATCTCCTCCGTCCACGGCCTGCGGGCCTCGCCGTACAAGGCGGCGTACGTGACGGCCAAGCACGCGCTGGAGGGCCTGTCGAAGGTGATCGCCCTCGAAGGGGCGGCGCACGGGGTGACCTCCAACTGCGTCAACCCCGCCTACGTGCGCACGCCGCTGGTGGAGAACCAGATCGCCGACCAGGCGCGTACGCACGGGATCGGCCCCGACGAGGTCGTGGAGCAGATCATGCTCGCCCCGGCGGCGATCAAGCGGCTGATCGAGCCGGACGAGGTCGCCGAGATGGTCGCCTATCTGTGCGGGCCGAGTGGGTCGTTCGTCACCGGCGCGTCGATCCCCATCGACGGCGGATGGAGCGCCCGCTGACCACCCCGGCCCCGGCGTCCGCGGAGGGCGCCCGCGCGTACCTCGACCTGCTCGCGCGGGAGGCGTCGGCGCTCGAGTTCGAGGGCCCGGTCCTCCAGGCCCGGGCGGCCGGCGCCGACGCGGCCACGCTGGAGGAGCTGGAGCAGGCCAAGGTCGCCGCGCTGAGGGTGCGGGCGATGCTGCGCCGGCGGGCCCGGCGGGAGGCCGAGCTGTCGGCGCTGTTCGACACCGCGGGCGACCTGGCCGGGCTGCGCGACCTCGACGCCGTGCTGGAGGCGATCGTCCACCGGGCCAGGCAGCTGCTCGGCACCGACATCGCGTACCTGACGCTGAACGACCCCGAACGCGGCGACACCTACATGCGGGTGACCGACGGGTCCATCTCGGCCGACTTCCGGCGGCTGCGCCTGGCGCTGGGCGCCGGGCTCGGCGGGCTGGTGGCCCAGACGGGCACGCCCTACAACACGGCCGACTACTTCGCCGACCCGCGATTCCGGCACACCACGACCATCGACGGCGCGGTCCACGAGGAGGGCCTGGTCGCGATCCTCGGAGTGCCGCTGCGGCTCGGCGCCCGGGTGATCGGGGTGCTCTTCGCGGCCAACCGCGGCGCCCGGCCGTTCGCGCAGGAGGAGGTCGCGCTGCTATGCTCGCTGGCGGCGCACGCCGCCGTCGCGATCGACACCGCCCGGCTGCTGCAGGAGACCCGCGCCGCGCTGGCCGAGCTGAGCGGGGCGAACGCGGTGATCAGCGCGCACAGCCAGGCGATCGAGCGGGCCGCCGACGCGCACGACCGGATGACCGGCCTGGTGCTGCGCGGCGGCGGCGTGGAGGACGTCGCCGCGGTGGTCACGGAGGTGCTGGGCGGACGCCTCACCGTGCTGGACGACGAGAGCCGCCCGCTCGTGGGCGAGACCCGCGAGCTCGACGCGGGCGTCTTCGACGCCGCCCGGTCGTCGCGCGCGCTCGGCCGCACGGTCAAGCGCGCCGACGCGTACGTCGCCTCGGTGGACGTGGGGGCGGCGCCGCTCTGCACGCTGGTGCTGCGGACGGACCGGCCGGTGTCCGACACCGACCAGCGCATCCTGGAACGCGCCGCGCTCGTCACCGCGCTGCTGCTGCTGTTCCGCCGCAGCGTGGCCGAGGCCGAGGGGCGGGTGCGCGGGGAGCTGCTCGACGACCTGGTCTCCCGGCCCGAGCTGCGCGGGCTGCGCGACCGGGCGCGGCGGCTCGGCGTCGACCTCGGCGCGCCGCACGTGCTGGTCGTGGCCCGGCACGACGGGCAGCGGGAGCGGGCCGCCTTCTGGGCGTCGTCGCAGGCGGCGCTCGCCCACGGCCTGGCCGCGGCGCGGGGCGACGAGGTGGTGCTGTTGCTGCCCGGCGACCGGCCGGGCCCGCTGGCCCGGCGCGTCGCCGCCGAGCTGACGGCCTCGCTCGGGCGTCCGGCGACGGCCGGGGCCGCCCCCGCGGCCGGCCCGGTCGGCCCGGTTTGCGAGCAGGGTGCCGTCCAGTCCGGCGGGCAGCGTGGCGAGCAGGGCGGCGAGCAGGGCGGCGAGCAGGGCGGCGAGCAGGGCGGCGAGCGGAGTGGCGAGCGGAGTGGCGGGCCGGTGACGTCGGTCGCCGCGGCGTACGCCGAGGCACGGCGCTGCGCCGGCGCGCTCGTGGCACTGGGCCGTACGGGCGACGGCGCGAGCGCCGAAGAGCTGGGGTTCGTGGGCCTGCTGGTGGGCGAGCGACGCGAGGTGGCGGGCTTCCTCTCCGGGGCGCTCGGGCCGGTGCTCGACTACGACGCGCGGCGGGGCACCGCCCTGGTCACGACGCTGAACGCCTACTTCGGCACCGGCGGCTCGCTGTCGCGCACGGCCGAGGCGCTGCACATCCACGTCAACACGGTCACCCAGCGGCTCGACCGGGTGGGGCAGTTGCTGGGCGTGGACTGGCAGGAGCCCGACCACGCGCTGGAGATCCAGCTCGCCCTGCGGCTACACCGGCTCAGGACCCACATGCCCGACGTGTGAGGTGTGTGGAGAAGAACCATAGGAGTGACCCCGGTCACTGCGTACCGTGGCAGCCACCCCATGCCGCCCCGCACCGCCCCGCCCGCACCGGACCGCCCCGCACCTCACCTCACCGCACCGCCCGGCACCGCGCCATCCGGAGACGGGCGACCTCGAGAACACCCGCACACTGGGAGCGACACCATGACCCCGCCCATATCCAGCGAGACGGTAACCGCCGAGCGGATCCGCACGGACCGTCTCACGCTCAACGTCCTGTCAGTCCCCGGATCGTCGGGCGAGCCGGTGCTGTTCGTGCACGGCAACGTCTCCTGCAGCGCGTTCTGGCGGTCCACGATGATCTCGCTCGGCGAGGGGTTCCAGCCGTACGCGGTGGATCTGCGGGGGTTCGGCGGCTCCGATCCCGAGCCGGTGGACGCGAGCCGGGGCGTGCGCGACTACTCCGATGACGTGCTCGCGCTGCTCGACCACCTCGGGCCCGTGCACCTCGTCGGGTGGAGCCTCGGCGGCGGGGTCGTCATGCAGGTCCTGCGCGACCGGCCGGCGGCGGTCCGAACCCTGACGCTGGTCAACCCCGTCTCGCCGTACGGCTTCGGCGGCACGACGGGCGTGGACGGCGTGCTCAACTCCCCCGACGGCGTGGGCTCCGGCGGCGGCGGGGCCAACCCCGAGTTCGTCCGGCTGCTGCGGGAGGGCGACCGCTCGGACGGCTCCCCGCTCTCGCCCCGGTCGGTGCTGCGCGCTACGTACGTCGCGCCCGGGACCGACCTCGGCGAGGAGGAGGACGCGTTCGTCGAGTCGATGCTGTCCACCCGGATCGGCGACGACCACTACCCCGGCGACGCCCTGCCCTCCGAGGCCTGGCCGAACCTCGCGCCCGGCAAGCGCGGCGTGCTCAACTCGATCGCGCCGACGAACTTCCGGATCGACGACCTGCACGAGATCGACCCCAAGCCGCCGATCCTGTGGATCAGAGGCGACCAGGACGTGATCGTGTCGGACACCTCGCTGTTCGACCTCGCGCATCTCGGCGCGATCGGGGCCGTGCCCGGCTGGGACGGCACGCCCGCCCAGCCGATGGTCACCCAGACGCGGGCCGTCCTGGAGCGCTACGGCGCCTACCGCGAGATGGTCGTCGAGGGCGCCGGCCACGGCCCGCACCTCGACCGGCCCGCCGAGTTCCGCGCGGCCCTGCTCGCCCACCTGCGGGGCTGATCCCCCTCTGATCCCCCTCTGATCCACGGGGCCGGTCCGTTCAGCGACGGTCGCGCAGCACCCGTACGGCGAGGCGGCGCAGCGGCGAGGGCGCCCGCGGCGGGGCTCCGGCGGGCAGGACGGACACCTGCCCGCCACGGCGGATCGTCAGCCCGAACAGCAGGTCGACGTCCTTCTGCCCGATCCGCAGGGCGGGCCGCCAGAGGCCGGGGCCGAGGCAGTCGTCCCCGCCGAGCCGGCTCACCGGCACCCGCGCGACGAGCTGCCCGGCCACCCGGCCGGGAATCCCCGGCTCGACCAGCGCGGGCACGACCATGCTGCGCCCGCGCCCGTCCTGCTCGCGCAGCACCAGCTCGGCCGGCGGGCCACCGCTCGGCGGCACGTACGGCACGGGCACGACGACGAAGACGTGCCCCTCCTGCCTGGCCACGGTGGCCCGGGACGAGACCAGCGCGATCGACTCGGGGAACGACCTCGGCTCCACGCACACGCCCAGCTCGCCGCGTTCGGACCAGCACGGCACCACCAGCCGTCCGGGCTCTCCGGCGAGGGCTCCCGCGCAGCTCGTCGCATGCGTGGGGCGGACGATCCTGGCCCGGCCCCCCGGCAGGCTCCGCAGGCGCACGTGGATCTCCCACAGCCCGGCGGGCAGCGGCCGGCCGAGGGCCGCCGAGCCGACGTCGAGACGCGCCTGGCCGTTCACCCAGACGCGCGCCTGTCCCTCGCCTCCCGCGTCCCGGCCTCCCGCGCCCTGACCTGCCGTGCCCTGACCTCGCGCGTCCTGACCTGCCGCGCCCTGACCTCGCGGGCCCCGGCCCGCCGTGCCCTGACCCACTGTCGCCTGGCCGACCGCGCAGGTGACCGGCAGTGCGTGGGTCACCCCGGTCTCCGCATGCCGTACGCAGACCTCCACCCGCGCCCGGCGCACCGCCTCGGTCACGTCGGCCTCCTCGTCGCCGAGCAGCCCGTCGAGCAGCCCATCCACGGCCGGAGGCGGCGTCCACAGCAGCCGGTCGTCGCGCTGCCGCAGCCACATCGGGCTCCCGCCCGCCCGCAGCACCTCGACGCTCACGTCGAGCAGGAGCGCGCCCCGGTCCCACCGGAGCCCGCGCAGTTCCGCGCTGATCCCGGTGCCGCGCGACGCCTCGGCGAGGGCGAGCAGCGCGTCGAGCCGGTCCTGCCGCAGCAGCGCCGTACGGGCGCGCAGGTGCGCGGGCAGGTGGACGTCGAGCTCCGGGGAAAACCGGTCGAGCGTGAACCGGCGCAGGAAGGAGAACAGGAGCATCCGCTCGTCGGGCTCGGCGGCGAGGAAGCGCGGCCCAGCGAGACGGCGCAGCCCGAGCGCCCGAAACCAGTGGGCCTGGAGCCGCCGGCGCTGTGGCCCCGGCTCCGTGCCTGCGTCGACCACGTCGAAGACCGCGTTCAGCCCGTCGAAGAGCGCCTCGGCGTCGAGCCGCTCCTCCCCCGCCGTCCCCGGGGCGGGCGGGCCGAGGTGGCAGCAGATCTCGCCGGACAGCACGGCGACCACCTTCGCGGCGAGGTACGCCCGGGTCACGAAGGCCTGCTCCGACAGCGGCCGGTCGGCGAAGCGGAGCGCGCCGGTCTCCAGGAACTCCCGGCTGAACAGCTTGTGCGCGGTCGGCAGCGCGAGGAGATGGTCGCGCAGCACGTCCGCCCGGTCGTGGTCGCGGGCGAACGCGGCCGGAGGCGGGCCCCCGTCGGCCAGCCTGCCGACCAGGACGTCGGCGTCGGTCTCCACCGCCCTGTCGTACATCCGCTCCAGCGCGTGCGGCTCCAGCCTGTCGTACTGGCCGAGCAGGTAGACGTACTCGCCGCGGGCCACCGACAGGCCGACGTTGCGCCCGCGCGCGGGCGAGCCGGTGTGGTCGAGGTGCAGGACCCGCACGTTTCCGCGCTGCCCGGCGATGGCGTCGAGCCGCCTGCGGGTCCCGTCCGTCGACCCGTCGTCGGCGAAGACGACCTCGTACTCGTCCGGCGGCAGCGACTGCTCCAGCACCGAACGCACGGCGGCGCCGAAGTCGTCGTTCGACAGCCCGGGGTTGGACACGGGCATAACCACGCTGACCTTCACACCCATGACGCCAAGGGTGCAGCGCGGGCCCCGCCGGACGCGCGGGCTTGCCGAAGGATCGACCAACCCTGACCAGAGTTTCGCGGAGCCGCCCGGTGTCTACGGCCGGGTGTCTAGTACCAGCCGGTGGACTGGGAGTGGGCCCAGGCGCCGCAGGGCGTCTTGTAGCGGCCGGCGATGTAGCCGAGGCCCCACTTGATCTGGGTCGCGGGGTTGGTCTGCCAGTCGGCGCCCGCGCTCGCCATCTTGCTGCCGGGGAGCGACTGGGGGATGCCGTACGCCCCGCTGTAGCGGTTCGCAGCCCGCTCGTTCCAGTGGCTCTCCCGGTCCCACAGCTTCTCCAGGCAGCCCCACTCGCCGCCCCAGCCGCGCGCCTCGGCCATCTGCTTGCCGAGGGCCTTGTTACTGCCGGGGTCGGGGGACGAACCGGGCGGGAAGTTCGCGGGGGGCAGGCCGCCGCCACCGGGGGCCTTCTCCACGATCTCGACCGGGTCGAGGACCTTCGTGCGGTCGCGGGCCTTCTCCAGCCGGTCCTTGCGCAGGGCCTGGACCGCGTTCTCCTTGAGCGTGTCGCCCTGGGGGTCGGGCGCGGCGGGGTCGAGGGCCAGGAAGTCGCCCGGCTCCAGTGGCTTGGCCGGCGCGTTCGAATGCTCGACGGCCGTGCGGACCGTGTAGAACGTCCCCCCGGCGAGCACGGCCACCGAGGCACCGAGGATCGCGATCCGCTTGGGTGTCAGCCAGCCAGGCCCGGATTGGCCGTTTCCGCCCCGCCGGGACCGGGGGGCGCGGGGGCGATCCTTCAACTGCTGACCAGAGCTCACGGCCACTGAGCTTGCCCTGTCCCGGGGGGTGGTCCGCAACCGAAACGTGGTACCTGTTTGGTGACGCCTTGACCCCACCACCGATCACATGCGCTTTCCCCGCCGATGTGATTTTCGTCACACCTCGTCCGATGACAACTCGGCATCGAGATTAGGACGAATAGGGGATTCATTGTGTACGTCGCATAATGACCAGGTGGCAGGCATTCTCCTGGTCGAAGACGACCCCTCGGTCCGCACCGGGCTCGAGCTCGCGCTCACCCGGCAGGGCCACGCCGTGACCGCGTACGCCACGGGCGAGGAGGCGCTCGACCACATCCGCACCCGGCGTCCCGAGATCGCGATCCTCGACGTCATGCTGCCGGGCATCGACGGCGTGGAGGTGTGCCGCCGCATCCGCAGGCTCGACCCTCTGCCGATCATCCTGCTCACCGCCCGGGGCGACGACCTCGACGTGGTGGTCGGGCTGGAGGCCGGCGCGGACGACTACGTGGTCAAGCCGGTCGAGCCGCGCGTCCTGGACGCCCGCATCCGGGCCATCCTGCGCCGGTTGGAGTCGGCCTCGCCCGACCGGCTCGTCTTCGGCGACCTGGTGATCGACCGCGGCGCGCTGAAGGTGAGCCTGGCCGGCCGGGAGATCCACCTCACCCCGACCGAACTGCGCCTGCTGCTCGAACTGGTCCGCCGTCCCGGCCAGGTCCTCACCCGCCGCTATCTCCTGCGCGCCGTCTGGGACCACACGCACGTGGCGGACTCCCGGCTGGTCGACGCCTGCGTGCAGCGCATCCGCGCCAAGGTCGAGCCGATGCCCGCCGATCCCGTCTACATCCACACCGTCCGCGGCTTCGGGTACCGCTTCAGCCCGCCATGACCTGGCTGCCCTCGGGGCTTCGGGGCCGACTGGTGATCACCTTCCTGCTGGTGGCGGTCACCGCGTCCGCCGTCGTCGCCGGCCTGGGTTATCAGATCGTCCGCCGCGGCCTGCTGGACCGCGCGGAGCGGAGCGCGGTCGCCGACGTACGCGAGATGCTGTCCAGGACCACCCTGCCGATCGGGGTGAGCGACGTGGTCTGGCCGAGCGACGCCACCGTCACCGAGGACGACCTCGGCCAGGTCGTGCACGCGCTGGAGGCGCCGGAACGCACCGTGATCGTGACGTACGGCGAACTCCTGCGGACCAGCCCCGGCTTCCTGTTCACCCTGGCCGACGTGCCCCGCGGGCTGCGCGAGCGGGCGGCCGGGCGGCTGGCCTTCCAGCGGGTGCTCCTCAGGCGCCGGCCGTGGCTGATCGTGGCCACCCAGATCCAGCGGGAGACCGGTCAGGGGGTGATGCGGCCGACCGGCCTGACGACGTACGTCTTCGTCCCGCTGTCGGAGGAGGACGCCGTCCTGTCCCGCCTGCGGACCGCCCTCGCGCAGGCCGGGGGGATCACCCTGGTGCTGGCGCTGACCCTGGCCCTGTTGTCGGCCCGGCGCGTGCTGCTGCCGGTGCGCCGGCTCGGCGCCGCCGCGCGGGCGCTGGGCTCGGGCGACCTGCACGTCCGGCTGCCCGTACGCGGCAGGGACGAACTGGCGGAGCTGACCGCGACGTTCAACGAGACGGCGGCGGCGCTGGAGGAGACGGTCGGCGAGCTGCGGACGCTGGAGTCGATGTCGCGCCGGTTCGTCGCCGACGTCTCCCACGAGCTGCGCACCCCGCTGACCGCGATGACGGCGGTGACCGACATGCTCTCCGAGGACGCCGAGAACCTGCCGGACGACGCCGGGGAGGCCGTCCGGATCGTCGTCCGCGAGATCGGCCGGCTCCGCGTGCTGGTCGAGCACCTCATCGAGATCAGCAGGCTGGACGCGGGCGCCGCCACGCTCCACCGGGAGACCGTCGACGTGGGCGACGCCCTGACCGACTGCCTGGAGATGCGGGGCTGGGCCGACAAGGTGAAGCTCACCGTGCCCGTCGGCCTCACCTTCTCGCTGGACATCCGGAGGTTCGACGTGATCGTGGCCAACTTCGTCGGCAACGCGCTCAACCACGGCGCGCCGCCCGTCGTGGTCACCGCCCGGGTGCGCGTCCGCCCGGACGCGTCGAGGGGCCTGGAGGTGACGGTGCGCGACCACGGGAGCGGCATCCCCGAGCACGTCCTCCCGCACGTCTTCGAGCGCTTCTACAAGGCGGGCGCCGACCGGGCGCGCAGCGTGGGCAGCGGCCTCGGGCTGGCCATCGCCAGGGCCAACGCCGAGTTGCACGACGGCTCGGTCACGGCCGAGCGACGCGAGCCCGGCATCCTCTTCCGGCTGTGGATCCCCACGCCATGACCGGCATCGGGACCGGCGTCGGCAACGGCATCGGCAACGGCGTCGGAAACGGCCGGGGACGGCGCCCGCGGGCCGGGACGGCGGGCCGGCGCACGACCCTGCTCTCAGCCCTGCTCTCAGCCCTGCTGGCGGCACTGCTGGCGGCACTGCTGGCGGCGTCCGCGGCCTGCGGGGTCGTGCCGAGCGAGGTGGTCGACGCCGGCCCGGCGCCGGCCATCAGCGGCACCCCGACCCTCGTCACGATCTACCTGCTGCGGGACGGCAAGCTGCGGCCCGCCCGGGTCGCGGCGCGCTCCGCCCACGTCAACGACGTCCTCGACGCGTTGTTCAAGGCCAGCGGACGGCCCGCGAACCGCCTGTCCACCGCGCTGACCGGGCTCTCGCCGGCCCAGACGCAACTCGTCAGGTACTCGCCGTACGAGGGCAGCCGCAACGACCCGGACAGCTCGCTGAGCCTGCGCCTGCGGCTGTTCGTCAGCGGGCTGAAGATCTCCAGGGCGGCCATGGCCCAGATCACCTGTACGGCCCGGCTGAGCCCGGAGGTCTGGGTCGTGGAGATCGCCCACGTGACTCCCGGCAGGAGCGGGCGGCTGAAGGCCCACACCTGCCGGGAGTACTGGGACCTGGCCCCCGAGGACGGCCAGCTCCCCCCCTGACGGGGTCAGAGCGTGATGTTCTCCAGCATCTCGGTCACCAGGGCCGCGATCGGCGACCGCTCGGACCGGGTCAGCGTGATGTGGGCGAACAGCGGGTGGCCCTTGAGCTTCTCCACCACCGCGAGCACGCCGTCGTGGCGGCCCACCCGCAGGTTGTCGCGCTGGGCGATGTCATGGGTGAGCACGACCCGGGAGTTGGCCCCGATGCGGGACAGCACGGTCAGCAGCACGCCGCGCTCCAGCGACTGCGCCTCGTCCACGATCACGAACGCGTCGTGGAGGGAACGGCCGCGGATGTGGGTCAGCGGCAGGACCTCCAGCATGCCCCGGTCGATGACCTCCTCGATGACCTCCGGAGTCGTCACCGCGCCCAGCGTGTCGTAGACCGCCTGGGCCCACGGGCCCATCTTGTCGTTCTCCGTGCCGGGCAGGTAGCCGAGCTCCTGGCCGCCCACGGCGTACAGGGGCCGGAAGACGATGATCTTGCGGTGCTGGCGGCGCTCCAGCACCGCCTCCAGGCCCGCGCACAGCGCGAGCGCCGACTTGCCGGTGCCCGCGCGGCCGCCCATCGAGACGATGCCGACGTCGGGGTCCATGAGCAGGTCGAGCGCGATCCGCTGCTCGGCGGACCGGCCGCGCAGCCCGAAGACCTCCCGGTCGCCCCGCACCAGCCGCACCGACTTGTCCGGCATGACGCGGCCGAGCGCCGAGCCGCGGCTCGACAGCAGCCGCAGGCCGGTGTGGCACGGCAGGTCGCGCGCCTCGTCGAGGTCGGTGGTGCCCGCCTCGAAGAGCGTGTCCATCTCCTCGGTGGTGACCTGGAGCTCCGCCATGCCGGTCCAGCCCGACTCGACCACCATGCCCGCGCGGTACTCCTCCGCGCTGAGGCCGATGGACGCGGCCTTGACCCGCATCGGCAGATCCTTCGACACAAGCACCACGTCCGCGCCCTCCGCCGCGAGGTTCTGGGCGACGGTCAGGATGCGGGTGTCGTTGTCACCCAGGCGGAACCCCGCCGGGAGGCAGGACGGATCACTATGGTTCAACTCGACTCGGATGGTCCCCTCGCCGATCGGCATGGGCTCATCCAGCCGTCCGTACCGCACCCTGAGGTCATCGAGGAAGCGAAGCGCCTCCCGGGCGAAGTAGCCGAGCTCCGGGTGGTGACGCTTGGCCTCCAGTTCCGTGATGACGACGATCGGGACGACGACCTCGTGCTCGGCGAAGCGGCTCAGCGCCGCCGGGTCGGCGAGCAGGACGGAGGTGTCCAGAACGTAGGTGCGGGATGTGGACGGGTTGCTCGAGGACACTGCCACGCGTTCTCCCCCGGGCGCCTGAGGCCGGCGCCCTGCCTTGACTGGTGGTGACCGGACCGGGCCCGTGACCTGCGAAGGCGGACCGGGCGTCCGGCCCTCCCCGCATGGTGGTCGCGCAAGGACGGGCCCTCTCCCGAGGTGGTGACCGCCGATCCTCTCGACGGCCGCTCAGCTACCACGGTACGTAACGAAAGTCCCCAGCCCAATAGGTTTGGCCTGGTTAAAAGGTGCTGGTCACGTACCGTCTCAGGAGCCGTACCGACGGTGTCGCGCGGCGTACGAGCGGAGCGCCCGCAGGAAGTCGACTCTGCGGAAGTCAGGCCAGTAGGCCTCGCAGAAGTAGAACTCGGAGTGGGCGCTCTGCCAGAGCAGGAATCCGGAGAGGCGCTGCTCTCCCGAGGTCCGGATGACGAGGTCGGGGTCGGGCAGGCCGCGCGTGTAGAGATGCTCCGCGATATGCTCCACGTCGAGGACCTCGACGAGGTCCTCGATGCTCGCGCCCTTGCTGGCGTGCTCCTGGAGGAGGGAGCGCACCGCATCAGCGATCTCACGTCTTCCTCCATACCCAACGGCAACGTTCACAATCAGGCCGGGGCGATGCGATGTGGTTTCTTTCGCGTCTTTGAGGACACGAGCCGTGTGATCGGGCAGAAGGTCGAGCGATCCCATCGGGTTGACGTGCCAGCCCTGGTCCACGAGATCCTGCACCAGGTTCTCGATGACCTGGAGCAGCGGCCCCAGCTCGGCCTGGTCCCTGGAGAGGTTGTCGGTGGACAGCAGCCACAGCGTGACGTAGCCGACCCCGGCCTCCCGGCACCACCCGAGCAGCTCGGAGATCTTGTCGGCGCCCTTCTGGTGGCCCCGGCTCACGTCCCGGAGACCCATGGCCCGCGCCCACCTGCGGTTGCCGTCGACGATGACGCCGACGTGCCGGGGAATCTGGGTGGAGGACAGCCTCCCTTCGAGCCTGCGCTCGTACAGCTTGTACACGAGATCGCGCATGCTCATGCGACCCTCTTCCTCACGACCGGTGGGGGGTTCGGTGACCAATTATCGCGGGCGGCGCGGCGTGCCCCGCCCGCTCTCCTCCGGCTTCCCCGGCCCGCGGGACGTACGCGTGACCGTCCGCGCGGGACGTACGCGTGACTCAGCCGAGCCGCTCGACCAGGGCGTGGTATTCGTCCCACAGCTCCTTCGGCATGTGGTCGCCGAAGGTCGCGAAGTGGGACGGGATCAGTGCCGCCTCCTCCCGCCACACCTCGGGGTCGACGCCGAGCAGCAGCTCCATGTCCTCGGGCGCGATGCCGAGGCCCTCGGTGTCGAGGGCGTCCGGCAGGTTGCCGATCGCCGAGGGCACGACGCCGGCCACGCCGTTCAGCCGGTCGACGATCCACTTGAGCACCCGGCTGTTCTCGCCGAAGCCCGGCCACAGGAAGCGGCCGTCCGCGTCCTTGCGGAACCAGTTCACGTAGTAGATCCTCGGCAGCTTCTCCGGGTCGGCCGACTCGCCGATCCTGATCCAGTGCGCGAAGTAGTCGCCCATGTTGTAGCCGCAGAACGGCAGCATCGCGAAGGGGTCGCGGCGCAGCTCGCCGACCCTGCCCTCGGCCGCCGCGGTCTTCTCCGACGCCACGTTGGCGCCCAGGAAGACGCCGTGCCGCCAGCTCAGCGACTCGGTCACCAGCGGCACGGCGGTCGCCCTGCGCCCGCCGAACAGGATGGCCGAGATCGGCACGCCGGCCGGGTCCTGCCACTCGGGGGCGATCGTCGGGCACTGCCCGGCCGGGGTGGTGAACCGGGCGTTCGGGTGGGCGGCGGGCTCGCCCGACTCCGGCGTCCAGTCACGGCCCTTCCAGTCGGTCAGGTGCGCGGGCGGCTCGTCGGTGAGGCCCTCCCACCAGACGTCGCCGTCGTCGGTCAGCGCGACGTTCGTGAAGACGCTGTTGCCCCACAGCGTCTCGATCGCGCCGGCGTTCGTGGTCTGGCCGGTCCCGGGCGCGACGCCGAAGAAGCCGGCCTCCGGGTTGATCGCGTGCAGCCGGCCGTCGGCGCCGAAGCGCATCCAGGCGATGTCGTCGCCGATCGTCTCGACCTTCCAGCCCGGGATCGTGGGCCGGAGCATGGCGAGGTTGGTCTTGCCGCAGGCCGACGGGAAGGCGGCCGCGATGTACCGCGCCTCGCCCTCCGGCGGCGTGAGCTTGAGGACCAGCATGTGCTCGGCCAGCCAGCCCTCGTCGCGGGCCATCACGCTGGCGATCCGCAGCGCGTAGCACTTCTTGCCCAGCAGCGCGTTGCCGCCGTAGCCCGAGCCGTACGACCAGATCTCGCGGGTCTCGGGGAAGTGGCTGATGTACTTGGTCGGGCTGCACGGCCACGGCACGTCGGCCTGGCCGTGCTCCAGCGGCGCCCCCACCGAATGCACCGCCCGAACGAAGTCCTTGCGCTCCTCGATGAGACGCAGCGCCTCCTCGCCCATCCTGGTCATGATCCGCATCGACACCACGACGTACGGCGAGTCGGTGATCTCCACGCCGAGCTGGGAGAGATCACCGCCCAGGGGGCCCATGCAGAACGGCACGACGTACATCGTCCGGCCCCGCATGCAGCCCCGGAACAGCGTGGCGAACGTCCCGCGCATCTCGTCCGGCGCGATCCAGTTGTTGGTCGGGCCCGCGTCCTCCTTGCGCTCGGAGCAGATGAACGTGCGGTCCTCCACCCGGGCGACGTCGCCCGGGTCCGAGGCCGCGTAGAAGCTGTTGGGACGCTTGACGAGCCGCCGGAAGGTGCCCTGCTCGACCAGAAGGTTGGTCAGGCGCGTCCACTCGGCCTCCGAACCGTCGCACCATTCGACGCGGTCCGGCTGGGTCAGCTCCGCGATCCGGCTCACCCAGGCGGCCAGATCGCTGTGAGTGGTGGGCGTCGGTGCATCTACTGAAATGGACACGGGGGCGGCTCCTTAATCTCTCAGGGCCTGAGCGTCATTCGCGGCGAACGGCTCCCGAAGCCAATTGGAGTAGACCATCGCGTTTCCACTCCCACTTAATTCGGTGCCATTCTCCAGCACGGTCCCCGACGGTATCCGCCCAGGCAGGGACCGTGATGTTGTGCGACCTTACCCACTCGGGGCCCTGTCGAAAAAACGTCTTTCCCCTCCTTACCCGCCTCACCGGCGTTACACATTGGTATAGACCGATCGCAATGGTTTAGACCTCTGCACGAATTGGTTCAGTCCAATCCGCCGGGGCCCTCCGCCCGGACGCGGTCGACGTGCTGGAGGGCATCGCGCAGGTCAGCGAGCCAGTTGTCGGTGTGCTTCCCGACCAGCCGGACGCACCAGGCCAGCGCGTCGCTGCGGCTGCGCGCCACACCCGCGGCGACCAGGGTGTCGAGCACCTGCCGCTCCGGCTGGCGCAGGCGGGTCATGACGGGCACGGAAAGAGTGGTGAACATCACTGTCTCACCCCCGGTGACGGCCCCCCAGGACACCTTGCGCCGGAAGCGGTGCTCGGCCTCGCGGGCGATCTCAATCCGGCGCTCGCGGGTCTCCTCGCGGAACCGCTCGACGTATCCCTCGACGGCCGCGGCCCGTTCGAGGTCGGGCAGCCCCTCGGCCACCGACAACGGCGGCAGCGTCCCGAGCACGGTGATCTCCTCGCGGTCCACGACCACCTCCGGCCGGCCGGCGAACCACGTCTCCGGCAGGCGGCCGGCGAACCACGTCTTCAACTCTTCTTCTGCATTCATGTAATCAAAATTACACCGCTTCCGCTCTTCATGGCGAGATCATGTCGCCGGTCTTCCGGCGAGCATCCCGGTCCGGATGAACGGCAGAATCGAGGCATGAGCTCACCGCGGCGCGCCGACCGGCAGGACGCCCCCTCCGTCCGCGCCGTGCCGGGGGGCCTTCGAGGCGATGGATCCGGAGGAACTGGACCAGACCCTCGCCCGGACCCGGCTGTCCACCTCGGTGCCCGCTCTGCGGGCGCGTACCGCGGAGGGACTGTTCGCCACGGTCGACATGCTCGCCGCGGCCGTCGCCGGGCGGTCCGGCCGCGATCCCGGCGACTTCGCCGTACGGACGCTCGCTGGGGCGGTCATGGGAGCCCTGATCACCGCCCTGTTCACCTGGGTCGACCAGGACGGCGCGACGCCGCTCCCAGCCCTGGTCGACGAGGCCCTCGGGCTCCTCGAAGCCGGCCTGCCGACGTAGGGCGCCCGTGGGGTCAGCGGACCCGGGCGGAGACCTGGGGGCTGACCCGGACGACCCCGGCGAGGTTCTTCGTGTAGACGTTCGCGATCCTCACGACGTCGCCGGTGTGCGGGGCGTGCAGCATCTTCCCGTTGCCCCAGTAGATGGCGACGTGCGAGATGTAGCCGGGGTTGGTCGGGTCGTTGCGCCAGAACAGCAGGTCGCCCGGCTGCGCCTGCGACAGCGGCACCTGCGGCCCGGTGACCCACTGCTGGTACGTCACCCGCGGCATCTTCACGCCCGCCTGCGCGTACGCCCACTGCACGAGCCCGGAGCAGTCGAAGCTATCCGGTCCCTCGGCGCCCCAGACGTACGGCCGGCCGAGCTTGCCGACGGCCGCCTCCAGCGCCACCTTGAGCTGGTCGGCGGACATGAACGCGGTCGACGGCCACACGGTGCGCCCCTTGGGCGTGACCACCACCGGGTTGATCGTGGCGACCTGGCTGCCCTTGGGCAGGATCTTCAGCAGGCTCCGGCGGAGCCCGGCCGAGTCGACCTTCGGCGCGCTCACGACGAGGGCGTTGCCGTCCGGGACGCCGAGCGCCGCCGCCGTGTCCTTCGAGACGATCGCGGCGATCGAGCCCATGCCGACCGTGGCGTACGCGCCGATGCGCAGGCGCCTGCCGCCGCCCTCGACGACGGACCCGAGCTTGACGCCGCCGTCGTGGCCGAGCTCGAAGGAGACCGCCATGTCCCCGGCCGCGATGTTGCGCCACAGCCCGTCGGTGCCGGCCGTCACCTTCGGCGTGTACGCGCGGAACGTCGACGGGTCGACGCCCATCGTCTGCACGCGCTTGCCGTCCACGGTCACGTCGGCCGCGCCGGTCACCTCGGCGTCCGCCACGCCCTTGACCCGGCGCACCTTCTCGACCAGTTCGGCGGGCAGCGGCCGCTCGGCCACCACGAACAGGTGCGGGCGGATCAGGCGCTCCAGCGGCGCCACCTGCGCGGCCGCCGGGCTCTCCGGCGATCCCGCGGCCGGGCCCGCCGCCGGGTCGGGGGCCGTTCCGGGTGCCGTCGCGGCGCGGTCCTGCCGCGCCGCCGCCACGTAACCGTGGCCCGCACGCCGCTGGGAGACCGCCGCGGTCACATCGGGGTTCGCCGCGTCCGACGTGAGCTCGCCGAGCGCGAGGACGTCGGCCGCCAGCACGCACGCGAGCAGCACGGCGATGAAGGGGACCGTCCTGCGCAACCCGGCGCCCCGCCGCGCGTGGCCCCGCCGGGGAAGGCGCGGCCGGTACGCGAGGTCCTGACGCGCCTCGAACACGACTGTGGCGAGTTTCCTGCGGACACGGGTGGATAAGCGCGCTCGGCGTTCGAGCACGATCTCCCCCTTCCGCAGTGAATGCTTCGTTCCACGACGAGACTGCCGTACGGCCGGGAATACCGCAATCGATTGCAGAATTCCCGGCCGGGGCGAAAAGGGACAAGACCTGTGGGCCACGGCCCCTGGATGCCGACTAGTTGCCGACGTACGGCACGGCCTCGAGGATCTCGACGCTGTTCTGCCTGCCGTTGGGCATCGTGTAGGTCGCCTGCTCGCCGATCTTCTTACCGTTGATCGCGGACCCGAGGGGAGAGTTCGGCGAGTAGACGTCGATCGGAGCGCCGCTCTCCTCGCGGGAGGCCAGCAGGAAGGTGACCTCCTCGTCGTCGCCGTCGAAGCGGACCGTCACGGTCATGCCGGGTCCGACGATGCCTTCGGCGCGGGGAGCCTCACCGACCTTGGCGCTGTCCAGGATCTGCCGGAGGTGGAAGATGCGGGCCTCCATCTTGCCCTGCTCGTCCTTGGCGGCGTGGTAGCCACCGTTCTCCTTGAGGTCACCCTCTTCCCGGGCGGCTTCGATCTTCTTGGCGATGTCCGTGCGACCCGGGCCCGAAAGGTACTCGAACTCCTCCTTGAGGCGGTCGTACGCCTCTTGCGTCAGCCAGGTGACGTTGTCGTTCTGGGAGACGGCCACGGGCTCTCCTTGTTTCCGTAAGTGACTCGAAAGGCTAACGAGTTAACGCCTTCGAACGCTTCCCCAAAGATTCCACTATACGAGATCGCAGTAGTCGACATGTACCGCCGTGGCCTGCGCGCTTGTTCTCACCCGCTCGGTGAACTCGAGGTCCGACCGGCCCCGCGGGACGTCCACCTCGCGGCTGCCGACCTCCAGATGCCTGGTGTCGAGTGCCTGGATCCGGCACGTCGCCGCCCGGCCGGCGGGCTTGTGCACGGTGAACGTTATTACGGCGGAGTCCGGAGCGCTCGCGTCGAAGGTGATCACCTGGGCGCTGACGACCGGGTTCCCGTTCGCGCGGAGCATGACGTAGCCCCAGCCGCCCGCGATCAGCGCCACGACCAGCGCCATCACGACGTACGGCACCAGCCGGCCGGGCCGCGCCGGGCGCGGCGCGAACTCGTCCGGCGTGCCGAGCACCGGTCGTGTCCCCCCGCCGCCGGCCTCATCCGTGGGCATCGCGGAATCTCCCTGAGGATTGTCGGTGTTGTGCGAGACGATCGTCCGCACCGGGACCGTGCCGGCGCGGGCCATGCCGGTCCGGTACGCACGGTCACTTAGAAGCTAACCTCTTTGACAGCCAGAGGACACCATGAGGAGAGCCGTGAGCGCACCGTTGAGGCTGATGGCCGTGCACGCGCACCCCGACGACGAGTCGAGCAAGGGTGCCGCCACGATGGCCCGCTACGTCGCGGAGGGCGCGGAGGTCCTCGTCGTCACCTGTACGGGCGGTGAACGCGGCTCGATCCTCAATCCCAAGATGGACCGGCCCGACATCCTCGAGAACATGGGCGAGGTGCGCCGGCAGGAGATGGAGAAGGCCCGCGAGATCCTCGGCGTGCGGCAGCGCTTCCTCGGGTTCGTCGACTCCGGACTGCCGGAGGACGAGAACGAGCCGCTGCCGGAGGGCTGCTTCGCGCTCCAGTCGCTGGAGGCGGCCTCCGCGCCGCTCGTCGCCGCCGTGCGGGAGTTCCGGCCGCACGTGATCCTCACGTACGACGACAACGGCGGCTACCCGCACCCGGACCACATCAAGACCAACCGGGTGTCGGTCGAGGCGTTCGAGGCGGCGGGTGACCCCGACCGCTACCCGGGCACCGGCGAGCCGTGGCAGCCGCTGAAGCTCTACTACCACATGGGCTTCACCAGGGAGCGGTTCGAGGCGCTGCACAACGCGATGACCGAGCGCGGCATCGGCTCGCCGTACGCCGACTGGATCGCCCGCTGGGAGGACCGCCCGGAGAAGTGGGAGGTCACGACCAGGGTGCCGTGCGCGGACTACTTCGAGCTCCGCGATCTCGCCCTGCTCGCGCACGCCACCCAGGTCGACCCCGACGGCTTCTGGTTCGTCTGCCCGAGGGATCTCCAGGAGGAGATCTGGCCGACCGAGGACTACCACCTCGCGCGGTCGCTGGTGGACACCACGCTGCCGGAGGACGACCTGTTCACGGGGATCCACGCGGAGGCCGCCCCTGCCCGCTCGTAAGCTGGACGGGTGGACGCAAACAGTTACGGGCCGGGTCTCCTGGGCTTCCTCGTCGTCGCCGCGATCGGCGTCGCCCTGTTCCTCCTGCTGAAGAACATGAACAAGCAGATGAAGAAGATCCAGGTGCCGGACGACCGCCGGGAGGACGAACGGCCCGGGAACGGACCGGACGCGTGAGCGCGGCCGTCGAGGTCGTCGCCGACCCGGCCGCGTCGCGCTACGAGATCCTGGTCGACGGGGTGGTCGCCGGGTTCGCGCAGTACCGGATGCGGGACGGGGCGATGGTCTTCACGCACACCGAGGTGCGCGGCGAGTACGAGGGCCGGGGGCTGGGCGGCCACCTGGTGGGCGCCGCCCTCGACGGCGCGCGTACGGCAGGGCTGAGCGTGGTGCCCCTGTGCTCGTTCGTGGCCTGGTTCATCCAGCGGCACCCTGAGTACCGCGACCTGGTGGACGCTGCCGGGTGAGCCGTCCGTCAGTCGGGCAGGGCGGGGCCGGAGGACCAGGCGCGCTCCAGCGCCTTGGGCAGGCCCCACCAGCCGAGCGGGGTCAGCACCTCCGCCCGGTCCACGATGCCGAGATGCGCCCACAGCGGGGTGACCGCCGTGAACAGCATCTCCGTCGCCTCCAGGTCCTCCGGCTCGTCCGGGTCGACGTCGACGTCCTCGGAGTCGGCGATGAACCGGGCGATCCGCTCCGGTGAGGCGAGCACGCCGGGGCCGTACCGGACGAGGGTGATCACCGAGGCGAGCCAGTCGGCGTGGTGGATGGCGCACAGCGAGGCCAGTATCGAGTCCTCGTGACTGAGATCGCCCTCCATGTCGAAGAACCGGGCGGCGTCCTCCTCGTCCGGGAGGTCGGAGATCGGCGCGGCGATCCCGGCGGCGACCGTGAGCCACAGGTCCTCGTCCCGTTCCGGCAGGTCGCCCTCCTCCAGGCCGGCGCACGCGCGCAGCACGTTGCCGGGATAGCCGGGCCGGCCCAGCGTGACGCGCAGCCGCCGGGCGGCCATGCGGAGGTCGGCCTCGGGGAAGGGCGGCTCGGGCAGGTCGTCGAGCACCCGCCGCAACTCGCTCAGCGCGAAGGCCTCCTCCTCGTCCCAGGCGGCGTACAGCTCCTTGTCCTGCTCGTCGTTGACCACGACGTTGGGCACCCGGCCGTCGGGAAGCGGCGTACCGAGCCAGTTTTCCTGGAGTTCCTCGTAGGCGTGGCGAGCCCCGGGGTCTCCGGCGGCCAGCGCGTCCGCGTCGATCTCCCCGGCCGCCAGCCGCTCCTCCAGGAACTCGACCAGCCGCTCGTACATCTCGGTGGCCACCGGGCCGCGCTCGCTCTCCTCGGGCCACAGGAAGTAGCTGCGGGTGAGCATGATCGGCTCGGTGCCGCTGGACTCCAGCCAGCGCTGCACGTCGCCCACCGTGGCGACGCCCGACTCGATGCTGGTCAGCACCGCCTTCGCGGACTCCCAGAACGTGACCGACAGCGGATTGCCCGCGGCGAGCAACTGCCGCCGCAGGTCGGGAAGGGCGACCAGAGCCTGCCCGGAGGGCACAGCCAGCAGCACCCGGGCGACGTCCCGCCGCGTCATGACGGCCGCCGGGCGCCCCGAGTGCCTGACCGCGAAGTCCAGATCCAAGCCCACGTCCTGTGAGCCTACGCCCGGACGCGCCCGAACACATCCCCACGTTCTCCCCGCGCGTTCTCCAGGGTCCGTTCCGCCGAACCCGGCCACCGCCCCGGAGTCCGCCCGCCGGGCCCAGTTCTTCGCGGAGTTGCTGGAAGCTCAGCAGGGGCCGGAACTCGACGGCGTGCTCACGGCCTGGTGGGGGCGAGCGATGCTCGACACCGATCCCCAGCGTGACCGTATCCGCGCGGCCGCGTAGGGCCTTTCTGAGCGTGTGAGAGTCTGGCCATATGAACCGGCTGGGCGGCCGGATGACGCGGGTGACTCTGAAGCTCGTCCGCTGCGCATTACCCTGGTCGGGAGCGACGAAAGGCGGTGTCGATGGGCGCTCAACCCGTCCACCAGCATTCGGCCGAAGCGCCGCGTGTGCCCCGCACCATCGGTGGGATCTCCGACGCGCTCCGAGGCGCCCGTCGGGCCCAGTTCTTCGCGGAGTTGCTGGAAGCTCAGCAGGGGCCGGAACTCGACGGCGTGCTCACGGCCTGGTGGGGGCGAGCGATGCTCGACACCGATCCCCAGCGTGACCGTATCCGCGCGGCCGCCGAGACGGGTTCGCTTCCTACCACCACGATGGACGACATCTCCCGCCGTAGGCAGGAGCGCGGCCGCGTAGTGCTTTTCTGAGCGTGTGAGAGGCTGGCGATATGAACCGGCTGGGCGGCGAGACCTCTCCTTACCTCCTGCAGCACGTGGACAACCCGGTGGACTGGTTTCCGTGGGGCGAGGAGGCGTTCGCGGAGGCGCGCAGGCGCGACGTCCCCCTGCTGATCAGCGTCGGCTACTCGGCGTGTCACTGGTGTCATGTCATGGCGCACGAGTCGTTCGAGGACGAGCCCACCGCGCGGCAGATGAACGAGCTGTTCGTCAACGTGAAGGTCGACCGCGAGGAACGCCCCGACGTGGACGCCGTCTACATGGGCGCGGTCCAGGCGATGACCGGGCAGGGCGGCTGGCCGATGACGGTGTTCGCCACGCCGGAGGGGCATCCGTTCTACGCCGGGACCTACTTTCCCCGGCCGCACCTCCACCGGCTGCTGCAGGCCGTCTCGGAGGCCTGGCGGCAGGACCGGGAGGGTGTGCTGAGCCAGGGCGCGAAGGTGGTGGAGGCACTCGGCGAGCAGACCGGGGTGCCGTCGGGCCCGCTGCCGGACGCCGGCACGCTCGCCCTCGCCGTACGGAACCTCGCGGAGGGCTTCGACGAACGGCGGGGCGGCTTCGGCGGGGCGCCGAAGTTCCCGCCGTCCATGGTCCTTGAGTTCCTGCTGCGGCACGGCACGCCCGAGGCGGTCTCCATGGCCGAGGCGACCATGGAGGCCATGGCCAGGGGCGGCCTGTACGACCAGCTCGGCGGCGGCTTCGCCCGCTACTCCGTCGACGCCGACTGGGTGGTGCCGCACTTCGAGAAGATGCTGTACGACAACGCGCTGCTGCTGCGGGTCTACGCCCACTGGTGGCGTGCGACGGGCTCGGTCCTCGCCCGGCGGGTGGCCCTGGAGACCGCCGAGTGGCTGCTGCGGGAGATGCGGACCCCGGAGGGCGGCTTCGCCTCGGCCCTCGACGCCGACAGCGAGGGGGCGGACGGCGCCCACGGCGAGGGCCTGTTCTACGTCTGGACGCCGGAGCAGCTTCGCGAGGTCCTCGGAGAGGACGACGGCGCCTGGGCGGCCTCGGTGTTCGAGGTCACGGGCACGTTCGAGCACGGCACGTCGGTGCTCCAGCTTCTGGCGGACCCCGATGATCCGGAGCGGTTCGACCGGATCCGTACGTCCCTGCGCGCCGCCCGGGAACGGCGCCCGCGGCCGGGCCGGGACGACAAGATCGTGGCCTCGTGGAACGGGCTGGTGATCGCCGCCCTCGCCGAGGCGGGCGCGCTGTTCGAGCGGCCCGTGCTGGTGGACGCCGCGCGGGAGGCGGCCGTGCTGCTCGACGACCTGCACACGGTGAGCCGCGGCCCGGCCCGGCTGCTGCGCACCTCACGCGACGGCCGGGCGGGCACCAACGCCGGCATGCTGGAGGACTACGCGAACGCGGCGGAAGGCTTCATCGCCCTCTACGGCGTCACCGGCGAGAGCCGCTGGTTCCACCGGGCGGGCGACCTGCTGGAGACCATCCTCACCCGGTTCCCCGACGGCTCCGGGGGGTTCTACGACGCCCCGGACGACGGCGAGCGGCTGTTCCAGCGGCCCGCGGACCCCACCGACAACGCCACGCCGTCCGGGCGGTTCGCGGCGGCGGGCGCGCTGCTGTCGTACGCCGCGCTGACCGGTTCGGCCCGGCACCGGGAGGCGGCCGAGGCCGCGCTCGGCGCGGTCTCCACGCTGGCCGGGCGGTACGCCCGCTTCGCGGGATGGGGCCTCGCGGTGGCGGAGGCGGCCCTGCGCGGGCCCGCCGAGGTGGCGATCGTCGGCCCGCCCGGCGATGCCCGCACCCGCGCGTTGCACCGGGCGGCCCTGCTGTCCGGCGCGCCAGGCCTGGTGGTCGCGCTCGGCGACGGATCCGCCGGCAACGGATCGGCAGGCGCCGGATCAGGAGACGCCGGATCAGGAGAAGCCGGGTCGGTGGACGTGCCGCTGCTGGAGGGGCGCGGCATGATCGGCGGTTCGCCCGCCGCCTACGTGTGCCGCCGCTTCACCTGCCGGGCGCCGGTCACCACCCCCGCCGAGCTACGGGCCGAACTGGCCAACTGACGCGGGGCCGACGCCCGCTGCCGATCGCCTCCGCCGCGTCGACCGGAGCGGCACCTCGCGGCGTCCCTCACCCGGCATCCTCTTCACCCATGGCTGGACACCGCTCCGTCCGGGCGAATCCTCCGGCGGTTACGGCAGTAGGCCCGCCGGGGCGCCGCCGGTGCTCCTTCGGCCGCCCGTGCCGGTGCCGGTGCCGCCGGTGCCGGTGCCGCCGGTGCCGCCGGTGCCCGCGCCCGTGCGGTCGGCCCCCGTGCGGTCGGCCCCCGTGCGGTCGGCGCCGCCGGGCGCGGGGGCGTCCTGCCCGGTGCCGGGCCCGCCCGGCGGGCTCCCCGCCTCACCGGCCCGGCCCGGGTCGTTCGGGCGAAGATCGTCTGGGAGGAGGCCGTTCGGACGCAGGGTGTTGGGGCGCAGGTTGTTGGCGCCGCCCTGGCCGCCGCCCGTGCCGCCGCCGCCCGTGCCGCCGCCGCCCGTGCCGCCGCCGTCCTGGCCCGGGCCCTCCTGGCCGGTGCCGCCGGGCTGCTCCTCGTCTCCGGGCGCGCCGGGAGGCAGCCCGGGCGCCCCCGGCCCGTACGGCGGGAAGGTGGCCGAGGGGTCCATCGGGATGGCGTTGGGATCGCCGCTCGGCTGGGGCGTGGCCCTGCCGTAGTCCCAGGAGTAGTAAGGGTTCCAGGTGACCGGCTCGGGGAACTCCTTCACCGGCTTGCCCTCCATGGCGGCGCCCACGAAGGTCTTCCAGATCTCCGCGGGAAGCGTGCCACCGTACAACTCGCCGTATCCGGGGACGGTCACCGGCTTGTTGTCGTCGCGGAACATGTCGACGGCGACCGCCAGTTGCGGGACGTACCCGGAGAACCAGACCGCGGCCGACTCGTCGGTGGTGCCGGTCTTGCCCGCCGCCGGCCGGTCCCACAGCCGCGCGGCCGTGCCGGTGCCGTTCAGCACGACCTGCTCCAGCGCGTACGTCGTGTCGGCGGCGGTGTTCTCGCTGAAGGCCCGGGTGCCGGAGGGCGCGAACGTGCGCACGAGCCCGCTGCCGTCGGTGACGGACCTGATCACGTGGGCCTCGCGGTGGATCCCGCCGGCGGCGAAGGTGGCGAACCCGGAGGCCTGCTGCACGGCGCTCACCGACGCCACCCCGAGCGGCAGCGTGGCGGCCTTC
This sequence comes from Microbispora sp. NBC_01389, assembly GCF_045040095.1. Classification (NCBI taxonomy): domain Bacteria; kingdom Bacillati; phylum Actinomycetota; class Actinomycetes; order Streptosporangiales; family Streptosporangiaceae; genus Microbispora; species Microbispora sp. NBC_01389. The sequence goes on from NZ_CP109552.1 coordinate 922,042, forward strand.
GCGTGCGGGGCGAGCTGCGTCTCGGGGATGCCGGCCGCACGGGCCGCCGCGACGACCCTGTCGAGGCCGATCCGCTGCCCGAGGTCGACGAAGGCGGTGTTGACCGAGTACTGCGTGGCCTGGGCCAGCGGAATGGCCGGGCCGTAGGACCTGCCCCCGGAGTTGGGAATGCTCGCGGATCCGATCGTGATGGGCGAGTTGCCGTACACCAGCGTGTCGAGCCCGTAGCCGGCTTCGAGCGCCGCGGCCAGCGTGTAGGGCTTGAAGGTGGACCCGGCCTGGACCTTGGCGGAGAAGGCGTTGTCGTACTGGTTGGTCTCGTACCGCCCGCCGTAGAAGGCGACGACCTCGCCGGTGCCGGGGTCGACGGCCGCGAGGCCGGTGCGGACCTTCTTGGGGGTGCCTTCGGGGAGCACCGACCTGACCGCCTCGGCGGCGAGGGACATGAGCTTCTTGTCGAACGTCGTGGTGACCTTCAGGCCGCCGTGGTTGATGTCCTCGTCGGTGAAGCCCAGCCGGTTGAGCTCGGCCCGTACCTGCGCGAGCATGTAGCCGTTCTGGCCGCCCAGGGACAGCGGCGGCCGCTGCCTGGCGAGCGTCGGGAACGTCTGCGCCCCGGCCTCCTCGCGGCTGATCGCGCCGATCTCGCGCATGCCCTGGATCACCGACGCCCACCGCGCCCTGACCGCGTCGAGCGCGGGGCCGGTGGGATCGGCGAAACGGGTGGGCTGCTGGATCACGGCCGCTAGGTAGGCCCCCTCCGCCGGCGTGAGCTTCTGCACGTCCTTGTCGAAGTAGGCGCGGGAGGCGGCCTGGATGCCGTACGCCCCGCGGCCGAAGTAGATCGTGTTGAGGTAGCGCTCCAGCACCCAGTCCTTCGGCTCGGAGCGATCCACCTTGAGCGCGATCATGATCTCCTTGAGCTTGCGCCCGACAGAGCGTTCCTGGCCGAGGCCGCTGTAGTAGTTGCGGACCATCTGCTGGGTGATCGTGGAGCCGCCCTGAAGCTGCCGGCCGGTGACCGTCGACCAGAGCGCGCGCGCCGTGCCCTGCACGGAGACGCCCTGGTCCTGGTAGAAGGTGCGGTTCTCGGCGGCGATGACCGCGTCCCTGACCACCTTGGGAACCCGCGCGAGCGGCACGTTCTTGCGGTTGACGCCCTCGGTGGCGAGGACGGTCCTGCCGTCCCGGTAGTAGATCACCGACCCCTGGGCCGTCGCCAGCTCCTGGGTGCCGCCCGGAATCGGGGTCAGCGCCCACACGACGGCGAGGAACACGACCAGCCCGGCGACCGAGGTGGCGAGGCAGCCGAGCAGGACGCGCGGCAGCCGTCGGCGTCCACGGCGTCCACGGCGTTCCGGCCGTCCGCCGCCGTCCCGCGAGTCTCCACGTGCGCCGCCACCGCCCGTCCCGCCCGCCCCGGCCGCGCTGCCGTGCGCCGCCCCCGGCGCGACGGTGCTCCCCTCGCCCGGGCCCCCCTCGGCCGGGCCCCGCCCGGCTCCGCCCTTCTCGGCCGGGCCCTCCCCGGTGTTGCCCACCCTGCGACCCCCGATAAGTCCGATACCCCCGATACGCCCGCTTGTGGCCCCGTGAGCTGGGCGAATGCAACCACGGTAAACGATGACCCACGATGGTTCCGCACTCCCCGTCACCTCTGTGGAAAAGATGCCCCGCGGACAAGCACCTGTGGATAAACCGCGCCAACATGACCCCCGTGCCCCAATCAGCCGCCCGCCGCCCTTACGAGGGGAAGGGTCCGGTACGGCACCGGCGTGTCGAGCGCGATCACCGATTCGGTCCGTACGACCCCCTGCACGTCCACGATCAGGTCGATGACGCGCTGGAGGTCGGCGTTGCTCCGGGCGACCACCCGGCAGAGCATGTCTCCCCCGCCGGTGATCGTGTGGACCTCCAGCACCTCGGGGACGACCGCGAGCTGGTCGGCCACCGGCACGTGCCCCGCGACCTGCCTGATGTGCAACGTCACGAACGCGGTCACGTCGAAGCCGAGCGCGGCCGGATCGATGTCCGGGCCGTAGCCGGTGATGACCCCCTTCGCGGCCATCCGGTCGAGCCGGGCCTGCACCGTCCCCCGGGCGACGTCGAGCCTGCGGGAGCACTCCAGTACGCCGATCCTGGGCTCGGCGGCCAGCAGGGCGACGAGCCGGGCGTCGAGGTGGTCAATCGTCATGACGATATCCCCTTCACAAGCACAGAGACTGAGCAAATTGTCCACCGAATCAACTCACTGTTGCACAAATTGGCTACGCCAACCGACAGTTGTCGCATGAACGATGTCTTTCCGGTTCACGGCATGGACGCGGTGGTCTTCGCGGTCGGCAACGCGAAGCAGGCCGCCCACTACTACTCGACCGCCTTCGGGATGCGCCTGGTGGCCTACCGGGGGCCGGAGACCGGCAGCCGCGACGAGGTGGCGTACGTCCTCGTCTCGGGTTCGGCGCGCTTCGAGCTGCGCGGGGCCGTACGGGCGGGCACGCCGCTCGCGCGGCACGTGGCCGACCACGGCGACGGCGTGATCGACCTCGCGCTGGACGTGCCCGACGTGGAGGCGGCCTACCGGTACGCGCTGGGGCAGGGCGCCCGGGGGCTGGAGGAGCCCCACGTCGTGGAGGACGAGCACGGCAAGGTCGTGGTCGCGGCGATCGCGACGTACGGCGAGACCCGGCACACGCTCGTCGACCGGGCCAACTACACCGGCCCCTACCTGCCCGGATACGTGGCGGCCGAGCCCATCGCCGCGCCTCCCGCGGTGAAGAACGGGCGGTTCTTCCAGGCGGTCGACCACTGCGTCGGCAACGTCGAGCACATGGAGGAGTGGGTCGGGTTCTACGAGAAGGTCATGGGCTTCACCAAGATGGCGGAGTTCGTCGGCGACGACATCGCGACCGAGTACTCGGCGCTGATGTCCAAGGTCGTCGCGGACGGCACCCGCAAGGTCAAGTTCCCCCTGAACGAGCCGGCCGAGGGCAAGAAGAAGTCGCAGATCGAGGAGTTCCTGGAGTTCTACGGCGGCCCGGGCGTGCAGCACGTCGCGCTGGCCACCAACGACATCGTCGCGACGGTGGACGCGATGCGGCAGGCGGGCGTCGAGTTCCTCGACACGCCCGACTCCTACTACGACGACCCGGAGCTGCGCTCGCGCATCGGCGAGGTCCGCGTGCCGGTCGAGGAGCTGAAGAAGCGCCGCATCCTGGTGGACCGCGACGAGGACGGCTACCTGCTGCAGATCTTCACCAAGCCCGTCCTGGACCGCCCGACCGTGTTCTACGAGCTCATCGAGCGGCACGGCTCCCTCGGCTTCGGCAAGGGCAACTTCAAGGCCCTCTTCGAGGCCATCGAGCGCGAGCAGGAGCGCCGGGGCACCCTCTAACGCACACTTTGCGCGTGCCGGGCTTTGCCCCAAGGGCGGCGGGGTGACCATTCAGCCATGGGAACGCCGCCGCCTCCGGGAAGCCCGTACGAGGAATCCCCGTACGGGCGATCCCCGTACGGGGGACCAAGGCGTCCCTGGACGCCCCCTCCCTTCGGGCAGACGGCGCCGCGGCTCGCCGGGCGGTGGCGGCGGCTGTTCGCCGGGATCGTGGACGGCGTGATCGTCTCGCTGGTCACGGCGCCGGTCACCTGGGACGACTGGAGGGCCGCGTACGACGACGTGACGGGCGTGGTGACGAGGGTCCCGGCCGGTGACGGCCTCGTCGTCGCGGTGATCGGGTTCCTCTACTACTGGCTGCTCCAGTCGTACTGGAACGGGCAGACGGTGGGAAAGCGGCTGTTCGGCATGCGCGTCGTCCGGGAGACCGGGGAACCCGCCGGTCTCGGGCCGGTCGCGGTGCGGCAGGCGGTGATGACCGTGCTCGGCTCGCTCTGCTGCCTGGGGCTGGTCGACCTCGCGTGGATCCTGTTCGACCCCAGGAAGCAGGCCCTGCACGACAAAGCCGCCAGGACTCTCGTCGTGGACGCCTGAATCCCCTGTGAGCAGGGGAGACACCGTGACGTGGCGACACGGAGCACGCCGCCGCCTCGCGTAGAGTGACGACTCTATGCCGCTGAACCGTTCTCCAGTCATCCCGGCCATCCCGGCGATCGTCTGCGCCGTCGCCGTCGCGACCGCCACGGCCTGCGCGCCTTCCGAGAGCGCCGCCGCCTCGGCCTCGCCGGGCACGGCCACCGTCGCGGCCCCCGCGCGTACGGGCGGCACGGCGAGCACGGGAAGCACGGGCGGCACGGGAAGCACGACGGGCGCTCCCGGGATCGGGGACCCCGACTTTCCCGGCGACGGCAACGGCGGCTACGACGTCGAGCACTACGACCTCACGCTGTCCTACGATCCGGCGTCGCGGAACCTCGCGGGCAGCACGACGATCCGGGCGAAGGCCACGCAGGACCTGACCTCGTTCGACCTCGACCTGCACGGGCTCACGGTGAGCCGGGTGACGGTGGACGGCGCGGCGGCCACGTTCAGCCGGCAGGACGACGAGCTCGTGGTGACACCGGCCCGGCGGATCGCGGACGGCGGGATGTTCGCGGTGGCGGTCGACTACTCCGGCGTGCCCCGGTCGCTGCGGTCGTCGAGCCTCGGCGAGTACGGCTTCATCGCCACGCCGGACGGCGCCTTCGTCACCTGCGAGCCGAACGGCGCCAAGACGTGGTTCCCCTCCAACGACCACCCCGCCGACAAGGCGACGTACGACTTCCAGATCACCGTGCCCGCGGGGCTGACCGCGATCGCCAACGGCGAGATGTCGGGGACGCCGCGCACCACGGGGGGCAAGACCACGTTCGTCTGGCGGGAGAAGCACCCGATGGCGAGCTATCTCGCCACGATGACGACCGGGAAGTTCCAGGTGCGCACCGGCACGAGCGGCGGGGGGCTGCCGATCTACGCCGCCGTGGCCGACTCGTTCCGCGGCTCGCTCGACACCCTGATCACCCAGACCGGCAAGATCACGGACTACTGGTCGAGCGTCTTCGGGCCGTACCCCTTCTCCTCCACGGGCGGGGTGATCGACGACCACGCGGTGGGGTACGCGCTGGAGAACCAGACCAAGCCGATCTACGGCGGCTTCACGCCCGAGCCCGCCATAATCGCGCACGAACTGGCCCACCAGTGGTTCGGCGACAGCCTGAGCATCGGCCGCTGGCGTGACCTGTGGCTGAACGAGGGCTTCGCGACGTACGCCGAGTGGCTCTGGGCGGAGCACAGCGGCCAGGGCACCGCCGACGCGACCTTCCGCCGCTACTACGCGAACGAGGCGGACGCCATGTGGAGCTATCCCCCGGGCGTGGCCCGCGCCGACGACCTGTTCAACGCCGCGGTCTACACGCGCGGCGCGATGACGCTGCACGCCCTGCGCCGGGAGATCGGCGACCAGAGTTTCTTCCCGCTGCTCAGGCAGTGGACCGCCGCGCACCGGTACGGCAACGTCACGACGCCCGAGTTCGTCGCGCTGGCCGAGCGCGTCTCGGGGAAGAACCTCAAGCCGCTGTTCGACGCCTGGCTCTTCCGGCCGGGGCGCCCGGCGCCGGTCGTCTGACCCGCCCGGTCAGGGCCCAAGGGCCGCGACGACGCCCTCGCCGCCCACCTGGAGGCCGTACTCCGCGTCGATGCGGTAGCCGTGCCGCCGCAGCGCGCCGAGCACCTCGTCGCCGTGCGCGGGCCCCCGGGTCTCCAGGTGCAGCAGGACCTCGGCCTCGTCGAGGTGCAGCCGGGAGCCGAACCGCTCGTGGACCACGTCGAGCACGTTGACCCCGAGATCCGCCAGCCTGGCCAGCAGCACGGCGAGCGCGCCGGGCCGGTCGGTCAGCCGGATGCGGAAGGCGAGATAGCGGCCGGCCGCGGCCAGGCCGTGCCGCAGCACCCGGGCCAGCAGCAGCGGGTCGATGTTCCCGCCGGACAGCACGGCGACCACCGGCGGCTCGAACGCCTCGGGATGGTCGAGCAGCGCGGCCACCGCGGCCACGCCGGCCGGTTCCACCAGCAGCTTCGAGCGTTCGAGGCAGAGCAGCAGGGCCCGCGACAGCGACTCCTCCGAGACGGTGACGACGCTGTCGACGAGGTAGTGGATCAGTTCGAACGGCAGGTCGCCCGGCTGCCCGACCGCGATGCCGTCGGCCATCGTGGACGTCGGCACGACCATCACAGGGTGGCCCGCGGCCAGCGAGTCGGGATAGGCGGCGGCCCGCTCCGCCTGCACCCCCACCACCTTGATCCCCGGACGCTGGGACTTCACCGCGAGCGCGACGCCCGCCGCGAGGCCGCCGCCGCCGATCGGCAGCACGATCGTGGCCGTGCCGGGAAGCTGATCCAGGATCTCCAGGCCGACCGTGCCCTGACCGGCGACGACGTCGGGGTGGTCGAACGGGTGGATGAACACCGCCCCGGTGCGCTCCGCGTGCTCCCTGGCCGCCCGGAGGGCCTCGTCCACGGTGTGCCCGGCGAACACCACGTCCGCGCCGTACGCCCGGGTGGCCTCCACCTTCGGCAGCGGCGCGCCCTCGGGCATGTAGACCGTCGACTTGGCCCCGAGCAGGGACGAGCCGAGCGCCACCCCCTGCGCGTGGTTGCCCGCGCTGGCCGCGACCACCCCCCGGGCCCGCTCCTCCGCGGTCAGCCGCGCGATGCGCACGTACGCGCCGCGGATCTTGAACGACCCGGCCCGCTGCAGGTTCTCGCACTTGAGGTGGACCGAGCCGCCGACGGTCTCCGACAGCACCCGCGAGTGCAGCATCGGCGTCAGCGCCGCCACCTCGGACAGCATCGCGCGCGCGGCGACGACGTCGTCGTACGTCACCTGTGGGACAGCCATGCGCCCATCATCACAGGTTCCGGGGGTCATCACAGGTTCCGGGGAGACAGCGGTCGGGGGCGGAGGGCATGGGTGGGGGCATGGGTGGTGGCGTGGTTGGGGGCATGGGCGGAGGGCGTGGGTGGGGCAGGGGTGGGGCAGGGGTGGGGCAGGGGCGGAGGGCGTGTGGGTGGGGGCATGGGCGGGGGCGTCGTCACGGTCCGGGCGACCAGTACCGGTCGCCGGCGATCACCAGGGCGGCGGCGCCGACGAGGCCGGCGTCCTGACCGAGCGCGGCGGGCACGACCCGCACCCGCCGGGCGAACCCCATCCGGGTGTGCTCGCGCAGCGCCTCCTCCAGCGGCCCGAAGAGCAGGTCGCCGGCCTGGCTGAGCCCGCCGCCGATGGTCACGAGGTCGAGGTCGCAGAGGTTGACGGCCGAGGCGATCGCGATCCCGAGGGCCCGCCCGGCCCGCGTCATCGCGGCCAGCGCGATCGGGTCGCCCGCCGCCGCGTCGGCGGCCAGGCGCCGCGCGGTGGCCGTCCCCTCCTCCCGGTAAAGCTCCCCGCCCTGCCCGGACGGCTCCCCGCCGTCCCGGGACGGCTCCCCGCCCGGCTCCGAAGCCCTGCCCGGCTGTGACGGATCTCCGCCCGGGTCCTCCGGCGGTCGGGCGCGGCCGGGCGAACCGGTGGGGCCGGGCGAACCGGTGCCGCCGGGCGAACCTGTGGGGCCGGGTGACCAGCCCTGGGCGAGCGCCCAGGCGGCGAGCCCGGGGCCACGGGCGACCGCCTCCAGGCAGCCGTTGCCGCCGCAGCCGCACGGCGGTCCCCCGGGGTCGACCACGACGTGACCGACGTGACCGGCGTTGCCCGTCCCGCCGTCGACGATCCTGCCGCCGAGGATCAGGCCGCCGCCGACGCCGGTCGACACGACCATCCCGAGCATGGCCGCGCTCCCCTGTCCCGCGCCGCGCCAGTGCTCGGCCACGGCCAGACAGATCGCGTCGTTGTGGATGCGGACCGGTATGCCGGGGAACCGCGCGGCGAGCCGCTCACGCAGCGGGAAACCGCGCCAGCCGCCCATGTTGAGCGGGGAGACCTCCCCGGCGGGCCAGGTCATCGGGCCGCCGCAGCCGATCCCCACGCCCGCGACGCCCGGGGGCGGTGCCAGCCGGTCGAGCAGGCCGGTCAGGGTCTCCCACAGGGTCTCCGCGTCGCCGCCCCGGGGTGTCGCTACCCGCTGCGCGGCCACGACCCGCCCGTCCGGCTCCACCAGCCCGGCCGCGAACTTCGTGCCGCCGATGTCGACGGCCAGGGTGAGATCGCTCACGCGCCCTTCCCCACGCCGGACGGGCCGGCGGAGAAGACGAGCAGCGAGGCGGTGAACCCGTGGACGTGGTTGTGCCCGGCGACCGGCCCGACCTCCCCCGCCGCGAAGAACCCCGCGACCCCGATCGGCCCCAGCGTCTCGCGTACGGCCAGCGCGTCGTGGTCGGCGGAGTCGAACATCCCGGAGCCGCGGCCGTTGCAGGAGAACAGCAGCGCGCCGTCGGCCCTGCCGGTGTCGCGCAGATGGGCGTCGAGCAGCTCGTAGAGGTCCTCGTCGGCCGCTTCGGCATCCCTGACCTGGAACCGCACGGTCCTGCCGATCTCGACCACGTCGCCGATGGCGACCGCCTCCCGCTCGGGGTCGATGCCGATGACCCCCCGGATCAGGAAGTCGCCCCGCTCGTGGCGCTCGGCGTACTCGTCCATGGCGACGCCGATCTGTAAGCCGGTGGCGACCAGTTCGCGGTCCTCCTCGTCGAGATCGCTGACGATGTCCTCAAGGCGGGCGAGGGCGGGCTGGCCGGCGAGTTCGAGCAGCACGTTGTCCTCGGCGCGGGTGACGACCATGGTCGGGCCTATCGGCCGGCAGCCCTGGCTCACCACCGTGCTCACGTTCACCTCACCGCCGATGACCACCCCGATGGCGCCCGACTCGTGCACCTCGCCGTTGGCGAAAAGCCGGACGGACCCGCGGCCCTGCAGTCCGTTGGCCAGGCCGCCGACGACCGGCAGGCCCTCCAGCACCTCGTCGGAGTGCTCGACGAAGGCGTCGGTCGGGAAGCTGTAGGGATCGGCCAGGAGGATCGCCACCCGGTCGTCCGGAATCCGCTCGGGCAGCCCCACGACCACGAACTTGTCCTCGGTCCGCAGCGTCTCCAGCGCGAACGCGTCGATCCTGGCCCCGTCGAGGGACGCGGCCCACGCGCTGACCGCCGGGGCGAGCTCCACGCCCTGGCCGTGGCCGATCACGCCCGTCGCGCTGCATCCGATCACGTCGGCCCCGGAGGCGACGGACATCGCCCGCCGCCCCGCCCGGGCCACGTCGTCGGGGTCGTCCCCGCAGACGAAGAAACAGATCAGGTCCGGCGGACCCGACAGGCCGGCCAGCGCCTGGCGTACGGCGGTCTCGGCCGCCTCCTCCAGGTTGGCGCCCACGGCGAGACCGTCGGCGAAGCGGCTCGTCATTACCGCCATCGTCTCGCCCTCTCTTTCGCGCGACCGCTTCTCGGCGGCCGGTCGTTTCCACGATTCTCCCCACTGAACGGAGGTCAACGCGCGGTACGCCCGGTGAATCGCGCTCCTACAGCCCGATCACGGCCCGGATGAGGGGCCCGGATGACGCGACACCGCTGCCGGATCACCGGGCGGGGACGTAGGCTCGACTCCGTGCACAAATCGCCCACGCCTGCCCCCAGCACTCTGCGTGAACTGCGCGAGAGTGGACATCGACACCGGACGGTCAAGGCCGAGATCAGGGAGAACCTGCTGGCCAGGCTACGTTCCGGCGAGTCCCGGTTCCCCGGCATCGTCGGCTTCGACGAGACCGTCCTGCCGCACCTGGAGAGGGCGCTGATCGCCGGGCACGACCTCGTGCTCCTCGGTGAGCGCGGCCAGGGCAAGACCCGGCTGATCCGCACCATCACCGGCCTGCTCGACGAGTGGTCGCCCATGGTCAAGGGCTGTGAGATCAACGACCACCCGTACGCGCCCGCCTGCGTCCGGTGCCGTCGGCTGGCCGCCGCCCACGGCGACGACCTGCCGGTCGCGTGGAAGCACCGCGAGGACCGGTACGGCGAGAAGCTGGCCACCCCGGACACCTCCGTCGGCGACCTGATCGGCGACGTGGACCCCATCAAGATCGCCGAGGGCCGCACGCTCGGCGACCCGGAGACGGTGCACTACGGCCTGGTCCCCCGCACCAACAGGGGCGTCTTCTCCGTCAACGAACTGCCCGACCTGGCCGAGCGCATCCAGGTGGCGCTGCTGAACGTGCTGGAGGAGCGCGACATCCAGGTCCGCGGCTACAACCTCCGCCTCCCCCTGGACGTCCTGCTGATCGCCAGCGCCAACCCCGAGGACTACACCAACCGCGGCCGGATCATCACGCCGCTCAAGGACCGCTTCGGCGCGGAGATCCGCACGCACTATCCCCGGACGGTCGAGGACGAGCTGGTCCTGATCCGCCAGGAGGCCGACCTCGACGCCCTCGGCGCCGACCTGCCCGACCACCTCGTGGAGGTGATCGCCAGGTTCACCCGCCTCGTCCGCGAGTCGACCGCCGTCGACTCCCGCTCGGGCGTGTCGGCGCGCTTCTCGATCGCCGCGGCCGAGACCGCCGCCGCCTCCGCCGTACGGCGCGCCGCGCTGACCGGGGAGGAACGGCCGGTCACGCGGGTGTGCGACCTGCCCGGCGTGGTCCACACGCTGCGCGGCAAGGTGGAGTTCGAGGTCAGCGAGGAGGGGCGGGAGGTCGACGTGCTCTCCCACCTGCTGCGACGGGCGACCGCGGAGACCTTCCGCGGCACGCTCGGCGGGGCCGACCTCACGCCGCTGCTGGACCGGTTCGGCGAGGGCGCGCGGGTCGAGTCGGGCGATCTGGTGCCCGCCACCGAGCTGCTGCGCCGCATCGGCCGCGTCGAGGGGCTGTCGAAGATGATGGCCAGGCTCGGCATGGGCGAGGGCGACGAGTCACCCGGTCACGCCGCCGCGGCGCTGGAATTCGCCCTGGAGGGGCTGTATCTGATGCGCAGGCTGTCCAAGGACGAGACCGACGGCGGCATGGTGTACCGCACGTGAGCTACTTCTACCGGGATTACCACGACGGGCCGGATCCGCTGGCTCCGCCATACGACGTGCGCGCGGCCCTGGACGAGATGGGCGACGCCGTCCTGTCCGGCTCGACGCCGCTCGACGCGCTGCGCGACCTGCTGCGCCGGGGGCTGCCCGGCGCGCCGGACCGCCGCGGCCTGGAGGATCTGCTCCGCCAGGTGCGGCGCCGCCGCCGGGAGCTGCGGGAGGGCACCCGGCTCGACGGGACGCTGGAGCGGGCCCGCGCCCTGCTCGACAAGGCGATCGGCCAGGAGCGGGCGGAGCTCCAGGGAGAGTCCGAGGGCCGGGGGGAATCCGGGGATTCCGCGGACGACGCCCGGTTCCGTGAGGCGATGCTGGACGCGCTGCCCTCCGACACCGCCCGCGCGGTGCGGGAGCTCGCCGGCTACGACTGGCGGTCGGCCGCCGCCCGGCGGACGTTCGAGGAACTGCGCGACCTGCTGCGCAGGGAGGTCCTCGACAGCCGGTTCCGCGGCATGCGGGACGCCCTGGCGAACCCCGATCCGGCGGCGATGGAACAGGTCCGGCAGATGATGTCGGACCTCAACGACATGCTCGACCGGGATGCCCGGGGCGAGCACACCCAGGATGACTTCGACCAGTTCATGCGGAAATACGGGGACATGTTTCCCGAGAACCCGCGAAACCTGGACGAGCTGGTCGATCAGCTGGCCCGCCGCGCCGCCGCCGCCCAGCGGCTGCTGGCCTCGCTCACCCCCGAGCAGCGCGAGGAACTGGCCGGGCTGATCGACCACACGCTGGAGCAGGCCGGCCTGGCCGAGCAGATGAGCCGGCTCGGCGACGCCCTCCACGCCCGCCGCCCCGACCTCGCCTGGGGCACTCCCGAACGCGTGTCGGGCGAGCGGCCGACGGAGATGGGCGACGCCGTGACCGCCCTGCAGGAGCTGGCCGACCTCGGCGACCTGGAGAGCGCGCTGCGGCAGGACTACCCCGGCGCCCGGCTCGACGACGTCGACGAGGAGGCCGTACGCCGGGCCCTCGGCCGTTCGGCGGTGGACGACCTGGCGTCCCTGCGCCAGGTCGAGCGCGAGCTGGAGGCCCAGGGCTACCTGCGGCGTAACCGCGGCAAGCTGGAGCTCACCCCCAAGGCCGTACGGCGACTCGGCGAGACCGCCCTGCGCCGCGTGTTCTCGTCGCTGGAATCCGGCCGCCGCGGCGACCACGACCAGCGCGACGCCGGGACGGCCGGCGAGCCGACCGGGTCGACCCGGCAGTGGCGCTTCGGCGACGAGCAGCCGATCGACGTCGTCCGGACCGTCGTCAACGGCGTACGGCGGGGCGGGGGCGCCCCGGTGGCCCTGTCGGTGGACGACTTCGAGGTGGTGGAGACCGAGCGGCGCTCGGCGGCGGCCGTCTGCCTGCTGGTCGACCTGTCGTACTCGATGGCCCTGCGCGGCACCTGGGCGGCGGCCAAGCAGACCGCGCTGGCGCTCCAGGCACTGGCCGCCTCGAAGTTCCCGCAGGACGCGGTGCAGATCATCGGCTTCTCGAACTACGCGCGGGTGCTGCGGCCGGACGAGCTCGCCGGGCTCGAATGGGACACGGTGCAGGGCACCAATCTGCACCACGCGCTGCTGATCGCGGGCCGTCACCTCGACCGGCACCCCGACTTCGAGCCGGTGGTCCTCGTGGTGACCGACGGCGAGCCGACGGCGCACCTGATGCGGAACGGCGCGCCGCGGTTCGAGTGGCCGCCCTCGCAGGAGACGCTGACGCTCACGCTCGCCGAGGTCGACAAGATGACCCGGCGCCGCGCGACGATCAACGTCTTCATGCTGGCCGCCGACGACCGGCTGCGCGAGTTCGTCGACGAGGTGGCCCGGCGCAACGGCGGCCGGGTCTTCTCCGCCGGCGCGGACCGGCTCGGCGAGTACGTCGTCAGCGACTTCCTGCGCGCCCGCCGCACCCGCTGAGCGGAGCCGGACGGGGTACGCCGGGCCCGCACGGGGCACCCTGGTGGGACAAGGGCGTCACGGGGGACGGCCCCGCACCGGCACGCGGCACGCCGCGGGACCGCCGCCGGCGGGATCGATAATCGATTGCCGACCGGGTTGCAATCGGCGGACGATAGACAGGCACTCCCCGTGTTCGCGCTGGTCGTTCCACACGCCGGTGGAAGGAGCGCTCCCATGTTCGCAGCGGTCGGACTCGTCGTCCTCATGATCCTCACCGGAGTCCTCTACGAGATGTCGGTCCACAACCGCCCGCGCCGCCGGAAGTGAGCCGGCCCCGGCCCGCCCGGCATCGCGTGTGCCGCGATGCGCGCCGTGACGCGTGCGGTACGGAACCGACGCGATAACCTCTGGCCCATGTCGCCTCTCGACCATCTGCTGCTGTGGCTGCACATAGGATTCGCGATCTTCGCGCTCGGCCCGCTGACGGCGGTCACGAGCGTCACGCCGCGCTACATCAGGGCCCGGGATCTCGGCGTGCTGCGCTACCTGCACCGCTCGACCCGGCTGTTCGGGCTGCTCACGATCGGGGTGTTCCTCTTCGGCCTGCTGCTGGGCCGCAGCGCCCTCGGCGCGCCCTATCTGTCGGTGTCGATGACGCTGTTCGTGGTGGCGGCCGTCCTGCTGGTGATCGTCGAGCGGGACCAGCGCACGGCGATCGAGGCGCTGTCCACCGAGTCGCCGGAGGACGACGCCAAGGTGCAGACCGGGCGGATCGCCGCGCTCGGCGGGATCAGCGCGCTGATCTGGCTCGTCATCCTCTTCCTGATGGTCTTCTTCAACCCCTGACGTCGATTCCCGCTCTTCCCTGAATGCCAGATAGAACGTCTTTGGCACAAAACGGGAGAAAGAGGAGCGGGTGCACCTTACGACGCAACGCCGGGCGACTTGGGCGCTGATCGCCCTCTCCGTCGGGGCGTTCACCTACGTCACCGCCGAGGTCCTGCCCATCGGGCTGCTCACGGTGATGGCGGCCGACCTGCACCGGTCGCCGTCCCAGACGGGCCTGCTCGTCACCGGATACGCCGCGGTCGTGGTGCTGGCGTCGTTGCCGCTCACCCGGCTGACCCGGCGGGTGTCGCGGCGCAGGCTGCTCACGGTCACGCTCGGCGTGTTCGTCGTGGCGATGCTGCTGAGCGCGGTGGCGCCGAACTACCCGGTGCTGCTCGGCGCGCGACTGCTGGTCGCCGCCACCCAGGCGCTGTTCTGGTCGGTCGCGACTCCGGCCGCGGCGGCCCTGTTCCCCCCGCGGATCCGGGGGCGCGCGATCGCCCGGATGTCGATCGGCAGCGCCCTCGGTCCCGTCCTCGGGGTCCCGGCCGGCACCTGGCTCGGCCAGCAGTTCGGCTGGCGGGCCGCGTTCGCCCTCGCCGCCGCCGTCGGCCTCGTCACGTGCGTCATCGTGGCGGCGCTGATGCCCGGCGGGCGGCGGGCAGGGGCCGACTCCACCGGCCACGAGCCGGGCCGTGGCGCGACCCCCGACGCGCGCCGCTACGTGCTGCTCATCGTCGCCACCGTCATGGGAGTGGGCGGCTACCTCACCGCGTACACCTACATCACGCCGTTCCTGCTGGATTTCGGCGGCTTCGCCCCGGCCGCGCTGAGCCCGCTGCTCCTCGCGTCCGGGATCGCCGGAGTCGCGGGGGCGGTCGTCGTCGGCCGGCTGCTCGACAGCCGGCCGAGGACCGCGCTGGCCGGGCCGCTGGCCCTCATCACGTGCGCGCTGCTCGTCCTCTACTTCTTCGGCGCCCTGCACCCGGTGTCCGTGGTCGCCCTCTGTGTGACGGGCATGTCGTTCAGCGCGCTGGCGGCGGCCATCGCGAGCCGCGCGCTGCAGGTGGCCCCGGGAAGCACCGACATCGCCTCGGCCGGCAGCGGCTCGGCCTTCAACATCGGCATAGCGGGCGGCTCGATGCTCGGCGGTGTGCTCATCGACCACTCGGGGGTCCGCAGCGTCACCGCGGCGGGGGCCGTCCTGACCGCCGCCGCGCTCGCCGCCCTGCTCTGCGAACGGTGGGTGGCTCCCGCCCCCGCGCCGGAGCGTACGACCCTGACGCGGAGCGGGCGTTAGTCAGGGCGCGGAGCGGTCACCGGACAGTCGTCAGCCGAGTGCCCGGGAGAGGTCCGCCAGCAGGTCGTCGATGCTCTCGATGCCGACCGACAGGCGCACCAGGTCGGCGGGAACCTCCAGCGGCGACCCCGCGGCGGAGGCGTGGGTCATCCGCCCGGGGTGCTCGATCAGCGACTCGACGCCGCCGAGAGACTCCCCGAGCGTGAACAGGCGGGCCCGGTCGCAGACCGCGACGGCCGCCTCCTCGCCGCCCTCGACCCGGAAGGAGACCATCCCGCCGAAACGGCGCATCTGCTTGGCCGCGACCTCGTGACCGGGGTGCTCGGGCAGGCCGGGATAGAGGACCTGGACGACCTTCGGGTGCGACAGCAGCAGGTCGGCCACCCGCTCGGCGTTGTCGCAGTGCCGGTCCATGCGGATGCCCAGCGTCTTGAGCCCGCGCAGGGTGAGCCAGGCGTCGAACGGCCCGGCCACGGCGCCCATGGCGTTCTGGTGGTAGGCGAGCCGCTCGCCGAGGTCGGCCGACCGGGTCACCAGCGCCCCGCCGACCACGTCGGAGTGGCCGCCGACATACTTGGTCGTCGAGTGGACCACCACGTCCGCGCCGAGGCCGAGCGGCTGCTGCAGGTACGGCGAGGCGAAGGTGTTGTCCACGACGAGCAGCGCGCCCGCGTCGTGCGCGACGTCCGCCAGCGCGGCGAGGTCCGCGACATTCAGCAAGGGGTTCGTGGGGGTCTCCACCCAGACCGCCCGCGTCCGCGGCCGCATGGCGGCGCGCACCGCGTCCACGTCTCCGAGCGGCACCGGGTCGAAGGTGACCCCCCACTCCTCCAGCACCCGGGCGAACAGCCGGTAGGTCCCGCCGTACGCGTCGTTCGGGATCACCACGTGGTCGCCCGGCCTGCAGACGGCGCGCAGCAGCGTGTCCTCGGCGGCCAGGCCCGACGCGAAGGCCAGCCCGCGCACGCCTCCCTCGACGGCGGCCAGCGCCTCCTCCAGGGCGGTCCTGGTGGGGTTGGCCGACCGGCTGTACTCGTATCCCGCCCGCAGGCCGCCCACGCCGTCCTGCTTGTAGGTGGAAACGGCATATATGGGAGGCACGACGGCGCCCGTGTAGGGGTCCGCCTCCTGGCCTGCGTGAATGGCGAGCGTCTCGAAACCATGGTTCATGCGTCGAGCGTAGCCGCCCGTCCCACCTGGTCCCGGCGGGCGCGTCAGCGGCCGGCTCAGAGACGGCCGAGCGGCCGGCTCAGTGGTTGGCTCAGTGGTTGGCGAGGAAGGCCAGCAGGTCCTGGCGGGTGACCATGCCCACCGGCTTGCCGTCGTCGAGGACCACCGCGGCGTCGGCCTTCTCCAGCGCCTCGACCGCCCGGGCCACCGGCTCACCGTAGCCGATCATCGGCAGCGGCGCGGACATGTGGGTGCCGATCTCGTCCTCCGCCCGCACCCGGCCGCGGTAGAGGCCGTCGAGCAGGTCGCGCTCGACGATCGAGCCGACGACCTCCGCCGCCATGACCGGCGGTTCCTCCTTCATGACGGGGAGCTGGGAGACGTTGTACTCCCGCATGATCGAGATCGCGGTGCCGACCGACTCGTGCGGGTGGACGTGCACGAACTCGGGCAGCCCGGACGACTTGCGGCCCAGCACGTCGCCGACCAGGCCCTCCTCGCTCGTTTCGGTGAGGAAGCCGTAGTCGGCCATCCACTCGTCGTTGAAGATCTTCGACAGGTAGCCGCGGCCGCCGTCCGGCAGCAGCACGACCACGACGTCGTCCGGGCCGGCCGCCTGGGCCACCCGCACCGCCGCGACCACCGCCATGCCGCACGAGCCGCCGACGAGCAGCGCCTCCTCGCGGGCGAGCCTGCGGGTCATGCCGAACGAGTCCTTGTCGGAGACCGCGATGATCTCGTCGCAGATCGTGGTGTCGTACGTCGCGGGCCAGATGTCCTCGCCGACGCCCTCGACCAGGTACGGCCGGCCGGTGCCGCCCGAGTAGACCGACCCGACCGGGTCGGCGCCGATGATCTTCACCCGGCCGCCGGAGATCTCCTTCAGGTACCTACCCGTGCCGCTGATCGTCCCGCCGGTGCCGATGCCCGCGACGAAGTGGGTGATCCTGCCCTCGGTCTGCTCCCAGATCTCCGGGCCGGTGGAGTGGTAGTGGCTCTCCGGGTTCCCGGGGTTGGAGTACTGGTCGGGCTTCCAGGCGTTCGGGACCTCGCGGGCCAGCCGGTCGGACACCGAGTAGTAGGAGTCGGGATGGTCCGGCGAGACGGCGGTCGGGCAGACGACCACCTCCGCGCCGTACGCCCGGAGCACGTTGACCTTGTCCTGGGCGACCTTGTCCGGGCAGACGAACAGGCAGCGGTAGCCCTTCTCCTGCGCCACGATGGCGAGGCCCACGCCGGTGTTGCCGGAGGTCGGCTCGACGATCGTGCCACCGGGCTTGAGCGCTCCGCTCCGCTCGGCCGCCTCGATCATCCGCACCGCGATGCGGTCCTTCACCGAGCCGCCGGGGTTGAAGTACTCCACCTTGGCCAGCACCTGGGCGGGAGCGCCCGCCGTGACCTTGCGCAACCGGACGAGCGGGGTGTTTCCCATCAGCTCGATCAGCGAGTCGTGTACGCGCACCGCGAGGACCACCTTGTCCGCCCGAGGCCTGTCGGCCGTCTTCACGCCGGGGTCCGTAGGGGTGGCCGGACCTCGGCTTGTCTCCTGCTTTCAAACCGTACCGTCAGGTTCCACACCGTACCGTGACGGTGAGGAGGGCCGGCGCTCATCCGGCGCCGGTCGCGCCGGCTCGCCGCGGCCCGGACGGTCGCCGTCCTCGAAGAGGGCGGGCGGACCGTCGCGTTCGCCGACCTGCTCGGACCCGAGTTCGAGGCCGACCCGGCCGAGATGTTCTGACCTGATCGTTTTCATCCATCTGCCCGAGGTTACCTACAGGCCGCGTACGCAGTGCTACCGTCTGTATGCACCGCGTTGGGGTTGTGGCCCGAGCCGGAACCCGTACGCGTCGAAGGATCGCAACACCTCTTGGCCGCAATGGCCGTGGAGGAGCCCGGCACCGAGGTCGTCGCGACCCGGGTCGCCGGCCGGGCGGTCGGCCCCCGTGCACGGTGGGCGGCGCCGCTCCGCCGGAGACCTGGGCCGCTTCCGAGCGCCCAGAGCCGGTCACCTCCTGCGGCCGGGCCGTCACCCCCTGTAGGAGCGAAATGATCCGGCCCCAGTCCACCCACCTGAGACCCGCTCTGGCGCTCGCGGCGAGCGCTCTGCTGACCGGGGCGGCCCTCACCGGCTGCTCCGGCGGCGACGACGCCGTGAAGGACGATCCGGCCTGGCACAACACGCAGGTGAACGCGGTCAGCCGGGCCACCACGGGAGGCGGCGTCGCCGCCACCACCTCCATGCGGCCCGACGGCACGCTGGAGACCGTCGCCCTCGACCTCACCACCGGCCGCCGCCTGTGGACGCATCCGGCGACGATGGCCGGACGCCTGCCGGGGATGGGGGTGCAGGCCCCCGCCACCGTCGAGACCGGCGTCGGCCAGTCCGTGGTGGTCGCGCTCGACCCCGCCGGCGGGAAGAACGTCACCCTCGTCGCCCGGGACGGGCGCACCGGGCAGCAGAAGTGGACCCGGCCGATGCGGTCCACCTTCGGCCCGCAGCGCTGCGGGCCGTACGTCTGCGTCTCGGAGGACACCGAGCTCGCCACCGCCCGCGTCGTGGTGCTGAACCCCCGCGACGGCGCGGTGATGTGGCGCCTGCCCGGCATCGCCGAGGTCGAGTGGTCCGACCCGGCCAGGGTCGTGCTGCTCAGGATGGCCTCGCATCCGGTGCTGGAGGCGCGCACGCTGAAGGACGGCAAGGCCGTCTGGCAGTTGCCGATCGAGGACGCCCTCGGCCCCGGCGTCGACCTGAGCGGAGGCTGGGCCTTCGGCGCGACCGGCGACAAGATTGTCGGTTACGTCGCGCCGTACACCAGCCCCCAGACCAAGCGGACCTCGGCGTTCGGCCTGTTCTCGGCGCGTCTCACGGACGGGGCCGTCGACTGGATGCGGCCGTCCGTCGTCCGCGTCTACCCCAGCGGCAACCCCGCGTACGCGCCGATCGTCCGGCCGGTGGACGAGCAGGGCCAGTATGGCGGGTTCGCCCGGCTCGACGCCGAGAGCGGGCGGGTCCTGGGGCAGATCACCCCCGCCCAGGTGCCGGGGTCGGGCTGGTGGCTGGCCTTCCCGCGCGACATGGACCGGCTCGGCTTCCTCAAGCGCGACGCCCCCGGCTCGGTCTTCGACCTCGGCACCGGAGAGCCGACCCCCGTGAGCGGCGCGAGCGGGTGGTCGTTCTGCGTCACCGACCCCAAGCCGCTGTCGCTGCGCGGCGTGATCCCCGGGTTCTACTCGATCGCGGCGTTGTGCGAGTTCGACCTCGCCACGGGCAAGCGCAAGAGCTCCTCCGCCGCGCCGCCCTCCTGGTTCACCGGCAGCCAGAACGGCTGGCGCCTCTGGCGTGACGAGAAGGGCGGCCTGCACGCCGTCAACGACCACACCGCCACCGCCCCCGGCATGTACGGGTAGGCAGGGCGTGGCGGGCGCCGTACCGGGGGGTAACCTCCGGGAGGGAGGCCCCGCGAGGTGGAGGGGCACGAGTTCAGGCAGGAGAGTCACATGCCCGAGGCAGTCATCGTGGCGACCGCGCGGTCGCCGATCGGCCGCGCCTTCAAGGGGTCACTCAAGGACATCCGTCCCGACGACCTGACCGTGCAGATGGTCCGCGCCGCGCTGGCGAAGGTGCCGCAGCTCGACCCGGCCGACATCGACGACCTCATGCTGGGCTGCGGCCTCCCGGGCGGCGAGCAGGGCCACAACCTGGGCCGGGTCGTGTCGGTGCTGCTCGGCCTGGACAACGTGCCCGGCACGACCGTGACCCGCTACTGCTCCTCCTCTCTCCAGACGACCCGGATGGCGTTCCACGCCATCCGGGCGGGCGAGGGCGACGTGTTCGTCTCGGCGGGCGTCGAGACCGTCTCCCGCTTCGGGAACGGCAGCTCGGACCTGCCCGACGCGCAGAACCCGCTCTTCGGGGATGCCAAGGCCCGGACGGAGGAGACCGCGAAGGGCGGGGGCCCGGTGTGGCACGACCCACGCGAGGACGGCGCGCTGCCCGACGTCTACATCGCCATGGGACAGACCGCCGAGAACGTGGCCGCCCTGAAGGGCGTCTCGCGGCGCGAGCAGGACGAGTTCGGCGTGCGCTCGCAGAACCTCGCGGAGAAGGCCGTCGCCAACGGCTTCTGGGACACCGACATCACCCCGGTCACGCTGCCCGACGGCACCGTGGTGAGGAGGGACGACGGCCCCAGGGCCGGCACGACGTACGAGGCGGTCGCGCGGCTCAAGCCGGTCTTCCGGCCGGACGGCACGGTGACGGCCGGCAACTGCTGCCCGCTGAACGACGGCGCCGCCGCGGTGATCGTCATGAGCGACGTGAAGGCGGCCCAGCTGGGCATCACGCCGCTCGCCCGGATCGTGTCGACCGGCGTCACGGGCCTGTCCCCCGAGATCATGGGCCTCGGCCCGGTCGAGGCGTCGCGCCAGGCACTCACCCGGGCCGGCATGTCCATCGATGACGTCGACCTGGTCGAGATCAACGAGGCGTTCGCCGCCCAGGTGATCCCCTCCTACCGCGAACTCGGCATCGACGTCGACCGGCTCAACGTGAACGGCGGGGCCATCGCGGTGGGCCACCCGTTCGGCATGACCGGCGCCCGCATCACCTCCACGCTGGTCAACAGCCTGCGGTTCCACGACAGGTCGATCGGCCTGGAGACCATGTGCGTCGGCGGCGGCCAGGGCATGGCGATGGTGCTGGAGCGGCTGTCCTGAGCCTGATCCCGCGCCTGACCCCGCGCCGGGCCCGGCGCGGACGGCCACATCGGGATCGTCAGCCGTGGTGGTCGGGGCCGGCGCGGGTGGGCTCGATGCGGATGATCACGCGCTTGTCCCGGACCATCGCCGCGCGGTAGTCGTCCCAGTCCGGGTGCTCGCCGCTGATGTCGCGGTAGTACCGGACCAGCGACTCCATCGCCTCGGGCAGCGGGACGACCTCCGCCGTGCCCTCGATCTGGACCCACGCCCCGAAGAACGCGTCGGTCGTCACGGTCAGCACGACCTGCGGGTTGTTGCGGAGATTGCGGGTCTTCACGGCGGTTTCACGGCTGCTGACCACGATGTGGCCGTCCTCGTCGCAGCCGACGGTGACCGGGGAGGTCTGGGGGCGTCCGTCCGGATGCCAGGTCAGCATGACCGCTCGGTGGTTGTTCCTGACGAACTCACGCGCCTTGTCGAGATCCATAAGACAATGATGCGCCCGCACCTGGCCGGCGCGGGCGCGTTCCTGCTCGTGCTGCTGCTAGAAGCGACGGCGCCGCTCGTGCTCGCGGACGATCGCGGCGGCGTAGCCGTGGCTCAGCCCGTGCTCGTCGGCGAGCCAGTTGGCCCGCTCCTCACAGCGCAGGAACGACGGACCGTTGTCGATGGCTTCGAACCACTCGGGGAGTTCACGCCCGGTTATGGACGGGACGCGGGCGATCAGCTTGGTCTGGGTCTCCGGTGAGTGGTTCAACGACATGGGCACCTCCACGGAAAAGGCTGCTTTGTGTCACAGTGCATCACCGGTCCGCGCTTGACAAGCCCCCAACGGCATCGTTTTGTTACAGGATGTTGATCCAAACTTACAGATCCGATCACCGAATCCTGCTATAGCACCAAAAAAGAGCGCCGCTCCGGGAGGAACGGCGCCCTGCTCACGCGGTGACTGGGAGGTGCCCGGTGGACCTTCGGCAGGCCCGGCGGGCACCCGCTAGTCGTTGTTCGTGAAGTAGCTGATGAAGCGGAGGATCTCCAGGTAGAGCCAGACGAGGCTCAGCGTCAGGCCGAACGCCATCAGCCAGGAGTAGCGCTCCGGCACGCCGGCCCGCACCCCCTGCTCGATCTCGCTGAAGTCGAGCAGCAGGAAGAAGCAGCCCAGCAGGATCATGCCGATGCTGAAGATCCAGCCGATCGGGCTGTCGGTCCGCAGGCCCAGGCCGCCGCTGACGAAGATGCTCGCGATCCAGTTGATCAGCATGAGGCCGATCGCCCCGAACGCGGCGGCGACCACGAACTTGGCGAACTTCGGCGTCGGCCGGAAGATCTTCAGTGCGTACACCGCGAGCGTGCCGCCGAAGGCGACCATCGTGCCGAGCACGGCCTGCAGGACGATGCCGTTGTACACCGTCTCGTACATGTGGCTCAGCACGCCGATGGCGATGCCGTAGCAGAGGGAGTAGCCGAGGATCAGCGCCGGGTTCGTGCTCTGCTTGAACGACACGATGAGCCCGAGGATCAGGCCCACGATCATCGCGGGGGCGGCGAGCCCCCAGCCGACGTTGAAATACCACGCCAGGGCGGCCGAGACGACGAGCGTGCCGAGCGTCATGAAGCCGCGCATGACGACGTCGTCCATCGTCATGGCGCGCTCAGCCGTTGGGGCGTAGGAGGGGGCGGCGTACATGTCGTTCAGTTCACGCGCGCTGGGCGTCGGGCCGGTCCACGTCTGCTGACCAGCCGCTCCACGCCGACTGAATATGGGGTTCTTGCTCTCCATCCGCTTCCTCCAGGACGCGACTTGCCGATCAGCCGCTGGGGCGGCCAGTGGGGACATGCCCGGGGGGCGGTGTTCCTCGGGCTCATCGCACATGGAACGCCACCCCGCCACAATGGCAACGTTCGGCCCCCCGGCCGGGTTCCCGCCACCCGGTAAGGAAAAAAGCCGGGACTCCCGGTGCAGTCAGAGCCGGGCGAACCAGTCCCGTACGGCCTGCCGCCCGCCTCCGCCGAGCGCCGCCATCAGGGCGTACCGCGCCTTGACCGGAGCGAGCCCGTCGGGGGCGAGATCAGGGTCAGAAGGTGCGAATCATCGGCGTGCTACATGCACTGCCCGGAAAGGCGTCCACCGCGAAGAGCGCTGCCGTTGCCGACCGTTCACCGAACCGGCCATTTCCGCGCCGTACAGCGTGCGGGCAGACCGCCGCCACTTCGTCACCTATGTACGGGACGGGAAATGGAATCGCGGGCACACGGGGGCAGGACGGGCCGTAGTCGATACGGGCCGGCCGTACTCAGCCGGCTGGTCGCGATCGGCCTGTGGGCACGCTCCCGCAGGTCACGGGCTGATTGGGTGAGGCGGCACACAGTGCCCCCGGTGGGACTCGAACCCACACCACAGCCCTTTTAAGGGGCTTGCCTCTGCCATTGGGCTACGGGGGCGCCGCGATCATATGTCACGGATCACTCCTCTGTAAGCAAGTTACGTCTTACGCGGCTTGTCCCCCTTTCCACGGTCGGTGAACGGCGTCGGTGGGCGCCGGCCGGTCAAGGAACGGGAGACCCTCCGGGAGCGCCCGGACCGCGATCCGGCGGCGCTCACGCCTTCATGACATCACCGGTCCGGGCCGTGGAGAGCGCGGAACGGCCCGGCGGTGCGCGCCGGGCCGTCCCAGGCCGTGGGAGACACGACCTCCGGCCGGGCATCCGCCGTGGTGGCGCCCGGCCGGAGGCTCAGCGCTTGAGCCCGCTCTTGGCGGCGGCCCGGAACTCGTCGCGCGGGTGCTCGATCTCGCCCAGGGAGATCGTCTCCCGCTTGAAGAACAGCGACAGCGTCCAGTCCATGACCACCCGCACCTTGCGGTTCACGGTGGGCACCCGCGACAGGTGGTAGGTGCGGTGCATGAACCAGGCGGGGAGGCCGCGCAGCTTGATGCCGTAGACGTTGGCGACGCCCCGGTGGAGGCCCAGGCCCGCGACCGACCCGACGTACTTGTGCCGGTAGTCCTTCAGCTCCTCCCCGCGCAGGTACGCGGTGATGTTGTCGCCCAGGACCCGGGCCTGCCGTACGGCGTGCTGGGCGTTCGGGGCGCAGAACTGACCGGGGTTGGTCACGTCGGGCACACCCGCGACGTCGCCGGCGGCGAAGGCGCCCTTGACGCCCGCGATGGTCAGGCGGGTGGTGGTCTTGATCCGGCCGCGCTCGTCGAGCGGCAGGTCGGTGGAGTTGACGACCGGGCTGGGCTTGACGCCAGCGGTCCAGACGATCGTGGCCGACTCAAACTCGTCGCCGTCGGAGGTCTTGACCAGGCCGCCCTCACAGGACTGCAGGAACGTCTCCATCTTGAGCTCGATGCCGCGCTCGCGGAGCTGCTCGGCGGTCCACTCGCCCATCTCGGGGCCGACCTCGGGGAGGATGCGGTTGGACGCCTCGATGAGGACCCAGCGCAGGTCCTTCTTGTCGATGCCCGGGTAGTACTTGATCGCGTCCTCGGTCATGTCCTCCAGCTCGGCGAGCGCCTCGATGCCCGCGAAGCCGCCGCCGACCACGACGAAGGTGAGCGCCCGGCGGCGCACGTCCTCGTCCTCGGCCGACTCGGCGCGGTCGAGGAGGGCGAGGACCCTGTTGCGGAGCGCGATGGCCTCGCCGACGCTCTTGAAGCCGATGGCCGCGTCCTCCAGGCCGGGGATCGGCAGCGTCCGGGAGATCGACCCGGCGGCCATCACGATGACGTCGTACTCGATCTCCCTCGACTGGCCCGCCGGGGGCTCGAAGGTGACCGTACGGGCCTCGTGGTGCACCTTGGAGACCCTGCCGTTGAGGATGCGGACCTTCGGGAGCACCCGGCGCAGCGGCGCCACGACGTGGCGCGGCGAGATGTTGCCGGCCGCCGCCTCGGGCAGGAACGGCTGGTAGGTCATGTACGACTGCGGGTCGATGAGCGTGATCCGCACGCTGCCGTCACGGAGCTCACGACGGAGCGTGCGCTGGAGACGAAGGGCGGAGTAGAGGCCCACGTATCCACCGCCGACGATGACGATGTGCTGCGGCTTGCGGTCTGCCACGATGCCCTCCAAGGCTTGTGAAACCATTCACAAGCTTACGTCACGAGTTGGCCACGAGGCCAACGCGCAAGGGCCGAAGGTCGAGTGATTTTCCCCACTTGGTCATCCGTCGGCGATGTTCCGGCAAAAATTACCGCGATATTCCGGGAGTGATGGAGTTCGCACTCGTGAATCCGTTCACAAGCCTGATCAGGCGGTGCTCCCGAGGGCGGCGGCCCGGGCGAAGACGGCGTCGAGCATCTCCGCCGTGACCCTTCCGGTGAAGGTGTTCTGCTGGCTGGGGTGATAGCAGCCGATGAGGGTGACGGGCGTCGCGCCGTGGACGAGCGGCACCTCGACGGCGTGCCCGAACGCGGGCCTGCGGGACGGCAGGGTGAAGCCCGCCGCGCGCAGCGCGGGCCAGACCGCCTGCCAGGCGAAGCCGCCGAGGGCCACGATCACCCGGGTCGTTCCGGCGACCAGCGCCAGCTCCGCCGCGAGCCAGGGGAAGCAGGTGTCGCGCTCCTCGGGGGTCGGCTTGTTGGCGGGCGGCGCGCAGCGCACGGCGGCCATCATGCGGGCTCCGATCAGCCGCTGGCCGTCGCCCGCGTGGACGCTGGTCTCCTTCGCGGCGAGCCCGGTGCGGTGCAGCGAGGCGAACAGCCAGTCGCCGCTGCGGTCGCCGGTGAAGATCCGCCCGGTACGGTTGCCCCCGTGCGCGGCGGGGGCCAGACCCACGATCAGCGTGTGCGGCGCGTCGTCGCCCCAGCCCGCGATCGGCCGACCCCAGTAGGTCTCGTCCGCGAACGCCCGCCGCCGCACGTCGGCGACCTCCTCCCGCCATTCGACGAGCCGGGGGCAGGCCCGGCACACCGACTGCCTGGCCGTCAGGTCCGCGAGCGTGCGGCTCTCGGCCGCGAGCTTGGCGACCTCGTGGGCGTCACGGGCGACGGGGGTGCCGGGGCCGGCGGGATCGCCCGGCCAGCCGGAACCGGGAGGAACGAAGCTCATGCCACCGATCGTGCCAGGTCGACGGGGATGCGCCGGCCGGAAGCCGGCTCTCACGACGCCCGCGACCGCCGGTCACGACGCCCGGGCACCGGCCCGCGCGGCCCGCGTGGGCGCGAGTGAGCCCGCGTGGCCGCTAGTGGGCGCGAGTGTCGTGAGGGCATACACCGACGAAGATTCCGATCTTTTCCGCCGCGCCGGAGGTGGGTACGTACCGGCCCGTGTCCACCGACCCATGCCCCCCGCTGTTCGGCCCCGCCTTCGACGCCGACCCCTATCCCGCCTTCGACTGGCTGCGGCGCAACGCGCCGGTCAGCCGCGTGCCGCTGCCCGGCTGCGACGCGTGGCTGGTCACGCGGTACGAGGAC
Organism: Microbispora sp. NBC_01389; assembly: GCF_045040095.1. NCBI lineage: Bacteria > Bacillati > Actinomycetota > Actinomycetes > Streptosporangiales > Streptosporangiaceae > Microbispora > Microbispora sp. NBC_01389. The sequence continues at coordinate 948,338 of NZ_CP109552.1, forward strand.
GCCGTCGCCACGCTGACCCACCCGTCGCTCGCCAAGGATCCCGCAGCGGGTTCGCCGGAGTGGCGGGCCGCCGGTCTCGGCCTGCCCCTCGATCACCGGCCGTCGCTCGCCCGGCACATGATCAACGCGGACGGGGCCGACCACGCGCGGCTGCGCCGTGTCGTGAGCGCGGCCTTCACGCCCCGGCGGATCGCGGGGCTGCGGGCCCGGGCACTGGAGATCACCGACGACCTCCTCGACCGTCTCGACGGCCCGGAGGCGGACCTGGTCGCCGGTCTCGCCTATCCCCTGCCGATCGCGATCATCTGCGACCTGCTCGGCGTGCCCGAGGAGGACCGGGCCGTCTTCCACCGGCACGCCTCGGTGATCGACTCCGCCGCCGCCTCGGAGCTGGAGGAGATCGCCCGGGCCACCGACGCCCTGGAGGCGTTCCTGGACGACCTGGTCGAGCTCAAGCGGTCGAGGCCGGGGAACGACCTGCTCACCGACCTCGTACGACGGTCCAACCAGGGCGAGATCGACAAGGACGAGCTCACCTCGACCGCGTTCCTGCTGCTCGTCGCGGGTCACGAGACGACGGTGGCGCTGATCGGCAACGGCCTCCTCGCGCTGCTGCGGCATCCCGCCCAGGCGCGGGCCCTGCGTGACGATCCCGCCCTGCTGCCGGACCACATCGACGAGATCCTGCGCTACGACGGTCCCGTACGGAACGCCACCTGGCGGTTCCCCACCGAGCCGGTCGTGATCGGCGGCCAGGAGATGCGGCCCGGGGAGCCGATCCTCGTCTCGCTGCCGGCGGCCAACCGGGACCCCGCGGCCTTCGCCGACCCGGACACGTTCGCGCCGGGCCGGATCGGCGAACCGCACCTCGCGTTCGGCCGGGGGGCCCACTACTGCATCGGCGCCGCCCTGGCCAAGGTCGAGGGAGAGGCCGCGATCGGCAGGGTGCTGGAGCGCTTCCCCGATCTGGCCCTCGCCGTCGACCCGGCCGAGCTGCGCTGGTGGCCGAGCATGATCATGCGCGGCCTGTTCTCCCTCCCGGTCCGGCTGCGCGCCTGACCGGTCAGTCGCCCCGGCGGTCCGGCGCCGGCTTCGTCCGGGACGGGGCCGGCGACGCGGCAGGCGCGGCGGGTGTGGTGGATGTGGCGGGCGCGGGTGTCGGGCCCGCCTCCTCGCCGCCGTCGCCGTCACTGCCACCTTCACCGTGGGTCGCCGTGACCATGGGGGCCGGCGCGGCGGTGGCCGAGGCGGAGTCGGCGGCTGAGTCGGTGGCCGAGTCGGAGACGCAGTCGCGTTCCCGGGCGGCCCTGGGGTCGAACGACGTGAGCGGCAGGGGGTAGGCGTTGCGGAGTGGCGGCTCCCCCTCACAGGGGATGACGAGCATCTGCCCGAAGTCCTCCGGCCGCAGGGTGAGCGGCCTGCCGTCCTGATCATAGAGGCGCACGTCGTGCAGTTGGGTGCCGTCCGCGGCGTACGGGAGGATGTTGTAGACCGGACCGCCCTCCGGGGCGGCGACGCGCTCGATCGTCAACACCCTCTCTCCCCGCATCGCGGCCGGGGCGGGGCCGTAGTCGAAGGACACGTCCCGGGGCGACGTGCTCGGCACGAGGGTCATTGCGGAGATCACGAGGACCACCGCCAGCACGTTGACCCCGGCGAGCAGCGTCCGCCCCCAGCCCCGTGAACCCGCGCGGGCGTGCCGGCCCAGCCAGACGGAGCCCCAGACGACGGTGAGGGTGAACACCCACGCCACCAGGTCGCCGGGGACCAGCCCGGGCGAGGTCAGGGGCGCGAGCACGGCCAGCGCGACCGCGTAGCCGCGCAGCACCCACCAGGCCGGGCGCAACTCGGGGAGGAAGGCGGCCGCCTGGCGGTAGGGCGGCAGGCCCAGCATGCGGGTGTGGACGCGCCGGGCGGTCCCGGCCGTCCCGGCGCGCAGCCGGCCGCGCCGGGAGGTCGGGGCGCCCGCCGGCCGGCCGCCGTAGGCGGCGCGCAACTCGGCGGCGTACGCCTCCGGAGCGCCGAGCCGGTCCTCCAGGGACAGTCCCGGCTCGGCCGCGACCTCCGAGATGTGGTCGTGGAGGTCTTCCAGCAGGGTCTCCCGGTCCTCCGGGGGAAGATCGGCCAGTGCCTCGCGCACGGCGTCGGCGTACGCCTTGGGCGTCAGGGGGGAGTTCATGCCGAGGCGACCTCCTTCAGCAGGTCGTTCATGGTGGCGGCGAACGACGTCCAGGTCGTCGCCGAGTTCTGGAGGAGCGAGCGGCCGACGTCGTTCAGGCCGTAGTACTTGCGGTGCGGCCCCTCGTCGGAGGCGACCACGTAGGAGTTGAGCGCTCCGGCCTTGAAGAGCCGCCGCAGGGTCCCGTACACAGAGGCGTCGCCGACGTCCTCCAGCCCCGCCTCGCGCAGGCGGCGTACGACGTCGTAGCCGTAGCTGTCACGTTCGGCGAGCACCGCGAGGACGGCCAGGTCGAGGACCCCCTTGAGAAGCTGGCTACTGTCCACGCATCGCAGAGTACTACGCAATGCACAGTAGCTACAAGATCGAGCCTGGCGCGGACGCCTCCCGGCGGGTCAGGCGAGCGACCAGGCGATCCCGTCGAGGATGTCGTGCTCGCTGACGACGACCTCGGCGAAGCCGTAGCGGCGGACGATCCGGTCGAGGATCAGCGCGCCCGCGCCGATCACGTCCACCCGTCCCGGATGCATGACCGGTATGGCCGCCCGCTCGTCGTGGGTCATGCGCAGCAGGCGCGCGGACACCTCGTGGACCCGCTCGGCGGGGATCCGCGAGTGGTGGATGCGCGCGGGGTCGTAGGCGGGCAGGTCCAGCGCGATCCCGGCGACCGTGGTGACCGAACCGGCGAGGCCGACGAGCGTCCGCGCCGTACGGACGGGAACGTGCTCCTCCACCCGGTCCATGGCCGCCTCGATGTCGGCGACGGCGGCCGTCACGTCCCCGTCCGCCGGAGGATCGGCCCGCAGGTGCCGCTCCGTGAGCCGTACGCACCCGATGTCCACCGACAACGCGCCCTCGACGCTCCGCGAGCCGACGACGAACTCGGTGCTGCCGCCGCCGATGTCGACCACCAGACACGGCGTCTCGGCCGCGGCCCCGGCGCGGGCGAGGCCCCGGGTCGCTCCGGCGAAGGACAGCCCGGCCTCCTCGTCGCCCGAGACCACCTCGGGCTCCACGCCGAAGATCTCCCGCACGCCGGTCACGAAGTCGGCCCGGTTGGCGGCGTCCCGGGTCGCCGAGGTGGCGACCACCCGGACCGGCACCTCCTCGCCCGAGGCGTGCTCCCTGATCAGCTTGGCGTATCCGCGCATGGCGGTGAACGTGCGCTCCAACGCCTCGGGCGCGAGCCGCCCCGTCCTGTCGACGTCCTGGCCGAGCCGGACGATCTCCATCCGACGCTCGACGTCCGTGAGGTCGTCACCGGAGACGTCCGCGATGAGGAGCCGGACCGAGTTGGTCCCGCAGTCGATCGCCGCCACCCGCCTCATGCCCCGGTCCTCCCGTCGGTGCGCCGTTCCCCGTCCGAATCCTGGTCCGTCTCCGCCCACGTCACGCGGGGCGCGTCTCCGCGCGTGGTCACGCGGAATCCGTCTCTTGACCCGTCTCTACGCAGGGTCCGTCGGCCCACCACCGCGGCAGCGCGTCCAGGGCCTCCCGGCCGAACGGGTTGACGCCGGGCGCGGCCAGTTCGTGCGCGACCAGCGCGTGGAGGCACTTGACCCGGCCGGGCATCCCGCCCGCGCTCTGCATGTCGCGGGGCAGCGACTCCATGCCCTCCTCGCCGGCCGCCCGGTCGCGGCGGTCGAGGTAGTCCTCGTGGGCCGCCCGGTAGGCCTCGGCCAGTTCGGGGTCCTCGGCGAGCCGGGCCTGCATCCGCTTCATCAGCCCGGACGACTCCAGCGTGCCGATGGCCGAGGCCGCCTTGGGGCAGGTCAGGTAGAACAGGGTGGGGAACGGCGTGCCGTCGGGCAGCCGCGGCGCGGTCTCCAGCACGTCGGGCAGCCCGCAGGGGCACCGGTGGGCGACGGCCCGCACCCCGCGCGGGGGACGCCCGAGCTGCGCCCGCGCCGCCGCCAGGTCCGCCTGGTCCACCTGGTCCGCCACGTCGATTCTCCTCGCCGTTCCCCATGCCCGCCGCGGTGTCCGCGCGCCGGTCCGTACGGCCGTTCGCGGGCCTCATCCCGCCGACGGCGCCGTGCTCTCCTGCTGCCCCGCCGGCTGCGCGGGACTCGGCCGCGCCGCCGGTGCGGCGGGCCGTCCCTTGTCCGCCGCCTCGAAGGACCGCCAGAGCGTGACGTACCACGCGGGTCGCTCCGGGGGCTTGCTTCCGGCCTTGGCGGCGGTGGAGCCGTCCGCCTCGTCGAGCACCTGGTAGCAGTCGGCCCCCGGCTCGCAGTAGAAGAGCCGCTCCTTGGCCAGGCGCTTGATGTACTCCGGGTCCTCCAGGCGGCGGCGCCGCTCCTCCAGCCTCTGGAGTTTGCTCAGCGCGTTCGCCTGCTGCGCCTCCAGCTGGGCGATCTGCCGCCGCTGGGCGACGTACTCCCGGGCGGGATAGGCCAGGCTCATCGCGATAGCGCACACGACGACCGCGAGGATCGCCGCGCGCCCGGTGAGCTGCGGCCGCGTCGCCACCACCGAAACCATCCCTCCCCGGTCAGCCCTCGCGCAGGACCCGGCGGGGCCGCCCGCGTTCGCCGCAGGCTACCCCGTCGCGCCGCCGTTATCCCTTGAAGCGCGGGAAGGCGGCGCGACCGGCGTACCGCGCCGCGTCGTCGAGCAGCTCCTCGATGCGCAGGAGCTGGTTGTACTTCGCCACGCGGTCGGAGCGGGCCGGGGCGCCGGTCTTGATCTGGCCGCAGTTGGTGGCCACGGCGAGGTCGGCGATCGTGGTGTCCTCGGTCTCGCCGGAGCGGTGGCTCATCATGCAGCGGTAGCCGCTGCGGTGGGCGAGGTCGACCGCGTCGAGGGTCTCCGACAGCGTGCCGATCTGGTTCACCTTCACCAGCAGGGCGTTGGCCGCGCCCTCGCCGATGCCGCGGCCGAGCCGCTCGGGATTGGTCACGAACAGGTCGTCACCCACGAGCTGGACCTTCGCGCCGAGGGACGTGGTGATGGCCTTCCAGCCCTCCCAGTCCTCCTCGTTCAGCGGGTCCTCGATGGAGACCAGCGGATAGGAGCGGACCAGGTCCTCGTAGAAGGAGATCAGCTCGGCGGACGACACGCCCTTGCCGTCGATCGTGTAGACGCCGTCCTTGTGGAACTCGCTCGCCGCGACGTCGAGCGCGAGCGCGATGTCCTGGCCCGGGGTGTAGCCGGCCTTCTCGATCGCCACCAGGATCAGGTCGAGCGCGTCGCGGTTCGACGGCAGGTTCGGCGCGAAGCCGCCCTCGTCGCCGAGGCCCGTGGCGTAGCCCTTCTCCTTCAGCACGCCCTTGAGCGTGTGGTAGGTCTCGGCGCCCATGCGCAGCGCCTCGGAGAACGTCTCGGCCCCGATCGGGGCGATCATGAACTCCTGGATGTCCACGTTGGTGTCGGCGTGCGCGCCGCCGTTCAGGATGTTCATCATCGGCACGGGCAGGATGTGCGCGTTCGGGCCCCCGATGTAGCGGAACAGGGGCAGGTCGGCGCTGTCGGCGGCGGCCTTGGCGACGGCCAGCGAGATGCCGAGGAGCGCGTTGGCCCCGAGGCGGGCCTTGTTCGGCGTGCCGTCGAGGTCGATCATCGTCTGGTCGATCAGACGCTGCTCCTCGGCGTCGAAGCCGATGATCTCGTCGGCGATCTCGTCGGTGACGCCGAGGACGGCCTTCTCGACACCCTTGCCGAGATAGCGGCTCTTGTCCCCGTCGCGCAGCTCGACGGCCTCGAACTGGCCGGTGGAGGCGCCGCTCGGAACGGCGGCGCGGCCGGTGCTGTAGTCGTCCAGCAGTACCTCGACCTCGACCGTGGGGTTCCCACGGGAATCGAGGATCTCGCGGGCGGTAACGGCCTCGATGGCAGCCACGAACGCTCCTAGCAAAAAGGCGGGCGGTTTGCGACAGGAGCCTATCGGTCCCTAATACACGGTACGGCGGAGGGGCTCCGGTTCACGGCGTGTCCCGAGGCTCCCGTGCCTGCCCTTCCCCCGCCTGCCCTTCCCCCGCCTGCCCTGTGCCGATCTGCTCTGTGCCGATCTGCTCTGTGCCGGCCTCCCACCGCTCGACCCGCCGCCGATACTCCCTGGCCGCCGCCCTGAGCTCGGCCTCGGGGTCGAGCCCGTCCTCCTGGACCATCCGTACGAGCCCGAACAGGCGGGACCCGGCACCGGCGGTGAGGCCGTCGGCGAGCGAGGCGGGCGCGCCGGCCCGACCGGCCCGGCGGAGCAGCTGGGCGGCCAGGGAGATCGCGGGCTGTCCCATCGGCACGCCGCTGAGCGCCGACGCGGTCTCGCCCTTGGCGGCGCGCTCGGCGGCCTTGATCGTCTCCCAGTTGTCGCTGACCTCTCCGGCCCCGGTCACCCGGACGCCGCCGAAGACGTGGGGGTGCCGGCGCACCAGCTTCTCCACGATTCCGGCGGCCACGTCGTCGACGTCGAAGCCGCCGCCCTCGGCCGTCCGCTCCTGGGCCACCCGGGAGTGGAACATCACCTGGAGCAGCAGGTCGCCCAGTTCCTCCCGGAGGGCCGGGTAGTCGCCCTGGTCGATGGTCTCGAGCACCTCGTAGGCCTCCTCGACCAGGTAGGGCGCGAGCGACTCGTGGGTCTGCCCGCGGTCCCACGGGCACTCGCGGCGCAGCCGGTCCATGACCTGGACGAGATCAAGCACCCGGGCCCCGGGAAGGTCGTAGGAGCCGGGGACGACCTCGATCTCCGGCGGGTCGGCCAGGGAGAGCGCGGCGTGGCCGACCGCGCGCATGAGGTCCTCGTCGCCGTCCTGGGCGGCCAGCCACACCACCGTCCCCGTACGGCTCTCGCGGGCGAGCGCGCCCGGGTCGGGCGTCACCACCTCGACCGGGACGCCGGCCTCGCCGAGATAGGGCAGGTACGGATGATCCGCGGCGCCGGTGAGCACCCGGCCCCGGGTGAGGGCCCGCCACGCCGCGGGGGCGAGCAGGCCGGGGGCGACCCGGGGCGAGGTGGTCACCACGATCAACGACATGCCCTCACCCTAACGACCGGTGCACGGCCGCCGCTCAGCCGCTGCTCAGCCGGCGGCCGGCGGGGCCTCCTCGGCGGCCCCGGCGTCAGCGGGCGCGGCGGGCGGGGCGGGCTGGTACGCACCGAAGCGGTCGTCGGCCACGAACCCCTGCTGGGGGTCGTACTTGCCGTACCGCGGGCTGTACTTCACCGGGACCGTCGTCTCGGCCTCCTGGAGCACCTTCTGCCCTGCGGCCTGCTGGCTCGCCTCGTCCTGGCCCGCCCCGGCCTGCTGGGCCAGCTTCGACCGGATGATGTAGGCGCGGAGGAAGGCCCGGCTCTGGTCGCCCGGGATGCCGTTGGCCAGCAGCACCTTGTCGAACTGCGCCCAGCCGCCCTGCGCCACGGCGAGGTCGTCGATGTCCCGATCGCTGGCGGTGACGCCCTTGCGCCGGCCGAGCTCCTCGAACTGCCTGCTGAAGGTCATGTTGAGCAGCACCATCTGCGGCAGCGAGGCGGGCAGCTGAAGCTGGTCCTCGGGGATCTTGTTCGCGGCGAGGTCGGCGCGCAGCGCGCGCACCTCGTCGTTCACCTGGCTGGAGGTGATGCGCTCGTTGCCGATGATGGCCGCGGAACCCGCCTGCACCGGGCCGCCGCAGGCGGTCATGGCGATACCGGCCGCCGCCAGCGTCACGGCGACGCGCACTCGATACGACTTCACGGACAATCCTCCCGAACGACACCGGCCAGGCGTGGTGTTGACGATTTCGCGGGTCACTGTACCCGCATCGGTTCCAGGAACAGGGCCTCGACCAGGTCTCCGCACCATTTCAGCAGGTCGAGATCGCGCAGCGGCTGCCCGCCGATCGGCTTGGTCTTGGGCACCGGCACGAGCAGAGTCCTGGTGGCCTGCTTCCACAGCGACCGGGGATAGAGCCGCTGCAGCCGCACCTGCTGGGAGTCCCTCAGCTCCACCGGGGCGAACCTGATCTGCTGGCCCTGCAGCGTCACGTCCGTCAGCCCGGCCCGCCGCGCGTTGATCCGGAAGCGGGCCACCTCCAGCAGGTTGTCCACCTCGCGCGGCGGCCTGCCGTACCGGTCGTTGAGCTCGTCGAGGACCGCCGCGATGTCGTCCTCCGAGCCGATGGCCGCGATCCGCTTGTACGCCTCCAGCCGCAGCCGCTCGGAGGTGACGTAGTCGTGCGGCACGTGGGCGTTGATCGGCAGCTCGACCTTGACGTCCGGCCGCTCCTCCGTCTGCGTGCCCCCCGTGAGCTTCGCCTTCTGCTCCTGGACGGCCTCGGCCATCATCCGGACGTACAGGTCGAAGCCGACACCGGCGATGTGCCCGGACTGCTCGGCGCCGAGGATGTTGCCGGCGCCGCGGATCTCCAGGTCCTTCATCGCGACGTACATGCCGGCGCCCATCTCGGTGTGCTGGGCGATCGTGGCGAGCCGCTCGTGCGCGGTCTCGGTCAGCGGCGACTCGGGCGGGTAGAGGAAGTAGGCGTATCCCCGCTCCCGGCCCCGGCCCACCCGGCCACGCAGCTGGTGGAGCTGCGACAGGCCGTAGTTGTCGGCCCGGTCCACGATGAGCGTGTTGGCGTTGGGCACGTCCAGGCCCGACTCCACGATCGTGGTGCACACGAGCACGTCGAAGTCGCGCTCCCAGAAGGCCACCATGATCTTTTCGAGCTGGGTCTCGTTCATCTGCCCGTGCGCGACCGCGATCCGCGCCTCCGGCACCAGCTCGTGCAGCCGCGCGGCCACCTTGTCGATGGTGCGGACCCGGTTGTGGACGAAGAACACCTGGCCGTCGCGCATCAGCTCGCGCCGGATCGCCGCGCCGATCTGCTTCTCGTCGTACGGCCCGACGAAGGTGAGGATCGGGTGCCGCTCCTCCGGCGGGGTGAGGATCGTCGACATCTCGCGGATGCCGGTGAGGCCCATCTCCAGCGTCCGCGGGATCGGCGTGGCCGACATGGCGAGCACGTCCACCTGCGTGCGCATGTGCTTCATGGCCTCTTTGTGCTCGACGCCAAACCGCTGCTCCTCGTCCACGATGATCAGCCCGAGGTCCTTGAACCTGACCTCCGGCGACAGCAGCCGGTGGGTGCCGATCACGACGTCCACCCCGCCCGCACGGAGGCCGTCGAGCGTCTCCCGCACGTCGGCGTCGGTCTGGAACCGGGAGATCGGCTTCACCGTGACGGGGAAGCTGGCGAACCGCTCGCCGAACGTCGACAGGTGCTGCTGCACCAGCAGCGTCGTCGGCACGAGCACGGCGACCTGCTTGCCGTCCTGCACCGCCTTGAAGGCCGCCCGCACCGCGATCTCGGTCTTGCCGTAGCCCACGTCGCCGCAGATCAGGCGGTCCATCGGGATCGCCCGTTCCATGTCGCGCTTGACCTCGTCGATCGCTTCGAGCTGGTCGTTCGTCTCGGCGTACGGGAAGGCGTCCTCCATCTCCCGCTGCCAGGGGCTGTCGGGGCCGAAGGGGTGGCCCGGGGAGGCCATCCGGGCCGAGTAGAGCCGGATCAGCTCGCCCGCGATCTCCCTGACCGCCTTCTTCGCCCGGGTCTTGGCCTTGGCCCAGTCGGCGCCGCCCATCCGGTTGAGCGTGGGGGCCTCGCCGCCGACGTAACGGGTGACCTCGTCGAGCTGGTCGGTCGGCACGTAGAGCCGGTCGCCCCTGGCGTACTCGATCACGAGGTACTCCCGGGTCGCGCCCTGGATCGTGCGCTGCACCATCTCGACGTAGCGGCCCACGCCGTGCTGCTCGTGCACCACGTGGTCGCCGACCTTGAGCTGGAGCGGGTCGACCATGTTGCGGCGGCGCGACGGCAGCCGCCGCATGTCCTTGGTCGAGGCCTTCTGCCCGACCAGGTCGAGGTGGGTCAGCACGGCGACGCCGGGCGCGATGAACCCGTGGTCGATCCGCCCGGTGGTGACCTGCACGACGTCGGCGGGCGGCGGGCCGTCGAGGGACGGCACCAGCCGCGCCGCCACGTCCACGCCCCGGAGCAGCTCGACCATCCGCTCGGCCGGGCCGTGTCCCTCGCTCAGCAGCACGACGGCCCGGCCCGCGCCGAGCCAGCCCTTGATGTCGGCGAGCGCGCGCTGCGTGTCACCCCGGTACGCCTCGACGTCCTGGGCCTCCAGCTCGACGCCCTCCCCGAAGGGGGCGATGCTCCACCACGGCTGGCCCAGCTCGCGGGCCTGGTCGCGCACCTCCTCCAGCGTCCGGAACGAGGCCGCCTCCAGGTCGATCGGGGCCTCGCCGCCGGCCGCCGCGGCGATCCACGACGCCTCCATGAACTCCTGGCTCGTCCGGACCAGCTCGACGGCGCGGCTGCGGATGCGCTCGGGGTCGCAGACGAACACGGCCGACCGCACCGGCAGATGGTCGAGCAGCAGGTCCATCGACCCGGCGAGCACGGGCGCGAACGCCTCCATGCCCTCGACCGGCACGCCCTCGGCGAGCTGGTCCAGCACGTCCTTCAGCGCCGGGTGCTCCTCCCCCAGCTCGCGGGCCCGCCGCCGTACGTCGTCGGTCAGCAGCAGCTCACGGCAGGGCGCGGCGAACAGGCCGTCGCGCGCGACCTCCAGGGAGCGCTGGTCGGCCACCTTGAACCAGCGGATCTCCTCGACCGTGTCGCCCCAGAACTCCAGCCGGAGCGGGTGCTCCTCGGTCGGCGGGAACACGTCGAGCAGGCCGCCGCGCACGGCCACCTCGCCGCGCTTCTCGACCATGTCGACCCGGTGGTAGCCGTTCTGCACCAGCCGGGCCACCACGGCGTCCAGGTCGGCGTCGTCGCCCGCGTGCAGCCGTACGGGCGCGAGGTCGCCGAGGCCGGACACGATCGGCTGCAGCAGCGAGCGGACCGGGGCCACCACGACGCGCAGCGGCCCGGCGGCCGGGTCGCCCTCGATCGGGTGCGCCAGCCGCCGCAGGACGGCCAGGCGCTGGCCGACCGTGTCGCTGCGAGGCGACAGGCGCTCGTGCGGAAGCGTCTCCCAGGCGGGGAAGACGGCCACCGTGCTCTCGTCGATCAGGCTCGTGAGCGCCGCCGCGAGGTCCTCCGCCTCGCGCTCGGTCGCCGTGACGGCGAGCACGGGCCGTACGCGGGACAGCGCGGCCACGGCGAACGGCCGCAGCGCGGGCGGCGCCACCAGGTCGGCGCCCAGCTGGGCACGCGGATCGGCGGACTGCCCGGCGGCGTCGAGCGCGGCGGCCAGCCCTGGTTCGGCGGAAACGAGGTCGAGCAGTCCGGAAAGAGACATCAATGCCTTCAAAAGCCCCGTGACTAAGACAGCAGGCGTGCGGACACGGGCCCGATCCGCGAGACGATCCCGACCGGGCCGCGGCTACCAAGGCTACCCCCGTTTATCCGGCCCACTCCGTCCGGGCGCTCGGGGTATCCGGGGACGCCTGCGGTCCGTCGGCCGTGCCGAAGGCGCGACAGGCGCCTGCCTCGGTACGTGCCCGCTCGTTCCGCGCTCCGCGCGCTCCTCAGTCCAGACACGGCCGCGCCCTTCGCATGTCCACTCGCTCGCTCCGCTCTCTTCTCGGTCCGGACATGATGGGTGACGGCAAATGCGCAACGATGAGTCGCCGGGTGATTACTCTCGGTGTCATGACAGAGGTTCGGGTGTCGTCCGCCGACCAGGACGACGTGTTCAGTCAGCGGATCCGCGAGCAGTGGACCGACCAGCTCGGGCGGCGGCTCGACATCCTCGTCGCCGGGTGCGGCCGGGGCGGCGAGCTCGACGTCGGGCGGTACGAGCCCAGGATGACGGGGGTGGACGAGGACCTCCCGGCGCTGCGGGCCCGCACCGCCGCCCGCGGGGACCTGGAGGCGCGTCATCTCGGCGACCTGCGCCTGGTGCCGATCCCGCCGCGCTCCTTCGACGTCGTCTACGTGTCGTTCCTGCTCGAACGCATCCGCCACGCCGAGCTCGTGCTCGACCGGCTCGTCGCGGGGCTGCGCCCCGGCGGGCTGCTGCTGCTCAAGATGCGCGACCGCAGGTCGGCGTACGGCTTCTGCGACCGGACGATCCCCGGCTGGTTCAGGCGGACGGTGTGGCGGGCGCTCGCCCCGGCCGGGACCGTGGGGCCGCTGCCGGCGGTGTACGAGCCGCTGGCCTCGCGCGAGGGCATCCAGGCGTACTGCCTGATGCGCGGGCTCATGATCGCTGAGGACTACTCGGCGGTGAGCGGTTCGGCCCGGCGGGGCCCGCACCCCACCCTGGTCGCCCTGGTCTGCCGGGCTGTGGCCGCGCTCTCGCGGGGCGGGCTCAACGGCACCGAGGACGAGATCACCATGGTGATCCGGCGGCCCCAGAACCACTTCGCCCGCCTCATCTGACCCGGCGCCCGTCGTCAGGCCGGTCCTCGTACCGGGGCTCCGCGACACGTTCCGCGGCAGAGGGCCGGACGTCGCCGCGATGTCCGGCCCTCGCGGGTTCATGGGCGCGTGCGAGGGGCTCGGGTGCGGCCGTACTCCGAGGTAAGGTTTCCTGACCCCGACGACCCACCGACCGACGAAGCGGAAACGATGACCGAGTGGACGCCCGACGCGCGTGAGCTGGCCGACCTTGAGCTGCTGCTGTCCGGGGCGTACGCGCCGCTGACGGGCTTCCTCACCGTCGCGGAGGTGGAGAGCGTGGCCGGGCGCGGGCGGCTGCCCGGCGGCGCCCCCTGGCCCGACCCCGTCACCATCGCGCTGCCTGATGAGATCGGGCCCGGCGACCGCGTGACGCTGAAGGACCCCGAGGGCGCGGCGGTCGCGGTGCTGACCGTCACCGAGCGCGACGGGCACCACGCGGCCGGGCCGGTCGAGGCGCTCGACGCCCCCGTGTACGGCCCGTTCGCGCGGCTGCGCCGTACTCCGGAGGAGGTGCGCAAGGACCTGCCGGACGGCGGCGAGGTCCTCGCGGTGACCATGCGCGGGCCGCTCGACTCGGCCGCGCTCGACGACGTCGCGGCGACCGCGGAGGAACTCGACGCGGCCGTGCTCCTGATGCCCCTGGTCTTCGGGGAGGAGGGTCCCGCGGTGGTGCGGGCCGCGCTCAAGGCGGCCGAGCGGCTGCCCGGGGCGATGGTGGTCGCGGTGCCGCTCGCGCCGCGCGAGGACACCGAGATCGACCTCGAACTCCGCGAGCACGTGGCCCGCAACTACGGCGCCACCGAGCACTACGCCGGCCCCGCGCCGGTCACGATCCCCGGGCCGCCGCACCGGCGGGGGCTCGTCGTGTTCTTCACCGGCCTCTCCGGCTCGGGCAAGTCGACGATCGCGCGGGGGCTGCGCGACGCGCTGCTGGAGCGGGGCGGCCGCGCCGTCACCTACCTCGACGGCGACGTCGTACGGCGCCTGCTGTCGGCCGGGCTGACGTTCTCGCGGGAGGACCGCGACCGCAACATCCGCCGGATCGGGTTCGTCGCCGCCGAGGTCGCCCGGCACGGCGGCCTGGCGATCTGCGCGCCCATCGCGCCCTACGCCGCGACCCGCGACGAGGTGCGGGCGATGGTCGCGGCGGTCGGCGGCGACTTCCTGCTGGTCCACGTGGCCACACCGCTGGAGGAGTGCGAGCGGCGCGACCGCAAGGGCCTGTACGCCAAGGCGCGGGCCGGGCTGATCCCGGAGTTCACCGGCGTCTCCGACCCGTACGAGGAGCCGGAGGACGCCGACCTCGTCCTCGACACCACCGGCATGACGATCGAACGCGCGGTCGGGTCCGTGCTGAACCTCGTCGCCTCGGGCGGCTGGATCCGTTAGACCCGTTTTCCGGTAGACCCGTTTTCCGGACAGGGCCTGGCTTCGGCGGGGGCGGCGGCGGTCACTCGACGGCGTCACTCGACGGCAGCCACTCGACGAACGGTCACTCGACGAACGGTCACTCCACGACGGCGGGGGCGAGCGCGGCGGTGAGCAGGCGGCGCGGGGCGCCCGAGCCGTCCGCCGGCGCCGTCCAGACGTCGGCGCCGAAGTCCCCCGGCAGGGCGTAGCCGAGTGTGCGGTCGTCGAACCACACCGCCTGGTCGTCGACGCTGCGCCGCTCGGCGACCGGGGTCTCCCGCATCGTCCGGAGGTCGAGAACGTAGAGCCGCCACGGCGCGTCCTCGGGCAGGCCGGACACCCGCTTCTTGAACGCGACGCGGGTGCCGTCCGGGGAGAGGGACGGGCACTCCACGTTCTGCCGGACCGTGGTCAGGCTGCGGGCCGCGACGTCGCCGCGGGCCAGCCACGTCCGGCCCCCGGTGGCGAGGGTGACCCAGAAGTGGCCGTCGTCGGCGAAGGTCACCCCCCACAGGTTGACGTCGGCCGCGTGATAGGGGCGGCCGTCCTTGACGACGCGGTAGGTCTCCAGGCTGTCCTGCAGGGACCAGGTGCGCGTGTCCAGGATCGAGGTGCGGGTGGAGAAGTTCGTCCCCGCGTACGAGTCGCCGCTCACGAAGACGGTCCAGGCCGCCATGCGGCCGGACGGCGAGACCCTCGTGCGGGTGGGGATTCCGGCGAGGGGGAACGCTCGCCGCACCCGCAGGCGCGCGTCGAGCACCACGGCCCGGTAGGTGTCGCCCAGTGAGCCGTGCACGGCCTGCAGACAGGAGCCGGTGCCGGACGAGGCGTGGAAGCGCAGGCACCGCACCCCCGCCGAGACGCGCGGGGCCCCCGGGTCGTCCGCGGGCACGGAGACCACCTCGTCGCGGTGCGGACCCCACTCCATCGTCCGGAAGAGCATCCTGCGCTCGGGTCCCGCCGCGAGTGTGACCGCTCCAGGAGCAGCGGCGGGCTCCCCCGCCCTGGCCAGGCCCCGGCTCTCCGCGCGGGCGGCGGCGTGCACCACCGCCCAGACGGACAGTCCTCCGAGGAGCAGGACCGCGGCCAGCAGGACCGTCAGGCGGGGTGGGCGGGTCGCGGGCGGTAAGCCGGGCACGTGGGGTGGGCCGGGCACGGGGTTCCCTTCTCGGCGCACGCTCAGGTCGCCCGCTGCCGGGAGGGGGTCCCGGCGGGGCCCGTGGGGGAGCCCGCTGAGGGGCCCGTGGAGGGGCGCAGTGCGGCGATCGCGACGGGGGTGGAGATCGCCAGCGCCGCGGTCGCGACGGCGAGGGCCGGGCCGTCGCCCCAGGCCGTCCAGGCGGCGCCGAAGGCGATCGAGCAGGCGAACCGGGCGAGGGCCTGGCCGGTGCCCACCAGGGCCAGCCCTCTCGCCCGCATCGCGTCCGGCACGAGCCCGGCGACCGCGGCCGCCAGCACGCCGTCGGTCGCCGCGTAGAAGGCGCCGTGCAGGACGAGCACCGCCACCACCGACACCGCCACCACCGGCAGCGGCCCGCCGGGGACGGCCAGCACGACCCCGTACGCGGCGAGCAGCGCCAGGTGCCCGAGCAGGAACAGCCTCCGCCGGCCGATCCGGTCGGCGACGACGCCGAGGGGCACGGCCAGCAGCAGGAAGGCGGCCGCGGTCCCGAGCGGCAGCAGGGGGAACCACTGCGCGGGCACCGCGAACCTGCGCTGCAGCAGCAGGTAGACGAAGGAGTCGCTCACCGTCGTCAGCCCCAGCAGCACCGCGCACGCCGCCAGCCGCCGTACGCCGGGCATCCGCAGGAGCGCGGTCACCCGGAGCGGGCCGGAGGTCGCCGCACTCCCGGCGGCGGCGTTCGCGGCGGCGGTGTCAGCGGTGGCGGCGTTCGCGGCGGCGGTGTCAGCGGCGGCGGTGTCAGCGGCGGCGGTGGCGGGGCGGGCGGGGACGAAGAGCACCAGCACCACCACGCCCAGCACGGCGACGCAGGAACTGACCGTGAAGACGGCGTCGTAGCCCTCCGCCGCCACGCCGAGCACCAGGAACGCCAGGATCGGCCCGCAGAGGGCTCCGGTGGTGTCCATCGCCCGGTGCACGCCGAACGCCCGCCCCCGGCGCTCGGGCGGAGTGGCCAGCGAGATGAGGGCGTCCCTGGGCGCGGTGCGCAGGCCCTTGCCCGTACGGTCGAGCGCCAGCACCGCGCCGATCACCGGCAGGGTGTGGGCGACCAGCAGCAGCGGCTTGCACAGCGCCGACAGGCCGTAGCCGGCCACGGCGACCGCCTTGTGCCGCCCGCCCCCGCCGTCGGCGAGGTGGCCTCCGGCCAGCCGCACGAGGGCGCCGACCCCGTTGTAGACGCCGTCCAGCACCCCGAAGCCGAGCGGGGACAGCCCCAGCGCGGAGACGAGATAGAGCGGCAGCACGGCGGTGACCATCTCCGCCGACACGTCCGTGATCAGGCTCACCGCGCCCAGGGCCAGCACGGTTCCCGGGACGGCCGCCCACCGCCGTCCCCGGTGCGGGACGACGGCGGGCGTGCCGCGGCTGTCCGCGAGGTACACGCGGTCAGTTCCAGACGCCGGAGACGGCCGACGCCGACGCCGCGTTGCCCGCGTGGGCGGTGCCGTACATGTCTTCGATGGTCCGCAGCAGGTTGTAGTGGTTGTAGGTGGTTCCGGAGGACGATCCCGCCAGCACCGGCTGCCCGTACAGCACGGTGGCGATGCGGTTGCCGCTCAGCCGGTCGTCCTCGTCGAAGGTGACCACGAGCAGGCTGTTGTGGGTCTTGGCCCAGGTCGCGTACGCCCCGAGGTTGTTCTTCAGCCAGGTGTCGCCGGTGGACACCGAGCAGTCGTGCATGTCGCTGCACAGGTTCGGGACGACGAACGACACCGCCGGCAGTTTGGTGAAGTCGGTGGGGAACTGGGCGAACGTGTACGCGGTGGACGTCGGCACGTTGGAGAACCCGAACCAGGGGTTGTGCTTGCGGGCGTACTTCCCGCTGCTGCACGTGGTCGAGCCCTGGCTGGGCAGCGTCTCGTTGTAACTGGCCCAGCTCCTGCCCGCCGCGATCAGCTCGGACGCCAGGTTGGGCTTGGAGCTGAAGCCGGGGGTGTAGCAGGAGTCGTCGGTGATGCCCTGCGTCGACCCGGAGAACATGGCGAAGTAGTTGGGCTGGCTGGGGTGGGTCTCGCCGTAGAAGGCGGTCAGGTTGGCCCCGCCGCTCTTCAGCGAGTTGATGTACGGCGCGCTGGAGCTGCCGACGACCTGGGAGTAGGCGTGGTTCTCGAAGACCACGACCACCGTGTGGTCGGGTGTCGGCAACGTGGCCGCCCGGGCGCCGATGCCTCCGGTGGCCCACAGGCCCAGGGAGGCGGCGGACAGCGTGAGGGCGGCGGCGAGAGCGGTGATCCGGCGGGACGGCATGGCTGTCCTCCACTGGGGGGTGTCTGCGACCGGCTCAGGCTAGGAGCGCGTCGTGACGGGGACCGCTCGCCCGACGTTAAGCCGGGCCGAACGGTGGGTGAAGCCCTCCTGTCGCTTGGATCCCGTACGGCCTCGCGGCGCGGCGCTGTGGCGGCAGGGCGGGTCAGGAGGCCGGCACCGGTGTGGAGGTGAAGCGGCGGTCCCGGCCGAGCTGGGCGAACGCCCGGGTGGCGCCGGGTGTGGTGTCGAACCGGGTGTCCCCCCGGGGCGCCAGCGGCGAGTCGAAGTAGACCAGCGCCTTGATCTGCGGATAGTTCCCGATCTGGCGGGCGACGGAGTCGAAGAAGTCGCGCTTGAAGTGCGGCGCGTCCGGCCGCTCGAACGCGCCCCACTCGGCGACCATGATCGGCTTGGCCGGGAACCTGGCCTGCATCCACCGGTAGAACCCCGGCCACCCCGGCACGTCGGGGCGGGTCTTGTCGACCAGCGAGGCGAAGTCGCCCACCCGGCCGTCGGCGTAGGGGTCGAACGCCACCCAGTCGACCACGTCGTCACCCGGGTAGAGCCGGCCGAACCACGGCCTGGCCGTCCAGTTGGGCGCGCCCATGTAGGTCATCACGGTCACCGCATTGCGCACGCCCCGCTCCCGCAGACGGGTCACGACGTGGCGGAACATGGCGGTGTAGTCGGCCGCCGTGTATCCCCCGCCCTCGCGCACGTCGTTTTCCGGCTCGTGGTGGATCGTGAGGAAGAACCGGCCGGGGAAGGTGCGCCTGACGTGCTCGGCGAGCCGGTCGATCCGCCCGTCCACGTCGCCGCGGGCGACCTCCGCCCAGGTGTGGTCGAGCGCGGGCTTCCAGTTGACCAGCAGCAGGCGGGGCCCCTTCGCGACCTCCCGCTCCTCCGCGGTCGGGAAGAGCTCGCCGCCCCGGTGATAGACGTGCACGATGTCGGCCCTGCGGCCCATCCGCCGCTCGGCGAGCTCGATCGCGCGGACCGGGCCGCGCCCGGAGAAGACGTCGGGCGCGATCCCCCACCACACGCCGCACGTCGGGATCAGCTTGTCCGTGACCGCGCAGGCGCCCGCCGCTCGCGCGGCGCCGTCCCCCGGCTTTCCCGGCCCCGCGCCGGCTCCCGGCCGCCCCGTCGTGGTGCCGCCCGTCGCGGTGCCCCCGCAGGCCGTCAGGCACGCCCCCGCCACCAGTACGGCCACGCCGGCGATCCGTCTCATCGCGCCCCCCTGTCCCCGCAATGGATGGGTGAACACCATCCCACCGACTCCCCGGATTCCGAGGCCGTTTTCCTCATCTCATGTGTACGGAAATAGTGCGTTTTAAGTAGCTAATTGGCGGCCATTGTCCCGAGGGAATTCAGCAATAGCCCGGGGCGAAAGTCCGCCGCCGCCTATAGTTCGAAATCGGGTCAGGCCGGAGGGCCGCCCGGACCGCGGACGCGCCCGTCTCCGACGGCGTGCCGCCGCTGTGCCGCGACCGCGGCGGGGTGACGAACGAGCGCACGGAGAGGTCCATGAGCCTGCCGCCGCACAGCCGCGACATCGGGGAGTACGGTTCGGTGCTCTGGCGCAGGCGGCTGGTCGTGGCCGCCTGCCTGCTGGCCGGAGTGGGCGGCGGGGCGGCGGCGCTGGCGGTGGCCCCCGCGCGGTACACCGCGGTCGCCCAGGTGCAGGTGCTGCCGACCGGCATACAGGACCAACTCAATACGCCGAGCACCCGGCAACGCGAACCACTCAATCTCGACACCGAATCACAGATCGCCCGCTCGGCGGTCGTCTCCGCCGTTGCCGCCAGAACTCTGAAATATCAGGACGCGGAGGAATTACGGGAACACGTCATGGTGGACGTGCCACCCAATTCCGCCATTCTCTCCATTTCTTACACGGCGTACGATCCCATGGCCGCGGCGGCGGGCGCCCAGGCGTACGCGGAGGCGTATCTGCACAATCGCGCCCGCGCCGCCGAGGACGCGCTCGCCGCCCAGCTCAAGCTCATCTCCGCGCGGCTGCGCCAGGTCGAGGACGACCTGGACGGGGCCGCCGGGACCACTCAGGCGGCCGCGCAGACCGGGCAGACGGCCGGGCGGACCGCTCGCACGGCGGGGCAGGGTGATCCGGCGGCCCGGCTGGGAGCGGCCCGGCGGCAGGCCGTGCTCGCCCGGCAGGTGTCGGATCTCACCCTGCGCCACGACGCGCTCAGGACGGTCGCGGTCACGCCGGGCACGGTGATCAGCCCGGCCCGGCCGCCGATCCGGCCCAGCAGCCCCAGCCCATCGCTCTTCCTGGGCAGCGGTCTGTTCCTCGGGATACTCGCGGGGGCGGGCGCCGCCTTCGCCCGCGACCGTACGGACACGCGGTTGCGCACCTGCGCGGACGTCGAGCGGATGTGCGGCCTGCCCCTGCTCGCCGAACTGCCGGCCAGACCGGGCCCGGAGTTCCTCGGCGAGATGGCCGCCGCCGTCGCCACGTCCCTGGGCGGCGGCCCGCACCGGCTGCTCGTCGAAGGCGTCGGGGCCGACACCGCCGGGTCTCGGCGGGGCGGGGACGGCACCCGGACAAGGCGGGTGGGGGCCGACGGCGGAGCCCGGCGAGCCGGCGCCGACGGCGTGGCCAGGCAGATCGCCCGGGGACTCGGCGGCACGCTCGCCCATCTCGTGCCGGTGACGGTCGTGACCGGCCGGGCCGCCCACCCGGACTCCGCCCTGCTGCTCGTCGGCCTCAGGCGGACGACCTCCACCGAGGTCCTCCAGGCCGTACGGCAACTCAGGAGGCAGGGAGCGCGGGTGCTCGGCGTGGTCACCATGCCCCGGGGATTCACGGCACCCGCTCCCGCGCCCACCACTGGGCCCATCACCGAGCCCACGAGGTGGAGCGCTTGACGTCACTCTTGGTACCGCCCGCCGGCGTACGGGAGCCGAAGCGCGGCAGGCACCGCGCGCCGGTGGACGGGCCGGTGAGCGGAGCGGCGCGGGCGTCCGCGGCGGCGTGGCCGATCGGGGCGCTCCTGCTGGGTTATCCGCTCTGGTGGGCGCTCGGCCTGGGGGCCCTGTCGGTGGTGGTGCTGGCCGTGCCGATGGCGGTGGTGCTGTGGCGCAGGCGTCCGATCAGGGCGCCGAAGGGCTTCGGCCTGTGGGCGCTGCTGCTCACGGGCTACCTGGTCAGCGCGCTCACGCTCGCCGAGACCCCGGACGGCACCTACGGCGAGCTCAACACCGGCCGGGTCATCGGCTATCTGATGCGGCTCGCGGTCTACGTCTCGCTTCTCGTCATGGTTCTCTACCTGGGCAACCTGACTCTGGAGGAGCTGCCGCAGCGCACGCTGGTGAGGTGGCTCGGCGCGCTGTTCCTGACGGCCGTCGCGGGCGGGCTGCTCGGCGTCCTCGTCCCGCGCTTCGAGTTCACCTCGCCGCTGGAGATGGCGCTGCCGTCGTGGCTCGGCGGCAACCCGTTCGTCGCCAACCTGATCCATCCGACGGCGGCCCAGGTGCAGCACGTGCTCGGGCACGCCTCGCCGCGTCCGGAGGCGCCGTTCGAGTGGGCCAACGCCTGGGGCAGCGACGTCTCGGTGCTGGTGATCTGGTTCGTGGTGGGCTGGTGGACCTACGGCGGGCCGTACCGGCGGGCGGCGGCCGTGCTGCTGCTCGCCGTCGCGGCGGTCCCGGTCGTCTACTCGCTCAACCGGGGCCTGTGGATCGGGCTCGGGGTCTCGGCGGCGTACGTGGCCGTCCGGGGCGGGCGTCCCCTCCTCTCGGGCCTGGTCGCGGCCGTCGCGGGGGTCGCCTTCCTGCTGTCGCCGCTGAGCGGGATCGTCGCGCAGCGCCTGGACAATCCCCAGAGCAACGGCATCCGGGCCTTCACGATCGCGACCACGGTCCGGGTCGCGGCCACGTCTCCGGTCATCGGCTTCGGCAACACCCGCACCGCGTACGGCAGCCACCGCACGGTCACGACGGGCCGCAGCGCGTGGTGCCCCGACTGCGGCCATCCGCCGCTGGGCAGCGACGGGCACCTGTGGCTGCTGCTGATCAGCCAGGGCTTCACGGGGGCGCTGCTGTACGTCGCCTTCTTCGCCGGCGCGGTGCGGCGCTACTGGGCCGACCGGTCGCCGATCGGCAAGGCCGGGACGCTCGTGATGCTCCTCGTGCTGCTCTACATGGTCGTCTACGACGGACTGGTGAGTGCCCTGACCCTCTACCTGATCTCCTTCGCCCTCCTGTGGCGCAACGGAGCCACGACAGCCACCTATGTGCACCTCGACGATCGGCGGCGGTCATGAGAGACGCGACCATCCGTCTTCGCTACCTCGACGAGGTCCTGGAAGAGCTGTTCCCGGCCGGTGGAGAACGTGACGGTGACCGGCCCGCCGGGGTGACGGCGCGCACCGTGCTGCCGCACCGCCTCGTGCCCCGGCGGGTGGTCCCCCGCGCGTGGTGGCACGCGGCTCTGGGCCGCGGCCTGCGGACCGGCGGGGCGTCCGGCACGATCGAGACGCACCTGAGCGAGGTCCTCGGCCGCCGCGTGCGCGTCGTCGTCCACGTCAGACCCGCCCGCCGCGCCAACCGCAAGCCGGTCCTGGAGGCGTACGACTCCTCCGGGCTCGTGGCGTTCGTGAAGATCGGCGCTTCGGAGCGGGCCCGCGCGCTGGTGCGGCACGAGGGCGAGGTGCTGCGCGGGCTCGCCGATCGGGCGCTCAAGGTCGTCGCGCCGCCCACGGTGCTGCATCAAGGTGTGTGGCGTGGCCTGGAGGTGCTGGCGCTGTCACCTCTGCCCGTCACGTCCCGGCGAGTACCGCCCGGCCTGCTCGCCTCGGCCGTACGGGAGATCGCCGCCCTCGGCCCCCGCACCGGGACCGGGACGGCGGGGCCCAGGCATCAGGACGGGCCGCCCGGTGACCCGCACGCGGACCGTGACCGGACCGCGGCGTGGCATGGGGACTTCACCGCGTGGAACACGGCGGCGGGCCCGGACGGACGGCTGCTCGTGTGGGACTGGGAGCGGTTCGCCGTCGGCGTGCCCGTGGGCTTCGACGCGCTGCACCACTTCTTCCACCGGGCGCTGCGCCGGATGCCTCCCCCGGTCGCGGCCCGCGCCTGCCTGGCCCAGGCGGGCCGGATCCTGGAGCCGTTCGGCGCCGACGCCGCCGGAGCGCGTCGTACGGCGGCCCACTATCTGATCACCCTCGCCGAACGGCACCGCCGCGACGGCCACGAGCCGCTCGGGTCCCCCGCCACCTGGCTCAACCCCGCCATCGACCACCTGGAGTGCCTGCTGTGAAACCTGTCGGACGCGCCCGATCGCGCGGGCGAGCTTCCATCCCGGGACTGTGGAAGGGGCGACGGTGACGTCCGTACTTAAGCGCTCGGCCCACGCGGTCTCGTTCGCCGCCGGACGGCTCACCACGGAGGCGCGGGTGCTCCCGTCGTTCCTCATCGCCGGGGCGCAGCGGTGTGGCACGACCTCGCTCTACCGCGCGCTGTCACACCACCCGCTCGTCATGAAGCCGGTTCTGCGCAAGGGCGTCCACTACTTCGACATGGCCTACGACCGGGGCCTTCCCTGGTATCGCGCCCACTTCCCGCTGGTGACCACGGCGCGGGCGTTGGGCCGCAGGCACGGCGGGCGCGTCCAGGCCTTCGAATCCACCCCCTACTACCTCTTTCATCCGCTCGCGGGCGCCCGGATCGCCGCCGACCTGCCCGGCGTCAAGCTGATCGTCCTGGTCCGGGACCCGGTCGAGCGGGCCTGCTCCGCCCACGCGCACGAGCTGGCGCGGGGCTACGAGACCGAGCCGGGCTTCGAGCGCGCCGTCGAGCTCGAACCGCTCCGCCTGGCCGGAGAGATCGAACGGCTGCGGGACGTACCCGGCTACGTGAGCGCGGCCCACCGGCACCACGCCTATCTGGCCCGGGGACGGTACGCCGAGCAACTGGCCCGGCTGGAGCCCCTTTTCGGCCGCGACCGGATCCTCGTCCTCGACAGCGGGCGGATGTTCGACGACCCGGGCTCCGCGTACGACCGGGTGCTGGAATTTTTGGACCTGCCCCGGATCGGCGGCGTGGAGTTCGCGCGGCACAACGCCCGGCCGCGTACGGGCGTCGTGCCCGAGTCGGTGCGCCGCCGACTGAACGAGCACTTCGAGCCATGGGACGCCCTGCTCGTCCGGTGGCTGGGAGCCGACCCGTCATGGCGCCGCTGACCGGGGTGGTGCGCCGGGGGCTGCTCCGGCGCGGCCTGGTGCGGCACGGTGTCGCCGGTCTGTCCGCCGCCGCGACCGCCGCGATCGGGCAGTTCGCGATCGTGCTGGTGGTGACGCGGACGCTCGAACCCCGCGCCGCCGGCGCGTTCTTCACGGCCACCACGGCGTGCCTGATGCTCGCGGGCGTCGTACGCCTCGACACCGGCAACGGCCTCGTCCACGCCCTCGCCGGGAGCCGTACGAGGCCGGCGCGGAACGCCGGGTCGGCGGGATCGGTGCGGGGGGTCCTGGCCCCGGTGGCGGCGCTGTCGTGCGTGGCCGCGGCCGGGGTCTGGCTGGCGGCGGCTCCGCTGGCCGGGCTGACCGGCGTGTCCCCCGGCGTCTGGGCGGTGCTGGCCGCCGCCCTGCCGTTCGTGGTCCTCTCGGACGTGCTGGTCTGCGCCACCCGCGGCCTCGGCACGATGCGGCCGACGCTGCTGATCTCCGGGGCCGTCCAGCCGCTCGGGCAGCTCGCCCTCGTCACCGCGGCCGTCCTCGCCGGGGCTCCGCCGGCGGTGCTGGCGGCGGCCTGGGCACTGCCCTCCGTGGCCTGCGCGGTGCTCGCCGCCGTCCGGTTGCGCGGGCTCGGGCCGTACGACGTGGGAGACCTGCGCGCCTTCTGGCGGCACACCGCGCCCCGGTCGGTGGCGGCGGCGGTGCAGTCGGTGTTCCAGCGGCTCGACGTTGTGGTCGTCGCGCTGCTCGCCGGGCCGGCCGCCGCGGCCGTCTACACCGCCGCGACCCGCTTCAAGGTGGTGGGACAGCTCGCCGGTCAGGGGCTCGCCCAGGCCGCGCAGGCCCGCCTGGTCAGAGCCCTGGCGGAGGGCGACTCAACCACGGCCGGGAGGGTGTATCGGACCACGACGAGGTGGCTGGTCGGGCTGACGTGGCCGCTCTGGCTGGGGTACGCGGCGCTCGCGCCGTGGGCGCTGTCGCTGTTCGGGCCCGCGTACGCGGGGGGTGTCGCGATCGCGCTCGTCCTGTCGGCCACGATGATGGTCGCCACGGCCTGCGGGATGGTCGACGTCGTCCTCGTGGCGGCCGGGCGTACGGCGGCCAGTCTGGCGAACGTGTCCGCGGCCGTCGCCGTCACGGTCGCCCTCGACGTGCTGCTCGTCCCCGCGTACGGCGCGCTGGGAGCCGCGCTCGGCTGGTCGGGCGGGGTGCTGGTGAAGAACCTGCTGCCCGCCGTGCAGGTCTCCCGGCGCTACGGCCTGCGTCCGTTCGGCCTGGGTCCTGTGGCGCGGACGCCATGATGCCGTTACCCGCGTCGCCGTACGGGTGCGCGGCTGGGCCGCCTGTGCTGGTCACGGGCCTGCCGCGCAGCGGCACGAGCTGGGTGGGCCGGATGCTCACGGCGAGCGGCCGCCTGGTCTACGTCAACGAACCGCTCAACCCGCAGCGCCCGCCCGGCCGCTCCCCCGGCGTGCTCGACGCGTCCGTCACGCACCGGTTCCAGTACATCTGCCCGGACGACGAGGCGCCCTGGCTGACGGCGTTCTCCCGTACGGTCGCACTGCGCTACGGCTGGCCGGCGGAACTGCGCCGCAACCACCGGCCCGGCGACCTCGCCAGAATGGCCAAATACGGCACCGCCTTCACCCTCGGCCGGCTGCTCGCGCGGCGGGCGCTGCTCGACGACCCGTTCGCGCTGCTGTCCGCCGAATGGTTCGCCGGCCGCCTCGGCTGCCGGGTGGTCGTCGTGGTCCGCGACCCCGTGTCGTTCGCCGGAAGCTGGCGGCGGCTCGGCTGGTCGGTGGACGTCCGCGAACTGCTGAGCCAGCCGCTCCTGGTCCGCGACCATCCGTACGTCGCGGAGCTGGAGTCCGTCGTCGGCGGTCTGGACGTGATCGCGGGGGCGGCCATGCTGTGGCGCGTCGCTCACCAGGTCGTTCGCACGGTGGCCGGCCGTACCGGCGGCATCCTGGTCGTGCGGTACGAGGACCTGTGTGCGGCGCCGCTCGACGGTTTCCGCGACCTGTACGCCTGGTGCGGCCTGCCCTGGACCGATCGCGCCGCCCGCCGCGTCGCGGCCGCCTGCACGTCCCGCCGTGCCCCGGCCCGTTCCGCGTTCACCTGGACCGGCCTGTCCCGCACGGCCTTCCGTCCGATGGACTCCCGCCAGGCCCTCGCCTCGCCTTCCCTCCCCGCCGCAGACGCCACCCGCGTACGAGCCCTGACCGATCCGGCGGTATCCGGCTGAACAGTGGTGGTGGCGGCCGAGGTGTTCGAGGAGGCGGTCACTCACAGTTCGTCTTGGTGAAGACGCGGGCGAGCTGGTGGTCGATCACGGCTACGGCGTCCTCAGCGACCCGCTGCCTCAGCAGAATGCTCGACTGCATCCCCTCGGCGCCTGCCACCAGGAACGCGGCCTCCGCCGCGGCGTCGATGTCCCGGGGCACCTGACCGGTTTCCTGGCCCTGCGCGATCAGGTCGGCGACCAGGTTCTCCAGCCCACGCGGCGCAATCACCATGGCACCTGCCCGCCCGGCTCGTCACCCACGCCCGCCGCCGCATCCTGAAACTCAGCGCCACCTGGCCATGGAAGGAAGCGTTCCTGATCTGCTGGCAGCGGCTGTGCGCCCTGCCCGCACCGATCTGAGCAGGGCACATACGTGTCCCGCCGAGATAGGAAGGAGTGATCACACCACCCGCGGACCCCGGGGAAGCCGCCGCCCACCCGAACGCATCGGGCGGCACTCACGCCGTAAAGACAAGACGAACGGGACGATCAGACAGGAACCTCCGCCAAGCGGAGACCTTCACCGGGCCCGACCCAATCCGATCGTCGCCAATATTCTCCCCTTTGAGATATACAAGGACTTCCGCATTTTACAGTAAGCGACAACCAATCCCAGCTAATCCCATAGGTTGAAGAGCAATTCACCTACCGTGTTGGGTTCCCAGAAGGAAACCAGTTTCCGCTCAATCCTTCCCAGTTCCGCTAGATCACATGATTCAATTGGAGCATCCAGCATCTCTTTACCAAGAACTCTAAAGGGGCCGGAATTTGATAGCATATCCGAAATTTGATCATGATCGATAAAATCATATTCCATGTCACCCGGGCCCGGCGGCTCAGCGAGCGCCACAACGGGAATGACCTTATGAAATAGCATCGCGATCGGGCGCTTGCTATCTTCGATGACAAACGGCCAGAAACTCCCTTCTCCGTCAGCCGCTTGCCTCACTCTAAGATGAAGCACAAGAGCGACCAAGTGAGCAGTCGATACCACCTCCTCGAAGGAAATCCAGGAGGGTTTATCGCGCCGATCGAAGATGCCTGTGGCGCCGCGCGGAATCTTCACATTCCTCACTTGCAGTAGAATTGACCGATCTTGCCATTTTTGAAACCAACAGGGCACGTTCGCCCTCTATATGTTCCCGAGATTTGCCTCTTTCCCTTTTGTCCCACTCCTGCAGCGAGGTCCGCCGAGTTCTGTCTCATAATCTCCTCAATTCTCTCCTGTATATCCTGGACAGACCAATTCTTCGGAAAGAAGGACTGGGTCTCCTTTGCGGATCCATTCCAATAGCGGGGGTGATGGCGCAGCAAGAAATGTCTCATGCCTCCCCTGGTTAGTTAACTCGCCCCCAGCCGCGAAGCGCCGGTGGCGGGCCGTGGTGGCGCAGGTGTGCGCGGCGTCCGCCGTCACCAGCGCCCGGGCGGTGTCGACGCCCTCCAGCACGGCCTTGACCTGGGTGACCTCGGTGGTGTCGGCGGGCACCTGGACGTGGGCGAGCGTGACCGCGCCCCGCTTGCCACTTCGGTGCATCAAGGCGGACAACAGCACCAGCCGGCCCTCGTCGTTCCACGCCCCGTGCAGGTCCTTGCCGTCCAGCGCGACCGCCCAGCCGTCGCCGTCGCAGGCGGCGTGCGCTCTCAGCCACTGCCCGATCACGTGATCCAGGGCGTCGGCGTCCACCGCGAGCAAGACGCGGCGCAGCGTGCCGGCGCCGGGCGGGGAGTGCCGTCTGCGCAGTGGATGCCACCGCGCTCCCAGCAGTTCGAGTAGCCGGGGGGAGAAATCACGGGCATGCGAGCCCAGGTCCCGGTAGTTGCACGCCCCTCCCAAGATCGCAACCACCGCCACCGCGAGCACCGAGCCCAGCGTGTGCCGTACCCCGCGCCGCTTACGCGGATCGGTCAGGCCCGAAAGGGCCTCCAGCAGCGACGGCAGAGCAGAGACATGGGAGACTGACACCGATGACCTTCTTGTTCGGATCTTGGCAGCGTAGAGAACTCCCATGATCTCGAACGGAAGGTCATCCTCGTTTCAGCATCACGCTAGGTGACCAAAACCGATCCGGACACCAAGACACACTCGCCCCAGAGCGGCGACCTTGAAATCGCCCTGATCGCGGACAGTCCGAGGAACCGGGCCCACTCGTCACGACCCCACTGAGAGATAATCGCGGCTGCGATACCATCACAATCTTCCTGCAGCCCATTGCGGAAATGGCATCAAGGTACCAATACTGGGGGCAACTCGTTGCAGAATTGAAGCGAAATCACTTGCAAGTCGAGTCAACATAGAGACAATGTCCTCTTTGGCTGCTACCTCGAATTCCGGCTCAGGAGTCCAGGAAGTTCCCGAGCGACACCTTATCCTCAGCATCTCCCCATCGGGAATAAAATCCAAAATTCTCTGAACCCCTTGAGCATAGAAATCCAATTCGGTCAATTGCCCAGCCCTAAGATCTGCAATAAGCGTCGGCAACTGTTCGAGAATCGTAGACAGATCGTAATCAATACTTACTGGCCAAACATCCTGCCCGAACCCGCCGACCAAGAGACGGCAGTCCGTTTCGGACAACAGTTCACATGAGTACATGATCACTGAATCGAACTCTTCCAGATCCTCGGCCGGGTCAACAAATAGGACCTCATCACGAAGTACGGGCCCTTCTAACACGATACGAAAAGTCATCTTCACCCGACCGATGATTAGAGTACCGGATATGCAGTCTTGAATGTCCCGTTTGGATTTCGAACGATGATCGCGTGCGTAGCCGGCGTGAAAGGATACGGCCGCCGGGCAAGATCTCTCGCTATCCGAGTGTGGTGTCGCCGAGGGATGCGAGGAGGGTGCGCAGGGCGTCGGCCAGGTGGTCGCGGTCGCGGGGGTCGAGGGCGGCGAGCAGGCGCTCCTCGTTCGCGACGTGCGGCGCCAGCATCTCGTCCACGAGCGCGAGCCCGCGGTCGGTGAGCCGCACCCGGACCGACCTGCGGTCCTCCTCGTCCGGCAGCCGATCGACCAGCCCCTTGGCCACCATCCGGTCGACCCGGTTGGTGATCGCGCCGGAAGTCACCATCGCCGCCTTGACCAGGGCGCCCGCCGCCAGCTCGTACGGCGGGCCCGAGCGGCGGAGCGTCGCGAGCACGTCGAACTCCCAGTGTTCCAGCCCGTACGACGCGAAGAACTCCTTCAACTCCCGGTCCAGCAGCTTGGCCAGCCGCGAGACCCGCCCGACGACGCCCATCGGCCAGGGGTCCACGTCCGGCCGTTCCCGCCGCCACTGATCCAGCAACAGGTCCACGGCGTCGCCCATCGACACCCCTCCATATATCTCAACGTTCGCTTACTTGACGTTAAAGCTTCTTGCATGTTTTTATCTCAACGTTGAGATTATCAACGGAGGAGTAATCATGGGAGCCGCGAACCGCACGTCCATGTCGATCGCGGGCACTCTGGCGGTCACCGGGCTGACCCCACTGGTCTGGGGCTCGACGTACGCGGTGACGACCGAGTTCCTGCCGCCGGACCGCCCGTTGTTCACCGCGCTGACCAGGGCGTTACCGGCCGGGCTCGGGCTGCTCGCCGTCACCCGCGTGCTGCCACGCGGTGAGTGGATCTGGCGGGCGGCGACGCTCGGCGTGCTGAACATCGGGGCGTTCTTCCCGTTCCTGTTCCTCGCGGCGTACCGGCTGCCCGGCGGCGTCGCCGCCGTGCTGGGCGCGGCGGGCCCGCTGTTCGCGCTCGCCTTCGCCCGCGCCCTGCTCGCCGAACGGCCGACCGGCCGGAAACTGCTCGCCGGCCTCACCGGGCTGGCCGGCGTCGGCCTGGTCGTCCTGCGCGCCGACGCGGGGCTCGACGTGATCGGGGTGCTGGCCGGGCTCGCCGGGGCCGCCTCCATGTCCGCCGGAACGGTGCTGACCAAGCGCTGGGGCCGTCCCGAGGGCGTCGGAGCCCTCGCGCTCACCGGATGGCAACTGACCGCGGGCGGGCTGCTGCTCCTCCCGGTCGCCCTGCTCATCGAAGGGGCACCGCCAGCGTTGACCAGCGAGAACGTCCTGGGCTACGCCTATCTCGGGATCGTCGGCACCGCCTGCGCGTACTGGATCTGGTTCCGCGGCATCTCCCGGCTCCCCGCGACCTCGGTCGCCTTCCTGGCCCTGCTCAGCCCGGTGTCGGCCACCGTGATCGGCTGGGCGGCGCTCGGCCAGGCCCTCACCCCGATCCAGCTGCTGGGCATGGCCCTCGCCCTCGCCGGCACCCTGCTCGGCCAGGCCCCCGCGTCCCCTCCCGTACGGCCCGCCGCCCCGGGCGGTGGATCCGTCCCGCTGAACGATCTCAAGGCCGTAACCTCCTGACTCTCCGCAGGCGACACGCGTACGCGGGGGCCGGGCGCCCGGACGGGCGTGCGAAGATTTTCACGCTGTGCTGCGACGAGCGGAGAGACAAGCGGAGGGCGGCGCGATGCGCGAGGAGACGATCGGCGACTTCCTGTTCCACCTCGCCGACCGGGTGCCGGCGCCCGGCGGAGGCGCCGCGGCGGCCCTGCAGGCCGCCCAGGCCGTGGCGCTGCTGGGGATGGTCGCGCGTTACAGCACCGGCGAGAAGTACGCCGAGCACACGTCCCTGGTCGAACGGATCATCGGCGAGACCGACGTGCTGCGGTCGGAGGCCCTGCGCCTGGCCGAGGACGACGCGGCGGCCTTCGGGGCGGTGGCCAATGCCTACAAGCTGCCCAAGGACACCGACGAGGCGAAGGACGCCCGGTCCGCCGCCATCGCGCGGGCCCTGGTGGTGGCGGGCACCGTGCCGGCGAAGGTGGTCGACGTCGCCCGGCGGGCCGTCGAGATCGCCGAGGAACTGCTACCCGTCGCCAACCGCAACGTCGTCTCCGACATCGCCGCCGCCACTGAGGCCGCGCGGGCCGCCGCGACCACCGCCCGGGTGAACATCGAGATCAACCTGGGCGGTATCAAGGACGAGAAGGTCCGCGCCGGGCTGGCCGCCGAGGCGGCGGAGGTGGACGGCGTCGCCGCGCGTGCCGAGCGGGTCACCGCCGCCGTACGGGAGGAGATCGCCGGATGAGCGCCCGCGTGCTGTCCGGCAAGGAACTCGCCGCGTCCATCCGGTCCGAGGCCACCGGGCGGGCCGCCGAACTCGCGGCGGCCGGGGCCCCGGCGAAGCTCGCGGTCGTCGTCGCCACGGCGGACGAGTCCAGCGCCTGGTACGTCCGCTCGATCGCCCGGGCCGCCGAGAAGTCCGGGATCATGTGCGAGATCGTCGACCTCGGCGCGGAGGCCGGACCCGCCCTGATCCGCGACAGGCTGGCGTCGCTGAGCACCGACGACACCGTCAACGGGATCATCCTCCAGACTCCGCTGCCGCAGGGGGCCAGGCTTGAGGACCTGGCCGGCGCCATCGCGTTCGAAAAGGACGTCGACGGCGCTAACCCGCTCTCGCTCGGCCGCCTGGCCGCCGGACTGCCCGCGTTCGCCCCGGCGACCGCCGAGGCGGTCGTCGCGATCCTCGACCACCACGGGATCGACCTGGCCGGCCGGCACGTCGCCGTGGTCGGCCGCTCCACCGTCGTCGGCAAGCCCGCCGCCCACCTCCTGCTGGACCGGAACGCCACCGTGACGGTCTGTCACTCCCGTACGAGGGACCTGGCCGCCGTCACCTCCACGGCCGACGTGGTCGTCGCCGCGGTCGGCCGCGCCGGCCTGATCACCGCCGAGCACGTACGGCCGGGAGCGGTCGTGGTGGACGTCGGCACCAACCCCACCGAGGACGGCGGCCTGGTCGGCGACGTGGACGCCGTCGCGGTCGCCGAGAGGGCCGGAGCGCTCACGCCCGTGCCCGGCGGCGTCGGCCCGGTGACCACCGCCCTCCTGCTGCGCCACACCGTCCACGCCGCGGACCGTACTTGTCCCGGCCCCCGCTGATCAAGCCGTCGTCGCGCAGGTCCACCCCGCCGCTGGGAGGTAAGGCGTCGCGCCCACGGCTCTTCACTTCGGAACGTGTTCCGAAGTAGTATGAGGCATGACCATGCCGACTGTCCCGTTCTCCGACTTGTCGAAGCACTCCAAGCGCGTCGCCGAGACGGTGGAGCGGGTTCACCGCGTGCATATCAAGCGGCGCGACGGGGAGGATCTGTTCATCTCCACCGCTCGTCACGACCGCGAACGCGAGGAGACCGCCGAGGTCGCGGCCCGCATGGTCTCGGCGCTCCTGTCCAGCGAAGAGGGCACGCAGGTCGTTCTGCACGCCCTGCCCCGCGTCTTCCCCTGGGTCAGGCACCTGTCCGGCGACGAGAGACAGCAGTTCATCCAGGACCTTCTCGATGCCACTCATGACGCGATAGATCTGGACGTGCACGCGACACTGCACCGGGTCATCGTCGAGTGGCGGGCCACAGCCCGAATACTGGCGAGTCCGGCTCTGACCGCACAGCTCACCCGGCCGCTTCCGGACGAGGACCACGGCGAGGTGCTCGCGCCGTGAGCCCCAAGCGCGGAGACGCGGTGGCTCCACCGCCGGTCGGCGACGAGTGGCATCTGCGCTTCGCCACCAGCGAGGCCGCCAAAGGCTGGAGCGACCTGTGCACGGATGCGGCCGGGAACACCCGGCGCTGTTTCGAGGCGTTACGCGCCGACCCGCTGTCACAGAATGACCCCGACCGGCAGCATCGCCTGCGTGGCCGCCTTGCGACGGGATCGCTCGGCGGCCGCGACTACCCCCAGTGGGAGTACGAGGTCACCGCGGGCGGTCGTGTCCGCTACCTGGTCGACGAGTCCCGGCGCACCGTCTACCTCGTCTACGCCTCGACTCGCCATCCCAAGGACACCGACGCCTGACCGCGACATTCCCCCAGGGGCCACTACAAGCGCCGCTGCCGACGCGAAACCCGTTTGGTAGCGTCCCCCGAGGAAGGCGGAACCCGGCCACCTCCTCTTCTCCGCGGCGGGGCGGCGCAGCGCCGCCGGGAAGGACATGTGCCGATGTCTGAGGAACCGACCATCTAGCAGATCCGGTTGTGCGTTTATGCGACTGCCCAACAGGCCGAAGAGATCAAGGAACACGTCACGAGACTGCTGTGCCCGGATCCGGACCATGCTCCGCCGTGCCCGATTCCGTGGTCGGTGTCGCTGCTCCGCCAATCGGACCTTGGCGAGCACAGCGCGTACGCGGAACTCGTCGAACAGGCCAGGATCGAGAGCCCGCCGCCATGACCGCAGCGTAGAACCGAGCAGAACGAAGAACCAGAGCTCTCCGCCCGCGAAAAGATCACGCTCCTTGGGCGCCGTCAGGGTGAGCGCCGGCGTCCTGGTGGGCGACCGGTGAGTGCGCGGTGGAGGAGGGCGTGGGTGAGGAGGCGGAGGGCGAAGGGGAGGTCGTCGACGAGGTAGCGGCGGGCGAGCCGATGGGGCTCACTGATCAGGCGGAACAGCCATTCCAGCCCGTGGTCGCCCATCCAGCCGGGGGCGCGGCGCACCGACCCGGCGGCGAAGGCGATGGCCGCGCCGCAGCCCACGAACCACGAGCCCGGCAGGTCGGGCCGGAGCCGCTCGATGAGCCGGTCCTGCCGGGGGAACCCGAGACCCACGAAGACCAGGGACGGCCGCGCGGCGACGAGTCGCGCCCGCACCTCCGCCAGGGCCGCCGGGCTGGTCTCGAACCCGTACGGCGGAGCGTGGACGCCCGCCACCACCAGGCCCGGATGCCGCCCGCACAGCGCGTCACGCGCCGCCTCGGCGACGCCCGGCGGCCCCCCGATCAGGTAGACGGGCAGGCCGCGCGCCGCGGCGGCCCCGGTCAGCGACCAGATCAGGTCGGCTCCCGTCACCCGCTCCGGCAGCGGAGTCCCGAGCAGCCGCGACGCCCAGACCAGGGGCATGCCGTCGGCCACGGCGAGCTCGGCCGCGTCGATCAGCGTACGCAGGGAGGGGTCGCGGGCGGCGGCCCGGCAGATGTCGACGTTCGGCGTGACCAGGTGACCTCCCTCGCCGCGCTCCAGGGCGACCATGATGTGGGCCACCACCTGCGCCTCGGTGAACGGGTCGAGCAGCACCCCGCCCACCCCGACCCTGTCCGTCCCGGGCCCGCCCACCTCGTTCCCGGCCCAGCCGGGCCGGGCCGCGAACGCCGGGTCCAGAGCGGCCGTGGGGGTCGATGCGGGATCGGTCATCAGATGCCGTGGCCGCGCAGGTGGAGGGCGTGCAGTACGGCGCGCGGGGTGAGCAGGCCGCCGGCGACCGCCAGCGCCACCGCGGCGCGCGGCTCGCCCGGCCGGGCGGAGAAGGCCCGCAGCGACCACCGGGCGGCCTCGCGGCGCCGTCCGAGAGCGGCGTGGCAGAAGGCGAGCTGCCCGTAGACGCGGGCCGCGCCGCGGGGTTCGACGGCCAGGCCCGGATGCCGGGCGAGCATCCACTCCAGCCCCGCGATCCGGTCGGCCCACCGCACCGCATAGTGCGACGACCCCCAGCGCACCCGTACGAGCGGGTGGTCGACGTGGACGATCGGGTGCCGCCGGGCGGCCCGCAGCGCGAGGTCCCAGTCCTCGTTCTGGCCGCCGGGGGCGCTCTCGTCCACCCACGTGGAACCACGCCGGAACAGGTACGTCGAGGAGTGGACCATCATCATCCGCGAGCGGGTGAGGTGGTGGTGGGCGACCCGGTCGGTGCCGGCCAGCCGCGGCACGCGGCGCGTGCCGTACTCGACCTCGACCGCGCAGCTGGCGAAGGCCGCCGCGGGCTCCTCCGCGAGCGCGGCCACCTGGGCGGCCAGCTTGCCCGGCAGCCAGAGGTCGTCGTCGTCGCAGAAGGCGACGAGATCGGTCTCCAGCACGGCGATCCCGGTGTTCCTGGCGCCCGGCAGCCCGGGGGTGCGCCGGTTGCCCAGCACCCGGACGCCGCGCGGGCCTCCGCTTCCGGGCAGGGCCACACCGGCGACCTGTCCGGCCACCTGGGGAGCCGGGACGCCGTCGGCCACGACCAGCACGCGCACCTCGCCGCCGTACTCCTGACCGAGCACTCCGGTCAGCGCGGCCCGGAGCGGGCCGGGCCGGTCGCCCCTGGTGGGGATGACGACCCCGACCGACGGCGTCACCGCCCGGCTCCCGCGAGGCGGTAGCCGTACCAGAGGAGCAGCGGGAAGGTGAGCGCGGTGACCAGCCACCGCTGCGCACGCGGCAGGGGCGCGGTGCGGTCGCGCAGCTCGACCGGGCCGACGGAGAAGCGCATCGGATTGCCGGAGACGGTGTGGGCGACGCCGAGGCGCGCGTGGTGGCCGTCCAGGAAGTCGAGCCCGCCGGTGGGCAGCCCGAGCCGCATGGCGAGGCGGGTGACGGTGGCGCGCGGGTCGCGCAGCAGGTCCTCGTGCCGGACCCGGACGACCCGCACGCCCCGGCGGCGCAGGATCTCGAAGGCGAGGTTCTGGGCCAGCCAGTGGACGGCGGTCCTGGCGGGCGTCCAGCGGGTCATCGGCCGCCCGTTCTCCGGCCTGCGCACCCTGCGGCGCCAGGACGCGGCCACCGCCCTCGGGTCGCGCACCACGTGGACGACCCGCAGTTTCATGATCGCGGCCAGGCAGTACGCCAGGGAGGCGTGCTTGCTGGAGTCGACGACGGCCCGGGCGTCGGCCACCTCGGCCGCCGCCGCGTAGATGCGGGAGTACGACCGGACGTATTCGGCCAGTTCGGCCTCACGGCTCGGGAGCCCGAGAGCGAGGACGGGCAGCCGGCGGGTGCGGTCGACCCGCATGCGCAGGCCCGGGAGCCACCCCGCCTGGCTCTGCCGCCACTGCCCGAACGCGTGCTCGCCCACCTTCGTCCAGAACGGGCACCGGGAGAACGGCTGCCCGCAGCCGCAGGGCTCGTCGGCCCGCACCCCGCGCTCCCACAGATGGACCACCTCGCCGAGCGGCGCCACCCCCGGCAGTTCGCCGAGCAGGCGCTCGATCAGGGTGCTTCCGCTGCGTCCCAGGCCGCCTACGAAGATCACCCGATGAGCGTCGGCCACGTGTCCTCCACGAAACGGATGCGAAACGTGACGACCCTAGCGCGCAGAGTAATCCACCGGCTGGCGATCCCCAAAGGATCTACCGGAGGGCGGGGTGGCTCCTTGCCTACGAGAACGGCCCCCGGCGCGGGCGCGCTCGGGGGCCGTTGAGCAGGGAATCAGTGCGCGTCGACGATCATTCCGGCGCCGACGGTGCCGTTGGTGGCCTCGTCGATCAGGATGAAGCCGCCGGTGAGGCGGTTGCGGGCGTAGTCGTCCACGAACAGCGGCTGGGTCGTCCGCAGCGACACCCGGCCGATCTCGTTCAGGCCGAGGCCGGTGGCCGACTCGTCCCGGTGCAGGGTGTTGACGTCGAGCCGGTAGTGCAGGTCGCGCACCAGCGCCCGGGCCGTACGGGTGGTGTGCTTGATGATCAGCTTCGACCTGGGCTGGAGCTTCACGCCGTCGGCCATCCAGCTGACCATCGCGTCGATCTCCTGGGCGGCCTGCGGCTGGTTGTTCGGCCGGCAGATCATGTCGCCGCGGGAGATGTCGATGTCGTCGGCCAGCCGCAGCGTGACCGACATGGGCGGGAACGCCTCCTCCACCGGCCCGTCGAAGGTGTCGATCGCGGCGATGGTGGTGGTCAGGCCCGAGGGCAGGTGCAGCACCTCGTCACCCGGCTTGAGCACGCCGCCCGCGACCTGCCCGGCGTACCCCCGGTAGTCGTGCAGCTCCTGGCTGGTCGCGCTGTGCGGGCGGATGACGTACTGCACCGGGAAGCGCACGTCGACCAGGTTGCGGTCGGAGGCGATGTGCACGTGCTCCAGGTGGTGCAGCAGCGAGGAGCCCTCGTACCACGGCATGTTCTCGGAGCGGGAGACGACGTTGTCGCCGTGCAGCGCCGAGATCGGGATGAAGGTGAGGTCGCTCGCGTTCAGCTTGCTGGCGAACGCGGTGAACTCCTCGCGGATTTCGTCGAAGCGGGCCTCGGAGTAGTCGACGAGGTCCATCTTGTTGACCGCCAGGACCAGGTGCGGCACCCGCAGCAGCGTCGTCAGGAAGGCGTGCCGCCGCGACTGCTCCAGCACGCCCTTGCGCGCGTCGATGAGGATGATCGCCAGGTCGGCGGTGGAGGCGCCGGTGACCATGTTCCGGGTGTACTGGATGTGCCCCGGGGTGTCGGCGATGATGAACTTCCGCTTGGGCGTGGCGAAGTAGCGGTAGGCCACGTCGATCGTGATGCCCTGCTCGCGCTCGGCCCGCAGGCCGTCGGTCAGCAGCGACAGGTCGGTGTATTCCGTGCCCCGGTCGCGGGAGGTCCGCTCGACCGCCTCCAGCTGGTCCTCGAAGATCGCCTTGGAGTCGAACAGCAGCCGCCCGATCAGCGTGGACTTGCCGTCGTCGACGCTGCCCGCCGTCGCGAAACGAAGGATGTCCATCAGAAGTAGCCTTCCTTCTTGCGATCTTCCATGGCGGCCTCGGACGCCCGGTCGTCGGCGCGGGTCGCGCCGCGCTCGGTGATCCGGGTGGCGGCGATCTCGTCGATGATCTGCTCGACGGTCGTGGCGGTGGAGGCGACCGCCCCGGTGCAGGTCATGTCGCCGACCGTGCGGTAGCGGACGACCGCGTCGAACACCGGCTCGTCGTCGCCCCGCTGGACGACCTCCGAGTCGGCCAGCAGCATGCCGTCGCGCTCGAAGACCGCGCGGGAGTGGGCGAAGTAGATCGACGGGATCTCGATGCCCTCCCGCCGGATGTAGTGCCACACGTCCAGCTCGGTCCAGTTCGACAACGGGAACACGCGGATGTGCTCACCGCGGCGGATCTTGGTGTTGTAGAGGTTCCACAGCTCGGGACGCTGGTTCTTCGGGTCCCACTGGCCGAAGTCGTCGCGGAAGGAGAACACCCGCTCCTTGGCCCGGGCCTTCTCCTCGTCGCGCCGGGCCCCGCCGAACACCGCGTCGAACTCGTGCTCCTCGATGGCGTCCAGCAGGGTCGTGGTCTGCAGCCGGTTGCGGGAGGCCCGCCGCCCGGTCTCCTCGGCCACCCGCCCGGCGTCGATCGACGCCTGGACCGAGGCGACCACCAGCCGCGCGCCGAGCTCGCCGACGCGGCGGTCGCGGTAGTCGATCACCTCGGAGAAGTTGTGCCCGGTGTCGACGTGCATGAGGGGGAAGGGGATCGGCGCCGGCCAGAACGCCTTCTCCGCGACCCGCAGCATGACGATGGAGTCCTTGCCGCCGGAGAAGAGCAGACAGGGGCGCTCGAACTCGGCCGCGACCTCACGCATGATGTGGATCGCCTCGGCCTCGAGCACGTCGAGCTGCGACGTGGTGTAGTCACGCTGAAGCATTCGGCTTCCTTCAGGGAGTCTGGCGATGCAGGTCACGGATTCCGGCGAGCAACGTTGGCGCCAGATCCGGTAGGGAGACCAGGATATCCGGGAGTGACGGGTCCCCCTGGTTGTAGGTCAGGTTTGAGCCGTCGATCCTGCTCGCGTGGGCCCCTGCCGCGAGCGCCACCGCGACCGGCGCGGCCGAGTCCCACTCGTACTGGCCTCCCGCGTGGACGTACGCCTCGACCTCGCCCGTGAGCACGGCGGCGATCTTGGCGCCGGCCGAGCCGATCGGGACGAGCTCCGCGCCGAGGCGGGCGGCGAGGTCACGGACGAACTCCGGCGGCCGGGTGCGGCTGACCGCGATGCGGAACGGCTCGCGCACCTTCTCCGGCAGCTCCGGCGGAGCCGCAGTGGTGAGCGTGCGACCCTGTGCCGATCCAGGCCAGGCCGGCAGCGCGACGGCGCCCGCCGTCAGGGAGCCCCGCTCCCACAACGCGACGTGGACGGCCCAGTCGGCGCGGCCCTCCTCGGAGAACTCGCGGGTGCCGTCGAGGGGGTCGACGATCCAGACGCGTCCGGCCGACAGCCGCCGGGGGTCCATCCGCTCCTCGCGGGTCGCCTCCTCCGACAGCACGGCGTCGTCCGGGCGGAGCCGCCGCAGGGCGTCCATCAGGAACCGGTGCGAGGCCTGGTCACCGGCGTCCTTCAACGCCGGGCCGTTCTCGAAACCGAGGCGTGCGCGCAGCTCCAGGAGCCGCTCCCCCGCCTCCGACGCCAGCTCCCCCGCGAGGGAATGGTCGTCCCGCATCGTCATCTTCAGTACGCTCCCGCCCCGCGTGCGACCGCGGCCCATGTCCTCCATAGGATCCGCAGATCCAGCGTGAGAGACCAGTTCTCGACATAACGCAGGTCCAACCGTACCGATTCCTCCCATGACAGGTCAGGTCGGCCGCTGACCTGCCACGGTCCGGTCATCCCCGGCCGCAGCGCGGGCCTCCCCCGGACGTCGTCGCCGTATCGCGCGACCTCCTCCGGCAGGGGCGGGCGCGGCCCGACGAGCGACATGTCGCCGCGCAGCACGTTGACGAGCTGCGGCAGCTCGTCGATCGAGTATCGCCGCAGCAGGGCGCCGAGCGGGGTGACGCGGGGGTCCCTGCGGACCCTGAACAGCGCGCCGCGGGCGTCGCCGGTCAGCTCGACCTTGCGTGCTTCGGCGTGGCGGTGCGTCGTGCGGAACCTCAGGATCGTGAACTCGGCGCCGTCCCGGCCCACCCGCCGCTGCCGGGACAGGGCCGGGCCCGGCCCGCTCGCCCGTACGGCCACGGCGACCGCGGCCAGCAGCGGGGCCAGCACCACCAGCGCCGCGGCGGCCACCAGCCGGTCGAAGACGGCCTTGACCAGCCGCCGCCGGCCGGAGAGCCCCGGACGCCCGGCGTGCGGCGGCGGCGGCGGTGGCGGCGGCGGCGGTGGCGGCGGTGGCGGCGGTGGCGGTGGCGGCGGTGGCGGTGGTGGCGGTGGCTCCGCGCGGCCCGCGCCCGCCGCCCGGAGCCGGCGCAGCCCGCGCCGCACGCCCAGGACGATCACCCAGGCGACCGGCAGCGCGCCACTCGCCATCACGAACGGAGTCACGTACCCAGTACCCTCGCCGGACCGGATCACGACGGTGGTGATCCCTGTGAGAGAGGTGCCCGAGATGTCGCAGACGGCGGCGAACCCGTGTCGCGCGGCCCACTCCGGTGGTCGCGCGGCCGGACGGCGGGGCGCGCCCCGCGACGCGCCGGCTCCGAGCAGGGACGCGCCGGCTCCGACCAGAGAGGCGCCGGCTCTGCCCAGGGAGGCGCCACCGTCCAGCACTCTCACCCCTCGTGATTCGCCCACTACCGAACGTGATGGAATGCTAGCGGCCGCACCCTGGCCCCTCAGGGAGAACTGGTGAAAGCCGAGACGTACATATCCGTCGACATCGAGGCGGACGGCCCCATCCCCGGCCCCTACTCCATGGTCAGCTTCGGCATGACCGTGGCGGGCCGCATGACGGGACGGCGCTTCGAGCGGACCGATCCGGAGGCCCGGACCTTCTACGCCGAACTGCGGCCGATCAGCGACGACTTCGTGCCGGAGGCGCTGGCGGTGAGCGGCCTCGACCGCGACACACTGCTACGCGAGGGCCGCGATCCGGCGGAGGCGATGACGGCCGCGGCCGCCTGGATCGCGGAGGTCTGCGGCGCGGATCTGCCGGTGCTCGCGGCCTTCCCCCTGTCGTACGACTGGATGTGGATGTACTGGTACTTCCTGCGCTTCACCGGCGAGTCGCCGTTCGGCCACTCCCGGTGCGTCGACATCAAGACGCTGTACGCGGCGAAGGCCACGGTGCCGATCGCCTGGGCCACCAAGCGGCAGATGCCGCGCGAGGTGCGGTCGAGCCGGCAGCACACCCACAACGCGCTCGACGACGCCGTCGAGCAGGCCGAGCTGCTGCAGAACCTCATGGAGTGGCGTTCCCCCCACAGGAAACCGAAGGACAGTTGAACCAGACAAACGCGGGCACTCACCGGAACGCCGACACTCTTTGGGAACTGACTTGACATTCTCCCCTCCCTGGAAAGAGGGGATTCCAACCCTCACAGGTTGGTCTTCCTGCTTCGCTGCCGGTTGCCCGCTCGGAGGACTCCGTTGAGGTCTTACACCAGCTCCGCAGGCGTTTCACCTCTCCGCCAGCCCGGCGGCGAGGATGTTCCTGGCGGCGTTGACGTCCCGGTCGTGGACCGCGCCGCAGGCGCATTCCCAGGTCCGGACGTTCAGCGGCATCGCCTCGGCCAGGGTCCCGCAGGCCGAGCACCGTTTGGACGAGGGGAACCACCGGTCGATCACGACCAGTTCCCGCCCGTACCACTGCGCCTTGTACTCCAGCATCGAGCGCAGTTCCCGCCAGGAGGCGTCGGAGATGGCGCGGGCGAGGGAGCGGTTCTTGACCATGTGGCGGACGGTCAGGTCCTCGATCACGACCACTTGGTTCTCGTGGACGAGCGAGGTGGTGAGCTTGTGCAGGAAGTCCCGGCGCCGGTCACTGATGCGGGCGTGGGCGCGGGCGACCTTCAGCCGGGCCTTGGCCCGGTTCGCGCTGCCCGCCGCTTTGCGGGCCAGCGAGCGCTGGGCCTTGGCCAGCTTGCGCCGGTCGGTGCGCTCATGCCGGGGGTTGGCGACCTTGCCGTCTTCGTCGGTCACCCCGGGGATCGGGCGGGACAGGGCCACCAGGCTGGTGATCCCCGCATCCAGGCCGACCATGTCCCCGGTGGGGTCGAGGGGGCGGATCGTCTCCTCCACCAGGAGGGACACGAACCATCGCCCGGCCGCGTCCCTGCTCACGGTCACCGTGGACGGCTCCGCCTCCTGCGGGAGCGGACGCGACCACACGATGTCCAGCGGGGCGTCCATCTTCGCCAGCGTGAGCTGCCCGTCGCGGTAGCGGAACGCCGAGCGGGTGTATTCGGCCGACGCCCGGGACTTCTTACGCGACTTGAACACCGGATATCTGGCCCGCTTGGCGAAGAAGTTCGCGAACGCCGCCTGCAGGTGTCGCAGCG
The DNA here is from genome assembly GCF_045040095.1 of Microbispora sp. NBC_01389. Classification (NCBI taxonomy): domain Bacteria; kingdom Bacillati; phylum Actinomycetota; class Actinomycetes; order Streptosporangiales; family Streptosporangiaceae; genus Microbispora; species Microbispora sp. NBC_01389. The sequence goes on from NZ_CP109552.1 coordinate 990,103, forward strand.
CCTGCTGCAACGGCACACTGGACACGCCGTTGAGGAACGCCAGTTCCTCCTCGCGTTTCCACGCCGTCAACGCGGCCGAGGACTCCGCGTAGGAGACGCGACGGCCCTCCAGGGTGTAGGCGCGGGTCCGTTCCTCCAGCGCCTTGTTGTAGACCAGGCGCACGCACCCGAACGTCCGGGCAAGCTCGGACGCCTGCTCGGGAGTGGGATGGAAGCGGTACCGGTAGGCCCGCTTCACCGTCTGCGCCACTCCGCACATCATGCCACCCGATCAGCTGACGCTCGCGTGAATTCGCACAGCGGTTCGCCTTGCGGCGAAACACCTACCCCTGCCCTGCTCCCGCAGGCAGTCCAATTCCTCCCCCGCCCGAAGGCGGGGGTTTCCTCGGAGGCTTTGATGAGCGACGCCGAACTCCCCCGGCTGACGGTGATCGGGACCGGTTACCTTGGGGCGACGCACGCCATCTGCATGGCCTCGCTGGGCTACGACGTGGTCGGGCTCGACGTGGACGCCGAGAAGATCCGCAAACTACAGTCGGGGGAGGTGCCGTTCTTCGAGCCGGGCCTGCCCGAGCTGCTGGCCAAGACCCTGGAGTCGGGACGGCTCCGCTTCACCACCTCCTACACCGAGGCCGCCGAGCACGGCGACGTCCACTTCATCTGCGTGGGCACCCCCCAGCAGCCCGGCCTGGACGCCTGCGACCTCAGCTACGTCGACGCCGCCGTCCGGGGCCTGGCCCCGCACCTGACCCGCCGCTGCCTGGTGGTCGGCAAGTCGACCGTGCCGGTCGGCACCGCGGCCCGGCTGGGCGGACTGCTGACCGAACTGGCCCCGGCCGGCGCGGAGGTGGAGCTGGCCTGGAATCCGGAGTTCCTGCGGGAGGGCTTCGCCGTCGACGACACGCTCCGGCCCGACCGGCTCGTCTTCGGCGTCACCACGGAGTGGGCGCGTGAGCGGCTGGCCGCGGCGTTCGCGCCGATCCTCCGCCACGGCACCCCGACCGTGGTCACCGACCTCCCCACCGCCGAGCTGGTCAAGGTCGCCGCCAACTCCTTCCTGGCCACCAAGATCTCGTACATCAACGCGATGGCGGAGGTCTGCGAGGCCACCGGAGCCGACGTACGCGACCTGGCGCAGGCCCTCGCCTACGACGACCGGATCGGCGGGCGTTTCCTCCAGCCCGGCCTCGGGTTCGGCGGCGGCTGCCTGCCCAAGGACATCCGGGCCTTCGCCCACCGGGCCGAGGAGATCGGCGCCGGCCAGGCCGTGTCCTTCCTGCGGGAGGTCGACGCCATCAACCGGCGCCGCCGATCCCGTACGATCGACCTGGTCAGGGAGCTGCTCGGCGGTCAACTCGACGGCCGGAGGGTGGCCTGCCTCGGCGCCGCCTTCAAGCCCAACTCCGACGACATCAGGGACGCCCCGGCGCTCGACGTGGCCCGGACGATGCACGGGCTGGGCGCCGACGTACGGGTCTACGACCCGGTGGCGCTGGACAACGCCCGCCGCGCCTACCCGGAGCTCAGGTACGGCACCAGCGCCATGGACGTGGCCGGGGACGCGGACGTGGTGGTCCTGCTCACCGAGTGGGCCGAGTTCCGCGCGATCCGGCCCGAGGCGCTGGCGGCGGTCGTCGCGCACCGGCGGATCGTGGACGGCCGGCACGCCCTCGACCGGGACGCCTGGCGCGCGGCGGGCTGGGAGTATCGCGCCCTCGGCCGTCCCTGAGGCCCCCGCGGATCAGGGACCTCCGCGGATCAGGGACCCCCGCGGGTCGCCCTTCGCCGGGAGCCGCGCGCTCCCGGCGGCGGGACCCTCAGCGGGGACCCTCTGGCGGCGGACCTCAGCGGGGAACTCAGCAGGGGGGAACTCAGCGGGGCGGCTTGGCCGGGTTGAGGTCGCCGGCGTGGAACCGGTTCTGCGTCGCCTCCAGGCCCGCCGTCATCAGCGACTCCACCATGTCGGCGGCCCGGTCCACGAGGAACGGCAGGTCCTTGCGCTCGGCCGTGGCGAAGTCGCGCAGCACGAACGTCGCCGGGTCCATCCGGCCCGGCGGGCGGCCGATGCCGAACCGGATGCGCGGGTAGTCGCGCGTGCCGAGCGACTTCGTGATCGACTTCAGGCCGTTGTGCCCGTTGTCGCCGCCGCCGAGCTTCGCGCGCAGCGCGCCGTACGGGATGTCCAGCTCGTCGTGGACCACGGCGACCCGGTCAGGAGTGATCTTGTAGAAGTCGGCCAGCGCCTTGACCGGACCGCCGGACAGGTTCATGAAGGACAGCGGCTTGGCCAGCACCACGGGCAGCGCGGCCAGACGGCCCTCGACCACCTCGGCCCGCGACCGGTGCGCCTTGAACCGCCCGCCCACCCGGGCCGCCAGCTCGTCGAGCACCAGGAAACCCGCGTTGTGGCGGTTCCCGGCGTACTCCGGCCCGGGGTTGCCCAGGCCCACGACCAGCCACCGCTGCGCGGCCGTGTCGGACATCGCTGTCTCCTCCACTGTCGCCTCACGTGGAAGAGTCCTCCGCGGGACACCCCGCGGAGGACTCTCTCACGAATCAGTCCTACTCGGCGGCCAGGGCGGTGCCACCCTCGGCGGCCTCGCCCTGCTCGGGCAGCCCGGCCGACGGAGCGGCGATCACCTGCAGCACCAGGGCCTCGGGGTCACCGGCCAGCGTGGTGCCCTCCGGCAGCTTCAGGTCGGCCGCGTGCACCGTGTAGCCCTCTTCCTTACCGTCCACGTCGACCTCGACGCCGGTCGGGATGTGGGTCGCCTCGGCCTCGACCGAGAGCGTGTTCAGCGGCTGGTCGACGATGGCGCTGCCGTTCGTCGCGCCGACGACGGTGACCGGGATCTCGACGACGACCTTCTCGCCCCGCTTGACCAGGAGCAGGTCGACGTGCTCCAGGAAGCCCTTGATCGGGTCGCGCTGGACGCCCTTGGGCAGCGCGATCTCGTCCACGCCCTCACCGTGCAGGCGGATGAGCACGTTGGGCGTGCGCAGCGCGAGCAGCAGCTCGTGGCCGGGGAGGGTCAGGTGCTTGGTCTCGGTGCCGTGGCCGTAGAGAACGGCGGGGACCTTGTTCCCCCGGCGGATCTTGCGGGCGGCGCCCTTGCCGAACTCGTCGCGGAGCTCGGCGGCGATGCGTACTTCGGACACGGCACATCTCCTAGGGATGTCGACGGATGACGCGCTCCCCCTCACCCGCCCTAGCGGAAGGCGTTACGAGCGCAACCCCACAAGCCTATCGCGTCTTCCGTGGTGGCCAGGTGGCCCTTAGACTGGCGGCATGCAACGTACGTCGTGTCAGGGCTGGTGGCGCTCCGGATAGGAGCGGCCGATCACACGCGTACGACGGGCCGTTCGGATGGACGGCCCTTTTTCGTGCTCCCTGGACGAGGGGTCGCCGTCGGCGGCGGACCACCTGCCAAGGGAGAGATCACATGACGACCACTCTGGAGAGCAGTCCGTCCGACGACCTCGGCGGTGCTCGTCGCGGACTACCAGGTCCTTACCGACCGGGACGTCGCCGACCGGCTCACCGAGCACGTGGAGGACCTGGTGCTCGACTACCTGGCCGCGGGCCTCGACCCCGGCCGGGCCACGATCTTCACGCACAGCACCGTGCCCGCGCTCAACCAGCTGCTCCTGCCGTTCCTCAGCCTGGTCTCGGTCGCGGAGCTGGGCCGCAACCCCACGGTCAAGGACGAGATCGCCCACTCGCGGCAGTCGGCGGTCAGCGGGCTGATGTTCACCTATCCCGTGCACCAGGCCGCCGACATCCTGTTCTGCAGGGCCGGGATCGTCCCGGTCGGGCAGGACCAGCTCCCTCACCTGGAGGTCGCCCGCCTGATCGCGCGCCGCTTCAACCACCGCTACGGCTCCCCCTCGCACCCGGTGTTCCCCGAGCCCGAGGCCCTGCTGTCCGCGGCGCCGCTGCTGCTCGGCACCGACGGCGCCAAGATGAGCAAGAGCCGGGACAACGCCGTCGCCCTGTCCGCCACCGCCGACGAGACCGCCCGGCTGATCCGCGGCGCGAGGACCGACGCGGACCGCCACATCACCTATGACCCGGCCGCCCGGCCCGAGGTGTCCAGCCTCGTCCTCCTGGCCGCGCTGTGCCTCGGCGGGGACGCGCACGAGGTGGCCGGCGAGATCGGCGGCCGGGGGGCCGCCGCGCTGAAGGCGCTGGTCACCGACGCGACCCTCACGGAGGTCCGTACGGCGATGGGCGCCCGCTACTAGACCCGGTCCGGGCCCCCGGGGACGTCCGGGGGCTCGGAGCGGATCAGGCGTCGCCCTCGAAGAGGCTGGTGACGGAGCCGTCGGTGAAGACCTCGGTGATGGCCCGGGCGATCAGCGGGGCGATCGACATCACCGTGAGGCTGTCGAACCTCTTCTCCTCCTCGATGGGCAGCGTGTTGGTCACGACCACCTCGGAGATCCGGGAGTTCTTCAGGCGGTCCACGGCGGGCCCGGAGAACACCGCGTGGGTGGCGGCCACGATGACGTCGGTCGCGCCGTGCTCGTACAGGGCGTCGGCGGCCTTGCAGATCGAGCCGCCGGTGTCGATCATGTCGTCGATCAGCACGCAGGTCCGGCCGTGGACCTTGCCGACCACCTCGTGCACCTTCACCTGGTTCGCCACGTCGAGGTCGCGCCGCTTGTGGATGAAGGCCACCGGGGTGCCCAGGCTGTCGGACCAGCGCTCGGCGAGCCGTACGCGGCCGGTGTCGGGCGAGACGATCGTGGTCGTCGCCGGGTCGAGCTTGCCGCGCAGGTAGTTGATCAGCACGGGCATCGCGAACAGGTGGTCCACCGGGCCGTCGAAGAAGCCCTGGATCTGCGAGGTGTGCAGGTCGATGGACATCATCCGGTCGGCGCCCGCCTGCTTGAACATGTCGGCCACCAGCCGGGCGGTGATCGGCTCGCGGCCGCGGCCCTTCTTGTCCTGGCGGGCGTAGCCGTAGAACGGCATGATCACGGTGATCCGCTTGGCCGAGGCCCGCTTGAGCGCGTCCACCATGATCAGCTGTTCCATGATCCACTGGTTGATCGGCGCGGTGTGGCTCTGCATCACGAAGGCGTCGCAGCCGCGCACCGACTCCAGGTAGCGCACGTAGATCTCGCCGTTGGCGAAGTCGCGCAGCGCGGTCGGCGTGATCTCGACACCGAGCGCGTTCGCGACCTCCTCGGCGAGCTCGGGGTGGGCCCGGCCGGAGAAGAACATGAGGTTCCGCTCGCCGGTCGTCTTCTTGCCGCTCATGCCGCGCTCCTCGCGTGTCGAGCCTGTCGGCCGTGCCGGGCCTGATGTGGCCGGACGGACCGGTCCGCGGTGCCCTCGCCTCGCCCGGGGCCCGCGAACTCCTTCGCCCCGTCGATGTGGTCGGTCACGGTGTCCTCCTGGCCTGGCCCTTCGGCGCTACGCGGTCGGACCGCGCCTCGTACTCTTCCCTGTCCCCGCACGGCGCGCCGGGGCGCGGGCCGTGGGTGGTCCTCACTGGGCGGCGGCGTCCCCGCCGTTCACCTCGGGCGCGCCCTCCAGGGCAGCCTCGGGCGCGGCCTCGGGGCCGGCCGGCGCCCGCCGGGCCGCCTCGTCGGACGGGGTGCCGGCCCTGCGGCGGGCCACCCAGCCCTCGATGTTGCGCTGCCGGCCGCGGGCGACCGCCATCGCCCCGGGCGGCACGTCGGACGTGATCACCGAGCCGGCGGCGGTGTAGGCGCCGTCGCCGATGGTGACCGGCGCGACGAGCATGTTGTCGCTGCCCACGCGGACGTGGTCGCCCACGACGGTGTGGTGCTTGCCGACGCCGTCGTAGTTGACGAAGACGCAGGCGGCGCCGATGTTCGAGCCGGTGCCGATCGTCGCGTCGCCGACGTAGGTGAGGTGGGGGACCTTCGAGCCCTCGCCGATCCGCGCGTTCTTGGTCTCGACGTACGCGCCGATCTTGCCGCCGCGGCCGAGCACGGTGCCGGGGCGCAGGTACGCGAACGGGCCCACGGTGGCGCCGGCGCCGATCTCCGCGCCGTCGGCCACGGTGTTTCGTACGACGGCGTCCTCGCCGACGACGGTGTCGGTCAGCGTGCTGCCCGGCCCCACCTCGGCTCCCGTCCCGATCCTCGTGGCGCCCCTGAGCTGGGTGCCGGGATGGATCACGACGTCGGGTTCCATGACGACGCCGGCGTCGACCCACGTGCCGGCCGGGTCGACGACGGTGACCCCGGCGCGCATGTGCGCCGCCAGGATGCGGTCGTTGAGCACCCGCCGCACGAAGGCGAGCTGGACGCGGTCGTTGACGCCCTCGACCTCCGCATGGTCGGCGGCGACGTGGGCGCCCACCCGATGGCCGTCCTCGCGGAGGACGGCCAGCACGTCGGTCAGATACTCCTCGCCCTGGGCGTTGGCGGCGCCGATCCGCCGCAGGCCGTCGGCCAGCAGCGTGCCGTCGAAGGCGTACACGCCCGAGTTCATCTCGGTGATCGCGCGCTGCTCGGGGGACGCGTCCTTCTCCTCGACGATCTCCAGCACCGCGCCGTCCTCGTCGCGCACGATGCGCCCGTAACCGGTGGGGTCGGGGACCACGGCGGTCAGCACGGTGACGGCGTTGCCGTCGGCGGCGTGCCGCTCCAGCAGGGCCGCCAGGGTCTCGGCGCGCAGCAGCGGCGTGTCGCCGTACGTCACCAGGACGGTGCCCTCGATCGGGCCCTCGGCCTCCAGGGCGGTGCGCACGGCGTGGCCGGTGCCGTTCCGCTTCTCCTGCACGACCGTGCGGGCGTCCGGCGCGGTCTCCGCCAGGTGCGCGCCGACCTGCTCCCGGGCGTGGCCGATGACGACGACCAGCCGTTCGGGGGTGAGGCCGCGCGCGGCGGCGAGCATGTGGTCCACGAGCGTCCGGCCACAGACCTCGTGAAGGACCTTGGGGGTTTTCGACTTCATCCGGGTGCCCTCGCCGGCGGCGAGGACGATCACGGCTGCCGGGCGCGGCACACTCACGGACTGAGGCTCCCTCGGCGTCGCGGCTCACTACACGAAGCGGCTTACTACACGAAACGGTGCGGGATCGGCTGCGGCTTCCACGCGTCCACTACCCATGAACCGCACGGTCACCCGCTCGACAAGGTGAGCTTACCTGCCGTCCCCCGGGTGGGAACCAGGCCCCCCGGGGCGCACGACGGACGGACGGACAGGCTCCCGGGGGAGGATTCGAACCTCCGTTGACAGAACCAAAATCTGTAGTCTTGCCCCTAGACGACCCGGGAATGGGCCAAAACCCCATTTGTCCGATTCTGGCAAGTGCCGGAATCCGACCTCAGGATACAGAGCCGACCCCTCGCGCGCGCCCCCAAAACCGCGCCCCCAAAACTACGCTCATCGGCCCGGCCGGTCCGCCCGCCCGCCTCCGGCGGGCACCCCTCCCCGGATCCCCGCGCCACCGCCCGGCCCACGGTTCGGGTGCTCGGCATCCGCCTCGCGGACGCGACCTCTCACACGCCTGCGACAGCACGCCGGGATGTTAGATAAGCCACATTGCGGGCAGGGCGCCGTGGACCTCACGCGACCGGCGACGAGCCTCTGATGTGGGGCGACAGGCATTACCAGATTGCCGAGCGTTGGGGCAAGACGTGGATTCGCCACCAGATGTGGCCCGGCGCGTCACCTTCCACACATTCGCTCTTAGGGGTTCCTAACTTACGATGGCGTAAGTTACGGTCGCGTAGCCAGAAAATCTTCTCAACACCCGTGAGGTAGCCCATGACCGTCGTCTCCGACCGCGCCGCGCCGCAGCCGAAGCCGGACTTCGAACCACAGGACAAGAGCAAGGCCGACTTGGTTGTCTTCGCGCTCGTCGTCGGCGCGCCGATCCTGGCGGTCTTCGCCGCGGTGCCGTTCGCCTGGGGCTGGGGCCTGGGCTGGACCGACCTCGCGATCGCCGGAGTGTTCTACGTCGTTTCCGGCCTGGGCGTCACCGTCGGATACCACCGCTACTTCACACACGGATCGTTCAAGGCGAACCGGCCGCTGAAGATCGCCCTCGGCATCGCCGGCAGCCTCTCGCTGGAGATGTCCGTGCTCGACTGGGTGGCCGCCCACCGCAAGCACCACAAGTTCTCCGACAAGGAGGGCGACCCGCACTCGCCGTGGCGCTTCGGCCCCGGCTTCAAGTCCATGTGCAAGGGCCTGCTGTACGCCCACATCGGCTGGCTGTTCGAGTCCGAGCGGGTCAACCGGGCCAAGTACGCCCCGGACCTGATGAAGGACCCGGACGTGATGAAGCTGCACCGGGCCTTCCCGGCCCTGGCGATCACCTCCCTGCTGCTCCCGGGGATCCTGGGCGGCCTGATCTCGTGGTCCTGGCAGGGCGCGGTGACCGCGTTCTTCTGGGGCACGGTCATCCGGATCGGCCTGCTGCACCACGTCACCTGGTCGATCAACTCCATCTGCCACGTCTTCGGCGAGGAGGTCTTCGAGTCGCGTGACAAGTCCCGCAACGTGTGGTGGCTGGCGATCCCCTCGTTCGGCGAGTCGTGGCACAACCTGCACCACTCGGACCCCACCTGCGCCCGGCACGGCGCGCTGAAGGGCCAGATCGACCTGAGCGCCGGCGTCATCCGCTGGTTCGAGAAGGCCGGCTGGGCCCGTGACGTTCGCTGGCCGACACCGGAGCGGCTGGCGGCGAAGCGCATTGCCTGACGCCCCAGTCGGCGCGGATGGCGGGGCCGCTTTCGCACAGGCGGCGGCCCTGTCTCCAACCATCGCTCCGCTGACGTCCGCACCGGCGCCCCTGGCGGCGCCGCTCCCCTTACCCGTCCCGGGCCGGGCTCCGGCCAGGGCAACCGCCATCATGGAACCTGTGAGCGAGTCCTCCCGAGCTCGACGACGCATGACCGGCGCGGAGCGGCGCGAGCAGCTGATCCAGGTCGGCCGGGCCCTGTTCGCGGACAAGGGCTTCGACGGCACGTCGGTCGAGGAGATCGCGGCGAGCGCCAAGGTCTCCAAGCCCGTGGTCTACGAGCACTTCGGCGGCAAGGAGGGCATCTACGCCGTCGTGATCGACCGGGAGATGCAGCGCCTGCTGAGCCTGGTCACCCAGGCGCTGTCGGCCTCGCACGCACGCGTCAAGCTGGAGCGCGCCGCGCTCGCCCTCCTGCAGTACATCGAGGAGAGCAGCGAGGGCTTCCGCATCCTGGTCCGCGACTCCCACGCCGCGTCGGGAACGGGCACCTTCGCCAGCCTGATCAGCGACATCGCGAGCCAGGTCGAGGACGTGCTCGCGGACGAGTTCCGGGAACGCGGCTACGACCCCAAGTTCGCGCCGATGTACGCGCAGATGCTCGTGGGGATGACCGCCCTCACCGGCCAGTGGTGGCTCGACGTGCGCACGCCGCGCCGCGAGGAGGTCGCCGCCCACCTCGTGAACCTGTCCTGGAACGGCCTGAAGGGCCTCGACTCCGACCCCGGGCTCACCGGCGCGACCCGCGGGCTGGTCCTGAGCCCCGCCGCCGAGACCCGTACGCCGCGGCCCACCGAGCGCGAGGCGAAGGAGCAGGAGAAGCTCCGCCGCGAGCAGGAGAAGGCCCGCGAACGCGAGCAACGCGAACGCGCCAGGGAGCTCGAACGCCGCCAGCGCGAGCTGGAGAAGACCAGGGAACGCGAGCAACGCGAACGCGCCAAGGAGCTCGAACGGCAGCTCAAGGAGCAGGAGAAGCTCCGCCGCGAGCAGGAGAAGGCCCGCGAACGCGAGCAACGCGAACGCGCCAGGGAGCTCGAACGCCGCCAGCGCGAGCTGGAGAAGACCAAGGAACGCGAGTAGCGCGAACGGGGCCGGGGCCTCGACTGGCAGCAGCCCGGGGAGATCTGAGGGGCGCCCCCGGGAGACAGCCGGCGGGACGGCTCGCGATACCGCGGGCCAGGTGACCGGCGGGGGTGAGCGGGCCTGACTGTTTCGTTGCTGCGAAGTTAACGTTCCGTTCAATGTTGTGGGGCATATTTCGTTATATGTCCGCCCAAAGCTCCCCCTCACCTGCGCCGGAGGAGGCCGACCTCCCCGCGCCCGCCCCCCTGCCGAACGACCGGTTCCTCAACCGTGAGGAGAGCTGGCTCCTCTTCAACGAACGGGTCCTGGAGCTCGCCGAGGACTCCTCCGTGCCGCTGCTCGAACGCGTGCGGTTCCTCGCCATCTTCGCGAGCAACCTCGACGAGTTCTTCCGCGTACGGGTGGCCGGGCTGAAGCGGCGGATGGCGACCGGGCTGCTGCTGCGGACACCGGGCGGGCTCAAGCCGAGCGAGGCGCTGACCCGGATCGCGTCGGTCGCCGACGACCTCGCCCGCAGGCACGCGGCGGTCTTCCATGAACGGATCTGCCCGGAGCTGGCCGAGCAGGGCATCGCGATCGTCCGCTGGGACGACCTCGCCCGGGAGGAGCGGACGGCGCTGCGCAAACTCTTCCGCCAGCGGATCCGGCCGGTCCTGACGCCGCTGGCCGTCGATCCCGCCCACCCGTTCCCGTACATCTCGGGGCTCTCGCTGAACCTGGCGGTCACCGTGCGCAACCCGGTGACGGGCCACACGGTGTTCGCGCGGGTGAAGGTGCCCTCGCAGCTCCCCCGGTTCGTGAACGCGTCGAAGGACCGGTTCGTCCCGCTGGAGGACGTGATCGCGGCGCACCTGGGCGAGCTGTTCAAGGGCATGCAGATCGTGCAGCACCACGTCTTCCGGGTGACCAGGAACGAGGACCTGGAGGTCGACGAGGACGTCACCGAGAACCTGATGAAGGCGCTGGAACGCGAGCTGCTGCGCCGCCGGTTCGGGCCGCCGGTGCGGCTGGAGGTCGAGGACACCATCACCCCCCAGGTGCTGGAACTGCTCGTGGACGAGCTGGGCGTGGCCGACAACGAGATCTACCGCCTGCCCGGGCCGCTCGATCTGATCGGGCTGCACGCCATCGCCGACCTCGACCGCCCGGAGCTCCACTACCGGCCGTTCGTCCCGGCGGAGGCGATCAGCGCCGAGGACGATCTGTTCGCCACCCTGCGCGAGCGTGACATCCTCGTCCACCACCCGTACGACTCGTTCGCGACGAGCGTGCAGCGGTTCGTGGAGGACGCGGCGGCCGACCCGGACGTGCTGGCCATCAAGCAGACGCTCTACCGCACCAGCGGCGACTCGCCCGTCGTGGACGCGCTGATCGACGCGGCCGAGGCGGGCAAGCAGGTCGTGGTCGTGGTGGAGATCAAGGCGAGGTTCGACGAGCACGCGAACATCTCCTGGGCCCGCAAGCTGGAGACGGCCGGGTGCCACGTGGTCTACGGCGTGCTCGGCCTCAAGACGCACTGCAAGCTCGCCATGGTGGTCCGCCAGGAGGCGGGCGGCGAACTGCGGCGCTACTGCCACATCGGCACCGGGAACTACAACCCGAAGACGGCCCGGCATTACGAGGACTTCGGCCTGCTCACCGCCGACCCGCAGGTCGGCGAGGACGTGACCGACCTGTTCATCCACCTGACCGGCTACTCCCACCAGTCCGACTACCGCAGGCTGCTGGTCGCGCCGGACTCGCTGCGCCAGGGCCTGCTCGACCGGATCGAGCAGGAGATCGCCCATCGCGCGGCCGGCCGCACGGCCCGCATCCGGATCAAGACGAACTCGATGGTGGACGAGCCGGTCATCGACGCGTTGTACCGCGCGTCGCAGGCGGGCGTGCCGATCGACCTGTGGGTCCGCGGCATCTGCACGCTCCGCCCCGGCCTGCCGGGCCTGTCGGAGACCATCCGCGTACGCAGCGTGCTCGGCCGGTTCCTCGAACACTCCCGCGTGTTCGAGTTCGGCGGGGGACGCCGGCCGGAGATCTGGATCGGCAGCGCCGACCTGATGCGCCGCAACCTGGACCGGCGGGTCGAGGCGCTGGTCAAGGTCACCAGCCCGGAGCACCGCAGGTATCTCGCCCATCTACTCGACCTGGCCTTCGAGGACACCACCACCTCCTGGACGCTGCACTCCGACGGCAAGTGGCTGCGCCACCGGGGCGAGACCGACCTCCAGCACCACCTGATCGCGAGCCGCCGCTGGCGGACCGTGGACGACGGGGGCGAGTGATGACGACCGGGCCGATCAGGGCGGCCGGTGCGAGAAGGACGGCCGGTTCGAGAAGGGCGGCACGAGTGATCAGGGCGGCCGGGGCGGTCGTCTGGCGGGGCGAGGCGGCCGATCCGGAGATCGTGCTCGTCCACCGGCCGGCGTACGACGACTGGAGCCTGCCCAAGGGCAAGCTCAGGAACGGCGAGCACGTGATCGCCGCGGCGCTGCGCGAGGTGCGGGAGGAGACCGGCCTGGGGGTCGTGCTCGGCCGCGCCCTCCCGCCCGTGCACTACCTGAAGGACGGCCGGCTCAAGCGGGTGGACTACTGGCTCGCCCGCGATCCCGGCGACGGCCCCGAGGTCGGCGAGGAGGGCGGCGAGGGGATCGGCACGGGGATCGACGAGGAGGTCGACGAGGTCGTCTGGCTGCCGATCGAGGAGGCGGTGCGGCGCCTCACCTATCAGTGGGACAGGCACCTGCTGCGGGCCGTCGGCGCCGCGCCCCTCACGACCACTCCGCTGATCTTCCTGCGGCACGCTCTGGCGGGCTCCCGGCAGGAGTGGAAGGGTGACGACGACCACCGCCCGCTGGACGAGCGGGGTCGCGCCCAGGCCGAGATCCTGGCCACGGTGCTCGGGGCGTACCGGCCGGAGCGGCTCGTCAGCTCGCACAGCAGGCGCTGCACCCAGACGATCGGGCCGTACGCGGAACGGCGCGGCCTGGAGGTGCGCCGGGAGAAGGCGCTGTCGGAGAGCGGCTACGACCCCCGCGAGGCGGAACGCCTGGTGCGCGAGTCGCTCGCCGCGGCGGAGGCGGCGGTGCTGTGCAGCCACGGCAAGGTGCTGCCCGCGCTGCTGGGCATGGCGGGTGAGGCGCTGCACCGGGCGCGGTCCGCCGACCTCGCCCTCGCCAAGGGCGGCTTCGCCGTCCTCCACCACGCGGCCGGTCGGGTGGTCACGCTGGAGCGCTACGTGACCTGACGGATCACGTGGAACCGGTGACGGACGCCCACACGGCGGGAAACTCCTCGTGGGCGCGGGCCGCCTCGGCGCTCTCGACGCCCGCGAGCACGCCGTAGGTGAAGGTGTCCTCCCCCGCCTCCCGCGCCCGGGCGGCCTCCTCCAGCAGCGTGTCCTGGGCGACCACGCCGTCCTGGTGCCGGCCGAGCACCGTCTGCACCTTCTTGGCCCGTTTGGCCGGCCCGGACACGCCGACCGCCTCCGCGGTGTATCGAGCGCGCTTTGCGGCCTTACGCACCTCGTGCATGGCCGCCTCGCGCTCCTCGCCCTCCTCCGCGCGCCCGGCCGCGTCGTAGGCGTCCACCACCCGCCGCCAGTTTTTGTCCACGATCTTCGGCAGCGCCCTGGCCGCGTCCCTGCCCGCCGCCGCCGTCAGCGGCGGGTCGGCCGCCAGCACGTCGAGGGCGTCGAGCAGCGCGAAGTAACGCTCGCCGCCGAGCGCGGCCCGGATCCGGTCGTACGCGTCGTGTTCCCTGGCCAGCAGGTCGTCGCCCAGCCTGCGGCGCGCCTCGCCGGTGACGAGCCGGGGGTCGAGCGCGTCGAGACGGTCGCCGAAGCGCACCCGCATGACCTCCAGATCACGGGCCTCGCCCAGCACCTCGCCGAGCCACTTCAGCTCCTCCTGCACGGATTCGGTCTCCACGACGATCCGCTTGAACGCCTTGAGCGCGCTGCGCAGCCGGCGGCAGGCCACTCTCGCCTGGTGTACGGCGTCCTCCCCGGCGAGCCGTACGCGGGGGTCCTGGGCGGCGAGCGCGGCGACCTGGGCGCGGAGGTAGCCGACGACGACCTCGCCGACGGAGCCGGGCTCGGGCCGCGTCGCGGGGCGCGGAGCGGGGATCCGGTCGCCGAGGACCCGGGCGAGCTTGCTCCCGCTGGCCGAGGGGGCGGCGCCCGCCCTGCGCAGCCGCTTGCCCACCTTCCTGAGGATCTCGGGGTCGCCCTCCTTGATCTCGGCCTCGACCTCCCGCCAGCGCCGCACCACCGGCTCGTCGCCGAGCACGGTGCCCTTGACCCGGTCGTCGGCGACCTCCACGAGCGGCGTGTCCCCGGGTCCGAGCAGCAGCGCGATGGAACGGCGGGTCTCCAGCCGGGCCACCGGCGCCAGCGGGGCGCCCCGCGTGTACGCCAGGACGAGGCTCGCCAGTTCGGCGGGCACCGTCTTCGCGCTGCGGGTGAGCGGCCGGGTGATCTCCTCGCGGGCGCCCGCGGCCTTCGGCAGCTTGAGGTGCCAGCCCTCGTCGTCCCCGCCGCGCCGGCGCCGCAGCGTGACGCCCCGGGCGGCCAGGCGCAGATCGGGAGTGTCGAAGTAGACCGCGGTCAGGCGGTGTGACAGGGGTTCGGCCACCCGCGCGCATCCCGGCACGCCGCCCAGGTCGGGCAGGGTGAAGTCTTCCTGTACGTCGAACTTGTCCTCGATCTCAAGCGCCACCGTTCCCCCAAGTGCCTCCCGGTCGGGCCGTCATAGTGCCACGCGCAGGTGAACAGGTCTCATGAGTGGGCGACGGCGAAGATGCGGCGGAAGGGGAAGAGGGTGCCGTACGGGCGGGGCGGGTAGGCCTCCCGCAGGGCCCGCGCGCAGTCGGCGAGGAAGGCCGCGTGCCGCTCGGGCGGCAGCCGGTCGAGCATCGGCCGCAGCGCCGTGCCCCTGACCCAGTTCAGCACCGGGTCCTCGCCGCGCAGGACGTGGACATAGGTCGTCTCCCAGGCGTCCACCGTGAGGCCGAGACCGGCGAGCAGGTCCACGTACTCCTCCGGTTCCCCCACCGTCGCCCCGCGCGGCACGTCGCCCAGCTCCGCCCGCCAGGTCGTACGGCACAGCTCGCGCACGACGGCGTGGCTCGGCGCGTCGAAGTTGCCGGGCATCTGGAAGGCGAGCCACCCGTCCTCGGCGAGCCAGCCCCTCCACCGGCGCAGCAGGTCACGGCGCTCGGGGAGCCACTGCAGCAGCGCGTTCGAGACGATCACGTCGACCGGCCGCGACGGACTCCAGTCGCGTACGTCGGCCACCTCGAAGAAAGGCCCCGCCGGCGCCTTGCCGATCATCGCGGGCGAGGCGTCCACTCCGTGGACCCGGGCGCCGGGCCACCTGGTGAGGAGCGTCGCCGTGAGCTCTCCGGTCCCGCAGCCGAGATCGACGACGTATCCGGGCGACCGCGCGCCGATCCGGCTCACGAGTTCGTGGAAGGGCCTCCCGCGTTCGGCCGCGTAGCGCTCGTAGACCTCCGGGTCCCAGATGTCCCCAGGCATGCCCGCCTCCCCAGTTACCTTGATGTCGAGATAACTCGATATCGCGTGAGATATCTCGATGTCAAGAAAAGCTAGACTCGGTCCATGACCCTCTCGAGGCCCGCCGAGGACGAGGTGGACCGGCTGGTCGCGGCCTGGAAGCAGGAGCGCCCGGACCTGGACGTGACACCACTTGAGGTGCTCAGCCGGGTCTCCCGCCTGAGCCGGCACCTTGAACGTGAGCGCCGGGCCGCCTTCGCCTCCCACGACATCGAGTCGTGGGAGTTCGACGTGCTGACGGCGCTCCGCCGCTCCGGCGAGCCGTACGAGCTGAGCCCCGGCGCGCTGCTGCGCGCCACCCTGGTGACGTCGGGCACGATGACGAACCGCATCGACCGGCTCGCCGCCGCCGGGCTGGTCACCCGGCGCCCCGATCCCGAGGACCGGCGCGGCGTGCTGGTGCGCCTCACCCGCGCCGGCATGGACCGGGTGGACGCCGCGTTCGCCGACCTGCTGCGGCGCGAACGCGAGCTGCTGGCCGGCCTCGACCCGCACGAGCAGCAGGCCCTCGCCCGCCTGCTGCGCACACTCCTCGTGCCCTTCGACGCCCCCTCGGACACGCCCGACAACGGGCTCCGGTAGGCGGCGGCCGTTCCCCCGGGCGGACCGGCCAAGGCGTCGGCGCGGCAATCTCGGACGGTTCTTCGGTGACAACCGGTTTCATCGCGGAGTGTGACGTTTGTCACACCCCTTGCTGGACCGATCCATCACCGAGCGTGACCGGGAAGCGGATCCACCCATCATGATCAGCGGAAACGACCACGCCAGAGCCCCTCGGACAACGACGCGGTGCCGTGGCCTTCACAATCTGGTCAGCTGAAATACCCTCTTTCCCAGGATTCTCTCAGATACCTTTCAATTTCGTTCCTTTACTGACGCTTGGGGCGCAGGTGGCGCCTCACGACAGACCAGGGAGTTTCTCTTGAAGCGCACGCTCACTCTCGGTGGCGTCGCGGTAGGCCTGCTGGCCTCCGCCGTCGTCGCCTCCCCCGCCGCTCATGCCGGCTCCGACCACCGCGCCGCCACTCTGGCCGGGACCAACCTGGCCGCCAAGGAAGTCGCCGCGTTCTGGTACGGCGAGCAGAAGGCGAACCTGATCAACGCCACGCCGTACGGCGTGGAGACCAAGGTCGTCGCCAAGCACGTGTCCAAGGGCGGGCCGTCCGCGGACAGCAAGCCCGGCATCGTGCCGGCGATCGGCGACGAGAAGAAGTCGGCCGCCAAGTCGAAGAACGTGAACCTGCCCAAGACCACGGGCAAGGTGTTCTTCATCGGCGCCGACCACAGGCCGCACTGGTGCTCGGCCACCTCGGTGCAGTCGTCGTACCACAACCTGGTCGCCACGGCCGGGCACTGCGTGTACGACACCGAGTCGAACCGGGCCACGCTCGACCGCTGGGTGTTCGTCCCCGGTTACTACCAGGGCAAGACCCCGTGGGGCATCTACGTCGGTAAGACGGCGTACACGCACTACGACTACGACGTGTACGAGGACGGCGACCGCGACTACGCGTTCGTCACCGTGTACAACGGCGTGCTCCCGACCGTGGTCGACGACAGCCGCGGCCGTGACGACCACCACGGGCGCGACGACCACCACGGCCGTGACGACCGTTACGGTCGCGACGAGCGCCGTGGCCGCGGGCACGACGACCGCACGCAGACCACCCAGGTCAGCGTGCGCGACTTCCAGGCCAAGAACAAGGGCAAGGACCTCACGGGCGACGGCCCGTGGGCCTCGGGCACGAGTGTCGTGACCAAGGAGATCACCGCCCGCGAGTACGACAGCCGGCGGGACTGGTACGTCAGCCGGGACGGCAAGACCCTGTACTTCCGCAAGGAAGTGCGCGGTCGTGACGACCACCACGGGCGCGACGACCACCACGGTCGTGGCGACCACGGCGACCGCGACGCGACGCCCGCCACCATCGTGGGCAGGCGCAGCCCCTCGCCGAGCCCGTCCGCGAGCGTGACGCCCACTCCTTCGCCCAGCGCGACGCCCACGGAGACGCCCACGGCCACTCCGACTCCGACGCCCACCCCCACCGGCCCCGAGTACCGCTACTTCAAGCGGACCTTCTTCGCGAAGAGCGTCCGTGGCGGTCACGGCCCGGTCATCGGCCTCAAGGACGTCGGCCGCCTCGGCGACAACGTCGGTGGTCAGGGCCTGGCCTACAACCAGAAGATCGGCAGCTCGGTCTTCGTCTTCGGCTACCCGAGCGGATACCACCCCGACGGCAACAACGCCTTCTCGGGTGCGACCCTCAAGTGGAGCTACGGCAAGACCTTCGCCGCCTCGGCCGCCGCGATCAAGGGCGAGGAACTGGTCGGCGTCAAGTCCTCCTTCACCGGAGAGGGCGCCATCGGTTCGTCCTGGCTGCTGCAGTACAAGAGCGCCCGTCGCCTCGGTTACCTGAACGGTGTGACCATCGGCCTCGCCGACACCGACAAGAACGACCGGATCGACACCAGCGTCTCCCCGTACTTCGACGGTGAGACCTACGGCGTCTACAAGGCCGCGGCCGGCAACTGGTCCGGCAAGATCGTCTGATCTGTCCCAGACTGATCCCGAAGGGGCCCGGCATCCAGCCGGGCCCTTTTCGTGTTTCCGGGGGCGTTTCCGCCGCATCCGTCGCGCCGAGCGCGCGCCTGACGGCCGTACGCGCCCTTCCTGCCGTGCGGAGACCCTCTCGAAGCTCGTCGCCACTCAGCGGCGCCGCACACCGCTTCCCGGACGGTCCGAAGCCTCGGCGCGACCCCGCCATCACCGCGGCGGACAACTCAGACGTGATCACGATGCTTTCTGGTTTCGTCTATTTAGTGTGATTTAGGTCACATTAGAGGCCTCCACGGGATCTTGCGAGCGGCCCCGGAACCGGCCGAAGATTCACACTCCCAACAGGCGAAACGCAGCAAAATCTCAGCAGCGGCTTGAGGGCCCAAGAGGCCGGTCATCACGGAGGGCGATGGTTCGCTCACCCAAACGCCGTTGATCCTCCTGATTTCTCTTATAACTTTGTTTATCGCACCTTTACTGACGCATGGGGCACAGGTGGTGCCTCACGGCAGACCAAGGGAGAACCCTCTTGAAGCGCACCCTCACCCTCGGTGGCATGGCGGCCGGCCTCCTGGCCTCCGCCGTCGTCGCCTCCCCCGCCGCCCACGCGGGGAACACCGTGTCCAACGACACGCTGGCCAAGACCAACCTGGCCGCCCAGCAGGTCGCGGCGTTCTGGTACGGCGAGAACAAGGCCAACCTCGTCAACGCCAAGCCGTACGGTGTGGAGACCAAGGTCTCCGCCAAGCACATCTCCAAGGGCGGGCCGTCCGCGGACAGCAAGCCCGGCACCGTCCCGGCGATCGGCGACGAGAAGAAGTCGACGTCCAAGTCGAAGAACGTGAACCTGCCCAAGACCACGGGCAAGGTGTTCTTCATCGGCGCCGACCACAAGCCGCACTGGTGCTCGGCCACCTCGGTGCAGTCGACGTACCACAACCTGGTCGCGACCGCGGGGCACTGCGTGTACGACACCCAGTCGAACAAGGCCACCCTCGACAAGTGGGTGTTCGTCCCGGGTTACTACCAGGGCAAGACCCCGTGGGGCATCTACGTCGGTAAGACGGCGTACACGCACTACGACTACGACGTGTACGAGGACGGCGACCGCGACTACGCGTTCGTCACCGTGTACAACGGCGTGCTCCCGACCTCGGTCGCGGGCGGCAAGAACTACGAGTCGGCTTCGTACGAGACCGCCGGCGAGGCTGCCGAGGCCCTCAAGAAGCTGCAGGCGGACAAGGAGACGGGCTACTCCAGCCTGAAGGTCGAGTCCGTCGTGGACTGGGCCCACAAGGTCGCCGTGGGCACGCCCGACTCCAAGAAGGTCGCGGCCAGCGTCGCCCAGATCGCGGTCGACCCGGCCACGATCGGCACGGCTCGGACCACCCTGGAGGACTGGGCCAAGGGTCACCTCGGCGAGTCCACCTACACCGACAACACGTGGGGCTCCGTGGTCAAGGAGGTCCGCCAGGGCCGGAGGCACCACTCCTCCCGCCTCGGCTGGAACTCGGGCGACGCCGCGAAGCAGACGGTCTACACCTTCACCAAGGACCGCAAGACGTACGAGGCCACCTTCTGGGGCAACTTCGACGTCGACTACAAGATCACCGGCAAGCTGCTGTCGATCGGCCTGAAGGACGTCGGCCGTCTCGGCGACAACGTCGGTGGTCAGGGTCTGGCCTACAACCAGAAGATCGGCCAGGCGGTCTTCGTGTTCGGCTACCCGAGCGGGTCGCACCCGGACGGCAACAACGCCTTCACCGGCAAGACCCTCAAGTGGAGCTACGGCAAGACCTTCGCCGCGAAGGCCCCGGCCATCAAGGCCGAGGAGCTGCAGGGCGTCAAGTCGTCCTTCACCGGAGAGGGCGCGCTCGGCTCGGCGTGGCTGCTCAAGTACAACAACGGCCGCCGTCTCGGCTACCTGAACGGCGTGACCATCGGCGTCTCCGACACCGACGGCAACGACCGCTACGACACCTCCGTCTCCCCGTACTTCGACGGCGAGACCTACGGCGTCTACAAGGCGGCCGCCAACCTGTGGTCCGGCAAGATCGTCTGATCTCCGTACGCCTGACGAGAAGGGCCCGGCTTCGTGCCGGGCCCTTTTCCGTTGTCCCGGCCACCCCGAAACCCCTCCGGCGAACCGTCCCCGGCAGGTGGACGAGCGCCGGCGGACACGGGCGACCGACACAGGCAGCGGGCGCGGGCGGCGGATGTGAAGACGGCCCAGCGACCGCAGCAGCCCAAGAGCACGTGCCCGTGAACCGCTGCGGCCGCGACCACAATGCCACCATGACCGCAATGCCACCGTGACCACATGCCGCCGCGCCCACGGCGCTCGGGACCGTGGAGCACACGACCTGGGGGACCTGCCGGCACGACGCCGCGCGCACGAAAGCCGCGCGCACGGAAGCCGCACACACGGAAGCCGCGCACACGGAAGCCGCACACAAAAGCCGCACACGGAAGCCGCACACAAAAGCCGCGCACACAAAAAAGGGCCCGGCTGGATGCCGGGCCCCTTCGCGATCAGTTGTGGGCAGATCAGACGATCTTGCCGGACCACAGGTTGGCGGCCGCCTTGTAGACGCCGTAGGTCTCGCCGTCGAAGTACGGGGAGACGGAGGTGTCGTAGCGGTCGTTGCCGTCGGTGTCGGAGACGCCGATGGTCACGCCGTTCAGGTAGCCGAGACGGCGGCCGTTGTTGTACTTGAGCAGCCAGGACGAGCCGAGCGCGCCCTCACCGGTGAAGGACGACTTGACGGCCTGCAGCTCCTCGGCCTTGATGGCCGGGGCCTTGGCGGCGAAGGTCTTGCCGTACGTCCACTTGAGCGTGTGGCCGGTGAAGGCGTGGTTGCCGTCCGGGTGCGACCCGCTGGGGTAGCCGAACACGAAGACCGGCTGGCCGAGCTTCTGGTTGTAGGCCAGGCCCTGACCACCGACGTTGTCGCCGAGGCGGCCGACGTCCGACAGGCCGATCGACAGCACCTTGCCGGTGACCTGGTAGTCGGTGTCGAAGTTGCCCCAGAAGGTGGCCTTGTACTTCTTGTTGCCCTGGGCGAAGACGAAGGTCGTCTGCTTCGTGGCGTTGTTCGAGTTCCAGCCGGTGGCGGAGTTCCGGTAGGTCTCGGTGACCACGGAGCCCCACGTGTTGTCCGTGTAGGTGGAGGCGCCGAGGTGGCCCTTGGCCCAGTTCTCCAGGGTGGTCCGAGCCGTGCCGATCGTGGCCGGGTCGACCGCGAGCTGGGCGACGCTGGCCGCGACCTTCTGCGAGTCGGGCGTGCCCAGGGCGACCTTGTGGGCCCAGTCGACGACGGGGGTGATCTCCAGCTTGGACGCGCCGGTCTCCTTGGCGTCCTGCAGGTCCTTGACCTTCTTCTCGGCCTCGGCGCGGGTCTCGAAGGTGCCCCAGTCCTTGCCGCCGTCGGTCGACGAGCTGGACACGCCTCTGCTCTCGACCTTGACGCCGTTGTACACGGTGACGAACGCGTAGTCGCGGTCGCCGTCCTCGTACACGTCGTAGTCGTAGTGCGTGTACGCCGTCTTACCGACGTAGATGCCCCACGGGGTCTTGGTCTGGTAGTAACCGGGGATGAACACCCACTTGTCGAGGGTGGCCGCGTTCGACTCGGTGTCGTACACGCAGTGACCCGCGGTCGCGACGACGTTGTGGTAAGCCGACTGCACCGAGGTGCCGGTGCACCAGTGCGGCTTTCCGTCGGCGCCGAGGAAGAACACCTTGCCCGTGGTCTTGGGCAGGTTCACGTTCTTCGACTTCGCGGCCGACTTCTTCTCGTCGCCGATCGCCGGCACCACGCCGGGCTTGCTGTCCGCGGACGGCCCGCCCTTGGAGATGTGCTTGGCGACGACCTTGGTCTCCACGCCGTACGGCGTGGCGTTGATCAGGTTCGCCGCGTCCTCGCCGTACCAGAATGCCGCAACCTGCTGCGCGGCCAGGTTGGTCTTGGCCAGCGAGTTGGCGGAAACGTCGTTCGCGGCGTTCGCAGCGGGGGTGGCGACAACGGCGGTGGCCAGCAGACCGGCCGCCATGCCGCCCAGAGTAAGCGTGCGCTTCATGGAAAATTCTCCCTGGTCTGTCGTGAGGCGTCACTTGCGCCCCATGCGTCAGTGAAGGAACGAGGAGAAAGTTATACGAAGAATGCGGGGGAAAAGTGGTAATCCGGCTGCGCAAATAGCCACCAAGCGCGACATACGTGTCCGCACGTCAGGACCATTCCTGAATGTCAGCTGTGTTTGCGCTGATCATGAGGGATCTCGCGAGACGGTTGTCATCCGGCGGGTCAAAGGTGCTGTGACAAAGGTCACATCCGAGGCACGGAACCCATACCCGTCGTGCATACGTCCGGCGGCCTCGCCCACCGCCACACCGCCACACCGCCACACCGCCACAACGCGGCGGCGCGCGGCCCTCCCGGGCCACGCGCCGCCTTGTCCTGTGTCCTGCTTTCGGGTCTCCGAGTCCTAGGCGCGCCGCGCGGGGACCGGGGTTCGCGTCACTGGCCTTCCAGGCGTTCGGCGAGCTCCATCCATTCGAGCTCGACCATCTCCTTCTGCGCGCCGACCTCGCGCAGCTCCGCGTCGAGGGCGGCCAGGCGGGTGAAGTCGCCGGCGGCCCCGGCCATGCCGGCGTGCAGCGCCGCCTCCCGCCCGCCGAGCTTGTCGAGCTGCCGCTCCAGCCGGTTGAGCTCCTTGCGCAGCTCCCGCAGCTCCTTGGCCGACAGTCCGGCGGTGGCCGCCTGGTCCGCGCCCTGCCCGCCCGTTTCCTGCCCGTCCCCGCCCTGCCTCCGCTCCGCCGGTACGGCGGCGGGCGCGGCCGACGAGGCCGCGCCGCGGGCGGACAGCGCGGTTCCCGAGGCCCGGCGCTCCAGGTATTCGTCCACGCCCCCCGGGAGCATGGAGAGCCTGCCGTCCCCGAGCAGGGCCACGCAGCGGTCGGCCACCCGCTCCAGGAAGTAGCGGTCGTGGCTCACCACGACCAGCGTGCCGGCCCAGCCGTCGAGCAGGTCCTCCAGCTCGGTGAGGGTCTCGATGTCGAGATCGTTGGTGGGCTCGTCGAGCAGGAGCACGTTCGGCTCGTCCATGATCAGCCGAAGGAGCTGGAGCCGCCGCCGCTCACCGCCGGACAGGTCGCCGACGACCTTCCACTGCGCCTCGCCCCGGAAGCCGAGGCGTTCGAGCAGCTGGGAGGCCGACCATTCCTTCTTGCCGACCTGGACGTACTTGCGCACCTCCTCGACCGTCTCCAGCACCCGCCGCGACGGATCGAGATCGTGCAGTTCCTGCGACAGATGCGCGAGCCGTACGGTCCGGCCCCGCACGACCCGGCCGCCGTCCTGCGTGACCGTGCCCGACAGCAGGCGCAGCACCGACGACTTGCCCGAGCCGTTGACCCCGATCAGCCCGATCCGGTCACCCGGGCCGAACTGGTACGTGCTGTGGTCGAGCACGAGCGGCCCGGCGCCGGGCCCTCCCGCGTGGAGCGTCACGTCCTCCAGGTCGAAGACCGTCTTGCCCAGCCGCGCCGAGGCGAAGCCGAGCAGCTCGACCGTCTCCCGCGGCGGCGGCTCGTTCGCGATCAGCGCCTCGGCGGCGTTGATCCGGAACTTCGGCTTCGACGTACGCGCCGGCGGGCCGCGCCGCAGCCAGGCGATCTCCTTGCGCATCAGGTTCTGCCTGCGCTCCTCGGCAGCCTGGGCGAGGCGGGCGCGCTCGGCCTTGGCGAGGACGTAGGCGGCGTAGCCGCCCTCGTACCGCTCGACCGTGCCGTCCACGACCTCCCAGGTGCGGGTGGCCACCGCGTCGAGGAACCACCGGTCGTGCGTGACCACCAGCAACGCCGACCTGCGCCGGGACAGATGCCCGGCCAGCCACGCGATGGCCTCGATGTCGAGGTGGTTCGTCGGCTCGTCGAGGACGATCAGGTCGTGCTCGCCGATCAGCAGCCTGGCCAGCGCCGTACGGCGGCGCTCACCGCCGGACAGGGACCCTGCCGGGGACGCCAGGTCGACGTCACCGAGCAGCCGGGCGAGGATCTCCCTGATCGCCGCGTCGCCGGCCCATTCGTGCTCGGCCCGCCCGGCCAGGACGATGTCCTTCACCGGCATGTCCGGGTCGAACTCGTCGCGCTGGGAGAGCATGCCCACCCGCAGGTTGCGCGTGTGCGTCACGCGCCCGCCGTCGGGCCGCAGCGCGCCGGAGATGATCGAGATGAGCGTGGTCTTGCCGCCGCCGTTGCGGCCCACGACGCCGATCCGGTCGCCCTGCTCGATGCCGAGAGAGACATCGGCCAGCAGGGGCTTGAGGCCGAAGGCGTGGGAGACCGACTCCAGATTGACCAGGTTCATCGTCCGACAAGCCTATCCGCCCTCGGTCCCCCGAGCGTATTCGGCGAGCCTGCGGGCTTCAGCCGACGACCACGGCTCCGGGGACCGGGCCGGTGGCCGTGACGGCGGCCCGGCAGCCCTCGGCGTTCTTGAGCCCGGCGGCGATCTCCGCGGCGTGCGTCTCCGACGCGGCGAGGAACGCGCAGGTCGGGCCCGACCCCGAGACGAGAGAGCCCAGGGCGCCCAGCTCGTCGCCGGCGTGCAGCGTGCGCGCGAGCGACGGCCGCAGGGACAGCGCCGCGGGCTGCAGGTCGTTGGTCAGCGCCCGGCCGAGGGCGACGGCGTCCCCCTCGCGCAGCGCGGCCAGCAGGGGTTCGCTCGCCGCCGGACGACCGGGGTCCGTCCCGGCCTCCGCACGCAGGCGGTCGCACTCGCCGTACACACGGGGAGTGGACAGGCCGCCGTCGGCGAGCGCGAAGACCCAGTGGAAGGAGCCCGACGTCTCCAGGCGCGACAGCCGCTCGCCCCGGCCGGTGCCCACGGCCGTGCCGCCGAACAGGGCGAACGGCACGTCGCTGCCGACGTCGGCCGCGATCTCCATGAGGTCCTCCACCGGCAGGCCGAGGCCCCACAGCTCGTTGCAGGCCACCAGGGCGGCGGCCGCGTCGGCGCTGCCCCCCGCCATGCCGCCGGCGACCGGGATCGACTTCCGGATCACCAGGTCGGCCCGGTAGGAGCGACCGGCCCGGGCGGCCAGCGCGCGGGCCGCCCGTACGGCCAGATTGTCGTCGTTCGCGGGCACCTCGCCCGCCGACTCCCCCTCGATCCGCACGGTCAGCGGCGGCGCGGCCGCCGACACGTCGCCGGGCTCGGCGGCCGTGACCTCGTCGAAGATCGACACGGCGTGGAAGACGTTCACCAGGTCGTGGTAGCCGTCCTCGCGCAGCGGCCCGACCGCGAGCTGCAGGTTGACCTTCGCGGGCACGCGTACGGTGATCGCCCTCATCGGGCCGCCGCCCGCGGGACGTCCTGACGGCCGGCTCCGCGCGCGGCCTGCGGGTTCGCTCCAGACATGGGACCCGAGCCTAACGTGGTCCCGTCCCTCGCCCGGCCAAGAGAAGGCCACAAACAAGGGCGAAAGCCGTACACATCCCGGTACGGTGACCTCAGGTCCGCCCCCGTGCCGGTCTTCCGTGACGCCGCCCGTCATGACCGTCCCCGGCACCACCCCCTGGGAGCCCCGATCGATTCCGACGCCACCACCCCCCTTGCCGCGAGCGACCCGAAGACGATCGGCGACTACCGGCTGGTGGGCCGGATCGGCTCGGGCGGGATGGGCACGGTCTACCTGGGCGTCTCCCCGGAGGAGCGGCACGTCGCGGTCAAGGTGATCCGGGCCGGGCGCTCGGGCGACTCCGGCTTCACGGCGCGGTTCGCCTCGGAGGTCGAGCACGCCCGCGCCGTCGCGTCGTTCTGCACCGCCCAGGTGCTCGGTCACGGCGAGACGCCGGACGGACGGCCGTACATGGTCACCGAGTACATTCCCGGCACGCCGCTCGACCGGCACATCACGATGGACGGACCGCTGGAGCCGGGCACCCTCCACGGTGTCGCGTTCGGCGTGGCGGCGGCGCTGACCGCGATCCACGCGGCCGGGCTGGTCCACCGGGACCTCAAGCCCTCGAACGTGATCCTGTCGATGTCCGGCCCCCGTGTGATCGACTTCGGGATCTCGCGGGCCGTGGACGCCACCCACGGCCACACGGGGACCGACGAACTGGTCGGCACCCCCGGCTGGTGGGCGCCCGAGCAGCTCCGGGGCCTCCCGGTCACCCCCGCCGCCGACGTCTTCACCTGGGGCTGCCTCGTGGCGTACGCCGCCACCGGCCGACATCCCTTCGGGGAGGGCGACCCGATGGTCCTCGCCCACCGTCTGCTGGAGAGCGCTCCCGATCTCGGCGCGCTGCCCGCGCCGCTGGACCGCCTGGTCCGCCGGGCGCTCGACCGGGAGCCGCGCAACCGGCCCACGTCGCAGGAACTGCTGCTGGACCTCGTCGGCAGCCGGCCCGACCCGGCCACCCAGGTGATCGAGGGCTCGTGGGACCCGCCGGCGCCTCCGTCCGGGCCGCGTCCGTCCGGGCCGCGCCCCCGGCGGCGGACCGGGAGGCTGCTCGCGCTGGTCGCCTCCGCCGTGGCCCTCGCCATCGTCGCGGGCCTCGCGGTCGGGTTGCTCACCTCCCGTTCCGGCGGCCCTCCGCCCGCCGGCCGGGCGAGCGACGTGGGCCGCCGCATCGAGATCGGTGACGTCCAGGTCGTCGTCCAGCCCCCCTCGTGCCATCCGCCGACCGGCGCCGCCCCGGTGTGCCGAATCGACTGGATCATGCTCAACATGGGCGGCGCGGACGCCGAGCCGGCCGGCCCGCCCGACCTTCTCGACGACCGGAACGTGCCGCACCACCCCCGCGCCTCCCGCTCCGCTCCGGCCACGCTCGCTCCGGGGGCGATGGTCACGCTCAGCGCCGAGTACGCGCTGGCCTCCGGCCGCACGGCGGCCCGCCTCGACGGCTCGTTCGTCGCCCACGCGCCGGTCGTCCACGTACGTCTTCCTCCACCCGGGGACGCGTACGGGAAGGCGCCCGGGGAGGCGCCCCGGCGGGCCGCTCCGGAGCCTGGCCCCGTGAGTCCGGCCTCCGGAGGGACGCCGGACGCCGCCCGGGAGGCGACCGGCGCGACAGCGGCGACGCCCCTGGACGGAGCCGAAGCCGGAGCCGGAGCCGGAGGCGGCGACTGCGCGCGGGCCGGCCCGGCCGACTTCGACGGAGACGGCTTCGACGACGCGGTGGTCACCGACCCGCTGGCCCCGAGCCCGGACAGCACGGCGGTGGGGTCGGGCCGTGTGTTCCTCCTGCGCGGCGGGCCGCCGTCGGCGTCGGCGCCCGTGGTCACCGCGTTCGACGCGGCGGCGCCCGGCTGGACGGCCCGCGCCGCGCACATCGACGGCGACCGGTGCCTCGATCTCGTGGTCTCGACCCCGTACGCGTACGGGGGCGCGGGTCAGGTGCAGGCGCACGGGGCGGGGGTGGCGTACGTCTACTGGGGCGGGCGCGACTTCGGCACGCCCGGCGCGCCCCGGACCGAGCTACGCCCGCCGGAGGCCAGGACCGACGCCCACTTCGGCTGGTCCCTCGCCGTGAGCGACCCGGCTCCCGACATCGGCCCCGCCGCCCCGGCTCCCGGCACCGGCGGCGGGAGCGAGGACACGGCGATCACCGGTACGAGCCCGGGCACAGGTGCAGCCGCGCAGACGACGATCGCCGGTGAAAACGGCGGCACCGGCACGGCCGAGGCCGGCAGCGGGATGGCCGCGAATAGCGGCACCGGCGCGGGCGCGCAGGGGGTGGTCGTGGTCGGCGCGCCGCACGAGGACGCCGACGGCAAGGCCGACTCCGGAGCCGTCTACGTCTATCGGTTCACCGGCCGCGACCCCGGCACGCCGCAGCGCATCACGCAGGACTCGCCCGGCGTTCCGGGAGCGTCCCAGCCCGGCGACATGTTCGGCTGGTCGCTCGCCCTCGGGCGGCTCGGCGGCGCCGCCGGGCCGCTCGACCTCGCCGTGGGCGCGCCGTTCGAGGACCAGGAGGAGAACGGCCAGGCGGACACCGGGGCCGTCACGGTGATCTACGATGTGGCGACCCGGCCGTGGGCCTACCAGGGCGCCGGGTGGGACATCTCCGGCCTCACCGGCGACCTGCCGTCCCACCCCGGCGACCGCCTCGGCTACTCCCTGGCGTACGGCGCGGGATACCTGGCCGTGGGCGCCCCGGGGGCCGATCCCTACGACACCCGTGACGCGGGGGCCGTCCTGCTCTTCCAGGCGGCCGGTCCCGGGCCGCGGTTCGTCCGGCTGCTGGGCGCGCAGGCCGAGGCGGGCGAACGCGGCCGGTTCGGCTTCTCCCTCGCGCTGGCCGGGCCGTCCCTGCTCGCCGGGGCCCCCGGCCAGGCGCTGCCGGGCGTGCCCGAGGCGGGTGCGGTCCACGTGATCCGGCTCACCGGCCCGCCCGGCCGCGTCGTGCTCCGGGAGGACAGACCCGCGCCGTACGACCATCTGGGGTGGAGCGTCGGCGGCACGGCGGACGGCCGGGTGCTGGCCGGGGCTCCGGACGCCGGGGTCACGGGCGCGGCGATCCTTTCGACGATCCCCCGCGCCGGGGCGTCCTCCGGCTCCGGACCTTCGCCCGGGCCCGGCGAGCGGATGGTGCTGCCCGGGCCGGACGGTGCGGACACCCTCGACTTCGGCGCCGCCGTCGCCGGCTGACCGCCGCGGGCGGCGAGCGGACGGCGGCCTGGGTGATCAGGAGGCGGCCAGGAGGCGATCAGGAGGTGCGCGGAAGCCGGTCAGGGGGTGGTCGCGGGGCGGGGGGCTCTGGCGGGGCGCTGCTCGGCGATGCGGGCGAAGTCCTCGACCCGCAGTTGCTCACCCCGGGCCGAGGGGTCGACTCCGGCACCGACCAGCGCCTCCTCGGCGGCGGCGGGCGTGCCGGCCCAGGAGGCGAGCGCGGCGCGCAGCGTCTTGCGGCGCTGGGCGAAGGCCGCGTCGACGGCGGCGAAGACCTCCTCGCGGGTCGCGGTCGTCGCCGGCGGCTCGCGCCGTACTAGGGAGACCAGGCCCGAGTCGACGTTCGGCGCGGGCCAGAAGACGTTGCGCCCGACCGGTCCGGCCCGGCGCACGTCGGCGTACCAGGCGGCCTTGACCGAGGGCACCCCGTAGACGCGCGAGCCCGGCGCGGCGGCCAGGCGGTCGGCGACCTCCGCCTGCACCATCACCAGCCCGCGCCGCAGTGACGGCAGCACCCGCAGCAGGTGCAGCACGACCGGAACCGACACGTTGTACGGCAGATTGGCCACGAGCACGGTCGGCTCGGCCGGGAGGTCGCCGGGGCCGACCTTGAGCGCGTCGGCGGGCACCACGGTCAGCCGGCCCGCCACCTCGGGAGCCCGCTGTTCGACCGTCAGCGGCAACTGCCCGGCCAGCACCGGGTCGATCTCCACGGCGACGACCTCGGCGACCTCCGGCAGCAGCGCGAGGGTGAGCGAGCCGAGGCCGGGGCCGACCTCGATCGCCACGTCCTGCGGGGTGACCTCGGCGAGCCGGACGATCCGGCGGACCGTGCCGCCGTCGATCACGAAGTTCTGCCCCAGCCTCTTCGTCGGGCGGAGGTTCAGCTTCTCCGCCAGCACACGCACTTCGACCGGCCCAAGCAGACTCATTCCTCCAGTGTCGGGCATCCCCGCGCCGGTCCGGACCACGGCCGGGCGCGGCCGGCCTGAGCCACCGGGCGGGCGCCTCACCAGGCGCCGAACGCGGCCTCGCCGTTGGCGGAGATCCGGGCCGCGAGGTCGGCGACGTCCATGCCCTTGACCTCGGCCAGGCAGCGAAGCGTGAGCGGGACCAGGTAGGGCGCGTTGGGCCTGCCCCGGTGCGGCGTCGGCGGCAGGTAGGGCGCGTCGGTCTCGACCAGCATGAGCTCGGGTGGGGCCACCGCCGCCGCCTCCCGGAGATATCCGGCGTTCTTGTACGTCACCGGGCCGGAGAACGACATGTAGTAGCCCGCGTCCACGCACCGCTTGGCCATCTCGGCGTCGCCGGAGAAGCTGTGGAAGACGACCACGTCCGGGGCGCCCTGGTCGGCGAGCACGGCGAGCACGTCGTCGTGCGCGTCCCGGTCGTGGATCACCAGGGCCTTCCCGGTCCGCCTGGCGATCTCGATGTGCGCGCGGAAGCTCGCGTGCTGGTCCTCCTTCGAGGCCCAGTCGCGGTAGTAGTCGAGCCCGGTCTCCCCCACCGCCCGCACGTCCGGCCGCCGCGCGAGGTCCTCGATCTCGGCGAGGACCTCGGGCGTGGACGCGTGCGCCTCGTTGGGGTGGATGGCCACCGCCGCGTACACGTCGCGGTGCCCGGCGGCCACGGCGGCGTTCCAGCGGGAGGACGGCAGGTCGTACCCGACGGTCACCAGGCGGGTCACGCCGACCGCCCTCGCCTCGGCCACGATCGTCTCGACGCTCGCCCCGGCGGCCTGGGCCGCCAGCGCGACCGGATCACCGGAGGACGCCTGCCGGTCGCCGACCATGATGTCGAGGTGGCAGTGGCTGTCGAACACCTCCACGGGCAGCGCCTCGGGCGGCGCCGGACGCTCTCGCGACATGGTCAGGCGTTCTCCAGCCTCGGGAAGAGGATCTCTCCCTTGACGACCCGCGCCCCGGCGGGAAGCCGGCCCCAGGTGGCGACGTCGGCGATCCGCTGGTCCGCGAGCGCGCCGAGGTGCGGCTCCGCCCCGAGGGACGCCCAGAGCTTCTCAGCGGTGGCCGGCATGACCGGGTGCAGCAGCACCGCGATCGCGCGCAGCGACTCGGCCGCCGTGTAGAGGATCGTCGCGAGGCGCGCCTGCCCCTCCGGCGAGTCGTCCTTGGCGACCTTCCAGGGCGCCTGGTCGCTGAGGTAGCCGTTGACCTGCTTCACGAACTCGAAGATCGCGCCGATGCCGGCGGAGAAGTCCAGGTTGTCGCCGATCAGGGTGTCCGCCCGCGCCGCCGCCGCGGCGAGGCCGTCCGCTATCCCCTGCTCGGCCGGACCCGCGTCCTTGGCCTCGGGCAGCACACCATCGAAGTACTTGCCGACCATCGCGGCCACCCGGGACGCCAGGTTGCCGAAGTCGTTGGCGAGCTCGGAGATGTATCGGGCGGAGAAGTCCTCCCAGGAGAACGAGCCGTCCTGGCCGAACGGGATCGCCCGCAGGAAGTAGTAGCGGTAGGCGTCCACGCCGAAGTGCTCGGTCAGCTCGCGCGGCGAGATGCCGGTCAGGTTCGACTTGCTCATCTTCTCGCCGCCGACCATCAGCCAGCCGTTGGCGAAGACCCCGCGCGGCAGCGGCAGGCCGTTCGCCAGCAGCATGGCGGGCCAGATCACCGCGTGGAAGCGGAGGATGTCCTTGCCGACCAGGTGGATGTTCGCCGGCCAGGTGGCGTCGAACTTCTCCTGGTCCGCGCCGTAACCGGCGGCCGTGGCGTAGTTGAGCAGGGCGTCGATCCACACGTAGATGACGTGCTTGGTGTCCCAGGGGATCGGGACGCCCCAGTCGAAGGTCGACCGCGAGATCGACAGGTCCTGCAGGCCCTGCTTCACGAACGACAGGACCTCGTTGCGCGCCGAGGCGGGCCGGATGAAGTCGGGGTTGCTCTCGTAGTACTCCAGCAGCCGGTCGCCGAACGCGGAGAGCCGGAAGAAGTAGTTCTCCTCCTTCAGCCACTCCACCGGGCGCTTGTGGATCGGGCACAGGTCGCCCTCCAGCAGGTCGCCGGGCGACTTGTACTCCTCGCACGCGACGCAGTAGGGCCCTTCGTACCCGCCCTTGTAGATCTCGCCCTTCTCGTACAGGTCCTGCACGAACTCCTGCACGCGGTCGGTGTGGCGCGGCTCGGTCGTCCGGATGAAGTCGTCGTTGGCGATCTGGAGGTGCTCCCAGAGCGGCTTCCAGGCGTCCTCGACGAGCTTGTCGCACCACTCCTGGGGTGTGACGCCGTTCGCCTCGGCCGTGCGCATGACCTTCTGACCGTGCTCGTCCGTGCCGGTGAGGTACCACACCTTCTCGCCGCGCTGGCGGTGCCAGCGGGTGAGCACGTCGCCCGCGACGGTCGTGTAGGCGTGGCCCAGGTGCGGGGCGTCGTTGACGTAGTAGATCGGCGTCGTCACGTAGTACGCCGACTCCCCGGATGCTGTCGTTCCTGTAGCCGCCATGCGCAAATCCTATCGGTCCGCGACCGGTGCCTCCCCTTGGTTACGGGGCGGCACACGGGTCCGCGCGAGCCGCCGGATCAGGCCCGGATCAGGCCCGGATCAGGCCCGGATCAGGCCCGGATCAGGCCCGGATCAAGGCCCCGGATCAGGCGACGGACTCGCGGTTGACGTCCTGGTTGACGGCCTCGGCGGCCTCCTCGGCGGCGGACGCGGCGATGTCGGCCGGGGTCTCCCGCGAGCGGCGGATGCCGAGGATGCTGATGAACAGCGACGCGAAGATCGTCTGGAAGCTCATGACGAACGCGGTCGCCGACGGCACGACGAGACGCAGCGACTCGGCCGGGATCAGCTCGCCGAAGCCCCGGCCGCCCCAGTGGGACAGCGAGGCCACCAGGCCGGCGAGACCGGCCACCGCGAGCGCGCCGCCGGCCAGCAGGCCCCGCTCCAGCGTGACGATGTCGACCAGCTTCCTGACCCGGCGGTCCTCGGGGAGGAAGCCCTCCTCGGCCGCGTACACCTTGGTGAACAGCGCGAACAGCACGGCCTGGAAGCCGATCACCACCATCGCGGACGCGCCGACCAGCGTGTCGACGTCGAAGGCGAGCTTGCCGATGCGCACCTGGCCGAACGTGAGCGCGGCGCCGGCGACGAGACCGAGGGTCATCAGCACCAGGCCGGGGATGAAGAACAGCCAGCGCGGGCTGTAGAGCATCAGGAAGCGCAGGTGGCGCCAGCCGTCCCGCCAGGAGCGCAGGTGCGGCGGGCGGGAGCGGCCGTCGGGCGACAGGGTGGTCGGCACCTCGCGGACGTCGAGCCCCTGCAGGGTCGCCTTGACGACCATCTCGGAGGCGAACTCCATGCCGCCGGTCTGCAGCCCGAGTCGCAGGATCGACTCGCGGCGGAAGCCCCGCAGGCCGCAGTGGAAGTCGCCGATCTCGCTGGGGAAGAACAGCCGCCCGATGAAGGACAGGACCGGGTTGCCCAGGTAGCGGTGGAGCGGGGGCATGGCGCCCGGCGCGATCCCGCCGCGGAACCGGTTGCCCATGACCAGCTCGGCGCCGTCCCGGAGCTGCTCGACGAAGGGCATCAGGTTGGTGAAGTCGTAGGAGTCGTCGGCGTCGCCCATGATGACGTACCTGCCGCGGGCGGCCCGGATGCCGCCGATCAGGGCGTTGCCGTAGCCCTTCGCGTCGACGTGGACAACCCGGGCGCCCGCGTCGCGGGCCAGCTGTTGCGAGCCGTCCGTGCTGCCGTTGTCGGCGATCACCACCTCGCCGTCGACACCGTTCTCCCGCATGCAGTCAAGGGCCTTGCGGACACAGATCTCAACGGTCTCGGCCTCATTGAGGCATGGCATGACAACGGTAAGTTCCACGTCGCAACTCCTTGCATATGACGGCAGGACACCAATGATGCCTGCTTCCCGGTAGCGTCCGAGTCAAGTCGGCGAAACGGCTGGCATTCTGTAACCGTGACTCCACTCACCGCCGGAGCGGCGGGCGGCCCGCGTCACCGCCCGGACGGCGACGCAGAGGACGGGCCCGGCCCCGGGAATCGGAAGACATCACCGACGAGATCCGAGGGGAGGAAGCGCGGACCCGCCCGCCTGCCGAGGCAGCCGGTCGCCTCCGCGCGACGCTGATGGTCGCGGTCGCGGATCCTCCCTCGGTGGACGCGGCGCCGCTCGGCCGATGGGGTCGCGCGGTCGCCCTGCTGCGCCGGCACCGGGTCTTCTCGGTCACCCTGGGCGTGGCCTTCGTGCTGCGGATCGTCACCATGCTCGGCTTCGGCCCGGCGATGTGGTTCAACGACTCCTACGACTACGTCTCGGTGGCGCTGCGCCCCCGGCCGCACCCGATCCGCCCGGACGGATACAGCTTCTGGCTGCTCCTGCTCAGGCCGCTCCACAGCTTCTCGCTCGTCATCCTGAGCCAGCACCTGATGGGGCTGGCCGTGGCGGTCCTGATCTACGCGCTGCTGACCAGGAGATTCGGGCTGCCGGGCTGGGGGGCCACGCTCGCGGCGGCCCCGGTGCTGTTCGACGCCTACCAGATCCAGCTCGAACAGCTGGTCATGTCGGACGCCATGTTCATCCTGCTCGTGGTGGGCGTGGTCACGCTCGTGCTGTGGCGGGAGAAGATGACCTGGCTCGGCGGGACCGCCGTCGGGCTGCTGCTCGCGGTGACCGCGCTGACCCGGAGCATCGGCCTGCCGATCCTCGCGCTCGTCGTCGCGTACCTGGTGATCAAGCGGGCCGGATGGCGGCCGGTCGCCGCGATGGTCGTCGCCTGCGCGCTGCCCGTCCTGGCGTACATGGGCTGGTTCAAGGCGGTGAACGGGCAGTTCGCGATGACCAACAGCGACGGGGTCATCCTCTACATGCGGACGTCGCTGTTCGCCGACTGCCACAAGATGGACCTCGACGAGCGGCGCGAGCTCGAGCTCGCCCTGCTGTGCATCAACACGCCGCCGGACGAGCGCGGCCTCTACTCCCAGGCGTACCTGTGGTGGGACGACCAGAACCAGCTCCACGTGTTCGGGTCGGGCATGAAGTTCACCCCGGAGATCAACGCGAACGCGAGCGCGTTCGCGAAGAAGGCGATCCTGTCGCAGCCCGGCGACTACCTCGCGGCGGTGGCCAAGGACTTCTTCCGCGCCTTCCACTGGGGCCGCCCGCGCTTCCCGGACGCCAAGACCTACATGCAGTACGAGTTCTCCAACGACTACACCCGCAAGCTGCCGAAGTGGAGCTCCTACCACAGCACCACCGACAAGGACGCCGAGGCGTACGAGAACGGGCCAGCCGCGACGCGGGTCGTCTCGCCCTGGTCGAACTTCATGATCGGCTACCAGAAGGCCGTCCGGCTGCCGGGCCTCGTGCTGGGCCTGCTGCTGCTGTCCGGCCTGTACGGCGTGGTGCGGCGCTGGCGTGAGCTCGGCGGGCCCGCGCTGCTGCCCTGGCTGGGGTCGGCCGGCCTGATCCTGGCGCCGGCGGCGACCGCCGAGTTCGACTACCGCTACCTGCTGCCCGCCGTCCCCCTCGCCTGCCTCGCCGCCGCGATCACCGCGCGCGACCTCGTACGGCGCCGGGCCGGAGCGCGGGCGGAGCGGCGAGACGACCAGGCGAAGCGTGACCAGGCGAAGGGTGACCAGGGGGAGAGCGGTCAGGCGGAGAGCGGTCAGGCGGAGAGCGGCCAGGGGAAGAGTGGTCAGGGGGAGCCGGAGGTGTGGACGGCGTTGTAGAGGTCGCGCCTGGAGACGCCCGCGGCCCTGGCCACCTCGACGATGGCCTGCTTGCGGGGGACTCCCGCGGTCTCGCGCCGGGCCACCTCCTCGATCAGCTCGTCGATGCCGGGCGCGGCCTCCTCGGCCGTCCGCCCCGCCACGACGAGCGTGATCTCACCCCTGACCTCGCCGGCCGCCCATCCGGCCAGCTCGCCGAGGCCGCCGCGCAGCACCTCCTCGTACGTCTTGGTCAGCTCGCGGCAGACGGCGGCGGGCCGTGCGGGGCCGAAGGCCTCCGCCATCGCCTCCAGGGTCGCCCGCAGGCGGTGCGGCGCCTCGAAGAAGACCATCGTGCGCTCCTCGGCCGCCAGCGAGGCGAGCCGCCGGGCCCGCTCCCCCGGCTTGCGCGGCGGGAAGCCCTCGAAGCAGAACCGGTCGCTCGGCAGGCCCGAGACGGCGAGGGCCGTCGTCACCGCCGACGGGCCGGGCAGCGCCGTCACCGGCAGGCCGGCCTCGACCGCGAGGCGGGTGAGCCGGTAGCCGGGGTCGGACACCCCGGGCATGCCGGCGTCGGTGATCACGACGACGGTGCGTCCCTCGCGCAGCGCCTCCAGCAGTTCGGCGGCCCGGGCGCTCTCGTTCGCGTCGTAGTAGGACACCACCCGGCCCGTCGGAGTCACCTCCAGGTCGGCCGTGAGCCGCCGCAGCCGGCGGGTGTCCTCCGCCGCGATCACGTCGGCCGTCGCGAGCACCTCGCGGAGCCGTGGGGAGGCGTCTTTGGGCTGGCCGATGGGCGCCGCGGCGAGAACGAGCACCCGTCCACCCTATGACCGGCGGACGGCCACCCCGCGACGTGCCGTGTTCACTAAAGGTGTGAAACATTCACGGTGAGAGGCGCGCAGGACCCGATCACGGCGCGAATCGTGTCCTCCGCGCGGGCTCACCAGTAATCTGTCCGGGTGGCCGTGACCGACTATTCCCACAAGGCGTTCGAGCAGCCGGAAGAGGAACCGGAGGGCGAAGCCCCCGTGGTGTCCCTCCGCGACCGGCTGGTGCCGCCCATGCCCGGCAGCGTGATGTGGGGCTGGGTCGGCCCCATCGTGATCGCGTTGTTCGGCGCGTTCCTCCGCTTCTTCCGGCTGGGCACGCCCCACTCGGTCGTCTTCGACGAGACGTACTACGCCAAGGACTCGTGGGCGACGGTCAGGTACGGCGCCGAGCGGCAGTTCGTGGACGGCGCGGACCAGCTCCTGCTCGCCGGGAACGACCACATCTTCAAGCAGTGCCCGACCGTGAGCGAGTGCGCCTCGTACGTGGTGCATCCACCCCTCGGCAAGTGGATGATCGGCCTCGGGGAGGTGATCTTCGGCCCGAACCCGTACGGCTGGCGGTTCGCCGCGGCGCTGCTCGGCTCGCTGTCGATCCTGATCCTCGCCCGCACGGCCCGCAGGATGACCCGTTCGACGCTGCTCGGCTGCGTGGCCGGTCTGCTGCTCTCCCTCGACGCCCTCCACTTCGTGCTGTCCCGCACGGCCCTGCTGGACATCTTCCTGATGTTCTGGGTGGTCGCCGGGTTCGCCTGCCTGGTCGCCGACCGCGACTGGTTCCGCTCCCGGCTGGTCTCCTGGAACGAGGCGGGGTCGCCGGACGACGGCCCGCGGACGGGCCTGCGGCCCTGGCTCCTCGGCGCCGGGCTCTGCCTCGGCGCGGCCCTGGCCACCAAGTGGACCGCGGCCTTCTACATCGCCGCCTTCGCGGTCATGGTGCTGCTGTGGGACCTCGGCGCGCGGCGGGCCACCGGGGTGCCGCGCCCCTTCCGCGCCGTCGTCGGGCGCGACCTGCCGCTCGCGGCGGCCTGGATGGCGGTCGTCCCGGTCCTCGCCTACCTCGTCTCGTTCACGGGGTGGTTCGTCACCGACAAGGGCTACGGGCGCAACTGGGAGCAGGCCACCGCCAACGGCCCGGCCTACTTCGTCATCGACTCGCTCCGGTCGTGGTTCGACTACCAGCACCAGGTGCTGAGCTTCCACACCGGCCTCGCGCAGACCCACCCGTACCAGTCGAGGCCCTGGCAGTGGCCGCTGCTGCTGCGCCCGGTGGCGTTCTTCTACGAGTCGCCGACGACGTGCGGCGCGCCCGGCTGCTCCTACTCGATCCTCGGCACCGGCACGCCGATCATCTGGTTCGCCGGGCTCCTCGCGCTGATCGCCATGATCGCCTGGTACGTCGCGACCCGGGACTGGCGTGCGGGCTCCGTGCTGCTCGGCTACGCCGCCGGGTGGCTGCCGTGGTTCTACTTCTCCATCTCCGACAACCGGACGATGTTCGCGTTCTACGCGATGCCGATGGTGCCGTTCATGATCCTGGCGATCGTGCTGGGCTGCGGGCTGATCATGGGGCGGGCCGATCCCGCCCGGCCGAACCGCCGGGTGGTCGGCACCGCCGTCGTCGGCGCGTTCGTCCTCCTGTCGTTGGTCAACTTCGGCTGGCTCTATCCGGTGATAGCGGCCGAGGTCATCCCGTACGACTCCTGGCACGCGAGGATGCTGTTCAACTCCTGGATCTGACACCCTCGTATGGTTGGGCCGTACCGTTGCGCCCAGAGGGGGTGGTCGTCAGTGATACCGGGTCGTCGTCAACGATGGGGTCGATACGGCAGACTTCGGGTCATGCCCGCACCTGACGTCGCCGCGCTCCTGGCCCAACTGGAGCGCTCCGAACCGGACACCGCCGAGCCCGCCCGCGTTGCGGTCGAATGGCTCGCCGGCGGCGAGGCGCTGGAGACGATCAGCCAGTTCGACGTGTGCGAGTTCCTCTGGTACACGTTGCCGATCAAGGTCCCGGGCGACCAGTCGACCATCGCACGCGCGCTCGGCAAGCTGCTCCGCCTCGCCGGGATGGAGCGGTACGCCGCGCTGTGCGACTCCCCCGCCACGGCCCGGATCCTGCTCACGTACGCCAGGGAGGGCGAGGAGGCCGGCACCTCGGCCTACCACCGTGAGCTGGAGTCGACGGGAGTGCTGCCCCCGGACGTCGCCGAGCTGTCCTGGAGCTCGATCATGGGCCCGGAGGAACTCGGGGCGCACGTCGCCTGCGCCGCCGCGCTGGAGCTCGCCATCGTCGCCGGCGAGCCCGTGGACCGCGAGGAGCTGACCCGCCGCTGGCTCACCACCCCCCGGATGGAGCTGGGCGGCGACTGCTGGCTCCACCGGGTGCACGGCGAGCGGCTGAACCGCTGGGTGCTCGGGCGCGGCACCGCCCGCCGCGAGCTCGCCCAGCCCTTCGAGGTGCGACTGCACGCGCCCATCGAGGCGCCGGCCGAGCCCCACCTGGAGCCGCTGCGCTGGCTGCTCGACCTGGCCCGCACCGGCGTCCGCCTGACCGAACGGCTCAACGTCGGGCGGGCCGTGGCGGCGGAGGCGGCGGGCCGCTTCGGCTGGGCCGCCCGTACGGGCCCGCGTACGGGGGCGGCGGCGGGCGCGGAACCGGACACGCGACCGCGGGCGGTGCGCGGCGAGGCCGACGTGCCCGCCATGACCGAGCTGCGGCGAATCGCCGTCCACGACCTCGGGGCGCTGCGGCGCAGCGGGCGGAGGCTGGTGCTCACGACCACCGGCCGGAACCTCCTGGACGATCCCGCCGCCCTGTGGGAGGCCGCCGCGGTGACCCTGCTCGTCCCCGCCCCCGGCGAACACGACTTCGAGATCTCCATCCGCGAGTCCGCGTTGATGATCCTGGCGGACGGCGACACCGTACCGGACGGCGACCTGCGCGACCGGGTCGCCGAGGTGGTCAACGGCGAGGGCTGGCGTTCGGCCGACGGCGGCCGTGTCACCGGCGTGGACCTCTCCCATCCGCTGGCCCGGCTCCGGCACCGTCTCGACGCCCTCGGCCTCGCGGCCGACGCTTCGGGCGGCTCTGGGTCGGCCGCCCCGATGCGGGCGTCCGAGTCCGCGGCGGATCCCGCCGCGGGATCCGCCGACGGGGACGGCCGGGAGCCTTCCGGGCCCACCCGGGCCGCGTACGTCTGGCGGCTCACCGGCACGGGCCGCCGCGCCGCGCTGACCGCGCTGCGCGCGCAGGCGCTGCGCCCCCGCCAGTACGCCGGCCTCGGCTGAGCCTCGCCCGGGCTCCCGCCGTCCCTTCGGGCGGGGACGGCGGGAAGCGTGGCGGTCAGCGGGCGCAGGAGGCGCCGTTGAGGGAGTACGTCGCTGGCGACGGGTTAGCGCCGGTGTGGCTGCCGAGGAAGCCGATGGTCACGGACCTGCCCGGCGCGATGGTCTTGTTCCAGTCGAGGTTCACCGCCGTCACCTCGGTGCCGCTCTGCGACCAGGTGGCCGACCAGCCGTTGGTCACCTTCTGCCCGGGGTCGGGGAAGGCGAACGTGAGCCGCCATCCGTTCACGGCCGTCTCGGCCGTGTTGGTGATCGTGATGCTCGTGGTCATCCCGCTCCACCAGCTGGAGGAGTCGACCGCCACCCGGCAGGTGACCCGGGCCGGTGAGGGGGACGGTGACGGCGAGGGCGGGTAGACGACGTCGTTGTAGACGGTCACGGACGTGCTGCCGGACGCCGGCCCGGCCGCGCCCTTCGTGTCCACCGCCACGACGTACAGCTGATGGACCTCGGAGCGAGTCGAGCCAGGCGGCCACGGCAGGTAGACCGAACCCTCGGTGACCGTCCCCCCGAAGGTCCCCACGACGTATTCGGCGCCGTTCCGCACCTCGCGGACCTGGTAGCAGGCGATGCCGTCCGCGTCGGTCGCGGGCGCCCAGCGCAGGCGAACCAGCGTCATGACGACCTGGACGGCCTCCGGCGCCCCCGGGGCGGTCGGCGGCGTGTTCTGCCCCGACGGGGGCTGGATCGCCGGGCAGGGAGTGGGGCTGCCCGTCGGCGACGGGGTCGCCGGCGGCGACGTCGTGTAGGCCGCCGTGCTCCCGGCGGTCGCGCGGGCCGCCGCGGGCGCGATGATCGCGGCCCCCGCCAGCAGGGCCGCCGTGATCCACGCGCCCGTCCCCGTTCTGGTCCGTGTCATCCCCACTCCTCGTGTCGACCTGCCCCTTGCCCGGGATCGTCCGCGAATGGGGTCTCTTGGTCAACGAACGCGGGCGCGCAGGGCCGTAAGACCCGGACGAACGGCGCACGGCCCTGCAACTTTCATCCGGAGTCTCCTGTCCGGTAAGACGCGGGCACTGTACGGCGCGACGCGGGCGGCGGTACAAACTGATCGTGAAGCCGCGTACGAACTATGGGGTGGACGCGCCGGGGGTGCTCGCCGGGCTGACGGTGGGCGGGATCGCGGAGACCGGGCTCGCCGTGATCCTTTTCGGCGTCGGCTGGGTCGCCCCTGCGGTGGTGCTGCTGGTCGGCGGGATCATGATGCTCATCGGCGCCGCGTTCTTCGCGCACACCACCTTGGAACGAACGCGTCCTCGATCTCGGCTGCGGGCGCGGGCTCGTACTGCTCAGGGCCGCGGCGCGGGTTCCCGGCGGCGACGCGACCGGCCCGGACCTGTGGACCGCGGACCAATCGGGCAACCGGGCGGAGGCGACGCTGGCCAACGCCGCCGCCGAGGGCGTCGGCGACCGGGTGACCCTGGTCACCGCCGACATGCGCGACCTGCCCTTCGCCGACGCGGAGTTCGACGTGGTCGTGTCGAGCCTCGCCGTCCACAACATCCCCGGCGACGAGGGGCGGACGCTGGCCGTACGGGAGGCGTTCCGCGTGCTGAAGCCGGGCGGCAGGCTGCGCCTTGCCGACTTCCGCAACGCCGGCCGGTACGCCGCCGTGCTCCGCGAGTGCGGGGCGGCCGACGTGCAGGTCTACGACCTCGGCTGGCGGTTCTGGTACGGCGGGCCACACGCCAGGACGACGATGGTCGCCGCCACCCGCGGTCAGGCGGGGGACATGACCTCGTAGAGGTTGCGCGCCGAATCGACGAAGAACAGCCCGCGCGGGCACAGCGGGTGGTCGATCCGGCCGTTGTCGGGATGGGCCGGACGGCTGCCGTAGGGCACCCCGGCCTCCCGCAGCCGGGCCAGGATCCGGTCGAACGTGGCCGGGTCCACGTCGAAGGCCAGATGCACGCCGACGGGGTCTTCGACGGTCATGAAGTCCAAGGTCAGCGTGTCGTTCACCCGTATGGGCGCGAAGTTGCCGTCGCGGCCGGCGGGCGGCATCTCCTCCAGCCCCATGATCGAGGCGAAGAACCGGGCCGCCTCGCGGTTGTCCGCGGCGGGGACGATGGTGTGGTTCAACGTGATGGTCATGCCGGGCTCCCGGGGGTGCCGAGGGTGCCGTGCAGGAGGACGTCGACGAGTTCCCCGGGAGACGAGCCCAGGTCACCGGACGCGGGAAGCGGCCGGGTGAAGAGCATCCCCAGGAAGACCGATGCGACCTTTCCGGGTTCCAGGCGCAGCGACGCCCGGTCGGGCTCGATCAGCTCGACGATCGCCTCGCGGGTCGCCTTCATCGACGCCTCCCTGCCACCGGGTGGCCGGTCTCCGGAGCCTCGCTCGCGGCGGTGTCCGCTGCCGTGCAGGGCGCCGATCACGGTCCCCATGCGGCCCAGGTGGGCGCGCAGCGCCTCCGCCGCCTGCGTCAGCCGATCGGCCAGCGGTTCGTCGAGGGAGATCGAGGCCAGTTCGCGCAGCACGTGGCCGGGGTTCATCGCCTCGACGAGACACGCGTCGAGGAGTTCGTCCTTGTCGGTGAAGACCCGGAAGATCGTGCCCTCCCCGATGCCGGCCGCGCGGGCGATCTGGCTGGTGGTGACCGCGGCGCCGTGGTCGGCGACCAGGGGAAGCGCCGCGGCCACGATCATCTCTCTGCGTTGTTCGGTGCTCATCGCCGGGGCTCGCCGGCGGGGTGTCGTCGTCTCTGTCATGTGATCCATTGTGCGGAGTGAGTACTCACTCCGTCAAAGGAAATACGTCATCGCTCCCGACCCGCACACGGTCGCCGCCGCCGAGCACCCGCCGCCTGCCTCGGAAGCACCCCTGCTTGCCGGCCTTCTCTCAGGCCCACTGAAGTTGTCAGTCCTTCGCGCCGCGTGGCCAGGGCGGGCCGGTCAGTCTGGCAAGCCTGTTCCAGGTCAGTCCCAAGTGCGCGACGCCATG
Source organism: Microbispora sp. NBC_01389 (assembly GCF_045040095.1). Lineage (NCBI taxonomy): Bacteria > Bacillati > Actinomycetota > Actinomycetes > Streptosporangiales > Streptosporangiaceae > Microbispora > Microbispora sp. NBC_01389. The sequence continues at coordinate 1,032,526 of NZ_CP109552.1, forward strand.
CTGAGCTCATGGACCTGACCGACGCTGTCGAGGCGCTCACCACGACCGTGACCCCGGGGCGCCGGATGCCGGGAAAAATCGGGATGGGCATCCTCCTGATCTGCTGGCTCGCGCTCGGGGTGCTGCCGTTCGTGGCCGCGGTGCCGGACTTCAAGCTGGCGACCGGAAAGATCGGCACTCCCGGCACCCTCACCGTCGTCTCCTGCGTCGCCCTCGGCCAGGGACGGTACGACTGCAAGGGCAGGTTCGTCCCCGACGGCGGTGGAGACGCGGTCGCGGTGGCCGCCTCGCCCGACTCGGAGGCGGGGGACGTGACGCGGGCCCAGCTCACCCCCGAGGGTGACCGGGCGCTGCCTTCCGGCACGAAGGGCGTCCTGCGGGCCATGACGCTCCCCGCCACCGGCCTCGGCGCGCTGGCCTTCCTGCCCTACGTCCTGCTGTACGTCTTCAAGGTCAGGCGGGGCCGCAGGACCGCCGTGATCGCGGGATCGGTGGTCGCCACCCTGTCCCTGGTGCTGATCGTGGTCGGCCTGGTCGCCGCCTACTCCTGACCGCCCTGGCCCGCCGGCGCGGCCCGGGCCCCTGGAGGGGGCTGAGGATGGGCGTGGCCGCTCATGGTCACCCGTGCAAGCAGAGAGGGCGGTCCCGCCGGGCGGAACCGGACTTACCGACGCCCCCGTAGCGGATCGCATGACAATCGTGGCCGGCCCTCGCCGTGCGAGGGACGGAGCCGCGTCCCCCGCTCCGCGGCGATGCGGGTTCGATCCCTGTCGAGAGCCGGCCCTTGAGCAGCAACCGAACGGCCAGTGGCCCTAGCGGAGCGCTGTTGCCGGGAGTTACCGCCATCCAGCGTTCGGATGCGGGCCGAGCATCTGACAAGAGCCCTCATTTGTGGTTCGGCGAGCCGTAAGGGGCCGTAAGGGGCCGTAAGAAGCCCGCAATCTCCTGGGCCGCGGATCATGGCACTATCTGGATGCGCTGCCGCAGTGCGTGACCGGTCTCGGTTCACATGTAGAGAGGACAGTTCATGCGCAGCTACATTACGGAATTCATCGGAACGTACTTCCTGGTTCTCACGGTCGGTGTCACGGTCTTAACGAAGACGCCCTTGGCACCCGTGGCCATCGGCGCGATCCTGATGGTCATGGTGTACGCCGGAGGACATGTCTCCGGTGCCCACTACAACCCCGCCGTGACCTTGGCCGTGCTCCTCCGCGGCCGGATCAATCTGGCGGACGCCGTTCCCTACTGGATCGCCCAGCTAGCCGGCGGTGTTCTCGCCGCGCTTACCGCTACCTATATCGTCAATCCCCGCAGCGTGCCGACGCTCTCGCCCTCTGGGCGTGAGCTGGGGGTCGCGCTGCTGGCCGAGGCGCTGTTCACGTTCGCGCTCGCGTACGTGGTGCTGAACGCGGCCACCAGCAGGGACCACCCTGGTAACAGCTTCTACGGCCTGGCCATCGGATTCACCGTGACGGCCGGCGCATTCGCGGTCGGCGGCATTTCCGGTGGCGCCTTCAACCCGGCTGTCGCCGTCGGCGCCGCCTCCATGGGGCTTCTCGCCTGGTCCAAGATCTGGATCTGGCTCCTGGCCGACCTGGCCGGCGGCGCCCTGGCCGGAGTCGCCTTCCTCGCGCTCAACCCGAAGGAACGCGCCCCGCTGGAACTCTCCGCGACCTGACCGCCTGGAGCCGACATGATCAGCGCGCGCGAAGTCGTCGAGCAAGCAGGCGTCGATGTGAACAAACTGATCGACCGGCTCACCTCCGCCGCCGCAGCGGAGCTGAGCGCCGTCTACCGCTACACAATCCTGACCGCTTATCCGCTCGGCTTCGCCGATGAGGAACTACGCCAGATCCTCAAAGACATCCGCGATGAGGATCGCCACCACTTCGACGCACTCATCAACCGCATCTACGAACTGGACGGAACGCTCCCCGAGGACATCCGGCAGTTCCTGGGAAGCGGGCATGCGTCGCCGTGGGGATTCCCCAGCGACGCGCAGGATCCGGTCACGACACTCATCGAAGACGTACGACGCGCCGTCCACCCCTACGGCGGCCTGTGCGACCTCACCGAAGGCAGAGATCAACGCACCTTCGTGCTGGCCCAGGCGATCCGCAACGAGAAGATCGAACACATGGCGTGGCTGGAAGAGTTCCTCAGCACAGGACCGCCTGCGCGCTTCCGCCCCGGCTTCCGCGGCCGCTCCCCCTTCCTCGCCCGTCTGTCTGTCGCCTCCGAGAGGACCGAGCCGACAGCGTGACCTCATCAACGTACTCCTGCAGGATCCGGGCACGCGGTCGCGCGAACGCGATGCGATCTCCTCCGCCGCCTCGGCCTGATCGACATCACGAGCAGGGCCTGTCGGCCTTCGGCCTGCGGGACGCGGAAGCCGGCGCACGCTGGAGCTACCTCAGCAAGCCATCGAGGCACTACGTCAGCACCACGCACGGCAGGCCGCTCAGCGTCTCAAGGCGGGCGAGGCATGGCAGGATCACGGCCTGACCTTCTGTACCACGGTCGGCACTCCCCTGGACGCCCACAACGTCCGTCGATCCTTCCGGGCGATCACCAAGAAGGCCGGACTCGGGAAGGAGTGGACTCCTCGGGAGTTGCACCACTTGGGCACCGCTGCGATTAAGCGTGGGATGTTTGTACGCTCAATGATGACCATGGTGGGTCCGTGCAGGTATGTGCCGGTCGACAGCATCGCAGCACACCGTGAACCCGCTGTGCCGGGGACACTCCACCTCACGGGAGGTCGGGCAGAAGTAGATATCGGGACAGCCGCAATCGAAGAAATCCGGAAGCGGACTGGGTAGGTCGGGGCTGGACATGTCGTCTAGCATGCCTGATCGGCGGCAGACCCGTATCGGCGAGGCCGTCCCCCGATTGTCCCTAGCGCGCCATTTCGGCCTCAGGCTCCCGGAACTCGTCCACGGGCGAAACCTCGCGCAAGCCGTGCCGGCGGTGGAACCGCTTCAGTGGCCCGGGCGCCCACCACGCGGCCCGACCCAGCAGGGTCATCATGGCCGGCAGCATGAGACACCGCACGATGCTGGCGTCCAGCAGGACCGCGACGAACAGGCCGAGGCCGATCTGCTCGATCTGGCCGACCTTCGCTGCGGCGAAGACGGCGAACACGATCAGCATCAGCAGCGCGGCCGAGGTGATGATCCAGCCGCTCTTCTGCAGGCCGTGCCGGACCGCCGTGTTGCTGTCCTCGCCACTGTCCACGTACTCCTTGATCCGGCCGAGGATGAACACCTCGTAGTCCATTGAGAAGCCGAACGCGAAGGCGAACACGATCAAGATCACGAATGGGCTGAGCCCACCCACGGTGAGCGTGTCCAGCGGGCCGGCCAGCCAGCCGTCCTGGAACACTGCCACCAGCACGCCGAACGTGGCACCGAGCGAAACCAGGTTGAGCGCGATGGCCTTCAACGGGATGACGAGCGAACCCGTCATCAGGAACAGCAGCATGATCATCGCCACCGCAGTGATCGCGATGGCCAGCGGTAGCCCCGACACCAGCCGCTGGTTGAGGTCGATCAGCTTGGCCGCGTCACCGATCACCCAGGACTCGTAGCCAGCCGGGCGGTCGGCGCGCAGCCGCTCGACCAACGCCCGCGCGTCCTTGCCCTGCCCGTCGCCACGGACCGCCAGCACGACGCTGGACAGACCGGCGGTGATCTGGTTCGCCTCTTCCACCCGCTGCACGGCCGGATCGGAGCGCCACTTGGCGACGTACGCGTCCAGGGTTGCCGGATCGGTGCGCGCCAGCACGCGTACGGCGGGTTGGGTGGTCTGCCCGAATCGGGTGCTCAGCTCGTCCGCCACCTGCACCGCCTCGATCGTGCGGGGCAGGCCCTCAAGCTGCGGGTCCTTGATGGTCACGTGCAGCAGTGGCGACGCCATGGCCAGGAGCACCGCGATGCACCCGAGCACCAGCAGCAGCGAACGTCGCTGAGTGGCCCGGGCCAGTCGGGCGAAGAAGCCGCTCTCCAGTTCGCGTGCCATCGTGTCCTTGCCGGCCCCCTCCCGCGCGGCCTGCATGGCCGCGTACCGGGCGAGCTGTCGCTTGGACGGCTTGACCCGCTTGCCGGCCAGTCCCAGCAGCGCGGCGGTCAGGGTCAGCGCGGCCAGCATCGCCACCACCGTGGTCGCGATGCCCGCCGCCGCCAGCCCCTGCAACCGGCCCACGTTGAACGCAAGCAGGCCGGTGAGTGCGGCCGCCACGGTCAGCCCACTGAACATGATCGTACGACCGGCGGTACTCCACGCCCGCCGCAGGGCCTCTTCCCGGTCGTCGTTGCCGACCAGCTCTTCACGGAATCGGGCTACGAGCAGCAGGGCGTAGTCGATGGACAGCCCCAGGCCCAGGATCGCGACGACGGTAACAGCGTTGGCGTCCAGATCGATCAGGCCGGAGAAGCCGAGCAGGATCCCGGTACTCGCCATGATCGCGCCAACGGCCGCGAGGATCGGCAGCCCGGCCGCGATGATCCCCCCAAACACGAGCACCAGAACGATCAGGGTGAGCGGGAGGGACAGCCACTCCGCACGGTTCAGGTCGTCCTGGATCGCCTCGTTGGACTGGTCACCGAGCAACTCACCGCCGCCGAACCGCACCGTCGACCCGGACAGCTCCTCGGTCAACCGCTGCATCCGTGTCTTCGAGTCGGTGAACGGCTGGTACTGGTGGTCACTCTTCTCGAGGGTGACCGTGATCGCGGCCGCCCGGCCGTCCGTGGCGATGTCCGGATCGGACACCTCCTTGACCCCGGGCATCGCGGCGGTGTCGGTGATCGCTCGCTGCAGCGTGCTCTGCGCCGTGTCCGCGCGCGCGTCGATATCGTCCACCAGGACCGTGTACTGGACCCCGCGATCCAGCCCGGCCTCGATCGCGTCGGCCGCCGCGCCGACCTCCGTGCCTTTGAGCTGATTAACGTCGCCCATGCCGGCGAACAATGGTCCGATCGCGGTCGAACCGGCACCAACGATCATCAGCCAGATGATCAGAATCCACCACCGATGGCGGTAACTGAAATGTCCGAGTCGAGTCGTCATGACGATGAGAATGTCCCGCGGCCACGCCGCAGTCAGTAGCGCTCATGCCCCGGTGCGGGGTCATGCTAGGTACAGCCCGGGCCGGGATTGTGCATGATGGTTTTTTGGATCCACCTTTTCTATGGTTTAGGCATGGCGACAGCTACGGAAAGACCGCCCACCTCCGGGGTAACCCATACATCGGCCACCCTTTTGTCCGCGCCATGGCGAGCATCGGCATGGATCGACACCGCGCAGGTGGTTGCGGGATTTCCGATCGCCGTCGTGGCCTGCACGGTCATCGCCTCGCTGGCCGCTACGACACTCTCACTCGCCATCACGGCGGTGCTCGCCGTCCCCCTCCTGGCCGCCACCTTCCTGTGCGGCCGGCTGTTCTCCTCCTGGCAGCGCGCACGCATCCAGGGGTTCACCGGCGTTTCGATCCCCGCGCCGCCAGTCCGGTACACCGGTTCCAGCTGGCTCCGCCGGCTGTGGAGCGAAGCCCGCGACCCCAACACCTGGCGGCAACTCGGGTACCACCTGCTGTCCGGGCTCACCGCCTCGATCGGTTTCACGTTCGTGGTGGGATTCTGGACCGTGGGCGCGATGCTCAGCACGATCGTCCTCCACGGTTGGGCGCTGCCGGACGACACCGTACTCGACCCGCTCGTCAGCCCCGCCGGACTCGTCCTGTTGACCACGCTCGGTCTGGTCATCTTCTTCTGCGCCCCGCGGGTCGCGCACGTCGCCGCCAGGCTCGACGCGACACTGGCCACGAGGCTGCTCGCGCCCAGCCGCAGCGAGCAGTTGGCCCGCCGGGTCGCCTCGCTGTCCGAAAGCCGGGCCGAGGTGATCGAGGCGGCCGACGCCGAACGGCGCCGGATCGAGCGCGATCTGCACGACGGCACGCAGCAACGGCTCGTGTCCCTCGCGATGAACCTGGGCCTGGCACGCACCACGCTGACCGAGGTCCCCGAATCCGTGCGGGAGACGATCGATCAGGCGCACGAGGAGGCGAAGCTGGCCCTCACCGAACTTCGGGACGTGGTCCGCGGCATGCACCCCGCGGTCCTCGACGATCTGGGTCTGGACGCGGCGCTGTCCGGGATCGCGGCCAGGTCGCCGGTGCCCGTCCGGCTGCTCGTGGAGCTGCCGCGGCGGCCACCACGAACCGTGGAGGCCGTGGCGTACTTCGTGGTCGCCGAGGCGCTGAGCAACGTGGCCAAGCACGCCCAGGCCACCAGGGTGGACATCGTCGTCGAAGCGACCCCGGACGGCGTGTTGACGATTACCATCTCCGACGACGGCCGCGGTGGCGCCGATCCCGACCGCGGCACCGGACTGCGTGGCCTGCGGCAGCGGGTCGGCTCCGTGGACGGCACGCTGACGATCAACAGCCCGGAGGGCGGGCCGACCATCGTGGTGGTGGAGCTGCCGTGCGCATAGTGATCGCCGAGGATTCTGTGCTGCTCCGGGAGGGCCTGGTCAAGCTGCTCGGCGGTGTCGGCTTCGAGGTCGTCGCCGCGGTCGACAACGCCGAGGGGCTGCTCGTCGCGGTTGACGAACACCGGCCTGACCTGGCCATCGTCGACGTGCGGATGCCGCCGAACCACACCGACGAAGGGCTGCGCGCGGCGCTCGATCTGCGCAAGCGTCGGCCCCCGGTGGCCGTCCTCGTGCTCTCCCAGTACGTCGAGGAGCGGTACGCCAGCGAACTGCTGTCCCGCGAGACCAGCGGAGTGGGTTACCTGCTCAAGGACCGGGTCGCCGACATCGTGGAATTCCTGGACGCCCTACGCCGGGTCGCCTCCGGCGGTACCGCACTCGACCCCGAGGTCGTCGCCCAGATCCTGGTGCGCCACCGGCGGAACCCGATTGAGCAGCTCACCAAGCGGGAGCGCGAAGTACTGTCCCTCATGGCCGAGGGACGTTCCAACTCCGGCATCGCCGCGGCCCTGTACGTGAGCGAAAGCGCCGTCGCCAAGCACGTGAACAGCATCTTCGCCAAACTCGACCTCACCGCCGCCGACCGCGACCACCGACGGGTGCTGGCCGTCCTCCAATTCTTGAAGTCCTGAAGGAGACCCAATGTCTGTCCAGACCAGCGGGAGCCCGCCGAACCGGACCTGGCTCGTCGGCGGAGTCCTGGCCACGGTGGTCGCGCTCGGGATCAGCGGCACGGCGGTGTGGCGGTGGGCCGCCAGGCCGGGGGCCAAAACCGAGGATCAGGCCCAGACGTACCAGCGGCCGGTCAGCTGGGTCGAACTCGACCTGGATGCCGGTCACATCGAGGTGTCCGCGGGCGAACCCGGTGAGGTCTCGGTGCGGCGCACGCTGCACTGGCGGTCGGGCAAGCCGACCATCCGCGAGGAGTGGCACGGCGACACGCTGCGACTGCTCGCGCAGTGCCCGGAAGACCAGCACGACTGCGCCGCCGACTACACCGTCCGGGTGCCCGCCGGGGTGCCCGTCCAGGCGGACACCGACGCCGGTGATCTCACCGTCCGCGACCTGACGGGCGAGGTCCGCCTCCACACCGGCGCTGGCGAGGTGACCATCGACAATACCGCGGGCAAGCTGTGGGTCCGCAGCGCGGACGGGGACATCACCGCCAACGGCCTGCGCGGCGACACCGACGTCGAGACCGCGTCCGGCCACCTCGACCTGCGGTACGTGGCGGTGCCGGGGAACGTACGCGGGAACACCGGAGCCGGCAACATCTGGATCACCGTGCCGCACGGCACCGGTTCCGCCGCCCAGGACGGCTACCGCGTGGCGGCCGAGACCCGCGACGGCAAGCGCGAGGTGACCGTACGGGAGGACTCGGCCAGCCCGCAGGTGATCACGGCCACTACGGCGAGCGGCAACATCACCGTCAGGTACGCCTGACCTCCGCGTCGGCATCATGCGCTGATGGGCCAACTGGTACTAGTGCAGGCCCGCAGAAGTTCTGATGGGTTCGCTTGGCTACCGTTCGTGATCTCACGCTGCTATCCCCAGTCCGGTTGCGCTCGCCCGTTCGCGGTCACGTCGGAAGAGGTAGCGGACGTGTTCGGCGCGGGCGTCGTAGCGCCAGCGATACGGCTGGGCGGCGGCGTTGTGCCGGATGGTGAACTCATCGATCTGTGCCATGAGATCCTCGCGGGAGGTGAACTCGCCGCGGCGCAAGCCGTGCCGGACGTACTCGAACTCGCGCGGGGCCGGCCGGCCCGGCGCGGCTGCCAGTTCGGGATACTTGCGCGGCCTGGAGCTGCGCAGTCAACTCCAGACCGGCTCAGGCCGATGGTTGATCGCAGCAGGTGGGGTCGAGTACTTCCGGCTTCAGACGTGACGGTCTGCCGTTACGCCTACCGAGGTAACAAGATCGCAAGACCGTGGCCTCCTGCGAACACGCACGCCTCGGGAGATCGGAACAGCAGGGCTCGCGCGGTCTTCGCTGACTTTTCGCTGACTTCTGCCAGCGGCAACGAGGCGGTAGCCGTACCGACCGGCCTCGGCGGCGAACGGCCCGGGACGTAGCGAAACGTCTCCGAGCAGCGAAAAGGCCCGCCAGGTGGATCACCTGACGGGCCTTCGTCGTGGTGGAGCTATGGGGATTTGAACCCCAGACCCCTTCGATGCGAACGAAGTGCGCTACCGGACTGCGCTATAGCCCCAACGACCTCGACCAGATTAGCAAACTCTGCGGGGTGTTCGCGCCACCGGATCAGTCGCCGGCCGCGCGCCGCCCGTCGGCGTACTGGTCGAAGACCTGTGAACGCCTGCGCGCCTCGAACTTGAGGATCTCCGCCTCGTGGGCCAGGGCGGCCAGCGCGCGGCGGCGCTCCCGCTGCCGGCGCAGGTACGCCGCCCGCGCCCGTGCGGCCTTCTCCCGCTGTTCCCGGTCCGCGCGTACGGCCACGCGCAGCACGGCGAGGTAGCCGACGAGGAGCACGCCGGAGGGCGCGACCGCCCACCAGGGCATCACGCGGACGGCCGCGGTGACCACGGAGGCCAGGACGAGCAGAACGCTCCAAAGGAGGCGCCTGCGGCGCCGCGCGAGGATCCGGGCACGGCGATGGGCGGCCATCCTGCGGGCCCGCGTGTGCCTCTCCGCCGCGACCTGGTGGGCGGCGACGTGGTCCGCGGAAGCCGGGGCCGCGGAATTCGGGGCCGCTGTGGACCTGGCAGGCGGGGTGACGATCGTGTCGGCGTCGTTCTCCTCGGCGCCGTCCTCGATCGCGTCGCCCGGAACAGCTTCGGAGTCGGGGCCGGCTTCGAGGTCGGCGTCTGCGCCGGACCCGGCGGCGGGCGGCTCGGACAGCGTGGCCGCCTCCGCCGACGGGTCCTCGAACAGGTCGTCGTCGATGTGCCGGTCACGGCGCAGCCACATGGGCAGCAGGACGCTGAGCCACATGACCACGATGGCGAGGTAGAGCACGGCGCTACCCACGCGCCCACCTCCGGATCAGCCTCCGGAACGCCGTACGGGCGTGTCCGAGGGCATGGTGAACACGTCCCTGGACTCGTGTCGTCTGAGAGGTGTTCACGTCACGCACCGTAGGACCGCGTGTCGATGAATGACGAGCATTCGGTCCGGTGTGTCGCGAGATCGTCAAAGCCGTTCATGTAATTCGATCCCGCGGAGGCCGCGTGGTCCCACCCGTACCAGGCGGATCCCGAGCACGGCCGGCCCGGGTCCCGTCATGGGGGTCTCCCCGTGATGCGGTTTCGCTTACGGCGACGAAGCATCACGGGGCCCTCTGGCGATCCACTTGTGCCTCGGTTGCGACGGCGGCCGGGCACACCCGCCGGACCCGCTATCCGGGGCTGGGCTCGCTGCGGCGGGCGGCCGGGTTCATCGTGCGGCGCCACTGGACGAGCAGCCCGCGGGGCACGTCCTCGACGGTCAGCGCGTAGCAGATGTGGTCGCGCCAGGCGCCGTCGATGTGCAGCTGACGCCGGCGGATGCCCTCCTCGCGGAAGCCGAGCTTCTCCACGACCCGGCGGCTGGCCTGGTTCTCCGGCCGGATGTTGGCCTCCAGGCGGTGTAAACCGGTGGTGAAGAAGCAGTGGTCCACGGCCATGGCGAGCGCGGTCGGGATGATGCCCCGCCCGGCCAGCCTGCCGTCCACCCAGTAGCCCACCTGGGCGGAGCGGGCCGATCCCCACACGATCGCCCCCACGGTGAGCTGCCCGGCGAACCGCCCCTCATACGTGACGACCCAGGGCATGGCCATCCCCTGGCGGGCCTCGCGGCGCAGCGTGCCGACCATCGAGACGTACGGCCCGAGACCGGTGCGGAACAGCGGGGTCTCCGGGTTGCTCGGCTCCCACGGACGGAGCCAGTCGGCGTTGCGCAGCCGGGTGTCGCGCCAGTCACGGACGTCACGCAGGCGCAGCGGCCGTAGCCCCACGGGTCCCTCGGTCAGGGACACCGGCCAGCCGCGAAGTCGATCCATTTGTCAATCATCCACCGGAGAACCGTCAACGCGCCACGTGGGTGTGTATGACATCGAGCGGTCAGCGGGCATGGTCGCCGCCGCGGATCTGGTCCACCACGTGGGCCAGGATCGGGGCCAGCACGGCCATGCCGTCCCGTACGCCGCCGGACGACCCGGGGAGGTTGACCACCAGCGTCCGGCCGGCCTGCCCGGCGAGCCCGCGGGACAGGATCGACGTCGGCACCTTCTCGCGGTTGACCTGCCGTACGGCCTCGGCGATGCCGGGAATCTCCCGGTCCAGGACGCGGCGGGTCATCTCGGGCGTGAGGTCCAGGGGCGTGACACCGGTGCCGCCGGTGGTCACGATCACGTCGTATCCCGCGCCGACGCCCTCGCGCAGCGCCGTCTCGACGGGCTCGCCGTCCGGGACCACCCGCGGCCCGTCCACCCGGTCGCAGCCCGCCTCCGTGAGGAGGGAGGCGAGCAGCGGCCCGGAACGGTCCTCGTACACGCCCGCGGACGCCCTGTTGGAGACGGTCACCACCAGCGCGCGCACGCCGCCCTCACTTCCGATCACGAGCGCCGGGAGCGCCGGGAGCGCCGGGAGCGCTGGGAGGGCCGGGAACATCGCGGGCGTCGCGGGCATCGCGCGCAGCGCGGGCGTCGCGGGCGTCGCGGGCATCGCGGGCATCGCCGCCGCTATGAGCGTCGCGGTCCCAGTGGCCCGTCTTGCCGCCGATCTTCTCCTCCACCCGGACGTCGGTGATGACCGCCGCCGGGTCCACCGCCTTGATCATGTCGATCAGGGCGAGCGCCGCGACGGTGACGGCGGTCAGGGCCTCCATCTCGACGCCCGTACGGTCCGCCGTACGGACCCGGGCGGTGATCTCCACGCCCTCGTCCACGACGGCCAGATCGATCTTGACGCCGGTCAGGGCGATCGGGTGACAGAGCGGCACCAGGTCGGGCGTGCGCTTGGCCCCCATGATCCCGGCGATCCGCGCCACCCCGAGCGCGTCGCCCTTGGGCACGTCGCCCGCCCGCAGCACGGCCACCGCCTCCGGCGACAGCAGGACGCGGCCGGTCGCGACGGCCGTACGGGCGCTGACGTCCTTCTCCGAGACGTCGACCATCCGGGCGGCCCCGGTCTCGTCGACGTGGGTCAGCCCCACACCGCGATCACTCACAGTGCGATCACCTCCACCTCGGCGCCCTCGGGCAGCGAGGTCACGTCCTCCGGAACCACGATCAGCGCGTTCGCCGCGGCCAGCGCCGCGAGCTGGTGCGAACCCTGGCCGGTGACCGGCGCGACGGTCCGCCCGGTCAGCACGGCCCGCAGGTAGGACCGCCTCCCGGCGGGCGACCGCAGCGGCGCCGTCACGGTGGCCCGTACGGCCTCCGGCGGCCCCGCCGGGAGCCCCTGCATGGCGCGCAGGGCCGGCCGGACGAAGAGCACGAACGACACGAACGACGACACCGGGTTGCCGGGCAGCGTGAAGATCGGCACACGGTCGGGCCCGACGACGCCGAAGCCCTGCGGCATCCCCGGCTGCATCGCGACCTTCTCGAAGGCCACCGTGCCCAGCGGCGAGAGGGCCTCCTTGACCGGCTCGTACGCCCCCATCGAGACCCCGCCGCTGGTGATCACGGCGTCGGCCCGCAGGAGCTGGGCGTCGAGGACGTCCAGGAGCTCCTTGGGGTCGTCGGAGACCGAACCGGCCCGGAACGCGTCCGCTCCGGCCTCCCGTACGGCGGCCGTCAGCATGAAGCTGTTGGACTCCCAGATCTGGCCCGCGCCCAGCGGGGTGCCGGGCTCGGCGAGCTCGGCACCCGTGGAGAGCACGACGACCCGCGGCCGGGGCCGCACCCGCACCCGCCGCCGGCCGGCTCCGGCGAGGATCCCGACCTGGGCGGCGCCGATCCGGCTACCCTCGCGGAGCACCGTCTCCCCCGCCAGGACGTCCTCGCCCGCCCGCCGGATCGCGTTGCCCGGCGGGGCCGGCCGGTCGATCCGTACGCGGACGGTGCCGCCGTCCGTCCACTCGACCGGGACGACGGCGTCGGCCCCGGCCGGCATCGGCGCGCCGGTCATGACGCGGGCGACCAGGCCGGGCCCGACGGCGGTCAGCCCGCCGTCGCCCGCCGCCACGTCCCCGATCACGGGCAGCGTGACGGGCGCCCCCGCGACGTCCTCGGCCCGTACGGCGTAGCCGTCCATCGCCGAGTTGTCGAACGGCGGCAGCGGCACGGGCGAGGCGACGTCCTCGGCCAGCACGGCGCCGAGGGCGGCGTCGATCTCGACTTCCAGCGGGGCGAGCGGGCGCACCACCGCGAGGATGTCGGCGAGATGGCGGTTGACGGGCTTCATGTCTCTCAGGACTCGATCGTGTCGAGGAACTGCCGGAGCCAGGGCAGGAAGTCGGGTGCGAGATCGCCCCGGTTCGCGGCGAACTGCACCACGGTCTGGAGATATTCGAGCTTGTTGCCGGTGTCGTAGCGGCGGCCCCGGAAGAGCACGCCGTGCACCGGGCCGCCCTCGCCGGGGGCCGTCGCGGCCAGCGTGCGCAGCGCGTCGGTGAGCTGGATCTCGCCGCCGCGCCCGGGCGGGGTCCGCTCCAGCACCTCGAACACCGTCGGGTCGATCACGTAGCGGCCGATGATCGCCCAGTTCGAGGGGGCCTCGTCGGCCGGGGGCTTCTCCACGAGGTCGGTGACGCGGACGACGTCGTCCTCGTCGGTCGGCTCGATGGCGGCGGCGCCGTACAGGGAGATGTGCTCGCTCGGCACCTCCATCAGCGCGACGACGCTGCCGCCGTACGTCGCGCGCACCTCGATCATGCGCCTGAGCAGCGGGTCGCGGGGGTCGATGAGGTCGTCGCCGAGCAGGCAGGCGAACGGCTCGTCGCCGACGTGCTGCTTGGCGCACAGGACGGCGTGGCCGAGACCCTTGGGCTCGCCCTGCCGCACGTAGTGCATGGTGGCGAGGTCCACCGGCTCCTTCACCTGGCTGAGCCGCTCCTCGTCGCCCTTGGCGCGCAGCGCGTCCTCAAGCTCGTACGCTACGTCGAAGTGGTCCTCGATCGAACGCTTGTTGCGGCCGGTCACCATCAGGACGTCGAGCAGCCCGGCGGAGACGGCCTCCTCCACCACATACTGGATGGCCGGTTTGTCGACGATGGGCAGCATCTCCTTGGGGGTCGCCTTCGTCGCGGGAAGGAAGCGGGTGCCCAGACCCGCGGCGGGCACGACGGCTTTGGTCACGGGATCGAAGTCAGCCATGGTTGAACAGTAACGGAGCGGGCTGTGGACAAGCTGAACCTGCGTCGCCGTATCCTCCGCGACCGGTCGGAGCTGGACGAACGCACACAGCGCGCGTCCTCGGGCGCGATCCGTGAGACGCTCCTCGACCAGCCGTGGGCGCAGATGGCCGGGCTCGTCGCCTGCTACTGGTCGATCGGGACGGAACCGTCCACGCACGGGCTGATCCTGGCCCTGTGGAAGCACGGCGCGACCGTGATCCTGCCGGTGCAGCGGCCCGACGGCGAGCTCGACTGGGCGGTGTACGACGGCCCGGACTCGCTCGCTCCGGGACCGTACGGGGTCATGGAGCCGGTCGACGTCCGGCGCGGGGTGGATGCGATCAGGACGGCCGCGCTGGTCCTCGTCCCCGCCCTCGCCGTCGACCGGGTCACGGGCGTACGGCTCGGCCGGGGCGGCGGCTTCTACGACCGGGCGCTGGCCCGCGTCGGGCCGAACGTGCCGACGGTGGCGCTGCTGCACGAGGGCGAGCTGATCGAGGGGGTCCCGGCGGAGCCGCATGATCAGCATGTACGGTTCGCTGCCCTTCCGAGCGGAATCGTCCGGTTATTGCAGGTGTGACAAGATTGGCGCAGGCGCGGCGAAGGGAGCGGTGGGTCTGAACATCTGGCTGTTGCTGTCCGCCGCCGTCGTCATCGCGGCCATCGCGTCCGTACGGATCGCGCACCGCACCGGCCTGCCCACCCTGCTCATCTATCTCTGCCTCGGGCTGCTGCTCGGCGAGCGCGGCCTCGGCGGCATCCACTTCGACAACGCGCACCTCGCCCAGCAGCTCGGCCTGATCGCGCTCGCCGTGATCCTGGCCGAAGGCGGCCTGACCACCAACTGGAGTCACGTACGCGACGCCGTGCCGAGCGCGCTCGTGCTCGCCACGGTGGGCATCGCGGTCAGCGTCTCCGTACTCGCCGCGACCGCCTCGCTCCTGCTCGGCCTGGACTGGCGGTCGGCGTTCCTGCTCGGCGCCGTGCTGGCCTCCACCGACGCGGCGGCCGTGTTCTCCGTGCTGCGGCGGCTGCCGCTGCCGCTCCGGCTCGCCGGGATCCTGGAGGCGGAGTCGGGCTTCAACGACGCGCCCGCCGTCATCCTCGTGATGACGCTGAGCGTGGGCTCGACGCTGACGCTCTCGGTGCCGGCCACCCTGCTGGACACCGCCGCCGAACTCGCCATCGGCGCGGCCGTCGGCCTCGCGGTCGGCCCGGCCGGGGCGTACGCGCTGCGCCGGGTGGCCCTGCCCGCCTCCGGTCTCTACCCGATCGCGGTGCTGGCGCTGGCGTTCGTCGCCTACAGCGGGGCGGCGCTGCTGCACGGCAGCGGCTTCCTCGCGGTGTACGTCGCGACGCTGATCCTCGGCAACGCCCGCCTCCCCCACCGCGCCGCGACCCGCGGCTTCGCGGAGGGCTCGGCGTGGCTCGCCCAGATCGGGCTGTTCGTGATGCTCGGCATCCTGGCCGACCCGGCGGAGCTGCCCGTCGTGATCGTGCCCGCCCTGGTGTCGGGGGTGCTGCTGGTCCTGGTCGCCCGGCCGGCGTCGGTCCTGGTGTCCAGCGTGGTCGTACGGCTCCTGCGTCTCGGCTCGATGCCGTGGCGGGAACAGATCTTCCTGTCGTGGGCCGGGCTGCGCGGCGCGGTGCCGATCGTGCTCGCCACCATCCCCTGGAGCGCGGGCGTGCCGGGGGCGAAGGGCCTGTTCAACGACGTCTTCATCATCGTCATCGTGTTCACGCTCCTGCAGGGGCCGACCCTGCCGTACCTCGCGCGGGTGCTCGGCCTGGCCGCCGAGGGCGAGGCGCGCGATCTCGACGTGGAGGCCGCGCCGCTGGAGGAGCTGAATGCCGACCTGCTGCAGGTCCGCATCCCGCGCGGGTCGCTCATGCACGGCGTGGAGATCTTCGAGCTGCGGCTGCCCACCGACACCATGGTGACTCTCGTCGTACGGAACGGGCGGTCGTTCGTGCCCGGTCCGACGACCCAGCTTCTGGTCGGGGACCAGCTTCTCGTGGTCACCACGGCGGCGCAGCGGGAGACCGTCGAGCGCCGCCTGCGCGCGGTCAGCCGCAAGGGCAAGCTGGCCGGATGGTACGGCGAACGCGGCGGCTGACCTGCTGTAGAGGCTGTGGGCGGACGGGACGTCGGGGGGCAATAAACCGGGCTGGTGTGGCGTTTGCGCTTGTTGGTTGAATACCATTAGCAATCGACCCGGTCGAGTGCCAGTCTCAGGAGGAGCGAGTGCCCACCTACCAGTACGCCTGTACCGCTTGCGGGGAGCAGCTGGAGGCCGTTCAGAGGTTCTCTGACGACCCGCTCACGGAGTGCCCGGCCTGCCAGGGCAAGCTGCGCAAGGTGTTCTCCGCCGTCGGCATCGTGTTCAAGGGCTCCGGCTTCTACCGGACCGACAGCCGTTCGTCGAGCACGTCGACGACCGCGCCGAGCACGACGGCGCCGTCGAAGTCCGCCGACTCCGCCGGCTCGGGTGACTCCGGTGGCTCGAGCGGTTCGCCCGCGCCCGCGCCCGCGAAGAAGGAGACCGCCTCGACCAGCACGTCGACGACCTCCTCGTCGTCGGGATCGACCGCCGCCGCCTGAGGTTGCCCACAGGGGTCTGATGTTGTCCACAGGGGCCGCCGGGCCGCGCCGGAGGCACGGCGCCGTTCGCTAGGGTCGGCCCCATGGTCAATCGCGCAGACATCGGGGTCATCGGCGGATCCGGGCTCTACTCCCTGCTGGAGGACGCCCACGAGGTCGACGTGACGACGCCGTACGGCCCGCCCAGTGACACGATCTCCGTGGGCCGCATCGGCGGCAGGTCCGTCGCGTTCATCCCCCGGCACGGCCGCGGCCACACGTATCCTCCGCACCGCATCCCCTATCGGGCGAACATGTGGGCTCTGCGGTCCCTCGGCGTCCGGCAGGTCCTCGCGCCCAGCGCGGTCGGGTCCCTGCGCCCCGAGATCGGCCCGGGCGCCCTCGTGATCCCCGACCAGCTCGTGGACCGCACCCAGAGCCGCGAGCAGACCTTCTACGACACGGGCGGCGCCGTCCACGTGTCGTTCGCCGACCCCTACTGCCCCTCCGGCCGGGCCGCCGCGACAGCCACGGCACGCGAGGCCGGCTGGGACACGGTCGACGGCGGAACGCTGGTCGTGATCGAGGGTCCCCGCTTCTCCACCCGCGCCGAGTCGCGGTGGTACGCGGGCGCGGGCTGGTCGATCATCGGCATGACCGGGCACCCCGAGGCCGTCCTCGCCCGTGAGCTGGCCCTCTGCTACACGACGCTCTCCCTCGTCACCGACCACGACGCCGGTGTCGAGGCTGGGGAGGGGGTCACCCACGAGGAGGTGCTGGCCTTCTTCGCGGCCAACGTGGAGCGGATGCGCACGCTGGTCTCCCAGGTCGTGGAGGCCCTGCCGGAGGATCGAACCTGCCCCTGCGGCAACGCCCTCGACGGCATCAAGCTCCCGATCGAGCTTCCCTGATGGTCGGGTTGTCATGCGCGCCCTGAAACGGCTTCCCGTGCGCCGTCGCCGTGCGGGCGCCGCGATCCTCGCCGGGCTCGCGGCGGCGTGCGCGCTGTCGGCCGTACGGGCGCCGCGGGGCGTGGAGGTGCTCGCCGCCGCCCGCGACCTCGCCGGAGGCAGGCTGGCCTCCTCCGACGTGATGGTCGTACGGCTGCCGCCCGACGCCGTGCCCGCCGGGGCGTACGCGGCCGGCTCCCCGGTGACCGGCAGGGTGGTCGCGGGACCGCTGCGCCGGGGTGAGCCGCTCACCGACGCGCGTCTCCTCGGGCCGGGCCTGTTCCGGCTCTCCGGATCGCCGGAGTCGGTCGCGACGCCGGTCCGGATCGCGGACCCGGGCGCCGCCCGGCTGCTGTCGCCGGGGGATGTGATCGACGTCCTGGCGGCGTACGAGGACGGCCCCTTCGAGGCCAGGACGGTCGCCCAGGAAGTCCGGGTGATCGCCCGGCCGCCGGGCTCCACGGACGGCGGAGGGCTGCTCGTGCTGGCCACGACTCCCGCCCAGGCCGCCGGGCTCGCCCAGGCCCAGGCACAGGGCAGGCTCTCGGTGACGATCCACCCCCGCTGAGCGGTTAGGGCAGGAGTGATCCGAGCTTGGGGTCGTACTCCCAGTGCCACGGCTCGAAGGGGCTGTGATAGGCCCAGTCGGGGTGGAACCAGCCATACTTCTTGCCGTTGGCCTCAAGCCAGTTGAACTGGACGGACCGGAAGCTCTGCACGCCGCCGCAGAGGTCGACGGCGAGCCCGAGCCCGTGGTTGCTCTTGCCCGGCGTGGCCGCGAACCCGGGCCGCCGGTAGTAGACGGCCTGCTGCTCGCCGAGGCTGCGGTAGCTGTCGGAGATGCACATCGGCGCGCCGAAGCGCTTCTTGTAGGCGATGTTGAGGTCGGCGAAAGCGATCGCGGCGTCGGCCCGCAGGGTCTCCCCGCGCTGCGGGAGGGGGCACAGGATGTTCTGGGGGAGGAGGCCGTTCGGATACTGCTCCGCCTGGGCGATCCGGGTGGGATCGCAGCCCCCCGCGCCTTCCGTCCCCTGGCCGATCTTCACGCCCAGCTTGACCAGCGCCTTGGTCAAGGACCGGACCAGAGT
Source organism: Microbispora sp. NBC_01389 (assembly GCF_045040095.1). Classification (NCBI taxonomy): domain Bacteria; kingdom Bacillati; phylum Actinomycetota; class Actinomycetes; order Streptosporangiales; family Streptosporangiaceae; genus Microbispora; species Microbispora sp. NBC_01389. Next base: position 1,050,919 of record NZ_CP109552.1, read on the forward strand.
GGTGGAGCGCTTACGCATGATGGTGACCTGAGCGCTGAGCTGCGCCTCCTGGAGCAGGCTGGCCGCCCGCAGCTCCTGCGCCTCCTGCGCGAGCCGCTGCTGACCTTCGAGCAGCTTCGACGCCTCGCTGAGGACGGTGCTGTGCCCGGCGACCAGGTGCTGCATGTCGCTCATGCTGCGCAGGATGGCCGTGCCGTCCCCGCCGGCGATGAACGGGCTGAGGCCCCCGACCGAGGGGTCCTGGTAGAGCGACGCCGCCAGGTCGGACAACGGCTTGCGCAGCCTGTTGAACTCGGCCGTGGCCTCCTGGAGGCGGGTGAGCTTGCCCGCGAGCTCCTTCTCCACGCCCGCGAACTTCTTCTGCCGCGCCACCAGCGCCCGGTTCGCGTCCTCGATCGACTTGTAGGCCTTCTCAGCCTCACGCCGCAGCTCCGTCAGGGACGTGGGCTCCTTGCCGAGCTCGCCCGCCCAGACGGCGGCGTCCGTACGGGCGCTCGCGCCGACCGTCATGGGCACCGAGGCAGCCGCAGCCGTACCGGTCGTCGAGGCCAGCGAAGTCATCACCGTGACGACCGCGATCAGCCCGGCCGACCGAGGAGATGACACGCTCCGACTCCCCCGTTTGCGAACTCGTGACCTGGGTCAGGGACGCACGTTACTACAGCGTCCGGTGGGCCGGTGCCCTGGTTCGCCCAAGCGCTATCGACCGATCACGTCGCGTTTGCGCCTTTCCAGCTCATGCGCCTACTGCCCGCCGCCCTCCCGGCAGGCATCCCAGAGCCAGGTGTCCTTCCACTCCGAAGCACACGCCGGGCGCTCTTCCCGGGGTTCCGGCCTCTTGATGGGCCGCCTCTTCTCCTTCTCCGGGGCGCTCCGGGGGGCGGCCTTCCAGACTCGCCCGACAACCGGCGCGGGAACAGCGGGAAGCCGCACCAGCCCCTCGTAACGACGCGCCGGCCCGTACGGCTCCGGCACCGGCGTCGGATCCAGTAGCGTCTTTGCCGTCTGCGCGGCCCGGTCGGCGTTTGTTAGCGCCCGGGCCCCCGACGGCGCCTCGGCGGACAGCCCCGGCCCGGCACTCCGTACTCCGCCGGCAGGCGCGGCGGGCACGCGCCGGACCTCATCCGCCAGGCCGCTCCGCGTACGTTCCCCGTAGCCCGCGAGATCGGCCACGAGCAAGCCTGAAGCCAGGATCCCCGGCGCGATCATCGCCGCGACGAGCGTCATCGATCGCCGCCCCAGGGATCCGCGTCGCGTTACGGTCACAGCCAGCGACGGTAAGGGGCCTCCCTGGCGCTAGCGGCGGCGAGTTGCCATGCCTTTACCGCAGGTCGGCCGACCGATGACCACCGACTTCTCCACCGCACCCCGGGTGGAGGCGCGAGCGCCCCAACCTTTCGCTAGGCTTACTACCGCACACTTGCCTCCGTAGCTCAGGGGATAGAGCACCGCTCTCCTAAAGCGGGTGCCGCAGGTTCGAATCCTGCCGGGGGCACCGAGTTTACCTTGTAACTTGCCACCTGACCTGGGGGTTCTCTCCAGGTGCGGCTTCCGCCGGTGTGCAGCCGTAGGCCGCCGAGAGCAGCTCTGAATCGCCGTTCACGGAATATCCACGGGATGATCTTGTTACTGCTCAACCTCGATCCAGAGCTGTAGGGCAGCACGCTTTCAAGTGCTCTCCCTCGACCGGCAGAGGGGCAGAGCATGTGACCTGAGCAGCGGCATCGTCTAGACAGGACGGGTCAGCGCCGCTTCAAGACAGGCAACTGCTGATCGGCTCCTCGAAGACCCCGAACGGGACGAACCTAATCTCCTCCCTCCCCTTCTTCGCCCGTGTCCCATAAGTGTGAAAAATGTAATCTTGCGGGGCGAGAGTCGGGTCGGCCCCCGGGATCCAGTCGAGACCGCCCTTACGGACAACTGCTGTCCAGGTAGTCGGAGAGCGCATCACAAAGCTTGCTTGGCTACAAGGCGAAACAAGCACCTCCGCGTTCTGCCTTGTATTCCTAGCGCCTACGAGGGACAGGACAAGGACCGTGGCGGCGGCCGAGTTCGCGTTGCGAATCTTGATCCGCATTCCGGCGGGATCGATGTAGGCCAGTACTGAGACGTGCTGAACGAACGCGGCGTGGGCACGCTTCTCTTCAGCCTGCCGCAGTTGCTCCGCACGCTGCGCTTCCTCGCGCGATAGCTGCTCCTGACGCTGCGCATCCTCGCGCGATAGCTGCTCCTGACGCTGCGCATCCTCGCGCGATAGCTGCTCCTGACGCTGCGCATCCTCGTGTCGTTGCTCCTGCCACATATACACGCTTGTGATCAGAGCGACTGCCGCGATGATGGAACCTGCGATCTGCCCGCGAGCGCCGAGAAGGCTCCCTCGTGCGGAGATCTCAGCGTGATCAGGCTTGCTGCGGCGCCTCACTTCGTTCGTGTCAATAATCCACTCGAAGACTACTCCGAGGCCAACCGCGAGCACCGTTCCCAGGAGCGGAGACCAGACTGGAATCGAGCCCCACTGGAACGGGAGCGGTATGGGAGTGGTCAGGAACTCGCCAAGGTCAAGCACCGAGCATTCCTCCGCTGAGGCGCGTGGGTTCGTAGGAGGATCTTGATGCGTGAAACGGGCCGGTACGACCGATAGTTCCTTCCGGAGTAGGTGTCCCACCAGGAAGGCCTCAGGCCACCTTGGCCCTAATTGTCGAGGGCCATGGCGATCTGGTTGTTAGCGAAGGCCCGTTGCCCATCGATGCACTTGGCGTATACGCGTAGGAGCACGTCAACGCCGTGCCCGGCGCGCTGGGCTACCTCGGTCGGAGGGACGCCCGCGTTCAGCCAGAGCGAGACTGCCGCATGCCGAAGGTCATAGGGGCGAGCCGCCAGCGGCGACGCGACCTGTTCGACAGTGAAGGCCAGCCGCCGGGCCTCCTGCCAGACGGCGGAGTACGCCGAGGAGGAGAAAGGCCGGCCCTTGCTCGTCCGGAAGATCCTGCCGTCCTTCGCCGTGCCGTACGCATCGATGTACTCACGGAGGATCGCGACGAGGACCGCAGGGATTGGAATCTCCCGCGTGTCGTCCACTGCCCGATGCTTAAGGCCGCGTTCGTCGTGGGTCTCCCCCGAGTTCGTCCATCGCTTGTTCGCCTGTGGCCGCGCCTTCTCAAGCGTGATCAGACCCCACCCCTCGGCGGGGAGGTCGCAGTTCTGCCGACGTAGCCCCGAAGCCTCCTCCGGGCGGAGGGCCGCGTAATACATACAGGCGAACATGGCCATCATCCGGGGGCCACGAGTCCGGCCCACCTGCGTCACCGCGTCAAGCAGCGCCCGCGCCTGAGCCGGGTTGACCACCGTTCGCGGGTCGACGGCTCCGGCGGCTTTCGGAGGCTTCCACTTCACCGCGTTCAGCGGGTTTGCGGGCAGCTTCTTGAGCTCCACCGCGGATTCCATCATGTGATGGAACACGGCTCGCTTGCGCCGTACGGTGTTGGGCGCCGCCGGTTCGCCGTCGAAGCGGAGGGCGATAGCGTCGAGGGCCGAGCGGATCACGGCCGGTTCCATCAGGTCGACCAGGGACAGGGACGCCGCTTCCAGCCAGCCGAACGCCGCCTTGTGCTCCGGCCGCAGCTCCCCGCGCCGCTTGTCGGGCAGGAAGGCGTACTCCCGCAGCACCGCGCGAAGGTCCTCGTCATCCGGCCTACCCGGAAGATCCTTGACGAGGGCGGGGACGAGGGACAGCAGGGCGTACGTCATCGTCTCGCGAGTCCGAGCCGCGGAATGGACCCAGCGGGCCGCCATATACGACCGGGCGAAGTCGAAGAAGGTCGGCCCGGTATCGGCTGGCTTGGCCATCGATTCGGGAAGTCCTGTGGTCAGGTCGAAAGCCTCGCCCCGCTTGGCCGCCTGCCGCAGGTCGGACACGAAGTTCTCGGCGAGTGCCTTGGTACGGAAGGTCTTGGACTTCTCCTTAGGGCCGACCTTCCACCGCGTCACGTACGAGGGCGTCTTGCTGGAGGCGTTCCGGCGGATGTCCCAGAACTTGACGTCGTAGGAGGTGTTCACGCCGCCTCCCGGAGGGATTCCAGCCAGGCCGCGAGGTCGCTCCGCCAGACGCGGATCTCTCCGTTGGGAAGCTTGATGCACTTGGGCGCGTGGCCGAGTTCACGCCAGCGGTAGAAGGTCCGGCGGGACACTCCGCCCAGCTCGGCGAGCACCTCGGGAACCGTGAGGAGCTGATCGTTGCGCGCCATCAGCCGCCACCTCCGATGACGGCTGATGAGGCGGTAAGAGCGGCCACGAGGGCGTCACCTGGGGAGTAGCCCTTCCCGGCGTACTCCCATTCGCTGATCACGAGGACGGTGTCCTCCTCGAGGAGGGGCAGGCGGCCCGTCGTGATCTGCTCATCGCGGGCATGTTCCTGCCGTTCAGCCCGGATATCGCCGAGGGTGGTGGAGTAACGGCGGGATCGAGTGGAGAAGTGACCGCGGAAGCCGAGCATGTGCGCCCACTGGGTCACCCGGAGGTCGGCCAGCTCCTCGAAGGCGCCGAGACGGAGGCATTCGGCGATGAGACGCCGGGCGTGCTCACGGACGGGCAGGGCCGTCAGGTCCTCGCCGGGGACGATGCGCCGGTCGATGGTACCGACGCATTCGGCGGCCTTGGTTGCGTACTTGGCCACGGTGCGACACGAGGTCGCACGTGATGAGTGGGTTATGTCTAAGGAGGTTCGCGTGATAGCGAAGGTGTAACCCCGGGCTTGTGCTCATGGCCCGTCTCCGCTCTGACGTGCGTCGCCGTTGGTAACGGCGAGGTACGAAGCTCAGGGAAGAAGTCTGGAAGGCCTCACTCCATCTGGGGCCGAAGGGCGAGGGGAAGGCCGGGCGGGTGAACGCGAGTGAACCCTTGATGATGCCTCGTCAAGTACACCCCTGCGAGATGGGATGAGGAGCGGGGTAGGGGCTGCCGCTGGGAAGCGGCGGGTGCCGGTCATGGACGTAGCGGTGGCCGGAGAGCATCACCGTCCCCGGGGTGAAGAGGGCACCCAATCCGGTCGCAACTCATGCGTGCGGAACGTGGAAACCCCGTCATGGTCCCGGCCTGTTCCGGCGCCGGGTAGGACCACTAGATCCATGGCGGGACAAGGATGCCTGAAAAGCAAACGCCGGTGGCCGAAAGGCGACAGGAAACCGCAAGGGCAGGCAGGGGCCGGCTCCTCCGCCGGCCGCCCGGCGGATAACTGGCCGGATACCGGGCCTGGTGCCCGGACCCGAAAGGGCGCTGACGCAGGCAGGTGAGCCTTTGAAGTGATCGACACGCAGGCGAGCGAACCGGAAGGCGAGTTGGACGGCATGGCGAACAACGCGGCGGACGCCGATGAGGCGGCCGCCGTCGCTGTGGTGAACGAGCCCACGGACGCGCCCACTGCCTGGCAGATGCATCGGCCCGCCCAGGGGTTGAGCATGCGCCGGGCGCGGGAGAACGTAGCCCGTCTACGCGGCCGGATCTTCAAGGCTGAACAGGCAGGGGACCGCAAGAAGGTCCGGAACTTGCAGAAGCTGATGCTCCGCAGCCACAGCAACACGCTGGTCAGCGTAGAGCGGGTGACGGAGATCAACGCCGGACGGGCGACCGCCGGGATCGATGGTGAGATCGCGTTGACCGATGCGGCCAGGGCGAACCTGATCCATCGGGTGGGCCTGGTGAAGTCCTGGCAGGCCCGACCGGTCCGGCGGGTGTACATCCCCAAACCGGGGAACCAGGCGAAACTACGCCCGCTGTCGATTCCGGTGATCTTTGATCGGGTGTTGCAGGCCCGGGTGAAGAACGCGTTGGAACCGCAGTGGGAGGCACGGTTCGATGCCCGCAGTTACGGGTTTCGGCCGGGCCGTAGTTGCCAGGACGCGATCGAGGCCATCTTCAAAGTGGGGCGCGGGGTCAACGCCAAGCGCCTGTGGTGGCTGGATGCGGACCTGGCCGCGGCGTTCGATCGTGTCGATCACAACCACGTCATGTCGATGCTCGGGTCCTTCCCCGGCAACGGGTTGATCCGGCAGTGGCTGGCGGCGGGCGTGATCGAGGCGGGGCTGTTGTCTGTCACGGCGGAAGGTGTCCCGCAGGGCGGAGTCATCAGCCCGTTGATCTTCAATGTCGCGGTGCATGGGATGGCGGAGGCGGCCGGAGTCCGGCACGTCACCTCCCCCTCCCGGGTCGGGGAGGCCAGGGCGGGATCTCCCGTCCTGGTCGCCTACGCCGATGACCTGGTGGTCGGCTGCCACAGCCAGCGGCAGGCCGAACAGGTCCAACAGCGGCTCGCCGAGTGGCTACGGCCTCGGGGCCTGGCCTTCAACGAGGCCAAAACCCGGATTGTGCATCTGGAGGAGGGGTTTGACTTCCTCGGGTTCACCATCCGCCGCTTGGAGGGCAAGCTGTTGATCAAACCCAGTAGGGACGCTGTCAAGCGGATCCGTCAGCGGCTACGGGCGGAGTTCCGCGCGCTGCGCGGCGCTCCGGTACTCGCCCTGATCCGCAGGATCAACCAGATCGTGCGGGGCTGGGCGGCCTACTATCGGGCCGCGTGTTCCAGCAGAGTCTTCCAGGTTCTGGACGACTACCTGTGGATGCTGGCCTACAAATGGGCCAAGTACCGCCACCCGAACAAGCCGAAGAAGTGGGTCGTGGACCGCTACTTCGACCGGTTCCATCCGGGCAGGAACGATCGGTGGGTGTTCGGCGACCGCGACAGCGGCGCCTACATGCGCCGATTCTCCTGGACGAACATCGTCCGGCACACCCTGGTCAAGGGCAGGGCATCCCCCGATGACCCCGCCCTGGCCGGGTACTGGGCCGAGCGGCGAGGCAAGCACAGGCCTCCGCTCCGCGACAGCACCGTGGCCCTGCTGCGCATCCAACAGGGCCGCTGCCCGCTGTGCGGAGACCTTCTCTTGCACGCCGACCGGCCACCCGGCTCCCCGCAGGAATGGGAGCAGTGGTTCCGCGTGACTCGCAAGGCGATCACCAAGCAGCAGATCGTCACCACCGAGGACCGCACCGTGTCGGACCCGACCCGGAAACGCTTGATACACACCCACTGCCACCAGGACAGCGCCGGTGTTCCAGCGCTTCTGCACGCCTGACAGCTCATCGTGGCTTGCTTGAGCCGTGTGCGGGGACGACCCGCCCGCACGGTTCTGAGGGGGGCCCGGCGCAGCAATGCCCCGGGCCTACCCGACTACCCGGCTACGGCCTGGTCGGTCAGCTCGCCGTCCATGGTGATCGGGCGGGTGTCGAGTTGCGCGCCCCAGCGGAGTACCCGTTCCGGGTGGCCGTCGTGCGCGGGTGTCTTGGCCGTGACTACGGAGACGGCGTGCTGTACGGCTTGGCTGAGGAGATCGAGGGTGGCCCAGGCCGGGGGCTGCGAGATGGGTCCGGCCGGTCCGTCGAGGCGGATGACGGCGTGGAGGTGGACGACGCCGCGCCGTTGGTATTCGGCGACCTTGGCGAAGGAGACGACAAGCTGGTCGCGCATGTTGCGGAGGGTCAGGCCGCCGAGCTTGGCCAGGTGCCGCCGCAGGGCGTCGGCGAAGCGCTTCCAAAGCAGCGGCGCGACCGCGTTGAACAGCACCGAGCCGGTGTAGTCGTAGCAGTCAGGGCACAGCGGCTCGCCGAGGCAGTCATCGTCGGCCCCGTGCCGGGCGGTGCAGGACAGGACGCGCCCGTGCGGGCAGGGCTCGGCGTCACGTCGGGGGTGGCAGGGCAGGACGCTCCCGTTGTGCTGCCTGCGGGTGTGGACCGGGCCGAACGACGGCGCGGTGAGGGTGACGAACAGGCACGGGTGCGCCGTCACCGACGTAGGGACGCCCTTGCCGCCAATGAGGCCGGCGCGGATGAGGTGGTAGGTGTCTGCCCGGTAGGTCTCGGCGCAGGCCGGGCAGCGGGAGGCGCGGCGGGTCTTGCACGGCACGCGCAGGACGCCGTCGGGTTCGAGGCGGGTGCTGTAGCGGTGCAGCAGGGTCCCGGTAGCCCTATCCCAGTGTTCGACCTTGCCACGCAGGTGGATCGGCTGTCGGCAGCCGCCCGTGTGGCGGATCTGGGAAGCGAAGCGGGAGCAGTTGGGGTCGTTGAGTCGGGCGATGGCGCCGCGGATGGCGTGCGCGTTGGCGGATGCTACGGGCAAGATGGAGACCTCCTTTCACTCGATGGGGTGGAGGGATGGCCCCCGACCTGGCGGTTGTCTTGGCGGATGTACGGCCAGGCCGGGGGCGCTGACGCGGTTCAGCAGAAGCCGAGCCCGTCACAGTGGCGGCAGGTCTCGCCGTAGGAGTCGAGACCGCCTCCGCCGCAGTGGCAGCACTGCCACCGCCGGGGCGTGATCGGCACGTGTTCTGTGGGCGGGGCCTGCTCGGTGTCGGACATGGGTGTCACCTCCTTTCCTCAGGCGGGTTCGGATGCGGTACGCAAGGTGCGCAGCAGGTCGGAGGCGAGCTGGTTGGACACACCCAGGCGGGCGCGCAGCAGATCGCGCGTGATCGGCTTGCCGTGCTTGGCCTGGTGTTCGTCAGCCACGCGGCGGGCGTAGTCGACCAGCGCCGGGGACGGTCCTGCCTCGCCGTCCTGCCCGTCCTGTACGACGGGGACGAGCGCGGGAGCCGGGGACAGCGAGGACGAGACGGCATCGACGGTCAGGACGGGCGCGGACGGTTCAGGACGAGGGGCGGCGGCGCGGCGTTCGAGCATCGAGACGGCGATAAGGAACGCCCCGGCGGGGGTGGCTGCCGTCAACCAGCCCCACACGGTCGGTTCGGCCTGGTGCAGGTTGGCGGCCAGGGACAGCACGATCCCGCCGGCCAGGACGAGCGTCGGCCAGGACACCCACCCGTTGCGCTGGCGTCCCGTCTTCTTGTCCCGCTGGCGCTCCCGGGCGGCCATGACGCAGGTGAGGTCGACGCAGACGGCCACGGCCCACGACATCCAACCGGTCTGTCCGTGGTCGGTGGCGGTGTCGCGGATGTGGGTGAACGATCCGGCACCCGCGATGGCGGCCAGCACGAGGACCGGCCCGGTGTCGAGCAGCCATGAGGCAAGGCGTCGCATCGTTACCCCCTTTCGTGGTCAGGCGGACAGCAACTCGGAGAGCACAGCCTCATCAAGGCCGGTGACGCGGCCGGGCTGGGCGATTTCGGCCCACGTGGGAGTGAGCTGGGACCAGTGCCGGGCGGTGTGTTCTGCGGTCTGCTCGGAGACATGGAAGGAGCGGGCGCGGTACCACTGGCCGTCCTGGGAGGCGACGATCGCGACGCCAGGGGTCTCGGCGGGGATGGCACGGGCGGACACCAGGGCGGCGGGGTCGAGGTCGCCGAGCGTCATGGTGGCGGTCTCCGGGTCGTTGACCCGGTGGCAGATCCGCCCCGAGCACTGGGCGCGAAGCGCGGTGACGCCGGGGCCGAGGTCGGAGCCGATCCGCTGACCAGAGCAGAACAGGTAGATGCCGAGCGCCCGCCCGAGCTGGGCGATGCGCAGCAGCGCGGTCGAGGTATGGGCGATCTCGTCTTTCTCGGACTTGTCGGCCATCAGGTACAGCTCGGCCAGCTCGTCGACCAGCACCACCACCGGAATCGGCCGCACGCCGGGCGGCAGTTGCCAGATGTTGCGGGCGCCGGCCGTACGGCACAGCCCCATCCGGTCGACCATCACCGCCATCAGGTCATCCAGCAGGCCCACGCTCTCGGCCCGCGTGGTCGCCAGGGCCGACAACCGGGGCGCGTACGGGGTGAACTCGACCCCGCCTTTGAGGTCGATGCCGACCAGGGCGACCGGCTGCGGAGCGAGCCCGACCAGCAGGGCATTCGCCAGGTTGGACTTGCCCGATTGGGTGGCACCCGCGTTGATCCAGTGCGGCACCATGCGGAAGTCGATCGTCCACAGCCCGCCGGTCTCCAGCCGCCCGACATGGACCTTGAGCAGCTCGCCCGAGGCCGACAGGTGGTCGAGCCGGACGAGCGGATCCCGCACGGTGGCGGCTAGGACGACCCGGCCGGGACGAGGGGACGAGACCCGGACGGCATGCACACCCCAGGAGTGCGCGAGCCGTTCGGCGGCCTGGGCGTAGTCGGCGGGGATCTGCCCTTCCAGGGTGTGGACGGTGACGCGCCAGCCGTGCCGGGTCGGGCGGGGTAGCCACATGAACGGTTTGGTGTCGACCGCGACCCGCTGGAAGCGCCGCCGTACCTTCACGAGCCCGGTCGAGGCAATCGCACCGGGGACGGTGGTGAACCACCAGCGTTGCCGCTTCTTGGTCAACCCGCACCCGAGGGCCACTTTCCGCCAGGTCGCCCGGACGGCGACCGCGACGAGAGGGAAGCCGACGATCAACCAGAAGGAGCGGAAGTGGTAGCGGTGCCAGGCCCACAGGCCGGCCGCCGCAGCGGCCAGGCCCGCGAGCAGCAGTGGGAGGGCGTCAGGCACGGGCGCTCACCCCGGCGGGGACGATTGAGCTGGCCCGGTAGCTGATGCCCCAGCGGGCCTCGCCGCCCCGGGACATCTCCCAGACGTAGCCGACCAATCCGACCGGGGTGACGTCCTGCCCGGCGGCGATCTGCGGCTCGCCGGAGGTGCCGACCTTGACGAGTTCGATCCGGCCGAACTCGTCCTCCACCGACAGGACGATCTCGTAGACGGTGTTGCCGTTCTTGTCGGTCTTGATCTCGCCGGTGTCCTGGTTGAGGACGCGCGGGCGGGGCGCGCGGACGCAGACGAACTGCAGCTTGGTCACGTCGACCGGGATCGGAATGGTGCGCATGCGTGGACCTCCTTAAGCTCGATGCCAACATAGGCCAACATAGTTAACTAGGTTGGCCTGGTTGTCAATGTCTTCTCGGTTGGCTTGGTCGTGCTGTTGTGCTGAGATGGGATTGGATGAGACTGGGCAAGATCTGCGGCTGAGACTGGGCAAGGGACGCAAATGGTGAGGAAGACGGGACGGCCCGGTTACCTCCAGATCGCCGACGATCTGCGCGAACAGATCCGCGGCGGATCTCTGCCACCCGGCGCCCCGTTGCCGTCGACCACCCAGCTCGCCGAGCGGTACGACGCCTCGCTCAGCGTCGTGAAGCTCGCGGTCGGAATCTTGCGGAACGAGGGCCTGGTCATCGGCCAGCAGGGCAAGGGCGTGTTCGTCCGGGAAGACGTCCCGGACACCGACCCGGGGCCGGCGGGCGACTTGGCTGGCGAGGTCATCGCGCTACGCACCGCCGTACAGGACCTGTCGGAACGCCTGGCACGGGTCGAAGAGACCTTGTCTCAGCGATCCGAGAGTTAGGACCGCCGTTCCGGACCTTTAAGCCGGTGACGTGCCGAGCCAGCCGCGCGGACACGTCCCCGGAGGCAACCCCGCCGCGCATGGCCTTGTCCTCCCGCCGGATGCCGAGCAGGACCGTCACGTAGCCGACGGCCACGACCGCGCTGAGCGCCAGGGCGATGATCAGAGGCAGCGCGCTCACGACCAGATCACCCCCAGGGCGGCGGCGCTGAGCGGGCCGCGCGGGGGACGGCGGGTGATGGCGCGACGCCGAGCGGCCCGGCGGCGGGCGACCTGACGGCGAGCCCACCGGTCACGAGCGATGCACTTGGAGCAGCGGGTCTGTCCCTCCTCCAGCAGCGCCCCGCACTCGCAGCCGGGCACCTCCTCCGGATGGGTGATCGTGGTGTCTGTCATTGGTCTGTTCTCCTTCCGTCGCAGGTAGTGGTGATGCGTTGTGACACCGAGAGTGCGGGAGGAGGGCAGGACGAGATCACTACACGACGGGACATGTTCAAGACGTCCCGTCTACGATTGCCACGTCCCTGGACGTCCTGACGCGGCAGGTGAAATGGCCAACGAGCGACTACGCGCGGCCCTTCTGGAACGCGGGGTGAGCATCGCCGAATTGGCGACCGCAATCCAGGTGGACCCCAAGACCGTCGAGCGCTGGATCACCAAAGGCCGCGCGCCGTACCGAAAGCACAGGTACGCCGTCGCCACCCACCTGGGGATAGACGAGGGCTACCTATGGCCCGAGGCCCTGACGCGGGAACAGGTCGCCTCAGCGTCCGAAAGCGAGATCGTCACCGTCTACCCGCACCGCTGGGCCGTCCCCCGGGACGCCTGGGGACGACTGTTCGCCGCCGCCAGCCAGGAGATCGGCATCCTCGTCTACAGCGGGTTGTTCCTCGCCGACGACGCGGGCATTGTGCGAATGCTCGGCGAGAAGGCCGGCGCCGGGGTACGGGTGCGAATCGTGCTCGGCGACCCCGACAGTCCGGAGGTCGCCCAGCGCGGCGCGGACGAGGGCATCGACGACGGCATGTCCGCCAAAATCCGCAACGTCCTCGTCCTGTACAAGCCCATCCGGGGACTCAACAACGTCGAGTTCCGCCTTCACGGCACGGTGCTGTACAACTCGATCTACCGCGGGGACGATCAGCTTCTCGTCAACACTCACGTGTACGGCGTGCCCGCCGGCAACGCGCCCGTCCTGCACCTGCGCAAGGTCCTCGGCGGCGACATGGTCACCACCTACCTGGACAGCTTCGAACGGGTGTGGGAGCAGGCCCGACCGTTAGAGTCGTGACATGGCCCGCCGGATCGACTTCTACGACGACCCCGACGCCCCCGCACCCAACAGCCTCGTCCCGTCCGTCAACGTCGTCGTCACCAACGACGCCGGAGACATCCTGATGATCCGCCGCAGCGACAACGGCAACTGGGCCGTCCCCGGCGGCGCGATCGACCTCGGTGAATCGTTGCCGCAGGCCGCCGTACGGGAAACCCTCGAAGAGACCGGGATCCTGTGCGAAGTCACCGGCTTCGTAGGCACGTACACCGACCCTAAACACGTGATCCTCTACACCAGCAACGGCGAGGCCCGCCAGGAGTTCTCCATAGTCCTCACCGCCCAGGCCGTCAGCGGCGAACCCACCCCGAGCGACGAGTCCCGCGAAGTTCGCTGGGTGCCCCGCGACCGGGTCGGCACCCTGCCAATGCACCGCTCAATGGCCCTGCGAATCAGCCATTACATTACAGGTACAGATCTTCCCCATATTGGGTAGAGTGGCCGTTCAAGGCGTCTAGCGATCTCACCATTCTGACGCTGTCACAAGTACTACTTATTGACCAGCTTCAATTTCCGTACGCACCTCAGCATTGCAATGCATGGAGAGATTAGTGGCTACCACTAGTAGATCGCTCTGAATAGTCTTGAGCGCCTCCCTAAAGCGATCTGCTTGACTTGACATTGCTCCAAGGGGAAGCTCGATGGGCTGCATGGCAACGCGCCTGAAGTCTCTCTCGTAGAGGCATGGAGACGCCGCATCCTCGGCCAGCCCACCGGGCTCTTGCACGATTCGGCAAATACTTTCCGTCGCAACAGCCGCCTCCTCAGCCTGACGCGCGATGTCGGAAACCCGATTTACAAGCGATGGGTCATTAGCAGTCATACCAGGATCGCTGAGTAGAGCCGCAGCCTGCAGCAATTCAGGGGCTGTTGCACGGGCGCGCGTAGCCGCAGGAAGTGCCTGACAAGCGGGGGGAATGGAAGCTGTTGTTGGCGTCTCTGCCGGGGCCGCAACCGGCGTAGCTACGGATCCTGCCTTGTTGCCTGCGCTGCGTTGCCATGCCTGGACACCGATCGTGCCACCAATACCTAGGCCGACGGAGAAGACGATGACCAGTAGTAGTCGTAGTGCCCTCATAGTGACCGCAAGCGTAGCGGTCTTTCCCCGCAGAGCCGGCCTGCGAGCAGCACAATTCGGTCACTTTGAGCTCCACAGCGTGTGCCGACTCATTCCTGCCTGTAATCACTACGTCCCCGCCCAGGCCAAGCCTTCCTAGAGATTGGGCACTACGCCTCTTTTCTTACGCAGACACGAGGCTCGGTAGCGGTTAAGACGCCCTATGAAAGTATGGTGACTCTCTCCTTTACCGACTCCACCGCACGAAGGATGGACGGTGTCGATGCTGTAATTGAGCGGCTGACCAAATGGTCGGGGCCGTAGCGGGAGTGGATTTCGGCCAGGCGGTCGTGTACGTCGAGGTGCCGGCCGTCGGGGCCGGTGGTCATATCGCAGTAGGTCAGCGCGTCGGCCAGGTCTCGCCGCTCCGGGGCGAACTCCTTGGTCAAGGCGTCGTACAGGTCGCGTTCACTGGCCTCGTTAACGGCGCAGGAGTGATGGGCGACCAGGCGGCACAGGCGCTCGTCAGCGCCCGCCACATCGCGCAGGTAGCGGGCGCCGTCGAGGGGGTGAAACCCAGTGTCGACTAGGTCCGGAGAGTAGCCGATGTCATGGAGATAGGCGGCGGCGGTCAGCATGTCGGCCTCGTCACCGAGGATCGGAGCCAGCGACACGGCCCGCGCCGCCACACTCTGGGTGTGCGCCCAGCGCCGGGGCAGCGGCTCGGCAAGGAGACGTTCGGCCAGATCACGCGCCCACGCAGCTTGTCCCACGAGACAGACGATAGGCGCACCCACCCCCGTGCAACCTAGGGCACCAACCCAGACGTCCTAGGACGTCCTACTCGCCAGGGTGGACGAACCGGCCCTTGCCCTGCCGGGACACGATCATCCCCTCGTGCTCCAGCTTCGCGAATGCCTGCCGTACGGTGTTGCGGGACGCGTCGTACAGCCAGCGAAGTTCGGCTTCGCTGGGCAGCAGGTCCCCGGGGCCGAGGTCGCCCCGCTCGATTCGCCGCCGCAGCTCGCGGGCGATGAGCTGGTAACGGTAGGAGGCATCGACCGGCGCGTCAGCGCCTTGCACGAGCCGCCCCTTCGAGGGGACCGTCACGATCAACCCCTCTGACTCCAAGGTCCGCAACGCACGACGCACTGTGTTGCGGGCAACGCGGAACTCCGCCGTCAGAGCGGTCTCCGAGGGCAGCGCCCGCCCCGCCGGATAGACACCCGTCCTGATCCGCTCGCGCAGCCGCTCGGCCAGCTTGCCGGAGACTCGTTGCCCGGTCAGCCACGCCTTGCGCCGTTCAGGAGCGGTGTGCATCGAGAATCTTTGTCAGGTCGATGCCGAGTTCTCCCTGTTCGCCGTCGCGCCAGCCCTCGCGCGCCGCCTTCTCGATTCGGTCGGCCGCCGGCCCCAGCTTCAGGCATGAGACCCGTTCGTCGTGCTGGTCGCCCCAGTAGAACCACAGGAACGCCAGGTGGACGTAGACCCGGCGGGGCCGTAGCCGACTGTCGGTCACGTCCAAGGCGGGCCGGTTCTTCTCATCCACGATCAGGACCGCCGTGATCCCGCGTTCCTCCAGCTCATCCCGCAGCTCCGTCAAGAGCTGTTCCTGATACTCGCGCTGCCGCTTCTGGACCGGCCGCAGTTGCTCCATGCCCTGACACGCTCCCTTCGGCTTGGCGGTGGGCGCGTTCGTCGCGCCCGTGCCGAACGAGCTTCCGTCGAGGGCAAGGAATCTCTACACCGCGACTAAGGGACGTCTAGGGACGTCTCGTGTTAACGTCGCAGGCAGAGCCGCCGCCTCAGGAGGTGCACCCACGTGAGCGACACCCTGCGCCATGCCCTTGCCCGGGCCAGACTCGGAACCGTCGACGTCGCCGCCGCCCTTGAAGTGGACCCCAAGACGGTCGACCGCTGGCTCAAGGGCCGCATCCCCTACCCGCGCCACCGCTGGGCGCTCGCCGACATGCTGGAACTCGACGAAGGCGACCTCTGGCCCGGCGTCGCCCAACCGCGGCGAACCATCTCCCACGAAGTGAAGGCCGTCTACCCCCACCGCTGGGCCGTACCGCAGACCATCTGGCGGCGGCTCTTCCAGGGCGCGAGTCGCGAGATCGACATCCTGACCTACAGCAGCCTGTTCCTCGCCGAGGACACCGGCATGATCCGCCTCCTGGGCAGCCAAGCCCGCGCAGGCGTGAAGGTCCGCATCCTTCTCGGCGCCCCCGACAGCCCCGAGGTGGCCGCACGAGGAGACGAAGAAGGCATCGGAGCAGACGTCATGGCCGCCCGAGTACGGAACGCCCTCATGCTGTACCGGCCGCTACAGGAGATCGACGGCGTAGAGACCCGCCTCCACCGCACGATCCTCTACAACTCGATCTACCGAGCCGATGACGAACTGCTCGTGAACGTCCACGCCTATGGCACCGCGGCGGCCCAAGCCCCTGTGCTGTACCTGACGGCCACCAAGGACGAGGACAGCACAGCCGTCTACCTCACCAGCCTCGAACGCGTCTGGACCACAGCCGAACCACTCAGATGACGACCCGTCTCGCGACCGGAAGCAACTTTTCTTCTCGCTATTAAAGCGGCCCGCTGCGCGGCCCGCCGGGCGCGCTGGTCGGCAAGCGTGCCCGGCTGCGGCTCTTCGGCCGGTCCGGGCACGCACCGTCCGCGAGCCCGAAAGGCCGGCAGAAGCCGTACTTAACACCGTGGCGATCGCACACTTCGGGGTCTCATCAGACGTGGTCGGGGCGATCGGCTGCCGCGGCCCTCCTTCGTCGGGCCTTGCCATCGGATGACCTGCGTTGATATGGGGAGCCCTACGGGGCTTGGAACCCCGCCCACCCGGTGCGACAGCAGGGTGCCCGCGCTGGCCTCAACGGGAAATTAACTTCCAGCGCAACTCAGCCGGCCCAACGGAGATCGCGAAAGATCGAGACTAAAAAACCGAGGGACGGCCTTGAACTCCTGAATTAAGGTTAAAGATCAGCTACCCCCTTCGAGTTGCAGGTGATCATGACCACGATGCTCTTCAGCGACTCCGGCTACTCGGTAGGTCATCTGATGGAGGCCATAGAGCGCGGAGATATCGCACTACCTGACATCCAACGGCCCTTCGTCTGGCAGGCCACCAAGGTCCGCTCGCTCTTCGACTCGATGTACAAGGGGTTCCCTGTCGGCTTCCTGCTGTTTTGGGAGACCGACGCCGATCCGGGGGCACGGCAGATCGGCACCGGCACCGTCGTCCCGCGCTACCTGATCGTCGATGGACAGCAGCGATTGACCTCGCTGTACGCCGTCATGAAGGGCACAGAGGTCCTCCGCGAGGACTACTCCAAGACCCGGATCCGCATCGCCTTTCGTCCTGCGGACGAGACATTCGCGGTCACCGACGCGGCGATCGAGAAGGACCCCGAGTTCATCCCAGACATCAGCGTCCTGTGGGCTCCGGGCAACTTCCGTCAGTCCGTCCGGGACTTCCTCAACCGTTTGAGCGCTAGGCGTGAAGTCGATCAGGTGGAGCGGGACCGCCTGGCCGATGTCCTCGACCGGCTGCGAGACCTGAACAGCTACCCATTCAAGGTGATGGAGCTGACGCGCGCGGTCGACGAGGAGCGGGTGGCTGAGATCTTCGTACGCATCAACAGCGAGGGCGTGACCCTGAACCAGGCCGACTTCATCCTCACACTGATGAGCGTGTTCTGGGAGAAGGGCCGCCGCGAGCTCGAAGACTTCTGCCGGGAGGCCAAGACTCCCAAGCTGAACACCGCTTCCCCCTTCAACTGGTACCTTCAGCCACAGCCACCGCAGCTTCTCCGCGTCACCGTCGCTCTCGCTTTCCGACGTGCAGTTCTGAAAAACGTCTACACCCTGCTCCGCGGCCGGGACCTGGAGTCGGGAGACGCCTCCCCGCAGATCAGAGAGGCCCAGTTCGCCAAGCTCGAAGAGGCGCAGGCCCACGTCCTCGATCTCACTCACTGGCACGAATTTCTTCTCTGCCTGGAGCGGGCCGGGTTCCGCAGCAGCAAGATGATCACCAGTGACAACGTGATCCTGTTCACCTACGCAATGTGGCTCTTCGGCAAGGTCCACTATGCCGTGCCGCTCCCCCGGCTTCGCGAGGTCATCGCACGGTGGTTCTTCATGACGCACACCACCAGCCGCTACTCGGGCGCATTCGAAAGCCAGGCCGAGCGCGACTTCACCATCTTGAACGCCATCCCGCAGGGAGACGCTCAGGGATTCTGTGATGCGCTAGACAGCCTGATCAACGACACGCTGACCGGCGACTTCTGGAGCATCACGCTGCCCAATGGCCTGGCGACATCGGCGGCGAAGTCACCCGCGCTGATGGCGTACATCGCGGCACTCAACATCCACGACGCTCCCGCACTCCTGTCCCATGTACGGGTCCGTGCCCGGCTGGATCCCGCCGTCATCGCGAGGAAGGGAATCGAACGGCACCATCTGTTCCCCCGCAAGTATCTTCGCAACACACTCAAGATCACAGAGACCAGCAAGATCAATCAGATCGCCAATATGGCACTAGTCGAGTGGTTCACCAATATCGCCATCTCCGACAAGGCGCCCGCCGAGTACTGGCCGGATGAGACCTCCGAAGCGAACCTGCCCCCTGCCGAGCTGGCGAAGCACACCTACCTGCACGCCCTTCCGAAGCAGTGGCACGAGCTGGACTATCCCTCATTCCTCGCGGCACGCCGACAGCTGATGGCCCAGGTCACTAAAGACGCATTCAACCTGCTCAGAGACCAGTCCTACCAGCCCGACTACCCCACTCCCGGCAGCCCCCCTTCCCCCCATCTCGCCTTCGGGGTCAGGCTCTCCGATCTCATCGACATCGGCCTCCTGGATGTCGGCACCACCCTCGTGGACTTGCAGCGTGGAACGGAGGCGACAGCAGTTGTCACCTCAGAGGGCAGGATCGAACTCGATGGTGAGACGTTCGATACGCCCACTGAGGCTGCGCGCGCCGTGCCCGGCGTGCAGAATCGCAACGGCTGGGAGTTCTGGTATGCCGACACCGAGAACGGCGTGAAGCTACTCGCCGACCTCCGAGAAGAATTCGTCCAGCAGACCGCTCAGTCCGAGCCGTCGGAATGACCGGCTGGCAGCGGCCCAGTGGTCTCACCGAGCGAGTCGAGCATGTACGCGCACCAGGCGATAGCGGCGCGTACAGCGAGGCGGCTGTCTCTGGCCTCGATGCCGGTCACGGCGGTCAAGCCGCCGTGACCGTCGCCCGCCTTGTTTCGCAAGGTGCCGATTTTAAGCGCGATATCCTGTAGGTCATCCAAAATGACGCGGATCAGAGGCGACTTCACGGCGTCCGCCTGATTTGGGTGCACACCGAGCGCCTCCATCGCGCCCTTGACCAGCGTCGGCACGATCAGATTGCTTCCGACGGGCTGTCCTTTCTGTGCCAGGACTGCCTTGGCCGTGGCCTCGATCAAGTTCTTGGCCTTACCGATCGCCAGGCTGGGATCGTCGTCCAGCGACCGTTCCAGACGCGCCAGCTCGACGCGTATCGCCGACGCGTCGAGGAGGACGGCTCCGGCAACCGCGCCGAGTGCGCGGATCGCGGCCAACGGGTCGCCGATCGAATCCAGCGGAAACCCGTCGGCGGCCAGGCAGTGGCGAAGCCGTACCAGTCGGCTCTTGTTCGCTGAAGGCGCCAATTCGTAGATTTCAGCCAGTGCCGCGGTCGCGCGCAACACGGCGCTCACCACCTGCGGGTCGCCGAGATCGAGGTTGCGAAGCGTCCGCGACACGTGGCTCGGCGTACTAGGAACGATCAGCCTTCCCTCGTGCTGAGTGGCCGGTCTCCTCTCCAATTTGATGCCAACCGCAGCGAACGCACGTTCCGCGTCACCAGTGGAGCGCGCAATGTCCGCGATCGCACCGATGGAATCGTTACTGAGCAAAGGACGACCCGCCTGCGCCACGACACTCATCATTCCTTTACAAGATGCGCGGCGATCGCTGTCGCACATCGTTGCGCGTCGCGTACGATCTCGCCTCCCCAGAACGACAGGACAGTCCAGCCTGCTGCTTCCATCGCACTTCGCTTGGCTCGGTCGGCGGCCTGACGCTCCGCCGAATGATGGTGCTTCCACCCGTCGCAGAACACAGCGACCCGCTGGTCCGGCCAGGCGAAATCGGCGACCGTGACGGGACGGGGGTTGCCGTCGGTCGAACCGCGATCGCCCCACTCATACTGCGCATGCCCCCGGGGAACGCCGGCGGTCATGAGCGCGATGGCCAGCCGCCGCTCAATGGCCGAACGCGGACGCCCGACGAAGACATCCGAGTAAGTAGGGACCCGGCGGCCGGAAACGTCAGGAGCACCGGCGAAGTGCCGGAGGAAGTCCGCGGCCACACGTCGATCCAGGAGGTCCTCTTCCAGTTGATTACCGTACGAGCGCAGGCAGGCGTAGCAGGACCGCTCACACGAGCAGCCGTCAAGGACAGGGACGAGCACCTGCGCCACTTCACCGAAGCGCTCGGCGAGCTGACGGAGGTATCCGGCGCCGCCCGGCACCTCCTCATAGAGGACCGCGAGGCGCAGCGAGGCATCGTCGCTCTCCGGATCCGGCCGGGGCCAGTCGAACCCGGCGACCTCGTCCTCCCCCGCCTGGAGGATCACGCGGCAGCCTAGGTCGAGGGCGGCGCGGATGCTCGCGAGGAACTCCTCCAGCCGATTCTGTGGGATATCGAGCTCTTCCAGGTCGGGCAGGATCTGCAGGCAGTCGACACGCCGGTCGACCTGGAGGACACTCGGCTCCAGGCGCTGATTCTGGCACATCGCATCATGCAACTTGATCCGGTTCTTCTGAGCCTGAGTGGGCCTGGGCCCAGGGATGGCGTCGAACCAGAGGCCGCAGCCGGTGCAGATGATGAAGCGCTCGCTGTCCCGGTGGTCCTTGGCCAGCCGGCCGCGGTTGAGAATGGTCAGGTCTGCGCCTCGCTCCCAATGGAGCACCAGTCCGGGCCGCTCGAAGAGCCAGGTCTCAGCGGTGTTGGGAGCGCCGAGGTGGTGGCTGACGTCGAACGGTGAGCGTGCGCGATGCTCCTCGTCGGCGGTGATGCGCTGACGGCGGACGGCCCGCATCGCGCGCATGGGAACGCTGAGTTGAGGATTCAGGTCGTCACTGTTGCACGACAGGCAGTGGGCGTCGGTAGGGGCGTTCACCGTGTCACAACGGGCGCAGAGGTTGACGAATTCGAGAGCGCCGACCCCTTCCGAGTTGACGAGGTTGGCACGATGGAAGTCCACCTGGTCGACCAGCCACTTGGCGCCCCTGGCGTACACGAGCTGTCCAGGGGCATAGTCCTTGAGCGCCTGGACCGAATCCTGTGCGAGCTCGGTCGCCTCCCGCTCCAGCGACAGGGACGTGGTGTCTGTGGGGAACGCGTAGGACGGCAGGAATCCCACGTTGCCGAGGTAGGACAGCACGTAGGCACGGGTCCTGTCCGTCCGGCGCATCGCCTCCAGGCTGGCACTGATGCTCATGACCGCCCTGGCCGCGTCCTTGTGGCCGGCGCGGCTGGTTGCCTGCGTCCACTCCTCTAGCAGGGTCTTCTGCCGGATCCGGTACGGCTCGACCGCCTTATCGAGGTCGGCGACCCATGAGTCGACGACGGATCTGGCCCACTCCTCCGTCAGCCATGGCAGCTCATCGTCTCGCAGCCCGAGCCGGAAAGTGCTGTGGACGCGGGCGGCGATCTCCGCGGCGTCTCGGGTGAGGGCGCCCTGGACTTGCTCGACTCCTTGCAGGGTACCCGCGTGATCGGTAGTGACCAGGTCCTGCATCCAGATGGGGAGGTCTTCACTGCAGAGCTCCAGAGCCATGGCCCGGGCGTGCCGGGTGATGACACGTTGGTTGTCCAGCAGGAAGGCAGGCGGGCGGATGGCACCTCTGATCATCTCGACCGGACGCGCGTAGTAGTAGCTGTCGTGCGGCATCCCGCCCGCGAACGTGACGATCAGCGCGACACGTTCCTCGCGGCGACCGGCGCGCCCGGCACGCTGGGCGTAGTTGCTCGGCCTCGGGGGGACGTTGCGCAGGATCACAGCGAGAAGCTGCCCGAGGTCAACTCCCAGTTCCAAGGTCATCGTGCAGACGAGCAGGTTAAGGTCCCCGTTCTTGAACTGCTCTTCGATCTGCTCGCGCCGCTCCAGCGGCACCTGACCGGAGTGCTCCTCCGCCTTCACCACCAGAGGCGCGACAGCGTTGACCAGCAGTCGCTCATGGTCGGAGTCGTCGCCGTGCCAGGGTTCCGGCTTCCCCTTGCAGTTGAAGGTGGTGCAGCGGTTCCGCGGCGACGGGCCGGGATGCACCACTCGACAGGCTCGGCAGCGGTAGAGGACCTCGCCGGGATTGCGGATTTCGATCTCCTGCGGCGCCACCTGGCGCAGCAGGACCTTCGCCCTGCCAGTTCCCACGTGGGTGTCGGTGAGCAGGCCGTGACGGGCGAGCAGCTCCACTGCGGCGCGCATGGCCCGTTCCTGGTCGTCGCCGCCGAGGAGCGCCGGGAAGGCGAGCTTGAGGATGCGTACGGCGGAGCCCTTGTATCCCAGGCTCAGGATGTCGGATCCCGGCGGCTTGACCGCGGTCTCGCCGAGGCCGGTGACCGCACCGGCCCCGTGCAGGGTCGCCCCCGCCTCTATTAGTTCGGCCTCGATCTTCGCGTCCAGGCGGGTGCGGAGCAGTTCGTGTCCCACTCCTCCCCGGGTCCTGACCAGATCGAGGACCCGGGCGAGCATCCACTTGATGGCGGAGGTGTCCGGGCCCAGCAGCTTGATGAGCGGTCCCAGGTCAATCTCAGAGAGACGTTCCAGAGCGGGGTAACCGATGGTGATGACACCGAGCCGTTCCAACGACGGCGGCCGTCGCTCATTGCTGGCGATCTCCCCGAGCACGTCCCATTCACAAACCCGCAGGGCGCGCTGGCGGGCGTCGGCTCCGGCCGGGTCGGCGTAGAGTCCGGTTTCCTGGCCGCGCCGGAAGACGTCCTGCACCAGGCCGTTGAAGCTCGGCGACGGCTGGCCGGCGTTCACACGGGCGCGAACGCTCTCCACGATCATGCGGCGGACCCGTACAGCGCGGGACCTGTCACGCGTATATCCGGCCTGGAAGGCCGTGTCCTGACGGGAGTCGGCGAACACCAAGAGCCGCCGCAGCATGTCGTCTTCGCTCTGCTCGGCCAGGCCGGTGTGCAGGCTGAACGCCGCCGCGGTGACGGCCGCAGCGGTCCGGGCGGTGAACCCCTGGACGGCTCCGCCGTTCGGTCGGCCATAGCCGCACACGGGGCATCGGGTCAAGGGACGCCCTGGGTCGGCTACCGCTACGAACACCGCACGGGTCGCGGCTCCACAGCCGAGACAGATGGGACCGCCGGCGCTCGCGCCGCAGACGGTGCACCGGCAGTCCGGGTACCAGGTCCGGCTACGCGGACTGGGCTCCTCCATCGGGTCGTCTGTGATCAGGCGGCGCGCGACGTACCGGACCGGGGCCCCTTCCGGATCGTCACTCTCAAGATCGTAGTCCTGGCCGCACCCGAGACATACCCCGAGGGCAGTGGTGGCCTTGGCATCGCAGGCAGAGCAGGTGGTCGCCCCGTCGAGCAGCAGATGTTCCCCTTCTCCCGTGCACCGCACAGGGTTGGGCAGCCCGCGCAGGAACAGGTGGACCTTGGCCTCGAGGACGGGAGGTCCGGCGAGCGAGTGCGTCCCCGCGCCGAGCAGCAGCCAGCCCGCAACCTCGTCGTGCAGCGCAGCGAGGTCCGCACCCGAACGGTGCGGCAGTTTGGCGAACGCCTCGACCAACTCGGCAATCGTCCGCGGCTCGGACAACTCGGCACGAAGGAAGTCCAAGACCGGGCTCCGCTCCGGATCCCCGAGGATCTCCCGTAGCCGAGCCACGTCACCGCCGTCGGCGAGCGCCTCCCGGAGCAGTTGGCGATTGGGAGCGGTTCCGATAGTGCCAAGGTCGGGGATGGGATGCGGGACCGCCGTCTCCTCGACGATCGCATCCACATCGAAGGCAGAAGCGAAGAGCCGGGTCGCGAAGTCAGCCGTCCTCCGCAGGTCCGCCTCGTGGTCGCCCCCGGCGCTGACGGTCGCGGAAAGCCCGACACAGACCAGGCCGGAAGCATCGACGTGCCCGCGCAGGCGGCGGACAAGCCCCGCGATCTCTGTGCCCAGCGCGCCCTGGTAGGTGTGCACCTCGTCGAGGACCAGGTAGCGCAAGACGCCGTCGCCGAAGAGCTTCCGGTCGTCTCTCCGGGTCAGGATGTACTCCAACATGGAGTAGTTGGTCAACAGAATGTCCGGCGGGTTGTCCTGAAGCCGATTGCGCTCATGCTGCGGGGTGGCGCCGGTGTAGACGCCATAGCTGAGGCCGAGCGCCTGGCAAGCCACCGCGACGCGATCCTGCTGGTCGTTGACGAGCGCGTTCATGGGGTAGAGCAGGATGGCCTTCACCCCGCGCGCATAACGGTTGGCGAAGGCGTGCGCGACGACGGGGATCAGGAACGCCTCGGTCTTGCCGGAGCCGGTGCCGGTCGCCACCAAGGTGTTCTGACCCCGGTGGAGCCGCGTGACGGCCGCGACCTGGTGAGTGAAGAGCCGCTCGACCCTCGGGAAGGCGCTGACGATCTGGGCAGGGAGGCCGATCCGGCCGGCCAGCTCCCCAAGGGGCGCGTCGAGCTGGAACCGAGGCTGCACCGAGAGGTACGGCCCGCGCCACAGCAACGCCTGCTCGTCGACCAACCGGTCGAACTGTGCCCTGAGGCTAGGGTCCGCGATCGGATAGGTGGTCCACGTGAAGCGCCGGTAGTCGTCACGCAACCGCTCGGCCAGCTCCAGCGGGTTCATACCGGGCGCCTCCATCGGCTTTCGTCGAACTGATCGCCATGCAGGTAAACCCCTATGACAGGGCTTCCCGAACGATCAATGTAACTTATGTCACCAACAAATCAGCCCGGAACGAAGGACTCATCAAGGGGCCAGACTGACGAAATGCCTTCGGACGAGGTTCTTGTAGTCGTTATCGGGACGGACCGGGCTGCCCTCGCTGTCGGCGCTCTGCTTGAAGTCAGCGAGGATCAGCTCCAAGTGATCCGCCGATAGCCCATAGAGGTGCGCCACCCGAGCGTCCAGCTCGGCCCGTAGCTCCCGCTCCTCCGCCTTGCTCAGAGGTGTGCACTCGACGCCAAGCACCTCGGCCAGCTCGTCGAACTCCGGCGCGCGACAGGTCAGCCGAGCGGAAAGCCGTACGATTTCAGCTCCTGATCCATGATCGAGCGGAACGTCGGCAATAGGAACCGTCGCCATGATCGACTTACTCACGTTAGTCGAGATCTTGCGCCTTACAACAAAGTCTAGAACCATACTGTTCAATAGTCCCACGATGAAGGCCATAGCAGAAGAACCAAGTATGGTGCGATAGCCGTTTGCCGCGAAATCAAATTCCGATCGATAGAAGAAATGCATCTCCGTCAAGGCAGTTCGCGGGGGGAGTATCGCAGAAATCAGCGTGCGCTCATCTGTGGCGCGAGCTTTGCGACGGAGACACGGGCGGAACTGGTATGCGGGGATCTCGAGCACGTTGGTGCGAAGTTCCGCCTCACATAGAGGCCGTTCCCCAACTGGGCGCTTGAGCGAATGAATATCCTTTTTCTTTGCCCTTTTTCTGGCTCGATTAACCAACATTCCCTCTCCCACATCCTCCTTCAGATGGTAAATGGGATCAGAAAAGTTATGTACATATTGATGGACATTTTTTCCGTCACGCAATGGCATGCCGAGACCATCTTCAGCGAAACCAGCGCGATCGTCGTCAAGATGAAGCTCTCGTCCCCAGTCGATCCGCCACCTGCCCGAAACCATGTCGTCCAGCAAGTACGGCTTGTCCTTATAGATCGTAGTTAGTAGATCAAGCAAAGCACGATCACGGGTATCCGGGATAGCAAGGGTCTCGGGGGCAAGAGCTTGGATGGTCTCACGCGGGATAAGCAGGGTACGACGGTCAAGGTCTAGCAGGTGCTCCAGCAGAGAGACGCCACTAGTGAATGGCAGCGGGTCCGTTGCCCCTCCCTTCCTGGCGACCAGGAGCAGGAACTGCTCACTGCGGTGAATTGGAAAGATGCCATTGACGTTGTCGCAGAGCACGAACTGCTCCACGGTACTACGCTCAAGCAGCTCTTTGCGGTGCTCTGCGGTAGCAGCGTCGGATACTACTCCTGAATCAATGACCAACCCGATCCGACCATTGGGTGCGAGCAGGGCCAGTTCCCGCTCCAGAAAGGTCCGATAGTAGTTGAACGTTGTCCCGTGGGAGTACAGCATCCGATAGACGCCGGACTTCCCGATGAAATTCTTCACCCCGGACAGGTGAAGATTGGCCTGCTCGGCCGCGGCCCTCACCTCTGGACGCTCGTAGAGCTCCGCCTGCCGCGCCTCCTTTTCCTCCTTCTTCTTGAGGAGCGAATATGAAGGGTCGAATCGGCCGTAGAACTCAGCGGCCTTGAATGTGATGCCCTCCCACGGAGGGTTGCCGATCATAACGTCGAAGCCAGCGTCGGCTCGCCTCCTGCCCTCGCTGTCGAAGAAGACCTCAGGAAACTCGATCTCCCAGTGAAAAGGCCGGACCTGCTTCCGGATCCGCTGGGTCACCCCCTGCAGGTGCGGAGATAGCTCCTTACCTCCCTTGATGTCCTTTCGGCCGTTCCGCCACTGGGCGCTGTTACCCCTGAGCCGTTCCTCGAAGAACGGGGCGACCCACCAATCTCCGAGCTCCCGGAGTCGAGTGAAGTCATCGCCCTTCAGCAGGCGGGTGAAGCGCTGTTCCTTGGCCCGGATCTGGAGCCGGTCGTCTGAGGGGTCCGTGGCGAGGCTCCGCCGTACCCGAGTCACCATGGCAAGGTCGGGTTCCGGCATATCGAACAGCGTTCCCTGGAGGTCGTTCTCCGGCGTGGCGCCCACCTTTCCCTCGCGTCCGCCCTGCGCCAGCGCTGGGACGCCTTCCCAGCTGTCAAAGCTCGCACCGACGACGGCATTACCGCACCGCAGGTGAGCGTCGAGGAAGGAGAGCGGCTTGCCGGCGGCGGCCGTGGCCAGCCAGAGGGAGACCTTGGCCAGCTCCACCGCCATCGGGTTGAGATCGACACCGTAGATGCAGCGTTCGACGATGAGACGTCGGTAGGCGGCCCGCTGGGTGTCGTCCAACTTGTGGTCGAGGAGCTCGCCCTCGCGCGCCAGGGCCTCGCCGTACGCCTCGGTGAGCCGGTGCACGGCGGGCACCAGGAACGCGCCGGAGCCCATCGCGGGGTCGCAGACCCGCAGATTGAGGATCTGCTCGGGGGTGGCGTTCTCGGTGAGCGGACGCAGCGTCTCGCCGACCACAAAGTGAGCCAGGGGGCGGGCGGTGTAGTAGGAGCCGGATCCTTTCCGCTGCCCCGTCGCCTCAAAGAGATAGAAGGTGCCCGCCTCGTAGTCCTCCAGCGTCTCGGCGCCCTCGGGGAGCCGATCGGCGTCGAGGACCTGGAAGACGGCCGCCTGGCCGCGACCGATCCGAGCGAGCACCTTTGGCGCATCGGCGATCTGCGGCTCGAAGGAGAGTAGGCCCTCGTAGATGCTGCCGAGCTGTTCAACGCCGAGCTCCCGGTAATTGACGGGGCGGCGTCCCATGATCTGGTTTGCTTTGGTGCTCTTGATCGGCTCGGTGAAGGAAAGGGCGTCGATGACGTCCCGGACGAAGGCGTCGCCGACGGTTAGGGCCGGGTGGTCGAGCAGGGGGCATTTCGCTGGGTCGAAGAGCCCTCCGTCGAAGGCCGTGATCTGGAGCTCTCCGGCCTCGGCGCCGTCGCGGAGCATGGCCCACTGGGCACGAAGGGTGCTCCACAGGTATCCCCCGTCGGGGGTCCACACGGAGGCGGGGTCAATGATCTGCTTGCGGAGACCGCGCAGGGAGTACCCCTGATCGTAGGCCGGGGTCCCGACTGGGAGCAGGCCTCGGTCCTCCGCGTACGCGACGAACAGCAACCGGTAGGCGATCTTGAGTGCGTCGGCGAAGAGTTCGCGAGGCGCCGGAACCGGCTCGCCACGGCTACGCCAGTCGGCGAGCGCACCGTTCGCGATGGCTCTCAGGGCCTTTCGCACGCCTCCCGACAAGTTCTCGCTGACCGAGGTCGCGGCATCGGCGCTGGCCGTCTCGACCCTGTCCCACAGTGACTGCCCGTTGTCATCCGGTATGAAGGCCTCGGGACGGAGCAGCGCCCACAAGACCCGCCACTCGTGGTCGTCGCCTAACTCCGCGAGCCCGGCGAGATCGACGGCGAGATAACTTGCCTCTCCTCCGAGCCCAGGGTCACGCCGAATCACCCGCAGCTCGGACCCGTTGCTGAGCAGAACGGCGGGCAATGTCCCCTCACGGGCGCACACCTCGGCCTGACGCTGCGGGCGCAGCTTTCCCGCACGCCGTCCACTGGGGGCGGCATCGAGATGCTGCCCCGGGGGCGTAATCAGCACCCACACCAGGTCGTCCGTCTCCGCCTCTGCCCTCGCGATTACCGGGTCGTCAACTCCGGGAAGGGTTGCGGGAAACCGCCAGCCGAACGAGCCGAGCCAGGTGAGCATGTGCTTGCGGGTCTGGCCTGTTGTACTGGTCTCGTCGATGTCGGCGACCAGGCGACGGAGCTCCCGTCGCGCCTGCCGGATGCCCGCTTCAGCGTCCTCCGACCCGATTCGGCCACGCTGCTCACGGAGGAAGAGGCCGGGATCAGACAGGTAGTAGGTGGACAGGGTCGTGCCGGCGACCGTGATGTTCAGCATGCTCAGGCCTCCACACACACGATGCAGCCCACCGGTTCGGCCGGGTCCACGTCGGCGACCGCGAATCCGCGGGACAGCGCTTGACGACGGCGGTCGAACTCGGCATCGACCATGGCCTTGGCCTCCTCTAGGGAGTGGAATCCCCCGTGGCCGAGATCGGCGAAGAGACCGAACTGCACCATGTCGCCGAAATTGGAGGCGAACCTGCGCTCAGCCTCCGCGAGCTCGGCCTGATGCCAGCGGTCCATGTCGACCTTGAGGCGATCGGCCTCCGCTGAGAGCTGCCTCCGGACGTGCACCACCCGCTGGATGAGCCGGCGGGTCGCCTCCTGCTGGGCGAGCGCCGTGGCGGTCTCGAAGCCCGCCGAGAACTTCCGCCGAGCCTTCTCCACGGCCTCGCTCCTTCCGGAGACACCACGCTGTCGCAGCCGTTGGAGGTCGAGCTTTTCGTCCTGGCTCGGCGCGGCAGGGTCGCCGTCGGCCGCCAGCGGGACGAAGACCGGGATGAGCGGCTCTTCCAGGATTCTCCGCTCGTCAGAGACGATCCTGCCGACGAAGGTGAAGAGCCATCCTTCGTCTCCTGCGGTTGGACGTACCACGACCCGGTCGGAGGCCTGCTCGTCGTAAAGCCGGGTGCGGACACGTTGGAGCACTGCCCGGACGAGGGGGTGAACCGGGGTGAGGAAGGCGATCCCGCGGTTGGCCGGGTCAAGAGCCACGGCACGGCTGAAGGTCGCCTGGAATGGCTCCGCCGAAACCTGAGGGTACTGGCTGAGGAGCGGACCGGGGTTGATCTCGATCATGTCTCCGGTGCCGGATACCCTGCCGCTGCTCTGCTGGACCACGGAGGTGACCAGCCGCCGGAACTCCTCGAAGTCCGGGAGCAGCCAGTGCGCCTGCTCACGAGCAGCAGTGGTGTCCGCCTCCGCTTCCTTCTCATTGCGCATGCCCTGCATGAGGACGAGTGCACCGGTGCGTTCCAGGTAGTCGCGCACCTGCTGGGCGACCCGTTCGAGCCGCTCCTCTAGCTCCTGGTCGGAGAGGTCTTCAAGCAGGCCGTCGATGATCTCGTTGCGACCGCCGATGCCGAGCACGTCGCTGCTGGAACCGAGCTGCTTGGAGATCACCGCGAGCTTCTGGCGCAATCGCTGCAGGATCTCCTCGTCCCGAGTGTCACTCAAGTAGAGGTAGCTGATCTCCACAATATTGAGCTGGCCGTACCGGTCGACACGTCCGTTGCGCTGCTCCAGGCGGTTGGGGTTCCATGGGAGCTCGTAGTGGACCACGACGTGGCAGGCGTCCTGGAGGTTGAGCCCCTCCCCCGCCGCGTCGGTGGCCAGGAGGATGGCGCCGGGGGTGGCGGCGAATCGCTCAAGCACCGCCCGCCGCTTCGCCAGCGAGACCTGCCCGTCGATACGCAGCACCGGTCCGAGCCCGAGGTTCGCCTCCAGATAGTCCAGGGTGTCGCGATACTCGGTGAAGATGATGACCCGTTCACCGCGACGCCCCGCGCGAAAACCCTCCAGCCAGCCGCGGAGCCGAGTGAGTTTGCTGTCGTCCCCCGGCGTCAGCGCTTCGACCACCTGCAGGAGGGTCGCGACGAGACGGCGCTCTTCCTGAAGGTCCTCTTCCGGGAGGTGTGCTGCCACGCCTTCGAGGGCGATCTCTTCGGCCGTGTCGAGCTCGACCTCTGGAAGAACCGTATCGCCGCGATATTGCTGCAACGCGTCCCGCCGCCTGCGCCCTATGTGCTCGATAGCAGGCACGCCCATGCTCTGTGCGCGGCGGCGCAGGCTCTGGCGCAGGGCATACGGGCTGGAGAGCGCCCGCTTGCGCAGCACTTCCAGGGCGAACGCCTGAACATAGTAGGAATCCTTGCCGCGAAGCGCCCGCAGCACGCGCTTGCTATGGCCACGAAGCCGCTGATGGATCTCCTTCTCCCTGCCGGTGGGAGTGACCTCGATCGGCTGCGGTGGGTGCCGGCGGCTGATCGGCTGCGGCGGGTTGCCTCGGGCGACGTCGTCCTTGAGTCGACGCACGATGTAGGGACGGACCAACTCCGGGTCAAGGCGGCCGTCGTCGGTCGCTAGGTGCGGGGACAGCAGTTGCACGAGGCTGGCGAACGACTCCTGGTAGCCATTGTGCGGCGTTGCGGACAGCAGCAGCAGTTCCCGGCTGTGGTCCGCAAGTGTGCGCGCAAGACGGCTCCGGTCCGTGGCCGATGAACGGCCCTCTCCCCCGTAGGCACGAGCCACGTGATGCGCCTCGTCGATGATCACCACATCGAACGGTGGGGCGGCCTGAATCGCAGTGAGGTGGTTCTTCAGATAGTCAATCGAGGAGACCGCGTACGGCACGGCCGTCCATGGGCTAACCGTGGTGGGATTGTCGCGGCGCAGCTCCAGCCACTTCTTGCTGTCGACCTTGGAGAAGTCCAGGTTGAAGCGGAACCGCATCTCGTCGACCCACTGATCCTGCAATCCCGCCGGACAGGCGATGAGGACCCGGTCCGCACGGCCACGTCGGGCAAGCTCCAGCAAGACGAGGCCGGCCTCGATGGTCTTGCCAAGACCGACATCGTCGGCGATCAGCAGCCGCGCTTTCGGGTGACGTAAGCCCGCCAGGACCGGGACGAGCTGGTAGGGCTCCACATCGATGCGTCCGTGCTCAACGGCGAGGAGGTCGCCCCTTCCATGCGCCATAGTGAGCGCGAGGGCGTCGTGCAACTCGGCGAGCCGCACCGGGTTGCCCACTTCGAAGCGGAGGCGGGTCGCTGTTTGCATCTTCAGGGTGGGCTCGGCTTTGGCCAGCACGGTGAGGCGGCGCGGGCCGGGGCGGTCGTCGGCGCGACGGAGATCTAAGAAGGTTTCGGCGCCACCTCCCCGGACCCCTTCGACCTCCCACAATCGATCCCGGAGCCGCACCCGCATCCCGCGTTCGAACATGCTCGCGTGCTCTCCCCACTTGTCATAATCGCCGGAGGTCAGGCTATCGGCAACCGTCCTACGCGGGGACTGCTCAGTGCGAGGCTGAGTGCTCACCGGCCGGTTGGCTACCAGGTTCGAGTCTGTCTGAAGCAGGCCCGTCAGCTCTCATTAGGTTCACTGGCTCGTGATCGGAATATCCGGGCAGAGCTGGTTGCAGTTCCATCTCTGCCATTCAGTCGAATCGGACAATACGTGCCTTTATGGCGCATTAGGTATACTTCGGTCGATTATCTTTCCCTCAATCCAGGCCCACTTCGTTGCCCGAGGTGCTATAAGAGCGGATGGGAGGAAATTTGCTCGCAGAGAAGCTGTCGATGTTGCTGCGCCGACCGGAAGGCGAGACTCTCGACTTCAAGCTTGAGGCCTACGACATAGCCACCGATTACGGTAAGGCCGCGCTGGTGAAGGACGTAGTCAGCATGGCCAACACGCCTCGGGAAGGCGATGCATGCATCGTGTTCGGGGTCAAAGAGCTCGGTAACGGCAAGGTTCAGCCTGTTGGAATGAGCCGGGTTCCGGATGATGCCACACTCCAGGAAATTGTGGCCTCTGCAGTCAATCCCGCTCCCAGGTTCCATTTTGAGCCAGTTGTTCATGAAGGTAAGGTATTTGGCATACTGACCATTATCGATGGTCGACATGGCCCTTTTATAACGAACAAGGAGTTCGGCAAGGAAGCGCTACGCAAAGGGGTCGTTTACTACCGCAGGGGGAGCAGAAACACTGAGGCAGATGCGGATGCTTTGCGACGCATCATCACATGGATGGAGGCCGGAAAGGTCGAACCTGTGCGCGGCCTCGAAGCCGAAATGGAGGCCTCGTGGGAACGTTTCCTTGATGAGGTCCACCACTTCAAATCCGACTATCGATATCTGCTGGTCGCGCCACCTCTCGATAAAGAGCGCATTCGCTCCCTGCAGGGCCTAGGTGTTCCATCGTGGCACGCCGTTCTTGATCTGGATCCGATGAGCGAGTGGCATGGTCTGCTAAGCGTCGTAGAGAAGAAGCTGGTCGGCTCTCGAAGCCTTTACCGCGTGACACCAGATGATCCAGATATGGTACTCGGCGGCCACAACACACTGCAGTGGATCTTCGCTAAAGGGCTGTCGAGCAATTCGATCACACTCCACTCGATGACGTACAAGCAATGGAACACTCGCTATTCACACGGCCTTCGTTCTCATCTCACGAGACTTACAGCCGCGCTGCGTCCTGCACCAGTCATTTGCGTCGTCCTGGGATATGATCCGGCGAACCTTCTCATCATCAATTCGATCCTTGATGCCGCATCTGGGACCCTGGGTGAGAGTCTGAAGTTGGTGGTCGCTACTGATGATATATCGGCCTATAGTCGACTCGCCGACCAATTCGAGGCGCCGCTGATTGCAATTCCCTTGGAGCAGCTTTGCATTGGCCTTGCCCAACTATCTCTCGCATCGGCTGAAAATCCTCCCAGTCGCATACTGCCGAGCGTCTCGGGTGCGCCCATCCCACTCGATCCAGTGGATGCTCCTTGGATCGAGGAGGAGCTGGAGGTGCTCTACCTGGATGCCGGATATGAGCCTGTCGGAGATGACAGGATGATGTTCCTCAAAGGCGAGGAGATCAGTTGGTACGCCCTGAGCAGGCGCGTGGACATCGACCGTAGCCGGGCGAGCAGGCTGCGTAGCATCGTCGAGCGCGAGCTGGACCGTGGCGGCCGGGCAACGCGGATCAACCTCTACCACACGGCCGGCGCGGGGGGCAGTACAGTAGCCCGACGCGTCGTCTGGGACCTGCACGAGCTCTACCCTTCCGCGACGTTGAAGGGCAATCCGTCCGTTCAGGCGATCAACAAGTGGGCCGAGGAGAACGCCGACCGGCTGATGCGGCTAGCGCATGCCGCACAAAGGCCTGTCCTGCTGCTCGCCGACAGCAGCCGAGTCCCAGAGCGCATGCTCGACGAGCTTTACGACACGCTTCGTAGCCGTCAGGTAAACGCGGTTATCTTGCAAGTTATGCGTCGCTTCGCGGTTACCCAGGAGGCAGAGCGTGTAGTGCAGCTACCTGCCTTCCTCACGGATGACGAGGCTGAGCGCTTCTTGGAGGTCTATACAGAAGCTCGACCAGAACGAAGTCGCGATCTGGAGTTGTTGTCAGCGAGCCGCAGCCGACGGGAAAGAGTTCCGTTCTACTTTGGCCTGACTGCTTTTGGCAAGGACTTTAGAGGTCTGGAGAATTACGTTGCCACACGGGTCAAAAAGATCGAGCAAACAGAGCAGGACATTCTGTGCTATATAGCGCTCGCTCACTACTACGGTCAGCAGGGAGTCTCGGCTCAGCTCTTTGCCGACCTCCTTGGGGTGCCGGCGTGGAAGCCAGTCGACTTTGCCAAGAAGCTGCAGGATCCTATGCTCGACCTGCTCGTGGAACAGGAGCCTGGTGTATGGCGCCCGGCTCACGCTTTGTTTTCTGAAGAAATTCTCCGTCACTTGCTTGGTGCCGACCTAACTAACAAGGAGGACTGGCAGACTCGATTGCCTGACAAAGCAATCGAATTCGCCCATCTCTGCCGAGAAGGCTCTTCGATCGTTGGCGACCGAGAGCTAGACCTGATACAACGCATATTCATTTACCGAGACAGTAGCGAGCTGCTAGGAACAGAGCGTGCGAGTTCAAGGTCCTTCGCGCAGATCATCGAGGACATCAAATTACCCAACGCAGCCGTGCGTGTTCTGCGAACGCTTGCGGATCTCTTTCCCGAAGAGCCCCACTTCCATGCCCATCTTGCACGCTATCAGGCGTTTCGGATGCGGGACTTGAAGGAGGCCAAGCGGAGTATCCTGAAGGCGCTCTCGCAGTCCGACCGTGATTCGGTGCTGTATCACATGAGCGGGATGATCCACCGGCAGGTGGTGTATGAGCTGCTGCGCGATCAGGTGAATTTGGAGAAAGTGGTCGAGGCCGCTCAGGAAGCGAGTGAGTCATTCGCCGAAGCCCGTCGGTTGCGCAGCGATAATGAGCACGGGTACATCAGCGAGGTACAGATGCTGCTCAGGCTAGCCGACTACGCGCGCCAGCGACAGGGGCAGCGGAGCGGTCCTATCTTAACCATCACTGGCTACAATCTGGTCGATAACGCATTGGAGCTGGTCGAAGACCTGCTCGCCCAAGTGCGCCAACTGCATCTAGGCGAGGAGCCGAGCCGGTATGAGCTCGACTGTCGGGCCAAGCTGGAAGCGCTTTATGGCAATCACGAGGAAGCCCTTCGGGCGTACCATGTCTTGCTGGAACGGCCCGGCGTCGACCATCCATCGATCCGACGGCAGCTCGTGTGGACATACTTGCGCAAGCAAGAACGCCGTTGGCACGATATCAAGCCGAAAGACATACGGCGCATTGAGCGCCTCCTGCGCGACAACTTGCGTGAAGGCGCTGGCGACGATCGCACGATGCGGTTGTGGATACAGGCCGCCCGATTCCTTTCCCCGCCGCCTGACATCGATGAGCTGATTGAGCAGATCAGTTTGTGGCGCAGCATCAATCCATCCCTGGAGGCGACGTACTACCTCTACGTAGTAAACACTCTGAAATACCTGGACTCCGACTCTCGGCTGGCACGGGAGGAAGCGGAGAGACTCAAGGAGGAGTGCCGTCATCGGGCCCAGTATCGCACGGACCGAACTAAGAGCATTGAATGGTTCGGCTCGGGATGTGGTGTCAGCCGTCTCGTACACCAGTCCCGGCTCGGCGTGTGGAACCCCGAGCGCCGGTTCTTCATGAACGCCGCTTGCCTAGAGCGGGTGGAGGGGCGTGTGACCAACTACTCCAGTCCTCAGGCGGGATGGATCGAGGTAGAAGGCCTGCAAGTGTTCTATGTCCCAGGCGTGGCAGGCCATCATCGACGCTCCCTCCATCAGCGGGTCTCATGCTATCTGGGTTTCGCTTATGAAGGGCTCCGCGCCTGGGAGGTTCAGGACCTGTGACTCGATACTTCCACGGCGAGCGTTCGCCAGCACGGTCGGCGCGATAGGGAGCGTCCGACCAACCGCTCCACCCGGAGCGAGTGCCACGCCATGCTGGCCTGGCAAGACCGGCCGCCCAGCCAAATAGAGCCCGGTCGCTTCACCGCTGGCCTGAGAGTAGCTTGCGGGCCTTGTCCAAGCGTGTAGCGAACCCTTCGTGGACGAAGCCAGGCGGGCAAAGTGTGGCGTATCGCTCAAGGATCGCCACTTCGGCGGCATAGTCCTTCTTCCGGCGGTAGATGATCGCCGCGCGCTCGTAGTATCCAGGCATAGGGGAGTCTCCAAGTATCCGGGCCTGCGCTTCGACCGCGGGGAAGATCCGTGCGAGCAGGGCTAGTGCGTCATCATCTCGTTTCTGCGTTCGGTACTGATCGAGGAGAGGAATCAACTCGGTGTAGTGGCTCCCGTCTACGAGAGAGGCGGCATCGGCGGCTCGGCGGCGCTGAATGTTGGCCTCGGCGCGAGCCACCATCTGCTCTTCCTCGCGCGTTAGCTGCGCGTATGGGTCGATCTTCATGTGTATACGGGTACGCGGAGCCGAAGCAGACCGTCGTGACCCTGGCGCAGAGCGACCTGAGAACCAATCGCTGAACCAACCCATTGGGTTTCCTCTCGAGGGCATATCGAAGCGCGAAGGGTGATCTTTTGCATCGTCTTCTTATACTTCTTTGCCGATTGACTGTTACAAGCGAGGGCTACGAGATCGCTCAGAGAACAGCCCAATGGCACATTGGGAGACGGGGTACCGATCGCGACGCGGGATAGGTGCGGGATGATCATGTACCTGACGAGACTCCAGCGGAACATTTCGCCAGCTCAGAGTAGGTGCTCAGGCAACTCGGGCCGCGCTCTCCTAAAGCGGGTGCCGCAGGTTCGAATCCTGCCGGGGGCACTCACCAAATCTTCGGCACAGGCGCCTGTCTCCGGCAGGCGCCTGTTTCGTTTCCGGGACGTTCTTCTGCCACCGCGGCGACTCCGATCGTTTCGACCACCGCCTCTCGTGCCCGAGCCCGGCTCCCCCCTGTCCTTCACGGGAGCCGGACCTGATGTGCGTCAGCGGCGAGTGACTGACCAGACGAACAGCGTGAATGGGGCCGCCGCAGCGGCTGCGGCGGCCCTCACCGGTTCAGAGGGCGTGCCACCTGCGCGTGCTGTCTCCTGTCATGAGGGAGGACAGCCGGTTGAAGAGTTCAGCGCGGGCGGCGGGGTTGTGTTCGGCGCCGCGGATGAAGGCGCTGAGGCTGCGAACCTCACGGATCTGTGCCAGCAGGTTCAGGTCGCCGTCCTCCACTGGGTCGGTTCCGTAGGCCGTACAGAAGTCGTGCCATAAGGAATGCGGATAGCCGAAGCGGCGGGGGCGCAGGTAGATGGGCATGAAGTCGTATGCGGGCGGGCCGACGCCGACGGAGTCCCAGTCGATGAGCACCCAGCCGCCTTCGTGATGAGGGAGCAGGTTGTTGGTGTGGGCGTCGCCGTGCACGATTCCCCACGGCAGCGTAGCCGCGAGCCGAGCGAAACCCTCCTCCAACTCCACGCAACGCCCGACCAGCCAGTCCCGCTCGCTCTCCGACAGGACGGTGGACGCCCTCGCCTCGGCTGCGGTGCTCCCCACCGGGCGAATAGAGGGAAGCGGCAATGGAGGCAGCGGATGACGGTGCAGCACGCGCAGCAGGCCGGCGAGGTGGGTGATGTCGGCCGACCGTCCGTCGAGGGGCGGCAGGTACTCCCAGAAGGTCACCAAGTGGGCGCCGACGACCACGGGCTGGGTCACGTCGAGCGGCCTAAGCGTGGGAAAGCCCTGCTCGGCGAGCCAGGCGGCGGTCTGAACGGCGATGCGCATGCGTTCCAGTGCCGAGGCGTTGCGAACGCGGGCAACGGCGTTCTCCCGGGGCAAGTGGTAGATCGCATTGGCGTGAACGCGCAGCAGCCGAGCACCATCACAATCGAGCCCGACCTGTCGACAGGCGTTCACCAGGGCTGTCCTGTAGGGGGCGTCGACCGGCTGCGTACTCATCGTGCGAGTTGGCGCTCCCCGTGTTGCCCGGCTCACCAGACGGCACCTTGTCGTCTGATCCCCGGAGCTCTACGCAACTCCGGCCAATTCATCATGCACGCGTTCATTGAACGCGACAACGCGAGGCTCCTTGGCCGGTAGCGATCGGCGGAAGCTCCGAAACCGGCTTCGGACCCGGGCGGAGGCGATGGTTCCAGCAGTGGGCAGAGCCTGCTCTGCGACGGCCAAGGCGGCGTCGAGGTCGCCCGTCCTGAGATGGGCTGTAGCCAGGTTGAGCTGGCAGAACAGCCTGTCGCGAGCGCGGTCGCTGCTCTTGCCAGTGAGTGCTGCGTCGAGGTGGGGCAGCGCGGCGGTGGTGTCGCCGATCACCACGAGCGAGTGCGCTACCTCCGCCGCGAGTTCGGGCGGGTCGAAGTAGCCGATCCAGGCAGGCTCACCGCCGGGATCGCCGGCGTCGAGTACACGTTCGGCGGCGAGGAGGGCCTGGCGGCAGGCCGTGGCAGCGTGGGTGTCACCTTTCTCGTACAGCCGAGCGCACGCGCGAGCCTCTGCGGCGTAGGCGAGTGCGCGTACGGCCGGCGTCGTGGCGGACAGGGCGATGTCGTCGTGGGCGGCACGAGCGAGGTAGAGGGCTTCATCGGCGTGGTCGCGGTTGAGCGCCTGCTGGCTGAGCCGTACCAGCACGAACGCGTCGAAGCCGCGCGACTCCACGCCGGACGCCTTTGCCAGGCGCAATGCCTGGATGTAGTAGCGCTGGGCCAGGCCGTGCCGTTCGAGGTCGTAGGCCATCCATCCGGCCAGTTGCAGCATCTCGGCCGCTACAGCGAACAGGCTGCGGCCCACGGCATCGGTGTAGCTACCGCGCAGCAGAGGAGCAACGTGATCGTGCAGGTAGGTCGTCACCGCGCTGCGTACCAGTCCGCCGCCTCGGGCGTGGTCGAGCCCGGAGAACCATACGCACGTCTCTCGGATCTGGGCGACCTGGCGGTGCGTCACATCCCGGCTTTCCGTCTGCCTGCCGGTTACCGAGTCGACCAGACCGTACCGCCAGCCGGTGATGGCCTCGGAAACAGCGGGAGGGGCGAAGTCCAACGCGGCCAAGGCCCGGGCGCGTGCATGGTCCACCTCGCATGCCAGCAGCTGGGCGACGCATTCGACGGTGACGGGCAGGGATCGCTCGTACCGCAGAGCGAGATCGGAGACCGCCGGGGCGAAGGCCACCGGCCACACGTCGTTCAGCGTGAGCGGCTGACCGAGGCGAGCGGCGAGCACGGCCACGATGACGCGGCCCACCGCCAGGTCCGGCACGGTCGTCCCGGACAGGTAGCGCCCGATGCTCACCCGGCTCACGCTCACCCCGGATTCGCGGGCGAGCGGATGGGAGTTGACCGCCGCGGCGAAACTTTCGTGCTTGCCGAAGCCGGCCTCTGCGTACAGGCGCGCGAGTCCGATCATTTCGTCCTTCCCTTCGTCAGGAGGAGGACAACGGGGCCAGCAGGATAACCGGCTGCAATCGCCCCATCACTGTCATGTTCACCGATGAACATGGCGAACTTTCCGAACGCGCATCAGGCGTGAAATGCCTGGCCAGAGCCCTGGACATGAGATTTCCTTGGGCCTCGGCAACCGAGCGGGAGTGCGGTTGGCCCTTCATTCCGAGGAGACAGCAATGACCCCTGGCTGGTGCCAGCGCGCCTTTCGCGGCGAGGCGCGCCAACTCCAGGAGGTACGCCGGTATGTCGGCGGCCTGCTGACCGGCTGCCCGGACCGCGACGCCGTCATCACCTGCGTGGCCGAGCTGGCCTCGAACGCCATCATGCACACCCGCTCCGGAAACGG
The DNA here is from genome assembly GCF_045040095.1 of Microbispora sp. NBC_01389. NCBI lineage: Bacteria > Bacillati > Actinomycetota > Actinomycetes > Streptosporangiales > Streptosporangiaceae > Microbispora > Microbispora sp. NBC_01389. The sequence goes on from NZ_CP109552.1 coordinate 1,090,321, forward strand.
CGGCACCTTCGTTGTCCACGTGCAGCGCAGCACCAACGCACTACGCATCGCCGTCGTGGACGCAGGAGCCCCGACCCAGCCGGCCATCCGGGCCGCCCAGGACGAGAACCTCCTCGAAGGCGGCCGTGGACTTGTGATCGTGGCGGCCCTGAGCGAGCAGATGGGTGTCGACGGGGCTGCGCGAGGCCGCACCGTGTGGGCCGAGTTCCGCTGGCCAGAGGAACAGTCCGTCGCCCAGACGTCGCCAGAGGCCGAGCCAGCCCGCGCCCTCGTTGAGCTGGGCACCCAGTTCGACACCTGGGTCTGCTGGTTCGGCGACCAGACACGTCAGTGGTGGGCCATGCCCCGGATGCCCAAGCCGCTTCTCATTTCGGCTTCGTCTGCTCACGACCTTGCACACCGAATCGCCGCCTCAGAGCAAAGCGGCGCATAGGCCGCCGCGTGGCCGGAGAATCGTCCGCCCCCGGGACGTGCCCCTGACTCCGGCCACGCGGTTCACTTATACGTGGCGACGCTTTCCCCATTGCTGGAGCATGACCTCGCGTCGGCGTGGCCCTGATCTCCGACGTCTCCTGGGGGCTGTTCGCGGGGAGCGCGCGGACCTGGCTGGGAAAGACGGCGCAGCGCCTGCAGATCATGGGCGGGGTCTCGGGCACCCATGATCGGTGTGGGTGCCCAGCTGGCGCTCAGCGGTAAGGATTGATCGGGTTCCTCGCGGCCCTTCTCACGCTGTGACCTCGATCTCCATTGACAGGCACCAGGTGAGGTCCTCAGTATCGCCTTTGGTCAGCCACTCGCGGACCATGGCCTGGAACGTCTCCAGGTCGTCGTTCCAACTCGGGATTTCGATCCGGAAGGCGGAGACCTTCAGGTTCTCTCCGCGGTACCTGATGATGAGAGAACGGTCATCCCACCGGATCACCTCCGATCGTATGTCAGAGGACCCGCGGACTCGCAGCATGCCGCCGAGCCCCAGGACGAACCGCCGACCATCGAGCAGTTCGACCATCACATCCGCGTCCTTCCCATGACCGAACAGAACGATCTCCGAAAGGCGTTCTCCTGCCAGCGGCAGATCCATCCAGGTCGGGTCCGGATTCTCGCGTATGGCCTGACGAATGGTGCGGACGTAGCTGGTCACGGTCGGATCGTATCCGTGCTGTCACTCTTCGTCTCTGGAGTTGTGTTTCAGCTTTCCACTACGTCGTAGGCGGCGATCACGTGCCACTCACCCGTGACCGCGGATGCCTGGGCAATACGAAGTTCTCCCGCTTTGTCGCTGTTCCGCAGCATGCCCCGGGTGGCGGTCAGTTCGGGCAGGCGTCGTGGCAGCCGCCGAAGCGCCCGATGTCCGGGCGGGTGAAGCGGGTCTCCCGGGTCCCCCGCGTCGCCTCGGTCATCGCCTGCTTCCAGATCAGGCCAGGAACCGACGTACCGCCCACCTGTCGATAGCGGTGGCCGCCCATGGTGACGTCGACCAGGGGGTACCGGTAAGCGCCGCGAGGGTCGCCGAGGCTGACGGCCGCGGCCAGATCAGGGGTGTAACCGGCGTACCAGGCGGAGCGGTGCGCGTCGCCCTCGCCGGGCATGCCCGCCGCCTCGCGGCCGATGCCCTTGAGCGTGCTCTTCGCCAGGACATCCGACAGCACCCCGGTGACCGCGTCGGCGACCGCCGGGTCCAGGACCTGTCGGCAGCGCGGCGGGAAGGAGCGCGTGGTGCCCGAGCCGTCACCAATCTCCGTGATCACCATAGGCTCGCAGAAGCGGCCACGGGCGGCGAGGCTGGCGTAGGAGTTGGCCACCGAGACAGGATCGGCCTCGGTGGGACCCAGCGTGAACGTCTCTATCTCCCGGAGCGGTTTTCCGTCGGCGCTCCTGAGCCCGAGCCCCTCGGCCATCCTGACGGTCTCGCACAGGCCGACCTTCTCCTGCAAGCGCATGTAGAAGGTGTTCACCGCGCCGCGCGTGCCCGACCGCAGGGTGACGAACCGTTTCCCGCCCTTCTCCCGATTGTGGATGACGACAGTCGGTTCGGCGGCGTCCTGGCCCGCGCAGTTCCTGAACATCGTGGAACCCTGGGCCTGGTACTCGTCCGAGACGGCGAAGCCGTCGCCGTACCGCATGCCGGCGGCGAGCGCCGTGGCAAGGGTGTAGGGCATCGAAGTCGTGCCCTGCTGGAAGGCAGGCCTGTCGCCGGCGTCATGGCTGGCGGCCATGGCCCTGATGGCGCCTTCGCCCGGCACGATCATCACCTGCGTGGCGAGCTGTGGGTCGTCGCGATCGACGTACGCGTCGACGGCCTGCTGGGCCGCCCGCTGGAGCCGCTGGTCGATCGTCGTACGGATCGTCAGGCCGTCGTGGGTGAGCAGCCGCGGGTCCTCGGCGAGAAGCCGCTCGCTGACGTACCGGCAGAGGTAGGGGTACGCGCTGCCCGCGCAGTCGCCGGAGAACTCCTCGATGACAGCGCCCTCGGCAGTAAGCAGCACGCTCTTCCGAGTCACGGGTGAGGCCGCCGCCGTGACGCTGGAGTCTGAGGCGACGGGCTCCCGGCCACTGTCCTCCGAGCTTCGCAACAACAGGAGGACCGCGGCGAACGCGCTCACCGCGGCGACGCACAGGAAAACCAGGAATGCCTTCATCGTTGCCCTTCCGCGCGCCTCACCCGACGTACGGATCATCGGGGAATGGCACCGCTCGGACAACCGGGAATGACGACGGCGGCCTTCCGAACGGCGCACTCGGCATGGGCGCGAAGTTGTGAATTGCTCACTGTTTCCGCCGCCGCCCCTGGCCAAGGATCGAGGCGTGGCAGCGATTCAGGTGAACCACCTCAGCAAGAGCTATGGCAGTTTCCAGGCGGTCAACGACATCTCGTTCGAGGTCGAGGCGGGCACGGTCTTCGCCTTGCTCGGCCGCAACGGCGCGGGCAAGACCACGACGATCGAGCTGCTCACCGGGTTCCAGAAGCCGGACGCCGGTTCGGTCAGAGTGCTGGGCCTCGACCCGATCAGGGACCGCGCCCAGGTGCGCGGCAACGCCGGCATCATGCTGCAGGAGGCCGGATTCTTCCCCGACCTGACGGCCGGGCAGACGGTCGAGATCTGGCGTGACTTTACCCCCGCGGCGCGCCCCGCGAGCGAGGCGCTGGAGTTGGCGGGCCTGACGGCGAAGGCGAAGACGAAGGTGCGGCAGTTGTCCGGCGGCGAGAAACGCCGCCTGGACCTGGCGCTGGCCCTGCTGGGCCGGCCCGACGTGCTGTTCCTGGACGAGCCGACGACCGGCATGGACCCCGAGGCCCGCCGCAACATCTGGGAGGTCGTCCGCGACCTCGCCGCCCGGGGCACGACCGTGCTGCTGACCACCCACTATCTGGAGGAGGCCCAGCAACTGGCGACGAACCTGGCCATCATGGACCGGGGTCAGATCGTCGTCGGCGGCGACATGGCCGAGACGCTGGCCGCGCGGGTGGGGCGGGTCTCGTTCGAGCTGCCGTCCGTGGTCCAGCCCGGGGAGCTGCCGCTGCCCGCGACCGTACGGGGCAAGCTGGCCATCGTCCAGGCCGCCGATCCCGACCTGGCCGCCCAGACGCTGCTGGGCTGGGCGAGCGAACGCGGCCTGCGCCTGCGCGGCCTGGAGGTCCGCACGGCCTCACTGGAAGACCTGTTCCTGGAACTGGCCCAAAACGGCGAAATGGCCCAGAACGGCACAACCGACCGAGGCGACCGCCCGGCCCGGAGTGGTGACGTCCGTGCGTGAGGTGCTGGCCGTGGCGCGGCTGGGCGGGCGGCTGTTCTGGCGCGACGGGCGGGCGGTCGGCGGCGTCGCGGTGCTCGGCGTCTGCCTGGGCGCGGGCCTGCCGTTGCTGATCGCCGCCGCGCTCAAAAACCGCGACGCGGAGGTGGTGCTCGGCATGCATCTCGGCCTGCTCGCCACGCTCCTGACCATCGTCGCGACCACCCAGACGGCCGTGACGCTGTCGGCCAGGCGGGAGCTGCTGGTTCTCAAGCGGCTACGCGCCTCGGGCCTGCGGGGGCGGGCCATCGTCGGCGGCGAGCTGGTCAACATCGTGACGCAGGCCGCTCTCCTGTCGGCCCTCGTCTCCATGATCCTCTACACCTTCACCTACCTGCCGCCACCCGAGCTTCCGCTGCTGTTCGCGGCGTGCGTCGTCGCGGTGGCCGGGGTGCTGGCGCTGATCGGCGTCGTCTTCTCCATCGTGACCCGCCGCCCCGACCTGAACGCCCCCGCCACGATCCCGTTCATGCTGGCCGGCGCGCTCGGGGCCGGAGCGTACGGACCGTTCGTCACCGGCCTCCTCCCCGGCTGGGTCCGGTGGGCACTCGACCTGCTGCCGACCGGGGCGATGGTCGAGATCGCCGGGCTCGCCTACAGGGGCGGCGAGCCCGCGACGCTGACCGGGCCCGTCCTGAACCTGACCGTCTGGGCCCTCCTCGCCCTGGTCGCCGTCCGCTTCCTCTTCCGATGGGACCCACGCCGATGAGCCTCACGGCCACCTACAAGCTGAGCGCCCGGCTGTTCTGGCGCGACAAGGGCATGCTGCCCGCCTCCGTGATCACCCCGCTGGGCCTCGCGATCGGGATGCCGACGCTGATGCGCAACGTCACGGCCGGCGGCGTCACGGCCGCGGCGCAGATGTTCGTGGGGACGCTCGCGCTCATCCTGTCGGGGGCCGCGTTCCTGAACATCACCGTCGCCCTGACCATGCGCCGCGACCAGCTCCTGCTCAAACGGCTGCGCGCCACCCGGCTCACCGACCGGCAGATCCTCCTCGGCGAGGTCGCGAGCACCGTCACGCAGACGGTCATCCTCATGATCGTGTCAGCCGTGGCCGTACACCTCCTGGCCGACGTGCCGCTGCCGCGTAATCCGGTGCTGTTCGTGGTGTTCGCGGTCGCGGGTGCGGCGGTGATGGCGACGCTGGGGGTGGCGTGGACGGCCGCGATCCCGCGCGGGGAGCTCGCGGCGCCCATGACGCTGCCGTTCTTCTTCCTGGCCGGCCTCGCGTCCGGGGCGATGGGCCCGATCGTGGACCTGCTGCCCTCCTGGCTGCACCCGCTCTTCGCCGCCCTGCCCACCAGCGCGGTGGTGGACGCGGTCCGCGCCTCCTACCGGCCGGGTACGCTCGGCTCCGACCTGGCGGCGGCGGCCGTACCGGCTCTGGTTCTGGCGGTGTGGGCGGGGGTCGCGCTGCTCTCGATCAGGAGGTGGTTCCGCTGGGACACCAGGAAGTCATAATGGGCCGACCATGAACTCCACCTCCGCGCGGCGGCTCGGAATCGCGCTGATCGTCCTGGTCTCCGTCGGCTACACGATCATCCCTCTCGTGGCCTCCCTCGCGACCGCCCCCGGGTCGATCAACGCCCGGCTGCTCGCGGTGCTGACCGCGTTCTACCTGCCGCACTTCCTGCACGTACGGCAGGCGTTCGCGGGCACCCGATCCCGATGGCTGCCCGCGACGCTGGCGGTGCAGGTGGTCGCCACCTACCTGCCGGAGGTCCTCGGGTTCACCGGCTGGTCGGCCGGGACCGCGCCGCTGCTGGCCGGGCCGGTGCTCCTGCTGCTTCCGCTGCGCTGGGGCGGCGTCCTGGTGACGACGATGGCGGCGGCGCAGTTCTGGTGGCTTCAGAGCATCTTCCACAACGTGACCAGCTCGTACTTCTACGCCCTCACCATCGTCATCACCGGCGCCATGATCTACGTCGTCGTACGGCTGGTCCGGGTCACCGCCGAGCTGGAGCAGGCGCGGGCCGACCTGGCGGAGGCGGCGGTGCTGAAGGAGCGGTTGCGGATCTCCCGCGACCTGCACGACGGGCTGGGCCACAGCCTCACCTCGATCGTGCTGAAAGGCGACCTGGCCGCCCGGCTCATGGACCGCGATCTGCCGGCCGCGAGGACCGAGGTCGGCGCGCTGGTCCAGGTGGCGAGGGAGGCCGCGCAGGAGGTGCGTCAGGTGGCTCGCGGCTACCGGCGGATGACGCTCACCGACGAGGTGCACCGGGCCGCGGCCCTGCTGGAATCATCCGGGATCGGCTGCCAGGTCAACCTCGCCGAGATCACCCCGTCCCGCGAGCAGGACGAGGCGCTCGCCTGGGCCGTACGCGAGGGCGTCACGAACATCCTGCGCCACAGCCGCGCCACCACCTGTTCGATCACCACCTCGAACCGCGCGGGACGCATCCACCTGGAGATCGTCAACAACGGCCTCTCCCCTGATGACGCGCGGACCGCCGGGCCTTCCGGCGGCGGGCTGGTCGGGCTGGTGGAGCGGGCCGCGCAGATTGGCGGCACGGTCGAGGCCGGGGCCACGTCCGAGGGCGGATTCCGGCTGACGATGGAGGTGCCGACGTGATCCGCGTCCTCCTCGCCGAGGACATGCACATGATCCGGGCCGCGCTCACCGCCCTGCTGCGCCTGGAGCCCGACCTGGATGTGGTGGCCGAGGTGACGCGCGGGGACGAGATCGTCCCCGCCGCGCTGCGGGTGCGGCCGGACGTCGCGATCGTCGACATCGACCTGCCCGTGCTGGACGGCATCACCGCCGCCGCGCGGCTGCGGGAGGTGCTCCCCTCCTGCCGCGTCCTGGTGCTGACCGCGCTGGGCCGGCCGGGTCAGGTACGGCGGGCCCTGTCGGCGGGCATCGAGGCGTTCCTGGTCAAGGACGCCCCCGGCGACCGCCTGGCCGACGCGATCAGGCGTACGGCGGCCGGGCTGCGGGTGCTGGACGCGGAGCTGGTGGCCTCGGCGATGGAGTACGGGGAGAGCCCTCTCACCCCACGCGAGGCCACGGTCCTGCGCGAAGCCGCCCGAGGTGCCTCCGCCGAGGAGATCGCCGCCCGGCTGCACCTGTCGGTGGGCACCGTACGCAACTATCTCACCGGCGCGATCACCAAGACCGGCGCCCGCAACAAGATCGATGCCGTCCGCATCGCCGAGGACGCGGGCTGGCTGTGACCCCCGGTGACGGCACCGCACAATGCCCAGCCATACCGACCGCGCCCCCACAAGCACACCCACATCAGAGCTTCCACCGAAGGAATCAAGCCTCAGATTTCCCGGCGCTGGTCAGCCACTCGGCGAGGACGGCGGCCTGGCTGTGCTCGACGTCGCGGGTGGCGGTCAGCAGCGTCAGCCTGTCGTGGCCGGCGATGTCCCGCAGATGGTCCACGGCCTGCCGCCGCGCGGGCTCGCGCAGTTCGGTGCGGTAGCGCCGGCGGAACTCGGCGAACCGGCCGGGCTCGTGGCCGTACCAGCGGCGCAGTTCGGTGGAGGGGGCGACGTCCCGCAGCCACTCGTCGAGATGCGCGTCCGCCCTGCGCATCCCCCGTGGCCAGACGCGGTCGACGAGCACCCGCCTGCCGTCCTCGGGAGAGGACTCCTCGTAGATCCTGCGATACGTGACGTCCTTGGTCATGGCAGTGCTCCCCGACTGGCTGCACCCATTCACCAGTTGACGTCGCACTGGGACCGGCACGCAACCAGGCCGCGGACCAGTACTGTTCACGAATCCATGGCGTCCGGTGGCCCGGGCCCTCACATGGGGACACGCCCGGACAACGCGCCGCCCCGCGAGTAGCGTGGTCCACATGCGGATCGAGGACTACGCCCTCATCGGGGACACGCAGTCTGCCGCCCTCGTCGGTCGAGACGGATCGATCGACTGGCTCTGCCTTCCCCGGTTCGACTCCCCCGCATGCTTCGCCAAGCTCCTCGGTGACGAGTCCAACGGGTTCTGGCGGCTCGCCCCCGCCGGGCACGAGATGGCCACGCGGCGCGCGTACATCGACGACACGCTGATCCTCGAGACGATCTGGGAGACCTCCACGGGGACCGTCAAGGTCATCGACTTCATGCCTCCCCGGCACGCCAACCCCGCCCTGGTCCGGATCGTGGAGGGCATGTCCGGGACGGTGGACATGACCACGGAGATCAGCATCCGGTTCGACTACGGCAGCGTCGTCCCCTGGGACCGCCGCCTGGGCGGCCGCCTCCACGCCATCGGCGGGCCCGACTCGGTCTGGATCGACACTGCCGTCAACCTCAGGGGCAGCGGCGGCCGGCACACCGGCGTCTTCACGGTCGGCGCGGGGCAACGCCGGTCGTTCGTGTTCACGTGGCACCCCTCGCACCAGCCGGAACCCGGCATCATCGATCCCGGCGAGCAGTTCACCGAGACCAGCCGGTTCTGGACGGGGTGGGCCTCCCGCTGCTGGCTCCCGGGCCGCTGCCGCGCCACCGTGATCCGCTCCCTCATCACGCTCAAGGCGCTCACCTACAGCCCGACCGGCGGCGTCGTGGCGGCTCCCACCACTTCACTGCCCGAGCATCTCGGCGGGGTGCGCAACTGGGACTACCGATACTGCTGGCTGCGCGACGCCGCGATGACACTCGACGCCCTGACCGAGTCCGGATACGTCGCCGAGGCGGGCGCCTGGCTCGACTGGCTGCTCCGCGCCGTCGCGGGCCGCCCGGAGGACCTCCAGATCATGTACGGCGTGGCAGGCGAAAGGCGCCTGCCCGAGCAGACGCTCGACTGGCTTCCCGGGTTCGAGGGCTCCCGGCCGGTGCGGATCGGCAACGGCGCGGCCGGCCAGCTTCAGCTCGACGTCTACGGCGAGGTGCTCAACTGCCTCTACCGGGCCCGCAAGCTGGGGATGCCGCCCCACGACTACGCCTGGACCATCGTCAGCCGGCTGATGGACTTCCTGGAGCGCAGCTGGACCCAGCCCGACGAGGGCCTGTGGGAGGTGCGCGGCCCGCGGCGGCACTTCGTCCACTCCAAGGTCATGGCGTGGGTGGCGGTCGACCGTCAGGTACGCGCGATCGAGGAGCTCGGCCACACCGGTCCCCTCCGGCGCTGGCGGGCCATGCGGGCCCGGATCCACGCCGAGGTCTGCGACAGGGGCTTCGACCGTGAACGCGGCACGTTCACCCAGTCGTACGGCTCTCGCGAACTCGACGCGGCGCTGCTTCTCATCCCGATCGTCGGCTTTCTGCCTCCCGAGGACCCCCGGGTCATCGGCACGATCGACGCGATCCAACGCGAGCTGATGACCGACTGCTTCGTGCTGCGCTATCCGATCTCCGAGAGCAACGACGTCGACGGCCTGCCCGGAGCCGAGGGCGCCTTCCTCGCCTGCAGCTTCTGGCTGGCCGAGGCGCTCGACCTCATCGGCCGCAAGGACGAGGCCAGAGACCTGTTCGCGCGGCTACTGACTCTCAGCAACGACGTCGGCCTGCTCCCCGAGGAGTACGACCCCGTCCAGGGGCGCCATCTGGGCAACTTCCCGCAGGCCTTCACCCACCTCCACCTGATCCACACGGCCCTCGCGCTCTGCTGACGCCGCTCGCTCGGGCAGCGGATGATTCGGGGCCTGACATGGCTGGGGCGGGCCCGGCGTTGTGCCGAACCCGCCCGTTCAGGTCCACCCGGTCCTGGCGTTCAGCCGTCAGGACGTACGGGCGGGACCTGTGTCATGCCTTACCTGTGTCATGCCTAGCGCTGCAGGGTCAGGACGCCCGGGCGGTAGGGCAGGAGACCGTAGTCGCCGCCGGAGCTGGGGCTGCGGCCCTGGTAGAGCAGCTGCAGGTTGCAGGGGTCGACGGTCTTGGTCTGGTCGGGGTTGCTGCGGACCAGGTCACCGTGGCTGATGTCGTTGGTCCAGGTGGCGCCGCTGTTGGCCTTGCCGGCGAACGGGTTGCTCTCGCTGGCGGCGTTCGGCGTCCACGAACCGCTCAGGCTGTCGGCCGTGAACGAGCGGAAGTAGCGGCCCTGCGAACCGATCGCCTCGACGAGCATGAGGTACTTGTTCTGGTTCTGCAGCTTGTAGACCTCGACGCCCTCGAACAGGTTGTTGGTCGAGTCGCTCATGATCTGGGTGTAGTTCGAGCCGAAGTTGCCCGGGAAGTTCCCGATGGGCATGCTCGACCGGTAGATCTTGCCGTTGTCCCCGGCGAAGAACAGGTACATGTTCTGGCCGTCACCGATGATCGTCTGGTCGATCGGGCCGGTGCCGGAGCCGGAGATGCTCGCGGTGGACAGGGTCTGCTGCGACGACCAGCCGTTGGGGTTGCTGGGGTCGCTGGAGGTGCGGTAGGAGAAGGCGGTCCCGCCCCACTGGTAGGTGAGCACCCAGATGTTCTTCGGCGCGAAGTAGAACAGCGTCGGCGCGACAGCGGAGAAGTTCATCCCGTTCTGACTGGCCGAGGCCATGTCCGACCAGTTCGTGAACAGGCCGAAGTTCATGGAACCCCAGCTCGACCCGTTGTCGTGGGTCGTCGCGTAGACGAGGTGCTTGCCGTTGTAGACGACGTTGGTGAAGTCCTTGAGCGAGGCCCAGCCCGACTTCGGATTCGCCAGCGAGCCCGTCGAGGTCCAGCGGTAGGACGACGGCAGGTTGCACGTGCCGCCGGTCGGCGTCACCGTCGGGGTCGGCGACGGAGACTGGCTCGGGCCGCCTCCGGAGGTGCTCCACTTCTGGTTGGTCCCGCCGTGGCAGGTCCACAGGTAGACGGCGGACCCGTTGGCCGTGCCGTAGTTGCTCACGTCCAGGCACAGACCCGACTGCACGCCCGTGACCGACCCGTCGGCGTTCAGGCGCCACTTCTGGTTGGCCTGGCCGTTACAGGTATAGATGACCACCTTGGTGCCGTTCGCGGTGCCCTGACCGTAGGCGTCCACGCACCGCGTGCCGTTGAACGTCCGCAGCTCACCCGCCGAGTTGAAATCGAACGCCTGGTTGGCCTGGCCGTTGCAGTCCCAGATCTGCAGACCCGTGCCCACCGCGTCGGTGTTACCCGCCACGTCGAGGCATCGGCCTGACCCGGCGCCCACCAGCGGAGCCGCCGCCGCCGACGCGGGCGCCGCCGATACCAGCGCCGCGGCCAGCACCGTCACCAGCGCGGCGGACACACGCGCCGCCACGGTGACATGGGAACGCCACCGGCCGGCAGCCGAACGGATGGGGGGTGAATGCATGGTCTACTCCTGAGGGTGGGTCGAGGCGGAGGCCTGGGTCGTACGGGAGAGCTTTGTTAGCGCTAACATTTTCTATGGCACGAGAGGTCGCGTCCACAGGCGTCAAAGTCGGTGGTAATGGCGGAGCCAACTAGGACACACCGGGTGGCGTCAAGAGGCCGGTCGCACCTTCCGGCGGCGCTTCGGCCTTCTGGAGCGCATCTAACTGGCGTTACCGCCCCGGCCCGCACAGGACGCGCGACAACCTCGTGATGAAACTTTCACACGCGCGCCACGCCGGTGGAGGTCTGCCCCGAAGACCAAGGCTTGGTCAGGCGTAGAGGTCGTCAAGGGTGACCAGGCGCACGTCGCCCCCTGGTCCGGCGCCGAGTTCCGCCGTGAATCCGGCGCCCGAATAACATGTGAGCACCGTGTCGCGCGTGTCGTACCCCTTGGCGGTGAGCAGATCGCGCGCACGACGGAGCCGGGCCACATGCTCGGCCCCCATGACCCGGTCCCACTTGACCTCGCCCAGCGACAGAACACGTCGCGGGCGTCCATGATCCACGGGCGCCAGCACGGCGACATCGACCTCGATCCGCGTGCGGTTGGCGGGATCCGGCACGACTCCGCTCCCCACCTCACCGGCTGCGCCATCGGCGTCCAGGGCGTACTCGCGGCAGAGCACCTCGACGTGGGGGCCGACGACCTGCGACAGGAAGCGCGCCCCGCTGCCCCGCCACACCGTCGCCGCGTCCCCGCGCTCCAGCCGCGCCCACTCCCTGACCATGATCGCCTGATAGAACGTGATCGCCAGGGCCTGCAGAAGGTAGCTCTTCCCCTGGCGGCGGCGGCCGCTCACCACGCCGAGCCGGGCTCCCGGGCTCGCATCAGAAGCGAACGAGACCAGGCCCGCCCACTCTCGCTCCCGGTCGAACACATGCTGAGGCTTGCGCACACTTGAGCGAACCACAGTTGACTCAACCGTACTTCACCATCACTGTCGGTTCGCTCGCACGCGCCGGGAGCCGACGGACATGGCGACGGCACCGGCAGCGCAGGCGATGGCGGCGAGCAGCGGTGGTGCCCATGGAGTGGGGCCGCTGACGTAGTCCGGTTGGCTGCCCGCGCTCACGTCCGCCGGTGTGAACGGCCCTGGACGTTCGTCCACGAACACCACCAGGTTGACCACCGCAATGACGCCGAGGAGTGAGGCGCCGGCCATCCCTGTGCGCCACCACAGCCACGAGAGGCCAGACGCTGACAGGGCGAGCAGCGGCAGGACACCCGCCACGAGGAGATCGAGCGCGAGCAGGTGGCGTGCGTCGACCCCGACGAAATGCCCGGCGAAAGAGACGAGCGGCAGGTAGCCGACGCCGCCGCGCGTGGTCAGGGCCATCAGCACGGCCGGCACCGCTGAGACGACCACCGCCAGGGCCATCCACGGCCACACCCGGCGACCGGCCCGGTCTCGTCCCGCCTTCCCGATCACCAGCGAATCGTACGGGACCGCCGCAGTGAGGGCTTGCCCTCACGGTGCCGCTTCACCGGCTCCGAGACGGCTCCTCCGCGAATGACGAAGGCCCCGGAACTCCGCGAGGAGCCGGGGCCTGAAGCCGTCGGACGGCGGGCCTCACATCAGTGGGCCCGGCATCGGCGGTGTGAAACGCTGCTTAGAGCGGCCGAACCTGCTCGGCCTGCGGGCCCTTGGCCCCCTGGCCGGCGGTGTACTCGACCCGCTGGTTCTCCTCCAGCGAGCGGTAGCCGCGGCTGTCGATGGCCGAGTAGTGGACGAAGACGTCCGGAGTGCCGTCGTCGGGGGCGATGAAGCCGAAGCCCTTCTCGGCGTTGAACCACTTGACGGTTCCCTGGGCCATACTGCTTTCTCCTTCATGAGACGATCTCGAGAGGCCACGGGTGTGATCCCTCGGGCTGCTGCGACCGACCGCCTCGGGAAAGCCTCGGCTCCGTACGGCAACGCCCGCTGTCACTACTCAGCAAGCGCTTCAACGCATACTGGTACTTCGACACAACCTCTGGTTCCGACACTACACGCCACACCCCGGTTCTCGCGCCCCTGTTCCGCAAAACCTGTATGCGCCACGCGGGCCGTGCCCGTCCACCGGTCGGAGGCGCGCCGGGCGTCCACCGGTTACGGTCACCCCGTGACCTCTTCCTACTCCGCCTTCCTGCAAGAGGACATGACCACCGGCATTTTCGGTCACCCATGGGAGTAGACCCTCTGCGTCTTCGGCGAGCCGACGGCCGGCTCCTTGGTGACACTTCTCACGTCCTGGCTGCCGGTCAGACGAGCATCGCCCGCCACGGCAGGGCCCTGACCGACCTCTACGCGCCGTACGAGCGGATCACGACGTGGCTCCAGCCCGCCCGACCCGACCCGGCCCGGCGGCCGGCGGCAGGCTGTCATCCGGCGTCCGGGGCCGACAGCGCGGCGATCTTGGCGGGGTTCATCATCCACAGCACCTGGTCGATGCCCTCGTCGGAGGCGTTGACGGTGAGCACCGTGAACACCTCACCGTCGCGGCGCAGCACGGCCGCCGCCTGCCCGTTGACGTCGGCCCACGATCTTGGGGACACATCTGATCCGCGGCATCGCCGGCAACGCGCTCGCCGGTGCCTGGGCCGGAGGCATGGGGTGACTCACCCGTGTGCTGGTGCGGGGGCGCGGATCGGGTTACTGATCTCCCCCGCCACTATCAAGCTATAGCGCACCGGGGGGCTTGCGGCAAGACCCCGGTCGTACCGCAGAATCACCGTCCGAACAGGGATCGGGACCTTGTCGAATGGGGGATTCATGATCGACGTGATCATCGCCGGTGGTGGGCCGACCGGCCTGATGCTGGCCGCCGAGCTGCGGCTGCACGGCGTGCGGGTGGTCGTGCTGGAGAAGGAGACGGAGCCGACCGGGTTCGTCCGCGCGCTGGGCCTGCACGTGCGCAGCATCGAGGTGCTTGACCAGCGCGGCCTGCTGGAGCGGTTCCTCCCGTACGGACGTAAGCATCCGGTCGGCGGGTTCTTCGCCGCCATCGAGAAGCCCTCGCCCGAACGGCTGGACACCGCGCACCCGTACGTCCTCGGCGTCCGGCAGACCATCACCGACCGCCTGCTGGGCGAACACGCCGCCGAGGTGGGCGCCGAGATCCGGCGCGGCCGCGGGCTGGCCGGGCTGAGCCAGGACGAGCACGGCGTGACCGCCGAGCTGGCCGACGGCACGCGGCTGCGCGCGCGTTACCTCGTCGGCTGCGACGGCGGCCGCAGCACGGTGCGCAGGCTGCTGGGCGTCGGCTTCCCCGGCGAGCCCACCAGGGTCGAGACGTTGCTCGGCGAGATGGAGGTGGGGGTGCCGCCGGAGACGGTGGCCGCCGTGGTGGCGGAGGTCCGCGCGACCCAGAAGCGGTTCGGGCTCGCGCCCTTCGACGAGGGGGTGTACCGCGTGGTCGTGCCCGCGGCGGGGGTGACCGAGGACCGCTCGGTCCCGCCGACCCTGGAGGACTTCAGGCAGCAGCTGCGGGCCGTCGCCGGCACCGACTTCGGCGTGCACTCCCCCCGCCGGCTCTCCCGCTTCGGCGACGCCACCCGGCTGGCCGACCGCTACCGGGCCGGCCGGGTGCTGCTGGCCGGCGACGCGGCGCACATCCATCCGCCGGTCGGCGGGCAGGGTCTCAACCTCGGCATCCAGGACGCGTTCAACCTCGGCTGGAAGCTGGCCGCCGAGATCGGCGGCTGGGCCCCGGAGGGGCTGCTGGACAGCTACGAGACCGAACGGCGCCCGGTGGCCGCCGCGGTGCTGGACAACGCCCGCGCGCAGATGGAGCTGATGTCCACCGAGCCGGGCGCCCAGGCGGTGCGCCGCCTGGTGTCGGAGCTGATGGACTTCGAGGACGTGAGACGGCGCCTGGCCGAGAAGATCGCCGCGATCGGGATCCGCTACGACTTCGGCGAGGGGCACGACCTGCTCGGCCGGCGGATGCGGGACGTGACGCTGAAGCGAGGACGCCTCTACGAGCTCACGCGCGGCGGCCGCGGGCTGCTGCTCGACCAGACCGGCCGGCTCTCGGTCGCCGGCTGGGCGGATCGGGTCGACCATGTCGTCGACGTCAGCGAGGAGCTGGAGGTGCCCGCCGTGCTGCTGCGGCCGGACGGTCACGTCGCATGGGCCGGCGAGGACCAGGCGGGCCTGCTCGACCGGCTGCCCAGGTGGTTCGGCGCGCCGCGCGACTGAAAGTGCGGCTGAGAGGGCGACTGAGGGGGCAAAGACAGCGCTGTCCAGACGACGGGAGATCGTCGCGTTGACTTCCCGGCGGCCGCCGGTTTCACTGAGATCCGCGCGGCCGCCCGCATTTTCCCATGTCAGACAGCCTTCGTGACGAGGCCGCGCCGGGCCGGCCGGGCCGCCGACACTCGGCGCGCGTTCCGCCGCCCGTGGACGATCCGACGTACGGCCGGGCGCTGATCGACGAGCCGGGAAGGGGGCGCGCCGATGGGCGAGGACAGGGCCTCGAACGGAAACAGTGCCGTGACGGGCGGGAACAGGGTGCGGTATGAGAAGCGGGAGCACGTGGCCTGGGTGACCATCGACCGGCCCGAGGTGCTGAACGCGCTCGACCTGAGGACCCACGAGGAACTGGCCGCGATCTGGGACGACGTGGAGGCCGACGACTCCGTACGGGTGGCCGTGCTGACCGGCGCCGGCGAGCGGGCGTTCTCCGTGGGGCAGGACCTGCGCGAGCGCGCGCGGCTCAACCGGCTGGGCGCGCCGGCGACGACGTTCGGCAGCCGCGGCCAGCCGGGCTGGCCGCGGCTCACCGAGCGCTTCGACATGACCACCCCGGTGATCGCGCGGGTCGACGGGTACGCCCTGGGCGGCGGCTTCGAGCTCGCCCTGGCCTGCGATCTCATCATCGCCTCCGACCGGTCGGTGTTCGGTCTGCCCGAGGCGCGGCTGGGACTGGTGCCCGGCGCGGGCGGGGCGTTCCGGCTGGCACGGCAGCTTCCGCTCAAGACGGCCATGGGCTACCTGCTCACCGGCCGCCGGATGACGGCCGATCTGGCTTTGCGGCACGGGCTCGTCAACGACGTCGTCCCGGCCGGGGATCTGGACGTGTGCGTCGCCGGGTGGCTCGACGACCTGCTGAGCTGCGCGCCGCTGTCGTTGCGCGCGATCAAGGAGGCGGTGCACAGCTCGCTCCATCTGCCGCTGGAGGCGGCCTTCGGCGCGGCGTACCCGTGGGAGGCCCGGCGGATGCGCAGCCGCGACGCGATCGAGGGCCCCGCGGCTTTCAGCGAGAAACGCAAGCCCGTGTGGAACGGTGCGTAGCCACACTCCGGGCCGGCGGACCGGACGGCCGGTGCGGAGGCCGTCCGGGCCCGCCTCATTGTTCGGGGCCCAGTGGCCGGGGCCCAGTGTTCGAGGGGTGCGCGGTCGGGGCTCGGTGGTCGGGGCTCGGTGGTCGGGGCTCGGTGGTCGGGGCTCAGTGGTCGGGGCTCAGTGGTCGGGGCTCAGTGGTCGGGGCTCAGTGGTCGGGGCTCAGTGGTCGGGGCTCAGTGGTCGGGGCTCAGTGTTCGAGGGGTGCGGGGTCGGCGTGCAGGGCCCGCAGGCGTTCCTCGGCCGTCTGCTCGATCCGCGACATCGCGGCGCGCAGGATCGGCGGCGCCATGATCGAGGTGATGATCGCGATGAGCACGATGATCGTGTAGAGTTCGTCGTTCAGCACGCCGAGCCGCAGCCCGACGCCCGCCACCACGATCTCCACCACCCCGCGGGCGTTCAGGCCCGCTCCGACGGCGACCCCCTCCCAGGAGGTCAGCCCCACCAGCCTGGCACCGGCGTACGCTCCGGCGAACTTGCCCAGGACGGCGATCACGAGCAGCACGAGCCCGAGCACGACGATCCCGGGATCGGCCAGGACCAGCAGGTCCACGTGGAGCCCGGCGGTGGCGAAGAACAGCGGGGCCAGGACGGCGAGCGTGACGGTGCGCAGCGGCGCGAGCCGGGCCGCCACGTCCTCTGAGCCGACCAGCAGCCCGCCGACGAACGCGCCGAAGACGGCGTCCATGCCGAGCACGTGCGCGGCCGCCGCGCAGCACAGGGTGACGGCGATCGTGACGACGATCACCGGCCCCGCCTCGGCGGACCGCATCGCCAGGCGTACGGCCAGCCGGGTCAGCGGACGGCCCGCCAGCCAGGCCAGCGCGGCGAAGGCGCAGGGATACAGGAGTGCCACGGCGTCGCCGCCGCCCAGCCCGGCCGTCACCATGACGGACGCGAACGACAGCAGCACCCACCCGGCGACGTCGTCCAGGGCCGCCGCCATGAGCGTGAGCTGCCCCACGTTGCGGTGGAACAGCTTCATGTCCATGAGGATCTTCGCGGTGACGGGCAACGCGCTGATGCCTATCGCCACGCCGAGGAACAGCGCCGCCGTGGGGCGGTCGGCGCCCGTGGGCAGTTGCCGCTCCGGCATCAGCCAGCCGGCGAGCACACCCAGCGAAAGCGGCACGACCAGCGCCAGGATCCCGACGCGCAGCGCCGCGCGGCCCTTGCGGCGGAAGAGCGCGCCGTCGATGCCGACGCCGGTCAGGCCGATCAGCAGCAGCACGCCGGTCTGGGCGAGCCCGCCGAAGAGACCCGTCTTGTCGGCGCCCTGTGGCAGGAGCCAGTGCGACAGCGCGGGCGCGGCATGGCCCAGCACCGAAGGGCCGAGCAGCACACCGACGCACAGCTCGCCGACGATGGCGGGCAGGCCCAGCCGGACGGCGACGCGCCCGAGCACCATGGCCGACGTCAGCAGGACGACGACCTGGAGGAGGAAGGCGAGCACCGGGTCGGGGCCCGCCGCCTCCGCGGCCGTCACCACGACTGTTCCGGACATTGCGGTCTCCTGAGGGTTGCCGTGGTTGCCGAGGTCGGTGGCGGGTGTCGGTGGCGGGTGTCGGTGGCGGGGTCAGAGCGGGATGTTGCCGTGCGCGCCACGGGCGGGGGTGGCCCGGGCCAGGGCTCCGACGATGGCGGTCCGGGTCGTGGCCGGGTCGATGACCTCGTCGACCACGCCGAGCTCCACGGCGCGGCCGAGGCCGCCGACCTCCTTCTCGTGCTCCTCGGCCAGGCGCCGCTCCAGTTCCGGGCGTTCCTCCTCGGAGACCGCGGCGAGGTCGCGCCGCCTGAGGATCCGCACGGCCGCGACCGGGCCCATCACCGCGATGACCGCCCTGGGCCAGGCGAGCACCCGGGTGGCGCCCAATGCGCGGGAGTTCATGGCGATATAGGCGCCGCCGTACGCCTTGCCGGTGAGCAGGGTCACCCTCGGCACGGACGCCTCGGCGAAGGCGTGCAGCAGCTTGGCGCCCCGCCTGACCACCCCGTTGTGCTCCTGGCCGACGCCGGGCAGGTAGCCGGGGACGTCCACCAGCACCAGCAGCGGCACCCCGAAGGCATCACACATCCGGACGAAGCGGGCGGCCTTCTCGGCGGAGGCGGCGTCGAGGCAGCCGCCGAGTTTGAGCGGGTTGTTGGCGACGACCCCGATCGTGCGGCCGCCCAGACGGCCGAGGGTGGTGACGATGTTGGGCGCCCATCTGCGGTGCAACTCGACCTCGGTCCCCTCGTCGAGGACAGCCCGGATCAGCGGGTGAACGTCGTAGGCGCGGCGCGGATTGTCGGGCAGGGCCACCGGAAACGCCGTCTCCTCCACGGCGCGCATCCGTCCCTGGTGCCCGAGCAGGACCGCGAGCTGACGGGCCCGAGTCATCGCCTCGGCCTCGGACTCCGTCACCACGTGGACGACGCCGCTGCGCCTGCCGTGCGGCTCCGGGCCGCCCAGGGCGGCTGTGTCGATCTCCTCGCCGGTGACGCTGCGGACCACGTCGGGACCGGTGACGAAGATCCGCCCGGTGTCGGCGAGGATCACCAGGTCGGTCAGCGCCGGCCCGTACGCCGCGCCTCCGGCCGCCGCGCCGACGACGACGGAGATCTGCGGGACGACGCCCGAGTTCCGGGTCATCACCTCGAAGACGCGGCCCACCGCGTGCAGCGACTCGACGCCCTCGGCCAGCCGGGCGCCGCCGGAGTGCCAGACGCCGATCACGGGCAGCCGCTCGCGGGCGGCGAGGTCGTAGGCGCGCACGATGTGCTCGCAGCCCTGGCCGCCCATCGCGCCGCCCTGCACGCGGGCGTCGCTGCAGAACGCGACCACCGGCACGCCCTCGATCCGGCCGCGTACGGCGCACACGCCCGACTGGTCCGGCGGAGCGATCGGCCGCAGCGGGCCCTCGTCGAGGAGCGTGGCGAGCCGGGCCAGCGGGTCGCGGGGGTCGGCCGCCTGGCCGGGAGCCGGGCGGGCGGCGACCCCGTTGTCAACGACGCTCATCCGCGTGCCTCTCCGCCGCGATGAACTCCGCCAGCCGGGCGACGCCCTCCTCGATCTCCTCGTGGGTGAGATAGCTGGTGGACAGCCGGATGGTGTGCTCGCCCCCGCCCTGCGGATAGAAGTACGACATCGGCGTCCAGATGACCCCGAAGTCCTGCGCGGAGCGGGCCAGCGCCGCGTTGCCCGCGCGGAAGGGGACGTGCAGGGCCAGGAAGAAGCCGCCGGTGGGAGAGTTCCAGCGCACTCCCGGCACCCCGGCGAAGCGGCGTTCCAGGCAGGCGAGTGTGTGCCGCATGGCGTCCCCGTAGTATTCGGCGGTCTCGCGGTTGAGCTCGGAGACCCGCCCGTCGGCGGCGAGCAGCGCCCCGGCCACGGCGGCCTGGCTGAGCGGCGAGGTGTTGACGGTCACCATGCTCTTGATCTTGGCGAGCTCGTCGGCGAGCAGCACCGTGCGGCCGCCCGAGTCCACGACCTCCTGGTCGGCGACCGCGAAGCCGACCCGCGCGCCCGGGAACACCGACTTGGAATACGACCCGAGATGGACGACCCGGCGCCCGCGGTCGAGCGCCTTCAACGCCGGCACCCGGGCGCCCGGGCTGACCAGCCGGTAGGGGCTGTCCTCCAGGATCAGCAGGTCGTGCCGGGCGGCGAGGTCGATGAGCTCGTGCCGGGCCGCGAGCGGCATCGTCGTGCCGGAGGGGTTGGAGTGGTCGGGCACCACGTACACCGCCCGGGGGCGGCGGCCCCGGGCCCGCTCGGCCAGGACCGCGGCCTCCAGGTCGGCGCAGGACAGCCCGTCCTCGCGCTCCTCGACCGCGGTCAGCTCGACGTCCAGCAGCAGCGCCGCCCCGGTGATGCCCACGTAGCACGGGCTGGAGACGATCAGCACGTCGTCCGGGCCGGAGATGAGCGCCCGCAGCGCCAGGAACATCGCCTCCTGGCAGCCGACGGTGACCACGATCGACTCGGGCGGGACGTCGATGCCCTCGTCGGCCCGGAGCGACCGCGCGATGATCTCGCGGATGCGGCCGGCCGAGGGGCCGTACTGGAAGACGGCGTCCCTGACCTGCTCCGGCGTCGCGCCCTGCGCGGCGAGATGGTCCAGGTACGCACGGATCTGGGAGAAGATCTGCTCGGTCTCGAAGAACCCCGCGTACGGCCGGCCGGGAGCGAACGAGATCGCCTCGGGATAGCGGCTCGTCACCTCGTTCAGGAAGTTCATCGTGTCCATGACGGGGTCGGAGACGCTGGAGTGCAGATCGCCCCGCCACAGCCCGCTTCCCGCCGGGGGCACGGTTCCCGCCGGCGCCGTTTCCATCGGCACAGTTCCCGGCAGTGGCGCGGTGCCCGGCGGCGCCGCGATCTCCGTGGGTTCCGGGCTCGGGCGGGCGGCGCCGGGCCGCACCAGCTCGGGCCCCGCCCCGGCGACCGTGCCGGTCCCGGTCAGCGTCATGGCGTCGCGCAGTTCCTCCAGGAGGATCGTGAGCACGCGGGCCACGCCCTCCTCCCGGGCGACCGCGAGGCCGTGCAGCACGGGACGGCCGAGCAGCACCGCGTCGGCGCCGAGCGCGAGGGCGGCCAGCACGTCGCGGCCCCGGCGGACGCCGCCGTCGAGCAGCACGGGCACCCGCCCGGCCACGGCCGCGGTGATCTCGGGCAGCACCTCGACGCCGGCCGGGACGCCGTCGAGCTGGCGTCCGCCGTGGTTGGAGACCACGATGCCGTCGGCTCCGGCCCCGATCGCGCGTTCGGCGTCGGCGGCCGTCAGGATGCCCTTCAGCAGGATCGGCAGCCGGCTGACCGAGCGCAGCCAGGCCACCACCGACCAGTCCAGGCCGGGGTCGAACTCCGCGCCGGCGTGCCCGGCGGGCGAGGTGAAGCCGTCCCGGCCCGGGTCGGCGGCGTAGAGGTTGGCGGGGAAGACGGACGCGGGCACCCGGAACCCGTTCCGCTCGTCGCGGAGGCGCCGTCCGAGGTGGGGCGCGTCGACGGTGAGGACGAGCGTCCCGAACCCCGCCCGCTCGGCGCGCTCGACGACGCGGCGGGTGAGCTCCCGGTCACGCAGGCAGTACACCTGAAGCCAGAGCGGGACGTCCGCCTCGGCGGCCACGTCCTCGACCGTGCGCCCGGCCATCATGCTGACGATCACCGGCACCCGGGCCGCCGCCGCCGTGCCGCGCACGGTGGCCACCTCGCCCAGGGGGTGCGCCATCGTCTGCAGGGCCAGCGGGGCGATCGCGACCGGCGCGTCCCACGTCTCGCCGAGGATCTTGACCGTGGTCTCCGGCCGGTGCACGCCGCGCAGCACCGACGGGTTCAGGCGCAGCCGGTCGAACGCCTCGGTGTTGGCGGCGAGCGTGCTCTCCTCGCCCGCGCCGCCTTCCCAGAAGTCCCAGACCGGGGGATCGACCAGTCTCCGGGCGAGCTCGCGGTAGTCCCTGAGCGTCACGGGGGCGTTGTTCGCAGACATCTCGGGTGTCCCTCCGACTGGATACGGTGCGGTGCGGCGGCCGCTCAATCGGCCTCCCCGACGGGGACGGACCATCCGCGGGCGCGCAGCTCCCGGGCCAGGTCCTGGGCCGACTCCGGCCGCACCGACAGCTCCACCAGGCCGACGGAGCGTCCGGGCGAGTGCTCGATCGCGACGTCCTCGATGTTGATCCCCGCCACTCCCGCGGCCTGGAAGAGCAGGGCGAGCTCGCCCGGCCGGTCGGCGACCAGGACGGGCACGGCGGTGTAGCGGCGGGGCCGCCCGCCGTGCTTGCCGGGGATCCGGCCGTGGCCGGCCACTCCCCTGGCGAGCAGATCGGCGACGGCGCCCTCCGTCTCTCCCTCACGCAGGCCGGCGGCGGCCGTGACGAGGTCGCGGGCGACCTCCTCCAGCAGGTCGGCGATCGGCCGCGCGTTGGCGCACAGGATGCCGAGCCACAGTTCGGGATCGCCGGCCGCGATCCTGGTCACGTCGCGGGCGCCCTGCCCGGTCAGCGACAGCACGCCGCCGGGCGCGCCGGCGAAACGGGCCGCCATCGCCGCGGACACCACGTGGGGGGTGTGGGAGATCAGGGCGACCGCCCGGTCGTGGTCGGCGGCGTCCATGACGACCGGTGTGGCGCCGCAGGCCAGGATGAGCGCGGTCGCCGCCTCAACGGCCTCCTCGCCGGTGTCGCGCGTGGGGCACAGCGCCCAGGGGCGGCCGAGGAAGAGGTCGGCCTGGGCGGCCAGCGGGCCGGAGCGCTCCCTGCCGCCCATGGGATGGCCGCCGACGTAGGTCGTCATGTCACAGCCGAGCCGTACGGCCTCGGCCATCGGGCGTTCCTTGACGCTCGCGACGTCGGTGTAGACGCGGGCGACGCCGCGTTTCTGCGCCTCCAGCAGGGCTGCGGGCACGGCCCCCGGCGGCACCGCCAGGATCGCCAGGTCGGCCGGCTCGAAGTCCGCCGGCCCGAACGACTCCAACGACCCCAACGGCTCGGACGGCTCGCGGGGCTCGTGCGGGCGGCCGTACAACGGCGTGCCGGCCCCCGCGTCCGCGGCCAGCCGGACGACGGCCGGGTCGCGGTCGGCCAGCAGCACCTCGGTGCCCCGCCCGCGCAGCGCGAGCGCGATCGAGGTGCCGATGAGGCCGGTGCCGATGACCGCGACCCGCCCCGGCGCGACCTTGGTCTCCACCCGGCTCACCGGCTCACCATCTCGGCTGCGTACGACGCCCGGGCGCCGCGCAGGTACACGTGCCGGAGCTCCGAGCGCGGGCGCTCCACGTCGACGTGCGCCAGCAGGCGGACGACGCGCGGCATGCCGCCGGGCACCGGTGGCTCGTGCGCGCACATCAGGGGCACCTCGTGCAGGCCGGTCAGGCGGGCGGCCCGCGCCGGGAACGCGGCGGTCAGGTCGGGGGTGGCGGTGAGGAACACGCTGACGACGTCGCCGGCCACGAGGCCGTTGCGGGTCAGCACGGTGGTGACGAGTTCGGCGGTCGCCCCGAGGATCGCCTCGCTCGCGTTCTCCCCGACCCGGATGGCGCCGCTGATCGCGTGGATGGTCATGATCAGATCCGGCCGGCCTCGTTCGCCGCCGACTGCCGGGAGACGGCCTCGTAGAGGGCCTTGATGTTGTTGCTGCCGAACGTCCGGGCGCCGCGGCGGTCGATCAGCTCGTAGAAGAGGGTCCCCCGGGGGTGCCGCGACTCGGTGAAGATCTGCAGCAGTACGCCCGAGTGGTCGCGGTCGGCCAGGATGTTCAGCTCGCGCAGGTCGTCGACGGGCACCTCGACGTCGCCCAGCCGTCCCGGCAGGTTGTCGTAGTAGGCCCCCGGTGTGGTGAGGAAGCGCACGCCCCGCTCGGAGCAGGTGCGCACGGCCGAGGCGATGTCGTCGGTGAGGAACGCGACGTGCTGGACGCCCGCCCCGTCGTGCGCGCGGACGAACGCGTCGATCTGCCCGGGCGCCCTCGTGGTGTCCGGCTCGATGACGGTGAGGGTCACCTGCCGGGAGACGCTCTGGACCACCTTGGAATCCATCGCCTGGGCGCCGACGATGATCCGTTCCTCGAAGGTCTGCTCGAACCCGAACACGTCCTGGTAGTGGCGGATCGTCGGGCCGAGTTCACCGGCGGGCACGCACACCGCGAAGTGGTCGATCGCGCGGAGAAGCCCGTCCGGGGAGGCGGCGGCGCCGGTCTCGACGATGGTGCCGGGGGCGAACGGCGCGCCGGGCGACTCACGCGAGGTGAAGCGGTGCTCGACGTCGCCGAACCCGGCCACGGAGGCGAAGGTGACGCGGGCGCCCTCCGGGCCGAACTCGGTGGGCGGGGCGACCGGCGCCGCCCCGCGTTCCACCGCCTTCGCGAACGCCTCCCGGGCGTCGGGCACGGCCAGGCCGATCACGGCGACGCCCTCGCCGTGCCGCCCGACGTACTCGGCGGCGCGGTGGCCGCCACCGATGGCGGAGGTCACCAGGACGGTGATGTCGCGCTGCCTGAGCAGGACCGAGCGGCAGTCCGGCAGGCCGGTCTGCGGCCCGCCGCGACCCGCCACGGTGAATCCGTAGGAATCGCGCAGACCGGCCGCGGCGCGTTCCGCGTCCTCGGCGAATAACTCGATGTGGTCGATCGAAAGAATGTCCACCGGCCGTCCCTCCGTCGCTGTACAAGTGTTTATGGAGCAGGCGGGGACAAATTTACTCGCATATTCGCCGCGACCCTGCGGCGTCCAACCGCGTATTTACCCGGCGGAGGCTCCGGTCAGGTCGTCTTCGACATTTTGCGTTCGAGCCGGGTGGCGCACTCCCGCCATCCCTCCGCGCATCCGCGCGCGAGTTGGACGATGATTTCCGCGCAGTGCGGCGGAATGCTGTCCACGATCTTGAGCCAGTCCTCCCGCGGAATGGTATGGATATTCAACAGGCGCAGGAGGTCGCGGCCGTTCTCGTTGAGACGCAGCGCCGGGTCGGCCTTCAGCCGGTCGACGATCGCCGCCGGCGGCTGTTCCAGGGCGCGCCGGGCGGCGGGCCGGTCCGCCGGTCCGATGGAGGGAGGCTCGTCCGGCACCGCACGGTTGTGCCGTCCCGCGGGCACCGGGCTCTCTCCCCTGTACATGCGCTTCCTGACGTCGCGCACGGTCTCGGGCGAGATGCCGGCGATCCTCGCGATGTGCCGGAAGGACAGGCTGGGATCCTTGGTCATCAGGTCGTAGGCCAGAGTGCGCCCCGAGACGCGGTTGATGGAGCGGACCCGGCCGTCCCTGCCGATCCTGGCCACGCAGGGCGACTCCGGCGCCGTACGCCTGCGCAGCTCGGAGATCGTCTTGGCCGACAGGCCGGTGGTCGAGGCGATCAGCCGGTCGGACCAGTCGGGATGTGATTCGATGATCTTTTCTGCGGCGCTCTTGCGGTCGGTCAGCGACAGCGGCAGGCCGTGGGCGACGTTCAGCCTGACGGACAGGACGAAGGCGTCGCCTTCCGGGCCGTCGAAGAACCGGGCGGGAATCGTCCGCCGCCCGCACAGCTGGGCGGCCCTGAGACGGTGCATGCCGTCGATGACCCGCATGGTGGGCCGGTGCACGACGATCGGCGGCAGGGGGCCGGTGGCGGCGGCCAGCAGTTCCACGTGTTCACGGCTCTCCCCCGAACTTCGCGGAGAACCCCCGATCGACAGCGAACTGATCTCGACTTCCACCGAACAGAAATCCGGATCCGGCGCGAACTGCAACGAGGACTCCTCACGGTCTGCTCACCTGTATGGGAAGCGGAACAGGTACCGGGGACGCCTGCGGTTATCCGCAGGCCAGAAAAAAAATATAACGATCGACGCGAAAACGGCCGAGACCTCGCATTCGGTCGCGCTCGCCGAGTGAATTCGAGCAGGCGGAAAAACGTCGGTTGGGCCGGCCCGGGCCGGCCCAACCGACGCTTCGACTCCGGGACGGGACCCCATACGCCCCGTGCATTCCCGGCACGAGACTTTCTACGGGATCAGGGGTTTCGATGAGGTATCGGCAGCCGGGCCGGGAATGAAACCGCGGCGAAACCGTGCGTGGTCTAGTCTAACCACGAGTCAGACGGTCTCCTCGACCCGTTCCTGGACGCACCGCGCGAACTCGTCCCAAATGTTTCCGCATTCGAAGGCAAGGGAGGCGACGATGTCACCCCAGTACGGCGGCACGCCTCCGAGGTACGGCGGCACGCGTTCACCCAGGCGTTTCCACCGCTCGACCTCCGCCAGGTGGACGCTCAGCAGTCTGAGTAACGCGCGGCCCGCCGGGCTGCCGATGAGTCCGGGATCGGAGCGCAATCGCTCGATTCCCTGGCGCAGTTCTCCGAGATCGTCGCGCGCGTCGGGATCGTCCACCGGAGGCGCCTGCGGCCTGGGCCGCCGGCCCGCCACCGGATCCTCCTGACGGCGCATTTTGTTTCTGACGTCCCGGGCCGTTTCCGGGGAGATCCCGGCCACCTTGGCGATCTGCCGTAACGACCATTCCGGATTTTCGGCGATCAGTTCCATCGCGATCCTGCGGCCCTCGGCGGCGTTCACCGAGCGCACCCGCCCGTCGCGGCCGATCCGGGCGTTCGGCGACAGGATCTCGGCGCCGGCCGCCCTTATCTCGGCCACCGTCTTCGCGCTGATTCCCGCGACCGAGGCGATATAGCGGTCCGACCAGTGCGGGCGGACCTTCAGTATGCGCTCGGCGGCGGCCTTGCGGTCGCTCAGTGAGAGGGGCAGCCCGTGCGCGGCGTTGGCGCGCACGGCGAGGACGAAGGCCTCCACCTCGTCTCCGTCGAACAGCCGCACGGCGATGTGGTCCGCGCCGCGCAGCCGGGCGGCGGCCAGACGGTGCGCGCCGTCGATGACACGCATCGTCGGGTAGTGCACCAGGATCGGCGGGAGCTCGTCGGGCACCGCGGCCAGTAGTAGGACATGTTCGCGATCTTCTCCGGATTTTCTGGGAGACAATCCCGCCACGAGGGAGTCCACCGCGACCATGGTCACCTGCCCCCCGTCGGCATCGATCAGCTGCTCCAGGTCACCGGTCATACCGTGCCTCCACAGTGTGGTGTCCCCGTTGGTTCAACCGGGCGACGAATCCCTGGTGAATCAAGCGCACGGTGCCCTTTTCAGGCGGTCGTTTCCTCTGTTTGAGGATGTCCGCCGTTACCGGCCCCGCTGACCCCGCTGCCGGCAATTGGACACCACGGCACCGGAAAAAGGTGCCTGGCGCTCTTGACAGGGACAACAGTCGGGGTGTGTAAGCGGATCACGCTCCCCGGCCCCCATTTCCGTTCGTGTCCCGTGCTTCTTCTTACTACAGATTCCGAGGTTTCAAAAAGGTTTCGCCCGATCATGTACCGCTATGTACGGACCGAAAACCATTACCACTGTCCACATCACCTGTCATACCCGCATAAAGGCGGCTTTCGTGTCCAACCGCCGAATTTCAGCGCTTGGACACCCGGGGCGAAGACGAGCGAGCCCGGCACCGCGGTCTCGCGGTGCCGGGCTGCGGGCGGGACTGGTTCAGACCGTTCTGAGTGCCTCGGTGGGCTGCATGCGGGCGGCGCGCAGCGCCGGCAGCAACCCGGCGACCGCGCCGATGAGGACGGCCGCGCCGAGCCCGCCTCCCCACGCGATCGGCGGCACGACTGTGGCCCACCCCTTGAGGAGGGCGTAGGCCGCGGTGACGGCGACGCCGAGCGCGACCCCGGCGATACCGCCCATGGCGGCCAGCAGGACCGCCTCGGCGAGGAACTGCAGGCGGATGTTGCCCCGGGTGGCCCCGAGCGAGCGCCGGAGCCCGATCTCCGAGCGCCGTTCGAGCACGGAGATGACCATGGTGTTGGCCACACCGATGCCACCGACGAGCAGGGCCACCGCCCCGAGTCCGAGGAACAGCCCGTTCAGCGCGGACTGGGCGACGGCGCGGGCCTCCAGCGCGGCGGAGGGCTGGCTGACGACGACCTCGTCGGCGTGCTCCGGGTAGGCGGTGGCGGCCAGCACCTGCTGCACGTCTTTGACCTGCTCGGTCTGGGCTCGGATGTATATCTTGGTCGGATGGCCGTCGAAGTGGAGGTACTTCTCGGCGGCCCCGTACCCGACCAGAACCGACTCGTTGATCTCCTGCACGAGGCTCGCCTTGCCGAGGATCCCGGCGATGTAGAACCACTGCCCGCCGACCCACAGCCGGGCACCCGGATGGATCTTCGCGATGCCCAGCCTCGCCGCGGCGGTCCAGCCGAGCACCACGACCGGCTGGTCGGCGGTCGCGGCGTTCAGGTACCTGCCCTGGGCCACCGTCATCCGCAGCGCGGCCGGCAGGCCGAGGCTCGCGGCGCTGACCGTGAGCGCGTTGGTGTTGACACTCGGGATGTAGGGCGAGCGGTAGACGCTGGCCGAGGTCTTGCCCGTGCTCTCGACCGAGTCGACCGGTCCGATCCTGGCGATCATCCCGGGCGCCTCGCGCGGGAGTTTCGCGTCCTTCCCGCTGAGCGTCTGGCCGGGGGTGACGGTGAGCAGGTTGGTGCCCAGCTTGTCGATCTCGGCGAGCAGCCCGGCCTGCGACGAGGCGGACAGCCCCAGCACCGCCACCATGGCGGCGACGCCGATCGAGATGCCAAGCGCGGAGAGCAGGGCCCGCATCCGCCGGGTCCGCAGGCCGACGGCGGCGGTCCTCGCGATGTCGGCCGGGTGCATCCGGGTGGAAGCCGTCATGGTGGTCACAGCAGGGCCTCCTCCTCGTCGGCGTTGACCTCGGCCACGATGTGACCGTCGAGCACCTCGATGCGGCGGCGCAGCCGCGCGGCCAGTGCCCGGTCATGAGTGATCATGACGATGGTCGCGCCCTCCCGGTTGAGCTCCTGGAGCAGGTCGAAGATCGCGCTTCCGGAGACGCTGTCGAGGTTGCCGGTGGGTTCGTCCGCCAGCACGATCGCGGGGTTGCCGACCAGGGCCCTGGCGATGGCCACCCGTTGCCGCTCTCCTCCGGAGAGCTGGGACGGGCGGTGGTGGAGGCGGTGGCCGAGGCCGACCCGTTCCAGCGCGGTCTGGGCCGCGGCGAGCCTGGACCGGTGCCGCACACCGCTGTACAGCAGCCCGTCGGCGACGTTCTCCAGCGCCGTGGCGTGCTCGGCGAGGAAGAACTGCTGGAACACGAAGCCGATCCGGGTCGCCCTGACCTGGGCCAGCGCGCGGTCGGACATGCGGGCCACGTCCTCCCCCACGATCCTGACCCGGCCGGACGTCGGGCGGTCGAGCGTGCCCATCACCTGCAGCAGGGTCGACTTGCCCGAGCCCGACGGGCCGACGATGGCCACCAGTTCGCCCCGCCGGATGGTGAAGGTGGCCTTGTCCAGGGCCACGACCGGCGACGCGCCCGGGTAGATCTTGGTCACGTTCTCGAGCTGGATGACCGGCTCACCGATGCGGGGCCGGTCGCCCACGGCCATCGTCCGCGCCTCCTGGCTGGTCATGACGCCGGCACCACCACGTTCTGGCCGACCTGCAGCCCCTCGCCCCGCACCTCGACCACCCCGGCGGCGTCGTCGAACAGGCCGACCTCCACCGGGATCAGGCGGTGCGAGCCGTTCGCCTCGACGACCTCCAGGGCGTAACCGCCGCCGGCCAGCGCGAGCAGCGCGTTCACCGGCACCGACAGCACGTCCTTCGCGGTGTCCGTGACGATCGACACCTGCACCGGCGCCTGGTCGAGCCGGCCGGTGTCCTTGGGCTTCTCCGGCCTGATGCGCACCGTGATGGTGGTGCTGTCGTCGTTCTTCTTCTCGGCCACCTTGCCGACCGAGGACACCTCGCCGGGAGTGGTCTTGCCGGTGGGCAGCGTGATGAGCACCTTGTCACCGGTCACGACGTCCGACTGCTGGTAGGCGTTGAGCGCGACCGTGACCTCACGGCGGGTGGAGGAGCCTTCGAGGACGACCGATCCGGGCATCGCGGCCGTGCCGCGCACCCCGGAGACCTTGGTGACCCTGATCTCGTCGGCCGGCAGGAACAGCGCCTGCCCGAGCGGCAGCGTGCCGGTCCGCTTCAGGCCCATCTTCTTCTGCAGCCGGACCAGGGCGTAGTAGGTCCGCGCGCCGAAGTAGTCGGACTTGGGGCTGAGCTTCTTCTTGCTCGCGTACTTCAGCGCCACGAGCGCGGCGTTGAGCTGCCGCACGTCGGCGCCCTCCATGCCCCACTTCAGCTCCCGGTACGCGGGGGTGACCGTGCCCTTCAGGAAGATCACCGGTTTGTTGTCCACCCGATAGAGCGGCTTGCCCTGACCGATGATGTCGCCGACGGCGGGAAGCCGGGTGACCGTGCCACTCGCCTTACCGACGATCTGGAGCTTGCCGACATAGCCGAGCGTGCCGTTCTCCATGGTCCTGGCCGACAGCGTGCCCTTGGTCACCTGGGCGAGCCCGGTCGGGGCGGTGCTCTGGATCGTTCCGGTGGCCGCCTGGCGGTCGAACGGCCTGACGACGGCGACCGTCACGCCGGCCGCCGCGACGACGGTGACGACGACGATCGCGGTGCGCCATCCCCTCCGCCCGCGGGGCGCGGGCGGAAGGGGAGCGGGGGGACTGACGTCGGCGGCCTGCCTCGGCACCTCGGTGGTGCTCACGAACCGGCCCCGCCCTGCACCGCGGGACCGCCGGGGCCACCGGGACCGGGCTGCTGCCTGAGGTTCTGCGGCTGGTACTTCGCGCACGCCTCCGACGCCTGCCGGAACTGCGGCGACTGCGGGTCGATGCCGCTGTCCTGCATGAAGGCGAAGCCGCCGTTCTTGTCGGGGTCGGGGAACTTCGGCAGGCCGTTCTCACGCATGCACTGGGCGTACTTGAGCTTGTCGGCGGTGGGCCAGCCGGCGTTCGGGTCGGCGTCGTTCTTGGCGTCGATGCGCGGGCCGGAGGGGAGGTACTGCTTGCACTTCTCCTCGGCCTTCTTGAACTCCGGAGACTGCGGGTCGATGTCGCCGCCCTCGGGGAAGGCGATGCCGCCGCCGGGCTTGGGGTCGGGGAACTTCGGGATGCCGTTGTGACGCATGCAGTTGGCGTACGCCACGATGTCTCCCGACCCCGAGGGCTGGGCGCCTCCGCCGTTGCCGCCCGCGGTGTCGCCACCGCCGGTGGCGGCGTCGGAGGTGACTCTGGCCACGGCGCGGGCCTCGGGCTCGCCTCCCGTGCAGGCGGTGGAGAGCAGGGCGACGGCCGCGGCGGCCAGGACGACCGGGACAGTCCGGTAGAGATGCCTATTCAGCTCGTTTCGCCGATGGGCACGGCCAACAATAGGGGACATTTCATCCTCCATAACTCGCGAGGTTTTCCACTGACCTCCTTTCTATCGGGTAAGCGGTTTCGACAGGGTTTCGTAAGGCGAGGTAAAAGCCCCGGCCCGCGCTGGGGGGATTCGCGGGCCGGGGCGCTGGGGGGTGCGGAGAGCCGCCGAAGCGACTACGGAGGGGCCGAAGCGCGTACGGAGGGAAGGCGCGGAAGGGTCACGCGGCGGGCGGGCGCGGCGCGTCCGCCGGCAGAAGCTTCTGGCAGGTCTGCTGCGCGGCCCTGAACTCGGCGCTGCCGAGGTCGATTCCGGTGAACATGCCGTCCGCATTCGGCTCCGGGAAGTCCGGCAGGCCGTTCTTACGCATGCAGGCGACGTACTTGGACACGTCGGGCAGCGGGCGGTTCCCCTGCGGGGCCGCCTGGGGCTGACCGCCGGGCGATTCTCCCGGCTGCGGCTGTCCGGGCTGAGCACCAGGCTGGGCACCGGCCTGGCCGCCCGGCTGAGGCCGGCCGCCCGCCGGCGCCCCCTGCCGGTCGCCCTTGGGGGCCTGCGACTCGCACGCCTGCTCGGCCTTCTTGTACGCGGGCCCGTTGACGTCGATAAGGGACGGGTCGAGCCCGATCCCGCCGTCCGGCCTGGGGTCGGGGAAGTTCGGCACGCCGTTCTCGCGCAGGCACCGCACGAACGCCACCGCCTGCGCGTGCCGCGAGTTCGTCTCCGCGGGCGAGGCCACAGGGGAAGCCGCGGCGGCGGCACGGTCGTCGTCCCCGCCGGAGGACGTCACCAGGTAGACCGCCATCGCCGCCACCGCGATCGCCAGCGCGGCGGCCAGCACGCCCGTCAGCCAAAGCCGCCTTCTGAGCCCCGCGACTTCGGTGGAGCCCGTATTGTCGTCCACTTATGCCCCCAACCGCTGAGAAATGATTCGCGCGATGTCCGCGATCGGTTTCGCCGACATCATGCCATCGTGGTCGGTATTAACCGGGATATTGTCGATATTTCCTTGGACATAGTCGGCCCAGCCGGCCGCGCCTGGGCTTTCGACGTGTCCCTGTGTGGCGACGAACAGCGTCAGATCGCCCTGGAACACACCGGCGGTGAAATTCCGGAGTAACCCGAAGTTGTTCGCGTTGACCTTCTGGATCTCCGACAGCACGCGGGTCTTCGGCTGCCCGGGCCCCTCGGCCGCGCCGCTCGGCGGGTCGCCGGGATCCGGGTCGCCCTGCCGGTCGTCGGGATCGAACGGATAGCCGTCCAGGCTGATCAGCGTGCTCACCTTCTCGCCGCGTTCCTGGAGGAGCGTGGCCATCGCGTGCGCGACCGCCGCGCCGAAGGACCAGCCGAGCAGGTGGTACGGGCCCTCGGGTCGCACCGCCCGGATCTGCTCCACGTAGTCCCGGGCCATCTCCTCGACCGTCTCCGGCAGTCGTTCGCCCGGGTCGAACCCGCGGGCCTGCAGCCCGTACACCGGCTGGTCGTCCGGCAGGTGGCGGGTGAGTTCCGCGTAGCACCAGCTCAGCCCGGAACTCGGGTGGACGCAGAACAGCGGCGGCTTGTCACCCTCGGTCCTGAGCGGCAGGATCAGGCCGAGATCGTCGGCGCCCAGCGACGCGGCGATGCCCGCCGGGGTCTGGGCGGTGAAGACCGACCGGATGCCCACGTCGGCGCCGAGCACGCCCCGGATGCGGGTGATCAGCTTCATCGCCAGGAGCGAGTCGCCGCCCAGCTCGAAGAACGACGCCTCCGCCCCGACCCGGTCCAGCCCCAGCACCTCGGCGAACAGGCCGCAGAGCACCTCTTCCACGGCCGTCTCGGGGTCGCGGCCCCCCAGCCCGGCGAGCTCGGGCGCGGGCAGCGCGGCCCGGTCGAGCTTGCCGTTGACGGTGACGGGCAGCGCCGGCAGCGGCACGACGGAGGCCGGGACCATGTGCTCGGGCAGCCGCTCGGCGAGATACCCGCGCAGCGCCGCGGCGTCCACCGCGTCACCGGCCGGCACCACGTACGCCACCAGGCTCTTTATCTCCAGCCGGTCCGTCCTGACGACCGCCGCCGCCTGGGCGACGCTCTCGTGGGCGGCCAGCACCGCCTCGATCTCGCCCAGCTCGACCCGGATGCCGCGCACCTTCACCTGGTCGTCGGCGCGGCCCGTGAACAGTAGTTCGCCGCCGGGGGTCCAGCTGACGACGTCGCCGGTCCGGTACATCCGCCCGCCCTCGGCGAACGGCGACGCGACGAATCTCCCGGCGGTGAGCCCGGGACGGTTCAGGTAGCCGCGGGCGAGGCCGACTCCGGCCACGTACAGCTCGCCCCGCACGCCGACGGGGACCGGCGTCAGGAACTCGTCCAGCACGTAGGCGCGGGTGTTGCCGAGCGGGCGGCCGATCGTCACCTCGGCCTCCGGCTCCAGCGGGCCGCTCATCGTCGCGCACACCGTCACCTCGGTCGGCCCGTACGCGTTGACCACCCGGCGGCCCGGCAGGCGCCCGGGCAGCCACGGCGGGCACGTCTCCCCCGCCACCACGACCGTGGTCAGGCTCTCGGGCAGTTCCTCGGTCGTGGCCAGCACGGACGGCGACACGGTCAGGTGCGTCACGCCGAACTCGGCGGTCACGGCGGCCAGCGTCCCGTGCGGCGGCAGCCGGTCGGCGCCCGTGACCACCAGGCACGCTCCCGACAGCAGCGCCATGCACAGCTCCCAGACCGAGGCGTCGAAGCTCAGCGAGGCCAGTTGGAGCACCCGCGCGCCGGGGCGCACGCCGAACGCGGCGATCTGGTCGGCGGCCAGGTTGCCGAGGCCCCGATGGGTGACGACGACCCCCTTCGGCGTACCGGTGGAGCCGGAGGTGTAGATGACGTACGCGACGTCGTCCACCCGGCCCGCCACCCGGACGGGTCCGCCGGGGTCTTCGCGCGGGTCTTCGCGCGGGTCTTCGCGCGGGTCTTCGCGCGGGCGCCCGACGTCGAGCACCACCGCGTCCTCCGGCGCCGCCTGCCGGGTCTCCGGCGTACACAGCACCAGCGCGGGGGCGGCGTCGGCCAGCATGAACGCGATCCGCTCGGCCGGATAGGCCGGGTCGACCGGCACGAACCCGGCACCCGCCTTCACGACGCCCAGCAGCACCGCCACCAGATCGGGCGAGCGCTCCATCAGCACCGCGACGAGGTCCCCCGGGCGCACGCCCCGGGCCACCAGGTCGCGCGCCACGCCGTTCGCGGCGCGGTCCAGCTCCGCGTACGTCCACTCCCGCCCGGGGCCGGTCACCGCCGTCGCGGCGGGGGTACGTGCCACCTGCGCCTCGAACAGCTCCGCGAGTGTGCCGGCCGGGGCCGGGCGGTCCGTCCGGTTCCACTCCGTCAGCGTCCGCGAGCGCTCGTCGCGCGTCAGCACGTCGACGTCCCTCAGCCGTACGGCCGGATCGGACACGACCTGCTCCAGCACCCGCACCAGCCGTACGGCGAGCGCCCGGACCGTGCTCTCGTCGAACAGGTCGGCGGCGTAGAGCAGCACGCCCGCGATGCCGGACGGCCTGCCCTCGCCGTCGCGGTGCTCGGCCAGGTCGAGGGTGAGGTCGACCCTGGCCGCGCCGGCCTCGTCCCCGGAGGACAGCGGGCGGACCCGCAGCCCCGGCAGGTCCCAGAGCCCGCCCTTCCCCTCCGGCGCGTTCTGCATGGCGAGCGAGACCTGGAACAGTGGGTTGCGCCCGAGCGACCGGGGCGGGTTCAGATCCTCGACCAGGCGCTCGAACGGAAGATCCTGATGGGTGTACGCCGCCAGGTCGGCCTCCCGCACCCGGGACAGCAGCTCGATGAAGGTCGGGTCGCCGGAGAGGTCGGCGCGCAGGACGAGGGTGTTGACGAAGAACCCGGCCAGATCGTCCAGCGCCGGCTCACCCCGCCCGGCCACGGCCGTGCCGACGGGGATGTCGGTGCCCGCTCCCATGCGCGACAGCAGCACCGCCAGCGCGGCCTGCACGACCATGAACATGGTGGCCTTGCCCCGCTGGGCGAGCTCCACCAGCCGGGAGTGGACCTGCGGAGGGACCCGTACGGGCACGGTCGCGCCACGGAAGGACGACACGGACGGGCGCGGCCGGTCCACGGGCAGGGCGAGCTCCTGGGGAACGCCGGCGAGCGCCTGCCGCCAGTAGCCGAGCTGGCCGCTGATCAGGCTGCCGGGGTCGTCCAGGTCGCCGAGGACCTCGCGCTGCCACAGGGCGTAGTCCGCGTACTGCACGGGCAGCGGCCGCCAGTCGGGCGCCCGGCCCTCGTGGCGGGCCGCGTAGGCGGCGACCAGGTCCCGGGACAGCACGCCCATCGACCAGCCGTCCGCGGCGATGTGGTGGACCACCGTCAGGAGGACGTGCTCGGCAGGCGCCAGCCGGAGCAGTGTGACCCGCCACGGCAGGTCGACGCCGACGTCGAACCCGTCACGGGCCCGCGCGGCGATCACCTCGCCGGCCTCGTCCTCCGTGGCCTCCAGCACGGTCAGCGGCGGAGCCTGGTCGAGAACGCGCTGGTAGGGGACGCCGTCCCGGTCGGGGAAGATCGTACGGAGGCTCTCGTGGCGGTCGGCGACGTCGGCGATGGCCGCCTCCAGCGCCGGGATGTCCAGATCACCCGACAAGCGCAGGGCCAGGGGCATGTTGTAGCCCGCGCCCTCCCCGGCGCCTTCCAGCCGGTTGAGGAACCACATGCGCTGCTGGGCGTAGGACAGCGGCAGTGCCTCCGGGCGCGGCATCGGCGTCAACGCTTTGCGTGTCTCGCCCGAGCCGTCGATGAGCCGGGCCACTCCGGCGACGGTCGGCTCGGCGAACAGCCCGCGGATGCTGACTTCGGCGTTCAGCACCGACCGGATCCGGGCCAGCAGCCGCATGGCGCGCAGGGAGTCGCCGCCGAGGTCGAAGAACGAGGCGTCCGTGCCGATCTCCGCCACCCCGAGGATCTCGGCGAACAGCCCGCACAGCACCTCTTCGGTCGGGGTCGCCGGGGCACGACCGCGGGCCGGCCCGGCCAGACCGGCCAGATCCGGCGCGGGCAGCGCGGCCCGGTCCACCTTCCCGTTGGCCGTGACCGGCAACCGCTCCAGCACCACCACCGCCGACGGCACCATGTACTCCGGCAACCGCGCGGCCACATACTCCCGCACCCCGGCCACATCCACGCTGTCGCCGCTGCTGTCGGTGGTGGGGACGACGTAGGCGACCAGGCGCTTGTCACCCGGGCGGTCCTCGCGGGCGACCACCACCGCCTGCGCGACGGATTCGTGCGCGGCCAGGACGGCCTCGATCTCGCCCGGCTCGATGCGGAACCCGCGGATCTTCACCTGCTCATCCGCCCGCCCCGCGAAGACCAGCTGACCGTCACCCCGCCAACGGGCCAGATCTCCTGTGCGGTACATCCGCTCCCCGGGAGCGAACAGGCAGGCCACGAACCGCTCAGCGGTCAGATCCGGACGGCCCAGATAGCCTCGCGCCAACCCCGAACCCGCGATATACACCTCCCCCGCCACCCCCGGCGGGACCGGCTGCAGGAACTCATCCAGCACGAACACCCGCGTGTTGTCCCGCGGCCGCCCGATCGGCAACACCCCCGGAACCCGCTCCCCCCGGCCCACCGTGAACGTCGTCGCGCACAACGTCGCCTCCGTCGGCCCGTACAAATGCCGGATCACCACCGAGGCATCCGCGCCACGCACCGCCGCCACCGCCCCCGCCGGGACCACATCCCCACCGGTCAACACCTCATCCAGCCCCGCCAGCGCCCCCGGATCCTCCTCCGCCAGCACCCCGAACGCCCCCGCCGTCAGATGCACCGCACCCACCCCGGCCACCCCGGCCACCCCGCCCGACCCGGCCAGGGCAGCGGATTCCGAGCCGTCGGCCAGCCCATCCGGCCCCGACCGCCCAGTCAGGCCGGCCAGGACCGACGCCGTCACCACTCCCGGCGCGACCACCACCCGGCCACCGGCCGCCAACGGCACCCAGATCTCCAGCACCGACGCATCGAACGCATACGGCGCATGCCACACGACCCCCCGCCGCACCGCCGCACCCCAGCACGAATCGGTGACCAAACCCGCCACCGCCCCATGCGGAACCTCCACCCCCTTCGGCACACCCGTCGACCCCGAGGTGTACATCACATACACCACATCACCCGCAAGAACCTCGACCCCCGGAACCCCGTCCGGCCCCTCCAGCAACACCCCCGCCGCGACACGAGCACCGACCTCGTCACCACCGGCGGCCTGGCCCATGGTCGTGTCGTGATCGGTGGTGTCGTGATCGGTGGTGTCGTGATCGGTGGTGTCGTGATCGGTGGTGTCGTTGTCGATCACCACGAGCCTGGTCTGACCGAGCACCGCCCGCTGCCGGGCGACCGGCCAGGCCACATCCACCGGCACATACGCCGCCCCGGCCTTCACGACGCCCAACAGCACCGCGATCACCGCGGCCGACCGCTCCATCACCACCCCGACCCGATCACCCCGGCCCACCCCCCGAGCCAGCAACCCACACGCCACCCGATCCGAAACCCGATCCAACTCCGCGTACGTCCACACCACCCCACCGTCCGACACCGCCACCGCATCCGGCGACCGCCCCACCTGCGCCCCGAACAGCTCCACCAGCGAACCCGCACCCACCACCCGCGCGGTGTCGTTCCACTCCTCCACCACCACCCGCCGCTCGGCCTCGCCCAGAACGCCGAGGTGGGCGATCCTGGCTCCGGGATCGGCCGCCATCTGGTCGAGCAGCCGCAGCATGCGGTCCATGAGCGCCTGGGCGCTGCTCTCGTCGAAGAAGTCGGGACGGTAGGTCAGCCGCATCTTCAGCCCGCCGAGCGAGCCGGCGACCAGGCCCAGGGGATAGTTGATCGACTCCCGGAGCCCGTTCTCGGTGAACTTCAGTCCTCCGGGCCCCGCCGGACGCGAGGCGCCGTCGGAGGGCGGCTTGCCGCCGCCGGAGCCGGAGGGGAAGTTCTCGAAGGCCAGCGCGGTGTCGAAGGTCGCGCCCGGCCCCGCCAGCCGCTGAATGTCGCTGAGGCTCAGATATTGGGCGTCCATCAACGCCGACTGCTGTGCCTGGAGCCGGGTCAGCGTCTCCGCGACCGTACGCGAGGGGTCGAGCGGGACGCGCACCGGAATGGTGTTGATGAACAGCCCGAGCATGCTCTCCACGCCGGGCAGGTCCATCGGGCGGCCGGCCACGACGGAGCCGAAGACGACGTCACGCCGGCCGGTCAGCTTGCCGAGCAGCACCGCCCACGCGGTCTGCACCACCGTGTTCAGCGTCACGCCGTGGGAGCGGGTCAGTTCCTGCAGCGCCTGGTCCAGCTCGGCGCTCGCCTCCCCCGTCAGGCTGTCGCAGTGGCCGGGGGCGGCGTCGCGCGCCGCCGGGGCGACCAGCGTCGGCCCCTCCACGTCGCTCAGCGCCTGCCGCCACGCCTCCCTGGCCGCGTCCTTGTCCTGGCGGGCAAGCCACTCCAGGTAGTGCCGGTACGGGGTCACCGGAGGCAGCCCCTCGGCCGTGCCGCCCAATTCGTACGACCGCCACAGCTCGCCCATGAGGATCGGCAGCGACCAGCCGTCGACCAGGATGTGGTGGAGTGTGACCATCATCCGGTATCGGCTGGGGGCCACCTTCGCCAGGAGCACCTTCAGCAGCGGCGGCACCGCCAGGTCGAACCGCTCGGCCCGCTCCTCGATGCCGATCCGCTCCGACTCGGCCCACGCCTCGTCCTCGGGCAGCTCCGACAGGTCCACCTCGCGCCACGGCAGCGTCACCCGCCTCATGATCAGCTGTACGGGGGCTCCCGAGCTGCGGCTGCGGAAACCGGCGCGCAGGCTCTCGTGGCGGTCGAGCAACGCCTGCCAGGACGCCCGCAGCCGCGCCGCGTCCAGCTCGCCCTCCAAACCGATGATCATCTGCTCGACGTACACGTCGGCGTTCTGCTCGTCGAACAGGGAGTGGAAGAGCATGCCCTCCTGGAGAGGGGACAGCGGCCACACTCCCGCAAGCGCGGATTCCTTCATGTCATTCCCCTTCCGCAAGCTCCGCCGCGGCGGCTTCGAACTCGTCCAGGTCGCCTTGGCTGATCTCCACCAGGGGGAAGTCGGAGGGCGTGTGACCTCCGCTGCCGCCGGTGGAGGCGTGAGCGGCGAGGCCGGCCAGCATCCCGGCCCAGCCCTCCGCCAGGGCGCGTACGGCCGTCTCCGGCATGAGCTCCGCCGGCCACAGCATGACCAGCGAGAGCTGGGGACCCTCCGGCAGGTCGTGGACCACCCCCATGACCTCCAGGGGGTGCATGACGGGGATGTCCTTGTCGGCATCGCCGCCGCCCTCGGTGGTCGTCTGCCAGTCCCTCAGCCGGGGTGGCCCTCCCCGGCCTTCCCGGCCTTCCCGGCCTTCCCGCGCTTCGCGGCCTTCCCGGCGCTCACCGCCCGCCGGGTCGTCGGCCGCGGACCCGGCCGCCGACCTGCCGAGGTAGTTGAAGCCGATCTGCGGCCTCGGAAGTGCGGCGAGCTCGGCGGTGGCCTCGTCGTTGAGATAACGGAGGAGGCCGAATCCCAGGCCGTCTCCGGGAACCGCCCGCAGCTGCTCCTTGACCCGCTTGACGGC
The DNA here is from genome assembly GCF_045040095.1 of Microbispora sp. NBC_01389. Taxonomy (NCBI): domain Bacteria; kingdom Bacillati; phylum Actinomycetota; class Actinomycetes; order Streptosporangiales; family Streptosporangiaceae; genus Microbispora; species Microbispora sp. NBC_01389. The sequence continues at coordinate 1,130,067 of NZ_CP109552.1, forward strand.
CCGGTCCGCGGCAGGGCCACCCGCCCGCAGATCGGTGTGGTCGGCAGCGCCGACGTCGAGCCGTACGGGATGGCTGTCCGTGAACCAGCCCACCGTGCGGGAGAGCTCCAGACCGTCGGCCAGGGGGACGCGGCCGTGGCCCTCCAGGTCCAGCAGGACGCCGGTCGTGGTCTCGCCGCGCTCGCGCCGCCATTCGGCGACGGCCGCGGCGAGACCGGTCAGCAACACGTCCTCGACCCCCGCGTGGAACGCGGCGGGGACGGTGGTCAGCAGCGCCGTGGTGACGTCGACCGGCACCTTCACCGCCAGCTCGCGCACCGCCGCGCCGACATCCCTGCCCGGGTCCACCGGCCGGGAGGTGAACGAAGGGTCGGGACTCCGCAGGAGCCGTACCCATTCAGGTGTTTCGGCCACCCGTTCGGGAGTGCCGGCCTGGGCGGCCAGCGCCCGCGCCCAGTGCCGGAACGAGGTCGGCACCGGCTGGAGCGCGACCTCCCTGCCCGCGGCGAGCGACATGTACGCCTCGGCCAGGTCCGGCGCCAGAATCCGCCAGGAGACCCCGTCGACCACCAGGTGGTTGATGGTGACCAGGAGACGTCCCTGCGTGTCCGGTCCCGCGTCGAACCACACGAACTGGGCCATCACCCCCGCCTGTGGATCCAGTCGGGCGGCCGCCGCCCGCGTCTGCTCGTCCACCACCTCGCGCAGCGCGTCACCGTCGAGTCCCCGTACGTCGGCCCGGTGCAGCCAACCGGCCGCCGCGGCCGTCTCCGGCACCACCAGGCGCGGTTTCGGCTCGGCCTCCAGCCGCGCGCGCAGCACGTCGTGGTGGCCCACCAGCGCCTGAACGGCGTTCGCCAGCGTGCCGAAGTCGAGATCGGCCGGTGTGACGATCATCGTCGACTGCGCGGCCTGCGCGATCCGGTCCGTTCCCGCCCGGTCCAGGATCTCGTGCATCACCGGCGTCAGCGGGATCTCGCCTACGCCCGGCTCGCCGCTTCCCGAAGCGGCCTGGTCGGCCGTACGGACGACAGTGGCGAGCGCGGCCGGGGTCTGGTTCTCGAAGACCTGGCGCGCGGTGATGACCAGTCCGGCGCGGCGGGCGGCGGCCACCAGCAACATCGACATGATCGAGTCGCCGCCCAACTCGAAGAACGACGCCTCCGCCCCGACCTGCTCCACGCCCAGAACCTCGGCGAACAACCCGCACAGGATCTCTTCCATCGGCGTTTCCGCGGCCCGCCCGGCACCAGGCAGATCGGGCGCGGGCAACGCCGCCCGATCCAGCTTGCCGTTGACCGTCAGCGGAATCGCCTCGATCTGAACGACCAGCGGCACCATGTAGTCCGGCAGTCGCGACGCCGCGTACTCCCGCAATCCCGCCACATCCACCCGCCCGGCGACCGCGCCGCCAGTGGCCGCGCTCCCGGCGTCCGGACCGGTGACATCGATGCCCGTCTCGCGCGGGGCACCCTCATCGCTCCGCACAACGGAACTCGCGGCCTCGCTGCTCACGGAGTCGATGACATCCCCGCTCGTCCCGCTCGGGGTACCCACCCCGCCCCGGCCGCCGGCGCTTGTCGCGTCGGGGGTGGGGACGACGTAGGCGACCAGGCGCTTCTCGCCCGGGCGGTCTTCGCGGACGACGACGGCGACCTGGGCCACCGACTCATGGCTCGCGAGGACGGCTTCGACCTCACCGGGCTCGATCCGGAACCCCCGGATCTTCACCTGCTCATCCGCCCGCCCGACAAAAGCAAGCTGCCCATCTGCCAGCCAGCGGGCCAGGTCACCACTGCGGTACATCCGCCCACCCTCGGCGAACGGGCAGGCCACGAACCGCTCAGCGGTCATCCCCGGACGGCCCACATACCCCCGGGCCAGACCCGCGCCCGCGATGTACACCTCTCCGGTGACGCCGGGCGGGACCGGACGCAGGAAATCGTCCAGAACGAACACGGCCGTGTTGGCGATCGGCGCCCCGATCGGAGGATCCTGCTCCACCGGGGTGTGCAGAGGGCTGGCGGTGGTGATCACACTGGCCTCCGTCGGGCCGTAGGTGTTCCACACCTCCGCCGCATCAGCCCACCGTGCGGCCAACCGGGCGCTCAACCGCTCCGCACCCAAAACCCACCGCCGCACCCCCGGCACACTCTCCGGATCCAGCACGCCCAGCAGAGACGGCACCACACTCGCCACCTCGACGCCCGCCGCGCCGATCATCTCTGCGAGGGCGCCGGGTTCGGCCCGCTCGGCCTCCGTCGCGATCGCCAGGGTTCCCCCCGCCGCCAACGTCACCGCGACGTCCAGTACGGCGGCGTCGAACCCGAAGGAGGCGAACTGCAACGCCGTCACCCCCGGACCCACGTCCAAAGCAGGCCGCATCGCCTCCGCCAGGTTCACCACCCCGGCATGCGGCACCGCCACCCCCTTCGGCCGACCCGTCGACCCCGACGTGTAAATCACATACGCCAACCCCGCCGCATCGACTGCCACCTCGAAGCGCTCCGCAGGCAAGGCATCGATCAGCTCGGCCGTGCGCTCGTCATCCAGCACGACCACACGCAACCCACCCGCGCTCGCACCCGCGCCGGTGGTGGCAGCGGCGTTCGCCCGCCCACCCGCGCCCGCGTTCGCATTCGCATTCACGTCGGCGGTCGCGCCCCCACCCACCTCCGCGCTGGTGTCGATGGCAGCCTCAGCACCCGTGCCGCCGCTGGCCCTGGCGCTGGCGGCGTTGGTGCCGGCGTCGGTATCGGGCGTCGTGATGCCGGCCAGGGTGGCGGTGGTGCCGATGACGACCTGGGCACCGCTGTCGGCCAGGATGAAACCGATCCGGTCGCCCGGATAGGCCGGGTCGATCGGCACATATCCCGCCCCGGCCTTCCACGCCGCCAGGATCGACACGACCAACTGCACCCCGCGCGGCAGCACCAGCCCGACCCGGGACTCCGCACCCACGCCCAGCTCACGCAAATGACCGGCGAGCCGGTTGGCCGCCTCCTCCACCTCCCGGTACGACACGCCGGTTCCGTCGCACCACACCGCGACCCCATCCGGAGTCCGGTCAGCCCACTCCTCGAACCGGTCCAGCACCGTCCCGGCCACCACCGGGGCAGCGGTGTCGTTCCACTCCGCCACCACCGCCCGCCGCTCGGACTCCTCCAGCACATCGACCTGGCTGAGCCGCAGCGACGGGTCGGAGGCCACCTGCTCCAGCACCCGCACCAACCGCCGCGCGAGCGCCTGAGCCGTCGCCTCGTCGAACAGATCGGCGGCGTACAGGACGCCTCCGGCCAGCCCGGCCGGGGCCCCGGCCTCGTCCCGGCGCTCCACCAGCGTCACCGACAGATCGAACCGGGCGACCTCTTCGGAAGAGGGCTGTGCCGAGGACACCTGGAGATCCGGCAGGTTCCACGTAGGCGGTGTGGCGTTCTGCACGGCCAGCATGATCTGGAAGAGGGGGTTGCGCGACAGCGAACGCGCCGGGTTGAGCTCCTCCACGAGTCGTTCGAAGGGGACGTCCTGGTGGGCATAGGCGGCAAGATCGGTCTCCCGCACCCGGGCCAGCACGTCCTCGAACGACGGGTCGCCGGACAGGTCGGCGCGCAGGACGAGGGTGTTGACGAAGAACCCGGCCAGGTCCTCCAACGCCGCGTCCCCACGACCCGCGATCGCCGTACCGACAGGGATGTCGGTCCCCGCGCCGACCTTCGCCAGCAACACCGCCAGCGCCGCGTGCGCCACCATGAACATCGTGGCCCGGCCGCTCTGCGCGACCTCCACCAGCCGCGCATGCGTCCCCGCGTCCACCTGGAGGTGCACGTTGCCGCCGCGGAACGACGACGTCGCCGGGCGTGGGCGGTCCGCGGGCAGGGCAAGCTCCTCCGGAGCCCCTTCCAATGCCTGACGCCAGTAGCCGAGCTGGTCGCTGATCAGGCTGCCCGGGTCGTCCAGATCGCCCAGGACCTCCCGCTGCCACAACGCGTAGTCCGCGTACTGCACGGGCAGCGGCCGCCAGTCCGGCACCCGGCCCTCGTGGCGGGCCGCGTACGCCAGGCTCAGATCCCGGCCCAGGACACCCATCGACCAGCCGTCGGACGCGATGTGATGGGTCACGATCAGCAGCACGTACTCCGAGGGACCCGTCACCAGCAGCCGCACCCGCCAGGGCAGCTCGACGCTCAGATCGAAGCCGCGGCCTGATTGGGCGGCCAGCACCTCCCCGGCCTGATCGGCGGTGGTCTCGACGACCACCAGCGGCGGCCGGCCGGCGGGCCCGTCCAGGATGTGCTGACGGGGTACGCCATCGGTCTCGGGGAAGATCGTGCGCAGGCTCTCGTGCCGGTCGGCGACGTCGCCGACGGCCGCCTCCATGGCCGTGATGTTCAGATCACCTGACAGACGCAGGGCCAGGGGCAGGTTGTAGTTCGCCCCGCCGCCAAGTTCCTCCAGCCGGCTGAGGAACCACATGCGCTGCTGGGCGTACGAAAGCGGCAGTGCCTCCGGGCGCGGCATCGGCGTCAACGCCCGACGGGTCTCACCCGAGCCGTCGATGAGCCGGGCCACTCCGGCGACGGTCGGCTCGGTGAACAGCCCGCGGATGCTGACTTCGGCGTTCAGCACCGACCGGATCCGGGCCAGCAGCCGCATTGCGCGCAGGGAGTCGCCACCGAGGTCGAAGAAGGAGGCGTCCGTGCCGATCTCCGCCAGGCCGAGGATCTCGGCGAACAGCCCGCACAGCACCTCCTCGGTCGGGGTCGCCGGGGCACGACCGCCGGACGGGCCGGCCAGACCGGCCAGGTCCGGCGCGGGCAGCGCGGCCCGGTCCACCTTGCCGTTCACCGTGACCGGCAACCGCTCCAGCACCACCACCGCCGACGGCACCATGTACTCCGGCAACCGCGCGGCCACATACTCCCGCACCCCGGCCACATCCACGCTGCCACCGCTGCCGCTCCTGCTGTTCCCACCCCCGCCGCTTCCACCGCTTCCGACGAGGCCGCTGCTGTCACCGCTTTCACGGCTTCCGGCGGTGTCGGCGGTGTCGTCGCTTTCGCTGCTTTGGGTGGTGGGGACGACGTAGGCGACCAGGCGCTTGTCACCCGGGCGGTCCTCTCGGGCGACCACCACCGCCTGCGCGACCGACTCATGCGCGGCCAGGACGGCCTCGATCTCGCCCGGCTCGATGCGGAACCCGCGGATCTTCACCTGCTCATCGGCCCGCCCCGCGAAGACCAGCTGACCGTCACCCCGCCAACGGGCCAGATCTCCTGTGCGGTACATCCGCTCCCCGGGAGCGAACAGGCAGGCCACGAACCGCTCAGCGGTCAGATCCGGACGGCCCAGATAGCCTCGCGCCAACCCCGAACCCGCGATATACACCTCCCCCGCCACCCCCGGCGGGACCGGCTGCAGGAACTCATCCAGCACGAACACCCGCGTGTTGTCCCGCGGCCGCCCGATCGGCAACACCCCCGGAACCCGCTCCCCCCGGCCCACCGTGAACGTCGTCGCGCACAACGTCGCCTCCGTCGGCCCGTACAAATGCCGGATCACCACCGAGGCATCCGCGCCACGCACCGCCGCCACCGCCCCCGCCGGGACCACATCCCCACCGGTCAACACCTCATCCAGCCCCGCCAGCGCCCCCGGATCCTCCTCCGCCAGCACCCCGAACGCCCCCGCCGTCAGATGCACCGCACCCACCCCGGCCACCCCGGCCACCCCGCCCGACCCGGCCAGGGCAGCGGATTCCGAGCCGTCGGCCAGCCCATCCGGCCCCGACCGCCCAGTCAGGCCGGCCAGGACCGACGCCGTCACCACTCCCGGCGCGACCACCACCCGGCCACCGGCCGCCAACGGCACCCAGATCTCCAGCACCGACGCATCGAACGCATACGGCGCATGCCACACGACCCCCCGCCGCACCGCCGCACCCCAGCACGAATCGGTGACCAAACCCGCCACCGCCCCATGCGGAACCTCCACCCCCTTCGGCACACCCGTCGACCCCGAGGTGTACATCACATACACCACATCACCCGCAAGAACCTCGACCCCCGGAACCCCGTCCGGCCCCTCCAGCAACACCCCCGCCGCGACACGAGCACCGACCTCGTCACCACCGGCGGCCTGGCCCATGGTCGTGTCGTGATCGGTGGTGTCGTGATCGGTGGTGTCGTGGTCGATCACCACGAGCCTGGTCTGACCGAGCACCGCCCGCTGCCGGGCGACCGGCCAGGCCACATCCACCGGCACATACGCCGCCCCCGCCTTCACAACGCCCAACAGCACCGCGATCACCGCGGCCGACCGCTCCATCACCACCCCGACCCGATCCCCCCGGCCCACCCCCCGAGCCAGCAACCCACACGCCACCCGATCCGAAACCCGATCCAACTCCGCGTACGTCCACACCACCCCACCGTCCGACACCGCCACCGCATCCGGCGACCGCCCCACCTGCGCCCCGAACAGCTCCACCAGCGAACCCGCACCCACCACCCGCGCGGTGTCGTTCCACTCCTCCACCACCACCCGCCGCTCGGCCTCGCCCAGAACGCCGAGCGTGCTGAGCCGTACGGACGGGTCGGAGGCGACCTGCTCCAGCACGCGCACCAGGCGTCTCGACAGCGCCTGGGCGGTGGCCTCGTCGAACAAATCGACGGCGTAGAGGATGCCGCCGATCAGTCCGGCGGGCTCACCTCTCTCGTCCCGCCGCTCCACGAGCGTCACCGACAGGTCGAACCGAGCCGTGTCCTCACTCGCGGACTGCACCGGTTCGACCCGCAGCCCGGCGAGGTCCCACTTCTCCGAGCCCCCACCGTTCTGTACGGCCAGCGTGACCTGGAAGAGCGGGTTGCGGGACAGGGAGCGGGCCGGGTTGAGGTCCTCCACGAGGCGTTCGAAGGGGATGTCCTGATGGGCGTAGGCGGCCAGGTCGGTCTCCCGCACCCGCGCCAGCACGTCTTCGAAGGACGGGTCACCACTCAAATCCGTACGCAACACCAGGGTGTTGACGAAGAAACCGGCGAGGTCCTCCAGCGCCGCGTCCCCGCGACCGGCGATCACCGTACCGATCGGGATGTCGGAGCCGGCACCCATCCGCGACAGCAGCATCGCGAGCGCCGCGTGGGCCACCATGAACATCGTGGACTGGCCGTTCTGGGCGAGCTCCACCAGCCGGGCGTGGGTCTCCGCGTCCACCTCGACCGGCACGTTGGCGCCGCGGAAGGAGGACACGGCCGGGCGTGGCCGGTCGGACGGGAGCGCCACCTCCTCCGGCACCCCCCGCAGGGCCTGGCGCCAGTAGCCGAGCTGGCCGCTGATCAGGCTGCCGGGGTCGTCCAGGTCGCCCAGGACCTCACGCTGCCACAGCGCGTAGTCGGCGTACTGGACAGGGAGCGGCTGCCGTTCCGGCGCCCGGCCGTCGCGGCGGGCCGCGTAGGCCACGCGCAGGTCCCGGCCCAGGACGCCCATCGACCAGCCGTCCACCGCGATGTGGTGGACCACGATCAGCAGCACGTACTCGGACGGCGCGACCGCGAGCAGGTGAACGCGCAACGGCAGGTCGGCGGTGAGATCGAACCTGCGCCCCGCGTACGAGGCGAGCGTCTCCGGAAGGTCCTGCTCCGTGGTCTCCGCGACCAGCAGCGCCGGACGGCCGGCGGGCCCGTCCAGGATGTGCTGGCGGGGGACTCCGTCGGTCTCGGGGAAGACCGTGCGCAGGCTCTCGTGACGGTCCGCGATGTCGCCGATCGCCGCCTCCAGCGCCGCGATGTCCGGGTCCCCTGACAGGCGGAGTGCGAGCGAGAGGTTGTACGCCGCGCCCTCTCCGGCGTCTTCGAGGCGGTTGAGGAACCACATGCGCTGCTGGGCGTACGACAGCGGCAGCACCTCGGGCCGCGGCACCGGCGTGAGCGCCCGCCGGACCTGGCCGGTCCCGCCGATCATCCGGGCCAGCCCGGCGACGGTCGGTTCACCGAACAGGTCACCGATGTTGATCTCGGTCTCCAGCACCGCCCGGATGCGGGCGATCAGCCGCATCGCCAGCAGCGAGTCACCGCCCAGGTCGAAGAACGACGTCTCGGCCCCGACCTGCTCCAGACCGAGCACCTCGGCGAACAGCCCGCACAGCACCTCTTCGGCGGGTGTCGCCGGGCCACGACCGCCCGGCAGACCCGCGACGTCCGGCGCGGGCAGCGCGGCCCGGTCCAGCTTGCCGTTGGCCGTCAGCGGCATCGCCTCGATCGGCACGACCAGCGGCACCATGTAATCCGGCAGCCGTCCTGCGGCGTGCTCCCGCAGCGCTTCGACGTCGACCTGACCATCGGTGGGGACGATGTAGGCGATGAGGCGTTTGTCGCCGGGGCGGTCTTCGCGCACGAGAACGGCGACCTGCGCCACCGACTCGTGGCTCGCGAGGACGGCTTCGACCTCACCGGGCTCGATCCGGAACCCGCGGATCTTCACCTGCTCGTCCGCCCGCCCGACGAAAGCCAACTGACCGTCATTCAGCCAGCGGGCCAGGTCACCACTGCGATACATCCGCCCACCCTCGGCGAACGGGCAGGCCACGAACCGCTCGGCGGTCATCCCCGGACGGCCCACATACCCCCGGGCCAGACCCGCGCCCGCGATGTACACCTCTCCGGTGACGCCGGGCGGGACGGGCTGGAGGAAGTCGTCCAGCACGAACACAGCGGTGTTGGCGAGCGGCGCACCGATCGCCGGGTCCTGCTCCACCGGGGCCCGGACCGGACCGGACGTGGCGATCACACTCGCCTCGGTCGGGCCGTAGGCCACCCACACCTGCGTGTGCTCCACCCACTGCGCGGCAAGACGGGCACTCACCCGCTCGGCACCCACCACCCACCGCCGCACCCCGGCGACGGCCCCGGGATCCAGCACATCCAGCAGAGACGGCACCACACTCGCCACCTCCACCCCCGCAGTGGCGATCATCTCTGCGAGAGCGCCGGGCTCGGCCCGCTCAGCCTCCGTCGCGATCGCCAGAGTCCCGCCGACCGCCAGAGTGACGGCGACGTCGAGTACGGCGGCGTCGAACCCGAAGGAGGCGAACTGCAACGCCGTCACCCCCGGCCCCACATCCAAAGCGGGCCGCATCGCGTGTGCCAGGTTCACCACCCCGGCATGCGGCACCGCCACCCCCTTCGGCCGGCCCGTCGACCCCGACGTATAGATCACATACGCCAACTGCGACGCATCGATCCGGCCGTCCGGCACCTCCGGAGACTGGGCGTCGATCCGCCCGGCGGTCCGCTCGTCGTCGAGCAGGATCACCCGCGCCTGCCCGGGATCCACCTCCGCCACCGTGGCACCGATGCCGATGACGGCGTGGGCGGCGCTGTCGGCCAGAACGAAACCGATCCGGTCAGCCGGATAGGCCGGGTCGATCGGCACATACCCCGCCCCGGCCTTCCACGCGGCCAGAATCGACACGACCAACTGAATCCCGCGCGGCAGCACCAACCCGACCCGGGACTCGGCGCCAACGCCCAGACCACGCAGATAACCGGCTAACCGGTTGGCCGCCTCCTCCACCTCCTGGTAGGAGACGCCGACCCCGTCGCACCACACCGCCACCGCATCCGGCGAACGATCGGCCTGCTCCTCGAACCGGTCCAGCACCGTCCCGGCCGCCACCGGGGCAGCGGTGTCGTTCCACCCCGCCACCACCGCGTGCCGCTCGGACTCCTCCAGCACATCGACCTGGCTGAGCCGTACGGCCGGGTCGGAGGCGACCTGCTCCAGCACCCGTACCAACCGCTGTGCCAGTGCCTGCGCGGTGGCCTCGTCGAACAGGTCGGCGGCGTACTGCATCGCGCCGCGCAACCCCGTGGGCTCTCCATCGTCACGCCGCTCCACCAGCGTGACCGACAGGTCGAACCGGGACACCTCCTCACCCGCCGACGACATGAGGCCCGCCGTGAGACCCTGCAGCTCCCAGGCCGCCGGTGCGGCGTTCTGCAGCGCCAGCATGATCTGGAAGAGCGGGTTGCGGGACAGCGAGCGGGTGGGGTTCAGCTCGTCCACCAGCCGTTCGAACGGCACGTCCTGGTGGGCGTAGGCGGCAAGATCGGTCTCCCGCACCCGGGCCAGCACGTCCTCGAACGACGGGTCGCCGGACAGGTCGGCGCGCAGGACGAGGGTGTTGACGAAGAACCCGGCCAGGTCCTCCAACGCCGCGTCCCCACGACCGGCGATCGCCGTACCGATCGGGATGTCCGTGCCGGCGCCGACCTTGGCCAGCAGCACGGCCAGCGCCGCGTGCGCCACCATGAACATCGTGGCCCGGCCGCTCTGCGCGACCTCCACCAGCCGCGCGTGGGTCCGTGCGTCCACTTCCAGGTGTACGGTTCCGCCGCGGAACGACGACGTCGCCGGGCGTGGCCGGTCCGCGGGCAGGGCGAGCTCCTCCGGCGCCCCCTGCAATGCCTGACGCCAGTAGCCGAGCTGATCGCTGATCAGGCTGCCGGGGTCGTCCAGATCGCCCAGGACCTCACGCTGCCACAGCGCGTAGTCCGCGTACTGCACCGGCAACGGCTGCCACTCCGGCGCGCGGCCCTCGCGCCGGGCCGCGTAGGCGACGCTCAGGTCCCGGCCCAGGACGCCCATCGACCAGGCGTCGACCGCGATGTGATGCGCGACGATGAGCAGCACCTGGTCCGACGGGCCGAGGGTGAACAGGTGGACCCGCCACGGCAGATCGACGCTGAGGTCGAAGGCCCGACCCGCGTGCGCGGCCCGTAGTTCCTCGATCTGGTCCTCAGTGGTCTCGACGACCACCAGTCGCGGCCGGCCCGCCGACCCCTGCAGGACGTGCTGGCGAGGTACGCCGCCGGTCTCCGGGAAGATCGTGCGGAGGCTCTCGTGCCGGTCGGCGACATCACCCAGTGCGGCTTCCAGCACCGCGACGTCGATTTCCCCGCCAAGACGCATGACAAGCGGCAGGGTGTAGTTCGCGCCGCTGCCGGCGTCCTCCAGGCGGCTGAGGAACCACATGCGCTGCTGGGCGTACGACAGCGGCAGCACCTCGGGGCGCGGCATCGGCGTCAACGCCCGGCGGGTGTCACCCGTACCGTCCACGAGCCTGGCCAGCCCGGCGACAGTCGGCTCGGCGAACAGCCCGCGGATGCTGATCTCGGCGTCCAGCACGGCCCGGATGCGGGCGATCAGCCGCATCGCCAGCAGCGAGTCACCGCCCAGGTCGAAGAACGACGTCTCGGCGCCGACCTGCTCCACTCCCAGGACCTCGGCGAACAGCCCGCAGAGCACCTCTTCGGTGGGCGTGGCCGGGCCACGGCTGCCCGGCAGGCCCGCCGCGTCCGGCAGAGGTAGCGCCGCCCGGTCGAGCTTGCCGTTGACCGTCAGCGGGATCGCCTCGATCTGAACGATCAGCGGCACCATGTAGTCCGGCAAGCGCGACGCCGCGTACTCCCGCAACCCCGCCACATCCACCCGCCCGGCGACCGGGCTCATGGCCTCGCCGCTCACGGTGTCGAGGCCGGCGCCATCCCCGCCCGCCCCGCTCGGGGCCGCCGCACCCCGTACGCCGGAGCTTGCGGCGTGGGTAGTCGGGACGACGTAGGCGACCAGGCGCTTCTCGCCCGGGCGGTCTTCGCGGACGACGACGGCGACCTGCGCCACCGACTCGTGGGCGGCGAGGACGGCTTCGACCTCGCCGGGCTCGATCCGGAACCCCCGGATCTTCACCTGCTCATCCGCCCGCCCGACAAAGGCAAGCTGACCGTCACCACACCAGCGGGCCAGGTCACCGCTGCGGTACATCCGCTCCCCGAGGGTGAACGGGGAGGCGACGAACCGCTCGGCGGTCATCCCCGGACGACCCACATACCCCCGGGCCAGACCCGCGCCGGCGATGTAGAGCTCCCCGGTGACCCCGGGCGGGACCGGGCGGAGGAAATCGTCCAGAACGAACACGGCCGTGTTGGCGATCGGCGCCCCGATCGGAGGATCCTGCTCCACCGGAGTCGCTATCGGGCTGGCGGTGGTGATCACACTGGCCTCGGTCGGGCCGTAGGTGTTCCACACCTCCGCCCCCGACCCCAGCCATCGTGCGGCCAAGCGGGCGCTCAACCGCTCCGCACCCAAAACCCACCGCCGCACCCCCGGCACACTCTCCGGGTCCAGCACGCCCAGCAGAGACGGCACCACACTCGCCACCTCCACCCCCGCAGTGGCGATCATCTGCGCGAGAGCGCCGGGCTCGGCCCGCTCAGCCTCCGTCGCGATCGCCAGAGTCCCACCCGCCGCCAAGGTGACCGCGACATCCAGTACAGCGGCGTCGAACCCGAAGGAGGCGAACTGCAACGCCGTCACCCCCGGACCCACATCAAGGGCGGACCGCAACGCGTGCGCCAGGTTCACCACCCCCGCATGCGGCACCGCCACCCCCTTCGGCCGCCCCGTCGACCCCGACGTATAGATCACATACGCCAACTGCGACGCATCGACTGCCACCTCCAAGCGCTCCGCAGGCAAGGCATCGATCAGCTCAGCCGTCCGCTCGTCATCCAGCACGACCACACGCAGCCCGCCCTCGCCCGCGTTCGCGTCGGTGTCGGGTGTGGTGATGCCGGCCAGGGCGGCAAACAGGGTGGTGGACAGGGTGGTGGACAGGGTGGTGGAGAGGGTGGCGGTGGTGCCGATGACAACCTGGGCGGCGCTGTCGGCCAGGACGAAACCGATCCGGTCAGCCGGGTAGGCCGGGTCGATCGGCACATACCCAGCCCCGGCCTTCCACGCGGCCAGAATCGACACGACCAGCTGAACGCCGCGCGGCAGCACCAACCCCACCCTGGACTCGGCACCAACCCCCAGCCCACGCAGGTAGTGAGCCAGCCGGTTCGCCGCCTCCTCCACCTCCCGGTAGGAGACGCCGACCCCGTCGCACCACACCGCCACCGCATCCGGCGCCCGATCGGCCTGCTCCTGGAACCGATCCAGCACCGTCCCGGCCACCACCGGGGCAGCGGTGTCGTTCCACCCCTCCACCACCGACCGCCGCTCGGACTCCTCCAGCACATCGACCTGGCTGAGCCGCACCGAGGGATCGGAAGCCACCTGCTCCAGCACCCGCACCAACCGCTGGGCGAGCGCTTGGGCGGTGGACTCGTCGAAGAGGTCGGCGGCGTACTGGATGATGCCCCCCAGGCCCGAGGGCTCGCCGTCGTCACGTCGCTCGACCAAGGTCACGGAGAGATCGAACTTCGCCGCCGCCTGGATCGACCCGCCCTGCAGCGGAGCGGCGTGCAGGCCCGGCAGGTCCCACTGGCCCTGGGCCTCCGGCAGGTTCTGCAAAGACAGCATGACCTGGAAGAGCGGGTTGCGGGACAGGGAGCGTGACGGGTTCAGTTCGTCCACGAGGCGTTCGAAGGGAACGTCCTGGTGGCCGTATGCGGCAAGGTCGGTCTCGCGCACCCGGCCCACCACGTCCTCGAACGACGGGTCACCGGACAGGTCCGTACGCAGGACGAGCGTGTTGACGAAGAACCCGGCCAGGTCCTCCAGCGCCGCGTCCCCACGACCCGCGATCGCCGTACCGACAGGGATGTCGGTCCCCGCGCCGACCTTCGCCAGCAACACCGCCAGCGCCGCGTGCGCCACCATGAACATCGTGGCCCCGCCCCGCTGGGCGACCTCCACCAACCGGGCATGCGTCCCCGCGCCCACCTCCAACCGCACATCGCCACTACGGAACGACGACGTCGCAGGGCGTGGGCGATCCGCGGGCAGGGCAAGCTCCTCCGGCGCCCCTTCCAATGCCTGCCGCCAGTAGCCGAGCTGGTCGCTGATCAGGCTGCCCGGGTCGTCCAGATCGCCCAGGACCTCCCGCTGCCACAACGCGTAATCCGCGTACTGCACCGCAAGCGGCCGCCAGCCCGGCACCTGACCCTGACACCGCGCGGCATACGCCCGGGCCAGATCCCGGCCCAGAACACCCATCGACCACCCGTCAGAGGCGATGTGATGCACCACCACCAGCAGCACATGCTCCGACGGCGACACCGACACCACACAGACCCGCCACGGCAGATCGACCCGCACATCGAACCTACGACCCGCGTACGCCGCGACCAGGCCGGCGACATCACGGCCACCACCCTGGACCACCTCCAGCCCCGGACGGCCCGCCGGCCCCTCCACGACCCGCTGACACGGAACCCCGCCCGCCTCCGGGAAGACCGTGCGCAGGCTCTCATGCCGGTCGGCCACATCCCCGACCGCCGCCTCCAGCGCCGCCACATCCAGCTCACCCGACAGGCGCAACGCCAGCGGCAGGTTGTACCCCGCCCCCTCCCCCGCGTCCTCCAACCGGTTCAGGAACCACATCCGCTGCTGGGCATACGACAGCGGCAACACCTCCGGCCGCACCACCGGCGACAGGACCCGACGCACCTGACCCGACCCACCCACCAACCGCGCCAACCCGGCAACCGTCGGCTCGGCGAACAGCCCGCGGATGCTCACCTCGGTGTCCAGCACCGACCTGATCCGGGCGATCAGCCGCATGCCGAGCAGCGAGTCACCGCCCAGGTCGAAGAACGACGCCTCCGCACCGACCTGGTCCACTCCCAGGACCTCGGCGAACAGGCCGCAGAGCACCTCCTCGGCAGGCGTGGCCGGGCCGCGACCGGCGGCGATGTCGGAGAACTCCGGGGCAGGCAGCGCGGCCCGGTCGAGCTTGCCGTTGACCGTCAGCGGAAGCGACCCGATCGGCACGACGAGCGGCACCATGTAGTCCGGCAACCGGGACCCGACGAACTCCCGCAACGCCGCGACGTCCACGACCTGGCCATCGGCCGGGACGACGTAGGCGACAAGGCGCCTGTCACCGGGCCGGTCCTCTCGTACGAGCACCGCGGCCTGGGCCACCGACTCATGGCTCGCAAGGACGGCCTCGATCTCGCCCGGTTCCACCCGGAAACCACGGATCTTCACCTGGTCGTCGGCACGCCCGGACACCACGATCTGCCCATCGGCCGTCCAGTACGCCAGGTCACCCGTCCGGTACATCCGCTCACCAGACGCGAACGGCCCCGCGACGAACCGCTCCGCCGTCAACGCGGCCCGCTTGGCATACCCCCGCGCCAGCCCCGCGCCCGCCAGGTACAACTCCCCCGTCACCCCGGGCGGAACCGGCCGCAAGAAGTCGTCCAGGACATACGTCCGCGTGTTCTCGATCGGCCGCCCGATCGGCACCACACCCCCACCGGCCGACAGCGGCCCGCTCATCGCCGCGATCACCGTCGCCTCGGTCGGACCATAGGCATTGACGAACCGGCGGCCCACCGCCCACCGATCCACCAACGACGACGGACACACCTCACCCGCCACCGACACCGTGTGCACCGAGGGGGCCAGATCGTCCGCCGCGGCGAGTACCGACGGCGGCATCATCAGGTGAGTGACCCCGAAGGCGGCCGTCACCTCACCCAGCGACCCATACGGCGGCAACGCCTCGCTGCCGACCACCACCAGCGCACCCCCCGACAGCAGGGCGGTGCAGAACTCGGCGAAGGCGACATCGAAGCTCAGCGAGGTGAACTGCAGCACCCGCGCCCCAGCCCCCGCCCCCAACCGGCCGATATGCGCCGCCGCCAGACTCCCCACCCCGCGATGGGACACCACCACACCCTTCGGTGTCCCGGTCGACCCCGACGTGTAGATCACATACGCCGGATGGTCCATCCGCAGCGGCGCCACCCGATCCGCATCCGCCGGCGCGAAACTGGGCAACCCCGACAGGTCCAGCAGATCGAACACCACCCGCGACGCATCGGCGGCAGCAGCCGACAGCGCCGCCTCCGTGACCGTGGTACACACCGTCAGCACCGGGGCGGCGTCACCCAGCATGAACGCGATCCGCGACGCCGGGTGCCGGGGGTCTATCGGCAGGTAGCCCGCACCCGCCTTGCCCACCCCCAAAAGCACCGCGATCAGCTCCGGCGAGCGCTCCATCATCACGCCCACCAGATCTTCCGGGCCCACGCCCCGGCCGATCAGCGCATGCGCCACCCGGTTGGCCGCCGCGTCCAACTCCGCATACGACCACGACCGGCCCTGCCCGACCACCGCCACCGCATCCGGCGTCCGCGCCACCTGCGCCTCGAACAACCCCCCGAACGTCCCCTCCGCCACCCCCGCAGCGGTGTCATTCCACCCCCACACCACCGCACCCCGCTCGGACTCCTCCAGCACCTCGACCTGGCTGAGCCGTACGGAAGGATCCTGCGCGACCTGCTCCAGCACCCGTACCAACCGCTGCGCGAGCGCCTGCGCGGTGGATTCGTCGAACAGGTCGGCGGCGTAGAGCAGCCCGCCGATCAGGCCGGCCGGAGCCCCGGTCTCGTCCCGGTGCTCCACCAGAGTCAGCGACAGATCGAACCGGGCCGTCGCGTCCGCCGGTCCCTCGTCCAGTGGGGCGACTCTCAGGCCGGGCAGGTCCCACTGGCCCTGGGCCTCCGGCAGGTTCTGCAGGACCAGCATGACCTGGAAGAGCGGGTTGCGGGACAGCGAACGTGACGGGTTCAGTTCGTCCACGAGGCGTTCGAAGGGAACGTCCTGGTGGCCGTATGCGGCAAGGTCGGTCTCCCGCACCCGGCCCAGCACGTCTTCGAACGACGGGTCACCACTCAAATCCGTACGCAGGACGAGGGTGTTGACGAAGAACCCGGCCAGGTCCTCCAGCGCCGCGTCCCCACGACCCGCGATCGCCGTACCGACAGGGATGTCGGTCCCCGCGCCGACCTTCGCCAGCAACACCGCCAGCGCCGCGTGCGCCACCATGAACATCGTGGCCCCGCCCCGCTGGGCGACCTCCACCAACCGGGCATGCGTCCCCGCGCCCACCTCCAACCGCACATCACCACTGCGGAACGACGAGGTGGCCGGACGAGGCCGGTCCACGGGCAGGGCCAACTCCTCCGGCGCGCCCTCCAGGGCTTGGCGCCAGTAGCCGAGCTGGTCACTGATCAGGCTGCCCGGGTCGTCCAGGTCGCCCAGGACCTCCCGCTGCCACAACGCGTAATCCGCGTACTGCACCGCAAGCGGCCGCCAGCCCGGCACCTGACCCTGACACCGCGCGGCATACGCCCGCGCCAGATCCCGGCCCAGAACACCCATCGACCACCCGTCAGAGGCGATGTGATGCACCACCACCAGCAGCACATGCTCCGACGGCGACACCGACACCACACAGACCCGCCACGGCAGATCGACCCGCACATCGAACCTACGACCCGCGTACGCCGCGACCAGATCGGCGACATCACGGCCACCACCCTGGACCACCTCCAGCCCCGGACGGCCCGCCGGCCCCTCCACGATCCGCTGGAACGGCGCCCCGCCCGCCTCCGGGAAGACCGTGCGCAGGCTCTCATGCCGGTCGGCCACATCCCCGACCGCCGCCTCCAGCGCCGCGACATCCAGCTCACCCGACAACCGCAACGCCAGCGGCAGGTTGTACCCCGCCCCCTCCCCCGCGTCCTCCAGCCGGTTCAGGAACCACATCCGCTGCTGGGCATACGACAGCGGCAACACCTCCGGCCGCACCACCGGCGACAGGACCCGACGCACCTGACCCGACCCACCCACCAACCGCGCCAACCCCGCAACCGTCGGCTCACCGAAGAGTTCGCCGATGCCGAGCTCGGCCTCCAGCACGGCCCGAATGCGGGCGATCAGCCGCATGCCGAGCAGTGAGTCGCCGCCCAGGTCGAAGAAGGAGGCGTCGGTGCTCACCCAGTCGAGGCCCAGCACCTCGCCGAACAGCCCGCACAGCACCTCCTCGACGGGGGTGGCCGGGCCACGGCCCACAGCGACGCCAGCGAAGTCGGGCGCGGGCAGCGCGGCATGGTCCAGCTTGCCGTTGACGGACAGCGGAAGCTCGTCGATCGGCATGACGATGGGCACCATGTAGTCCGGCAACCGGGAGCCGACGAACTCCCGCAGCGCCGCGACGTCCACCACCTGGCCATCGGCCGGGACGACGTAGGCGACCAGACGCCTGTCACCCGGGCGGTCCTCCCGCACGACCGCCGCGACCTGCCCCACCGACCCCTGCGAGGTCAGCACGGCCTCGATCTCGCCCAGCTCGATCCGGAAGCCGCGGATCTTCACCTGCTCGTCGGCCCGCCCCGCGAAGAGCAGTTCCCCGTCGGGACTCCAGCGGGCCAGGTCGCCCGTGCGGTACATCCGCTCACCCGGCGCGTGCGGACACGCCACGAACCGCCCGGCCGTCAGCCCCGCCCGCCGCAGATACCCCCGAGCCAGCCCAACTCCCGCGACGTACAACTCCCCGGTCACCCCGGGCGGAACCGGACGCAGGAAATCGTCCAGCACGAACACGCGGGTGTTGGCGATGGGCGCGCCGATCGGGGCCGTCCCGGCCGCCGCGAGGGGGCGGCTCATCGTGGCGCAGACGGTCGTCTCGGTCGGACCGTACGCGTTGATCATGCGGATCCGGTCCGCCCAGCGCTCGGTCAGCGACGGCGGGCAGGCCTCGCCCGCCACCACCAGCGTCTCCATGCTCTCCGGCAGCGTCTCCACCGAAGCGAGCACCGACGGCGACACCGTCAGGTGCGTCACCCCGAACTCGCCCACCGCGTCCGCCAGCGACCCCGCCGGCGGCAGCCGATCGGCCCCCGCCATCACCAGCGTCGCGCCCGACAGCAACGCCATGCACATCTCCGAGACCGCCGCGTCGAAGCTCACCGACGCGAGCTGCAGCACCCGGGACAACGGCTCGACCGCGAACCGATCGATCTGCGACTCCGCCAGGTTTCCCAGGCCCCGATGGGTCACCACCACACCCTTCGGGATGCCGGTCGACCCCGACGTGTAGATCACGTACGCGGGATGGCCGACGCGCAGCGGCGCCACCCGATCGGCATCCGTCACGGACGACGCCGGACGGGACGCCACGGACGCGGCCACCGCCGGATCGTCCAGCACCAGATGGGGGGACCCGCCGTCCGGAACCAGTCCCTCGGCCTCCGCCAGTGCCGGCCGTACGGCCTGGGTGCACAGCACCAGCGCCGGGGCGGCGTCACCCAGCATGAACGCGATCCGCTGCGCCGGATAGGCCGGATCCACCGGCACGAACCCCGCACCCGCCTTCGCCACCCCCAAAAGCACCGCGACCAGCTCCGGCGCGCGCTCCATCATCACGCCCACCAGATCCTCCGGACCCACCCCCCGGCCGATCAGCTCATGCGCGATCCGGTTCGCCGCCGCGTCCACCTCCGCGTACGACCACGACACCCCCGGCCCCGCCACCGCCACCGCACCCGGCGACCGCTCCACCCGCGCCGCGAACAGCTCCGGCAACGTACGGACCTCGACCGGCGTGGCGGTGTCGTTCCACTCCCCCAGCACGGCCCGCCGCTCGGCCTCGTCCAGCACTTCCAGCTCACTGAGCCGTACGGACGGATCAGCGGCCACCTGCTCCAGCACCCGCACCAACCGCCGCGCGAGCGCCTGAGCCGTCTCCTCGTCGAACAGGTCGGCGGCGTAGAGGATCATGCCGCCCATCCCGGACGGCTCGCCGTCGTCGCGTCGCTCCACCAGAGTCACGGACAGGTCGATGCGGGCGGCCTCGGCACCAAGCTGCAGCGATTCCCCCCGCAGACCGGGCAGCTCCCAGACGGTGGGCGTGAGATTCTGCACGGCCAACATGATCTGGAAGAGCGGGTTGCGCGACAGCGAGCGCGCCGGGTTGAGCTCCTCCACGAGGCGTTCGAAGGGGACGTCCTGGTGGGCGTAGGCGGCCAGGTCGGTCTCCCGCACCCGCGCCAGCACGTCCTCGAAGGACGGGTCGCCGGAAAGGTCCGTACGCAGGACGAGCGTGTTGACGAAGAACCCGGCCAGGTCCTCCAACGCCGCGTCCCCACGACCCGCGATCGCCGTACCGATCGGAAGGTCCGTCCCCGCGCCGACCTTCGCCAACAGCACCGCCAGCGCCGCGTGGGCCACCATGAACATCGTGGCCCGGCCGTTCTGCGCGACCTCCGCCAGCCGGGCGTGGGTCCGCGCGTCCACTTCCAGGTGCACGTTGCCGCCGCGGAACGACGACGCCGCCGGACGCGGCCGATCGGCCGGAAGCGCGAGCTCCTCTGGCGCCCCTTCCAGGGCCTGCCGCCAGTAGCCGAGCTGGCCGCTGATCAGGCTGCCGGGGTCGTCCAGGTCGCCCAGCGCCTCCCGCTGCCACAGCGCGTAGTCCGCGTACTGCACGGGCAGCGGCCGCCAGCTCGGCACGCGACCCTCGCGACGGGCCGCGTACGCCGTGCTCAGGTCCCGGCCCAGCACGCCCATCGACCAGCCGTCCACCGCGATGTGATGCGCGACGATGAGCAGCACGTGCTCCGACGGGCCAAGAGTGAAGAGGTGGGTCCGCCACGGCAGATCCACGCTCACGTCGAAGCCCGCGTCGAGATGGGCGGCGACCGCGTCCCGCAGCCCGTCCCCGGAGGTCTGGGTCACCCCGACGGCCGGTCGGCCCGCGGCCCCGGTGAGAACCTCCTGGCGCGGGACGCCGCCGGACTCCGGGAAGATCGTACGAAGGCTCTCGTGGCGGTCGGCGACATCCCCGATCGCGGCGTCCAGGGCCGCCATGTCCAGGTCGCCCGACAGGCGCAGCGCCAGCGGGAGGTTGTAGACGGCTCCCCCTCCGGCGTCTTCGAGGCGGTTGAGGAACCACATGCGCTGCTGGGCGTACGACAGCGGCAGCACCTCGGGCCGTGGCAGCGGCGTGAGCGCCGGGCGGGCCTGGCCGGCCCCACCGATCATCCGGGCCAGCCCGGCGACGGTCGGTTCACCGAACAGGTCACCGATGCTGATCTCGGTCTCCAGCACCGCCCTGATCCGCGCCAGCAGCCGCATCGCCAGCAGCGAGTCACCGCCGAGGTCGAAGAACGACGCCTCCGCACCGACCTGCTCCACGCCCAGGACCTCGGCGAACAACCCGCACAGGAGCTCTTCCATCGGGGTTTCCGCCGTACGGCCCGCAGCGGGCTGGTCCGGCGCGGGCAGGGCGGCGCGGTCCAGCTTGCCGTTGGCCGTCAGCGGCATCGCCTCGATCGGCACGACCAGCGGCACCATGTAATCCGGCAGCCGTCCTGCGGCGTGCTCCCGCAGCGCTTCGACGTCGACCTGACCATCGGCGGGGACGATGTAGGCGACCAGGCGTTTGTCGCCGGGGCGGTCTTCGCGCACGAGAACGGCGACCTGCGCCACCGACTCGTGGGCGGCGAGGACGGCTTCGACCTCACCGGGCTCGATCCGGAACCCGCGGATCTTCACCTGCTCATCCGCCCGCCCGACGAAAGCCAATTGCCCATCTGCCAGCCAGCGGGCCACGTCACCACTGCGATACATCCGCCCACCCTCGGTGAACGGGCAGGCCACGAACCGCTCGGCGGTCATCCCCGCCCGTCCCACATACCCCCGGGCCAGGCCGGCGCCCGCGATGTACACCTCTCCGGTGACGCCGGGCGGGACCGGGCGGAGGAAGTCGTCCAGCACAAACACGGCCGTGTTGGCGAGCGGCGCACCGATCGGCGGGTCCTGCTCCACCGGGGCCCGGACCGGACCGGACGTGGCGATCACACTCGCCTCGGTCGGGCCGTAGGCCACCCACACCTGCGTGTGCTCCACCCACTGCGCGGCAAGACGGGCACTCACCCGCTCGGCACCCACCACCCACCGCCGCACCCCTGCGACGGCCCCGGGATCCAGCACATCCAGCAGAGACGGCACCACACTCGCCACCTCCACCCCCGCAGTGGCGATCATCTGCGCGAGAGCGCCGGGCTCGGCCCGCTCAGCCTCCGTCGCGATCGCCAGGGTTCCGCCGGCCGCCAGAGTGACGGCGACGTCCAGTACGGCGGCGTCGAACCCGAAGGAGGCGAACTGCAACGCCGTCACCCCCGGCCCCACGTCAAGGGCGGGCCGCATCGCGTGCGCCAGGTTCACCACCCCGGCATGCGGCACCGCCACCCCCTTCGGCCGGCCCGTCGACCCCGACGTATAGATCACATACGCCAACTGCGACGCATCGATCCGGCCGTCCGGCACCTCCGGAGACTCGGCGTCGATCCGCCCGGCGGTCCGCTCGTCGTCCAGCGCGATCAGGCGCAGCCCGCCCACACTCACATCGGCGTTGGTGCCGACTGCGTTCGCAGCTGCACCCCCACCCGCGCTCACGTTCGCGTCGGCATGGGGTGTGGTGATGCCGGCCAGGGTGGTGGACAGGGTGGCGGTGGTGCCGATGACGACCTGGGCGCCGCTGTCGGCCAGGACAAAACCGATCCGGTCAGCCGGATAAGCGGGGTCGATCGGCACATACCCTGCCCCGGCCTTCCACGCCGCCAGGATCGACACGACCAACTGAACGCCGCGCGGCAGCACCAGCCCCACCCGGGACTCGGCGCCAACGCCCTGCTCGCGCAGGTAGTGGGCCAGCCGGTTGGCCGCCTGCTCCACCTCCCGGTAGGAAAGGCCCGTGCCGTCGCACCACACCGCGACCGCGTCGGGTGCCCGATCGGCCTGCTCGCGGAACCGGTCCAGCACGGTTCCGGCCGCCAACGACACCGCCGTGTCGTTCCAGCCCGTCACCGTCAGAGAACGCTCCTCCGGCGTCAGGACCTCGATGTCCCTCAGCCGTACCGCGGGGTCGGAGGCCACCTGCTCCAGCACCCGCACCAACCGCTGTGCGAGCGCCTGAATCGTCGCCTCGTCGAACAGGTCGACGGCGTACAACATGCCGCCGATCAGGCCGGCCGGGGCCCCGGTCTCGTCCCGGTGTTCCACCAGCGTCACCGACAGGTCGAACTTCGCCGCCGTGTCGATCGCCCCGTCCGGCATCGGGGTCACGTGCAGGCCGGGGAGGTCCCACTGACCCTGCCCCTCCGGCAGGTTCTGCAGGACCAGCATGATCTGGAAGAGCGGGTTGCGGGACAGCGAGCGGGTGGGGTTCAGCTCGTCGACCAGCCGTTCGAAGGGCACGTCCTGGTGGGCGTATGCGGCCAGGTCGGTCTCCCGCACCCGGGCCAGCACGTCTTCGAACGACGGGTCGCCGGAAAGGTCCGTACGCAGGACGAGCGTGTTGACGAAGAACCCGGCCAGGTCCTCCAACGCCGCGTCCCCACGACCGGCGATCGCCGTACCGATCGGGATGTCCGTGCCGGCGCCGACCTTGGCCAGCAGCACGGCCAGCGCCGCGTGCGCCACCATGAACATCGTGGTTCCACTGCGCTGCGCGACCTCCGCCAGCCGGGCGTGGGTCCGCGCGTCCACCTCCAGGTGCGCGGTTCCGCCGCGGAACGACGACGTCGCCGGGCGTGGCCGGTCGACCGGAAGCGACAACTCCTCCGGCGCGCCTTCCAGGGTTTGCCGCCAGTAGCCGAGCTGGCCGCTGATCAGGCTGCCCGGGTCGTCCAGATCGCCCAGGACCTCACGCTGCCACAACGCGTAGTCCGCGTACTGCACCGGCAACGGCCGCCACTCCGGCGCGCGGCCCTCGCGACGAGCCGCGTACGCCGTGCTCAGATCCTCGCCGATGACGCCCATCGACCAGCCGTCGGACGCGATGTGGTGGGTCACGACCAGCAGCACATGCTCCAAGGGCGACACCGACACCACGCAGACCCGCCACGGCAGATCGACCCGCACGTCGAACCTTCGCCCGGTGTACGCCGCCACCAGGCCGGCCACGTCACGGCCGCCGCCCTGGACCACCTCCAGCATCGGGCGGCCGGCGAACCCCTCCAGGACCTGCTGGCGAGGCACGCCGCCGGTCTCCGGGAAGATCGTGCGGAGGCTCTCGTGGCGCTCGGCGACATCCCCGATCGCCGCCTCCAGCGCCGCCGCGTCCAGCTCGCCGAACAGGCGTAGCGCGAACGGCAGGTTGTACCCCGCGCCCTCGCCCGCGTCCTCCAGCCGGTTGAGGAACCACATACGCTGCTGGGCGTACGACAGTGGCAGCACCTCCGGCCGCGGCAACGGCGAGAGTGCCTGACGCGTCTCGTCCGAACCGCTCACGAGCCTGGCCAGCCCGGCGACCGTCGGCTCGGCGAACAGTCCCCGGATGCTGATCTCGGCGTCCAGCACCGACCTGATGCGGGCGATCAGCCGCATCGCCAGCAGCGAGTCACCACCCAACTCGAAGAACGACGCCTCGGTCCCAACCCGTTCCAAACCGAGGACCTCGGCGAACAGCCCGCAGAGGATCTCTTCCACCGGGGTCTGCGCCGCCCGCCCCGCACCGGGCAGATCGGGCGCGGGCAGCGCAGCCCGGTCCAGCTTGCCGTTGACCGTCAGCGGAATCGCCTCGATCGGCACCACCAGCGGAACCATGTAGTCCGGCAAGCGCGAGGCCGCGTATTCCCGCAACCCCGCCACATCGACCCGTGCCGCGACCGGGCGGACATCGCCCGAACCCGCGGCGGCGGGGACGGCGACACCCGTACCCGTCCCGCTCGGGGCACCCTCCCTGCCCAGCGCGCCAGCGCTTGTCGCGTCGGGGGTGGGGACGATGTAGGCGACGAGGCGTTTGTCGCCGGGGCGGTCCTCACGCACGATGACAGCGACCTGCGCCACCGACTCATGGCCTGCGAGGACGGCTTCGACCTCACCGGGCTCGATCCGGAACCCCCGGATCTTCACCTGCTCATCGGCCCGCCCGACGAAAGCCAACTGACCGTCATTGAGCCAGCGGGCCAGGTCACCGCTGCGGTACATCCGCTCCCCAGCGGAGAACGGGCAGGCGACGAACCGCTCGGCGGTCATCCCCGGACGGCCCACATACCCCCGGGCCAGACCCGCGCCCGCGATGTACACCTCCCCGGTCACCCCGGGCGGGACCGGACGCAGGAAATCGTCCAGCACGAACACGGCCGTGTTCGCGATCGGCGCCCCGATCGGAGGATCCTGCTCCACCGGAGTCGCTATCGGGCTGGCGGTGGTGATCACACTGGCCTCCGTCGGGCCGTAGGTGTTCCACACCTCCGCCCCCGACCCCAGCCACCGGGCAGCCAACCGGGCGCTCAACCGCTCCGCACCCAAAACCCACCGCCGCACCCCAGGCACACTCTCCGGATCCAGCACACCCAGCAGAGACGGCACCACACTCGCCACCTCCACCCCAGCCGCGGCGATCATGCGGGCGAGTGCCTCCGGTTCGGCCCGCTCGGCCTCCGTCGCGATCGCCAGCGTTCCACCCGCCGCCAACGTCACCGCGACATCCAGTACGGCGGCGTCGAACCCAAAGGAGGCGAACTGCAACGCCGTCACCCCCGGACCCACATCAAGGGCGGACCGCAACGCCTCCGCCAGGTTCACCACCCCCGCATGCGGCACCGCCACCCCCTTCGGCCGCCCCGTCGACCCCGACGTGTAAATCACATACGCCAACCCCGCCGCATCGACTGCCACCTCGAAGCGCTCCGCAGGCAAGGCATCGATCAGCTCGGCCGTGCGCTCGTCATCCAGCACGACCACACGCAACCCACCCGCGCCCGCGTTCGCATTCACGTCGGCGGTCGCGCCCCCACCCGCATAGGCGTTGGCGTCGGCACCCGCACCCGTGTGGGCGGCGTCGGAATCGGGGTTGGCGGTCCTGATGCCGGCCAGGGTGGTGGAGAGGGTGGCGGTGGTGCCGATGACGACCTGGGCGCCGCTGTCGGTCAAGATGAAACCGATCCGGTCGGCGGGGTAAGCCGGGTCGATCGGCACATACCCCGCCCCGGCCTTCCACGCCGCCAGAATCGACACGACCAACTGCACGCCGCGCGGCAGCACCAACCCCACCCTGGACTCGGCACCAACCCCCAGCCCACGCAGGTAGGAGGCGAGGCGGTTGGCCGCCTCCTCCACCTCCTGGTAGGAGACGCCGACCCCGTCGCACCACACCGCCACCGCGTCCGGCGCCCGGTCAGCCCATTCCTCGAACCGATCCAGCACCGTCCCCGCCGCCACCGGGGCGGCGGTGTCGTTCCACCCCGCCACCGTCAGCGAACGCTCCTCCGGCGTCAGCACATCGACCTGACTGAGCCGCACCGAGGGATCGGCCGCCACCTGCTCCAGCACCCGCACCAACCGCCGCGCGAGCGCCTGAGCCGTCGCCTCGTCGAACAGATCGGCGGCGTACAGGACACCTCCGCCCAGCCCGGCCGGAGCCCCGGCCTCGTCCCGGTGCTCCACCAGCGTCACCGACAGATCGAACCGGGCGGCGGGGCCGGTGGCCGGCATGGGACTCACGGTCAGCCCGGCCAGCTCCCACTGCCCCTGCGACTCGGGGAAGTTCTCCACGCCGAGCGACACCTGGAACAGCGGATTGCGCGACAGCGAACGGACCGGGTTCAGCTCGTCCACGAGACGTTCGAACGGAACGTCCTGGTGTGCGTAGGCGGCCAGGTCGGTCTCCCGCACCCGCGCCAGCACGTCTTCGAACGACGGGTCACCACTCAAATCCGTACGCAGCACCAGGGTGTTGACGAAGCATCCGGCCAGGTCCTCCAGCGCGGCGTCCCCACGACCGGCGATCGCCGTACCGACAGGGATGTCGGTCCCCGCACCGACCTTGGCCAGCAGCACGGCCAGCGCCGCGTGCGCCACCATGAACATCGTCGCGTTACCGCCCTGCGCCAGCTCGGTCAGCCGGGCATGGGCCTGTGGGTCCACTTCCAGGTGTACGGTTCCGCCGCGGAACGACGACGTCGCCGGACGCGGCCGGTCCACGGGCAGGGCAAGCTCCTCCGGCGCCCCCTCCAATGCCTGACGCCAGTAGCCGAGCTGGCCGCTGATCAGGCTGCCGGGATCGTCCGCCTCGCCCAGGACCTCCCGCTGCCACAGCGCGTAGTCCGCGTACTGCACCGGCAGCGGCCGCCACTCCGGCGCCCGGCCCTCGCGACGGGCCGCGTACGCCGCCTCCAGATCGCGTGCCAGCACCCCCATCGACCAGCCGTCGGACGCGACGTGGTGGGTCACGACGAGCAGCACGTGCTCGTCCGGGCCCAGCGTGAACAGGCGCACCCGCCAGGGCAGGTCGCGGCTCAGGTCGAAGCCGTCGGCCGCCCGGGCGGCGAGCAGTTCCGGCAGTTCGGCCTCGGTGGTCTCGACGACCGCGAGCGGCGGCCGGCCGGCCGCCCCGTCCAGCACCTCCTGCCGCGGGACCCCGTCCACCTGGGGGAAGACGGTCCGCAGGCTCTCGTGCCGGTCGGCCACGTCCCCGAGAGCGGCTTCCAGCGCCGCCGCGTCCAGCGCGCCCGACAACCGGAGCGCGAACGGCAGGTTGTAGACCGCGTTCTCCTCGGCGTCCTCCAGCCGGTTGAGGAACCACATCCGCTGCTGGGCATACGACAACGGCACCGCTTCGGGCCGCGGTCGCGGCGTCAGCGCCTGCCGCACCTCGCCCGCGGCCTGGTCGACGAACCGGGCCACCCCGGCGACGGTCGGGGTGGTGAACAGCTCCCGGATGCTCACTTCGGCGTCGAAGGCGGCGCGGATCCGGGCGATCAGCCGCATCGCCAGCAGCGAGTCACCGCCCAGGTCGAAGAACGACGCCTCCGCACCAACCTCCGCCAGGCCCAGGACCTCGGCGAACAACCCGCACAGCACCTCCTCGGCCGGCGTGGCCGGGCCGCGACCGGTGGCCACCCCCGCGAAGTCGGGGGCGGGCAGCGCGGCCCGGTCGAGCTTGCCGTTCACGGTGACCGGCAACGCCTCAAGCGCCACCACGGCGGCCGGGACCATGTAGTCGGGCAGCCGGGAGCCGACGAAGTCCCGCAGCACCGCCGCGTCCACCCGGTTGTCCATGGCCGGCACCACGTAGGCGACGAGGATCTTCTCTCCCGGGCGGTCCTCGCGTACGAGCACCGCGACCTGGGCCACCGACTCATGGTTCGCGAGGACGGCCTCGATCTCGCCCGGCTCCACCCGGAACCCGCGGATCTTCACCTGGTCGTCGGCCCGCCCGGACACCACGATCTGCCCGTCGGCCGTCCAATACGCCAGGTCACCCGTCCGGTACATCCGCTCCCCACGAGCGAACGGACACGCCACGAACCGCTCCGCCGTCAACCCCGGCCGCTTCGCATACCCCCGCGCCAGCCCCGCACCCGCCAGATACAACTCCCCGGTCACCCCCGGCGGCACCGGCCGCAGGAAATCGTCCAGGACATAGGTCCGGGTGTTCTCGATCGGCCGCCCGATCGGCACCACACCCCCACCGGCCGACAGCGGCCCGCTCATCGCCGCGATCACCGTCGCCTCGGTCGGACCATAGGCATTGACGAACCGGCGGCCCACCGCCCACCGATCCACCAACGACGACGGACACACCTCACCCGCCACCGACACCGTGTGCACCGAGGGGGCCAGATCGTCCGCCGCGGCGAGTACCGACGGCGGCATCATCAGGTGAGTGACCCCGAAGGCGGCCGTCACCTCACCCAGCGACCCGTACGGCGGCAACATCTCGCTGCCGGCCACCACCAGCGCACCCCCCGACAGCAGGGCGGTGCAGAACTCGGCGAACGCCACATCGAAACTCAGCGAGGTGAACTGCAGCACCCGCGCCCCGTCCCCCGCCCCCAACCGGGAGATGTGCGCCGCCGCCAGACTCCCGACCCCGCGATGGGAGACCACCACCCCCTTCGGCGTGCCGGTCGACCCCGAGGTGTAGATCGCATACACCGGATGATCGAGGCGTAATGGCGCCACCCGATCAGCATCCACCGGCGCGAAACTGGGCAGAGCGGACAGGTCCAGCAGATCGAACACCAAGCGAGGCGCATCGGCGGCAGCAGCGGTCAGCGCCGGCTCCGTGACCGTGGTGCACACCGTCAGCACCGGGGCGGCATCGTCCAGCATGAACGCGATCCGCGACGCGGGGTGCCGGGGGTCTATCGGCAGGTAGCCCGCACCCGCCTTGCCCACCCCCAAAAGCACCGCGATCAGCTCCGGCGAGCGCTCCATCATCACGCCCACCAGATCTTCCGGGCCCACCCCCCGGCCGATCAGCGCATGCGCCACCCGGTTGGCCTCCGCGTCCAACTCCGCATACGACCACGACCGGCCCTGCCCGATCACCGCCACCGCATCCGGCGTCCGCGCCACCTGCGCCTCGAACAGACTCGGGAACGTCCCCTCCGCCACCCCCGCAGCGGTGTCGTTCCACCCCCACACCACCGCACCCCGCTCGGACTCCTCCAGCACCTCGACCTGGCTGAGCCGTACGGAAGGATCCTGCGCGACCTGCTCCAGCACCCGGATCAGGCGTTCGGCCAGCTTCTCGGCGGTCCGGTGATCGAACAGATCGGCGGCGTAGAACAAGCCACCGCTGATGCCGGCCGGGCCGCCGTCGGCGTCGCGGTGCTCAGCCAGGTCCACCGACAGGTCGAACCGCGCACCGGGCGCACCGGGCGACGCGAGGCTCACGTCGAGCCCGGGCAGGTCCCACTGTCCCGGCGGCACGTTCTGCAGGGTCAGCATGATCTGGAAGAGCGGGTTGCGGGACAGCGAGCGCGCCGGGTTGAGGTCCTCGACCAGTCGCTCGAACGGCACGTCCTGGTGGGTGTAGGCGGCCAGGTCGGTCCGGCGCACCCGGCCGAGCAACTCGGTGAAGGACGGGTCGCCGGACAGGTCCGTACGGAGCACGAGGGTGTTGACGAAGAAGCCGATCAGGTCGTCGAGGGCGGCGTCGCCGCGTCCCGCCGTGACGGTGCCGATCGGGACGTCCGCCCCGGCGCCCATGCGGGACAGCAGCGCGGCCAGCGCGGCGTGGACGACCATGAACGTCGTGACCCGGCCGCGCTGGGCGACCTGCACCAGCCGGGCGTGCGTGGCGGGGTCCACCTCCAGCCGCAGGGAGCCGCCCTCGAAGGTGGGCGTGGCGGGGCGCGGGCGGTCCGTGGGCAGGGTGAGCTCCTGCGGCGCCCCCGCCAGGGCCTCGCGCCAGTAGCCGAGCTGGCGGCTGACCAGGCTGCCCGGATCGTCCAGTTCGCCGAGCACCTCGCGCTGCCAGAGCGCGTAGTCGGCGTACTGCACCGGCAGCGGCCCCGGCTCCGGCGCCCGGCCGTTCTGACGGCGCGCGGCGTAGGCCGTGCGCAGGTCTCGCGCCAGCACGCCCATCGACCAGCCGTCCGCCGCGACGTGATGGGCCACGATGAGCAGGACGTGCTCGTCCTGGCCCGTGACCAGGAGCCAGGCGCGCCACGGCAGGTCCGTGCTCAGGTCGAAGCCCTGACCGGAGTACGCCGCGAGGACGTCGTCCACCCGGCCCTCGGGAACCTCGACGACGTGCAGGGCCGGGCGCGCGTCCGCGAGCACCCGCTGGTGCGGTACGCCCTCGACCTCCGGGAAGATCGTACGGAGGCTCTCGTGGCGGTCGGCGACGTCGCCGATCGCGGCCTCCAGCGCCGCCACGTCCAGGCGGCCGGACAGGCGCAGCGCCAGCGGCAGGTTGTATCCCGCGCCCTGGGCGGTTCCTTCGAGCCGGTTGAGGAACCACATGCGCTGCTGGGCGTACGACAGCGGCAGCACCTCCGGGCGCGGCCGCGGCTCCGGGCTCGTCTGGGTGCCGCGGGTGAGCTCCTCGATCAGGCGGGCCACCCCGGCGACGGTGGGCGTGCCGAAGAGCTCGCCGATGCCGAGTTCGGCGTCGAGCACGGCCCGGATGCGGGCGATCAGCCGCATTCCGAGCAGCGAGTCACCGCCGAGGTCGAAGAACGAGGCGTCGGTGCTCACCCAGTCGAGGCCCAGCACCTCGCCGAACAGCGCGCACAACACCTCTTCCACCGGGGTGGCCGGGCCACGGCCCACGGCGACGCCCGCGAAGTCGGGGGCGGGCAGCGCGGCCCGGTCGAGCTTGCCGTTGGCGGTGACCGGGAACGCGTCCAGCACCACCACCGCCGCCGGGACCATGTAGTCGGGCAGCCGGGCGGCCACGTGTTCCCGCAGCACCGCGACGTCCGGGCTCTGGCCGGCCGGGTTCTGGCCGGCCGGGACGACGTACGCGACCAGGCGCCTGTCACCGGGGTGGTCCTCACGGGTGACCACCACGGCCCGCGCCACCGACTCGTGGCTCGCGAGGACGGCCTCGATCTCGCCGGGCTCGACGCGGAACCCGCGCACCTTGACCTGGTCGTCGGCCCTGCCCGCGAAGAGCAGTTCCCCGTCGGGGCTCCAGCGGGCCAGGTCGCCGGTGCGGTACATCCGGCCGCCGTCGTCGAACGGGCAGGCGACGAACCGCTCACCGGTCAGCCCGGAACGGCGCAGATATCCGCGCGCCAGCCCGGGACCCTGGACGTACACCTCGCCCGGGACCCCGGCGGGGACCGGCCGCAGGAAGTCGTCCAGCACGAACACGCGGGTGTTGGCGATGGGCGCGCCGATCGGGGCCTGGGCCGTCCCGGCCGCCACGAGGGGGCGGCTCATCGTGGCGCAGACGGTCGTCTCCGTCGGACCGTACGCGTTGATCATGCGGATCCGGTCCGCCCAGCGCTCGGTCAGCGACGGCGGGCACGCCTCACCCGCCACCACCAGCGTCTCCACGCTGTCCGGAAGCTCGTCGACGGTCGCCAGCACCGACGGCGGAACCGTCAGGTGCGTCACCCCGAAGTCATCCACCGCGTCCGCCAGCGACCCCGCCGGAGGCAGCCGGTCGGCCCCGGCCATCACCAGCGTCGCCCCTGACAGCAACGCCATGCACATCTCCGAGACCGCCGCGTCGAAGCTCACCGACGCGAGTTGCAGCACCCGGGACGAAGGCTCCACCGCGAACCGGTCGATCTGGGCCTCCGCCAGGTTCCCCAGGCCGCGGTGGGTCACCACCACACCCTTCGGCGTGCCGGTCGACCCAGAGGTGTAGATCACGTACGCGGGGTGGTCGACCGCATGGCCGGGCACCGTCACCGGGGAGACCGGACGGGCCTCGATCGACGCGGCCACCACCGGGTCGTCGATCACCACGCACGCGCGGGCACCACCGTCGAGCAGCCCTTCGGCCTCCGCCAGTGCCGGCCGTACGGCCTGGGTGCACAGCACCAGCGCCGGGGCGGCGTCACCCAGCATGAACGCGATCCGCTGCGCCGGATAGGCCGGATCCACCGGCACGAACCCCGCACCCGCCTTCGCCACCCCCAAAAGCACCGCGACCAGCTCCGGCGAGCGCTCCATCATCACGCCCACCAGATCCTCCGGACCCACCCCCCGGCCGATCAGCTCATGCGCGACCCGGTTCGCCGCCGCGTCCAACTCCGCGTACGACCACGACACCCCCGGCCCGGCCACCGCCACCGCACCCGGCGACCGCTCCACCCGCGCCGCGAACAGCTCCGGCAAGGTACGGACCTCGACCGGCGTGGCGGTGTCGTTCCACTCGCCCAGCACGGCCCGCCGCTCGGCCTCGCCGAGCACCTCGATCTGGCCCACCGGCACCGACGGATCGGCCGCCACCTGCTCCAGCACCCGCACGACCCGGCCGGCCACAGCCAGCGCCGCCTGCTCGTCGAGCAGCCCCGGCCGGTACTCCAGCCGCAGCTCCAGGTCCTCGGCCGGGTTCACGACCAGGCCGAGGGGATAGTTGGTCGCCTCCCTGGCGATGGTCTCGGTGACCCTCAGCCCACCGAGCGAGGAAGGGCCTCCCGGCTCGCCGGGGAAGTTCTCGAACGCCATGAGCGTGTCGAAGGTCGCGCCCGGACCGGCCAGCCGCTGGATCTCCGTCAGCCCGAGATGCTGGTGGTCCAGCAACGCCGACTGCCGCGCCTGCAGGTCGGTCAGCACGTCTCTCACCGGCCGGGCGGGGTCGAGCCGCACCAGCACGGGAACGGTGTTGATGAACAGGCCCAGCATGTCCTCCATGCCGGGCAGCTCCGCCGGGCGGCCCGCGACCGTCGCCCCGAACACCACGTCACGGCGTCCCGCGAGCTGACCCACCACCAGCGCCCAGGCCGCCTGGACGACCGTGTTCACCGTCAGGCCACGCGTACGGGCGAGGTCGCCCACCGCCGCGGCGAGCTCGGCGCCGCCCCGGACGGACACCCGCTCGGACGCGGCGGTCAGCGCCTCGCCCGGCTCGCCGGGCCAGACCAGGGTCGGCTCGTCCACCCCCGCCAGCGCCCGCCGCCACGCCTCCCGCGCCGCGTCCTTGTCCTGCCTGCCCAGCCACGCCAGATAGTCCCGGTACGGCGTCACCGTGGGCAGCCCGCGGGTGCTGCCGCCGGCGGCGTACGCCGCCCACAGCTCGCGCAGCAGCACCTGCAGCGACCACCCGTCCAGGACGATGTGGTGCAGCGTGATCACCATCTGGTGCCGGCCGGGACCCACCTTGAGCAGCATGATCCGCAGTAGCGGCGGCACCGCCGGGTCGAACCCACGGGCGCGTTCCTCACCGCCCAGGCGTTCGGCCTCCGCGAGCGCCTCCTCAACGGGCAGCCCGGAGAGGTCCTCCTCACCCCACGGCAGCGTCACCTCCCGCGCCACCACCTGCACCGGCCGCTCGGAACCCGCCAACTGCCGGAACCCCGCCCGCAGGCTGGCATGCCGTGCGAGCAGCACCTGCCAGGACGCCCGCAGGATCTCGGCGTTCAGCGGGCCCTCAAGGCCGAGGACCAGCTGCTCGACGTAGGAGGCGCCGGCGCCCTCGCCGTAGACCGCGTGGAACAGCAGACCCTCCTGCAGCGGCGACAGTGGCCAAATGTCCTCAACGCGCATCTGACTCATCGGGCGCCCCTTTCGTCGGCGGCGAGTTCGCTCTCAAGTTCGTCGATCTGGCCCTGGTCGAGGCTGATCAGGGAGAAGTCGGACGGCGTGTGGCCGCCGCCGCCCGGACGCGCGACGTACGCCGCGAGTCCGGCGAGCATCGCCGCCCAGCGGTCGGCGAACTCCCGTACGGCCGGCTCGTCGAGCAGGCGCCCGGGCCAGGCCACGGTCAGAGTCAGCCGGGGTCCGTCGGGCAGGTCGTGGACGATGCCCGTGACCTCCAGGACATGGGTGACCGGGATGTCTCCGTCCACCCCGCCGCCGGGGCCCTCCGGGGCGGGCGACCAGTCGGCTCGGGTCCGCCGGCCGGTGAAGCGTCCGAGGTAGTTGAAGCCGATCTGGGCTCTGGGGAGTGCCGCGAGGTCTTGGGTGGTTTCGGGGTTGAGATAGCGGAGCAGGCCGTATCCCAGGCCGTCGCCCGGGACCGCCCGCACCTGCTCCTTGACGCGCTTGACCACCCGCCCGGCCGTCACCCCACCCGCCCGCAGATCGGCGAAGTCGGCCACCCCGGCGTCCAGCCGCACCGGATGACTGCTG
Source organism: Microbispora sp. NBC_01389 (assembly GCF_045040095.1). Taxonomy (NCBI): domain Bacteria; kingdom Bacillati; phylum Actinomycetota; class Actinomycetes; order Streptosporangiales; family Streptosporangiaceae; genus Microbispora; species Microbispora sp. NBC_01389. The sequence goes on from NZ_CP109552.1 coordinate 1,164,411, forward strand.
GTGAACCAGCCCACCGTCCGCGACACGTCCATGCCGTCCGCCAGAGGGACACGCCCATGCCCCTCCACATCCACCACGACCCCGCCGCCCGGACGGCCCCGCCGCGCCCGCCATTCCGCGACCGCCGCCGCCAACCCCGCCAGCAGAACGTCATCGACCCCCGCATGGAACGCCGCCGGAACCCCCGTCAGCAACGCCGACGTCACCTCGGCCGGGACGGTCACCGAGACCTCCCGCATCGTCGCGCCGACGTCTCTGGCCGGGTCCAGGGGCTCGGTGGCCAGCAGCGGGTCCGGGCCTTGGAGGATCGCGAGCCAGTCCCGCAGTTCCGGCGTACGCCTCCCGGCCCTGGCCGCGAGTTCCCGGGCCCAATGGCGATAGGAGGTCGGGACCGGATCGAGGACGACCGGCCGACCGGCGGCCAACGCCGCGTAAGCGCCCGCCAGATCCGGCAGCAGAACCCGCAGCGACACCGTGTCCACCACGAGGTGCGCGGTCACCAGCAACAACCGCCCGGGCTCGCCGGGCCCGGCGTCCAGCCACACCACCTGGACCATCACCCCGGCCGGCGGATCCAACCGCGCAACAGCCGCCCTGGTCTGCTCACCGACCTGACCCGCCCAATCCGCGCCGACCCCCGGCCCATCGACCCGGCCCGGCCGATCAGTGCTGCCAACTTGCACCCGGCGCACCCACGCGGTGGTGTCGGCCGCCTGCGGCACCACCAGATGCGGCTCCGAACCCATCACCAGCCGGGCACGCAGCACCTCATGGCGATCCGCCACCGCCTGAACCGCAGCGGTCAGCGCATCGAAGCTCAGCCCTGGTGGTGTGACCACCACAGCGGACTGGAACACCTCACCCAGCTCCCCCGGGCCCACCCGTTCCAGCAATTCCCACATCACCGGCGTCAACGGGATCTCACCGACACCCGGCTCGCCGCCGCTTCCCGGACCGGCCTGGTCGGCCGTACGGACGACACCGGCGAGCGCGGCCGGAGACTGATGGTCGAACACCTCGCGGGTGGTGACCACCAGACCGGCGCGGCGGGCGGCGGCCACCAGCAACATCGACATGATCGAGTCGCCGCCCAACTCGAAGAACGACGCCTCCGCCCCGACCGGCCCCACGCCCAGAACCTCGGCGAACAACCCGCACAGAAGCTCTTCCATCGGCGTTTCCGCCGTACGGCCCGCACCAGGCACATCAGGCACGGGCAACGCCGCCCGGTCCAGCTTGCCGTTGACCGTCAACGGAATCGCCTCGATCGCCACCACCAGCGGCACCATGTAGTCGGGCAACCGGGACGCCGCATACTTCCGCAACCCCGCGATATCCACCCGCCCGGCGACCGCACTCGCGGCCTCGCCGCTCACGGTGTCGAGGCCGGCGACATCCACGCTCGCGGTGGCCGGGCTGATGACGGCGGGGGCTTGTGCGTCCGGGTCCTGGGAGGGGACCACGTAGGCGACCAGGCGCTTCTCGCCCGGGCGGTCCTCGCGCACGACGACGGCGACCTGCGCCACCGACTCATGGCTCGCGAGGACGGCTTCGACCTCACCGGGCTCGATCCGGAACCCACGGATCTTCACCTGCTCATCCGCCCGCCCGACAAAAGCAAGCTGACCGTCATTCAGCCAGCGGGCCAGGTCACCGCTGCGATACATCCGCCCACCCTCGGCGAACGGGCAGGCCACGAACCGCTCGGCGGTCATCCCCGGACGGCCCACATACCCCCGGGCCAGACCCGCGCCGGCGATATAGAGCTCTCCGGTGACGCCGGGCGGGACCGGACGCAGGAAGTCATCCAGCACGAACACGGCCGTGTTGGCGATCGGCGCCCCGATCGCCGGATCCTGCTTCACCGGGGTGTGCAGAGGGCTGGCGGTGGTGATCACACTGGCCTCCGTCGGGCCGTAGGTGTTCCACACCTCCGCCGCATCAGCCCACCGTGCGGCAAGACGGGCGCTCAACCGCTCCGCACCCAAAACCCACCGCCGCACCCCCGGCACACTCTCCGGATCCAGCACGCCCAGCAGAGACGGCACCACACTCGCCACCTCGACGCCCGCCGCGCCGATCATCTCTGCGAGGGCGCCGGGTTCGGCCCGCTCGGCCTCCGTCGCGATCGCCAGAGTCCCACCCGCCGCCAACGTCACCGCGACATCCAGTACGGCCGCGTCGAACCCGAAGGAGGCGAACTGCAACGCCGTCACCCCCGGACCCACATCCAAAGCAGGCCGCATCGCCTCCGCCAGGTTCACCACCCCGGCATGCGGCACCGCCACCCCCTTCGGCCGACCCGTCGACCCCGACGTATAGATCACATACGCCAACTGCGACGCATCGACTGCCACCTCCAAGCGCTCCGCAGGCAAGGCGTCGATCAGCTCGGCCGTGCGCTCGTCATCCAGCACGACCAGGCGCCATCCGCCCGCACCCATGGGAGTGCCGGCAGCAGCGGCGGCACCCACATCGGCGGTCGCACTCGCACCCACATCCGCGTTGGCGGCGTCAACACCCTCGCCCGCGTTGGCGGAGCCAGGGGTCGCGGCAGCCGCGTTCGTACTCGTGGCGGCATCCGCGCCCGTATCAGTGCCGGCATGGAGTGTGGCGATGCCGGACAGGGTGGCGGTGGTGCCGATGACGACCTGGGCGCCGCTGTCGGCCAGGACAAAACCGACCCGATCGGCCGGATAAGCAGGATCGATCGGCACATACCCCGCCCCGGCCTTCCACGCCGCCAGGATCGACACGACCAACTGCACCCCGCGCGGCAGCACCAGCCCCACCCGGGACTCGGCGCCCACCCCCAACTCACGCAGATAACCGGCTAACCGGTTGGCCGCCTCCTCCACCTCCTGGTAGGAGACGCCGACCCCGTCGCACCACACCGCCACCGCATCCGGCGAACAATCCGCCCACTCCTCGAACCGGTCCAGCACCGTCCCGGCCACCACCGGGGCAGCGGTGTCGTTCCACTCCTCCACCACCGACCGCCGCTCGGACTCCTCCAGCACATCGACCTGGCTGAGCCGCAGCGACGGATCGTCCGCCACCTGCTCCAGCACCCGTACCAACCGCTGGGCGAGCGCTTGGGCGGTGGACTCGTCGAAGAGGTCGGCGGCGTACAGGACGCCGCCGCCCAGCCCGGCCGGGGCCCCGGTCTCGTCCCGGCGTTCCACCAGCGACACCGACAGATCGAAGCGAGCGGAGGGGTCGGGCAGCGGTGGCATCGAGCTGACGTGCATGCCCGGCAGGTTCCATTCGGCCGGGGGCAGATTCTGCAGGGTCAGCATGATCTGGAAGAGCGGGTTGCGGGACAGCGAGCGCGCCGGATTCAGCTCGTCCACCAGTCGCTCGAACGGCACGTCCTGGTGGGCGTAGGCGGCAAGATCGGTCTCCCGCACCCGGCCCAGCACGTCTTCGAACGACGGATCGCCACTCAGGTCCGTACGCAACACCAGTGTGTTGACGAAGAACCCGGCCAGGTCCTCCAGCGCCGCGTCCCCACGGCCCACGATCGCCGTACCGATCGGGATGTCCGTCCCCGCGCCGACCTTCGCCAGCAACACCGCCAGCGCCGCATGCGCCACCATGAACATCGTGGCCCGGCCGCTCTGAGCGACCTCCACCAGCCGCGCATGAGTTCGCGCGTCCACCTCGACGGGCACGTTGGCCCCGCGGAACGACGACGTCGCCGGACGTGAGCGATCGGCCGGGAGCGTCAACTCCTCCGGCGCCCCTTCCAGGGTTTGCCGCCAGTAGCCGAGCTGGCCGCTGATCAGGCTGCCTGGATCGTCCGCCTCGCCCAGGACCTCCCGCTGCCACAACGCGTAGTCCGCGTACTGCACGGGCAGCGGCCGCCAGTCCGGCGCCCGGCTCTCGCGCCGGGCCGCGTACGCCAGGCTCAGATCCCGGCCCAGCACACCCATCGACCAGCCGTCCACCGCGATGTGATGCGCCACGACCAGCAGCACATGGTCCGACGGCCCGAGAACGAACAGGTGAACCCGCCACGGCAGATCGACACCCAGGTCGAAGCCCCGCCCGGCGTGCGCGGCCATGACCTCGACGAGCGCGTCCCCCGTCGCCTCCGTCACCGAGAACGGCGGATGGCCGGCCGCGCCCTGGAGTATCCGCTGCCGGGCCCTGCCCTCGCTCACCGGGAAGATCGTGCGAAGGCTCTCGTGGCGGTCGGCGACGTCGCCGACCGCGGCCTCCAGCGCCGCCACGTCCAGCTCACCCGACAGGCGAAGCGCCAGCGGGAGGTTGTACGCCGCGTCCGCGCCGGCATCTGTCTCCTCCAGCCGGTTGAGGAACCACATGCGCTGCTGGGCGTACGACAGCGGCAGCACCTCCGGCCGTGGCAGCGGGCGCAGCACCGCGCGGGCACCGCCGTCACCACCCTCGATGAGGCGGGCCACCCCGGCGATGGTCGGCGTGCCGAACAGTTCGCCGATGCCGAGTTCGGCGTCGAGCACGGCCCGGATGCGGGCGATCAGCCGCATTCCGAGCAGCGAGTCGCCACCGAGGTCGAAGAACGAGGCGTCGGTGCTCACCCAGTCGAGGCCCAGCACCTCGCCGAACAGCCCGCACAACACCTCTTCGACGGGGGTGGCCGGGCCACGGCCGGCGGCGGCGCCCGCGAAGTCGGGGGCGGGCAGCGCGGCCCGGTCGAGCTTGCCGTTCACGGTGACCGGCAACGCGTCCAGCACCACCACCGCCGCCGGGACCATGTAGTCGGGCAGCCGGGCGGCCACGTGCTCCCGCAGCACCCCGACGTCCGGGCTCTGGTCGGCCGGGTTCTGGCCGGCCGGGACGACGTACGCGACCAGGCGCCTGTCACCCGGGCGGTCCTCCCGGACGACGACCGCGACCTGCCCCACCGACTCATGCGAGGCCAGCACGGCCTCGATCTCGCCCAGCTCGATCCGGAAGCCGCGGATCTTCACCTGCTCGTCGGCCCGCCCCGCGAACACCAGCTGACCATCCGCCTGCCAGCGCACCAGGTCCCCGGTGCGGTACATCCGCTCACCCGGCGCGTGCGGACACGCCACGAACCGCCCGGCCGTCAGCCCCGCCCGCCGCAGATACCCCCGAGCCAGCCCCACCCCCGCGACGTACAACTCCCCGGTCACCCCGGGCGGCACCGGACGCAGGAAATCGTCCAGCACGAACACCCGCGCGTTGGCGATCGCGCCCCCGATCGGCACCACACCGCCCAGGTCCGGCCCCAGCGGCCGGCTCATCGTCGCGCAGACCGTCGTCTCCGTCGGACCGTACGCGTTGACCAGCCGCCGCCCCACCGCCCAGCGCTCGGCCATCCACGGCGGGCACGCCTCACCCGCCACCACCAGCGTCTCCAGACTGTCCGGCAGTTCCTCCACCGACGCGAGCACCGACGGCGACACCGTCACGTGCGTCACCCCGAACTCGCCCACCGCGTCGGCCAGCGACCCCGCCGGAGGCAGCCGGTCCGCCCCGGCCATCACCAGCGTCGCCCCTGTCAGCACCGCCATGCAGAGCTCCCACACGGAGGCGTCGAAGCTCAGGGAGGACAGTTGCAGCACCCGCGAGCCCGCGCCCACGTCGAACGCCGCGACGTGTACGGCCGCCAGGTTCCCCAGGCCCCGATGGGTCACTACCACACCCTTCGGCGTGCCGGTCGACCCGGAGGTGTAGATCACGTACGCGGGATGGTCGACCGCATGGCCGGGCACCGTCACCGGTGATGCCGGACGGGCCTCGATCGACGCGGCCACCACCGGGTCGTCGATCACCACGCACGCGGGAACACCGCCGCCGAGCAGCCCTTCGGCCTCCGCCAGTGCCGGCCGCACGGATCGGGTGCACAACACCAGCGCCGGAGCGGCGTCACCCAGCATGAACGCGATCCGCTGCGCCGGATAGGCCGGATCCACCGGCACGAACCCCGCACCCGCCTTCGCCACCCCCAAAAGCACCGCGACCAGCTCCGGCGAGCGCTCCATCATCACGCCCACCAGATCCTCCGGACCCACCCCCCGGCCGATCAGCTCATGCGCGATCCGGTTCGCCGCCGCGTCCAACTCCGCGTACGACCACGACACCCCCGGCCCCGCCACCGCCACCGCACCCGGCGACCGCTCCACCCGCGCCGCGAACAGCTCCGGCAAGGTACGGACCTCGACCGGCGTGGCGGTGTCGTTCCACTCGCCCAGCACGGCCCGCCGCTCGGCCTCGCCGAGCACCTCGATCTGGCCCACCGGCGCCGACGGATCGGCCGCCACCTGCTCCAGCACCCGCACGACCCGGCCGGCCACAGCCAGCGCCGCCTGCTCGTCGAAGAGATCGAGCCGATAGTCGAGGCGGAACTTCAGCGCCGGGTCCACGACGAGCGCGAGCGGATAGTTGCTTGTCTCCCTGGCCGTCAGGCCCGTCATCCGCAGGGTGCCGCCGGGAAGGGTGGCTTCGGGGTCTCCGGGATAGTTCTCGTACGCGACGAGCGTGTCGAAGGTCGCCCCCGGACCGGCCAGCCGCTGGATCTCCGTCAGCCCGAGATGCTGGTGGTCCAGCAACGCCGACTGCCGTGCCCGCAGGTCGGTCAGCACGTCTCTCACCGGCCGGGCGGGGTCGAGCCGCACCAGCACGGGAACGGTGTTCATGAACAGGCCCAGCATGTCCTCCATGCCGGGCAGCTCCGCCGGGCGGCCCGCGACCGTCGCCCCGAACACCACGTCACGGCGTCCCGCGAGCTGACCCACCACCAGCGCCCAGGCCGCCTGGATCACGATGTTGAGAGTCAGCCCCTGGACGTGGGCCAGTTTCCGGAGCGCCTGAGCCAGCCGTACGTCCGCCTGGAAGAGCAGCTTCCCCGTCGGGGCCGCTGCCTCCGCCGGCTCGGCCGGCGCCACCAGGGTCGGCTCCCGCACGCCGGCCAGCGCCTGCCGCCACGCCACCCGCGCCGCGTCCTTGTCCTGCCTGCCGAGCCACGCCAGATAGTCCCGGTACGGCGTGACCGCGGGCAGCCCGCTTGCGCTCCCACCAGCGGCGTAGAGCGCCCACACCTCGCGCAGCATGATCGGAAGTGACCAACCGTCGATCACGATGTGGTGCAGCGTGATCACCATGCGGTGCTGGTCCGGGCCCAGCTTCAGCAGCATGATCCGTACCAGCGGCGGCACCGACAGGTCGAACCGGCGGGCGTGCTCCTCGATCTCCAGCCGCTCGGCCTCGGCCAGAGCCGCTTCTTCCGGCATGCCGGACAGATCGACCTGCCGCCAGGGGAGCTCGATCCGCTGCGAGATCACCTGGACCGGCTGCTCCGCCCCGGCGACCTGCCGGAAGCTCGCCCGCAGACTCGCGTGACGTGTCAGCAGGCCTTCCCAGGACGCCCGCAGGGTTTCCGCGTCCAGCGATCCCTCAAGGCCGAGGATCATCTGCTCGACGTACACGTCCGTCGAGGTCTCGTCGTAGACCGCGTGGAACAGCAGCCCTTCCTGGAGTGGCGACGCGGGCAGCACGTCGGAGAGCTCCGGAACATCCGCCTCGAGTTCCTCGATCTGCCTCTGGCCGAGCGCCACCAGCGGGAAGTCCGACGGGGTGTGGCCGCCGCCGCCCGGACTCGCGACGTACGCAGCGAGTCCGGCGAGCATCGCCGCCCAGCCGGAGACGAGTTCCCGGGCCGCCTCCTCCGTCAGGAGACGTCCGGGCGCGGCAACGGTCAGCAGGAGCCGTGGGCCGTCTCCAAGGTCGCGGACCAGTCCCTCCGTTTCGATCGCGTGCATCACGGGGAACCGGCCGCTCACCTCCGGCCCGGAGCCGCCTTCGTCGACCGGCAGCCACCCGTGCAGGCGATCTCCAGTGGATTCGGTGAAGCGTCCGAGGTAGTTGAAGCCGATCTGGGCTCTGGGCAGTGCCGCGAGGTCTTGGGTGGTTTCGGGGTTGAGATAGCGGAGCAGGCCGTATCCCAGACCGTCGCCCGGGACCGCCCGCACCTGCTCCTTGACGCGCTTGACCACCCGCCCGGCCGTCACCCCACCCGCCCGCAGATCGGCAAAGTCGGCCACCCCGGCGTCCAGCCGCACCGGATGACTGCTGGTGAACCAGCCCACCGTCCGCGACACGTCCATGCCGTCCGCCAGAGGGACACGCCCATGCCCCTCCACATCCACCACGACCCCGCCACCCGGACGGCCCCGCCGCGCCCGCCATTCCGCGACCGCCGCCGCCAACCCCGCCAGCAGAACGTCATCGACCCCCGCATGAAACGCCGCCGGAACCCCCGTCACCAACGCCGACGTCACCTCGGCCGGGACGGTCACCGAGATGCGTCGAACCGTGGAATCGACGTCCTGGGCGGGATCGACGTGTTCGTTGGTCAGCAGCTGGTCGGGGCCTTCGAGCAGCGACAGCCAGTCCCGCAGCTCCGGCGTACGCCTCCCGGCCCCGGCCGCGAGTTCCCGGGCCCAGTGACGGTAGGAGGTCGGGACCGGATCGAGGACGACCGGCCGGCCGGCGGCCAACGCCGCGTAAGCGCCCGCCAGATCCGGCAGCAGAACCCGCAACGACACCGTGTCCACCACGAGGTGCGCGATCACCAGCAACAACCGCCCCGGCTCGCCGGGCCCGGCGTCCAGCCACACCACCTGGACCATCACCCCGGCCGGCGGATCCAACCGCGCAACAGCCGCCCTGGTCTGCTCACCGACCTGACCCGCCCAATCCGCGCCATCCCCCTGCTCGTCGACCCGGCCCGGCCAGTCAGTGCTGCCGACCCCCGGCCCATCGACCCCGCCGAGCCAATCGGCACCCGCCCCCTGCCCATCGACCTTGCGCGGCCGATCAGTGCTGCCAACTTGCACCCGCCGCACCCACGCGGTGGTGTCGGCCGCCTGCGGCACCAGCAGATGCGGCTCCGAACCCATCACCAGCCGGGCACGCAGCACCTCATGGCGATCCGCCACCGCCTGAACCGCAGCCACCAAAGCGTCGAAATCCAGCCCCGGCGGCGTGACCACCACAGCCGACTGGAACACCTCACCCAACGCCCCCGGGCCCACCCGCTCCAGCAACTCCCACATCACCGGCGTCAACGGAATCTCACCCACGCCCGAAACCCCTACGAAGTGGTTGATTCCTTCGTTCACCGGCCGGGCCACCGCCGCGACCCCAGCGGGCGTGCGATGCTCGAAGACCTGGCGTGCGGTGATGACCAGTCCGGCGCGGCGGGCGGCGGCCACCAGCAACATCGACATGATCGAGTCGCCGCCCAACTCGAAGAACGACGCCTCCGCCCCGACCTGCCCCACGCCCAGAACCTCGGCGAACAACCCGCACAGGAGCTCTTCTATCGGCGTTTCCGCCGTACGGCCCGCACCAGGCACATCAGGCACGGGCAACGCCGCCCGGTCCAGCTTCCCGTTGACCGTCAACGGAATCGCCTCGATCGCCACCACCAGCGGAACCATGTAGTCCGGCAACCGCGACGCCGCGTACTCCCGCAACCCCGCGATATCCACCCGCCCGGCACCCGCGCCGACTGCGCCCGAACTCGCAGCATCCACGCTCACGGTGGCCGGGCTGATGACGGCGGGGACTTGTGCGGCCGGGTCCCGGGAGGGGACGACGTAGGCGACCAGGCGCCTGTCACCGGGGCGGTCCTCACGCACGACGACGGCGACCTGGGCCACCGACTCATGGCCTGCGAGGACGGCTTCGACCTCGCCGGGCTCGATGCGGAACCCCCGGATCTTCACCTGCTCGTCCGCCCGCCCGACGAAAGCCAGCTGCCCGTCGTTGAGCCAGCGGGCCAGGTCACCGCTGCGGTACATCCGCTCCCCAGCGGAGAACGGGCAGGCCACGAACCGCTCAGCGGTCATCCCCGGACGACCCACATACCCCCGCGCCAGACCCGCGCCGGCGATGTAGAGCTCCCCGGTGACCCCGGGCGGGACCGGACGCAGGAAGTCATCCAGCACGAACACGGCCGTGTTCGCGATCGGCGCCCCGATCGGAGGATCCTGCTCCACCGGCGTCGCTATCGGGCTGGCGGTGGTGATCACACTGGCCTCCGTCGGGCCGTAGGTGTTCCACACCTCCGCCGCATCAGCCCACCGTGCGGCCAACCGGGCGCTCAACCGCTCCGCACCCAAAACCCACCGCCGCACCCCCGGCACACTCTCCGGATCCAGCACACCCAGCAGAGACGGCACCACACTCGCCACCTCCACCCCCGCCGCGCCGATCATCCGCGCCAGCGCCTCAGGTTCGGCCCGCTCGGCCTCCGTCGCGACGGCCAGGGTTCCCCCCGCCGCCAACGTCACCGCGACATCCAGTACGGCGGCGTCGAACCCGAAGGAGGCGAACTGCAACGCCGTCACCCCCGGACCCACATCCAAAGCAGGCCGCATCGCGTGTGCCAGGTTCACCACCCCGGCATGCGGCACCGCCACCCCCTTCGGCCGCCCCGTCGACCCCGACGTGTAAATCACATACGCCAACTGCGACGCGTCGACTGCCACCTCCAAGCGCTCCGCAGGCAAGGCATCGATCAGCTCAGCCGTGTGCTCGTCATCCAGCGCGATCAGGCGCAGCCCGCCCTCGCCCGCGTTCGCGTCGGTGTCGGGTGTGGTGATGCCGGCCAGGGCGGCAAACAGGGTGGTGGACAGGGTGGTGGAGAGGGTGGTGGAGAGGGTGGCGGTGGTGCCGATGACAACCTGGGCGGCGCTGTCGGCCAGGACGAAACCGATCCGGTCAGCCGGGTAGGCCGGGTCGATCGGCACATACCCAGCCCCGGCCTTCCACGCGGCCAGAATCGACACGACCAACTGAACGCCGCGCGGCAGCACCAACCCCACCCTGGACTCGGCACCAACCCCCAGCCCACGCAGGTAGGAGGCGAGTCGGTTGGCCGCCTCCTCCACCTCCCGGTAGGAGACGCCGACCCCGTCGCACCACACCGCCACCGCATCCGGCGAACGATCGGCCTGCTCACAGAACCGGTCCAGCACCGTCCCGGCCACCACCGGGGCAGCGGTGTCGTTCCACTCCTCCACAACCGCCCGCCGCTCGGACTCCTCCAGCACATCGACCTGGCTGAGCCGCACCGAGGGATCGGCCGCCACCTGCTCCAGCACCCGCACCAACCGCCGCGCGAGCGCCTGAGCGGTCACCTCGTCGAACGACTCCGTCAGGTAGTCGAGGCGGAGCCTCAGTTCGCCGATCGGATTCACGCCCAGAGCCAGGGAGAAGTTGGTCGCCTCTCGGACTTCCGTTCCGACGAGCTTCAACGGCTGAGGTGGTTCGCTGTCGCCCGCGCGATAGTTCTCGAAGGCCATCAGGGTGTCGAAGGTCGCACCCGGCCCGGCCAGACGCTGGATCTCCGTCAACCCCAGATGTTGGTGATCGAGCAGTTCCGACTGGGCTGCCTGGACCTCCGCCAGGATTCGTACGATCTGCGCGGCCGGGTCCAGGCGTACCCGCAGCGGGATGGTGTTGATGAAGAGCCCCACCATGTGTTCCATGCCGGGAAGCTCGGCGGGCCGCCCGGCGACGGTGACGCCGAACACCACGTCTCGACGCCCGCTCAGCATCCCGACGAGCACCGCCCACGCCACCTGGAGCACCGTGTTCAGGGTCACGCCCTGCCGGCGGGCCAGGTCTCGCAGCGCCTGGGTCAACTCCCGGTCGGGTTCGACCACGACCTGATCTGTGGTGGACCCCGCAGACGCCGATGCGACCAGCGTCGGCTCCTCCACCCCGGCCAGCGCCTGCCGCCACGCCTCCCGTGCCGCGTCCTTGTCCTGCCGGCCCAGCCAGGCCAGATGCTCCCGGTACGGCGTGACGGGTGCCAGTGTTCCGGCGTCGCCGCCTTCCGAATAGGCGGCCCACAGTTCTCTCTGCAGGATCGGCAGCGACCACCCGTCGAGCACCACGTGATGCAGCGTGATCACCATGCGGTGCCGGTCAGTGGCCAGCTTGACCAGGAGGACACGCAGCAGCGGTGGTGCGCCCAGATAGAACCGCCGGGCCCGCTCCTCGTCCGCCAGACGCTGCGTCTCCGTCCGGGCCTCGTCCAGAGGAAGCGCCGACAGGTCCACCTCACGCCACGGCAGCGCGGCCCGCCGTACGATCACCTGCACGGGGTGCTCCAAGCCGCTGACCTGGTAGAACCCCGCGCGCAAGCTGGCGTGCCGTTCGAGCAGCGCCTCCCAGGACGCCCGCAACGCCGGCGCGTCCAGCGGCCCTTCGAGTTCAAGGGCCATCTGCTCCGCGTAGACGTCCCGCGTCTGGTCGTCGTACAGGGCGTGGAAGAGCAGCCCCTCCTGCAGCGGTGACACCGGCAGGACCTCGACCAGGTCCGGAACGTCCGCCTCAAGCCGCTCGACCTGCGCCTGGTCGAGCGGCACGAGGGGAAAGTCGGAGGGAGTGTGCCCGCCGCTCCCGCGGGCGGCCGTGTGCGCGACGAGGCCGGCCAGCATCGCCGCCCACGCGTCGACCAGGCCCTGCGCGGCGCTCTCGGACAGCAGCCGCTCCGGCCAGGCAAGGGTCAGTACGAGCGACGGTCCTTCCGCGAGGTCCCTGACCATGCCTTCGGCTTCGAGCGCGTGCATGACCGGCGACCGGTTCGCGATGCCCTCACCAAGGCCGTTGTCCTCGGCGAGCTGCCAGTTCCTGTGCTGGGTCGTGAACCGTCCCAGGTAGTTGAAGCCGATCTGCGCCCTGGGGATCGCCGCCAACTCCGCGGCGGTGTCGTGGTTGAGATAACGGAGCAGGCCGTATCCCAGGCCGTCGCCGGGGACCGCCCGCAGCTGCTCCTTGACGCGCTTGACCGCTCGTCCCGCGGACGGGCCGCCGTTCCGTACGTCGGCGAAGTCCACGGCTCCGGCGTCGAGCTGTGCCGGGTGGATGCTGGTGAACCAGCCCACGGTCCTGGTCAGGTCCTCGCCGTCGGCCAGCGGCACCCTGCCGTGCCCTTCGACGTCCACGACGATGCCCTCGTCCGGGTCCCGTCCATCCTGCGACTCGGCGACAGCCGCGACCAGTCCGGTGAGCAGGATGTCGTCGATACCGGCGTGGAACGCGGCCGGCACCGCGGTCAGCAGGGCTGCGGTGACATCCGCGGGTACGGTCGCCGCGACGCGCCGCACTGTCGCGCCGATGTCCCGAGCCGGGTCCAGGGGTTCGGTGGTCAGCAACGGCTCGGGACCTTGGAGAAGGGCGAGCCAATCGGGCAGTTCCGCCGTCCGCTCGCTCGCCTCGGCGGTAAGTTCCCGGGACCAATGGCGGTAGGAGGTCGGGACGGGGTCAAGGGTGATCTCGTGCCCGGCGGACAGCTTCTCGTAGGCATCGGCCAGATCGGGCAGAAGAATGCGCCAGGAGACGCCGTCCACGACAAGGTGGGCGATGACCAGCAACAACCGCCCCGGCTCGCCGGGCCCGGCGTCCAGCCACACCACCTGGGCCATCACCCCGGCCGGCGGATTCAACCGCGCAACAGCCGCCCTGGTCTGCTCACCGACCTGACCCGCCCAATCCGCGCCATCCCCCTGCTCGTCGACCCGGCCCGGCCAGTCAGTGCTGCCGACCCCCTGCCCATCGACCCCGCCGAGCCAATCGACGCCGGCCCCCTGCCCATCGCCCCGGCCGGGCCAATCGACGCTGCCAACCTGCACCCGCCGCACCCACGCCGTGGTGTCGGCCGCCTGCGGCACCAGCAGATGCGGCTCCGGCCCGGTCACCAGCCGGGCACGCAGCACCTCATGGCGATCCGCCACCGCCTGAACCGCAGCCACCAAAGCGTCGAAATCCAGCCCTGGTGGTGTGACCACCACAGCGGACTGGAACACCTCACCCAGCGCCCCCGGGCCCACCCGTTCCAGCAATTCCCACATCACCGGCGTCAACGGGATCTCACCGACACCCGGCTCGCCGCCGCTTCCCGGACCGGCCTGGTCGGCCGTACGGACGACACCGGCGAGCGCGGCCGGAGACTGATGGTCGAACACCTCGCGGGTGGTGACCACCAGACCGGCGCGGCGGGCGGCGGCCACCAGCAACATCGACATGATCGAGTCGCCGCCCAACTCGAAGAACGACGCCTCCGCCCCGACCGGCCCCACGCCCAGAACCTCGGCGAACAACCCGCACAGGAGCTCTTCCATCGGCGTTTCCGCGGCCCGGCCGGCATCGGGCAGATCGGGGGCGGGCAGCGCGGCCCGGTCCAGCTTCCCGTTGACCGTCAACGGAATCGCCTCGATCTGAACGACCAGCGGAACCATGTAATCCGGCAACCGCGACGCCGCGAACTCCCGCAACCCCGCCACATCCACCCGCCCGGCACCCGCGCCGCCAGTGGCCGGGCCGGCGTCCGGACCGGTGACATCCATGCCCATCCCGCGCGGGGCACCCTCCCCGCCCAGCGCGCCGGAGCTTGCGGCGTCCAGGCTTGCGGCGTCCAGGCTTGCGGCGTCGGGGGTGGGGACGACGTAGGCGACCAGGCGCTTCTCGCCCGGGCGGTCTTCGCGGACGACGACGGCGACCTGCGCCACCGACTCGTGGGCGGCGAGGACGGCTTCGACCTCGCCGGGCTCGATCCGGAACCCCCGGATCTTCACCTGCTCATCCGCCCGCCCGACAAAGGCAAGCTGACCGTCACCACACCAGCGGGCCAGGTCACCGCTGCGGTACATCCGCTCCCCGGGGGTGAACGGGGAGGCGACGAACCGCTCGGCGGTCATCCCCGGACGACCCACATACCCCCGGGCCAGACCCGCGCCGGCGATATAGAGCTCCCCGGTGACCCCGGGCGGGACCGGACGCAGGAAGTCATCCAGCACGAACACGGCCGTGTTGGCGAGCGGCGCCCCGATCGCCGGATCCTGCTCCACCGGAGTCGCTATCGGGCTGGCGGTGGTGATCACACTGGCCTCGGTCGGGCCGTAGGTGTTCCACACCTCCGCCCCCGACCCCAGCCATCGTGCGGCCAAGCGGGCGCTCAACCGCTCCGCACCCAAAACCCACCGCCGCACCCCCGGCACACTCTCCGGGTCCAGCACACCCAGCAGAGACGGCACCACACTCGCCACCTCGACGCCCGCCGCGCCGATCATCTCTGCGAGGGCGCCGGGTTCGGCCCGCTCGGCCTCCGTCGCGATCGCCAGAGTTCCGCCGGCCGCCAGAGTGACGGCGACGTCGAGTACGGCCGCGTCGAACCCGAAGGAGGCGAACTGCAACGCCGTCACCCCCGGACCCACGTCCAAAGCAGGCCGCATCGCCTCCGCCAGGTTCACCACCCCGGCATTCGGCACCGCCACCCCCTTCGGCCGACCCGTCGACCCCGACGTGTAAATCACATACGCCAACCCCGCCGCATCGACTGCCACCTCGAAGCGCTCCGCAGGCAAGGCGTCGATCAGCTCGGCCGTGCGCTCGTCATCCAGCGCGATCAGGCGCAGCCCGCCCTCGCCCGCGTTCGCGTCGGTGTCGGGTGTGGTGATGCCGGCCAGGGTGGCAAACAGGGTGGTGGACAGGGTGGTGGACAGGGTGGCGGTGGTGCCGATGACGACCTGGGCACCGCTGTCAGCCAGAACGAACCCGATCCGATCGGCCGGATAAGCAGGATCGATCGGCACATACCCCGCCCCGGCCTTCCACGCGGCCAGAATCGACACGACCAACTGCACCCCGCGCGGCAGCACCAACCCCACCCGGGACTCGGCGCCAACCCCCAGCCCACGCAGGTAGTGAGCCAGCCGGTTCGCCGCCTCCTCCACCTCCCGGTAGGAGACGCCGACCCCGTCGCACCACACCGCCACCGCATCCGGCGAACGATCGGCCTGCTCACAGAACCGGTCCAGCACCGTCCCGGCCACCACCGGGGCAGCGGTGTCGTTCCACCCCTCCACCGTCAGCGAACGCTCCTCCGGGGTCAGCACCTCGATCTCACCGATGGGGGTGGCAGGAGCAGCGGAGGCGTTCTGCGCGAATGTCGTGAACATCCGCCCGTAGGCCGCCTGCCCGTCTTCCCGGCTACCCTCGCAGACCCCGCATTCCTCGCCCGGACCGGCCACGGACCCGCCGTCCGTAAGGGCCTCCTCGGCCAGCCGTACCAGCTCGTCCAGACGGCTCCCCGGCTTCACCTCAAGCCGGACCGGTGAGCGATGCCCTTCAACGTCGAGGACGACCTCACGTGCTCCGCTCACGCGGTGGAGATAGGCCGTCGCGATGGCGACGGCCTCGGCCGGAGACCGATCCAGCCACACCACCGGCTCGGGACGGTCGGCCAACCGGATGTGCCGACCGCCGGCGACAGAACACCTCGTGAGCCGACCCGCGGCAGAAGGGAGGGGACGGGAATCAGACACAGCGGAGCTCCCACCGATTTGTTGCTCGATCGACATTCCCGAGGTGCCGGCGTGTGGCCGGGGTCCCGCTGTCCCTGCTAGGGGCGTCCCGGGGGCGGCCCTCCGTGGAACGGCCCGGGCGGCCCTCCAGGTACGGGCCCGGGACCACCAGGACCGGGACCGCCGGGGTAGGGACCGGGAGGGCCACCCGGGCCCGGGCCGCCAGGACCATGAACACCGGGACCATGAACACCGGGACCGTGGCCACCGGAGAAGGGCCCGGGAGGGCCACCGGGCACGGGACCGTGCCCACCGTGCCCACCGTGCCCACCGGGACCATTGGGACCATTGGGACCAGGCCCGCCGGGATAGGGGCCGCCCACGGGCCGGGGGCCCGGGTGGGCGAAGTGACCGTCGTGGGGAGCCGCGCCGACCGGGAGCGGACCCGCGGCGAAGTCGTCCGCGGGAGCGGAGTCGCCGTTCGCGGACGACGGCCGGCCGGCGAACTGCGTGCGGTAGAGCTCGGCGTACATGCCGCCGCGCTCCAGCAGTTCCTCGTGGGTCCCGCTCTCCCTGACCTGTCCCTTGTCGATGACGAGGATCTGGTCGGCGTCCCTGATCGTGGAGAGCCGGTGGGCGATGACGAGCGAGGTGCGTCCCGTCAACGCGGTCTTCAGCGCCCGCTGCAGGGCCGCCTCCGACTCGGAGTCGAGATGCGCGGTCGCCTCGTCCAGGACGACGATCGGCGGGGCCTTGAGCAGCAGCCGGGCCATCGCGATGCGCTGCTTCTCGCCGCCGGACAGCCGGTAGCCGCGATCGCCGACGACGGTGTCGAAGCCGTCCGGCAGGGAGGTGATCAGGGGCCAGATCTGGGCGGCCCGGCACGCCTCGACCAGTTCCTCCTCAGTGGCGCCCGGCTTGGCGTAGAGCAGGTTCTCCCTGATGGTCTGGTGGAAGAGGTGGGCGTCCTGCGTGACCATGCCGACGGTGTCGCGCAGCGAGTCGAGCGTCAGGTCGCGCAGGTCACGGCCACCGATCCGTACGCTGCCCTCGACCGGGTCGTACAGCCGCGGCACCAGGTGGGTGATGGTGGTCTTCCCGGCTCCGGACGGCCCCACGAGCGCGGTCAGCTTCCCGGCCGGCACGCGGAAGCTCAGCTCACGCAGCGTCCAGGCGTTGCCGACGCGTTCCACGGCGGGCAGCGCGATCGACTCAAGGGAGGCCAGCGAGACGTCGGCGGCGGCCGGGTAGCGGAAGGACACCCCGTCGAACTCGATGTCGGGAGCGGCCCCGGTGACGGGCAGGGGCGCCGCGTCCGGCTTCTCCGCGATGAGCGGCTTAAGGTCGAGCACCTCGAAGACGCGGTCGAAGCTGACCAGTGCCGTGAGAATGCTGCTCTGGGCGCTGGAGAGCTGGTTGATCGGGCCGAACAGCCGGGTGAGCAGCGTCGCGAGCGCCACCAGCGTGCCGATCTGGAAGACGCCGTTGATCGCCAGGCCGCCGCCCAGGCCGTACACCATCGCGGTGGCGAGGGCGCTCAGCAGGGTGATCGACAGAAAGAGGAGCTGGCCGTAGACGTACGTCCGGACGCCGATGTCGCGGACCCTGGCCGCCAGGCGGGAGAACGCGCGGGTCTCGGACTGGGGCGAGCCGTAGAGCTTGGCCAGCAGGGCGCCCGTGACGTTGAAGCGCTCGTTCATCAACGAGCCCATCTCGGCGTTGGTCTCCATCATCGTCCGGGTGAGCCGCTGCAGCCGGTTTCCGACGAGCTTGCCCGGCAGGACGAAGAACGGCAGCACGAGCAGGGAGATCAGCGTGATCTGCCAGGACAGCGCGAACATCGTGATCATGACGAGCACGAGCGTCAGCCCGGCGGAGGCGACGGTGGACAGCAGC
This sequence comes from Microbispora sp. NBC_01389, assembly GCF_045040095.1. Classification (NCBI taxonomy): domain Bacteria; kingdom Bacillati; phylum Actinomycetota; class Actinomycetes; order Streptosporangiales; family Streptosporangiaceae; genus Microbispora; species Microbispora sp. NBC_01389. The sequence goes on from NZ_CP109552.1 coordinate 1,182,635, forward strand.
GACGTGACGGCCTGCTGCGCCCCGATCACGTCGGTGTTCAGCCGGCTCACCAGTGCGCCGGTCTGCGCCCTGGTGAAGAACGCGAGCGGCTGCCGCTGCACATGGTCGAAGACCTGGGTGCGCAGGTCGTAGATGAGCCCCTCGCTGATCCGCGCGGAGTAGGCGGCGACGGCGTAGCCGAGCCCCGCCGACAGGACGGCCATGCCGGCCACGGCCAGCGAGGTCCGCACGACCACGGGCACGTCGTGCCTGAGGATGCCGTTGTCGATGACGGCCTTGAACAACAGGGGCGTCGCCACCGTGATTCCGGCGTTCACCACGGTGCAGCTGAAAAGTAAAATGATATGGCGAAGATATGGCCTGGTGTACGGCAGGATCCTTCTCGTGGTGCCCGGCTTGATCTGCTGCCTGGACACCGGCGAATCGGGCCCCATTCCGCGTATCATCACCGGCCCCGGGCCGCCGATCATCGAGGATGTCCCCCGTTTCCGCGGTCGCCCGCCACCTACTGCCCCATCTGGTCGATGAGGCTCTTCGGGCGCATGTCGGTCCAGTTCTCCTCGACGTAGTCGAGGCAGGCCTTACGGGTGTCCTCGCCGAACACGACCTTCCAGCCGGCCGGCACGGTGGCGAACGCCGGCCAGAGCGAATGCTGCCCCTCGTCGTTCACCAGGACGTAGAAGGTGCCGTTTTCATCGTCGAAGGGATTGGCCATGACCACTCCAATTAAAATTGTCCGCGGCTGACCGGGGTCACACTAATCCGGCCCTTGGGGACCGGCAAGGGCCGCCCGTCCAAGTGCGCGTTCCCCGCACTTGGACGCCAATTCATCGGCGCCCGCCAATTGATTTACGGCCGTTAATAACGAGGAACGCGCGATGATACGCCGCGGAAACCGCCGCTGGACGATGATGGAGGAAGTTGTCAAGGTTGAAGTGGTCTGACAGAAAGCGGGGACGGACCGGTGCGAGTGCTGGTGGTGGAGGACGACGAGGAGATGGCGCAGACCGTGGCGGTCGGCCTGCGGCGCGCGTACATGGCGGTGGACATCGCGCTGGACGGCCCGAGCGGCCTGGAACGCGCGTTGTGCAACGACTACGACGTGATCGTGCTCGACCGTGACCTACCGGGACTGCACGGCGACGAGGTGTGCGCCAAGCTCATCGAGGCGGGCTGCCGGAGCCGGGTGCTCATGCTCACGGCCGCCGCGACGACGGAGGACCTGGTCGACGGCCTCAACCGCGGAGCCGACGACTACCTGCCCAAGCCGTTCGACTTTCCCGCGCTGCTCGCCAGGATCGGGGCGCTGGCGCGGCGGTCGCATCCGGCGGTGCCTCCGGTGATCCGCCACGGTGATCTCGTGCTGGACGCCGCCCGGCGCACCGTGACCAGGAGTGGCCGGGTGCTGGATCTGGCGCCGAAGGAGTTCGGCGTGCTGGAGCTGCTGCTGGTCTCCAGGGGCCGGGTCGTGTCGGCGGAGGAACTGCTCGAACGCGTCTGGGACGAGGCCGCCGACCCCTTCACCAACGCGGTGAAGATCACGATCAGCCGGTTGCGCACGAAACTGGGCGACCCGCCCATCATCCAGACCGCGGCCAAGCGCGGCTACCAGATATCGGGAAGCCAATGAACGGAATCTCCGGATTCTCCAGGCGGGTGGCCCTGAGGCACCTGCCGCGCCGCACCGTCCGGCTGCGGCTGACGTTCCTGTACGGCGGCCTGTACCTGGTCTCGGGGGCGGCGCTGCTGGCCGTCACCTACATCCTGGTGCACCACGCCGTGTCCAGTCAGGTCGTCTCGGGCCAGACGCTGCTCCCGCCGCACGACGGCGGCGGCCTGCAGCCGGACGGCGTGCCGGGGCCGGGCCCGGGCAGCAACGAGGGCGCGGTCATGGACATGCTCCCGCCGGAGGCGGCCGAGGCGATGGAACACCAGCGCTCGACCCTGCTCGACCAGTTGCTCGTCCAGTCGGGGATCGCGCTCGGGATCATGTCGCTGATCTCGCTCGCGCTCGGCTGGATCGTGGCCGGCCGCATCCTGCGCCCCCTGCGTACGATCACCGCGGCCGCCCGCGACATCTCGGCGACGAGCCTGAACCGGCGCCTGGCGCTCCAGGGCCCGAGCGACGAGCTCAAGGAGCTCGGCGACACCTTCGACGACCTGCTGGGCCGGCTGGAGGCGAGCTTCCTCGCGCAACGGCAGTTCGTCGCGAACGCCTCGCACGAGCTGCGGACGCCGCTGGCCCGGCAGCGCACGCTGGGCCAGGTCGCGTTGTCGGACCCCGAGGCGAGCGTCGACTCCCTGCGCGCCGCGCACGAGCGGATCCTCGTGGCGGGCGCGCAGCAGGAGCGGCTGATCGAGGCGCTGCTCACGCTGACCCGCGGTCACGCGGGCATCGAGGTGCGCCAGCCGTTCGACCTGGGGCAGCTCACGCGGGAGGTGACCGGCGCGCGCGCCCAGGAGGCGGCGCTGCGGTCGGTGACGCTGCGGGTGCGGACCGAGCCGGCGACCGCCGCGGGCAACCGGAACCTGGCCGAGCGTCTCGTCGTCAACCTCGTCGACAACGCGATCAAGTACAACGCGGACGACGGCTGGGTGGACGTGTCGGTCCGCGTGATGGCCGGCCACGCGGTGCTCACCGTCGCCAACAGCGGGCCGGTCGTGCCGCCCGAGGCCGTCGAGCGCCTCTTCCAGCCGTTCCAGCGGCTCGGCACGGCGCGTACGGGCGGACGCCGGGACGGGCTCGGCCTGGGGCTGTCGATCGTGCAGGCCATCGCGGCGGCCCACGGCGCCCGCCTCACGACGGTCGCGCGGCCCGAGGGCGGCCTGATCACCACGGTCTCCTTCCCCGTCGTGACCCCGCACCACGCCCCGGACGGCAACGGCGCGACGCCGGTGCGGACCGGCTGAGACGACAGGCCGCGTACGGCACTCGCTAACCGCGGCCGAAGAACTCGATGATCGCGGCGTTCACCTCGCGGGGCCGCTCCAGGTATCCGTAGTGCCCGCAGCCGGGGATCTCCAGGTGGAGTGCGCCCGGGATCGCCTCGGCCACCTCCCGGGTCAGCCGCGGCCGGATGATCAGATCGTCGGCGAAGCCGATGACCAGGCAGGGGCAGTCGATGTCCCGGTAGGCCGGCAGCCGGTTGGGGATCACCTGAAGGGTGAGCTGCCCGCGCACGGCCGCGCGGTCCACCGCCGACATCTCGAACACGTCGAGCCAGTCCCTGATCTGCTCCTCGTCGCTGAGCGTGCGCGGCGACAGGTTCGACACGGCCTGGAGGTAGGCGCCGAAGCGCGGCGGCAGGACCGTCCCGCTGTCGCAGAGCTCGAGCTCGGCGGCCGTCATCGCGGCCACGAACGCGTCGGTCCGGCCGCAGGAGGCCATCAGGACGGCCTGCCGTACGAGGCCGGGCCGGGCCAGGAGCAGCTCCTGGACGATGATCGCGCCCAGGGAGAAGCCCACGACCCGGCACGGTCCCAGTTCGAGGTGCTCGATGAGGCCGGCGACGTCGGCGGCCATGTCGTCGAGGGTGAAGCCGCCGGGGCACAGGTCGCTCGGCGGAACGCCCCGGTTGTCGACGGTGACGACGCGATGGCCGGCCGCCTTCAGCGCGGGCACCTGGTGCGTCCGCCAGATCCGGCCGGGCGCCCCGGTGCCCGTGACCAGGACGACCGGGTCTCCGGAGCCGTAGTCGTCGTAACCCAGGGTGATCCCGTTGACCCGGGCGACCGGCATCGTCTCTCCTCCCGCCTACGCCTTGGCCGGCAGCCAGAACAGCCCGTCGTTGCTGGTGACGAGGCCGCCGGGGAACATGGGCACGTCGGGCCCGAGATCCTCGCCGAGGAAGGCCCGGCTCTGCACCTGGGCGCCCTCCTGCATCGCCTGCCGTACGGCCGACGACTTGAACAGCGGCGCCATGTTGCCCTCGCGGTCGGCGGCCAGCTCGTCGATCGCGGCGGCGAACTCGGCCGACTTGTCCTTCATTCGCACCGCGGCCGACTCGGCGTCCCGGAGGGCGAACTCCGAGGAGGACACGCCCGCGACGAGCTCGACGAAGGACTCCAGCTCGGTGTGCCCGCTGTGGGTGACCTTCTTGGCCGACCAGAAGTAGGAGTCCTCGTCCCGGTGCATGTCGTAGAACGACATCAGGAACTCGTAGAACACGCCGTACTCCCGGCGGTAGCGCGCCTCGAACTCGGTGAAGGCCTCCTCCTCGCCGACCAGCCCCGCGAGGGCGCTGTTGATGGACCGCGAGGCCAGCAGGGCGCTGTACGTGGCCAGGTGGACGCCGGAGGAGAAGACCGGGTCGACGAAGCACGCCGCGTCGCCGATCAGCACGAACCCGGGCCGCCAGAACGTGGTCTGGTGGTAGGAGTAGTCCTTCCGCGCGCGGATCTGCCCGTACTGGCCCTCCGTCACGCGGGTGGCGCCGGACAGGTAGTCCTTGATCAGCGGGCACTCGTCGATCAGCGCGGACAGCGAGGCCTCGGGGTCGCCCTGGACCTTCTCCGCGTTCTCCCTGCGGACGACCGCGCCCACGCTCGTAAGGGTGTCGCTGAGAGGGATGTACCAGAACCACCCGCTCTTGAAGGCCACCGACAGGATGTTGCCGGAGAAGGGCGCGGGCAGCCGCCTGCCGCCCTCGAAGTAGCCGAACAGCGCCAGGCTGCGGAAGAACTCGGAGTAGACGCGGGTGCCGCCGACCTTCTTGTAGATGCGGCTGCCGTTGCCGGAGGCGTCCACCACGAACCGCGCGTACGCCCGGTGCTCGGCGCCGTCCTCGCCGGAGTACGTCACGCCGACGACCCGGCCGTCCTCCTCGACGACGTCGCCCACCTGCGTCCGGAAGCGGACCTCCGCGCCCTTCGACACGGCGTTGTCCAGCAGGATCTTGTCGAACTTCGACCGCTCCACCTGGTACGCGTACGACGTGGAGCTCGCGATCTTGGGTGACACCGAGAACGAGAACGTCCACGGCTCCGGCTTGGCCCCCCAGCGGAACGTGCCGCCCTTCTTGTGGGTGAATCCCGCCGCCGCCAGGTCGTCGGTCACTCCGATCAGTTTGCACACGCCGTGGATCGTCGACGGCAGCAGCGACTCGCCGATCTGGTATCGGGGAAAGGTCTCCTTCTCCAGGACGAGCACCCGGTGGCCCTGCATCGCCACGAGAGCGGCCAGCGTGGCGCCGCCCGGGCCGCCGCCCACCACTACGACATCGAATTCCTCGCGTTCCACCGCCATTGCCTCCTTTTTCGTTCCCTTTAACGGGATCCCGGCTTGGCACCGAATTTGCCGACCTTGTCGATTACGTCCTCGCTGTAGAGGCGGATGGCCTGCTGAAGCGCGAATTCCGCCAGGTAGACGCGGAAGGCGTCGACGGACTCGTCGGCGAGGTTCAGCATCCGCCGGTTGGCCAGCACCGCCGCGCCGTCGAGCCGGGCCAGGGCGCGCTCGACCGCGGCGTCCATTTCGGCCGGCTCCACGATCTCGTCGGCCAGCAGCCGCGCGTCCGGCTCGGTGGCCCACAGGCGGCGGCCCGTCAGGATGATCTGTCGGGCCAGGCGTGGCCCGGCGAACCTGGTCAGCCTGAGGTTCGCGGCCCCCGGGACGATCCCCTCCTTGGCCGCGGGCAGGCTGAAGTAGGCGTCGGAGGCGGCCAGCACGTGATCGAAGACCAGCAGGAGCTGGGTCGCGCCGCCGATGGCGAACCCGTCCACGGCGGCGACCCACGGCTTCTCGACGAACGGCGAGTGCCAGGCGCCGTCCCGCACGCGCACCCCACGCATGATCTTGTGGAGGTAGCCGAGCTCGCGCCGCAGCAGGAAGTCGACCAGGGAGATGCCCCCGGAGCTCAGGCTCTTGAGGTTGATGCCGGCGCTGAAGACCCGCCTGCCCCGATAGCGGGGGTGGCTCATCTCCCCGCCCCGCACGAGGCACACGCGGACGCCGGGGTCGAGCAGGGCCAGGTCGACCGCGGTCTCCATGTCGTCGACCTGCCGGCCGTCCTCGGCGTTCAGGCAGTCGTCGCGGCACAGGGTGAGGCGCGCGACCCCGTCATCGCGCACCAGCCGTACGGCCTCCATCTCGGCCACGCCGGTCCTGAGGAAGTCGGGCAGCAGGCGCAGGGCGCGCGGGGTGGGCCGGAGCATGGCGTCGACCAGGTGGCGCCCGGCCCGGGGCGAGGCGAGGATCGCCCGCAGGAAGATGCCCTGGTCGATCTCGCGTCCCTCCTTGCCGGCCTGCGCCCGGTCATGCTCGGCGGCGAGTTGCGCGGCGGTGGGCACCAGCCCGGGGAAGGCGTCCGCGGCGGCCTCGACCAGCTCGCCGACGCGCAGTTCGCGCTTGCCGCCCTCCGTGAGCCGGTCGTGGACGTCCTCGGCGTACGCCTCCATGAACCGCGTGCGGAGGAGCCGGATCTCGTCCTTGATCTCGTCGGCCGCCGCGCGCTCCGCCTCCGTACGGGCACCCGGCTCGGGCAACTCGGCCAGCTGGGTCTCGGCCCGTTCGGCCGCCTCGGACAGCGCCGCGCTCGCGACCTCCAGGACCGTGGCGCCGCCCACCGTGCCGCCGCTCATGAGGCCGCGCTCCTGCGCAGGGCGCGGTCGCAGGCCGCCAGGTGGGTCCCGAGCGCGTCCTCGAAGCTGGTCCGGGCCGCGTCGAACATGAGCTGACGCCGGATCGCCATGTCCCTGCCGGGCGCGTCGTCCGTGAGCGCCGCGAGGGCGGCGGCGGGATCGTCGCTCAGCCCGTCGAGGAGGTACAGCGCCAGCGCCCGCTCCGCGGAGATCGGCGCGCCGCCGAGCACCGCCCGCCGTACGCCGCCGACCCCCGCCTGCTGGGTGAGCCGGTAGAGCGCCATGCCGGGCCACACGGCGCCGCCGTACGCCGGGACGACCAGGCGGGCGCCGGGGGCGGCGACCCTGAGGTCGGTGGCCAGCAGGACCTCCAGCGCGGTGCCGCCGCAGTCGCCGAGGACCACCGCGCAGGTGCGCACGGGCAGCCGTTCGAGGCGGCGCAGCGCGCGCTCCCACTTGGACACCAGGCCGATGTCGAGCCCGCCGGGCACAGGACCGGACGCGGTGCCGGAAGCGGCGCCGTCCGGGACGCCGGACAGGGCGATCACGACCGGGCCGGGGTCCGCGTGGTCCTCGGCGGCGTCGCAGAGCGTCTGGACCGCCTCGACCAGCCCGGCCGAGAGAGGGAGAGCGCCGTCGACCGACAGCATGGGTTCCCCTTCGCTTCCCGGCGGCCTCACCACTGGATCAGCGCCGTCTCGATGGTGGAGCCGGGCCCCATGGTCATGAGCACGCCGTAGTCGCCGGGCCTGGCGACCTCCTCGGCCAGCAGGCGCTCGTAGGAGAACAGGAACGAGGCGCTGGAGACGTTTCCGTAGTCGCGCAGGACGCCGATGGTGTGCCGGACGTCGTGCCGGCTGAGCCCGAGGTTGACCATGACGGCGTCGATGACCTTCTTGCCGCCGGAGTGGACGAGCCAGTGCCCGATCTCGCTGCGGCGCAGCCCCGTCCCGGCCAGCAGGCGGTCGACGACGATCTCGGCGTGCGCGCCCACGACGTAGGGGATCTGGGGGTCGAGGAAGAAGCTGAACCTGTCCTGCGCCCGGTCCCAGTCGTAACGCATCGCGTCGAGCGCGTCGGTGATGATGAGGCTGGCGAACCTGAGGATGCGCGGCCCGGCGGGCGCGGCCTCGCCGGCGCCCGCGACCAGGGCGAGCGCGGCGGCGCCGTCGCCGAAGAGGCTGTTGACGACCGCCGTGCGCATGGTGCCGTCCAGCGCGTACGCGGCCGAGCACGCCTCACTGCACAGGACGACCGCGAGTTCGCCGGGATGGGCCGCGGACCAGCCGGACACGACGCCGAGCGCGTTCAGCCCGGCGTTGCAGCCCATGCCCACGATGTCGGAGCGGCTGCAGTGCGGGTCGATGCCGAGTTCTCTGATGATCAGGGCGCTCAGGCCGGGGGTAAGGAAACCGGTGGAGGTCACGCAGCACAGGTGACGCAGGTCGGACAGGCCGGCGCCGGCGTTCTTCAGGCACGATTCCAGCGCCCGCGCGCCCATCTCGACGGCGAGCCTCTTGTGTTTGTCGAGCAGGTCACCCTGGGGCTCCGGGGTGCGCCTGCCGCTCTCGTCCGCCGGGGGCAGCGTGAGGTGACGCCGGGTGATCGCGCTGTTGAGGAACACCGAGCGGATCTTGGGGTTGTCGATGTCGAGGAGTTCGAGCACTTCGGACTGCGTGAACGACGTGTCGGACACCGCGGTGCCCACGCCGGCCATGCGGGAGATCTCCGGCAGCCGGGGGGTGGCCGTGACGACGGCGGCGGGGCGCTCCATGCTGATCGTCATCGGTACATCCATCCCCACGTCCGGAGCTTGCCGCGGAGAATTGTCTTCACCTGGTCTTCCGTCATTTCCTCACCTCTGGTGAAAAATCCGGAACAGAGGTGAGAACCGTAATCTCCACAATGGAAGATCAGCAATGGAAAGTGTCCAAGTGCGGAATTCCCCGCCCGCGACCACCGCTTCAGCCCGGACGGCGGGAAACCGAAATCACAAAATCCGCGATAATTCAACGGCCGGACGGTTCAATACTCGCTCTCGTTCACGCGCGCCGTCACCGGTGTGCTCCTTATAGATGCCGATCGTGCCGTTTTCCCGCCGGGCCGTCACCCGCCGGCGGCCAGGGACGTCGCCGAGGCGCCGCGCGAACCGTCCGGCGTCCGGAGCGCCCGGGTGACCGAGCCGGTCCGTCGCGCGGTGCCCCACATCCACTCGACGCTCGCCTCGGCGCGCCTGCGCGCGAGCCAGTCGTCGAAGACGCGGTTCTCGATCGCCCTCCGGGTCTCGTCGTCGAGGACGGCGGGGCGCACCTCCAGTACGCAGGTGACCAGCGGCTCCGGCCCGCCGCCGAGGACCTCCCCAGCACCGGCGCCGACGGCGTCCGGGCCGAGTTCGCGGCGGTACACGAGCGCCGGCCGGACGTCCGCGCCGTACTCGAAGGACTCTTCGGCGACCTTCGCGAAGGTCTCCGCCCGGGCCTCTTCGGCGGCCTTCGGGAAGGTCTGTCCACGAGTTTCCGCGGCGTCCTTCCCGGCGGCCGGGGCGAGCGGACCGCTCCCGGGCCGTGCGCGGTCCCGCAGCCGCCCGGCCGCCGCCCGGGCGGCTTCGAGGTGGGGATACCGCAGGCGCACCACGCACAGGCGGTCGTGGTCACCCGGGTCGGCGGCGAACAGTTCGGCCGCGCCGTCGGCGGCCACCCGGCGGCGCAGCCGGGCGATGGCGGCCTCCTGGTGGACGATCATCTCCAGCGACGCGTGGTCGAGCCCGCGTTCCGCCATCCAGTCACGGGTGGCCCGCACGGTGAGCAGGCCCCGGGACCGCCGGAAGGCGTCCATCGCCTCCTGAAGCTCCTCGGCGGACAGCTCGACCGGCTCCCGCTCCAGCTCCTGCTCCACCAGGGCGGCGTTCACCAGGCGGGCGGCCGTCGAGCTGTCCCCCCACAGCCCGTCGAGCACGGCCATGGCCTGCTCCATCCTGACGTCCACGCCGTCGACGCGGACGACGACCTGCTCGCCGGCGCCGTGGCTGCCTCGCAGCGGCCACGGGACGGCCCGGGCCGGTGCGAACGCGACGGACACCGTGCCGTCCGGCGCCGGGATCAGCAGGTCGTAGTGGTGGCTCCCGCCGGGATGGTCGCGCTGCCAGACGAGGCGCATCGGCACGTCCGGATACCCGGCCCGCAGGTCGCCCAGCAGGCGCCTCGCGTCGGCCGGCTCGGCGCCGGAGACCCGGCGCAGGAAGGCCAGGGCGTCGTTCAGCAGGTGGTCGGGGAAAAGCGGCACGTCAGGCTCCTCGCAGGAGGTGTTCGCAGATGGCCTCGCTGATAGGGAGGCCGGTGAGGTGCTCCACCCACAGCCACTGCGCGTTGGGGTTCACTTCGAGGAAGACGTGACGGCCCTCGGGGGTGAGGATCAGGTCGATCGCCCCGTACGTGAGGCCGAGCCGCTCCATGAGGGTGAGACAGCGCGCCGCGACGTCGTCCGGCAGGCGGTGCGGACGGTGCGGGGTGACCCGCGTGTCGTAGCGCCGCCAGTCGACGGCGGACCGGTTGGACACCTGGGAGTGGATCTCCGCGGCGAAGATCCGGCGGCCGACGACGGTGACGCGCAACTCCAGGCGCTTGTCCACCCGCTCCTGCACGATCATCGGGCAGAACCGCAGCCCGTCGGCGTACGCCAGGTCGCGGGGCGACACCGGTTCGCTGAGACGCGTGACCGTGAGGCCGTCGCCGACGCCCTCGATGAAGGGGATGTGGAACGTCTTGGTGATGACGCGGCCGTCGTGCCGCTCGTGGAACGCGAAGAACGACTCCGGGTCCGTGGTGATCAGCGTGTCCGGTACGGCGAAGCCGAGCTCCGCCGCGAGGGCAAGCTGGGAGGCCTTCTGGCCGGACCGCCGCCAGACCGACTCGCGGGCGGGCAGCTGCGGGCACGGCAGGTGCTCCCACAGATCGCTGAGCAGGCTCTGGCACTCCTTGGCCGCGTGCGCGGCGACCGCCGGGTCGGTCAGCTCCGGATGCGGGGCGGGCGGGCTGGGACGGCGCCACCACAACGCGGTGACCGTGTCGAGCGCGATCTCCTCCGCACCGCCCCGCAGGAGGCGCGTCATGCGCCCGTCCGCCGCGTAGCCGACCTCCACCCTCCAGGAGACGGGGAAGCCGCCGGGGTCGAAGACGGTGACCCGCGCGCCGCGCTCGGCGAGCAGGGCGCCGACACGGTCGGCGTGGGGGTCGTCCTCACCCGTGAGGACGAGAACATGCGGAGATGGCAAGGCCGGGCCTTTCGTGATCACGGTGAAGGCGGGAGCGCCGCCGCGGGCGCTCCCACCCCGTGCCTCAGCGGCACTTCAGAGGCGCTCCGGAGAGCGCTTCAGTGAGCGGCGCTCAGAGGGCGATGTCGTCCCAGGAGCACATGTTGCCGCCGTACGAGCCCGTGTTGTACTCGGGCCACATGCCGCCGCTGACGCCCCGCAGGGTCTCCTCGTCGAGTTCGGCGCCCACGGCGTCGATGTCGGCGAGAACGGTCCGCACAGTCATTCCGGTGTCTCCTCGTCCTAGCAGTAGACGTCGTCGCGGCTGCCGGACCAGCCGGTGTAGCTGAAGGGCCCGTCGGGGTACATTCCGCCGTTGATCCCCTGGAGCCGGCTCTCGTCCAGCTCGGCGCCGACCTCGGAGATGTCGCGCAGCTCCGTGCGCGGGTCCTTGCCCATGTGAACTCCCTCCTTTCGTACGGGAGCCGGGGAGGCTCCCGTACGAACAAGGCTCGGTGGAAGATCTTGGAACCGTCTTGCGGGCAGATTGGAGGAGGGCTGCGTACCGCTGCAACCACAGATCGGCGGCGTGCCCGGCCCTCTCGCCGTGACCCCGGCGGCGCCGGGGGGCGGGCCCGGGACCGGTCCCCGCGCCGGATGATCCAAGTCGCCGCGCAGTGGGCGACGGAACACTGCGGGACCCATGAGGTTCAATCGCACGAGGGTCCCGCTGCTGTTCCAGGACTCCATGACCGAGTGCGGCGCCGCCTGCCTCGCCATGGTCCTCGGGGCACACGGTCACCACACCACGGTCCGCGCGCTCGCGGACGAGATGGGGATCGGGCGCGACGGCGGGACCGCTCTCTCACTCATCCGGGCGGCGCGCCGGCGAGGCCTCACCGCACGCGCCTTCTCCCTGCCCGCGGACGCGGTCCGGCACGTCCCCCTGCCCGCCGTGGCCCACTGGGAGTCCCGCCACTTCGTCGTCGTCGAGGCCCTCGGGGATGGCCGCGTCACGATCGCCGACCCGGGAACGGGGCGCCACCGGATCAGCGCCGAGGAGTTCGCCGAGTCCTTCAGCGGGGTCGTGCTCGTCTTCGAACCGGGGCCGGAGTTCGCCCGCGGGCGGTTCGGGACCGCGCGGAGCCGCTCGTGGCTCCGGTTCATCCGTACGGCGTTCGCCGCGCGGCGGTCGCTGGTCGCCCTGCTTGCCCTGCTCAGCGTCCTGACGCAGGCGTTCGGGCTCGTCCTGCCCGTCCTGACCGGGCTGATCGTCGACCGGGTCGTCCTCGCGGGCGAGCGGGACCTGATCACCGCCCTCGGCGCGGGCCTGCTCGCGGTCTTCGCCGCGCACACGGCGGTGGGGGTGCTGCGCGCGTTCACGCTCGCGGCCCTGCGCGTCCGCGCGGACGCCGACCTGCTGGAGATCACCGCGACCCGCCTGCTCGCGGCGCCGTTCCGGTTCTTCGCCGGGCGGACGTCGGTGGACCTGTCCAACAAGGTCATGGGGACCGTGCTGATCAGGGAGATCGTGACCGGCCAGGCCCTCCTCGCGGTCTTCGACGGCCCGCTGGCGCTGGGATACCTGGTCACGGTGGCCGTACGCAGCCCGCTGACCGGCGCCTGCCTGCTCGCCTTCGCGGCGGCCCAGGTCGCCCTGCTGCTGGCCACCCGGCGGCACGTGAGCGACCTGGCCCGCCGCGAGGCGGACACGCGCAGCGACGTCCAGGGCCGGCTCGTCGAGGTGGTGCGGGGCATCGAGAGCATCAAGGCCTCGGGTTCCGAACCCCGCGTCCGGCACCGGTGGACGAAGCTGCTCGCGGTGTACGTCGCCCGGGCCGGGCGCAGCAGCCGGGCCCAGGGCCTGCAGCAGGCGGTGTTCGACGCGCTCAGGTTCACGGCCCCGCTGGTCCTGGTGTGGGTCGGGGCGCGGCAGGTCGTCGGCGGGGAGATCTCCCTGGGAGAGATGCTCGGGCTGCAGGCCCTCGCGGCCGTCGCGCTCTCCCTGCTGTCCTCGCTGATCGGCGGCCTGCGGGCACTCCAGACCGCCCGGCCGTACGTGGACCGCCTGGCCGACGTCTGGGAGGCCGAGGCGGAGCCGGTCCCCCCGGACGCGGTGACCGCAGAGGTGAGCGGCCGCGTCAGCGCGGAGGGCGTGGGCTTCCGGTACACGGCGTCGGCGCCCTGGGTGGTGCGGGACGTCAGCGTGGAGGTCGCGCCGGGCCGGAAGCTCGCCCTGGTGGGCCGGTCGGGCTCGGGCAAGACCACCCTCGCCCGGGTGCTGCTCGGGCTCTTCGCCCCGGCCGAGGGGGAGATCCGCTACGACGGCCTCCCCGCCTCCCGCTTCGACCCGGGCGCGCTGCGCCGCCAGTTCGCGGTGGTGCCGCAGGAACCCGTGCTGTTCACCGGCACGATCGCCGAGAACATCGCGCTGAACGCTCCGGGCGCGCCGGCCGAGGAGATCGCCGAGGCGGCCCGCCTCGCCTGCGTCCACGACGACATCATGGCCATGCCCATGGGGTACGGCACCCTGCTCGCCGAGGGGGGCGGCCTGTCCGGAGGGCAGCGGCAGCGAGTCGCGCTGGCCAGGGCCCTGCTGTCCAGGCCGAGGCTGCTGCTCCTGGACGAGGCCACCAGCCACCTCGACACGGCGACGGAGGCGGCGATCGAGGCCAACCTCGCCGGGCTGGACATGACGCGCATCGTCATCGCCCACCGGCTGAGCACCGTGCTGGACGCCGATCTCATCCTCGTGCTGGAGGCCGGCCGGGTCGTGGAGGCCGGCGGTCACGCCGACCTGCTGCGGGCGGGCGGGCCGTACGCGCGCCTGGCCGGCGGCTCACCGCGGGCGTGACCGGCGGCGGGCCGGCCCAAGATTTTTCATTTCGGTCGTCACCCTTCCGACCTGCCCAGAAGCCGCATGGACGCCGCTCGGTCGCAGATCCACCTGCATGGATTCGGGCTAGATGGGAAAGGTCTCCACAAACCCACGGAAGAGACACGGTTTGACAACAAATATAACGATCGCCACTGTCAGGTAGCGGAGCGACGCGCTCCGGCCGCCGCCAGTCCGGCGGACAACATCACACCGCACGATATGGAGGAACGGTGACGCCGACCAACCCCCGCCGCCCGAAGGAAGGGCAGTCGTCCGGCCCGGGCGGACCACGCAGGCGCATCTCCCATCCCATGATCCTCGCCACCGCGTTCGTGCTGACCGCGACCGGCGGCGTCGGAGTGGCGGCGGCCTCCGCCGCTCCCGTCACCCCGCCGGCCGACGCTCCGGAGCCCGTGGTGACGGCCACCGTGACGATCACCCCCACGCCGGAGACCATCCCGGCCGAGACGACCGCCCCCGCGACCGCCACCACGGTGCCCCTCGTGGGCCCGTTCCTCGGCGTGCTGCACGGCGAGGTGGTCGTGCCGGCCAAGAACGGGTGCGACACCGTCACGGTGTTCACCCAGACCGGCCAGGCCGTCGCCGTGGCCGAGGGCTCGGTCACCGTCCGGAGCCAGGACGGCTTCGAACAGTCGTACGCCGTCGACGACTCGACGCGGGTGTTCACGGGCCGGCGCGGCGGCGAGATCCGGCAGGACGCCTGGGTCTCGGTGGTCGCCGCGGCCCCCGCCGCCCCGTCACCCGCCCCGCCGAGCCCCACCCCTCCGACCCCCACCCCGCCGACCACGCCTGAAGCCACGCCGACTCTCCCCGAGGAGACCCCCACACCACCCGAGAGCACGCCGACTCCCCCCGAGGCCACCCCCGCTCCCCCTGAGGAGACGCCGACCCCACCCGAGAGCACGCCCGCTCCCGAGACCCTGACCCCTCCGGCTCCGGAGGCTCCCGCGGCGCCGGGAGAGACGGACTCCGTCGCGCCGAAGACCGAACCGGCGCCCGCCGCCTCTCAGGGGGAGAACGCGGCGGCCGCCTACGTCTTCGATCTCTCCCGGCCGAGCAAGAAGCTGTGGAACCTCGGCAAGAGCTCGCCGTACTTCCCGCACTGGCGCTCCGGCAAGCTCGCCTGGCACACCCCCAAGCCCTGCCCGACGCCGACGGTCACGCCCACGGCGCCGGACGACACCCCCACCGACACCCCCACCGACACCCCCACCGAGACTCCCACCGACGCCCCGACCACCCCGACCACCCCGAGCGCTCCGGCGGAGACGCCTGCCGGCACCGTGTCCCCCACCCCTGAGCCGACGCTCACGGACGCCCCGGCTCCGCCCGGGTCCTGATCGCCCCGTACGGCCGGCCCTCGCCTCGGCGGGAGGGCCGGCCGTACGGCTGCCCGGCGCGAGTGGAGGCCCCGCGCGCCGGGAGGCGGCCATTCCCGGCGCGCGGGAGGAAGCCGCCTATACTGCCGCTGCCGGCGGATCGGAGCGATGCCTTCCGTGCCACCCTCGAAGTACCGACGAAAGGTGACGCAGGCCATGCTGGAAGGACTTCGACAGGCGGCCGGAAGGGACGGCGCCGCCGCCGTACGGCTCGGAGACGACGCACTGGCGCCGGAGGAACTGCTGCACGCCGCGAGCGCCGTGGCCGGTGGGATCGCGGGCGCCCCCGCGGTCGCCGTGCACGCCACACCGACCATGGACACCGTGATCGCGGTGGTCGCGGGACTGCTCGCGAACGTGCCGGTCGTCCCGGTGCCCCCCGACGCCGGGCCCATGGAGCGCGGCCACATCCTCCGCGACTCGGCTCCCGCGCTCATGCTGGCGGCGAAGGGCGCGCTGGAGGACCCGGGCGTCCCCGGCGTCCCCGTCGTCCCCGTGGACGACGTCGCGGGCGCGGAGACGTCCTTCCCCGGCCCGGAGCCCGGCTCGACCGCCCTGGTGCTCTACACCAGCGGCACGACGGGCCGCCCGAAGGGCGTGCGGATCTCCCACGGCGCCATCACGGCCAACCTCGGCGCGCTCGCCGAGGCGTGGGCGTGGACGGAGGAGGACACCCTGGTCCACGGGCTGCCGCTGTTCCACGTCCACGGCCTGATCCTCGGCGTGCTCGGCGCCTTCCACACCGGCTCGGCGCTGGTTCACACGGGACGGCCGTCCCCCCGCGCGTACGCCGGGGCGCCGGGGACCGTCTACTTCGGGGTCCCCACCGTGTGGTCGCGGGTCTGCGACGACCCGGAGTCGGCGCGGGCCCTGCGCGGCGCCAGGCTGCTGGTCTCCGGCAGCGCTCCGCTCCGGCAGGCGCTGTTCGAGAACGTGCGGGCCCTCACCGGACACGCCCTGGTCAACCGGTACGGCATGACCGAGACGCTGATCACGGTCAGCGGCCGGGCGGGAGAGGACCAGACACCCGGCTGGGTCGGGGCCGCCCTGCCCGGTGTGGAGACGCGGCTGGTGGCGGAGGACGGCGCCCTCCTGCCCCACGACGGCTCCGCCCTGGGCGAGCTCGAGGTGCGGGGGCCGAGCCTGTTCACCGAATACACCAACGCGCCGGAGGCCACGGCGGCCTCGACGACCGCGGACGGCTGGTTCCGCACCGGCGACCTCGCGATCGTCGGGCCCGGCGGCGCCCACCGGATCATGGGCAGGGCGTCGACCGACTTCATCAAGACCGGCGGCTTCAAGGTGAGCGCCGCCGAGGTGGAGGACGCTCTCCTGGCGCATCCGGCGGTGCGCGAGGCCGCCGTCGTGGGCGCCCCCGACGACGATCTCGGGGAGCAGATCCACGCCTACGTCGTGGCGGACGCGGTCGCGGCCGACGAGCTCGTGAGCTTCGTCGCCACCGAGTTGTCCGTCCACAAGCGGCCCCGGCAGGTGAACTTCGTACCGGAGCTGCCCAAGAACCGGCTGGGCAAGGTCGTCAAGGGCGAGCTCGGCCGCCGGTGAGCACACCGGGACGATCCCCGGCGAGGCCACCCGGCGAGACGGTCACCGCCTCGCCCGGAGGCGGTGACCGTCGCGGGCGGCCGGCGGCGGCCCGGAACCCCCGGAGGGGCGCGCTTCAGCGGTCGCGCCGGCGGGCGACCCTGCCGCCCACCCCGCCGAACAACGCCAGGCCCCGCACCACGACCACGGGCGCGGAAGGATCGATGTCCGGGCCGTTGTGCACGTCGAAGCCGCCGAAGATGCCGGTCCCGTGGCAGCGCACCTCGACCCCCTCGGGCACGATGATCTCGGCTCCGCCGAAGATCGCGTAGACCGTGATCTCGACCTCCTTCGCCTCGAACTCGGCGGAGGTGAGGTCGAACTGCATCCCGCCGAAGACGGCGAGCGCCCTGGTCCGCCGCCGTACCCTCCAACGGCCCTTGCGTACGGCGCCGCCGAAGACGGCGACGACGCTCTCGGGCTCGGAGGTCGCGCCGGGGTGGTAGGACACCGGGGTCGCGGCCGGACGGCGCCGGTCGACCTGCAGATCGTGGGTGAGCACGTCGAGCTCTCCCACCGTCTTCGCCTGGTAGAGGGTGTCCAGGCGGTCGGAGTACTCCTCGTGACTCAGCTGACCGTTGCTCAGGGCCTCGCCGAGCAGGGCGGCGACCTGCTCCCTGTTGCTGTCCGAGGCACGCAGGTGCGACGTCCGCGAGTCACGACGCTCGGGGGGGTTATCCATAATGGTCACGATAGTTCTCCTCGGCCCCCGGCAGGGAGCCGAACGTACCCGCGACGCCGCCTGACCGTGAACGGCGGCGCCCGCCGTCCGGCCCCGGGAGAGCGTACGACCGGCGGCCGGTGCCCCTCCGCGCCTCACCGGCGCGGAGGGGCACGCTCCACCGGTGTTTAGTTGTAGTAGCCGTCGCAGCAGTCGTATCCCCAGACGGCGTTGGCCCAGAGACAGTTGTCCCACCAGGAGTCATTCCACGAGGGAATGACACTGCCGCACGTCTCCCCGTACCCGTAGGAGGAGGAGGTGCGCCAGTTGTTGAAACTGTTGTCGAAGGTGT
Source organism: Microbispora sp. NBC_01389 (assembly GCF_045040095.1). Classification (NCBI taxonomy): domain Bacteria; kingdom Bacillati; phylum Actinomycetota; class Actinomycetes; order Streptosporangiales; family Streptosporangiaceae; genus Microbispora; species Microbispora sp. NBC_01389. The sequence continues at coordinate 1,200,356 of NZ_CP109552.1, forward strand.
TGTTGACGCCGACTGTGGAGTAGCCGTCGCCGTACCCGGTGGTGCCGCAGGGGTTACAGGCGGTGTTGCGGGAGTTGTTGCGCCAGTTGTCGAAGCTGTTCGCGAAGGTGTTGTTGAACAGGACTTCTTCAGCCGGGCTCGAGTATCCGTATTCCATTGGAGCGGTCGCCGCGCCCGCGGCCGCGGCGCTCAGCGTGAGAGCGCCACCGGCGAGCGCGGTGGAGAATGCGAATCCGGCGATGACCTTCTTGAGCTTGGGCATTCGTGTCCCCCTCTAAAGGATCAACTGCCTGATTTGCACGACATGCACCCTTAGAGCGCTATGTCGCTTGGTGACCGTTCTGCCGCCATCACCCCGCGATTGCATGGTTTCCAGACCGAATGACCGATAAACGGTGATTTACCGTGTTTGATGCCTCATTATGAGTACCAGAGCACCATAAGTCCACTTATGAGTTATTCATCCCGAAATGTCCGATTCTGCGTCGTGGGTGGACGCCTCCTCGGAGGCCTCCTCCGGAGCGGCGTCGGGGTGGGCCGCGACGAACCGTTCGAGGATCTCGTCGGGCATCTTTCCGCGCGCGGGCACCTCCAGCCCCTGCTCGCGGGCCCACTCGCGGACGTCGGTGAGCGTGTGACCGCGCAGGCGCGGCGAGGCGTCCGCGGCCTTCTTCGCCCGCGACGCCTGCTTCACCTCGCGGGCGTTCTCCAGGACTTCCTCGACGAAGGCGAGCGCCTCGTTCAGGCGCTTGTGGTTCTCGTCGCACAGGTCGATGGCGAAGGTCCGGTTCAGCAGCGGGAACTCCCGTCTCGCCACGTCGTCGCCCTCGGAGTGGTCGAGGTCGTCAACCAGTATCACCTTCTGCGCCACGTGCCGCCCTTTCCCAGGTGGATCTACGTCTTTACGAACCGTGGCATCCTACTCGCGGGGCATCCCCGCTCGCGCTGATCCCGTCCACGCCCGCGCCGGTCAGGCGGCGTACGGCGGCGGGCGCGTCCACCGTCCACACGAGGACCTTCATCCCCAGCCTGTGGACGCGCCGGACGTAGCCGACCGTCTCGGTGAGCATCGCCTCCGTCTCCGGCATCCCGGCCGTACGGGTCAGAGGCGCGCGGCGGTGACCACCACCGTGACGTAGGCCATGGTGAAGCCGCCCCCGATCCCGTCGATCGCGGCCCCGGCCTCCGCGAGCACCTCCGACAGCGCGTCCGGCGGGAGCCGGGTCAGGATGCCGGACGTGGGCATCTGGTCCAGCCACTCGTCACGGGTGTAGAACCGCTGCCAGCCGAACCGCCACTCCTCGGACTCGCCGAACGCGCCCGCCTCCCGGATGCCGCCGGCGGCCCTGGCCAGCAGCGGCCGGTATCCGTCGAGGGCCGGCTTTCGGGGGCCGCTCTCCCGTGGGGGAAAGCCGGGTATCAGCCGCCGGTAGACCGCGGCGAGGTTCTCCGCCACGATGGGCGGTGGCTCGAACACATGCCAGAACGCCGCCAGACGGCCACCGGGGCGCAGCACCTCGGCGGCCTTCAACGCGCCGGCGACCGGGTCGACCCAGTGCCAGGACGTCCCCGCGACGACCGCGTCGTACGTCCGGCTGACTCGACCACTAGATGCCCATCGCCCTCATCCACAACCGACCGGAGACCGCGCTGGAGCTCCTCCACGTCGCGACCGGGGCTCCGGTCCCGCCCCTCGCGGCCGCCCGGGTGGAAGCGGTCCCACCGTCGCCCGCACCTGCCCCGAACTCGCGGTCATGTCGGTCGTGGCCCACGCGGAGGAAGCAGACGACGGGCCCGCCCTGGAGGCTCTGCTGGCCGGGCTCGCGACGCTTGACGAGGACCGGGCGACGGGTTCAGTTCGCTACCCGCAGTGACCGTCAAGCGTCTGGAGGAGGTGGTGACCACCATTCAGGACTTCGAGTACCTCGGCGAGAAGTACTTCTCCCACTGGCTGGAAATGGGAGAAGTCAAAGGAGCGGCCAAAGGACGCGCCGAAGGCGAGATCGACGCGATTCTCAACGTGCTGGAGGCCCGGGGCCTGGAGGTTGCCGACGACGTACGCGAGCGGATCTGTCAGTGCCAGGACCTCGACCAGCTGCGGACCTGGGTGCGCCGGGCCGTCGCCGTCGACTCGGCCCACCAGATCTTCGCGGAGTAGAAGTCCCGACGACCGCCCGATCTTCGGATGCGTCGACGGTGGTGGAGTCACACGCTCGGTCCTCCGGCTTCGGGGATCGAGAAGGCGGCACCGGTAAAGTCGGTCGTGGCGGAGAGGAGGGACGCAACGGTGCCAACAGGAGTGGCCCTCCGCGACGTACGCACGCAGTTGTTCGACGCGGCCGAGCGTGTCCTGCTCAGGGACGGACCGAGCGCGCTGACCAGCCGGGCGGTCACCACCGAGGCGGGCTGCGCCAAGGGCGTCCTGCACCGGCACTTCGCCGACTTCGACGCCTTCCTCGCCGAGCTGGTGCTCGACCGCATCTCCAGGATCGACGGTCAAGCCGCCGCCCTGCGCGGGTCCGCCGGGACCGGCACCGTCACCGGCAACCTCACCGACGTGCTGACGGACCTGTTCGGGTCCATCGCCGTCGCGGTCGTCAGCCTGATCATCTCCCGCGACGGCCTGCGCGCCCGGTTACGTCAGGCCAGGCCCGGCCAGGGCCTTCCGCTCCTCACGGAGGTCACGGCCATGCTCGCCGCCTACCTCGCCGCCGAGCGCGATCTGGGCCGGATCGCGGCGGACGCCGACGTGGACACGCTCGCTCCCACGCTGCTCGGTGCCTCACACCTGCTGTTCGCCGACCGCGACGGCGGCCCGCCCCAGGCCGACGCCGTACACAAGATGGTGAGCACGGTCATCGCCGGTGTCGTACGCGACTGAGCCACGAGTCACCCGGCCCGGCTCCGCCGGTCCCGCGCCTGGCTGACAGCGGACGGCGTGGCGCCAGGGTCACTGCGGGCCGATCTCGAACTCCCCGGCCCGGACACCGTCGAGGAACGCGGCCCATTCGGCCGGAGTGAAGAGAAGTGCTGGACCCTCCGGGTCCTTGGAGTCTCGAACGGCGATCAACCGGTCGTGGCCCGGCTTGTGCTCCGGCCCGTCCGTCACGTTGTCCAGCCGCGCCACCTCCACACAGTTGCCACCGTTGTTTCCGCTGAATCTCGACTTGCGCCACCGTGCCTCGCTCAGGTCCATCGCTCCTCCATGACGCGCTTCAGGAGATCTGTCGACATGTGCAGGGGCAGCGCCTCCACGCGGATAGCGTCGAACACTTTCGCGGCGGCGGCAACATCCTCGCGGTTGCTCGTGGTCAGCCCCCGGACGGCCGTCTCCAGATGCGCCACCTCGAGCGTCGCGATGGTGAACCCCGCCAGCAGCCCGGAGCGGACCCGCCCGGGCGGCACGATCTGCACGCTGACGCGGGGGCCGGCGACCGACGCGAGGTGCGCCAACTGCTCCCCGGCTCGCCGGAAGCTGACCGGTCTCGACACCACTGATCAGCGACTCGCTGAAGTGGACCTTCTGCGCGAGTTGCGCCTGGGTCAGCCCCGCCTGCCCCCGATAGTGACGCAACTCCCGCCCCCATATCGCCTGAGGTGAGTACACGTCCATCAGCACACCCTCTTCATCGGGTAATCAAGTTACAACAGAAAGTAATAACGTGAGCGTCGGAAGTGCGGCGGGTAGCGTGACTGCTTGTGACGAGACTGGCGGTCCTCTACCGGGAAACCGGTAACTCCGGCGGCTGGGCGTGAACGACGACGACCGGCTCTTGTTGCGCCGTACGTTCACCGAGGACGCCGTCCTGTACGACCGGATGCGGCCCGGCTATCCGGCCGCGCTGTTCAAGCACGTTCCCCGGGGCAGCCGGGTGCTGGAGATCGGCTGCGGCACCGGTCAGGCTACGGTCGCCCTCGCCGGGCGCGGCTGCGCGGTCACGGCGGTCGAACTCGGGGCGGACATGGCGGCGCTCGCCCGCCGCAAGCTCGCCCCGTTCGCCGGTGTGGAGGTGGTCAACGCGGCCTTCGAGGAGTGGCCGCTGCCCCCGGAGCCGTTCGACGTCGTCTTCGCCGCCACCAGCTTCCACTGGCTCGACCCGGCCACCCGCGTGGGCAGGTCGGCCGGCGCGTTGCGGCCGGGCGGCCTGCTGGCCGTCGTCTCGACCGAGCACGTCGCCGGTGGCACCGAGGCGTTCTTCGCCGAGGTGCAGCGCTGCTACGAGCGGTGGGACCCCGCCACGCCGCCCGGCCTGCGGTTGACACCCGCGAGCGACATCCCGTACGACAGCGGCGAGATCGACGCCTCCGGCCGCTTCGGGCCGGTGCGGTTCCACCGCTTCGAGTGGGACCACGCCTACACGACGCGGGAGTATCTCGACCTGCTCGGCACCTACTCCGGCCACCGTGCCCTGCCCGCCGAGGCCCGCACGGGGCTACTCGGCTGCATCGCGGCACTCATCGACAGCCGGTACGGCGGACGGATCGTCAAGCGCTACCTCACCCAACTCGCCCTCGCGGGCAAACTCGGCTGAAAGGGCGGGCCGACAGCGGTCACCGCCTTCTACGGCGCCGCCAGGCCTGTCGGCCCTGACGGCTAAGCTCGGTTCGAGGAGTCACCCAGGGCTACCGTGATCGTGAGGGGGAAGTCACATGACGGCCGAGTCGCACGAGATGACCAGTGGTCGAAGCCCCGAGCGGATCGTGGAGTCCCTGATAGCTGATCGGACTCCACGAAACATCCGTGCATGTCTTCCTCCCGCCGATCGCGGCTACTTCGACCTCGACTATCGGCGGGCCATGGCCAAAGCCACCGAGGAACTGGACCTCGCGCCCGTCAACGCCCTGCTCGCACATTGGTGGCACATGGCCAGGATGAAGGCCGCCGGGGAGTACGAAGCGGTCCTGGACCACGGGGCTCGCATGCAAGAACAGATCGAAGGCGGCGAATACGTCCCCGGGAGACCGTTGCGGGAACTCCTGGCCGAACGGGCATCCCAGCTCGGCGTGGATCTCGACCTCTAGATGTACACGGTCAGCAAGAGCAAGCAGGTAGACGAGCAGATCACCGCCCTTCCCGTGGAAGCGCTCGCGGCGTTCCACGAGGTGACCGTTTTCCTCCAAGTCGCACCATGGAGCGGCAACCCCTTCGTGAGAGAGCGTCCCGACGCCCCGATGCGGACACAGACGTTCGGGGACGGCGGTTCTGGCATGGTCACTTACCTGATCATCGAGTATCGACGCCTCGTGGAGATCATTCACGTCGCCTGGTACGGCTGAACAGCCAAGCAGAACAGGCGCGCAGCCGGCCTCGGGTCGAATCGACCGGTTGGCCGAGGTGAGAGTCTCGGCCGATGAGGATCGACTCGGCTGAGGGTCAGCCGAGCAGGGGGGTGAGGGCGGCTTCGAGGTCGGACACACCGGTGAACAGGACGGCGGTCATGCCGAGCGCCCGGGCCACCTCGACGTTATCCATGCGGTCGTCCACGAAGAGACATCGGTGCGCCGGAACTCCCGCCCGATCCGCGGCGATCTCGTAGATGCGGGGGCCGGGCTTGGTCACTCCCACCCGGGCGCTACTGACCACCTCGTCGGCGAAGTGGGCGAGGCCCAGCCACGCGAGGTCGTCCTCCAGGTCCAGCGTCGCGTTGGTCACGAGCACGACGGGCACATGCGCCTGGGCCCGGCGCAGCAGGCCGAGCATGTCCTCGTCCACCCGTGTCGGCGCCTTCAAGAACGCCGTGACCAGGGCGCGGGCCCGCTCCGGCGGCACCTGCCGGGCCAGCGCGGCCTCGGCCGCGCCCTTCCACTGCTCGACGGTGATGTGCCCCAGCAGCGCCGGCAGGCCCACCTCGGGCGCGAAGACGACCTTCGTCGTGGTGCCCTCGGCGAGACCGGCCGCGCGCTCCAGCTCGACCAGTTCCGTCTGGTCGTGGAAACGGATGACGCCGTCGAAGTCGCACAGCACCGCTTCGAACGGCCGGGGGGTCGCCATCGCCCATGCATACCACGGCGTGGCCCGCGTCCACGGTTCTCCGGGGAGGTGGGGTCAGCGGAGCAGGTCCAGGGCCCGGGCGGTGCCGAGGGAGTCGTCGACGGCGGTGTGCCGGGGCTCGGCCTCGCCGCGCAGCACCTCGTGGATGTGGCGGATCCCCCAGGAGAACGTCGAGCCCTCCGCCGGTTCGTGTCGCTGGACCGGCCGCTCCTCGCGCCAGACCTCCAGCACGTCGTGCGTCTTCGGGTGGAAGGGATTGGTCAGGCGGATCTCCCCGTCGGTGCCGACCAGCCGGGCGTACGTCGTGAACGGCAGGTCGAAGCTGCAGCTCAGCAACAGGCGGCCGGGATCGAACTCGAGCACTCCGGCGGTCTCGACGTCCACCCCGGCCTCGCCCTTGACCGTGACGGCGTGACCGGCCACGGCCTCACGGCCGAACAGCAGTTGCGCGAGCCGTACAGAGTAGCAGCCCACGTCGTAGAGGGCGCCGCCGCCGAGGGCCGCGTCGAGCCGGATGTTCTCCGCGCCCTCGAGCTGGAAGTGGAAGGACGACCAGATCTCCCGCAGGTCGCCGATGACGCCCTGGTCGAGGAGGTCGCGCAGCCGGGCCGTCTGCGGGTGGAACGGGAAGACGAACGCCTCCCAGAGCGGGCGGGCCGACCGGCGGGCCACGTCGATCACGCTTTCGGCCTCCGTGGCCGTGAGGCACAGCGGCTTCTCGCACAGCACCGCCTTGCCGGCCTCCAGGGCGGCGATCGTCCACGGCGCGTGCAGGGCGTTCGGGAGCGGGACGTAGACCGCGTCGATGTCCGGGTCCTCGATCACGGCCTCGTACCCGCGCACCGCACGGCCGACGCCGTTCTCACCGGCGAACGCCTCGGCCCGCGCGAGGTCGCGGCCCGCCACGACGGCGGCCGTGCCGCCGCCCGCCTCGCGCAGACCCGGAAGGAACGCCCGGGCGGCGATGCCCGCCGTGCCGAGGATGCCCCACCGAACACCGCTCATACCGATCCACTCCTCGTCGCCCAGATCCTGCGGGGACGGTAGCACAGGCGAATATTTGCCCCTGGCTTCCGATATCGGGCAGGTCAGAGGGGTACGCCACCCGCCGATCCATGACGGGGGAAACGCGATGAGCGAGGAAGTGTGGCGAGCCACTCATCTGCCGGGCGACCGGGCTCCGGGGCCCGACTATTCGGGCCCCGGAGTGGAGGCGGAGATCACCGGGCTCATGTGCCCGGACGAAGGCCGGCCGGAGGACCGGACCGGCGAGCGGCCCGGCAAGGAGCCCGGCGAGGCGGCGCAGCCTGCCCCGGAAGGCCGACCGGGGCATGAGCGCGGGGGCGACGGGTCATACGACGGCCTCTACACGGCCCGCGCCTCGTCCGCCCTGGGCAAGGTGGCCTCCGACGACGGCCTGCTCGACCTGCGCATCAAGGCGCCCCCGGAGCTGGGCGGGCCGGGCGGGGAGACCAACCCCGAGCAACTGCTCGCGGCGGCGTACGCGTCGTGCTTCCACAACTCGCTGACCCTGGTCGCCGGGCGGCAGGGCGCCCGGACCGCCGACGCCACCGTGGACGCGACCGTCACGCTGCGCAAGCGGGGGATCGCCGACGACTACACGATCAGTACGGACGTGACCGTACGCCTGCCGGGGGTCGAGCCCGAGACGGCCCGGCGGCTGGTGGACGAGGCCCACCGCGAGTGCCCGTACTCCCGCGCCTTCACGCAGGGCGCCGAGGTCCACGTCCACGTCGCCTGAACCGCGTCCTGACCGTACGCGGACCCGTGCCCGCGGGGAGCACGGGCCGCATGCGAGCCGGCCGGGAGCGAGCTTTAGACCCGCTGCCAGAGCGCCGGGACGTTCGGCGGCTCCCAGCCGGTGAGCGCGGTGTGCGCCTGGAGGCACCGGTAGGTCACGCCTGCGTAGGTGACCCGGTCTCCCACCTTGTACGCCGTACCGGCCGCCCAGGTGCCGCCGGGAACGGTCGGGGTCGGCGAGGGACTGCGTGTGGGAGAGGCGCTGGGAGAAGGACTGGGAGAAGGACTGGGAGAAGGACTCGGCGAGGGGGTGCGCTGCGGCGTCGGGGACGGGCTCGGGCTGGGCGTCCCGCCCGAACCGACCTGGAGGTCGACGCAGGCGTAGAAGGCGTTCGTGGTGTCGGCCACGTTCCAGACGGCGAGGACCTTCTGCCGGCCCGTACGGCCGCCCAGGCTCACGCTGTGGCTGACGGTGGCCGGCGGCTGCGCGCCGTGATCGTCGAAGACGGCGATCCGCGTGCCGCCGATGTAGTACTCCCACGTGCTCGTCGAGTGTCGGGCGGTCAGCGACCAGGTGAAGGTGACGGTGTCGCCGACACTGGTCGCGGGCCACGGCCTGCTCTCGTCGTCGAGCTGGGCGAACCGGGCGTTGCCGCCGCTGCAGCTGCGCAGCCCCTTCGGTCCTTCGACGCTCTGGGGTTCGTACACGATGTCGCCGCAGTTGGGGACGCGGCCCTGCGCGCACATCGCCTGCCGGCTCGGCGGCGACGAGACGTACCCGTGCGCCTGAGCGGGCGAGGCGACGAACACCGTGGCACCGATGACGACCATGGCCGTCGCGAGGAAGGTCAGCGCTCTTCGCATGTGGTGCTCCTCACTGCTGGGGGTGGCGCAAATATAAAAGAAACTTTCCTAACAGTGAAGACCAAATACTGCGACTACCTGCGGAGGCGAGATCCTCGCGAGTGGATCGGTCCACCGGCCGGTCGTGGGCGGAGCCCCTGGGCGGCGGGTCGTTGACAGGTCGGCCCGGTCACCTAAACTTCTTCATGTGAACGACCGTTCAATCGTTGTGGACATCGAGACCGCCGACTCCTGCGTGCTTCCCGTGGTCGACGCCGACCGGGTGGAGAGCGTCAGACGGGTCATGCCGGGCCCGGAGACGATGGAGGACCTGGCGCAGATCTTCGGGCTGCTGTCCGACCCCGGACGGCTGCGGCTGATCGCGGCGCTGCTCGAAGGCGGCGAGATGTGCGTGTGCGACCTCGCCGCGGCGACCGGGCACAGCATGTCCGCGGCGTCCCACGCCCTGCGCCTGCTGCGGGCCCACAACGTGGTGAAGGTCCGGCGCACGGGAAGGATGGCCTACTACCGCCTCGCGGACTCGCATGTGCGACTGCTGTTCGATCTGGCGATCACGCACATCACGCATGAGGAGAAGGACCGGGACGATGAGTGAGACCGGCACAGGGCACGAACCCCCGTACGAAACCGCGTACGAAACCGCGCACGAGGACCTGCGAGGACTCCGGCGCGGGACGGGACAGGCACCCGGTCACGGCCGTGGGCATGGGCATGGGCACGGGCACGGGCACGGGCACGCGGTCAGCGCCGAGGCCGACCGGCGGCTGCTGACCGGCGCGCTGGTGCTCATCCTCGGCTTCATGGCGGCCGAGGTCGTCGTCGGCGTCGTCGCGCACTCCCTCGCCCTGGTGTCCGACGCCGGGCACATGCTCACCGACGCCATCGCGATCGCCTTCGCGATCGTGGCGATGCGGATCGCCGCCCGGCCTCCCCAGGGCGGCTTCACGTACGGCCTCAAACGCGCGGAGATCATCTCCGCGCAGATCAACGGCATCACGCTGCTGCTGCTCAGTGTCTGGTTCGTCTACGAGGGCGTACGCCGGCTGATCGAGCCCCCCGAGGTCGCGGGCGCGTACGTGGTCGCGACGGGGATCGCCGGGATCGTCGTCAACCTCGCCGCGACCTGGCTGCTGAGCAGGGCGAACCGGTCGAGCCTCAACGTCGAGGGCGCGTTCCAGCACATCCTGAACGACCTGTTCGCGTTCATCGCGACCACCGTCGCCGGCGCGGTGGTGTGGGCCACCGGCTGGAGCCGGGCCGACGCCCTGGCCGCGCTGGTCGTGGCCGCCCTGATGCTCAAGGCCGGTTGGGGCCTGGTGCGCGACTCCGGCCGGGTCTTCATGGAGGCTGCCCCCGCGGGCATGAGCCCCGCCGAGATCGGCCGCCGGACGGCCGCCCTGGAGCACGTGGTCGAGGTGCACGACCTCCACATCTGGGAGGTCACCTCCGGCTATCCGGCGATGTCCGCGCACATCCTGGTCTCCCCCGGCGCCGACTGCCACGCCGTACGGCAGGCCGCCCAGCGGATGGTCCACGACGAGTACGGCATCGCCCACACCACCCTCCAGGTCGACCACGCCCCTCCGGACCTGCTCGCCATCGGCGGCCCGGCCGAGCCCCACTGCGCGGAGGCGCACGGCCCGGCGCACACCAACGGACGGCCTCCCGAGGACGCCTCCGGCAGGCGCGGCCCGAACGGGTGCCCGGGACGCCGCCGGATCAGGTTCCCCCGCCCCGACCGCCTCTCCGATCGCCCCACCTGACCCTCACAATCACCGGTTCACCCCGCCGTGGTCCGGTCGTCGAGCGTCCATCCCCGGCCGAGGAACAGCCGGTAGCCGACGACGGCGGGAACGTCGACCCCGAGCTTTCCGGCGTCCGTGGTGAGGATCTCCTCGCTGGAGCCGAGGCGGCCCGTGACCGGATCGATGACGAGGACCAGCCTCCTGGGCAGTCCCCTGGTCACGTCCAGGGCGACGGCCTCCCCGGCCCGGCCCGCCCGGTCGGTCGTCCGGCCCAGGTAGCCGAGCGGCTGGCCGGCCAGCATCCGCCAGAGCGCGGCCGAGAGCCGGGGAGGGACGTTCCACTCGCCGTGGAGGTCGATGACGGCCCGGACCAGCTCCTCGGCCTCGGTCACGCCGCCGGGCACGGGCCCCGGCGGCAGGAGGGCCCGGCGGAGGGCGGCGGCGTCCGGCGGCAGCCGATCCGGCGACCGGCTCGACAGCGCGGCGTCCGCCGCGGACACGTCGTCCGACGTGGGGGCTACGTCGGTGGCGACCGCCGCCAACCGCTCGCTGCCGTACCCGATGACGATCGGCGTGCCGCGACGCTCGACCCGCCGCACCGGGTCCGCCGGGGAGATCGGCGTCCACTGCTCCGTGACCGTGGGCACGACGGCCACGCCGGCGCGACCGCCGGAGACGGCCACGTTGAGATTCCACTCGTTGAGCCGCAGGTGGCTGTATCTCGCCCCCACCGGTCTGATCGGGTCCGGTTGCCGTCCGGCGGCCTTGGCCAGCCGCAGCAGGATCGGACGCGCGGGCGGCAGGCTCCCCGTCATCGACGACTCACTCCCCGATCGGTGGTAGGACAGCATGGCGACGGTCGGAACACGGGCGGCGGGTTCGTCCGCGGGCTCGTCCGCGGGACCCCGCCGCGTGATTCCCGCGAGAAGAGCGATCACCACGCACCCGGCCGTCAGCCACGCGACCGTCGCGCCCCGGACCGACAGGCGCCCGGCTGACCGGCGCCGGACCACTGGGCGCCGGACCAACGGGCGCCGGGCCGTCACCCCGGGGGCCGCTGTTGGTTCCGCTGTGAGGTCCGGCGTCGAGGAGACGATGTCCCGCAGCGTCGCCCGCGCCCGCGGAGCCGACGCGGCTCCGGCGTACATCTCCGGCGGCGCCGGATCGACCGGCGCCAGCAGTCGCCGTACGTCGGCGAAGTCATCGGTCATGACCCGCGCTCCTCTCAAGGGGACCGGGCCGCGGCGCGCTGGCCGGCGTGACGCTCACCCCATGGTCGCGCAGGGCGGCGAGAAAGCGCTGCCGGGCGCGGCGGGCGCGGGCGGCCATGGTCGCGGGCGAGCATCCGAAGACCACCGCGGCCTGCGAGACGGACAGGTCCTCCCAGCCGATCAGCCGGAGGATCTCCCGATCGGCCGGGCTCATGCGGTGGAGGACCTCCTCCAGAGCGGTGGCCGCCACCACGTCCTCGCCAGGGTCACCGGCGGCCGTCCGCCCGGACCGCGCGAAGCTCGCCAGGCGGGCGAGCAGACGCCCGCTCCGCCGTTCGCGCCGTTCCTCGTTCGCGATGACGCGCCGCGCGACCCCGTACAACCAGGGCAGCACGTCCGCGTCCCGCGGCGGCACGTCCCGCAGCCTCCGCCAGGCGATGGAGAACGTCTCACCGGCGATGTCACCGGCCGTGTCCTCGCCCACCCGCCGTGCCGCGTAGCGCAGGACGCTTTCATAACAGGTGTCGAACATCCGCGTGAACCTGACCACCTGCTCCGACATCCATGTCCCGCCCTCCGTCCGTCAGCAGCTGTCTATGTCCGGCACCGCCCGGCGGATGACAGCCGGACGCGAAAAACCTGGGGGCCAGGGGCGCGGGCGGCCACTCGGCAGCGCTGTTTGCCCTACCACCCCAGGGGTATCAGCCGCGCATGTCCACCCCGCCTGACCTCGACGTTCTCGTGCCCGCCAGGGACCGCCCCGGTGCGCTCGCCGTTACGCCGGCGGGTCTCGCGGCGCAAACGAGCGACACCGCGAGCGACACCGCCTCGGGCACGGTGATCGGCTCGGAGACGGGGACCCGGCGAGGGGCACGGTGATCGGCTCGGAGACGGAGACCCGGCGAGGGGCACGGTGATCGGCTCGGAGACGGAGACCCGGCGAGGGGCGCGGCGATGGGCGGGGTGATCGAGGGGGTGGACCGGATCGCGGTCCTGCGGGCCAACGCCCTGGGTGACCTGGTTCTCGCCATACCCGCCCTGGAGGCGCTGCGCCGAGCCTATCCGGAGGCGCGGCTGACCCTCCTCGGCAGGCCCTGGCACGCGCGTTTCCTCAAGGCCAGGCCGGGCCCGGTGGACGACGTCGTCGCCCTGCCGCCGATCTCGGGCGTCTCCTCGGCCGTGAACGGCCACAAGGCCCCGGAAAGCCTGTTCGAGAAGCTGCGCGAGCGGCGGTTCGACCTCGCCGTGCAGATCCACGGCGGCGGCCGTTACTCCAATCCGTTCGTCAGGGCGATCGGCGCCCGGGTGACGGCCGGGCTGTGCTCGCCGGACGCCGAACGGCTCGACCTCTGGGTGCCGTACGTCCACTTCCAGCACGAGACCCTCCGCCACCTGGAGGTGGCGGCGCTGGTCGGCGGGACGCCCGAGGTGTTCGAGCCGCGGATCACCGTGACCGGCGCCGACCGTGCCGAACTGGCCCGCGTGTACGGCGAGCCGCCGCCCGGCCTGGTGGCCCTGCACCCCGGGGCGACGGATCCGCGGCGACGCTGGCCGGCCCGTTCCTTCGCCGAGGCCGCCGACCGGCTCGGCCGGCCGGTCGTGATCACCGGTGTCCAGGCCGAGCGCGAGGTGGCCGAGAAGGTCGCGGCGGCGATGCGACGGCCCGCCGTCATGGCCGTCGGGACGCTCGGCATCGGCGGCCTGGCGGCGCTCTACGAGCGGTGCGACCTGGTGATCTCCAACGACACCGGCCCCCGGCACCTGGCCGCGGCGGTGGGGACCGCCACCGTGGGCGTCTACTGGTGCGGCAACCTCATCAACGCCGGGCCGCTCACCCGCACCCTGCACCGGCCCCTGATGTCCTGGACCGCCGAGTGCCCGGTCTGCGGCGTCGGCGGGCTCGATCCGCGGGCGGAGCGGTGCCCGCACGACGAGTCGTGGGTGGCCGAGGTCACGGTCGACGAGGTGGTGCAACAGGCCCAAGCCCTGCTGCGCGGCGAGTGAGGACCTCTCAGGGCGCCACCGCACCGCCCGGGGACAAGACGGCTGCAAGGTCCCTCCAAGACTCCCGTCCTAGGGTCGGCCGACATGAGCAAGAACCTCGTCATCGGCGGACTGCTGGCAGCCGTGTCGGCCATGGGTCCGCAGGCCGCTCCGGCCCAGGCCGCCACGCCCAGGATCGCGAACCAGGCCGCCTCCGCACAGTCCACCTCGACCCAGGCCGCCACGGCACAGGCCGGGAGGACCCGGCCTGGCGCGGCACCGCTCATCCACTGGGGGCCGGTGCGGTCGCGGGCCGGGCACCGCGGCTACGCCAAGGCCGACGTCTGGATCACCCGGTTCACCGCGGAGACCTTCGTCGTCTCCGGCAGCCTCTACGATCGCGACGCGCACGGCGGCCACTGCGCCTACATCAGGGCGCGCTTCCACTACATCGGCGGCGGCACCGGCTGGGCCCTGCCGCGTACGACCTGCGCGTCCCGGAACGCGTTCCGGCTGTCGTCGGACGGCCGGATCAGGCGGGTGGACGTCAAGGTCTGCGTCGTGGACAAGGCCCGCCGCGCGACGCTGAACTGCCACAGCGACGCCATCACCCCCGGCATCATCGCCGGCTGGCCGCAGTGACGGCGTACTCCCCGCGCGGTAGCGGCCCGCGCCGCTGATGCGGCGGCGGTAGTCGCAAGCGCCTTCCGGCGTGCGACGACGCGGGCGGCCCCCGGCGGCGACGATCGGAGCGCCGCCGGGAGAGTACGCGGGCGGGCGGAAGAGCTGCCCTCATACTCCCCGAGCGGTAGCCGACGTGTCTCTCCCAGAGGGACGACGCGCCGGTTCGAAGTGGGACACGATCCCGGTGATCCCCACAATCCGCTCATCGAAGGGAGCACCGCCGTGCGCAAGGTCTACGCCGTATTCGCGGGACTACTGCTCGCCGCCGCCATCGTGCAGATGTACCTGGCGGCTGTCGGCGCGTTCGACAAACCCCAGGACGACTCCTCGTTCGCCGCGCACAGCATGAACGGCATGCTGGTCATTCCGGTGCTGTCGCTGGTGGCCACCGCCGCCGCGGCGGCGGCCCGGGCGCCGGGGCGGCTGATCGGCCTGACCGCCCTGCCGGTGGGGCTGGTCGTCGTACAGTCGCTGATCGTCGCGCTCGGCGGCGTGTTCGAGGACGCGGCGGGCAACACCACCCCGCTCTCCCTGGCGATCCTCGGGCTGCACGCCCTCAACGGCATGGCGGTCATGGGCGTCTGCGGCACGGTGTTCGGCCGGGCGCGGCGGCTCGCGTGGAGCGCCCCGGCCTCGGCGGAAGACGCCGTGGAGGGCCGCGTGGACGGCGCCGTGGACGGCCCGGCGGTGCGCGCGTCGTGACCACCGACCGGCTGATGGCGCTCGACCTGCTCGTCTCGGTCCTGGCCGCGGCGGCGTGGGCGGGCGCGGGGGCGGCGGCCGCCGCCCGGCGCCCGAGGACGGCCGCGGCCCTGATGGCGGGGGCCATGGTCGCGTCACCGGCCCGGGCGTGGTCGGTTCTCGCGCTGGCCGGGGCCGGTTGGTGGTTCGTCCAGGAGAAGGTCACAATCGCCCTGCCGCTCCTCCTGACGGCGAGCGTCGTCGCCGCCGTGACGGCCGGGCCGCGGCTGCTGGCCGCGTCCCGCGCGACCTCGGCGGCCGGCCGGGACGCCGTGAGGTCGCCCGCGGTCGTGGTCCCCCTGCTCGGGGCCGGGTACGCGGCGGCGGCCGGCCCCGTGCAGACCTTCCTGCTCGGGTATCCGGCGGAGCCGGGCTCCGCGCTCATCCTCCTGACCGTCGTCGCGGGGGCCGTACTGGTGACGTGGCGGGCGATGGTCCCGCGGGTGCCCCTGCTGCGCGCGGCGACGGCGGCGACGGTCGCCGCCGCCCTGGCCGGCGGGGTCCTCACGTTCCTCCCCTCCACCACCGCCGGAGCCGGCTCTCCGGGAGACAGCGTCGTGGGAGACAGCGCCCGAGCCGCTGGCCCTGACGATGCCGAGGGCGGCCACGACATGCCGGGGCATGCCGCGTCCGCACAGGCGTCCACACAAGCGTCCACACAGGCGTCCGGCCACGCGCCCGCACCCGTCCGCCCGGTCACGGATCTGCGCGGCCCGGCGGAGCCCGCGCCCGGCGGAACCGTACGCCGGTTCACGCTGACAGCGCGCACGGCGACCGTCACACTGTCGTCCGGACGGAAAGTGGCCGCCTGGACCTTCGACGGACAGGTTCCCGGCCCGCCGATCACCGCCACACAGGGCGACCTCGTCGAGGTGCGGCTGCGCAACGCGGACATCACGGAGGGCGTCACCCTGCACTGGCACGGCTACGACGTGCCTTCGGGCGAGGACGGCGTGCCGGGGCTCACGCAGGAGGCCGTGCCGCCGGGCGGCGAGTTCGTCTACCGGTTCCTGGCCGCCCAGACGGGGACCTACTGGTACCACACGCACGAGGTCTCCGACATCGGCGTACGGATGGGTCTCTACGGCATGCTCGTCGTGGCGCCGAGAGGACCCGCGGCCACCGGCGTGGATCTCACGCTTCCCGTGCACACCTTCGCGGGCACGACCGTGGCGGGCGACCACGACCAGTCCATCCTCCAGGAAGTGGCGCCGGGCACACCGGTGCGGCTGCGCCTGGTCAACACCGACAACACCCCGCACCGGTTCACCCTGGCGGGCACGGTCTACCGGCTGGCGGCGGTGGACGGCGCGGACCTGAGCGGGCCGGGCCCGCTGAGCCGGGCCGGGCTGAGGCTCCCGGCGGGCGGCAGGTACGACCTCGCCTTCACCATGCCGTCCGGGCCGGTGATCCTGCGGGCGGACGACCGCACCGAGGCCGTACGCCTCACGGCTGCGGCGAACGGCACCGGTCACGTCTCCGGGGCCGTCGACGCTCCCGGCGCCCAGCACACCGCGGGCCCCACGGATGCCTCGCTTCGTTCCGACGACGCCACGGACACCACGAACGCCGAGGACACCACGAACGCCGAGGACGCCGCGGCGGCGGCCGGGTGGCCGGAGCTCGACCTCACCCGGTACGGCACGCCGGCGCCCACGCCGTACACGTCGCGGTCCCACTTCGACCGGCGGTTCACGCTCGTGCTCGACCGGGGGCTCGCGCTCGGGGACGGACTGCCGATCTACGCGCACACGATCAACGGCCGCGCCTACCCGCACGTGCCCACCCAGGTGGTCGCGGAGGGCGATCTCGTCCGCCTCACCGTGGTCAACCGGGGCAGGGACACCCATCCCTGGCATCTCCACGGTCACCGGGTGCTGGTGCTCGCGCGTGACGGCCGCTCCCCCACCGGAAGCCCTCTGTGGCTCGACACCTTCGACGTACGGCCCGGGGAGGTGTGGGAGGTCGCGTTCCGCGCCGGCAACCCCGGTCTGTGGATGAACCACTGCCACAACCTCAGCCACGCCGACCTGGGGATGATGCTGCACCTGGCGTACGAGGGGGTGACCACGCCCTTCCACGGCGGCCACGGCGGGTGAGAACCCGCGCCGGGTAAAAAATCCGGTCTCGCCGCCGGGCGAGGTGTAAACACACGGTAATCAGATCACAACTTCGGGTGAGTGGAGCAGGCCTGGGTCCCCCGCCGGGCGTCAGGCGATGCCGACCCGAAGGGAGAGACCGTGAGAGTGGCCAGGAGCGTCGTTCCGGCGCTGGCGGTGTGGGCCTCGGCGGGATGGCTCGGCCTTCCCGCGCACGGCTTCGCGGCGGCCCGCCCGCCCGTACCGGGCGGACCCGCGGCCGCCGTGCCGCACCGGGAGGCGGTCCGCCCGCCTGAGCGGCCCGGGTCCTCCGGCTCCCGCCAGGAGGTCACGCGGCAGATCGAGCAGGCCCCCGGACGTGTGTGCGCCTACCGTCTCCGGGGCGTGCGCACGGGAGGTTTCCTCCACGTCCGCGAGGGCGCGGGGCGCCGGCACGCCCCCGTCGGCAGGCTGCGGGTGTCCGACGGGGGATTCGCCGGTTCCTGCGCCGTCACCCACGGCTGGATCGCGGTGCGCGCCGCCGACGGCGCGTCGGGCTTCGCCTCCGCCCGCTACCTGCACAGGCTCGATCTCAGCGGCCGGCCCTCGCTGTCGTGCGCCTACCGCCTGAAGCACGTGCACAAGGGCGGTTACCTCAACGTCCGCGACGGCGCGGGGCTCGGCCACGCCCCCGTCGGGAAGATCCGCCCGGCGCAGGGCGACATCGCCGGGGCCTGCACCGCCGGCCACGGCTGGGTGGCCGTGGACACCGCCGACGGCATCCCCGGCTGGGCCTCGGCCCGCTACCTGAGAAAGATCCCGTAAGGGGTGCCGGGCCGTCCGCCGCGATCGTACGCCGGCGGGTCCGTCCCGGCGCCGGACGTCGCGCCCCCGTGGGGGCCGCCGCCGCCGTCCCGTCCCCGGTGTCCCCCTGGCCGGGGACGGGAAGCATCCCCACCCGCCCAGCTCGTCACCCGAGGCCGGGGCGGCAAGACCACCCCCGAACCGATCGCGGTGTCACCCGGGCTCGTCACCCGAGGCCGGGGGTGTGCTCGACCCCAGCTCGCCCAGGGGGCAGGAAGCCCACCCCGAACCGATCGCGGTGTCACCCGGGCCGGTCAGCCGAGGTCGGGGTGCGGGATGTAGCAGTCGAACCGGAGGAAGTCCTCGCTGGTCATCAGCGTGTCCTTGTCGTCGATACGCCATCCGGCGTCGAGCAACAGGGGCAACAGCGGGTGTGTGCCCGGCACCGCGATCTCGACGGAACCCGCGCCCGAGCAGGCGTCGGCCGCCTCCAGCACCGCCTCGACGCAGTCTTCCGGGGTGTCGCCTCCGGCGGGCCCGATGACGGCCGCGTCACCGGCCACCCGCACGAACGCGTACCCCGAGGCCGCGGCCCGCACCGTCACGCCGGGCAGGCCCGCGAACCAGCCGAGGGTCGCGATCCGCTCCCCGCCCGAGATCCGGGCGTCCAGAGCCGCCGCCGCGTCCAGGTCGCGGGCTTCCGGCGCGAGCCGGTCGCTCTCCGGACGCGCGAGGGCCGCCTCCGCTAGAGGCTCGTTCCTCGCCCGTGCCGGGCGACCGCTCTCCGCCGGGCGTGCGCTCTGTGGCGGCCGGCTGAGGTAGAGCAGAGGGCATCGGGGCCGCATGCCGCGCCGGACGTACAGGGCGAGCGCCCTGAGGTCGGCCGAGGCGAACGTCATCATGGAGGCGCCGGACGGCAGCAGCCGCGACAGGATCATCCGGCCCGCTCCCGACGACTGATGGTCCGGCAGGACGAACAGGTCTCCGAGGTGCGTGATCTTCCCCCGGGGCAGGGTCGCGCCGAAGCCCGCGATCGTGCCGTTCACCTCGCCGACGACCACGGTGCCGAACTCGCGCTCCGCGTCCAGGAAGTCGGGCCTCTCCGGCCACCGGTCGAGAAGCCGGAAGTGATCCGCGACGGCGCGCAGTCCGGAAACGTCTGCCTCCGTCGCGGTGCGGACGACGACGGAATCCGCCATCGATCTCTCCCTACGAGTTTTCCTCACGTTCGGTTCACCTTAGGCCCCGTTCTCCTTCCTGTTGCCCGGCGGGGCAGCGGGTGGGACGCGAACGGGCCGGAGGACACCCGGGAGGACACGGAGGACGTGTGAGGATGAGGCACCACGCCGGCGCCCGCCCCATGCGGAGCGCTCGCGACGCGGCCGTGCCCGCCGACCTGACGTCCGGGCGGGACACGGCCAAGCGCGAGCTGCTGCGGAAGGACTACCGGAAGGAGCGAGCCTTCCGGGTGCTCGGCTACCAGATTCGTCCGCAGTGCTCCGGCCTTCAGGCCGGGGAGCGCGTCAAACCGTGCGGCTGTACACGCGGGGATCAGCCCTTGACGGCCCCCGCGGTGAGGCCGCTGACGAGCTGACGCTCGGCCACGGCGTAGAAACCGAGGGCGGGCAGCATCGCCACCACGATGTAGGCCATGACCCGGGCGACGTCCGTCGCGTACTGGCCCTGGAACTGCTGGACGCCCAGCGGGATCGTGAACAGGCTGTCGTCGCTGAACACCACGAGCGGCAGCATGAACTGGTTCCAGCTGTTGACGACGGCCAGCACGGAGACCGTGGCGATCGCGGGCCGGGCCATCGGCAGCAGGATCCGCCAGAAGAAGCCGAACGGGGTGCATCCGTCGAGGATCGCCGCCTCCTCGATCTCCCCCGGGATGGCCCGGAAGAAGCCGCGCAGGATGATGATCGTCATCGGCATACCGAAGGCCGCCTGCGGAAGGATCACGCCGAGCGGGTTGTCGAGCAGCCCGAACATCCGCAGCAGCACGAACAGCGGCAGGATCGCCACCGCGAACGGGAACATGAGCCCGGCCGCGAACAGCGTGAACAGCGCCTCGCGGCCCCGGAAGGCGAACCGGGCGAACACGAAGGCCGCCAGCGCCGACACCGCGACGACCACGAGCGTGGTCAGCACCGCGATGTAGGTGCTGTTCCAGAGCATGCGCCAGAACGACCCCGAGGCGAGGATGCCCCCGTAGTTCTCCGGCATCCAGGGGTCGGGCAGGCCGATCGGGTTGCTGGACAGCTGCCGGGTGGTCTTGAAGCCGCCGAGCACGGCGTACACCAGGGGGACGGCGACGAACAACGCCGTGATCACGACGATCGTGTGCAGGGACAGGCTGCGCAGGGGACCGCCCGACGTCGACGACTGCCTGTGACGGTTGGCGCTCATCGCTGTTCTCGCAGCACGGTGGAGGCTCCTTGGAGGTCACGCCGCATGACGTATCTCTGGTAGAAGAGCGCGAACACGAGGCTGATGAAGAACATCACCACGCTGATCGCACTCGCGTAGCCGACCTGGAAGCGCTTGAAACCGAACTGGAACATCGTCACGGCCATGGTCTCGGAGGAGTGCGACGGGCCTCCGCCGGTGATGATCCAGACCAGGTCGAACAGCTGGATCGCACCGATGACCGACAGGAACACGCTGATGCGGATGGTGGGGCCGAGCAGCGGCAGCGTGACGTAGCGGAAGACCTTCCAGCCGGTCGCGCCGTCGATCTGGGCGGCCTCGGTGAGCTCCCGCGGGATGCCCTGGCGCCCGGCGATGTACAAGATCATGTGGAAGCCGAAGTACTTCCAGGTCATGACGATGAACACCGACATCATCACCGACGACGGGTCGGCGAACCAGTCGAGGGGGTCGACCCCGAACCAGCCCAGGACGACGTTGGCCAGGCCGTCCGTCGGCGACAGGATCATCATGAACAGGACCGCGGTGATCGCCTCGGACAGCATGTACGGGGCGAAGAACAGCAGGCGGAAGAAGGCCCGGCCGCGGATCCTCTGGTTGAGCAGCATGGCGATGCCCAGTGAGAGGGGCAGCTGCACCACCAGCGACATGATGATCAGCAACAGGCCGCGCCAGAGGTCGCCCAGGAAAACCTCGTCCGCCAGCAGGCGGGTGAAGTTCGCCAGGCCGACGAAGTCGGTGGGCAGTCCGCGTAGGCCGTTCCACTTGAAGACGCTCGCGTAGAAGGCGAGCAGGATCGGCGCCACCACCAGCCCGAAGAAGAGCACGAGCGCGGGCAGCAGGAACAGGAGAATCGTGGTGAACCCCCGGAGCCGATGGCTCCGGGGTCTCGTCGTCTTCACGCGGCAGTTACTCCGACTTCGCCGTTTCCGTGATGGCCTGCGCCACCTGCTCCGGCGTCTTGGTTCCGCCGATCAGCTGGGCCACACTGTCGTTGACCTCCTGGCCGACGGCCGGCGGATACGCCTGGTCGAGGTAGAGCTGGAACCCGGTGGCCCCGGCGAGGTTCTTGGCGACCACGCTCAGGTTCGGGTCGGTGACCGCGTCCTCCTCACCCTTCAGCACCGGGAGCACACCGCCGGTCGCGACGGCCTTGCGGTGCTCGTTGCTCTCGGTGAGGAACTTCACGAACTCGATCGCCTCGGGCGGCGCCTCCGAACCGATCGCGAAGCCGCCACCGCCGCCGAAGGCGTCGGTGGCCGCACCGGCGCCGCCGTCGACGGCCGGGAAGGGGAAGAAGCCGAGGTCGTCGCCGAGGCCCTTGCCGGCGTCCTTCTCGACCGCGGGCGCCCACTGGCCCATCAGCTCCATGGCGGCCTTGCCGTCGCCCATGGTCGCGGCCTGGCCGCCCGGGTCGCCGTACGTCGCGCCGAGGAAGCCCTTCTGGAACGGCTGGAGGTCCGCGAGCTCCTTGAGCTTCTGCCCCGCCTGCACGAAGGGCGCGCCCGTGAAGTCCTTGCTCTGACCCGCCTGCTTCAGCGCGTCGAGGCCGCCGATCCGCATGGCGAGGTACGCCCAGTAGTAGTGGCCCGGCCACTTGTCCTTGCCGCCGAGGGCCATCGGGGTGACGCCGGCCGCCTTGAGCTTCTTGACGTCGTCGATGAGCTGCGACCAGGTGCCCGGAGGCTCGGCGATCCCGGCCTTCTTGAACAGGGCCTTGTTGTACCAGAAGCCCACCATGCCGATGTCGTCCGGGATCGCGTACGTCTTGCCCTCGACCTGGTACGCGGACAGCGCCGCGTCGGTGAACGTGCCGAGCCAGGAACCGGCGTCGCCGGAGAGGTCCTTGACCAGGCCCGCGTCGACCTGCTGGCCGAGCACGCCGCCGCCCCAGGTCTGGAAGATGTCCGGCGCCTTGCCGGACTGCGTGAGCGTCGTCAGCTTCGCCTTGAACGCCTCGTTCTCATAGGGAACGCTCTTGATGGTGATGTTCGGGTGCTTGGCCTGGAAATCCTTGATCGCCTGAACGCCGTAGCTCTTCAATGGCTCGGTGGTCCAGATGTTCCACCACTCGACCGTCACCTTGCTGTCGGCTGAGCTCTTGCTCTCGCCGGCATCGTTCCCGGTACTACCACATCCCCCGAGGACAAGCGCGGACGCCGCCATCAGCGCCGCACTCCGACGACTTAAATTCACGGTGGTTTCCCTTCTGAATTCCAACCGAAACTTTCGGAATTCAGACCGATAGTTTCTGCGATGGGGCGAGGCTACAGTGGGCTCACGCTACATATCAACGGCTGTTGTGCAGCTGTTACGAGCCGCCGGCGGCGAAAGAAAGGCATGTCCGTCGCTCTAATCACAAAAGGGATGCAAACGAATAAAACAGACTTTGGTTCACGAACCTCGCAAGTCACTTGAAAACGGAAGGAGGCCGTGTGGTGACACGGCCTCCTGAAGACGCGGGACGCGTCAGTGCGCGGCGGCGGTCGGCCGCCGGCCGTACGCGTGCTTGACGAGCGCGATCAGAACCTCCTTGCCCGACTCCCGCTTGCGCGCGTCGCACAGCAGGATCGGCACGTCCGGGCCGAGGTTGAGCGCGAGCTTGACCTCGTCCAGTTCGAACACCGGTGCGCCCTCGAAGCAGTTCACCGCGACGACGAAGGGGGTGCCGCGCCGCTCGAAGTAGTCGACGGAGGGGAAGCAGTCGGCCAGCCTGCGGGTGTCGGCCAGCACCACCGCGCCGAGCGCTCCGCGGGCAAGCTCGTCCCACACGAACCAGAACCGCTCCTGGCCCGGGGTGCCGAAGAGATAGAGGACGAAGTCCTGCCCGATGCTGATGCGGCCGAAGTCCATGGCCACGGTGGTGGTCGCCTTCGTCTCGACCCCGGACAGGTCGTCGACGCCGACGCTGAGGTTCGTCAGCGTCTCCTCGGTGCGCAGGGGCCGGATCTCCGAGACCGCGCCGACCATCGTCGTCTTGCCGACTCCGAAGCCGCCGGCGATCAGCAGTTTGATCGCCTTGGGCATCTTCAGGGTGTCAGAGCGCCCGGAGACCATCGAGCACCGCCTTGTACATCCGCTCGTCGAGCACGTCCATCTCCGGTTGGGGCTGCTGCACGGCCACGAACCCCCGGTCGAACAGGTCGCCGAGGAGGACCCGGACGATCCCCGCCGGCAGGTCCAGGTGGGCGGCGATCTCCGCCACCGACAGCGCCCTGCGGCACAGCCGCACGATCGCCTGATGCTCGGGGTCGAGCCCGATCTCCGCCCCGGTGGTGGGGCGGATCGTCACCGCCAGCGAGATGAGGTCGAAGCGGTCCTGCGCCTCCGTGCGGCCGCGCGCGATGACGTACGGCCGGATGGTGGGCGCGTCGAGTAAGCGTTCCTCGTCCGGGCTCCACTCAAGGTTCACAGGCGGACCTCCCTACCCGTGGCCCGGTCGATCGTGGTCCGCGCGGGCGAGGTCAGGTACTGCCCGACCCGCGCGACGAGCATCGCCATCTCGTACGCCACCAGGCCCACGTCGGCGTCGCCCGTGCAGAGCACGGCCAGGCAGGCGCCCTGCCCCGCCACCGTCACCATCAGGAAGGCGGACTTCATCTCCACGATGGTCTGCCGTACGGGCCCGCCCTTGAAGCGCTCACCGACGCCGCGGGCGAGGCTCTGCAGCCCGGACGCGACGGCGGACAGATGTTCGGCGTCCTCCAGGCGCAGGCCCTGGGAGGTCGCCAGCAGCAGACCGTCCGTGGACAACACGATGCCGTGCTCGACTTCGCGGACCCGCACGACGAGGTCGTCGAGCAGCCACGCGAGGTCCGCGGACGCCCCGGTCTTCTGCGTCACAGGTTGTCCTCCCCTTCACCTAGCAGCTTGGCGGCCTCGGATCTGCCGCGCCTGGTCCCCGACTGGAACGAGCCCATGATCTTGCGAATGTCCTCCGGCGAGCGGTCCTCCTCGTCCTCCGGCTCCGTGCCGCCCGTCGGCTCCTCGGCGAGCGCCGGAGCGAGGCTCGCCTGGGGCACCCGGAACGGCAGCCCGGACGGGGTGAACGACGCGGCCGGGGGCTCCGGCCCGGCGGCCGGCTCGGGCCTGGGCGTCTCTGCTGCCCTCGGCACGGGAACCACCTCCTGGACTGGTAGCGGGTCCGCGTCGGGCGCGCCCACCAGCGCGATCTCGCGCGCCCCGCGTTCCCGTCGGTCGAGACGGGGACGGGTCTCCTGCTCGGGCTGTTCGTCGCCGTTCTCCATGACGAGTTCGCGCGGCAGCAGGACGACCGCGGTCGTGCCGCCGTACGGCGACGCCTTGAGCGACACCCTGATGCCGTGCCGCTCGGCGAGACGGCTGACCACGTAGAGGCCGAGCCGGGCGGTGCTCGACAGGTTGAACTCGGGCGGATCGGCGATCCGCTGGTTGGCCGACTCCAGGTCGTCGGGGCTCATCCCGAGACCCCGGTCCTCGATCTCGAGGGCGTACCCGCTGGCCACCACCTGACCGCCCACCTGCACCATCGTGTACGGCGGGGAGAACGACACCGCGTTCTCGATCAGCTCCGCGAGCAGGTGGATGACGTCGCCGACCGCGCGCCCGTTGAGCGCGGTCTGCCCCATCGGCAGCACGGTGACCCGGGTGTAGTCCTCGACCTCGGCCAGCGCGCCGCGTACGACGTCGACCATGGGCACCGAGCGCCGCCAGGCGCGGGCGGGGGACGCCCCCGACAGGACGATGAGGTTCTCGGCGTTGCGCCGCATGCGAGTGGCGAGGTGGTCGATGCGGAACAGGTCCTTCAGCTCCGCCGGGTCCGATTCGCGCCGCTCCATGACGTCGAGCAGGGTCAGCTGGCGGTGGACCAGCGACTGCGTGCGCCGGGCGAGGCTCAGCAGGATGTCGCGGATGCTCTGCCGGAGCTGCGCCTCCTCGACCGCGGTGCGGATCGCGGTCTCCTGCACCGTGTTGAACGCCGCGCCCACCTGGCCGATGACGTCCGGGCCGAAGTTCAGCGGCGGCACCTCCGCGTGGACGTCGACCTTCTCACCCTGCGCGAGGCGGGCGACCACTCCGGGCAGCCGTTCGTTGGCCAGTTCGAGCGCGGCCTCCCGCAGCTTCTCCAGCTGGCGGACCAGTGCCCTGGCCGTCGTGATCGACAGGATGACCGACGCGATGACCGCCACCAGGCCGAGCACGCCGGCCAGCACCAGCCGGATGATGACGCCGGCGGCGACGGGGGCCGCCCGGTCGATCATCGTCGTGCCCGCGCCGCTGACCACGTCGTGCAGCTGGGCCAGGGCGGCCGACGTCGTGGACTGCCACTGCTCCCCGCTGACGGGCACGCGCAGGCCGGGCCTGCCCTGCTCCGCGACCATGTCCTCGAGGTCGTGGAGCCGGACGAGTGCGGCGCTGTTCTTCAGCCGCCGGCGGACGTCGGGAAGCGGCTCCTCCAGGTCGGCCTGCGCCAGGTCCATCACGTTGCGTTCGGCGCCGACGAGCTGGATGAACTGGGCGACCTCCGCCTGGCCGAACCTGCCCGCCCCGATGATGCCCGTCAGTAGCGCGTCTTCTCGCGATATAAGCTCTCGTGCCCAGTTCAGGCTGATAAGTGTCCGCGTGTCTTTCGCGATTTCGTCATCGTCGAGAGTGGCGAGCGCGTAGTAGGTCTGAAAGAGGGCGTCGATGGAGTCGTTGTAGGCGCCGGCGACCCTGTTCCGGTCCACCTGACGCGCGTCCACGACGTTCCGTGCCGAATTGAGCTGGTCGAGCTGCCGGGTCGTGCGGTCGATCCGTCTCTGGAGCCCGTCGGTCGCCGCGAACCGCATGATGTCGGTGCGCGTGAGCCTGCGGAACTCGTTGGCGGCGGCGTCCGTACGGCTGCGCTGGGCGGCGAGGTCGGCGGACGGGACCAGCGCCGGGTTCACCACGCGGGAGACCGACAGGCGCCGCTCCTTCTGCAACTCCAGCAGCAGGGTCTCGCTCGGCTGGGCGACGTTGCTGTTGTAGACCGTCACCCACGCGAGGTTGAGACCGTCGCGCACGGTCACCCACGCGGCGAAGATCCACAGGGCCGCGAGCGACACGAGCAAGGCCGTGACTTTGGTCCGCACGCGGGAGTTGCGGAAGCGCATAATACCCACCAAGCGACATATGAAGAGCCGTCATAGCGCGTTTCCCGGCGATTAACCAGAAGCTCATCGCTAGGGCGGCGGACATCGCCCAAACTTTATAGCCGCGCCACGCCCCGCTACCTTAGCAATGGAAGGAAAATCGCTCAAGGCCGCATTATGTACGCTATTCGGGCCAAATGTACGAATGTATGCCTATATACCGTGATCAAGCGACCAGGGGATCATAGTTGACGATGCGCCTCGACAACAAGTCGGCTGGACTGTGCGAGGTGCAGGGCGGCGAGGATCGCCGCTTCGACGACCGCCACCGGCAGGTAGAGGTCCTTGTCGTGCCACAGGGGCGGGTCGTCGGCCTCGCCCGACCGGAGCAGGTAGTCGTACCCTCTGGCGGCCACCTCCGCGACGAGTCCGTCCTCACGGTGGTTGTCGCGGCTCAGCAGGAGCAGTTGCATCGCGTAGGCCGTCTCCTCCCGGGTGCCGCACCAGCGGCCCCAGGAGCCGTCCGGCCGCTGGGTTCGCAGCACCCAGTGCACTGCGCGCCGCACGGAGGAGGCGCAGCCGGCGCCCCCGAAGGAGTCCAGCGCCAGTGCGCAGGAGACAGTCGCGTAGTAGGGCGAGGCGTGCCAGCGGTCGTCCCACCACCCCTCCGGCCGCTGGCGTTCACAGAGCCAGACCCCGATCGCGTCCATGTCCGGCCGATAGCGCTCGGCGGCCTCCGGCCGCACCGCCGCGTACTGCCCGAAAGCGTCGAGGACGTGGGCGTTCACGCTGACCGACGCACCCTCCTCCCCCTGCCAGGTGCAGAAGTGGGTGTCCGTACGGAAGGCGCACAGGCTGTCCGGCTCGTACGGCATGCCGAGGAGCGCGAGGGCGTACAGGGCGACCGACGTGGTGTCGGCGTCCGGAGGCAGCCCGGCGCCGGCGGGCGTGCCGACCGGCTGGATGGCGGCCCGCAGATCCGCCAGCATCTCCGGCGGCACCTCGAAGAGGATCCCCGCACGAGCGAGCCAGCTCAGCACCCACCCGCGCTCGAAAATCGTGATCGGGAGGCCCACCGGGACCGGCCCTCCGTACCGTCGCGCGACCGCCTCCAGGTGCCGCCTGGCCGCGGTGCCCGAGTCCGGCAGGGCGCGGCCGTTGAGCCAGGCCGCGGTGGCGGCCGGGGAGGCGCCGACGGTGCCGATCGACGTGGGCTGGACACCCGGGATCCTGTGGGCGACAGGGCCGATCACCTCCAGCGCGTGCATGAGTTTCTGCGGCAGTTCCGCGCCGGAACCGGCCCTCGACCTGACAGCGGCGAGCATGCGGTCGTTCATGCCCGCGGGCAGCCGCAGCCTCGGCCGCCCGCCGAGGTGCGGCACACCTTCGCCGCCCAGCGTGTCCAGATGCGCGTTGACCAGGCCCACCAGCGCGGGCACGATCAGTTCGATCGCCGGCATGTCGGGGAAAAGCGGCGCACCGCCCTGCGGCGGCCAGCCGAGCAGCCAGTCCAGCCCCCTGCCGGCCGCCCGCGAGAGTGACTCCCCGCCGGGCTCCTCCCGCGACATCGCGCACAGAAGCGCCTCGGTCGCGCTCAACGTGGGGACGAGGGCGTATCCTTCCGGCCCGCCCCAGCGGCCGTCGGGCTGCTGCCCGTTCAGCAGGAACCGCACCCGCTCCGGGTGGCCCACCAGCCACGGCGCCAGGCTCACCAGCCGCCCGGTCTCGTACACCGAGGGGGAGACCGTGCCCCACGGCCGGACCATGAGATCGGTGACCAGTTCGGCGGCGGCGGCCGGGACGTCGACCGCCTTGGGGAAGGTCAGGCCGCCGACGTTCACAGTCCGCCCCAGTAGTCGGTGATCCCGTAGAAGCCCATGCTGTACCCAATCTGCCTTTCCAGATAGACCACCTCGTCCGGGCAGACGTCGCGCAGCGGCTCCAGGAGCTCGCCGCACCCGTCCACCAGGACGTCGACGCGTCCGGCGATCTCCTCCCGGCCCGAGCAGAGCATCAGCGCGTTGAGATCGCCCCAGGCGAGGTCCCGCTCGTAGGTGGCCAGGTCGTTGAGCAGGCGGAGGACGCGCTGTACCTGTCCGCTCGCGGCCCTGAGCTCGTCGAAGTGGCCGAGCGCGGCCAGGTCTCCGCCCCGGATCCAGTGGGACACGTTGACGAAGGACGAGCCGAAGTTGTCCGCGTTCGCGAGGTACTCGTCCAGGGTCGGCAGCGGCCTACCCTCACGGGCGGCCGTCTTCCAGTCCCACTCCCGCGCCATGGCCGACAGCATCCGCCGCAGTTCCTCCCTCCAGACGGGCTCGAAACCGGCGAACGCGGGCGCCGTGGCGAGCTCCTCCTGGATCTCGGCGAGAAAACGGCCCAGAAGGAAGTCCGGCGGCGGCGGAGAGCCGTCCGCCACGTCCAGACAGCCCCGGACGAGGTGGTCCACCTCCTCCCGCGACGTCGCCACGTAGTCGAGGAGCCAGTCGAGCGCGAAGATCCACAGCGCCGTGCGGCTCGCGACACGCAACCGGTCCGTGCTCGCCCACATCGCGCCGAACGCGTTCGCCTGCGCGACCGCGCTGAACAGCGTGGAGTCGAACGGCCGCGCGGGGAAGAGACCGGGATAGGCCGCCTGGCACTCGCGCAGATCCCGCTGGAGCCCGGCGGACACGGCGGCGGCGGCACCGCACTCCCTGGCCGCCCGGAGCGCGTCTCCTGTCGGCTTCGTCTTGTGCATGATGTCCCGTTAGTCGCTGGTGATGGGGCGCAGGGTGATCTCGACCCGCTGGCGTGGCCGCAGCGAGGCCCCCATCTGGGGCGTGGCCACCTCCGGGCTACAGGAGAGCAGTTCGTAACGGCTGAGGATGCCGGCGATGATCAGCTGGGCCTCCAGCATGAAGACGTGCATGCCGAGACACTGATGAGGACCCCCGCCGAACGGAAAGTACGCGTACCTGTGCCGGCCCGAGGACCGGCGCCCGGAGAAGCGGCCGGGGTCGAACTCCTCCGGCCGCTCCCAGAACTCCTCCATGCGGTGGGTGATCCACGGGCTGATGACGATCGTCTCGCCCTTCTTGAGCAGCACGCCGCCGAGGGGCTCCGACTTCACGACCATCCGGGGGAACAGCCAGCCCACCGGGAACAGCCGCAGCAGTTCCTGCACGACCTGCTTCGTGTAGGGCAGGTCCGCCAGATGGGCGGGCCCTATGGGCCCGTCCCCGACGACGAGGCCGATCTCCTGCCGCAGTCTCGCGGCCACCTCGGGATGCGCCTGCAGGAGAGGCCACAGCCAGGTGAGCGCGCCCGCTGTGGTCTCGGTGGCGGTGGCCAGCATGGCGACCAGGTTGTCGCGCACCCATCGGGCGCTCCGCCTGCCGCCCACCGCATCCGCGGCCCGGCACAGGACCGAGACGATGTCGTCGCCCTCTCCGGGACTGCCCATGTGCCTGTTCGCGAGCGGAACGACGACGTCGTCGATCGTCCGTACGGCGTTCCTGAAGGCGCGGTCTCCCGGAACCGGGAAACGGTAGGGGACGAAAGGGAGCAGGTAGCGGAAGATGACGGACGTGCCGACGGCGTCGAAGGCCGGGGCGAGCCGCGCGGCGTCCGCCATATCGATCTTGTCGCCGAAGAAGACCCGCATCACGACCCTGTTGACGATCCTCGCCATCATCGCGGGCACGTCGATCGGAAGGCCGGACCCGGCGGGCCGGGCGAGCTCGTCGACCCCCTCGGCGACCGCCTCCGCCATGCGGCCGGCGAGCCCTTCGACGTTCTTGGCGGTGAACACGGGCTGCAGAGCCCTGCGGCTGCGCTCCCATGTCGGCCCGTCGGCCATGACGCCGTCCCCGAACAGCCGGTGCAGCGGTTTCCAGAGGACGCCGTCACGCAGGTAGTTGGCGGAGTTGCCGCGCAGGACGTGCTGCAGGTGATCCGGGTGTGTGATCAGGTACGGCCGGAAGGGACCCAGATTCACCCTGACGACGTCGCCACCGGTCCGCCGGCCGATCTCGAGGACGGCGTGAACCGGATCGCGAATGATGGCGGGAAGGACCTGCCGGAGGGGAAGGGTTCTCGCTTGTCGGATCGGTTTCGCGTCAACCTCGATCGGCATCCTGCCTGCTCCCCACCTGACGATCACGCCATTCGCGAAGTATCACATGATCTACACCGATTGATCAATGTTGCAGGCGAGTGACACTCTTGTCGTGTGAGGCGCGAGATGCGGTGATAGCGCGGTTTGCGCAAGTTGTGAGTTTTGACACGTTTCACGGGAGCTGAAAGAGGGAAGGACCAGACCTCATGGCCTGGCCCCTCCGCACGACGCGTCGTCAGGCGTGGCTGGTCACCAGCAGCGCGATCCCCACGAGGATGACGACGGGAATCAGCCATACCACGACCTCGCCGAGGAACTCCTTGTACATGGGGACCGAATCCTCTCGGTGACGTGCAAAAGTGAACGGACCTGCAGCATATTCGGTCCCGCTGCCAGGCGAAACCCGCCTCGCCCCCGAACGGAGGCCGCCCCGGCGGCAGTGGTCCCCCTCCGGCGATGATCGCGCCCGCCCCGTGGCGGGTCACGATGCGTGGGTCCGGGAGCCTGACGATCAGAGTGAAACGTACATATGTCGCCGCAGGCCGCGGTGTTCTCCAGCCCGCGGCCCTGGGCCAACCGGGAGGCCGCTCTCTACCATCGCGCCGGACGGCACGAGGGGAGACGCGATGTCGAGGACAAGTGCGGTGATGGCGGCCCTGCTCGTGGTGCTCGGGGTGCTCGTCACCCGGCCCGCGCAGGCGGCCCCGGTGCGGATCATGGCGCTGGGCGACTCGATCACCGGATCGCCCGGCTGCTGGCGGGCACTGTTGTGGAACAGGCTGCAGAGCAACGGCTTCACCAACATCGACATGGTGGGTACCCTGCCTCCGCAGGGCTGTTCGGTCCCCTACGACGGCGACAACGAGGGTCACGGCGGCGCGCTGGTCACCACCGTCGCCGACCAGAACCAGCTGCCCGGATGGCTCTCGGCGACCCGCCCCGACATCGTGCTGATGCACTTCGGCACCAACGACGTGTGGAGCAACAAGCCCACCGCGACCATCCTCGCGGCGTACTGCACGCTCGTGGACCAGATGCGGGCGAGCAACCCGAACATGAGGGTGCTGGTCGCGAAGATCATTCCGATGAACCCGGGCACCTGCCCCGAGTGCGGGCAGCGGGTGGCCGACCTGAACAACGCCATCCCCGGCTGGGCCGCCGCCAAGACCACCGCCGCGTCCCCGATCCAGGTGGTCGACCAGTGGACCGGCTTCAGCACGAGCGCGGACACCTACGACGGCGTCCACCCCAACGCGAGCGGCGACCAGAAGATGGCCGACCGGTGGTATCCGGCCCTGTCGGCACTGCTCGGCGGCGCCCAGCCGTCGCCGTCCGCATCGCCGTCCGCATCGCCGTCCGCATCGCCGTCGCGGTCCCCGTCCCCGTCCCCGTCGCCCTCCCCCTCGCCGTCCGCGTCACCCTCCCGCTCGCCCTCGCCCTCCCCCTCGCCGTCCGCGTCACCCTCCCGCTCGCCCTCGCCCTCGCCCTCGCCGTCCGCGTCGCCGTCGCGTACACCGTCGACGGGCCCCGGAGGGTGCTCCGCCACCTACGTGGTCACCAACCAGTGGGGCGGCGGCTTCCAGGGCGAGATCACGGTGAAGAACACCGGCACGGCTCCCATCAGCGGCTGGACCGTGACCTGGACCTTCGCGAACGGCCAGCAGGTCTCCCAGGCGTGGAACGGCACGCTCACCCAGAGCGGG
The DNA here is from genome assembly GCF_045040095.1 of Microbispora sp. NBC_01389. Lineage (NCBI taxonomy): Bacteria > Bacillati > Actinomycetota > Actinomycetes > Streptosporangiales > Streptosporangiaceae > Microbispora > Microbispora sp. NBC_01389. Next base: position 1,232,543 of record NZ_CP109552.1, read on the forward strand.
GCGAGCGTGACGGCGAAGAACGTGAGCTGGAACGGCTCCCTCACCACGGGCGCCACCACGACCCTTGGCTTCCTCGCCTCCTGGAACGGCGCCAACTCCGTCCCCTCCCCGAGCTGTACGGCCACCCCCTGACCTCCACCGGGCCCGGCCGGTCACGGCGCGGCGGCCCCGGCCGCTCCGGCGACGCGGGCCGCACCTGGACCATCGGCACGCTCGCGGCCGACACCTCCGAGCACCGCTACCGGATTCGTCCGCAGTGATCCGGCCTTCAGGCCTGGGTGAAGCGGACCCGCCCGCGTAATGCCCCGGTGGTCACGAGAACCAGGTGGGCTGCAGGGCGAACATGCGATTTCTGCCAGTTCTGATATCTCCCTGTAATCGGCCACACACCATCGGTAAAATCATGGTGTGCAGCTCAGGTACAACTTCCGCCTCTACCCCACCCCTGGTCAGCGTGCCGCGCTGGCACGGGCGTTCGGGTGCTCGCGGGTCGTGTTCAACGACGGGCTGCGGGCACGACAGGACGCCCGGGAGCACGGCTTGCCGTACATCTCCGACGGGGAGTTGTCCACGCGGGTCATCACCGAGGCGAAGAAGACACCGGAGCGATCCTGGCTGGGCGAGGTGTCCGCCGTGGTGTTACAGCAGGCACTCGCCGACCTGAACGCCGCGTACCGGAACTTCTTCGCCTCGATCACCGGCAAGCGGAAGTGGGCGAAGGTCGCCCCGCCCCGGTTCCGGTCCAAGAAGGACAACCGGCAGGCGATCCGCTTCACCAAGAACGCCCGATTCTCCATCACCGCGGCCGGGAGGCTTCGCCTGCCGAAGATCGGAGACGTTCCGGTCCGCTGGTCCCGCACCCTGCCCGCCGAACCTTCATCGGTGACGGTGATCAAGGACGCCGCCGGGCGGTACTTCGCCTCGTTCGTGGTCGAGGTCGCCGAGCGCCCGCTCACGCCGGTCGAGCCGGAGACCGGGATCGACCTCGGACTGACCGCCTTCGCGGTCCTGTCCAACGGGCGGAAGATCGACGCCCCGCGTTTCCTGCGCCGGGCCGAGAAGAAACTCACCCACCTCCAGCGGGCGCTGTCCCGCAAGGCCAAGGGGTCGAACAACTGGGCCAAAGCCCGGCAGAAGGTCGCCCGCCGGCATGCGAAGGTCGCCGACGCGCGCCGCGAGTTCCACCACCAGCTGTCCACCCGGATAGTTCGCGACAACCAAGCGATCTACGTGGAAGACCTGGCGGTCAAGGGACTGGCACGCACGAGGCTGTCCAAGAGCGTGCACGACGCGGGCTGGTCATCCTTCGTCGACATGCTGGAGTACAAAGCCCGCCTGCACGGGCGGGCCCTCCATCGAATCGACCGGTGGTTCCCCTCCTCGAAACAGTGTTCCGAGTGCGGGGCGGTCGCCGAGTCGATGCCGTTGAACGTCCGGTCGTGGCAGTGCCCCTGCGGGGCGGCCCATGACCGGGACGTCAACGCCGCGAAGAACATCCTCGCCGCCGGACGGGCGGAGAGACTAAACGCCTGTGGAGCGCAGGTAAGACCAGGCGCTGGCCTGGCACAGCGCGAGGAAGCAGGAAGCCTCAGAGGTGTCGCGTGAACGCGCGGCACGGGCTGAATCCCCGGCCTTCAGGCCGGGGAGCGCGTCAACGGTAGCCGGTGACGTCGGCGGGACGGCCGGTGTCCTGCACCTCGACCAGGTAGCGCCAGGCGTCCGGGCGGCTGCCGTCCACGTCGGTGAAGCCGTAGACCTGGGCCAGCCCCCCGCTGGACAGCGACTGTCCGTTCCAGCGGCCGGCCTCGGGGTCGGCGGCCAGGGCCGCGACCGCGCGCCCCACGAAGGCCGGGGTCTCGGAGATGGCGAAGTGGGGCTGGTCGGCCAGCGCGTCCCGCCAGGTCTCCTCCGTCACGCCGAAGTGCTCCAGCATGATCTCCGAGCGCAGCCAGCCGGGCGTGAGCGACACCGCCGTCGCGCCGTACGGCGCCAGCTCCTTGGCCTGCGCGAACGCCATGCGGAGCACCGAGGTCTTCGCGAGGTCGTAGAAGAACGAGACGCGGTAGTTGGCGGCGTTGTACTCCGCCGTGCCGTCGGTCACCTCCACGACCAGCCCGCCCGGTTTACGGATCAGCAGGGGCAGCGCGTAGTGGCTGGTGACGATGTGCGTGTCGACGGCGAGCCGCAGGATGCGCAGGCCGTCGTCGAGGGAGTGCTCCCAGAGCCGGTCGCTCCAGCTGAACAGCAGCTCCCCGCCCCAGATGTCGTTGACCAGCACGTCGAGCCCGCCCTGTTCGGCGTCGATCCGCTTCACCAGGGCCTGCACCTGGTCGTGGTCGAGGTGGTCGACCGGCACGGCGATCCCCCGCCCTCCGGCGGCGGTGACCAGCTCGGCCGTCTCCTCGATCGTCTCCGGGCGGTTCATCTCCGAACGCCGTTCACGGGTGGTGCGGCCGGTCACGTACACCGTCGCGCCCGCCGCGCCCAGCTCCACCGCGATGCCGCGGCCCGCACCGCGGGTCGCCCCGGCGACCAGTGCGACCGTCCCCTCCAAGCTGACCGTCATGAGGCGTCATGCTGCCAGACGTCACCGACAAAAAGTGTTGGCCGCGATCTCTGGGGGCAGTGCGTGGTTTCGGCTATGGTGCTGATCGCGATCCCTAGGAGGACGGCATGAGCGAATACGCGGCGACTTTCACCCTGATCGACACCGACCAGGACGGGCGGATCTCGGCCGAGGAACTCGTCCGCCTGATGGAGGTGCTCGGGCAGCCGCTCACACCGGAGGGCGCCCAGGGCGCGATCAACAAGGTCGACGCGGACGGCGACGGCCTGATCGATCTCGACGAGTTCGCCGCCTGGCTCAGCGGACGCTGACGTCAGGCCCCCGGTTCCGGAGCGAAGACGTCCGCCGCCGTGATCGCCATCACGCCCGCGTCGGCGTTCGTCACCTCGGTCCGCGCGCACACGGCGTAGCGCAGGCGCTCTGGATCCGGGACGAGCCGGGCGGCCTTCTCCGACAGCTTCCCCACGAGCCGCCGCGCGGAGACCGATCTCGCCCACTTCGCCTCGCCGCGCCGCCAGTTCCTCGACTCTGTTCACGAAGCCCACGCGGTGAACCTGCGTCAGGCGTAGGCATGTGGGTTCCGCTCCGCGGGTGACGGCAGCGGCGATAATCGAGTCATGATGGCGGCCGAGTCGGCGCAGACGCTCGAACGGGGCTTACGGCTCTTACGGCTGCTCGCCGACGCCAACCGGGGGCGGACGCCCACCGAGCTGGCCCAGGAGCTGGGCCTCAGCCGTCCGGTCGTCTACCGGCTGCTGACGACGCTGCAGGCGGAGGGGTTCGCCCGGCGGGACGCGAACGGCCGCGTACACCTGGGTTTCGGCGTGCTCGTCCTGGCCCAGGCCGTGCATCCGCTGCTGCGGGCGGCGGCCCTGCCGGAACTGCGCACGCTCGCCGAGCACGCGGGGGCGACCGCCCACCTGACCGTGGCCGAAGGCGACGAAGGGCTCGCGGTCGCGGTCGTCGAGCCTTCGTGGACCGATCTCCACGTCGCCTACCGCGAGGGATCGCGGCATCCCCTGACGCGCGGCGCGGGCGGGCAGGCGCTGCTCGCGCTGCGGGAGGGCCTCGCGGAGCCGCCGCTTTACACGAGCAGGGGGCAGCTGCAGGAGGGGGCGCAGGGCATCGCCGCCCCGATCCGGGGCCTTCCCTGGCTGGAGGCGTCGGTCGGCGTGATCAGCTTCGCCGACCTGGACGCCGAGAAGGTGGGCCCGCTCGTCCTCGACGCGGCGGCCCGGCTCACGACCGCCCTCTCCGAACCCACGCGCTGACGCTCACCCTCTCAGCAGCCGCGGCTCGGCGAAGACCGTGTTGTCTCCGCAGCACGGGGCGCCCGGGCTCATGTCCGCAAGCTTGACATCGGGCCAGGCAGGGCGAATCGTCGTACATATATAGGACATGCACGTCCGATAAACGGACAGCTGGGAGGCGTCATGCCGTACTACCGGGTGGTCGGGGAGGTCCCGCGCAAGCGCCACGTGCAGTTCCGCTCGCCCGGCGGCGGGCTGTACCAGGAGGAGCTCATGGGAGAGGAGGGCTTCTCCTCCGACTCCTCGCTGCTCTACCACCGCCACGCGCCGACGGCGATCGTCAAGGCCGAGGCCGTCGACGCGGGAACGCCCGCCCTCACGCCGAACCTGCCGCTCTCCCCCCGCCACTTCCGCACCCAGGACCTGAAGCCCGGGGGCGACCTGGTCTCCGGGCGCCTGCCGCTCGCCGGCAACTCCGACGTCCGCATCTCGTACGCCGCGTGCGACGCTCCCAGCGAGCTGTACCGCGACTCGATGGGCGACGAGTGCGTCTACGTCGCGAGCGGCCGGGCCAGGTTCGAGTCGGCGTACGGCGCGCTGGACGTGGCCGAGGGCGACTACGTGGTCGTCCCGACCGGGACCATCCACCGCTGGGTGCCCGACGGACCCGTGACCGCGCTGATGATCGAGGCGGCCGGGCACATCAGGCCGCCGAAGCGCTACCTGTCCCAGTACGGCCAGTTCCTGGAGCACGCGCCGTACTGCGAGCGGGACCTGCGGGCGCCGGCCGAGCCGCTGCTCGTGGACGGCGAGGAGGTGCCGGTCCTGGTCAGGACGCGGGGCGGGCTGACCCGGCTGACCTACGCCCACCATCCCTTCGACGTGGTCGGCTGGGACGGCTGCCTCTATCCGTACGCGTTCGACATCCGGGACTTCGAGCCGATCGTGAAGCGGACCCACGCGCCGCCGCCGGTCCACCAGACGTTCGAGGGGCCCGGCTTCGTCGTCTGCTCGTTCTGCCCCCGGCCGCTGGACTTCCACCCCGAGGCGGTGCCGATCCCGTACAACCACCACAACGTGGACTCCGACGAGTTCATGTTCTACGTGGGCGGGGACTACACGGCCAGGAAGGGCTCGGGCATCGACGTCGGCTCGATCTCGCTGCATCCCGCGGGCTTCACGCACGGCCCGCAGCCGGGCGCGGTGGAGGCCGCCGTCGAGGCCGTACGCCAGGGGCACACGGAGACGACCGAGATGGCCGTGATGATCGACACGTTCCGCCCGCTCGACCTCGGGCAGGCCGCCCTCGCGTGCGAGGACACCGGCTACGCGTGGACGTGGGCGGCGCGGCGATGAGCTTCGGCGTCGGCAACCTGCCGTACGGCGTGTTCTCCCGGGCCGGGGAGCCCCGCAGGGTCGGCGTCCGGGTCGGGGACCACGTCCTCGACCTGGCGGCCGCCCTCGGCGGGGACGTCTTCGCCGCGCCCAGCCTCAACCCGTTCCTCGCCCTGGGCCGTACGGCCTGGCAGGAGGCGCGGGGACGGGCGCGCGAGGCGGCGGCCGCGGGCGACCACCTGTTCCCGCTGGCGGAGGTCGTCCTGCACCTGCCGGTCGAGGTGGCCGACTACGTCGACTTCTACGCCTCACTGGAGCACGCGTCCAACCTCGGGCGCATCCTGCGGCCGGGCGAGGAGCCGCTGAAGCCGAACTGGCGGCACCTGCCCGTCGGCTACCACGGCCGGGCGGGCAGCGTCGTGGTGTCCGGGACTCCGATCAGGCGGCCGTGCGGGCAGCGGCCGTCCTTCGGGCCCTCCCGGAAGCTGGACATCGAGGCGGAGCTCGGCTTCGTCGTCGGGGTGCCGGCGCCGCTCGGCGGGCACGCCGGCGCGTTCGAGGACCACGTCTTCGGGGTCGCGCTCGTCAACGACTGGAGCGCCCGGGACATCCAGGCGTGGGAGTACGTCCCGCTCGGCCCCTTCCTGGGCAAGTCGTTCGCCACCTCCATGTCGGCGTGGATCACCCCGCTGGAGGCGCTGGAGGAGGCCAGGGTCGAGGGCCGGTCGCAGGACCCCGAGCCCCTTCCGTACCTCACCAGGCAGGCGCCCTGGGGTCTCGACCTCACCCTGCGGATCGACCTGAACGGCGAGACGGTCTCCACGCCGTCGTACCGCGACATGTACTGGACGCCTGACCAGATGCTCGCCCACCTGACCGTGAACGGCGCCGGTCTCCGCACCGGCGACCTGTTCGCGAGCGGGACGGTCTCGTCCGCCGGGCAGCCGGGCTCGCTCATCGAGCTGACCTGGAACGGCGCCGAGCCGGTGAAGCTGCCGGGCGAGGCCCGCACGTTCCTGGAGGACGGCGACACCGTGACGATCACCGCCTGGACCTCGCACGGAGTGAGCCTCGGCGAGGTCTCGGGGACGATCCTTCCGGCGACTTAGCGTATTTCTGTCGTCACCCCCCGCTATCTTTGGGGCCCGTGAAGGCATCCGAGCATTCCCAACGAGGCACGCGGCCCGGCCGGCCGGATCGGCGCGCGCCCGGCGGCCCACCGGCGCGCCGCACCCGCCGCGGGATGCTCAGGGCCCGCGCGACGCTCAGTGCCCGGGCGGTGCTCGCGGTGCTGCTGGCAGGGTGTGCGGCGCTTTCCGCCGGCTGCGCCGTACGCGTGCCGGCCGCGCCGCGGATCACGATCACCCCGGCCTCGGGCACGGCGGCGGCGCCGCCCGAGACGGGCCTCGTCATCCGAGCCGAGGGCGGCAGGCTGACCAGCGTGCTGGCGTTCGCGGGGCGTGATCCGGTGCCCGGCGCGTTCGATCCGTCCCACACCGTGTGGCGGTCCTCCTGGACGCTGCGTCCCGGCACGCAGTACGTGGTCGACGCCGTCGCCACCGGAGCCGAGGGCGTGACCAGCCAGGCCACCGGCGGCTTCCGCACCCTCCACCCGCGCCGTGAGGTGGCCGTGGCCTCGGTCGCGCCGTACGACGGGGAGACGGTGGGGATCGGCATGCCGATCGTCGTGACGTTCACCCGGCCGGTGGAGGACCGCGCGGCCGTCGAGCGCGCGCTGGAGGTGCGCGGGCCGGCCGAGGGCGCCTGGTACTGGCCGGGGCCCGCCCAGGTCGTCTACCGTCCCCGCAGGATGTGGCCGGCCGATACCAGGGTGCGCTTCACCGCCCACCTCGCCGGGGTCCGCGCCGGTCCCGCGACGTACGGCGTCGCCGACCGGAGCGTGGCCTTCACCGTCGGCCGGGCGATGGTCAGCACCGTCGACACCCGGGCCCACCAGATGGTCGTACAGCAGGACGGCGTGGTGGCGCAGCGGATGCCGATCAGCGCCGGCATGGCGACCACCAGGGAATACACCACGTCGAGCGGCACGCATCTCACGATGGACAAGGGCAACCCCGTCCGCATGGTGTCGCCGGGCCGCCGCGAGGGCGACCCCGGCTACTACGACAAGCTCATCGGCTACGCCGTGCGGATCTCCAACAGCGGCGAGTACGTCCACGCCATGGACAACACGTGGGCGCAGGGCAGGATGAACGTCAGCCACGGCTGCGTCAACGTCCGTCCCGACCAGGCCCGGTGGTTCTACGACCACGCTCTCCGCGGCGACCCCGTCGTCGTCACCGGCACCTCCCGCAGACTGGAGTGGAACAACGGCTGGGGCTACTGGCAGCTCTCCTGGCCTCGATGGCTCGCCGGCAGCGCCCTGCGGGGCGACGGTCAGGCCGGGCCTTCCTCCGGGACGGGACCGGGCAGGGCGACGGTCACGTCCAAACCTCCCTCGGGGAGTGGCCGGACCTCCAGCGTGCCGTGATGGGCCTCCACGATCGCGGCCACGATCGACAACCCGAGCCCGAGCCCGTCGCGGCCCGCCTTCCTGCCGCTCTCCATCCGCTGGAAGGGCTGAAGCAGCAGGGGCACGCGCTCCGCCGGGACCAGCGGGCCGCTGTTGCGGATCCTGAGCGTGGGGCGGCCGTCCGCCGCGCCCGTCCACACGGTGATCCACCCGCCCGGCACGTTGTGCCTCCGCGCGTTGCCGAGGAGGTTCGCGACCAGACGCTCGATCAGGGCGGGGTCGGCGGAGGCGGGCGCCGGGTGGAGCGACGCCTCGATCCGCGGGTCCGGGGCGTCCTGGCGGCCCGGGGCGTCCTGGTGGAAGAGCGCCTGCGCGGCGACCGCCGCGAGGTCGAGCCGCTCCCGCCGGTGCGGGCCCTGCTGGCCGCGGGCCAGGGTGAGCAGCGCTTCGATGAGCCGTTCCTGCTGCTCTCCGGCCGCCAGCACGCGCCCCAGCACCGCCCGCAACGTCTCGGCGCCGGCCTCCGGATCGGCGAGCGCGATCTCGGCCGTGGCCCGTTGCAGGGTCAGCGGGGTGCGCAGCTCGTGGGAAGCGTTGGCGACGAACCTCCGCTGCGCGGTGAACGCCCCCTCAAGCCGGTCGAGCAGGTCGTTGAAGGTGACGGCCAGTCGCCTGAGCTCGTCGTCCGGCCCGGAGACGGGCAGCCGCCGGTCGAGCCGTTCGGCGGTGATGCGCCGGACGGTCGCGGTCATCGCCCCCAGAGGCCGCAGCGCCCGCCCCGCCGCGAACCAGCCCAGGATCATCGCCGCGAAGGCCGCCACCGCGAACGCGACCAGGGAGTTCACCAGCAGGCGGCGCAGGCTCGCGGCCTGCGCGACGTGGTCCGGTCCGGGCGTCCCGGCGGGCGGTCCGCCGCCGGGGGCCGTGGGAGCGACTGCCGGGCCGGGGAAGGGCGAGAAGCGGACGAGCACGTAGATGAGAGCGACCAGCAGCGCCCCGGCCACCAGGAACAGTCCCATGTGGAGCAGGGTCAGGCGCAGCCGTACGGTCCTCACTGAACCTCCAGACCGGTGGTCATCGTGATCGGCGTGGTGGGCGTCAGGCGCGGGGGCGGAGCGGCCGTGACGGGAGCTGCCGTGACGGGAGCGGCTCAGATGCGGTATCCGGCCTGCGGAACGGTCTCGATCAGCGGCGGGTCGCCCAGCTTGCGGCGCAGCCGGCTGATCGTCACCTTCACCGTCTGGGTGAAGGGGTCGGCGAACTCGTCCCAGGCGTGTTCCAGCAGTTCCTCGGCGGAGACCGCGGCGCCCTCGGCCGCCAGCAGCAGTTCCAGGACGGCGAACTCCTTGGGACTCAGCAGCAGGCGACGGCCGGCCCGGGTGGCGGTCCGCGCGGCCGGGTCGAGACGAAGGTCGTCATGGACGAGCACCGGCCGCAGAGCCCGTTGCGACCGCCTGGCCAGTGCCCGGATCCGCGCCACCAGTTCGGCGTAGGCGAACGGTTTGGGCAGGTAGTCGTCGGCGCCGATGCCGAGGCCGGTCACCCTGTCGTCGATCGTGCCGGCGGCGGTCAGCATCAGCACCCGCGCCGGGTGCCCCGATTCGACCAGCGACCTGCAGACCTCGTCGCCGTGCAGGCCGGGCAGGTCCCGGTCGAGGACGATCACGTCGTAGCCGTTGACCGCGGCGTTGACGAGCGCGGCGTGGCCGTCCAGCACCACGTCGACCGCCATGCCCTCACGGCGCAGGCCCGCGGCGACCGTCCCGGCCAGCTCCTCGTGGTCTTCGACCAGCAGCACCCTCACGATCTTCAGCATGCCGCGTCCACCGGTTACAGCGGGGTAACCGTTCCGGTTCCGTCCCCGTAACCGGTGCCCGGCTTGACTCGGACGTGTCGGCAAGTCCCTACTCTCCGAGGAGCGGCAAGATGATGCGACCGACGACCAGACGGCTGTCGCGTGCCATATCCGGCCCGGCGATCGTGCTGAGTGCCGTGGCGACCGTGGCCGTGATCGCCGTGCTGTTCGGCGTGATCAGAGGCGTGGTCACGGGCGGGGAGTCCTCCGCGACCTCCACGACGACCCCCACCACGACCGCGGCCGTGAGCGGCACGACCGGCGCGGAGATCGGCACCGCCTTCACGGCCTGCATGCGCGCGCACGGCGTACCCGCCTTCCCCGACGTCACGCTCTCATCGGACGGCCTGGTCAACCTGGATATCAAGGGTGAGCGGGTCGACGGCTCGTCGCGGATCTATGGTGCGGCGGTGCACGCGTGCGAACCGCTGTTGCCCGCCGGGGCACGGCTGCCGGGCGCTCCATCCGCTCCACGCGCGCCGTCCGCTCCGGAAATCAAGGGACGCTGAACCGGCCCCGAACTCGCCGTTTCCCCGGCTCGTGAGGTTTGATGGAGGAACCAGACGGCGATGACATTCGTTCATTGCTATGGAGGCGGCAATGGACTCCTGGATCGTATGGCTCATCCTGGCGGCGGTGCTGGGCGTCGCGGAGCTCTTCACGCTGACCGCGGCGCTGGGACTGCTGTCGATCGCGGCCCTTCTCACGACGGTGGTCGCGCTCGTCGGGCTGCCGCCCGCGCTCCAGCTCGCCGTGTTCGTCATCGCCTCCGCGGCCGGCCTCGCCGGTGTACGGCCCCTCGCGGTGCGGCACATCAAACAGCCTCCGCCACGCCTGTTCGGGGTGCGCGCGCTGATCGGCAGGTCCGCGTACGTGACCGCCGAGGTCACCGGCAGGGACGGCCGGGTACGCATCGGCGGCGAGGAGTGGTCGGCCCGCGCATACGACGAGACGCTCGTGATCCCGGCAGGGGCCACGGTCGACGTCATAGAGATCGAGGGCGCGACCGCCCTCGTATATCCCCGGGAGTAGTGAGGCATGGACGGAGCAGTCATCGCCGGAATCATCATCGCCCTGGTCGTGGTCTTCACGGTCCTACGGTCGATCCGCATCGTGCCGCAGGCCCGGGCCGGCAACGTCGAACGCCTGGGCAGGTACTACCGCACGCTCGGTCCCGGCCTGAACTTCGTGATCCCGTACATCGACCGGGTCCGTCCGCTGCTGGACCTGCGCGAGCAGGTGGTGTCGTTCCAGCCGCAGCCGGTCATCACCGAGGACAACCTGGTTGTGGACATCGACACGGTGCTGTACTTCCAGGTCACCGATCCCCGGGCGGCGGAGTACGAGATCGCCAACTTCATCCAGGGCGTCGAGCAGCTCACCGTGACGACCCTGCGCAACGTGGTCGGCGGCATGGACCTGGAGAAGACGCTCACCTCCCGCGACGTGATCAACAGCCAGCTGCGCGGCGTGCTCGACGAGGCGACCGGCAAGTGGGGCATCCGGGTCAACCGGGTCGAGATCAAGGCGATCGACCCGCCGAAGACCATCAAGGACGCGATGGAGAAGCAGATGCGCGCCGAGCGGGACAAGCGCGCGGCGATCCTCACGGCCGAGGGCCAGCGGCAGTCGAAGATCCTCACGGCCGAGGGCGAGAAGCAGAGCGCCATCCTGCGGGCCGAGGGCGAGCGGACCTCGCAGATCCTCAAGGCCCAGGGCCAGTCGCAGGCGATCGACGAGGTGTTCCAGGCCGTGCACCGCAACGACCCGGACCCCAAGCTGCTCGCCTACCAGTACCTCCAGGTGCTGCCCCAGCTCGCGCAGGGCGAGAACAACACGTTCTGGGTGATCCCGAGCGAGGTCACCTCGGCGCTCCACTCGGTGTCGAAGGCGTTCACCGAGGCGCTGCCCGCCTCCTCGGCCGCCACGGCCGAAAGCGGCAGGCGGGAGCTGAGCGCGGCGGGCAGCGAGGCGGTCGCGGAGGCCGAGCGCGCCGCCGCCGAGGCGAAGGCGGCGGCCGAGGACAGCGAGCTGGGCCCGCGCCGGATCGAGGCCGGCCGGCCCAACCTCGACACCCTGGCCGGCGCCAACCCCGACCCCGCCCACGCCGTCACGCCCGACCCGTCGGGCGCCATCCCGCCCGCCGAACGCCCCTGACCCGGTGCGCCACCGCCACGCCCCGGCCGCCTGGTGGTCAGCCGGGTGAACGCGTCGTGGACTCGCCCGGCTGCGGTCGCGACCGACAGGGTGAAATCGCCGCAGCCGGGGTGGGTCAGGACGCGGCGACGGTCACGCACTCGGCGAACCGGGCGTAGCGGGCCAGCTCGTCCCGTGTGGGAGTGATGACCAACTCCGCGGCGACCTGCTCGATCCGGGCACGCAGAGCTTTGGCGGCTTTGCGTGCCCGGCGGCGTCCGCCGAGCCAGGCCGCCGCCCGGCACACCAGGGCGATCAGCACTCCCAGCAGCGCCCCGCCGATCAGCAGCACGGTCGGCCAGGGCGCCCGGCCAAGGGTCGGCGTGAGCGGCCGCGGCAGCATCAGATAGTCGAGCCCGAACACCACGAGCAGCCAGATCGCCCCGGCGGCCATCGCGGCGACGGTCAGCCACTGGGCCGCCCCGGCCACGCGCCACCAGCGCGGAGCCCGGGACACGCCGCCGGAGACGGTCGCGACCACCCGGTCCAGGGTGTCGGTCAGCTCTCCCGACCGCGAGCGGGCGGCGTGGCGTACGGCTGTCGCCCACGGCTCGGGCACGCCCGCCGAGGCGGCGACTCCCACGTCGCGGAGCGCGGTGTCGAGGGCGGACGCCTGCACGGCGGTCGCCGGGGGCAGCGACGACCGGCTGCCGCGGGCCAGGTGCAGGCGGCGCAGCGGGTCGGGCCTCAGCTTCCGCAGCCAGCGCGTCACGGGCCATCCCGTCGCGGCGGTCGAACGGTGCCGGTGCGACTTCGCGACGGCCTCCACCACGACCGGCACTCCGGCCGCCTGGGCGAGCGCCCGTGTCAGGGCCCTGCTCACGGTGACCTCGGGCACGACCACCTCCCCCGGCGCCGGCCCCGCGTACGCCGCCTCCGGAGCCCAGAGCGCCGCGGCGGACGAGGCCACGTCGGCGGCGAGGCGCGACGACCAGGCGCGGCGCCGGGAGACCTCTCCTTCGAGCAGCTTCCGCAGTTCGGGGAGGCCCGCACCGGTGCGGGCGGACACGGCGAGGAGCGGCACGCCGTCCAGGCCGTCGGCCGCCAGCAGGCCCCGCAGGTCGTCCAGGCAACGCTTGACGGCGTTCTCGGGCAGCCGGTCCACCTGGTTGAGCACCACGACCATGACGTCCCGGTGCCGGGCGAGCGGCCGCAGGTAACGCTCGTGCACGGCCGCGTCGGCGTACTTCTGCGGGTCGAGCACCCACACCAGCAGGTCGACCACGGCGACGAGGCGATCCACCTCCTCGCGGTGGGACAGCTCGATCGAGTCGTGGTCGGGCAGGTCGAGCAGGATCAGCCCCGGCGACTCCCCCTCGACGGTGTGCCGCAGCGGGACGCCGAGCCAGTCGAGCAGCGGGCCGGAGCCGTCCGGGCCCCACAGGGCCGCCTGCGCCTTCGACGTGGTGGGCCGGGTCACGCCCACGGTCGCGAGATCCGTCCCGGACAACGCGTTGAACAGCGACGACTTCCCGCTGCCCGTCGCCCCCGCGAGGGTCACCGCCGTGTGGTCCACCGACAGGCCCCGCCGTACGCCGGCCCGGGTCACCACGGCGCGGGCGCGCTCCACGGTTTCGGGGCCGAGCCGGCCCTCGGCCAGGTCGACGGCCTCCGCCAGCGCCTCCAGGCGGTCGTCCAGCGGCACCTCCGCCTTCCTGCGCAGGAGCTTCACAGGTCGCCCCTCTCCTGTACGGCCTTGGCCGCCTCCCGCAGCCGCGCCGCCGTCTCGGTGGCCGGGCCCAGCCCCTCGACCAGCGAGGAGAAGCGGGCGCGTTCCTCGTCGAGCAGCGCGCGGACCCGGCGGCGCAGGTCCTCCCGGGCCTCCTGCGTCAGGGTGCGCACGGCCTGGTCGCCGAATACGGCCTCCAGCAGTTTCTGACTGAGCACGCCGGTGCCGCCCGCGATGCCCAGCTCTATGCCGGTGATCCCGCCCGTCGTGGAGAAGACGGCCAGCATGATCAGCACTCCCAGGCTGTTCACCCCGAACGACGCCGCCCGGGCGATCGTGCGCCGGTCGGCGCCCTCCGACCTCACCAGGTCGAGCACGTGGCCCTGCCAGGCGCGTACGGCTTCGCCCGCCCGGCGGGGCAGGTCGGCGGAGGCGCGGCCGAGCCGTCCTGAGACGGCGACGCCGGACCTGTCCAGCACGTCGCGCCCGGCGGGCAGGGCCAGCCACGCCTCGACGGCCCGCTCGGCGGCGCCGTCGGCGGTGGACCGGATCAGCGACTCCACCCCGCTCTCCAGCGCCACGCGCAGCTCCCGGTCGGGCGCGGGACCACCCCGGAACGCCGCCGCGATCCGGTCGCGCAGCCAGCCGATCCGCGACTCCAGCGACCGCATGAGGTCGCCCGTGCCGACGAAGTCCTGCCAGCGGGCCAGCACCTCACCGCGCAGCAGCCTGCCGTCCCGCATGCCCTCGTCGAACGCCGACATCGCCACGTCGTACGCCTTGTCGGCGATGGCGCGCAGTTCGGCGATGCCCACGCGCTGGCGCTCGACGCGGTCGGCGAGATCGGGCACCCGGGTCGCGAGGCTGTCGAGCGCGCCGGTGAGGGTGCGCCGGACCACCTCGGCCCGCGCCTTGGCGTCCACCGACAGGTCGGCGAGCCAGGTCGCGATCGGCTGCACGGCGGGCGCGGGCAGCCGGGCCCGTTCCGAGGGCAGCGCCAGCTCCGGCACGGCGAACAGCGGCGTGCCGGCCAGGCCGTTGTCCGCGAGCAGCCGGGCCAGGTCGGCGGCCACGGGCTCGCGCGCCTCGTCCGGCACCCGCTGGAGGATCACCGCGAGCGCCGTGCTCCGCTCCCGGGCCAGGCGCAGGAAGCTCCACGGCACCTCGTCGGCGTACCGCGCGGCGGTCGTGACGAACAGCCACAGGTCGGCCGCGGCGAGCAGTTGCGCGGCCAGCTCCCGGTTGGCGGTGACGACCGAGTCGATGTCGGGGGCGTCGAGCAGCGCCAGCCCGGGGGGCAGCGCCTCCACGGGGGCGATCCGCAGCGTGCCGGGCTCGCCCCGTCCCGCGCCGGACGCTCCCCCCGTCGCGCCGCCGATCGCTCCGCCCGTCACCCTGGCCAGGCCGGGCAGGATCACCGGCGAGGTGAACCAGGGAGAGTCGGCGGGGTTGCACACCAGGGTCGGCGCTAGCGTGGTGGGCCGCAGCACCCCCGGCTCGGTCACGGTCGTGCCGACGAGGGAGTTGACCAGCGTCGACTTGCCCGCCCCGGTCGAGCCGCCGACGACCGCGAGCAGCGGCGCGTCGATGGCGGCGAGGCGGGGCAGCAGGTAGTCGTCGAGCTGTCCGCGCAGCTCCTTCAGCACGCGCCGGTCGGCCGCGGCGTCCCCGATCTCCAGGGGGAACAGGTCCTGATCGAGGTGACGCCGCAGGATCTCCAGGGCCGCTCGCAGCCTGTCGTTCCCCGCCATACACCCGACCTTCCCCGGGGAAGGCCCTCGAATCAGCCACCCGCGCCGAGATCACCCGGCGCCAGGCCTGTTTCGCGGGCACCCGATCGGGGCGGCACCCCCAGGCGCCCGGGGCTGGACCGGCGGGCGGCGTCCGGTTCGTCAGCCGCCGGGGGCGGGAGTGGGAGTGGCGGCGGGCAGCAGCACCCCGCACTTCTCGTACGCCTTGGCGACCTTGGGGTCCGCCGTCGCGAGGTCGCGGAGGCGGACCGCGCCGGAGATCTCCGCGCCGTTGTCCTTCATGCAGGTGCGGAAGGCCTGCAGGGCCTGGGGATCCGCGCCGCGCCGGCCGAACCCGCCCGGACCACCCTGCGGCATCAGCGAACGACACGCCTCGAACGCCTTCTGCGTCGCCGGGTCCATCGAGCGGAACCCGCCGAAGCCCCCGCCCGGCCCGCCGCTGGGCCTACCGCTGGGCCAGGCAGTGGGCCAGGCAGTGGGCCTCACGCTCGGCCACTCCGTCGGCCTGCTCCTGCGCCGGTCACCGGGCCGGTCACCGGGCCGGTCACCGGGCCATGCGGACGGGCGGCCGCTCGGCAGCGTGACGCCGTTCTGGCGCAGGCAGTCGGTGAACGCCGCCCGGGACCCGGCCCCCGCGGCCCGGTCGCCGGTCGCGGCACCGGCGGTCGCGCCACCAGGGCCACCACCCGCGCTCCCACCACCCGCGCTCCCACCGCCGTCGGCGCCACCGTTGCCGCCGCCACCGCAGCCGGCCACCATGACCGTGAGGACCACCGCGACCACAGCTGCGTACGGGCGACGAAGCGAGGCGGCGCCGGCCGGGCCGCGTACGGCGGATCTCGAAGTGCCTGGCATCTGTCAGCCTTTCTCGACGGGCGGGCAGGAGGGGATGCGGATGCGGAACACCGCACCGTGCCCGGGCTCGCTGTCCGCCGTGATGGTGCCGCCGTGCGCCTGGACGAGGGCGGCGGCGATCGACAACCCCAGTCCGGTGCCGCCGGAGTCGGCCCGGCTGCGGGCGGGGTCGGCGCGGTAGAACCTCTCGAAGACGCGGCCGGCGTCGCCGGGCGCGAGACCGGGCCCGTCGTCGGCCACCTCGATCACCGCGACCGGGCCCGGCAGGGCGCCCACGCCGACGCGGAAGGCCGTGCCCTCGGGCGTGTGACGCAGGACGTTGCCCACCAGGTTGCCGACGACCTGCCGCAGCCGCGCCTCGTCGCCGAGCACCCGCACCGGCCGATCCGACCCGTCCAGCCGGAACAGGTCGATCTCCCGGTCCGGCGCCAGGGTCTGCGCGTCGAGCACCGCCCCCGCCGCGAGGCTGAGCACGTCGACCGGGCGGCGTTCGAGCGGGCGCTGCTGGTCGAGCCGCGCGAGCAGCAGCAGGTCGTCCACCAGCAGGCCCATCCGTACGGCCTGGTCCTCGATGCGGCGCAGCAGCGTCCCGGGATCCTGCGACCGCTGCTGCCGGTACAGCTCGGCGTAGCCCCGGATCGAGGTCAGCGGCGTACGCAGCTCGTGGGAGGCGTCGGCCATGAAGCGGCGCATCCGCTCCTGCGACGCCTCCCGCTCCTGGAACGCCGTCTCGATCTGGGCGAGCATCCCGTTGATGGACCGGCCGAGCCGGCCCATCTCCGTACGCTGGTGGCGGGGCGGGACACGCCGCGACAGGTCGCCCTCCGCGATGGCCTCCGCCGTCCGCTCGATCTCCCCGAGCGGGCGCAGGCTGTGCCGTACGAGCCAGTAGCAGGCGACGCCGAGCGCGACGACCACGGCGAGGCCCACCCCGGTGACGATGAGCACGAGCCGGGAGACCGTGCCGTCGATGTCGGCGAGACTCACCGCGGCGACGCGGAAGCGGCCGCGCCGCTCCTCGCGCACGACGATCCCCCGCCACCGATCCCCTGAGGGGGACTCCACCGTGAACAGCCACTGCGCGCGGTCGGCCCTGGGCTTGGGCAGCGCGGGCGGGTCGGAGTTCGGCGGCTCCTGCACCGTGTGCAGCAGCCTGCCGTCGGCGTCGAGCAGGACGATGTAGAAGAAGCCGAACTGCCTCGGCGGCCGCGAATACGGCTCCGTGCCCTGGTCTCTGTTCGGGTCTCTGTCCGGGTCTCTCGGCCGCGACCCGGAAGGCGGCTCGGACGGGCGCCGGGCGAACGCCGAGAGCTGCGCGTCGACCCGGTCCACCAGATAACCCCGCAGGAGCTGTACGGCGAAGCCCCCGGTCAGCGCGATCGCGAGCGTCACGAGCAGCAGCGTGCCCGCGACGAGCCGCAGCCACAGCGGGGTCCGCGCGGCCCGCCGCCGAAGCTCGCGGACGCCGAGCAGGCGGAGCCTCCGGCTCGCCCGGGTCAGGGCGCGGAGCCGCTCACCCACGCGGCGCACGGAGGACATAGCCCACGCCGCGCAGGGTGTGGATCAGCTTCGGCTCGACCGCGTCCACCTTGCGCCGCAGGTAGGAGACGTACGACTCGACGACGTTGCGGTCTCCGCCGAAGTCGTAGTGCCAGACGTGGTCGAGGATCTGCGCCTTCGACAGCACCCGGCCCTGGTTCGCCATGAAGTAGTGCAGCAGCTTGAACTCGGTGGGCGAGAGCCGCACCGGCGCGCCGCGGCGCCACACCTGGTGGGACTCCTCGTCGAGCTCCAGGTCGGCGACGCACAGCCGGGCGGGGAGCGGGTCGTCCGAACGGGTGCGGCGCAGCACGGCCCGGATCCGGGCGAGCACCTCCTCCAGGCTGAACGGCTTGGTCACGTAGTCGTCGCCGCGGCCGAGACCGGCGAGTTTGTCCTCGGCGGCGTCCCTCGCGGTGAGGAACAGCACGGGGATCCGCCGTCCCGTCAGGCGGAGCCGGTCGGAGACGGCGAACCCATCCAGGTCGGGCAGCATGACATCGAGCACGATCAGATCCGGGCGCGCCTGGCCGGCGAGTTCCACCGCCTCGCGCCCGGTCGCCGCGGTGATCACCTCGAACCCGGCGTACCGCAGGCTCGCCGACAGAAGCTCCCTGATGTCCGGCTCGTCGTCGACGACGAGCAGACGGCCCTCGGTGGTCACGAGCCCGCCCTCCTGCCGCCGGGTGAGCCCTGGGTGACGGAGGTGGCCGCCACCTGCCCCTCCGCGTCGGCGGTCCCGGCGACGGTGACGAAGCCGCCCGGCTTGATGTCCGCGACCTTGCCCGCCCGGGTCACCTGCACGCGGGTGTCGTGGGAGGTGGTGACCGTGACCACCGCACCGCTCATGGTCTGGACGTAGATCTTGTCGCCGTCGACCAGCTTGACGGTGCCGAAGGTCATGCCGCCCGCGCCCGCAGCGCCTCCGCCTCCGTCTTCGGCGCCTCTGCCCGCGCCTCCGAACGCTCCGCCTCGGCCGTACCCGCCGCCGGCGGCGCCCTGGCCGGCCTGACCACCGGCGGACTGACCACCGGCGGGGCCCTGTCCGCTGCCGTACGCGCCCGCGCCGGCCGCGCGGCCCGGCGTGGAGCCGCCGAAGAGCTTGTGCGCCTGGATGCCGAGGAGCAGCCCGGCCACCAGCAGGACGCCTCCCGCCAGGGCCAGGGTCACCTTGGACCCGCCCGCCCGGGCCGGATGCGCCGCCAGCACCTCCTGGAGGTCGTCGCCGAACGGCGAGCTCTCCAGAAGCTCCTCTGTGTCGCGTCTGCTCACATCCGTCTCCCTTCGGTGGGTCCGCGGCTCGGGTGGTCTCGGCTCGGGTGGTCTCAGTTCGGGTGGTCTCAGTTCGGGTGGTCTCGGCTCGGGGGTTCGGGCTCAGGGGTCTGGGGGCCCGGGGTCGGGGGTCATTCGAAGCGCAGGGCCTCGATCGGCCGCAGTCCGGCGGCGCGGTTGGCGGGATAGCTGCCGAAGAACAGGCCGATCGCGACCGACACGCCCAGCGCCAGCGCGATCGAGGCCGGGACGACAACCGGCCGTACGCCCGCGATCGTGAACTGGGCGCCGACGACCGCGATCAGCACGCCCAGCAGGCCGCCGACCAGGCTGAGCAGCGTCGCCTCGGCGAGGAACTGTCCCAGTATCGCCCCCCTGGGCGCGCCGATCGCCTTCCGGATGCCGATCTCCCGGGTCCGCTCGGTGACCGTGACGAGCATGATGTTGGTGATGCCGATGCCGCCGACGAGCAGGCTGATCGCCGCCACCGCGCCGAGCAGGACCGTGAACGTCGCGGTCGCCGCGCTGACCGTCTCCTGCAGGGTCGCCTGGTTGAGGATGCGATAGTCGGCGCTCGCCGCGTTCGTGATCCCGTGCCGCTGGTCGAGCACCCCGGCGACCTCGCTCTGCGCCGCGTCGACCGTCTCGGCGCTCTTCGCCTGCACGAGGATCTGGCCCAGCGGCCCGAACCCGGTCAGGCTCTGCTGTACGGCGGGCAGCGGCGCGATCGCCAGGTCGTCGGCGTCCTGGAACCCCGACGATCCGGCCTCCTTCAGCACGCCCACGACCGTGAACGGCACGCCCGACACGGTGATCTGCCGGCCGACCGGATCGACCGCGCCGAACAGGTCCTCGGCCACCGTGTGCCCGATGACCACGACCTTCCGGGCGGCGAGCACGTCGTCGTTGTAGAAGTAGGCGCCCTTGACGACCGGCTTGTTCGACGTCTCGAAATAGCTCGGATAGGTGCCGACGAACTGCCCGATCGCGTGGCTCGCCCCCTCGTACGTCGCGGTCTGGGACTGGGCGGTCACGATCGGCGAGACGCTCCTGACGGAGGGGGCGTTCGCCGGGTCGGCCAGCGCCCGCGCGTCGTCCAGGGTCAGGTCCCTGGCCTGGGTGCGGGGGCCGGTGTTCTGCCGCGCACCCGCTCCTCCCCCGCCTCCCCCGCCGCCGCCGAGGAGCCGGGCGAACCCTCCGCCTGGGCCCCCTCCGCCTCCCGAGGTGGAGGGCGTGACGGTCAGCGAGTTCGCCCCGAGCCGCTGGATGTTCTGCTGGATCTGCTGGGAGGACCCCTCGCCCACCGCGACCAGCAGGATCACCGCGGCGACGCCGATCAGGATGCCGAGCATGGTGAGCGCGCTGCGCATCTTGTTGGCGGCCAGGCCGCGCAGCGCGAAGCGCAGGACCTCCGCGGCGTTCACGAGGCCACCTCGGCGAGCCGCGGCGGCGGGCCGCCGACCGAGGTGGTGCGCACGTCGTCCACGATCCGGCCGTCCATGAGGCGGACGACCCGCTTGGCGTGGGCGGCGACCTCCTCCTCGTGCGTGATGAGGACGAGGGTCCGGCCGCTCACGCTGAGCCGGTCGAAGATGTTCATGATGTCTCCGCTGGACGTGCTGTCGAGGGCACCCGTGGGCTCGTCCGCGAGCAGCAGGGTCGGCGCGGTGACGAGCGCGCGGGCCACCGCCACCCGCTGCTGCTGACCGCCGGAAAGTTCGTTGGGCTGGTGGTGGACCCGGTCGGCGAGGCCCACCCGGTCGAGCGCGGCCAGCGCCCGGCGGCGCCGCTCCGCGGCGTGGACCCCGCCGTACGCCAGGGGGAGCTCGACGTTGGCGAGCGCGCTCATCCGGGGGATCAGGTTGAACGACTGGAAGACGAACCCGACCTTCCGGTTGCGGACGATCGCCAGCCGCCGCTCGTCGAGGGCGCCGACGTCGGTGCCGTCCAGGTGATAGGTGCCGCCGGACGGCACGTCGAGGCAGCCGATGATGTTCATCAGCGTCGACTTGCCGGACCCCGAGGCCCCCATGATCGCGACGTAGTCACCGCGCTCGACCGTGAGCGACACCCCGCGCAGCGCGCGCACCGCCGTCTCTCCCTCGCCGTACACCTTGGTGACCTGGCCGAGGACGAGTACGGGCGGCGGGGCGGAGTTCACCGATGGAGCGGAGTTCACCGGTGGAGCGAGGTTCACCGGCGGTTCGGGGTTCACCGGCCGCCCCCGCCGCCCCCGGCGCCGCCTCTGCCGCCCCCACCCGCGCCCCCACCCGCGCTCCCACCCGCGCCGCCGCCGAAGCCGCGCCCGAACCCGCCTCCGCCGCCCGGGAACTGGATGCCGCCGCCTCCGCCGGTGGTCGTGGCCTGGGGCCGCACCACCTGGTCGCCCTCCTGGAGCCCCGACTTGATCTCGGTGGTCGTGTCGCCCTTCAGGCCGGTCTCCACCCGTCTCACCACCTGCCTGCCGTTCTCCAGCACGGTCACCAGCGTCTGGCCGCCCGCGGTGGTGACCGCCGAGGACGCCACCGTGAGCACGTCGTCCGCCGTGCCCACCGTCACCTGGACCGTGGCCGTCTGCCCGAGCCGTACGGAGGAGGGGACGCCGGTCAGCGCGACCGTCACGGCGTACTGCACGACGTTGTTGTTCGTCTGCGGCTGCGGGTCGATCACGGACACCTTGCCGGCGGCCGTCACCCCGGTGAGAGCGTCGAAGGTCACCGTCGCCGCCTGGCCGGTCTTGATCCTGGTGACGTCGGCCTCGGTGAAGTTCCCCACGATCCGCAGCCGCGCGGGATCGGCGATCTCGGCGAAACCCGTGGACGCGCCCTGGGACTGGGACGAGGACTGCGATTGTCCGCTCTGGGAGGAGGAACCGCCGGACCCGCCCGAGGACCCGCCCTCCGAACCGTTGACCGCCGTGACGACCCCCGCGAACGGCGCCTTGAGCACCGTACCCGCCAGCGCCCGCTTCGCCGACCGGTAGGCGTTCCTCGCGCTGATGTACTGCGAATAGCCCGAGGCCGTCGAGGTGTCGGCGGCGTCGGCGGCGTCCAGGCTCGCCTTGGCCGCCTCCAGGCTCTCCCGGGCCGCCGTGTCGTCGAGCCGGGCGAGCACCTGGCCCTTCTTGACCCTGTCGCCGGTCTCGACCAGCACGGTCCGCACCGTACCGTTCGTGCCGAACGAGAGCGCCCGGGTGCGGGCGCTCTCCACGGAACCGGACGCCGACACCGACGCGAGCACGGTCCCGCGGGTCACCCGGGTCGTCGGCGGCGCGGCCCCGGCGGAGGAATCGCCTCCCAGTGACGCCCAGGCCGCCGCGATCCCGCCGAGCAGCAGCACCACCAGGACGCCGTTGATGACCAGCGTCCTGCGCTTCGTCGACAGCTTCACGACCCCGAACCCTGGCAAACCCCGCTTCGGGCAACCTCGGCCGATGCTGAGGGTTTGCTGACAGTCCGCCTGCGGTCCGCATCCACAGTCAACTTTCAGGTACGGCCAAGCCACCGGTGACATGGCGTCAGCAGGATGACCGCCATGAGATCGAGCGCCCCATACCGCGTCGGAGGGCTCGCGCTGGCGGGGATCGTCATCGCGAGCGTCGCCGTGATCTCCGCCACCGGCGACGACTCCTCCGGCACCGGCCCGGTGTCGCTCGTCTCCGTCAGGCGGGGCACGATCACGGCGTACGTCTCGGCCGCGGGCAACACGGTCGACACGGGAGTGCGCGATCTCGCCTTCGGGGCGGAGGGTGTGGTCGAGAAGGTCTACGTCAAGGTCGGAGAGAAGGTCCGCCGGGGCAAGGTCCTCGCCCGGATCGACGACACCATCGCCCGGGAGAACTACGAGGCCGCCAAGGCCGCCCTCGCCGCCGCCCGCGAGACCCTCGACGACGTCAGGAACGGCACCGCCGTGTCTTCAGGCACCGCCGTATCCTCAGGCGGCGACGGAGCGGGAACCGGCGCAGCCGGATCGGGCCGGGGTACGGCCGGATCCGCCCCTTCCGGCGGCAGCGGAACAGGTGGTGGAGCAGGGGCCGGCGCCACCGGATCGACCGCCGGCGCCACCGGCGGTCGATCGGGCGCAGGCACAACCGGCGCAGGCACAACCGGCGGAGGCGCGACCGGGGCAGGCGCCGGATCGGCGGGGCCGGGAGGTTCCGGCGGCGGTCAGGCGACCTGCCCGACGCCGTCCCCCCGCCCTTCGGCGCACCCGACCGCTCAGCCGTCCCCGCATGCCACCACACCCTCGATCGGCATCGCGCTGTACGCAGGCAACGGAACGGCGGGGACCGCGAGCGTCGTGTTCGCGGCCTACCGGGGCGGTGAGCATGGTGGTTCCGGGCCCGAGCCCGGTCCCACGCCCACGTCCTCGCCGAGCCGCCATCCGCATCCGACGAGAACGCACCGTCCCAACCCCGCGCACGATGGCAGGACCGGGCCCGATCCCGAGGTCAGCATCTCGATTCCACCCACCGCACCGCCCGGGCAGAAACCCGGGCAGCCGTCGGGGAAGCCGTCCTCTTCGCCGCGCCCCTCCCCCGGCCGTCCCTCCGGCGCCTGCGCGCCCGGCCAGGGTGGAGAGGGACAGAACCCGCAGGGACAAGGTTCACAGGGACAGGGGGGTCAGGGCACTCAGGGACGTACGGGCTTCGGCGGCGGCCGGAGTGGCGGGCAGGCGGGTCAGGGCGGACAGGACGGCCGAGGCGGGCAGGCGGGTCAGGGCGGCGCGCGGCTCACCGAGGCACAGGCCGAAGCGCAGGTCAGTCAGGCGACGACCGAACTGGCCGAGGCCAAGGAGGCCCTCGCGGGCATCCGGATCAAGGCCCCGGCGGACGGGACAGTCCTGTCGATCTCGGGGGACACGGGCTCCCACTACACCTCGGGCGCCTTCCTCACCCTGGGCGACCTCGACAACCTGCAGGTGCAGGCGTTGTTCACGGAGTCGGACATCCGCTTCCTGAAGACCGGTCAGACCGCCGTCGTCACGCTGCCCACGCAACCGGGCCGGGAGTACCCCGGAACGGTGGCCCACATCGACCCCACCGCGACCACTTCCGACCGGCTCGTCCGCTACGGCGTGCGCATCGACCTCGACAGCCGCCCGGCCCGGCTGCTGCTGGGGCAGAGCGCCACCGTCAAGGTGACCACCGGCGAGGCGGCCGACGCGCTCTACGTCCCCTCCCAGGCCGTACACGTCCAGGGCGACGGCACGGCCGTGGTCACCGTGGCCGACGGCGGCGGCGCCCAGGTCCGGCGGACCGTCGAAGTCGGCGTGCGCGGCGACACCAACGTGGAGGTCGTCACCGGCCTCTCCCAAGGCGACCGGGTCGTCCTCCCCACGACGACCACCGCCTTCCCCGACGAAGGCTTCCCCGCTCCCCGATGACCCCCCGGCTGAGCCCCGGCACCCCAGCACCGCGTACAGCCTGCCCAGCGTTCGACGTGAGCGAGGATGACCCGGAGTCAGGCAGGCGATCGGTCTGTCGGCCTGGTTGGACCGCCGGACCCGAGGCCCGGCGAGTGGACGCACACCTACCGCGATGGCCCCGGGACGAGCACCCGCTGTGACACTATGCTGTCTCCTCAGCACTAAGGGTTGAAGTTCGAAAAAAGCGAAGATATATTCGAAGTATGCGAAGCATCGGCCAGCGTGGGGTGCCCATCTTCCGCAGCGACACACAAGCGAAGCTGCTCGCCGCGCTTTGCTTACAGCCTGGCCGTACGTGGACGTTGGCGTCTATCGCACGAGAGTTGGGTGTGAGCCCATCCACCCTGCATCCGGAGATTCATCGCCTCGAAGAGGCCGGGCTTCTGTCTGTCACGGTCGTCGCGCCGCGCATTGCTCGCGGCCTGACGGCGTATGGACATCGGAATCCGGTACGGTTCAGTGCGAGCGTGGTCACGCAGCGGGAGCCCGTGGTGTAAGACGGACCTCGACCTCCGCGTCCAGAGCGTTCGCCAGGCGCTCGATGACAGGCAGGGTGGGGACCGTCCCTCCAGCCTCGAACCGCGCCACCGCCGACTGAGTCATGCCGGCCTCACGAGCCAGATCGTTCTGGCTCCAGCCACGCGCCTCCCGCATCACGCGGACCGCCCTGCCCAGTTCGTAGGCGAGACGCGCCGCTTCGTATGCCTCTGCCGCGCCGGGCTCGGCCATCCGGCGATCCCGGAGTTCCCGCCAGGTCTCCTGCTCGCTCATACCGCTTCTTCTTCCTCGTCCACGGTGTGCGCCGACTCGACACAACGAC
This sequence comes from Microbispora sp. NBC_01389, assembly GCF_045040095.1. Taxonomy (NCBI): domain Bacteria; kingdom Bacillati; phylum Actinomycetota; class Actinomycetes; order Streptosporangiales; family Streptosporangiaceae; genus Microbispora; species Microbispora sp. NBC_01389. The sequence goes on from NZ_CP109552.1 coordinate 1,257,551, forward strand.
GCAAGGCTCGACGAGCCCGCTCTACCTCACGGTCATCGCGTGAACGCGACTTGTGAAACACCGTCAGAAGCACGATCCTGCGACCGGAGGCTATCCAGTAGGTGATTCGGACGGCGATGTCGTTGAGATGGAACCGTAGCTCGCGTAACTTGCCGTCTAGCTGTTTGGTATAGGGCTCTCCCAGTAGAGGCCCCTCCGCCGCAAGCAGATCGACATAGAACACCACCCTCGCAAACGATTCGGCAGGCAGGTCTTCTAGCCACTGCTGAACCTCTGGTTCCAGCTCAACGGTACCCCAGTCCATAGCAGCGATGCTATGCCGGACCGTAGGAGTAACTCTCTGCTTTCACGCGAATTCGTGGCGTCGCGGCACCATGGCGGCTCTGGGACGGATCCGCGGCGGGGCCATCGCGGGGTACGGGATCAGGGCCGGGCGGGTGGGGTGCGCATGACGTAGCCGACGCCGCGCAGGGTGTGGATGAGCCGGGGATGGGCCCTGGAACTGGCGTTGTCGAGCTTGCGGCGGAGCACCGAGACGTACGACTCGACGATCCCGGCGTCGCCGCGGAAGTCGTAGTCCCACACGTGGTCGAGGATCTGCGCCTTGGACAGCACCCGGCCGGCGTTGGCCATGAAGTAGCGCAGCAGCTTGAACTCCGTCGGCGACAGCGACACGACGCGGCCACCGCGCCAGACCTCGTGGGACTCCTCGTCCAGTTCGATGTCGGCGAAGGTCAGCCGCGGCGGGGCCGGCTGCGGGTCACCGGCGGCGCGGCGCAGCACGGCCCGGATGCGGGCGATGACCTCCTCCAGACTGAACGGCTTGGTCACGTAGTCGTCGCCGCCGAGCGTCAGCCCCCGGATCTTGTCCTCGGTCGCGTCCCGCGCCGTGAGGAAGACGACGGGGGTGTGGGTGCCGCCGCCGCGGAGCCTCCGTACGATGTCGAACCCGTCCATGTCGGGCAGCATGACGTCGAGCACGATCAGGTCCGGACGGTGCCGGTAGGCCGCGGCGACCGCCGCGCCGCCGTCGGACGCGGTGTGCACCTCGAATCCGGCGTAGCGCAGACTGGCCGCGAGCAGTTCGAGGATGTTCGGCTCGTCCTCGACGACCAGCAGCCGGGCTTCGGAAGATTCAGCGACCATGGCGCCAGCACTCTAGCCCTAGAAGGCTAAGGGAACCGTTAAGGCGATGTGCCGCGCGATCGCCAGGCTGCTCGTGGCGGCGGGCGACGGCGCGTTGCGCACCAGCACGATCCGCCCGCGCACGTCGATCGCGAAGTCGTCCAGGAGCCTGCCGTCCCTGGTCACCGCCTGGGCCCGTACGCCGGATCCGGCGCGGACGAGATCGGCGGGGGTCAGCGCGGGCACGTAACGCCGGGCGGCGGCCGTGAACGCCCGCTTGACCAGCGAGCCGTACACCTCGCGTACGCCGGTCCGCCAGTGCTCGGCCGCCAGCTTCCCGGTGCCCGGCCAGGACAGGATGCCGCGCAGATCGCGCGGCGAGACGCGCCCCCATGAGTAGCCCTCCAGGGCGAGCGCCGGGACGGCGTTGGGCCCGGCGAGGACCTCCCCGTCGATCCGGCGGGTCAGGTGGACGCCGAGGAAGGGATAGCGGGGGTCCGGCACGGGATAGATCAGCCCGCGGACGAGGCGCGTGGCGGGTCCGGCGAGCCGGTAGTACTCCCCCCGGAAGGGGATGATGCGCACGTCGCCGTCCGCCCCCGCCAGCTCCGCCACGCGGTCGGTGCCGAGACCGGCGCAGGCGATCAGCCGGTCGAAGGCGAACCTCTCCCGCCCCGCCGCCACCAGCACGCCGTCCGCGGTCTGCCGGATCGCGCGTACGGGATGCGACAGCCGTACGGACCCGCCGGCCTCGGCCACGTCGGCGGCGAGGCGGCGCGTGACGGCCGTGAAGTCGGTGATCGCGGTGTGCGGCGAGTGGACCGCGGCGACCCCGGCGGCGTACGGCTCGATCTCCCGCAGGCCGATCGCGTCGAGCTCGGCGACGCCGGGCACGCCGTTCTCCCTGGCCCGCTCGGCGATGCGGCGCAGCCCCGGCAGCTCGGCCCGGGTGGAGGCGACGACGAGCTTGCCCGCCTCCTCGTACGGCAGGCCGTGCTCGGCGCAGTACTCGCGCAGCATCGCGACGCCCTCCCGGCAGAGCGTCGCCTTGAGCGAGCCCGGCTGGTAGTAGATCCCGGCGTGGACGACCCCGCTGTTGTGCCCGGTCTGGTGGGCGGCGACGCGGGGTTCCTTCTCCAGGACGGTCACCTCGGCGCCCTCGCGCGCCATCCGCCGGGCCACGGCGAGGCCGAGGATCCCGGCGCCCACGATTCCGATTCTCATGACGTCAGGGCTGTCGACAACATGTGGGCCATTCTCTCGCGACCGGAGCCGTCACGTCGTGATCGAACCTCTGTTCGGTATGCTTGCGGAGTGTACGTGCCACCCGGCTGGCCGCCGGAGGTCCGCCCGCCGGGCAGCCCCGACTGGGAGACGTCGGCCGTGTCGTGGCTACTCGACGCCGTGCCGCCGGACTACCGCGCGTACGGCGTGCTGCGCCGGTATCCGCTCGCGCTCGCCCGGATGGCCCGCCAGCAGGTGGGCGCCTCGATCCAGGCGGCCAGGGAGGGATACCGCGGCGCCGCCGTGGACCTCAAGGAGCACCTGCCGCCGCACGCGGTCGCCTCCGTCCTGGACGTCTACCGGCGGGAGGGTCCCCGCCTGGTACGGCTGGCCGAGTCGATCACGCTGGTGGAGCGCGCGCTGCGCGGGGAGCACTTCCTGCCTCGACTGTGAAGCATTCCGGATATAACGGGCATAACCCCCTGGAAGAGGGAATCGGGGGTTAGCCATGACCACAGAGGGAGTGAACAAGACCGCGGGCCAGGTCATGCACGAGGGCGCCCAGTGCGTCGGCGAGCACGAGAGCCTGCGCGCGGCCGCGGAGATGATGCGGGACATGAACGTCGGCGCGCTCCCCATCTGCGGGGACGACGACCGGCTCAAGGGCATCATCACCGACCGCGACATCGTGATCAAGTGTGTCGCGGAGGGCAAGGACCTCGACCAGACCACGGCGAGCGAACTCGCCCGCGGCCTGGTCTGGGTGGAGTCCGGCGCCAGCGTCGAGGAGGCCCTGGCGAAGATGGAGGAGCATCAGATCAAGCGGATGCCGGTGATCGAGGACCACCGCATCGTCGGGATGATCAGCGAGGCCGACCTCGCCAAGGAACTGCCCGACAGCAAGCTCGCCGAGTTCGTCCACCGCGTGTACGCGCGCGGCTGAGGCTCGCGGCGCCGAGAGCCCGGCGGATGCCGCCCAGGCCACGTGCGGCCGGGCGTGATCCGCCGGACACCACCTGAAGGGCCGGGTGCCGACGGCGCCCGGCCCGTGTCGGCCCAAGGCGGCCCGTGATCCGGTCCGTGATCCGGTCCGTGAGCCAGTCCGTTAGGCGGCCCGTAAGCCAGTCCGTGAGCCGGACCCGCCAGCCGGTCCATCAATCGGCGGGGAGCGGCTTCAGCGGCCCGTGCGGTAGGCGATGAACGCGATGGCCCCGGTCGCTCCCAGGGCGACCGCGGCCCATAACAACGGCATGGGCACGCCCAGGCCGCCGTTCCCGGCGGGCTCCTCGCCCCGCGCCGCGACCGCACGCGGTCGCGTGGAGGCGCGCACCCGGCTCGGGGAGGGGCTCGGGCGCGCGGCGGCGGGCAGCGGCACCCGGTAGACCGGGCTCTTCTCGCCCTCGCTCCCGGTCAGCAGGGCCATGCCGTCCTCGGTGTACGTGATCGACTCGGCCTGTTCGAGCGGGGGCATCGCGACGCGCGTGAGCACTTTCCCGGGCGCGCGGTAGACGGTCGCGGAGAAGTACGTGCGGATGACGAAGCTCGACCCGTCGGGCGCGTACGCCGCGTCTGTGGCCATGAGCGGCGCTTCGCCGACCCGGCGCAGGACGTTCACCCGGTCCGTACGGAGCTTCGCGGGGGCGGCGTAGACGTCTCCGGAGAACTCCTTGCTGACGACGTAGAGCCGGCCGGTGCGGGGGTGGACCATCAGCCCCTCGGCGTTGCGCGGGCCGTCGGCGTAGCGGAAGCGGTACCGGACGGCCCGCAGCGTCGCGTCCGCCATCGTCCGGGGCTCGACGACCTTGTAGACGGACACGTCCGGCCAGCCGTTCCTCCCGCCGTCCGCGAGGTTGTCCCCGATGTCGCCGATCCACAGCACGCCGCGGCCGGTGGCGGGATCGACGGAGGCCGCCATGGCCTCCCAGTCCCTCGCTTCGGCGTTCCCGATCGTGAAGGTGGCGCGGGTGCGTCCGTCCGGGCCGACCGCGAAGATCCGCGCCGAATCGCCGCTGTCGTTGTGGGTGTAGACGATGCCCTTGTGGGTGGGCGAGACGGCCAGGCCGCTCGACTCCGTGATGCGCTCGTCCCGGAACCGGAACAGCAGGCGCTCCCCGTCGTCGGCCCGTGCCGCCGTTCCCGGCAGCAGCGCCGTTCCCGGCAGCGCCATGCCCGCGACCGCGAGGAGAGCCAGGACTGCCCGCGAAATCCATCTCGTCCGCGTCCGCCCCGTTGCTCGCCCCATGTGGTCATCATTCCCGATGCCGGCTCCGCGTGCGGCGACCGGCATTCCCCCGCACGCCCCGGATCAGGTCAAGAACCCGGATACGCCCCGCTTCACCGCAGGGCGTCGTAGAAGTCGCGCAGGTCGGCGGCGAGCACGTCCAGCCGCGGACGGGCGGCGAAGGTGCCGGCGCGGGGGACCTCGCGGACCTGTCACCGGTGCGGCCACCGCGCCGTCGCGCGGCTGATTCGACCAGCGCCACTGTCGGTTCAGTCCCTCGACGAACTGGTGACCAGACGCGCGGCGGTCTCGGTCACGACCTCTATTCGATGGCGGCCTGTCGACCTGCGGCCAGTTGGACATGCCTGGCCTGACGGCGACGCGCGAGCGCTTCGGCGGCGAGAGGGTTGCCGCCCACCGCCGCGTCACGTAGCAGCGTCTCGGCCTCCCTGTCCCTGCCCTCCTGGTCGAGCAGGCGGGCCAGGGCCAGCAGAGAGAGGCTGTCGCCCGCACCCACGGCCGCCCGCAATTCGGCCTCGACCCGCATGTTCGACAACGGCTTGTCGAGCAGGCGCGCGAGCGCCCGGGAGGCGGTGGCCCGTTCTTCCGCACCCGTCGCGCCGTCGGAGATCCGGCGCCACACCTCGACGGCCTCGTCCACCCGCCCCACACGCTCCAACAGGGTCGCCAGCCCCTGCATGGCGAAGCCGTAGCCCCTGCCCGCGGCCGCTCGCCACACCTCGACGGCCTCGTCCACCCGCCCCACACGCTCCATCAGAGCCGCCAGCTCATGCACGGCGTAGCCGTATCCGTTGTCGGCCAGCCGACGCCACATCTCGATGGCCTCGTCCACTCGTTCCGCCTTGTCCAGAAGCACGGCCAGTTGCCGCCGCGCGGACGGGTCGCCCGCCTCCGCCGCTCTGCGCAGGTAGTTCTCCGCCTGGTCCAGCCTGCCGGCATGCATGAGCCGCTCGCCCATCCTCCTGGTGGCCGACGTGCTGCCAGGCTCGGCCGACCGCTCCCACACACGAAGCGCCTCGTCATGCCGCCCCGCACGGTCGAGGAGCGTGGAGAACTCGCGGTTCGCCTCGGGTTCACCGTCGTCGGCGGCCCGTCTCCAGACCTCGATGGCCTCCTCGATGCGCCCCGCCCGTTCCAGGAATCGGGCCAGCTCACGTTTCGCCTCGTACCCGCCCGCCTTGGCCGCTTTCCGCAACCAGGTCTCCGCCTCGTCCACGTTTCCGATGCGCTCCAGGAACTCGGCGGTGACCGCCATCGCGTAGGTGTTTCCGGTCTCGGCCGCCGTGCGCCACACACCCGCCGCGTCGGCTGTCCTCCCCACACGTTCCAGCCCGTCCGTCAGCCTCCAGAGGGCGAACGCGTCACCGCTCCGCGCCACCATGTCGGCGTAACTGTCCGATCTCAGCAGTCTCGCCGAGGGCCGGGCCATCTCCCAGATCCAGCGCGCCGTTTCGACCGCGCCCTGCAGACTCGACACCAGCCGTACGGTGAATTCCCAGGTGGGAGGGGGAGCGGCCCCGGAAAGTACGGCTGCGACCTGGGTGTGGCTGTATCCGATGCGCCGGGCTATCTTGCGCAGCGACGGGTTGCCCGCCCGCTCCCGCAGGTGCGCGAGGTGCTGCACATATCGCCGATGCTCCGGAGTCAGGCCCATGCGCAGGTGATTGCGCGCCCGCCGCCTCCGGGCCTCGACCGCGGACGGGGTCGTCTTGAGCAAGCGCGCGATCTCGAAGGTCTGGAAACCCTCGGCGGTCAGATAAAGGATCTGTGCGGTCCGCCGGTCCAGGCTGCTCAGCAGATGCGCGGCCGCGGATCGCTCGGCCACCTCGTCGGCGACGTCGCCCGGCCCGGCCTGATCGGATGCGACAAGAGGCAGCGCGTCCACCGCGCCGTCGAACTCGTCCAGGGACGTCACCGGCACCCTGCCCCCGCTTCCGGTGGTGCGGTTGAAGATCCGGGCGACGCTCCGTGCGTGCGAGGTGACCCACGGCCGCAGGTTTCCGTTGATCGCGTTCCAGCGTCGGTACGTGGCGAGGAGGGTCTCCTGTGTCACGTCCTCGATGTCCTCGGGTTCCAGTTCATGTTCACGCAGGGCGTCGCGGACCCAGCGTGACCCGAGCGGGTAGAAGTCCTCGAAACGGAAGGGGATGCGCGCGCCGTAGCGGATGCTCTGCTCGGCGGTCGACCGGCGCAGCGCCCACTCCTGCGGGTCTCCCCCGCAGGCGCGAACAAGCACCTCAAGCAGCTTTTCCGAGGGGATGCTCCGCCCGGAGAACGCCTCGCTGAGCGCGGCCGGACTGTAGAAGGTGCGAGCAGACAGTTGCCGTAAAGACGGATCCCCGGCGTCCGCGCGCAGCCTGCGGAGGCCTCGGGCGAACTCACGAGCGACCTCTTCGACGCTGACAGGGGCGCCCGCTTCCTGGTTGCTCTGCTCCCCCTCCACGGGGCGGAAGGCCCGGACAGGTGCGGGACGCTCCCGCCTGCGCAACGCGACGGCGATGTGTTCCCGGCCCTGAGACGTGACCTTGTAGTACCTCCGGCGCGGACCGTTGCCTCGGTGGTGCTCCGACTCCCACGCTCCCTCCAGCCAGCCGACCCGCTCCAGCCGACTGAGCAGCGGATACACCGTCCCCGTGGGACGGCCCGTGAGCGTCGATATCTGGAAGCCGTAGACGGGACTCCCGTCCGCGGCGGCCACGACCCCGAGCACGTCGAGCGTGGCATTTGTAAGACGGACATCAGGATGCATGTGCGGTTACCATCTAGCTATATAGAGATAGAGCCAGGTGTTCAGCCGCCGCGATGTAATAGTCGACGACGAACCGAAGAAGGCGGAGGCTCCGGTCCCAGCTGCTACTGATCACGGAACCCCCGCCTGGTGCGCCGCTAGCTGGTCCAAGCTCCTACAGCTTGGGCCAGCCTTCGCGGATGGCGACGTAAAGCTTGATGACCGCGGTGGTTGCCGCGGCCAGCTTCAGCGCCCAGCGAAAGCAGCGACGAAGGCGGCTACTTCGAGAGACGCCAGGAGAAGGTCTGTGCTGACAGGACCTCTCCTCATCGTCCCCGCGCGCCGGTTCGTGACCGGTGTGTGAAGCATCCATTCCCGCCTTGCCCTTTCTATCCGTACCTGCCGGAAACGCCGCCTCGAGGTCCAGCCACTCGGCTTTCCACGGGCACAGCTAGAAAGAGTCAGCCCCTAGCGTAGCGGGACATCGCAACCTGTGAGCCTCAGAGTTTTGGATGATTCTTCTGTTACTCGTTATATGCTCCTTTACATCATCGAACATGCAAAATTAGGCATATCAGGCATTAGTGATGCCTTGACCGTTTTATCGTTGCTCGGCCTGCCCAGTCACGGCGACCGGAGGCCCGTACCGCGACGCCGGAGTGTTCCCCGAAGACGGTCGATCAGACCGTGACGCGGTCGTCCCAGGTGATGCGGTGGTCGTGCAGCCAGGCCAGGGCGTCGCGCTTCCCGACCTGCCGCAGCACCACCGGGAGGAACAGGTCGCGAACGAAGGCCCCGACGGCGCCCGGCGCCTTGCCGTCACCGTTGCGCTTGCCGTGCGCCACGACCCGCTCGACCCGCGCGCGCCGCAGGCGCTCGAACGCGGCGAACGCGCCCCGCGTGTCCGGGACGTCACGCAGGCATCTGGCCAGCACCACGGCGTCCTCGACGGCCATCGACGCGCCCTGCCCGGAGGACGGCGAGGTCGCGTGCGCGGCGTCGCCGACGATCACCATGCGGTCGCCGGACCAGGTCGGCACGGTCGGGAAGTCGTAGGTGTTCCAGGCCGGCAGGATGCGCGGGGTCGCCGCGACGATCTCCCGCATCGGCCCGGCGTCACCCTCGAACAGGTCCAGGAGCCTCGCCCGCCACTGCTCCGGCGAGATCGCGGCGAGCTCCTCCGGCGAGAGCTCCCGGCGGCTCGGCGGGTTGGCGAACCACCACACCTGCCCGTCCGGATGGATCAGGTAGCCGAAGAAGCACCGCCTGCCGAAGACGAAGGAGGACACCCCCGGCCGTCCCGGCACCTGGACTCCGTCGGCGAAGCCGCCCGTGTTCAGCAGCCCGACGTACCGGGGGCGCGGCGCGCGGGGGTCGATGAGAGCGCGGGTGCGCGAGCCCAGCCCGTCCGCGCCGACCAGCAGGTCGCCCTCGGCCTCGCTCCCGTCGGCGAAGATGCCGCGGACGCCGTCGCCGGTGGCCTCCGCGTCCACGAGCCGCCTGCCGTAGTGGACCCGCACGCCCCGCCGTACGGCCTCGTCGCGCAGCGCCCGGTAGAGATCGGCGCGCGCTTCAGCGTGCGGCTCGGCTGCCGCACGGTGGCCAGATGCCTGCCCCGCGCGTTGCGGATCTCCATCAGCGGCGTGTCCATGCCGAGGTCGCGGACGAGATCGTGCAGGTCGAGCACTCGCAGGGCCTCCAGCCCGTTGACCGCCAGCGTGAGGAAGGCGCCGACCCCGTCGGCTCCCCGGTCGTACGCCTCGAAGACCTCGGCGTCGAGGCCCGCGCGCCGCAGTGCCATGGCCGTGACGGGACCCGCGATCCCGCCGCCGATGATGATGGCTTTCTTGGTCATGTTATGACTATACATACTATGACTACAGCACGGCGAGAATACGATGGAGCCCATGCCGACGCGCCGTTCCCCACTGGCCATGGCGCTGTTGTCGCTGGTCTGCGAGGCGCCGATGCACGCGTACCGCATGCAGCAGATGATCAAGGAGCGCCACAAGGACGACGTGGTCAACGTCGCGCAGCGCAACAGCGTCTACCAGACGATCGAGCGCCTGCTTCGTGACGGGCTCCTGGCCGTACGCGAGACTGCCCGTGAGGAGAACCGGCCGGAACGCACTGTCTACGAGGCCACCGAGACCGGCCGCGAGACGCTGCGGCAGTGGATGCGCGCCATGCTGTCCACCCCGGCCCGCGAGTTCCCCGAGTTCCCCGCCGCGCTCGCCTTCCTGCCCGTACTGCCGCCCCAGGAGGCGCTGGCGGCGCTGCGGCAGCGGATCGCCGCGCTGGAGGCCCGGCTGTCCGCGCTCGACGCCGAGATCGCGGACGGCCGGACCTTCCTCGCCCCGCTGTTCCTCGTGGAGAGCGAATATCAGAAGGCCCAGCTCGAAAGCGAGCTCGGCTTCGTCCACGGCCTCGCCGGCGATCTCGGCGAGGGCCGCCTCGACTGGGACTACCGCATCTGACGCGGCCGGAGCCGGCCGCGCTCATGAGCCGTCTCAGAAGTTCGAGATGACGTGAGCGAGCACCCCCGCGATCGAGCCGGGGTCGCTCGCCTCGTACGCGCGGGCGTGGGTGGCCTCGGCGATCTGCCGCAGCGCGCCGGTGTCGGCCTTGCCGCCGTAGGCGATGGTGAACACGCGTACGGCGGGCTTGCCCGAGTCGCCGATGGCGCGCTTGAGTTCGTCGAGCGTGGGACCGCCGGCGGTCTCGTTGCGGCCGTCGGTCAGCACGACGACGGCGTTGATGGCGTCGCGGTCGTAGTGGTCGCGCAGTGACTTCACGGCGTCACCGATGGTCTGGTACAGCGCGGTGGCCGCTTTGGGGTGAAGTGCTCTGATGTCGGCTTCGAGGTGCTCGCGGTGGGTCCGGCCGTCGGCGGCCCTGGCCTCCATCTCGGCGACCTCGTCGTCGACGACGCGCGTACTGGAGAAGTGCCACAGCCCGACCCGGTCACGGCCGGTGAACCCGTCCAGCAGGGGACCATGGGCCTTCTTGACCAGGTCGAGCTTGCTCGGCTCGCCGGGCGCCCGATCGGGATCGTCCTTGGCGTTCCAGTTCATCGAGCCGGAGGTGTCGATCAGCACCAGCACGTTGGCCGGCTTCCTGAGCTGCCGCCAGACGGTCAGGAGCCGGTCCACCCAGCCGGCGGGGGGCTCGGCGAGCTGTCTGGGCAGGGGGACGCCCGGGGCGCCGTTCCTGGTGATGTTCTCGGTGATCTCGTGGGACGGGCCGCGGAACCCCAGTTCGGTGAAGCGGTCCCGGGCGGGCTTCCACGTGGTGAGGACGTGGAGGAAGTCGGCCGCCACGGCGCTCTGCGCGGGGGACAACCCGTTCAACGGGATGTAGGGGTGGTCGGAGTACATCGTGCCGACGCCTCTGCTGTCGGTGGGATCGATGTCGGTGGGATAGAAGGCGACGAGCCTGACGCTCGGCGGGTTCCTCTTCGCGCAGCCGGGCTCGTCCGACCGGCTGCCGCAGGGATAACCCTCGTTGTAGGCGACGACGCTGTTCTCCTCGACGGTGACCGCGGAGATGTAGTCCGTCGCGTGCCCGGCGTCGTCGGCGCGGCGCAGGTTGGCGAGGAAGGTCAGGGTCGTGTCGCCGTAGTGGACCACGGCCCTCTCGATGGCCTGCACCTTCTTCCGGTTCTCTCTGTCGGTGAGGTCGCTCGTGACCAGTTCCGCGACGGTGCCGGTCTGCGTGTAGAACGCGGCCACGGTGGCGTTCAGGCCCGAGGTGGAGTATTCGGGGTTGGTCTTGCCGAGCGTCAGACGGTCCTTCCTGATCATCGCGGGCAGGTCCTTCCAGCCGATCTTCCTGCCGGGCCAGCCGTGGTCTTCGGCGATCGTCTCGGGCATGGCGATGGTCAGCGGGCTGGTGACGATCGAGGGGCCCGCGGCCTCCGGCAGCAGCTCCAGGGAGTCCTTCCCGGCGGCCCGCTGCCGGGCGACCTGCAGCCACAACCGCGCGGCGGGCGCCCACACGTCCGGGCGCGGGCCGTCGGTCGCGGGATTCCACCCTCGGGCCAGCGCCTGCATGGCGATGCCCGAGTCGACGCTGTCCGCGACGACGGTCACGCAGCCGCCATGGCTGGAGCGTGGCCCGTAAAGCCGCGCGATCTCCCGGAGGATCGCGGACTTGTCGGTCGAGGAGGCGATCCGCAGCTGCGCGGTGGGCCGCCCGCAGGCCGCGAGCGCGGAGTCCGGCGACGCCGGGACCCCCGATGCGGAGACCCCCGCACCCGGGACCCGCGCCGCGGTGTCATCGCCGTCCGCCCGGAGGCTGACGACCGTGGCGGTGACGACGACCACCACGACCAGCCCAGCCGCGACGCCCGCCGTCCACCAGAGCCGCGGTGCCCGGCCAGGCCGTACGGATTCGAAGTCGTCGTCCTCCTCTTCCTCCTCGGTGCAGGCGGCGGGAGGGCTCCAGGAGGCCAGGAGGTCCTGTGCGGTTCCCACCTGCTGTGCGGCGAACTGCTCCGGCAGGCTGGTGGCGCACAGCTCGACGAATGCCTCCGCGAACCGCCGGAGTTCGTCCGCACCCTCGCCGGCCTTCTCCGTGAGGTCGCGCAGCCGCTCCCACGGCTCGGTGTCCGCGACGCCGTGAAGTTTGAGATACGCCTTCATCGGTTCCGGTGACGGCAACTCCCTCCCGTTGGTCAGCCGCGAGACACTGCTCTTGTCGTAGTTGATGAGGCGGCCGATCTCCTCCAGAGTCCGGTAGCCGTCGCGCCCACGCGGGGGACGCAGGACGAACAGGGCCCACGCGAGCGCAACGAGCGGGCCCCTGTGCGGGTCGAGATCGGGAGCCGGACGCCCCCGGCCGGCCTGCGCAGGGCTCATCGCGTGTCCCGTCCGGGAAGCAGGGGTCCGAACACCTGGCGGATGACGTGCCCGGCGGCGAGGCCGGTGCCCACCACCACGGCCAGCGTGGTCGGCAGATCGTAACCCGCCACCAGCAGGACGACCACCACGATCTGGATCACGACGAACACGCCGGCCCGCCAGTTCGGCGATACGGCGGCAGACTCCCGTACGTCGTTGTGCTGTGCCTTGCTCACGACGAACTCCTCCGGTCCGGACTGCGCTGCGATGGGCCGCGGGCCGTGTACGGCGGCCGGGAGCTGCAACTCCCGGCCAGGCCCGGCGGATGCCTCAAGAGTGGGCCTCGGCGCCACCACACACGAGCAGTAAATCGTCAAAAGCAACATGTAGCGGGCGGTTCGCAATATCACGTGGCCCATCCGCCGGCGCCTCCCCGCGCGGCGGGCACCCGGCCCCCGCCCTACGCGGCGCCCGCCCACGACGACCATCCGTTTCCTGGAGTCTCCGCAGGTCAGAGCAGAGATGAATTGTTGCGGCCCGGCCGCGCAACAAAGCGCGGACCACATTCCACGGCGGCTCGGCGACACTGGGAGGCGGTCCCGGCGCGCCGGGACCGGTGACAGCGGAGGTCCTCTGGTCCGGACGCCGCGACGCCGGGGCCGGCCCGCCGCTGCAACGGAGGGCCGGCCCGCCACCCGCCCCGGCAACAAATCGCCGCGCCGCGCCGAGCGCGGACGTGCCGGTACTCGACTGGAGTCCACTCCAGGTTCCTAGGGTGGAGGACATGGAATACGGACATCTCGGCCGCACCGGCCTACTGGTCAGCAAGCTCTGCCTGGGGACCATGAACTTCGGTCCGCAGACCACGGAGGAAGACTCCTTCGCGATCATGGATCGCGCGCACGAACTCGGGATCAACTTCTTCGACACGGCCAACGTCTACGGCTGGAAGCAGGGCGAGGGGATCACCGAGAACATCATCGGCCGCTGGTTCGCCCAGGGCGGGGGCCGCCGCGAGAAGACGGTCATCGCCACCAAGCTGTACGGCTCTATGGGCGACTGGCCGAACGAGGAGAAGCTGTCGGCGCTGAACATCCGGCGGGCCGCGGAGGCCTCGCTGCGCCGGATGCAGATCGACTACATCGACGTCTACCAGGCCCACCACATCGACCGGGACACCCCGTTCGAGGAGTTCTGGGAGGCCATGGACATCCTCAAGCAGCAGGGCAAGATCCTGTACGTCGGCTCGTCGAACTTCGCGGGCTGGCACATCGCCAAGGCGCAGGAGTCGGCCCGGCGCCGCGGCACGCTCGGCCTGGTCAGCGAGCAGTCCCACTACAACCTGCTCGTCCGCGCCCCCGAACTCGAGGTCATCCCGGCCTGCGAGGACTACGGCCTCGGCCTGATCCCGTGGAGCCCGCTCGCGGGCGGCCTGCTCGGCGGCATCCTCCGCAAGATCGACAAGGGGCGGTCCGCGGACGACCGCATCGTCACGCAGCTCGACAGGCACCGCGACAAGATCGAGGCGTACGAGGCGTTCTGCGACGAGCTCGGCGAGGACCCGCCCAACGTGGGGCTGGCCTGGTTGCTGCACCAGCGGGCGGTCACCGCGCCGATCATCGGTCCCCGTACGGTCGAGCAGCTCGACGGGACGCTGCGGGCGCTGGAGATCAAGCTGGACGACAAGGCGCTCGCCCGGCTCGACGAGATCTTCCCCGGCTTTCGGACCGCCCCGGAGGAGTACGCCTGGTGATCACCCCTGATGATCAGGCCCGGTGATCAGCCGTTGTTGAGCAGCGCGCCGACGATCACGATGAGCACGAGCAGCGCGAGCACCGTGGGCAACAGCCAGCGACGAGGACGATCCACGTCATGGAGCCTAGCCGCGGACCGCCAATGCGTACGCCTCGACCTGTTCGTACCACACGGTCGCGCCGGTGTGGCTGCGCACGAGGTGGACCGACGACGCCTCCCAGGGCCGCCCGCCGAAGGCGCCAAGCGCGCCGCCGACCAGGGGGCGCAGGTCGTCGCCGTGGCCTGAGCGGGTTGAGCGGGTTCTTGAGCGGGCCAGGGTGAGGTGGGGATGGAACCGCTTGCGGTCCGTCTCCTCCGCCCCGGCCCGCCGCGCGCCGGCCGCCACCGACTGGGCCAGTCTCGTCAGCGCCGGGCCGGCGTCGAGGCCCAGCCAGAAGATGCGGCCCCGGGCCGGGGAGGGGAAGGCCCCGGCGCCGCCGAACGACACGGTCTGCGCGGAGTGCCGGGCCGCCGCCCGGGCCAGCCGTACGCGCAGCTCGGGCAGGACCTCGTCGGGCACCTCGCCGAGGAAGGCCACGGTCACGTGCCACCGGGCGGGATCGACCCAGCGCAGCTCCGGCCACTCGGCCCGTACGGGCTCGACCGCCGTGGCGATCTCCGCCAGCACCTCAGGCGGCGGCAGCAGCGCCACGAACAATCTGCTCACGCGTGGATTCTTCCCCGCGCGCCACGCGGGCCGCGACCATGCGGGTGACCAGCACGGCCAGGCAGACCCCGCACATACTCAGCGCGCCCGCGGCGGCGACCGCGAGGCGGGGACCGGTCACCTCGGCGAGCCAGCCCACCAGGGGCGCTCCGATCGGGGCTCCCCCGGTGAAGACCAGCACGTAGATGCCCATCACCCGGCCGCGCATCTCGGGCGACGCGCCGAGCTGCACGATCGTGTTCGCGGTCGTGTTCACGGTGATCATCGCCATTCCCGCCGGGACCAGCAGCAGCAGGAAGGCCGGATAGCCGGGGGCAAGGCCGGAGACGATCTGGAACAGCCCGAAGCACAGCGCGCCGGCGATCAGGAACCGGCGGCTCGGCTTGACCCGCCGGGCGGCCAGCAGCGCGCCGCCGAACGCCCCGACGGCGAAGGCGCTGGACGCGATGCCGAACGAGGACGCCCCCGCGCCGAACACCTGCTTGGCCATCAGCGCGATGCTCGTCGAGAAGCTCTGCGCGAAGATCGCCATGAACGCCACGATCAGCAGCGGCAGCAACAGGTCGGGCCGGCCGCCGACGTAACGCAGGCCCTCCCGCAGCTGTCCCCTGCCTCGCGGCACCGGCTCCGGCGAGCGCAGCTCGGAGGACCGCATCAGCGCGAGCCCGGTGATCACGGCGGCGAACGACACGGCGTTCAGCACGAAGATCGGGCCGGTGCCCATCCAGTAGATCAGCAGCCCGGCCAGGGCCGGGCCGACGACCCGCGCGAGGTTGAAGGTCGAGCTGTTCAGCGCGATCGCGTTGGGCAGGTCGCGCCTGCCCACCATCTCGACCACGAACGACTGCCGCGTCGGCACCTCGACACAGGACACCAGGCCGAGCGTGAACGCCATGACGTACACGTGCCAGACCTGGGCCGTCCCGGTGAGGACCAGCGCGCCCATGGTGAGCGCGAGCAGGCCCATGAGCGTCTGGGCGATCATGAGCACCCTGCGCTTGGGATAACGGTCGGCGATCACGCCGCCGAACATCCCGAACAGCATCGTGGGCAGGAACTGCAGCGCGACGGTCACGCCGAGGGCCGAGCCGCTGCCCCGGGCGAGGTCGAGGACGAGCCAGTCCTGGGCGGTGCGCTGCATCCAGGTGCCGACGTTGGAGACGACCCCACCGGCGGCGAACAGCCGGTAGTTGTAGTTCCGCAGCGAGCGGAACATGCCGCCTACATCGTCGACAGCTTCTCCAGGATCGGCGCCGCCGCCCGCAGTGCCGCCCTCTCCTCCGGCGTCAGGTCCCCGAGCCGCTGCGCCAGCCAGGCTTCCTTCGTCCGGCGCTCCTCCTTGAGCAGCGCCGCCCCCTGCGGCGTCACCCTGACCGTCACCTGCCGGCGGTCGGTCGGATGCGGGGAGCGTTCCAGCAGGCCCCGGGCCTCCAGCTTGGCGATTACGCGGGTCATCGAAGGCGGCTGCACCTTCTCGTGCTCCGCGAGCTCGCCGGGGGTCATCGAGGTGTGGCGCTCGACGGCGACGAGCGTCGCGAGCTGAGTGGGCGTCAGTGAGTGGTGCGCGGCCTGCTTGCGCATCCTCCGCGTCAGCCGCGCGAGGGACACGCGCAGGGCGGACGCGAGCGCGGCGTCGCTGCGCAAGTTCTGGGTGTTCGTTAGCATGAGTCATTACCTTTGCTAACTATATCTCGCATGTCGCCATTCCTCCAAACGGTCCCCATCTGGGGTGATTCAGGTGGACCGACCGTACCGGCACCGGACCGGTGTTGATCACGGGCCTGCCCGTGGAGGACGCAGTCTGTCAGCTCACGGAGAGGCCCGGCCCCCGTGCCGGGGACCGGGCCTCCACGAGCCGTGCCGTCCTGCCGTCGTCAGGCGAAGTCCTCCGGGGTGAACCGCCTCGGCTCCACGAGCACGAGCCAGTTGCCCTGGTTGTCACGCATGACGGCCTCGATCCCGTACGGCCGCTCCGCCGGCTCCTGCAGGAACGTCACCCCCTTCGCGGTGAGCTCCTCGTACGTCTTCCGGCAGTCGTCCACGGCGAGCCCCAGCCCGCCGGCCTGCCCCTTGTCGAGTTGCCTGCGGTGGAAGTCGGCGCCCTCCTCGTCCAGCGGAGGCCCCGGCTTCATGAGCGTGATCTCCAGCTCCGGATGAGCGGGAAGGCCGACGGTCAGCCAGCGATATCCGTCCAGCGTGACGTCGGTCTTCGTGACGAAACCGAGGACGTCCACGTAGAAGTCGCGGGCCTCGTCCTGGTCCCTGCAGTAGACGGTGACGAGAGAGACGTTCGTAATCATGCGGAAGACGCTACTGCTGCCCCGCTGACCTGGGCTTCTCCAAAATTGCAGAGTCGGAGACGCGGTGCGCTCCGAGGTCGAGCACGCCGGACATGAACAGATAGCAGCCGGGGACGTGCGGGCCGCCGCGTGCCGCCCACCTGTCGCGGTACTCGCTCGGGCTCTCCCCCACCAGCCGCCGGAACTTGGCCGAGAACGACCCGAGACTGGTGAACCCGACTGCCATGCAGATCTCGGTGACGGTCAGGTTGGCCCCGCGCAGCAGTTCCTGCGCGCGCTCCAGCCTGCGCCGGGTGAGGTAGCGCATCGGCGTCTCGCCGTACGCTCGAAGCAGCGGACGAATTGAACTCCTCCCCGGCCTGAAGGCCGGAGATTCTCCCGTCGCGTCGCGGTCAGGCGGCGTGCGGGGGTTGACGCTTCGCGGACCGGGCAGCCCCGAGGTCTCCACGTCCTGACACCGCGGTTCCTGCGGCGTTGCGTATGTTGATCGCGGCGTTGGTGTCGGCGTGCCCGGCCCACCCGCACGCGGGGTTGGCACAGGCGTACCTGATCCCGTTCCGGGCCGCCGGGTCGCGGTGGCCGCATTGGTGGCAGGTCTGCGACGTGCCCGGGGCGGGCACCTTCACCACCAGGCCGCCGCGATCACGGGTTTTGTACTCCAGCAGGGTGACGGTGCGGCCCCATGCCTGCCCGGTGATGGCGCGGTTCAGCCCGGCCTTCTGCCGCACGTTCCGGCCGGGGCGCTCGATCGTGCCGCTGGCGGAGCGGACCATGTTCGTGATCGTCAGGTCTTCCACCACGACCACGCCGAAGGTGCGCGCGAGTTCGGTGGTGGTCTGGTGCTGCCAGTCGACGGCTCGGCGCTTGGCTGTCGCGCGGAGCCGGGCGATCCGGTCGTAGGTGCGGGCCAGCCGTTTGGACGTGGGCCGGCCGGGAGTGCGAGTGCGGCGCTGCCGGGCGGACTTCTTCTCCAGTCGGCGCAGGCGTTGTTTCTCGCCGTCGCGCAGCCAGGGCCCGTGCTCGCGCATGGTGCCGTCCGACAACGCCAGAGCGACGGCGATTCCCCGATCGACCCCTGCCACGGGGCCGGGGTGGGCGGCCGGGGCCGCCGCGACCACTGCTTCGGTGCGGAACACGATCTGCCACCCGAAGGCGTCCTTCACCAGCCGCGCGCCGGTGATCCGCCCGGCCGGGCCGCCCCTGGTGACGCCGGGAAGATCCCTGGTCCACCGAAACCGGACCCGCCCGACCTTCGGCAGACTGACCGCACCCCACCGCCGGTTCACCCGCGTGACCTGCAGATCGCGGGCCTGCGGCACATCCACCGCCAACCGGGTCCGGAACCGGGCCTTGAACGTGGGCCGTTTGGCGGGGTGGCCGGGATCGAAGAAGTTCGCCCACGCCTGCCGGTAGGTTTTCAGCACCGCTTGCGCTGCCTGGGCGGGCAGCCGGCCCATCCAGTCGATCCCATGGCGGGCCGCCCGGATCGCGGTGTCGCACTCCTTCACCGTCGCCAACCGGCCCTGCCGGAAGGTGACGTACTCGTGCAGCAGGTTCCACAGCGCGCGGGCGGTGTGCGCCTGACCGTCCAGCACCGCCACCTGGGCCGTGCTCAAGTCGAGTCGCGCCACGTGCGCACGAGCCTGCCTGGTCACCTCCACGCCCTGATCGTATCCCTCTGGTTTATGTCATCGTGATGGAATCCACACCCTGAGTGACCCCGATGTACGCATCGAACGCCATGGTGTCCACACCCTCCACGCCCACGTGGTGTGCGTGACGAAGTACCGGCGTGGGGCTTTCACCGGCCCGATGCCGGCCCGATGCGAGGAACTCATGCGCGAGGTCTGCGCCGACTTCGAGGTCGAACGTCGGGAGTTCAACGGCGAACAAGCAGTACATCGAGCAGCGGCAACGCCCACTGTGACCTGCGGGTGAAGGCACGTTCGCGCCCTAGCGGGCACTCCCGCGCGGGCCTTCACCCCCGGCCTGAAGGACGGAGCACTGGCCCGCATTCCGGTAGAACTTGGAGATCCCGGCGACCGCGGCGAGCCCGTCGAGATCGAGATCGCTCCGGTAGTCGCGGTCGATGCGGTCACGGGCCAGGCGCAGCCGAGGCACCAGGTCCGCCGGCACCGCCCCGCCTCCTCTGAGCGCCACGTCACGACACTACCGCTCCCAGCGTCTTGCACCATCCTTTCTAACGACGTTAGATTGAGCCTAACGATGTTAGAAAGGACTGCTAGTGAGCCCGGCTGCCCGTATCGACACCGAATCGGTCCTGCGCGCCGCGCTGCAGGTCCTCGACGAGGAGGGCGTCGCGGCGCTCTCCATGCGCACGATCGCCGCCCGCCTCCAGGTCAGGGCGGCGTCGCTCTACTACCACGTGCCCAACAAGGCCGCGCTGCTCCAACTGGTCGCCGACAGGGTCGCCGAAGAGGTGATCGCGTCGGTCGTTCCGGGCCGCGGGTGGCGCGACCTGCTCACGGACGTCGCCCAGGGGCTGCGCCGGACATTGCGGGCCCACCCCGGCGCGGCCGCCGTCGTCGCTGTACGGCACGCGTCTCCGCAGGTGTTCGAGCGGGCCGTCCCGACGGTGCTGGCCGCCATGAACGCGGGCCTGCGAGTGGCCGACGAGGAGGCGCTGTATCTCGTGCAGTCCCTTTACATCCTCGTGACGGGCCACGCCCTCGCCGAGTTCGGCGACACCCCCGAGCCGCCGGCCGCGCCCACCGCGTACTACGACGCCTGGTTCGGCATCGCCGTCTCGACGTTCCTCGCTGGCATCGAGGCGCGCTACGGCGCCTGAACCCCCCTGCCGTACGGAAAGGAAGCCCCATGGTCTCCGTCGCGCTCGTCCTGCTTGTCCTGGCCGACGCCTACTTCGTTCTCACCACGCTTGTGGACCTGTTCCCGTTCAACAACGTGCGGGAGGCGAGGCGGTCGGAGCAGGTCGCCGAGGTGGCGATCAACGCACCGGTCATGGCGCTCCCGGCCGTGCTTCTCGCCTGGGCGGCCGGCGCCGGGCTGCCCGCCCTGGCGTACGCCGGCGGGGCGCTGGAACTGCTCGCCGTCCTCAACGGCCTCGCGCTGTGGTGGCTTCCCTACCTGGCCGCCGTGACGGTCCCGTGGGCGACGGCGGGCACCGAGGAGAGCTGGGCCGCGTTGCACGCCCGGACGTACGCCAAGACCGTCATCGTGCTGCCGCACCGCGGCGATCGCCCGCGCCCCAACCTGGAGCACATGATCCTCCACGCGCTCATGCTCGCGGCCGCGATCTGCACGTTCGCGGCCGCCCGTACGCTCTGAGACGCGAAAGAGGCCGCCGCGGCCGAACGGTCGCGGCGGCCTCTCGGGACCGGATCGGCGGTCAGTTCAGGCCGAGCAGGTTCTTGAGGGGCTCCAGGGCGAAGTAGACGACGAACAACGCGCCGACCAGCCACAGCAGTGGGTGGAGCTCCTTCGCCTTACCGCGGAAGACCTTGATCACGATGTAGCTCACGAAGCCCGCGCCGATTCCAGCGGTGATCGAGTAGGTGAACGGCATCAGCACGATGGTCAGGAACGCGGGGATCGCGGTCTCGAAGTCGCTGAAGTCGATCTCCTTGACCTGCGTCATCATCAGGAAGCCGACGACGACGAGAGCCGGGGTCGCCGCCTCGAACGGCACGATCTCCGTCAGCGGGGCGACGAACATGGCCAGCAGGAAGAGCACGCCGGTGACGATGCTCGCGAGGCCCGTACGCGCGCCCTCGCCGACGCCGGCCGCCGACTCGATGTAGGTGGTGTTGGACGACACGCTCGCCGCGCCGCCGGCCGCCGCGGCGAGCGAGTCGACCAGCAGGATCTCCCGGGTGCGCTCGACCGTCCCGTCCTCCTGGACCAGGTTCGCCTGCCGGCCCACGCCGACGATGGTGCCCATGGTGTCGAAGAAGTCGGCGAGCATGAGCGTGAAGACGAACATCACGGCCGCCAGGCCGCCGATCTTGGCGAAGCCGCCGAACAGGCTGAACTGACCGAGCAGCGACAGATCGGGCACTTCGATGAACTTGGCCGGCCAGGCGGGCACGTTGAGGGACCAGCCGTTGGGATTGACCGGCTGACCCGGAGCCACCTGCGGCCCGATCTTGCCGATCGCCTCCACGATCATGGCCAGCACGGTGGTGCCGATGATGCCGATCAGGATGGCGCCCTTGACCTTGCGGGCGACGAGGAAGGCCGTCATGAGCAGGCCGACGACGAACACCAGGGTCGGCCACCCGGTCAGCGAGCCGTTGCCCAGGGCGCCGAGCTTGACCGGGACGGTGGTGCCGCCCGCGTCGGGCATCCGCCGGACGAACCCGGCGTCGACGAACCCGATCAGTGCGATGAACAAGCCGATGCCGACGCTGATCGCGGTCTTGAGCTGCGCCGGGATCGCGTGGAACACCGCCACTCTGAAGCCCGTCACCACGAGGATCGCGATGACGACGCCTTCGAGCACCACCAGGCCCATCGCGTCCTCCCACGACATCTGGCTCGCGATGCCGAAGGCGAGGAAGGCGTTCAGGCCGAGCCCGGCGGCCAGGGCGAACGGCACCCGGCCGAAGACGCCCATCAGGATCGTGAGGATGCCCGCCGCGAACGCGGTGGCCGCGGCGACCAACGGGATGTTGGGGTTGGAGCCGTCACCGAGGAACTGGCCCGTCTTGTCGGCGACCGTGCCGATGATGAGGGGGTTGAGCACCACGATGTAGGCCATCGTGAAGAACGTGGCGAAACCGCCGCGGACCTCCTGGCCCACGGTTGATCCACGGGCTGAGATGGAGAAGTATCGATCGAGGAAATTTGGGGAATTCATAGAGTTCGTATTCACGCGCGCAGAGTCGCAGGCCCCTACCATCGGCGGGAAGAGCCAGGGGAGCAGCGTTGTCCTTTCGTGACTGGTTTGTCATAAAAATACCGGGTCGCCGTCCTGCCCTTCTAAGCTGGCCCACGTGAGCGAACGCCGGCCGGACCCCACGCCCCTGGAAACCCGGGACACCCTGACGATCCTGACCGGAACGGTGTTGTGGGCGGTCGCCCTGATCGTGGTGCTGCTGGTCGTGCGCCCGGCCGACACGCGGCTCGTCTGGACCTGCGTGGCCGGCGTCGGCCTCGGCGTGTTCGGTCTCCTGTACGTCCGCCGCCGCGACGCCCGCGTACGCGACACCACCCCCGCCTCCGGCCTGTCCGGATCGGAGTCGCACAGTCCCTGACCCGCGGCCCCGTACGGCGGCTCCGTACGGCGGCTCCGTTCAGGGAGCGTCGGTGAGGAGCATCGCGATGCCGTCGAGAAGGCGCTGCAGGCCGAACTCGAACAGCTCGTCGATGTCGAAGTCGTAACCGCTCGCGCTGAGGGCCTCGAACATCGGCAGCCGGCGGCCGGCCATGATCTCCTTGAAGGCGGGCTCCTGGGCGTCCATCCACTCGTCGACGCTCATCCCGGTGAGCGCCTCGGCCTCCGCCTCCACCTCCAGATTGACCGCCGTGCCCCGGACGTGGTTGAACACGGTGATGTACGCGGTGAAGACCGTCCCCAGGTCGAGGCCGTGACCGTCGAGAGCGGTGAGCACCCACTCGGTGAAGGGCAGCGCGCCGGCGATCGGCTGGGGCCGCGTCACCGACATGGCCGGCGCGAGCCACGGATGCCGGCGGAACGTCGCCCACAGCAGGCGCGCGGCCAGTTCGACCCGGCCGCGCCAGTCTCGGGGCGGTTCGGCGGGGAACCGCATCCGGCCGAAGATCTCCTCCATCATCCGCAGCACCAGGGCGTCCTTGTCCGCGACATGGCGGTAGAGGGACATGGTCGCCACCCCGAGCTCGGCGGCCACCCGGCGCATGGAGACCGCCCCGAGTCCCTCCGCGTCGGCGACCGCGACGGCCGCCGCGGTGATCCGCGCCGAGGTGAGCGCGCCGTCCGGGGCACCCCGCCGCCGGGAAGCGGCCGGCGCACCCGGCCGCCCGGCGGGTGACGACCGGCTCCCAGTGCCGGTGCCGACGCCCGCGCCTGCGCCTGCGCCTGCGCCGACGATTGTCTCGACGACCGTGCCGACGCCGGGCACGGCGCGGACAAGTCCCTCCCGGCGAAGCTCGGTGAGCACCTTCGTCGCGGTCGCCATCGCGACGCCCCATCGCCCGACGATCTCCCGCGTGGACGGCACCCGGTCGCCCGGCCTGAGCTCGCCCGCCTCGATCCGCCTCCGCAGTTCGGCGGCGATCTCCTGGTAGCGCCCCGCGCCCGATCCGTCCACGCCGACCTCCCGCACTAGTGCACCACTGTAGCCCAGCACGCTGCCACGACAGCCGGCCCAAGAGTCTCCGCAACCCTTGCGCACTAGTGCTCTATAAATATTTACCCAGCTTATCGCCTTGCGTGCACTATGCGTACGCCGTACAGTCCGGTGTATGCAGAACACCGACATCCTCGTCTCCGGCGGCGGCATCGCCGGGCCCGCACTGGCGTACTGGCTGGGCCGGGCGGGTTTCACCGTCACCGTCGTCGAGCGCGCGCCCGCGCCCCGCCCGGGCGGCCAGACCGTGGACCTGCGTGGCGCGGGCCGCACCGTGGCCGCCCGGATGGGCCTGCTCGACCGCGCGCGGGAGATCGCCGTCGAACAGCACGGCGTCGCCCTGGTCGACGGGAAGGGCCGCTTCACGGCCACCCTCCCGGTCGACGCCTTCGGCGGCGAGGGAATCGTCTCCGAGATCGAGATCCTCCGCGGCGACCTGGCCGATCTCCTCTACCAGGCGTCCCTCCCCGGCACCGAGTATCTGTTCGACGACACCGTCACCGCCCTGGAGCAGGACGACGACGGGGTGACCGTCACCTTCGAGAAGTCCGCGCCGCGCCGGTTCGGGCTGGTCGTCGGCGCGGACGGGCCGCACTCGGCCGTACGCGCGCTGGCCTTCGGCCCGGAGGCGGACTTCGTCCGCCCGCTCGGCCTCTACACCTCGTGGTTCACCACCACGCTGCCGCTGGACCTCGGCGGCTGGTACCAGATGTACAACGCCCCGGGCGGCCTGGTCGTCTCGGCGCGGCCGGGCCGGCTGCCCGGGGAGATCAAGGCAGGCCTGAGCTTCCGGTCGGTGCCGATCGCCTACGACCGGCGCGACGTCGCCGCGCAGAAGCGGATCATCGCCGACCGCTTCGCGGGCGCCGGATGGGAGACCCCGCGACTGCTGGCGGCGATGGCCGACGCGCCGGACTTCTTCTTCGACCCCCTGGGACAGGTGCGCCTCGACCGGTGGTCACGCGGCCGGGTGGCGCTGCTCGGCGACGCGGGCTACTGCGCCACGCCGCTGACCGGCCTCGGCACCAGCCTCGCCCTGGTCGGGGCGTACGTCCTGGCCGGCGAACTGGCCGCGGCCGGCGACCACCGGGTCGCGCTGCGCGGCTACGAACGGGTCATGCGTCCCTACGTGACGGAGGCGCAGAAACTGCCGCCCGGCGGCGCCGGCGGCTTCGCGCCCTCCACCGCGCTCGCGATCCGGCTACGGGCCGCCTCGATGCGGTCCATGACCCGCTGGCCCATGCGCGGCATCCTGGCCGCCCAGTTCGCCAAGGCCGGCAACATCACCCTCCCCGACTACCCCCTCCCCGCCATGCGGTGAGGGGTCAGAGGGAGGTGACGGGGTCGAGATCGGCCTCGGCGAGGAGGAGGGGGACCCGGGCCGGGTCGCGCAGCAGCGCGGCGACGGCGAGGCGGTCGCCCCACTGGCCGGACGCCCAGGCCAGGCCTCGCGCCAGCCCCTCGACACCGGTGGCGTGGACCACGCCCTCGGAGAACCGCCACGGCACCGGGGTGCCGTCCACGAGAAGCTCATCGTGCTCGACGTACGTCGCGGGGGCGCCGGGCAGCAGTGAGCGCACCTCGGGCGGCACCGGCTTCTCCGCGCCGTGCGAGGTGACCACGCCTGTGACCGTCTCTCCGGCCAGCGGCAGGTCGAGCACGTCCGACAACGCCTCGGCGAGGTCGAACGGCGCCAGCACCAGCGGGCGGTCCTCCACCAGGGGCAGCAGGTCGGGCGCCTCCACCACGACCGGGCCGTCCTCGACGTCCGCGACCGCGACCATGCCCTTCCGCACGGCCCGTACGGCCTCCGGCGGGCCGACGCGGTCCGGGTCGACGGCGGCGAGCGCGATCCACAGCGACCGCAGCTGGGCGCGGTCCACCTCCAGGGACGCGTCGGCCAGCAGGTCGAGCAGCTCCTCGGGGCCGCCGCGCGCGTCCAGCAGCCCGGCCAGGGTCGACCGGACGCCCATCATCGTGAGCGCGTCCTCGTCGATCCCCGCCGGCGCCTCGGCGTACAGGCCGAACAGCAGCGGGTCGCCCGTCGGGAGCCGCAGCTCGACCGGCCTGCGCCCGCCGAGCACCGGGTGCCGCGACAGCCACCAGGCGGTGTACGACGGCACCTCGACGGTCTCCCCCGCCGCGAGCACCCGCATCGGCCGCAGCGCGGCGCGCAGCGGCGGCCGCGACAGCAGCGCGAGCGCGTTCGGCCAGTCGGCGACGTACTCCAGGTCGCGTACGGCGGTGAACTCCCGGACCACCGGGGGGACGTCAAGGTCCGGCAGCAGGTCGAGCACCGCCTCCAGCCACTCGTCCTCGAGATCGAGGTCGTGGTCGCACTCGGCGGGGTCGAGCAGCACGTCGGAGTCGTTGACCACGGCGAAGCCGTCGAGCACCCCGGTCGCCGCGAGCACGTGCGGCCCGTACTTCTCGACCAGGTCGGGCGCGGCGACGCCGAACGGCACCTCCGGGTCGATCAGGCCGGCCAGCGATCCCTGGGCCAGCAGCAGCTCACCCGCGGCGTACCGCTCGCCGTCCGCGCCGCGCAGGGCCAGCTCGGCCAGCCAGGGCGCCTCTCCCGCCGTCAGGCCCGCCGCGTCCACCAGGGCCAGCACGGCCTGGGACACCGGCTCGGGGTCGGCGCTGTTCAGCGACTCGGCCACCGCCGCATGGGTGAGCGGGTCCTCCAGCACCGTACGCGGAGTCGCCTCGGCCGCGCCCAGCCGCAGCAGCAGCGGATGGACGGCGTCGGGGTGGACGATCCGCAGCCCGAGTGGGGCCAGCAGGGCGGGGTCCAGTGAGCCCGGGCCGGACGGCCCGCCGCCCGCAACGCCGGACAAGACACCGGACGAGAGGGTGGACGAGGCGCCGGACGAGGCGGTGCCGCCGTCCGGCGACAGCACCAGCGTGCCGCGCGGGCCGCGCACCAGGCGGCCGTCGGCGAGCGGCACGGGGATCGCCCCGATCGCCTCCGGGTCGTCGGCGGGCAGCGCCTCGTACAGCGACCGCCACCACGCCGGGTCCTTGTCCTCGACGGCCTCGCCGGACAGCATGTCCACGACGTCGGCCGGCTCGACCCGGCGTACGCCGAGCGTGGTCAGGGCCGGATGCCGGGAGGCCCATCCGGCGGGCAACAGCCCGGGGACGATGCCGGCGATCCTCGCCAGGAACTCGGCCGGGCCCTCGACCGCCCGCGCCTCGTTGCCCGGGATGACGCCGCCCGGAATGACGCCGCCCGGAATGACGCCGTCGGCGTCGCCGGAGATCGACGGCAGCAGCGGCGTGTCCGGCAGCGCCGTGATGATCTCCCGCCTGATCGCCGCGTCGAGCGCGCCGCTGGCCATGAGGCCGGGGATGAGGTCAAGCAGTGCGGGGGTGGCCGGAAGCTCCCCCAGCAGCCGCACGTATGCCTCGGCGGCCCTGGCGACCAGGAAATCGGTGAGCGGCCCCGGCGCGACGTGCCGCCGGTCGGTGGTCATCGGGAACGACGCGATCAGCAGCGCGGGCAGGTCGAGCGGCTCGTCGCTCGGCGTCGGCGCGTGGACCACCCGGGGAACGCCGTCGCGGCCACCGGCGGGGCGGCCGGCGGGGACGGCCCAGCGGACCTCCCAGTAGGGCCGGGCCCGCTCCTCGGTCGGCCGGTCGGCGAACAGTTCGGTCACCTGCGCGGGGGTGAACGTGCCCGACTCGGCGACCACGTGCCAGCCCTCGGCCGAGATCGTGCGGCTCCGCCCGTCGACCTCGATCTCGACGGTCTCCAGCGCCGGCATCGACAGCGGCAGCGCCGGTCCGGCCTCCTCCAGCATCCGCCGTACGGCCTCCTCGGCGGCCTGGTCGCGCAGCGGCAGCCGGACGAGCGTGTCGTAGCCCTCGGGGACGCCCGGGGCGTCGTCGCCGAACGGCAGCCGCAGCAGCGGGACGTGGCCCTCGCGGCCCTTCAGCTCCCCGGCGAGCGCCGGCGTGGCGGCGACCAGCGCGGCGGTCTCCGCCCGCGACCAGCGCACTCCCCGGAGCTCGCCGGACGGCAGCCGGGAGGCGACCGACGGCTCGTCGGTCACCGACACCACGGCGGCGAAGCCGACGCCGAACCGTCCGGCCGCTCCCGTCTCGTCCTTCTTGCCGGAGACCCGCAGCGTGCTCAGGCCCTCGACGCCGTCCTCGTCGAGCGGAGCGCCGGTGTTGGCGGCGAGCAGCACGCCGTCGGCGAGCGTCAGCCGCAGACGGCCCGGCACGCCCGCCCGCAGCGCCGCGTCGGCGGCGTTCTGGGCGAGCTCCACGACCAGCCGGTCGCGGTAGCCGCCGAGGGCGAAGTCCTCCTCGGCGTTGGCGTCCTCGCGGAAGCGGGCGGGCGAGGCCGCCCAGGCCGCGAGAACCGTGTCACGTAGGCGCGCGGTATCGAACATGATCAGGCGTTGCCCAAGGGTGCGGAGCTCGCCTCGTCGGCGGAGCCGGACTCGATCAGGTCATATCCCAGGTCGTGGTCGTCCAGGATCGGCGGCGCCGCGTCCGTGACCATCGAGGGCACGGTGGTCGCCTCGGAGTGGGCGCCGCAGCCGTGGTCGGCCGACACCACCCGGCCGTCGTCCGGCGCGTACTCGTTGGCGCAGACGCCGAAGCCCAGCCCCAGCGTCCCGGCGAGCGGCCAGTAGAAGCCGCAGGTCGAGCATTGCGCGGGTGCGGCGTGCGCGATCGGGGCGTGCGGGCCCGGCTCGCCGGACCGCCAGCGGTGCGCGGCGAGGTCACGGCCGAGGGCCGACAGGACGCGGGCCCGGCCCAGGCCGAGCTCGAAGACGGCCTGCGCGTCGATCTCCTCGTCCGGGGAGGCGAACCCCGGCACGAGCCGGTCGTCGTCGGCCTCGGCCGGCAGCAGATCGCCCACGCCGAGGTCGCCGGGGAGCAGCCGCTCGTTCCACGGCACCCAGCGGGGGGCGAGCAGCGCGCGGGCCCCGGGCAGGAGCACGGTCTCGCTCACGGTCACCACGCGGGCGCGGGAGGCGCGGGTGACGGTGACCGCCCAGCGCCAGCCCAGGTAGGCGTGGTCAAGGCACTCGAAGAAGTGGGTGACGACCCGGTCGCCTTCGTTGTCGAAGCCCAGGTGCTCTCCCACCTCCCCCGGGCGCGCGATCTCCTCAGCCGCGCCGCGGGCGAGGCCGACCGCCGCCGCACAGGCCTGGTCGACTGGAGTGCTACGAATTCGGGTACGACTCACACTCTCCATTTTCACCCACGCCGAGAGCGGACCGCACCGGCTTGATGGGCAAATCATGAGAGGACCCTCGGGGCCTATGGTGAACATTTGGGCGAACGTTCTGCATGTTGTGGGCGCGCCCGCCCGGGCGACCCGCCGGCTCACGCACGCCCAGGGGGCGGACCGCACCGGGCTCGGCCGCCTGATCGAGCTGACCGCCGCCCACTCGGCCGGGGACGCGCTCGTCACGGTGGCCCTCGCCGGGGCGCTGCTGTTCCGGCTCCCGGTCGGCCAGGCCCGCGGGCAGGTCGCGGCGTACCTGCTGGTCACGATGGTGCCGTTCGCGGTCGTGGCGCCCTTCGTCGGGCCGGTGCTCGACCGGCTGCGCTCGGGCCGCCGCTACATCATGGCGGGCACCCTGCTCGCGCGGGGCCTGCTGTGCTGGGGCATGGCAGGCGCCGTCCACGCCTCCGACGCCGTCACGCTGTTCCCGTCCGCCCTCGCCGTTCTGGTGTTGTCGAAGGCCTACAACGTCTCCCGGGCGGCGATCATGCCGAGTCTGCTGCCCGCCGACATCCCCCTGGTGACCGCGAACGCGCGGGTGGCGTTGTTCGCGCTGGTCTCCGCCGGGGCCGGGGCGGGCCTGGCCACGGGCCTGTCCGCCGCGGCCGGGCCCGACTGGGTGCTGCGCGCCGCCGTGCCGGTGTTCCTGCTGTGCGGGGTGTTCGCCGTACGGCTGCCGCGCCATGTGGACGCGCCCGACCCGGAGGAGGACGAGCCGCGCCCGCGCTGGCGCACGCGGTCCGTGGTGGGCTCGGTGGTGGGCGAGGCCATGGGCGCCAACGCCGCGATCCGGGTCCAGTCGGGCTTCCTGGTGTTCTTCCTGCTGTTCCTCGTCCAGGACGGCCACCTGCGCGGCGTCGACCCCACGGTGGCGCTGGCGCTGCTGGCGGCCGCGGCGGGCGCGGGCGGCCTGGCGGGGGCCGCCGCCGGCTCCTGGACCCGGTCCCGCTCGCCGCAGCTGACCGTGCTGGCCACCCTCGCGCTCGCGACGGTCGCCACCGTCGCGGCGGCGTTCGTCTTCACCATCTGGACCGCCGCCGCCGTCGCCCTCGTGGGCGCGTTCGCCCAGGGCCTCGGCAAGCTCGCCTTCGACGCGATCGTGCAACGCGAGATCGGCGAGGAGGTGCGCTCGTCGGCCTTCGGGGTCGCCGAGACGCTGCTGCAGATCGCCTGGGTGTCCGGCGGCCTGCTCGGCCTGGTGCTCTCCCTGTTCGTGGCCGGCCCGGCCGGGCTCGGCGTGATGTCAGCGGCCCTCGCGCTGTCCTTCGGCCGCCTCCTCACGCTGCGCCGCCGAAGGCTCGCCACCCGGCCCGCCACCGCCTGAGCCCCGTCGGCCCGCCCGACCTCGCCGCGCCCGTACGCCGGGGTGCCGCCCTACGCGTCGAGGTCGTCGGCGACCGCGCGCAGCACGGCCGCGATTTTCTTGGCGTGCGGCACGTCGGGGTGCTTGCCTCGCTGGTAGGAGTTCGAGATGTCGTCGAGCAGCTTGATCAGGTCCTCGATGATGACGACCATCTCGTCCGGGTTCTTCCGCTTCGTCTTGGGCTTCACGGTCTTCGCCAGCGTCGGAGGCTGCTCGATCACGCGCACGGAGAGCGCCTGCTGCCCGCGGCGGCTCTCCGCGACCCCGAACTCGACCTTCTGCCCGGGCTTGAGGGCCTCGGCGCCCCTGGGCAGCGCGGAGGAATGGACGAAGACCTCACCGCCGTCGTCGCGGGTGAGGAAGCCGAAACCCTTGTCGGCGTCGTACCACTTGACCTTGCCACTCGGCACAGGGGTGACCTCGTTCAGACTGTCGTGAAGGTGATGGATGTAGGTTATGCCCACAGACCGGCCCCGTGGACCCACTAAGGGGCCACTGAAGCGTCGCGTCTCCGGATTCCCGTGGATCTTCCGTCACCCCCTGTCACACGGGCGGTCGCGTGCTCCCCGAGAGGCGTCCCCCTACGATGGAGACGATGACGGGCACGGACTTCAGCGAGTGGCTGCGCGGCCGTTCCGACGAGCACCTGCGAGCGCTCGTGACGGCACGGCCCGAACTCGTCACGCCCGTCCCCGCCCATCTCGACGGCCTCGCCGCCCGGGCCTGCAGCCCCTCCGCCCTCGGCCGGGCGCTGGACCGGCTCGACCGCTTCCAGCTCGCCGTGCTGGAGACCCTCGCGCTGCGTGACGGCCCTTCCTCCCGCGCGGCCCTGCTCTCCATGATCGTACGCGCGGCGCCCGGCACGTCCACCGAGCAGGAGGTCGGGGCCGCTCTGGACGCGGCGCTCGACGCGCTGGTCACCCGCGGCCTGGTCTACGGGCCGCCGGACGCGCTGCGGCCCGCGCCCGGCGTGCCCGCGGCCCTCGAACCGCCGGCCGCGCTCGGCCCGCCGGCCGCCGAGGTCTTCCGCCACCATGCGCCCGAACGGCTCGACGTCCTCCTGCGCGACATCGACCCCGCGTACGAGGCCGGCGGGCAGGTGGACGCGGGAAGGCCGGCCCGGCAGCGGCTCGCGGCGCTGCTGTCCGGCCCCGCGACCGTCGCGCGCCTGCTGGAGGAGGTGTCTCCGCAGGCGAGGGCCGCGCTGGACGCGCTCGTCTGGGGTCCGCCGAGCGGGCGGCTGCCGAGCGCCCGCCGGGAGGTGGACACCGCGACCGCGCAGTCGCCCATCGAGCAGCTGCTGGCCCGCGGGCTCCTGGGGGCGACCGGGGAGGAGACCGTCGCGCTGCCCCGGGAGGTCGCCCTGGTCCTGCGCGGGGGCCGGGTACACCGCGACCTGTCCCCCGGGCCGCCCGCCCTGGACGGGCCCGTACGCGACCAGGAGCTGGCCGACCGGACGGCCGCCGGGCAGGCGTTCATGTTCGTCCGCATGGTGGAGGAGCTGTGCGAGCTGTGGAGCGTCGACCCGCCCGGGGTGCTGCGCGCCGGCGGCCTGTCCGTACGGGACCTTCGGCGCGCGGCCCAGCTTCTCGACCTGCCGGAATGGGCGGCCGGGCTGGTCGCCGAGGTGGCGCACGCGGCCGGGCTGGTCGCGGCGGGCGAGGGTGAGTGGCTGCCGACCGGCGGCTACGACGGCTGGCGGATCAGGGCGACCGAGGACCGGTGGGCCGTGCTCGCCGCCGCCTGGGCCGCGATGGACCGCGCGCCGGGCCTGATCGGCGAACGCGACGACCGGGACCGCCCGCTGAACGCGCTCCACCCCGACCTGCGCCGGTCCGGCGCGGCCCAGACACGGGCGCGCACGCTCTCCGTGCTGGAGGCGGCGCCGCCCGGCCTCGCGCCGACGCCCGAGTCGGTGCTCGCCCGGCTCGCCTGGGAGCAGCCCCGGCGCCCGTCCGCGCCGCGTGACCCGCTCGTCCGGTTCGCCCTGCGCGAGGCCGAGCACATCGGCGTGACGGGCCTCGGCGTGCCCGCGGCACACGGCCGCGCGGCGGCCCGCGGCGACGGCCGGCGTGCGGCGGACCTGCTCGCGCCGCTGCTGCCGCGGGCGGTCGACCACGTGCTGCTGCAGGCCGACCTGACGGCCGTGGCGCCCGGACCGCTGACCACCGACCTCGGCCGGCGGCTCGCGCTCACGGCCGACGTCGAGAGCAAGGGCGGCGCGACCGTCTACCGCTTCTCCGAGCAGTCGGTCCGCCGGGCGCTCGACGCCGGGCACTCCGCCGCCGACCTGCTCGCGATGCTGGAGCGCCACTCGGCCACGCCGGTCCCCCAGCCGCTGGCCTACCTGGTGACCGACGTCGCCCGCCGCCATGGCCGCATCCGGGTCGGCGTGGCGTCGTCCTACGTCCGCTGCGACGATCCGGCCCTTCTCGACGAGGTGCTCGCCGACAAGCGGGCCCACCTGCTGCGGCTGCGGCGGCTCGCGCCCACCGTGCTCGCGTCCAAGACGTCCCGGGCGGCGCTGGTCGACACGCTGCGGGCGATGGGCTACGCGCCGGTCGCCGAGTCGCTGGAGGGCGACCTCGTCGTCGCGCGGGCCGACGCCCGGCGGACCGAGGGGCCGCCGGGCGCCCGCCCGCCCGCCAACCCCGGCCTCGGCCCCGAGGCCGCCGCCGGGACCGTACGGGCGATGCGGGCGGGGGACGCGGCGCACCGGACCCGCCGCCCGCCCGCCGACACTCCCGAGGGGCAGGTGCCCCGCTCCCCCAGCGCCGCCACGATCAGCGCGCTGGAGGAGGCCATCCGGCGGGGGGCGCGGGTGTGGATCGGCTACCAGGACTCGCAGGGGCACGCCACCAGCCGTATCCTCGAACCGGCCCGCATCGAGGGCGGTTACCTCACGGCGTACGACGAGACCCGGGCGACCGTCCACCGCTTCGTCCTCAGCCGCATCACCGGCGTCGCCGGCTACGGCTCCGAGCGGTCGGAGACGTCCGGGGAGCGCGCCGCCGGAGTCGACTGAGGGGCGTCCCCCGACACGGCGGGCGACCCGGTCTCGGTGAAACGGGACTCATCGGGCCTGGTCTCTTGTTGGATAAGGGACAGCCGTACTAGGGAGCACGCATTGAGTGACGGGCCGCTGATCGTTCAGTCGGACAAGACGCTGCTGCTGGAGGTGGATCACCCGCGGGCCGGCGAGTGCCGCAAGGCCATCGCCCCGTTCGCCGAGCTCGAACGCGCTCCCGAGCACGTCCACACCTACCGGGTCACCCCGCTCGCGCTGTGGAACGCCCGGGCCGCCGGGCACGACGCCGAGCAGGTCGTCGACGCCCTCATCGGGTTCAGCCGCTACCCCGTGCCGCACGCGCTGCTCGTGGACGTCGCGGAGACCATGGCGAGGTACGGCCGCCTGCGGCTGGAGAAGGACCCGGTGCACGGCCTGGTGCTCACCACCAGTGATCGCGCGGTGCTGGAGGAGGTGCTGCGGTCCAAGAAGATCCAGCCTCTGGTCGGGGATCGTCTCGGCGCCGACTCGGTGGCCGTGCATCCCTCCGAACGCGGCAACATCAAGCAGACGCTGCTCAAGCTCGGCTGGCCGGCCGAGGACCTCGCCGGATACGTCGACGGCGAGCATCACGCGATCGACCTGCGCGAGGACGGCTGGGAGCTTCGGCCGTACCAGCAGGAGGCGGCGGACGCGTTCTGGCACGGCGGTTCCGGCGTCGTCGTGCTGCCCTGCGGCGCGGGCAAGACGATCGTGGGCGCGGCGGCCATGGCGCACGCGCGGGCGACCACTCTGATCCTGGTCACCAACACGGTCTCGGCCCACCAGTGGAAGCAGGAACTGCTGCGGCGCACCTCGCTGACCGAGGACGAGATCGGGGAGTACACCGGCACCAAGAAGGAGATCCGCCCGGTCACCATCGCCACCTACCAGGTCATGACCACCCGGAGGCAGGGCATGTACCGGCACCTCGAACTCTTCGACGCCCGCGACTGGGGGCTCGTCGTGTACGACGAGGTCCACCTGCTGCCCGCGCCGATCTTCCGGATGACCGCCGACCTGCAGGCGCGCCGCCGTCTGGGGCTGACCGCCACGCTGGTGCGCGAGGACGGCCGCGAGGGCGACGTCTTCTCGCTCATCGGGCCCAAGCGGTACGACGCGCCCTGGAAGGAGATGGAGAACCAGGGCTACATCGCCCCGGCCGAGTGCGTGGAGGTCCGGGTGACGCTCCGCGACGACGAGCGGCTGGCCTACGCGATGGCCGAGAGCGACGAGCGCTACCGGTTCTGCTCCACCGCCCCCGCCAAGATCAGGGTCACCGAGGCGCTGGTGCGGCGGCACGAGGGCGAGCAGGTGCTGGTCATCGGGCAGTACATCGACCAGCTCGACGAGCTGGGCGAGCACCTCGACGCGCCGGTCATCAAGGGAGAGACCAAGATCAAGGAGCGCGAGCGGCTGTTCCAGGCGTTCCGCGACAAGGAGATCCAGGTGCTGGTGGTCTCGAAGGTCGCGAACTTCTCCATCGACCTGCCCGAGGCGGCCGTGGCGATCCAGGTCTCCGGCACGTTCGGCTCACGCCAGGAGGAGGCCCAGCGGCTCGGCCGGGTGCTGCGCCCCAAGGCGGACGGCGGGGGCGCGCTGTTCTACTCCGTCGTCAGCCGGGACACCGTCGACCAGGAGTTCGCCGCGCACCGGCAGCGCTTCCTGGCCGAACAGGGGTACGCCTATCACATCATCGACGCCGACGACGTGGGCCAGGAGGACCCGGCGAGGTGACCTCGCCGGGTGGGCGCCGTGTCCCGGGGCGCGTTTCCCCGGGACCACGTCCACGGTGAAGACCAACGGCTGAAGACCGAACGGGCGGAGATCGAACGGGCGGAGATCGAACGGGCGGAGATCGAACGGGCACCTGTCAGATCCAGGAAATGCCTGCGGGCCGTGCCACCACATCACCCCCTCGCGCCTATACCGACATCACGGTGCCGTGATGGCGGCAATACCCACTCAGTACGGCGAATCACGCAATATGCGCATTTTTCACCTTGTCCCTGGTTTGTCGCAAAAAAGCGGACAGTGTTACCAATTCACCGGTGTGTAAGCAAATCGCTACCGAACGCGTTTAGATAAACGCGACACACAGCAATCACCCGGCATCGCCGCGCCTGAGCAGCACAACGCGCAGCACGCAAGGCAGCACGGTGCCGAGGCACGCTCAGCAGCCACAGTGACCAGGCGCCTCGCAGCACTGTGTCCGGTGCGTCAGACGCGCCGGACAGGCGTCGGGGCACAACGCCGCAGCATCTCGGCAGGGCGGGCACCGGCGGCTCAGCGGACGGCCAGGCCGCCGAAGAACAGCACCGCCAGCGCCGCGATCCACGCCCCCACCGCCACGCCGTACAGGGACTCGCGACGGGCGAACCAGGCGAACCCCGTCAATCCCGCCGCGACGAGCGCGACCAGTTCGGACAGCGAGGCCACCGGCGCCAGCCGATCCGCGCAGTCCGACGATGGTTCCGGACCGGCGCAGAAGGCCAGCCGGCTCCAGCCGCCGAAAACCGCGAAACCCCACAGCGTGGCGAGCAACAGGCTCACCGCCGCCGGGATCGCGGGAGGAACCCAGGTGCGCGTCACCCGCGGAGAGATACCCAGGCAGGTGAACGGCGACACGCTAGAGAAATACCGTTTCGGCATCAGGGCGCCCGTCGCTAAGCTCTTGTCCTTCCGGCTCCGTCCTGTCCGCTGCCCGTCTTCAGTCCTGCCCCCGGTCCGTCATCGGTCCCATCTTCAGTCCCGTCTCCAGTCCCGTCCTCATCGTGTACGGAGGATTTTCCGCATGCCGGAGAATGTGCTCGAAGCCGAGCGCGCCCATCTCGCGGCCTCCCGCGCCGCGTTGCGGGCGATGCGTGAACACGCGCAGTCGCTGTCCGCGGACGCCGCCGCCGACTGGGTGTCGCAGCAGGTGCTCCAGGGCCTGCTCGACCAGCGCGTGGCCGCCCTGGCCGACCACCCCGACACTCCACTGTTCTTCGGCCGCCTCGACCGGACCGCCGGCGACGACCTGCCGGACACCATCTATGTCGGCCGCCGGCACGTCCACGACGACAACAGCCGGCCCCTCGTCATCGACTGGCGCGCGTCGATCTCCCGCGCCTTCTACCAGGCGAGCCCGTCCGACCCGATGGGCGTCGCGTTGCGCCGCCGGTTCGGCTACCGGGGCGGCGACCTCACGGCGTACGAGGACGAACCGCTGGACGGCCGGGCGCTCGGGCAGAGCAGGCTCCTCACCGAGGAGATCGAGCGGCCCCGCACCGGCCCCATGCGCGACATCGTCGCGACCATCCAGCCCGACCAGGACGAGATCGTCCGCGCGGACCTCGGCGTGACCGTCTGCGTGCAGGGCGCCCCCGGCACCGGCAAGACCGCCGTCGGCCTGCACCGCGCGGCCTACCTCCTGTTCACCCACCGCGAGAGGCTGGCGAGGTCGGGCGTGACGATCGTCGGCCCCAACCGCGCCTTCCTCGCGTACATCTCCTCGGTCCTCCCGGCCCTCGGCGAGGTGAAGGTCGACCAGACCACCGTGGCGGGTGTCCTCGGTGAGCACGCGCATCCCGAGGACCCGGCGGTGGCGGCCGTCAAGGGCGACGCCCGGATGGCCGAGGTCCTGCGCCGCGCCCTGTGGCTGCACGTCGTCAAGCCAGTCGAGGGCGTGCTCGTCACCAAGGGCGTGAACCGCTACCGCGTGCCCGACCACGAGGTCCGGGAGATCGTCGCCTCGCTGCGCGGGACGACGCGATACGGCCCGGGCCGCACGATGCTGGCCCAGCGGCTCGCGCACGCCGTGCTCGTCCAGATGGAGCGCCGCGGCGAGTCGCCCGACGACCGTACGCAGGACGCGGTGGCCCGCTCGAAGCCGGTCAGGGCCGTCCTCGACGCCGTGTGGCCCAAACTGACTCCCCAACAGGTGCTGCACCGCCTGCTGTCGGACCCCGAGTTCCTCGCCAAGGCCGCCCGGTCGGACCTCTCCGCGGAGGAGCAGGAACTGCTCCTGTGGCGCAAGCCGTACAAGTCGCACCGGTCGGCGAAGTGGACGGCCGCCGACGCCGCCCTGCTGGACGAGCTCGGCGACCTCGTCGAGCGCACCCCGTCCCAGGGCCACCTCGTGGTGGACGAGGCGCAGGACCTGTCGGCCATGCAGCTGCGCGCGCTCGGGCGGCGCTGCCGCACCGGTTCGGCGACCGTGCTCGGCGACCTCGCCCAGGGCACCACGCCCTGGTCGGCGCGGTCGTGGAAGACCGTGCTCGACCACCTCGGCCAGTCCTCCGGCGAGGTCACCGAGCTCACGCTCGGCTTCCGCGTGCCCCGCGAGATCCTCGACTTCGCCGCGCGGCTGCTGCCCTCCGTCGCGCCCGATCTCGCCCCGCCCCGCTCCCTGCGTCCCGGCGCCGGATCGCTGTCCGTACGGCAGGTCCCCGACGTCGCCGCGGCGCTTCCGGAGGCCCTGCGGCGGACGCTCGGCTGTGAGGGCTCGATCGGCGTGATCGCGGCGGACGCCGCCGTACCGGCCCTGTCGGCCGCCCTGGGCACCGCGGGCGTGCCGCACACGGTGCTCGGCCCCGACGCGACGGGCGACGACCGGGTGCTGCTGGTGCCGGCCACGCTCGCCAAGGGCCTGGAGTACGACCACGTGATCGTGACCGAGCCCGCCGGCATCGTGGCCGCCGAGGACCGGGGGCTCGCCCGCCTCTACGTCGTGCTCACCCGGGCCGTGACGTCCCTGACCATCCTGCACACCCACGATCTGCCCCCCGACCTGACCTGAGTGAGGAGCCGGCATGAGCGAGGTCATCCTGCGGTACGGCGGTCTCGACGACGTCGAGGCCGTGCTGCGGTTCTGGCTGGAGTCCGCGGAGAACACCGACCGGCACGATGACGCCGCCAAGGTCACGGCATTGGTCGAGCGCGATCCGGAGGCGCTGCTCATCGCCGAGATCGGCGGCCGCGTGGCCGGCACGCTGATCGCGGGCTGGGACGGCTGGCGCGCGAGCCTCTACCGGCTCGCCGTCGACCCGGCCGAGCGGCGCAGGGGCATCGGATCACAGCTGATCCGGGCCGCGGAGGAGCGGTTCCGGAAGCACGGCGCGTTCCGGGTCGACGCGATGGTCCTCAACGACAACGCCCTGGCGCACCACGCCTGGGCGGCGGCGGGATACACGATGCAGACCGACTGCGCCCGCTGGATCAGGCGCCTCACCTGACCCCCCACCTCGCCTGGCCACCCCTCATCTGGCCACGGGCGCGCCCGGACCGGGCGGCGAACAGAGGAAAGGGCGGCTCCCCGAGGGGAACCGCCCTTCCTGGTGAAGCGGGAGAGCAGGACTCAGAAGTCCATGTCGCCGCCGCCGGGCATGGCGGGGGCCTTCTCCTTCTCGGGCTTCTCGGCGATGACGGCCTCGGTCGTGAGGAACAGGGCCGCGATGGACGCCGCGTTCTGCAGCGCCGAGCGGGTGACCTTGGCCGGGTCGATGATGCCCGACTCGAACATGTTGACGTACTCGCCGGTCGCGGCGTTGAGGCCCTCACCCGCGGGCAGGTTGCGGACCTTCTCCACCACGACGCCGCCCTCGAGGCCGGCGTTGACGGCGATCTGCTTCAGCGGCTCCTCGAGCGCCTTGCGGACGATCGCCGCGCCGGTCGCCTCGTCGCCGTTGACCTCGAGCTTGTCGAACGCGTTGGCGCCGGCCTGCAGCAGGGCCACGCCGCCGCCGGGGACGATGCCCTCCTCGACCGCGGCCTTGGCGTTGCGGACGGCGTCCTCGATGCGGTGCTTGCGCTCCTTGAGCTCGACCTCGGTCGCCGCGCCGGCCTTGATGACGGCGACGCCGCCGGCCAGCTTGGCGAGACGCTCCTGGAGCTTCTCGCGGTCGTAGTCGGAGTCGGTGCGGTCGATCTCGGCGCGGATCTCGTTCACGCGGCCGGAGATCTGCTCGGCGTCACCGGCGCCGTCGACGATCGTGGTCTCGTCCTTGGTGATGACGATCTTGCGGGCGCGGCCGAGCAGGTCGAGGGTGGCGTTCTCCAGCTTGAGACCGACCTCCTCGGAGATGACCTGGCCGCCGGTCAGGATCGCGATGTCCTGCAGCATGGCCTTGCGGCGGTCGCCGAAGCCGGGGGCCTTGACGGCCACGGACTTGAACAGGCCGCGGATCTTGTTGACGACCAGGGTCGCCAGGGCCTCGCCCTCGACGTCCTCCGCGAGGAGGACCAGCGGCTTGCCGGACTGCACGACCTTGTCGAGCAGCGGGAGCAGGTCCTTGTTCGCCGAGATCTTCTGGTTGGCGATGAGGATGTAGGCGTCCTCGAAGACCGCCTCCATGCGCTCGGGGTCGGTCACGAAGTAGCCGGACACGTAGCCCTTGTCGAAGCGCATGCCCTCGGTGAGCTCCAGCTCCAGACCGAAGGTGTTGCTCTCCTCGACGGTGATGACGCCTTCCTTGCCCACCTTGTCCATCGCCTCGGCGATGAGCGCGCCGATCTCCGGGTCGGCGGCGGAGATGGAGGCGGTGGAGGCGATCTGCTCCTTGGTCTCCACGTCCTTGGCGAGCTTCGACAGCTCCTCGCTGACGCGCTCGACGGCGGCCTCGATGCCCTTCTTCAGGGACATCGGGTTGGCGCCGGCGGCGACGTTGCGCAGGCCCTCGCGGACCAGCGCCTGGGCGAGCACGGTGGCCGTCGTCGTGCCGTCACCGGCGACGTCGTCGGTCTTCTTCGCGACTTCCTTGACGAGCTCGGCGCCGATCTTCTCCCACGGGTCCTCGAGCTCGATCTCCTTGGCGATGGAGACACCGTCGTTGGTGATCGTGGGGGCGCCCCACTTCTTCTCCAGCACGACGTTGCGGCCCTTGGGGCCGAGGGTCACCTTCACGGCGTCGGCGAGCTGGTTCATACCGCGCTCGAGACCGCGCCGGGCGTCCTCGTTGAACGCGATCATCTTGGCTGCCATAAGGCTTAGACCTCCCAGTAGCAGGGTGTCTTCAACGGACCGAGCCGACGCCCGCGACGGCGTGGACCCGCTATCCCTGCGCGAGCCCCATCGCCCCGATCCCGGTTGTTGTCACTCTCGACCTCAGAGTGCCAAACAAGTATTTAGCACTCTACCCCCGAGAGTGCAAGCGGAAGCCACCCTGACCAGCTTGGACGGGGTTCCCGAACACCCGGACGAACACCGGCAAGCACGGACGAACACCGGCAGGCGCGGACGAGCCGAAGGCCCGGTCCGCGGAACCGCGGACCGGGCCTTCAATGGTCGCTTGACGGGATCAGACGGATCGTACGGCCTCCGCCTGCGGGCCCTTCTGCCCCTGCGTGATGTCGAACTCCACCCGCTGACCCTGCTCGAGGGCCTTGTAGCCGTCCATCATGATTGCCGAGTAATGGACGAACACATCCTTCCCACCGTCTACCGCGATGAAGCCGTAGCCCTTGTCCGCGTTAAACCATTTGACGGTGCCCTGCGCCACTTCCGACTCCTCTTGCTGGGCTGGGGACCACACCCAAGAAGCCCCCGGTTTCGTCGATCGTCTTCGACCATACCCGTGTCAAGGCGTAGAACAACAGAGTCAATCCGCAAACTACTACGTCGCGTTCGCTCAAAGCGGTACAGACGATTATTCACTTTTCCACCGAAAGGTTGAGCGCTTCACCACTCGCCGCGGCGACGTCCCACTTCCCCGGTGAAAGAAGCGCATGTCAGGTGCCCGGCGGCGGTGTCGCGGCTCAGCCCCCGGCGACGGCGGGGATGACCGAAATCTGTACCCCGTCCGGCGTGGCGGTGTCCAGCCCATCGGCGAAACGGACGTCCTCTTCTCCGACATAGACGTTGACAAAACGCCGAATCTTGCCCGTCTCATCCAGGATTCGACCTCCGATGCCCGGATAGTCCGCATCCAGCTTCTGCAGGACGTCGCGGAGCGTTCCCCCCTCCCCGCTTACCTCCGCGACGCCGTTGGTGTACGTCCGTAGAATCGTCGGAATCCGCACGGAAACGCTCATTGCTCACTCGCTTTCGTTGCTGCCGATGGGCCTGTGATAACGCTTTCAGTCGGCGAATGCCGCACGGAAGGCGCCGAGGGAGGGACGGATGACCGCGGACGGACGGGCCTGCGCGGCCACGGCGTCAAGTGTCTTGAGACCGTCGCCGGTGTTCAGGACGACGGTTTCGGCCTCGGGATCGAGGCGGCCCTCGCGCACGAGCTTGCGCAGCACGCCGACCGTGACGCCGCCCGCGGTCTCGGCGAAGACGCCCTCGGTCCTGGCCAGCAGGCGGATCGCCTCGACCACCTCGCCGTCGTTCACGTCCTCCACCGCGCCGCCCGTACGGCGGGCGATGTCGAGCACGTACGGACCGTCCGCCGGGTTGCCGATGGCCAGCGACTTGGCGATGGTGTCGGGCTTGACCGGCTGCACCACGTCCTGCCCGGCCTTGAACGCGCGGGAGACCGGCGAGCAGCCCTCGGCCTGCGCGCCGAAGATCCGGTACGGCCGCTCCTCGACCAGGCCCAGCTTGATCAGCTCGCGGAAGCCCTTGTCGATCTTCGTGAGCTGCGAGCCGGAGGCCACCGGGACGACGATCTGCTCGGGCAGCCGCCAGCCGAGCTGCTCGGCGATCTCGTACGCCAGCGTCTTGGAACCCTCGGCGTAGTAGGGCCGGAGGTTGACGTTGACGAATCCCCACTTCTCGCCCAGCTCGTCGCCGATGAGCTCGGAGCAGAAGCGGTTCACGTCGTCGTAGGTGCCGTCGATGCCGACCAGCCGGCCGCCGTACACCGCGGCCATGGTGACCTTGGCCGCCTCCAGGTCGGCGGGGATGAACACGCAGGAGTCCAGCCCGGCCCTGGCCGCCGCGGCGCCCACCGCGCCGGCGAGGTTGCCGGTGGACGAGCACGACAGGGTGTGGAAGCCGAAGGCGCGCGCGGCCTCGACCGCGATCGCGACGACCCGGTCCTTGAAGGAGTGGGTCGGGTTGCCGGAGTCGTCCTTGACGTGCAGCGACCGCAGCCCGAGCTCTGCCGCCAGCCGGTCGGCCCGCACGAGCTTGGTCCAGCCGGGCTGCAGGTTGGGCTTGTCCGCCACCCCGGCGGGGACGGGAAGCAGGGAGCGGTACCGCCAGATGTTCGCCGGGCCCGCCGCGATGTCCTCCCGGCGGACCTCCCCGAAGTCGTACGCCACCTCAAGGGGGCCGAAACACTCCGTACAGGCGAAGACCGGGCCGAGGTCATAGTGAGCGCCACACTCCCGGCAGGACAGACCGGTGGCGGGGCCGAAGTCGGTGGCGGTGGTGGGGGCCGCAGTGCTGCTGTGCGCCATGAAGCGAGGCCTTTCCCTCATCTTCGCTCGCGACCACCCTGGCCGCGAGCCGGAATTGGCACCTGTCCCGGCCGGGCCTCGTGGACACGAGTTCGACACCGGGGAGGTTGCCGGGGCTTCGCAGGGCCGGTCCCTCCACCCCTCTGGATGAGCATCTTCAGTTGTAGAACCTTCGAGAAAGGTCCTCCAGCACTGTACCCCGGCGTCCCCTGTGTCCGTTCCGTTGTCTCAGATGGCGAGAAGGTTTGTATCAGCCGTAGGCCTCGCCGAGCGCGCTCTGCACGTATTTGCGCGCCTGGTGAATCCGGGACTTGACGGTGCCGAGGGGAATGCCGAGCTGCTCGGCGACCTGGGAGTAGTCGAGCTGGCAGATGTCGCGCAGCACGAGCGCCTGGGCGAGGTCGGGCCGCTCGGCCTCCAGCGCCTCCATCGCGTCGAGCAGGTCGAGCCGCGACCCGGCGATGACGCTCACCCGCCGCGGGTCCGGCCGCTGCTCGGGCAGCTCCTCCGCCTGTTCCGACGAGCGCCGCTTGAGCGACCGGTAGGTCGTCCTGGCGCAGTTCACGGTCACGATGTGCAGCCAGGTGCTGAACTTGGCCCGGCCCTCGAACCGGGCGATGTTGCGGGCCACGGCGAGCAGCGTGTCCTGCGCCGCCTCCTCCGCGTCCTGCCGGTACGGTAGAAGCCGCTCGCAGTGCCGCAGCACGTCCGGCTCGATGCGCCGCAGCAGCTCGCCGAGGGCGCGGTGATCTCCCCGGGCGGCCGATCCGGCCAGTTCCTCGGTGACGTCGTCCAGTGCCATCCCGTTCCAGCCCTCCCGCGATCGGTTGACATCCTATTGATGGAGGCCCGCTTTTATTAACCTTCCGGCATGCGCGCCCGCTCTGATCGAGGGGAAACCCCAATGAGCAGCTCCGTTCTGATCGCGTCCAACCGGGGCCCGGTGTCCTTCACCCTGTCGGAGGACGGCGGCCTCACCATGCGCAGGGGCGGCGGCGGGCTCGTGTCCGGGCTGTCGGACGTGGTCAGGGACACCGACGTGCTGTGGGTCTGCGCGGCGCTGTCGGACGGCGACCGCGGGGCGGTGCGGCAGGCGCCGGGGGGCCGGCTCGACGAGGCGTTCGACACGGGACCCATCCGCATGCTGGACATCCCGCCCGCGGTCTTCCACCGGGCCTACAACGCCGTGGCGAACTCGACCCTGTGGTTCGTCAACCACCTGCTCTACAACACGCCTTTCTCCCCCGAGTTCGGCACCCGGTTCGCCCGGGAGTGGGAGTCGTACCGCACCTACAACGGCGCGTTCGCGCTCGCGCTGGCGGAGGAGGCCACGGCCCGGGCCCGGGTGATGGTGCAGGACTACCACCTGACGCTCACCCCCGCGATGCTCCGGGTCGAACGGCCCGACCTGCGCATCGCGCACTTCTCGCACACGCCCTGGGCCCCGCCGGAATACTTCGCGCTGCTGCCCGAGGACGTCGCGGCGGAGGTGCTGTCGGGCATCCTCGGCGCCGACCACGCCGGCTTCCTCACCGCGCGCTGGGCGCGCGCCTTCATGGACTGCTGCGCCGCCCTGCTCGGGGCCCGGGTGGACCACGCGGCCCGTACGGTCAGCTGGGGCGGCAGGATCACCCGGATCGGCGTGCACCCGCTCGGGGTGGACGGCGACGCGCTGCGGGCACGGGCGGCCGAGCCGGACGTCGAGTCGCACATGGCGGCGATCAGGGACCACGTCGGCGACCGCAGGCTGATCGTGCGGATCGACCGCACGGAGCTGTCCAAGAACATCGTCCGCGGCCTGCGGGCCTACCAGGAGTTCCTGTCGGGGCATCCCGAGTGGCACGGACGGGTGGTCCATCTGGCGTTCGCCTACCCCTCCCGGCACGACCTGCCGGAGTACCGCGAGTACACGGCGGCCGTGCAGCGGTGCGCCCAGGAGATCGAGGACGAGTACGCCACCGAGGACTGGGACCCGCTGATCCTCAACGTCAACGACGACTACCCGCGCTCGCTCGCGGCGTACCGGCTGGCCGACGTGCTGCTCGTCAACCCCGTCCGGGACGGCATGAACCTGGTGGCCAAGGAGGGCCCGATCCTGTCGCCCCGGTGCGCGCTCGTGCTGTCCCGCGAGGCGGGCGCGGCGGCCGAGCTCGGCGCTGACTCCCTGCTGGTCAACCCGTTCGACGTGACCGCCACGGCGGCGGCGCTGCACGAGGCGCTGACGCTGCCGGAGGAGGAGCGCCTCAGGCGCGGCCTGCGGCTGCGGGAGGCGGCCACCGCGCTGCCGCCCCGCCGCTGGTTCGGCGACCAGATCGCCGCGCTGCGCTGACCGGCCGCGCCGGAGGCGGTGGTCAGCGCCAGATGGCCTTACTCAGGATCCCGTCCAGGCCCGGGGTGTCCCACTGGTCGACGATCAGGATCTTCGACGTGGGCAGGTACCACTCGCGCTGGCTGTAGCGCATCTTCACCCTGAACTTCTTGTCGACGCAGGTGCCCGCCCACGCGTGGTACTCCGCCCGGTGACCCGCCCCGACCTTCCGCAGGCCCTTGCCGGCGAGCGTGAAGGTGCCCTTGTACAGGCTCACGGTCCTCGGGCAGACGCTGACGTCGGTCGCGGGATCGAACTCGTATCTGGGGTTGTAGCGCTGGAACGTGTGGCCGCCGATTTCGAGGGCCTTCGGGCCCAGCACCCAGAAACCGTGGCACCCCGCGTCGCGGAAACCGAAGTCCATGGTGCCGAGG
Organism: Microbispora sp. NBC_01389; assembly: GCF_045040095.1. Classification (NCBI taxonomy): domain Bacteria; kingdom Bacillati; phylum Actinomycetota; class Actinomycetes; order Streptosporangiales; family Streptosporangiaceae; genus Microbispora; species Microbispora sp. NBC_01389. The sequence goes on from NZ_CP109552.1 coordinate 1,302,509, forward strand.
CTGGGACACGAGCCGGTGATGACCCGCGTCCAGTCCGAGCCGGCCTGGACCGTCTTCCACGACGCGGGGACGGTGAGGGTGAGGCCCTTGCGCAGGTGGACCTGCTTGGTGCCGCTCGCGGACGCCGCGGAAGGAGCCGCCAGGGTGGCCGTCAGCACGGCCAGCCCGGCCGCCGCGGTCGCAATCGTCTTTCCGATCATGTCTCGTACGGTATGCCCTGCCACTTGGAGACGGCTTGGGGAGCGCTGCCGGCAAGAGGTCAGTGCCAGGTGGCCTTCTTGAGGACGGCGTCCAGGCCCGGGGTGTTCCACTGGTCGACGATCAGGATCTTCGACGTGGGCAGGAACCACTCCCGCTGGTGGAAGTGGGCCTTCACCGTGAACTTCGTCATCGTCACGCACGGCCCCGCCCAGTCGCGGTAGTCGGCCCGGTGCCCCGGCCCGACCTGGCGCAGTCCCTTCCCGACGAGCTTGGTCTGGCCGATGTAGAGGTTCTTCTTCACCGGGCAGGGCCCGATGTCGGTGGCGGGATAGAACGGCCCGTCCGGCGTGTACGCGTTGAACAGCTCGTGGCCGATCTTGATGGCTTTGGGACCCAGGACCCAGAAGCTGTGGCACCCCGAGTCGCGGAAACCGTAGTCCACGGTGCCACGGGTGGGGCACGAGCCGGTGATGACGCGGGTCCAGTCCGTGCGGACGGCGTCGACCCGCCACGACGCGGGGATGGTGAGGGTGAGGCCCTTGCGCAGGTGCAGCTGCCTGGTGCCGCCGAGGTCGCTCGCGGACGCCGCCGCGGGAGCCACCAGGGTGGCGGCCGCGAGGGCGGCGGTCAGCACGGCGAGCCCGGCCGGGATGGTCTTCCGGTTCATGCCCCGGACGTTAGACCTGCCCGCTTGCAGACCGCTTGCCAAGCGATTCCACCAGGTCGCCGAGCAGGGCCACGACGCCGTCGGGGCCGTCCACCACCAGGTCGGCGCGCTCCGCCAGGGCGGTCACCTCGGTGGACCCGCTGCACACCCGCACGCCGGGCAGGCCGGCCTCCTCCACGGCGGCGAAGGCCGCGAGGTCGCCGAGGTCGTCGCCGGCGAACATGACCGAGCGGGCGCCGCGCTCGGCGAGGAAGGCCGAAAGTGCCCGGCCCTTGTCCATGCCGGGGGGCCGCAGTTCCAGCACCAGGCGGCCCGGCTCCACCGCGAGCCCGGCCTCCGCGGCCAGCGCCGCGACCGGTTCGCGCAGCGCGTCCAGGGCCGCGGCGGGGTCGGCGCACCGCCGGGTGTGCACGGCGACGGCGTGGCCCTTGTCCTCGATCCACGCGCCCGCGAGACCGGCCACGACGACGGGCAGCCGGGTCCGTACGAGGTCGAGCCCCGGCGGCGCCGGCGGGGCCGTCACGCGGCCGTCCTCCCAGCGTTCGAGGCCGTAGTGACCGAGGATCACCAGACCGGGCACGTCCCCGAGCGACGGCCCGCCGGGGACCTCTCCCAGGCCGATGGCCGTCAGGGGCGGCCGGCCCGTCACGACGACCACGGCGCGTACGAGCGGGGCGAGCGCGGCCAGCACGCCCGGCACCGCGGGGTGCACGCGGGCGGCGGCGGGGTCGGGGACGATCGGGGAGAGCGTGCCGTCGTAGTCGAGCCCGATCACGGCGCCTGCCGGATCGGCGACGATCGCGTCGAGTCCTGGGTGCGCGGGCAGTGTCATGGCCTCGTTCCGTCAGGAGTGCGTGCCGAACCTGCGGGCGGAGCGGTCGCGCCGCCGGCCGGCCCTCATCCGGCGCAGCCGCTTGACCAGCATGGGGTCGTGCTCCAGCGCCTCCGGCCGGTCGATCAGCTCCCCGAGTAACTGGTAGTACCGGGTGGCGGAGACGCCGAAGGCCTCCCTGATCGCCTGCTCCTTGGCGCCCGCGTACCGCCACCACTGACGCTCGAACGCGAGCATCTCGCGGTCGCGGTCGGAGAGGTCGAGCCCGTCGCCGCCGGTCGGTTCGGTGTCCATCCGCTCCTCCTCGATCGGCCGCGAGCCCGCCCCTCATGGTAAAGGGACGGACGACGTTGGACGACCCGGGGTGTGCAGCGGGACGGAGGCCGACGTAGTGTCACGTGGTGTGAGCTCTGTAATCACGCTTCTGACCGACTACGGGCTGGAGGACGGCTTCGTCGCCGCGTGCCACGGCGTGATCGCGGGCATCGCACCGCAGGCTCGGATCATCGACGTGGGCCATCTCGTTCCCGCCGGGGACGTGCGGCGCGGCGCGGCCATCCTGGCGCAGACCCTGCCCTACCTCCCGGCCGGCGTCCACCTCGCCGTCGTCGATCCCGCCGTCGGCGGCAACCGCCGCCCGGTCGCGGTCGACGCCGGCGGACGGGTGTTCGTCGGCCCGGACAACGGCGTCCTGTCGTGGGCCGTCCGGGCCGCGGGCGGCGCCGACGCGGCCTACGAGATCACCAACAGGGAGCTGTTCCTGGCCAACGTCTCGCCGACCTTCCAGGGACGCGACCTGTTCGCCCCGGTGGCCGCACACCTGTGCGCCGGCCGGGCGGTGGCCGACGTGGGGCCGCCGATGCCGGTGGGCCGCCTGGTGACCCTGCCCGCGCCGACCTGCCGCCTGCGGGACGGCGCGGCGGAGGGCGAGGTGCTGTCGGTGGACCGGCACGGCAACGTCCAGTTCTCGATCACCGCGACCGACCTGGCCGAGATCGGCGTACGGCTCGGCGACACCCTGGCCGTGTGGCTGGGGCGCCGCCAGGTCGCGGTGCCGTACCGGGAGACCTTCACCGCCGTGCCGCCCGGCGACCTCGTGGCGTTCGCCGACTCCGCCGGCCTGGTCGCGATGGCGATCAACGCCGGGGACGCCGCCGACCGCCTGGGCCTGCCCCCGGGCGCGCACGTACGGCTGTCGCCCGGGCGCTGACCCGGCGGCGGGTCTCCTACTCGGCGTTCACCACGTCGAGGACCTCCGCGAAGTGGCAGGCGCTGGGATGCGCGCTGCCCGGGCGAACCTCCAGCATGGGCTCCTGCTCGGCGCAGATCTCCTGCGCCTTCCAGCAGCGGGTGCGGAAGTGGCAGCCCGACGGCGGGTTGGCCGGCGAGGGCGGGTCGCCCTGCAGGATGATCCGCTGGCGGGTCTCCCGGCCCTCCGGGTCGGGCACCGGCACCGCCGACAACAGGGCCTGCGTGTACGGATGCGTCGGGTTGTCGTAGATCGCGGTGTCGTTCCCGAGCTCGACGATCTTGCCGAGGTACATCACCGCGATCCGGTCGGAGATGTGGCGGACCACCGACAGGTCGTGCGCGATGAAGATGTAGGCGAGGTTGAACTCGTTCTGCAGCCGCTCCAGCAGGTTCATCACCTGGGCCTGGATCGACACGTCGAGCGCGGAGACCGGCTCGTCGCAGATGATGATCTCCGGCTGGAGCGCCAGGCCGCGGGCGATGCCGATGCGCTGACGCTGGCCGCCGGAGAACTGGTGCGGGTAGCGGTTGACGTGGTCGGGGTTGAGGCCCACGACCTCCAGCAGCTCCTGGACCCGTTGCCGCCGGCCGCCCTTCGGCGCGACGTCCGTGTGGATCTCGAACGGCTCGCCGACGATGTCGCCGACCGTCATCCGGGGGTTCAGCGACGTGTACGGGTCCTGCATCACCATCTGGATGTTGCGGCGCATCCGCTTGAGCTCGGCGCCCCTGGCGGTGGCGATGTCCCTGCCCTTGATCCGCACCGAGCCCGACGTGGGCCGCTCCAGCGCCATCAGCAGCTTGGCCAGCGTGGACTTGCCGCAGCCCGACTCGCCCACGACTCCGAGCGTCTCGCCCCTGCGCAGGTCGAAGGAGACGCCGTCCACCGCCTTGATGGCGCCGACCTGCCGCTTGAAGACGACGCCGTAGGTCAGCGGGAAGTGCTTCACCAGGTCGCGGACCTCGAGGATGGACTCAGTTGGAGCCGTCATCGAGAACCTCCCTCCAGTAGTGGCAGGCGCTGCCGCGGGTGTCGCCGACCGTGTACAGCGGTGGGGCGTCGGTCACGCAGTTCTCCTTGCGGTACGGGCACCGCGGGTGGAAGGCGCAGCCGGTGGGCATGTCGAGCAGGTTCGGCGGCATGCCCTTGATGGCGTACAACTCCTGGCCCTTGAGGTCGACCCGGGGGATCGACTCCAGCAGGCCCTTGGTGTAGGGGTGGGCGGGAGCGCGGTATCCGTCGAAGACCGAGGCGTTCTCGACGATGCGCCCGCCGTACATGACCGCGATCTTGTCGGCCACGTCAGCGACGACGCCGAGGTCATGGGTGATCAGGATCAGGCCCATGTCGCTTTCCTGCTGCAACTCGGCCAGCAGTCCCATGATCTGCGCCTGCACGGTCACGTCCAGGGCGGTGGTGGGCTCGTCGGCGATCAGGATCTCCGGGTCGAGCGCGATCGCCATCGCGATCATGATGCGCTGCCGCATGCCGCCGGAGAACTGGTGCGGGAAGTCGTCGACCCTGGACCTGGCGCCCGGGATCCTGACCCGGTCCATGAGCTCCACGGCCTTCCGGCGGGCGTCCCGCTTGGACATGCCCTGGTGGACGCGGAACATCTCCCCGATCTGCCAGCCCACGGTGAACACCGGGTTGAGCGCGGACAGCGCGTCCTGGAAGATCATCGCGATCCGCCGCCCGCGGATCTGGCCGCGGGCGTTGTCCGGCATCGTGAGCAGGTCGGTGCCGTGGAACCGGACCTCCCCCTTGGGGATGCGCGCCGGCGGCATGTCGAGGATGCCCATGATCGCCTGCGCGGTGACCGACTTGCCGGAGCCCGACTCCCCGAGCACCGCGAGAGTCTCGCCGGCGTCGACCGAGTAGGAGACGCCGTTCACGGCCCGTACGACGCCCTGGCGGGTCTGGAACTCGACGTGCAGATTATCCACGGCGAGCAGGGGTTCGTCGCCCGCGCGCTCCGCCGGGAGCAGATGCGTGTCGACAGATGGGTTCTTCACTTGCCGCCCCTCTTATCGAAGCTTCGGGTCGAGCGCGTCGCGGACGGCGTCGCCGAGCATGACGAACGCCAGCACGGTGATGCTCAGGAAGATCGCGGGGAAGATGAGCGGTTCCGGCGCCTCCAGGAACCTGCGCCGGGCGTCTCCGATCATCAGGCCCCACGAGATCGTCGGCGGCTGGACGCCCACCCCCAGGAAGGACAGGCCGGCCTCGGCGGCGATGAACACGCCGAGGTTGAGGGTGGCCGTCACGATCACCGGGGCGATCGCGTTGGGCATGATGTGCCGCAGCATGATGCGCCCCGGCCCCGCGCCCAGCGCCCGGGCCGCGGTGACGTAGTCCTGGTTCTTCGCCGAGATGACCGCGGCCCGCATGATGCGCAGGATCAGGGGCCAGGCGAGCACGGAGAGCGAGAGGACCACGGTGAAGGCTCCGGCGTTCTCCCGGCCGATGGCCGACAGGAACAGCAGCGCGCCGAGCACCGAGGGGATCGCGAAGAAGATCTCCGCGAGCCGCGACAGCAGCACGTCGACCCAGCGGCTGTAGTAGCCCGCCAGCAGTCCGAGCCCGCCCCCGACGACGGCGCTGATCAGCGAGGTGGCGATGCCGACGATGACCGAGACCCGGGCGCCGTAGATGACGCGGGAGTAGGTGTCGCAGCCGAGGTTGTCGGTGCCGAACCAGTGCTTGGAGGTGATGCCGTCCCGCGCGTTGCTCAGGTCGCACGTGGAGGGGTCGTAGGCGTTGACGGAGGAGAACAACGACGGGAAGGCCGCCATCAGGAGCAGGATCAACACGAGGATCGACCCCAGGATGAAGACCTTGTTCCGGCGGAGGTCGTACCAGGCGTCCGACCACAGGCTGGCCGGCCTGCGCGCCTTCTCCGGCTTGGCGTCCTTGTCCTTGGCCGATTCGGCCACAGTCGCGTTACTCATAGCGGATCCGGGGGTCGAGGACGGCGTACAGCAGGTCGACGATCAGGTTGGCCAGGATGTAGACCAGGACCAGCACCGTCACGATACCGACCACCACCGCGTTCTCGCGCAGGTATACGGACTGGAAGAGCTGCTGGCCGATGCCGGGCAGATTGAAGATGGTCTCGGTGATGATCGCGCCGCCCATCAGCGTGCCCAGGTCGGCGCCCAGATAGGTGATCAGCGGGATGAGCGAGTTGCGCAGCGCGTGCCGGCCGAGCACCCTCCGGCGGGACATGCCCTTGGCCACGGCGGTGCGGATGTAGTCGGCGCGGAGCGTCTCCATCAGGCTCGTCCGGGTGAGCCGGGTGAGGTAGGCGATCGAGAGGCCGGCCAGCACCAGGCCGGGCACGAGGTAGCTCCGCATGCCGTTCTGGATCCCGGCGACGGGGAAGAAGTCGATGCCGGTGTTCTGCTTCAGCTTCACGCCGAGCACGAGCTGCAGGACGAACCCGCTCACCAGCGTCGGGATCGAGACCAGCAGCAGGGTGACCGCGAGCACGGCCTGGTCCTGCCACCTGCCCCGGCGGAGCGCCGCCCACAGGCCCAGCCCCACGCCGATGACCGCCTCGAACACGAGGGCGGTGACCGAGAGCTGGAAGGTCACCTGGAACTTGCCCTGGAACAGCGAGGACACCGGCACCCCGCGGAAGGTGGTGCCGAAATCACCGGACACGATGTCGCGGAGGTAGTACCAGTACTGGACGAGCAGCGGATCGTTCAGGTGGAACTGCTCCCGCATGCGCGACACGAGCTGGGGGTCGAGACGCCGGTCCCCGCCCAGGGCCGCGATGGGATCACCCGGCAGCGCGTAGACGGTGGCGAAGAGCAGGAACGTGGTACCCACCAGTACAGGGATCGCCTGCAGTAGGCGTCTGATCACGTAGCGACCCATGAGGTCTCCCGGTCATGAACAGGGGCAGCCCATTCTGTCGTCATGGGCTGCCCCTGAGGATGGTCGACTACCGGGGGGCAGATCAAGGACCACCCCCCGAATAGCTTGTCGGTCAGGCCCGCTCGACGTGGAAGACGTCGATGCGCTCGAACGGGTCGATCTTGACGTTCTTCACGTTCGCGGAGAACGCGCCGTTCGTGGTGTAGAAGTAGATCGGCACGTACGCCATCTCCTTCAGCGCCAGGTCGTCGGCCTGCTGGTAGAACTGCACGCCCTCGTCGAGGGACGCGGCGGAGTCGCCCTTGTTGAGCAGCTCGTCGAACTCCTTGTTGGAGTACTGGACGTAGTTGGAGCTGCCGCCGGTCCCGAAGATCGGGCGGAGGTAGTTCTCCGGCGACGGGTAGTCCATGATCCACGCCATCCGGAAGGCGCCCTTGACCTTGCCGTCACCGAGGTCGTTGAGGATGTCGGCGAACTTCTCGTACGGCTTGACGTTGACCTCGACCTGGAGGTTGGTGCGGATGTTGTTGGCCACCGCCTCCATCCACTCCTTGTGGGCGCCGTCGGCGTTGTAGCTCAGGTCGATGGACTTGACGCCCTTGCCGCCGTTGGACTCCCAGAGCGACTTGGCCTTCGCGGGGTCGAAGGTGCACGCCTCGCCGCAGGCGCCCTTGCGGTAACCGGCGACGACCGGGCTGATATTGTCGTCGGCCGGGACGCGGGTGCCGGAGAAGACCTTGTCGGTGATGGTCGCCCGGTCGATCGACATCGAGATCGCGGTGCGCAGCTCGCGGCTCTTGGCGTACGTGTCACCGCTCTTGATGTTGAACCCGAGCCAGCCGATGCCGGAGGACGGCTGCTCGATGTAGCGGTCGCCGAACTCGGCCTTGGCGCCGCCGATCTGCTCCGGCGGCAGCTGGTCCATGATGTCCAGGTTGCCGGCCCGCAGGTCGTTGTACGCGGTGTTCAGGTCCGTGTAGATCTTGTACTGGAGCGCGTCGACCTTGGCCTTGCCCTCCTTGAAGCCGTCGAAGCGGGCCATCTCGACCGTCTGGTCGGTGCCGCGCTTGTACGGCTTGCTCATCTTGAAGGGGCCGTCACCGATCGGGTTCGAGCCGTAGTCGGCCTTCATCTTGCCCTCGGACTCGAAGGCGGCCTTCGGCAGCGGGTAGAAGGCGGTGTAGCCCAGCATCGTCGGGAAGCCCGAGTAGGGGTGCGTGAGCTCGACCGAGATGGTCTTTTCGTCGACCGCCTTGAGTCCCGACAGCGTCGTCGCGGTGGGCTCCGGGGCCTTCTTCGAGCCCTCTTCGCCGTCCGGGTCCTGCGGGTTCATGGCGTCGTAGCCCTTGAACACCGAGAAGAAGTAGTTGGACTGCTGCTGGTTCGGCCCGAAGGCCGTGTAGTTCCAGGAGTCCACGAAGTTCTGGGCGGTGACCGGCGTGCCGTCGTGCCAGGTGTAGCCGTCCTTGAGTTTGATCGTCCAGGTGGTCTGGTCGGTCGAGTCGATGGACTCGGCGATCCGGTTGACCGGCTTCTTCTGGTCGTCGTAGTCGACGAGGCCGATGAAGAGCGCGTTCAGCACCTCGGCGCCGCTGGTCTCACCGGTGTTGCCGGGGATCAGGTCGTTCTGCGGCTCGGCGATCTCGATGCGGACCGGCTGCGCGGCGGAGCCGGAGCCGGAGTTGTCGGACCCTCCACCACCGCCACAGGCGGCCACGGCGAGCGCCAGCAGCGCTGCTCCGGCGGTAATCTTTACGCCCCTAGTCACACGCATAGTGGATCTTGATCCTCCCTCTAGGATGGGCGTTCATGCTGGTGTGACCCCGGGTTTGCGGGCACCGTCAAACCAGCTGACGTCCTGCCAGTCGTCCGGAGCATCCCTTACCGCTCGCAGCAGAGGTATCTCTGGCGCGTTGCAGTTCGGTCACACGTGCGCGAGTCGGGCGTCACACACGCAGTCCCGCGAGCCAACCCTAAACGCCCAGCAGTGCACTAAAACCCCCTTTAGCGTACATTCACCGGCGGAGTGCGAGTCCTTGACCCGCGGTGTCGGCAACACTCCTTCCCCGGTCCCCCCGTCACGATGTCCTGGGCTACCTTTGACCAGTCGCAGCCACGTCCGGTGCGACAGCCGTCCCATCGACCTCCATCCAATAGAGTCACTGCCATGAGCCAGCCGGAATCCGCGGTCGCGGAGGCCCAGGGTGGCGGCCGAGCCCCGGAGTCGCTGGCCGCGCTCGCCGAGCGTCACGGACTGCGACGCGCCATCGCACGCCCCAGCATGCCCGCCTACCTGCGCCAACTGTGGGACCGGCGGCACTTCATCCTCACGTACGCCACGTCGCGCAACGTGTCGAAGTACTCCGAGTCGATGCTCGGTCAGCTCTGGCAGGTGCTGACGCCTCTGCTCAACGCCGCGGTCTACTGGCTGATGTTCGGCGTGATCCTCGGGCAGAGCAAGAAGATCGAGAACTACCCCGCGTTCCTCATCACCGGGGTCATGGTGTTCACCTTCACCCAGCGCACGGTGATCAGCGGCGCCAAGTCGATCTCGTCGAACCTCTCCCTGATCCGGGCGCTGCACTTCCCGCGCGCCTCGCTCCCGCTCGCGTACACCATGCAGGAGCTGCAGCAGCTCGGTTACTCGATGGGCGTGCTGCTCCTGCTGGTGCTGGTCACGGGGGAGCCGATCACCTGGCTCTGGCTGCTGATCCCCGTCACGCTGGCGACGCAGACCGTGTTCAACATCGGCATGGGCCTGTTCATGGCCCGCGTCGGCGCGTTCATGCGGGACATGAACCAGCTCCTGCCGTTCATCACCCGCACCTGGCTGTACGCCTCGGGCGTCTTCTACGCGATCGACGACAGGACCCGGGACCTCCCCGACTTCCTCCGCTGGGCGCTGGAGTTCAACCCGGCGGCCGCCTACATCGAGTTCATGCGCGACCTCCTGATCTACCAGCGTTTCCCGGAGCGCTGGGCGTGGGTGACCTGCGTATTCTGGGCAGTGTTCGCGCTGATCGTCGGCTTCTGGTACTTCTGGCGGGCCGAGGAGAGGTACGGCCGTGGCTGAGCTGACCGAGGAGCTGTCCCAGGTGGCGCCCCAAGACCCGAAGACGCAGACCCCCTCCGAGACCCGTGACCCCGAGTCGCCCGACTCCACGACCGGGACGCCGACCGTCATCGTCGACGACCTCCACATCGTCTACAAGGTGTACGGCTCGGCCGGCGACGCCGAGAAGGGCAACGCGGCCAACGCGCTCATGCGCCTTCTGCGGCGCCAGGGACGGCCGCAGATGAAGGAGGTGCACGCCGTCAAGGGCGTGAGCTTCGTGGCCCACCACGGCGACGCCATCGGCATCATCGGCCGCAACGGCTCGGGCAAGTCGACCCTGCTGCGCGCGATCGCCGGTCTCCTGCCGCCGCACAAGGGCGCCGTCTACACCAACGGCCAGCCCTCCCTCCTCGGCGTCAACGCGGCCCTCATGAAGGAACTGACCGGCGAGCGCAACATCATCCTCGGCTGTTACGCCATGGGGATGAACCCCGCCGAGGTCCGCGAGAAGTACGACGAGATCGTGGACTTTTCCGGCATCGGGGAGTTCGTCCAGTTCCCCATGTCGACCTACTCGTCCGGCATGGGCGCCCGGCTGCGCTTCGCCATCTCGTCGGCCAAGACGCACGACGTGCTGCTGATCGATGAGGCGCTCGCGACCGGCGACCGTGATTTCAAGCGCAAGAGCCAGGACCGCATCAAGCAGATGCGCGAGTCCGCCGGCACCGTCTTCCTGGTCGCCCACAACCTCGACGTGATCGAGGAGACGTGCAACCGCGTCATCTGGCTGCACAAGGGGAAGATCAGAATGCAGGGCGACCCCCAGGAAGTCCTGGAGGCGTACAACAAAGCCTGAGAGAAACGGAGAGGCGAACGTGCCGACGCCGCCACCGATCCCGTACGACCACCTGCCCGAGGTGCCCGCGCTGACCGTCGAGAGCGACGACGTGCGGGACGGCGAGAGGCTCCCCGAGGCCCACGTGTTCGACGACTGGGGCATGGGCGGACAGAACGTCTCCCCGCACCTGCGCTGGTCGGGCGCCCCCAAGGGCACCCGGAGCTACGCCGTCACCTGCTTCGACCCGGACGCCCCCACGGGCAGCGGCTTCTGGCACTGGGTGCTGTTCGACATCCCGGCCTCCGTCACCGAGCTGCCGGCGGGCGCGGGCAACGGCCCCGACTTCAAGGGACTGCCCGAAGGGGCCAGGCACGCCCGCAACGACTTCAGCACGAAGGAGTACGGCGGCGCGGCCCCTCCGCCCGGACACCCGCACCGCTACCTCTTCGCCGTGCACGCGCTGAGTGTGGACTCCCTCGGCGTGGGCACCGACACGCCGCCCGCCGTGGTCGGCTTCAACGTCACGGCGAACACACTCGCCCGCGGCTACATCGCACCGGTGTACGAAACCTGATGCAGGAGGTCCCGGCTTTCCACTATGATTCGAACGGAGATTCGACATAGCGGAGGGCCGGGATGAGCGACCTCGCGTCGGCGATCGACAGTCTTGCCGCCGAAGATCCCTCTGAGCTGCCCGTCGGGCTGGTCGCCGAGCAGCTCCTCGACCTGCACTGGCAGATGGCCCGCCTGCAGGCCCAGATCGCCAGGCGCACCTACCTGCGCGTCTCCTCCGAGTCGCCCAACTAGGCACGTCGCCGATCTTCGCCTCATGGATCCGCGGGACCCGGAGCCGTCGCTAGCGGCGTCGCCACGAGATCCCCCTCGGCGGCCACCTCGCCGGAACGGCGAACGGCCGGCGCCCTCAGCGGGTGCCGGCCGTTCGTCGCGGCCGAAGCCGGAGTATTTCGATTTCCGGGTCAGTTGCCGTACCCGCGCATGCGGCCGGACGAGGGGACGGCGCCGGACACCAGGCCGGGGGCGGACGACACCGCGCCCGACAGGGCCGCGTCGGCGGTGACGGCCACGGAGGAGGCGACCTGGGCCGTCGTGGCGGTGGCCGTGCCGGCCCCCTGTGCCGGCACGCGCGTGGCGGTACCCGCCACCCCGACGACCGCGCGGACGCCCGCGTTCACGCGGGCCGCGGCGTCGGCGGCCGTCGTACGGGTGCCGCTCGTGAGGCCGCCGGCCGGGTCGGCGCACGGAACCAGCGTCAGCAGGCCGCCCGCGCTGCCGGCGGTCGCCGCGGCGGCGCCGTTCAGGTTGAGCAGCGCCTTGAGCCTGGCGGTGACGTCGAGCGCGGCATCGGCGTCGGCGCCCGCGGCGGCGACGGCCGCGGCCGAGGCGTCCACGGCGTCGGCGGTCCGGCCGGACGTCGTGACGACCGGCCGGCCGGCCTGGGCGGTGAGAGCCGCGGCGGCCTTCGCCTTGGCGCTCACGGCCGCGTCCACGGTGGCCGTGGCGTCGACGACCGCCTGAAGGGCGGCGCACAGGTGCGCCTCCAGGGCGGCGACCACGGTGGCGTCGACGGTGACCGTCGCGTCCGCGGCCGCGTCGGCGGCCGAGGTGGTAGCGGCGGTGGCCGCGGCGTCGGTGGCGGCGTCGGCCGTGGCATCGACCGCGGCGTCCACCGTGATGTCGGCGGCGATATCGGCCGCGATTGCGGCCGCCGCGTTGATCTGCGCGTTCGCCTTCGCGGTGAGAGCGGCCGTGGCCGTGCCGGCGAGGTCCGCGACCGCGACGAGGTCGGCCCGGAGCGCGGCGGTCACGTTCACCGCCACCTGGGCGGCGGCGTCGGCCTGAGCGACGGCGTTACCCGTCGCGGCGCTCGTCGTGCTGCTCGCCGATCCGCTCGTCGCACTGCCCGTCGTTCCGCTCCTTGTGCCGGCCACCGCGCCGGCGACCACACCGGCCCGCAGGTCGGCCAGCAGGCTCGCCACCGCCGCGACCCGGTTGTTCGTGCACTTGACCGCGCACCCCTGGGCCTGCGCCGGCGCGGCGACCATGCCGGCGACGCCGATCGCGACGGCGACGACGGCTGTCCTAACCGTTCGTTTCATTTGACTTGCCCCCGGTTCATATTCCTTTTCACGAGAGTGGGAATGACGAACCCAAGAACCCCCGTGCGTCGGCGGGCACGCCGACAAAGACGTCGGCATTTCTATCACCGGAGTTCACGGCGGAAGGCCCGGTGAGGTGGGGGATCCAGCCCGGACGACGCGCCGGAAAAGTCGAGATATCGAGCATCGGACGACCACTTCACGGTCGCCCCAATCCCCGCGCAGCAGAAAGCTACGGTAAACACCGCGCCCGGTGGCGGCGGGGAATTTTTCCGCGCGCTTTTGGCGACGCGCGCGTGGCGTCCGTGACAACCGCTGCCTGGCGCCCCCGGCGGGCGCCGGACCGCAACCCCTGGGACCCCCTGTTCTCGACCGGCCGCTATCGCGACATATCTCGTTAAGAGTTACGCTGTCGGGGTGACCTACCTCACCCCGTACGCGGGCGACGACCCCGCGCAGCGCGCCTCCGACGCGGACCGCGACAGGATCGCGGCCGTGCTCGGCGAGGCGCTGGCCACCGGCCGCCTGACGAGCCTCGAACACGCCGACCGGCTCGACGCCGTCTACCACGCCGTGACGCTCGGCGAACTCGTGCCACTGATCAGGGATGTGCCGGACGTGTCCGGCCAGGCGTCCGCGCTCCCCACCGACCGGCTCCGGATCGCGGCGGTGTTCAGCAAGATCATACGGCGCGGGCGCTGGATCGCCGGGCGGCACACCGAGCTCACCGCGGTCTTCGGAGCGCTGATCGTGAACCTCGACGAGGCGGTCCTGCCCGGCCGGGAGTTGACGCTTGAGGTGAACTCGTTCTGCGGCAAGATCATCATCACCGTTCCCCCGAACGCCAGGGTGATCGACCAGGGCGGCACGGTGTTCTCCAAGCGCGCGATCAGTGGTGGGGACGGCGCCGAGGACGGCCCGCTGATCCGCCTCACCGGCAACGCGCGCTTCGGCAAGATCGTGGTGTCCCGGGGGATGCGCCGCTGACGGCCTACGATTCGGCCATGCAACCCACCGGCCGTGCGCTGCCCGTGGCCCTGGACGCCATGGGCGGCGACCACGCGCCCGGCGAGATCGTCGCGGGAGCCGTGCGGGCGGTGCGCGAACGCGGTGTGCCCGTCGTGCTCGTCGGCCATCCCCGCGTGCTCTACCAGGAGCTGGCCGGGCACGACGCGGTCACCGAGATCCCCATCGTCCGCGCCGATGAGGCGCTGGCGATGAACGAGGGGGCGCTGGCGAGCCTGCGGCGCCCGCGGTCCAGCATCGCCGTCGCGTGTCATCTCGTCCGGCGCGGCGACGCCTGCGCGGTGGTGTCCGCCGGTTCGACCGCCGGCGTCGTCGCCACCGGGCGGCTGCGCCTGCGGGCCCAGCAGGGCGTCGTACGGCCCGCCATCGCGGTCGGCCTGCCGACGCTCCCCCAGCCCACCGTGTTGCTCGACGCGGGGGCCACGGCGGACGCCAAGCCGGAGATGCTGGTGCAGTTCGCCCACCTCGGGGTGGCGTACGCGGAGGCCGTGCTCGACACGCGGCGCCCGCGCGTCGGCCTGCTCACGATCGGAGCCGAGGCCGAGAAGGGCAACAAGCTCGCCAAACGCGCGCACGAGCTGCTCGCCGCCACCCCCGGCATCGACTTCGTCGGCAACGTCGAGGGGCACGACCTGCTCACCGGGAGGGCCGACGTCGTCGTCACCGACGGGTTCACCGGCAACGTCGCGCTGAAGACGGTGGAGGGCACCGTACGGTATGCCTTCGACCAGTTCCGGGAGGCGATCGCGGACAGCCGCCTGGCCCGGATCGGCGGGATGCTGCAACGGGCCCGGCTGCGCGAGCTGGCCGGCCGGCTCGACCCCGAGGCGCACGGCGGGGCCGTGCTGCTCGGGCTCAACGGCACGGTGGTGATCGCCCACGGCTCGTCGCGGGCCCGCGGCGTGGCCGCCGCCTGCGAGCTCGCCGCCCGCCTGTCGGCCCAGGGGGTCGTCGCCAGGATCGGCGATCGGATCGCCTCGGGCAACCGGTCGCACCGCCGCCGCTGACCGTACAGGCGGCCGTGCGGGGGCCGTGCGGGCGGGCAGCGAGGTGGCAGCGGGGTGGCCGCCGATTATGGCAGGCGGGCGCGAGTCGCGCGCCGATAAGCTTGACGCATGACCGATCCGCAGCTCGTGCTCACCGAGCGGGTCCGGCAGGCGCTGGGCTCCGCCTTCGGCTCGGAGTACGCCACCGAAGACCCGCTGATCAGGCCCTCCCAGTTCGCCGACTACCAGGCGAACGTCGCGCTCAGCCTGGCCAAGCGGC
This sequence comes from Microbispora sp. NBC_01389, assembly GCF_045040095.1. Classification (NCBI taxonomy): domain Bacteria; kingdom Bacillati; phylum Actinomycetota; class Actinomycetes; order Streptosporangiales; family Streptosporangiaceae; genus Microbispora; species Microbispora sp. NBC_01389. The sequence goes on from NZ_CP109552.1 coordinate 1,317,648, forward strand.
TCCGACGTGCGCCGCGGGAGGTCGCCCAGGCCATCGCCGACCACCTCGACACCTCCGACGTGAGCGTCGAGGTCAGCGGGCCCGGGTTCCTCAACCTGACGCTGCGCGACGGCTGGATCGCCGAGCAGGCCGGGGATCGGCTGCTCGACGACCGCCTCGGCGTGCCGCAGTCGGCGCCGCAGACCGTGATCGTCGACTACTCGGCGCCGAACGCCGCCAAGGAGATGCACGTCGGTCACCTGCGCACCACGATCGTCGGCGACACCCTCGCACGCACCCACGAGCACGTCGGCAACCAGGTGATCCGGCAGAATCACCTCGGCGACTGGGGCACGCAGTTCGGCATGCTCATCGAGCACCTCCTCGACATCGGCGAGGAGCGGGCGCTCGGCATGCTGGCCGCCGGCGACGGCAACGCCTTCTACCAGGCGGCGCGGCACAAGTTCGACAACGACTCCGAGTTCCAGCAGCGGTCCCGCGGCCGGGTGCCGCTGCTGCAGGGCGGCGACCTGGAGACCCTGCGCCTGTGGCGCGAGTTCGTCGACTACAGCAACCGCTACTTCACCAAGGTCTACCGGACGCTCGGCGTCACGCTGACCGACGACGACATCGCGGGCGAGAGCAAGTACAACCCGATGCTCGCCGACGTCTGCGACGAGCTCGAGCGCATGGGTGTGGCCGAGCTGAGCGAGGGCGCGCTGTGCGTGTTCCCGCCCGGCTTCACCGGCCGCGACGACCAGCCGCTGCCGCTCATCGTCCGCAAGAGCGACGGCGGGTACGGCTACGCCACGACCGACCTCGCCGCGATCCGCCACCGGGTCCGCGACCTCAAGGCCGACCGCGTCCTGTACGTCGTGGGCGCGACCCAGTCGCTGCACTTCCAGATGGTCTTCGCGGCGGCCCGGATGGCCGGCTGGCTGCACGACGAGGTCAGGGCGGAGCACGTCCAGATCGGCAGCGTGCTCGGCAGCGACGGCAAGATGTTCAAGACCCGCAGCGGCGAGTCGGTCAAGCTCACCGGCCTCCTCGAAGAGGCCGTCGTCCGGGCCGAGGCGGTCATCGCCGACCGCGGGTACGAGCCGGAGGCCCGGCGGCAGATCGCCCGCCAGGTCGGCATGGGCGCCGTCAAGTACGCCGACCTGTCGGTCAGCCACGACAGCGAGTACGTCTTCGACTTCGACCGCATGCTCGCGCTGACCGGCAACACGGGGCCGTATCTCCAGTACGCCACGGCCCGCATCCGGTCGATCTTCCGCAACGGCGGGATCGACCCGGATTCGGTCACCGGACCGATCGTGCTGGGCCACCCGGCCGAGCGGGCGCTGGCGCTGCAGCTGCTCGGCTTCGGCACGATCGTCGCCGCCGTCGCCGACCTGTCCGAGCCGCACCGGCTGTGCAACTACCTGTTCGACCTCGCGCAGGCGTTCACCTCGTTCTACGAGGGCTGCCCGGTCCTCAAGGCCGAGGACGAGTCCGTACGGCAGTCGCGCCTGGCCCTGTCGGCGCTCACGCTGCGCGTGCTGCTGCGCGGCCTCGACCTGCTCGGCATCGAAGTGCCCGAGCGGATGTGAGCGGCGTGCCCGAACCCGCTCCGGCGTGCCTAACCCCTTGTCAGCGCGCCGAGCGTCTAGTCTGGCGCGGGCAAGGGAGTGCCAGCCGATCCCTCGGGGAGCGTTCCGCGTGAGCATGGATCTGACCACGAGCCCGGACCCCGGAAACGTGGCCGACGCCACGGAGTTGCACCGCTACGCCGAAGCGCTGCTCGTCAGCCTGGCGGCCGACGGGACCACGCCCGAGCTGCCGCCGGGCGTCACGGACGTGCCGGGCTACTGGCTCGCGCCGGCCGTCGAGACCCTCGTGCTGATCCTGTCGGGCGGGGACGCGCTGGAGCCGCTGGCCCTCGCCTCCCAGCTCGACGAGCGGCGCACCGCCCTGTTCCTGTGCCTCGCCCTCGCCGTCTGCGGCCAGGGCGACCGCATCCACGCGTCCTGGCTCGGCACCGCCTTCGGCGACCTCTCCGAGGAGCGTCCGGTGGCCCCCGGCCAGCGGGCCCTGTGGCTCGCCGCCGCGCGGGGGGCGTACGGGCCGGTCGGAAAGATCTTCGTGCTGCGCAGGCTGGACGCGGCCGACGTGCCGGCCGGCGACGACCGCTGGCTGAAGGCCATCGTGCCCGGCCCGCCCGAGACGTCGGTGCCCCCCTCGCTGGAGCCGTTCCCCGAACTGGCGAAGGTCGCCGAGATCGAGCGCTCCCTGCGGGCGTCGGTGACGCTGCAGCGCCTCCGTGAGCGCTGCGACGCGATCACCACCACCCGGCGGCCCGGCGAGGTGACCAAGGTCGTACGCGGCACCGTGTGGGCCGACGACGAGCCGCTGGCCGTGCTCCGCGCGTTGATCGGGCAGGGCGGCCCCGACGGGCCGCTGAGCTCGCTCACCGGCCATCTGCTGGAGGACCTGCGCCCCGACGCCGATCCGCACCTGGCCGCACTCGCCCTGCACGTCGCGGCGCCCGCCGTACGGGCCGCCGCCGAGGCGCTCGTCGACGTGGTGCGCGAGCCCCCGCCGGACGCGCTGGACGTGCCGATCCTCGGCTATGCGGTACGGCTCCGGCCGGAGGGCCCGGACCAGGAGTCGATGGCGGCGGCCGAGCAGCGCCTCGTCACCGAGTGCGTGCCCAAGCGTGGCCGGCCCTGGCCGGCGTTCCTGCTCCTGGTCCTCGCCGCCGCCGTCTTCGCCTGGGGTTTCGTGGTCAACCCGCCGCTGGCCCTCGGCGGCCTGGTGATCGCCGCGGTGGGTGGGCACCTGCTGTGGCGGCACCGCATCCAGGAACACTCGGACGTGCGGTACGTCCAGTCGCGGGCCGGGAAGCTCGGCGACCTCGCCGACAAGGCCGTCTGGGCCCTGCACGAGTACGCGAGGGAGTCCGAGGAGCGGGCCTCCGTCGCCGCCCGCGATCTGACGGAGATCACCACCATCCTGCGCCGGGGCCCACGGGCCGCCTGACGCCGTTCCGCCGTACGACCGAGGGGCCCTCTCCCATGGCGGGAGAGGGCCCCTTTCGGTCACATGCACGGGCGCCGGTTCAGGCGCTGGAGACCTCCACGTTCGCGGGGGTGATCAGGAACACCTTGTCCGCGATCCGCTCGATGCGGCCCTCACAGCCGTAGGCGAGGCCCGCGGCGAAGTCGACCATGCGGGTGGCCTCCGCGGTCGACATGCCCGCCACGTCCATCACCACAGTGTGGCCCTCACGGAAGTGCCGGCCGATCGTCAGGGCGTCGTCGTACTTGTGCGGGCGGACCATCACGATGTGGGCAGGGTCGGCATTGGGCTGCCAACGCTTGGCGGCACGCTCGGCCGCCGGCATCCAGTCGTCCTCGTACTCGTCCTCGTCGGTGTAGGCCTCGTCGTACTGCTCTGCCCCACCCAGGCCAAGGTAGCTTGCCACCTTGCGCACAGCCCCCATCGGCTTGTCCTTTTCCGGCTTGTCCTTTTCCGGGCTTGTCCCAGCACATGGGACCGTAATCGACGATTCAGCGATCCCCCACCGACACGCCCGGCCGTTTAAGGGTTGTTGGCTGGATTATGTAGAGGCCGAGTGCGTATGTCTTCATCGTCAATTCTGTTTCAGCCCTTCCAGGGTAACTCTCGAACCCGCCTACCCCACGGAACCCTTCGCAAACATTTTTTCCGGTCATCAGGAAGGACGTCGTTCCCTCAGTAGATCACAACGAACGCCGCCGATGAAGGGTTCCGGAAATAAGATCTTGCTGGTAGAGCCGCCGTGGACGGATGCCGGAGACACGAATCGAACCTCCGGCGAAGATGATCGAATTGTGTGACGCACGCCTCGTCCGCGGGCCGGGAATTCGCATTTCGAAAACATTTGCGAGAGTAGTCGCGGGCGTCCGCACCGCCGGAGGCGCAGCCCAGGGCCGGCTGGACGGCTGCCGCTGGGAGATCCTCGATGGTGGTCAGCCTCGGAGCCGACGACGCATTGCCACACGAAGAGTTAGAGGCTCACAGACGCCCATAGGTTCCCGGATGACGCGAACTTCCCGTCTCCGCCTCATCCAGCCCCGGCCACGACTCCCACGACCGATGCCGACCCTCGACCGGCCGGCGCCCGCGAGAGCGCGAGGCACCGGTAGCGGTAGCCGGCCGCAACACAGCCAGTGCGCACCCTCCGATGCGCGGGGCAAGCAGGAGGCGGGGCGGGGAAACCGGGAGGGCAGGCCGAGCGGTCCAGGGCACAGACGCTCTGGCGCAGAGATTCTGGGCACAAAAAAAGGGGGGCCATCCCAATGGGATGGCCCCCCTCAAAAGATTGTCCGGCGGCGTCCTACTCTCCCACACCGTCCCCGGTGCAGTACCATCGGCGCTGGCGGGCTTAACTTCCGGGTTCGGAATGTAACCGGGTGTTTCCCCACCGCTATAACCGCCGTAACCCCATGAAACACACAACCACACCACACACCCGAAAGGTGTGTACCGGTTGCTGTCTCTGAGATCGCATAGTGAACGCGAGCATAATATGGTCAAGTCCTCGGCCTATTAGTACCGGTCAGCTCCACGCATTACTACGCTTCCACTTCCGGCCTATCAACCCCATCGTCTATAGGGGGCCTTACCCACTCTCGTGGTGGGAGACCTCATCTTGAGGCGAGCTTCCCGCTTAGATGCTTTCAGCGGTTATCCCTACCGAACGTAGCCAACCAGCCGTGCTCCTGGCGGAACAACTGGCACACCAGAGGTTCGTCCGTCCCGGTCCTCTCGTACTAGGGACAGCCCCTCGCAAGTCTCCTGCGCGCGCAGCGGATAGGGACCGAACTGTCTCGCGACGTTCTAAACCCAGCTCGCGTACCGCTTTAATGGGCGAACAGCCCAACCCTTGGGACCTACTCCAGCCCCAGGATGCGACGAGCCGACATCGAGGTGCCAAACCATCCCGTCGATATGGACTCTTGGGGAAGATCAGCCTGTTATCCCCGGGGTACCTTTTAGCCGTTGAGCGACACCGCTTCCACACGCCGATGCCGGATCACTAGTCCCAGCTTTCGCTCCTGCTCGACCCGTCAGTCTCACAGTCAAGCTCCCTTGTGCACTTACACTCGACACCTGATTGCCAACCAGGCTGAGGGAACCTTTGGGCGCCTCCGTTACCTTTTAGGAGGCAACCGCCCCAGTTAAACTACCCACCAGACACTGTCCCCCACCCGGATACACGGGCGCGGGTTAGACGTCCAAAACGACCAGAGTGGTATTTCACCAATGACTCCACGATAACTAGCGTCACCGCTTCACAGTCTCCCACCTATCCTACACAAGACGCTCCAAACGCCAATGTCAAGCTGTAGTGAAGGTCCCGGGGTCTTTCCGTCCTGCTGCGCGAAACGAGCATCTTTACTCGTACTGCAATTTCACCGGGCCTGTGGTTGAGACAGCGGGGAAGTCGTTACGCCATTCGTGCAGGTCGGAACTTACCCGACAAGGAATTTCGCTACCTTAGGATGGTTATAGTTACCACCGCCGTTTACCGGCGCTTAAGTTCTCACCTTCGCACCCCAAAAGGATGCTAAGCGGTCCCCTTAACGTTCCGGCACCGGGCAGGCGTCAGTCCGTATACATCGTCTTACGACTTCGCACGGACCTGTGTTTTTAGTAAACAGTCGCTTCCCCCTGGCCACTGCGACCCCCACCAGCTCAAGAAGCAAGTTCCATCACCAGTAAAGGTCCCCCTTCTCCCGAAGTTACGGGGGCAATTTGCCGAGTTCCTTAACCACAGTTCACCCGACCGCCTTGGTATTCTCTACCTGACCACCTGAGTCGGTTTAGGGTACGGGCCGCTACGACACTCACTAGAGGCTTTTCTCGGCAGCATAGGATCACCCACTTCGCCACAATCGGCTCGGCATCACACCTCAGGATTAATGAGAGACGGATTTGCCTATCTCTCTCCCTACATGCTTACCCCGGGACAACCACCGCCCGGGCTGGGCTACCTTCCTGCGTCACCCCATCGCTTACCTACTACCAGATCAGGCCAGGCGTTCACCCTGACGCCGGCTCCGAAGAGCCAACCGGCTTAAGGACCCTTAGTATCCCCGGATTCGATATGGGCGCATCACAGCGGGTACGGGAATATCAACCCGTTGTCCATCGACTACGCCTGTCGGCCTCGCCTTAGGTCCCGACTTACCCTGGGCGGACGAACCTGCCCCAGGAACCCTTGGTCATTCGGCGCAGAAGATTCTCACTTCTGACTCGCTACTCATGCCTGCATTCTCACTCGTACGACCTCCACCACACGATCACTCGGCAGCTTCACCGGCTCGCACGACGCTCCCCTACCCACCACCAGCAAACGCTGACAGTGCCACGACTTCGGCGGTGTACTTGAGCCCCGCTACATTGTCGGCGCAGAATCACTTGACCAGTGAGCTATTACGCACTCTTTCAAGGGTGGCTGCTTCTAAGCCAACCTCCTGGTTGTCACTGCGACTCCACATCCTTTCCCACTTAGCACACGCTTAGGGGCCTTAGTCGGTGATCTGGGCTGTTTCCCTCTCGACCACGGAGCTTATCCCCCGCAGTCTCACTGCCACGCTCCACTTACCGGCATTCGAAGTTTGGCTGACGTCAGTAACCTTGTCGGGCCCATCAGCCAACCAGAGCCCTACCTCCGGCAAGCACCACGTAACGCTGCACCTAAATGCATTTCGGGGAGAACCAGCTATCACGGAGTTTGATTGGCCTTTCACCCCTACACACAGGTCATCCCCCAGGTTTTCAACCCTGGTGGGTTCGGTCCTCCACGCGGTCTTACCCGCGCTTCAACCTGCCCATGCGTAGATCACTCCGCTTCGGGTCTACAGCATGCGACTAAAAGCGCCCTATTCAGACTCGCTTTCGCTACGGCTCCCCCACACGGGTTAACCTCGCCACACACCATAACTCGCAGGCTCATTCTTCAAAAGGCACGCAGTCACATCACAGCCGTCCGAAAACGACTACGCTCCTACGGCTTGTAGGCACACGGTTTCAGGTACTATTTCACGACCCCTCACCGGGGCGCTTTTCACCTTTCCCTCACGGTACTAGTTCACTATCGGTCATCAGGAAGTATTTAGGCTTACCAGGTGGTCCTGGCAGATTCACACAGGATTTCTCGGGCCCCGTGCTACTCGGGAACACTCCCAACAGTCGGTAAAGTTTCGCCTACCCGGCTCTCACGGTCTACGGCCGCCCTTCCCAGAGCGTTCGACTACCCCACCGATTTCTCACTGCCTGAAGAGACGGCGGTCTCCCCCGGAAGGTCCCACAACCCCGCACACGCAACGCCCGCCGGCTATCACA
>NZ_CP109552.1:1327500-4087500 GCF_045040095.1 Microbispora sp. NBC_01389
CCGTTTCAGAACCGACTTGACCCGAAATCCGCCAACCGACAGGAATTCGACCGCCCCGTTTCCGAGGCAACCCCTCTAACTTACCCGAACTCCGACCCCGATGCAAACCGCACATCAGGACGAGATCCAGGAGAGCACGAGAGGCGGCCGGCGAACCGACCCGCGCACACCAAGACAACCACTCAGGTGATCGAAGAGGAGTGCGCCGGACCGCGCCGACATCACAAGATTACCAGGCTCCGGCAGCACCATGACCCGAATGGACAGGAACGCATCCGAAGGCCGGCCTGGTCCCGGAGCCGATCACTCGCAGGCCGCCCCAAAGGCAGCGTGGAGGAGCCGTGGCAGGACCATCGCGAACATAGACTCTGGCGGGTGAGCGACATGCCGCCTGTAGCGAAGAAGGTTCCTTTCGAGCGCAGCCACCACGGTGACACCGTGGTCGACGAGTACGCGTGGCTGCTCAAGAAGGACGACCCCGACACCATCGCCTACCTGGAGGCGGAGAACGCCTACACCCAGGAAACGACGGCCCACCTCGGGGATCTCCAGGAGACGATCTTCAAGGAGATCAAGGGCCGGACCCTGGAGACCGACCTTTCGGTGCCCACGCGGAAGGGCGCCTGGTGGTACTACTCGCGCACCGAAGAAGGCAAGCAGTACGGCATCCAGTGCCGGGTGGCCGCCGACGGCGACGACCCGCCGAAGCTGGAGCCGGGCGAGTCGCTCCCCGGTGAGCAGGTGCTGTTGGACGGCAACGAGCTCGCGGGCGACAGCCCCTTCTTCTCCATGGGCACGAGCGCGGTGAGCCCGGACGGCACGAAGCTCGCCTACTCCACCGACTTCTCCGGCGACGAGCGGTTCACGCTCCGGTTCAAGGACCTGGAGACGGGCGAGGCGCTCGCGGACGAGATCGCCGGAGTCTTCTACGGCGGCGCCTGGTCGGCGGACGGCTCCACGTTCTTCTACACCACCGTGGACGACGCCTGGCGTCCGTACCGGATTCACCGGCACACGCTCGGCCGCACGCCCGGCCAGGCCCCCGGACAGAACGAGGACGTCGTCGTCTACCAGGAGGACGACGAGCGTTTCTGGGTGGGCATCGGGCTGACCCGCAGTCAGCGCTACCTCGTGCTGACCTCGGGCAGCAAGATCACGAGCGAGGTCAGGGTGCTCGACGCGAGCACCCCGGACGGCGAGTTCGCCGTCGTGCGGCCGCGGCGGACCGGCGTCGAGTACGGCCTGGAGCACGCGGCTGACGGGTTTCTCGTCCTCCACAACGACGGCGCCGTCAACTTCGAACTGGCCACCGCCCCGGTCGGCGAGCCGGGCACCTGGACCCCGTTGATCGAGCACCGGGACGACACCAGGCTGCTCGACGTGGACGCCTTCAAGGACCACGTCGTCGTCCACTTCCGCCGCGACGGCCTCACCGGCGTGCGGATCCTGCCGGGCGACGGCGGCGACCCGTACGACATCTCCTTCCCCGAGCCGCTGTACGACGTCGCGCCGACCGGCAACGCCGAGTTCGAGACGGGCCGCCTGCGGCTCGGCTACACCTCGATGGTCACCCCGCCGTCGGTGTACGACTACGACCTGCGGTCGCGCGAGCTGATCCTGCTCAAGCGGAAGGTGGTGCTCGGCGACTACGACCCGGACGACTACGAGCAGTTCCGCGAGTGGGCCACGGCCGGCGACGGCACCAGGGTCCCGATCTCGATCATGGTGCGGAAGGGCACGGAGCGGCCCGCCCCGACCCTGCTGTACGGCTACGGCAGCTACGAGTCGTCCATCGACCCCTACTTCTCGGTGGCCCGGCTCTCGCTGCTCGACCGGGGACTGGCCTTCGCCATCGCGCATGTGCGGGGCGGCGGCGAGATGGGCCGCCGCTGGTACGAGGACGGCAAGCTGACCCGCAAGAAGAACAGCTTCACCGACTTCGTCGCGTGCGCGCGCCACCTCAAGGCCGCGGGCTGGTCGAGCCGGGTCGTCGCCAGGGGCGGATCGGCGGGCGGGCTGCTCGTGGGCGCCGTCGCCAACCTCGCGCCGGAGGAGTTCGCCGGGATCGTCGCCGAGGTGCCGTTCGTCGACGCGCTGAACACGATCCTCGACCCCTCGCTGCCGCTGACGGTGACCGAGTGGGACGAGTGGGGCGACCCGCTGCACGACCCCGAGGTCTACGCCTACATGAAGAGCTATTCGCCGTACGAGAACGTCGACGGCCGGCCGTACCCGCCGATCCTCGCGACCACCAGCCTGAACGACACGCGGGTGTTCTACCACGAGCCCGCCAAGTGGATCGCCCGGCTCCGCGACAACGCGACGGGCGGCCCGTTCCTGCTGAAGACCGAGATGGGCGCCGGCCACGGAGGCCGCAGCGGCCGTTACGACGCCTGGCGTGAGGAGGCGTTCGCGCTCTCCTGGATCCTCGACCGAGTTGGAGTGACCGAGTGAGCTACGTGGCAGCCGAGGGCCGGTACGGGCCCATGCCGTACAACCGGACCGGACGCAGCGGGCTGAGGCTGCCCGCGGTGTCACTCGGGTTATGGCACAACTTCGGCGACGACAAGCCGATCGAGACGCAGCGGGCCATCCTCCGCCGGGCCTTCGACCGCGGGGTCACCCACTTCGACCTCGCCAACAACTACGGCCCGCCGTACGGCTCCGCGGAGATCAACTTCGGGCACCTCTACCAGCAGGACTTCGCGAGGTACCGCGACGAGCTGGTCATCTCGACCAAGGCCGGCTACGACATGTGGCCCGGGCCGTACGGCAACTGGGGATCGCGGAAGTACCTGCTGGCGAGCCTCGACCAGTCGCTGAAGCGGATGGGCCTCGACTACGTCGACATCTTCTACAGCCACCGGTTCGACCCCGAGACGCCCCTGGAGGAGACCATGGGGGCGCTCGCCCACGCGGTCCGCTCGGGGAAGGCGCTCTACGCCGGCATCTCCTCCTACTCCCCGGAGCGGACCCGGGAGGCGGCGGCGATCCTGCGGGACCTGGGCACGCCTCTGCTCATCCACCAGCCCTCCTACTCGATGCTCAACCGCTGGATCGAGAACGGGCTGCTCGACGTGCTGGAGGAGGAGGGCGCCGGCTGCATCGCGTTCTCGCCGCTGGCGCAGGGCATGCTGACCGGCCGCTACCTCGACGGCATCCCGCGGGACTCGCGGGCGGCGCAGGGCAAGTCGCTCGACCCATCGCTGCTGTCGGAGGAGAGCCTGCGCCACGTGCGGCGGTTGAACGAGATCGCCGGGCGGCGGGGCCAGTCGCTGGCGCAGATGGCGCTGGCCTGGGCGCTGCGCGACCACCGGGTGACGTCGGTGCTGATCGGCGCGAGCAGCGTGGGGCAACTCGACGACAACCTGGACGCGGTCGGCCGGCTCGACTTCGATCAGGAGGAACTGGACGCGATCGACAAGGACGCGGTCGACTGCGGCATCAACCTCTGGGCCGCCTCCAGCGCCGAGTGACCACCCCCGAGTGACCGTTCCGAGGTGACCGCCCCCGACCCCCCCGTGCGCCGTTCCGGGCGGCCGCGGGGGAGGTACGGGAGGAGCGGGTCAGAGGGCGTTCTTGCGCTGGAGGTAGGCGAAGGAGGCCCAGCCGGGGAGCACGGGCAGCCAGAACGTCATCAACCGGAACAGCAGCACCGCGGAGGTGGCGACCGTGGCGGGCAGCCCGGCCACCGTGAGGCCGACCGACAACGAGGTCTCCACCGCGCCGAGGCCGCCGGGCGTCGGAGCGGCGGAGCCGATCGCGTTGCCGGCGAGGAAGACCACGGCGACGGCCGTGAACGACACCTGGCCGCCGAATGCGTGGACGCAGCCCGCCAGGCAGGTCACGAAGCTGAGCGTGAGCAGCAGCGTGCCGGCGACGGCCTCCAGGACCTTCCGGGGCGACTGCACGATGTCGAGCAGCCGGGGGATCACCCCCGAGAACATCGCGCGCACGCGGGTGGTGACCACCCGGCGCAGCGGCCGGATGGCGAGCAGGATCAGAAACAGCACGGCCACGCCGAGCAGCACCATGAGGAGCCCGCGCGACGGGGTCAGGGACGGCGCGGCCTGGGTGCCGGTCAGGTAGCCGAACAGCAGCAGCAGCGAGATGTGTATGGTCAGGCCGACGAGCTGGGAGGCTCCGACGCTCGCCACGGCCGCGCCGGGCGGCACCCCGCGTTTCTGGAGATAGCGGGTGTTGATCGCGACTCCGCCCACCGCGGCGGGCGCGACCAGCTTCACGAACGACCCGGCGAACTGGGCCAGGATCGTGTGCCCGAGCGGCAGCGACTCGGGGACGAAGCCGCGCAGCATGACCGCGGCGGCCACGTAGCTCAGCGCGGCCGCCGCCAGCGCGACCCCGCTCCACGCCCAGTTGGCCGTGGTGACGACGGAAACCAGGTTGACCTGGCTGAGCTGGGGCAGCAGCAGGTAGGCCGCGATCACGCTCAGGATGATCGTGACGAGGGTGCGGGGATGGAACCGCTCCAGCCGCACCTCCTCCACCTCTACCTTGGGCTTCAGCGCGATGATCTGCTCGCGGAGTGCGGGCAGCAGGTGCTTGTCCCGGCGGGCCGCGGTCCGGGTGTCGCGGCTCAGCGCGATCCGCTGGAGCAGCGGCATCGCCCCGGCCAGGGCGTCCTCCCCCAGCGCCGTCGCCGCCGACCGGACCGAGCGCTCGGCTCCCACCCGGGTGCCGAGGTAGGCGAGGAGCTGGGCGATGTCGAGCCGCAGCAGCATGTCGCCGGCCGCGATCTCACCGCTGCGGGCGTCCACGAGGTAGACCTCGCGGGCCGCGCCGACGTGGATGCTCTCGCCGGTGAGGTGACGGTGGGCCAGGCGGTGGGCCTGCAGCAGCCGCACCTGTTCCCACATCCGCGCGAGCAGCTCGTCGTCGAGGTCCTCGTCGTCCAGCTCGCTCACCGGCCGGGTGTCCACGTGCTCGTAGGCGAGCAGCGCGGCCTCGGTGCCGACCTCGCTGGTGCCCAGCAGGCGCGGCAGCCGTACGCCCGCGGCCTGCGCGGCGTACGCCATGAGCGCCTCGCGCTCCAGCTCGGCGCGCAGCGAGCGGATGGCCCGGCGCCGGGTCTCGTTGTTGAGCAGGAAGCGCCGCCACAGCCGGTAGAGGACTCCCGCCACCTGGCGGTCCCGGTCGAGGACGGTCACGTCGATGGTGCGGTCGCCGGTGAGGCCGATGAGGTAGCGGCGGCTGCCCGAGCTGTCGTCCTCCACCCGGCGGGCGTTGACCGGCGTGAACCCGAGCCTGCGCAGCGCGGCCAGCACGGCGCTGCCCGGCGGCCGGGTGTTGGCGCTGCCGATGCCGTACAACGTGCCGAAACCGACGGCGAGGCCGACGATGTACGTGAGGATGACGCCGAGCGCGGTGACCTTGGTGGCGGTGAACAGCGCGAACACGTCGAGACCGAGCGCGGCCCACATGAGCGCCCGCCAGTGGGGGCGCCGCGACATCCGCACCGCCGTGGCGTAGGCGATCGCTGGGGTGAGCACGGTGTTCAGCGGCTCGACGTCCCGGTTGCCGGTGAGCAGCTGCCTGAGGTCCGCGGGGCCGGACTGCACCAGCCACTCGCCCAGCGCGTACGAGACCAGCAGGGCGAGGATCGCGGCGATCAGCCCCTGGGTGACGCGCATGCCGTCGCGGTGGAAGACCCGCTCGACGGCGAACGCCACGGGGACCACCAGCACGGCCACGCCGCCCAGCAGCCCGGCGGCGCCCGACAGCACCTCGGGCGCGCGGCCGGTGCCGGTGTGGACGTCGGACTCCAGGCCGTTGAGCGTCCGCTGCAGGGCCAGGGCCAGCAGCACGACAGCGGCGAGGGCCAGCAGCGTGAGCAGGAACCGCAAAGCGTCCGAAGGACGGCGGATCCGCTGCGGCAACAGAGGCTCTACGACCAGGACGACCCCCGAGCCGGGGGTGTCCAGTGTCAGGTCCTGCTCCTTGATGCCTCTCACCACCAGCGATTCTGTGCGATCTTCGCACTCAGTGTCCAGAATTAATGGCATGTATATATCCCTGGCCTCGGACAGCCTCGACGGGATCGCGCCGGTGCCGGCCGCCGAGCCGGAAAGGCGCGGCCAGACAGTGACACTCTACGGAGCGCCGGCGGCGGGGGGACGGCGAGGAGCGGCACGCTAACGTCGGGGCCATGAGCACGTCGCTACCCATCCTCGGCGCCTGTCCGCTCGACTGCCCCGACACCTGCTCCTGGGTCGTGACCGTGCGCGACGGCGAGGCCGCCGCGCTGCGCGGCAACCACGACCACCCCTACACGCGCGGGGCCCTGTGCGTGAAGGTGAACCGCTACCTGGAGCAGGTCCGTGCGGCGGACCGGATCCGCCACCCCCTGAAGCGGGTCGGGCCGAAGGGGTCCGGCCGGTTCGAGCGCGTCCCTCTGGACCAGGCGCTGGCGGAGATCGCGGCACGGCTGACGTCGATCGTCGAGGAGCACGGAGGCGAGGCGATCTGGCCGTACCAGGGCACCGGGACGCTCGGGTACGTCCAGGGCGAGACGGGGCAGGCCGGGCGGCGGTTCTGGAACGTCCTCGGCGCGTCCCGGCACGACCTCAACATCTGCGCGCGGGCGGGCAACGACGGCCTGCGGTACGTCAACGGGACCCCCGGCGGCATGGACCCGGAGACGTTCGCCCTGTCACGGCTGATCCTGCTGTGGGGCACCAACACGCTGACCAGCGGGCACCACATGTGGAAGTTCGTCCAGGACGCCCGGGCAGCCGGAGCGTACGTCGTCGCGATCGACCCCGTCCGCACGCGCACGGCCGACCAGGCGGACGAGCACCTGCCCATCCGGCCCGGCACCGACGCCGCGCTCGCGCTCGGCCTGCTGCACGTCGTGCTGGAGGAGGGCGCCGAGGACCGCGCGTACATCGAGGAGCACACGACCGGCTGGGACGAGTTCGAGGCGGAGATCCGCAGGCATCCCCCGGCGCTCGTCGCGGAGATCACCGGGCTGCCCGAGGAGCGGATCAGGGCCCTCGGCGTACGTCTCGCGCACACGCGGCCGACCGGCATCCGAGCCACCATGGGCATCCAGCGGCACGAGGGCGGCGGGACCGCGATGCGGACGATCGCCTGCATCCCGGGCGTGACCGGCGACTGGCGGCACCCGGGCGGCGGGGTGGCCTACTCCACCTCGGCGTACGCGCCCGCGGGCCCGGACCCGCGCGACGATCTGCTCCCCCACCCGGTGCGCACGCTAACGATGACCCGGCTGGCCGACGGACTGGACGAGTCGGTCAAGTGCCTGTGGGTCTACGCGGCCAACCCGCTCGGCTCGACCTCCGACCAGAACCGGATCAGGGCGGCGCTGGCGCGGGAGGACCTGTTCACGGTGGTGATGGAGCAGTTCCCGACCGACACGGCCGACTACGCCGACTACGTGCTGCCCGCGACGATGCAGATCGAGCACCTGGACGTGCACCACGGCTACGGGCACATGTACATGGTGTGGAACGAGCCCGCCGTCGCGCCGCCGGGCGAGTGCCTGCCGACGACCGAGACGTTCCGCCGGCTCGCCCGGCAGATGGGCATGACCGAGCCGTCGCTCTACGACACCGACCTCGAACTCGCCGCGCAGACGCTCGCCCAGGCCGGGATCTCGCTGGAGGAGATCCGCAAACAGGGCTGGGCGCGGCTGCCGGCGGCCGACCCGTTCGTGCCGTTCACGGAGGGCTTCCCGACGCCGAGCGGCCGGCTGGAGTTCGCCTCCGCGCGGGCCGAGGCCGCCGGGCT
Organism: Microbispora sp. NBC_01389; assembly: GCF_045040095.1. Taxonomy (NCBI): domain Bacteria; kingdom Bacillati; phylum Actinomycetota; class Actinomycetes; order Streptosporangiales; family Streptosporangiaceae; genus Microbispora; species Microbispora sp. NBC_01389. Next base: position 1,335,271 of record NZ_CP109552.1, read on the forward strand.
GCCGCGCGTCGCGGGGTACGTTCCGTCGCTGACGGCCCGTACGGCTCCGGGCGACCGGCCGTACCCGCTCGTGCTGGTCACTCCGGCGTCGCACACGTTCCTGAACACGACCTTCGGCAACAACCCCGAGCTGCGCAGGCGCTCGAAGGGGCCGCGGGTGCTGGTCAACCCGGCCGACGTGGCGTCGCGCGGTCTCGTGGACGGGCGGGCCGCCCGCGTCTTCAACGGCAACGGGGAGTTCCGGGCGTACGTCGAGGTCAGCGACCGGGTCGCGGCGGGGGTGGTGGTCGCGCCCAAGGGCCACTGGCCGAAGCACGCGGGCGGGGCCAACCCCAACGCGGTGGTCGACGAACGCGACGCCGACATGGGCCGGGGCGCGGTCTACCACGACAACTTCGTCGACGTCGCCCCGCTCCCGGAGGGAACGGCCCTGGAGGGGTGAGCCGCCGGGCTGAGCCGCCGGAGACCGGGCCGCCGGGGTGACGCGGCTGAGCTGCCGGAGACTGGGGTGCCGGAGGACCTGTCCAGGGGGTGTCAGGGGATGCTCAGGGACTTCCCCGATGCCGCCGGACCACCCGGACAGGCACGCTGTAACCATGAACGAACTCACCCGAATGGACGAGATGTCCCTGGCCGGCGCGGCCCTGCGCGGCGCCCCCTGGCGAGCCGCGGCGACGGCCGGCGGGGCGGTCGCCGCCACGAGCTTCCTCCTGGGCGTCATCCTGCCCGGACCGGCGGACCTGACCTGGGCCCTGTGCTCGGGGATCACCCTGTTCGCCCTCGTCGCGGGGATCGGTTCGATCTCCAAGCCGAACGTGGGCGACCGGGTGACCCGGCAGGCCCGCCACTGGGCGTTGCGGCACCCCTGGCGCTTCTCGCTCTACCCGGCGCTCGGCGCGGCGGCCCTGATGTATCCGGTGCAGCTCGTGATCGACCGCGAGGGCGTCTTCGGCGCGGCCTGGGACGCGCTGTGGGGCGGCCTGCTCGTGCTGCTGGTCACCGCCGTCTTCACGCTCTCCATGCGGAACCGGGCCAAGGGCGCCTGAGTCTCAGGACTCCCGCTCCGCCGCGTTGCGGCACACGCAGAGTTCGTTGCCCTCGGGGTCGAGCAATGTGACCCAGCCCGCGCCCTCGGGGGTGCGGTGGTCCTCGTACGGCTTGGCCCCGAGCGCGAGCAGCCGCTCGACCTGCTGGTCGCGGGTGCCGTCCCCGGTGGGGTCGAGATCGAGGTGCAGCCGGTTCTTGACCGTCTTGCCCTCGGGCACCCGGATGAAAAGCAGATGCGGAGGACCGTCCGGGCGGTCCAGCATGACCTCGTCGTCTTCGGGCTCGGAGTCGGCGAGCGGCCAGCCCAGGGCCTCGCTCCACCACCGGGCCAGCTCGTATGGCCGGGCGCAGTCGAAAGTCACCGTGTGGATCTCAAGCATGCACCCACCCAACCGCGACACCACCAAAGGTGTCAAGCCGGTTATGTGGCCACCCGTCGCGGCCGGAACGATCGGACGAGGCCGGCCGCGGAGACCACGGCCCACACCCCCTCCAGCAGCAGGAACCCCCAGTTGGCGTCCGCATACGCGAGCCACGCGAGCACGGCGGAGCCGACGAGGTTGAGCGCGAGGTAGATCTTCGACCGGCCGTCCAGGACGTTCAACTGGGAGAGCAGGAACGCGCCGAGGACGAGTACGGCGCCGGCGATCTGCAGAAGCTGGTTCATATCCCTTCGCCCGCCGTCTTCGCCGCTCCGGGTACGGCAGGCACCTCGTCCGGGAGGGCCGCGAGCCGCGCTCCTCACAACCCCAACATATCCGTTGTGCGGGAAGATTCGCGCGATCTGTGGTGGAGGCCATGGATATGCCGGGTTACCGACGGGTAGCATTCGGGCTAGAGTTACCGACCAGTACGTTACCCCCGGGTTCGGTTCTAGGAGCGCACACAGATGGGTCACTACAAGAGCAACCTCCGCGACCTGGAGTTCAACCTCTTCGAGGTGTTCGGGCGCGGGGAGATCCTCGGCGCCGGCCCTTTCGCCGAGGTCGACGAGGACACCGCCCGCAGCGTGCTGGACGAGGTGAACCGGCTCGCCACCGGGCCGATCGCCGACTCGTTCGAGGACGCCGACCGTCACCCGCCCGTCTTCGACCCGGCCACCCACGACGTGACCATGCCGGAGAGCTTCAAGCGGTCGTACCAGGCCTGGGTGGACGCCGAGTGGTGGCGCCTGGAGCTGCAGCCGGAGCTGGGCGGCACGCCCGCTCCGCGCAGCCTCGTGTGGGCGATGGCCGAGATGGTGCTCGGGGCCAACCCCGCCGTGTGGATGTTCGCCTGCGGCCCCGCCTTCGCCCGCCTGCTGTTCGAGCTCGGCACCCCCGAGCAGAAGCGGTTCGCCGAGATGGCCGTCGAGCGGCACTGGGGCGCGACGATGGTCCTGACCGAGCCCGACGCGGGCTCCGACGTCGGGGCCGGCCGTACGAAGGCGATCGCGCAGCCCGACGGCACCTGGCACATCGAGGGCGTGAAGCGCTTCATCACCAGCGCCGAGCACGACATGGCCGAGAACATCTTCCACCTCGTGCTGGCCCGTCCCGAGGGCGCCAGGCCCGGCACCAAGGGGCTGTCGATGTTCCTCGTGCCGAAGTTCCTGGTCGACATCGAGACCGGTGAGCTGGGCGAGCGCAACGGCGTGTACGTCACCAACGTCGAGAAGAAGATGGGCCTGAAGGTCTCCACGACCTGCGAGCTCACCCTCGGCGAGAGGCACCCCGCGATCGGCTACCTGGTCGGCGACGCGCACGACGGCATCCGGCAGATGTTCATGGTCATCGAGCACGCCCGCATGATGGTGGGCGCCAAGGCCATCGCCACGCTCTCCACCGGCTACCTGAACGCGCTGGAGTTCGCGAAGAACCGCCTCCAGGGCGCCGACCTCACCCGCTCCGGCGACAAGACCGCGCCGCGCGTGCCGATCACCCATCACCCCGACGTACGCCGCGAGCTCATGCTGCAGAAGTCGTACGCCGAGGCCATGCGGGCGCTGGTGCTCTACACGGCGACGATCCAGGACCAGATCCAGATCGCGGAGTTCGAGGGCCGCCGCGACGAGGCCGCCGAGGCGCTCAACGACCTGCTGCTCCCGCTGGTCAAGGGCGTCGGCTCCGAGCGGTCGTACGAGCTGCTCGCGCGCTCGCTGCAGACGCTCGGCGGCTCGGGCTTCCTGCAGGACTACCCGATCGAGCAGTACATCCGCGACTCGAAGATCGACTCGCTGTACGAGGGCACGACCGCGATCCAGGGCCAGGACCTGTTCTTCCGTAAGGTCCTGCGGAACCAGGGCGCGGCGCTGGGGTCGCTGCTCGGCGAGATCAAGGCGTTCGCCGGCTCCGAGGCGGGCAACGGACGGCTGAAGGTCGAGCGGGGGCTGCTCGACGAGGCGGCCGACGAGGTGAAGGCCATGGCCGACACGATGGCCGGTTGGGCGATCTCCTCGATGGAGACGCCGCGGGAGGTCTACAAGGTCGGGCTCAACACGACCCGGTTCCTGATGGCGCTCGGCGACCTGGTCCTCGGCTGGCTGATGCTGCGCCAGGCCGAGGTGGCGCTGAACGCGCTGTCCGTCTCGGAGCAGGACAAGGACTTCTACACGGGCAAGGTCGGGGCGGCCACGTTCTTCGCCCAGACCGTCCTGCCCCGCCTGGCCGCCGAGCGCCGCGTGCTCGCCGCCACCGGGCAGGACCTCATGGACCTGCCCGAGAGCTCCTTCTGACCACCCTCTCGCCGTACGCCCGCGGCGCGGAGGTCGCGGGCGTACGGCGAGGTTTCAGGCGACGAGTGTCAGGCGCAGGGTGCCGGGCGCAGGGTGCCGGGCGCAGGGTGCCGGGCGCGTGCGTCAGGCGACGACGTACTGCACGGCCGTGCGGGCGGCGAGGATCGGCGCGATGCACTCCTCGACCACCGCCAGGTGGGCCGGGTGGTCCCGGTAGACGACGTAGTCCTCCGGAGAGTCGAAGACGGCCGTCACGGCGAAGGAGAAGTTGCCCTGGTTGACGCCCGCGTCCGGGCCGATCTGGTAGGTCCGGATCTCGGGGATGACGCCCGGCAGCTCGCTCAGCCGCCTTTCCACCTCGGCGCGCTGCTCCTCGGTGGCGTCGTCGGTCCACTTCAGCAGCACGATGTGGCGGAACATGCACTCTCCCTGGGACGGGACGCACGCGGCCCGGTGGCCGCGTTCTTCACGGCGCTCATCCTCTCATCCCCCGTGCCGGGTGATCTCGCGCGCCCCCGCCGTCCCCGGCGGCACGGCGTCTCCGGCGGCGCGGGCGTCTTCTGGCGCGGGCGTCTTCGGTGCCGCCCGCCGGCGACGTGGGCGTCAGAGCCAGTGGCACTCGACGGAGGCCCGCCCGCGCCGTGCCACGAGCCACTCGCCGAAGGCGGCCTCGCCCGCCGCGGCGAGCGTCTCCGGATCGTCCCGCGCCGCCCGGCGGTCCAGCACGACGCCGGTCAGATAACCGTCGCCGTACGGGACCGGGCCCACCAGCGCGCCGAGGCCGGCGTGCCGCAGCGGCGCGGGCAGCTCCCCGGCCCACCGCTCGCCCACCGTCACCACCGCCTGCCGAAAACCGGTCAGCGCGGTGACGCCGTGGAGCAGTTCGCCGCCCACCGGCTGGGAGCCCGTCACCCACAGGGCGCGTACGCGGTCGAAGTCGGAGCGGTGGGAGGCGAGGTGGCCCGGCCCGAGCTCGGCCTGTTTGCGCCGCCGGAAGCGGCGCCGCCGCGCGATGCCGGCGACGAGCGCCTCGAACTGCTCCCCGGACCACGGCGTCTCGGCCAGCCAGGCCAGCGTGGCGGCCCGGTCGTGGAGGCCGCGCCGGGCGCGAAGCTCGGCCACGGCCTCCCGCAGGTCGCCGTCCTCCAGCGGCTCGTCGTCCTCGGCGAGATCATGCGGCAGGAGGCACCGCTCGACGCACTCGGCGATCGTCGCCGCTCCCCCGTCTCGTGTCGCGAGCGGGCCGTGGTCTCCACGAATCACGGTAGGGAGGCTAGGAACCCGTGCTTGAGTGTCACTGGTTGCGATCTTGCAGACGGCTTGTACGCCCCGGCCCGCCTCAGGTCTCGACGCTGATGCCGGGCATGGGGCAGAGCATCTCACCGTCGGCGTGGAAGTGCTTCGACGCCTTCCAGGGAACCGTCTTGCCCGGCGGAACCGTCACGCGCGCCTGGGCGAAGTCGAGCGTGGTCGCCTTCTTGGTGGTGAAGTAGACGACGATCTTGTAGGTGACGGCCTTCTTGCCGAGGTTCTTCGCCGTTCCCTCCGCACCCCAGCCACCCGGGACGGACGCGCACTTGGTCTGCACGACGTTCTCCCGGACGCTCGGCTCGTTCGCGACCTTCGTCGGAAGGGGGTTGGCCACGACCTTCGCGGCGGACGCCTCCGGGGCGGGCTGCTTGTGCGCCGCGGTGGACGTCTGGGGCGTGGCGTTCCCGCCCGCACCACAGCCGGCGACCGCCGTGGAGGCGAGAACCGCCAACGCGAGAGAGCGCACCGCCGAAGGTGCAGTTATTCGCATGCTCATTGACGACTCCTGCGGTATCGGTGGATTTGGGGTATTCGAATTTTTTGTCAGCCATGCCGTTCATTGCGGCGTGGTCAGGTCCGACGATGCACAACGGATATCACACCGCGCATTGCCAAAAGGCGGTTCACCCGCTCACCCGGTTTTCATTGAGCCTTTTTGGCGTTGCTTTTTACGGCCCTTCTCACGGCGCCCTCTCATGGCGAAGGTCCGCCACCCGGAAGGGGAGGCGGACCTTCGTCGTGATGCCTTACAGCCGTCGCCGGGTCGGCCGGTTGACGGCCTTCACGAGCGTTGAGCTCCTGGCCTTCTTCGGGCCCGTGCTGCCGTGGTGTCCCCGCCCGGGACGGGCCGGGCCGGCGGCCCTCGGGTGGGTGATCGGGTGGGCCATCGGGTGGGCCATCGGGTGGGCGGAGTTCGCGCCCTGGCATGTGCCGGTCTGCGGTGCGCGGACCGGTGAGACCTGCACCCCACCGGCGGGTGCCGGGCCGACCAGGGTGCTCGCCAGTTTGCGGTCACCCGACGGCTTGGCCAGCTGCACCGCGTAGGTGATGAGCGCCTTCTGGTACGGCTTCAGCTTCCCCTTCCAGGTCAGGGCCGCCGGCGTGTTCGACAACGCGCCGTCGCTGGCCTTGCCGCCCAGGAACCTGGCGTCGTCCAAGATCCCCGACAGGTCGTTGGTGACGCTGGTCTCGGTCGCGAGCGGCGTGTTGTTGAACACGGTGAACCCGTAGTTGGCGATGTTGCCCAGCCACCTGTTCTGTGGGCAGGTGAACCGCGGCGTCAGCGGCACCTCCCAATTCACCCGGACCGTCGTGGTGGACGCGTTGGAGCCCACGATCTGCCCCGACGGGACCACGGCCGCCGCCACCGCGGTGTTCACGACCGACCCCGCGCCCGCGTCGTCCTGGGTGGTGGCGTAGGTGCCCACACAGGTGGTCCACTGCCCCGGCGCCAGCGTCGTCACCGGACAGGCCACCGCGGACAGCGTCCCGGTCCCCGAGAACTCCACCTCATCGACCACCAGCCCGGTCACCGTGACGTTGCCGGTGTTGGCGACCGCGAACGAATAGGTCACCTCCTGGCCCACCCCCGGCACCGTCGCCGGGTCGGCCGACTTCACCAGCGCCAGCCCCGGCACCACAGCCGCGGTCACCGTCGTCGTGGACCGGTTGGAACGCACCGCGTCCTCCACCGACGCCGCCGTCCCCACCGCCACCGCCGTGTTCACGATCGACCCCGCGTCGACATCGGCCTGCGTCACCATGTAGGTGGCTGTGCAGGTGGTCGACTCCTCCGGAGCCAGCGACGTCTGCGGGCAGATCACCTTCGACACTCTCCCGGCCCCCGAGAACTCGACGTCACTGATCGCGAGATCGCTCACCGTGACGTTCCCGGTGTTGGCGACCGCGAACGCGTAGGCCACCTCCTGGCCCGCCCATGTCACCTCGGCCGGGTCGGCCGACTTCACCAGGCTCAACCCAGGATCGGCGAGCACGTCCACCGTCGCCGCGGACGGATCGGAGTACACCCCCAGCCCCCACGGCGGCGTCCCGCGCACCTTCGCCCGGTTCACGATCGCACCGGCGTCGATGTCCGCCTGCGTCACCCTGTAGACCCCCGTACACGTCATCGACTTACCCGGCGCCAGCGACGACGCCGGACAGGTGACGACCGGAGGCCTCCCCGTGCCGGAGAACGACGTGTCCACCACCGTGATGTCGTCCAGCGTGACGTTCCCCGTGTTCGTCACCAGATAGGAGTACGTCACCTTCTGACCCGCCCTCGACACCGTCGACGGATCGGCCGACTTCACCAGACTCAGCCCCGGCTTCGACGTCGCGGTCACCGTCGCCGTCGACGGATCCGACGTGATGGGGGGACCCTCCGGCGGGGACCCCGGCGCCACCGCCGTGTTGACGATGGACCCGGCGTCGATGTCCGCCTGCGTCACCACATACGTCCCCGTACACGTCATCGAGATCCCCGGCGCCAGCGACGACGCCGGACACGAGATCACCGGAGGCGTCCCCTTACCGGTGAAGACCGTGTCCACCACCGTGATGTCGTGGAAGGTGACGTCGCCGATGTTGGTGACCAGGTAGGAGTACGTCACCACCTGACCTGCCTTGGTCACCATGGTCGGGTCGGCCGACTTCACCAGCCTCAGCCCAGGGTCGGGCGACACCTCCACGGTCGCCGTGGACGGGTCCGAGTCGACGGCCGGTCCCTCCGGCGGCGTGCCGGAGGCCACCGCCGTGTTCACGATGTTGCCGTCGTCGATGTCCGCCTGGATCAGCGTGTACGTCCCCTTACAGGTGGTCGAGATCCCCGGCGCCAGCGAGGACTCGGGACACGTGATCACCGGCGGCGTCCCCTTACCGGAGAACGCCGTGTCCACCGCCGTTATACCGGTCAGCAGGACGTTCCCCGTGTTCGTGACGAGGTAGGAGTACGTGACCACCTCACCCGTCTTCCTCACGATGGTCGGGTCGGCCGACTTCACCAGACTCAGCCCGGGCTGCGACGCCACCGTCACCGTCGCCGTGGACGGATCAGACGTCGCCTCCGGACCCTCCTGCGGCGTCCCCGAGGCCACCGCCGTGTTGACGATGGACCCGGCGTCGATGTCCGCCTGGGTCACCACGTACGTCCCCTGACAGGTGGTAGAGATCCCCGGCGCCAACGTCGTCACGGGGCAGGTGATCACCGGCGGCGTCCCCGAACCCGAGAACGCCGTGTCCACCGCCGTGATGCCGTACAACGTGACGTTGCCGGTGTTGGTGACCAAGTAGGAGTACGTGACCGTCTGACTCACCTTCGTCACCGTGTTCGGTGACGCCGTCTTCGACAGGGCGAGCTGGGCGTCGGCCTGCACGGTCACCGTCGCGGTGGACGGGTTGGACGACGCGGCCGGTCCCTCCGGCGGCGTGCCGGAGGCCACCGCCGTGTTCACGATATTGCCGTCGTCCATGTCCGCCTGCGTCGTGACATAGGGTCCCGTACACGTCGTCGACGCCCCCGGCGCCAGCGACGACACCGGACACGTCACCACCGGCGGCGTCCCCTTGCCGGAGAAGGCCGTGTCCACGACGTTCAGGCCGGTGAGGGTGACGTTCCCCGAGTTCGTGACCAGGTGGGAGTACGTGACCGTCTGACCCACCTTCGTCACCGTGGTGGGATCGGCCGTCTTCCGCAGGGCCAGCCCCGGGATCGACGTCGTGACGACCGTCGCGGTGGACGGGTTGGACGGCACGGCCGGACCCTCCGGCGGCGTGCCCGCGGCCGTGGCGGTGTTCACGATGTTGCCGTCGTCGATGTCCGCCTGCGTCACCGTGTACGTCCCCGTACATGTCGTGGACGCCTGCGGCACCAGCGTCGTCACCGGACACGAAATCACCGGTGGGGTACCCGTACCGGAGAACGCCGTGTCCACCACCGAGATACCGGTCAACGTGGCGTTGCCCGTGTTGGTGACCTGGTAGGAGTACGCCACCGTCTGCCCCGCCGACGCGACGGACGACGGAGACGCCGTCTTCAGCAGAGCGATGCTGGGAGTGACCAGCGCGGTCACCGTCGCCGTGGACGGGTTGGACGTCACGGCCGGACCTTCCGGCGGCGTGCCCGAGGCCGTCGCGGTGTTCACGATCGACCCGGCGTCGATGTCCGCCTGCGTCACCGTGTACGTCCCCGTACACGTCGTCGACGCCTGCGGCACCAGCGTCGTGACCGGGCAGGTGATCACCGGCGGCGCTCCCCTACCGGAGAAGAACGTGTCCACCACGTTCACCCCGGTCAACGTGGTGTTCCCCGTGTTCGTGACCAGATAGGAGTACGCCACTGTCTGACCCGCCGCCGTCACCGTGCTCGGTGACGCCGTCTTCAGCAACGCCAGCTGCGGCTCCGGTGGAGCGTTCACCGTCGCCGTGGACGGGTCGGATGTGACGGCCGGGCCCTCCGGCGGCGTGCCGGAGGCCACCGCCGTGTTCACGATCGACCCCGCGTCGATGTCCGCCTGCGTCGTCACATACGTCCCCGTACAGGTCGTCGACACCCCCGGCGCCAAGGTCGTCACCGGGCACGAGACCACCGGCGGCGTCCCCGTGCCGGAGAAGAACGTGTCCACCGCCGTCACCCCGGTCAACGTCGTGTTCCCGATGTTCGTGACCAGATAGGAGTACGTGATCGTCCGCCCCGCCGCCGTCACCGTGCTCGGGAACGCCGTCTTCAGCAACGCCAACTGCGCGTCACGCGGAACGTCCACCGTCGCCGTGGACGGATCGGATGTCACGACCGGGCCCTCCGGCGGCGTACCGGACGCCACAGCCGTGTTCACGATCGACCCCGCGTCGATGTCCGCCTGCGTCGTCACATACGTCCCCGTACACGTCGTCGACACCTGCGGCGCCAGCGTCGTGACCGGGCAGGTGATCACCGGCGGCGTCCCCGTGCCGGAGAAGAACGTGTCCACCGCCGTCACCCCGGTCAACGTCGTGTTCCCCGTGTTGACGATGTCGTACGAGTAGGTGATCGTCCGCCCCGCCGCCGTCACCGTGCTCGGGAACGCCGTCTTCAGCAACGCCAACTGCGGCTCCGGTGGAGCGTTCACCGTCGCCGTGGACGGATCGGATGTCACGACCGGGCCCTCCGGCGGCGTGCCGGAGGCGACCGCCGTGTTCACGATCGACCCCGCGTCGATGTCCGCCTGCGTCGTCACATACGTCCCGGTACAGATGGTCGACGCCTGCGGCACCAGCGTCGTGACCGGGCAGGTGATCACCGGCGGCGTCCCCGTGCCGGAGAAGAACGTGTCCACCGCCGTCACCCCGGTCAACGTCGTGTTCCCCGTGTTGACGATGTCGTACGAGTAGGTGATCGTCCGCCCCGCCGCCGTCACCGTGCTCGGGAACGCCGTCTTCAGCAACGCCAACTGCGGCTCCGGTGGAGCGTTCACCGTCGCCGTGGACGGATCGGATGTCACGACCGGGCCCTCCGGCGGCGTGCCGGAGGCGACCGCCGTGTTCACGATCGACCCCGCGTCGATGTCCGCCTGCGTCGTCACATACGTCCCGGTACAGATGGTCGACGCCTGCGGCACCAGCGTCGTGACCGGGCAGGTGATCACCGGCGGCGTCCCCGTGCCGGAGAAGAACGTGTCCACCGCCGTCACCCCGGTCAACGTCGTGTTCCCCGTGTTGACGATGTCGTACGAGTAGGTGATCGTCCGCCCCGCCGCCGACACCGTCGCCGGGAAGGCCGTCTTGTCCATCGCCAGGCCGGGAGCCGCGGTGCTGGTGACCGTCGCCGTGGACGGGTCGGATGTGACGGCCGGTCCGGACGGTGGCGTACCGGAGGCGACCGCCGTGTTCACGATCGACCCGGCGTCGATGTCCGCCTGCGTCGTCACATACGTCCCGGTACACGTGGTCGACGCCTGCGGCACCAGCGTCGTGACCGGGCACGAGACCACCGGCGGCGTCCCTGTGCCGGAGAACGACGTGTCCACCGCCGTCACCCCGGTCAACGTCGTGTTCCCCGTGTTGACGATGTCGTACGAGTAGGTGATCGTCTGACCCGCTGCCGACATGCTGCTCGGGAACGCCGTCTTCAGCAACGCCAGCTGCGCGTCACGCGGAACGTTCACCGTCGCCGTGGACGGATCGGATGTCACGACCGGGCCCTCCGGCGGCGTGCCGGAGGCCACCGCCGTGTTCACGATCGACCCGGCGTCGATGTCCGCCTGCGTCGTCACATACGTCCCCGTACACGTCGTCGACACCCCCGGCACCAGCGTCGTGACCGGGCAGGTGATCACCGGCGGCGCCCCCGTACCGGAGAAGAACGTGTCCACCGCCGTCACCCCGGTCAACGTCGTGTTCCCGATGTTCGTGACCAGATAGGAGTACGCCACTGTCTGACCCGCCGCCGTCACCGTGCTCGGTGACGCCGTCTTCAGCAACGCCAGCTGCGCGTCACGCGGAACGTCCACCGTCGCCGTGGACGGATCGGATGTCACGACCGGGCCCTCCGGCGGCGTGCCGGAGGCCACAGCCGTGTTCACGATCGACCCGGCGTCGATGTCCGCCTGCGTCGTCACATACGTCCCCGTACACGTCGTCGACACCTGCGGCGCCAGCGTCGTCACTGGGCACGAGACCACCGGCGGCGTCCCTGTGCCGGAGAACGACGTGTCCACGGCCGTGATGCCGGACAACGTCGTGTTCCCCGTGTTGACGATGTCGTACGAGTAGGTGATCGTCCGCCCCGCCGCCGTCACCGTGCTCGGGAACGCCGTCTTCAGCAACGCCAACTGCGGCTCCGGTGGAGCGTTCACCGTCGCCGTGGACGGATCGGATGTCACGACCGGGCCCTCCGGCGGCGTGCCGGAGGCGACCGCCGTGTTCACGATCGACCCCGCGTCGATGTCCGCCTGCGTCGTCACATACGTCCCGGTACAGATGGTCGACGCCTGCGGCACCAGCGTCGTGACCGGGCAGGTGATCACCGGCGGCGTCCCCGTACCGGAGAAGAACGTGTCCACCGCCGTCACCCCGGTCAACGTCGTGTTCCCCGTGTTGACGATGTCGTACGAGTAGGTGATCGTCCGCCCCGCCGCCGTCACCGTGCTCGGGAACGCCGTCTTCAGCAACGCCAACTGCGCGTCACGCGGAACGTCCACCGTCGCCGTGGACGGCTCCGACGGCACCACCGGACCGAACGGCGGCGAACCCGACGCCACAGCCGTGTTCACGATCGACCCCGCGTCGATGTCCGCCTGCGTCGTCACATACGTCCCCGTACAGATGGTCGACACCCCCGGCGCCAAGGTCGTCACCGGGCACGAGACCACCGGCGGTGCCCCCGTACCGGAGAAGAACGTGTCCACCGCCGTCACCCCGGTCAACGTCGTGTTCCCGATGTTCGTGACCCGGTACGAGTAGGTGATCGTCCGCCCCGCCGCCGACACCGTGTTCGGGAACGCCGTCTTCTGCAAGGTCAGACCGGGAGATTCGGCGCTGGTCACCGTCGCCGTGGACGGGTTGGACGACACCACAGGACCGAACGGCGGCGTGCCGGAGGCCACCGCCGTGTTCACGATCGATCCGGCATCGATGTCCGCCTGCGTCGTGACATAGGTCCCCGTACAGGTGGTCGACACCCCCGGCGCCAGCGACGACACCGGGCACGAGACCACCGGCGGCGTCCCTGTGCCGGAGAACGACGTGTCCACGGCCGTGATGCCGGTCAACGTCGTGTTCCCCGTGTTGGTGACCCGGTACGAGTAGGTGATCGTCTGGCCCGCTGCCGACACCGTGCTCGGGAACGCCGTCTTCTGCAACGCCAGGGAGGAGATCTGGGCGGGCACGACAGTCGACGCGTTCGCGGAGGCTTGGCCCGGCTGTGTCGGCCTGTCCGCACTGGCGTACGTGACGGTCCCGGTGTTGGTCACCGTCGTTCCGCCCGAGCTGGGCCCGAGCACGACCTGGAACGTCACCGACGTCGACTGCCCGGGCGCCAGCGTGCCGCCGGCGGATGGAGTGGCCCCGGTGCCGAGTTGCACCTGGACCTGGTTGCCGACGAACTCCCCCTGGTCGTCGCCGACGGCGTCGGTCTTCGGCCCGGCGTTCGGCCCGGACGCCACGACGATCGACTCGGGACTGTAGGTGGTGTTCGCGGGGATCGGGTCGGTGAGTATCACGTTGATGGCGTTGTCGTCACCCGTGTTGGTCGCGGTGACGGTGTATTCCACGGTCGACCCCGGTGCGGGAGTGCCACCCCCGACCACCTGCGCCGACTTGGTCAGCTGGATGTTCGCCTGGTGCAGGTCGATCTGCGTGAAGAACGCCGACGGCCAGTAGGAGTCGCCCACCGTGCTGAAGGTGAACGTGGCGGAGGTGTCGTTGTTACGGAACGCCGACGACGCGTCGATGATGTTGGAGTCGTACCCCAGCGTGTTCGTGTACGTGGGGTTCCGGTTCGTCACCTGACTGCCGAGATTGGCGATGGTCGAGTTGAAGAAGTTGTTCGCCGGGTGCAGAGCGTCGCTGAGCGTGGTCTGCGGCCCGTTGGTCGACTTCACGGCCAGTGAGTCGCCGACGATGTTGTTGTCGCCGTCGAGAGCCACCTCGCCCAGCTTGACGTTCACCGCGCCGGTCGTGGGGGTCCGGAACCCGGACAACGAGATGGTGGTCGCGGCCGCGTTGCTCTGCTGGTTCAGGAAACCGTCGAACACCGAGATGTTCCGCAGCGGCAGGGACGGGTCCTTGTACGCCACCACCAGCGTCCAGCCGCCGAAGGCGCCGAGAGTGTCGAATCCCCGGGACGCCTGCACGTTGGCCACCGTGTAGGTGCCGGCTCCCGCCGCCGCCACCAGGGAGGTCACGTCCGCCGAGGCGCCGTAGACGATCCCGCTCGCGGTCACGTTGTCGGGAGTGTCGCCGACGTCCGCGGCGGCGGCGCTGATGGTCTGGTAGCCGCTCGCTCCCGGCGCCTTGATCAGCACCTGCCCACGCTGGGCGATGTTGGGCGCCAAACGGTTGTTCGCCGGCAGGCCCGGGGTGTCGGTCGTGGTCTGGCCGCGCCCACCCCAGTACAGCCGCGCGTACGCCACCTGGGCGCCCGCGGTCAGCGTGAGGTCGGCGGTGCTGGAGTTGAACGTCGAGGAGTCGGAGTCGACGTCGACATAGGTGGACGCGACGTCGTTGTTGCCCACCCCGTTACGCCGGGTCGTACAGTCGGACACCGCAGGCGGGTAACAGGTCAGCACGGTGTTCGCCGCCCGGGTCACCGCCCCCCGGTAGTTGTCGACGTAACGCTGGGAGAACGGAACCGGCGCCAGAAGGGCCTTCGACGTCCTTCGCAGCGTTTCGGACGTGCTCGCGGTCTCCGTCTCGGCGGACGACCCGCGCCGGGCCGGCCGCCGCTCCGCCACCATCCCGTCGGACGCATCCTCGGACGCATCGTCGGACGCGGGAGCGGAGGTGGTCCCGGACGTGGTCGCGGACACCGGGCCCGCCGTGGTGCCGGATGTGGTGGCGGCCGTGGTGCCGGCTGTGCCTGGCTGGGCGTCGGCCGATGTCCCCGCACCGGCGGCCTCACCGGTTGCCTCACCGGTGGGCGTATCCGTGGCTTCGGCGCTCGGGGCCGCGTCGCGGCAGGTCCGTCCGGCGGTCGTGTCGACCATCGGGATGGTCGCCTGCGTGGCCGGCTTCTTGATCGCGTAACGGACCGTCACGCTGTCACCGGCCGGGAGGTCACCCGTCCACCTGAGCATCGGCTTGTGGAAGGACAGCGCACCACCGCTCGCCCGCGCCTCGCCCACCGCCGCCTGCCCGGGAACGCCGGAGAGGTCCTCGGTGAAACCCGCCCCCTTCGCGCCCTCCCGCCCGGTGTTCGCGATGAGCACGGTCACAACGGCGCGGTCGCCGTCCGGGCGTGACTGCTGCCGCAACCGCAAGGTCGGACCCACACGATCCGGACCACAGTCGATGACGACGGGCAGATCTCCGCTTCTGGGGCGGAAAGTAGCGAAAGAGGGGTGCACCAGCGGCCCCAAACCAATCGCACACGCGACAGAGCCCACCAGACCACCGGTGAGCAACCTTCTGCGCATGCCAGACCTAGCCAGCAAATGGACCTCCCCGGATCCTTCACGGCACAACAGCCGATTTCTAGGAGAAACGGGGGGTCGCTTCTTCGCCACGTCCTGACCTTGATCGTGACGCTGGGAGGATATCCTTATAGAGGAGCAGCAAACATCCGGCCAATTGCGTCGATGACTGCCGTACTCGGTCATATCTGAAACGGCGGTAGCCATTTATCTGCTGAGGGTGCCGATTTCTTGAACGTGCGAAAAGGACACCGGCCCTCGCCGCACAGGTCGCGTTCGGCTCGCGGGCAGCGGAAGGGCCGGAGACCGTCTCCGGTCTCCGGCCCTTCCGGGGTCGACTGCGTCAGCTCCAGGCGAGCATGCGCAGAGGGTCCTCCAGCATGGCGCCGACGTCGCGCAGGACGTACGAACCGAGCTCGCCGTCGACCACGCGGTGGTCGAACGACAGCGCCAGCGTGGTCACCTTCCGGACCGCGAGCTGCCCGTCGACCACCCAGGGCATGTCCCTGATCTGCCCGACGGCGAGGATCGCCACCTCACCCGGATTCAGGATCGGCGTGCCGGCGTCGACGCCGAACACCCCCACGTTGGTGATCGTGATCGTGCCGCCGGTCAGCTCGGCCGGCTGGCACTTCCCGGCCCGAGCCCGCTCGGTGAGCTCGCCGAGCGCCCGCGCCAAATCGGGCAGCGACATCGCGTCGGCGTCCTTGACATTCGGCACGATCAGCCCGCGGTCGGTGGCGGCGGCGATGCCGAGGTTCACGTAGTGCTTGACCACGATCTCCTCGCCGGTCCACGAGGCGTTCGCCATCGGGTGCCGCTTCACGGCCGTGATCAGCGCCTTCGCCACCAGGAGCAGCGGCGACACCTTGACCTCGGCGAACTCGGGCAGTGTCCGCAGCCGCCGCACGGCCTCCATCGTCTCGGTCACGTCGACCTGGAGCCACTCGGTCACGTGCGGAGCCGAGAACGCGCTGGCCACCATGGCCTGCGCGGTCGCCTTCCTGACCCCTCTTACCGGGATGTACTCCTCCCGGGCGCTCCCCGTGGTCACTGAGGTCACCGGGGCGGGCGCCGCCACCGCGGCCTCCACGTCGGCCCGGGTGATCGACCCCTGCGGGCCGGTGCCGGTGAGGGCCGTCAGGTCGACGCCGAGGTCCCGGGCGAGCTTGCGCACCGGCGGCTTCGCCAGGACCCGAACCCGGGCCGAGGCCGCGTGCCCGTTCACCGGCGCGGCCGACACAGAGGTCGCGGGGGCCGGTGGGGCGGCGCGAGTGGCCGAAACAGGCGCGGACGAAACAGGCGCGGACGGAGCAGGCGCGGACGGAGCAGGCGCGGGGGCGGCGGGTTTGCGGGGGCGGCGGCGGGTGGCGGACGTCTTCACGCCGTACCCGACGAGCACCGGCCGGCGCTTCTCCTTCTTCGGCTCGGCGCCGTCCGCCACGTCCGGCACCAGGTCGCCGGCCAGTGCCTCCCGGCCGGCGTCGGCCGGGCCCTCGCCGTCGCCCGTACGGACCGAGATGATCGGGGAGCCGACGTCGACCGTCTGGCCCTCGTCGGCCATCAGAGCCGACACCGTGCCCTCGTACGGGCAGGGCAGCTCGACCACGGCCTTGGCCGTCTCGATCTCCACGATCGTCTGGTTGATCTTCACGGAGTCGCCCGGGGTGACGTGCCACCTGACGATCTCGGCCTCGGTCAGCCCCTCGCCGACGTCGGGGAGCCTGAACTCGCGGAGCATCGGATCTCTCCCCTCAGTAAGCGAACGAGCGGTCGACGGCGTCGAGCACCCGGTCGAGGTCGGGCAGGTAGTGCTCCTCCAGCCGGGACGGCGGGTACGGCGTGGAGAACCCGCCCACTCGCAGCACCGGGGCCTCCAGGTGGTAGAAGCAGCGCTCGGTGACCCGCGCCGCGATCTCGGCCCCGAACCCGGTGAAGACCGGAGCCTCGTGGACGACCACGCAGCGGCCGGTCCGCGTCACCGACTCGGTCAGGACCCCGGCGTCCAGGGGGTTGAGCGAGCGCAGGTCGATCACCTCGATGTCCCGTCCGTCCTCCTCGGCCGCCGCCGCGGCCTCTAGGCAGGTCTTCACCATCGGCCCGTACGCCACGAGCGTGACGTCGCGGCCCGGCCGTACGACGCGGGCGCGGTCGAGCGCCAGCCCGGGGGCGGCGAGGTCCACCTCGGCCTTGTCCCAGTAACGGCGCTTGGGCTCGAAGAAGATGATCGGGTCGTCGCAGCGGACCGCGTCCTGGATCATGGTGTACGCGTCGGCGGGGTTGGAGCACGCGACCACCCGCAGGCCGGCGGTGTGGGTGAAGTACACCTCCGGCGACTCGGAGTGGTGCTCGACCGCCCCGATGCCGCCGCCGCAGGGGATGCGCACGACCACCGGCAACTTCAGCGTGCCGAGCGACCGCAGCGGCATCTTGGCGAGCTGCGTGATGATCTGGTCGGCGGCCGGGAACACGAATCCGTCGAACTGGATCTCGCAGATGGGCCGGTAGCCGCGCAGGGCCAGGCCGATCGCCGTGCCGATGATCCCCGACTCGGCGAGCGGCGTGTCGATCACGCGGTCCTCACCGAAGTCCTTCTGCAGGCCGTCGGTCACCCGGAAGACGCCGCCGAGCTTGCCGACGTCCTCTCCCATCAGGAGAACCTTGGCGTCGTCCTCCATCGAGCGGCGCAGGCCCTGGTTCAGCGCCTTGGCGAGAGTCAGTGTGGTCATCGCTCGAATCCCGCCAGGTAGGTCAGATACTGCTCGCGTTCCTCGTCGAGGAGTGCGTGGGCGCCCGCGTACACGTGATCAAAGATAGCCCCGGGCGGCGGGTCGGGCAGCGCGAGGCACCGGTCGCGCACGTCCTTGCCGAGCGCGTCGGCCTCCGCGTCGACCTTCTCGAAGAACTCCTGGTCGGCGAGCTCGTTCTTGAACAGGTACGCCTTGACCCGCTCGATGGGGTCCTTCAGCTTCCAGGCCTCCAGCTCGTTCGCGAGGCGGTAGCGGGTGGGGTCGTCGGAGGTGGTGTGCGCGCCCATCCGGTAGGTGAACGCCTCGATCAGGGTCGGGCCCTGGCCCTGGCGGGCGTTCCGCAGCGCGGCGCGGGTCACGGCCAGGCAGGCGAACACGTCGTTGCCGTCGACCCGGATGCCGGGGAAGCCGAAGCCCGACGCCCTCTTGTAGAGGGGGATCTTCGACTGCTTCTCCAGCGGCTCGGAGATCGCCCACTGGTTGTTCTGGCAGAAGAACACCACCGGGGCGTTGAACACCGAGGCCCAGATGAAGGACTCGTTCACGTCACCCTGGGAGGTCGCGCCGTCGCCGAAGTAGACGATCGCCGCGGACTCCCCGCCGTCGCGCTGGATGCCCATGGCGTACCCGACCGCGTGCAGGGTCTGGGAGCCGATGACGATCGTGTAGAGGTGGAAGTTGTGCTCGGCCGGGTTCCATCCGCCGTGGTTCACGCCGCGGAACAGCGCGAGCAGGTTGACCGGGTCGACGTCGCGGCACCAGGCCACTCCGTGCTCGCGGTAGGTGGGGAAGGCCATGTCGGCGCCGCTGAGCGCCCGGCCCGACCCGACCTGCGCGGCCTCCTGCCCGAGCAGGGACGCCCAGAGGCCGAGCTCGCCCTGCCGCTGGAGCGCGACGGCCTCCAGGTCGACGCGGCGTACGAGGACCAGGTCGCGATAGAGGGAGCGGACCTCTTCGGTGGTCAGCTCGATGTCGTAGTCGGGATGCTCGACCCGCTCTCCCTCGGGGGTGAGCAGTTGGACGAGCTCCGGGGGTGCGTCGGCACCGCGAGGGGCGTGGGCTGTCACATGCCGCTCCTGTGCGTCTCTTGCCCCCACAGGTGGGGTCGCCACCGCCGGAGGGCCGGATAGGGTCGGCGCACGGCCGCTGGGGTGGGCGACCGGTCGCATATGCGGACATCGTGGCAGAAGTCACACCCCTACGCGCAAGACCCCTCACCCTCCTGTCCACACCTCTCCGATTCCCGGGGCGTGAGACGCCACACCCTTACGCCGCGCGGCCCCGCCCTCCGTGGGCCCGCCGCGTGGCCCCCCCTGGCCTGCCGCGAGCGCGGCGCCGGGCCGCCACTAGGCTTGACCCCGAAACGGACCCACCTGAGGTTGGCGGGCCCCCCGAATCCGGCGGGTCCACCCGAAACTGGAGGCACATCGTGGCGCGCGTCATCGTCGACGTCATGCTCAAGCCGGAGATCCTCGACCCGCAGGGCCAGGCGATCGCCCGGGCGCTGCCGCGGCTCGGCTTCTCCGGGGTCTCCGAGGTGCGGCAGGGCAAGCGGTTCGAGCTGGAGCTGGACGGGCCCGCGGACGAGGCCACCCTTTCGGAGGTCCGAAAGATGGCCGAAACCCTGCTGGCCAACACGGTGATCGAGGACTTCGCGATCAGCGTCGCGGAGTGAAGTGGTGCATTTCACAACGCCGTGCCCCTGACTTCCCCCTCATAAATGGGACATAGGTCGTCTTAAACCCACCCATGAGGCACGCCCCGAATAACAGGACCGTGATTTTGCGGTTAGCCCTGATTCATCGGGGAAGCCTACCGTGGTGACCTTCGACACCGGGGAGGGGTCCGGTGGATATTGAGTTCTCGCTGGCCATGCCGAGGGATGCGATCGGCATCCCGATGGTCCGCCGTGTGGTGGGGAACGCGCTCCGGTCGCTCGGGGTGACCGAGGAGTGCGTGTCCGACATACTCCTGGCCACGTCCGAGGCGTGCGCCAACGCCGTCAGGCACGGTGGCCCGGCCAACCGTTACGAGGTCATGGCCACGATCGGCAACGGCCGCTGTGAGTTGCGCGTCGCCGACGGCGGCCAGGGGCTGCACATGATTCCCCGGCAGCACCCGCCTGCCGAGACCGAGCACGGCCGGGGAATCCTGATCATGCGGGCCGTCGTGGACGACCTGTCCTTCGACATCACGCCCGGCCGCGGCACGACCGTGCGGATGTGGAAGGAGCTCGACTGGGCCGAGGACGCCATCGCCCACCATCTCACTCTCGACCGCCACCTGGCCGGGGTCTGAGGACTCCGGGTCCGAGGGCTCCGGCCACCGGCCGCGCCGCCTCACGGCGCGGCGGGTCCGGCCATGACGCGGCCGATCGGTTCGGGGCTCCACCAGAGCGGCTGATTTGGCGGCTCCGATACCCTGAGGTGTACCGCCACTGACCGCCGTCCGGCACATGAGACGGTGCCGTCCGGCCTGGCGGCGATCCTTGGAGGGAACACAGTCATGAGCGCTGCCCGGGTGGGCGTCGTCACCTTCCCCGGAACACTCGACGACCAGGATGCCGCGCGAGCCGTACGGCTGGCCGGCGCGGAGGCCGTGCCGCTGTGGCACGCCGACCACGACCTCAAGGGCGTCGACGCCGTCTTCCTGCCCGGCGGGTTCTCCTACGGCGACTACCTTCGCTGTGGGGCGATCTCCCGGTTCTCCCCCCTCATGACCGAGCTGATCCCGGCCGCGCAGGCCGGGCTGCCCGTGCTCGGCACCTGCAACGGATTCCAGATCCTCTGTGAGGCGCACCTGCTGCCGGGCGCGCTGACCCGCAACGAGGGCCTGCACTACATCTGCCGCGACCAGCGCGTCCGCGTGGAGAGCACGCGGACCGCCTGGACCGCGGACTTCGCGGACGGCCAGGAGATCGTGCTGCCGATCAAGCACGGCGAGGGCCGCTACGTCGCCGACGCCGCCACGCTGGCGGCGCTGGAGGGCGAGGGCCGCGTGGTCTTCCGCTACTCCGGCGGCAACCCCAACGGCTCGCTCAACGACATCGCGGGGATCACCAACGAGGCCGGGAACGTCGTCGGCCTCATGCCCCACCCCGAGCACGCGGTCGAGGACCTGACCGGCGCGCCGAGCGTGGACGGCCGCGGTTTCTTCACCTCCATCCTGAAGAGTCTGGTGAACGCGTGATGACCCTCGACAGCGTGAAGCGCGCGCAGGAGACGCCCGGCGAGCGCCAGCCGTACGCCGAGCTGGGCATGAAGCACGACGAGTACCAGCGCGTACGGGAGATCCTCGGGCGGCGGCCGACCGGCTCCGAGCTGGCGATCTACTCGGTGATGTGGAGCGAACACTGCTCCTACAAGTCGTCGAAGGTCCACCTGCGGCAGTTCGGGACCAAGGCGCCCGAGTCGGAGGCCCTGCTCGTCGGCATGGGCGAGAACGCCGGCGTGGTCGACATCGGCGACGGCTGGGCCGCCACCTTCAAGATCGAGTCGCACAACCACCCGTCGTACGTCGAGCCGCACCAGGGCGCCGCGACCGGCGTCGGCGGCATCGTGCGCGACATCATGTCGATGGGCGCCCGGCCGGTCGCGGTCATGGACTCGCTGCGCTTCGGCGGGGCCGGCCAGCCCGACACGCGCCGGGTGCTGCCGGGGGTGGTGGAGGGCATCAGCCACTACGGCAACTGCCTGGGCCTGCCCAACATCGGCGGGGAGGTCGTCTTCGATCCCTGCTACATCGGCAATCCGCTGGTCAACGCCCTGTGCGTCGGCCTGCTGCGCAAGGACCAGATCAAGCTCGCCACCGCCCCCGGCCCCGGCAACAAGGTCGTGCTGTTCGGCGCGCGTACCGGCGCGGACGGCATCGGCGGCGCGTCGGTGCTCGCGTCGGCCACCTTCGAGGACGAGTCGCAGGCCAAGCGGCCCGCCGTACAGGTCGGCGACCCGTTCATGGAGAAGCTGCTGATCGAGTGCTGCCTGGAGCTCTACCAGGCGGACGTGGTCGTCGGCATCCAGGACCTCGGCGCGGCCGGGGTGTCCTGCGCGACGACCGAGCTGGCCGCCAAGGGCACCGGCGGCATGCGAGTGGACCTGAACCTCGTCCCGCTGCGCGATCCCTCGCTGCGGCCCGAGGAGATCCTGATGAGCGAGTCGCAGGAACGCATGATGGCGGTCGTCACGCCCGACGACATCCCTGCCTTCATGGCGATCTGCGACAAGTGGGACGTCCCGGCGACCGTCATCGGCGAGGTCACCGACTCCGGCAGGCTCGTCATGACGTGGGACGGCGAGGTCATCGTCGACATCCCGCCGGGCACCGCCGCCGACGAGGGCCCGGTCTACGAGCGCCCGTTCCACGAGCCCGCCGGGCAGGCGGCGCTCAACGCCGACGGCCCCGAGCGCCTGCCCCGGCCCGCCGACCTGCGCGAGACCCTGCTCACCCTGCTCGGCTCGCCCAACCTCGGGTCGAAGGAGTGGGTGACCTCCCAGTACGACCGGTACGTGCGGGGCAACACCGTTCTGGCCCAGCCCGCCGACGCCGGCATGCTGCGGATCTCCGAGGCGATGCCGGGGGCGGAGGAGACCACCCGGGGCATCGCGCTGGCGACCGACGGCAACGGCCGCTACACCAGGCTCGACCCGTACAGCGGGGCGCAGCTCGCGCTGTCGGAGGCGTACCGGAACGTCGCCGTGACCGGCGCGAAGCCGCTCGCGGTCACCAACTGCCTCAACTTCGGCTCGCCGGAGGACCCCGAGGTCATGTGGCAGTTCTCGGAGGCCGTACGCGGGCTCGCCGACGCCTGCCGCACCCTCGGCGTGCCGGTCACCGGCGGGAACGTGTCGTTCTACAACCAGACCGGCTCGACCCCGATCAACCCGACCCCCGTGATCGGCGTGCTGGGCGTGATCGACGATGTGGCGCGGCGGGTCAGGTCGGGCTTCCCGGAGGCCGGCCTGCGCGTGCTGCTGCTGGGCGAGACCCGCGAGGAGTTCGGCGGCTCGGAGTGGGCGCATGTGGTCCACGGCCATCTGGGCGGGCTGCCGCCCCAGGTGAACCTGGAGGCCGAGCGCGCCCTGGCC
The DNA here is from genome assembly GCF_045040095.1 of Microbispora sp. NBC_01389. Taxonomy (NCBI): domain Bacteria; kingdom Bacillati; phylum Actinomycetota; class Actinomycetes; order Streptosporangiales; family Streptosporangiaceae; genus Microbispora; species Microbispora sp. NBC_01389. Next base: position 1,358,282 of record NZ_CP109552.1, read on the forward strand.
ACGGTGCTGGCCGAGGCGGCGGCCCGCGGGCTGCTGGAGGGCTCGCACGACCTCTCCGACGGCGGTCTCGCGATCGCCCTGGCCGAGGCGTGTCTCTCGCGGGGCGTCGGCTGCACGGTGACGCTGCCGGGCGGGGACGCGTTCACGGACCTGTTCAGCGAGTCGGCCGCGCGTGCGCTGGTGTGCGTCCGGCCGGAGGCGTTCGACGCGTTCGCCGAGTTGTGCGCCCGGCACGAGGTGCCCTGCTCCGGGCTCGGCCTCACCGGCGGCGACACGCTCGTGGCCGAGGGCGTTCTCGACGTCCCGGTCGAAGAGCTTCGCGAGGCCCACACCTCGGCCCTGCCCCGCGTCTTCGGCTGATCGTCAACCGAGGCCCCTTCCGGACGCCCCAGTCCGGAAGGGCCCCTCGCCTTCGCCGGGCTCGTGCCGTGGCGGGAAAATCGCTGGCGGGCGGGACGACCGGGGGACCACCATGGGCACAATGAGCGACCAGCCCCAGCGGTGGACCCAGGCGACCGTCTATCCGGACATGTGGGTGGATCCGGCCGACGATCCCCGCGAGAACGACGGAGCCGGCCCGGAAGGCGAACTGGCGACGCTGCGGGAGTACCTGAGAAACTACCGGCTGACCCTGCTGATGAAGTGCGAGGGGCTCAGCGCGGAGCAACTGGCCCGCCGGTCGGTACCGCCGTCGACCATGTCGCTGCTCGGTCTGATCCGGCACCTAGCCGAGGCGGAGCGGGACTGGCGCGGCTGGATCCTTCCCGGCGGCCCGCCGCCGAAGCTGTACGGTCCGGGTGGCGACTTCGCCGGGGCGGTCGCCGACCAGGCGGTGGTCGACGCCGCGTACGCCGACCTCGCCCGTGAGCAGGCGGCCACCGACGCCGCGCTGGCCGAGCACCCGGATCTGAGCGTGCGCCTGGGGAAGGACGCCATCGCCGTCCGGGACCTGCTGGTGCACCGGATCGAGGAGTACGCCCGGCACTGCGGACACGCGGACCTGCTGCGGGAGTGCGTCGACGGCCGCGTGGGCCAGTGAGGCGTCACGCCCCGAGGGCGTCAGGACGCCCATCCGGGGCGAGAGCGCGTAAAGTCACTCCGGTGATCGTCGCCTCCGGCAGAGGAGAAGACAGTGTGGCTTGACGCGGAACTGAGTCCCCGGTCTCTTCACGACGCGGAGGACTTCACCGCTCTCAAGGTGACGGCCCGGCGCGAGGACCATGTCTGGCTCACCCGGGAGGACATCATCCGCCTGGCCGGTGACCACGGCCGGGACCCGGAGTGGCGCGGCAGGCTCGACCGGATGCTGGAGTACGCGGCTTCCAAGGGCTGGGTCGACGACGCCGGGGCCGTACGGGCCCACGTGGAGTGGACCTGACTCTTCCTCACGACCCGGACGGCGTGCCGGCGGCGGTCACGGGCTTGCGGGCGACGAGGTAGGCCTGGGGGGTTCGTTCGGACTCGTCGCGTTCGCAGAGCAGGCGGGCGATCACGGGCACTCCCGCGTCGGCCAGCAGCCGGGTCAGGTGATCCGGCGAGACGCGATGGAAGTCGAGCGCGACCTGATGCCCGAACGCCTCCGCGATGTGGAACGGCTCGTCGCCGACCTGGCCGACCTGGAAGGCGAGCAGGAGATGACCGCCGGGCGCCAGCACCCGGTGGAACTCGGTCAGCACCGCCGGATGCTCCTCCGGCGGCGTGTGGATGATCGAATACCAGGCGACCACGCCGCTCAGGGACTCGTCGGCGATGTCCAGGGCCGCCAGGCGGCCTTCCTCGAACCGGATGTGCGGGTGATCCCGCCGGGCCACCGCGATCATGCCCGGCGACAGGTCGACGCCGAAGACGTCCAGGCCGAGCGCGTGCAGGTGCGCCGCGATCCGGCCGGTTCCGCAGCCGACCTCGGCCACCGGGCCCGGAAGGTCCGACGTACGCACGAGCTCGGCGTACGTGGCGAGCATCGCGCGTTCGAAGGGCTTGCCGTCCAGCGAGTGCCGGGCGAAGTCGACGTAGTCTCCGGCCATCGCGTCGTACGCCGCCCGGGCGACCCGGACATAGGGGGGCTCGATCATTATCGACACCCTAGTTCTCAGGACCGGCGAACGGCCCTTCCGGTAACCCCTCCGGAAGGGCCTTCGCAGTGCCGTACGCCAACGCCTCGTCGCGCACGGCAAGCACCCATGGAGCGCCGTACGGTGGAGCCCCCCACGGACTCCACCGGCACGCTCTTACGAGATCTTGGTGCAGATGGCGTAAACGAGGCCGGTCCCGCTGCCGTTGCCCGTCAGCTCGACGGTCCAGCCGTTGCCGCTCATGTAGCTGCCCGTGACAGTCCTGCTTGAGTTGACCTTGTAGCCGCCGCCGGTGACCGTCTCACCCGCCGCGCAGGAGACGGATGCACTGTTCCCCGAGATGTACTGGCTCGCCATGCGCGAGGTCAGCTTGGGGGCGCCGCCGGAGTCACCCTGGCCCTTGAGCCACTTCAGGAAGTCGGCCTCGTCCTTGGCGCTGCAGGTGCCCTTGTTCCAGATCTCGCAGGCGCTCTTGCCGTCCTCGCCGGCCAGGCCGCGAGGACCGGTGTCGCCCTTGGGGCCCTGCAGACCACGGGGGCCCTCCTCACCCGGCTTGCCGTCGGCGCCCTTCGGGCCGGTGTCGCCCTTGTCGCCCTTCGGGCCCTGCGGGCCGGTGTCGCCCTTGTCGCCCTTCGGGCCCTGCGGGCCGGTGTCGCCCTTGGGACCCTGCAGACCACGCGGACCCTGCGCGCCCGGCTTGCCGTCGGCGCCCCTCGGGCCCTGCGCGCCATTGTCGCCCTTGAGGCCCTGCGGCCCCTGCGGGCCGGTGTCACCCTTGTCGCCCTTCTCGCCCTTGGGACCCTGCGCGCCGGTGTCGCCCTTGAGGCCCTGCGGCCCGGTGTCGCCCTTGGGACCCTGCAGACCACGCGGACCCTGGGGTCCCTGCGGACCGGTGCCTCCGATACCCACCGCACCCTGCGGACCCTGCGGGCCCGTCTGGTTCCACGACACCTTGTACTCGGTCGCCTTGCAGGCGGTGGTGACACCGACGAGACGCATGTACCGCGTCGTCTTGTTCACGCACGCGTAGTACACGGTGCCGCTCGCCGACGAGGCGGTCGCCGCCCCACCCAGGACCAGGACCGATCCCACCAGAGCACCAGCTGTCACAAGGCCGATGGTCCGACCGCCCGGCAACTTGATAGCCACGGGACTTCCCTTTCTGCGGCACACGAGGTGCTTTGAACACAAGAGATACGACTGATACACGCGTGAGAGAAAGAAACGGTTGACAGAACAAACATCACGTATGCGCATCTCCGCACCCAGTAATCCTCATGGTCAGGAAAGGCGTGCGGTGCCCGACTGGACCGGGACAATCAGCCGAGCGGCCCGGAGGTCGGCCGGCCGTACGCTGCCCGGGCGCTCTGAAGGGCCCACGCCGCCGCGCCCGCCGACGGCACACGCCTATCTCGTGCCGTCGTCCGTCGCGCCGCCCTGCGACTTCCCCGCGGCCATGGTCTCGACGCCGCTCATCAGCAGGTCCAGGCCGAACGTGTAGTACGCCTCCACATCGGCCTCGTTCTCCATCAACCGGGCGAACTCCACCATGCGGGGGAACTCGTCGGCGGGCAGCCGTTCCAGGGCCAGCCGCTTCTGCCGCCGCCACTCGGCCGCCTGCGCGGCGGTGAGCGTCCGGGGGCACCCCGGCTCCCCGTCGACGAGGGCGATCGCGCCGTACAGGAGGTAGTGGGACACGGCCCAGCCCTCCGCGAGCGTGAAGCCCGCCAGGGACAGCAGGTCGAGCGCGGCCTCGGTCGCCCGGGTGAAGCTGGGCACCTCCTCCTCTTTGACCAGCGTGAACAGTCCCGGCATGAAGCGGTGCCGCCGCATCACCCCCACCAGCGCCTCGACCATCGCGCGCAGCCGGAGGTTCCACGGCGCGGCGGGGTCGAACTCCGGCGTCACCTCGGCAAGCAGGTGGTCGGAGAGGCAGGCGAGCAACTGGTCCTTGTTCTTGACGTGCCAGTACAGCGCCATCGGCGTGACGCCGAGCTCCTGGGCCAGCCGCCGCACCGTGACGGCGTCGAGGCTCTCGGAGTCGGCCACCTCCACGGCCTTCTCCACCAGCGTCCGGCGGCTCAGCCGCTCCGTGTCAGCCATGGTCCGCTCCCTCACTGCCTCCGCACTTGACAACTATACGACGTACAAGTTTCCCTATGCACCGTACATGTACGCCGTACATGTACCTCGTACAGGAGGAGGACTCATGTCCGGACGGTGGTGGGCGCTCGTCGCGGTGGCGCTTGCGACATTCATGACCTATTTGGACAACAACGTCGTCAACGTGGCGTTGCCCACGATCCAGCGCGACCTGGCGCTGACGATCTCCGGCCTGGAGTGGATCGTGAGCGCGTACATCCTGGTGTTCGCGGGTCTGCTGCTCGCCGGGGGGCGCCTCGCCGACGTCTTCGGCCCCCGGGCCGCGTTCTTCACCGGTTTGACGGTCTTCACGCTCGCCTCGGTGGCGGCGGGCCTGGCCTGGAACCAGGAGACGCTGATCGGCGCGCGGGCCCTGCAGGGGCTCGGCGCGGCGCTGGTGACACCGGCCACGCTGGCTTTGCTGCCGCGGATCTTCCCCGACCCGCGCGAGCGGGCGACGGCCGTCGGCGTCTGGAGCGCGGTCGGCGCCCTGGCCCTCGCGATCGGCCCGCTCACCGGCGGCTTTCTCAGTGAGAACGCCCACTGGGGGTGGATCTTCCTGATCAACGTGCCCATCGGCGTGGTGGCGGCCGTGATCGGCGCCCGGGCGATCCGGGTGGAGCGAGTCACCTCCGAACAGGTCACCACCGGGCGGGGCACGACCGGGCGGCTCTCCCTCGACCTGCCGGGCCTGGTCACCTCCGCCGTCTCGCTGTTCGCCCTCACCTACGCGCTGATCGAGGGCGCGTCGCGCGGGTGGACCTCCGGCCCGATCCTCGGCGCGTTCGCCGTCGCCGCGGCGGCCGCCGTCGTCTTCCTCCTGGTCGAGTCCCGTACGGCGCAGCCGATGATCGACCTGACGCTGTTCAGGGAGCGGGTCTTCAGCGGCGGGCTGCTGTCCATGGGGCTGTGGGCGTTCGGAGTGTTCGGCATCTACTTCTTCACGGCGATCTACCTGCAGAGCGCGCTCGGGTTCTCGCCGATCGAGGCCGGTGCGGGCTTCGTGCCGATGGCGCTGCTCATGGCGGTGTCGGCGACCCTCGCGCCCCGGCTCGCCGAGCGTTTCGGCAGCGGGCCGACCGTCGCGGCCGGTCTCGGCCTGATGGCGGTGGCCGTCGGCGGGCTGTCGAGCGCGGGCGAGGGCTCCCACTACGGCGATCTGCTCCCCTGGTTCCTGCTCTACGGCCTGGGCGGCGGCCTGCTCGTCCCGCTGACGAACGTCGTGCTGAACGCCATGCCCCCCGCCCGGGCGGGCGTCGCCTCGGGCGTGCTCAACGTCTCCCGCGAGGTCTTCGGCCTTCTCGGGGTCACGATCCTGGGCGCCGTCCTGAGCGCCAGGCAGAGCGCGCTCACCGGCCCTCCGCTGCACACCTTCCTGGAGGCCTATCGGTTCACGCTGCTCATCGCGGCGGCGATCGTGCTGGTCGGCGTGCCGGTCAGCCTCTACTCTCTGCGCCGCACCCGGACCGCCGCCCCCGCCGTCCCCGTGGACGCCGTGGACGCCGTCGCCGAGCCCGTCGTCTGAGTCTCCGTACGACTCCGCGGCGCGCGGAGCCGTACGGGGACGACCCCGGCTACCCCTTGATCACGTTGTCGCGCGAACCGCCGGCGTAGATCGGGTTCCAGCCGAGATGTTCCCTGGTGACGAGCAGGCGGATCAGTTTGGGTTTCCGGGTGGATTCCTCCGCCTCCCAGACGGTCCAGTCCCCGCCGACGGGAACGTCCTGCCGTCGCGGATCGACGCCGTAGCCACCCTGGTTCCGCGAGTTGGGCTCGATGATCAGATAGGTGACCGTCATGCCGCGCCTCTCGATCTCCGGCACGACCTCGCCCACGGTCTTCCCGTCCACCCGGTAGCCGGCGAGCGCGCGGCCCTGGAGAGTCGCGATGCGATACGGAGGGTTCTCGATGATCTCGCTCTTCGCGTCGTCGGGCACGAGCACGCAGGGCGCCACCGGGTCCTTCATGAGGATCGTGCTGGTACTGGTCCCCCCGCCGGGCAGGGCCGTGAGGGTCCAGACGAAGGTCTGGCCGGGCTTGAACAGCCTGGTGTCGATCCGCATCTGCCAGCCCTCCTCCTCCCCCCGGATGTTCGTGGGCGGGTCGTAGAGGCCCTCGGGGATGTCCTTCACGTAGGCGGCGCGCGGCTCCCGGCACTTCTTTCCCGGAGGCGCGTAGTCGACGACGGCCGGGACTCCCAGGCCGCGCAACTGCTTCGTCAGCCCCGTGACGTCGCGGAAGTCGCGCACCTTGACCCACACGACCCCGTCGGAGTCCTTGGTCACTGCGTAGGAGGGTGTGCCGAGGGTTCCGTCGTCCAGCAGGCTCGGGCCGACGACGATGCCCGCGGCGGCCATGGCGGCGGCCAGGCCCAGAGCGAGCCGGCGTGGCCCGCGCCGCCCGGCCCGCGCCGGTGCGCCCGCGCCGCCTCCGGGCGGCTCGGCCGTGATCGAGGCCAGCAACGCCCGCGCCCCCGCGTCGGACGGGCGGCCGCCCGGCGTTCCCGGTTCGACCCGTGCCAACGGTCCGATGATCTCGTCGACGTCCTTCACAGTGACCTCCCCGCCGGCGCCAGCCGGCTCCGTGACGTGAGATGGACGCCCGCCTCGGCGAGCGCGCGGGAAAGGCGCCTTCGGGCGCGGTGGAGCCGGATGCGTACGGCGTTGCGCGACAGGCCGAGCGCGGTGGCGATCTCCTGCCGGCTCAGACCCTCCCAGGCGACCAGCGACAGCAACTCACGGTCGTCGTCGGACAGGCTCCGGAATGCCTCGCCGATCGCGGTCAGCTCGACCCCCCTCTCGGGGGAGTCTCCGTACAGGTCTGTCAGTTCGGCGTCGAGCGGGGCGCTGCGGGCCTGGCGGCGCACCTCGCCCCGGCGGTGGTTGGCCACCACCTTGCGGGCGACGCCGTACAGCCACAGGACGGCCTCGTCTCCCTGCGGTAAGTCGTCCAGCCGCCGCCACGCGACGGTGAAGACCTCGGCCACCACGTCGGCCGCGTCGTGTGGAGAGTCGCAGCGGCGCACCGCATAGGCCGTGAGCCGGCCGTACGTCTCCCGGTAGACCGCCTCGAACCTGGCCGACGGTTCGTCGTTCACGGGGGGTCCCAATGATCGTTTCCTTTGTCCGCGCGGGTATCGACATCCCTTCCATGTGCGGAGACCGCTCATCATTTCGCGCCGAAGATCTCCGCCCTCCCCGCAAAGGGCGGCGGGGGCGGGATCCGGGACAATGGGCCGGTGCCGGCACGCAGACTCGACCCCGCCAAGATCAGAGAGGCGCTCGACGCCCAGCTCGCCGATCTCGGACGGCCGCCCTACGACGGCCCGGCGACCATGGCGGCCGGCGCGTGTGTGGGGGCCGTGCTGGACGCCTTCGAGGCCGGGCGGGCGCCGGTCAGGGCCGCCGCCCGCGCCGCCGTACGGCACCTGCTGGAGGAACTGGCCGCGCGGGCACCGGGGCGGTCGGTGGAGGTGCGCGTCCCGCCGTACGCGGCCGTGCAGTGCGTGGAGGGGCCCCGGCACACGCGGGGCACCCCGCCCAACGTGATCGAGACCGATCCGCGGACCTGGCTCGAACTGGCCACCGGCCGCCTGTCCTGGGCCGACGCGACGGACGCCGGGAAGATCGCGGCCAGCGGCGCCCGAGCCGACCTGTCCGGGCTCCTGCCGCTGGCGTGAGTCACCGCGGGCGGCCGAGCCTGTCGTCGACGCAGCGCCGCGCGTCCTGCTGGGTGGGGTAGAGCCGGGAGTCGAAGCACTCGCCGAGGTGCCTGCTCTGGAACCAGTGGTAGAGCACCACGCCGAGGATCAGGGCGAGGACCAGGGTCAGCGCGTTCAGCACGACCCCGGCGGTGGCTCTGCCCCTGTTGGAGTTCCGGGTGATCGCCACGATGCCGATGACCAGTCCGACGACCGCCAGGACCGTCCCGGCGCCGCAGAACAGCAGCAGGACGAGCGAACAGATCCCGAGCACCAGCGCGGCCGTGCCGAGCCCTCCGCCGGGACTCCCATCGGGCCCGCCGCCCGGCCCGCCGGGTCCCCAGGGGCCGCCGCCGGGACCGCCCGGCCCCCAGGGGGGCGGCGGCAACGGCCCGCCGTACGGCGGGCTGCCCGGTGACTCACCGAAAGGGGGCTCGCCGTACGGCCCGCGCGGGGGCCCGGGGTCGCCGGGTCTCGCCACGATGCTCCCTCCCGTACGTGATTCTGGCCTCTGCCGCGGCCCTCAGGCTCTCCCGTAATCACCCTGTGAGCAGGGACGACACGGCAAAGAGCAGGTGCGGGTTCCGGCGTCCGGAGGGCATGCGCCGGTTTGAGCAGCGCCAACGCCCAAATAGACTTGGCTGTGTGTTGAAGGGCGACGGCCGGCTGGGCCATGACCTCGACCCCCAGGACCGCGCTCCGAAGGACGCCTGTGGCGTCTTCGGCGTATGGGCGCCTGGGGAGGACGTCTCCAAACTCACCTACTACGGCCTCTACGCGCTGCAGCACCGTGGACAGGAGTCCGCGGGCATCGCGGTCAGCGAGGGCAGCCGAATCCTCGTCTACAAGGACATGGGCCTGGTGGCCCAGGTCTTCGACGAGTCGATCCTCGGCACCCTGCGCGGGCATCTGTCGATCGGGCACTGCCGTTACTCCACGACGGGATCGAGCGTCTGGGAGAACGCGCAGCCGACGCTGAGCTCCACCGACGGCGGCGGGCTGGCGCTCGCCCACAACGGCAATCTGATCAACACCGCGCAGCTCGCCGAACGGCTCACGTCCGGCGCGATGCGGGCCACCACCGACACCGAGGTGCTCACCGCGCTGCTCGCGCAGGACGCCTCGCGCCCCGTCGACGACGTCGCGGCCGAACTGCTGCCGGAGGTCAAGGGCGCCTACTCGCTCGTCTGGATGAACGAGACCACTCTCTTCGCCGCCCGCGACCCGCAGGGCATCCGGCCGCTCGTGCTGGGCCGGCTGGAGCGCGGCTGGGTGGTCGCCTCCGAGACCGCGGCGCTCGACATCGTCGGCGCGTCGTTCATCCGCGAGATCGAGCCCGGCGAGATGCTGACGATCGACGAGCGCGGCGTGCGCTCGCGCCGCTTCGCGGTGGCCGAGCCCAAGGGCTGCCTGTTCGAGTACGTCTACCTCGCCCGGCCCGACACGACGATCGCCGGGCGCGGCGTGCAGTCCACCCGGGTCGAGGTCGGGCGCGTGCTCGCCCGCGAACACCCGGTGGAGGCCGACCTCGTCATCCCGACGCCCGAGTCCGGCACCCCGGCCGCCATCGGCTACGCCGAGGAGAGCGGCATCCCGTACGGCCAGGGCCTGGTGAAGAACTCCTACGTCGGCCGCACCTTCATCCAGCCGTCGCAGACCATCCGCCAGCTCGGCATCCGGCTCAAGCTCAACCCGCTGCGCGAGGTCATCGAGGGCAGGCGCCTGGTGGTCGTGGACGACTCGATCGTCCGCGGCAACACCCAGCGGGCGATCGTGAAGATGCTGCGCGAGGCGGGCGCCTCCGAGGTGCACGTCCGGATCTCCTCGCCGCCGGTCGCCTGGCCCTGCTTCTACGGCATCGACTTCGCCACCCGGGCGGAGCTGATCGCCGGGTCGCTGTCGGTGGAGGAGATCCGCTCCTCCCTCGGCGCCGACTCCCTCGGCTACATCTCGCTCGACGGGCTGACCCGGGCGACGACGCTGCCCGCCGACCGGCTCTGCCGCGCCTGCTTCACCGGTGAGTACCCCATCCCGATCGAGGACGACCGGGTGGGCAAGTTCGTGCTGGAGGCCCAACGATGACCAGCTACGCCGCCGCCGGCGTCGACATCGAGGCGGGCGACCGCGCGGTCGAGTTGATGAAGTCGCGGGTCGCGCGGTCGCGGCGGCCCGAGGTCGTGGACGACGCCAGCGGCTTCGCCGGGCTCTTCGACGCCTCCGCCTTCCTGCGCTACCGCCGGCCGCTGCTCGCCACGTCCACCGACGGCGTGGGCACCAAGGTCATGCTGGCCCAGCGGCTCGGCAAGCACGACACGATCGGCATCGACCTCGTCGGCATGGTGGTGGACGACCTCGTCGTGTGCGGGGCCGAGCCGCTGTTCATGACCGACTACATCGCCTGCGGGAAGGTGGTGCCGGAGCGCATCGCCGACATCGTGGGCGGCGTCGCCGAGGGCTGCCGGCTCGCCGGCTGCGCGCTGGTCGGCGGCGAGACCGCCGAGCACCCCGGCGCGATGGGACCCGACGAGTACGACCTCGCGGGCGCAGGCACCGGGGTCGTCGAGGCCGACGAGCTGCTCGGGCCCGACCGGGTCGTGCCGGGAGACGTGGTGCTCGGGCTGGCCTCCAGCGGCGTCCACTCGAACGGCTACTCGCTGGTCCGGCATGTGATCGCGAAGGCCGGGCTGGGCCTGGAGCAGGAGCTGCCCGAGCTGGGCCGCACGCTCGGCGAGGAACTGCTCACGCCGACTCGCGTCTACTCGCTCGACTGCCTGGCGCTCATCCGGGAGACCGAGGTGCACGCCCTCGCCCACATCACGGGCGGCGGGCTGGCTGCCAACCTGGCCAGGTCGCTGCCCGAGACGGCCGACGCCGTGCTCGACCGCGGCTCCTGGACGCCTCCCGCGATCTTCGAGGTGCTGGCCGGCCACGGCGGCGTGCCCCGGGAGGAGATGGACAGGACGTTCAACCTCGGCGTGGGCATGTGCGCGATCGTCCCGGCGGCGGAGGCCGACAGGGCGCTGGCGCTGTTGATCGGCCGCGGCCTGCCCGCCTGGGTGCTGGGCGAGATCGTCCCCGGAGAGGGGCAGGCGCGTTTCCGTCAGTGACCCCGCGTCGTGCGGCGGTCGTCCGGTGTGTGACACCTCTCACCGGATGCCCGCCGCCCACAAGGCACAAGGACCGGCGGCGAGGGCTCACCCCGGCTCCCTTCGCAGGGTGCCCGACAGCGGAGGGTGCCCGTCAGCGGAAGAACGCGGGCGTCATTCGAGTAAGCCGGGAACCGGCCGCCGTGGCAGGCCCGGGAGGCAGCTGTGGCAGCCTCGCGAGGCGAACGCGCGCACAACCGTGCGCACCGCCTCGCGTGAAGGCGCGTCCCCGATCGCGGACACGCTGGTCACCGCATATCAGTCAGCAACCCGGCGGGGGAACGATCCCCGCCGGGTCACTCAACTGGCGATCGGAAACGGCTCAACGCCGCCCGGGGCTGCCGTCGTCGCCGTCATCGTCGTCGACGGCCGCGTAATCGCTGTAGCGATCAGCCAACTCGTCGTAAGGGTCATGCTCGTCACTGTGGCCGGAATCGTCGGCGTCCACGACTCCGAGCTCCGCGCGCAGGCGCTCAAGATCCGTCCCGCCGCTGTTGTACTTCAGCTGACGGGCGACCTTGACCTGCTTGGCCTTGGCTCGGCCGCGCCCCATTGGCTCGACCCCCTCATGCGGGGTCGTGCCCGACCCCTCGTCACTAACGCACCGCGCACCGACGCCACCTGACTTCAGGCGTCAGTCTCTCGTTCGCCTATTACCGTACCTGGTTTGTGCGCCGCTCGGTACGTCGTAGGAGCGGCGGCGGTCAGCGCCGAAGCCAAATCCCCCTTAGCCGACCTATTTCGGACATTCTGCGCTCCGCCAGCCTGTCCGCGGCGACCGCGGGAGGCACCCCTTCCTCCTCCGCCGACCGGAAGATCTTGAGGGTCGTATCGAAGATCATGGCGGCCCGCGCGCGGGCGCGTTCCATGTCGAACCCCTCGATTTCGTCGGCCACCTGGATGACCCCGCCCGAGTTCACGACGTAGTCGGGGGCGTACAGCACGCCCCGCTCGGCGAGCTGCTTCTCGACGCCCGGATGCGTGAGCTGGTTGTTCGCGCCACCGCAGACGATCTTCGCTTTGAGCCGGGGGACGGTCTCGTCGTCCAGCGCTCCGCCGAGCGCACAGGGGGCGTACACGTCGATGTCGGACGCCACCAGCGTGGCGGCGTCGGGCACGACCTCGACGGCCGGATGGCGCTGCCGCACCCGCTCGACGGCCCGCTCGTCCACGTCGCAGACGACGACCTCGGCGTCGTCCTCGATCAGGTGGTCGACGAGCCGGCGGCCGACCTTGCCGACCCCCTCGACCCCGACCCGCCGGCCGCTCAGGGACGAGGTGCCGTACCTGTGGTCGGCGGCGGCCCGCATGCCCTGGAAGACCCCGAAGGCGGTGAGGATGGAGGAGTCTCCCGCACCGCCGTGCGCCGGGGTGCGGCCGGTGACGTAGGAGCACTCGCGCGCCACCATGTCCATGTCCTCGCTGTAGGTGCCCACGTCGCAGGCGGTGTAGTAGCGGCCGCCCAGCGACTGGACGAACCTGCCGTACGCGCGCAGGAGCGCCTCGCTCTTGTCGGCCGTGGGATCACCGATGATCACGGCCTTGCCGCCGCCGTGGTCGAGCCCGGCCAGCGCGTTCTTGTACGCCATGGCCCGGGAGAGGTTGAGGACGTCGGCGAGGGCGGCCTGCTCGCTCTCGTAGGGATAGAACCGGGTGCCGCCGAGCCCCGGCCCGAGGGCGGTGCTGTAGATCGCGATGATCGCGTAGAGGCCGCTGCGCTCGTCGGAGCAGAAGACGACCTGCTCGTGCCGTACCGGCTGAACGGGGTTGGCGCCGTCACCCGAGCCGGATTCCTTGTGGGACAGCCCGAAAACGTCGGTCACGGTGGTGACTCCTGATCGTGTACGCCGCCTCGTTGCGGCGATTCGGCACCAGCTTATCGGACCCGGCCAAGAAACGATCATGAAAAACCGGGACAGTGCTGCGCGTTCCTCCCCCGACATGGCACGATTCTGGTGTGCTCCCCTACGCCGCCTATCTCCGTGTGTACGAGCCGCTGACCGCTTTCACCCCTCAGGATCGGGCGCGGTGGGCCCGGTACGCAGGCTCACGCGACCGGCCGCGCCGGGCCGGCGCGCTCGAGGTCGAGCACGGCGAGGCGGTCCGCCGCCTGCTGAGCGTCCCGCCTCTGCCCGCGCCCGAGCGCGAGAGCCCCAACGCCTACCTGCGGCGGGTGGAGGAGACGCTCTACGTCTGCCCCTGGCAGAGCAGGCTCCGGTCGTGGCTGGCGTTCGCCTCCTTCCGGGGCGGCACGCCGGTCAAGCTGGCCTCCCGGTTCGTCCCCCAGGCCATCGCCGAGCAGACCGCCGACGACTTCGACCGGTTCAAGCGCGGGGATCAGTCCCTGCGCACCTATATCCGTGCGAGCACCTGGCACGTCCCGACCGCGTGGTTCGTGCCGTTCGACTCGGCCGAGCGCTGGCTCGTGCTGGGCTCGGAGCAGCCGGCCGAGCCCGCCTCGCAGACCACCGCCGCGCCGCCCAGGAACATGCTGTACGTCACCTCGATGGCGCAGGCCCGCCGCCGGGTGGCCCGGGCCCTGGTGGTGATCCGCCGGCACGTCGGGCAGGTCTCCGCGCTGACGGAGGTGGAGGACATCGGCCGCTGGCTGGAGGAGTTCCATCCCCACTCGCTCGTCGAGCTCGACTACGGCGGCCTCGTCCACCTCATGGACGACCGGACGCTCCAGGGCGACCAGTCCGTCGCGGAGATCGCCGCGGCCCTCGCGGGCCTGGACACGGGTCAGGAAGAACTTGCCTTCGCGATGTATCAGCGGGTGATTGTCCGCTGGAGGTCGATCCGCGCGCTCGAATCGGCAAACTGAGGGTCATCAACATGCCCCGACCTGCAGATTCTGGTCATGGGATAGTCGATCACACATCTACGAACTGAGTAGTTTGCCGTTTTCACTGCGATACCACGAAACGTGTCGCTAGAATCACCCAGCGTGACATCAACCCGTGGTCGAGACGTTGTGCCCGGAGGGCTCGCCAATCGCGCTACGTGGCTGTATGGTCACATCGGGTGATGCCGTAAATGATCCCAGAAACCGCACGTTTTTGGATCATTGACGGACATCCGTGACAGTGCCGCGCTGACAGCATTGTGCTGTACGGAGCGGCACGAGCGTCAGACAAGTCGGAGATCGCTGCCGACGGTCCACACGGAGGAGAGGCCGCACAAATGTCAGCTCGTACACCCGAGGCCGAGCCACTGCTCACCCCGGCGGAGGTCGCCACGATGTTCCGCGTCGACCCGAAGACCGTCACGCGGTGGGCGAAGGCGGGCAAGTTGACGTCGATCCGCACCCTCGGCGGTCACCGGCGGTACCGGGAGACCGAGGTCCGCGCACTGCTCGCGGGGATTCCGCAGCAGCGGTCCGAGTAGGACGTGGCCGCCGCGTCACGGGGGAACGACGGCGCGCTCGCGTCGGGGATGTGAGCGCGCCCACCATGCTCCCGTGACCAGTCACCGGTCACGGGATGAATCTGGGGCCGGCGCCGCCCGCCCGGCGCCTCCCCGCGCGCACGGTGTCCCGTGCGCCTTTCTTCCCTGCCGCCATGGTCAGCCGATCCTTACCGGCACGCCCGGAGCGGGCGTCTTCACTGTTCCGTACGGGGAACGCCGAGGCGCGCACCCGACCGTTCGGCGATCAGACCGCCCCGTTCGGCGATTGGCCTGATCCGGTTCAGCGGACCGTCTCGCCGTCCGGCACGAGTGCCGGAGGACTCAGTAACGTCCCCACTTCGGGGTCGTGCCCACCGGCCACCTCCAGGAGCGCGACCACCTGGCCCACCAGCAGCCGCTCCAGGTCTCGCCGCGCCATGTCGCGGTACTCCAGCCAGTCGAGCCCGGCCGTCTCCACCGACGCGATCCACGACCTCAGCGTGACGCGCAGCGCCGGGCCGGGCGTCTCGACGCCCAGCTCGTACGTGATCATGCGGAGCATGCGCTGCCGCACGCCGTCCACGATCTCGCCGCTCTCGCCCGCGCGGTTGGCCGGGCCACCCCTGAGCAGCGCGGCGAAGCCGGCCGCGTGCTCCTCCACGAAGTCGAAGTAACGCGTCAGGCCCACCGTGAGCCGCTCCAGGGGGCCGCCTTCGCTCTGCGGCTGCAGCCGCGCCTGCAACTCGGCGGCGGCGCTGCGCAGGGCCGCCACGTAGAGCTCCTGCTTGCCCCCGAAGTAGTGGTAAACGAGCGCCCGGGAGGCGCCCGCGATGACCGCCACGTCGTCGATCGAGACGTCCTCGGCGTCATGCCTGCTGAACAGCTCCAACGCGGCGGCGATGAGCTCTTCCCGCCGCCGGTCGACGCTCAGCCTGCGCCGCGCCGGCCGTGCGCCCTCCTCCGCCTGGCGTGTGGCACCCACATCCCGCACCCTAGCGAATCGTCCTCGTTATGGGGGGATCGGGCGGATCAAGGGTTGGCCCCGGAACCGCATCCGCGACAGGCGCCGTACCCACGTTCCGGCTACCCTTCCCACACCCGCTGGGAAGGAATGATCCCGCTTTAAGGCGCTCTTAAGGCGGTCAACCCGTACCCTCAGGGCAACTCGATCGTTTGGTGTGTCAGGTGCACGTCCACGCATCGTGGGGAGAACCATGTTAGGACCGTCCATGCAGACCACTGCCCGGAAAGACGCCGGGGTCGGGATACCCGACTGCGGACTGTCCGACGGGTTCAGCCCTCGGCCACGTCCCACGATCCGCAACGTGGCCGAACGCGCCGGCGTCTCCAAGTCGCTGGTGTCACTCGTACTGCGGGGTTCCCCGCACGTCAGCGAGCACCGCAGGGAAGCGGTGCTCCAGGCCGCCCGCGAGCTCGGCTACCGGCCGAACGCGGTGGCGCGCAGCCTGGTCGAGGGGCGCACCCACCTGGTGGGCGCTCTCGTGGCCGACCTGCACAACCCGTTCTACGCCGAGTTCCTCGACGGCCTGCAGGAGAGCCTGCACGGCGACGGGCTGCGGCTGCTGATCGGCAGCGGCCGCTGGGACCCGGCGTTCGAGGACGAGGCCGTGGAGGCCTTCCTGGAGCTGCGCGTGGACGGTCTCGTCCTCCTCGGCGTCGCGCCCTCCAGCGACACGCTGGCCGAGGCCGCGGCGTACACGCCGACCGTGGTGGTGGGCGAGCGCGACGTCGAACTCGACGGCGTGGACATCGTCGTCGACGACGACCAGTACGGCGCCCGCCTCGCCGTCGACCACCTCGTGGAGCAGGGCCACCGGCGCATCGCCCACATCGAGGGCGCTCCGTCGTCGGCCGCCCGCTGCCGCTGCGAGGGATACCTGGTGGCCATGCGCCGCCACGCGCTGGCGCCGTACATCATGGTCGAGCACGGCGACTTCAGCGAGGAGGGCGGCCGGCGCGCGGCGCTGGCGCTGCTGCGGCGCGAACCCCGCCCGACGGCGATCTTCGCGGCGAACGACATCGTGGCCATGGGCGTGCTGACCGCGGCGAGCGAGCTGGGCCTGCGGGTGCCGGAGGACCTGTCGGTCGTCGGGTACGACAACACGCACCTCGCGTCCGTCACCCACATCTCGCTGACCAGCGTGGACCAGCCCCGGCGGGCCATGGGCCGCTCGGCGGCGGCGCTGCTCAGCGACCGCATCACCGAGCCGGGCCAGACCGCGCGGCTGCGGCAGGTGACCCCCCCAGCTCGTCGTACGGCGCAGCACCGGTCCCGTGCCAAGCGAGGCCAAAAGCTAGGTCAACCGGCGACGTGTCCCCTCGCGGCCGGTGTTGACTGCGGCCGTGACGTCGGCCCCCCGGCGGGTCTCCGAATGGCTTCCCGCGGGCCGGCGACCGAGAATCGGGGGGATTCATGCGTGATCCTGAGTTGGTCTCCTGCGCCCAGCGGGCCGCGGTCGAGCTGGAGCGGGCCTGGGCGCACTGGCGGGAGAGCCGGGGGCTGGACGGCGAGGACGTCGCGGAGTCGGTGGCGAGCTACGTCGCCCACTCGATCGACCATCCGTGGGGACGGCCCCGCGTGGTGCTGGGCCTCGACGCCGAGGACGCCCGTGAGCTGGCCGCCCTCCTGCACCGGCAGGAGATCCCCGAGCCGGCCTGGATAGCCAGGTTCCCGGCATAACGGTCTGATCACGACCGCCTTCCGGTTAGGTTGGTGAGACCACACCTCCGGGAAGGGACTTCCAGCGTGATCAGACGCCCGCTCGCCGCCGCAGCCCTGGCCCTGTGCGGGTTCGGTGCCGCCGCCTGCGGCGGCGGTGAGGCCGCCGAGACGGGGGCCGCGCCCCCCGCCGCCTCTCCGCCGGCCACGGCCCGGGACACCGCCACCGGCACCGCCGACGGCACCGCGAGCGGCTCCGGGGACGCCTCTGCGGACAGCGCGGGGGACAGCACGCCGGCCGGCACAGCGGATGGCACAGCGGACGGGACCGGCGCCTCCGCCCCGGTCACCCGTACGGCGGCCGCGTCCGAGTCCGCCGCCAGGCCGCTGAGCGGGAAGACCGTGGTGATCGACCCGGGCCACAACGGGGGCAACTTCCGGCACACCCGGGAGATCAACCGGCAGGTGAACATCCTCACCCAGAGGAAGGCCTGCGACACCACCGGGACGTCGACCAACGACGGTTACACCGAGGCGGCCTTCACCCTGGACGTGTCCACCCGGCTCGCCCGGCTGCTCCGGGACCAGGGGGCCACGGTCAAGCTCACCCGGGCCGACAACGCCGGCTGGGGCCCGTGCATCAACCAGCGGGCCGCGATCGGGAACAGGGCGCACGCGGACGCCGCGATCTCCATCCACGGCGACGGCGCGGCGCCCGGCGCGCACGGGTTCCACGTCATCATGCCGAAGAAGATCGGCGGGCCGGTCGACCCGGTCGTCGGCGACTCCCAGGACCTCGGCCGGAAGGTCCGCGACGCCTTCCACAGCGGCACCGGTCTGCCGTACTCGACCTACATCGGCAGGCAGGCGCTGAACTACCGCAGCGACCTCGGCGGGCTCAACCTGTCGACCGTGCCGAAGATATTCATTGAGTGCGGGAACATGCGCAACGCCGGCGAGGCCCGCAAGTTCAGGGACGCGAGCTTCCGGCAGACCATCGCCGAGTCGCTGGCCAAGGGCCTCAAGGCCTACCTCACCACCCGGTAGAGAACCCCTGGGAGACCGGCATGGACCACCTGCTTCCCCTGCCTCGGTTGATCGAGACGGGCGCCGGATCGGCCGAGATCGCCGCCGGGGCCGTCGTGTCGGGGCCGGCCGACCTCCGCGACGCCGTACGGCTCGCGCTCGGCGTGCTCGATCCGCGGCCCGGCGAGGCCGCCACGGCGGCCCTGCGGGTGGAGGAGGACCCCCGGCTCGGGCCGGAGGCGTACGTGCTCACGATCGCCGGGGACGGCGTGCGCATCGCGGCCGGGGACCGGGCGGGCGCCTTCTACGCGGCGCAGACGCTGCGGCAGGCGCTGCCGGACGAGGCGTTCCGGTCGGCGCTCCCGCCCGGGACGAGCTGGACCATCCCCTGCGGCCGGGTGGCGGACGCGCCCGCCTTCGCCTGGCGCGGCACGCACCTCGACGTGGCCCGCAGCTTCCTGCCCAAGCGGGAGGTGCTCCGGATGATCGACCTGATGGCGTCGCACAAGCTGAACCGCCTCCATCTGCACCTGGCCGACGACCAGGGCTGGCGGGTGGAGAGCCGGGCGTTCCCGCTGCTGCACGAGGTGGGCGCGCACCGTCCCCGCACGGTCGTCAGTCACCACGGGGAGGACCTCGCCTTCGACGACGTCCCGCACGGCGGTCACTACACGCTCGCCGACCTGGCGGAGATCGCGGCCTACGCCCGCGCGCGGGCGGTCGTCGTCGTGCCGGAGATCGACGTGCCGGGACACGCCTCGGCCGTGCTGGCCGCCTATCCCGCGCTCGCGTCGCGGCCGGGCGAGCGCTATCGGGTGCTCGACCGGTGGGGCATCTCGCCGGCGATCCTCTCCCCGCTTCCGGCGACCGTCGACTTCCTGCTCACCGTCTTCGGCGAGATCGCCGGCGCCCTGGGCGAGGCGCCGTACTTCCACATCGGCGGGGACGAGTGCGTGCTGGACGACTGGGCCGCCTCGGCCGAGATCTCGGCGTACGGCGCGTCGCTGGGGCTGGAGAGCGCGGGCGACCTGCACGCGTGGTTCCTGCGGCGGCTCGCCGACGCGCTGGCCGAGCGCGGCAGCCGTGCGGTGGTGTGGGACGAGGCGTTCGTCAGCGGCGGGCTCAGGCCGGACACGATCGTGATGCCGTGGCGCGGCGAGCACGTCGCCCGGCGGGCCGCCGCGGCGGGGCACGACGTGGTGGCGACGCCCGTCTTCCCGATGTACTTCGACTACGCCGAGGCCGCCTCAGCGGAGGAGCCGACCGGCCTGGGCGACGCGATCACCGTGGCCGACGTGGCGGCGTTCGAACCGGCGCCCGCGTCGTGGCCGCCGGAGGCGCGGGCTCGGGTGATCGGAACGCAGTTCCAGCTGTGGAGCGAGCACATCCCGGACGGCCGCACCCTCGACTACCGCGCCTGGCCCCGGGGCTGCGCCGCCGCGGAGGTCGCGTGGACCGGCGGCCCGGCCGCGTCCGAGGACTTCGCACACCGTCTCGGCGGGCACCTCGGGCGGCTGGACGCGATCGGCGTCGAGTATCGCCCACTCTCGGGGCCCCGGCCCTGGCAGCGCGGCGGCGGCCGGCGGCGGCACCGCCCAGGCGTCGTCACCGTCCAGGAGGTCATGCGCCACCTGCACGAGCTGAGCCTCTCCGCCGACTCCACCCGCCCCAGCATGTGACTCCCCCGGCCTACGCCCCCGGTCCCCTCGGCGCCGGCGGCGCATTTCGGGGGGTCAGGTGCCGTCGAGGACCTCGGCCACGATGGCGGCGGCGATCTTCTCGGTGTCGAGGTCCCTGTGGGCCTCGATGACCTCCCGGATCCTGCTGGTCAGGCTCAGGTCGGCGTGGGCGGCGTCGCCGATGTGGTGGGCGGCCACCGCGAGGGCGGCGGCGAACTCGTAGGCGTCGTCCGGCCCGAGCCCCTGAGGGTCGATCTCGGCGAGAATGCGGGCGCCGTTCTTCGGCGAGACGCGGACCGTCCAGCCGCCGGACCGTGCGGCGACCGAGAGGGTGTCCTTCCGCAGCGCGGGCGGGAACAGGACGACGGCCATCCGGCCCGCCGCGGCGAGGATCCGCTCCGCGAGCCTCCGCACGTCCTTCTTGGCGACGACGATCCTCCCGGAGCGGTTGACGATGCTCACGAGATCACCGCTGTCGGCCACGGCGATCCTCTCGCCGTCGGCCTGGTCGTAGATGGCGCTCATGGGGGTGTCACGCTTACCAGTTCTCGTCGGGGCGGGCTGCGAGACGTCGCCCATGCATGATCTCGCACTTTTCCCCGGAAAAGATCGCGTTCGGCCCTTCCGCCCAGGAAGACCGGCCGAGTCACACCAGGGTGTAACCGGCCTCCTTCACGGCCTGGCGTACGGCGTCGTCGGTGACGTCGCCGGAGACCTCCAGGCGGCCGCTGCCGAGATCGACCTCGACGCCGGTGACGCCGGGGATCTCCCCGACCTCCTCCTTCACCGAGCTGACGCAGTGGCCGCAGGTCATGCCTTCGACGGTGTAGGTCTTCACGCTCATACGGTCTCCAGATCCGGGAAAACGGGGTTCAGGCGGTGCGGCCGATCACGTCGCGGACCGAGCGGTATCCGTGCCGCCGCAGCCGGCGGGCGAGTCGCCGGTTGATCCGGGACGGCCACAGCGGGCCCTCGTAGATCAGGCCGGTGTATCCCTGGACGAGGGTGGCCCCGGCGAGCAGCCGTTCCCACACATCGTCGACGTCCTCCACGCCGCCGACGGAGACGAGCGTGAGCCGGTCTCCGGCCTTCTGGTGCAGGCGGCGCAGCACTTCGAGCGAACGGGTCTTGAGCGGGCGCCCCGACAGCCCCCCGGTCTCGGTGCTGGAGACACCCGTACGGCTGATCGTGGTGTTGGTCGCGATGATTCCGGCGAGGCCGAGGTCGGCGGCGAGCTCGGCCACCGCGTCCACGTCCTCGTCGGCCAGGTCCGGCGCGATCTTCACGAGCAGCGGGGTGCGCCCGGCCGCCTCCTTCACCGCGGAGAGCAGCGGCCTCAGGCGGTCCACCGCCTGGAGGTCGCGCAGGCCCGGGGTGTTGGGCGAGCTGACGTTGACGACCAGGTAGTCGGCGAGCGACGCCAGCCTGCGGGCGCTGTCGACGTAGTCCCGCACGGCCTCCGACTCGGGCACCACCTTGGTCTTGCCGATGTTCACCCCGACCACCGCCGGGAGATGGCGCACCCGGCGCAGCCGGGTGGCGGCGGCCGCCGCTCCCGCGTTGTTGAAGCCCATCCGGTTGATGACCGCGCGGCTCTCGGGCAGCCGGAACAGCCGCGGGCGCGGGTTGCCCGGCTGGGCGTGCGCGGTGATCGTGCCGACCTCGACGTGCCCGAAGCCGATCGCCGAGAGCGGCTCGACGCAGCGGGCGTCCTTGTCGAACCCGGCGGCGAGCCCGAACGGGGAGGGGAAGTGGACGCCGAACGCCTGGACGCGCAGCGACTCCGCCCGCGGCGCGAGCAGCCGGTGCAGCAGCCGCGTGAGGGGCGGGAACATCCCGAGCAGGCGCAGCAGCCTGATCGTGAGATGGTGGGCGGCCTCGGCGTCGAGGCGGCTCAGGACCTGCGTGAACACGAGTCGATACATCACGGCCAGACTATCGTCCGGACGCCGTGCGTCCGGCCCGCGCCTCCCGGTTCCGGCGGGTCAGTTGAGCCGCGGGCGGCCCTGGGCGGTGGGCTGGACGAGCGGCACGCGCCTCGCCACCCGGATGGACAGCGCGGCGTCGAAGCCCAGCAGCCGCAGCAGGCGCAGCGGACTTCTGCCGGGGTGACGGAAGGTCACGCTGCCGCCCCAGCTCCGCACGCGCTCGTCGGCCCACACCAGGCTCCGGGCGCCCGCGCAGTCCAGGAAGCCGACCCCGGACAGGTCGACCTCGACGTGCCCGGGCCGGTGGGTCCCGATCACCTGGCCCAGGCACGCGCGGAACTCCGGCGCCCCCGACACGTCGAGGTCGCCGCTCAGGATGAGCCCGAGGCCCGCCTCAGACGACGTGGTCCGGATTCGCAACATTCCTCGGGCCCTGCTCGCCCAGCAGCTCCGCCGCGAGCTCGGATACCTTCCGCCTGTTGTCCCTGGCCTGCTTGCGCAGTCCCGTGAACGCCTGTGACGCCGTCAGGTCGTGCTTGCCCATGAGATAACCGATGGCCCGCTCGATCACCACCCGGTAGTCCAGGGCGTACTGGAGCTGGTCGGCGAGCACCGCCTTCTCGTCCGCCTCCATGGACGCCACCAGGACCTGCTCGATCACGTGCGCGTACGCGTGGAGGGCCTGGGTGTCGTTCTCCTGCCACTCGTGCGGCGCGTCCTGGTAGACGTTCAGGGTGCCCACGGGCACACCACCGAGCCGGATCGGCACCCCCGCCACACCGCGCACCTCGGGGTGCAACAGATCACGCAGGGCCGGCCACCTCTGGTCGGCCCGCACGTCGACCGTCGTCACCGCGGTGTCCCCCACGTACGCCGCCACGCACGGGCCCTGGCCCGTCACCGCCTGGGCCCGTTCGAGGCTGCGGCCGCGCTCGTCCGTCGCGAAGAGGTAACGCAGGGTGCGATCCTCCTCGGCGAACATCAGGCCGGCGCCGGAGTACCCGAAAAGCCGATCGACCACTTGGACGATTCGCTCAAGGTGGTGCACGATCCCGGTCGCCGACCTGTCCTTCTGCAGACGTCGTAGGCTGGCGACAAGAGCCTCAGGATCGATATGGGTCATTCCGTATCCTCTCGTGAACCTCACCTCGCACCGTCGTGGCCGTGGGGGAGGTGGCGATTCGGCCATCACAACTGCCCTGAAGGGGCGCGATCAGTCCTGCTCTCTGCCAGGACCTGCAGAACGATGACCATCAGCTCACCGAGGCGGGATCCGGCTTCCACCTCTGTGTGCTCCCAGATGTGCCCCGCCCGGGCGTAGAAGTCCAGGACGCCGATGAGCTCCCCGCCCTCGATGAGCGGTACGGAGAGGACGGCCCGGACCGGGAGTGCGTGGACGGCCACGTGCGGGAACCCCAGGGGGCGATCGGCGTGCAGATCCTGGATCGCGACGAGACCGCCGCTCGCGGCGCTCGCGATGGCCGGGCCGTCGCCCACGTGCTCCTGGGCGGACTCCAGCAGGACCCCGGCGTCGTCGGTCGCACCGATCGCGCGGAGGCGGTCCTGTGCGTCGAGGAGCATCAACGCGGCGCCGTCCACGCCGAACAGGCCTGCCATGCCGGTGAGGACGTTCTCCAACACCGACGACGCGTCCGATGCCATCGCGAGCCCACTCTCAAATGATCAAGCGGCCGCGGACACAGGGCGGATTGCCCCTAAGCCTAGTGGGCTGTGAGCAGTGGAATCCAGGTGATCCTCAGGGTTGGCCGACAGGCCGCTCCGGCGGTCGGGACGGACACGAAAAACCGCCCTCCCGTACGGCCCGGCGGGAGCCGTACGGGAGGGCGGATGGCGGGCCGGGACGACCCGGGCGTCAGTGCTTGGCCTTCTTCCCCTCGGGGGTGACGGCGTGCCACTCGCCGCCGAAGTCGCGGACGTTCTGGCCGGTCACGTCCCCGGCCTTCCGGTCCTTGGCGTAGTAGTACAGCGGGTGCTTGTTGTAGGTCACCTGGGTGTAGCCCTCCGGCCGTCTGATCGTGCCCAGCAGGTCCGCGCGCACTCCCGAGCCGGCCTGGGGCGTGCCCGCGGTGAGCACCGGCGGCCAGGCCGCGGCGCAGGCCTGGGTGCAGGCGGAGACGCCGCCCTTGTCCTTGGTGAACAGGTAGACCGTCCGGCCGTCCACGCCGGCCAGCACGGTGCCGAGCGAGGTGGACGCCGCGTCGAGGCGCGCGGGACCGGTCGGGGTCGCCTGGACGGGAGAGGTCGGTGTCGCCGGGACTCCGGTGCTCGGCGCGACCGTCCCCGAGGGATACTCGGAGGGCTCCGCCGTGGTCGTCTCGTTGGCCTGGTCGTTGGCGACCCGGTTCGCCTCGTTGTCGCCGGCACCGCCGCATCCGGCGGCCAGCAGGCTGAGCGCGACCGCGCCGGTATACAGCAGTTTCCTCATGTTGGGCCTCCTCGGAAGTGGGCGAGTCGGCTCCAAGGACACACGCGGCGCCGGTGCCCCCGCCGTCGGACGCCAAGATCGGGGACAGGCCTTTGCCGTTCCGTGGGTTCCGCCGCACCGATCTCCCGCCCGTTCGGGGCGAATCAGCGACCAATGCGGATGAACCGCCAGAAATCGGAGTAAGCCGTACGGGCGCGGCAGTGCGCCCCGACACGCGAACCGATCGCGGGGAGGTGCCGAGGTCACCGGCGCGTGCGATGCGATGCTGAGGCTGAGACGCCCGTCAGCGCAGCCGTCCGGCCACGGGGGTGCGGCGTCCCACGGCGAACCGCCCCCCCCTTCGCCTGATCTCGCGACAGACAAGGAGCATCCGGATGGCCGAGCGCACGCGACCGCCCACCGTCGAACCGTCCGACCTGAGGCGCCGCCTCGGCCGTACGGGGGTGTGGCTGTTCTCGCTGTCGAGAACGGCGACCGCGGACGAGGCCAGAACGGCCGCGGCGGAGATCGAGCGGCTCGGATACCCGGCGCTCTGGGTGGGCGAGTCCCCGGACGGGCGGGAGGCGTTCACGAACGCGGCGCTCCTGCTGTCGGCCGCCGAGCGGCTGCACGTGGCGACGGGCATCGCGAACATCTACGGCCGGGACGCGGTGGCCGCGGCCAACGGCGCCGCGACCTTGGCCGAGGCGTGGGGGTACCGATTCGTGCTCGGCCTCGGTGTGAGCCACAAGCCGCTGGTCGCCCCTCGCGGCCACGAATACTCCGCGCCGCTCGAGTACATGCGGGACTACCTCGACGGGATGGACCAGGCGTCGTTCGGCGTGCCGCTGGCGGAGAGGCCGCCCCGGGTGCTGGCGGCGCTGCGCCGCCGGATGCTCGAACTGGCGGCGCAGCACGCCCAGGGGGCGCACACGTACTTCGTGCCGCCCGAGCACACCGCGAAGGCGCGCGAGATCCTCGGCCCGGACCCGGTTCTCGTCCCGGAGCAGGCCGTGGTGGTCGAGACCGACGCCGGCCGCGCCCGGGAGATCGCCCGCGAGTACGCCGCCTTCTACCTCTCCCTGCCCAACTACGTGAACAATCTCCGCGAGCTGGGCTTCTCCGACACCGACGTCGACGGCGGGGGAAGCGACCGGCTCATCGACGCGATCGTGGCCTGGGGCGAGCCGGAGGCGATCGCCGAGCGTGTCCGCGCCCACCACGATGCGGGGGCGGACCACGTGTGCGTCCAGCCGCTGGCGGGCTCGGCCGGCGCCCAGGTCGAGCACCTGCGGCTGCTGGCCCCCGCCCTCCTGGGATGACGGCGTGACCGCGGCGACTCCCGGGCGGGGGCGCGGAGAGCATGGCGGGCAGAACGGGCAGAGCGGGCAGAGCGGGCAGGACCCTCTGGCACCGCCGGACCCGACGTGCCTGGAGGCGTGGATACGCCAGGTCCTCGGCCTGGCCGGCGCCCGGGCATCCGCGTTCACCCCGCCCCTGCCGCCCACCCCGTCCGCCGGCCTGGGCCACCCGGGCCATCCGGGCCACCCGGGGGACGCGGACGGCCCGGGCCCCGGCTGGGAGGCCGAGTAGCCCGAACAGGCCGGGCAGTCGGGCACGTTGGGCATGCCGGGCAGGGGGTCAGGCGGCCTGGCGGCGCACCTGGTCGGCGAGGCGTTCGAGACTCTCGTCGAGGGCCCGCTCGACCGCCTCGGCGGGCGGTGTGTGCCCTTCGTCGAAGAAGGACAGGTGGACCGTGACGTCGCTGCTGTCGTCGTCGATGCCGGCCACCTGCAGCCAGCCGGCGTACCGGTCGACGTCCCGGGTGCCCCACTCCATGCGCAGCTGGTCCTGCTCGGCCCGCAGCAGTGCGCGTTCGTCCTCCCCCGTCTGGTCCTCGTGGACGGTGACCGCGGGCGGCTCCTCCTCGCGCACGTGCAGTTCGCGCGGCATCCACAGATCAAGACTGCCGACGTCGCTCGCCTGCCGGAAGACCTGGTCGGCCGGGGCAGGCATCCTGCGGGAACGCTCGAATTCGCTCATGGTCGGTCATTCCTCCCTGTCTGGCGCGTACCCGGCCTCTACCCCGGGCGGCCCCTTCCATCCGGCCCCGGGGAACGCGGGAGAAGGCGGCGGCGTAGGGTCCCGTCCATGACCGATCATTACGATGTGGTGGTCCTCGGCGCGGGGCCCGGCGGGTACACGGCGGCGGTCCGCGCGGCCCAGCTCGGGCTGAGTACGGCGGTCGTCGAGGAGCGTTACTGGGGTGGAGTCTGCCTCAACGTCGGGTGCATCCCTTCCAAGGCGCTGCTGCGCAACGCCGAGCTCGCGCACATCCTCACGAACGAGACCAAGACGTTCGGCATCCAGGTGGACGGCCGGATCTCCCTCGACTACGGCGCCGCGTTCCGGCGCAGCCGCCAGGTCGCGGACGGCCGCGTCAAGGGCGTCCACTACCTGATGAAGAAGAACGGCATCACCGAGTACGACGGCCGGGGCGCCTTCACCGGCCCGAACGCCATGGAGGTCCGCGGCGCGGACGGCTCGGTGCGTACGGTGACGTTCGACCACTGCATCGTCGCGGCCGGGGCGACGACCCGCCTGCTGCCCGGCACGTCCCTGTCCGAGCGCGTGGTGACGTACGAGGAGCAGATCCTCAGCGAGACGCTGCCGGAGAGTGTCGTCATCGCGGGCGCCGGGGCGATCGGCGTCGAGTTCGCGTACGTGCTGCACAACTACGGCGTCAAGGTGACGATCGTCGAGTTCCTCGACCGGATGGTCCCGCTGGAGGACCAGGAGGTGTCCGCCGAGCTCGCGCGGCGCTACCGGCGGCTCGGCATCGACGTGCTGACCTCCACCCGGGTCGAGTCGATCGACGACACCGGCGCGAAGGTGCGGGTCACGGTCTCCCGGAACGGCGAGACGTCCGTGCTGGAGACCGACAAGGTGCTGCAGGCCATCGGCTTCCAGCCGCGCGTCGAGGGATACGGCCTGGAGAACACGGGCGTACGGCTGACCGAGCGCGGCGCGATCGCCGTGGACGGCAGGTGCCGCACCAGCGCCCCGCACATCTTCGCCATCGGCGACGTCACGGCCAAGCTCATGCTCGCGCACGCCGCCGAGTCGATGGGGATCGTGGCCGCCGAGACGATCGCCGGCGCGGAGACCATGGAGCTCAACTACGTGATGATCCCCCGCGCGACCTACTGCCAGCCGCAGATCGCGAGCTTCGGCCACACCGAGGCGCAGGCGCGCGAGCAGGGCTTCGACGTGAAGGTGGTCAAGTTCCCGTTCACGGCGAACGGCAAGGCACACGGCCTCGGCGACCCGAACGGGTTCGTCAAGGTGCTCAGCGACGCGAAGTACGGCGAGATCCTCGGCGCCCACCTCATCGGCCCGGAGGTCACCGAGTTGCTGCCGGAGCTGACGCTGGCCCAGCAGTGGGACCTCACCGTGCACGAGGTGGCGCGCAACGTCCACGCCCATCCCACCCTCGGCGAGGCGGTGAAGGAGGCGATCCACGGCCTGGCCGGCCACATGATCAACATGTGAGGACCTCGCACCGCCCGCGGCCCCGGGGCAGGAACGAGAGCCACCGCTCGCGCCCGGGTTGTGTCGGTCTGGGTGCGTACGATCAGTGCCGGTCCGCCGGATGGTGGACGAGTGCCGGGAGAAGGGGGCCGCCGATGGGCGGGGCGAGGTTCCAGACGCGCAGGATCGGGCTCCTCGTCACCGGCAACCTGCTCGGCGGCATCGGTGTGGCAGGCGGGTTCGCGGTCGGCGGGCTGCTGGTCGAACGGCTGGGCGGCACCTCGTTCGCGGGGCTCGGTCAGGCCGCGAGCGTGCTCGGCTCGGCGGTCGCGGCGGTCCCGCTGGCCGGCCTGGCCGCCCGGTACGGCCGGCGCCGCTCACTCGCGGTGGGGTACGCGCTGGCAACGACCGGCGCCGTACTGATCATCACCGCGGCGGTGGTCGCGCAGGTCGTCGTCCTGCTGGCCGGGCTCGCCCTCTTCGGCGTCGCCCAGGCGGTGAACCTGCAGACCAGGTACGCCGCGGCGGACGGCGTGCCCGCCGCGACCCGGGCGCGGCTGATGTCACTGGTGATGTGGGCGACCACCATCGGCTCGGTGGCCGGACCCAACCTGAGCGAGCCGGGCGAGCGCACCGGCCGCCTGCTGGGCCTGCCCGCGCTGACCGGGCCGTACCTGTTCGCGGTCCTGTCCTTCGCGCTGGCGGCCGTGGCCGTGCTGTTCCTGCCGCGCGCGGCCCGCGCGCCCGTCCCGGCCGGTCGGGCCGGGGCCGGCGACGGCGTCGGGGCCGCAGCGGGTGATCCGGGCGGGGCGCGCGCCGCGCTGGGCTGGGCTCTGCGGCATCCGGTGGCCCGGCTCGGCGTGGTGCTGATCGCGGTGGCGCACGCGGTGATGGTGATGGTGATGGTCATGACTCCGCTGCACATGCAGCACCAGGGCATGTCGCTGCGGCTGGTGGGCGTGGTGATCTCCCTGCACGTGCTCGGGATGTACGCGCTGAGCCCGCTCTTCGGCTGGCTGGCCGACCGGTACGGCCCGGTCCGGGTCGCCCTCGCCGGGATGGCGATGCTCGCGGCGTCCGTGGTCCTCGGTTTCTCCGCCGCCGCCCTGCAGGCCGGCAGCGCGCTCACCGCGATCGCGCTCACCGTGCTGGGCCTGGGCTGGTCCGCGTCGATGCTCTCCGCGTCGGTCCTGCTGGCGAACACCGCACCGGACCGGTTGCGGATTCCATTGCAGGGCGCCACCGACGCCGGCATGAGCTACGCGGGGGCCGTGGCGGCCGCACTGGCGGGTCCGCTCCTCGCCACCGGCGGATTCCAGGCGGTCAACGTCGCGGCGGCGGTCATCCTGGTGCCGGCCGCGGCCGTCGCGGCGGCCGCCCTGCGGGCGCGCGGCGAGGGCGGGCCCGGGGCGCCCCGCCCGCGGGACGCCGCACCCGCCGCCGAGCGGGGCTGAACGTACGGGACGGCCCAGCGGGACGGCTCGGCTCAGTGAGGACAGCTCAGCTCAGTGGGGACGGCTCAGTGGGTGACGCGCAGCTTGGACTGCCGGTGCCGGGACCGCTCCCAGTCGTCCATGAACCTGGCCTTCAGGCCGTACCGCTCGGCGAGCCGCACCAGCGTCTCGGTGCGGTAGTAGAAGTCCTCGCGCAGCACGTGGTGCTCGGCCTTCTCCGTACGGTCGAAGGTGAAGTCGAAGAAGCCGTCGGGGTGCAGCACACGCCCGACGTGCCGCAGGCACTCGTCGATGACCTCGATCGGGCTGTGGGAGAAGACGCTGTGCGCGTGGACCACGGTGAAGTGCGCGTCGGGGAGGAAGCCGAAGGTGAGGTCGTTCACGAGGGTCAGGTGCGGCAGCCGCGACTGCAGCCCGCGCTGCGCGACCGTGTCCGTGGCGGCCACCAGGATCTCCGGGGAAATGTCGATGCCGTGATAGTGGCCCGGCTCCAGGTGGTCGATCAGCCGCCATCCCAGCCGCAGGTTTCCGCAGCCGATGTCGAGCACGCGGTCGCGCGGCGTGAGGCCGTGCCGGACCAGGTAGTCGAACTGCAGCCTGCCGATCCGCAGCCAGCTCTCCCTGCCGTGGCTGCCGATCGCGGCGTCCGCGTCCATCCCCGCGATGTCGGCGCGCATCACCTCCCGGTAGTAGGAGACGTGGTCGGCGGTCGTCAGCCGCAGCCGCGTGTCGCGGGTCATCCGCCGCAGATGCGGCCAGACCTTTCCGGGGTGACGCAGAGCGTAGGCCACCTGGTAGCTGAGCCGTGACCGCGGCCTTTTCACGTATGGCTGTCGCTGCATGCCCCAACGGTAGGCGCGCGGCCGGCGAGGTCATTCGGATTCACGTACGGCATCAAGGAAATTTTGCCCGGAAGAATGTCGCCGCCACGCCGGAATTCCCGGCGCATCCCGAATGACGACGTGCCGTTTTGGACGATTGCGGCGAATTCTTGCCCTCGATGCCGCTGAGGGTTGTATTCCGTCGTGAGAGGCTTTCTCACAAGCGCCCGCCTCGCCGGGCGCGACCCCGCGGCTCATCGCCAGCGAAGCCGCCCGGTGTTGTGATGGCGAAAACCGCGTGAAGCCCGCCCTCCTCGTTCTTCGCGACGAGGAGGGCGGTGCCGCGTCCCACGTCCGCACCGAGGCGGAGAGCCTCAAGCGCCGCTGCGAGCGGTGGCGGCGCTCAGCCGCCGAGGACGGTGAGGTCAAGCCTCGCCAGGCGGTCGGGGTCGGTGAGCACGTCGATGGCGGCGATCCTCCCGTCGGTGACGGTGAAGGCCATGACGGACAGCGGCCGGCCGTTCGCCACGACGACGACTCCGGCGGCTCCGTTGACCAGGGCCGGCCGCGCGTACGGCGAGAGCGAGCCGAAGGTGACCGCCTGCTCCGCCACGGCCCGTGCCCCGGTGACGACGGTGCTGTGGCGGGCCCGCGCGACGCCGCCGTCGGACCGCAGCGTACGGTTCCAGCCGGTCGACGCGGGCGAGGTGGCGGCCCGGCTCGCCGCGCTGGCCCTCGGCGCGCCGGCCGGTCTGGTGCCCGACCTCGCCGGGCCGCGGGTGTATCCGATGGAGGATCTCGCCCGCGACTACCTGAAGGCGGTGGGCAAGCGGCGGCTCGTCACGTCGATGCCGGCTCCCGGCCGGGCCGCCCGCGCGTTCCGGGCCGGCGCGAACCTGCCCCTGGACGGCGCCGACGTGGGCGTGCGGACCTGGGAGGAGTTCCTGGCCGGGCGGGCGAGGTGACGCGGCGCCCGTGTCCCGTCACGTGTCGGCCGGTGCGCCGAGGACGGTGGGCCGGGGAAGCTGGAAGTCGGCCGCCTGGCGGGTGAACAGGCGGGCGTACTCTCCGCCGAGCGCCATCAGTTCGTCGTGGGTCCCCTGTTCGGCCACCCGGCCGTCGGCGAGGACGACGATGTGGTCCGCGCCGCGCACGGTGTTGAGGCGGTGCGAGATGAGCAGGCTCGTACGGCCGGCGCGAAGGTCGCGCAGCCGCCGGTGGACGGCGTGCTCGGCCTCGGGGTCGAGCCCGGAGCTGGGCTCGTCGAGGATGAGCAGGTCGGCGGTGTCCGCGCGGAGGAGGGCGCGGGCGAGGGCGACCCGCTGCCACTGCCCGCCGGACAGGAGCACGCCCTGGCCGGGGTCCTCGTCCGGGTCGGCGGCGAAGAACCGGGACAGGATGGTGTCGTAGCCGCGGGGAAGGCCGGCGAGCTTGTCGTGGATGCCCGCCCTGCGGGCCGCCTCGTGGAGGCGTTCGGGCCGGTCGAGGGAGCCGACGTCGCCGACGGCGACGTTCTCCGCCGCGGTGAGGTCGTAGGCCATGTAGTCCTGGAACACGGCCCCGATCCGGCGGCGCAGGTCGTCGATCCGCAGGTCGCGCAGGTCCGCGCCGTCCCAGCGGACGCTGCCGCGCTCGGGGTCGTACAGGCGGCACAGCAGCTTGACGAGGGTGCTCTTGCCCGCGCCGTTCAGGCCGACCAGGGCCACACTCCGCCCGTACGGGATGGTCAGGTCAAGGCCGCGGAGCACATACGGATGGCCGGGGTCGTACCGGAACCACACGTCGCGGAGCTCGATGCCGCGCCGCAGCGGCGCGACGGCGCCACCGGTGGCGGGTTCCGGCAGGTCGGGCCCGCTGGTGACGACATGGGTGTAGTGACCGGCCAGGACGAGCGCCTCGTTCAGGTGGGCCAGCTGGATCACCATGCCGGAGAGCGACGACTGGGTGCCCGCCAGGGCGGCGGTGAGCACGGCCAGGTCGCCGATGCCGGCGTGACCCGCCGCGATGCGGGAGACCAGCACGATCAGCGCCGCGCCCGCGATGACCGTGCTGAGGGCGGTGAGCGCTCCGTTGTAACGGACGGCCGCGAGGTCCACCCGGCGTTCGGCCCGCTGCTGGGCGTCCAGTTCGGTCAGCATGCGTCCGCGCAGGAAACCGCCGATCCCGAACAGCCGGATCTCCTTGGCGGCCTGATGGTCGAGTAGCAGCGCCTGGTAGAACATCCGGCGGCGCTCGGCGGGGGCCACCTCCCAGCGCAGGTGCGCGCGGCGGCGGCTGAGCCGCAGCTGCATGACCAGTTCGGGTACGGCCGCCGCGGCCACGACGGCGGCGAGAGGCGGGCTCAGCGTGGCGAGCGCGCCGAGGAGACCGGCGATGGTGACACCGCCGCGCAGCACGCCGAGCGCCGACTCGGTGATGAGCTGCGGTGCGGTCTGCGCGGACTGCTGGGCCATCTGGAGCCGGTCGTGGAACCCCGGGTTCTCCAGTCTGCTGAGGCCCTGCATGCGGCACACGGCGGTGAACAGTTCGTCGCTGGTCCGCCAGGCGATGCGCCGCCGCTGTTCCTGCTGGACGTACCCGGACAGGTGGGGCAGCAGCGCGGTCAGCGCTCCGAGCACGGCCATGGCGGCGGCCAGCGGGGCCGTCGCCGGGCCCGTCCCGGTGGTCAGGCGGTCGATCAGGAGCTTGGTGAGCCACGTGATCGCGACGGGAGCGGCGCCGCCCAGGGCCGCCATGGCGAGCTGGGTCAGGGCGAGCCCGGGCCCGGCGCGCCAGACGAGCGCCAGAGTGGGCCGCAGCGGCCCGAGCCGTGCCCTCACATCGGCCATGTCAGGTCGGGGACGGCGCGGAGAGCAGCGGCTCGGGCTCATGGCCGCTTGCGGCGATGGTCGCGTCCGGGCCGACCAGGAAGAACGACGGGTAACCCGCGACCGCGAACGCGTCCGCCAGCCCGCCGCCCTCGTTCTCCACGACGACGGTCACGTCGCCGGTGAGCGCGGCGAGCAGACCGGCGGGCTCCTCCTCTCCCGTGACGACCACCGCCAGGGTGCGTACGCCGTCGGCCGCGGCGTCGCGGGCGGTCGCGGCGAAGCCGGGCGCCTTGGGCAGGCAGTGCCGGCAGTCGGTGCTGAAGAACCCGACGAGGGTGTGCCCGCCCGCGAGGTCGTCGGTGGTGACCTTCGTGTCCGCGACCGTGAGCGCGGAGAAGGCCGGAACCTCGGCGCCCACCGGGAGCCCGAAGCCCTCCCGCGCCCTCCCGGCGGGGAGCTCCTTGGTGATCTTCCGGAGTTTCCGGATGATCGCCGCGGTGAGGAGCAGGTTCACCAGGACGAGCCCGCCGAGCACGATGACGGCGGCGACCAGGACGGCCATGGGCGTTCCCTTCGACAGCGGAGAGGGCTTCGGTGGTCGTTCGGCGATCGTTCGGTGTTGCTCGGTGGTCAGCGGAGGAGGTCGAGCAGGTCGTCGAGGAGCACGACGGCGCCGACGGCGACCGATGCGCCGAGCAGGCACAGCGCGGCGGCGGCCGGCGCGACGGCCGCGCCGGACCCGGCGGACCCGGCGGACGTCATGACGGCTCCGGCAAGTGCGCACGCGACGAGCACGCCGTTGCGTGCCACGTCGCGGAGACCGATCGGCCCGTCCGGCCCGCCGAAGCATCGGCAGGGCCCGGCCGCGCCCCGCCGCAGGGCTCTCGCCAGGACGACGGCAAAGCCGAGGAGCAGGGCCCCCGCGAGGAGGAGGCCCGCGGTGGCGTCGCCGTCGAGGCCGGGCGCCGCCAGCAGGACGACGGTCCCGGCCTCGGCGGTGACGACGACCACGGCGGCCGGCGCGGCGAGAGGCGTGGGAAGGCCGCCGAGTCGCCGTACCGCCGTGGTGAACTCACCGAAAGCCCGCCGCGTCCGCAGCTTCGTGAGGACGGAGACCAGGAAGACCTCCGCCAGCACGAGCCGGATGGTCAGCACGGCGTAGACCATGACGGCGTGGACCACGGATGTGTCAGCCGGCCTCAGCAGTACCCGATGTTCTGCCAGGCGCCGCCGCAGCTGCTGCGGAAGTACGTGATGCACAGGAAGCCGGTGGGGTTGGGGTAGCAGTCCTTGTAGCGGTTGCAGCCTCCCGTCGGCCAGTATTCGACGCACCGGTCCGCCTTCGCCTCGGCGGCGGGGAGGAGCCGTTCGAGCATCCGGTCTCCCAGGCGGTTCAGCGTCCGGATCATGTGGTGCTCCCTTCGGAGGGGGTTCGCGGGCGTGGTTGGGCCGCCCGCCCTGTGAGGATGCGCGGCGCGACCTGCGCCGTGGTTGCGGCCGGCCGGAGCGCGGGCGCAGGCACGGGGAAACCGGCGCGCAGCCGGCGCGCAACCGGCTCTGGGCAGAGTCGGCGCCGTACGGGAGCCAGGCGTACGGGAGCCAGGCGTGCGGGGTCGGCCGGGCCGGATCGGGCCGGGCCGAGCGGGATGCCGCCGGGCCGAGGCCGCGACCGACTGACGGGGTCTGGGCCGACTGACGGGGCCGGGAGGGTGGACATGCGATATCTCGTTACTCCAACGCCGGCGTCGGCGGCGGTCGCCGGGCTGCTGGCGGCCGGAGTCGTGGCCGGATTGTTCGTCCGGCGTCGCTTCGTCGTCGTCCGGGTGTCCGGGACGAGCATGGTCCCGACGTACCGGCCGGGAGACCGGGTGCTCGTCCGGCGCGGCGGCGGCGCGGCCCTGCGACGCGGCCAGGTGGTGATTTTCCGGCACGGCTCCCGCGACGGCACGGGCTCCGGTCTGCCCGACGGATCGAGCTCCCCCGACGGCGTGAGCTCCCCCGACGGCACGAATCCCGGCTCGTCCGGCGGCGCGCGCTCACCGTACGGCGGGGCGGCGGAGGTGGCGCGGCTGGGCGGGACGTCGTGGCTGATCAAACGGATCGCCGCGGTGCCGGGCGACAGGGTGCCCGACCAGGTGATGGCGGGCGTGCGTGCCGCGCCGGGAGACCTCGTCCCGGCCGGTCGGCTGGTGGTCCTCGGCGACGACCCCGCCAGCATGGACTCCCGGCGCTGGGGTTACCTGCGGACGGACGAGGTGCTGGGCGTGGTGGTCCGCGGCCTGTCCCGTTAGACGGGACCCGGTCCGTGACGAGCGCCGCAGCCGGTACGCGCCGCCCGGTGCCGCGCAGCCGGCAGGCCGCGTTCCGCCTTCCCGGCAGTGGCGAGCAGCGCGCCGAGGACACGGGTGACCGCCTTCTCCCGTTCGCTTTCGGTCTCCTCCAGTTCGGCGCGTTCCCGGGCGTAGGCCCGGACGAAGTCGTGGAAGCGGTAGCGGAACCGGCCGTCGGCGTCGTCGCCCGCGCAGCTCAGCAACTGGGCGTCGACGAGCAGGTCGGCGTACGCCTCGGCTTCGCGCACCGGGACGCCGAGGGCCGCCGCGAGCACCCACGCCGCGAAGTCGGGGACGTCGAGCAGGCCGATCATCCGCAGCGCCCGCCTGGTGGTCGCGTCGAGTGTGCGGTAGTCGGCGTCGAGTCTCGCGCGCACCGACAGGTCGCCGGCGACGAGCTCGTCCAGGCGCCGTCGCTCATCCCGCAGGCGGTCGGCCAGGTGTTCGGGACTCCAGTGCTCGCGCTGCGCGAGCCGTTCCCCGGCGATCCGTACCGCCAGGGGCAGGTGACCGCAGAGGCGGACGATCTCGGCCGCGACGCCGGGCTCGGCCGCGATCCGCTCCGGCCCGGCGATCCGCCCGAGCAGCGTCGCCGCCGAGGCCGGGTCGAGCGCGTCGACGCGTACGGCGCGGGCGCTCAGCCCGGCCGGCCTGCGCCTGCTCGTGACCAGAACGGCGCAGCCCGGGCCGCCCGGCAGGAGCGGCCTGACCTGCTCCTCGCTCGCGGCGTCGTCCAGCACCACCAGCACCCGGCGGTCGGCCAGGACCGCGCGGAACAGCCGCCCGCGCTCCTCCAGCCCGTCCGGCACCGACCGCGCGGCCACGCCGAGAGCGGTGAGAAGATGCGCCAGCGCCTCGGCCGGGTCGGCCGGCCGCGGGCGGGTCCCGTGCAGGTCGACGTGGAGCCGGCCGTCGGCGAACGTCTCCCCCAGGCTGTGGGCGACGTGGATCGCGAGCGTCGTCTTGCCGGCGCCCGCCCTTCCGTACAGCGCCACGACCGGCGTCGCGGGCGGGTCTCCCGCACCGGTGAGCCACAGCCGCAGCGACTTGGCCGGCTCGTGACGCCCGGTGAGATCGCCGATGTCCGGTGGCAGTTGGCACGGCGCGGCCACCACGGGCCCGGCGTCCTCCTCACCGCCCTGGTCCGCCACGTCCGTACGGCGGGCGTACGCGAGCGCCGCGCTTTCCCCGTACGCCTGTTCCTCGGGCCCGAGGAGCAGGCCGGCCACCGAGCCGGGCGCGCCACCCTTGTCACCACGCCGATCGCCCCGGTAGTCGTCACGGTGATCGCCGCCGTCGGCACCGATGTCGCCCCGCAGGACCGCCTCGTGAACCCGCCGCAGCGTGTGGCCGGGTTCCACGCCGAGTTCCTCGCCGAGCATGGCGCGCACCCGCTGGTAGACCCGTAAGGCCTCGGCCTGACGCCCGGCGCGGCAGAGGGCCAGCATGAGGCAGGCGTGCAGCCGTTCCCGGAACGGATGCAGCTCGGCCATCTCGGTCAGGCCGGTGACCAGTTCCGCGTGGCGGCCGCACGCCAGGTCGGCCACGGCCAGTTCCTCGCAGGTCAGCAGCCGCTCCTCCTCCAGCCGCCGGGCCTCGTCGGCCACGAGCGCCCCGTCTCCGGCGTCGGCGAAGGCGGGCCCCCGCCACAGGCCGAGGGCCCGGCGGAACAACGCGCCCGCCTTCGCCGGGTCCGCGTTCCTCCCGGCGGCCCGTCCGGCCGCCGTCAGCTCGCGGAACCGCAGCGCGTCGACTTCCGGCGGCGAGACGGCGGCGGCGTAACCACCGGGGCCGTGGACGACGCGGTCGCGATCACCCATCGCCCGCCTGAGCCGCAGCACGTAGATCTGCAGCGTCTTGTGCGCGCTGCGCGGCGGATCATCGCCCCAGAGGGCCTCGACCAGCGCCGGCACCGCAACCGGCCGGCCCGGCGTACACAGCAGGGTCGCGAGCAGGCGGCGCGACATCGCCGCGCCCAGCCTGACGGGCACTCCGTCCCGGCTCATCCGCAGCGGCCCGAGAACGTCGAACTCGAACACCATCACCCCCGTGACATCGGTCATCGCGATCGGCGAAGCCTCCGGCGCGTTCCTCCCGTCCCTCCTGCCGCCCGCCCCGGCCGGGTCCCGGAAGCCCCGGCGGCTCCGCCGTCCGGTGGAGGTCGGCGCTGCCCCCGTCGCGAGCGCCGACCCGGAGCGTCTCCGTCCTGCCAGGATCGGTGAGGCCCCTCCAGCCAACCAGCGGCGGCGGCCCCGACGGCAGGCGCTCGACCGGCGGTTGACCGGCGGTTAGGCTGCGGTCCGCGCGAACGTGATCGAACACCGTGGGCCGGCGGAAGGGAGCCGATGTTCGGCGGCATGCTGCGTGGCCTGCGCATCCGGGCGATGCGCACACAGGAGGAGCTGGCGGCGCTGTCCGGCGTCAGCGAGCGGCAGATCCGGGAGATCGAGTCGGGCCGGGTCCCGGCGCCCCGCGCCGGCACCGTCCGGATGCTCGCCGACGCCCTGAACCTGTCTCCCGAGGACCGGGCCGCCTTCCAGCTCGCCGCACAGCCGGACACCGCACAGCCGGACACCGCGCAGCCGGATGCCGGAGAGTCAGCCGCAGCGCAGCCCGGCAGGCGACAATCCGGGGCCGAGCAGCGCGAGGCCGGACGGCGGCCGGTGCCCGAGCAGCTGCCCTCCGACGTCGACGGCTTCACGGGCCGGGCCGAGGCGCTGCGCGTGCTCGACACGGCCACGTCCGCGGTGGTCGCCGTCTCCGGCCCCGCCGGGGTGGGCAAGACCTCCCTCGCCGTCCGCTGGTCTCATCTGGCCGCGCCGCGCTTCCCGGACGGCCGGCTGTACGTGGACCTGCGTGGCTTCTCCCGCCACGACGCGATGGAGCCGGCGGAGGTGATCCGCGGGTTCCTCGACGCGCTCGGGGTGCCGCTCGACCGCGTTCCGTCCGGCCTCACGGCACAGGTGGCGCTTTACCGCAGCCACTCGGCCGGGCGCGCCCTGCTCGTCGTGCTCGACAACGCCCGCGACGCCGAGCAGGTCCTGCCCCTGCTGCCGGCCGGCCCCGCCGCCCGTACGATCGTCACCAGCCGCCGGCGGCTCACCGGCCTGGTGGCGGAGACCGGCGCCACGGCGCTGGCACTCGACGTCCCGGACCTCATGGAGGCGGCCGAACTACTCGGCCGCCGGCTCGCCCCGGGTGGGGAGGGCGGCGACGCGGTGGCCGCGATCGCGGCCGCGTGCGGACGGCTCCCGCTGGCGCTGGCCCTGGTCGGCGCGCGGGCGCAGCTGACCGGGTTCCCGCCCGAGGCGATCGCCAGGGAGCTGCGCAATCCCCGTGGACGGATCGCCGCGCTGGAGATCGACGTCGTCTTCTCCTGGTCCTACGACGCGCTCAGCGGGGACGCGGCGCGACTGTTCCGGCTGCTCGGGCTCGTCGCGGGCGCCGACATCGCGCTCGCGGCCGCCGCCGCGCTGGCCGGCCGGGCGCTGCCCGAGGTCCGGCGTACGCTGGCCGAGCTCACCGACGCCAGCATGGTCGTGGAACACGCGCCCGGCCGCTACCGGATGCACGACCTGCTGCACGCGTACGCCGCCGAGCTCGTCCGGGCCGAGGAGTCCGAGGCCGGGCGGCAGGCGGCGCTGACCCGGCTGCTCGACCATTACACGCACACCGCCTATCACGCCGAACTCGTGCTGAACCCGGTGCGCGCGCCCATCCCGATGGCTCTCGGCACGCCCGTGGACGGCGCCGAGCCGAAGCCCGTGCTCGACCTCACGGCCGCCGTGCAGTGGCTGAAGACCGAGTACGCGGTGCTGCTGGCCGCGCTGCGGCAGGCCGAGGAGGAGGGGATGCACCGGCACGCCTGGCAGCTGAGCTGGGCGCTGGACACGTTCCTGAACGACGAGCGGCGCTGGCACGACGAGGGGGCGGCGTGGGCGGTCGCGCTGCGCGCCGCGACCGCCATGACCGACCGGCCGGCGGCGGCGCACGCGCACCGCTTCCTGAGCGCCGTCCACGGCAGGCTCGACCGGTTCGAGGAGGCGCACGCCCACATGCGGGAGGCGCTCCGGCTGAGCCTCGCCGCCGGAGACCGGGCGGGCGAGGCGGAGAACCGCTTCGTGCTGTCCTACGTCTACTGGCTGCAGGGCGACGGCGAGCGTGCGCTCGACCAGGCCGGGCGGTCATTGTCGCTCTTCACCGAGATCGACGACCCCTACTGGGCGGGCAAGGCCGCCCTCGCCGTGGGCTGGTACCTGTCGGAGCTCGGCTCCCTCCAGGAGGCCCTGCCGTACCACCTCCAGGCGCTGGAGCTGCAGCAACGGGCCGGCGACCGGCCGAACGAGCTGGTCACCCTCGACACGCTGGGCCTGCTCCACCAGCGGCTCGGCGACCCGATGAGCGCGATCCCGCACTTCCGGCGTGGCCTGCGACTGGCCGGCGTGACGGACAACCCCGCCCTGCGGGCCCAGCTGCTCGGACACCTCGGCGACGCGAGCGAGGCCGTCGGCGACCCGGAGACGGCCCGCGAGCACTGGCGGGAGGCGTACGAGATCCTCCGTGGTCTCGGCCACCCCCACGCCGCCGACCTGCGCCGCAAGCTCCAGACGCCGGACCGGCCCTAGGCGCCTCGCCCCCCATCGCGTCGATCACCCCGATCGCCGCCGGCCGGGGGATCGCGCGCTCCGGCTAGTCCAGCCAGATCACGTTGCCGGTGAGGCCGCTGATCACGGCGGCGACACCGGCCCGGACGGCACGCCGGCCGGCTTCGTCGCCGTGATGGTTTTCAGGCTGACGTGCTCCCCCTCGGCCCACTCCGTCACCGCGTTCACCAGCGTCCGGGTCTGGTGGCCCTCCCCCACGATGAGCAGCACCACGCGGTAGCCGTCCGACGGCCGGACTGCGTTCCACGAGCCGGGCCGGGGCGTGATCGTCGCCTCCGGCGCGAGCGAGGTGGCCGGGAGGAACCCCGGGCCGGGGTGGCCGACGGCGGTGGGCTTCGCGTGCGGCCGGGACCAGTCGTCGCCGGAGCCGCATCCACCTGCCAGCAGGGCGGTCGCGACTGCCACGGCCAGCGAGCCGGCGGGCAGAAGCCGAGAGCACATGGGGATCGTCCTTCGGGGCGGCGGAAAGTGCGCCTACTTCCCATCTCATCGCCTGCGCCATTTCCGCCCCTATACGCCCTTCGCCGGTCTTGGTTCGCCATCGGTTCATTCGCGAGATATCAGAGGTTCATCCGAATCGAGCAGATTTCGTAGGCCAAGCCCGAAAAGGAGTAATATGCCCCCCGCCGCGCGGCGTCGCGTCTGTTCCGTCATCGCCGCCGTAGCCGTGGCCGTCCTGTTCAGTGCCCTGCCCGCCCTCGCCCACGGGTTCACCTCGACGGTCTACGTCCACCTCGCCTCGCCTCAGACCGGACATGTCCGCACCGAGCTCCAGCTGGAGTACGACCTGCTCGTCGTCTCCGCCGCCGACGCCGGGAAGGACGACCCGCTCTTCCGGGCGGGGACCGCCGCGTTCGAGGCCGGCGACACGGCGGAGCAGGCCGCCGCGCTCGACGCGCACGCCGGCTCGGTCGTCGCGTACGTGACCGAGCGCTTCCGCGTCGCGGCCGGAGGCGCGGCGTGCGCCCCGACGCGGGACGGCGGCTTCGCGATCGGGCAACGCGAGGGCGTCCCGTACGCGCGGCTGGTCCTCGACTACCGGTGCCCGCGGTCCGCTGAGGCGCACGAGGTGCACAGCGGGCTGTTCCCAGGCTCCGAGGGGTACGTGCGCGACAGCAAAACGATCGTCACCTACGACCTCGACCTGAAGTCCGGAAGCACGGCTCTCGACGCCCGGCATCGATCGTTCTCCACGGAACAGTCATGGGCCGAGCGATTCTGGCAGTTCTTCCGGCTCGGAGCCGAGCACCTGCTCGGCGGAGCCGACCACATCCTCTTCCTGCTGGCGCTCATCGCGGGATCACGCCGCCTGCGCGAGATCGTGCTCGCGGCGACGACCTTCACGCTGGCCCACTCGGTGACCTTCGTCCTCGCGGCCCTCGGCCTCGTACGACTGCCCGCGTCGTTCGTCGAGCCCGTCATCGCCCTGTCGATCGCGGTCGTCGCGGGCTGGCACCTGTGGCGCGTCTGGCGGCGCCGATCGCACGCCACGGATCTGGAGACGGCCGGTCACGGTCGCCTCGGCCTCGACCGGGCGGGCCGGACCCGGCTCGCGGTGGTCTTCTGCTTCGGCCTCGTGCACGGGCTCGGCTTCGCCGCGGCGCTGGGGATCGACCAGGCCTGGTCGTGGACGCTGCTGTGGTCTCTGCTCGTCTTCAACGTGGGCATCGAGGCCGTCCAGCTGGCGATCATCGTCGCCGTCTTCCCGCTGCTCGCCCTGCTGCGTCACCGCCGGCCGGTCGCGGGGCTGTGGACGACCGGGGTGATCACGGCAGGGGTCTCCGCGATGGGCCTGGTGTGGTTCGTGCAACGCGTGCTCGGGATCTGAGATCGCAGCACGGTGCCGTTCCCGCCGCCGGGCAGCGGATCACTCGTCGGGCAGCAGGTATCGCCAGGAGAGCACGAACACCTTCCCCGAAGCGGTCGTGAAGGTAGGCCGGGCGTGGTCCGGCCCGGCGGGCACGGCCTTGACGACCGCGCTCGCCGCCTCGCCGTCCAGGTCCTTCCGCCAGACCGGGTCGGCCGGGCCGTCGGGCTCGGGGACCTTCGCGGGCCACGGCGCCGGCTCGCCCTCCGCCGAGACGACCCCTTCGGCGACCATCCGTACGCGCGGGCCGGTGTAGGGGGTGCCCTCCGTGTCGGCGCGGGCCGCCAGGCCCTCCATCAGCTTCTTCGCGTCCAGCAGTTCCTTGGGATAGAACTCCGCGACCTGTTCCAGGGCCTCGGCCCGGACCTCCAGCATCTTCCCGTCCTTCCCCCGTACGGCGAGGACGGTGGTCGGCACGTCCGCCACCGACGGCGCCCCGGGGCTGGGCCGCGCGGTCGGCGGCTGCCCGGTCAGATACCTCTCTATCGCCGTGACCGTCTCGCCGGTCTCGGCGTCGGTGAGCTTCAGTTGCCTGCTCGCGTCCGCGATCACCAGGCCGTCGGCGTACAGCACCACCCGGGGCGGACGCAGCACGTTCACGGTCGGGGTCACGAACCCGCCTTCGGCGCCCCACAGGGCGACCGGCGTGGCCGGCGCGTCCTCGGCGGGGGCCGCCGTTGTGGCCGACGTCGCTTCTCCACATGCCGCTGCCAGCGACAACACCGCCACGAGCAGGATCGTTCGCAATCTCATGCCCCAGAAACGTACGTCCCCTCCGATGGGTTCACCAGCACCGGCCGCCGGTCGCCGCGCGGGTCGTGACTCGCCGCGGAGAATGTCCGCCTGCCGGCCGCCGCCGGGCGGGAGCGCGACGCGGGTCACCGGCCGCGATCCCGCCCGGCGACCCTGAGGACGAGCGGGGCGAGGACCGTGACCGCCGCCGCGAGCACGGGAAGCCCGAAGGCGAGAGCGGCGAGCAGCGCCCACGGAGTCTCGAACGGCGCCCGAGGGGGCGGCTCCCAGTCGATCGGGGCGGTCATGGGCCATGCCAGAAGCAGGCCGATGACGCAGCCGACGGCCGTGCCGATCACCGTGCCACAGGCCGCCCCGAAGGCGGCCCGGCAGGTGAGGAGCATCCGCAGGCCGCCGCTCACGCGGTCGAGGACGCGCGCCGGGCGCACCGTACGGATCATGGCCAGAGCGCAGGCGAAGGCGACGAGGACCGCCGCCGCGATCACCACCCTCCACCCGGTTCCGGACTCGTATCCCCGCTCGACGGGCGTACCCATCCGGGCTTCGGGCTCATAGGTCGCCCTGCCCTGCGCGTCCACGGCGGACTGGATGATCATCACGGTCGCTGCAAGGGCGGTCGCCGCGACCGTGGCGGCCACGGCGGCGGGCCGGCCAGCCATGCGGCGGGCCGCCGTCCGGAACACCGGAGGCAGGCGTACGGCCCGCCGGCCAAGGACGCCCAGCAGCCACGGGGTGCAAGGCCCGATCCCGACGACCAGCAGCGCTCCCCCGGCGATGCCCGCGAGCGTGGTCATCAGCGAACCGAAGTCGTCATAGTGCTCGTCGATGCGCGTGTTCCAGGCGACGAGCGCCAGCACCACGACGCCGCCCGCCGCCACGACCAGTCCCCTGAGCACATGAAGGCCGCGTCTGCGACCCGATCGGGCCGCACGCGTCGCGAACCAGATCGAGCCGCAGACCGGCACCACGGTGCAGCTCAGCAGCATGACGAGGGCGACGGTTATGAACACGATCACACAGCAAATCGTAGGTAATGAAACGCTTTTTCCGCCGAACTTCTGGCGATCAGCCGTTGATTTCGGAATGAAACACCGGCGCCGGCGGAATTCGCTCCTCGACGGACCCGCCGCTACACGTCCCGGGAAATGACCTCCTGCATTTCCGTCACCCAGGTGGCCGGATCGCCGTGGCCGTACGTGAGATAAACCTCCCGGGCGAAGCCGGAACTGCGGTAGCCGTTCTCCTCGATCCATTGGGCGAGCCGCTGGGTCGTGGCGTCCGCCTGTTCCATGGTGCCGTGGTGGATGACGGTGGCCGCCTGCTCGATCGCGGGCAGGTCCACGATGTCGAAGTCGTAGGCGCCGCCCGGCTCCGCGTTCACCGGGGCTCCCGCGTGCACCCGCACCCCCTCGGGGACCTGCTCGTAGTAGGCGACCGTCGGGCCGGTGACGGTCAGACCCGCCTCCTCGATCCGCCGGAACAGCTCGTCGTACAGCGGCTGGATCACCGGCGCCGACCAGCCCGCGTCGTGCACGCTCTTGGCCAGCCTCGTGCGCGCCAGTCCCTTCACGGCCAGGTCTTCCACGATCACCGTTTGATTCTCACGAATGATCTTTGTGGATTCCTGGTGGTGAAGCTCGCGGCGCGCATCGGCGACCTTCGCATGCCGGCGGGCCACCGCCGACCGGGCTTTGGCCCGGTTGCTCGACCCCTTCTGCTTGCGGGACAGCGCCCGCTGGAGCGTGCGGAGTTTCTTCTCGGCCCGGCGCAGGAAACGCGGGGCGTCGATCTTCCGCCCGTTGGACAACACGGCGAAGTGCCCCAGCCCGAGGTCGATCCCGGTCTCGGGCTCGACGGGTGGCAGGGGCTGTTCGGCGACGTCGATGACAAACGAGGCGAAGTACCGCCCGGCCGCGTCCTTGACCACCGTGACCGAGGACGGTTCGGCGGGCAGGTCCCGTGACCAGCGCACCGCAACGTCTCCGATCTTCGGTAGGCGCAGCTTCCGGCCTGCCGTGATGGCGAAGCGGGCGTTGCGGGTGAAGCGGATCGCCTGCCGGTTGTCTTTGCGGGACCGGAACCGGGGCGGGGCCACTTTCGGCCCCTTGCGTCTACCGGTGATCGAGTTGAAGAAGTTCCGGTACGCGATGTTCAGGTCCGCCAGCGCCTGCTGCAGGACCACGGCTGAGACCTCGCCCAGCCAGGAGCGTTCCGGGTTCTTCTTCGCCTCGGTGATGACCCGCTTGGACAACTCGCCGTCGCCGATGTACGACAGCCCGGCGTCGTGGGCGTCGATCCGTGCGCGCAGCCCGTCGTTGAACACCACCCGCGCGCACCCGAACGCCCGGGCCAGCGCTTGACGCTGACCCGGCGTCGGGTGGAGGCGGTAGTTGTACCGGAGCCGCACCCCATGATTTTACCGACGGCGCACGGCCGATCACAGCGAGATACCAGAACCGGCAGGCACTGCGTTTTCGTCCTGC
Source organism: Microbispora sp. NBC_01389 (assembly GCF_045040095.1). Classification (NCBI taxonomy): domain Bacteria; kingdom Bacillati; phylum Actinomycetota; class Actinomycetes; order Streptosporangiales; family Streptosporangiaceae; genus Microbispora; species Microbispora sp. NBC_01389. Next base: position 1,403,180 of record NZ_CP109552.1, read on the forward strand.
ACGCTCATCTGGTTGCCGTGACCACGTTCCGGCACCAGGTGTTCACCGGCGCCCAACCGGAACGCATAGAGCGCCTAGAGCGCATGGAGCAGATCACGCGGGACGCCTGCGCGCACTTCGAGTGCGAACCGGCGGAGTCCAACGGCGAGGCCAGCCACGTTCACCTGCTGGTCAACTCACCTCCGAAGATCGCACTGTCCAGACTCGTCAACCCCCTCAAAGGGGGTGCCCTCCCGCAGAATGCGGACCGAGTTCCCCGAACTGACCCGCCACTACTACCAGGCGAACAAGCCGTGGTCGGGCTCCTACTTCGCCGGGAGCGTCGGCGGCGCTCCGATCAGCGTCCTACACCAATACATCGAGCAGCAAAACCGTCCCGTCTGATCCGCCAGGACGCTTCACCCCCGGCCTGAAGGCCGGAGCACTGCAGACGAATCTGGTAACTCTCCGCGATGCCGCTCAGCTCGGCGAGACGGACCGCGGGAACGCTTTTGACGACGACGTCCACTGACATGAGACCTTCCGTTTCGATCAATCGGAGCCTCGCCTCGACCCTGGCCAGCCGCGTGCTCTCGTCGGCCAGCCGCGCCGCCACTTCGGCCCGGCGCAGCCGCAGCATGCCGTGCAGTTCCTCCGGGCCGACCTTCTCCTCAAGGATCCGCCCGACCTGTTCGAGCGTCAGGCCGAGGTCCTTGAGCGCGATCAGGCGGTTGAGCCGCGACAACTGCCCCGCCTCGTAGTAGCGGTAACCGGTGGCGTGGTCGACCCTGGCGGGCCAGAGCAGTCCGAGCGCGTCGTAGTGCCGCAGCATACGCACGGACACCCGGCCAAGACGGGCATCGACAGCACCTGATGATGCCTGCCGCGCCCACGAAGGACCTCACCGGCGGAACCACCATCGAATCAGCGAGAGAACGACGCCCGGGTCAGGAGGCGACCGTCTCGCCCTGTGTGGAGGCCTCGCCGGTCCCGGCGACGGCCGCCCGGACGCCCGGGGGCAGCCCGTCGAAGACCGGATCCGGGACGGCGCCGACCGCGGACAGGACGCCGCTGAAGAACCGGCGCAGGCAGACGGCGAGCACGATCTGGAGGATGTCGGCGTCGTCCAGTCCGTGCTCGCGCAGGACCGCGACGTCCCCCTCGGTCACGTCGGTGGGATCCCGGGCGACGCGGTCGGCGAAGTCCATCACCGCGACGTCCACCGGCGCCAGCCCCGCGTCGCGACGGTCGGTCATGATCGACCGCAACTTCGTGTCGTCGTAGAACCGTTCGAGCAGCACGGCCGCGTGCGCGAGACCGCAGTACGAGGAACCGAGACTGCGGGCCGCCGTCAGCGTCACCAGTTCGTACCGCCGTAGGTCCATGCCCGCCCTGACCGCCTCCCCCAGGCCGAGCCACGCCCCATAGACCTCGGGCCGCAGCGCCAGCACCCTCAGGTAGTTGGGCACGTACCCCCGGGCGGACCGCTCGGTTTCGTAGAGGGGTGATTCGTCAGGTGTGCCGAGATAGCTCATTTTGCCCCCTTGGGACGGCGTCTTCGCGCGGAACGGTAGGTCCCCGCGACGATCCGCGACTGGGGAGAACTCCCTATTCTGCGCGCGTCCCCGCCAGGTCCAGCCGGTGCGCCGCCGCGGCCGCCTGGCCCCGGGTGGCCACGCCGAGCTTGCCCAGCAACGCCGAGACGTGGTGGTCGACGGTCTTGACCGACAACGACAGGCGCGCGGCTATCGCGGCGTTGGACAGCCCTTCGGCCACCAGCGCGAGCACCTCCGCCTGGCGCGGGGTGAGGCCGGCGGGGTTGGCGGCGGTCGCCGGGCGAGGGCCGCGCGGCACCCGGGTGAGTCCTCGCCTTCTCAGCTCGGCCCGTACACCGCCCGCTGCCCGCGTGGCCCCCAGCCCGTCAAGGACCCGCAGGGCCTCGGCCGCGGCGCCCGCGTCACCGCCCGCCAGCGCCTCGACGCGCGCGTACGCGGCACCGCGCCGGGCCCACTCCGCCGCCGCGCCCGCCCAGTCTCCGTCGATCATCATCTGGTACGGCCCGGCTTCCGCTCGGGACGACCCGTTTTCAACACGGGGTGACCCGGTTCCGACACGGCGGAGCCCGGTCTCCCCAGCCCGCCACAGCCGGTAGGTCAGCTCCCCGGCGTACACCGGATGGCGGGCCCGGACGGCCAGGTCCAGGCCGTGCCGGGCCTCCTCGGCGGCCCGCCCTGAGTCGCCGTACAGCAGGAAGCACTCCGAGCGGGCCGCCGCCACCGGGCAGACCCGCTGCACCTCACCGGTGCGCTCGGCCTGGCGGGCGGCCTCGTCGAGCGTGACCCACGCCTCGCGGTCACCCCGGGCCGCCTGGATCCGGCCCCGCGCCAGCAGCGCGGGAACCACCGCGACCCCGTCCCTGACCGGCCGGTCCAGCGCGGCGTCCGCGTCGGCCAGAGCGCCGGCCCAGTCGCAACGCGTCAGCCGCACCCCCGCCCGCACGCCGAGCAGATACTGGAGGTAGCCGTCGAGGTCCTGCTCAGTGGCGTACGCCAGCGCGCGCTCGACCGCCGGAGCGGCGGCTTCGTACTCCGCCAGCTGCACCAGCGAGGTCGCCAGGTTGACGAGCGCCCGGGCGGCGTGATCGGCGAGCCCGAGGGCCGCGGCCCGCTCGTGCACCTCAAGCAGCGCCGCGGCCGCGGCCGCGTCACCGCCCGCGAGCCGGGCGGTGCTCACGTTGATCTCGGCGTGGACGGAGGTCTCCACGTCCCTCAGCCGGACGGCCAGGGTTCGCGCCCGCTCCCCCCACGAGACCGCCGCCTCCCGCTCGCCCGCGAGCATGTGCAACTGGGAGCGGTTGCTGTAGGCCATGGCCAGCGGCCGGCCCGGCGGCTCGGTCTCCAGAACGGTGACCGCCCGCTCGGCCGCCTCCCAGGCCTGCCGCGCGTCCCCCGCCCACCAGGCGAGCCGGGAGATCCAGCGCAGGTCCTCCCCGGCCGGGCCGGGCTGGCGCAGTTCCTCGCGTACGGCCAGCGCCGCCCGCCGGGCCCGCAACCCCTCCTCGGCCAGCCCGGCCAGATACGCCTGGAACGCGTACGCCTCCAGCAGCTCGGCCCGCCGCGGGGCCGGCAGCCGGTCGGCGTGCCCGGCGGCCGCCCGGTAGTGCGCCGTCGCCTCCCGATGGGCGCCCTGCCGGGCGGCGTCGGCCCCCGCGACCTGTCCGTACCGCAGGACGGCGGCCTCGTCGCCCGCTCGCGTCGCGTGGTGGACCAGCCCGGCCCGGGTCGACTCCGGCGGTTTCGGCCAGCGTGCCCAGCACCCGCCGGTGCAGCGCGGCGCGGCGTGCGGGCGACAGCGACTCCTCCACCGCGCCGCGCAGCAGCTCATGCCGGTACGACACACCGTCGCCGGACGGCACGAGCACCCCCGCGTCGACGCACATGTCGACCAGGTCCGGTGCTCCCGCCACGACGGCGGAGTCGGCGCGGGTCGGGATCACCGACACCAGCTGGGCCAGCTCCCGGGCGGGCCGCGGCAGCAACCGCAGCCGGTCGAGGACGAGGTCGCGCACGGTGGCCGGCGCCGCCCGCCCCTCCGCCTTCAGCAGCTCGGTCACCAGCAACGGGTTGCCGCCGGAGAGCCGGTGGACCGGCTCCGGATCCCGCCCGGTCAGGCGGGCCCGCTCCGCCACACACTCCCGTGACAGGGGCGGCAGCGACACGCGTCGCGTGATCGCGCTGGGCAGGGTCGCGAGGGCGCCGCGCAGCGGGTGCTCGGTGCCCACCTCGTCGTCGCGGTAGGTCACCACGAACAGGACCGGTATGCGGCCGATCCGCCGGGCCGTCCAGGTCAGCCAGTCGAGTGTGGCCTCGTCGGCCCAGTGGGCGTCCTCCACGACGACGACCGGGCGCGGGCGCTGCGCGGGGCCGGAGATCTCGTCCAGGAACGCCGTGAAGAGCTCCTCCTGTGTGGCGCCGGTGTTGAGCCGCTCGGCCAGCGCTCCTCTGGTCTGTCGGCCGATGTCGTGCAGGGGGCCGAGCGCCCGTGGGGTGATCAGCCGGTCGCAGCCGCCCCAGAGCACCCACGCCGCCGGTCCACACCGCCGGGCGAACTCGGTCACGAGCACGGACTTGCCAATCCCGGCCTCGCCGGCCACCACCGCCACGCGGCCGCCATGGGCGGTCTCCCGCAGCAGACCGCCGAGAAGCTCCAGTTGCCCGGAGCGCTCCCACAGCTCCATGCGTACCTCCGGCAGGGGACCTCTGATCAGTATCTGCTTCCCGCCGACGATTGTCCTGGCCTGAACGGCGGACGGCTGTGCGCCCTAAAGGTTTTGGCCATACCTCGCACAACATCATTCTTCGGGACAAACACGGAGTGTACCTAGGCACATACCAGCAGTTGTGATGACATGGTGACCGATCCGCCTGGCCTCTGTCAGGCGCGCGAGTCAGACACGGTGAACCCTGGCCGAGACAGCGAGCCGACCGGCGAAATGCCGAGTCGTGGTGGACCTGAGCAGGAAGGGCGACATGAGCGCGGACGACCCGACAGCGGAACAGGCCTGGCCGGAGCACGCGGCGGCGGTGGTGGGCGTGGGATGCCGCCTGCCCGGTGGGATCGCGGACCTGGACGGGCTGTGGCAGGCGTTGCGGCAGGGCGCCGATCTGGTCGGCCGGATCCCGCCGAGCAGGTTCGAGGCCGATCGGTTCGTCGACGACACCACGCCGAGGCCGAACCGGAGTTACACCCGGGCCGGGGGCTTCCTCGACGAGGACGTCACCGCCTTCGACGCCGCCTACTTCGGCATCTCCCCCAAAGAGGCCGCCTCGATGGACCCGCAGCAGCGACTGCTCCTGGAGATGGCGGCCGAGGCTTTGGACGACGCCGGCATCGACCCGGCGGTGCTCGCGGGCACGGACACCGGCGTGTTCGTCGGCATCTCCGATCCCGCCTACGGCACGATGCAGGCGCTGGAGCCGGGCGCCCTGGGTCCCTACTCGATGTCGGGGGGAACCCTGTCCATCGCGGCCAACCGGCTGTCGCACTTCTTCGACCTGCGCGGGCCGAGCATGAGCATCGACACCGCGTGCTCCTCGTCGCTGACGGCGGTGGAGCGGGCCTGGCGGTCCCTCGCGGAGGGATCCAGCCGGGTCGCGCTGGCCGGCGGGGTCAACCTGTTGCTCAGCCCGGGCCCCTTCATCGGCTTCAGCCAGGCGTCGATGCTCTCGCCGACCGGCCGGTGCAGGGCGTTCTCCGCCGACGCCGACGGGTTCGTCCGCGCGGAGGGCGGCGGTGTGGTGGTGCTCAAGCGCCTGGCCGACGCCATCGCCGACGGGGACCGCGTCCACGGTGTCATCGTCGGCGCGGCCACCAACAACGACGGCCACACCAGGGGGCTGGCGTTGCCGAACGCCGAAGCCCAGGAGGCCCTGTTACGGCAGGTGTACGCCACGGCGGGCATCGGCCCCGACGAGATCGCGTACGTTGAGGCGCACGGCACCGGCACCCAGGCCGGCGATCCGGCCGAGTGCCGGGCGCTGGGACGGGCGCTGGGCAACCGGCGCACGCGCGGCGCCCTGCCCATCGGCTCGGTGAAGTCCAACCTCGGGCACCTGGAGCCCGCCTCCGGCATGCCGGGGCTGTTCAAGGCCCTGCTGGTGCTCCGGCACCGGATGATCCCGCCCTCGCTGCACGCCGCCACGCTCAACCCCCGGATCGACTTCGACGCCCTGGGCCTGAGCGTCACCACCGAGTCACGACCGCTCGACGGAGCAGGCGGGCGGCCCGTGGTCGGAGTCAACTCCTTCGGGTTCGGGGGCGCCAACGCCCATGTGGCGCTGGCCGCGCCGCCTGTCCCCGGAGCGTACGGAGACGAGCGGGCGGAAGCCCTGCCCGTCGTCGTGTCCGCGCGCAGCCGGCCGGCGCTGCGGGACGCCGTGGAACGGACCGCCGCGCACCTCGCGTCGCTCGGCGAGCGGGACTTCTACCACGCGGCCTACACCGCGACCCGGCGGCGCGGCGGCCACCGGCATCGCGCCGTGGTGCTGGCCGGCACCGCCGGGGAGGCGGCGCGGGCGCTGGCGCGCCTGGCGGACGCCCCAAATCCGGACGCCCCAAATCCGGACACCACGGAGCCCGCCACCCCAGCCGGTGAGCCCGGTGGATCCGGTGAACCGGGAGCGGCGGGCGGGCGGCTCGGAGCCGGGGACGCGGCGGTGGCGGAGTCGGAGGCGGTGGAGCAGGGGCGGGTGGCGTTCGTGTTCTCCGGCAACGGTTCGCAGTGGGCCGGGATGGGCGCCGACCTGCTGTCCGACGACGACTTCCGCTCGGCCGTGGAAGCGGTCGACGCCGAACTGTCCGATCGGCTCGGCTGGTCGGTGCTGGAGGAGCTGTCCGTGCCCGCCGACCGGTCACGCCTCTCGGCGACCGAAGTGGCGCAGCCGTTGCTGTTCGCCGTACAGGCCGGCCTGGTGGAGATGCTCAGGGCGGCGGGCGTACGGCCGGGAGCGGTGCTCGGCCACAGCGTGGGCGAGGTCGCCGCCGCCCACACCGCCGGCGTCCTGTCACCGGCCCAGGCGGCTCAGGTGATCTCCGAGCGCGGCATGGCGCAGTCGATCACCAGAGGGCGGGGCCGGATGGCCGCGCTCGGGCTGCCGGAGACCGCGGCCAGGCAGATCCTGGCCGGCTACCCGGACCTGGAGCTCGCGGCGGTCAACTCCGACCGCGACGTCACGATCGCCGGACCGGACGGATCGCTGAAGTCCCTGGGCGAGGACCTCACCGCACGCAGGATCTTCTTCCGCGAGCTGGACCTGGACTACGCCTTCCACAGCGGCGCCATGGATCCGGCGCGGCAGCCCCTGGCCGACGGGCTCGCCGGGCTGCGGCCCGGCCCGGCGCGGGTCCCCCTGGTGTCCACGGTGACGGGCGACCTGGTCCAGGGGCCGGAACTGGACGCGACGTACTGGTGGCGGAACGTCCGGGAGCCGGTCCGGTTCTCCGCCGCGGTCGAGCGGGTGCTCGGCGACGGCTTCGACGTGCTGCTGGAGATCGGCCCGCATCCCGTGCTCCGCTCGTACCTGCGCCGGATCAGCGGCGCCGCGCGGGTGCGCGCTGCCGTCGTGCCCACCCTGCGCCGCGACGAGCCTGGCCCGGCGCGGGTCCGCCGCGCGGTCGCCGAACTCGTCGCGGCCGGTGCGCGGCTCGACTGGGACCGGTACTTCCCCCGCCCCGGCGCGGTGCGATCGCTGCCGGCCTACCCCTGGCAGCGCGAACGGCACTGGATCGGCGGGCCGCACACCTGGGTGCGGACCGACATCGACACGACGATCCGGCATCCGCTGCTCGGACAGCGGCTTCCGGTGCTGGACCCCACCTGGCAGGGGGAGATCGACCGGGTACGGGTGCCCTGGGTGGCCGATCACCGGGCCGGCGGCGCCGCCGTCATGCCGGCCACCGGATATGTGGAGATGGCCGTCGCCGCCGCCCGCCTCGCCATCCCGGACGCCGCCGAGGCGGTGGAGGTGGACAGGGTCGACATCAGCCGGGCCATGGTGGTGCCCTCGCAGGCCGCCGCCGATCCGGTGTGGGCGCAGACGTCGCTGTGCGCCGAGACCGGAGTGGTCACCGTGGCCAGTGCCGGCCGGCAGGCCGAGCAGCCCCGCGAGCACTTCCGGGCCCGGGTACGGCCGCTGCTGCGCCCGGTCCCGCCGCCGCTGGACGTGGCCGCGCTGCGCGCCCGCATCGGCACGCGCGTGGACGTGCCCGGCTACTACGCGCGGGCCGCCGAGGGACAGATGGTGTGGGGGCCGGAGTTCCAGGTCCTGACCGAGCTGTGGATGGGCGAACGGGAGGTGCTGGGCGCCTACTCGTGCCCGGAGCAGGGACAGGGGCGCTACCAGATGCATCCGGTGGTGCTGGACAGCGCGCTGCAGGCCGGCGTGCTGTGGCTGGTGGAGTCGCTGCGGGCGGGCCGCGGCTACATGCCCGCCGCGATCGGCTCCGTCCGCCTGTGGGGGACGCCCTCGGCGCAGGGCCTGGTCTACGTACGGGAGCGCTCCAGCGGCGCCGAGGAGGTCTGCTGGGACATCGTGGTCGCCGACGGCGACGGCCGGGTCGCCGCCGAGGTGGAGGGCTGCCGGCTCCGCCGGATGCCCGGCGTCCACGTCACCCCGGTCACCCGGTGGGAGACGGTGCTGCGGGCCGCGCCCCGGGCGGATGCGCCCGCCGAACCGTGGCCGGCGCCGAGCCCCGGGGAGATCCTGGCCGGCGCGGCCGAGCGGATCGACCGCCTGCGCTCCGCGTGGCACGAACTGGACTACCCCCTTTACGCGGCACGGCTCGAAGAGGTCTTCGCCCGTACGCTGGCCGGCGCGCTCGGCGAGCTGAGCGCGGAGCCGGCCGATGGGCGGCCGATCACCGTCGAGGAACTGATCGAGACGTGCCCGGAGGCGCATCACCGGCGCATGCTCAACGCGGCCCTGCCGCTGCTGGAACGGCACGGACTGCTGGACCTGCACCGGAACCTGAACCGGGATCTCCTCCGAGATCTGCACCGGGACCTCCTCATGCGGGGAGCGGCCTTCGCCGCCCAGAGCGCCCTGTCCGTACGGGTCGGGCGGTGCCTGCCCGATCTGCTCGCGGGCCGGCGTACCGGCTCCGAGGTCCTGGGCTCCGGCGGCGGTCAGGAGCTGGTCGAGCAGTTCCACGACATCGGGCCGGTCAACCTGTTCACCAACCGGATCGCCCGGGCGCTCGTCGAGCAGATCGTCCGGCGATGGCCGGCCGACCGGCCGCTGCGTGTCCTGGAAGCCGGTGCGGGGACGGGCGGCACCACCGCCATGCTGCTGCCCGTGCTGCCCGCCGACCGCACCCGCTACCTGGTCACCGACCTCGCCGAGGCGGCGTTGACCCGGGCGCGGCAGCGCTTCGCCGGCTTCGACTTCGTCGACTACGCCGTCCTCGACCTGGACGCCGACCCGGCCGGGCAGGGACTGACCGCGGGCGGATTCGATCTCGTGGTGGCGGCGAACAGCCTGCACCTGGCGCGTGACCTGCCCGCCGCGCTGCGCCACCTGTCCACTCTTCTGGTGCCCGGTGGCCAGCTGCTCGTCGCCGAACCGCACCGGGTGGAGACCCTGCTGCCGTTCCTCGGCGTGCAGGAGGCGTTCTGGGACTTCACCGACCGGCACCTGCGCCCGCGCTCACCGCTGCTGTCCCGGGAGGAATGGCCGGAGGTGCTGGCGGGGGCCGGCTACACCGAGGTCGTCCAGACTGGCGACGACGAGCGCGCGGCCGGCGACTTCTCGGTGATGCTCGCCACCGCCGGTGGTGCCGCGGCCACCGCCAAGGGCACTCCGGACACCCCGCGGGGCGTTCCGGCCACCGCTCCGAGTTCCGTGCACGCCGGACCGGGCGCCGCCGGCACGTGGATTGTCGCCGGGGAGGACGGGACCGGCGCGCTGACAGCCGAGCTGGGGGCTCTGCTGCGAAGCCGTGGCGGCGACGTCCTCCACTCGCCACTCAGCGACGACCCCGACCACTGGGCCGATCACTTCCCGCCTGCCGCCGAGACCATCACCATCGCGGTCATCCTGGGCGGAGCCGACGACACCGAGCCGAAGGCGATCATCGGCACCGAACCGGGGGCGATCGTCGGGCGGATCACCCGGCGGGCCGCGGCGTTGCGGGCCGTCGCGCTGGCCTGCGAGCAGCTGCCCGAGCACGTCGCGACCACGGTGTGGCTGGTGGCCCGACCCTGCGGCGCGCTGCCGGAACCCCGCCTCGCCGACGTCCGGCTCCACCCCGAGGACGCGGCGACCTGGGGGACGACGCGCTCGCTGGGCAACGAGCAGCCGCGACCGGCGATACGCCGGCTCTGCCTGCACCCCACCGGTGACGCCGCGCGGGACGCCGGCCGCCTGGCGGCGGAACTGCTCGCCCCGGACGAGGAGGACGAGATCCTGCTCACCCGCCGGGGGCGCTTCGTACCGCGACTGCTGGAGCCGGGCGAGCACGGCCGCGACCTGGCCGTCGGCTCGGGCGGCGGCTATCGGCTCAAGGTGTGCGATCCGGGGCTGTCGTACACGCTGGCCTGGGAGGAGATCCCGATGCCGGAGCCCGAGCCCGACGAGGTCGTGGTCGAGGTGCGGGCGATCGGGCTGAACTACCGCGACGTCATGCAGGCGGTGAACCTGCTGCCCGCCGAGGCCGTCGAAGCGGTCTTCGGCGGGCACGAACTGGGCCTGGAGTGCGCCGGGATCGTCACCGCCGTCGGCGCCGCCGTCGCCGGCATCCGGCCGGGTGACCGGGTCATGGCGGCGGGACCGGTCGGGTTCGCCAGTCACGCGAGGGTCAAGGCGTGGGCGGCTGTCCCCGTCCCCGAAGGGATGACCTTCACCGAAGCCGCCACCATGCCGATGGCCTTCGCCACCGCGCACCATTCGCTGGGCTACTGCGCACGGGTCAGGGCGGGAGAGACGATCCTCGTCCACGGCGGCGCCGGTGGAGTCGGCCTGGCGGCGCTGCAGTACGCCCGGCACCACGGCGCCCGCGTGATCGCGACCGCCGGCACCGCCGCCAAACGCGATCTGCTGCTCGCGATGGGGGCCGACCACGTCCTCGACTCGCGCAGCCTGCACTTCGCCGAGCAGGTCAGGGAAGTGACCGGGGGCCGGGGAGTGGACATCGTGCTCAACTCGCTGGCCGGTGAGGCCATCGCCCGGGGCGTGGAATGCCTGCGGCACGGCGGCCGGTTCATCGAGCTCGGCAAACGGGACATCTACCAGAACAGGGCCCTGCTGCTGCGCCCGTTCTCCGACAACCTCGCGTTCCACGGCGTGGACATCGGCACGCTGATGTGGAAGGCGCCCGAGTTGATGGCGGACAGCACGTCGCAGGCCGCGCCTCTCTACCGCTCCGGGCGGTTCCGGCCGCTGCCGCACACGGTGTTCCCGGCCGCCCGCGTCGCCGACGCCTTCGCCATGATGCGCCATTCCCGGCATATCGGAAAAGTCGTGGTGTCCTTCGACCCGCGCGACGAACCGGTCACCGTACGGCCCCAGCGGACGGCGCCGCGCCTGGACCCGGAGGGGACCTACCTGGTCACGGGCGGCCTGGGCGGATTCGGCGCGGCGACGGCCCGCCGCCTCGCGCAGCGGGGCGCCCGCCACCTGGCCCTGGTCGGCCGCCGGGGCGCCGAGACGCCCGATGCTCCCGCTCTGCTGGCGGAACTGCAGAGATCGGGAGTGGAGGTCCGCGCGTACGCGGCCGACGTGGCCGACCGCGACGGCATGCGGCGGGTCCTGCGCGACCTGGACGGCGGCGGCCATCCGCTGCGCGGCGTCGTCCACGCCGCCATGCACCTCGACGACGGCCTGCTCGCCGACATCGGCGACGACCGCATCCGGGCCGTCCTGCGGCCCAAGGTCGCCGGGGCGATGGTGCTGGACGAACTGACCCGGGATCTCCCCCTCGACCTGTTCGTCATGTACTCCTCCCTCACCACCGTCGGCAACATCGGCCAGACCTCGTACGTCGCGGCGAACCTGTTCCTGGAGGCGCTGGCCCGGCGGCGGCGACGGGAGGGCCTGCCCGCACTGACGGCCTGCCTGGGCGCGCTCGCGGAGACCGGGGTGCTGACGCGGGGCAGGCAGGGAGAGGCACTGGCCAAGGCCGGGATTCCGCCGATGCCGCCCGCCCGGGCGCTGGACGCCGTGGAGGCCATGCTCGGCGAGCACGCCGACGTCGCCATGGTGGGCCGCTGCGACTGGGGCCGGTTGCGGCAGGTCCTGCCCGGTCTGCGGCGTCCGTGGCTGTCCCTGGTGCTGCCGCCCGGCGCGGAGGAGCAGGGGCCCGACCTGCCGTCGCTGCTGGCGGAGATGAGCCACGAGCAGGGATACGCGTACGTCACCGAGCAGATCACCCGGTTGCTCTCCACCGTCATGCTCGTCCCGGTCGGCCAGATCGCGAGCGACCGGCGGCTGGACGAGTACGGCCTGGACTCCCTGATGGCCACCGAACTGCTGACCACCATCCGCGGGCGGTTCGGCGTCGACATCCCGCCCATGGAGCTGATGCGCGGCGGCGGCACCGTCGCCGACATCGCCTCCGGCATCCTCATGCGCCTCGGGCCGCGCGGCGAACAGCGGCCCGCCGGTGCGGGCTCCCACACCGGACAGCCGGCCTGAAGCGAACGAGAGGTGAGGACCGCAGTGACCCAGTCGCACACCCGGTTGGCGGGAGTGGCCGCCTATCTGCCGGAGACCACACTCAGCACGGCCGAGCTGGAAGACCGGCTCGCCGACCGCAACCCCACCCTGGACCTGCCCCGGGGGCTGATCCACGCGCACAGCGGAGTGCGGCGGCGGCACGTCGCCCTCCCCCACGAGAGACCGTCCGACCTGGCGGCGCACGCCGCCCGCCGGGTCCTGGAGGACAACGGCCTGCGGGCCGCCGACCTCGATCTGCTCGTCTACGCGGGAGTGTCGTCCGACGCCGTGGAACCGGCCACCGGGCACATCGTCGCCGCCAAGATCGGCGCCTGCTGCCCGGTGTTCGACGTACGCAACGCCTGCAACAGCGTGCTGAACGCCATCCAGGTGGCCGACGCGCTCATCTCCGCCGGCCGTCATCGGCGGGTCCTCGTCTGCTGCGGAGAACTGCCCACCGCCGGCACGCCGTGGACCGTGGCCGACGCCGAGGAATACGTCACCGTCGCCGCGTCCTACACCGTCTCCGACGCCGGCGCCGCGTTGCTGCTGGAGGCCGGCGCCGAACCGGGGGTGCTCGCCCACCGGTTCTCCGCGTACTCCGCCGGATGGCAGGCGGCGATCTCGGCGGTGGACAACCTCACCACCGACCCGTCGGCGAGCCGGCCCACGATCGGGCCACTCGTAGTCGACTCCGCCGAGCTGGTGCGCGGCATCGAGAACATCGACTACGCCGTCTTCCACAAACCCCTCGCCGATCTCGGGCTGACCTGGGACGACTTCGCGGCCATCTGCGTGCACCAGGCGACGCTGCCGACGCTGTGGTGGTTCTGCGACCAGGTGCGCATCCCGCAGGGCAAGGTCGTCGTCACCATCGCCCAGCACGGCAACCTCGTCGCGGCGACGCTGCTCGTGCAACTGGCGCGGGTGGTCGGCTCGGGACGGGTGCGGCGCGGCGACCTGGTCGCCCTCGTCGGCCTGGCCAGCGGGGCCAGCGCCGGAATCGTCGTCGTACGGTGGTGATCCGGTGACCACGCAGGTGACTCCTCCGAGCGGCTCCGGCCCGGCCGAGCCGGTCAGCGAGCTGATCGTCCGCGCCGAGCGCTGGTTTCGCGAGCAGCCCGACGTGATCGCCTGCCAGCTCGGCGGCCGCAGCCCGGCGGCCACCACCTACGGGCAGCTGTCGCGGTCGGTGGACCATGCCGTCGCGGTCCTCGCGGAGGCCGGGATCCGCCCGGGCATGCGCACCGCCCTGCTGGTGCCGCCGGGCCCGGAACTGGGCGCGCTCGCCGTCGCCCTGCTACGGCTCCGCGCGGTGCCGGTGCTGGTCGATCCCGGGCTGCCGCCCGGCGCGATCAGGCGCTGCCTGCGCCAGGCGGCGCCCGAGGCGTTCGTCGCGATTCCCGCCGTACAGCTGGCAAGAAGGCTGCTGGGCTGGACCCCGGACGTCCGCGTGTCCGTCACGATCCCCTCACGCACCGGCCCCTCACGCACCGTCCCCTCGCGGCGGCCGCGCGGCGCGGCCTGGCCGTCCCGAGAGTCCGTACGCGACCGCGTTCCCGGCTTCGGGCCGGGCGGGCCGGATCTGTGGCACCCCGCCGGGCCGGACGACCTGGCGCTGATCGCGTACACCTCCGGATCCACCGGCCCGCCCAAGGGCGTGCCGCTGCGGCACCGGCACCTGGCCGCGCAGCTCACCCTGCTGGGTGAACTCGGCACGGTGGAACCGGGAACGCCGGTGTTGTCGACGTTCGCGCCGTTCGCCCTCGGAGCGGCGGCGTTCGGGGCGACGGTGGTCATCCCGGACATGGACCCGCGGCATCCGGCGCGGGCCGACCCGGCCGCCCTGGTCGCCGACATCCGGCGCTACCGCGTGGCCGGGATGTTCGCCGCTCCCGCGCTGCTGGACCGGCTCGCGCGGCACTGCGCCACCCATGATCTGGTGCTGGACACGCTCGGCGACGTGGTGTCCGCCGGAGCGCCGCTGCCGATGCCGGTCATGGACCGCCTGCGCGGCTGCCTGCGCGACGACGCGCGGGTGTTGTCGGTGTACGGCGCCACCGAGTGCATGCCGGTCGCCGCGATCGAGAGCCGCCCGCTCGCCGGGCACGCCGCGGCCACCGCCGCCGGGGCGGGCACCTGCCTCGGTCTCCCGCTCCCGGGCGCCGAGGTACGTGTCATCGCCCTCGGCGACGACCGAATCGAGCGGTGGAGTGACGATCTGGTCGTGCCGCCGGGCGCCATCGGGGAGATCGTCGTGGCCGCCCCCACCGTCAGCGACCCCTACCTGGACGATCCGGAGGCCACCGCGCTGGCCCGGATCCGCGACGGGGACCGCGTCTGGCACCGGATGGGCGACGCCGGGCGGTTCGACGAGCAGGGCAGGCTCTGGTTCGCCGGGCGCAAATCGGAACGGGTCCGCACCGTTGACGGCGACCTGCACACCGACCAGGTCGAACCCGTCTTCGCCGCCGTGCCCGGGGTCCGCCGTACCGCGCTGGTCGGCGTCGGTCCCGCCGCTGCCCGGCGTCCGATCCTGGTCGTGGAACGCGAACCGGGTTTCCGGGACGACGCTCGCGTGACGGCCGGCATCCTGGACGTGGCGGCCCGCCATCCGCACACCGAGGGGATTCGGGACGTGCTGTTCCATCGCGGGTTCCCGGTCGACGCCCGGCACAACAGCAAGATCCGCCGGCATGAGCTCGCCCGGTGGGCCGCGCGACGCGTACGGCCGGGCCGGCGATGAGAGTCCTGGTGACCGGGGGCGGGGGTTTCCTGGGTGAGGCCGTCTGCCGAGGGCTGGCGGCCCGCGGTGACACCGTCCACGCACTGCAGCGTCACCACAGCCCCGCGCTGGCGGCGCTCGGGGTCGCCCAGCATCTCGCCGATGTACGCGACCGCGCGGCGGTGACGGCCGCCGTCGCCGGCTGTGAGGCGGTCGTGCACTGCGCCGCGAAGGCCGGCGTACACGGACGGGACCGGGACTACGAGGAGATCAACGTGTCGGGAACGCGGAACGTGCTGGACGCCTGCGCGCGCCACGGGGCACTTCTGGTCCACACGTCCTCACCGAGCGTCGTCCACGACGGACGGGACCTGGAGGGCGTGGACGAGTCCGTGCCGTATGCCCGCCGTTTTCCCGCCGCCTATCCCCGGACCAAGGCCGAAGCCGAACGGCTCGTCCTCGCCGACGCGGCGGCCGGGCGGGTGACGGCGGTCGCGTTGCGCCCGCACCTCATCTGGGGGCCGGGAGATCCGCACTTCCTGCCGAGGCTGGTGGCGGGGCGCCGTCTGCTGTGGCTGCTGGGCGAGACCGACAAGACCATCGACACCACCTATGTCGGCAACGCCGCCGACGCCCACCTGCTCGCCCTCGACCGGTTGCGTCCCGGCTCACCGGTGGCCGGCCGGGCCTACTTCGTCACCCAGGGCGAGCCCTGCGGCTTCGGGGAATGGCTCGGCCTGCTGCTGCGCGCCGCCGGGCTGCCGCCGGTGACCCGCCGGGCGCCCGCCGGACCGGTCCTGCGGGCGGCCCGGCTGCTGGAGCGGGCCCGCCGGTTGCCGTTGACAGGGCGCCTGCCCCCGCTGCTGTTCCTGGTGGAGCAGGCCTCGACGGCGCACTGGTTCGACATCTCCGCGGCCCGTCGCGATCTCGGCTACCGGCCCCGGGTGAGCATGGCGGAAGGGCTGGCCCGGCTCACCGCGCACCTGTCCGCGGGGAGCGCCCGGTGACCGGATTCCCGGACTACCCGTTCGCCTCCCGGTGGTTCGCCCACCCTCGCCGTGACGGCCTGCGCCAGCACTACCTGGACGAGGGGGCGGGGCAGCCGGTGCTGTTCCTGCACGGGAACCCGTCCTGGAGCTACCTGTGGCGGCGGCCGATCCTCGCGCTGCGGGAGGAGTTCCGCTGCGTCGCCCCCGACCACATCGGCATGGGCCTGTCGGACAAGCCGGGCGCCGGCCGTTACCCCTACGACCTGGCCGCCCGGGTGGACGACCTGGACGCCCTGACCGACCACCTCGTCGGCGACGCCGGCGCCCCCGAACAGGGGTGGACCCTCGTCCTGCACGACTGGGGCGGGCCGATCGGCATGGCCTGGGCCTGCCGCCACCCCGACCGGGTCGCCCGCCTCGTGTTGCTGAACACCGCGGCCTTCCCCAACCCGCACGGCGAACGCGTACGTCCCCTGCTGCGGCTGCCGTACCGGGTGTTGCGTGACACCCGGCTGGGCACCCGCCTGTTCCTGCGCCACAACCTCTTCGCCCGCGGCGCCACGTGGCGTCCGCTGGGAGTGCGGCGTCGCATGCCGGCTCCGGTGCGCTCGGCCTTCCTGGCCCCCTACGACCGGCCCGAGCACCGGGTGGCCATCCAGCGCTTCGTCCAGGACATCCCGTTGCGCCCCGGCGACCCTTCCTGGCCTCTTCTGCGGGCCACCGGCGCGTCGCTGGGGCGGTTCGCCGACCGGCCCACGCTGATCGCCTGGGGGATGGACGACCCGGTCTTCGACCGCGCCGTACTGGACGAATGGCGACGGCGTTTCCCCGGCGCCGAGATTCGCCTGTATGCCCGCGCGGGCCACTACCTGCTCGAAGACGCCCACGCCGACCTCGTCCCCGCCATCCGCTCGTTCCTGCGGAGTTCGCCTCGTACGGACGCTTGACGCGAGGCACGGATGTGACACTTCGTGTTGCAGCGACTGCGACATGTGATGCACCATAGGAGCATGAGCGGAAGCCGCGCCCCCGTACCCCTCAACGACCAGGACAAAGAGTTTCTCGAAGCCATCCGCACACCTGGCACGCCCGAGAACAGCGCGATCGAGCGCCTGGTGGGGAAGACGCTGGGGCTGGAGACGTCCACGTCATCCGCCCTGCACACGCTCGTCGACGTGGCGCGGAAGGCCGTCCTGGAGGAGGTCATGGTCAGCGGATACGCGGCGCTCGCCGCTTCGCTGGATGACGACGACCACGCCTTCACGCGCGCGGCACGCCGTCGCACCACTGAGATCGCCACAGACTGATGGCGGTGAGCGGATACCCCTCACGGGGGCGCGTCTTCATGGCGGACCTGGGTGAGGATCACGGCGAGAAGCCGTACGTCGTCGTGAGCAACAACGCCCGCAACCGGCAGCTGCCGAGCTTCCTCGCCGTACGGATCACCACGTCGCCGAAGCCTCCCCTGCCGAGCATCATCGAGCTGACCGCCGACGATCTCTTGGCCGGGCGGGTGCTGTGTGACGACATCGTGGTCCTCTACCGAGAGGACCTACGACGTGACCTGGGAAGCCTCAGCCTCCCGACGATGATGCGCATCGGCCAGGGTTTGCGCCACGCCCTCGCCGTTTGAATGCTCAGCTCGCATGCGCGAGCAGTGCCGGCGCGGCGGGCCGGGACATCGGTCCAGGCCCGCCGCTACGTCATGCTCTGCCCGAAGCGGGTGGGATCAGGTGGCGGTGCAGGTGACGGTGGCTCCGGCGCCGGTTCCGTTGCCCTGGAAACCGAAGTTGGTGCTCTGCCCGGCCGACAGCCGCCCGTTGTAGCTCTGGTTGGTGACGGTCACGGCGCCGCTGGTGCCGGAATTGACGCCGTTCCACATGGAGGTGATCGCGGCTCCGGCGGGCAGGGTGAGGGCGACCTTCCACCCGTTGATCGCGGCGCCGCCCGCGGTGACGTTGACGTTGGCGACGAACCCGCCGGGCCACTGGTCCTGCACGGAGTAGGTCGCCGAGCAGCCCCCGGTCCCGCCGCTGGGTGACGGGGAAGGCGACGGACTGCGACTCGGTGACAGCGAGGGGGACGGGCTGCCGCTGGGCGACGGGGAGGGGGAGGGGCTGCCGCCGAGGGTGAGGTTCTTCTGCTGGACCTGCCACTGGGTGTTGCACAGGCCGCAGTTGGGGCCGACGAAGTTCGTGCCGGCCGTCGTATCGCCCTTCAGCCGCCACTTGAGGTACAGCACCGCCACGCGGCCGAACTCGCCGCCGTTGGTCTGGTCGTAGGTGCCCCCGTGTCCGACGTTCAGATTGCCCATGAACGCGGGCAGCCCCGTCGGCAACTTGCCCCAGTCGTCGATGGCGTTCGGGTAGGCGATGTCACTCGGCCCGCCGATGAAGTAGGCGATCGGCTTCGTCAGCCGGCGGAGCTGGTAGTCGTCCGAGTCGTTCAGCAGCCCGCTGCTGAAGATCATGGTCGTGGTGATACGCGAGTCGTTGGAGACGGCGTAGGCCTCCAGCCCGCCGCAGGACCAGCCCGCTACAGCGATCTTGCTGGTGTCGAGCCTGCCGTTGTACTTGCTGCCCTGGCGGCTGTTCTCCGCGACCGCCCAGTCGATGGACTGGGTGAGCATCTGGGACGTCGTCGAACCGGAGCCGTTCGGGCTGCCGCTGGCGATGACCAGGAACCCGTGTGAGGCGATCTCGCGGAGGAAGTTCAGCTGCCCCGTCCCATTGGCGGAGCAGCCTCCGTTGCCCCATACGAAGATGGGCATCTTCTCGGAGGGAAGGGTTCCGGGCCGGTAGATGGTGTGATTGGACAAGCCGGTGGAGGTCTCGTAGTCCGCCGGATAGGGGCCCGAGCCGCCGACCGCCGCTGCGGCCGGCGTCGAGGCGAGCGCCACCATTCCAGCGCAGAGTGGGGCGACCGCGGCCGCCAGTACTGCCCTGATGATCGAGCGTTTTCTCATTTCGCCCTCCGAAGATGTCACGACGGCGCTCGGTGCTCCTGTCAGGCGGAACGAGCCGATGAGAGCAATGTGCAGTTAATATCACTACGGTCAGGAAAAGTGTCAAGCGATCGCAATCACCGCGAAGGCGGTACGCGCGCAGACCGTTGGGGCCTCAGGGTGCGGCGGCCAGCCGGGAAGCTGACGCGCAGGGGGTCACGGGACGCGCCCCGGCGGCCGGGCAGTCGTTCAGGTGCGTGAAAGTTTCTCGCGCCCGCCCCTGGCGGCGGGGACCGAAACGCAGTTCTCCGACGCCTGGAAGTGGGTGATCCACGACGCGGCGTCCGGCCAGTACGGTGCCACCACCTCGATGAGCCGTGCCTCGGCGAGCGAGCCGAGAGCGGAGTGGATCTCCAGCATGAGGCTCCTGGCGGCCTGGCAGGGCCACGGTTCCGGCAGAAGGTGCTCGGGGAGGTTCGGGTCGATGTCCGGAAACTTCCGCCAGGAATCCATGACGGAGGTCCGGGCCACCAGCGCCCGCGCCGCGTCGATCTTCCCGTCGCGGACGGCCACCCGCAGGTCCGCGTACCGCGCGATGAAACCCTCGTAGGCCGAGGCGAGGCCGGCCAGATCGTAGGCCGCGGCCGGACCGTGCGGGCCGGACTCCTCGTCGAACCGGGCGTGCATCACCGACCACCGACTGCCGTCGACACCGTCCAGGACGTCGTGGAGCGCCCGGCTCACCGGACCGGAATCGGTTCCGGGACGGATCCACACGCTGTCGTACAGCCGCGCGAAACCCAGCGACCCCAGTGCCTTGCGGACCGCGTGCCGTGGGGCCTGTCCGGACTGGGGGACCGAGAAGGAGACGGTCACCCAGTCGCCGGTCCACCGCGGCGGGCGTGCTCCGAAGCTCAGAAAATGATCCATCCGGGAGCGGTGCCTGGCGATCGCCTGAGGCGTGAGGTGGTACACGGGCGGTCGTCCGGACCCCCGTACGGCGATCAGGCCACGCTTGGTCAACCGGGACAGCGCGGCCCGCGCACTCGACTCGCTGATGCCGAACTCCCCCAGCATCGCGACCACCGCCACCGACGGAAGGTCGGCGTCCGAGGAGTCGAGGTACTCACCGAGCAAGGTCGCGAGCAGGTGCTGCGGAGTGGGACCGGCCTGCGCCCGTGGGGCTCCGACATCGTCCGGAGGTACGTGGAGACTCACGTCATCAGCTTGCCCCACGACAACACCCCTGCCGAACGACGGGCAGGGCGGTGGACGTCGACGTCAGGGCTGCCGCCGACGACCTCGGATTCTCCGGGCCCCGAGGCCTACCACTCCGCACCGGCTCTGCACCCGGGCGAGCTCTCCCTGCGGTGCAGCGGTGTCAGAGTTTGTACAGCCGCTTGAACGGTGCCGTGATCCGCTCCTGCCGCGATCGGAAATCGACGGACACGGCGATCCCGTCTTCCACCCCGATGACCACACCGAGGCCGTACCGATCGTGGGTCACCTGGTCGTTCACGCTGAACCGCTCGAGAGGCGCAGCGGGAGGCGGGGGTTTGAAGGGACTTGTGGACAGGTGACGGCGGTGCTCGCCGCTGGCTGTGTTCATCCTCTCCAGTATGTGCTGCCCGCGAGACCTCTCGCAACGGAATGCCCCAGCCGCTACTGCCCTTTTTGTCCTTCGACCGGCGTTCTCAGGCTTCGGCTCTCGCCCGCCGGGCCTCTCGTCGCTCCTCGAAGCGGGCAGCGGCCGCGTCCAGCTGAGCCAGGAAGGCCGACAGCTCCTCGCGGGCCTGCTCCCCCTCGGCGTCGAGCCCTTCGAGGTCGAACGTCTTCCACTGCCGCAGCACCGGCAGCAGCACCTCGTCGGAGTGCTGTCGCAGGTCGTAGATGCCCGCCATGGCGATCGTCACCGACTTGCGGGCGAAACCCTCCATGCCCTGGCCCGGCATCTGGAACGACGTCACGACGTCGGTGACGGCTCGCATGGTCTGCGAAGGGGCCAGCTCGAACGCGGCGGCGAGGAGGTTCCGGTAGAAGACCATGTGGAGGTTCTCGTCGGCGGCGACCCTCGCGAGCAGCCTCTCGCACATCGGGTCCCCCGACACCCTCCCGGTATTGCGGTGGGAGATACGGGTGGCCAGCTCCTGGAACGAGACGTACGCCAGCTGCCGGAGCATGCCGTCGTACTCGGTGGCGAAGCCGTTCTGCATGTGGCTCATCCTGGCCCGCTCCAGAGCGACCGGGTCGACGGCCCGAGTGACGGTGAGGTAGTCGCGGATGGCGATCCCATGGCGCCCCTCCTCCGCCGTCCACCGGTGCACCCAGGTGCCCCAGGCGCCGTCCCTGCCGAAGGTCGTGGCGATCTCGTGGTGGTAGCTCGGAAGGTTGTCCTCGGTCAGCAGGTTGACGACGAGCGAGACACGGGCGGCCTCGGAGATCGAGGAGTCCTCCGGCGACCAGGCCTCGCCCTCCAGGACTCCGTCGAACGTCCGGCCCTCGCTCCACGGAACGTACTCGTGCGGGAACCACTCCTTGGCCACCGCGAGATGCCGATCCAGCTCCCGCCCAACCACGGGTTCGAGCTCCAGGAGAAGCTCCGTCTGGGTGAGCGGACGCGACGCGATCGACATGGACAACCTCCGAGACTACGACAACGTAACCCGGACAGCCTAAGTGCCCTGTTCAGGGCGGCGCGTCCCGGAATCGCATCTCAGAGCTCGACTTCTTCCAGTCTTGACGATGTGGTGGATGAGGCATTCAGGTTCGGAGCTGACATGGGCAAGGAGCCCGAGGTCAGACAGTGGAATCATGATCACCGATCAGAGCGATCCACTGGCCGGCCCTCGAGGCCGCCATGACGCCAAGTATGGCCGCGTGGCCGGCCGGGTCAGGCCGGCGTGGCCACGCGGGCCCCGGCGGTCGTCTCCAGCGCGAACAGCCGTGCGGACAACGGGGCCAACGCGACACCCATCAGAGCGAACATCATGATCCCGGACACGGCGTCGGGCGCCGCGAAGTCGGCTGCCAGCGCCACCACCAGCGTCACTGCCGCCCACCGCGGCGCCAGCCGCGTCCGCCAGAGGGCGACGGCGAGGGCGAGGGTGCCCGCGACGGTCGCCAGCAGCACCGGGACGATGAGCACGGCGAAGGGCGGTGCCTCGAACATCGCCGCGGCGATCTCGGCCGCACCTGCCCGGTCCGGGTGGTGGGCGAGCGGGTACTGGGCCATCACGTAGGCGACGGGACCGACGTGGAGCGCCCACCCCAGCGCCGCGAGGACCGCCGCAGCTACGCCGAGCCGCGAGCCCTGGGCGCGGAAGAGCCCCGTGAGCCCGAACAGGGCACCGGCGAAGCACAGGAACGAGATGACGAGCAGCACGTTCGCACCCAACCAGCGGGCGGGCTGCGCCTCGATCAGGGCGAGCTGGGCGGAGGCGTCGGCGGACGCCGGCAGGAGGATCGTGCCGGCCAGGCCGGCGACGGCGGCGGTGAGCAGTGCGACGGCGGTACTTCGGCGTGACATGTGGACCTCCAGGGAACCAGTGGTTGGTGCCGCCGATGCTAGGGACGGCCGGCGCCGGAATCGTCGGAGGTCACGCCGAACCGCATACGAGCCTGCTCGTATGCGCCTACCTCCCGGGGTCGATGCCGCACGGGGCGGCGCGCCGCTATGGTTCGTGCCATGACCGACGACGGCGCCGGCGCCCTGGTGCGGTGGCTGAGGTCCCGGCCGCGGCTCGTGGACTGCACGGTGGCCGCCGTCCTCGTCGCGCTCGGTGCCGGGCAGGTGATGGCCGGGGACGGCGGCGCGACGGCGCTGATCATCTCGGTCGCCATGACGGCGCCCGTCCTGTGGCGGCGCCGACGGCCCCTGCCGGCCGTCCTGATCGGGTGGTCGGCACTCTTCGTCGGGGAGGGCTTGGGGGCGGACGTCACAAGCCAGGGCTACGCGGCCGTGATCGCGCTCATACTCACCGTCTACTCGGTCGCCGCCTACGCCCCGCTCCGCCGGGCGGTCGTCGGCCTGGTCGCGGCCCTGGCCCTGGTGTGGGGTGCGATCCCGTTCGCCGCGTCACAGACCGTGGCCGACTTCGCGTTCACCGGGCTGATCACGCTCGCGCCCTGGCTCGCGGGCCGCACCATCCGGGACCGGCAGCTGCGCATCACCGAGCTGCGACGCCTGGCCCGCGAGCTGGAGCACGAGCGGGAGGAACGGGCCCGTGAGGCGAGGGACGCGGAGCGCTCCCGCATCGCCCGGGAGATGCACGACGTGCTCGCACACACTGTCAGCGTGGTGGTGATCCAGCTCGGCGCGGTCGAGCGCATCATGGAGTCCGATCCGGGCAAGGCTCGCTCAATGATCGCCTCGATGCGCGCCGTCGCGAAGTCCGCGCTCGTCGAGCTGCGGTTCCTGCTGGGCCTCGATGGCGCTCCCCCGGCCGGGCCTCGGCCTTCCCTGACCCGGCTCGGCGACCTTGCCGACGACATGCGTGCCGCCGGCGTGCCGGTTGAGCTGACGGTCAGAGGTTCGGTCGGCGGGCTGCCGGCGGCGGTCGACCTGGCCGCCTACCGGATCGTTCAGGAGTCCCTCACGAACGTCATGCGCCACGCCACGGGCGCACCCACCCGTGCCCTCGTGGTGGTGGATGAGGACGCCGTGCGTCTCACGGTCGAGGACGACGGCGCCACCCGGCCCGCGTCGCGGGTACACCCGCCCGGAGCGCCCGAGCGGGCCGGTTACGGCCTGATCGGGATGGCGGAGCGGGCCCGGCTGTGCGGGGGCGATCTTGAGGCCGGGCCCCGGCCGGGCGGAGGCTTCCGGGTTCAGGCGTGGCTGCCCCTGGTCCGGGCCGTGAGCGCGGCGTGATCCGCATCCTGCTGGCCGACGACCAGTCGCTCGTACGTGCCGGGTTCCGGCTCATTCTCGAGACCGAGGGAGATCTCGAGGTCGTGGGCGAGGCCGCCGACGGGCGGCAGGCGGTCGCTGCCGCCCACGAGCTCCGACCGGACCTCGTGCTCATGGACATCCGGATGCCCGTGCTCGACGGGATCGGCGCGACGCGTGAGCTGGCGAGGGCCGGCGCCACGGCCAAGGTCCTGGTGCTCACCACCTTCGACGACGACGCCCTCGTCCACGACGCGCTGCGCGTCGGCGCGAGCGGGTTTCTTCTCAAGGACGTGGACCCTCCCGACCTCGTCCACGCCTGCCGGACCGTCGTCCGTGACGAGGCGCTGCTCGCGCCGGCCATCACCCGGAGGCTGATCGAACGGTTCCTCGCCACCCCGCCGCCGGGCCGGCCGCCGGCCGCGTTCTCCCGGCTGACGGCGCGCGAGCTCGAGGTGTTCACGCTGATGGCTCGGGGTCTGGACAACCAGGAGGTCGCCGACCGGCTGGTGATCTCCGCCACGACCGTACGGACGCATATCACCCGCATACTCGCCAAGCTCGGCCTGCGTGACCGGGTGCACGCCGTAGTCCTCGGCTATGAGTCCGGGCTGGTCCGTCCCGGCGAGGGTGCCTGATCAGATCCAGCTCGGCAGCCACACGTGCAGTCGCCAGCCCTCGTAGGAGATGGTCTGGCCGGTCCGCACCGGCCAGAAGAGCCGCCGCGACGGCGAGCCCCACGACGACCCCCACAGCACCCACGCCGCCGGGTTGAGGCGGGTGTCGCCGTCGTCGCTGACGAACAGCGCCAGGCCTTCGCCTGGCCGGGTCAGCCGTTCTCGATGGTGAGCAGGCCGCGTCGGAAGGCGGCGGCGACGGCAGCCGCCCGGTCGTTGACGCCGAGTTTGGTGTAGATGTGCAGCACGTGGCTCTTCACCGTGGCCTCACTGACCTCGTGAATTCACCGGCCACCGGGTGATCGTCACCTAGCGTCACATACGGCAAGAGGTGCCGCTCTGACCTGGCATGATCTGGATTGACTAGATCTTGATCCTGCAGGAGAACGGCACCTCGGAAGTGAAGCGTACGACACCCGCCGGGTTGCGGCGGAAGATCAAGCGTGTTAGAGAGCAGCGCCGCCGCCGGAAACTGGAAACGCGCACGTCAGCATGGTCGACCGGACTGGAGATGACCGACGGCGCCACCGGGCTGGTTCCCGCCGCCGGCGTCCCTCTGCTCCGGCTGTTGGCCGAGGAATCCGGCGTACGCGGCCACGCCTCCACGGCGCTGCGCGTGCCCGCCTTCCACCCCGGGCACGACCGCGGGCAGGTCCTGGTCGATGTCGCGATCGGGCTCGCGATGGGCGCGACCTCGGTCAGTGCCGCGATGGACACCACCGCTGCGGCGAGCGTGGTAACCGGGGCGGTCGCCTCCGGCGTGACCGCCTGGCGGCTGTTCGGCGACGAACTCGACGCCGCCCTACTGGACAAACTGGCGCGGGCACGGGCCACGCACCGGCGGCGCATGTGGACCCTGCTCGCCGCCCGCCCTGAGGGGTTCCCAGACAAAGATGCTCTCCGGGCGGCGCTATTAGCTCTGGGAGTGATAAGCCAGGAAGATCGCTTAGCGCTCGGTAGTCCTGAGCCGCTTCTCGCCGGGATGTTGTTGGCAGCGGCGGAAGACACCGCCGATCGCTTCCGCTACGGCGTTGGCAAGGGGAACGGGAACCAACACTTGATCGTGCAGGGCTACATCAACTACCTCGGCACACCCAAGCCCGCCGCCTTCCACACGGCTAGAGCCCGCCGCCTCTACTCCGATATGGAATGGGTCAACCCCATGAGCCGTCGCAACGGTCAACGATAGGACCGTTGTCGTCAGGGTTGTCGTCAAACCCATACAAGAACGCCCCGGCCGTGATCGGCTCGGGGCGTTTGGGCTGTTCAAGGGTGGTGGTCAGGGGCAGGGTCGAACTGCCGACCTTCCGCTTTTCAGGCGGACGCTCGTACCAACTGAGCTACCTGACCTCGGCGGCTGCCGCCGTACGCGGTCCTGACGGGACTTGAACCCGCGACCTCCACCTTGACAGGGTGGCGAGCACTCCAAACTGCTCTACAGGACCTCTATGTCCGGGAGATTTTCGCTCCCGTGTTGTTCGGCTCGCCTAGCTTACCAGCTTCCGGGAGGCCTTCCGACCTTCCGTCTTCCGGTGCGCTCGACGCGCTCCACGTGCCCCCAACGGGATTCGAACCCGTGCCGCCGCCTTGAAAGGGCGGTGTCCTAGGCCGCTAGACGATGGGGGCTCAAGGCTTTCGCCCTGTTCCGTGACGCCTTCCGTCGGAGACCTCTGAAGCATAGGGGACGTTCGCCCCCGATGCCAAAGCGGTTGTCGACGGGGAGCCGCTGCCGCTCGCCGTCGGCGACGGCGCCTGCTGCGACTCCGGGAAAATTGTACGGCCCGGGTCCGGCTCGATACGACGCTGGCACTGGATCCACTGCTCACCGAGGCCGCCGACGGTGATGTCGTCCCAGGCCTCCAGCCGGTGGCTCTTCTTGTTGAAGTAGAGCACCGAGGCGGTGAGCGGCGTCGGCTCGTCGTGCTCCAGGCCGCGCAGGCCGGCGCCGCCCGTGGACCCCTGGATCATCAGACGGGTGCCCGTGGGCATCAGCTGGGTGGATCGCGCGTGGACGTGCCCGCTCAGCACCAGGGGGACGTACCCGGAGAAACCGCGGCCCACGGTGGGGTCGTGGACGGCCACGATGTCGGCGGGGATCCGGTCGGGGGCGGAGGTGGACTTCGACCGTGACCAGTCGCGGGGCGCCAACTTCCGGGCGTTGGTCCGGCCGAGGTCGAGGAGGCTCTCGCTGGAGTCGCCGTCCACCTGGACGGCCTTGTCGGGGGTGAACCTCGGGTCGCCGATGCCGTACACGGTCAGCCCGCCGACCGTGGCGGCGTTGCCGTCCAGCACGATCGCGTTCTTCTGCTTGGCGACCGCATCCTGGGTGCTCTTGGAGTCGTGGTTGCCCCGCACGTAGACGTACGGCACCCCGAGCGAGCCGATCTCCTTGACGAACTCGTTCTCCGGCTTGGTGCCGTGGTCGCTGATGTCACCGGTGTCGACGACGAACTGCACCTTGAACTGGTCCTTCAGCGATTTGATGACATTCCAGCCGATCGGGTTGATGTGCAGGTCGGAGACGTGCAGCACCCTGATCATGTCCGGGTCGGGGTCGAAGATCGGCAGGTTGGACCCGGCCTCGTACAGCTGCGAGACGTTGGTGACCAGCTTGGTGAGCTGGCCGCGATACTCGGAGAACTTGGTCACGATCGACTCGGCGCTGCCGATCAGGGACGGCACGCCGGTGAGCAGCCCGGTGTACCGGGGCTCGGCGATCGAGCGAGGGTTGAACGTCAGCGCCGACACGCCCCCGAGGATCGCCACCATGGCCAGCGAGCCGCCCGCGGTCCAGGCCGCCCGCGACAGGCGCCGGAAGACGACCAGGCCCGTGACGAACCCGGCGCCGACGGCGAACAGCGCGGCGCGTATGGCCAGCCGACGCAGCCCCTCGATCACGTCGGTCTCGATGGTCGTCGGGAGCCGGTCGGCCCACCGGGGGTTCTTGAGGATGTCCTCGGCCATGTCCGGATGGACCGCCTCGATCGTCAGGCTGAGCCGTAGCGGACCTTCGTGGGTGTTGAAGTTGAGCGTCCCGAGAGGCCGTACGTCGACGACGGTCTCCCCGTGCAGGGACGGCGAGATGGACATGCCGATGTCGGCGGGGCCGACCGGTGTGTCCACCCTGGCGCCGAGCGCCAGCCCGAGCCAGCCGCCGACCACCGCCGCCAGCATGACCGCGAGTACGGCGGCTGTCCGGCTACCGGCCGCCTTCCGGGCGAAGGCCCTCAAATTGGAGATCTCCATTGTTTTCGTGCATACCCCGCGTCGCTTCGATACGCGCCCGTATGCCGGACAGAATGACCCTCTGGCCGCGCTCGGAGGACTCGTCGTTCCACCGACGCGCCGGTCACCGCGCGTGCGAGGGGGTACGGCGCGAGCGCCTCCTCGAACCCGGCCTGTCCGACCCTACCTCTCCTGGTCCGCTACTCCCCGGGCACGAATCCGCCGGTCACCGTACGCGGCTATCGCACGGCCACCACGCGGTGAAACGATGGGTCGGTGATCGACGTCCCGCTGAGAAGGTTCGAGGAACTCGTGGCCGAGGCGCTGGACACCATTCCCGCCGACCTGGCGAAGGTGATGGACAACGTCGTGGTCGTGGTGGTGGACGACCCGCCCGAGCCCGGGCTCCTCGGGCTCTACACCGGAATTCCGCTGACCGAGCGGGGCGACTGGTACTCGGGGGTGCTCCCGGACCGGATCGAGATCTACCGCAACCCGACGCTGGAGATCTGCGCGACCGAGGACGACGTGGTCGAGGAGGTCCGGGTCACGGTCGTCCACGAGATCGCCCACCACTTCGGCATCGACGACGACCGGTTGCACGAACTCGGGTGGTGACCCCAGGCTTTTGGGCTGGGGATGACCGACCGCTTGAAAAAGTCGTCATCGGTGGGCACTGTAAGTGACATGGTGACCACGCACTGTCAGATTCTCCGGCCGCGGCGAACACCGGCGGCCGTCGCCGGCGAGGCGATCTTCGCGGAGTGAGATGGCGGCCACCGAACCCGGCAGGCTTTCCGGCCGGCACCGCCGTCCTCCCGAGACCCGCGTCACCTACCGCGAGGTCGCCGCGATCCCCGAGTTCCGGTCCCTGTGGCTCGGTCAGGGCATGTCGCTGCTGGGTGACCAGCTCGCCCAGGTGGCGCTCGCCGTGCTCGTCTACAGCCGTACGGCGTCGCCGCTGGCCACGGCGTCGGTCTACGCGCTGACCTATCTGCCGCCCATCCTCGGCGGTCCCCTGCTGGCCGGGCTCGCCGACCGGTATCCGCGCAGGCGGGTGATGCTCTGGTGCGACCTGCTGCGCGCCCTGATGATGGCCGCGATGGCCGTTCCTTCCACGCCGTTCCCAGTGCTGTGCGCGCTGGTCTTCTGCGTGGTCCTGCTCGGCGCGCCGTTCTCCGCCGCCCGCGCCGCGCTGCTGCCCGAGGTGCTGGAGGGCGACCGGTACGTCGTGGGGTCGGCGCTGCAGAACATGACGAACCAGGCCGTACAGATGCTGGGGTTCGCCGCCGGGGGCGCCGCGATCGCCGTGCTGGGGCCGTACCGCGCGCTGGCGCTGGACTGCGTGACGTTCCTCGGGTCGGCGCTGGCGATCGTCGCGGGGGTGCGCCGCCGTCCGGCTCCTGAACGGGAGGACGGCGAGCGGCCGTCTGTGTGGCGGATGACGCGGACCGGCGCCCGGCTGGTCTTCGGAGAGCGGCGGCTCCGCACACTCGTGCTGTTCGCCCTGCTCTGCGGGTTCTACGTGCTGCCGGAGGGGATCGCCGCGCCGTACGCCGCGACACTGGCCGACGGGCGGGTGCCGGTGGCGGTGATCACGGGCCTGCTGATGGCGGCGATGCCGACGGGGACGGTGCTCGGGGCCTTCGTCTTCGGGCGGTTCGTCACGCCGGCGGGCCGGCTCAGGGGAATGGGCTGGCTGGCCATGCTGACCTGCGCGCCGCTCGTGCTGTGCGTCGTACGGCCGCCGCTGGAGTGCGTGCTGGCCCTGTGGGTGCTGTCCGGCGTCGGCGGGGCCTACCAGCTCGCGGCGAACGCGGCCTTCGTCCAGTGCGTGCCGCCGTCCGGGCGGGCCGCCGCGTTCGGGCTGGTGCAGTCGGGCCTGATGGCCGCCCAGGGCGCCGGCATCCTCGTCGGGGGCGCCGCGGCCCAGCGGCTCGGTCCAGAGCTGGTCGTGACGCTGGCGGGGGTCGCCGGGCTGTGCGCCGCGGCGGTGCTCGCCGTGCTCTGGACCGAGTCGCGTGCTGAGATCATCGCCAAGGTCCGGGCCGCCGCCTGAGGGATCAGGCCTGCGGCGTGTCCTGGCCGCCCTGGCTCTGCGGGCCGTCGGTGGACGGCCGGCCGTCGTACGGGTGCTGCTCGTAGCTCCCGGTGCCCGAGGCGCCGGTGTGGGCGGACTGGGACTGCTTCTGCTGCCAGCCCTGCTGGACGGTGTCCCACTTGGCCTTGGCGTCGTGCCAGACGTGGCCGTCCTTGTTCTTGTTGATCAGGTCCTGGACGATGGAGGTGGGCTTGCCCTCCTCGGGGAGCAGCAGCCACGCGACGGCGTAGATACCGAAGCCGAGGCCGCCGAAGAAGCTCGCCACGGCGAGGGCGAGGCGCAGGATGTTGGCGTCGATGCCGGTGTACTCGGACACGCCCGAGCACACACCGGCGACGATCCTGCCGTTTCGAGTGCGGTGGAGCTGCTTGACCGAACCGTTGGTGTTCATCTCGTTCATGCCTCCACAATGCCTTCTGGGGGTGCGGGCGCACATCGGGATTCCCCCTGGCCCTACCCCGAAGCGGCCCCGATAGCCTTGCCGTCATGGACGACCTCCTGGACCTCGACGACCAGCTCGATCCCGAGCATCGCCTGATCAGGGACACCGTCGCCGACCTGGTGTCCGGCAAGGTCCTCCCCTATGTCGGCGAGTGGTTCGAGCGGGGCGTCTTCCCCGCCCGCGAGCTCGCCCCGGCCCTGGGCTCCCTCGGCCTGCTCGGGATGCACCTGGAGGGGTACGGCTGCGCCGGGCTCGACGCGGTCTCGTACGGCGTGGCCTGCCGGGAGCTGGAGGCGGGCGACTCCGGCCTGCGGTCGTTCGTGTCGGTGCAGGGGTCGCTCGCCATGTTCCCCATCTGGAAGTACGGCTCGGAGGAGCAGAAGGAGGAGTGGCTGCCCCGGCTGGCCTCCGGGGAGGCCATCGGCTGCTTCGGCCTCACCGAGCCCGACCACGGCTCCGATCCGGCCGGCATGCGTACCACGGCCAGGCGGGACCCGTCCGGCGACTGGATCCTGAACGGCGCCAAGATGTGGATCACCAACGGCTCGGTCGCCGACGTAGCGGTGGTCTGGGCCCGCGCCGACGAGGGCATCCGCGGCTTCGTCGTCCCCACCTCGGCGCCCGGGTTCTCCGCCGCCGAGATCCACCGCAAACTGTCGCTGCGCGCCTCGGTCACGTCCTCGCTCTACCTCGATGACGTACGGCTGCCCGCGTCCGCGGCCCTGCCGGAGGTGACGGGCCTGAAGGGCCCGCTGTCGTGCCTCACCGAGGCGAGGTACGGCATCCTGTGGGGCGTCGTCGGCGCGGGCCGGGCCTGCCTGGAGGCGGCCGTCGACTACGCGACCACCCGCGTGCAGTTCGGCAGGCCGATCGGCGGCTTCCAGCTCACCCAGGAGAAGCTCGCCTGGATGGCCGTCGCGCTCGGCCAGGCCGGGCTCACCGCCCTCCACCTGGGCCGCCTCAAGGACGTGGGCACACTGAAGCCCCACCAGGTGAGCTTCGGCAAGCTGGCCAACGTCAGGGCCGCCCTGGACATCGCCCGCGAGGCGCGTACGGTGCTCGGGGCCAACGGCATCACGCTGGAGTATCCGGTCATCCGGCACATGACGAACCTGGAGTCCGTGCTCACGTACGAGGGCACCCAGGAGGTGCATCTGCTGACGCTCGGCAAGGCGCTCACCGGCCTCGACGCCTTCCGCTGACCCGGCCGCGATCCCTGATGGGGCGATCGGGGACAATGACGTCGCCAGGTACGCGGTACTGTCTGTACCCTGCATCTTGGGGAGTGCCCTGCCGGATCACACCGCGACGCGGGAGGCCGGAGGGCATGACCAAGGGGTGCTAGCTCAATGGCAGAGCTGCGGACTTTTAATCCGTCGGTTCAGGGTTCGAGTCCCTGGCGCCCCACCCTCAATGAGCTGGGCAGACTCCCGAAACATGATCGTTCGGAAGCCTGCCCGGTTGCATTTCTGGTTGCAGTTGTGCAGTCGCCGGTTCACTCGTTCCACAGCGCCCGGCCCATCCGCGCCATGGCGTCGCCCGCCAGGTTCTCGGTGACGTGGGTGTAGCGCTTCGTCGTGGTGAGCTGGGAGTGCCCGAGGATCACCTGAACGACCCGCATGTCTATGCCCTGCTCCAAGAGCAGCGTCGCCGCTGTGTGCCGGGCGTCGTGGACCCTGGCGTCCTTCTCGACCTCGGCCAGGCGGAGCAGTTCCTTCCACTCCTCCCAGTCCTGCCGTGAGTCGATCGGGCTGCCGTCACGCTCGCACCAGACGAGGTCCCGGTCCTGCCACCTCTCCCCCGCCGCCGCGCGCTCGGCCTCCTGGGCTTCACGATGCAGCTTCAGGAGCGGGATCAACGGCGGGGGAAGCGGGACGACTCGCCTGCTCTTGCCCTTGGGCTTCACGAAGGTCCATCCACCGACGCGTTGAGGGCACGAGGGCGCGTGCTTGGTGCAGCCAGGTTCACAGAACTTCGGGCACTTGCCGCCGTGCCGGTTGCACGAGGCCGGGCACCGCTGCTTGACGCAGGTGTGCCGCCGTCCGGACGTCCGCTTCGCCTTGGGGCAGTCGGCCGGGCAGGGGTAACGGTGAAGGGCAGCGCCGCAGGCGTGGGGATCTGCGCAGCCGTGTCGGTAACGCTGATGCTTGATCTGCCAGAAGATCCGGAGCTGCCCCCGCTTCAGGTCCACGTACTTCCACCGCAGGCCAAGCGCTTCACATTGCCGAAGACCGAGCGCGAGCGCCACCGACCAGCGCGTCCCGTTCCGGCGATCCTTGGCGACGTCGAGGATGTCGCGCGCCTCGTCCTCCGACAGCGGCTCAATCTCGACCTCCTCGCCGGTCGGTGCGTCGATCAGCCCGCAGACGTTCCGGGCGACGATCTCCCGCCGTACGGCGAGCTTGATAGCGCGCGACAGGATGCGGTGGATCTGCAAGATCGTGTTCGGCCGGAGGTCCTGCTTGTTCAACCAGCCGTAGAAGGCGTCCAGGTGTTCCGGCCGAAGCCGATCGAGCCGATGAGCACCGAGCCGGGGAATGATCCAGTGCTCGACCTTTGGCCGGTAGGTGCTGACGAGGGTGGACTGACTGACGTTCAGCGGGGCGATCTCGTCGAGGTAGACCCGCATCCACTGCTTGAGCGTCGGCACCTTGCCCGGCTTGTCGATCTTCCCCGAGTCGCGCGCCTTCTCCAGCTCTTGGACCTTGCGGGTGACCTCCGCTTCGGTCTTGCCGATGCGGTGCCGGCGCCTGTTACGGCGCCGGAGCCGGAGCCGGTGAACCTTCGCCGGACAGCGCACTAGCTGGAAGGGGTGCGGATGCAGGCGGTGATGGGGGTGTTGTCGGTGCCGCTGGTGGTGGCCTGGAAGCCGAAGGTGGTGGAGGCGCCGGGCGCCAGCGCTCCGTTGTAGCTCGCGTTCGTGATCGTGTACGGATTGGCGAAGTCATCCAGGCTGGCGTTCCAGACTCGGGTGATCTGCTGGCCGCCGGGGAAGGTGAGGGTGACCGTCCAACCGGTGGTCGCGGTGGTGCCGGTGTTGGTCACGACCACCTTCCCCTGGAACGCGCCGGGCCAGTCGCCGGCCGGGCTGTACACGGCCGTACAGCCCCTGGTCGGGCAGGCCGGGACGTAGACGGTGACCGGTGAGGTGAAGGCGGAGTAGTTGCCCGTCGCGTCACGCGCCCGCACCTGGAAGCGGTAGACCCCCACACCGGACTGGGTGAACGACGTGGTCGTCGTGGTGCCGACCAGGGCGAACGTGCCGCCGGTGGCGCCGGGCGCACGCCAGATCTCGTATCCGATGACGCCCACGTTGTCCGTCGAGGCGGTCCAGGTCAGCGTCACCGAGCCGCAGGTGACGGTCGCGGTCGGCGTACCTGGCGTCGTGGGCGGCTGCGGCTCCGGCGTCATCGTCGGGCAGGGGGGCAGCACGACCCGCACCGGCTCGGTGAAGGCGGAGGTGTTGCCGGCCGCGTCGCGTGCCCGCACCTCGTACAGGTACAGCCCCATGATGGGCTGGGTGTACGAGGTCGCCGAGGTCGTCCCGACCGGGACGAACGTGCCGCCGCTGTAGGGCGCGCCGTACACGTCGTAGCCGGTGACCCCCACGTTGTCGGTGGAGGCGGTCCAGTTCAGCGTCACCGACAGGGGATTGCATCCGACCGTGCTGCTCAGCCCGGTGGGAACCGTCGGCGGGGTGGTGTCGGCGAGCCGCGTGATCCGTGCGGGAGCCGTCGCCGCGAACGCGGGCGTGGTCACCACGAGCCCGGCCAGTGCGGTGAGCGCCGCGAGAACGATGGAGATGACTCGCCGTTGCATGATGACTCCCTGGCGGCCAGGAGGCGGGGCGGTGGCCTGCATACCGATCGACGCGCTAGACAGACGGTAGAAGTGAGTGTCGCGGCCTGTCGACAACGCGACCGGGCGGGTCGCGAAGATGCAGGTCGCGGATGCAACTTTCAGCCCGCCGGACCCGGACGGCGCCGATCGGCGGGGCCCGCCCGTGCCGCCTGACTCGCACGACACCGGTCTGCGGGCGGCGCATCCACCGGGTGGCGAAATCCCGATCCCGGTCGAGGGTAAGCGGGCCCTGGGGGCTCCGGGGCATGCGCCGCCGCCCAAGTGCAGCACGACGATCGCCATGCAGTGGCCGGCCATCTGACGGGGTTGGGGGCGATCGAAGGTCCGGGACTTCGTTCCTCAGCCCCGGCCCATCGGATGGCCGGGTTGCGGTAAGCGGCCGTTCCGGGGGTTATGGGTGACAGACGGGACGATCGGACAGATGAAGTAGTGCGAGTATGTCGGCAGAGTTCGCCTTTTTCGCCTACTGTTCGCCCATGCCCCTCAATCAACGAACGCGCCGCCTGCTGACGGGCCAGGTCACCCTCTCAAGGGGCATAGGTCTCGCTCTAATAGGTTTTGCTCTAGTTGTAGGCGGCCTATAGCGATCCACCTACGACTTGGTAGCGTCCGCCTCACGCTTGCCGAGGGACACGCCATGCTAAACGGGCCAGGTGTCAGCGGTTCCTTCCAGGCGGACAACGGTCTGACCGCCCTCGTCCCCGGAGAGGTGCCATGGACCGATCGACGGGGCGCCCAGCATCACGGAGACCGACCCGAATGCCTCTGGGATGAAGATCCGTCTGACAAGATGAATCGAAGCAGGGGAGCCCGCGTGGAAGCGGGATACAGGTGGATTGACATCCCGGGTGGGGGTTCTTATCCCCTGGTCATGTGGCAAGGCCGCGTAGTTAAGGATCTCGGGCGCGTGGCAAGCGGTTCGTGAGTACGGCAGGGTCCGGGGAAAAGAGGAACGGGACCTCTGATACATCAGGGTGATCGACCAAGATCCACCCGAGCCCCGAGGTCCCGTTGCGTACTGATTCTGCCACCACCACGACGCTCACCCGCACTCTCACGGTCGCCGGCGGCGTCTTCGCGCCCGGCCATCTGGGCGAGCTGACCCAGCACCTGCCGTTCGAGTTGGTGGATGCGGTACTGGAGGACACCGGAAAGATCCAGCGGCGGTTGCGGAACCTGCCCTCACGGGTCGGGGTCTACTTCGTGCTGGCCTTGGGCCTGTTCCCGGAGCTGGGATATGTGGGCGTGTGGGGCAAGCTGGTGGCCGCGTTAGAGCAGCTGGGATTGCCGCGCCCG
The DNA here is from genome assembly GCF_045040095.1 of Microbispora sp. NBC_01389. Classification (NCBI taxonomy): domain Bacteria; kingdom Bacillati; phylum Actinomycetota; class Actinomycetes; order Streptosporangiales; family Streptosporangiaceae; genus Microbispora; species Microbispora sp. NBC_01389. The sequence continues at coordinate 1,438,516 of NZ_CP109552.1, forward strand.
TGCGAGAAGGCGCTGCGAGATCTGCGGCGCCGGGTGGGGGTGGCCCCGCTGCGGGCATTGTTCGAGATCGTGGCCGGCCCGCTGGCACAGCCGGCCACGCCAGGGGCACGCTACCGGCGCTGGCGCACCGTCGCCTTCGACGGCTGCAGCTCCATCAAGGTGCCCGATGCCGAGCGGAACCGTTCCTGGCTGGGAAAGATCAAACACCGGCTGGGCTGGGCGGGCTATCCGACGGTGATGCTCATGACGCTGGTGGAGACCGGCACACGCGGCCTGCTCGGCGCGGTCTTCGGGCCGGCCACCACCGGCGAGAGCCGATACGCGCGCAGGCTGTGCGCCCTGCTCGGAGCGGACATGCTGGTGCTGGCCGATCGCGCCTTCGACGGCAACGACCTGCTGGCCGCCGTGGCCGGGCGGGGCGCGCAGTTCCTGGTCCGGCTCAAGAGCACCCGCCGGCCGCCACTGGCCGCCCGGTTGTGCGATGGCTCGTTCCTTTCCAAGGTAGGCGAGGTGGTGGTGCGGATCATCGATGCCGACATCACCGTGATCTGCGCCGACGGCACGAAGATCACCGGCCGGTATCGACTCGCCACGACCTTGCTCGATCCCCGTCGCGACAGAGCCGCGGCGTTGATCCGGCTTTACCACGAGCGGTGGGAGATCGAATCGGCCTATCTGGCGTTACGGCACACCCTGCTGGGTGGGCGGGTGCTGCGCTCGGGCGACCCGATCGGCCTGGAACAGGAACTGTGGGCGCTGCTGACCGTCTATCAGGCGTTGCGGATGGCCATGGTTGCCGCCGCCGAGTCGGTGCCCGGCACCGATCCGGACCGGGCGTGTTTCACGATCGCTATGCAGACCGCTCGTGACCAGGTCATCCTCGCCTCCGGCGTCCTTCCCGCCGACCCGGCTGCCCCGGTCGACCTGGTCGGCGTTATCGGCCGCGCGATTCTGGACGGCCTGCTGCCGCCACGCCGTCCTCGCATCAGTGTCCGCAAGGTGAAATCTCCGATCTCTCGCTACCACGCCCGCCCGCAGGATGACGAACGCCCATTGACCAGCCAGAACGTCGTCGGCGTCCTCGTCGTGGTCCACGAGGGACAGACCATCCCACCCCCGCTGTCCGCCCCACCACAGCCACCCGAGCAGGAGCAGGAGCAGGAGCAGGAGCAGGCAGACGATACGCAGCCGGCCACCAGCCGAAAAGACCAGGTACTGGCTCTTCTTCGCGCTGATCCCGGCCGTTCCTGGCGCGGACGAGAACTCGCGCAGGTCTTGCGGATCGCCAACCTCAACAGCTTCTGCGTGCAGCTGTCCCAGTGGGCGAGCAAGGGCCTGATCTACAAGATCGCTCCCGCCGTCTACGCCCTCACTCCGCCAGCAGCCTCCATAAACGGGCTGTCACCTGCAGAAACAACCCAGTTGACGATGGCGCTCATGGCTTAACTACGCGACCTTGGGTCATGTGGCTTCGCTGTCCATAGCGTGCCGATTGTGGAATGCCTTGGCTGTACAGCCAAGGGGCCGGGCGAGAGCGGACTTTGGCGAACGTCTACGGACACTACATCTCCAGGTCTGAGCCGACAGAGCTTGATCGAATCGTTTCTGGTAATCCGCAGCGTTCGAGTCCCCGGCGAGACTCCTATTCAGTCTTCACTCTCGTCAGAACCCGCCTGCACGTTGATGTGTCGCAGCGCAGCGCCGGACCGACGAGCATGCAGGTCGGCGTCCTGCAAAAGACCCGTGATCCTCCTCAGACGCTCACCAGCCTCGGCAAGCCGAGCCCCTGGGTCATCCCCGGTGTCATCACTCAGGACATGCCGCTTCGGCAAGACTGCGACCTCGGCTCGCAGATGATCAGCCACGATGGCGGCCGCTTGGATCACCTTGCTCAGTAACTCTCCCGCCTCGTGTAACGCGGTCACCTCCATGGCGCGCCGTTCACTTGCGGCGTCCACGAGTTCACCGAAGCCGTTCAGGGTTTCTCCCGTCATGGGCATGATTTTGACCTATCTCGGTAGCTCGCGCCGTTGGAGTAGCGACACAGCTGTGACGCCGGGTTGCAGTTTGGGTTGCAGTCCAGGGTGATCCCGAGCCGTTCAGGGTGGATCGCGTATGCCCGTTGACCTGCATTGAACTGTTTGGAACCATGATCGTCCGAGCTTTTAATCCGTCGGTTCAGGGTTCGAGTCCCTGGCGCCCCACCACTCCGCACCCTATCTGACCTGCGATTTTCTCGATCGAGACGGGTCTCGCGACGAGAAGTTGATCTCGTATGGTTGCTCGTTGGTTGCTCACGTGTACGCCCCGCTGGGGGTCAACCATCGGACTTCGGCAGCCGTCGGGCATGTGCCGGGCACACAGTAGATCGCTCAGAGCCCGTTCGTCAGGCTAGACCTCAGAGATGATCGCTGGAAGGTCATTACCGAACACCACGCGTGCCCTCTCGCCCACCTGCGACCCCTCTGCGGGCCAAGGACGCTTCAACCCCACCCATTCCGACAAAATGGGACGGAGCGCGATAAGACGGGCCGGAAACTCGAGAACCAGCGGACGAATAATCCGTAGGGCTGTAACAACTGCTCGACCCATACCAGGACACGGTGGGGTGTTCACGACCGGGTGGAGGTCAGCGATACCGCCACGCATCCCTGGTGTTGATCTTGTCGGTGTCCTCCGACAGCAGCACCGGCCTGCACCTGCTGACCAACGTCGCCGCAACCCACCCCACGATCACCAAGACCTGGGCCGACAGCGCCTACCGCACCACCATCATCGAACACGCCGCCACCCTCGGCATCGACGTCGAAGCCGTCCGCCGCGACCCCAACACCAGGGGATTCACGCCTCTTCCCCGCCGCTGAACGGTGGAGCGCACCCTCGGCTGGCTGATGTTCCACCGCCGCCTGGCCCGCGACTACGAAGCCCCGCCCGCCCTCCGGGAGGCGGCGCTCACCGAGCGGCGTTCCCGCCAGGAGACCGCCGAGGCCACCCGCAGGGCGAGCGCCGCCGAGGCCGCTCGCGAGCAGGCCGTCCGGGAGCTGGCCGACCGGGAGCTGGCCGACCGGGTCGACCGGGCGACCGCCGAGGTGCGCGAAGCTCGGGCGCATGCCGTACAGGCGCAGGGGGAACGCGACCGTGCGCGAGAGGAGGCGGGGCGCGCCCGCGGCGAGGCGGAGATGGCGCGGCGCGCGCACCGGGAGGCCGAGCAGGCGAGCGCCGCCGCCCTGGCGCGCGCACAGGCGGCCGAGGCCGAACGCGACCGGGCCGTGGCACGGGTGGAAGCCGAGCGGGATCGGGAGGTGTCGCTCGCACAGGCCGACCGGGACCGGGCGCTCACTCGTGCGGAGGCGGCCGAGACCTCCCGTGGCGCGGCCGTGGGGGAAGCGCCCGTACGGCGGCGGCCGAGCGTGACCGGATCCAGGCGGAGCTCACTTTGGAGCGGGCCCGGCTGTCCGACCTGCGGGCACAGCTCGACGTGGCCAGGGCCGAGGCCGGTCAGCTACGCGAGCGGGCGGTCGCCGCCGAGCTTCGCCTGGCTTCCGATCCCGCTTCGGAGCCTTAGGCGAGAACGCGGCCGTTCGAGTGGGTTCGCCGCCAGGGAGGCCGTCATCAAGCACACACGAGCGCATCGAGGCTGGTCAGTGAGGTCGTGGGGGATTCCGCAAGATCTTCGGCACGGCGCGGGGTACGGCCCGGCCGCCGTGGCCGGGCCGTACCAGGTGGTCTCAGGCCGGGATCAGCTGCCATTGCTGGTTGGCGCCGCCGTTGGCGGCCCACTGCACGACCTGGGCACCGTCGGAGGTCGACGCGCCGTACACGTCTGCCAGCAGCCCGCTGCTGTAGCTGACGATCGTGTAGTAGCCGTCGCCGGTGGAGCGCAGGTACCACAGCTGGTTGGTGCCGCCGTTGGCGGTCCACTGCTGCAGTTGCAGCCCCTGGGTCGTACTGCTGGCGTTGACGTCGAGGACCTTGCCGGTGGGGACGTAGCGCAGGGTGTACGCACCGCCCTGACCGCTGGTGACGGTCCACGCGCCGGAACCGGACTGCTGCACGGCCTTGGCGCCGTCGGCGGAAGAACCGCCGGCCACGCCGAGCGGCTTGCCGCTGTTGCGGTTGACGATGCGGTAGGACGTGCCCGACACCGGGCCGCTCGAACCGGACCCGAGATTGAAGTACTCGACCGCGTCGCTGAACGTCGTGGCACCCGACTTGGTGGTCGTCAGCACCAGGTACACCCGTGAGCCGCTCGCCGGTGTGGTGAAGGTGACCGGCTGGGTGACCCGCGAGCCGAGCGGGACGGTCAGGGTCGTGCTTCCGGACGCGACGACCGCGCCGTCCGGCGCGTTGAGCCGCGCCGTCCAGGTGAAGCCCACCGAAGTGTCGGCGAAGTCGTCGTTGAAGACGGTGATGTTGCGGGTCACCGAGGTGTTGGCGGCGTAGGTGGGCACGGCCTGCGGCAGCGGGAAGGTGCCATTCGAGTCCGAGGCGCCGGAGGCGGACCAGTACGGGAGGTCGACCGCTGCCACCGGGTTGAACGCCGCCTGCACGCGCTGGATCTGCGGGTTGCTCCAGGGGTCCGGGAGGTTGTCCGCGCCGTAGATAGGGTGACCGCCCTCCTCCGGGGTGAAGTCCGTGGAACGCACTCCGGGCACGACGCTGGCCCACGCGGACAGCAGCGTGTACGGACGCAGGTCGGTGGCGTTCTTGCCGCGCTTGGCCAGGGTTGCCGTGGCGAACCACTCGAAGCCCTGCTTGTTGTTGCATGCCGGCCAGATGTACTCGCCCTCGCCGTCGGGGCGCCCATTCACGGTGATCAGGCCCTCCCCGTACCTGCCGAAGCCGTCGACGTAGTGCGAGATCACCGCGAAGTTGGCGTACGTCATCCCGGGATACATGTTGAGATTCGCGCCGACGCCCAGCTCGACAATGACCGGCCGGGTGCCGTCGGCGCCGTTCATCGCCGCGTACAGGTCCTTCTCGAACTGTTCGGAATCCTGGCCGCTCTGGTTCGGCTCGTTGTTCTGACTCCAGCGGATGACCGCGGGGTGGTTGCGGTCGCGCAGGACCAGCGCACGGGCGTGGTTGACCATGTTGTCGTGCCCTGTGATCCAATCCTGCCCGGACTGGGAGCCGCGAATCGCGACCTCGTCGATGATCATCAGGCCCATCTCGTCGGCGACATCCAACATGTACGGGCTGGCCGGCTCCTGGTGGACGCGCACCACGTTGTAGTTCAGCCGCTGGTAGTTGTCCACGGCCTGCGGCCAGCCGCCGTTGCCCGACGAAGGCGGAAGGAATCCGGGCAGCGTGTCGTAGGCGTCGCCCTTACCGCCGTTGTTGATCCGGTCGTAGTCGGCACCCTGGAGGTTGTCGCCGCGGAAGTTCACGCGCACGCCGTTGAGGTAGTAGTACTCGCCGTTCTGGGAGGCCTCCCGGAACCCGAACCGGTACGTGGCGTCGCTGGTGTGCCCGTCATCGGTGTCGGCATGCACCGTCAGCCGGTGCAGCTGCGCCCGGTACCCCGACCGGTACGGCACGTTGGGCCACCAGTACGAGGTGCTGTCGAGGTTCCACGCGACCGGCCCGACGGTCACGGTCCCGGTCGAGTGGGCCGCCACAGTGACCGTACGGCTGGGCAGTGCCGGGTAGCTGAAAGCCGTTCCGTTGTTGGACGACAGCGACCCGGTCAACGTCACCGACCGGGAACTGCCCGACGTGTTACGCACCGACACGTCGTAGCTCAACGTCTTGTTCGCCACCGACGTACGCACGAATGTGTCGCTGACGTACACCGCCGGGTACACCCGCAGGAACGCCGAACGGTAGATCCCCTGGGGGACCGCCTCGGACCACTCGGCGGCGTCGGGCACCAGGTACCGGCCGTTGGATGCCTTCAACGCGCCGCGGCCCTTCACGTCGACGCTGATCGTATGAGTGGTGCCCGGGGCGGCGTAGGCGCTGATGTCGAACTTTGAGGGAGTGAAGGCCGTGGTCTGCGTCGCGACCACCCGGCCGTCCACCGACAAGGTCGCCTGGTGGTTCACGGCGCCGAACTCGATCCACGCCGACTGCGGCTGCCCCGAGTCCGGCACCGTCACCGTACGCGAGTACACCGCCTGGGACACATCGGTGAACCCCTGCTTGTACCAGCCGCCTCCGGGCACCTTGATCGACGTCGTCGACCGGCCCGCCGGCGTGAAGCTCCACGTCCCGGCCAGATCGACCGAGGCGACCGCGGCATTGCCCGCGGTGAAGCCGTCGATGTCCCCGGCGGCAGCGGCGGCGGCGACCGACGCGGTGGACTCCGACGCGGTGGACTCCGACGCGGTGGACTGCTGTGCCGCCACAGCCGGCTGAGTCCCGATCAACGCGACCAGCAAGGCCGCCACCACAGCCGGCAACCTGCTCGCCGGACGTCGAGGACGGGAGGAGGGATCGCTCCGCTTCATCGGTAATCCTTTCGGGTGAATCCGGTGGGTGATGCACTTCCCGGGTCCGGCCGCCCCTCCGCGGGCGCCACCGCCCGGCCGTTCAGGCCGTCGCCGTTCGTCCGCGAAAGCCGACGGCTTGAGGGGGGGCATCCTGTCTCCTCGTAATGGGAGCGTCGTATCGGTTCGACGGTGGCCGGACATCACACTTAAGCCCAGGCTCCCACCTGTCAATGCTCAGGGTTCACAGAGATCGGATCACTTCGGCCGTCTGGCTCCCATCACGCCCGATGAGATCACGCGGTCCTAGACGTCGTGTAATTTTCAGGCTGCGTTGGACGCCTCGAACACGGTTCCAAGATCGAAAATTGGCATGCTCAGGACCATCCAGACCTGTGTCGAACTTTCACAGTAAAACGGATCGATTCGATGCCGTCGGGCGCCTGGTAGAGGAATGGGCCCACCTACGGCCCTACGCCAGCAATGACGAACGCACCGATGCCCTCGGAGACTTCCTGCACCGCTACAACAGCGGCGACAGCGGTTGCGTCTTCACCGCCGAACTCGGGCGACCGTTGCGTCCACAACACGTCGGCGACCAGTTTTCCTGCTCGCCTGCCAGGCAGGGCTCCCGCCTACGGCATGCGGAGTTCGACCGCACGCCGGGCTATGCCGGTGAGGGACCGCCGAAGACGAGTTCGCCACCAAGCTGGCTGTACAGCTCCAGCTGGTCGTAGTAGATCCGATGAGTGATGATCTCGTCGTTGCCGACGGAGCAGGTGCTGGGGGCGCGGGTGACCATGGCCTGGTCGTCACGAGCTGGTGGTGACCTTGGGTTTGGGCTGGTCAGGTCACATGGCGTGGGAACGGCCGGTGAAGGGCGTCGAAGACGTTGAGCCAGGCGGCCTGCCAGCGCCAGTGTTGGGGTAGATGGAGGGTGAGGTGGCCGCGGCCGTGCCGGGCGATGCGGGCCAGAACGGTGATCAAGTGGCAGCGCAGCGTCGCCCCACGGGCTCGGGCATGAAACGCGCCGGCCAGGCAGCCGGCCGCGCGGAGCAGATTGTGGGTCAGAGCGGCCAAGGTCAGTCAGGCCGCGTTCGCGGTGAACACCCCGGACGGCAGGTGGGCGAGCGGTCCGTCGATCAGGTCGGCGTTGACCTGCTCCATCATCGCGTGGTCGCGGTGCTGGGCCTCGGCCTGGATGAGGGTGAACGGACTGTCAGTGAAGATCGCATGGTAGCGCCAGGTGGTGAACAACTCCTCTTGGCCGATCTTCTCCTGCAGGTTGAGCCGCTTAACCCGGCGGACGATCAGCCGGGCGGTGGCGGCCCGGTCCTTGTTCGACGCGAACGCGGTGTAGGAGATCTCGGCGATCTCGGCGTCTGACACCCAGCGGCCGGCCTGCTCGTCGAAGACCGCGTCCGGATACTGGATCGCTGTCCAGGACGATTCGGGGATCGCCGCGATCGCCGCTTTGATCTTCTTGTCCATCGTCGCGGTCACCGAGAAGCACACGTGGTTGTCCCGGCAGGCGGCGATCACGCCCGCACTGTAGAACGCCGAATCGGCACGCACCACCACGATGCCGCCGATACTGCCGCTGTCGCTGGTCCTGCCGCTGTCGCTGGTCCTGCCGGTGCCTGCCCCGGCGGCTTTGGCGGCACCGATGGCCTCGCGGACGAACGGCTCGGCACCGCGCGCCGAGTTGGCCGTCCCGCCCCGCAGCCGCCGACTGGCTGGCCGCGCGAGGTTACACACACACCCGCAGTTGCGACGCTGTGTCCTGCTGATAAGCGCCTCCGGAGATCGCGCCGTCGTCGATGAGCATGTGGCGGCAGGCTTCGTTATCGATCGCGACCAAGCGGTGGAAGATGCGCGGAGGGTGCTGACCGAGCCGAGAACCGCCGCCGCCGTCGAAGCGGTCGCTGACCTGCTCGCCGTCGAGACGGAACTGGCTGGGGCGCGGATCGCTCAGGCCGTCGAGGAGCACCAGGGTAGTACGGCCTCCCGTTCCCTCGGTGTGGATCCCCAGGATGCGGCTGCCTCTCATCCCCGCTCGTGGCTGCGTGGGAAGTCTGCGGTGACAGCAGCAGGCCGTGCCCGAAAGGTAGGAAGTTTTCATGGACGACTTCTACGCCGAGGTGGAATCGCGCGAGTATCCATGGCCCCCCGGTCGCGCCGATCTCCACGTCCATATCCTGTTCGACCCAGACGTCATCGAAAAGGCCCTGGTCGAGCCGTACCGGGCGGTCACCCACAGGCCCGGTCTCGCGCCCGTCTCCGCGCAGTGGGTCCACATGACCCTGCTCCACGGCGGCCCTGGCACTCTCGCCCCCGAACTAGGTCCGCCGGACGACGAGGGCCGGTCGGCGGGGGCGCCCTCGTGCCCGTGGGTCTGCGGCAGCAGGACGGCTCCCGGAGGTAGGCCCTCCTGGCGCAGGTACTGGGCCGCTGCCTTGGGCGGCAGCCAGGGCGCGACCGGGTACGCGGCGACCTTCCTGGCCGGGTAGGTCAGGCTGATCATCAGCTCGCGGTCGTGGCCGGCGCCCGCGAACGGGTCCTTCCTTGAGCGGTCGACCAGATGCAGGGACACCGTGCCGAGCGGGGAGGGGCCCGTCGGCGCCGGAAGGGTCAGCTGAGGCGGGGCGGCGGCCTGGGGCCGGGCCTGGGTCTTGAGCTGTGTCTTGGCCTCGGCGGCAGTCGGTACGGCCAGCGACGCGACGGCCAGCAGGGCGGCGGCGCACACCGCTCGCGGGGAGATCACACGCACTCCTTCTGATCATTGGAAGTGGGAGTGCTCCGAAGCTAGTGACCCGCCCCGGCCAAGGTCGTCTACCCCGGGGCTCATTTCGCGCCGGCGGGCTAAGCCTTTCGGCCGATGCCGGGTTCAGCGCACGGCGACCAGCCCGCTGCGGTAGGCGGTGATCACCAGGTGCACGCGGTCGCGGGCGCCGAGCTTGGCCAGGAGGTGCCTGACATGGGTCTTGGCCGTACCCGGCCCGATGTGCAGTCGCTCCGCGATCTCGTCGTTGGACAGGCCCTCGGCGACCAGCGCGAGCACCTCCCGCTCGCGCGTGGTGATGCCCTCCAGCGGCTCAGGGTGAGCGCGGCCGGCGAACTCCTACGGTCATGCCGCACGCCCGGGGACGGCGAGGGCGGCGGTCAGGCTGAGGTTCATACCGGGTGCTCCGTGGTGGGAAGGGTGGCGGTGACGCGGAAGCCATGTCCGGGCAGGGGCGCCGCGTGGAACGCGCCGCCGTACAGGTGCACGCGCTCACGCATGCCGACCAGGCCGTGTCCGAGGTGCGGACCACCGGCCTCCGGGCAGCCGACGCCGTCATCGGCGACCTCGATCGAGAGCTCGTCCGGCCCGTAGCACAGGGTCACCCTGGCCGAGTCGGCGGCGGCGTGCTTCACCACGTTGGTCAGCGCCTCCTGCACGATCCGGTACGCCGAAAGGTCGATCCCAGGGGGCAGCGCGCGAGGCTGCCCACTGATGGCGAGCTCCACCCGCACCCCCGCCCCGGCGGTCCGCTCCACGAGCGGGTCGAGGTCGGCCAGCCCGGGGACGGGCGCCAGCTCGGGCCCTTCGCTCCGCTCCTCCTCGCGGAGCACGCCAAGCAGCCGCCGCATCTCGGCCAGGCTCTGGCGTCCCATGGTCTCGATGGCCACGAGCGCGGCCCGCGCCTCCTGCGGGTCGTCGTCGATCACCAGGGCGCCGAATCCCGCCTGTACGGTGACCACGCTCATGCCGTGCGCGACGACGTCGTGCAGCTCGCGGGCGATGCGCATCCGCTCGTCGGTGACACTCTGCCTGGCGAGCCTGGCCTGGTTGCGCAGCAGCTCCCCGAGGTGGCGGCGATGCATGCCTGCCGGGCCCGCCGGCGGCGATGGCGCCAGTTCGTTCGTGAGCGTCATCCCTGAAAACGATCTTCGTCGAGCTCTACCTTCCTGGGTTGAGCCGGAGATCCTACCCACGCCAGAGGCGGCAGCCGTACACGACCGGCATCGTCGATGGGGTGAAACGTGCACTCATCATCACCGCCCTGGCCCTCACGCTGGCCGGATGCGGCTCCACCCCACCGCAGCGCCTGACGGTCCCAAAGCCGACGGGCCCGCATCCGGTGGGGACCGTCTCGGTCCACCTGGTCGACCAGTCCCGCCCGGATCCCTGGAGCGGCTCCGGCAGGAAACGGGAGCTGATGGTCAGCCTGTGGTATCCGGCCCGTGACGTGGAAGCCCACCCGGTCGCCCCCTGGATGCCGAAGGCGGCGGCGGAGCGGTACTTGAAGATGAACGACCTGGAGCCGGGCTCGGTGCTGCTGGACAGGACCGACGGTCACGAGGGCGCGCCCGTCGACACGAGCCTGGGCAGGCTGCCGGTCGTCCTGTACTCGCCGGGCGCCAACGCCTCGCGCGCGTACGGGACCGGCGTCGTCGAGGAGCTGGCCAGCCGGGGGTACGCGGTGGTCACCGTCGATCACCCCTACGACGCGGCGGTGGTGGAGTTCCCCGGCGGCCGAGTAGAGGCGGGCGCCGAGCTGACCGACTTCGCCAAGGCGGTCGACGTCCGGGTGGCCGACGTGCGCTTCATCCTGGACAGCCTGCCTTCCCTGGAGGAGAAGCTGCCCGGCCGTAACGGGAAGCCGCTCTTCGACCTCGCGCGGATCGGAATGTTCGGGCATTCGCTCGGCGGCGCGGCCACCTCCTCCGCCATGTACGCCGACCCGCGGATCAAGGCCGGGCTCGGCCTGGATGGCGCCGTCTTCGGCAAGGTCGCGCAGTCCGGCCTCGACCGGCCGTACATGGTGGTCGACACCGATGGGAAGGGCGGCATGGCGACCAATCCGACGCTGCGCACCTTCTGGGACGGATTGCGGGGCTGGCGGCTCAACGTGACGCTCAAGGGGGCGGCGCACAACTCCTTCGGCGACGACGTCCTGCTCATCCCCATGTCGGCCGAGCCGCTGGGGCTGGGAAAGGAGCAGCTCGAGGAAGTCGTCGGCACGATCCCGGCCGAGCGGGCGCTGGCCTTCCAGCGTGCCTACCCGCCAGCCTTCTTCGAGCAGCACTTGCGCGGCCGTCCGCAGGCATTGCTGCGGGGCCCGTCAGCCACCTTCCCCGAGGTCTCCTACCGCCGCTGATGGCCCCTGCCCGCCGGCCGTGACCACGCCGCCCTCGTAGGCGGCGATGACGAGCTGCGCCCGGTCGTGCGCGGCGAGCTTGGCCAGCAGGCTGCGGATATGTGTCTTGACCGTGGCCGGCCCGATGCCGAGTCGCTCGGCGATCTGCGGGTTGGTCAACCCTCGAGCCACCAGCACGAGCACCTCCCGCTCCCGGCCGGACAGCTGGGTGAGCCCAGCCGCCAGCCGGGCCGGGGTTCCGGTGGGCTCGCGCCGGGCGAACTCCCCGATCAGCCGCGTGGTGACCGACGGGGCCAGCAGCGCCTGTCCCTCCCCCACAATGCGCAACGCCTCCAGCAGGTCGCCCGGCCGGGTGTCCTTCAGCAGGAATCCGCTGGCTCCGGCCCGCAACGCCCCGTAGACGTACTCGTCGAGATCGAACGTGGTCAGCATCACCACCCGCGTCTCGGCGGTCACCGGGTCGGCCCGGATCAGCTCGGTGGCCTTGATCCCGTCGAGGCCGGGCATGCGGACGTCCATGAGCACCAGGTCGGGCCGGAGGCCGCGGGCCAGTTCCACCGCCTGCTCCCCCGTCCCGGCCTCGCCGACGGCCTCCAGGTCGGGGGCGGTGTCGATCAGCCTGCGCAGCCCCGCGCGCAGCAACGCCTGGTCCTCGGCGACCAGCACCGTGAACGTGCTCACCTCTCATCCTCCCCGGAACCGCCTGGCAACAGCAGCCTTGCGCGAACGGCGAAGCCGCCTCCGGGCTCCGGTCCCGCCGAGAACGTCCCGCCGTACAGGATGACCCGCTCTTCCAGCCCGGCCAGCCCGTGGCCCCCCTCACTCGGCGCACCCCCGCGACCGTCGTCGACGACCTCGACCACCAGCTCGCGCTCCGCACGGGTGCCGACCGCCACCCGACATCGGGCCGGGCCGGCGTGTTTGAGCACGTTGGTCAGCGACTCCTGCACGAGGCGATAGACGACGAGGGCCGCCTCGTCGCAGAGCGCGAGGCCAGGCTCGACGTCGAGCTCCACCCGGACGTCGCCGACCGGAATCGCCGCGACCAGCTCTCGCAGGGAGTCCAGCGTGTACGGCGGGCCGTCCCGGTCCCCGGAGGCGTCGCGGAGCAGACCGAGGAGGCGGCGCAGGTCCGTCTGCGCCTTGCGGCTGGTCTCCTCGATGATCGACAAGGCCTCGCCCGCCTCCTCGGGGTGCGTGGCGGCGACGTGGTTGGCGATGCCGGCCCGCATGGAAATCAGGCCCATGCTGTGGGCGACGACGTCGTGCACGTCACGAGCCATGCGCAGCCGTTCCGCCGTGGCCGCGACCTGCGCCGACCGTGCGACGGCCTGCGCGGCGTACGCGCGCTGCTCCCGTACGGCAAGCCCGATCGTCCACGCCAGACCGAGCACCAGCCAGGCGAATCCGCACGCCGACGCCGCCTCCATCCACGAGGGCGAGTCGATCGCGACACTGGCGGCGGTCACCGCCAGCGTGGCCATCAGCGCCGCTACCGCCGTCCGGCGCGCTTCCAGGAGCGCCACCGCGTGCAGCGCGACCGCCAAGGGCACGAACGCCTCCTCCCACCCGGCGAACGGCGCGAACACCGCCGCCACCAGAACCAGCGCCCAGACCAGCACCGGCCACCGGCGCCGCCCTGCCAGCGGCAGGCAGGCCAGCGCGATCATCGGCACAGCCGCATACGGCGGCACTCCGGCGGACTCCGGCACCAGCACCGCCGGCACCGAGAACCCGGCGGCCAGGGCAACGGCCGCGAACGCGTCGACGGCGACCCAGTGTCCCGGTCGCAGCCTGCGCGCGATCAGGGGACGCCGTTCGGCCATGCGCCCACCCTAGACGGGGCCGATCAGCAGCCCGTGCACAGTTTTCGCGGGAGTGCGCGCCTCAGCTTCTGACGGCCTCTGCGATCTGCAGTGCGACCTGGGCGGGTGTCAGGTGCGTGGTGTCGACGACCTCGGCCTCGCCGTGTAGCCACGTGCGGGCCGCCTCCGCGTAGGGCTCAAGGTATTTGAGACGGAAGGGGGAGGGGCCGAGAAGAGTGTCTCCCTCGATGCGCCTGCGGAGGGTGTCGTGGTCGGCGTGGAGGACGAAGTGCCGTACCGGGATGGCATGTCGGGTGAGGCCCGCGCTGATCTCGCGCCAGTACTGCTCGACCAGGACGGTCATGGGCATCACCAGCGTGCCGCCGGCGTAGTCGAGTACGAGGCGGGCGGTCTCGACTACGAGTGGCCGCCACGGCGGCCAGTGCTGGAAGTTGTCGGTCGCCGACAGCCCCGGCGTGATGTCCATGAGTGTCTCGCCTACCTTCTCGGCGTCGAACACCCGTGAGTCCGGGATCAGTCGCTGCACGAGTGCAGCGGTCGTCGTCTTGCCCGCGCCGTGGGTGCCGTTGAGCCATACGATCACGGAGCCCGATGCTACGTAGTGCCGTGCCGGGCCGTGGGAGCGGACGCCGAGAAACAGGTCCTGGGTGCCGTGGCGGACCGGTGTGAGCCGGATCACTCGAACGGCGGGCGGGCTGCGGACAGGATCCTGTGTGGACCATTCATTGCGCCAGAGAGTACGGCACGGCGACCCCCGAGGCGCTGGGCATTCCGGAGGGCACGGTGCGCTCTCGCCTGTCACGCGCGCGTACCCGCCTCGCCAAGCTGACCGACGAGGAACTGAAAAAGACGCGTACGAAACCCGAACCGCCCCTGCCCGGCGGACAGCACCTGGTGAGCCGTCTCCAGACGGCCCGGTCGACACAGGAGACGATCCGATGAACGCGCACCAGCACCGCGGCACCGATCAGCCGGCGGACCGGAGGGACGAGCTCCCGGTGCCCGCGTCTTCGAATCTCGACGCCGACCGTTTCCAGATCCTCAGGGAGCACTTCATGGCCGAGATCGTCAAGGACGAGCACAGGACGTCCCCCACCCCGCGTGCGTTCCGCACGCGACCCCGGCCCCTCCTGGCGGGGCTGGCGGCCGCGGCGGCGCTGGCCGTCGGTGCGACCGTGCTCCTCGCGGGAGCCGGGCCGGCGGCGACACCGGAGCCCGGACGGCGACCCGCCGGCACGGCGGTGGCGGCGAGCCGGCTGGCCGTGGTGCCGCTCGGCGCGGCCAGCTCCGACGACGTGAGCGGGCAGTTGGAACGCATTTCGCTGGTCGCGGCCAGGTCCTCGGCGGAGGGAGGCAGGTACTCCTACCGCAGGACCCAGTACGCCTTCGCCGTCCCGGTACGGGAGCAGACCATGCCGGGTGAGGGCCCGATGGAGATGCAGCCCATGGTCAGGCGAGAGATCTGGGTCGAGCAGCGGCGGTTCCACGGCAAGGGACTGATCATCGACAACGGCCGGCAGGAGGAGTACGACCAGGGCGACGTGGACTACCGCCACCGGTACGAGGAACTCGCCACGCTGCCGGCCGACCCGGACGACCTGCTGAAGGCGATCTACGCCGACCCCGAGACGAAGGAGGGTGACGGCACGACCAGGGAGCAGCGGGCGTTCGACACCATCGGCACCCTGCTTGAGCAGGAGGTGCTGCCGCCCGCGCTCGGCGCGGCACTGTACCGGGCGGTGGCGAGGATCCCCGGAGTGACGATCGTGGACAGGTCCCAGGACGCCGCGGGCCGCGAGGGGATCGCCGTGGCCCGGGAGGACAAGGGCGCACGCACCGAGTGGATCTTCGACCGGACGACGCTGGAATACCTCGGCCGGCGCAAGGTGCAGACCGCGGACACGCGGTGGCTGAAGAAGGGCATGCTGCTCGCCACCACGGCGGTCCTCGATCGTGCCATGGTGGACACGCTCGGCGCGCGTCCGTAGCCGAGGGCGATCCCCTCATGTGGGCAGCACGTGAGCGTGGGTGTTGATGGTCAGCACGATCGCGCTGTGGCGGGTCACCGGAGGCGGGAGGAGGAGAGAATCGAGGCCAGGTGGGCGACGACCATCACCCAGGTGATCACGCCGATCGCCAGCAGCGCCGCCCGGGTCGGGTCGAGACTGCCTGTGAAGGTGTCCACGGCGGCCGCCGCCAGCAGGACGAGGGAGGCTTCGATACCGTTGGTGACCCGGTGGATCTTCAGGACGGAGGCGAGTTCGCGTACGGTGGCGAGGCTCGCGGCGCGGGGGACGGTGGCTTCGTCGCCGGCCACGGGCAGGCCCCTGCGGGCCCGGGCGACGTCGACCAGATCGGTGGAGGCCTTGAGCAGGACGACTCCGAGAGCGGTGGCGAGTCCCGCCGACACCCACAGTTCCGAACCCTCCTGGGCGGCGCGGACGCCCGCTCCGATCATGAGTGCCGCGTCGGCCAGATAGGCGCCCAGCCGGTCGACGTAGATGCCCACCGCGCTGTTCTGGCCCTTCCAACGCGCCACTTCGCCGTCGACGCAGTCGAACAACAGGAACAGCTGGAAGAACACGGCCGCCAGCACCGCGCCCGCCAGGCCCGGAATCAGCAGAGCGAAGCCCGAGGCGATCCCGCAGACCACCATCGTCCAGGTCAGCGCGTCGGGCGTGACGGAGGTGCGGACGAGTTGCCGGGTCAAACGCAGAGATATCTTCCGCATGTACAGACGGCCCGCCCAGTGCTCCCCGTTGCGGCTTTCCAGCTTCGCCTTGGGCTGGCAGATCTCACGCAACTCGTTCAGCGGCGGGGCAGTCGCCATGGTCTGCTCTCTTTTCATTTGTACCGGTTTGCTCGCGTGGACCTCGGCGCCTCCAGCGCGGAGATCATCGTAGCCAGGACCGGTGACCACATGCCTCCGGCCCAGTCACCACCCGCTCACCGGCTCCGCCGGGGCGGGTGGTGTGCAACCGCTCATTTTCAGCGGTTGCACACCGGAGGACGCGGGCGGTGCCGATCACGTCCCATGGCGCATCATCCTGCTGCCGAGCTCGTCGGCGAACCGCATCCACGCCATGGCGCTCTCCTTGGCCACTCGGCAGACGAGGTCGACGCAGTGCTCGGGAACCGCGTCGATCAGCTGTTCCCGGTTGGATT
This sequence comes from Microbispora sp. NBC_01389, assembly GCF_045040095.1. Taxonomy (NCBI): domain Bacteria; kingdom Bacillati; phylum Actinomycetota; class Actinomycetes; order Streptosporangiales; family Streptosporangiaceae; genus Microbispora; species Microbispora sp. NBC_01389. The sequence goes on from NZ_CP109552.1 coordinate 1,455,082, forward strand.
CAACGGCGGCGCTCGTACTGAGCATGCGGAGAAGGACTCTGCCGCGTTCCCCGGAACGGAGTGCGGAACGAATCCCGGTCGATCTCGCCGGGGCTTCTGGGATGGGCCCGCCGATCCTGAACCAGACGGCGTTGCCCGCCTCGTCGTCATGGTGAACGCCCCAGGCGTCCGCCATGCGCGGCCAGGAGCCCGTGGGCCCAAGCACGGGCGACACCGACGCCACCTTGGGTCTCTCCCCGGTGACCTTCCACACCGCCACCCACCGGTCGGTCCACATCTGCGCCCTCGGACGAGGCGCGGCAGGCGACCTCAGGCCGCAGGCGGGACTGCTGTCGATCAGGCCTTCGCGGACGGCCTCGTTCAGCCCGGCCCGCAGCGTGGCGCGGATCCGCTCCAGCGTCGCGCTCGTCTGTGGTCTCCCGTACCGGGCACCGTACGGCGTGACCTCCTCAAGCTGGTCCCAGACGAGAAGTGGCCACAGGCCGTCGCCCATGAACACTACGCGCAACAACCGCCCACGGAACCATGCGAGGTCAGAGGCGCGAGCTACGCGGTGAGGACGATGACGGCGGCGGCCAGATAGAGACAACCGGCGAGCGAGACAGCGACGCCCGCGGCGACAGGTGTCCAGGCTGCTACGACAGAGGCCGCTGCCCGGCCCTTCATGCGGCGAGTGAGCAGCCCGTGGCCGTGAATCGTGACGACACCCACCGCAGTCAGTGTGACGGCCATCCCGACCCCGAACGCGAGAACGAGCACGACCGCGTCGAGAGCCCGACCGGTGAGCAAGCCGCTCACCAGCACGATGAACGCCGAAGGCGATGGCAGGAGGCCACCGGACAGGGCCAGCGCGATCAGTCCCTTCCGCGACCACGGATCGGTGAGCGCCTCATCATGCCCGTGACCGTGACCGTGTCCATGACCATGACCGTGTCCGTGGTCGCGCTGACGCAGCCGAGCGCGCAGGTGCCGGAGCGCGAGACGCACGCCGACTCCGATGACGACGACCGCGGCCACCACCTGCATCCACGCGGTGACGGACTCCGTGCCCACACCGGCAAGGTCGGAGACGCCGACCCAGGCCAGTGCCAGCACCAGTACAGAGAACGTGTGCATGATCGCGACGATGACACCCAGCCGTACGGCGTCGCGGTAACGGCCGTGAGTGCCCACCAGATAGGCGGTGACGCTCTTGCCGTGCCCCGGCGCGACCGCGTGCATCGCACCGACACCGAGGGCGATGGCCAGCGCGATCCAGAAGACGCCCCCGCTGTCGAAGAACGCGATGAACCGGCTGTCGAAACTGCTCAGACCCGTCATGACGACTTGCTCCTGCGCCGCACCCGCAACGCGACGAAACCGCCGATCCCCGCGACCACCCCGATGGCCAAGCCGACGGCGAGGCCGACGACAGTGGCCGGTTTGCCGCCGGAAGCGGAGAAGCTCAGATGTTGCGTGGTCGTCGTCGCCGTGAACAGCTTTTGCGTCGGAGCCCCCTGTGTATCGGCGGTGACCACGGTGCGGTAGTTCGCATCGAGGTCGACCAGGGCGCCTATGTTCACGTCGAGATCGTCCACCTTACGGGGGCAGTCGAAGGTGAACCGGGCACCCTGATCGGTCACCCCCACCAGCGACGCCAACTGCCCTGCGCACGGCCGGCCCCCCTGCGACACGGTGATCTTGCTGATCAGGTAGTCGCGCACCACGGTCGAACGCTGCAACTTCTGCTCACCGGTCAGTTCGGGCGCCGGGTCTGCGAAGGCTCCCTTCGCCACTCCCAGCGCGACCAAGTCGTCTGGGCTCGCCAGCCACGTGAGCGCCACATGCGATCCGGCGACGCTGATCCGCGCCGTGGCCGGAGGGCCGAAGGGATGCGCGGAAGCAGGCGTGGCGGAGGCCGCCATGACCGGCAGTACCTGATCACCGCGCGAAACCCCGGGGCGGACGCGAACCGCGCCGAGCGGCCACGAAGACGGTCACCGCGAGCAGGGCGGGCCGAGGAGGCGGCCGCCGAGTTCCGGCGCGCGGCCGAGCTGACCCGGAACGTACGCGAACGCGACCTGTTCCCGGAGCGCGCCACCCCGCTGTCAGCATGGCATCCCGCAGGAAGGGTCAGAGCTCGTCCAGCCAGATCACGATCCCGGTCAGGTTGTTGAGTACGGCCGCGACGCCTGCCCTGACGGCGGCCGCACAGCGGGCGGGCGTGAACGACGCGGGATCGTAGGCCGAGGCCATGCCGAGTCCTTCACCGCGGAACGACGCGCCGGACCAGTCGACGGCCGTGACGTTGTGGGTGGGTTCGGCCAGTTCCGCGCCCACGACGAGAAACCGCTGTGCGAGGTGGCTCGCGGTGACCAGGGCCAGCGGGTCGACGAGGTCGTCGCCCGCGCTGACGATGAGGTCGGGGCCCATGTCGAGGGCCCTGGTGATGCTGGGAACGAGGTCGTACGGGTGGTCGGCGACCACTGTTCTGAGGTCGACGTGTTCCTCCTCTGCCCAGTCCTCGATTGCCGCCACGAGGGTCCTGGTGGGCGGGTCGTCACCGGTGGTGAGCAGGACCACGCGGTAGTCCTTCGACGGATGGACGTCGGTCCAGGAGCCGGGCCGTGGCGTGATGGTCGCCTCGGGGGAGGGCGTGCTGGAGGGGTCGACGAAACCCGGGCCGAGGGTGCCGATGGCGATGGGCTTGGCGTGCGGTTGTGACCAGTCGCCGCCGGAGCCACATCCGGTGACCAGCGCGGCGACCGCGGCCAGCGTGGCAGCGGCCCGAAGCGGGGGGCGCAAGGGGATCGTCCTCCGAGTTGTGGCGGTTGGTGCGCGTACATCCTGCTATCCCGATTCCTCCCGCTTCATGGCTGAGAGGTAGTTGTGGGGTTATTTTTCCTACAGTTCGCCAATGGGTTGGGTGGGATTCACCCGTGACGTGGAACGTGGCAATCACATGTCGCAACGTGCCCGCTGTGCCGTCTGTATGTCACCAAGAGCTTCTCGGTCTTCCTCCGACGGCGGGGTCTGCGCGACAACCTGGGCGACCAGCGTGGTTTATGCAGATTTGTCCGTTATGGGCGGTTTGGTTCGCCGAAACGAGTGTTCCAGTCCTGAGATGCCGAGGTCTTCTGGGACATTCCATCAGTCAGAAATAGGGCATTTACGGGCGGTTTACCGGACAACGCGACTTTAATACCCCTCTCCGTACATACGGTCACAAAAAGGATTTTAAACATGACATTAGGCATCTCACCGCAGGCCCCCGGCCGGGTACGGCGCCGCGTGGCAGCAGGGGCCACCGCGGCGTTCCTGGGCTTGGCCGTGGCCTTCGGCAGCGGCATGGGCACCCCGGCGAGCGCCGATGCCGCCACGTTCAGCGGCATCATCCTCGGGGTCGGCGCCAACGAGGCCCAGCGTACGGTGACGTGGTACTCCTCGGCCGACACCGCGCAGAAGGTCCAGCTGGCCCCGAACGCGAAGCTCGTCAACGGCGAGTTCCCGGCCGACGCCGCCACCTTCGACGCCGTCGGCGGGGCGAACATCGCCACCAGCGGCGGCTTCAACCGTCACGTGACGATCACCAACCTGCAGGAGAACACGGCGTACTCCTACCGCGTCGGCGCCGAGGGCAGCTGGTCCCCGACGTACTCCTTCAAGACGCGGGACTTCGACGGCGACTACGACTTCCTGTTCCTCGGCGACCCGCAGATCGGCTCGTCCGGCGACGTGCCGAAGGACCGGGCCGGTTGGCAGGACACCCTGGACGTCGCCCTCGCGGCCAACCCGGACTCCGAGCTGCTGGTGTCGGGCGGCGACCAGGTCGAGACCGCCAACACCGAGTCGCAGTGGGACGCGTTCCTCGCCCCCGACAAGCTGCGCCAGTACCCGTGGGCCGCCACCATCGGCAACCACGACGTCGGCGGCAAGGCGTACGAGCAGCACTTCACCATCCCGAACAGCGACCGGTCGGCTCCGCTGTACTCCAACGGGAACCCGAACTCCAACGCGTCAGGTGGTGACTACTGGTTCATCTACAAGGACGTGCTGTTCATCGACATCAACAGCAACAGCTACGCCACCTCCCAGGGGGGCGGCGGCGACACGGCGCACGTCGCGTACGTGACCGACGTCATCAACCAGCACGGTTCCGAGGCCAAGTGGAAGGTGCTCGTCTACCACCACGCGATCTACTCGCCGGCCAGCCACGCCAAGGACAGCGACAACAAGGTGCGCCGGGTCGACTTCCCGACCACCTTCTCCAAGCTCGGTGTCGACCTGGTGCTGCAGGGCCACGACCACGTCTACTCCCGCAGCTACCTGATCAAGAACAGCGAGAAGGCGAACCCGGATGAGCAGCCCGGCGCCGCCGAGGTGTACCCCGGTCCCGGCGGGGTGCTCTACATCACGGCGAACTCGGCCTCGGGCTCGAAGTACTACGACATCACCAAGCCGGACAACAGCGGCACGAGCGGCGCGGGCAACGGCGCCGACCCACTGAACCCGAACAGCTACTGGTACAACTCGGCCCAGAACCAGGAGCACGTCCGCACCTACGTCAAGGTCGGCGTGCGCAAGGACAAGCTCGTCGTGGAGAACATCCGGAGCGGCACCTGCGCGGCTCCGAACGCGGCGGTCGAGCGTGGCCTGTCCTGCACGAACACCCCTGAGGGACAGCCGGTCGGCTCGCTCGTCGACAAGGTCACCGTGCACCCGTACAACGGCGACGGCCAGGCCCTCCAGGTCAACGTGCCGGGCGCCCCTCCGGGTGAGTTCGGCTGGACGATCGACGGCTACAACGGCCTGGTGGACCTCGGCACCGCGAAGGACCACGACGGCGACTACTTCGGGACGACCGGCAAGATCAACCCGATCGTCGTTTCGGACAACCGCCGTTCGCTCGCTCCGTGGTCGGTCTCGGCCAGCGTGAGCGACTTCAACGACGCCGGCAAGACGTTCTCCGGCGCCTACCTCGGCTGGACGCCGCAGGTGCTCGAGGACGGCGCCGGTGCCCAGGCCAGCGGTGCGGTGCCCTCCGCCTATGACGACCACGGCCAGGGCCTGTCCGTTTCGCGCGGCCTCGGTTGGGCCGGCCAGGGCCACCCCAAGGGCAAGGCCAAGCTGGGCGCCGACCTGGACCTGAAGATCCCGGGCAGCGTCGAAAAGGGTGGTTACCGCGCCACCCTCACGATCACCGCGCTGAGCAGCTGACCGGACCCGTTTCACCTGGCGGGGTAGGCGCCCTCTGGCGCCCACCCCGCCCCTCCTCCCAGACCCGCCTCAGATCTCCCGAGGACCCGAGATGCACGCGCCCGTAAAGCGCCGGAAGACAACCGTCGCCGCCCTCGTTCGTTCCGCCGTCCTGGCCCTGCTCGCCGCCTTCGCGGTCACCGGTCTGCGTGCCGACCCCGCTCTGGCAGCGGACGGCGACGTCGCCTGGACGGTCAAGACGGACTCGAACAGCTACGGCGCCGATCGGTCCAGCTTCAGTTATGCCGTCAACCCCGGTGGTTCGGTCGAGGACGCCATGGTCGTCGCCAACCGCGGCAAGGCTCCGCTCACGCTCGCCGTCTACACCGCCGACGGCTTCACGACCGACACGGGCCAGCTCGACCTGCTTTCCAAGGACAAGAAATCCGTCGGAATCGGCGCCTGGGTCCACGCCGACCGCGGCAGCGTCACAATCCAGCCTGGGCAGTCCGTCAAGGTCCCCTTCACGGTCGGCGTTCCGGACAACGCCACGCCCGGCGACTACGCGGGCGGCATCCTCACCTCCTTGACGCAGACCGACGAGGCCGAGGTCATCAACGTGGATCGGCGCCTCGGTATCCGGGTCAAGCTGCGAGTCAGCGGCGAGCTCAAGCCGAACGTCGTGGTCGAGGACCTCCGGGTGGACTACGCAGGCTCGTTCAACCCATTCGCCATGGGCGACGCCACCGTCACCTACAGAATCCACAACACCGGCAATGCCATCATGTCGGCCCAGCAGACGGTGTCGGTTTCGGGACTGTTCGGCTGGCTGGGGGCTGAAGCGGGCGAGATCGCCTCGCCGCCGGAGCTGCTCCCGGGTGAGAGCTGGAAGGTGGCGGTGCCCGTCCACGGCGTGGCACCCGCAGTCAGGCTGGACGCGACCGCAAGCCTCACACCCCTGCTCACCGACGCGTCGGGCTCCACCACCTCGCTCAAGACGGTCGGGGCCACGACGGACTTCTGGGCCGTCCCGTGGACGCAGTTGCTGCTGCTCGTCGTACTGATCGCGGTCGTCGTGGGAGTGGTCCTCCTCACGCGGCGCAAGCGCGTAGGGCGGAAGGAGCGGGAGGACGCCCGCGTACGGGAAGCCGTCGAGCAGGCGCTCCGCGACCAGAAAACGCAGACGCGCTGACCGCCCGCCTACTTCCGGGCATGCCGACGTGAACGCGGCAATCAACATCTTGAGGGCAGGGCTTGCCCTTCGCGACCCTGCGGAAGCGGCTTAGCGAGAAGCCGCTCCCTTCAGGGAGCGGAGGAGTCACTGAGTCAGGTCCTGGACCCTTGGCGGCTTGTCCAGGTACTGAGCCTCGGACGCCTCTCCGGCGAGGAGGCTCAAAGCGGCGGCCTGACCGCGCCGATGGCGGCGTGCCGGCGGATGATACGCGGGGCCAGACGTCGCGACCCGCGCCTCCGCGGCTACTCCCCGCTCCGGTCGGGCGTGCCGGGTGAAGGCGCTCGTCGCAGGCGGAGGCAGAAACAGGCGCCCTCGTCCTCGCGGGGCTCATACCAGGCGTCGCCGCCGTTGCCCCGGGCGAAGCTTCGGACTATCCACAGTCCCAAGCCTGTCCCCTCTGTCTCACGCTCAGCCTCCCGCTCACGGCTGAAGCGCTCGAACAACCGTGGCACGAAAGCCTCCGGCACGCCTGGCCCACGGTCGCACACCCGGAGAAGGATCCATCCCGGCTGCCCGGTCGCGGACACGTCTACGGGCGGACGTCCGTAGGCGAATGCGTTCTCCAAGTAGTTGTCCACCATCGCAGAGAACTCTCTGCGATCGACCAGGGCCTCCAGATCAGGGCTGCAGGAGATGCGCACCTCCTGTGATCGTTTGTCCAGCTCGCCGAGCCGTTCGAGGAGGACTTGAAGCACGGGGACGCGTTCCAAGCGGGCGGACGCGCCCTTCGCTTCAATGGTCGACGCGGTGAGGAGCTTTCGGACGAGCCCTTGGAGGCGGGCAGTCCGATCGGCGATGCGCTCGATGATCTCGGTTCTTCGCTCCTCTGCGAGCGCGACCAGGCGGTCACGCAGCACGTCCACCAGCACGCTGATGGTGGCCAGGGGATTGTGGAGTTCATGGGCCGCGACGGCGACCGCGATGTTCTGGCGTTCCAGGGCCGCCTCCAGCTCTCGCTCGACGTGCCTGCTCCGCGTGACGTCGCGGAGTGCGGCGACGTACAGGGGCTCGCCTTCCAGGGTTGTGGCGGTGACCCGCATCTCGACGACCCGTTTGCCTCCGGCGGGCAGCATCAAGTCGATCTCGGTCGCCGCACCCGCGGCGATGGGGAAGCCGAAGTGGGTGCCGATCAGCTCCGCTGCCGAGCGGGCGAAGAGCTCCGCGGCAGCGGGGTTGCAGAGCCTGATGATTCCTTCTTTGTCGACGGCGACGATTCCGTCCGCCGAGGCCGAAACGATGACCTGGCTGATATCGTCCCGGAATTCGACGTCGTTGGGCCGCCCTGACTCGGAGCCTCCTGTGTGGCTTCCGCCAGGCGAGGACCCGCCACTGGCACTCACCCCGACGGATCCTCTGTCACTTCGGACCCGGGCGACCCCCACGCGATCCCGGGACTGATCGCCCCTGTGAAGACGTGGGGGACGCCTCGCAGAGGTTCACCGATGTGCATGCCGGTGCCATCGATCCTGAATTGGCGAATCCTGTAGGTCATGGGCGGAGCCGCGCGCCTGGAGCACGGCGATGACACGCTGGATCTCGGCGGGGCCTTCGACATACCGGAGCTGGATCCAGACGTCGGAAAGGCCGGCGATGTCGGAGGTGATCACCGGCGCGTCTGCCGAGATGAGCCGTCCACAAGGTGTCCGCGTGAGAAGAGTGGTTATCTCGCTGTGCCGGAGGACCGCCCCCAGCGCGATGATGAAACCGAGCAGAGTCCGCGGCGCGACCACGCGTTCGAGAGCGGACAACGTGTCGATGACGAGCCGGGCCGGCGCGAACTCCTCAATAGCACGCCTGAGCTGCAGAAAGTGGTCTTCCGGAGAGGTCACCTCCGCGTAGCCGGACATGACCCGGACCAGACCCGATGCCTGCATGGCCTTGAGGTCCAGACCCCAGCTCGCGGCGGTGCGGAAGAGTTGCCCGCGGGTCCCGTCGAAGGTGCAGAGCAGGCAGCGCTCACCCGCCTCGACGGCGGCGGCCGCGAAACGCAGACTCGCCAGTGTCTTGCCCGTGCCGGTGGGCCCGGTCATTACGACGATGGCGTCCCGGTAGAAGCCGCCGCCGCACATCTCGTCCAACTCGGGGATGCCTGACGAGACGCGGGCGAGCGACGCGTGGTCGGACGGCGTGAGGAACGCGAGGGGGACCACCACGATCCCGTCCCGTGGATCGATGGTGAACAGCCATTCCCCCGTGCGCTGCGGGGCGCCGCGGAACTTGACGATCTCAACCGTCCGGCTTCGCCGACCCTGCTGGAGCACGTTGCGCAGGATGATGACATTGTCGAGTACGAAAGGCTCGACCCCGTAGCGGGTCACACCGTCGTACTCCTCGGGGCGTTCCGCGGTGAGCACCGAGGTGACTCCGAGCGCCTTGAGGGCGGAGGCGACCCGGAACAGTTCGTGGCGAACGACGCTGATGTCGGCGAACCGGGTGAAGATCGCGTTGAGCGAGTCGAGCGCGACACGGCGAGCCCCGGTCTGGCGGACCGCGTGTTCGATGCGCGCCACCAGGGCACCGAAGTCGTAGGCGCCGACGGCAGGCGCGTCCTCGCCGATACTCGCCGATGCTTCGACGAAGGCCCACTTCCCTTCGTCCTCCCACAGCTGGATGGGGAAGCCCAGCGAGGCCGAGTTGCGGCGGATGTCGGTGATTGTCTCCTCGAAGGTGACAAACACCCCAGGCTCGTTAGAGCGCGTGATTCCGCGGGAGAGGAACTCGACGGCGAACAGCGTCTTACCGCTGCCGGTCGTGCCGCTCACCAGCGTGGATCGGCCCGCGGGCAACCCGCCCAGGGTTACGTGGTCGAAGCCGTTGATCCCCGTGGGGATCCGCGCGATCGTGTTGCTGCCAGTCATCGTCACTGACCTTCCGAGGGCGATGCGTCCGCGGCTGGGAGGCCCAAAGCGACGGCGGCGCGGCCATGATCGGACAGATCCCCGATCACCCGCCGCTGTGGTGGCGGCGAGAGCCTGACCACGGTGGGGGTGGCCAGGATCCGTCCCTCCTCGGCAAGTTCGGGCCGTTCGACGGCGTCGATGACCTCGACCTCGTACATGCCGGAGAGGTGAGCGTCGCACAGGAACCGCAGGTTCACCTCCGCGGCATGGGACCGCTCCGTGTTCCCAGCCACGTACAGCCTGAATGAGTAGGTGGTCACGTCAGGAACCGTCTCCAACGTTCGCAGGGCTCCGGACGGGGCCTTGCGGTCTACCGCTGTTCGTACCCCGCAGACAGGCAGGAACGAGCATTGAAAGAGGAGACGGCACGCGAAGCGGATGGGGTGCCCCCCCGCTTGGCGCACGCATCAAGCACCGCCGACCCTCGCGTGGAGCGACGATCCAGTTCGACCTGACTTGTGCGTCACGATGCACCGCAGGTAGCGTCATGATGAGTTCACAGGGGCAGGCCAGGCCACAGGGTCTTCGGCCCGCTTTCGGCAAGGCGGACGCGCCCTCATCAGCCGGCTCCGATCCATCCTCTCCGTTCAAAGCCACGCCTCACCCGGGGGACGGGCGGAGCGGGTCCGGCCGGCCGGCGCACGGCGGCGAAAACCGCTCACGAAGTGAGCAGCCATGAGCCGAGCAGTGGTCAAGGTCACGGCGGGCAGGAGCCTCCTGTGATCCGAGTTCTCGTGGTCGAGGATCAGCAGGCGCTCGCCGGCGCTCTCGAGATCGCGATCGACGCCCAGCCCGATCTGCATTGCGTGGGCGCCGTCGGGACGGTCGAGGACGCCGTCTCGCTCGTGACGGTACGGAGCCCCGAAGTCGTGCTCATGGACATTCATCTGCCCGACGTCGACGGAATCGAGGGCACGAGGCGGATCAAAGCCTCTCACCCGCATGTCCGCGTCCTCATCTTGACAGGCGATGCCAGCCCCGACCTGTTCGCGGCCGCCGCGGTGGCAGGGGCTTCCGGATTCATCGCAAAGGACAGTAGATTTCCGGACATTCTCGAAGTGATCCGCGCCTCGGTCGACGAGAACATCCTTATGGTGGAGGGCGATACGCTCAGAGCGCTCCTCCAGGATTCCAGTGCATCGCCGCACGTCGGACGCGAGAACTGGGCGAGGCTAACCGCGCGCGAGCTGGAAGTCCTGGGGTTGATGGGCGAAGGGCTCGATCCCCGTGCGATCGCCGGGCGGCTCGTCGTGAGTCTCCACACCGCTCGAGGCCACGTCAAGAACGTCATGATGAAGCTGAGCGCGCACAGTCAGCTCGAGGCGGTTGTCGTGGCGACTCGGACGGGGCTCCTGCCGGGACTGCGGAAGCCTGGCTGAGGCCGCGATCCGGCCCATTTGGGGGGTGCCGTCCGGACCATGTGCGGGTGGCGGGGCGTCTACCGTCTCCCTAGATTGTTGAACATGCATCGCACCGCGGGTTGCCGTGGCTTTTCCCGAGCTACCGCCTCGGGGGGTCGGGCTCAAGAACGCCCCGTGCCGGTACCCCGGAAAAGAAGAGCGCCGCTGTCATTCAGAGGGCACGCCGGCCTTGCCGCGCGTGGCCGCTATGAGGCCTTCGTTGTCGTCCTCAAGACATCCCACCGTCGACGCCCCCGGCCAAGTCCCGGGAAGGAATCCCGGCCGGCTTCGGCATGTACACCGCTCTCCGAGGTCCACGGGGATCCGTCAGGCACGCCGGCGATACCGACACACCCCCGACCGCTGGGTTGCGGAAGGAAGAACTGACATGGACATGAGACACGTTAAGGCTCTGTCCGGCTGTATCGATGGTCCTGACATCCCCGCACACGTCGCACACCTTGATGCGGAGGTTTCCGATCCCCTCGGTGAAGACGAGATCGCCCGGACAACCCGGGCCGTGATCTGCACGCTGGAACGGCTTAACAAGGAACTGCAGCAACAGCGGAGGTTCGCCTCCGACACGTCGCACGAGTTGCGTAACCCCATCGCTGGGCTGCGCGCAGAGCTTGAGCAGGCTCAGTTACATCCAGACGATGTTCATCTGCACGAGACGCTCCAACGTGCGCTGTGCGCCGTCGACCGGCTGGAGGCGATCATCAGCGATCTGCTTCTGCTGTCCCGGGTGGGGGGCGCCGTGCCGTACGGGCGGGCGCCGGTCGACCTGGCGCAGCTGGTCAAGGCGGAGGTCTCCCGGCGGGCGGACCGTATTCCGGTCCAGTTGCGGCTCGTTCCCGGGGTCTACGTCAAGATCGTCGACATCCAGATCGGCCGGGTACTCACAAATCTGCTGGACAACGCCCAACGGCACGCCGAACGGGTCGTACGGGTCGAGGTCAGCCGTAACGGGCGCACCGCAGAACTGGCGGTCTCCGATGACGGCGAAGGAATCGCCGAGAGCGACCTCGAACGGATCTTCGAACGATACACCCGGCTGAACGCGGGCCGCCGCCGTGACCGCGGCGGCACCGGCCTCGGGTTGTCGATCTCCCGTAGAATCGCTCAGGCTCACGACGGGACCCTCCATGCCGGAGACTCTCCCATCGGCGGCGCACGCTTCACGCTTCGGCTTCCCCTCGCCGCCCTTCCGGGCCCCGACGGTGTCAAGAGGCCTGACCAACGGCCGTGCTGATCGCCGATCGCGAAGGCGGGCAGAGAGCCGGACGCGATGCCGGGCCAGATCACGGGCAGCCAGATCGCCCCCAGCAGCGCGTCAGCTTGGGAGCGCAGGATGAGGGCGCGGATGGAACGGACGGTTGGCGGGCGCCCGCGCCGTTTCGGCACGCAGGCACGAGCATGACGCCGCTTCATCAGATTACGGTGCCGGCGCATGACGGTATCGGGCCGGACGAGGAGCCGCAGGTGGCGCAGGACGTCGCGGGACAGCGGCGCCAGGAGGGCGGCGAGGAAGGTCGCTCCTCGGGCGGCCCGTGAACGGCCGGACGTCGAAGGCGTTCACCACCTTCAGCACCTCGGTGTGCGGACGCACCGTGCAGGCTCTTTCGAGAAACAGCGCGTCGCGGCGGGCGACGATCTCCTCCACGGGACGGGACAGCCGCAGGTCTCGTTTTTCGGCCAACGCTTTGATTACGTCTGCGGACGAGAGCCCCGTACGGGCGTCGAACCATTCCTGCTCCAGCTCCACGGCCTCCTCGGCCAACGCACCGGCCAACGCCTGGTAGTTGGCATACTGGGTGTCCACCAGTGTGCCGTCCCAGTCGAAGAGCAGGCAGTCCGCCTGGCGGGAAGCGAGTTCGGGATGCACGTGAGGCCTCCGTATTCCGATGAGCAGAGCTCAGGGAGTGTCCCGCGGATCTTGCCGTGACGGGAATCGACCAGGTGGATGCGCAAGGGGATGCGTCACAGGGCTGGAGTCGTCGCCGCCCCCAACGGGACGTCCACCGCGTAGCAGCCCACGTCCCAGGTGGCTCCGCCGCCCAGGGACGGCTCCAGCCGGATGTTGCCGCTGCCGCTTTCGATGGCGTACGCGAAGCAGGCGCGGACGCCCCGCAATTCGCCGATCACCCCGGAGGCCAGGACATGTCGAGTCGGACGGAGTCTGTCGCGCTGGCCCTCTTCGGAGGAGGATTCTCAGGCGTTCTCATGGGCGGGTTGAGCGGTTCCGAGAGCGCGTCCGGCCTGGTCGGCGAGGATCACCGCGACGAGGCGGGCCTGCGGCGACGGGGTGGTCCCGGGCACGGGCTGGAGCATGAACCGCCCGTAGTAGTGGCCGTTGGCGAACGTGCGTAGCTCGATCTCCTCGGCGGGGAGGCCTTTGCGGTCGACGTCCCAGTGCCTGCGGCCGACGACCACGGTGCCGTCCCTTGCCAGCCGTGCCGGGTGGCCGAGGAGCGAGCCGTACTCGAACCGGCAGCCGCGCAGGCCCAGGATTTCGGTGAGCTGCTTGTTCACGTGGTCTACGACAGCGGCGGGCGATCTGCTGGACTGCGCCAGTTCGGCGGTCCGGTAGATCCGGGACAGGTGCTCGGCATCGGTGATGGCGATCACCTCCAAGCGGCGCGCCCGAGCGGCCAACTGCGAGACCACCAGCGCCACCACGAGGAGCAGCACCGTCGTCCCGATGTCGGGGGCCTTGGCGATGGTGAAGCGCCCGTAGGGCTGGGTGAAGAAGAAGTCGAACCACGCGGCGGCCGACAGCGCCGCGAGCGCACCGGCGAGCCGGCGGCCGTAAACGGCCACCGCGACCACGATCACGACAAGGACCAGGGCTACGTCGACGGGACGGAAAGCACCGCGGAACGGAACGAGGATCACCGAGAGGACGGGTGGAGCAAGCAGCGCGACCACCAGCATCAAGGCGTCTTTTTCCACGTGACGAGGCATGTCTCACACCCCTTGTCTTCGGTCTACCACAGCCGGTGCTTCGGGCCGTGGGCCGGGAGCCCGAAGAGAGGGCCCTCGTGCTCGCGCTGGAATCCCGCCCAAGTGCTGCCGTTCACCCGAGGGTGCGGTGCAGTCCGTCGGCGAGGGGGCCGAGTGACAGGACGGGCAGGTAGCTGAGACCGCTGACGATCAGGGCCGTGCCGAGGGTCATCAGCGCGAATATCGGCCCGTGAGTGGGCAGGGTGCCGCTGGTCGCGGGCACCGGTCGCTGACCGGCCAGGCTTCCGGCCAGCGCCACGACGAACACGATCGGCAGGTAGCGGCCGAGGAGCATGACGATCGCGAGAGCGATGTCGTAGAAGGTGGTGCCGCCGTTCAGACCGGCGAACGCGCTCCCGTTCCCGCTGGCGGAACTGGTGAAGGCGTAGACGACCTCGGACAGGCCGTGCGCCCCTGTGTTGCCCATCGCCGTACGCCCAGCGGACGATCCGATGGCGACGGCGGACCCGGCCAGGACCACGGCGGGGGTGCTGATCTGGTAGAGCACCGCCATTTTGATCTCTCGGGCGCCAATCCGCTTCCCGAGGTATTCGGGAGTGCGCCCCACCATGAGGCCGCCGACGAAGACCGCGACCAACGAGATGATCAGCAGGCCGTACAGACCGCTGCCGCAGCCACCCGGGCTGATCTCCCCCAGCATCATCGCGAACATCAGGACTCCGCCACCCAGGCTGGTGAAACTGTCGTAACCGGAGTTGGCGGCCCCATCGGCCGTAGCGGTGGCGGCCACAGCGAAGGGCGCGCTCCCCGGGACGCCGAACCGCGTCTCCTTGCCTTCCATCGCGGCACCCGCGGCGCTGGGGACGGTGCCACCGTGCACGGTCTCCTCGACCGAGACGCCGGCGAGCAGGAGCGAGAACAAGACGCCGACCACGGCCAGCAGCGTCCAGCCCTGACGCCGATCGCCGACCAGCCGGCCGTACATCCGGATGAACCCGGCCGGAATGAGCGGCATCAGCGTGATCTCGATCAGATTCGAGACCAGGGTGGGGTTCTCGAACGGATGGGCACTGCTGGCGTTGAAGAACCCGCCCCCGTCCCCGGACAGCAGCTTGATCGACTCCCACGAGCCGACCGGGCCGCCCGGAAACCGCTGGCGACCGCCGGCCAGGGTGGTCGCCGTCACATGGACACCGTCAAGGTTCTGGACGACGCCGAGACCCACCAGGACCACGGCGAAGACCACCGCCAGCGGCAGCAGGACGCGCGTGATGCTGCGGACGAGGTCTACCCAGAAGTTGCCGACCAGGTCCGTGCCGCCGCGGACCAGCCCGCGGATCAGCGCCACCGCCACCGCCATTCCCACCGCCGCGCTGGCGAACGCCTGCACCCCCAGCCCGGCCGCCAGCGCGAGGTGGCCCATGGCCGACTCACCCGCGTAGCTCTGCCAGCTCGTGTTGGTGGTGAAACTGACCGCCGTGTTGAACGCCGCGGCCGGCGCGAAAGCGGGATGGCCGAGCGACAGCGGCAGCGCCGGCTGAAGCCGGAGAATCCCGTACAACAACAGCACCCCGGCGGCGGAGAATGCGAGAAGCGACCTCAGATAGTGGGGCCAGCGCTGCTCGGCCTCCGGATCGATCCCGCAGAACCTGTAAACGGCCTTCTCCGCGGGCCAGTGCCGCAAGCCGGTGTAGGCGCGGGCCATGTAGTCGCCCAGCGGCACGTGCAGCGCGACCAGGACGACGATGACGACCGTGGCCAGCAGCCAGCCGTTCACCGCACCGCTCCCGGACTTCGTCCGGACCCGTAGCCGTGCATCGAATGCGCTCCCCCGCTGTGGCGATCAATGTCCACAGGGCGCCGGGGGCGCTGCCAGGAGGAGCGCACTACTCGGCCGGAATCTCGGAGCTCGCCCCGAACGTGGTCGCAGCGTAGTCGCCCAGGGGTTGGATGCCCTGTCAATTGACCGGTTCCCGCATCACCGCCGAGGTGGTCACGACGAATGATCACCCCAGTCGCGATCCTGCCGCCGCTCTGACGAGAAGGGCGGGTTATTGTCGCTGGATGATCTTGCAGTGGCCTCGGGGCGTGCGGCAGAAGCCCGCTTGAGTCTTGGACCGTACGTTGGCACTGACGACGATGTTCTGAACGCCGTCCACAAAGGACGGGCTGTTGGCCACCGTGATGTTGCCCTTCCCGTTGCCATTGCGGTTGCCGCCGCCCCAGCCCTGCACGGCCAGGGTATGCGCCGGGGAGCCCTGCGGAATCACCGCCGCCTGGGCGATCGACTGCGCCGACAGGGCGGTGCCCGCCATAAGCGCCGCGAGCGCAAGCACCAGGATCGCGCCAGTGCGCCCATTCATCCTGATCTGGCCGAGCATTTCTGGCGTGTCCGCCTTTCTGCCGTACGAATACAGACGGCTTCCGTTTGTCGCAACATGAACGACGTGCTTCTCCATACCCCCTGGTCCGGCCGTCATCTCGGCGCAGCCGATCACCGGTGCGAACGATTACCGCTCCTTGTGACTTGACCCGGTGCCTTCCGTACCCGCACGGAAAGCACCGGGGCAGTGCTCAGCGGGTGAGGGCGGGCATCGTGACCCTGGGCCTGGCGGCGTATCTGATCTATGTGCTCCGATCCCCCCTCACCTCGGGAACCCTCCGGAGGGTGCCATCTTGGGCGGCTGCCCTCGCGAAGTGGACAGGCGTTCGGGCCCGGCCCGGCGTGGGACGCGATCGCCGCTGTCGGCGAGGACCTGGTGGAACGCATGCGCCAGGTGATTCCGAGCCTGGCCCTGGCCGATCGGCGGCTACCGCGGCCGAACCACCGGGCGGGGTGCGCACCGAGCCCGTCGACCACGCGCTAGGACGCCCACGGCGGCCTGCGACCAAGCTGCACCTGGCCTGTGAGCAGGGTCGACGGCTGCTGCCGCTGGTGGTGACCGCTGGTCGGCGGGGCGGCGCCCCCCAGTTCGAGGTGGTCATGGCCGGCATCTGTGTCCCCCCGCTCGGGCCGCCGCCGACCTCGTCCCCAACGCCGCTGCGTGCTCTGCTTCCCCTCCTTCCGCAGTGGTGACGAACCTTCCTGCGATATGGGCGGTCCCCCAGTCGGGGGACGCGGTCCGAAGGGGACCATCGCCACGTGGCCGGCAAAACCGTCGAACCAGACATCGCATCGCTGCAGGCAAAAACGCATAAATCACTCCAGAATAGCTATTACAAATGCGGCAATAAGCGCGAAAGCATGGCGACCACGGGCTGACTTCGCGTTCATGCATGTCGTTAAACGACTGCGATGGCAGCGCTCGTTATCGTGGTGAATCGTGACGCATAGTCAGCGACCTGTCACACCCACGCAGTGACGACACAGGGGGATGATTTTGTGAAAGGCACCCGCCGCCCATACCTAGCACGAGACAAGGTCCGGCCATGGCTGGCGGCCATTCTCGTTTCGATGGTGACCATCGGACTCTTCGCGGCGACGCCGCAGGCCGCGAACGCGGCGTCGCCACCGCCGGTGCCGCTCGGCACGGCCGCCAATTTCGCAGTTCTGGCGGGTACGACGGTGACCAACACCGGCGCGACCGTCGTCACCGGCGACCTCGGCGTGAGTCCCGGCTCCGCGGTGACCGGCTTCCCGCCCGGAGTTGTCAACGGAACCATCCACGCCGCCGACGCCACCGCCGCCCAGGCCCAGACCGACCTGACCGCCGCGTACACCGACGCCGCCGCGCGACCTGTCGACGCCGTCCTTCCCACCGATCTCGGCACCATCGGCACGCCGGTCGCGCCCGGCGTGTACGCCTCGGCTTCGGGAACCTTCGCGATCACCGGCAACCTGACTCTGGACGCGCAGGGAGATCCCAACGCCGTCTTCATCTTCAAAACGGCGAGCACCCTCGTCACCGCCTCCGCCAGCACTGTGACCCTCATCGGCGGCGCCCAGGCGTGCAACGTCTTCTGGCAGGTCGGCAGTTCGGCCACGCTCGGGACAGGGTCCAGCTTCGTGGGCAACATCCTCGCGCTTACCTCGATCACCGTGACCACCGGCGTCACCGTGAACGGCCGCACCCTCGCCCGGAACGGCGCGGTGACCCTGGACACGGACACGATCACGCGATCCGTCTGCACCGTACCGCCCGTGCAGACGACCACCACGACACTCACCTCGTCGTGCACGTCCGGCCAATCGGGCCCGGCCGTGTTCACCGCGACGGTGACAGCCTCAGGGGGGACCGTCCCCACGGGCGAGGTCGTCTTCAGGAACGGCACGACCAGTCTGGGGACCGTCGCGCTCAACTCGGCCGGACAGGCCATCGCATCATTTCCGAACCTCCCGCAGGGCCAGGCCCGGATCACCGCCAGCTATCTCGGCGCCCCCGGACTGGCGGCCAGCACCTCACCGGTACTCATTCAGGACCTCGGCCCCAACGGCACATGTCCTGTCGCCGTCATCAAAAAGAAGAAGAAGGTGGCCCTCCAGAAGGCACCTCAGATGGAGAAGAAGGCCAGGGAGGTCACGGAGGCCACCGAGGCCACGCAGGCCACGGAGATAGCCAAGCCCATCGAGGTCACGAAGCCCATCGAGGCCACTGAGCCCGCGGATGCCCAGAACAATGCGTTCGATGATCGGGAAAATCACCAGGTGAGCGACAGCGGCACTTTCTGGAACCAGGTCTTCCACAGCTCCAGGAAGCACGACAGCACCGTCCTGATGGTCGTGACGCCTCACACTTCTTCCGAGAGAAATCTTGGAGGGGAAAAGCGTGGCGGGCGCGACAGGGGCCTTGGCGCCTCCTCCCCGGCACACTCGCGCCAGCCGGTGAAGCACATGCGCCCCGGCGGGCATCACTAGCTCCACAGGCCGGAGGCCCGGGCACCCCGTGCCCGCCTCTCGCCGGACATCTGGCCCCGGACCCTCGCGGAGCCGGGGCCTCCTCATGCGGCAGGCGGACGTGCGCGACCTCAGCAGCCTCGCGCCACGAAATCGGCGTACGACTCGCAGGATCTGGGGCATGGAGTCGTAGCCCGCGTCGACGATTCCCGCCCGGAGTGTGGACGGAGAAGCGTTCCGGGCCGCGTGCGATCTCCACCTGAGACTGGGCGATAGTCCATCGGCTCAACGCAGACCGCGGCTCTGCTGACCGACGCCCTCGACTCATCGATCCAAGGAACCGGGCTCATCGGACGCATCAGACCATCGGCATGACCTCAGTGCAGTCAGGTATGAACCTCCATGACGACAACATCCGGCCACGCGTACCTCGGCACGCCATGCTTGCTGCTCTGGCGAGCGGAAGCGCGCACGGCGGAGACCCGTCTGCTGCGGTTCTCGCCAAGGCGGACGGGAGTCGATATCCAGCAGGTCCCTCCCGGGAGGCAGTCGTGACGCGGGAACGCCAAATAACCGACGCATTCGCCGAGTTGACGGACACCCTGGTCGGAGACTTCGACGTCGTCGACCTGTTGCACCAGCTCACCATGCGCTGTGTGCAGCTGTTGGATGTCGATGCGGCCGGGCTGCTGCTGGCCGACCAACAAGGTCGGCTGCGTCCGATGGCGGCCTCCACCGAGAAGGCCCGCATGCTGAAACTCCTCCAATTCCAAGACGTGGACGGCCCCGGCCTGGACTGTTACCGCACCGGCGGGCCGGTGACATGTGCCGATCTGGTCGCCGAGGGAGGGCGCTGGCCTCGTTTCGCCGCGGCGGCGCAGCTCGCCGGCTTCGTCGCGGTCCAGGCACTGCCGATGCGCGACCGCGACAGGGTCATCGGCGCACTCACCCTGCTACGGACGGCAGCCGGCCGGCTGACCACGGATGAGTTGCACATCGGGCAGGCGCTGGCCAATGTGGCCACCATGAGCATCCTGCACCAGCGCAGGCAGGAGCAGCACGAGGCAGCCGCAGAGCAGCTACAGACCGCGCTCAGCAGTCGCACACTCGTCGAGCAGGCCACCGGGGTGCTGGCCGAGCGCCACCACGGCGACATGGACGACGCCTTCAACTTCTTGCACATCTATGCGCGCAGCCACGGCCTGCGCCTGTCCGAGGCGGCGCATGCCGTCATCCACGGCGAGCTCGACATCGCTCAACCTCCGGCCGGCGATCACAGCCGATGACGCGGCTTGCTGGGACGGCACGCCCGTCCTGCACCCGGGCGACGTGGTCAGCGCCCACCATGCCTGCCGCGAACCCTCTGCGGCCAGGGGAGAAGAGTAGACTTGATGTCGCCGAGGACATCTCGAATGCCGGCAGTCGCGTCGGCACCGTCTGCGGCGCTTCACAGACGCAGTCCCGTCGGGGCTGAGACGGGTCGGCCGATCATGACGCTGACGCACACCACCTCGCCGCCGCCAGTCCCCATCGCTCGTGTTCCGCCGGAGCGGCCGATCGGCGCACCTGCCGTACGGCTCAGCCTGGAACCCAACTCTCGCCGCGCGCGTGCCGTGGACGGGGAATGGTGGCCCCGGTCAACGGACGCGGCGGCGGAACTCCCGGGTCTCATCGCAGCCGTCGACCGCCACCTGGGGAGGATGACACTCCGGGTCGGGCTGCACGTGGACGCCTGGAGCAACATTCCCCGCCGTATTCCCGTCCCCGGCCGGGCCGTGAAGGTCGGATGGTTCCAATCCATGGACCGCCGACTGGTCACCCTGACCATCAACGGCCGGGAGGGAATAACGCTGCGGGTGATACCGCCGGAAGCCGCGGCGTCGGCGAAGGCCGCATTCGCGTCGGCCACCACTGAGCCGAACAGCGTGCCTCCTGTGGAGAACCGGACTCCCGTGCCCGTGGTCCGGTCGCGACAAGGGGCAGAGCAGGATGTCTGGGAGAACGAAGGCGGCCACTTCACCATAGGTTGAACGCGCAAAGCGTGGCGCCCTCAAACAGGTGGGGGGCCGGCGTCAGGCCTGGTCAAACAGTCGCACGCGGCAAACGGGATCGCGGTCCGCAGCGACCCGGCGTCAGTGGTGCTCACCACCTCGGTCGCCACCCCTGATCGGTCCCAGCAGGCACGCAGCCACTGGGCCACCCTGCACCCCGCCCATCCTCGGCCGCCCTGCCCGGCTGCGGTCAAGGCCGCCCGGCGTGTACCGGGAGGGGCATTACCGGTCCTGAACCGCTTCCTGTGCCTTCGTGGCCCGGGCCTACGGGTGCCGGACGCGGGCGCCGGGTACATGTCCGTAGGGATAGCCCGTCCGCGACCTGGATCGTCGATCGTTGCCCGACCCACTGGGAAGGATCTGTGACCCTTACGCGCGCGTCCGCAACCCCTGCAACGCTCCTTCGCCCGCTGGCGGCGGCGGCTCACTGGCTGACGTCGCCGCTGGTTCCCGAGGACTACCTAGGGTTGATCGACCCGCTCTGGGCCACGGGGGAGCTGTGTGGCCGGGTCGAGGCGGTGCACACGGAAACCAGCGATGCGGCGACCCTGGTGATCCGCCCTGGTCGGGGCTGGATCGCGCATCGTCCCGGCCAGTGGGTCCGGATCGGCGTCGATATCGACGGGCGGCGCCACTGGCGCGCCTTCTCGCTGTCATCGGCCCCGGGCAGGCCCGATGGTCGTGTCACCGTCACGGTGAAGGCCGTACGCGGCGGGCTCGTCTCCGACTACCTGGTCCGGAGCACAGCGCCCGGGGCGGTGCTCAGGCTGGGACCGCCCGAGGGAGCGTTCGTCCTTCCCGAGCCACCACCGCCGCGTCTGCTGTTCGTGACCGCCGGGAGCGGCATCACACCGGTGATGCCGATGGTGGAGGGGCTGCGACTGGACGGTGTGAACGGCCCTGACGTCGTGCTGGTTCATTCGGCGCCGGCACAGGGTGAGGTCATCTTCGGCGGGCGGCTCCGGAGTCTGGCCGCGCGATGTCCGCGGCTGCGCCTGCACGAACGTCACACGCGCTCTGACGGACGGCTGCGGCCCGCGGATCTTGCCCGGCTCTGCCCGGACTGGACCGAGCGGTCCGTCTGGGCGTGCGGACCGCCCGCGATGCTCGACGACATCGCGGCGTACTGGACCGGGCCGGCGGACGGGCTCCATGTCGAGCGTTTCCATCCGGTGCCGACAGCGCAAGGTTCGGGGGGACGCGTCCGCTTCACCAGGAGCGGCCGGGAGGCGGAGGCCGACGGCGGAACGCCGTTGCTGGCCGTCGGCGAGAGCGCGGGGGTGCTCATGCCGAGCGGCTGCCGCATGGGCATCTGCTACGGATGCGTCGCGCGCCTTCGCTCCGGCCAGGTACGCGATGTACGGACCGGCCGGGTGCACGGAGACGCCGGGGAGATGATCCAGACCTGCGTGTCGGTGGCGGCCGGCCCGGTCGAGATCGAACTGTGAGAGGAACACACATGCCTGCCACTTTCCATCTGGACCCGGTCGACGCCGAAGATTTCGGCCGCGAGTTGGACAAGATCCGCGAAGGGGTACTGGCGAGCCTCGGCGAGCGGGACGCGGCTTACATCCGGGGTCTCATCGCAGTCCAGCGCAAGCTGGAGCTGACGGGTCGGGCGCTGCTGTTCGCCTCCTGGTTGCCTCCCGCCTGGGCCGCCGGGACGGCGGCACTGACCGTCGCGAAGATCCTGGAGAACATGGAGATCGGCCACAACGTCCTGCACGGGCAGTGGGACTGGATGCTAGACCCGAAGATCCATTCGACCACGTGGGAGTGGGACACCGCCTCCCCTGCCGACCAGTGGAAACACTCACACAACTTCGTCCACCACACCTGGACGAACGTGCTCGGCAAGGATCGCGACATCGGCTATTCGGCGTTGCGGATCAGCCCGGAGCAGCGATGGCACCCGATCTATCTTGCCCAGCCGTTCTACAACGCCTTGCTGGCCCTCTTCTTCGAGTACGGCATCGCGATCTACGATCTCGAACTGGAGCGCATCCCCTCGGGAAGAAAGGATCCGAAGGAGGCGCTGGCCCAGCTTCGCGCCGTGGCGGCCAAGATCCGAAACCAGATCGTCAAGGACTACGTCGCGTTCCCGCTGCTCGCCGGCCCTGCCTTCCTGCCCGTCCTGCTCGGCAACCTGACCGCGAACATGGCACGCAACGTGTGGGCGCACACCATCATCTTCTGCGGCCACTTCCCTGAGGGCGCCGAAATCTTCACCGAGGACTGGCTCGAGAACGAGACCCGCGGCGAGTGGTACGTACGCCAACTGCTCGGTTCGTGCAACATCGACGGCGGACGCCTCTTCCACATCATGAGCGGCAACCTCAGCCACCAGATCGAGCATCACCTGTTCCCCGACCTGCCCAGCAACCGGTACGCCGAGATCGCGCCGCGGGTCCGCGCGCTGTGCGAGCGGTTCGGCCTCCCCTACGCGTCCGGCTCACTGGTCCGGCAGGCCGGCTCGGTCTGGAAGCGTGTCCTGCGGATGGCCCTGCCGGGGCCGGGCCGGCCATCGGCGGCCGAACCGCCGGCGAGTGCGCTCAAGGCCGCGGCATGAGCACGGGCGGGTGAACCTGTGGCATGAGAGAGCCCCGGGCTCGGCGAGAGTCCGGGGCCGGATGGCCGTCGGATACCGGGAACAAGCCGTAGGCCGGGCGCGTACACGATCAGGCGCCGGCGCCGCACGCGGGAAGGCGTAACGCGAGAAGAGCGACGTCGTCGGTGGTCCCGTAGGGTATGCGTCGCACGATCTCGTCGCACACGTCCTCCAGCGGGAGGTGAGCTATGGCCGCGGCCTGCGCCCGCAGCCGGGCCAATCCGGTGGCCAGGTCACTGCCGGGACTTTCGACGAGGCCGTCGGTGTAGAGCACGAGGGTGCTCCCAGCGGGCATCGGCTCGACGGCGTCGCGCCTGGTTGACTCGATGCCCAGGCGGAGCCCGAGCAGCAGATCCTGCCCTTGTTCCAGATAGCGGGCATGCCCGTCAGGGGTGACCAGCAGGGGCGGCGGATGCCCGGCGTTACTCCAGCGCAACCGCCAGGGACCATCTTCGGAGCCCTCCACACGCGCCAAGATCATCGTCGCCATGGGCACGTCCGTGACGGCGGACATCGCCTGGTCCACCCGGTTGACGACCAGGCTGGGCGACACGCAGCGGTCCCACGCCAGCGTGCGCACCATGCTGCGCAGCTGGGCCATCTCAGCGGCGGCCGTGATGTCGTGGCCGACCACGTCACCGATGACCAGGGCGGTGACGCCGTCGGGCAGCAGGAAGGCGTCGTACCAATCACCCCCGACCTGAGACCCCACCGAGGCCGGAAGGTAGCGCGCGGCCATCTCAAGGTGGCCCACCTGCGGCAGCGGAGCCAACAGGTGACGTTGCATCATTTCGGCCACCTCTCGTTGCCGGCCGAACAGGCGCGCGTTGCCCACCGCCAATCCCGCGCGACGTCCGATGTCGGTGACCAGCGTCACATCGGTGGCGTCGAAGGGGCGGGCCGGGTCGGTACGCGCCACGGTGAGAGCCCCCAGCACCTGCCGCTGTGTGCGTAGCGGCGTGATGATCGCCGACACCACTCCCCGGGCCGCGAACAGCTCACGCCGTGCGGCGGCCATGCCGGAGTCAGGTTTGGGGGCTATGTCGCCCGGTCCCAGCAAGACGGTCTCACCTCGATCCAGCACCCGCGCCAGCAGGGAACCGGGAGGCTCGGGCAGCGGGGACCCCGCCACCTGATCAGCAGGAGGGATCACCACCACCCGCTCTACCTCGTCGTGCTCGACACGCAGATCCACCATCGCCCAGTCGGCCAAGCGGGGGACGATCAGCCTGCCCAGCCGTTGCAAGGCCTCGTCCACATCCAGCGTCTGGGTCAGCACGGACGTGATCTCGGTGAGCAGCGTCAGGCGGGCGTTGAAGTCCTCCAACATGGCAAGATGGCCGGCCTGCTGACGAGAAACGTTCAGCCGCTCGGTGATGTCGGTGAAGACGACGATCACCCCGAGTACCTGCCCGCCCTCCTGCACTATCGGAGCGGCCGACAAGGAGACCGGCAGCAGGCTGCCGTCACCCCGCAGGAAGGTCGACTCGTCGCCACGCGCCGGACGACCGTGCTCCAGCACTCCCATCAGCCGACAGGTGGAGCGAGGAGTCAGCCCGTCGTCAGCGCCCCTGTGCAGCAGATCGTGGGCATCGGCGCCCAGCATCTCCGCCACGGGACGGCCCAGCAACGCCCCGGCCTGCAAGTTCGCCATAGTGATAAGGCCAGCAAGATCAGTCAGATAGATACCCGCCCCCGCGCTGTCGAAGGCCGCCTGCAGCAACCTCTGGTCGGGCAGCCCGGCATGGCCATGCGCGCTGGGCAGATGCCGCCTCATCGCCGCCCTGCCTTCCTCCGGTCATCGCTGCCTAGGCCCTACCCGCCGACACGCCGAGCACGCGGGGCAACGCAGCCACATCGCACCAGCCGACTCCCGCGAAGAAGCCGGGGATCCCATCGATGACGAGACGCGGGCAACAGTCGCCGACTGCAATCACGGCACCGGTGTCGGCGAGTGCGCAGGGACGTCGACGAATTCCACGGTCAAGGGCGAACGAGTGCTCGGTGGTTGCTCGCGTGTACGGGATACAGCGTGGCACACAGCGCCATGGTCCGACATCCGCCGGGAGGCGAAGCCTGACAGAACGACATAAGGTGGCACGCTGTGACAACAGACGGCATTGATCAAGAGCGCTTTTAATCCGTCGGTTCAGGGTTCGAGCCCCTGGCACCCCACCACTCCACATCCCATCTGAACTGCAATTTCTCGGTCGAGATGGGCCTTGCGGCGAGAAGTTGATCTCGTTTGGCACGCCTGGGCCTGGACCCGCATCGACACCCACCGGCCCGGCCACCGGTGGCTGCTGATCCGCCGCAACCGGCCACCGGGGCACTGGCCTTCTACTGCTGCTACTCACTCTTTCCATGGGCCATGCGGCCAGAGTAGGCCGGATCATTCACCAAGGTCGACGGGATTTCGAATTACCTCGCAAGGGCCCCGGGGGTAAGCATTCAGCTCTGATGCATTCCGGTGTTGCTTGATCGCGGTGTGTGATGGTGCATGGCCGCGAGTCGTCCCGGGGTGGGTGTTGGGGTCAGGCCGGTGTGGGATCGGGAGGCATCCAGGCGCGGCCGACGAGGGCGTCTCGGATCGCGGTCATGACATCGGCACCGTGCTTGGCCGCGGTGGACAGGTAGCCGCGGATGGCGTAACGGTGCGCGGTGGTTCGTTCGGAGCGGAGCCGGCCGGAGATCTTCTGCTGGGTCTTGGCTGGGCGGACATCGCGTTCCGCCTGGTTGTTCGTGGGAGGAATCCGCAGGTCGCGGGCGAAGCGCAGCACGTCGTCCTCGCGGTCGCGCAACACCTCCAGCAGCACGCGGCCGACGGGCTGGGTGACGGTCTTGGCCGGGCCGGGAAGACGGCGAACCTCCGACAGGCCCACCCGCACCCCGTGCCGGAAGCTGCTGATCCACATTCTCCGGGTGCCTTCGGCGATGGCGTCCCTGCCCTGCTCGCGGGCGAGGTTGGCGGCGTGGATCAGTCCGCGCAGCGCGATCTGGATCTGAGCCGGCCAGGCCGCACCAGGGTAGGTCTCGGCGCAGTCCTGCAGATCACGAAGCAGGTGAGCCACGCACAGCTGGTGGTCGTGCTCGCCGAGTTCGGCCGAGTCGTAGTTCTGGTAGCGGTCGTGGACGACGACGCCGGTCAACCCGGCGACGACGAACCTCTTGAACGTGGCCATGTCCCGGTCGCCGAGCATGTACGAGGTGAACACCTTCGTGCAGGCCACCAGCAGGTACTTTTTGGCCTTCTTCGGTCCGACCCGGATCGGCGTCTCATCGCAGCACACCACGTACGCCAGCGTGAGCAGCGCACGGATCCGCGCATTGGCCGAGGCGACCAGGCCCGCGGCGCGGGCGATCAGGCCGTGCACGAACCCCACCGACGGCTGCGCCCCGGTCAGCGAGGCGACCAACTCCACGCACCGATGCACCGGGATCGCGTGGACCACCAGCAGATACACGCACCACGCCTGCAGATTGACCCCGAGGCTGACCGGCGCGGAACTCACCCCGTCCGGGCGGGCAGCGGTATGCACCGCACCACACCGGCAGGCGACCGTGTGCAGGTTGTGCTGCAGGCGGCGGGCGGTCACCAGCGGAATCTCGATCTGCTGATGCCGGCCGGTCACCCCAAGATCGGCCGCGCCGGCCAGATCGGCCCCGCACCCGCAGGCCCCCTCGGGAAAGTGCTCGACCATGTCGCGCTCGGCGACCTCATCCGACCACGCCAGACTCACCCCGGCAGCGCCCGGCTGCTTGCCCGGCCTGCGCTTGCCCGCCCCACGGGCCGCGGAAGAGGCCTTGGGCTGCTTCTTACCCGGCAGATCATCAGCCGAGGGCGGCATCCCCGAGTTACCGCTGTTGCGCGAGATCAGCCGCTCCAACCGCGCGACCCGCTCACGCAGCGCGGCATTCTCCTGCTCCAGCACGGCCACGTGCTCGCGCAGCTCGGCATTCTCCTTCTCCAGGATCACCGTCCGCTCGGCCAGAGCGCGCGCAAGAGCGATCAGCTCCTCACGCGACATCTCTTCCAGGCCAGGCACACGGCCATCACAGCATGCCGGAGATCAACGATCAAAGTGACGGAACGTCACACCAGCAAGCCATCGGTCACAAAGCGCGCATGACGTGAATGCTTACCCCCGGGGCTGTTTCAGGTCGTTGCCGTCGCGCGGGTCAGGCGGGTTCGTCCGCCGACGTGACCGGCGGGAGGGGCGGCGGGCGGTCGAGAAGGAACGTCATGAGCAGATCGCGGTAGAGGTCAGGGCGGCCGTTGGCGATCGAATGCCCCGCGCCGCGCACGTAGACGAGGGTCGACTCGGGAAGCGTGCGCCGGTACTCGTAGGTGACCGCCCATTTCAGGTAGTCGCACTCGCCACGGACGATGAGCGTGGGCACATGGACGGTCCGCAGCTTCGGACGCGGGTCGGGGACGGTGGCGGCGTCGGCGGACGTCATCTGATTGGTGTAGAAGCCGGGCGGGTTGTCGTGGACGGGGGCGGGCGGGCTTCCGGGGCATCCGGTGGCGTCCTTGGCCGTGATCAGCAATTCGCGGAAGTAGCCCTGGTGCCGCACGGCGAGCAGGGCGATTCCGGCGACGGTCGGGGGCGGGTCGTCGCCGCTCTGGCGGCGCAGTTCGCCGAGCGACTCCCTGAGCGCGGCCAGCCCGGCCCTGGCCTCGGCCAGCACGGTGTCCAGCCGCCCCGCGTCCGCCGCGACCACGATGGCCCTCGCATGTCGCAGGGCGGAACGGCGCAGTCCCGCCGCCAGCCGGTTCCGCTCCGCCAGCACGACCGTCGCCGTCTCGCGGCCGAGCCGATCCCGCTCCCAAGCCACGGCCGCATGGCGCCGCGCACGCCTTGACCCCACCGCCAGGCCGAGCCCCCACGCCACCGCCGACGGGACCGAGACGCCCAGGGCCAGCACCGCCCACGCGGCTGCCCGGTCTCCCACGATCCCCGGCCCGCACGCCAGAGCAAGCCCGCCTATCGCCCCCACAGCCGCCGTGGCGAGAGCCCCCCACCGCCGGCGTGCGCGAGGGCCGTACGCGCCCAGCGCGTAGAGCAGCGCCAGCTCAACCCACAGGCACCACAGGAACACGTCCCCTGCGGGCTGCTTCGTCCAGCCGAGGAGTCCGGCGCCGAGCAGGACCGGATAGACCGACAACGCCGCCGCCAGGCTGAGAAGCGGCGCCCGCCTGCGCAGGCCGAGCGGCAGGGCGTGCGCGAAGAAGAGCGGCACCAGCAGGGCGGCCTCTCCGGGGAGACTCTCCGGCGGGTCGGTCGTCAACAGACTCGTACCGATGGACAGCGCCACCGCGAGGATCGCAAGCGCGGCGTCCGACGCCTGCCGGCCACGCCACTCGTACGACGTCGATGCCGGGCCCTCGTCAGGGGTGAGCGGGAATTCGGCGCGCACGGCCCATCCCCGGTCGTCCGGGCCCGCGGACAGGAACCCTCCGCAGGCGGCCACCGCCGTCCTGAGCCCGGCGAGCCCGTATCCACCACCCATTCCACGTGCCACGTCCGCGTTGTCCACGACCGGCTCGCCAGGATCGTTGACGATCGTGACGACCAGGCGGCCGGGTTCACGGTCGACGCCGACCCGTACGGCGCCTCCCGGCGCGTATCGCAGGGCGTTGGTCAGCGCCTCGCGAACCACCCGGTATGCGACAGCGGCGATCTCAGACGGGGCGCTCCCGGCTGTTCTGACGTAGGTGAGACGCGGCTCTGGCCACGTGGCGGCCAGCGCGTCCACGTCGGCGAGATCGGCCGAGCCGCTACCGGTGCCGCTGGTGGTCAGCCCCTCCAGTTCCTGGGTGGCCAGGCGGCCGGTCTCAGCGGCGTACCGGGCCGCCTCCGCCACGAGAGCCGGGTCGGCGAGACGCAAGGCGGAGGCGGCACCGACCGCGATGCCGGTGAGTCTGTGGGCGGCGGTGTCGTGAAGTTCGGCGGCGATCCGGTGCCGCTCGGCCTCGGCGGCCACGCCCGGCACATCGGGCGCGGCCGCGCGGAAGACGGCCACGGCCCGGCGTGTCGCCCGGCCGCGCCGCCGCGCCCTGCCCAGGGCCCAGGTAACCGCGGCGAGTCCGGCGGCCAGCAGGGTCACGCCGGTGACGGACCTGGGCGACTCCCCGAGGGCGCTCGCCGTCCCCACGGTCAGCACCAACGCGACCACGACGCCCCCTGCGGCCACCCCTGCCGTCTGCCGCAGGGCCAGGCCGTACAGCGCCACGGTCACGATGAGCGGCACAACCCACCACAGCCAGCCCGACAGCACGCCGAGCAAGCCTAGTGATTCCGTACGTGACAGCACAGTGCGAGGTGTTCGAGCAGCACGCCCGCGAGAAGGCGGCGTGGGAGAAGGACCGCGCTGAGCTGGAAGACGGTATCCGCGTCGTGGCGGGGGTGGCAGGGCTTAGCGGGGAGTGCCCTCAGTGTCTAGCTCAAGTTGGCCTTGACCTCCCCTCCGGGTGGACGGGTGCTTCCTTCATTCGTACGAGTGCCAAAATCATCTCCGGTGGGGAGTTTCTGGACAGCGAGCCTCCCTAGCGTGGCCGTTATGAATTGCGCACTGCTCAGAGGGGGCGTGGCCTCTGCCGTGACGGTCGGCCTTCTGCTCACCGGGCCCGCCGTACAGGCCGTGTCAAAGCCCGTCACTGTGGCCCTGCCCCAGCCGACAGGTCCACGCGAGATCGGCACTGTCGCGCTGCACCTGCGTGACGGCTCCAGGGCCGACCCGTGGATCAAGGCACATGACCGGCGGGAGCTGATGATCAGCCTGTGGTATCCCACGCGTCGTCCGGACGGCCACCCCGCTGCGCCTTGGCTGCCGCCTCGCGCCGCCGAGGCCTTCTATCGCAACAACAGCCTCTCGCCTGCGACTGTCAGCCTGCCTTCGACCCATGGCCGCGAAGGGGCCCGTGTGGCGGGCCGAGGGCTGCCCGTCGTACTGTTCTCGCCCGGCAACGGCGCCGACCGTTCCATGAACACCGCCACGGTCGAAGAACTGGCCAGCTGGGGCTACATGGTGGTCACGATCGATCATCCGGGCGATGCCGGCGAGGTGGAGTTCCCCAACGGCACGGTCACCGGCCACGTCCTGAAGCCAGTCCCGGTGAGCCGGCTGGACGAGAAGGCCGAAGAGATCAAGGTGCGGGTGGCTGACACGCGCTTCGTGCTGGACCGGCTCAAGGAGCTGAACAAGGGGCGGAACCCTGATGCTGAAGGCAGGAAGCTGCCGGAGGGGCTGCGTGGCGCGTTCGACCTGAGCAGGGTCGGCATGTTCGGCCATTCCGCGGGAGGCGCGACGGCCGCCGCGACGATGCTGGAGGATCGGCGGGTCAAGGCGGCTCTGAACCTGGACGGACCCGCCCTCGGCAAGGTGGCCGCCAAAGGACTGGCAAAGCCGTACATGCTCATGGAGGCCGAGATCTTCGACAAGCCCATCCGCGGGCAGAAGGCATTCTGGTCCCGGCTGAAGGGCTGGCGGCTGCACGTGAAGACCAAGGGGGCCAAGCACAATTCCTATACCGACCTGCCGCTGCTGTACGAGCAGGCGGCCCCGGTGATCGGCCTGTCAAAGGAGCAGTTGCGAGCGATAAACGGGACACTGTCGGCGGCGCGTTCCGTGGCCGTCACCCGCGCCTACACCATGGCCTTCTTCGATCTCCATCTACGGCACAAAGGCGACCTGCTCGACAGACGTTCCTCACGGTTTCCCGAGGTGCAGGTGATCGCCCGTTAGGGCGCCAGGGCTTGTACGGGGTTCGGATCTTCAAGCCGGCCGGAATCACCGCCCAGATACGGCGTCGGCGCAGGTAGGCCTGGTTGGGCGAGAGGAGTACGCCTTGTCGGCGGCCACCGCGTCAGGGCGGGTACGCGGGCGGCCGAGGCGCCCGTCCCCGTCTTCATCGGGTCCGCCTCCGTCGTCGGCCGGCACCGGCGGCGGCCACCGCCAGCGTGGCCATCAGCGCCGCTACCGCCGTCCGGCGCGCTTCCAGGAGCGCCACCGCGTGCAGCGCGACCGCCAAGGGCACGAACGCCTCCTCCCACCCGGCGAACGGCGCGAACACCGCCGCCACCGAGAATCCGGCGGCCAGGGCAACGGCCGCGAACGCGTCGACGGCGACCCAGTGTCCCGGTCGCAGCCTGCGCGCGATCAAGGGACGCCGTTCGGCCATACGCCGACCCTAGACGGGGCCGACCAGCAGCCGCCGCGACCGGGCGATGCAACCGCCTACGGCTTGCACGGTTTTCGCGTGGAGGCGAACCTCAACTTCTGACGGCCTCTGCGATCTGCAGTGCGACCTGGGCAGGTGTCAGGTGCGTGGTGTCGACGACCTCGGCCTCGCCGTGTAGCCACGTACGGGCCGCCTCCGCGTAGGGCTCAAGGTATTTGAGACGGAAGGGGGAGGGGCCGAGAAGAGTGTCTCCCTCGATGCGCCTGCGGAGGGTGTCTTGGTCGGCGTGGAGGACGAAGTGCCGTACCGGGATGGCATGTCGGGTGAGGCCCGCGCTGATCTCGCGCCAGTACTGCTCGACCAGGACGGTCATGGGCATCACCAGAGTGCCACCGGCGTAGTCGAGTACGAGGCGGGCGGTCTCGACTACGAGCGGCCGCCACGGCGGCCAGTGCTGGAAGTTGTCGGTCGCCGGTAGCCCCGGCGTGATGTCCATGAGTGTCTCGCCTACCTTCTCGGCGTCGAACACCCGTGAGTCCGGGATCAGTCGCTGCACGAGTGCAGCGGTCGTCGTCTTGCCCGCGCCGTGGGTGCCGTTGAGCCATACGATCACAGAGCCCGATGCTACGTAGCGCTGCGCCGGGCCGTGGGACCGGACGCCGAGAAAAAAGTGCCGTGGCGGACCGGTGTGAGCTGGATCACTCGAACGGCCGGCGGATGGCGGACAGGATCCTGTGTGGACCATTCATTGCGCCAGAGAGTGCGGCACGGCGACCCCGAGGCGCTGGGCATTCCGGAGGGCACGGTGCGCTCTCGCCTGTCACGCGCGCGTACCCGCCTCGCCAAGCTGACCGACGAGGAACTGAAAAAGACGCGTGCGAAACCCGAACGGCCCCTGCCCGGCGGACAGCACCTGGTGAGCCGTCTCCAGACGGCCCGGTCGACACAGGAGACGATCCGATGAACGCGCACCAGCACCGCGGCACCGATCAGCCGGCGGACCGGAGGGACGAGTTCCCGGTGCCCGCGTCTTCGAATCTCGACGCCGGCCGTTTCCAGATCCTCAGGGAGCACTTCATGGCCGAGATCGTCAAGGACGAGCACAGGACGTCCCCCACCCGGCGTGCGTTCCGCACGCGACCCCGGCCCCTCCTGGCGGGGCTGGCGGCCGCGGCGGCGCTGGCCGTCGGTGCGGCCGTGCTCCTCGCGGGAGCCGGGCCGGCGGCGACGCCGGAGCCCGGACGGCGACAGGCCGGCACGGCGGTGGCGGCAAGCCGGCTGGCCGTGGTGCCGCTCGGCGCGGCCAGCTCCGACGACGTGAGCGGGCAGTTGGAACGCATTTCGCTGGTCGCGGCCAGGTCCTCGGCGGAGGGAGGCAGGTACTCCTACCGCAGGACCCAGTACGCCTTCGCCGTCCCGGTACGGGAGCAGACCATGCCGGGCGAGGGCCCGATGGACATGCAGCCCATGGTCAAGCGAGAGATCTGGGTCGAGCAGCGGCGGTTCAACGGCAAGGGACTGATCATCGACAACGGCCGGCAGGAGGAGTACGACCAGGGCGACGTCGACTACCGCCACCGGTACGAGGAACTCGCCACGCTGCCGACCGACCCGGACAAACTGCTGAAGGCGATCTACGCCGACCCCGAGACCAAGGAGGGTGACGGCACGACCAGGGAGCAGCGGGCGTTCGACACCATCGGCACCCTGCTTGAGCAGGAGGTGCTGCCGCCCGCGCTCGGCGCGGCACTGTACCGCGCGGTGGCGAGGATCCCCGGCGTGACGATCGTGGACAGGTCCCAGGACGCCGCGGGCCGCGAGGGGATCGCGGTGGCCCGGGAGGACAAGGGCGCACGCACCGAGTGGATCTTCGACCGGGCGACGCTGGAGTACCTCGGCCGGCGCAAGGTGCAGACCGAGGACACGCGGTGGCTGAAGAAAGGCATGCTGCTCGCCACCACGGCGGTTCTCGACCGTGCCATGGTGGACAAGCTCGGCGCGCGTCCATAGCCGGGCGCGATCGCTTGACCAACGCGACCAGGTCAAGCACCCTGCGACGACTTTCGGCCGGTGCGCGGTTCAGCGGGGACGGTGGCCTTTTCTGCCGCGGCCGGTCTGCGCGCCCCGGCGGCCCGATCCGCCCGGAGCGGGAGTCCGCGGCTGCTTCCGCGCCTTGTCCTGGGCAGGCGCGGGGGTACGGCCCCTCGAACTGTTCGCCGTACGCCCCCGCACGATGCCGATGAAGTCCTCCACCAGCTCGGTCGTCGCCTTCGTGGGCCAGGCCAGCGCGACCTGCGACTGCGGGGTCTCCACAACCGGCCGGTAGGTCAGGTCCTTGCGGTGATACAGGCGCGCCAGCGACTGCGGGACCAGCAGCAGCCCGGTCCCCGCCGCCACCAGCTCGATCGCCTCCGCCGTCGTGTCCGGACGCGTGAAAGCCGGCCGCCCCGGCAGGTCCGTCCACTGAAGGGTGTCGTCCATCGGATGGAGCACCTCGTCGTCGGCGAGGTCGGCGACGGCCACCTCGTCGGCGGCGGCCACCATGTGATCCTTGGGTGCCACGACCATGGTGGTCTCGACGTAGAGAGGGATCACGCTGAGCCCTTCACGGTCCACGGGCAACCGCACGAACCCGGCGTCGGCGCCGCCGTCGTGCAGGAGCCTCACCACCTCGGCGGCGGCGACGGAGACCAGGGTGAGAGGCACGTCGGGCACCCGCTCGGCCCAGAGGCCGACCCATTTGGCGGGCGTCACCCCGGGCACGTACGCCAGCCGGAACTCCCTGTCGGTCACCTCGTCAGCGTACCGATGCCAGGGAAGGCGGCCGCGCGCCATACCCTTGACCCCATGACCAAGCTCAAGAGCACCCAGACGATGAAGCCCGCGACCGCGGCCAAGAAGCTGGGTGTGCTCCTCTCGGCCACTCCCGCCGAGTTCCAGGAGGGAGTCGTCTCCAGGGATGAGCTGAACGCGCTCCAGGCCGATCCGCCGGCCTGGCTGGCCGACCTGCGGCGCGACGGGCCGCACCCCAGGCAGGTCGTCGCCGTGAAGCTGGGCGTCTCCAACTCCGGCCTCGCCAGGGGCGGGATCACCGGGCCGCTCACCACCGCCGAGATCGACGCCATCAAGGCGGAGAACCCCGAGTGGCTGCAGCGCGAGCGCGAGGTTCAGGCCGAGGTACGCAAGGAGGCCCAGCGCCTCAAGCAGCGCGAGTCAGCGGCACCGGCACCGCCCGAGTCGTCACGCCGGGCACGGTAGCCGCTGTCGGCCACTGCTCCCGTCGAGGGCGCCTGAGCAACCTGGTGCTGGTTTTGGGCTGATCAAACTCTGTTCCGCGGGCGGCCCTGCCTACCCGCTTCCACACTCACCGATGACTACTCTCCGTGAGTATGTGGACGCAAGAAGTTGAAAAGTCGTACCGGACAGGCTCCGGGACAGCGCGCAGGAGCGTGCGGGTGTGCACCGTGTTCGCGATGGGCGCCGCTCTGCTCACCGCCGGAGGCGTCTCCGCCGCCGTGGAGAGTTCAGCGACCGTGATCGCACAGCCGGCCCGGTCTCTGCCTCCGCAGCAGAACGTCCCGGATCTGGACGTTCCCGGCCCTCCGCAGACCGTCACCTATCCGCCGGACGGCAAGCGCCGCTTCCACCAGAGCACGGTGACCATTCAGGCTCCCCCGTACACCCGGATCACCGGCCTGAATCTGCGCTGCTCCTGGGCCTGCCCGTTCGCCATCGCTCCCGACGGCAAGTCGGCCACCGGCACGTTCAACGTCAACACGTGGGACTTCCTCTACCCCTACGACGTGGAGGTGGTCGCCGACGCCAACGCCAACGTGCCCCTGGCAGGCGGCCAGTTCAGCGGCACCTTCACCCTCGACGGCGATACTCAGCCGCTGACGGTGAACTTCAAGCCCGGCGTCCAGGCCGTCATAGCGGCCAACCTCAGGAACACCAACCCCAGGGGCGGCGGCGTCCGCGTGATCACGGTCGACCCCGGCAGCAAGGCCGACACGTCGGGGCTGCAACCAGGTGACCTCATCATCGACATGGCGGGAACGCCAACCCCGACCGTCAATGATCTGGACACCTTCCTGGACCAGAAGCGCGCCGGCACCACCTATCCGGCGACCGTAATGCGTGGCGGCACCACCGTCACCCTGCAGCTCACCTTGGACAGCTAGAGCACCGGAGGCTCCATCGAGAGCGTGATTGGTGTGGCGGTGGAAGTCAGCGCGTGCGGGGCCGCCGGAGCGGACAGCGAACCGACAGCGGCCGGCCAGCGGCACGCCGGAGGATGTGCCCCTGACCCCCTACCGCGTGATCATCGATCCCAAACGGGAGAAACACGATGCCCCGTCACACCGATTCGCCCCCACCGTACGCGGACACGATCGGCGCCCGTCGTCGCCCGCCGACGCCTCGTGCTCCCGAAGCCGGGGCGCATGCCTCCGCTGGCCTGAACCATGACGATCGCATGTCGCTGCGCCTCCCGGCCACGCTGCTGCTCGCTGGACAGCTCCTGTTCGTCCTGGTCACCCTGCTCCACACCGGTGGGCCCGCCAACGACCACCCCGCGGTGTTCGCCGAGTACGCCGGCAGCCGGGCGTGGACGGCCGTGCACCTCGGTCAGTTCTCGGCCATGGCGACCCTGCTCGCAGGGCTGTTCGCCCTGTTCTTCGCCTTGGAAGTTCCCGCCGGATCGGCGAGATGGGCGGGGCGATTCGGCGCCGCTTCGGCGGTGGCGACGCTGTCGCTGTACGGCATCCTCCAAGCGGTGGACGGGGTCGCCCTCAAACAGGCCGTGAACGCCTGGGCCGGCGCCCCGGACGCCGAGAAGGCGGCGCGCTTCGCGAGCGCCGAGGCGATCCGCTGGCTCGAGTGGGGAGTGAGGAGCTACCACGACTTCGCGATGGGCCTGGCTCTGCTCCTGCTCGCGGCCGCCGTCGCGAGGGCGGTGGGAGTCCCCCGGCCGATCGCCTACCTGATGGGCCTCTCCGGCCTCACCTACCTGGCACAGGGCTGGGTAGGCGGCGACGAGGGCTTCACACAAACGCAAACGATCTTTATCGTGCTGGCCTTCGTCCTCAGTCTCGCGTGGATGATCTGGCTGATCGTCGTCGCCTGGCGAACGCGGGATTCCAGGACCGTGTAGCCGTCACCGGCGGCCGCGCCGCGGCACCGGGGATCACCCGTTTCGAGATGAGCTACGACAGCCGCTTCGGGCTCTCGATAGGGTTGGGGGTCTGCTCGCCCCTCCACGAAAGGCCAGAGATCACCAGTGGCTGATTCGTTCGTTCACCTGCATGTTCACACCGAATACTCCATGCTGGACGGAGCGGCGAAGATCGGCAAGCTGGCCGAGCGGGCGGCCGCGCTGGGCATGCCCGCGATCGCGATGAGCGACCACGGCAACATGTTCGGCGCCTACGAGTTCCAGTCGAGGATGAAGTCCGCCGGGGTCAAGCCGATCATCGGCATCGAGGGGTACGTCAGCCCCGAGTCCCGCCACTACAAGCAGCCGGTGTTCTGGGGAGAACCCCACCAGCGCAAGTCCGACGAGCGCACCGGCCTCGGCGGCGACGTGTCGGCGAGCGGCACCTATCTGCACAAGACCATGTGGGCGGTCAACGCCCAGGGCCTGCGCAACCTGTTCAGGATCTCGTCGCTGGCCTCCCTCGAAGGCCACATGAAGAAGTATCCCCGCATGGACGACGACCTGTTCGAGCAGTACCACGAGGGGATCGTCGCCACCACGGGCTGCCCCTCCGGGGCGGTGCAGACGCGGCTCCGGCTCGGGCAGTACGACAAGGCGCTGGAGCACGCCGCGAAGTACCAGGAGATCTTCGGACGGGACAACTACTTCCTGGAGATCATGGATCACGGGGGGATCCCGATCGAGACGGGGGTCCGCGAGGACCTGCTGCGGATCGGCAAGGCCCTCGGCATCCCGCCCCTGGTCACCAACGACTCCCACTACGTGACCGAGGACCAGTCCACCGCCCACGACGCGCTGCTCTGTGTCGGCACGAACTCCCTGCTCAGCGATCCCAGCCGGTTCCGCTTCTCCGGCAACGGCTACTACGTGCGCACCGCCGAGGAGATGTGGGCGCTCGACCCGGGCTCCGACCTGTGGGCCGAGGGCTGCAAGAACACCCTGCTGATCGCCGAGCGGGTCGAGCCGTACGACGAGGTGTTCGCCCACCGTGACCTCGCCGCCAAGTTCCCGGTCCCCGAAGGGGAGACCGAGATGAGCTGGCTCCGCAAGGAGGCCCAGAGCGGCGCGGTGCGACGCTACGGCGACCCCGTGCCGGCCGAGGTGCTGGAGCGCATCGAGTACGAGCTCGGCGTCATCGAGGGCATGGGCTTTCCCGGCTACTTCCTCGTCGTCGCGGACATCTGCCGCCACGCCCGGGAGAGCGGCATCTGGCTCGGCCCGGGCCGAGGATCGGCCACCGGCTCGATGGTGGCCTACGTCACCGGGATCACCGAGCTCGACCCCATCGAGCACTCCCTGCTGTTCGAGCGGTTCCTGAACCCCGAACGCATCTCCATGCCCGACGTCGACCTCGACTTCGACGAGCGCAGGCGCGGTGACATGATCCGTTATGTCACGGAGAAGTATGGCGAGGACAACGTCTCGCTGATCATCACGTACATGACGATCAAGTCGAAGGCGGCGGTCAAGGACGCGGCTCGCGTCCTCGGCTACCCCTTCCCGGTGGGCGAGAAGATCACCAAGGCGTTCCCGCCGGCCGTCATGGGCAAGGAGATCCCGCTCACCGGCATCTTCGACGAGAAGCACCCCCGGTACGCCGAGGCGACCGAGCTGCGGAAGCTCTACGAGGAAGACTCCGACGTCAAGCAGGTCATCGACACCGCGCTCGGCCTCGAAGGACTGACCCGGGGCACCGGCGTCCACGCCGCGGGCGTCATCCTGTCGTCGCAGCCTCTGCTCGACGTCATGCCGATCTTCAAGCGGCCCGACGACGGCGCCCGCATCACCGGCTTCGACGGGCCCAGCTCCGAGTCCATGGGCGCCCTGAAGATGGACTTCCTGGGCCTGCGGAACCTCACCGTCATCGGCGACGCGGTGCAGAACGTCAAGGACAACCGCGGCCTCGACCTCGACATGCTCGGCCTCGCGCTGGACGACAAGAAGACCTACGAGCTGCTGGCGCGCGGCGACACGCTCGGCGTGTTCCAGCTGGACAGCTCGATGATGCGGGACCTCACCAAGCTGATCGCCCCGACCCGGTTCGAGGACATCTCGTCCATCCTGGCCCTGGGCCGTCCCGGCCCGATGGGGGCGAACGCGCACGTCAACTACGCGCTGCGCAAGGCCGGGCAGCAGGACATCACCCCGATCCACCCCTCGCTCAAGGAAGTGCTCGACCCGATCCTCGGCACCACCTACCACCTGGTGGTCTACCAGGAGCAGGTCATGGCCATCGCCCAGCAGCTGGCCGGCTACACCCTCGGTGGCGCCGACATCCTGCGCCGGGCGATGGGCAAGAAGAAGAAGGAGGAGATGGACAAGCAATGGGCCACCTTCTCCTCCGGCATGGTCGGCAAGGGCTACACCGAGGAATCGGCGAAGGCCGTCTGGGACGTCCTTGAGCCGTTCAGCTCCTACGGATTCAACAAGTCCCACACCGCCGGCTACGGACTCGTCTCCTACTGGACGGCCTACCTCAAGGCCAACTACCCGGCCGAGTACATGGCCGCCCTGCTGACCTCGGTCGGCACGAACAAGGACCGCATGGCGCTCTACCTCGCCGAGTGCCGGCGGATGAAGCTCAAGGTCCTGCCGCCCGACGTCAACGAGTCGGGCCTGCGTTTCTCCGCCGTCGGGGAGGACGTCCGCTTCGGCCTGGGCGCGATCCAGAACGTCGGGGAGAACGCCATCAAGGGCATCATCTCCGCGCGCCGCGAGAAGGACGCCTACACCGACTTCAACGACTTCCTGACCAAGGTCCCCCAGGTCGTCTGCAACAAGCGCACCATCGAATCTCTGATCAAGGCCGGCGCGTTCGACGGCCTCGGGCACACCCGCCAGGGGCTGATCCAGATCCACGACCAGGCCGTGGACGCCGTGATCGACGTCAAGCGCAAGGAGGCCCTCGGTCAGGACTCGCTCTTCGGCGCGTTCGACGACGACAGCGGCGCGGGCAGCGTCTTCCACATCTCCGTCCCCGAAGGAGAGTGGGACAAGAAGACGAAGCTGTCCTTCGAGCGGGAGATGCTCGGCCTCTACGTCTCCGACCACCCGCTCAACGGCGCCGAACGCATCCTCGAACGCAACCGGGACCTCAGCATCGCCCAGGTGCTGGACGGTCAGGCCGGGCAGGGCAACGTCCGCATCGCCGGCATCATCTCCGGCGTCGACAAGAAGGTCACCAAGAAGGGCGACGTCTGGGCCATCCTCAAGATCGAGGACCACGACGGCTCCATCGAGGTGCCCTGCTTCCCGCAGACCTACCAGCTGTACGGCAGCAACCTCGCCCCCGACCTGGTCGTCGCCGTCACCGGCCGGATCCGCTCACGCGGCGACGGCGACGAGGCGACCATCTCCTTCAACGCCATGGACATCACGTTCCTCGACATCTCCGGCATCCAGGACGACGGCCGCGAACCCATCGTGATCGCCCTGCGCGAGGAGCGCGTCAACAGAGAGCTCCTCCACGAGCTCAAGCGGATCCTGACCGTCCACCCCGGTGACACACCCGTACGGCTGCGCGTGGAGCGGCTCAACCGGAAGATCAACGTCGTGGAGCTGCCCGACTACGCGGTGAACATCACCAACGGCGCGTTCGCCGGTGACATCAAGGTCCTCCTGGGCGCGAACGCGCTCGTCGTGCCCTGACCCGCCTTTCCCGTACGGCCCCCCGGCCGTATGCTGTCCGGCTTGTGAAGGGTGGACTGCTGGTCGCGGGGACCACGTCGGATGCCGGGAAGAGCGTGGTCACCGCCGGGATCTGCCGGTGGCTGGCCCGGCGGGGCGTGCGGGTCGCGCCCTTCAAGGCGCAGAACATGTCGCTCAACTCCTACGTGACCGCCGACGGCGCGGAGATCGGGCGGGCGCAGGCCGTGCAGGCGGCGGCCTGTGGGCTGGAGCCGACGGCCGACATGAACCCGATCCTGCTCAAGCCGGGCAGCGACCGGCGGAGCCAGATCGTCGTACGCGGCCGGCCCGTCGCCGACGTCGACGCCATGGAGTACGGCGCCCGGCGGGACGAGCTGCGGGCCGTCGCGGTCGAGTCGTACCGGCGGCTGGCCGCCGAGTTCGACGTGGTGATTTGCGAAGGGGCGGGCTCTCCGGCCGAGATCAATCTTCGCGCGGGCGACATCGCGAACATGGGCCTGGCCCGGGCGGCCGGGCTGCCGGTGGTCGTGGTGGGAGACATCGACCGCGGCGGGGTCTTCGCGCACCTGTACGGCACGGTCGCGCTGCTGGACGCCGTCGACCAGGCCCACGTCGCCGGTTTCGTCGTGAACAAGTTCCGGGGCGCCCGGGAGCTGCTCGCCCCCGGGCTGGACATGATCGAGGGGCTGACCGGGCGCCGCGTCTACGGCGTCCTGCCCTGGCTCGACGGGCTCTGGATGGACGTCGAGGACTCCCTGTCGCTCGACACCCGGCCGCTCGACACCCAGGCGCTCGACACCCGGGCGCGGGGCGCGGCGGCGGCCGGCGGGGCGCTGCGGGTGACGGTCGTGCGATATCCGCGGATCTCGAACTTCACCGACGTGGACGCGCTGGCCGCCGAGCCGGGAGTCGTGGTCACGTTCGCCACGTCCCCCGCCGAGTGCGCGGACGCCGACCTGCTGGTCCTGCCCGGTTCGCGGGCCACCGTCGGCGACCTCGCCTGGCTGCGCGAGACCGGGATCGCCGATCTCGTGACCCGGAGGACGGGGCCGGTGCTCGGCATCTGCGGGGGCTACCAGATGCTCGCACGCACCATCACCGACGAGGTCGAGTCGGGCGCCGGCACGGTCGCCGGGCTGGGGTCGCTGCCCGCCGACGTCGTGTTCGCCGCCGAGAAGACCCTCGGGCGGCCGAGCGGCGAGGCGTACGGGCATCCCGTGGAGGCGTACGAGATCCACCACGGGATCGTGACGCGCGACGGCGGCGAGGAGTTCCTCGACGGCTGCCGGGCCGGGAACGTGTGGGGCACGACCTGGCACGGAGCGCTGGAGAACGACGGGTTCCGGCGGGCGTTCCTCGCCGAGGTGGCGCGGGCGGCGGGGCGGGAGTTCCACGCCGATCCCGGTCTCTCCTTCGCGGCGCTGCGGGAGGCGCGGCTGGACGCGCTCGGGGACCTCGTCGAGCAGAGCGTCGACACCGGCGCCCTGCTCGCGCTCATCGAGGCCGGGCCGCCGCCGGGCCTTCGCGTCCTGCCGCCCGGCGCGGCCTGAGCAGCGGCTTCTCCGCCCTCACACAAGGCGGGTGCGTGCCTCCCTGCCGCCGCCCGTTCCCGTCACAGATGGAGCGCGTCGGGGGCGTCGTCCTCCACGAGGAAGCCACCGGACTGGTGGTTCCAGAGCCGGGCGTAGGAGCCCTGGGCCTGGAGCAGCTCGCCGTGGGTGCCCTGCTCGACGACGCGTCCCCGGTCGAGCACGACCAGCCGGTCCATGCGGACGACGGTGCTGAGCCGGTGCGCCACCACGAGTGCCGTACGGTCCTGCATCAGCCGCCACAGGGCCTCCTGGATGAGGATCTCGCTTTCGGAGTCGAGGGCGCTGGTCGCCTCGTCCAGCAGCAGGACGGGGGCGTCCCGCAGGATGGCGCGCGCGAGCGCGATGCGCTGCCGCTGGCCGCCGGAGAGCTTGACGCCGCGCTCGCCGATCAGGGTGTCGAAGCCGTCCGGCAGCGACTCGACGAACTCCGTGACATGGGCCGCCCGCGCGGCCCGGAGGATCTCGGCGTCGGTGGCGCCCGGCCGGGCGAACGCGAGGTTCTCCCGTACGGACCGGTGGAACATCGCCGGTTCCTGCGGGACGTAGGCGATAAGACCGCGCAGGTCGGCCTGACGCAGGCGGGAGATGTCCTGACCGCCGATCAGGATCCTGCCTCCGTCCACGTCCATGAGACGCAGCAGCAGCCGGGTGAGGGTGCTCTTGCCACCGCCGGACCGGCCGACCAGCCCGATCTTGGTGCCGCCGGGAATGTCCAGGTCCAGGCCGTCGAACAGCGGCGCGCCGCCGGCGTACCCGAACCTCACCCGCTCGAAGCGGACGCTCGCGTCGGCCGGGCGGAGGGGCTGCGGGTCGGCCGGGTCCACCACCGTCGGCGGCCTGAGAAGCAACTCGGTGAACTGGGCGGCTTCGGTGAGCGAGCTCTCCATGCGCCGGTATGTCATGTTGAACTCGAACATGATGCCGATCGCGTTCGAGTAGTAGGTGAACGTCACGACGATGGCCTCCACGCCGAGGCCGCCCCGGAGCGCCGCGGCGAGGAGCAGGCCCACCGCGCTGGTGAGCACCGACATCGGGGCGACGACCATGTCCACCCTGAGGTTGTTGTAGTCCCA
Organism: Microbispora sp. NBC_01389; assembly: GCF_045040095.1. NCBI lineage: Bacteria > Bacillati > Actinomycetota > Actinomycetes > Streptosporangiales > Streptosporangiaceae > Microbispora > Microbispora sp. NBC_01389. The sequence continues at coordinate 1,497,961 of NZ_CP109552.1, forward strand.
GGAACGGACGGACAGCCGGCGCTGCTCGGCGATCCTGGCCCGATGCTCGACCGCCTCGCGCGTCTCGGCGGCGAACGCGCGGACCGTCTCCATGTTGGACAGCACGTCGGCGACGTGACCCGACACCAGCACCTTGGCGGCCTCGCGCGCGTCGACCAGGGCCTGCCGGCGGCGGATGAGCGGAGCGACGACGACGCCGGTGACGACGATCAGGCCGACGAGGACGAGCACCAGCACCGGGTGGTACCGCCACAGCACCACCGAGGCGAAGGCCAGCGGCACCACCTTCGCCATGATCGAGGACGTGAGGGTGTCCATGAACTCCTCGAACCTGGAGGAGAATCCGAGCACCCTCTTGGTCAGCGAACCGGCGAAGTTGTCGTGGAAGAACGCGACGTCCTTGGCCAGCAGTTCGTCCATCCCCAGCACGCCGAGCCGCTCGATGCCCCGGGCGTCGGCGCGGTTCAGGAAGTGCATCCCCACCCGCCAGAACGCCTCACCCGCCAGCAGCAGCGCGCCGAAGCCGAGCACGTAGGGCAGCAGCACGTCGAAGGAGCCGTCCCGGCCGCCGGAGAGGCGCCCCACCAGGCCCGCCACCGCCAGCGGCGCCAGATAGAACAGGCAGATGTTCCCGATCGCCGGCAGCACCAGCGCGGGAACCGCGACCGGCCACTGCCGCCGCAGCTCGCCGCAGTAGTACCGCAATGCCAGCAGAAGCGCCGATCTGCGCGTGGATTGGCCGTCTTCGGCGTCGTTCGTCGATCCGAGCACAGCCATCAGCCCTCCCGAATGCCGATATCGCCGTGGTCATGCTGCCGCAGCCCGTACGGGAGGAGCGAACGATTTTCTCGGCACCCCGGCCAATAGGCGTGAGGGTCGACCTCACACAATGGCCGAAATCATCTGATCAACGACTTTTTCCGCGCGCGACCGGACGCTGGTCCAGCCGGGCGACCAAGGGCCAGGATCAGTCAGTTACCGCAGGTCACGCCTCACCCGTCAGGAGGCCAACCGGACAGGAGACACCGGTGCCAACGAGCCTGCAGTGGTCGTTGATGAAGGCACTATCGGAGTTTTGGCTTATGATCCGCAGACACGTCACGACCTACGATGCCTCGACTTGAGGTAATCGTTCACCCACTTCCTGCTACTACGCCACATGCCGTCGTCACCCTTGACCGCACGGAGTCGTCCCCGTGCGGCGGCCACGCGAAGCGCGTTTTCGGTAACGTCCCGCGTGGCGAGAGCGGGTAGTGGGACAAGCTTGACCGGACCGGCCACCGCCGGCATGACGAACCGGTACAGATTGTTCGCCTCGCCTGAATTAACCGAACCAAACAATCCGCTGCATGGTTGACGTCGCCTTCCTCACGCTATGTGCCCCTCGGCTCCTCGTGAGAGCTGCGAGCACGCGTCCCTTGATCAGGAACTACGGCTGGAGTACTGATCGGGAAGGAGCAGCGGACCGCCGTGGCCGGGCAGGCCCCGGTCGGCCGGGATCGTCTCCTCGTCCGCGCCGTCGGCCGAGATGCCCTGGCCCCGGGTCTGCTCGGCGAGGCGCCGATAGTAGGCCGAGACCGCGGCGAGCGCGTCACTCACCGCGGCCAGCAACGTGGCCCCCGCCCGCTCGACGACGTCGGCCTCGTGGATCTCGAACGCCCGGACCCCTTCCAGCACTGCGGTCTTCAGGTCACGCAGCAACTGGACGTCGCCGTGCATGTAGACGCGGCACATCGCGGTCACCCGGCCGAAGTCGTCCCCGCCGAGCAGCAGCCGCCTGACGGCGGACACCGAGTTCCGCACCAGCCCGGCGTCCGGCCGCGCGGACATGTCGGCGAGGCCGGTGTCGAAGGACCGGATGTCGAGGTGCGGGTCGCAGAATCCCGCGGTGAGCTGCCACAGGGTGCGCAGGTCGTCGTGCAGCAGCCCGTCCAGGTAGCTGACCAGGAACCGCCGGTGCGCCTCGACGACGTACTGCGCCTTGAAGGGCGTCAGCTCCCGGGGATCCTCGCCCGCGGTGGAGACCGTCGTGGTGAACCCGTAGTCGGCGGTCAGCGCGTTCTCCATGCCGACCAGCAGGTACACGAACCGTACCCAGGTGCGGAACAGCTCTTCCAGCGGCAGCGCGCGCAGGCCCTCCTCGGTGAGCACCACGCCCCACCGGGCGCCGAAGTGCAGCCGGCGCAGATGGCCGATCTGGTACATCGCGAGCTGGGCGTCGATCTCGGCGTGCGCGTGGTGCAGCACTTTCCGGTACGCCGCGGTCGCGTCGAGCCCGGCGTGGTTGCGGATGATGTGCGGCCCGCCGATGTGCAGGTGCAGGAACTCGCCGACGTCGAACACCGCGCCGCCGATCGCCATCCAGTAGCCCGCCTCGGCGGTGTTGTGCCGCGCCAGGTCCGACACCTCGAACCGGGGACCCTGCTGCGCGTGGCCCAGGTAGGTGGTGAAGACGTCCGTGCCCAGACGTCCGTCGGCCACCAGCCCGCGGAGGAACTCGCGGCCGTCGCCGGGCACGATGCCGATCAAGGCCTCGATCACGGAGACGGCGAACCGCGCGCTTCCGCACACGTAGACGAACGCGCCTCGGCCGCCGTCGCCGGTGGAGCGCAGCAGTTCCCACAGTTCGTCCGCCTCGGCGCGGATCACGTCGTCCACCCGGCGCCGCCGTCCGTCCCGGACGACGTGGCGCCGACCGTCGAAGCCGATCGCGGCGTCGGCGCGGGAGAACGCCACCGAGAGTCTCAGCCGGCCCGCGGCCGCCGCCGCGTCGAGGTCGGCGCGCTCGGCGAACTCCTCCGGCGTACGGATCCCGAGATAGAGCCGATTCTCGCCCGGCACCGTGTTGTCGCCCGGCACCATGTTGTCGGCGGGGCCGGTGCGCGCGGCGAGGAACCCCAGGAACGGAGCGATCCCGGAACCGGCCGCGAACATGACGACGGGCGTGGCGGGATCGGCCGGCGGCCGGAACCGGGGCGTGGAGACGATCCGCAGCGGCAGCCGCCGGCGGCCCTCGGCGCTCACCCGGCGCAGGAAGTGCGACGCCGTGCCCTGCCGTTCCCGTGGGTACGACCACGGCGTCTGGGCGGAGGTGTAGCCGAGGCCGGCGACCACCAGCTTCAGTGTGGTGGCCGGTTCGCCCGGCGGCGGAGCCGAGGCGATCGAGTACAGCCGGAACGGCTCGGGCGGAACGACCGCGCAGAACGCGTCGTCCTCGTGGGGATCGGCCTTCCACAGCCGGGTGACGTCATACCCGCCCGCGTACAACAGATTGAGGACGTCCCACAGCTCCCACTGGTCCTCCATGCGGGCGTCGACCACGCGCCGCCACGCGCCGACGGCTGTGAGCTTCACCAGCCGTTTCGCCACCTCCCGTCCGATCGGGCGGAGCCGGGCGAAGCGCAGCAGCGTCCGCAGCGGCAGCACGTCGGCCTCGCCGTAGCCCTCACGGCAGGCCACCGCCGCCCGCCACTCCGGGGTGAGCCGCACGAGTTCGTCGCCGGTCGCCTGCAGGGCGGCGACCGTACGGCGCACCAGATCGTCGTCGTTCTCGGACAGCACGCCGACCCGGTCGCCGGGCAGATGGTGCACGCCCTGCCCGGTGACGTCGATCTCCAGGTGACAGGTCCAGGCGCCGGACTCCGCGGTGACGACACGGCCCCGGCGGGCGGTCCCGAACACCACCGGCGGGCCCACCGGCGGGCGGCGCTCGTCGCGGACGACGGCCAGCTCGCCGTCCACCTTGTCCCAGGTCCGGTCCTTGAACAGGCCGGTGAACCGGGCCCCGGTGGTCACCTGCCGGCCGACCTTGAACGCCACCTCCAGGAAGCCGTACGCCTTGACGCGGTGCAGGCCCATCCAGCCGCGGTCGCCCAGATAGGCGTCGAGCACGGCGTTGTAGACACCGCGCAGGGTGCTGTTGCGGGTGTCCTCGACATACCGGCGCACCGACACCTCGCGCAACGCGGCCACCAGCTCCTGCCAGTGCCGCGGGAAGAACCCGGCGAGGTACGTGCTCTGCCGCCCGACCAGCGAGTCGTAGTCACGGCGTTCGAGGAACGCGTCCAGCGCGTGGATCTGCGGCTGCGCGGTGCCGCTCGGGCTGGGCGCGCCGTCGAAGATGGGGACGCCCGCCGTGCCGACCGTCTTGGCCCACAGCACCTGGTCGAGCGGATGCCGCCCGCGGGGGTTGGGATCGATCTGCGGATAGATGGCCTGGGTGACGTGCCGCAGCCGGTCGAGGATCACCAGGAGCGCGGCCTCCAGGGCCGCCGGGTCGTCCGCGACGACGGCCTCCTGGGCGTCCAGCATGGCGCCCAGCACGGGCGTGAGCCCCATCGCGAACTCGGTGGTGACCAGGTAGAAGACCCGCTCCGCCGCGTTGTCCCAGGTCGGGACCAGCAGCTCCATGTTGTCCAGCGCCCGTGGCCCGGCCGGGTCGCGCAGCCGCCAGTTGTAGAAGAACAGGTCGATGTAGGAGACGGCCGGGATCTCCTTGCCGAGGCGGCGCGAGACCGTGGTCCACGGCCGCAGCAGCGACTCGGGCAGGGCGGCCGGCGGATCGGTCGCCATGTACTGGTAGGCGTGGGCGAAGACGCCGAGCAGGGTCGAGGCGCGGAGCAGGTAGCGGTCGGGCAACGCCTCGGGCCGCGCGTCGAGCACCGGCATCGTGTCGAACGCCCGGCGCAGCGCCAGCCGGCGGAACAGGCCGGGAAGCCGGCCGCTCATCTCGTCCCAGGCCCGGTGCGAGTCCGGGAAGGCCGTCAGCGGCGGCTCGGCCGGCAGGAACCCGTGCGCGAGCGAGAGGAACCCGTCGAGTTCGTGCCCCACCGCCCGGTTGTGCGCCTCGGCGGCCTCCACCACGCGTCGTGCGGGCAGGCGCGGCGGCGCGACCGGCCGGAGCATGGTCAGCTGCCCCGGATCGATGAGCCCCGTCGCCTCCGGGTCGAGGAACATCCAGGTCAGCTCGTAGCGGCCGATGCGCAGGCGGTCGCCGGGGACGAGCACCCGTCGCGTCACCCGCGCGTCGTTGACGTAGGTTCCGTTGGAGCTGCCGAGATCGGTCAGCACCAGGTGGCCGTCGACGATCTCCAGCCTCGCGTGGCGCCGGGAGACCATGCCGTCGTCCAGCACCACGGCAGCCGCGCCGCTGTCCCGGCCGAGAGTCGCCGGCAGTGTGCACACCCGCTCGCTGCTCTCGCGGGTGTGCCGGTCGGTGAGGATCAGCCTGAGCTCAGGAATGGTAGATCACCGCACGACACAGATCGGCCCGGGACAGCGTGCCCACGAGGGTGCCGTCGTCGACGACGGGAAGCCGCCGGATCCCGCGGTCGATCATCACGATCGCGGCGCGGGCGAGTTCGTCGGCCGGGCGGACCGTCGCCGCGTCGCGTACGACGAGGGGGTCGACGACCCGGTCGGCCAGGGTGCGGCCCCGCTCCAGGAAGATTTGGAAGGCGTCGGCGAGGGTGCCGCCGCCGGCGGTCACGTCGTCGAAGGCGGGCAGCATGGCGCGCACCAGATCCTCCTCGGACAGCGACCCGGCGAACCGGCCGTCGTGGTCCAGGACCATCAGCTGGCCGACCTCCGACACACTGAGCATTTCGGCCGCCCGCCGGATGGTCGCGCCGAGTCGTATATAGGCCGGGAACGCCGTCATGACGTCGCTGACCAGCACGCAACCTCCCAGGCCCGTCTTACGGTCGCCCCGAACAATCGGTTAACTGGCCATTTAGATATCCGAAAACGATTATTGGCGAGTATAAATCCATCCGGAATGCGTGTACACCCTGAAAGCCGAGAGCCGCCCCCGGTGGTGCAAGGGGCGGCTCGGTCTTCCGGCTTCCGGATCCGCTGAGGCCCGTCTGCCTCTGTCTGACTTACCGGTCTCCGGCCTTACCGGTGTCCGGTCTTAGCGGTATCCGGCGGCGACGATGTTCGCCTGCACCGCGTCCTCGGTGGCGTTCGTCGGGTAGCCGGAGGTCATCACACCCTCGTAGAAGGTGCCGGCGGCGCCGTGGCTGTTGTCACCCCCGATGCCGAGGATGATGGCGCCCTCCTTCTTCATCGGGTTGTAGCCCGAGGCGTTGGGCCGCTTGCCGTCGTAGAAGGTGCCGAGGCCGCCGGACTGCGCGTTGCCGCCGCGGATGGCCCAGTGGTTCGGCTCGCCCTTGATGATCGCCGTCAGGTAGCGGTGGCTGATGCTCGGGTCACCCGCGTTGTAGCCCGTGTTCACCCCGGAGAACAGGCCGTTCTCCAGGTCGGCCATGATCCACGGACCGTTGCCGGCGCCGTAGCCCCAGACCTTGATGTTGCCGAAGTAGATGGCCTCCATGGTGCCGTTGCCGTTGTCACGGCTGTTGGTCTCGGCGTTGCCGTAGTCGAAGCAGCAGCCGCCGTTGTAGTGGGTGCCGTCGAAGATGGCGTACATGCCCTCCGGCTGGTCGCCCTTCGCGACGCCGTTGGTGGTGTTGTTGCGGTAGCCGACGCCGGGATCGACGTAGACGCCGTACGCCTTGCTGCCGTAGACGGTGGTCGGCGCCTTGGTCGCGGTCGCGAGGTTGTCGTACCCGCCCGCGGCCGGGCCCGAGAAGCCTCCGGGAGGCGCCTGGGTGAGGCGGTTGTTGCGACCGGACTGGTCGTAGATGATCGTGATCAGACAGGTCGTGTTCGCGCAGAACGAGTCCTGCGCGGCGGCGTTGGCGGCGCCGCCGGCGCTCAGCACGCCGATGTCCCGGGTGGTGTTGTCCGAGGCGCGGCGCACCTGGTAGAGCGCGCCGTTGTAACTGCCGTACAGAGCGCGGGTCGTGCTGTGCGCCGCGACGCACGGGGTGCCGCCCGCGGCGTAGATGTCACACGGCCGGTTGCCCGCCGGTGACGAGGGCGACGTTGAAGGCGACGCCGAGGGAGACGCCGAAGGGGACGACGAGGGCGAGCCGCCGGGGGACGGAGAGGTGACGCCGCCGGTGCAGGTCACGCCGTTGAGGGCGAAGCTCGCCGGCTTCGGGTTGGAGCCGCTGAAGCTCCCGTTGAACCCGAACTCGGTGCTGCCGCCGCTGGGGATGGCGCCGTTGTAGGAGACGTTGGTGACCGTGACCTGGGAGCCCGACTGGGTGTAGGTGCCGTTCCACAGCTGGGTGATGGTCTGCCCGGCGGGGAACGCCCAGGTCAGCCTCCAGCCGTTGATCGGGTCACCGAGATTGTTAACGCTAACATTCGCGTTGAAGCCGCCCGGCCATTCACTGGACACCGTGTAGGTGACCTGACATCCGGCCGCGGCGGCCGAGGCCGTGTGCGTCCCCGCAACACCGGCGCCGGCCACCAGAAGGGCGGCGACGGCGGCGGCAGAGAGCCTCAGGCGCCGACGTAATGAACTGACATTTCGCACAGGTGTTTCCCATTCTCCGAGATGTGCGCGTTCTCCGCGGCGCCACTGCCGCGGGCGATCAGGCCACCCCTTGGGAGTCGGTCCATATCCGCGTTGTTGTTAGCGCTAACATTTTTCGGCCGATCACGGATGCGGCTCCGTTCATGGTGGTGGTGTGCTGCCGAGCCAATCCCGGCGCGCGGCATCAGTCAATCAGCCGGGCTCTTGGCCTCGCCTCCCGCGCGGCCGTTGACCCTGTTGAAGTGGAACGATGAACCGCGGCGAAGACCGGCGGTTCCCACTTGAGGTGAAAGTTTCAGTCCTCCGACCATTCAAGGGCCGGAGAGGCGTGTGCGCAGGAAAACATCATAACAATGATGACCGGTTATCGGACCTTTCCGCCAAATATCGGGTCGCGGCCGATTCGCGTTACCGGGTCGCGCGCACGGCCGACACCACCGGCGAGACCGGACCCGGCACCCGGCTCGGAGCGGTGTGTCAGGGCCGGGTGAGGAACTCCGCCGTCGTCGTCACGAAGCGGCGGGCGTCGTCGAGCCAGGGGAAGTGTCCCGCTCCCGGCTGTACGGCGAACTCGGCGTGCGGGAACAGCGCGGCGAACTCGGCGATGACGCCCGGCGGCGTGTTCAGGTCTCGGGGGTGGACGCCTCGGGGGGATACCAGCCGGACGTGAGCAGCGACTTGCCGGTCCAGGAGGCCGTACCGATCAGGATCTTGCCCATCCCCCGACCGTAGGGCTCCGCGCGCCGTCGTGGGCGCCGCTCCGGCCGGAAAGGCGTCTGCCGAGGCGCTGGCCCGGCGCCTCCACGAGGCGGTACGTCACGTGGCCGAGCGCCACCGTGGCGAGGAAGAACAGCGGCAGGTTCGGCGCGATCCGCAGGAGGAGCGGGTGCAGCAGGTAGAGCGAGAAGCTGATCACTCCGAGGTGGGTGAGCCACCGGGGGAACGCCCGGCCCCGCAGGGCGAAGGTGGCCAGGAAACAGGCCACGGCGAGCACGATCGCCACCGTGTGCGTGGGATCGTCCTCGGCGACCACCGCGCAGGCCAGGACGGCCAGCAGGGCCGCCGCGGCCGTACGCCACCGGATCGCTCCGCACTCGGCCCGGTGGACGGCCGTCCCGGCGAACATCGCCGCCGCGATGACCAGTCCCTGTCCGGCGCCGCCCCGGCTGCCCAGCACGACGAGCGCCACACCGAGGAGGCCCCCGATCACCGCCGCCACCCTGCGGACGGCGCCGTACGGGCCCGCGGACGCCACGATGACCAGCACGACGGCGACCGCGAGGACCAGAGCGGCGGCGCCCGCCCGGCCGTTGATCGTCGCGCGCGGCAGCAGCAGGCCGAGGGGCACCGCGGCGAGCGCCAGGACGACGGCGATCGGCGTCGGCCGATGTGCCTGCCGTACGGCGAACAACCCGGCGACCATCAGGTAGAACGCCATCTCGTAGGAGAGCGTCCACATCACGCCGATCACGGCGGGCAGGCCGAGCAGTTCCTGCAGCATCGTGAGGTTGCCGAGGGCGACGAGCGCCAGTGGACGCCGGTTCAGGTCGGGTGACGGCACGAACGCGCCGGCGTACGCGAGGAGCAGCGCGAGGACGAGCGCGGTGAGCAGCAGGGGCAGCAGCCGGAAGGCCCGGCCGGTCCAGAAGGCCCGCAGGTCGCCGCGCCGTTCCAGGGAGGCCGGGATGATGTATCCGCTGACCAGGAAGAACGCGAAGACGCCCCAGGTGCCGACGTCGACGGTGCCGTCCACTTTCGCCCAGAACTCCGGGACGAAGGTCCAGGCCCCGTGGTGCAGTGCCACACCCAGCGCGGCGACTCCGCGCAACGCGTCGAGCCATGCCAGCCGAGAGGGGTTCGCCGCCATTCAGGTGACTTTAGCCCGCCTTACGCACGCTGAAGTCGTCGAACGAGACGGTGACCGCGCCGCCTCCGGCCTCGGGCACATGAGCGCTCGACAGCACCGCCCGCGTCGTGCGCCGGTCCGAGGGCATGGCGTCGCCGTACAGCAGGCTCCCGCCCTTGGGACCCGCGTCGCCGCCGCGGGACGCGTACAAGACCCCGCCCACGACGAGCACGGCCGGCGCTCCCGCCGCGAGGCCGATGAGCCATCGCCGCCGAGCAGGCGGGTTCCCGGTGTCCGCGCCTGCCGGGATCGCGCCGCCGGAGACGACCGTACGGGCCGGATCGTCCGGTGCTTGAGTGAACGGTGCTGTGGTGAACGCTGACGTGGTGGCAGGTGAGGCGGTGGCAGGCGAGGTGGCGGCCGTGGCCGTGTCGTCGCCGGTGAGGGCGCGCAGCAGGGCGGAGGCGGCCGGCCGGACGGCGGGATCCTTCGCCAGGCACCCTCCAGCAGCGGGCGGAAGTCGGCGGGCACGCCGGACAGGTCGGGCTCATGGACCGAGATGGCCATCAGGACGGCCGGAACGGTCGGCCCGGCGAAGGGCAGCCGCCCGGTCGCGGCGTACGCGATCGTCACGGCCCAACTGAAGACGTCGGAGGCGGGGCCGGGCCGCTGCCCGTACGCGGGCCGTCCCCGGCGACTGCCGTCGCCAGCGAGGGGTACGGGCGGCGGGGGATGGGCCAGTGCCGCGGTACGGCGAGCGAGTCGTCGGAGGCCTCGGGGGCCCGGCGGGCCCCACGACACGAACGCCGGGCGGCCGTGAGCGCCGGTCATCCGCCTCGCTGAGCCGGACGGGGGCGGACCTCGCAGTCCGGCATGCCCGCCAGCACGGCGGCGAGTTGCCGGGCGTTGGTCTGCGCGTAGTCGCGGTAGCAGTTGTTCATCAGCACGTGCGTGGTGGTCGCCTCGGCACCCAGATCACGCAGTCTCGGCGCCCACCGCTCCAGCTCCTCCGGCGAGTAGTGGTAGCCGAAGCGCTCGTGGGTGTCGTGACTGGTCCACTTGTCGCTGTGCCCGTGGAAGCGCACGACCTCGAGGTCGGAGGTGGCCGCGACGACCGGCGGGACCGAGTCCGGATAGCCCTGCGGCATGTCCACGCACACGTACGGCAGCCCGTACGACCGGAGGAAGTCGAGGGTCTCGGCCCGGTTCTCCTCGCTCATCCAGGTGTGGTTGCGGAACTCCACGGAAATCCGCAGCGGCTCGCAGCGCCGCTTGCACTCCAGGATGTAGTGCTTGTTCGCCCGGCCGATCGGGAACCACCGGGGGAACTGGAAGAGCACCGACCCGAGCTTGCCCGCCTCCCGCAGCGGCAGCAGGGCGCTGAGGAACCGCTCCCAGACCTGCTCGACGATCCGGGGATCGAGGTCGCGGGCGTACAGGTTCTTCCCGGCGCCACTCGGCCGCAGGTCCTTCGGCAGCGCGGCCGGCCGGGTGGGATGCCGCGTGAGCAGGGAGAACGCCTTGACGTCGAAGGTGAACCCCGGGGGCGTGCGCTCGGCCCACAGCCGTACGGTGGCCTCGGCGGGCGGCGCGTAGTAGGTCGAGTCGACCTCCACCAGCGGAAACTCGCCCGCGTAGTGGCGTAGGCGTTCCTCGGGTGTCGTGACGTCGGGCGGGTACCACCCGGACTCCAGCAGCGTCTTGTCGGTCCACGACGCCGTGCCGACCAGGATCTCCCCCATATTTCACGATAAGTCAGGAGAGGTGTGTCGGTTGTGACACGTGAAGCGTCTGCGGGTCTATGATGTTGGAAAATAAAGCGGCCCCGGCGTGCGGCGGTCGCCGGCCGAAGCGCACCGGAGGTGGCCGATGCTGTCGACCTGGGCCATGGAGACGTTCGGGCCGCGCGCCGGGCAGATCCGCCGCGGCGTGGCCGAGGCGCTGACGGTCGCCCTGGAGAACGCCCAGGACGCCCAGCAGACGGCGCGGACGCGGCATCTGCATCCGTTCGGCTTCACGATGATGTCGCGCAAGTTCGAGGCGCTGGCCCGCGCGTTCGCGGACATGGCCGACGTCGAGATCGTCAAGCCGCCGGGCTCTCAGCACGAGCTCGTCGTCCTCGGCGGCAACCTGCTCTTCCCCTTCCGCTACGCGAAGGACCGGTCGGTCGGCGTCGTGAACGCCCGGATCGGCGACGGCAGGCCGTCGGGGCTGGTCCAGGCGTTGTTCACCCGCTTCGGCCCGCGGCCCTGGACCGAGCAGCTGACGCTGGGCGGCGCCGAGGACGGCATGCCCGAGCCGGTCACCCCGGCCGCCCGGGCGCTGACGCAGCTGCCCGAGGGCACCCGCCTGGTGCTCATCGCGTACGCGTGCAACGCCGGGGCCGGGCTGCTCGACGCGTGGTGGGGCGAGGCCGAGCTGCTCGACCGCACCGGCACCCTGCGCTGGCACCACTACGAGGAGATCCCCCTCGCCGGGGCCGCCCTCGCGGGAACCCTGCCCACCGGAACCCTGCCCGCCGGGACGTTGTCCATCGAGACGCCGCCCGTATTCTCCGGGGGCGCGATGCCCGCCCCCGAGATGAACGCCCGCTCGCCGTACGAGCGCGCGGCGGCCCTGCCGCCGGAGAGCGAGGCGCCGGCGGAGGCGCCGGACGTCGCCGATGAAGGACGATAGCGAGCCCAGCCCGCAGGCGGTGGCGGACGCCTTCGACGGGACCCGGCTCACCCAGGCCAGACGGCTCGCCGCGCTGACCAAGAAGGAGGTGGCCGAGCGCGTCGGCGTGTCACCCGCGGCGGTCGGCCAGTACGAGGCCGGGATCACCCGGCCGCGCCCCGACCTGGTCCCCCTCCTCGCCGAGGTGCTCGCGGTCCCCGCGGCGTTCTTCCTGCCGGGCCGCCCGCACGGCAAGCTCGACGGCTCTATGGCGCACTTCCGCAGCCTGCGCTCCACCCGCGCCTACCAGCGGGCCAAGGCCGTGGCCTTCGTCGAGCAGGTCTGGGAGCTGACGTACGCGCTGGAGAAGCGGGTGCGGCTCCCCTTCGTCGACCTGCCGGGCTTCGCCGGGGGCGAGGTCGACTCCGGCACCGCCCTCCCCCGCGATCCCGTGGGCGCGGCCCGCGCGCTGCGGGAACACTGGGGTCTCGGCGCCGGGCCGGTCAGTCACCTGGTGCGGCACATGGAGTCGCGGGGAATCGTCGTCGTCTTCCCCCGCGCCGACGAGGACGCGGTCACGGTCGACGCCTTCTCCACCTCCAGCCTGCCCCGGCCCATCGTCGTCCTGACGCCCAACCGCTTCGACGACGTCTACCGGCACCGCTTCACCGCCGCCCACGAACTGGGCCACCTCGTCCTACACGGCGACGCGGCGGCCGGGGACAGCCAGCAGGAACGCGAGGCCGACTCCTTCGCCGCCGAGTTCCTCACGCCGCGCGACAGCATCGGGCCGAGCCTGCCCGCCCGCGCCGACCTGCGGCGGCTGGCCGAGCTGCGCCGCGTCTGGGGGGTGTCGGTCGACTCGCTGCTCTACCGGTGCCGGGAGGTCGGGCTGCTCTCCGACTCGGCGGCCGGCCGGGCCTGGCAGCGGCTCGCCGCGCTGCGCGACCAGCCGGGCTTCGCGGCCGAGCCGGTGTCGGGCCACCCCGGCGAGCAGCCCGTGCTGCTGGCCCGCGCCTTCGAGATGGCGGCGGCCGAGGCCCGGCTGACCGTGCCCGCGCTCGCGCGGGAGCTCGCCTGGCCGCCGGCGCGGGTGCGCGAGCTCATCGGCCTCCCCGGTCACCGCCCGGAGCTGAGACTGGTCCTCTGACCAGGGACGCCCGCTCCGCCGGCCGCCGCAGCAGCGCCGCGCCGAGAGCGCCGAGCAGCGCCGTCGCGGCGAGGACCAGCATGGTCTCCCGGAAGCCCGTGAGCGCGGATCCGGCGGCCGCGCCGCGGGTCGTGAGGAACGTCACCAGCAGCGCGATCCCGAACGACCCGGCCAGCCGCTGCACGACGCTGAACAGCGTGTTCGCGTCCGGGACGCGCTCGGGCGGCAGCCCGCCCAGCAGCGAGACGACCAGGGGCTGACTGGTGAACCCGATCGCCAGGCCGCGCCCGCACAGCAGGAGCGTGGTCAGCCAGACGGGCGTGCCGGCCGACAGCAACGCCATGAGCCCGGTCGTGACCGCGAGGAACAGCATGCCGGCCACCACCACGAACCGCACCGAGAAGCGCTCCGCCATCGTGGTGCCCGCGGCGGCCGACACTCCCATCGCCAGCCCCTGCGGCAGGAGCGCGAGCCCGGTGACGAGGCCGGTGTGGTGCTGGATCGTCTGGAGATACAACGGCGCGATGAACAGCACGGCGAACAGCACGACACTCGACACCGCGCACAGGGCGAGCGTGAGCGCCCGTACGGGATCTCGCGCCAGGTCGAGCGCCAGAGCGGCCTGCGGCCGGCGGCGCGCCCACAGCACGTAGGCGGCCAGGAGCGCCAGGCCGGCCGGCCAGGAGGGGGTGGCCCACCCGTGCGCCGCCGCGCGCTCCACGCCGTAGGTGGTCAGGCCGAGCCCCGCCGCCAGCAGGACCAGCCCGGGCAGGTCCGGCCGTACGGCCCGGTCGCCCCTCGCGCCGAGGCCGGCCCGGCGGGCCGCCAGCGCGCCGGGCAGGGCGAGCAGCCCGACCGGCAGGTTGACCAGGAAGATGGAGCGCCAGCCGTACGCGCCGATCAGCAGGCCGCCCAGGGAGACGCCCAGCGCGGGCGCGGCGAAGAACGCGAGACCGGCGGTGAGCGGCACCCTGCCGCCCGCCCCCTCGGTGGCGCCTCCCTGTCCGATGAGCAGGCCGATCGCCAGCGGGACCAGGGGCGCTCCGGCGAGGCCCTGCACGACCCGGAAGCAGATCAGCATGCCGGCGTCCGCGCTGAGCGCGCACGCGGCGGAGGAGATCGTGAACAGGGCGAGGCTCGCGGCGTACGTCGGCACCAGGCCGAAGCGTCTGGCCAGGTACGACGTGGCGGCCAGGCCGATCGCCAGGGCGAGCAGGTAGCCGCTCACCGCCCACTGGACGACCTCCAGCGGACGGCCCAGCTCGCGGACGAGATCCGGCACCGCGAGGTTGACCACCGACGAGTCGATCATCGAGAGCACCGGCCCCGCGACGAGGCCGGCGGACATGAGGCGGGTGGGTGCCGCGCCCGCCGCGCCGGTCACTCCGTCTCCTCCGGCACCGTCTCCTCCGGCACCGCCTCCTCCAGCACCGCCTCCAGCTCGGTCAGCCAGAGCAGCTCCAGCCGGAGCCGTTCGACGGTGAAGGCGAGGACGCGCTCACCCCAGGGCGCGTGCCCGGCGGCGGCGGCCAGCTCCTCCTGCAGGGCCAGCTCGTGTTCGACGCGCTCCCGCCTGACCTCGACGATCCTGCGCCGGTCGGCGACGGGCAGCAGGTCGAACAGGCCGACCCTGACCTGGAACTCCTCGTCCTTCACCAGCACCTGGGGATCGGCGGTGCGCAGCAGCGCCAGCAGGCGTTCCCGCCCCTTGCCGGTGATCCGGTAGACGGTCCGCGGCGGACGGCCGGGCGCCACCTCCTCGGCGATCTTCTCGATCTCCCCCCGCTGCTCGAAGCGGCGCAGCGCGGGATAGAGCGTGTTGTTGTTGAGAAGACCGCCCGTGAGGCGCTCCATGTACTTCTTGATCTCATAACCGTGCTTCGGCGCGGTGAGCAGGCCGCGCAGGATCATTATGTCGGAGTACACGCGTCCAACATAACCTAGGTTAATCTAACCTTCCAGCCCGGCGTGCCGGAGAACGGATCAGGAGACGGCCTGGCTCCGCACGACCTGGTCCTTCAGCGGGGCGAGGGCGCCGGCGATGGCGCCGATCGTCTCGCCGTCCACCCCGCACGACTCCAGCGCGCCGGCCAGGTGGACGACCACCTGGTCGAACTCCTCGGCGGTGATGCCGAGCCCGGCGTGCGCCACGTCCATCGACTTGCCCCGGTACTCCTGCGGGCCGCCGAGCGCCGCGGCGACGAAGCTGCGCTGGTGCGCCTTCAGCTTGTCCATGTCGACGTCCGCGAAGTACCCCCGCAGCATCGGATCGGCGACGACCCGCGTGTAGAACTCGTCGACCACGGCCGATACCGCGGCCGATCCGCCGATCTGATCGAAGATGGACGGCATACCGTTTCCTCTCGCGTCTGTGTGACCTCCTCGCCCGATGCTCGACACGGAAAGTTACGGCGCGATTACCAGCCGGAAATACGTACGTAGCGGCCCGCTCACGCAGTCGACACGTTCGACCCGGAACGGCGCCCGGACTCTCGGGCGCGGACACCGGGCGCCCTCCGCGCGGCTCGGTGGCGTGCCACTTCAGCGCGCTACGCGCGGTCGTGAAGCCACTGCCCGAAAGTTTCGAAATATTGCCTTAACTTTCCGTTGGCGCACCCCGGGAATCCTTCACTCGCCGGTCAATACGAGGTGACAAATCCGCGCCCTAACAGCCATAATGGCGTTGGACAACTTGACAGAAGTCCGAAAGTTTCAGCTCCGCGTCCTTCTCAGGGGTGAGGATGCGGTCATGGAAAGGGGAGGGCCGGGTCATTCCGGCCCTCCCCTCCGTACGGCCCGGTCAGGGCTCCAGGCTCTCCGGGACGGAGTCGGAGCGGCCCGCCGGGTGCTGGGTGCGGCCCGAGGCGTCGTAGATCTTCACCCAGTGAATGCCGGGCAGCCGCTTGAGCGTGGGCATGATCTCGTCCGCGACGGTGAACGCCGACCCGCCGCTGCCGACGGCGCCGGTGAGCCGCACGTGGGCGACCCCGCCGCGGACGACCACGGACGTGAAACCGGTGGCTCCCGAGGCGACGAAGCGCAGCCCGGCGGCGTACTCCGCCCGGGTCGGCCCGGCGAACAGCCGCTGGAGCGCGCCGCGCGCGGTGGCCGGTGGCGCCACCGGCCGCCGCACCACCCTGGTGTACGGCTCCCGCCCGGCGTCGTAGCGGCGGGAGTCGAGGAGGTGGACGCCCACCGGCACGGTGCGGCGCGGCGTCCCGATGTCCACGACCACCCGGCTCGGACGGGTGAGCGTGTAGACGCGGTAGGGGGCCTTGCGCGCCAGGCCGATGCCGAACGTGAGCACCGCCTCGAAGTCGCCGGCCCGGACGACCTGGACGACTCCGGGCAGCGCGAAGGTCTCGCGGGCGGGGCCGATGGAGGCGCCGCTCCCGTCGTGGCCGGCCGCGCGCTCGAAGCGCAGGCCGAGGATCGCGTCGCCGGCCACCGGGATGGTGTCGCCCGAGCCGTCGGCGATCAGCCGGGACACGTAGCCGGCGCCGCGCCGCGCCGGGAGCGGGCCGCGGAACTCGAAGACGACCCGGTCCAGGCCGGGGTGGTGCGAGGCGCGCACGCCGACCAGGGTCGCCACGGGCGCGGCCGCCCGCATCGCGGAGACCGAAGCCGCGGCGTCGGGGGCGGCGGCCACCGGGACCGCCGGTACGACCACCAGCGTGGCCGCGCTCACCAGCGACGCGGCCGACGCCGCGAGCGAGCGCATGGGGGGCAGAAACATGAGGGCTCCTCTGCCGGGTTCCTTTCGCGGGGTGGGGGACCCGCAGGAGCAGGACCGTTCCGACGGTCCGGCTCCTGACTGGAGTATCTCCACCTGGCTACGGCTCCTGACGCGACAGGCATGTCACTTTCGGCCGCACTTTTCTACCTCGGCGACGCCATTGTGAGGTCTCGGACGTCCCCGCCGCTCCGGTGTACCCGCAGAAGGGAGCGCCGCCCGAGGGACATCCCTCGGGCGGCGCTCCTTCTACAGGGGGGGTGTGAGGCGTTCAGGGGGTATTCGGGTCGTTCCGGGATGTCAGGCGTTGGTGCAGGCGGTGCCGTTCAGCGTGAAGCCGGTCGGGTTGCCGTTCGAGCCGCTCCAGGTGCCCTGGAAGCCGAACGAGATGCTGCCGCCCGCGCCAACCGAGCCGTTGTACGACAGGTTCTTCGCGGTGACCGAGGACCCGTTCTGGGTCATGGTGGCGTTCCAGGCGCTGGTGATCTTCTGACCGTTCGGGAAGTTGAAGCCCACGGTCCAGTTGTTCACCGCGCTGGAGGGGGTGACGGTGACGTCGGCGGTGAAGCCGCCCTGCCACTCGTTCTTCGTGTACTTCACCTTGCAGCCGCCGCCGTTGCCCGGATTGGTCGGCGTCGAGGTAGGCGTCGAGGTCGGGACGGAGCCGCCGATGCTGTAGGAGAAGTTGTTCACGGCGAGGCCGGCGCCGCCCACCCAGGGCTCGAATCCGGCCTGGACGCTGGTGAGGTACCACGACCGCTGGCCGTAGCCCCGGTTCACCGTGTCGTCGTAGAAGTCGCGCACCGCGAAGCTGATCGAGTTCGTCGCCGAGGTCCGCACGTAGGAGATGACGTTCCAGCCGATGTTGCCGAACCAGACGTCCCAGTTGGCGCCGGCGATGTTGGCGCTGCCGACGCGGGATCCGACGGGCTGCACGGATCCGGTGTGGTTGAGCCACACCATGATCTCGGCGCCGGTGTTCTGGCCGTCCTTGCGCGGCGTGGGGTCGAACCAGATGTCGTACGCCGCGTCGTAGATCCCGGAGCCCGGGTAGCTCATGCTGACGCTGGTCTGCACGGTGTTGAACTGGCTGTTGCTCGCCTGGAGAGGCAGGCCGCTGTTGGTGGAGCAGTTGGCGTAGTGGCAGCCGGCGTAGATGGCCGGGTAGGCCGCCGGGGTGCCGCCCGTGTTGTTGTGCTGCGCCTGCGTCACCGTGAAGCCGTTGTTCGTGACGTTGATGCACTGCGTGGCGCTGCTGCCCCACACGTTGTTGATGACGACGTACTTACCGTTCTGGACGGTGGTACTGCCGTACTTGTCGCAGATCACCGTGTCTGCATGCGCCGCCTGACCGACGACGAGCGACGCGGCGACGGAGCCGAGCATGGCGAGGCTCGCCGTGATCATTCGCATCCTCATGACCCGGACGATAGACACCTGACCATGGACCGCAACATGAGTTGATTTGGTCGACAAACTGGACGAAACCGCAACCAGCCACAACGCCGTGACGGTAGGTGAAACTTTCACCTACACCTCTGTCACTTCGTCCGTCAGTGGACCACCCGCGTACGGCGGCCGGAGGCGAGGCGCAGCCGGACCAGCGTCGGGAGACGGCGCAGCCCGAGGGTGGTGCGCAGGCCGGGGACGGCCTCCTCGTGCAGCCGGGTGACCAGCGCCCCGAGGTCGGCCGGCGCGACGGCGGAGACCCCGAGGTCGAGGTGCGGGTCGTCGGAGGAGCCGCGCAGCACGGCGTGCGCCCTGCGCACGTCCGGGTACGCGCCGACCTGCTCGGCCAGGGCCGCGCTCGCCGGGTAGGCGTCGACCTCCGTCACGCCGGAGGCGCCCGACTCCAGCCGCAGCCGCCGCGGCCGGTCGAGCCGGAGCAGCGCGAGCAGCCAGGCCAGCCCCAGGAGCGCGAGCACCACGCCGGCCACGGCCACCACCGGCCAGAACCACGGGGTGGTCGCCGCGAAGGACGTGGTCCCCGCGTCGAGCACGGGCCGCCGCGCGGCGGCGTCGCCGAAGGCCCCGAGCGCCCGCGCCAGCGCCAGGCCGCCCGCGGCCAGCAGGACCAGCCCGAACAGCGTGAGGCCCGTCCTGTTTCCCTTGGACGGCTTCCCTCTGGACGGCTTCGTCACTGTCGCTGCCTCCTTCGACGTCTTCGGTCCCTGCGGCCTACCGGGGCCCGTGGACCCGGACCCGCAGGGATATCGGGTGAGCGGGCGCGAGCCGGGCGATCTCCCGCTCCGCCGCCGCGCGGACGCGCTCCCGGAGGACGGTGGTGTCGCGCAGGTCCGTCCGGACGGACACGTCGGCGTGCCATCCGCGCACCCGTGCGCCCGCCGCCCGCACGCCGTCCACGCGGCCGGCCGCGCCGCTGAGCACCCGCGCGAGCGCGCGGCGCGGCACGCCGACCACCAGGTCGGGGTCGGCCGTGCGCAGCGCCACCAGCCGCCCCCGCCCGGGCACGGCCGCGATCAGCACCAGCACCAGCCCGATCAGGGCCAGCGCGGCGGCCGCCGCGAGCGCCCGGTCGTCGTTCCACGCCGTGGTCCTCGCCCACCCGGCCACCCGCTCGTACGGCACGAGCCCGACGGGATGCCCGAGCAACGCTGAGATCACCTCGACGGCGGTCAGCACGCCGATCGCCAGCAGCGCGAGCGCGGCGACCACGGCGGGCAGTCCCCGGCCGGGCCGGAAGGCCCGTTCGGCTCCCGCGCCGTCGAATCCCCGCACCGGCACGAAGAGCGGGGTCCTCTCAGACCGGCCTCCGCCTTCGCTCATCGCCACTCCTCTGCTCGGGCACGAGCCCGACGACCTCGATGTCCACGTTCTCCACGGCGACGCCGGTGAGTTCGCGGACGCGCCGCCGGACCCGCTCGCGGATCTCGCCGGCCACCCGCCGCACCGGCGACGGGTAGCGGATGGTGACGTCGCAGCGGACCGCCGCGATCATCCCGCTCAAGGACGCCGACACGTGCGGCGGCTCCGTCACGTGCTCCTCCTCGCCCACCACCTGCTCGACGATCTTCGTGAGCGCGCGCTCCGAGATCGTCGTCGTGCCGCGCTCGGCCGGGACGCTCACTGCCGTCTCGGGTGCATCTGGGGCATGTGTACGCCGCCTTCGAGCACCAGGCCGACGAAGAACCCGACGATGCCGAGGACCAGGACGATGATGAACGCGGCGAGGCCGCCGAAGGCCCCCACCACTCCCAGCACCGTGCCGAACAACAGCCCCACGAGGCCCCAGAGCGGATAGCCTTCCATGATCATTTCTTCCTTCCGTCGGATGTGACCACGTTGGCGATCGCGACGTCCATCCTGCGGCCCGCCGCTAGGTCGCCGATCGCGTCGCGGATCAGTTCGGCGACCTCCGGGAACGGCCTGCCGTACCGGGCGACGACGTGCACCTCGATCACGTCGTCCCGTACGGCCACGCCGGGGACGAGGTCGCCGGGGAGATAGGTCGCCACCGCGCCGAACGGCCCTCTGGACAGGCCGGCGACGTCGGGGCAGGACAGCACGCGTTCGGCGATCCGCCGCGCCGCCGGCGCCTGAGGTCCGGTGGCCGCCTCCCGGTCGCCGCCCTCCCGGCTCGCGACCGCGTCGCCCGGGCCCGCGTTCACTGGGCCGACGTTCACTGGGCCGGCGTTCATTGGGCCGGCGTTCACTGGACCCGCGGTTCCCCGTCGGCGGGCGCCGACGAGTCCTGCCGGGGGAGATGGACGTCGTCGACGGCGATGTTCACCTCGGTGACCTCCAGCCCGCACATGCGCTCCACCGCGCGGATCACGTTGCCCCGTACGGCCTGCGCGAGGTCGGGGATCGCGACGCCGTACTCGACGACGAGATGGATGTCGGCGGCCGCCTGCCGCTCGCCCACCTCGACCGACACCCCTTTGGTGACGCCGTCCTCCGCGCCGAGCGCGCCCTTGATGGCCCCGAACGCGCGGACTCCACCGGCGCCGAACTCGTGGACGCCTTCGATCTCACGGGCGGCCATCCCGGCTACCTTGGCGACCACCTCGTCCGCGATGGTGGTGCGCCCGCGCTCGGTCATCAGGCTGGAGCCGCCCTGGCCTCCGTGCGGTCGGACGGGGGCCTGCTCCGCGGTCACGGACGACGTTCTGGTCTCGGTCATGTGACTCCCCCGCTTCGCGTGCGCGGCAGATATGGCCGCTTCCGGCCGCTTCCCGCCGATTCACGGCCGTAATACCCGGTTCGCGCACAGTAATCGTGCGAGGTGAGGCGAGGTTGGGTCATCGGAGATCCTCGAACACACCAAGACCACGGAGCCGGTCACGGCTCCGGGCAGGGCCGGGGCCCATGCCCTAAGGGAGGGGTTATGACATCCCAAAACTGTCCGGTATGTCACTGATTGAGTTTTTGTGTCACCTTCTAGGGCATTCATCTTGTTCGATCGGATCGCAACGCCGCACGGCGAGGCAGGCGACGCGACCGGCATCGACGCTCCGGGGCGGCCAGGAGGAGGCGCGATCATGAAAGACGGACTGAAGGTGGCTCTGGCTGTCATCGCGGGTTACTACCTCGGGCGGCACCACAAGCTGCGCCTCGCGCTGGTGCTCGCGCTGGCCATCCTCGCCGCCCGTCTGCGCGGAGAGGGGGCCGCCGGCGCCCTCCTGGAACAGGTGCCCAAGATCCTCGGCGGGGCCGCCCCCGATCTCAGCAAGATCACCGAACGTGTCCGCGGCGACGTGCTGGACATCGGCAAGGCCGCGGCCAGGCGCGCCACCAGCCGGCAGATCGACACACTGAGCGACAAGCTGCACGAACGCGCGGAGGCGCTCCGGCAGCCCCGGGGGCGCGGCCGGGCCGCGGAGGAAGCGGAAGAGGAGCGCCCGGAGGAGCCCCGCCGCAGGCCGGGGCGCGGGCGGGCGCGCCGACCCGAGCCCGAGCCCGAAGAGGCCTACGAGGAGGAAGAGGAGTACGAGGAGGAGCCGTACGAGGAAGAGGAAGAGGAGCCCGAGCCTGAGGAGCGGCCCAGGCCCCGAGCCCGGTCCGCCCGGCCCGTGACACGGACCCGGAGGTGACCCCATGACCGAGGAGACACGGGAACGGGCACGGGAATCGGAAGAGACCGCCCTCCCCACCCAGCGCCTGGGCCAGGAGGTCCAGAACCTGCTGACGGCCGCGGCGGAACGCGCGCTGTCCGGTGTGGCGGGGAGGGTCGACCGGATGGCCGGCCGTCTCACCGAATACGTGGAGCACGGCGGTTCCGGCCTGCTCGGCGCGGTCACCGGCAGGCAGGCGAACGGCGGTCCGGGGGTGATCAGCAAGCTGACCGGCGGCCAGGGTGGCCAGGGACTGCTGCGGTCACTCGCCGACCGCCTCGGCGCCACCGGCGGAGGCGGCCTGCTCGGCACCCTCACCGAGGCGCTGACCGAGGGCGGCGGCGGCAGCCACCCCGTACGCGCCGCCCTGTTCGCCTACGGCAAGGAGAAGATCAAGGGTCTGTTCGGTGGCGGCAAGGGCAAGGGCAAGGGCAAGAAGCTGAAGCTCACCAACATCGTCGAGTCGCTCGACATCGGCGCGCCCCTCCGCGTGGTCTACAACCAGTGGACGCAGTTCGAGGAGTGGCCGAGCTTCATGAAGAAGGTCGAGACGGTCGAGCAGAAGTCCGACGAGAAGCTCGGGTGGAAGGCCCAGATCTGGTGGTCCCACCGTACGTGGGAGTCGACCATCGTCGAGCAGGTCCCCGACAGCAGGATCGTCTGGCGGTCGCAGGGACCCAAGGGCTGGCCGGACGGCTCGGTCACCTTCCACGAGATCACCCCCGAGATGACCCGGGTCCTGCTGGTGATCGAGTACAACCCGCAGGGCCTGTTCGAGCGCATCGGCAATCTGTGGCGGGCCCAGGGCCGCCGGGTCCGGCTGGAGTTCAAGCACTTCAGGCGGCACGTCATGACCTATACCCTGCTGCACGCCGACGAGATCGAGGGCTGGCGGGGCGAGATCCGCGACAGCCAGGTCGTCAAGGACCACGAGACGGCCCTCCGCGAGGAGGAAGAGGGCGAGGCGGCTCGCGAAGAGGCTCCCGAAGAGGCCGGCGAGGCGGCGGAGGAGGCCCCCGAAGAGGGCGCCGAAGAGGAGGCCGCCGAGGAGGAGCCGGAGGAAGAGGCTCCCGAGGAGCTCGAAGAGGAAGAAGAGGAGGAGGAGGGCGAGGAGGAGCCCGAAGAGGAAGAGGAGCGCGAGCGCGCTCCGGCCCGCGCCGAGGCGGGCGGACGGGCCAGGGCCCGGGTGGTCACCCGGAGGCGCGCGCCGGAGCGGGAACCCGAGGAACGGGAACGCGAGGAACGGCGGACCATCACCCGGACGCGCGGAGCCCGGACCGCCGAACCCGAGCGGCGTGGCGCCCCGACACCCGCACGGCGGCGTGCGGAGAGCGCCGGGACGGCCGAGCGCGGCGAAGGCGAGCAGGAGCGCGGGGCCGAGGAGGCCGGCGAGCCCGAGCAGCCGGCGCGGCGTCCGGTCCGGCGCCGCCGGCCCCTGGAGTGACGCGCGGGACAGCTGACCACGGCACGGACAAAAGGAGGGAGTGCCCATGACGATAGCCGTTCCACCAGCGGGTGGCGGCGGGCTGCCGGGCCGGTCGTCGGGATCCGGTCTGGCGGACGTGATCGACACGATCCTGGACAAGGGCCTCGTGATCGACGCGTACGTGCGGGTGTCACTGGTCGGGATCGAGATCCTGACGATCGACGTGCGGGTCGTCGTCGCGAGCGTCGACACCTATCTCCGCTTCGCGGAGGCGGTCAACCGGCTCGACATCGCGTCCCAGCAGAAGGGACTGCCCGACCTCCTGTCGGAGGCGCCGCAGAGCATCGCCCGCGGCAAGTCCAAGGGCATCGCGCAGGGCGTGCTGGAGGCGGCCGGGGAGAAGCTGCAGGACCTCATGACGAGCTACGGCGAGGAACCCGCCCCGCGGACCCGCCGCCGGCGACGGGAGGAGGACTGAGATGTCCCGCGCCATCAGGGAGTCCGGACCCGGCGACCGCGCCGAGGCCCGTCCGGACGTCGCGTGCTACGTCTACGGCATCCTCCCCGAGGACGTCGAGATGACCGAGGACGCCCTCGGAGTGGGCGATCCCCCGGCCAAGGTCAGGATCGTCCGGCACGGCGAGATCGCCGCGCTGGTGAGCGACGTCGACGTGGACCGCCCGCTCGGCCGGGCGCAGGACCTCGTGGCCCACGAGCGGCTCCTCGACGACGTCGCCGCCGAGGTCCCCGTGCTCCCCCTGCGGTTCGGCGCCGTGATGACCACGCCGGAGGCGGTCGTGGCGGAACTGCTGGCCCCGCATCACGACTCGTTCGCGGCGGCGCTCAAGCAGATCGAGGGCCGCGCGCAGTACGTCCTCAAAGCGCGGTACGCCGAGCAGCCGGTGCTGGTCGAGGTGCTGTCGGAGAGCGCCGAGGCCAGGCAGCTGCGCGACCGGATCAGGCAGTTGCCCGAAGAGGTGACGCGGAGCGAACGAATGCGGCTCGGCGAGCTGATCACGCACATCATCGCCGCCAAGCGGGAGGCCGACACGCAGGCGGTCGTCGACCGGTTCGAGCCCGTCACCGCGGGGGCGGTCGTCCGGGAGCCCAGTCACGAACGCGACGCCGCGCACGTGGCGTTCCTCGTGGAGAACGACCGCCGCGACGACTTCGAGCGGGCCGTCGAGGAGTTGCGCGGCGAGTGGGGCGCCCGGGTGGAGGTCCGCCTGCTCGGGCCGATGGCGCCGTACGACTTCGTCATCAGCTGACTCGTCACCATCCGAAGGGAGGCCGCCGTGGGACTGGTCAGTATGTTGTTCACCTGGCCGCTCGCCCCGGTCCACGGAGTCGTCCGGCTGGCCGAGCTGATCCAGCAGCAGGTCGAGCACGAACTGAAGGACCCGGCGGCGGTGCGGCGGCGGCTGGAGGCCGTCGAGGAGGCCAGGCGCTCGGGACAGATCTCCGAAGAGGAGGAGGCCCAGGCCGTGGAGGAGATCCTGCGCCTCATGAGCGGCACGCGGAGAGGGTGACGTGCCGTGCCTCCGCGGCGCAAAGACCGCTTCGACGAGGACACCGAGGAGGAGCCGCACCGGCGGCGCCCGCTGAACGCGGCCTCGGCCGGTCGGCTCGGCCTGCGGTACATCGCCGACCTGACCTCCAAGGACACCGAGGGGATCACGCTGGTGGAACCCCTGGAGGACGGCTGGGTGGTCGACGTTGAGGTCGTCGAGGACCGCAGGATCCCGTCCTCCAGCGACATGCTGTCGACCTACGAGGTGCAGGTCGACGACGACGGCGACCTCCTGTCCTACCGTCGCACCCGGACCTACCGGCGCGGCACGGGCGCGTTCGGCGGTGGCGTATGACCGATCCCCGCTCGCGTCCCGTGCTGCGGGAGTCGTACGCGCCGCCGTCCGCGATGCCCCGCGAGTCGACCAACCTGGGCGACATCCTGGAGCGGGTGCTCGACCGGGGCATCGTGATCGCGGGCGACATCCGGGTGAACCTGCTGGACATCGAGCTGCTGACGATCAAGCTGCGGCTGGTCATCGCCTCGGTCGACACCGCCCGGGAGATCGGCATCGACTGGTGGGAACGCGACCCGTGGCTCAGCGGCAAGGACCGGGAACTGGTCGAGGAGAACCGCCGCCTCCGCGAACGCCTCACCGCGGTCGAGGAGCGCCTGCTCGCCTGGGAGGACCGGGCGGAGCTGGAACCGGGCGAGAGCCGGTACGAGCGCCCCGGCGACAACGCGGACACCGCGTCCGGAACCGCCGCGACCCGTGGGGCGCCCGGAACCTCCGCCGCCCGGCGGCCGGCGCGCCCGCGCGGCACCCCGCGCGATACGGAGCGCGACCGTGACTGACCACGCTCCCGCCGACGCGACCCGGCCGCCGCCGCCCGGCCCGGCGGGCACACCGCGCGCCGGCGGCGCGGGCGGGGCGGGGCCTGTCGAGGGACCCGGACATGGCGTCTACCTGTACGCGGTGACGCCCGCCGGCACGACGCCGTACGACCAGCACGGCGGCGAGGCCCCGGACGCGGGCGGCTCGGAAGGCGGCGTGGTGGGTGGCGTGGGGGGCGGCTCGGAAGGCGGCGCGGTGGGCGCCGATCTGCGAGGTGTGGGCGGTGGTGCGGTGCGGCCGGTCGCCCGGGGTGGTCTCGTGGCCCATGTCAGCGACGTGCCGCTCGACGAGTTCGGCGAGGAGCCGCTGCGGCGGCACCTGGAGGACCTCGACTGGGTGGAGGCGGTCGCCCGCGCCCATCACGCGGTCGTCGAGGCGCTGGCCGAGGCCGGGCCGGCCGCTCCCGTGCGCCTCGTGACCGTCTACACCGGCGAGGATCAGGTGCGTGCCCTGCTCGATCGGCGGCACGACGACTTCGCCGAGATCCTCGCCCACGTGGCGGGGCGCCGGGAGTGGGGCGTCAAGGCCTACCTGCGCCGCGAGACGGCCCAGCCCGCGACCACTCCCCCGGAGCGGTCCGCGCCGTCCCCGGCCCGCGCCTCGTCTGCCGAGCCGGAGGGCGGCGGTCCCGGCGCGGCGTACCTCCGCCGCCGCAAGGAGAGCCTGCGGGGCAGGGAGGACCTGTGGCGCGCGGCCGCCGAGCGGGCGGAAGGACTGCACGCCGCGCTGGAGCGGCTCGCCGTGGCGAGCCGCCGGCACCGGCCGCAGGATCCCCGGCTGTCCGGAAGGAGCGAGTCGATGCTGCTGAACGGCGCCTATCTCGTGGACCCGGCGCGCGAGGAGGAGTTCGCCGCCGTGGTCGCCGCCCACTGCGGCGGGTTCCTGGACGTCGAGATCACCGGCCCGTGGGCGCCGTACTCGTTCACCATGATCGAGCTCGGGACGGATCGGGACGGAGGCGTCCGGTGACCCCGGACGGCCTGCCGCCGTACGCGCCGGAGCGGTCGCCGGGCAGGGTCCTCGCCGCCGAGGGCCGCCTGCCGCCCGAGCGCGTGGCGCTCGTCGACATTCTCGACCGGCTGCTCGCCGGCGGCGTGGTGATCGCCGGTGACATCGTGCTGTCGATCGCCGACATCGACCTCGTCCGCATCTCCCTGCGGGCGCTGCTCGGCTCCGTACGCGGCACCGAGCCCTTCGATCCGCTCGGTCAGCCGTACGCGGAGAGAGGGCGGGAGGCCGACCACCTCCGCACGGAACATCGGGAGGGAGAAGATGACCGCTACGGGTGGTGAGGCCGGGAAGAGCCCGTGGGACGCCTTCGCCGACGACCCGGCGGACAGCCCGGCAGGCGGTCCGGCGAACGGCTCGGCGAACGCCGCGGGCCCCTGGCGGGTGGGCGCCGTGCCCGGGACGGCCGAAGCCGGGGAGCGGAGCCGGAACCCGCGCGCCGGGCCGGACGCCTGGCGCCTCAACACCGATCCCGAGGCGGTGCGGCGCGACCTGAGCCGGCTCGTGCTGACGCTCGTCGAGCTGATCCGCCAGCTTGTGGAGCGTCAGTGCGTGCGGCGGATGGACCAGGGCGATCTTTCCGACGAGCAGATCGAGACGCTGGGCCTGACGCTGATGCGCCTGGAGGAGGCGATGACCGAGCTGTGCGAGCGGTTCGGCCTGTCCCCCTCCGACCTCAATCTCGATCTCGGCCCTCTCGGCACGCTGCTGCCCACGGACACCCCGTGAGTCCGCGTACGTGTATGACCAGGTCAGAAGGGTAGGCGGACGAGATCGGGGGACCCGCCGGCGCGACCGAGGGGCACGTGGGGAACAGGTGGGGGGAACACGTGGGGGGGAACACGTGGGGGGAAGCACGTGGGGGAATGGTTTGACGCGTCCGCGTACGGGCGGACGATCGCCGACATCTACGACGACACAGCGCGGCGGCTGCCCGTCGAGCCCGTGGTCGAGACGATCTCCCGGCTGGCCGGGGGAGGTCCGGTGCTGGAATTCGGCATCGGCACCGGCAGGCTGGCGCTCCCCCTCGCCGCCCGGGGCGTCCCCGTGGCGGGCGTCGACGGCTCCCCCGAGATGGTGGAGATCCTGCGGGCCAAGCCGGGCGGCGACCGCGTCCCGGTGACCGTGGGCGACTTCTCCGAGGCCCGGGTCGAGGGCGTGTTCTCGCTCGTCCTGCTGGCCGTCAACACCGTCTTCGCGCTGCCCACCCAGGACGCCCAGGTGCGGTGCTTCCGCAACGCGGCGGCCCATCTGCGGCCCGGCGGCCGGTTCGTGGTCGAGGCGTGGGTGCCCGACCCGGCGGCGTTCCGTGCCCTGACGTCGCTGCGCCTGCTGTCGGTCGCCGAGGAGGAGGTGGTCGTCGAGGCCGCCCGTCTGTGCCCGGCCGAGCAGCTCATGCACACCACGAAGCTGCGGATGACCACGAACGGCCTGCGGCTGCTGCCGGCCAACCACCGCTACGCCTGGCCGTGTGAGCTGGATCTCATGGCCCGGCTGGCCGGGATGGAGCGCGAACGGCGCTGGGCCGACTGGTCGGGCACGCCGTTCACCGACGACAGCCGCGCCCACGTGTCCGTCTACCGCGTCCTGGAGGGCTGATGCTCCTGCCCGCGCCACGAGGCCCGATCACCGACCGGCTCCGCGGCGAGCTGACCCGCCCGCCGCACCTGTTCGACCCGCTGCCCGACGAGGCGTACGGCGACGAGGAGGACCTCCACCTCGCGTTGTTCGTGTGTTACGAGCTGCACTATCAGGGCTTCGACGGCGTCGACGACCGCTGGGAGTGGCACCCGTCGGTGCTGGCGCTGCGGGAACGCCTGGAGAGGTGGTTCGAGGCCGAGCTGGCCAGGCTCGTGCCCCGCCCGCCCGCGCCCGCGCCGGAGGAGGTGCCCCGGGCACTGGCGGCCCTGGCCGCCGCCGACCAGGGTCCCTCGCTCTCGGCGTACCTGCGGACCAGGGCCGATCTCGGCAGGTTCGCCGAGTTCGTCGTCCACCGGTCCCTCTACCAGCTCAAGGAGGCCGACCCGCACACGTGGGGCATCCCGCGGCTGCTCGGCCGGTCGAAGGCGGCGCTGGTCGAGATCCAGGCCGACGAGTACGGCGGGGGCAGCCCGGAGCGCATGCACGCCGAACTGTTCCGCGCGACCATGCGGGCACTCGGCCTCGACGACTCCTACGGCGCCTACCTGGACAGCGTTCCCGGAGCGACGCTCGCGGTCGGCAACGTCATGTCGCTGTTCGGGTTGCACCGCCGCCACCGGGGCGCGCTCCTCGGGCACCTCGCGGCGTTCGAGATGACCTCGTCGACCCCCAACCGCCGCTACAGCCAGGGCCTGCGGCGGCTGGGCGGCGGCGCCGGCGCGCGCCGCTACTTCGAGGAGCACGTGCAGGCCGACGCCGTACACGAGCAGATCGCCGTGCACGACATGTGCGGCGCGTTCGCCGCCGAGCATCCCCGGCTGACCGGGGACATCCTGTACGGCGCCGCCTGCGCGCTCGCCCTCGACCGGATCTTCGCCGAGCGACTGCTGGGCCGGTGGCAGGCCGGGCGGTCCTCCCTCCGGCAGCCACTCGGAACCCCGCTCCAGGCCCCGCTCGGAAGGCCGTTGCGGGACCCGCTCGGAAACCCGCCCCGGGACGAGCCGGAACCGGCGCCGCCGATCGACTACGTGCTGCCGCTGCGCTGGCGGGACGACACCGGCCTGGAGGAACTGACCGCCTATCTGCGCCGGCTGTCGCGGCACGCGCGGATCGTCGTCGTCGACGGCTCGCCGGCGCCGCTGTTCGAACGGCACGCCCGGCTGTGGCGGGAGATCGCCGAGCACCTGCGGCCCGACGACGACGTCCACGTCGCCAACGGCAAGGTGGCGGGAGTGCTCACCGGCATGCGCAGAGCCCGGAACGAGCACGTGATCATCGCCGACGACGACGTGCGCTACGAGATCGCCGCGCTCGGCCGGGTCAGCGCCCTGCTGAAGAACGCCGACCTGGTCCGCCCGCAGAACCACTTCCAGCCGCTCCCGTGGCACGCCCGCTGGGACAGCGCCCGCACCCTGCTCAACCGCGGTCTCGGCGCCGACTATCCCGGGACCTTCGGCGTACGCCGCTCGTTCTTCGCCCGGATGGGCGGCTACGACGGCGACGTGCTGTTCGAGAACCTGGAGCTCATCCGGACCGTCCGCGCCCACGGCGGCCGGGAGGCGTGCCCGCTCGACCTGTACGTCCGGCGCCTGCCGCCCGGCACCCGGCGGTTCTGGTCGCAGCGCGTCCGGCAGGCGTACGACGACCTCGCGCAGCCCGCGCGGATGGCGGTCTTCCTGGCCGTGCTGCCCGCCGTGGGCGCGGCGTTGTGGCGACGGCGCCCGGAACTGGTGGCGGCGGGCGCGGCGGCGGTCGCCGGCCTGGCGGAGATCGGACGCCGCCGGGCCGGGGGCCGCCGCGTCTTCCCCGCCACGGCCCCGCTGTTCGCTCCGGTGTGGGTGCTCGAACGTGCCACCTGCAGCTGGGCGGCGCTCACGGCCAGGGTCCTGTTCGGCGGCGTCCCCTACGCCGGGCGGCGCCTGCGGGTGGCCGCGCACTCGACCCGGCGGCTGCGCCACCGGGCGACCGGGCCGCGCGCTCCACTCGCGTCCCCGTGAAAACGGGACGTACGGCGGATCAGGCGCTCCGCCCGTGTCCCGCTGAGGACGGCCGGCAGATCAGGTGGCCGGGGTCAGATGGCCGGGGTCAGATGGCCGGGTCGGGCTCGCTCGTCGCGCGGAACCCGACGGCCTTGTGCGAGCCGTCGCAGAACGGCTTGGCCGAGGAACGGCCGCAGCGGCACAACGCCACCGTCGCCCTGCCCGGATCGATGCGCCGCCCGTCCTGCGTGGTGAGCGTGAACGGCCCGCGGACCAGCAGCGGGCCGTCCTCGCACGGCGTCACCGTGACCGCCGCCGTGACCTGCTCGTCCGCATGGCGCTCCATGTGAGCACCGTGCCCGGCACGGCGACGGGGTAACCCACGGGTCCTCCAGGTTGGCTCAGTCGGCTCGCGCGCACACCGCCGAAGGACTGAAGGCCCAGCACCCGGACCGTTCGTCGACCGACCCGGCCTGGACGAACGCCTGCGCCCCGGCGAACGCCGCCCGGGGAGCCGTGAACAGGCCGGGCACACCGGAGCCGGAGGGGCCGGGCACCGAGATCTTCCCGCCCGGCGGGGCGAACGCCCACTGCGGCGTCGCTGGGCTCTCCGCCGCCCCGCCCGGTACGATCCCCAGGGGGACTCCGGACGTACGGCTCCGCCAGGGCGCCAGGCTCCAGCAGCCCGCGGCGTAGCCGTGACCACACCCGTCCTCGTGGGAGTGGGAGACGAGCGGCGGCAGCGGCAGGTAGCCGGGGATCGCCAGCGGCGCCGACGGCTGGTGCGCGTCGCCCGCCTGTGGCGGCACCGCCCCGGACCCGCCGAGAGCCAGGGGAATCGTTCCCGTCTGACCGCTCGGGGGCAGCGCCGGCTCGGCCGCGGCAGCCGGCGGCGCGGTGGTGGTCACGATCGGCTTTGGCACCGGATGCGACCCCTTGGGCGGCTTGCTCTCGGACTTGCCACCGGCCTTCGGGGGATGCGCCGCCTTGGGCGGCTTCGCCGGCTTGCCTTTCGACTTGTCGTCGGACTTGGACTTGTCGTCGGACTTGGGCTTCTCGTCGGACTTGTCCTTCGGCTCGTCCTTGTCCTTCGGTTTGTCCGTGTCCGCCGGCGAGGGCGTGGGCGACGCCTCCGCACTCGGCGCCGTGCTGGGGGCCGTGCTCGTTTCGGGGGACGGGACGGGCGCGGGGGTCACCGTGATGTCCGGAGCCGGGGTCGCCGTCGCCGTGTCGTGGGGAGCCGCCGTCGGGCTCGTCTCGGGGTGCGGAGCCGGAGTCTCCTGATCGGTCGGAACGGGCGTCGCCGTCTCCGTGGGAGCGCCGCTCGCGGTGGGTACGGGCTGCCCGGATCCGGACGGCGCGGGCGCGCCGCTCCCGCCGGATCCGCCGTGCTTGGAGACGCGAGCGGGGCGTGAGCCGTCGGCCGTACGAGCCCCGGCGGGGTCTCCGCCGGATCCGCGGCCCGACGGGTGCGCGGAAGTGTCGGCGGCCTCCCGCGAGTCGCCGCCGGACCCGCCCGACGACCGGTGGGAACCACCGGAGGAATGGTGGGACGTGCCGCCCTTGCCGGAAGAGCCGGCCGAGGTGCCGGCGGCGAGGCGGGGGGCTCCGGAGCCGGAGTCGCTTCCGGAGTCGCCCCCGGAGGCCGCGCTGCGTGCCATCCGCGCCCCTCCGCCGGCGGGCGCGGACTCGCGACCGGCGCGGGGGGCGGAATCGCCGTGCGACGCCGCCGCACGCGCACCGCCATCCGATCCGCTCGCGGACGCCGTGTGACGCGAACCGCCGCCCGAATCCGCGGCGGAGGCTTCCCGGGCGCCGGACGCGCCGTCGTCGGGCCGGTCGGCGGAGTCGTCCGCGTGTCCGGCGGCGAGGTCGAGGGGGATGGATCCGTCCGAAGAGGAGCCGTGGCCGGGCTCCGCCACGGCGGTCCAGGGTTGCGCGGCGACGGCGCCGGCCGTGGCGGAGACCGCGGCCAGGAGCAGGCCGGAGACCAGTTTGGCGCGTCGAGGAGAAATTCGGGGGGGCATGAGGCTCAACCTCGATCTAGGGGGTGGGCCGGGGATCGACGAGGGACTTCCAGCCCGCCGCGGCGAACTCGGGCGTCCCCGGGAGAGCGGCTGCGGGCACCGACGGAGGCGTGGGATCGGGAATGTTCACCCAGTCGCCCTTGTTCGTGCCACGCATGTCGGGCGCCCACGCCATGAGCAGGCTCATCGCGTACGGGCTGGAGTAGACGGGGCCGTTGCCGCCGGCGCCCGTGGTCGCCGTCACCTTGACCAGGACCGACACCTGGACCTGGTCGTCGGAGCGGACGTTCCACTGCACGCCGATCGTCTGGGTCCGCAGGGCCGCCCCCGCGGGGAGGTCGCCCTCGACGGGAAGGCCGAGGGTCTCGCGCCAGCCGCGTACGGCCTCGCGCGCGCCGTCGCGCGCCGCCTTCTGCTGGTCCGGCGGCGCGTACAGCGCGGCGGCCTGCTCGGCCTGGCCGACGTCGAGCGTCCAGGCGGCCTCCAGGGCGGCCGCCGCAGCGGACGCCGCGCCGAGCTCGGTCCGGGGGAAACCGACCGGATAGCCTCCGTCGCCTTCGTGGTCGCTGGGCATCGCCAGGGCGACGGCCGGGGCGACCGCCCGGGCCGGCGTGGCCGGCGGATCGGCGTCCCGGGTCTGCAGCACGATCACCGCCACCGCGACGACGGTGACGACCCCCGCGATCACGACGATCAGGTGCCGGGGGTCCCACCGCCGGGGTGGTCCGAGATCCCAGTCGAGCTCCGGCTCGGGGAAGATCTGTCCCACTAGTTGCCCCGGTCCGGCCGCTGTCCGAACGCCTGCCCCGCCGCCGCGGCCAGGCGCAGGTAGGCGCCGCGCGTGGTGGGCCGCAGCCGGGTCAGGTCGACCTCCGCGCCCTCTTTGAGGTGCGGGTCGAACGGCACCCGCACCACCGTGCGGCACCGACCGGAGAAGTGGCGTTCGAGCAGGTCCACGTCGACGTGTGACTTGGGTTCGACCGCGTTCAGCACCACGATGGCGTTCCGGACGAGGTGTCCGTGGCCGTGGGCGGTGAGCCAGTCGAGGGTCGCCGCGGCCGAGCTGGCTCCGTCCACCGCCACCATGGTGACCAGCACGATCTGGTCGGCGAGCTCCAGCGTCGCCCCCATCGCGCCGTGCAGGAGGCCGGTGCCGCAGTCGGTGATGCAGATCGAGTAGTAACGCTCGATCAGGTTGGCGACCGTCCGGTAGTCCTCCGCGTTGAACGCCTCGCTCACCGCCGGGTCGGTGTCGGAGGCGAGGACCTCAAGGCGCGCGGACGACTGCGAGGTGAACGCGCGGGCGTCGGCGTACCGGACGATGTGCGGCGCCTCGGCCAGCAGTGTCCTTATCGTCGCCGCGGTCTCCGACTTGACCTTGATGCCGAGCGTGCCCCGGTCCGGGTTCGCGTCGATCGCGATCACCCGGTCGCCGCGCAGGGAGGCGAGCGTGTTGCCCAGCGCCGCCGTCGTCGTGGTCTTCCCCACACCGCCCTTGAGGCTCATCACCGCGATCCGGTGGTGACCGCTGGCCACGGGAGTCTGCGCCTGGGCGATCAGCGTACGGCGCTCCAGCTCCGCCGCCGACTCAGACGGGTTGATCCGGCCACCGGAGAGTTGGTAGACGATCCGCCGCCAGCCGCCGGTGGGTTCGACACGGCGGTTGATGAGCAGGTGCTCGGCCGTGAGGGGCACGCTGTCCGGAAACTGCTCGGGTGGTGTCGGCGCCGAGGTGCGGATCTCGGTCATGGTCGGGTCCTTTCACCGAGAACGAGGGGGAACGGGGAGGCGGTCAGCAGGTGTTCCATCGTCAACAGGTGCTCCATCGCACGGTGGCGGTGCGTTCGCCCTTCGGGCCGTGCATGACGAGCGGCGTCGTCGTCGGCGCGGGGACCCCGCACCAGTAACGGACCCGCAGCGCACGCACGGTGAGCACGGCGGTGTGCTGGGGCTTGAGCGTTCCACTGGACGGCGCGACCGACAGGCCGGGAGCCGAAATCCGCCATTTCACCGCTTTGCCGGCGGTCGTCGAGAGAGAGATCGTGCCTCTGCCGAAGGCGTCGAGCGTGATGACGGACGGCGCCTGGATCCCCCACGAGCCCATCAGCACGGCGGCCGGAGAGGCCGGGGTGTCCGCGGGGGCGGGCTGCCCACCCGCCTGCGAGCCGTTTCCGGAAGAGGCGGTCGCGGTCGTCTCCGGCCCGCCGGAGGCCCCGTCCGAAGCGCCGCCGGTCGTGCTGCCGTCGGTTCCCGCCGCCCCGTCCGTCGAGACGTCACCGCCGGAGCCGGTGTCCGAGTCGGTGCCGTCCGTTGCCGCCGCCTTGTCCGCCGGGGTGTCGCCGCCGGCGCCCGTGCCGCCCGTTCCGGCCGCCGGGGTCTCCACCGCGATGCTCGCGGGGGTGTTCGCCGGGGTGTTCGCCGTCCCCGCGCCGAGAGGGGCACCCGCCCCGGCCGCTCCGGGACCGGCCGTCGTCTGCGTGATTCCCGCCTCCAGCGGCCCGCCCCTGGGCTGGGGAGCCGGGGCGAAGAGGTTGATTCCGGTCACCGTCCCCGCCGCTCCCGCGATCACGACGATGATGATCCGTACGGCGGTCGCGCGCAGCAGCGTGAGGACCCGCGCGAGCATCGCGACGATCCTGATCTGGACGCCGGACGCCGGGCGCGCGGAGCGCTCCAGGTCTTCCACCGGCGCCGACGCCAGGGCGGGGACGAGGGCCGCGCTCGTCTCGGGCGCGGGGGCGGGTGCCGCCTCCCTGGCCCTGATCTGCGAGAGCAGGGCGTCGTACAGGGGGGTGTCCAGGCCCGGGGGCGTGGCGGGCCCGCCCGGGGAGCCCGGCGCCCCGGCTTTGGCGGCTCCGGGAGGAGCGGCATGCGCGGACGTCCCGGACCGCGACCCGCCCGGCTGGCCCGGCGGCCGTCCCGCACCCGGCGGCCGGGATGGCCGTGACGCGCCTCGGGGCCGTACGAGGCTCGGCTGCGTGTCCTCCTGGGAGAAGGGCCGCACCGGTCGCTCCGGCGCCGCTCCGGCGCCCCGTTCCGGCCCGGAGTCACGCTGGGAGTCGCGCCGGAGGTCACGGCCACCCTCCGGCTCGCTGCCGGGGATGACCGGGGAGGCCGGGGCCTGTGGCGGGACCACCTTGGAAGTCGCGGGGGCGAGGGGGGCGGGGGCCGTCCCCACCGGCGCGGTGAGCGGCACTCCGAAGGACGACGGAGGACGGTGCGCCGACGACGCCGCCGCCGCCGACGCCGCCTGCCCGGACGCGGGTGGGTCCGCCACCGGTGCATCGGGCACCGGCCGATCAGGCACGTCCTGGTCGGACACGTCCTGGTCGGGCACCGGCCGAGCCGGTGCGACATCGGCGGACGCGGACCGGCCGGGCGTGCCACGGGTGGCCGGCGCCTGGACGGGCGTGCTCTGCGTGGCAGACCGCTGGGTGGGCGTGCCGGGCACGGGCGACCGAGTGGTCCCGCTCTGCGCGGACGACGGCCAGGCAGACGACGGCTGTGGGGACGACGGCTGTGGGGACGACGGCCGGGCGGGTGCGGTGGGGGCAGGGGCCCGGCGGAAGGGTACGACCGGGGCGGGGGCGATCAGGGCGGGGGCGGGGCGGTTGAGTGCGTCGAGGAGCCGCTGCCGCGTCTCGGAGGTGAGGTCGGCCACCGGCGGGCGGGAGAGCACCTGCGGCACGGTGTATCGGATGTTGATGGGCCGTTTGCAGACCACGCAGGTCACGATGTGCGTGAGCAGCGCCGTACGAGCGGCGCCGAAGTCAGCGGCCTCGCTGTTCTCCTCCGGAAAGACGGCGGCGGCCAGCGGGGCGAGCTCCGGGCAGATGGGACGGCCCCTGGCGAGGCCGTCCAGCGCGCTCACCAGGATCTCCACCACGTCCTGCGTGCGCGCGACGAGCCGGCCGGCCTCCTTGGAGGGCAGGGCGAGCACGTGCACGAGATCGCGTAATCCGAGTTCATGGCGGTAGAGCAGGCGCAGCGTCTCGGCGCCCAAGGGGTCGGCCAGCCGCCACGCGCGCCGCACCGCACGGGGGTCCGGCCCTCCTGAACCCGCGCCCGGCAGGAAGCCCGGCCCCGGCCCGGTGGCGCACTCCCGGCGCAGCGCGGACAGCAGCCAGGCGCGGTCTGTCACGTTCCCGGGCCGCTCCCGGCCGGCGCACGACCGCATCGCGGCGGTCACCGCCGTGAGCGTTGCGGATGACTCAAGATGGTAGGACGCGTAGTCCACGAGATGAGCGCCGTGCTCGTCGACCCATGCCATCCCCCGGCCGGGGTCGAGCGTCACATCCCCGGTGGGCGGGCTCATGCGCACCGGTTCGGGTGGAGGACGGCGACTGCGTCATGTTCGGCCAGAGCATCACCGCGGCCAAGGCGCTCCACTTGCGCGGCGGGAAAATCCGATGCATACCGATACATAGAACGAGATCTTAGACTGACTCGGATGTGTTGGGAAGGAAAAGAACCCGAGCAATCTACAGTTGAGGATAAGCCGCAAATAACACCGATATGGCCATCCGAAAAGGGTCCAGGAGAGATGCCCGTTATTATCTCCCAGCTTGTCCGGAGAAGTCGCGACACGTCTTCCCTTCCCCTCGGCACAACCTGTATGACCTGCACGTACCTTCCCATTCTTCGCACGCGCACGCACGGCCCGGGGATGATTTCCGGCACCGTCCACAGTCCGTCATCTGATCGCCACATCCGATGCGAATAACCTTCATATTTCCGGGGAATAATCTGCCTTTCATGCTTTCTCGGTATTACGGCGCGCCCCCGCACCACCTCCGTCCGGCACCGCCCGCCACGGTCGCCCGGAACGGCCGCCGAAGACCAACGGAAACGCGATCTCGGCGATTTCCCGGCGCAAGGCGGCCCGACACGTGTCAGTCCAGATTGACAGCCGGTCCTTGTCAGTCTACGTTGACACCATGCTTGATCGACTGCTGCTCACCTGCGGGCTGGTCGCGGGCCCCCTCTTCACCGTCGCGTACCTCACGGAAGGCGCCCTGCGCGCCCACTACAGGCCGTTACGCCATCCGGTCAGCTCCCTCGCCATCGGCGACCGCGGATGGACCCAGACCACCAATTTCATGGTCGGGAGCCTGCTTTCCCTGGCCTTCGCCGTCGGCCTCTGGCGTGCCGGACCCTCGCACTGGGGTGCACTGCTGGTCGGCGTGTGGGCGATCGGCCTGCTCTGTGGGGGGATCTTCCGTACGGATCCGGTGAGCGGTTATCCCCCCGGAACCCCCGACCTGCCCGAGTCCAACACCCGGCCGGGAGTTCTGCATGATCTCTTCTCGCTCGCCGGGTTCGCGGCGCTGACCGCGGCCTGCTTCGTGTTCGCCTGGTCGGGCACGCCTGGGTGGGCGATCTATTCCGTCGCGAGCGGTCTGCTCTTCGCCGCGACGATGGTGCTGGCGAGCGCCGCTTTCGCCCAGAAGGAGAGCCTCGTCGATCTGGGCGGACTGATCCAGCGCGTCTCGGTCACCATCGGCTGGGCCTGGCTCGCGGTTCTCGCCGTACGCACCCTGCACGGCTGATCTTCGCGATCTCCGTCGATTCCGGGCGCTCCCGCAACCATCGATGCCGGGGACCACGAAGAGACGAGCGTGGAGGCCGTCGTCGTGCTGTTCAACCGGGATCTGCGGGTCCACGACCACCCCGCACTGGCGGAGGCGTGCGCGTCGGCGAGGCACGTCGTGCCGCTGTTCGTGCTCGACCCCGCGATCGAGGCCCGGCACCGCCGCGACTTCCTGCACGCCTGCCTCCACGACCTGCGGTCGTCTCTCCGGGCGCTCGGCGGGAACCTCGCCGTACGGCACGGCGATCCGGTGGCCCAGGCCGTACGGCTGGCCACCGAGGCGGGTGCGTCGGCGATCTGGGCGAGTGAGGACGTCAGTTCGCTGGCCCGGCGGCGGGAACGGCGCCTCGCGGCGGAGTGCGAGACCCACCGGCTGGAGTTCCGGCTCTTTCCCGGAGTGACCGTGGTGCCCCCCGGCGCGCTGACCCCCGGCTCGTCCGGGTCGAACCACTATCGGGTGTTCTCGCCCTACTGGCGGGCCTGGTCGGGCACGGCCCACCGGCCGGTGCTCGGCGCACCCCACCGGCTGCGCCTGCCGCCGGGCGTCGAACCCGGAGAGCTGCCCGAGCTGCCGCCGGAGCCGTACGGGATCGTGCGCGGCGGGGAGAGCGAGGGACGGCGGCGGCTCGACCACTGGGTGCGCCACGGGCTGGCCTCGTACGGCGAGGACCGCGACCGGATGGCGGGCCGCACCTCGATGCTCAGCGCCTATCTCCACTTCGGCTGCGTGTCGCCGTCGGAGGTCGTCGACCGCACGGCCGGGAGGCCGGGCGGCGAGGAATACGTCAGGCAGTTGTGCTGGCGCGACTTCCACTACCAGGTCGTCAGCGACTTCCCGGAGATGGGCCGGCGCGACTACCGGGACAGAGACGTGGAGTGGCGGCGCGACGAGGAGGCGGAGGCGGCCTGGCGGGAGGGCACGACGGGCGTCCCGATCGTCGACGCGGGGATGCGGCAGCTACGCGCCGAGGGGTGGATGCACAACCGGGTGCGGCTGATCACCGGCTCCTACCTGACCAAGCGGCTCGGGATCGACTGGCGCGCGGGGCTTGCGCACTTCGGCGAGTGGCTCGTGGACGGCGACATGGCGAACAACTCCGGCAACTGGCAGTGGGTGGCGGGGACGGGCAACGACACCCGGCCCTACCGCACGCTCAACCCCCTGCGGCAGGCGAAGAAGTTCGACCCCGAGGGCGAGTACGTGCGGCGGTACGTCCCCGAGCTGGCGTCCCTGCCGGACAACCTGGTCCACGAGCCGTGGAAGGCCCGCGGCGGAGTGCCCGGCTACCCCGCCTCCCCCCTGGGCGGCGAGCTCACCGCCTGACCGGGCGGAGGCTCAGAAGACCAGGACGAGCTTGCCCGTGACGTGGCCGGACTCGATCAGCCGGTGCGCGCGCGCCGCCTCCTCGACCGGAACGGCCTCCTGGATCCGCACCCGCAGCTCACCCTTCTCCCACAGGGTGACGAGCCCGGCGAGCCGCGCCGCGGAGCGCTCGGTGCTCAGCCGCCGCACGCCCAACCGGTCGGCGGCCGGCTGGTAGGCGATCGTGCCCGCCCGTGTGCGGTCGGCCACGAGCTCCACCGAGACCTCCAGGGCCTCCACGGTCCCGGCCGCGTCGAGCGCGGCGTCCACCCCGCCCGGGGCCGCGTCGCGCACCCTCCCGGCCAGCCCCTCGCCGTACGCCACCGGGATCACGCCGAGCTCGCGCAGATAGGCGTGGTTGCGCTCGCTCGCGGTGCCGACCACCGTCGCCCCGGCCGCCCTGGCGAGCTGTACGGCGAACGTGCCGACTCCGCCGGCCGCCGCGTGCACGAGCAGGGTGTCGCCCGCGCCGACGCGCAGCAGCTCCAGCGCGGTCGCGGCGGTCTGCCCGGACGCCGACAGGACACCGGCCTCCGGCCACGGCATGGCGGCCGGCTTCGCGGCCACCTGGTCCACGGGGA
The DNA here is from genome assembly GCF_045040095.1 of Microbispora sp. NBC_01389. Classification (NCBI taxonomy): domain Bacteria; kingdom Bacillati; phylum Actinomycetota; class Actinomycetes; order Streptosporangiales; family Streptosporangiaceae; genus Microbispora; species Microbispora sp. NBC_01389. The sequence continues at coordinate 1,537,827 of NZ_CP109552.1, forward strand.
CGACGACGTGCTCGGCGTACGACGCGAGCATGGCCCAGCCGACGACCTCGTCACCGGCCGCCACCCCGCCGACGCCCTCGCCGACGGCGTCGACCACGCCCGCGAACTCGTTGCCCAGCCGCTGCGGGAAGCTCGCGGGGATGTAGGAGCGGGCCTGCCCGCTGCGGAACAGCGCGTCGAACGGCTGCACGCCCGCCGCCCGCACGTGGACCCTGACCTCTCCAGGGCCCGGCTCGCCCGGCTCCACGTCGGTGACGCGCAACACCTCGGGACCGCCGTAGGCGGAGAACACGACCGTCCTGCTCATGAACGTCTCCTCGTCATGGCCGCGAGCTGTCCCACGACCCACTTGCGGTATTCCTTCGACAGCGGATCGGCGCCGACGATCCCTTCGACCACCCGTGGCAGCGCGATGGGCGCGAAAGTCAGGGCGTAGGCGACCAGCAGGACGAACTCGGCGTCCAGCTCGTCGGTGATCTCCCCCTCCGCCTGCCGGGTGCGGGTCCGTTCCACCGCCTCGCGCAGCCGGGTGCGTTGCGCCGCCGCCCACTCGTCGTCCTTGTCCCCGGCCGGGCTGCCGCCCGCGCCGACCGTGCTGTCGGCCGCGCCTGCCGGGCTGTCGCCTAGGGCCTGCCAGATGACCAGCCGGGACCAGTCCGGGTTGTCCAGGGTCGCGTCGAGATGGGCGGCCACGCTCTCGGCGTACGTCGCGCCCGGCGGCGTCGCGCTCTCCTGCGCGCGTGCCCACCTGCGGCGCAGCTCTTCGACGAGCCCCTGCTTGCCGCCGAAGTAGTACGAGATGAGCTGCTGGTTGACCCCGGCGCGCTCGGCGATGGAAGCCGTACGGGCGCCCGCGTACCCCTTCGCGCCGAACTCCTCGACCGCCGCCCGCAGGATGCGCTCCCGGGTCCTCTCGGCCGCCTGCCCGCGCTCCTGAGGTGCGCGTCGTGCTGATGACATGCGCCTCACTCTAGCCATTCATTCAGTTGAGTGACAAGTGTCAATCAAACACATGATTTAATGGCGCCATGATCTTCACAGAGCGCGAGATCGAGTACCTCCGCGGTCAGCGGATCGGCCGCCTGGCCACGCTCCAGCCGAACGGGACGCTCCAGGTGAGCCCGATCGGGTTCCGCTACAACCCCGGGCTCCGGACCATCGACATCGCCGGGCGCGCCATGGCGGCGAGCCGCAAATTCCGCAACGTCCTGGCCAACGGCAGGGTCGCGTTCGTCGTGGACGACGTCCCGTCCGTCGATCCCTGGCAGGTGCGCTGCCTGGAGATACGCGGGTACGGCGAGGCCCTGGCCGAACCGGCGGACTCGGCGGCGCCCCTCCCGGGCCCGATCATCCGCGTCCACCCGCGGCGTGTCATCAGCTTCGGCGTCGACCCCGGCAACCCGGCGTCCGGCGCCCGCGACGTCCCCTCACACTGACCGGCGGTGGACGTCGTCCACGCGCTCGGTGAACCCCCGGCGGTCGAGGTGTTCCAGCAGGGGGACCGCCACCCGGCGGCTGGTGCCGAGCGCGCTCCTGGCCTGGCTGACCGTGAACGGCTGCGGCAGCCGGGCCAGCACCGCCGCCGCCCGGGCGTCGGCGCCCGGTGCGAGGACCACCCCGTCGGCCACCCGCAGCAGCGCCCCGGCGCGTACGGCGGCGGCGAGCTCGCGCGGCCCCAGGCCCAGCTCCGCCAGCCGCCCGGCCTCCGGCGCCTGGAAGGGCGTCTCGGAAAGGCCGTCCAGCAGGGTCCGCACCGCCCGGGCGACGGGAGCGGGCAGCCCCGCCGTCCGGCCGGTCGTGATCCGGCCGTCCGCCACGGTCAGCGGGGGCCGTACGAGGGCGGTCACGAGCCTGCGGTCGGGCAGGCCGAGTTCGTGGCGGGCGGCCTCCAGCGGCATCCCGGGCTCCAGCGGATGCGCCTCCGCGTAGCGCCGCACGACCTCGGGCAGCCGGGCGAGCAGGCCGGTCCAGTGGCCGGGGCCGGCGTGCCAGTCCGCGGTCACCGGCCGTCCCGGCGGCGGGCAGCCCATCGCGACCAGTTCGCTCTCGCGCAGCAGCGGATGCGTGCGCAGAAGAGACGCCGCGTCGGCCGACGCCTCCGCGAGCGCCCTCGCCCGTTCCCGGGCCGCGCCCCGCCGCCGCAGCTCCGGCGGCCGTACGTCGAGGACCGTCGCCCGGGCCAGCACCCGGAGCTCGCCCTGTCCCCGGCCGGGGTCCCGCAGGAGCAGCACGTCGCCCAGGTGGAGCGGCAGCGGCCGGGCCAGGCGCAGCCGCGCCGCCTCCGCGCCGAGCGGCCGGACCTCGCACGGCACCGACGCGGAGCCGATGTGGGCGGTGAGCCGCCCCGGCAGCGGCCCCCGCGCGCCCTCGGCCATCGTCACGCGCACGTCGGCCAGGCCGGTCGCCGTCCAGGCGCCGGGCGTGACGAGCGCGTGCCCGCGGTCCGCGGCGACCCGCCCGCGCAGGTTGAGCGCCACCCTCGCCACCCCGGTGACCGACTCGGCCCGCTCCTTCAGCGACTCCAGGCCGCGCACCCGCACCCGCTCGCCGTCCAGGGCCAGCTCGTCGCCGACCTCGACCCGGCCGGCGGGCAGCGTGCCGGTCACGACGGTGCCGCTGCCGCGCACGCTGAACGCCCGGTCGATCCACAGCCGCACCGGCGCCTCCGGATCGGGCGCGGGCAGCGCCGCCACCAGCCGGTCGAGGGCGGCGCACAGCGCGTCGAGGCCCTCGCCGGTGCGCCCGCTCACCGCCGGCGTCTCCACCGCTCCGCCCGACGGTCCCGTACGGAGACCGGCCTCGGTGAGACGGCCGCCCGCGTCCTTCGCCGCCGGGCCGGGGTCGGCGAGGTCCGCGCGGGTCACGACGAGCAGGCCGTGCCGTACGCCGAGGGTGCGCAGCGCGACCAGGTGCTCCTCCGACTGGGGCATCCACCCCTCGTCGGCGGCGACGACGAACATCACGGCGGGCACCGGGCCGACCCCCGCGAGCATCGTGCCGAGGAACCGCTCGTGGCCGGGCACGTCGACGAAGGCGACCCGCTCTCCCGAGGGCAGGGCCGTCCAGGCGTACCCGAGCTCGATCGTGAGCCCGCGCCGCCGCTCCTCCTCCAGGCGGTCGGGCTCCATCCCGGTCAGCGCCCGCACCAGCGTCGACTTACCGTGGTCGACGTGCCCCGCCGTGGCCACGACGTGCATTCCCGCCTCCTTCGCCACGCGGCGGCCTTGCCTTCGCCCCGGGCCGGCGGCGCATCAGCCGACCGCGCCGAGCACGGCACGGAGCACGGCGTCGAGCACCTCGCCGTCACGCTGCGGCGGCACGGTGCGCAGGTCGAGCAGCAGCCGCCCTCCTTCGACCCGCCCCACCACCGGGGGCTCGCCCCGCCGCAGCGGTACGGCGAGCCGTTCCGGCAGGCTCACCGCCACGCTCGGCAGCCGTACGCCGGGAGCGCCGCCCCCGCCCACGGTCGCCTCGGCGGGCACCGCGTCGGCGTCGAGGCCCGCCTGGCACATCGCCTTCGCCAGCGCCTCGGCCCGCTCGCGCAACGCGAGGGGGTCGGCGTGCAGGGCCTGCCGTACGGGTGTCGCGGGGCCGCGCAGCGTCGCCTCCAGCGCGGCCAGCGTCAGCTTGTCCACCCGCAGCGCGCGGGCGAGCGGGTGCCGCCTGAGCCGTTCGACGAGGTCACGGCGGCCGAGCAGCAGGCCCGCCTGCGGGCCGCCGAGCAGCTTGTCGCCGCTCGCGGTGACCAGGTCGGCGCCGGCCCGCAGCACGCTCGCCGCGTCGGGCTCCTCGGGCAGCAGCGGATCGCGTTCCAGCAGGCCGGAGCCGATGTCGACGACCACCGGAACGCCCAGCCCGGTCAGCTCGGCCACCTCCACGGCGCCGGTGAAGCCCTCGACCCGGAAGTTCGACGGGTGGACCTTGAGCACGAACCCCGTCTGCGGGCCGACCGCCTCCCGGTAGTCGGCCAGGGTGGTGCGGTTGGTCGTGCCCACCTCGCGCAGCCGCGCGCCGGTGGAGACGAGCAGGTCGGGGATGCGGAAGCCGTCGCCGACCTCCACCAGCTCACCGCGGCTGATCACGATCTCCCGGCCGGCGGCGAGCGCGGTCGCGGCCAGGACCAGGGCCGCGGCGTTGTTGTTGACCACGTGCACGTGCTCGGCGCCCGGCACGGCACGCGCCAGCGCCTCGGCCGCGCCGCGCCCACGGCGGGCCCGCGCTCCGGTGACGAGGTCGAACTCGACGTCGGTCGCCCCCGCCGCCACCGTCACCGCCTCGACGGCGGCCGGGGACAGCGGGGCCCGGCCCAGGTTCGTGTGGAGCAGCACGCCGGTCATGTTGAGGACCGGCCGCAGGCTCGCCGCGTGTCTCGGCAGCGCCGCCAGGGCCGCCTCGGCGACGTCCTCCGGCTCGATCTCGCCGTCACGCACCCGCTGCTGCGCCCGTACGACCGCCTCCTTCACCACCGCACGGCCGAGCCGCCCGGCCGCCTCGGCCAGCCGGGGGTCCGCCAGCACGGCGTCCGTACGCGGCACCCGCCTCCGTGGATCCACACTTCAACCTACTGCGCGCGCCGGCACGGGATTGCCGGAACCCCCCGGGCCCCGCCGGTCACGCTCATCTCCCGTCCGGGCCGTAACAGCGGAGTCGTCGTCCGCGAGTTCCTGATGACCGCCCAGGGAAGGAGTCCCATGGACGGCCGGCGTCCCGGCGGGGCTCTCCGAACTCGTGCTGCGCGCGTCGAGGGAGATCACCCACAACCGTCCAGATCGTTGCGGCCCTTCTGGTCGCGATCGCCGCCTACACGGCCGGCAGGAGAACCCGCTCATCGCACGACGACTGAAGGCGCTGCCGCACCAGGGGTACGGCGAACGCATCCCCCACCCGTAGCGCGATCAGGACTCTTCGGTGAACAGATCCGCGACCGAGGTCGCAGTGACGGCCCGCCGCGCCCATTCGTCAAGCCGCTCCAGATTCGTGCACTCCATGATGAAGGTGCGGTCATCCTCGGAGACCGGGATGTTCCGAACCTCCAGGATGGTCAGCACCGCCCTTGCCTCACCCTCCGCACGGCCTTCCTCTCGGCCTCTGCCGTAGTGTTGCCGGGCGAAAGGACTGTAGACCGGCCAGGTAGTGGACTCCATCATCTCCTCCATGACACGTCGGGCAACCTCAGAGGCCAAGCGGTAAGCGTATTCATAGTATTGCGGAGCGTGATCGTCCGGGAGGTACTCCAGCGCGGAAATGAATGCCCTGACCACGGAGATGTCGTCACCATGGCTCATCACCGACAATGCAGCCAACTCCGGATGCTCTGCCGCCTGTGCGACTTTGGTGACTGGCGGAATCTCGGCCGGGCCGATCACTCCGCACTTCAGCTGGAAGCCGGGCAGGCTGGTATCGATGGGCTCCGCCGCCCAGTCAGCCGTCCGCCTGTCCGGGCAGATCACCAGCACCGTGACCGGGCAGTTCACCTGTAGCCACCGGCGATTCGGCGCCTGAAGCATCAGACGTGAGCCTCCATCGCAGGGACGGCATCCGGACCACGGTGCGGCAGTTCTACCACCGCTTCGGCCGTGAGAGGCGAGTCCGGCGGCCTGCCGCAGAGGCCGGCGAGGAGCGGAGGTGGACGGGAATCGAACCCGCCAGGCCGAGAACCTCGGCCTCGTCGGTTTTGAAGACCGCGGGGGCCACCAGGCACCCACACACCTCCAGGCAGAAACCTAGCTGGAACGGGGTAGGGACCCGGCGGTGCCCCACGGCGGCGGCGCGGCGTACGTGAACGACGACCCGGACGGGGGCGGCATGACCGAGACGACGGAACGGGCCGGGTTGCGGCTGACCCAGCAGGCGCACGGCGGCGGCTGTGCCTGCAAGATCCCCCCGGGTGAGCTGGAGACAATCGTGGCCGGGCTCGTGGCCCCGGATCCGTCGGCGTACGCCAACGAGTTGGTGATCGGGCTGGACGACGGCGACGACGCGGCCGTGGTCAGGATCGAGGGGGGCAGGGCGGTCGTCGCCACCGCCGACTTCTTCACCCCGGTCGTGGACGATCCGTACGACTGGGGGCGGATCGCGGCGACCAACGCGCTCTCCGACGTGTACGCCGTGGGCGGCGAACCGGTCGTCGCGGTGAACCTGCTGGGCTGGCCGAGGGAGACCCTGTCGATGGACCTCGCCCGGGAGGTGCTGCGCGGCGGCCTCGACGTGGCGCGGGCGGCGGGCTGTCACGTCGCGGGCGGGCACAGCGTGGACGACCCCGAGCCCAAGTACGGCATGGCGGTCACCGGCCTGGCCGACCCCGAGCGGCTGCTGCGCATCGACGCGGGCCGGGCGGGGACGCCGATCTCCCTCACCAAGCCGCTCGGCGTGGGCGTGCTCAACACCCGGCACAAGGCGACCGGCGAAGTGTTCGCGCAGGCGGTCGAGGTGATGACGACGCTCAACCGGGACGCCTCGCGGGCGGCGCTGGCCGCCGGGGCCCGCTGCGCGACCGACGTGACCGGCTTCGGGTTGCTCGGTCACCTCTACAAGCTGGCCAGGGCGAGCGGCGTCACGGCGGTGGTCGACGCGGCGGCCGTGCCCTATCTGGAGGGCGCGCGGCAGGCCGTACGCGACGGGTTCGTCAGCGGCGGCACGCGCCGCAACCTGGACTGGGTGCGCCCGCATCTCGAGCCGGGCGGCCTCGGCGAGGAGGACCTGCTCCTGCTCGCCGACGCGCAGACCTCCGGCGGCCTCCTGGTGGCGGGCGAGGTCCCCGGCGCACCGGTCGTCGGCCGGCTCGTCCCGCGCGAGACCGCCGTCGTACGACTCGCCTGAGGCCAGGTCAGGCCAGGTCAGCGGCCGGGGACGGGGGCGGGGCGGCCGGCGTCGAGGCGCTCACGCTGGGGGACGACGGTGTATTTCGGGTCCTTCGCCGAGACGCGGCCCGCCTCCAGCACGCCGAACCGGGTGCACAGCGCCCCGGCGGTGATCGCGAGCCCGGACAGCGCCGTGAGGGTCCGGCTGCGCCCGGCGACCGCGGCGAGCAGGCCGCCGCCGAGGGTGAGCGCGCGCGAGGCCCGCATGAGCGTGCCCGCCCTGCCCGTCCGGTACGGCTCGCCGAGCAGGCCCAGACGACGCTCCATCACCTCGCCGGCGACGACCTCGGTCACGGCGCCGGCGACCGCCGCCGCGCGGGCGGGCCCCGCCTGCGCCCTGGGGGTGGTCAGCATCAGGGCCGCGCCCGCCGAGGCGAGCGCGCTCCCCGAGAACAGGAACGGCAGCTCCCGCATCCCCTCGTGCCACGATGGCACGGCGGTGTCGGCGAGGAGGACGGCCGTGTACGTCGCCATCGCGAGGCCGCTCAGGCCGCTCGCCACCGACGCGGCGTCGCCCACCGGGGTCAGCAGGCCGGTCACCGCCGAGCCCGCCGCGACGCCGGTGAGCCCGCTGTGGGCGGCCAGCGTCCAGGAGCCGACGCTCATCGGCGAGGTGGGCTTGAACACGCGGAGCATGTTCAGGAAGCGCTTGGGCCTGCCCAGTTCGGCGACGAGGAAGACGGTGCCGGCGCTCGCCGCGGCGAAGGCGGTGGCCCGGGCGGCCAGCCCGAGCCGGTCGTGCCCGGCCACGCGGGCCGCCGCCGCCATCGCGCCCGCGGCGCCGGACAGCCCGCCCAGATAGAGATATGTCGGCATGTGGGGTTCGTGCCAGATGGGCTGCTTGACGACCGGCTGGCCGTAGTACGACCGGAACGGCGCCTCCGGCACCACCTCGCCCTGGCCTTTCGGCATCAGACCCTCCCCACCGAACCCGAACCCACCGAACCCGAACCCACCGAACCCGAACCCACCGAACCCGAACCCATCGAACCCACTGAACCGATCACGGCTTTCTGCCGGCGAAGCACACGGCCACGCCGGCGGCGAGGGCGAGCGCGGCGCCGCCCGCCCAGCGCCACATCGCGGGCAGGTCGCGGGTGGTCACCACCGGGTCCGGCGGCAGGCCGTACGTCTCCGGCTCGTCCATCAGCAGGAAGAACGCGCCCGTGCCGCCGACGCCGTTGTCGGGGCTCTCGCCGTACAGCCGGGCGTCGGTCATGCCCTCGGCGTGCAGCCGCTCGACGCGCTCCTGTGCCCGCTCCCGCAGTTCGTCCAGCGGCCCGAACTGGATGGACTTGGTCGGGCACGCCTTGGCGCAGGCCGGTTCCATGCCGCCGCGCAGCCGGTCGTAGCAGAGCGTGCACTTCCACGCCCGGCCGTCGTCCTCCCGGCGGTCGATCACGCCGTACGGGCAGGCGGGCACGCAGTAGCCGCAGCCGTTGCACACGTCCGGCTGGACGACGACGGTGTCGAACTCGGTGCGGAACAACGCGCCGGTGGGGCAGACGTCGAGGCAGGCGGCGTGGGTGCAGTGCTTGCACACGTCCGACATCATCAGCCAGCGGCCGTCCTGCTCGACGAACGCGACGTGCCGCCAGGTGCTCGCGCCGAGCGAGCCGGTGTTGTCGTAGGAGGTGGCGCGGAACACGAACCCGTCGTCGGGCACGTCGTTCCACTCCTTGCAGGCCACCTCGCACGCCTTGCAGCCGATGCAGATGGTCGTGTCGGTGAAGAAACCAACGCGCTCAGCCATCGCGGTACCTCTCGATCAAGTCGAGCAGCGCCTGGCCGCGCGGGCGCCGTCCCGGCAGGACGTCGCAGGTGCCGGCCTTGCTCTCCTGGATGTAGACGTTCGGGTCGAGCACGACCGACACCAGGTCGTTGACGACGTCCCCGGTGACCACGCCGCCCCCGCCGTAGCCCCAGTGGTAGGGCATGATCACCTGATGGACGGTCCTGCGGTTGACGCGCAGCGGCCGTACCCGCCCGGTCACCAGCACGCGCAGTTCGATCGCGGTGCGGGCGGTGACGATCGTCGCCCAGCCGCCGTTCTCCAGGCCGATCTCCTCGGCCATCTCGCGGGACACCTCGCAGAACGCCTCGGGCTGGAGCTCCGCCAGGTACGGCAGGGGCCGGCTCATCGCGCCGGTCGTGTGGTGCTCGGTCAACCGGCTCGTCGTGTAGACGTACGGGAACCGGGGCGAAAGCGCCGGGTTGTACGGGTTCTCCGGCCGGTCGATGGTCCGGCGGGCCGGGTTGGCCTGCTGCCCGTACAACGTGTTGCGCACCGCCGACTCGTGCGGCTCGTAGTGGGTGGGCAGGGGACCGTCCGACAGGCCCGACGGCACGTACAGCCAGCCCTTGCCGTCCGACTGCATGATGAACGGGTCGGTGCCGGCCAGCGCGTGCTGCGCCTTGGCCCCCTCCGGCGGCACGTAGCCGGGCGCCTTGTCCTCCTCGAAGTCCGGCACGTCGGGGCCGGCCCACCTGCCCTGCTCGGCGTCCCAGTAGACGTACTTCTTCCGCTCACTCCACGGGCGGCCCTCGGGGTCGGCCGAGGCGCGGTTGTAGAGGATGCGCCGGTTGGCCGGCCAGGCCCAGCCCCATTCGAGGGCGGCCGGGCCCTGCTCGGTGTGCGGCTTGCGCCGGGCGGCCTGGTTGACCCCGTCGGCGTACACCCCGCAGTAGATCCAGCAGCCGCAGCTCGTCGAGCCGTCCGGCTTCAGCTCGCGCAGCGACGCCAGCGGGCGGCCGTCGGCGTCCACCCCGCCGATCTCCCGCAGCACCGCCTCGGCGGACGGGTCGCGCCGCTCGCCGATCTCGGGGTAGTCCCAGGTCAGCTCCATCACCGGGCGGTCGATCTCGTCGTCGCCGAGCCGCCGCCTGATCCGCTTGCCGAGGTGGTGGTAGAACCACAGGTCGCTGCGGCAGTCCCCCGGCGGGTCGAGCGCCTTCTCCCGCCACTGCAGCAGGCGCTGGGTGTTGGTGAAGGTGCCTTCCTTCTCCACGTGGGTCGCGGCCGGCATGAAGAAGACCTCGGTGCCGATCTCCTCCGTCCGCAGCTCGCCGGTCTCGATCTCGGGCGCGTCCTTCCAGAACGTCGCGGTCTCCACCATCACGAGGTCGCGGACCACCAGCCAGTCGAGGTTGGCCAGGCCGAGCCGCTGCGCCTTGCCGTTGGCCGACCCCACCGCGGGGTTCTCCCCCACGACGAAGTACCCCTTGACCTTTCCGTCGATCTGGCCCATCACCGTCGAGTAGTGGCCGTGGTCGCCGGTGAGCCGCGGCAGGTAGTCGAAGTGGTAGTCGTTGTCCTCGGTCGCCGCGTCGCCCCACCACGCCTTGAGCAGGCTGACGACGTACGCCCGCCGGTTGCCCCACCAGCCGGTGTCGGAGCCCTCCCGCTCCAGGTAGTCGTCGAGGCCGTCGTGGCGATGGGCGTGCGGCATCGCGATGTATCCCGGCAGCAGGTTGAACAGCGTCGGGATGTCCGTCGAGCCCTGGATGCTGGCGTGGCCGCGCAGTGCCATGATCCCGCCGCCCGGACGGCCCATGTTGCCGAGCAGCAACTGCAGGATCGAGGCGGCCCTGATGTACTGCACGCCCACCGAGTGCTGCGTCCAGCCCACCGAGTAGACCCAGGCGGTGGTCCGCTCGCGGCCCGAGTTGGCGGTGACCGCCTCGGCCAGCTCCCGGAACCGCTCCGGCGGGATGCCGCACAGCTCTTCGACCATCTCCGGCGTGTAGCGGGAGTAGTGCCTCTTGAGGATCTGGTACACGCAGCGCGGGTCGGTCAGCGTCGGGTCGGACGGCGGCGACGCGCTCGCGCCCGCGCCGCGCGCGCCGTAGGAGTCGGACCCGGCCGCCTCCGCGTGGTGCCTCCCGCCCTCGGTGAGCTCCTCCTCCTCGGGCCTGTCGCCCTCGTACGCCCAGGTGGACGGGTCGTACCTGCCGGTCTCCTCGTCATAGCCGGAGAACAGGCCGTCGAGGTCCTCGGTGTCGCGGAACTCCCTGTTCACCAGGGTCGCCGCGTTCGTGTACGCGAGGACGTACTCGCGGAAGTCGAGCCCGTTCGACAGCACGTGGTTGATCAGCGCGCCGAGCAGCGCGATGTCGCTTCCCGCGCGGATCGGCAGATACCGGTCCACCGACGCGCTGGTCCGGCTGAACCGCGGGTCGATGTGGAAGACCTTCGTGCCGCGCTGACGTGCCTCCATCACCCACTGGAACCCCACCGGATGGCACTCGGCCATGTTGGAGCCCTGGATGACGATGCAGTCGGCGTTCGCGAGGTCCTGCTGGGACTGGGTCGCGCCGCCACGCCCGAAGCTGGTCCCCAGACCGGGGACGGTGGAGGAGTGTCAAATGCGCGCCTGGTTCTCCACCTGGATCGCGCCGAGGGCGGTGTAAAGCTTCTTCATCAGGTAGTTCTCTTCGTTGTCGAGCGTCGCCCCGCCCAGACTGGCGATGCCCAGAGTCCTCCTGACCTCCTCACCCTCGTGCGTCTGCTGCCAGGTCTCGCGCCGGGTCCGGACGACCCGGTCGGCGATCATTTCCATCGCGGTCTCGAGGTCGAGCGGCTCCCACTCGGTGCCGTACGGCCTGCGGTAGAGGACCTTCGTCTGGCGGCCTGGATGGGTGACGAGCTGCTTGCTGGCCGACCCCTTCGGGCACAGCCGCCCGCGTGAGATCGGCGAGGCCGGGTCGCCCTCGATCTGGGTGACCTTCCCGTCCTTCACGTAGACGAGCTGGCCGCAGCCCACGGCGCAGTAGGGGCAGACGGAGCGCGCCACCGTGTCGGCGTCCTCCACCCTGGGGCGAAGGGCGTCCGTACGTGGCGAGCGCGCCGCCCGCCCCCTGCCGTCCTCTCCCTTGAGCTGCCGGATCACCGGCCATCGGGAGAGCCATCCAGCACCCATGACGCCTCTATTGCCCCAGGCACTCCGGTTTCAATCACGAAGAACTCCCAAAGGTTGCGGGTGATCGGGTGTAGTGCCCGTACGGGGGGCATTAGGCCCTGATCCGGCACACTCCGGGGGCGAGTCGTGCCTACGGGAAGACCGCACGGGAAAGACCTCCACGCAGAGGACGGCGATGAGCGACCAACCGCCCGAGTGGGCGAGAAACATCGAGAAAGTGGCCGTCGAGGCGGCGCGGGAGTTCGGCGCCGTCGTCGAACGGGCCGGCCGGGCTCTCGGCCGGGCGGTCGACCAGGCGGGACGGACCACCAGGGCGCAGGCGGCGATGGCGGCGGCCTACCAGGCCGATCTGGAAGCCCTGGAGAAGGTGCTGCGCGCCCTGCCTGCCGAGCAGGTCAGGGAGATCTCCACGGCGGCGGCCGTGGTGGCGGCGACCGCCGACCAGGTCCTGGCCCAGACGCCGAAAGACGCCGACTGATCCGAGGATCATCCGCCGGCGTCGCCGGCGAAGCGGAGAGCGAGGGGGCCCGGCGTGCGGATGTCAGGGGTGGGCGTCCGGGGACAGGCGTTCGGCGAGCCAGCCCGTGACGAGGCCCTTCACCTGCGCGTCGACCGGCTCCCGCGCCTCACGGCGGTAGGCGCGCAGCGACGGCGGGCCAGGCTGCCGGCGCAGGATGTGGTCGAGGTCGGGGATCAGGTGGGTCTCCACCGGCCCCGGGACCAACTCGGCGACCCGGGCCAGGTCGGCGGGATCCACCTGGAGGTCCTTCTCCCCGGTGACGGCCAGGACCGGAGCGTGGATCCCCTTGAGGTCGGCGGCGGGGTCGTGATCGAGGAACTCGCGGGTCCAGCGCGCGTTGATCCGCACGCCGCCGATCCGGGCGACGTCCGTGGTCGTACGGCGGATCCGCTCGTGGTTCTTCAGCACCTTCGTGACCAGGTCGGTGCGGGTCAGCCGCAGCAGCCACCGGACGGGCGCCGGCATCGAGGGCGCCAGGCGCTCCGCCTGCCACCGCAGCGTCTCGGCACCCGGTTTGGCGGACGGCGACAGCAGCACCACTGCCGCCACGACCGGCCGGGCGGCGGTTCCGGCCCCTTCCTCGGACCCGCCGGGCTCTCCGGCCGACTCGGGGGCCGACTCGGGGGCCGGCTCGGCGATCGGCTCGGCGGTCGCGGCGAGGTTCGCCGCGATCAGGGCGCCCTCGCTGTGCCCGGCCACCGCGACCCGGGAAGGATCGATCTCCGGGCGTGAGCGCAGCGCGGCGAGTGCCGCGGCGGCGTCGGTCATGCCCTCCAGGAAACCCGTCGCGAGGAACACGCCCGTGCTGGCGCCGACGCCCCTCTTGTCGTAGCGGTACGTCGCGATCCCGGCGGCGGCCAGCGCCTCGGCCAGTTCGCGGGTCACCTTCAGCGGAAGCCGCCGATGGTCGGAGTCGCGGTCGACCGGCCCGGAGCCCGGAAGGAGCAGGGCGGCCGGGAACGGGCCGTCCCCCTCGGGCAGCGTCAGCGTGCCCGCGAACCGCTGGCCGGCCGAGTCGAAGGTGAGGTCGATGTCGCGCATGTCCTGACCGTGTCTTTCCGTGTCGTTCTGTGTCGCCGCCAGTGTGGATCTCGGGGGGTCCTCACGCCCCGGTGGGGGCCAGTGCGGCCACCACGGCCCGGGGGTCGTCCACGCCGAGCAGCAGCGAGTCGTACTTCTGCCCCTCCAGGTGGATGCGCACCGCCGCCTGGCCGCCGCGCACGTCCACGAACTCCCTGGCACCGGGCCGGTGCCAGGTGCCGAGCTTACGTGCGCCCGGGATGGCGAGGCCGGTGCGCAGTCCGCGGACGGCCCGCAGCGGCACGCCCTCGACGACCTCGACGGACCGGACCGCCGAGCGGGGCACGCGGAGGTCCCCGCGCAGCGCGCCGACCTTCTCCGCGGCGCTCAGGCGGACGGCTACGGCGTCGGCGGTGATGGTCACAGTGCTCATGGGGCGGCTCCTTCGTCGCTTCTGTCGTGTACGAGGCCATTGTTATCGACTATGAGAATGATGTCAATTGTGAGAACATAGGATCATGGCCACAGCGGAACTGCTCCTCCATCCCGTCCGGCTACGTATCGTCCAGGCGCTTCTCGGCGACCGGACACTGACGACGGGAGAGCTGCGATCGGAACTGCCCGATGTGCCCACGGCCACGCTGTACCGCCAGGTTGCCGCGCTCGTGGAGGGCGAGATCATCGAGATTGTGGCGGAGCGGAAGGTCAGGGGCACGTTCGAGCGGTCCTACCGGCTGCGCACGGCGAACGCGCACGTGACCGCGGAGGACGCGGCCGGGCTCGGCGCGGACGACCACCGGCAGGCGTTCATGACGTTCGTCGCGTCGCTGCTCGCCGACTTCGACCGGTATCTCGACCGCGACGACTTCGACCTCGGCCGGGACGGGGTGGGTTACCGGCAGGTGGCGATGTATCTGAGTGACGAGGAGTTCCGGGAGTTCCTCCGCGATCTGGCCGCGGTCCTGCGTCCCCGGCTCGCCAACCAGCCCGCCCCCGGCCGCGTCCGCAGGATCCACTCCACGATCGTCATGCCCGCCCGGCCCACCGCGTGAGATCACGTGTGCGCATTCCCTGTCACATCGAGGAGAGAAGCCCTGGTCAGAGGGAGAAAGATGGTGGTGTCTGTTTCGCCCGCGCCCGTACGACGTGTAGGTGAGACAAGGCGGACCGGCGCGATCGGCCCGCACAGTGAACACAAGGAGACACCACGATGCGCTTCCTGATGACCACCAAGAGCACCTCCTCCACTCCCGACGAGGCGATGATGGCCGAGATGGGCGCCTTCATCGAGGAGATGACCAGGTCCGGCGTGCTGCTGGCCACGGGCGGGCTCGAGCCGGGCGGCCTACGGGTGACCTCCCGAGGGGGCGAGGTCACCGTGACCGACGGCCCGTTCGCCGAGTCGAAGGAGGCCGTCGTCGGCTTCGCGCTGGTCGAGGCCCGTTCTCGCGAGGAGGCGATCGAACTGGCCCGCCGCTTCTGGAAGATCGTCGGCGACGGTGAGGGCGCCGTCCAGCAGGTGTTCGGCCCGGAGGACGCGCCCCGCTGACGCCGGCCGCCGGACCCGGGTTGCGCGGTGAGCGGCACGGATGCTCTGATCGGCCGGGTGACGTCCCGCGACGACCCTCCCCGTGACGACCTTTCCCGTGACGAACGCGGTGTGATCGACGCGGTCTGGAAGCTGGAGTCCGCGAGGATCGTCGCCGGTCTCGCAAGGATGGTCGGCGACGTCGGCCTCGCGGAGGAACTGGCGCAGGAGGCGGTCCTCGCCGCGCTGGAGCAGTGGCCCGCGTCGGGCACCCCGGACAATCCCGGCGCCTGGCTCACGGCCGTCGCCAAACGACGTGCCGTCGACCACCTGCGCAGGGAGGACCGGCACGGCCGCGGGCAGGAGCGGCTCGCCCACGACCTCGCCACGCGTCCCGGCGACGACGCCCGTGAGATGGACGACGTTCTGGGCGCGGTCGACGGAGAGGTGGGCGACGACGTCCTGCGACTGATGTTCGTCTCCTGCCATCCAGTGCTGTCGGCCGAGTCCCGGGTGGCGCTCACGCTGCGACTCGTCGGCGGCCTGCGCACCGACGAGATCGCTCGTGCCTTCCTCGTCACCGAGACCGCCGTGGCCCAGCGGATCGTCCGGGCCAAGCGCGCGCTCGCCGACGCGGGGGTGCCGTTCGAGGTGCCGTCGGAGCCGGATCGGACGGCCCGGCTGGCATCGGTCCTGGAGGTCGTCTACCTCGTGTTCAACGAGGGATATTCGGTCACGGCCGGCGACGACCTGATGCGGCCGTCCCTCTGCCTGGAGGCCCTGCGCCTCGGCCGCCTGCTGGCCGGGCTCGTGCCCGGCGAGGCCGAGGCGCACGGCCTGGTCGCGTTGATGGAGCTCCAGCAGTCGCGCTCGGCCGCCCGCACCGGGCCGTCCGGGGAACCGGTCGTGCTGCACGAGCAGAACCGGGGACGCTGGGACCGGCTGCTCATCCGGCGCGGCTTCGCCGCGTTGCTGCGGGCGCGGCAGGCCGGTGGGCCGCTCGGGCCGTACGTGCTGCAGGCGGCCGTCGCGGCCTGCCACGCAGGGGCGGCCACGGCGGAGGAGACGGACTGGCCGCGGATCGCCGCCCTCTACGACGCGCTGGTCCAGGTGCTGCCCACACCGGTCGTCCGGCTCAACCGCGCGGTCGCGCTCGCCATGGCGTACGGGCCGGACGCCGGCCTCGCGCTGGCCGACACGCTGACCGGCGAACCGGCCCTCGCGGGCTATCACCTGCTGCCCGCCGTACGCGGTGACCTGCTGGCCCGGCTCGGCCGACGTGACGAGGCCCGCGCGGAGTTCGAGCGCGCGGCGTCCCTCACCCGCAACGCCCCGGAACGCGAGGTCCTGCTGCGGCGCGCCGCGACCTACGCCGCCGACGGTGCCGGCGGCGTCGCGGGCGTCGGAGGAGCCGGGGACGTGGGGGGCGAAGGCGTCGCGGATATCGGAGGCATCGGAAGCGTCGGCGGCGTCGCGGGTGTCGCGGGCATCGGGGACGTCGAGGGCGTCGTGCTCGGCGAGGCCGTGCGGGCCTTCCTCGCCCGCCCCGGCCTGACGGCCGGCACTCTGCGGTCGTACGGCCAGACCCTCTCGCGGTTGTGCCTGCGCCTCGGCGCGGACCTTCCCCTGGAGGAGGCGACCCCCCAGCGGGTGGCCGAGGTCTTCGCGGCGGAGTGGGGCACGGCGGCGGGCGCGACCTGGAACCGGCACCGCGCCGCGCTACGGTCGTTCGCCGCCTGGGCAGCCGGGCACGGACTGAAGTCCGCCGACCTGAGCGCGGCGCTCGACCGGCGGCCCGAGCCTCGCGGGCGAGTCCGTCCCATCGCCCGGCCGCACCTGGAGGACCTGTGGGCGCGGCCGGACGTCGCGCCCCGCGAGCGCGCCCTGTGGATGCTGCTTTACGAGAGCGCGGCTCCGGCCGAGTGGGCGCTCTCACTCGACGTGCAGGACCTCGATCTGCGCGGCATGAGCGCCGTGGTGCGCGGCAGGCGGCGCCGGATCCGCTGGGAGGCGGGAACGGCCGCGCTGCTGCCCCCGCTCGTCGGCGACCGGCGTCGCGGCCCGCTCTTCCGCACCGACCGCAGGCCGGGCCCCGGCCGCGCATCGGCGACGGCCGACCTGTGCCCGCACACCGGCCGGAGCCGCCTGTCGTACGAGCGGGCCGAGCACCTGTTCAAACGGGCCACCCGGGACCTCGACCCCGGAGGCGAGGGATACACGCTGCACCGCCTGCGTCACTCGCGCCTGGCCCACCTCGCCGAGGACGGCTGGACGGCGCCGATGCTGATGTCCCTGTCCGGCCACACCAGCGCCCGCACCCTGCGCGAGTTCGTCCGGGCCGGGCAGCCGGCGGAGGTGACCGCCGGCCCGCCCTGCCCGCCGCCGGAGCGTCCACGCATGCCCGCCCGGCCCCCCGGCCGCGCCGCGTCTCGCCCAGCCGGTGATCAGGGGTAGCTGACCACGTTGACCGGCACGGTAGCCGTGCCCTGGGCCGCGCCGCCCGTGTTGTTGATCACGTGGGCGATCGTCCCCACGCCGCCCAGCGACACCGTGAGCAGGTCGTGGAACTTCACGGTCGACCTGGTCGGCGCCTCGAAGCCGCGCTCGGCCACGACCGAGGGATCGGTGCTGAAGTTGCAGTAGCTGCCCAGGCCCCAGGCCTCGTGGGTGGTCACCGAGTCGGCCACCTTGTAGGCGGCGTAGCCGCGGGTCGAGCCGTTCATCCAGGACGCCTGGTTCGGCGGGTCGTACGGCAGTTCGTTCTGGAAGAAGATGGTCCGGCCGCCCTGGCCGTTCCAGATCACCTCGTACTTCTTGTAGTGCTCGACGAACAGGCCGTACGCCGTCACGTTGTCGCCGTTGACGATCAGCCCGGTGTCGGCCGGGTTGCTGTTCCAGCCGACGCCCGCGCCGTGGTCGGCCCGCCACGCCCAGATGTGGTCGATGATCGTGTTGCTGCTGTTCACGACGAGGCTGGTCGTGGCCGATCCGGGGCCCGCGCCGCCGATGCGGAAGAACACGTCCTGGATCGAGGTGGGGTTGCCCGCGTGGCCCGCCGAGGCGCCGTCGGGGCCGACCCGCAGCAGCACCGGCGAGTTGACCGTCCCGGCGTCGAACAGCAGTCCGGCGAGCTTCACGCCGTCGACGTCCGCGACGTTCATCGCGACGACGCCGCCGTCCGGGATCAGGGTCGCGTAGCCGAGCCCGAGCACCACCGTGTCCGGCCGGGTCACGTTGAGCGTCTGGTTCAGGTGATAGACGCCGGGCGTGAACAGCAGGTTGAGGCCCTGGGCCAGCGCCTGGTTGAGCGTGGCCGCGCCGTCGGACGGCTTGGCGACGTAGAACTGCGTGAGCGGGATCGACGTGCCGGGAGTCGCGCCGTTCGCCCAGCTCGCGCCGCTGGAGTTGGCGCGCAGAGACGGGACGAACACCCGGTAGGCGCCGCCCGAGTCGACGTACAGGTAGGGCTTCTCGCGTGTCACCGGGCTCTGCGCCAGCGTGGTGTACGGCGGGTTCGGGAAGCTCTGGGCGGGAGCGCCGACGACACCGGAGAACACCATGTTCCAGACCCCGTTGGTCCAGCCGCCGATGTTGCTGTCACGGGTGAACCACTGCTGCTGGGAGTACGGCCCGACCGTTCCGTCGATCTTGCTGTCGGCGATGTAGCCGCCGCTGGCCCAGCCGTACCCGTTGGGCGCGAGGTTCAGCCCGCCGCGGACGTGGATCCGCCGGAACGGCGCGGCCTGCGCGACCGCCCAGCGGTCGGTGCCGTTCACCGGGACGACGGCGAGGTTCTCGGCGGAGCGCCAGAAGTTCTGGGTGGCGTTGCCGTTGAACCAGCCCGCGTCGACGGTGATGTCCCCGTTGATCGTGACGTTGTCGGGCGACTGGCCGAGGCCGGCGATGGAGGTGTAGAAGCCGATCTGGGCGTTGAGCCCGCTGTAGGTGCCGGGCTTGAACAGTAAGGCGTACCGCTGGCTGCCGAACTGGTTCGACTCCTGCTGCCGGAAGATCGTGTCGAGCGTGCTCTGGATGCTCGCGCCGGACATCGACGGGTCGAAGACCCGCACGTTCGGCCCGAGGTCGCCGCCTCCGGGGAGGGTGCCGCCGTCGGTGACGACGTTGACCCCGAACTCCCAGAGCGAGTAGCCGTACTGGGTGGCGCGGGTGAGGCCGTACATGCGGACGTAGCGGCCGGTGGCCGCGAGGTCGAGCGTCTGCGTGCCGGCCGCGCCGGTGACGGTCGCGGTGGCGTCCGTCCACGTCGAGCCGTTGGCCGAGACCTGGATCTTGAAGGTCTGGGCGCGGGCGGTCTCCCAGTTCAGGGCCACCCGGCAGATCTGCTGGGAGCTGCCGAGGTCGACCTGGATCCACTGGGGATCGCTGAACGCGCTCGACCAGCGGGTGCCCGTGTTGCCGTCGAAGGCGGCCGAGGCGGGTGTGCCCGCGCTCTCCGTGGAGGAGGCCGACGACGGCCGGCCCTGGGCCGCGTTCGCCGTGCCGCACACGGCCGCCGCGGCGCCGTAGGAGGCCGGGATGACGCCGGTCACCGCCGCGAACGTGGACAGCGCGGCGAGACCGGCGGTGACGAGTCCGGCACGCCGGCGCCGGGTGCGCGGCCGGAGACGGGAGGAGGGAGGCATGCGGTCTCCTTGGGCGGATCCCCTCGGCGGGGGACCTGGGGGATGGAGAGGTTCGGCGGCATGAGCGTCCGTCTCCACGCTTCTTATGTCAAGGCTTAGTTCACAATAAGAAAAAACGGACGTGCAGACGCGCCGCGGTCAAGCCCGGTAGGCGAGCGCGACCACCAGGCCCGTGGCCGGAGCTCGAAAGGGAGCCTCTTCGTTTGTCGGCCCCTGCTCATGCGCTTTGTGCATAGTCGCCGTTCCGAGCCCCTGTTTACATTGCCGCAACATCTCGAGAGGCCGTCCCCCACGGCGTCGTCCCTGCTCAACCAGGAGATCTCAGTGACCGCTACCGTCCCCGCCCCTACCTATGAGGAACTGCTCGAGGCCCGCCGCGCCAGCGGTGTCGCCATGTTCAACGACAACAAGATGAAGCTGGGCATCTTCGGCGCGAACTGTAGCCACGGGCTGATGGCGACCCATGCCGAGACGTCCTACGAGCTCAGCTGGCAGCACACCCAGAGGATCGCCCAGATCGCCGACAGGCTCGGCTTCGAGGCCATGCTCCCGGTGGCCAGGTACCGCGGAATGGGCGGGGAGACCAACTTCAACGGCTCGAACTACGAAACCCACACCTGGGCCGCGGGCCTGGCGCAGGCGACCGAGAACATCATGGTGTTCTCCACCACGCACGTGCCGACCAAGCACCCCATCGTCGCGGCGAAGGAGTCGGTCACCGTCGACCACATCTCCAACGGCCGCTTCGGCCTGAACATGACCATGGGCTGGTACAAGGCCGAGATGGAGATGTTCGGCGGCACACAGCGGGAACATGACGCCCGCTACCGCTACGGCTCCGAGTGGATCACCATCGTCAAGCGCATGTGGACCGAGGCCGCCGCCGTCGACTTCACCGGTGAGTTCTTCGAGATCAAGGACGCCTTCTCCGACCCCAAGCCGATCCAGAAGCCCTACCCGGTGCTGGTGAACGCGGGGAACTCTCCGGCGGGGCTGGAGTTCTGCGCCCGCGAGTGCGACTTCAACTTCATCGCCTTCGCCGACCCCGAGGAGGCGAGGGACACCGCGAGCCGCGTCCGTTCCATCGCCCACCAGCACGGCCGGGATCTCGGCATTCTCAGCTACGGCAACATCATCTGCCGGGACACCGAGAAGGAGACGAAGGCCTTCCTCTCCCACATCCTCGAAAAGGGCGACTGGGAGGTCGCCCGGATGGTGTCGGGTGGCCTCGGCGCCGAGAGCGGATCCTTCGACAAGGTCAAGAGCCTTCAGGAGCGCTTCATCCTCGGGTACGGCGGCTACCCCCTGATCGGCACGCCGGAGCAGGTCGTCGAGCAGATGGTCGAACTCTCGAAGGCCGGGGTCGACGGCATGATGGTCGGCTTCCTGGACTACGTCGAGGAGCTCCAGTACTTCGGCGAGCGGGTGCTGCCCCTGATGAAGGAGGCCGGGCTGCGGAACTGAGAGGCCGGACGATCCGGGAGGTGCGGCTGCATGACCAAGCTGACCAGCACCAATGCGCATGACTACAAGGCGGTCCTCGGGCACTTCTGCACCGGGGTGACCGTGATCACCTCGCTCGACGAGGGCAGGCCCGTCGGTTTCACGTGCCAGGCGTTCAGCGCGCTCTCCATAGAGCCGCCCCTGGTGCTGCTGTGCCCGCAGAAGACGTCCACCACCTGGCCGCGGATCAGGCGGGCCGGCCGCCTCGCCGTCAACGTGCTGAGCGACCGGCAACGGGAGATCGGCCGGCGGTTCGCGCGAACCGGCATCGACCGGTTCGCCGGGGTCGAGTGGCACCCCTCGCCATCCGGGCTGCCCCTCCTCCCCGACACGCTCGCCTGGCTGGAGTGCCACGTGGTCGAGGAGATCGATGCGGGCGACCACTCGGTCGTCGTGGCATCCGTCGACGACCTGGCAGCCGGCCCGGCACGGCACCCGCTGCTGTTCTTCCAGGGCAGGTTCCTCGACTACGACCTGCAGGAGGCGGTGTCCGCGTGAAGCTCGTGACGATCTATGGGAGTCCCACTCCTCCCGGCAAACTGGCACGGGCACTCGGGCTACTGGAGGCCGGCGTCCGTGACCGCCGTCCCGGGTGGGAGGTGGAGCGCATCGCGCCGGAGACGGCGGTCGGCCCCGTCGTGTCGACCTGGCGAGACGACGCCGCGACGAAGGTCGGCGACGCGGACGCCGTGGTGATCGCGTCTCCGGTCTTCCGCGCGTCGATCACCGGCACGCTCAAGCTGTTGATCGACATGCTGCCGGTCGAGGCGCTGCGGTCGAAACCGGTGGCCATCCTCACCGTGGCCGCGGCACCGCACCACTACCTCTCCGCCGAGCGACACCTGCGCGACGTGCTGAGCTGGTTCGGCGCCCTCACCGCCCCCAACAGTGCGTTCTTCGTCGACCGGGCCTTCGCCGACCACGAGGTGGCCGCCGACGTCCTCGACGAACTGCACGAGCTGGGCGAGGCCGCGGTGGTGCTCGCCGAACGGCTGGCCGGCCAGACCTTCGGCCCGGCTCCGCTGACCGTCCGCTACAGCAGGAAAGCCTCCGGCTGATCCGGCCGTCGACAAGTCTTCGCACCCCGATACGCCACATCACGACACACAAGGAGAGAATCGTGAAGAGTCAGGCCCCCGCCCGGCACTACATCGGCGGGGAATGGGTCGCCTCTGACACGACAGGAGTGTCCTGCTCACCCGCCGACGGGGAGCCGCTCGGCACCTATTACGAGGTGGACGAGGCGCAGGTCCGGGAAGCGATCCGGATCGCCAAGCACACCTTCGCCACCCACGCGTGGCGCACCGACCGGCAGCTGCGCGCCCGGGTCCTCAACGAGATGGCGGACCGGATCGAGGCCGCCACGGACGAGCTCGCCCTGATGCTCGCCCGCGAGAACGGCAAGATCCTCCCGGAGGCGTACTTCGAGCTCAGCCTGACACCGTCGAAGCTGCGTTACTACGCGGCGCAGGCGCTCACCTCCTCCGGCCGCGGCGACCGTGTCCGCCCCGGGGTCTACTCGACGCTGCTGGCCGAGCCGATCGGCGTCGCCGGCGTGATCGTGCCGTGGAACTCGCCGGTCGTCCTCGCCGTCCGCTCGTTCGCCCCCGCACTGGCCGCGGGATGCACGGTCGTCATGAAGATGGCAGCGCAGACCGCCCTGGTCAACACGCGGTTCACCGAACTGCTGGCCGACTGCCCCTCGCTGCCCGCCGGTGTGCTCAACGTGTTCAACGAGTCGGGCAGCGTGGGCGCCAAGCTGCTGGTCGGCTCCCCGGACGTGGCCGCGCTGAGCTACACGGGCAGCACGACGGTCGGCCGGCAGATCATGACCGACGCCGGCACGACGCTCAAGCGGCTCTCCCTCGAACTGGGCGGCAAGACGCCTATGATCGTTTTCGAGGACGCGAACCTCGACGCGGCCGTGCCGACGATCGTCGCCGGGATCACCACGTTCGCCGGTCAGTTCTGCATGGCCGGCAGCCGGGTCCTGGTGCACGAGCAGGTGGCGGAGGAGGTCAAGGCCCGGCTCGCCGAGGCGCTCGGCCAGGTGCGAGTGGGGCCGGGGGACGCCGAGGGGTCGCAGATGGGCCCGCTCGTCGACGTCGCGGGAAGGCAGCGGCTGGAGGATCTCATCGCCGCCTCATGCGGCGATGCCGAGGTCATCGTGCCCGGCGGCCGGCCCGACGACGAGAGTCTCGCGCGGGGCGCCTACTACCGCCCCGCGCTGTACGGGGTGTCCGACACCGATTCACCCCTGGTGCAGCGGGAACTGTTCGGCCCGGTCGCCACGTTCGAGACCTTCGGCACCGAGGAGGAGGCGGTGCGCAAGGCCAACGCCACCGAGTACGGCCTCGCGGCCTCGGTGTGGACCGCCGACGGCGCCCGGGGGCTGCGGGTGGCCGACGCGCTGGACGCGGGCACGGTCTGGACGAACGGCTGGGCCGTGGTGCTCGACCAGTTCGAGGAGGGCGGCTACAAGCAGAGCGGCCTTGGCCGGCTGAACGGCACCCGCGCCCTTGAGGAGTTCCAGGAGTACAAGCACATCGTGCAGGTCGTCTGAGTCGCCCGATCCGGGGTGGGGACGCGCGGCAGCGCGTCCCCACCCCGCCGGTCACGTGCTCTTCGTCCTGCGCAGCGTCTCCGACGGCGACTCGCCGTAGATCGACCGGTACAGCGACGAGAACCGGCCATGGTTGTAGAAGCCCCAGGCGGCGGCCACGTCGGCGACCGTCACCGAATCCGAGGGCGGGTGCAGCAGGTCGGCCCGGGCCCCGCGGAGTCGCACGTCCCGCAGGTACTGGGTGGGAGTGCAGCCAAGGTGGGTGAGGAACTGGAGCTGCAACGTCCGCGCGCTCACCCCGGTCGCCTCGGTCAGATCGGCCAGCGTCGGCAGGCTCTGCGCGTGTTCGTGGACGTAGTCGAGCGCGCGGCGCAGCACGCCGGGTCTCACCGTGTCCGTCTCCTGCCGCAGCAGCCGCTGGTGCGGCCCCGAGGCGGCGACCAGCAGATTCGTCAGGATCATGGACTCCAGCTGTCGGCGTGATCCCGCGTCACGCGCGAGGATGCCGCCCTCGTCCCACTCCGCCCGCACGAACTCGATGCACCGCAACAGCCCCCTGCCCGCGGGCGACTCCAGGTTCATCACCAGGTCGAAGTCGATGGGCTTGTCGATCGTCTTCCGCACCAGGCCGGCGAGGTGGCCCTCGATGTCCGCGCGGGGGATCTTCAACGCGAACTGGGCCGCGTCCGCGGCCCAGTCGATCGTCTGCGCGCGGTGTGGCAGCAGAATCGCCGCGCTGCCCATCCCACTGGTCGTGCCCCGCTCGCCGCCCTCGCGGGCCACCCGGCTGCTCCCGGCGAGGGTGATGTTGACGTGGTACCAGTGGTCACTCGGCGGCAGGGTGATCCGTGCCTCGGTGCCGTACGTGAGGTAGCCGAGCGTCAGGCCGCCGTTCTGCACCGCGTTGAGCCGGGCGTCCAGGCTGGTGCCGTCCAGGGGTCGCAGCGTGTGCGGCTCGTATACCTCGGCGACGACCTGCTCGGCCAGGGCCGCGTCGCCGGTACGGAGCCGGCCGTGCTGCCGAAGCGGCTCTTCGGAAGCTGTCGTCCAGGACATGGGCACGGGGACCTCCCACGCGGAACAACGTTGGTTTTTGTAGTGGAATGACCTTTATATGACGCCTTGACCGAATATCGCCGGAGTCTACCTCGATGACCGGGCGAGCGCGGTCACTGGCGCGGGGGCCCGGCAACGTCCCGTCCGACCTGGCGGCAGACCCGCAGGAGCTCGGCGGTCACGGCCTCGAGTCCGCCGGCCGCCATGCGCACGGTGGGCAACGCGACCACGAGAGCGGCGTGGTTGCCGTCGATGACGCCGATCGAGGCGCCCACCGCCGTCACCCCGGGCTCGCTCTCGTCGTGGTTGCATCCGAAGTGGTTGCGGCGGACGGATGCCAGTTCGCGGCGCAGGGCGGCCAGGTCACGGATCTTCTCGCCCGGCGAGGGGGCCGTCCCGCCCGCGAGGAGCGCGTCGATCTCCTCGGGTTCGAGATCGGCGAGCATCGCCTTGCCTCCGGACGTGCGGCAGGCGGGCATCCGCGCGCCGACACGTAGCCCCACGCGCAGCGACTGGGTGCCCTCGATCCCGTCCACGAAGAGCACCTCGGAGTCGATCCGCACCATGAGGTGCACCGTCTCGCCCACGGCGTCGAAGAGCTTCTGGAGGTACGGGCGTATCCGATCGGGCAGGGCCGGCATCTCGATGGTCCGCAGTTGCAGCAGGGCGGGCCCCGGCAGGTACAGCCGCTTGTCGCCCTGCGCGGCGAAGCCCCGATGACACAGCGTCGACAGCAGGCGATGGGCCGTGGACGGGGCGACGTCCAGCTCCCGCCCCGCCTCCGTCACGCTCAGCCGGCCCCGTTCGGCCAGCAACATCAGGAGGGCCAGCGCCCGGTCCACCGCCTCGACCCGGTACGGATCTTTCTGCTCCACAGAAAGATAGTAGGTTAGTTTTGCGCGAGACGGAATAGTTTGGCAGCATTCCCCGGGAGAGCTGCGGAAACGCACGTCGAGGACGAGGCTCCGCATGGCACCCGGCTGCGGGTGCCGGCCGGGCCTTTCAGCTACGGAGGCCCGACGATGACCCCCCAGAACCAGCCGGTCGCGTACGAACCGGCCGCCGGCCGGATGACCCGAGGAGACGGCCCGGAGCTCGACCGGCTCTACCGGGACTTCGAGGCCGAGCACCTCATCCCGTTGTGGACGCAGATCGGCGACCTCATGCCGGCGCACCCGCGGCCGAAGGCCGTACCGCATGTCTGGCGCTGGTCGACGCTCTACCCCCTGGCTCAGGCGGCGGGAGAGCTGGTCCCGGTGGGGCGCGGAGGCGAGCGGCGCGCGATCGCGCTGGCGAATCCCGGCCTTCCCGGCCGCCCGTACGTCAGCCCGACACTGTGGGCCGCGATCCAGTACCTGGGCCCGAAGGAGACCGCACCCGAGCACCGGCACACGCAGAACGCGTTCCGCTTCGTCGTCGAGGGCTCCGGCGTCTGGACAGTCGTGGACGGCGACCCGGTCCGGATGTCGAGAGGCGACTTCCTGCTGACTCCGGGATGGCGGTTCCACGGCCACCACAACGAGACCGACCAGCCGATGGCGTGGCTCGACGGCCTGGACATCCCGTTCTCGTACCACACCGACGTCGGCTTCTTCGAATTCGGCTCGGATCGGGTCACCGACTACGCCACGCCGAACTACTCCCGCAGCGAGCGGCTGTGGTGCCACCCCGGACTGCGGCCGCTGTCCGGCCTGCGTGACACGGTGTCCTCTCCGATCGCCGCCTACCGGTGGGAGCACACCGATGCCGCGCTGACCGAGCAGCTCCTGCTGGAGGACGAGGGCCTGCCGGCGACAGTGGAACAGGGCCACGCCGCCGTCCGCTACGTCAACCCCACCACCGGAGGGGACGTCATGCCCACCATCAGGGCGGAGTTCCACCGGCTGCGGACCGGCACCGCCACGCCCACCCGCCGCGAGGTCGGCTCCAGCGTCTTCCAGGTGTTCGAGGGCACGGGACAGGTGATCCTGGCCGGCGTGGAGCACGATCTCGCCAAGGGCGACCTGTTCGTCATCCCGTCGTGGGTGCCGTGGTCCCTGCGGGCGCGAAGCCGGTTCGACCTGTTCCGATTCTCCGACGCTCCGATCATGGAGCGTCTCCACTTCAACCGTGTGCACAGTGAGGGAGAGCAGCGATGAGGCTCGCGACCATCCGTCTCGGCCAGAGCACCGCCGCCGTCCGCGTGGACGGCACGACCGCGGTCGAGACGGGGTTCACCGACGTCGGCGCGCTCCTGCGCGCCGGCGCTCTGCCGGCGGTGGCCGCCGCCGACGGCCCCCGGCACGACTTCGCCACCGCCGTCCTCGCGCCCGTGGTGCCCAGGCCCGGCAAGATCGTGTGTGTCGGGCTGAACTACCGCACCCACATCACGGAGATGGGCCGCGAGCTGCCGGAACACCCCACGCTGTTCGCGAAGTACCCCGAGGCTCTCATCGGCCCCCGCGACGATCTCCGGCTCCCCGCCGAATCCGACCGCGTCGACTGGGAGGGCGAACTCGCCGTGGTCATCGGCCGGCGGGTGCGCCGGGCCACCGACGAGGAGGCGTCCGCCGCCATCGCCGGATACTCCGTGCTCAACGACGTCACCATGCGGGACTACCAGTACCGCACTCCGCAGTGGCTCCAGGGCAAGACCTGGGAGAGCAGCACACCGTTCGGTCCGGTCCTCGCCACCGCCGAGGAGATCCCGGCGGGGGCGCTGCTGACCACCCGGGTCGACGGCGAGGAGGTGCAGCGCGCCGCGATCGACGACCTCGTCTTCGGCCCCGCCGAACTGGTGTGTTACATCTCCACCATCGTCACCCTCGAACCGGGCGACGTCATCGCCACCGGAACGCCGGGTGGCGTCGGCCACGCGCGCAGGCCGGGCCGCTACCTCGCGGCCGGCCAGACCCTAAGCACGAGCGTTGACGGCATCGGCGAGCTGTGCAATGTCGTGGTGGCCGAACCGGGTCGCGAGGTGGTGCCGGGATGAGCACCGATCCGGACGAGGCGGCACGCGCGGCGCTGCGCGAACGGCAGGGCCCCGGGGCCCGGTACGACTCGCCCGACGCCCCCGCCGGAGAACTGGCCTGGGCACGTCTCGGCACCGCCTACTTCGCGCGCAGGCTCAACGAGCTGACCGACGCCGAGCTGGAGGCGCCGAGCCTGCTGCCGGGATGGTCACGCCGGCACGTCGTCGCCCACGTCGGATACAACGCTAGAGCGCTCAGCCGTCTCCTACAGTGGGCCCGCACGGGGGTCGAGACCCCGATGTACGCCTCCCCGCAGCAGCGGGACGCGGAGATCCGGCGGGGCGGCACGTTGCCGGCGCATGCGTTGCGCAGCCTGTTCGCGCACACCGTGGCGCATCTCGACGTCGAATGGCGTGACCTTCCCGGCGCCGCCTGGGACGTCGAGGTGCGCACCGCGCAGGGACGGCTGGTGCCCGTACGGGAGACCGCCTGGATGCGCGCCCGGGAGGTCTGGGTGCACGCGGTGGACCTGGACAACGGTGCGGACATGCGGGACTTCCCGCCCGACCTGCTCGGCGAGATCGCCTCTGATGTGCTGCGCGCGTGGCGGCGGCGCGGAGAACGAGTCGACGTCACCGTCGCCGCGGCCGGCCGCGACCCTGTCGTCCTCGGTGCCGGCGGCCCCATCGTCTCCGGCACGATGCCCGATGCGGTCCGCTGGCTCGTCGGGCGCGGGGCAGGTGAACTGACGAGCAGCACCGGGGTGATCCCGGCTCTTCCCCGATGGTTCTGACCCTCGTCCGGGGTCACCCGACGGCGGTGATACGGGCGACCTCGGGCGTGTTGAGGAACTCCTCCAGCACGAGCGTGGCGGCGCCGAGCGCGACGGCGTCGGGGCCGAGCCGGC
The DNA here is from genome assembly GCF_045040095.1 of Microbispora sp. NBC_01389. NCBI lineage: Bacteria > Bacillati > Actinomycetota > Actinomycetes > Streptosporangiales > Streptosporangiaceae > Microbispora > Microbispora sp. NBC_01389. The sequence continues at coordinate 1,566,300 of NZ_CP109552.1, forward strand.
CGAGGACGATCGACGTCGCGGCGTACGGCTCGGCCAGGGAGTCGGCGGCCGTGGCGCGGCGGATGTCGGGCAGCAGGCGCTCGCCGAGCCGGGCGCCGACCCAGCCGCCGATCACGATCTTCTCCGGGTTGACCAGGTTGACCAGGTTGGCCAGGCCCACTCCGAGGTAGGTGACGGTCTCCTGGATCACCGGGGACTCCGCGGCGAGCAGCCGGTCGAGATCCTCCTCCCAGTCGCCCTGGGAGGCGACGCCGGCCCGGTCGAGGATCGCCTCGATCCCGACGTACGCCTCAAGGCATCCCCGCCCGCCGCAGCGGCAGGGCCGGCCGCCGGCCACGATCTTGGTGTGCCCCCACTCCCCCGCGCTGTTGCTGACCCCTCTGAATGTGGTGCCGTCGGCCACGATCGTCGCGCCCACGCCCACCCCGAGCAGCACGATCACCGCCTCGGTGGACCCCCGGCCGGAGCCGAACCACAGCTCGGCCTGGCCCAGCGTCTTGGCGCCGTTGTCCACGTACAGCGGGAGCGAGGTGCCGCGGCGCAGGAGCGCGCCGAGCGGAACGCCGTCCCAGCCGAAGGGCTTGGCGTGGATGACCCCGTCGGGGCCGGGCTCGACGATGCCGGGGACGCCCACGCCGATGCCGAGCACCTGCTCGGAGGGGACGCCCGCGTCGGAGAGCACGACCTCGACGCCCGCCAGGATGTGCCTGGCGACCAGTTCGGGATCGTGCCTGGCCGGCCGCAGCACGTAGTCGACCTTGGCCCGCTCGGTCATCTCCAGGTCGAACAACCCCACCCGGACGTGGTTCTCGGCCATGTCGACGCCCACGGCGAAGCCGTACTCCGGGTTGACCCGCAGCAGGACGCGGGGACGGCCGCCGTCGGACTCCACCTGGCCCGCCTCGACCACGATGTTCTCGCCCAGCAGGCCGGCGGTCATCGTGCTGACCGTGGCGGCGCTCAGGCCCGTGCGCGCCGTGAGGTCGTTGCGGCTGGTGGGCCCGGAGAAGTAGAGCGTGTGCAGCAGCACGGCCCGGTTGCCCCTGCGGATGTCCCGCACCGTCCTGCGCTCGGGCCTCGCCATGACCGACCTCCCCGTCGTCACGGGTCATCTTAGTTCAGGAGCGAAAACAAGTGGCTGCGCCTTCTTACGCCCACACCGTCGCAGCCGCCGGTTACCCGGCCGTTACGACGGCGTGTCGCCACCACGTTTGTTCGGAGCCTGAACGAAGCGGATCGGAGACGGTCTCCGGCGGCCCGCCGGGAGCCGCCGGGAGCCGCCGGGAGACCGCCCCGGGTCAGTCGAACTCCGGCCTGGTGGTACGGCTGCGCTTGAGCTCGTAGAAGTACGGGAACCGCGCCATGTCGTAGGCGCCGTCGAAGACGCGCACGGCCTCCTCGCCCCGCGGGATGCGGGTCATCACCGGGCCGAAGAACGCCACGCCGTCGATGTGGATCGTGGGGGTGCCCACTTCGTCGCCGACCGGGTCCATGCCCTCGTGGTGGCTGCGCCGCAGCGCCTCGTCGTACTCGTCGGAGCCCGCGGCCTCGGCCAGCTCGGCGGGCAGCCCGAGCTCGGCGAGCGCCTCCTTGGCGACAAGCTCGTAGTCGTCGTTGCCCTGGTTGTGGATGCGGGTGCCGAGCGCGGTGTAGAGGTCGCGCAGCACGCCCTCGCCGTGCCGCTCGGCGGCGGCGATGCACACCCGCACCGGGCCCCACCCTCGGCCGAGCAGCTCGCGGTAGCTCTCGGGCAGCTCGTCCCTGCCCTCGTTCAGCACCGAGAGGCTCATCACCCGGAACCGCAGGTCGATGTCCCGGTGCTTCTCGACCTCCAGGATCCACCGCGACGTGATCCACGCGAACGGGCAGATGGGGTCGAAGTAGAAATCCACCTTGGGACGGCTGTCGGTGCCTGCCTGGCCGGTTGCGCTCATGGACGGACTCCCCTGAAGAGGTTGACGGAGGATCGGGGGGCTCCGCGAGCGTATCCACAGGTGGGACGGACACGGACACGCGCCCCGACCCCTGAAACCTCCGGGCGTCCGCCCTCATTCCCGGCAGGCATTGCCGGGATCCGGCGGGCACGCGCCCAGGGCGCCGCCCGGAGGGCACGGCCGCGATCTCTAAGGTGTCCCCATGGTTGAGATCCACGGCACGGCGACGGCCCGCGAGAAAGCGGCGGCCCTGCGGGCGCTCCACGTGCCCGGCGACCCCGTCGTCCTGCCCAACGCCTGGGACGCCGCCTCGGCGCGGGCCGTCGCGGCGGCCGGGTTCCCCGCCGTCGCCACCGGCAGCGCGGCGGTCGCCGCCGCCCTGGGCTACGAGGACGGGCAGGACACCCCGGTCGACGAGATGCTCGCCGCCGTGGCCCGCATCAGCCGGGTCGTGTCCGTCCCCGTCACCGCCGACGTCGAGCGCGGCTACGGCCTCGACCCGGCCCTGCTGGTCCGGCGACTGGCCGCGGCGGGCGCCGTGGGCTGCAACCTGGAGGACTCCGACCCCGCGACCGGGTCCCTGCTCGGCGCGGCCGAGCAGGCCGAATTCCTGGCCGCCGTACGCGCGGCGGCGGCCGAGGCCGGCGTCGACCTGGTGATCAACGCCCGGGTCGACACCTTCATCCACGGCTCAGGGTCTCCGGAGGAACGGCTGGCCGAGGCGATCGACCGCGGCCGCCGTTACCTGAGGGCCGGCGCCGACTGCGTGTACCCGATCCTCGCGGGCGACCCCGAGGTGATCCGCGCGCTGGTGCGGGAGATCGGGGGGCCCGTCAACGTGTACTTCCAGCCGGGCATGCCCGCCATCCGCGAACTCGCGGCCCTCGGCGTCGCCCGGATCAGCTTCGGGCCGGGCCTCCACAGCGCGGCCCAGGAGTTCACGGCCCGCATGCTCGGCGCGATCGCGCGGGGCGACGACCCCTTCCCGTCCGGCTGATCCCGGTCCCGCTCCCACCGGCGCTCCTTCGCCGCCGGTCCCGTTTCCGCCCGCCCCCGCCCGGTCTACTCGCCGCCGGGGAGCGGACCCGAATCCCGGGTGTACGACCAGCCCGACCAGCGGTCGATCTCGACGAGGATCGCGGGCCCGGCCGGAGGGCGTTCGCGATACTGGGCGTACTTCGCGGCGAGCCACGCCACGGCCCGGTCGTGTGCGGGCCCGCCCTCGACGACGCGGGCCCGGCCGTCGGCCCGCACCCACCACAGCCGCGCCCAGTCCTCCTCGTAGTGGTCGGCCAGCAGGCAGACGCGGGGATCGTCGCGGATGTCGCGCAGCCGCCGCAGGTCCGTGGTGCTCTTCGGCTTGTGGTCCACGGCGGTCACCACCACGTCCCGGGAACCGGTCGCCTCGGGGTCGTACGCCGTGGCGAACGTCACCGGGACGAGGCGCGGCGCCCCCTCGGCCCCGGCGGTCGCGAGGCGGGCGACCCTGGCCGCCGCGAACAACTCGCGGGCTCGGCCCTCGGGCATCCTCACCCGTCCAGGCTACGGCGTCGCCGCGTCGACGCGGTTGATCGTCTGTGGGAGGCGGCTTATGGTGTGCGCCATGGAGGCATCTGAGTTACTCGAGCGGGCCCGCTCGCGCGCGACCGACCCCGAAGATCCCCTGGAAGTGCTGTCCGCCGCGATCGCGCTGTGCGGCGAACCGGGCGGCGAGGCAGACGCCCTGCTCGACCTCGCCGTACGCCGGGCCCGGGAGGCCGGCGCGTCCTGGACCGCCATCGGCGAGCGGCTGGGCTACGTCCACCGGCCGGCGCGCAGGCGCTTCACCCCCGCCTTCGCCCACCGGCACCTGGTCAACCGCCGCATGAAGCGCGAGGTCGCCTGCTCCTTCTGCCGGAGGCCGCCGGGGCCGCGGGTCCACATGGTCCACGGCGAGGGCGGGCGCATCTGCGACAAGTGCGTGGCCCTGGCGGGCGACATCGTCGCCGGGCTGGCCCGCCGCCGCTGAGGACGCCGCCCGGCTCCACCCGGCTCCACCCGGCTCCACCCGCCGGACGCGCCGACGCGGGTACGCGTGACGCGACAGGCCGCCCGGAGGTCCGGTCAGGTGACGGTGAGCCGCCGGGCGTAGCGCTCGTCCCGCCACCGCTCCTCGCCGAGCACCTCCGCCAGCGCGGTCGCCGCGTCGAACACGTCCACGTGGCGCAGGTACAGCGGGGCGAAACCGAAGCGGACGAGGTCGGGCTCGCGGTAGTCGCCGATCACGCCCCGGTCGGCGAGCGCGCGCACCACCGGGTAGCCCTGGGGATGGCGGTAGCTGACCTGGCTGCCCCGCCGCTCCGGGTCGCGGGGAGTGGCCAGGACGAGCCCGAGCCCCGGGGGGACCAGGTCGTCGAGCAGGTCGACGAACAGCGAGGTGAGGGCCAGGCTCTTGGCCCTCACCTCCGACAGGTCCACCCGCTCCCAGATGTCGAGCGACGCGTTCAGCGCGGCGTACGAGAGGATCGGCGGGCTGCCGGTGGCGAACCTGCGCACGCCGGGGGCGGGACGGTAGTGCGGCTCGAAGTCGAACGGCGCGGCGTGGCCGTGCCAGCCCGACAGCGGGTTGCGGACGGCGTCCTGATGGCGCGGCGCGACGTAGAGGTAGGCGGGCGCGCCCGGCCCGCCGTTGAGGTACTTGTAGGTGCAGCCGACCGCGAAGTCCGCCTCGCCCACCCGCACCGGCATCGCCCCGGCGCTGTGGCACAGGTCCCAGACCATCAGCGCGCCGGCCGCCCGCACCTGTTCCGTCACCGCCGCCATGTCGCGGGCGGCGCCGGTCCGGTAGTCGACCTGCGAGAGCAGCACGAGCGCCACGCCGTCGTCGAGGGCGTCCGCGAGCGACGGGCCCCGCTCACCGATGTCGCGGATCTCGTACGAGCCGAGCGCCCGGGCCGCGCCCTCCACGACGTACCGGTCGGTGGGGAAGTTGTCGAGATCGGAGACGATCACGCGGCGGTCCGGCCGCAGCGGCAGGGCGGCAGTGACCACCTTGAAGATGTTCACCGAGGTGGAGTCGCCCGCCAGCACCTCGCCGGGGCCCGCGCCGATCAGGGGCGCGATCCGGTCGCCGGTGGTCTGCGGCATGTCCCACCAGCCGGCCGTGTTCCAGCTGGCCCCGAGGTGCCTGCCCCACTCGGTCTCGACGGTGCGGGCCACCCGTTCCGGCGTGTGCCGGGGCAGCGCGCCCAGCGAGTTGCCCAGCAGGTAGACGACCCCGGGAGGAAGCGAGAACTCATCCCGGAACCCTCTCAGCGGGTCCCTGGCGTCGAGATCCTGACATTCGGCACGGCTGACACCCATCGGCACCTCCTCCTTCTCCGCATTATGTCCCGAAATATCCGATCTTGTAGAGCATGCGATGACACAGCGTGGACGGCAGAGCCATACCGGTGGGGACCGTTCCACCGAATGCGGACGGCAATAAACCCCAGAGATCACCACAGCGGCACTATCAGCCCAAAGTAAGCACAAGACGCACCCAAGACTCTGTGCGATCGTGGACAAGACGGGGCAAGTTCTCTGGAGACGCCAATCCCCCGTTGGTGACAGAGGGTGATCAAACGTGACGGAGTCCCCGGTGCATCATGAGTCCCCGATTTATCGCCGCATCGCCGACAGGCTGCGCGATCAGATCCTGTCCGGCGCACTCGGTGACGGGGACCGGCTACCGGGCGAGAACGCGCTCATGAACGAGTACGGCATCGCACGGGCCACGGCGCGGCAGGCACTCGCCGTGCTGATCAACGAAGGGCTCGCCGTGCCGAAACGAGGATCGGGCGTCTACGTACGCCTGTTCCGCCCGATCCGCCGCCACGGGTCCCGCCGGCTCTCGCGCGAGCAGTGGGCCCAGGGCCTGGCCATCTGGGACTCCGACACGCGTGGCCGTTCGTACACGGTGGACGAGGTGCGGATCCTGCGCGAGGCCGCGAGCGAGCACGCCGGCCGCGTGCTCGGCGCGGCGGAGGTCTGGGTGCGCCGCCGCCGTTACTCGGTGGACGGCCGTCCGGTGCAGCTCGCGGCGTCCTGCTTTCCCGCCGATCTCGTGGAGGGCACGGCGGTCGTCCTGCCCGACACCGGTCCCGGAGGGGTGTACGCCCGCCTGGGCGAGCTCGGCCACGCCCCGGTCCACTTCAGTGAGGAGGTGCGGGCGCGGATGCCGCTGCCCGGGGAGGCCGAACTGCTGCACCTCCCGGCCGGCACGCCGGTGATCTCCGTCACCCGGGTGGCCTTCGCGGAGGGAGGGGTGGCGGTGGAGGTCAACGAGATGACGCTCGACGCGGCGTCGTACGTACTCCAGTACGACTTCGACGCGTAGATCAACTGGACAAGTCCGCCGATAGGTTGACCTGTCCATCCCGATCATTGATTTCTCTAGAGAAGTCCCGCACCGTGAAGAAAGAGACGTCAAGAACACCGGGCCTACGGCGAGGGAAGGTGGACGGGTGTCCTTTGACCGACGCCTTGCCGAGATCGCTCGGGAGTTTCCGGAGTGGACGATCTGGCGGAGTGACGCGGGCCGGTGGTGGGCCACCCGGCACCGCCCGCTCACCTCGGCCCAGCGGGCGGCCGGCTGCGCGATGACCATCGACGCCGACGAGCCCGACGGGCTGCGCGAGCAGCTGCGCGAGCAGGAGGAGTGCGACGCCGCCGCCGATCCATGAGCGCGGAAGCCCCCGACCCGATCGGGGGCGGGGGCTTCCGCCACCAAAGATCGTTCAGCGCGCGTTCCCGCGGCTCACTCGCCGGCGACCCGCTCCTCGCCCGGAGCGGCGCGGCGTACGCGGCCGAGGTCGACGTCGGTGTCCTCGGGCGACGCCGCCAGGTCGGGCCCGATCTCCGCGTGCCCCCCGGTTTCCACGTGACCGGCGTCGGCGTGGTCCTGCTGCTCGGCGCGCCCCGCGTCCACGACCAGGACGGCCTCCTCCTCGTCGCCCTCGGCCGGGTGGCTCCCAGGCGTGTGAATCCCGGACTCGGACGCGCCGGGCGGCTCCTCCCCGGACGGCGCGGTGATCTCCCGGGGCTGCGGCGCGAAGTCACCCGCACCGAGAGCCTGGACCTGCGGCGCGGGCGGCAGCACGGTGGCCTCGTCGACCAGCGCCCCGGCCGTCGACTCCCGGTGCATCAGGTCACCGAGCACCGAGCCGATCTCGTTGAGGCGGCGGACGACCTCCGTGTGGGTGTCGGTCAGGTAGGCCACCCGGCGGCCGGTGTGCTCGTCCAGCGCGGTCACCCGCTGCTGCGCCGCCGCCAGCATGGCCTCGGCCTGGCCGCGCGCATCGACGAGCAGCCGCTCCGACTCCGTCCGGGCGTCCGTGAGCAGGCGCTCCGACTCGGCGCGGGCGGAGCGGAGGGTCTCGTCGGCCTCGGCGCGGGCGCTGCCCAGCGTCTCGTCGGCATCCGCGCCCGCCTGCGCCAGCAGCCGCTCCGACGTCGCGGTGGCGTCGGCGACCCGGCGCTCGGCCTCGTCCTGGGCGGCGGACCTGATCGCGTCGGCCTGCTCGCGCGCGGACGTCACCAGCCGCTCGGCCTCCGCCGTGGCGCCGTCCCGCAGCCTCGTGGCCTCGGCCTCGGACGCCTCCTTGTTGGCCGTCGCCTCCTCCTGCGCCAGCTTGAGGATCTGGCTCAGCCGCTCGCCCAGCTCGTCGGGATTCTGCGGCGACTCGGTCATCTTGCGCCGCGCCTCGGCCAGTTCGAGCCGGCTCTGCTCGGCCTGGTCGATCGTACGCGCGAGCCGTTCCTCCAGGTCCCGGATCTGGTTGCGGGTGCGGACCATGTAGTCGTGGACCTGCCTGCGGCTGTATCCACGCATCACGACTTCGAACGAGTCGTCGCTCATCAGGTCGGGGAAGTTGTCGGTCTGGTTCGTCATAGGAAGCCCTGGGGGTCGGAGACAACGACGGTAACGCACGCCAGGACACGACTTTCCTGCTATCCGCCGCACATCGCAACCTGAACGCGGCAGCCGGACGGGAAAACCCGCGGGGCGTCCCGTCACGCCCGCCGGAGGGCTCATGGGATCATCGTGGGATGCCGTACGTAGCCGACCTGGACGACGACGCGACGCCGATCATCCACCCGGAGGCGTGGGTGGCCCCGGGGGCGGTGGTCGTCGGGAGGGTGCGGCTCGGACGCGGCGCGAACGTCTGGTACGGATCGGTGCTGCGCGGCGACGACGAGCGGATCGAGGTCGGCGACGAGGTCAACGTCCAGGACCTGTGCTGCCTGCACGCCGACCCCGGCGAACCGGTGATCCTGGACGACCGGGTGAGCCTCGGCCACCGGGCGATGGTGCACGGCGCGCACGTGGAGACGGGGGCGCTGGTGGGCATCGGCGCGGTCGTGCTCGGTGGAGCGGTCGTCGGGGCCGGGTCCCTGGTCGCCGCCGGGACCGTGGTGCCGCCCGGACGGCGGATCCCGGCCGGCGTGCTGGTCGCGGGGGTGCCGGGGCGGGTGGTCCGCGAGCTCACCGACGACGACCGCGCCTCCTTCGCGGGGACGCCGGACAACTACCTCGCCAAGGCCCGCCGTCACGCCGCGGCCTCGGTTCGGTCCCGATGAGCGTGCCGGCCAGCGCCAGGTGGTCCGAGAGCTCGGGGTCGGTCCTAAGGGCCTCGGCGCCGCCCGGGCGGTAGTCGGCCTCGCTGGCGAAGATGTAGTCGATCTTCCGGCCGCCGCGCGTCGTGGGGTCGCCGCCCCGGCGCAGGGACCCGCACGCGGGGGCGTCCGCCTCGGTGTAGCCGCCGTCGCCCAGGCCCATGCCGTACACGCCGGTGAGCTGGGCGTCGCCGGGCTCGCGGTTGAAGTCGCCGGTGAGGATCACCGGGGCGCCCTCGGCGTACCTCTTCACCAGACCGGTGACCTGCCGCGGCGTCTCGGTGCCGGAGATGTGCGTCACGCAGCAGACCGATCGGCGCGGGCCGACGTCGCCCCGGGCGCACAGCAGGCCGCGCGGGTGGACCGTCTCGCCGGGCGCGGCCGGGGCGTCGGCGCGCAGCAGCCGTCGCAGCGGCGGGCCCTGCGTGCCGTTCCGTAGCGCCAGCGCCACGCCGAAGGTCCTGCCGTCCGGCGGGGCCGTGTGCGGCGTGAGGTCGCGCCAGAGCGTCCTGCACCGGTCCTCGCGGCCCACCCCGCCGCCCCTGGCGTAGCCGTACCAGACGAGGTGATATCCGGGCAGCTCATGACGCAGGAGGCCGACCTGGGCGTAGCACATTTCGGTGAAGGAGGCGACGTCCACGTCCCTCGACCGGATCAGCGCGGAGACCTGGCCGGCCCAGGTCCGGCGGCGCTGCGGCGTCAGGTCGCGGACGCAGGTGCCGGCCCGGTTGCCGGCCGCGCAGACGTTGTAGGTGAGGACGTTCACCCGGTAGGTGTCGCCGGGCGCCGGAAGACCGGCCACCACAAATCCGACAATTGCCACCCCTGCCACAAACGCCCCCATAAGGCAGGAAGCTACTCAGAAGCGGATCAACCCGTCCACGCACCTGTGGTGAAATTCCCGACATTGATTGCCATGACTGGTGCCGCGATCGCGAGATAGGCCATCATCACCCACGGTTTCCGGCTCCCCGCGACGCCCACCGCGACGTAGAGCGGCCACCACAGCAGCGAGGCCCGCCCGATCGACATGTAGAACGACGACATGGCCAGCAGCGCCACCGCCTGGGGCGCCAGATAGGCGACGTCGGCCCAGTTCCGCCGCGCCAGCATCAAGAGGATCAGCACGACCAGCACGAGCCCCGCGATGATGTCCTCGCGGTACGACGTGGCGAGGATGGGCTCGTCGATCGACCTGTTCCAGGTGTTGACGAACGCGATCCACGGCTTCTCCGGGAAACGCCCCCAATACTCCGCCTCCGCCGCCTTCCAGGCCATCGCGTCGCCGGTGCGGTGCCACAGATAGAGCATGTACGCCAGCACCGGCAGGCCCGGGACGACCAGCCAGGGAGCCGTCCGCCACCCGGTCGAGCGCAGGCCGTTCGCGGAGACGAGGAACATCACCGCGAGGCCCGCCGCCAGGAAGAGGCCGGAGATGCGCACCGACGAGGCGAAGGCGGCGCACAGGGCCGCCGCCTCCCACCTGCCCTTGCGGGCCAGCAGCCAGGCCGGGACGGCCAGCGCGAGGAAGGGCGCCTCGGAGTATCCGGCCAGCAGGAACGTGGCGAACGGGCTGAGGAAGAAGGCCAGCACCACCCAGGTGCCGCTGCCCTCGCGATAGGACTCGCCCAGCCGGTGCAGGGCCACCGCGACTACGGCGCTCGCGACGAACGACACCAGCACGATGGCCAGGTCCCAGTTCGAGACGAACAGGTGCAGCGACCGCAGGAGCATCGGCAGGCCGGGAAAGAACGCCACCAGTTTCGGCGCGTCCGGCATGCCCGGCGTGCCGTCGTAGCCGTACTGCCCGATGGCGATGAAGTTCTCGGCGTCCCAGGGCGTGAGCCGGTCGAGCAGCGGCGCCTCGGTGCGTCCCGGCGCCGCGAGGACCATGTAGATGTAGGTCGCGATGTGCCAGAAGAACCAGATCAGCAGGGCCGTACGGTCACCGGGACGGCCGGGCCACCGCCATCCGCGACTCTCCCGCTCCGGGCGCGGCGTCTCCGTCTGCTCACCGGTCGCGGCGCCGTCCGGAGCGTCCACGGGCGTCCTGTCGGCCGATTCCCCGGCCACGCCCTGCTCCCGGTCGGCCCCCGCCTGCTGGATCTCAGTCACGAGCACCTATGCAATACGTCATGGACAGTCCCTGCCAAGGTAAGCATGCCGGGTTTTGTCGACTGACGGCCAAAAAAGTCGTCGGACCCGGTCAGACGGGCCGTGGCCGGTGAAACTTTCACCGGCGACCCCGTCCGGGCCGCGTGCTCCGCACGCGCCCTTACCGGCGATTTACCATTACCGGGTGTACTGGGACGGGTTCACGGCGATGGAACGGGACGTGCGCGCCGTCGTCGGCGATCCCCGCTGGACGCTTCTTCCCCCGCTCACGCGGGCGCACACGCTCGCGCAGCGCGCGCTGCTCGCCCCGGACGGCTCCCGCTGGCTCTTCGGCGCGCACGCACGCTGGTACCGGCTCGACCGCGTGGACGGCCGCTGGCACCTCTCGGCTCCCCCCCTGCACCCGGCGGTCCGGTCCGGCGCCCGGCCGCACCCGCCGGGCGTGGCGGTCCCGCCCGCGCTGATCCCGGCCGGGCCGGACTTCGCCTACGACCGCGGGTCCACGCAGGCGTTCGTCGGCCCGGACGTGCCGCCCGAGATCACCGAACGGCTCCGGGCGCTGCTGCTCGCCCACCGGGGACTGCGCCGGGAGGACTTCCCGCTGGGCGGCGCCTACCGGGAGATCTTCGCCGGCGACGTCGCGAGCACGGTGGCCGCCGTGTGGGGCACGATCATGTGGTGCGCGTACGCTCCGGCGTTCGACGGCAACGAGGTCATGCTCTCGATGTTCGGCGAGTTCCTGGCCCGCCCGCTGCCGGGTGACGACTGGGTGCGCTGGCTGCCCCTGGGCTCGCTCGACGCGCTCGTGGCCCTCTACGCGGAGCGGATGCGCTCCGGCGCGCAGCAGGCGGGCCTGCGACTGGCCGGGCTGATGGCCGAGACCGCCACCGTGCTGCGCGCCGACGCCCGGTTCCGCCCGCGCGCCGAGGCGCTGATCGCGATGGCCGAGCCACTGCTCACCAGCCCCTGGCTGGACCACCATGCCCTCCCCGGCGGCGCCGTACGGCAGGCCTGGCTGGCGCGCTGCCCGCCGCACCTCGTCTCCGCGACGCTCCCCGAGTGGGCGCCCGGCGAGCACTTCCGGCACACGTTGTACGACCTGGTCGAGGCGCTCGCCTACACCGCCTCGCGCGGGATGGACCCCCGGGCCGTGGCGGCCGCGCTGCTCGCCGCGGACGTCGCGGGCGTCTGCGGCGTCTCGGAGCCCGCCTGGGCTCCCGGGGCCTCGGGCACCGCGCGGGTAGTCAACGCGCTGTATCCCTGGATGGACGACGAACTGCGGCAGGCCCTCTATCTCGCGCTCGCCGACCCCGCCCATCCGCTGCGGGGGTGCTGGCCGGCGGGTGGAGTGCTGCCGGCCGCGCTGGTGCCGCCCGACCGGACGACCGCCGCGGCCCTGCTCGGGGCCGCGTACGCGGCGGGACTGGCGTGGTGCGCGCTGACCGGCACGCCCGCGCCGCCCGAGGGCTTCGCGGTGCCCGCCGCGGTCGTCCAGTGCCTGATCCAGCAGCGGGACGACCCGCGCCCGCAGGAGCCGCGGGCGGATCACCGGCCTGACCTGGAGGAGTCCGGGGCCTGGCTGTTCGAAACGTCAAATTCGGATATTTCGTCCTTACCTCCGCTTTAGCAATCCCTTCCCTCCATCACCGTCCCTTTCATCGAATCGTGATCTCGGCATCGGAAAAATGGTCACCGAGGGACACGAGGTGCGGATCGGGAATGGTCACGATGGGCCATGTCGCGGCGGAGTACCCGGACGTAACCTCGTGATGGGTGTGGGCTGCGGAAGGAAGGACGACGCGGTGGGGCACGACGATCTGGACTCCCGGGTCCACGACCGTGTCGCGTTGGACGAGATCGCGCTCTACGTGGAGGTACTGGAGGCCGTGAACATCACGGAGAACCGGCTGACCTTGGAAGAGCTCGACAACGCGCTCGGCTTGCGGACTTCGGCGAGCCACTGAAGAACTGAGAGCATGGTCCGTCCCGGGCGTCCTGATGCGCCCGGGACGGCTTGCTCCGGCGTGCCGGTGGTGGCCGCGCCCGGCCCGCTCAGGACCGTACGAGGCGGGCGATGGCGGCCGAAGCCTCCCTGATCTTCTCGTCGGCCTCGGGGCCGCCGCTCCTGACGGCGTCGGCGACACAGTGGCCGATGTGATCCTCCAGCAGGCCGAGGGCCACCGCCTGAAGGGCGCGCGTGGCCGCCGAGACCTGGGTGAGGATGTCGATGCAGTAGGCCTCTTCGTCCACCATCCGCTGCAGCCCCCGGATCTGTCCCTCGATCCGGCGCAGGCGGGTGAGGTAAGCCTGTTTGTCCCCGCTGTACCCGTGCATCCTTCAACGATACCCGGCGCGGGTATCGACCGGCCTGCCCCGCGGAGAGCTGCCGGGACCTGCGCGATCGCCTGTCCGGGGCATCGTTTGTCATGTGCAATCATTGACGGACGGGTTCCGGCGGCTCCCGGGCTCGACCGGACGGGACGAGGCGAACAGAGGCGAGCGCGAGTGGAACGGGGACCGTACGGAGAGCGCGAGACCTTCTCGATGCTCACCGTCCTCCAGGACCATGTCGTCGTCGTCCACATGTACGGCGAACTCGACCTGGTCGCGGCTCCCGCCCTGCGCTCCTGCCTCGCCGAGGCGGTCGGGCTGCGCACCCCGCCCCGCATCGTGGTCGACGCGGATGGTCTCACGTTCTGCGACTCCACCGGGCTGAGCGTTCTCCTGGGTGCGCTGCCCGCCCTGAGGGCGGTCGGCGGGGATCTGGCGCTCAGCAACGCGCATGGCCGCTTCGCGCGGATGCTCAGGATCACCGGCCTCGACTCGGTGCTGCCGGCCCACGAATCCGTCGCCTCCGCCGCCGCCTTCCTCACCGCCCCCGGCGAGTAGGACTTCGCGCACCGTCCGGGGCCGGTCAGGCAGGGCGGGTGAGCGTCCAGTCTCCGTCCGCGCGTATCTCCACCCAGCCGCTCCCCGGCTGGAGCCGGAAGTCGCCGGAGTAGGCGCCTTCCGTGTCGACCGGCACCTCCGGCTTGTCGGGGTAGGTGGACCGAGAGCGCCCGTGTACCCGTACGGAGAACGTGCCGGCACCCGGATGGACGGCGTGTACCACGGTGCTTCGGGAGACCCGCCGGTCGAGGCGGAAGACCCGGGTGCCGCTCCCCCGGAGAACCGGGCCGTTCCAGACCGGCGCCGCCGTCAGTGACGTGATGGTGGCGGTCCAGACGCGGTCGGTCTCGATTCTCAGAGAGGCGGCCGGCTCGCCCGACTCGACGTCGAGCATCATGGTGCCCCTGTAGTCGCCTGTCGTGCTCACGAGCCTGTCCAGCTCCACGCCCTGCCGGTCGAGCGTCACGGCGGTGAACCGGCCCGGTCCGGTGTGGGTGAGCGTGACCAGCCTCCCGGCCACCTCGGTCGCGACGGACAGCGTCCCCGACCCGTTCCCTCCCTCTCTTCTCCCGATCGGATCGGCGGACAAGGTCACAGCCGTGCCACCGGGCGACGGCGACGTCGTCGCTGCCGGGTCGACGGGCTCGATGAAGGTCGCTGTCGGATTGGGTGACGCCACCGACGCGAAGACCGTGGAGGCGGACGGCAGCACCAACGGCGCGGGGGCCGGTTGCGAGGCCCGGATCGCCCGGGGGGCCGCCGAGGCCCCGTCGTCGGCGGCGAACGCGAGGTAGAGGGCGACCACGCCGACGACGAACACGGCCACAGTCCCGGTCAGCACGGCGAGGACGGCCGGGTTCCGCCCATGCGGGGAAGGTTCGTCAGTCACGGGAGCGCAGGCCGTACATGAGTTCCTCCCAGCGGGCGGCGACGCCGGACGCTGCGTGGCCGGACGCGCTCTCCAGCGCGCCCGCCGCGAGCGCCATCCGGCGGCGCTCGTCGTCGACGAGGGTGAGCAGCGCGCCGGCCAGCGGCTCGACGTCGTCCTCGCCCTCGGCCGCCAGCACACTGTCGAGCCCGGGGCGGAGGAACTCGGCCGGGCCGCGTGGCCCGGCGTAGCCGACGACCGGCACCCCGCAGCTCAGCGCCTCGATGACGGCCATGCCCTGGGCCTCCTGCCGGGACGGCGCCACCACGACCGACGCCTTGGCGAACTCGCCCGGCAGGTCGGGGGTGGTGCCCATGAAGTACACGTGGTTGTGCAGGGCGAGGTCGCGGACGAGGGCGCGCAGCCGCCGCTCCTCCGGGCCTCCGCCGTACAACCGCAGGCGCCAGTCGGGCCGTTTGTCCGCGACGATCGCGAAGGCGCGCACGAGCTGGTCGTACGACTTGCCGGCCACGAGCCTGCCGCCCGCGCTGACGATCCGGTTGTCCATGCGCGACCGCGGCCAGGGCTCCTGCGGCAGAGCGTCCGGGATGACGTGGACCGACAGGTCGTCGTCGAGCAGGCGCACCCACTCGTCGCGGCGTCCGGGGGTGGTGGTGACCACCGCGTCCAGACGGGGATAGAAGCGGCGGATCGGGCCGGAGACCGAGGGCCTGGTCCACTCCCGGGCGATTCGGACGACTCCGCGCGGCGCGTGCCGGGCGGCCTGCACCCCCAGAGACGGCCGGGTGGTGACGACGACGTCCGCGCGGAGCCCGCGCAGCATCCGCCACAGGGCCACCTCGGTGCGCACCTGTCCCCGCGGCAGCAGGTGGTGGACGCCGGGCCGGGCGTCCACGAGCCAGCGCAGCGCCACCCGGCGGTCGACCGGGAAGAACGGCGCCTCCCTGGTCCGCCGGACGCTCACCACCTCCACCTCGTGCCGTGCGGCCAGCCCTCCCGCGAGGTTCAGGACGGCCCGCACGTCGCCGCGCATGCCGTACGCCGACGGGAGCACGAAGGCGACTCTCACGCCCCCACCTCCAGGAGCAGATCGTCGCCGGAGGTGAAGCTGGGCCTGATCGGGACGCCGTCCACGAGAGCGCGCGGATAGTGGACGCGGCGTCGCTTGCCCTCGACGTCGTCCAGCCGGGCGCTCAGCGACAGCACGCGCTCAAGGCCGTCGACCTCCAGGTAGGGCTGCCACGTGCCCTGCGAGCCGGGGGTGGCGGCCAGCACGTCGCACAGCGAGAGCGCGGCGTGGAAGCGGACGCCCTGGACGGTGGCCGAGGACCGCACGGTCTCGCCCGGGTCGCCGTGCCGCAGGGCGAGCGTGGCCGGGTGGTGCTGGTCGTCGTCGTCGAAACCCGTGTAGGCCAGCAGGCCCGTGACCTCGAAGCGTCCCTCGCGGAACCACACCGCCCGGACGTCGGCGGCCGGCTCCGCCTCGTCTATCTTCAGCGCCAGATATCCATTACGCGTGCGGTAGGCGCGGTACGCGAGGGTGCGCCGCCCGAGCGCGTACGCGTCGAGGCGGTCGAGCGAGAAGCCGGGATCGACGCTCTGGATCCGGGTGCGGGGGCCGTCCTGTTCGAGGTAGGCGTCCCAGCGGCCCGGCCCGAGATCCAGCGGCGTGAGTGAGATCGCGACGCTGGCGTCCCTCGTCCTCCTGCCCGACGCGCCAAGCGTGACGTGTCGTTCCTGGCCGGTGCCCCGCTGCCGCAGGATGAGCCGGGCGCCGTCAACGAGCGGTTCCTCGATGGCCAGCCGCAGGGAGAGGACGTCGGCCAGGGTGACCTCCGCGTCGCTGACGACAACACCCACGCGCTGCCCCCTCCCCGTCGATTGAGCCAACGTTGAGGTTACCGTGATTCTCCTGTTATGTGGAGGAAGCGTTTGTCGGCTCTTCACTGAAACATGTTTGTATCGCTCGTCTTGACGGAGAGATTCCACAAATTGTGCAATCCGTCGGCAAAGAGCCGTTTACCCTTGCCTGACGGATTTGATGAGGAGCTGGGCGACGTCGACGACCTCGATCGAGTCCTTGGCCTGACCGGTGTTCTTCTTCTCGTTGATCGCGTCGCCGAGCATGACGAGGCAGAACGGGCATGCGGTGGAGACGGTGTCGGGATCGGTGGTCAGCGCCTCGTCCACCCGTTCGGTGTTGATCCGCTTGCCGATGCGCTCCTCCATCCACATGCGGGCGCCGCCGGCACCGCAGCAGAATCCGCGTTCCTTGCAGCGGTGCATCTCCTGGGCCTGGACCCCGGGCACCTTGGCCATGATGTCGCGCGGCTGGGCGTAGACCTTGTTGTGCCGGCCGAGGAAACACGGGTCGTGGTAGGTGATCCTCTCCTCGATCGGGGTGATCGGCGTGAGCCTGCCCTCCTCGACCAGACGCGCCAGCAACTGGGTGTGGTGCACGACCTCGTAGTGCCCGCCGAGTTGCGGGTATTCGTTGGCGAGGGTGTTGAAGCAGTGCGGGCAGGTCGCGACGATCTTCTTGACGCCGGCCTCGTTCAGCGTCTCCACGTTCTGCTGAGCCAGCATGCTGAACAGGAACTCCATACCCAGACGCCGGGCGGGGTCGCCCGAGCACGCCTCCATCGGGCCGAGCACGGCGAACTTCACGCCCGCGATGTGCAGCAACTCCGCGACGGCCTTGGTGGTCTTCTTCGCCCGGTCCTCCAGGGCCCCGGCGCAGCCGACCCAGAACAGGTACTCGGTGTCCTCGGGCATCCTGTCGTCTACGAGGGTGATCTCGATGCGTTGCCCGTCCGCGGAGGTGGCGAGCTCCTCGATCCAGTCGGCGCGTCTGCTCTCCGGCATGCCCCACGGGTTGCCCTTGTTCTCCAGGTTCTTGAGCATCACCCCCGCCTCGGACGGGAACGACGACTCGATCATCACCTGGTAGCGGCGCATGTCGAGGATGTGGTCGATGTGCTCGATGTCCACCGGGCACTGCTCGACGCAGGCGCCGCAGTTCGTGCAGGACCACAGCACGTCGGGATGGATGACCCCGTCCTCCCCGACCAGCGGCTTGTCCAGCAGGGCCAGCACGTCCTGCGGCAGGCTCTCCTTCTCTTTCTCCCCCGCCAGCAGGTACGGCGCGACCGCGAAGGCGTGGTCACGCTGGTCGAGGATGAGCATCTTGGGCGACAGCGGCTTGCCGGTGTTCCACGCCGGGCACTGGGACTGGCAGCGCCCGCACTCGGTGCACGTGTAGAAGTCGAGGAACCCCTTCCAGGACGTGTCGGCGATTTTGCCGCGGCCGAACACGTCCGTCTCGGGGTCGGCCTCCTCGAAGTCGAGCACCTTGCCGTCGCTGCGCATCGGCTGGGCCGGGCCCATGCCGTCCGGGCGGCGGGAGAACAGCACGTTCAGCGGCGCGGTGAAGATGTGCAGGTGCTTGGAGTTCACCACGATGACGAGGAACACCAGCATGACGCCGATGTGCAGCAGCAGGCCCGCCGCCTCCAGCCCCTCACTGACGGGCAGGATCTTCGCGACCGCCTGAGAGGCGAAGGCCCCCGAGGAGTAGGGGAGGTTGCCGGTGTTGACGGCCGCCCCGCGGAACAGGAACATCGTCCAGATCACGTTGAAGATCATGAACAGGATGAGCCAGGCACCGCCCAGATGCGATCCGGAGAACCGGGAGTCGCGGCCCAGCTTCCCGGGCGAGTTCCGGACCCGGATGATCGCGAAGGCCACCAGCCCGGCCAGCGCGGCGACCGCGATGAAGTCCTGCAGGAAGCCCAGCACCGGCCAGGTCCCGATCAACGGGATGTGGAAGTCCGGCCTGCCGGTGACCGCACCCTGGACCAGCGCGCCGTACGCCTCCAGGTAGACCGAGGCCAGGATGAAGAACGCCCACATCACGAAGAAGTGCGCGGTGCCCGACGGCGTCCACTTCAACAGCTTCCGCTGACCGAACACCTCCACAAGCTGCGCTCTGACCTCCGCGCCGGCGTGCCGCCGGGCGTACTCGATCCGCTCCGGGGCCGGCTGCCCACTGGTCGCGAGCCGGTAGAGGAACAGCACACGCCGCGCCGCCAGCGCGACCGCGGCGGCGGTCGCGACCAGGCCGGCTACCGCTATCGCTACCCAGAGCACGAGCCCTCCCACTTTCGACGTCGGCTGCCACCATAAGCACGCGCGGCCTTCCCCGGGACTGCTGGGACCCGCCCTGTGGAAAACCCGCTTTCCGCATGGTACCGACGAGTAACATATGCCGGTCACACCGGGCGCGTGGCACGTGTCACAGCGTTCCCGCCCGGCGGCACCAGACTAGAACGAAGCTCTATACGAGTGTAAGCGGGCTCCGCCCCGGTCCATCGGCCCCGGTGACGGGCCCGACCAGCGCTCACCCATCCAGGTAACGCTGCACCGTCGGGGCCAGGAGCGTCACGAGTTCCTCGACGTCCACCGACGCCATCGGCTCCATCCCGAGGATGTACCGGATCATCACCACCCCGAACATCTGGGCGAAGGCGGCCTCCGTCCGCAGCGGCGGGATGCCGAGCGCCTCGGCCACCCGGCCCAGGATCGCGGTGCCGAAGAACTCCCGGATCATGCCGACGGCCTGCTCGTTCACCATCGCCGTCCGCATCACCCCGAGCACCCGCTCCCGCGCCGCCGGGTCCGCCGTCATCGTGAGGATGAAGCGGACGATCCGCTCGCCGATCTCCTCGCGCGGCCCCGCGAGGAGCATGGGCAGGACCGTCGAGGGGTCCGCGGGGAACTCCATGGCCGCGACGAACATGCCCTCCTTGTTGTCGAAATAGTGGTGGAGGAGGGCGGGGTCGACGCCGGCCTCGCGGGCGATGCCCCGGATCGTGGCCTTGTCGAAGCCCTTCTCCGCGAAGACCCTGCGCGCCGCGGCCAGGATCTCCCCACGCGTGTCCGCCGCGCCCGGCCGCCGGCCGGGACGCCGCGGCCGGCGGCCGGCTTCCGGCACCTCGGGGACCTCGGTGGTCACGATCAGCCCCTGCGTCCCACGGCGAGGTACACGCGCATGGGCACGGTGAGCCTGCCGTCGGGGAACACGCGGCCGAGTTCGGCGCGCTCCCGGGCGAGCAGGCCCGCCACCACGTCGCCGTCCATGCTGGCCATGTAGGAGTGCGTACGCAGGTCGGTGAGGAAGTCCTCCAGCCGCACCGACCTCGTCCAGGTGACCCAGGTCTCGGCCACGTCGAGACCACTGCCGAAGGCGCCGCCGGGACCATCGCCGGACATGGCCGCGGCGATGGGCGGCATGCTCCACCCGGGCAGCACCGGACCGATGTAGCCCGGGCATGACTCGGCGATCCGCACCTGGTTGGCCGCCAGCCAGTCGGCCTTGCCGGGGTCCACGCTGTTCCACCACCCCGCGACCGCGCCGTCCGCCCGGGTCACCCGTACGGCCTCGGCGACCGACAGCGCGGGGTCGAGCCAGTGCCACGACTGGGCGTAGGTCACGAGGTCGGCCACGCCCGCGCGGAAGGGCAGGTCGTCGCCGTTCGCCAGCAGGGCCGGGCAGGTCGTGCGGGCCCGGAGCCGGGCCAGCATCCGCTCGCCCCGGTCGACGGCGACGACCCGGGCGCCGCGGTCGAGCAGCCCTCGGGTCGAGATGCCGGTGCCCGCCCCCACGTCGATCACCGTCGCGCCGTCGAGCCGGATGCCCGACAGCTCCTCCAGAGCGAGGTAGAGGGCCTCCGGATAGTGCGGCCTGGTCGCGTCGTACTCCTCCGAGACGCGGTCGAACACCCGGTGGCTGCCGGTCAGCCGTCCACTCGCGAGGCCGTCGGTCACGAGGTCGTCGTCCATGAGGCCGTCGTCGCTCATGAGGCCGTCGTTCATGAGGCGGTCGAGGAGGCGGCGAAGTGGTGCCTGGCGAACGCGAGCGCCTCGGTAAGGTCCTCAATCCTCTCGGTGCGGCTGGCCGCCCTGCGCGTGTTGATCTCCAGGACGACCAGCCCGCGATATCCGCTCCCGGCCAGGCGCTCCAGCATCGGCGCGCACGGCTGCGTCCCCCGGCCCGGGACCAGGTGCTCGTCCTTGTTGGTCGTGCCCAGGCCGTCGGCCAGATGCAGGTGGGCCAGCCGGTCGCCCAGCTTGGTGGCCATCTCCATCGCGTCCGAGCCGGACACCGCCGTGTGGGAGAGGTCGAGCGTCACGTCGGGGAAGTCGTAGTCGACGGGGTTCCAGTCCGGTGCGTACGGCACGACCTCGTTGCCCCTCGCCCGCAGCGGGAACATGTTCTCCACCGCGAAGACGACGTCGGTCTCGTCGCGCATCCTCGCCAGGCCCTTCTCGAACTCCTTGGCGTAGTCGCGCTGCCAGCGGAAGGGCGGGTGGACGACGACCGTCCGCGCGCCCAGCCGCTCGGCCGCCTCGCGGGCCCTGCGCAGCTTCACCCAGGGGTCGCGGCCCCACACCCGCTGGGTCACCAGCAGACAGGGCGCGTGGATGGCCAGGACCGGGATCTGGTAGTGGTCGCGCAGTCGCTGGAGGACCTCGACGTCCTGGCTGACCGGGTCCTGTCCGACCATGATCTCTACGCCGTCGTACCCGAGCCTGGCGGCCAGCTCGAAGGCGTCCGGCGTCCGTTCCGGGTACACCGACGCCGTCGACAACGCCACCTCGCCGCTGGGCACGCGGATGTCACTCATGAGGCCAGCCTCCCCTGGCGGCCCCCGGGGCACGTTCCAGTCCCGTGGCCGTGGCCGTCCGTTCGCTCCCTGCGCCCGTTCACGGATCCAGCCTAAGCCGCACCCGCGCCGCACGCCGCTTCGCCACAATCAACTACCCAAGGTCGCGAACTAATGTGGGGCGCATGGCACGGATCGTGAACGGGGCCGTACCCAGCCCGAACATCTGGAACACCCCCCAGGTCTACGAGCTGGAGAACCGCGCCGTCGGACCGGCGGGCGCGGTGGAGGCCGCGATGCGGGCCGTACGACCGTGGGACGGCGCGACGGTGCTCGACATCGGCTGCGGCACGGGCTTCCACCTGCCGGCGCTCGCCGCGTCCGCGGCGAGGGTGGTGGGCGTGGAGCCGCACGGCGGCCTCGCCGCAAGGGCCGCCGCCCGATGCGCGGCGCTGCCCAACGTCGCGGTGCGCACGGGCACCGCGCAGGCGCTGCCCGTCCCCGACGCGTCGGCCGACGTGACGATGGCGCGCTGGGCGTACTTCTTCGGCCCGGGGTGCGAACCCGGGCTGCGCGAGCTCGGAAGAGTGCTGCGCCGGGGCGGCGTGGCGTTCGTCGTGGACGTGGACGCCTCCCGCGACGCCTTCGGCCGCTGGTTCCGCCGGTCGGTGCCGTCGTACTCCCCCGAGGCCGTGGAGCGCTTCTGGTCGCGGCAGGGCTGGCGGCGTGAGCCGCTGGACCTGCGCATGACCTTCGAGTCGCGGGCCGACCTGGAGGCGGTGCTGCGCATCGAGTTCACCCCAGAGGTGGCCGAGGACGCGCTGCGGGAGATCGGCGGCCTGGAGATCGCCTATCCGAACGTCCTCAGGTGGCGGGCATTCTGAAGGTGGCGGAAGTTCTCGGAGGTGGGGGAAATTCTCGGAGGTGCGGGAATTCCGAGCTCCGCCCTTGACCTTGTCACCGGCGTCAACCTTTACCGTCGTACCCGGAGGCGGGCGGGCCGAGGAGGAGACCGATGCGGATCGGCGAGCTGGCCCGGCGCACGGGTGTGAGCACCCGCGCGCTGCGCCACTACGAGCAGCAGGGCCTCATCCGGGCGCGCCGCTCGGCGAACGGCTACCGGGAGTACGACGAGTCGGACGTCCGGCTCGTCACCGAGATCCGCGCCCTGATGGCGGTCGGCTTCACGCTGGAGGACGCCCGGCCGTTCGTGGACTGCCTCAGGTCGGGGCATCCGTCGGGAGGCTCCTGCCCCGAGTCGGTCGCGGTGTACCAGCGCAAGCTGGCCGAGATCGACGACCGCATCCGGGACCTGCTCGCCCGCCGCGCCGAGGTGGCCGCCCAGCTCACCTCGGCCTGCCCCGGCTGCCTGGTGACACGACGAGGAGAATCATGATCACGTTGACCGCGGAGAACTTCGACGAGCAGGTGCTGCGCAGCTCCACGCCGGTGCTGGTGGACTTCTGGACCGACTGGTGCCCGCCGTGCAAGATGATCGCCCCGATCCTGGAGGAGATCGACGCCGAGCTCGGCGGCCGTCTCACGGTGGCCAAGCTCAACGCCGACGACCACCCCGAGATCGCGCGGCGTTACGACGTCCTCGGCTTTCCCACCCTCAACCTCTACCGCGACGGCGAGGTCGTCCACCAGATCAGGGGCGCCAAGCCCAAGCGCCTGCTGCTCGCCGACCTCGTGGACCATCTGTGATACCGGGGGCGGCTTATATAAGCATTGACTTTTATAAGCTGACCTCGGCATAGTGGGCCCGTGCACGCATTCGACGCGCTGGGGGATCCGGTGCGACGCCGGATCCTGGAGCTGCTCAGCGAAGGGGAGCAGACGTCGGGCGCGGTCACCGCCGCCATCCGCGCCGAGTTCGGGATCTCGCAGCCCGCGGTCTCCCAGCACCTGCGGGTGCTGCGCGAGTCGGGGCTGACGTCCGTACGGGCGGAGGGCACGCGGCGGCTGTACGCCGTCGAGACGGCTCCGCTGCGAGAGATGGACGCGTGGCTCGACCGGTTCCGCGGTTTCTGGCAGCAGCGGCTCGACGCGCTCGACACGGAACTGGCGCGGGGAAAACGGGAACGGCGGCTCCGGCAGGGGCCCGGCGGCACCGATGGCCGGCAGACGGCCCGGCACGAGGTCCACGACATAGGGAAAGAGCGGCAATGAGCGACTTCATCGACGACATCAACGAGGTCCACCGCAGGGTCGGCACGCGCGACCTGCCGGAAGGAGAGGCCCGTACGGTGCTGCTGCGGCGCACCTACGACGCCGCCGTGGAGGACGTGTGGGACGCCTGCACCGACCCCGAGCGGATCGGCCGCTGGTTCCTTCCGGTGACCGGCGAGCTGAAGCTCGGCGGGCACTACCAGCTCCAGGGCAACGCGGGCGGGGAGATCCTGCGGTGCGAGCCGCCGCGGCTGCTGCGGGTGAGCTGGCTGTTCGGCGAGAACCCCGGCTTCAGCGAGGTCGAGGTGCGGCTCACTCCCGAAGGCGACGACCGCACCGTGTTCGAGCTGGAGCACGTCGCCGTGGTGCCGGCGGAGTTCTGGGACCGGTTCGGGCCGGGGGCCACCGGAGTGGGCTGGGACCTGGCGCTGCTCGGGCTGGGTCTGCACCTGCGGGGCGACATGATCGACGACCCCTCGGCGTGGGAGCGGTCGGACGAGGCGCGCGCGCTCATGACGCACAGCAGCGCGGCGTGGGGCGAGGCGTACCTGGCCTCCGGCGCGCCGGAGGACGTGGTGGACGCCGCGGTCGCCGGCACCACTGCCTTCTACGTACCGGCGAAGCCGGAGCAGCCGGAGAGCTGAGCGGCGTCCCGGCGCCGCCCGGCCCACCACCGTGCCCGCCGCCGTACCGCTTCGGGGCGGCTTCCGAGCGGGTTCGGGAACGGATTGTCGGCGTCGACCGGTAGCCTCCCGCACGTGAGCAGGGCAGCGAAACCGGCGTACCGGTGCGGCGAGTGCGGCTGGACGACGGTCAAGTGGGTCGGCAGGTGCGGGGAGTGCCAGGCCTGGGGCACGGTCGAGGAGGCCGGCGCCCGGCAGGGTGTCCGTGTGGTCACGCCGGGCGCGGTCACCGCGCCGGCCGTGCCCATCGGCCAGGTCAAGGCCGAGGTGGCGAGCGCGCGGACGACGGGCGTGCCCGAGCTCGACCGCGTGCTCGGCGGCGGCATGGTCCCCGGCGCGGTCGTGCTCCTCGCCGGGGAGCCGGGCATCGGCAAGTCGACGCTGCTCCTTGAGGCCGCCGCCCGCACCGCGCAGGGTGAGACCGTCCTCTATGTGACCGGTGAGGAGTCCACCGCCCAGGTGCGCATGCGGGCCGACCGCATCGGCGCGATCGAGGACAGGCTCTATCTCGCGGCCGAGACCGACCTGGGCGCGCTGGTGGCCCACGTGGACAAGGTGCGGCCCGCTCTGCTGATCGTCGACTCGGTCCAGACGATCGGCTCGGCCGACGTCTCCGGCGTGCCCGGCGGCGTGACCCAGGTCAGGGAGGTCGCGGGCAACCTGGTGCGCCTCGCCAAGGAGCGGGCCATGACGACCGTGCTCGTCGGCCACGTGACCAAGGACGGCACGATCGCCGGCCCCCGCGTGCTGGAGCACCTGGTGGACGTCGTCCTCCACTTCGAGGGAGACCGCAACTCGCGGCTGCGGCTGGTGCGCGCGGTGAAGAACCGCTTCGGCCCGATCGACGAGGTCGGCTGCTTCGACCTGCACGAGCGCGGGATCACCGGGATCTCCGACCCGAGCGGGTTGTTCGTCTCGCGCCATCCCGAGCCGGTGCCGGGCACCTGCGTCACCGTCACCATCGAGGGCACCCGGCCGCTCCCGGCGGAGCTTCAGGCCCTGGTCGGCCCCACCGAGGCCCCGCAGCCCCGCCGCACCTCCTCGGGCCTCGACTCCTACCGCGTGGCGATGGTGCTCGCCGTGATAGAACGGCGGCTCCGCGCGAAGATCGGCAAGTGTGACGTCTTCACGGCGACCGTGGGCGGGATCCGGCTGACCGACCCGGCCGTCGACCTCGCGCTGATGCTGTCGGTCGTGAGCGCGGCCGGCGACCAGGCGCTGCCCTCGGGGCTCGTCGTGCTCGGCGAGGTCGGCCTCGCCGGTGAGCTGCGGCCCGTACGGGAGGTGCGGCGGCGGCTGGCCGAGGCGGCACGGCTGGGTTTCACCCGTGCCCTGGTGCCGTCCGGCTCGCTGGAGGAGGACTCCCCCCGGCTGGACAACGCGGCGAGCCGCGGCCGTCTCGTGGCGCTGCGCTCGCCGGTCGGCCGCACCACCTCCTTCGCGCCGGGCTTCGAGGTGACGGAGGTCGAGAACGTCTGGGACGCCCTCAACCACATGGGCTGAGCCGGGGTGGGGTGCGCTGTGCCACAGATGAGCATGACGTCACGCGAGTAAACTGAGGCCTTCGTCGAGCCCTGAGGGGCTTCGACCGGCCGGCCGGGGCGTGCGTCGCGGACCTCGCGGCGTCGCGGACCTCGCGGCGCGAGGCCGGTGGACAGAGGACCGGTAGAAAAGAAGACCGGTAGACAGACGATCCCACGGAGACGATCGGGCGAGCCCCATCGAGGTGCATGTGCTGGACAACGACAAGGCGGCCGACGAGCGCAGACGGGCCGTGCTCGCCGCGCTCGCCCCGGGGACGGCGCTGCGCGACGGCCTGGAGCGCATCCTGCGTGGCCACACCGGCGGCCTGATCGTGCTCGGGTACGACCGCACCGTCGAGGACATCTGCACGGGCGGGTTCACCCTCGACGTCGAGTTCTCCGCGACCCGGCTCCGCGAGCTGGCCAAGATGGACGGCGCGATCGTGCTCGACGTGGCCCAGCTCAAAATCGTGCGCGCGGCCGTGCATCTCGTGCCCGACCCCGCGATCCCCACCGACGAGTCCGGCACCCGGCACCGTACGGCGCAGCGGGTGGCCAGGCAGACGTCGCTCCCGGTCGTCGCGATCAGCAAGTCCATGCGGATCATCGCGCTCTACCTCGACGGCATCCGCTACGTCCTGGAGGGGTCGGCCGTGATCCTGTCCAAGGCCAACCAGGCCCTCGCCACGCTCGAACGCTACAAGATGCGGCTCGACGAGGTCTCCGGCGCGTTGTCGGCCCTGGAGATCGAGGACCTGGTGACGGTGCGCGACGTGGCGGTCGTGGTGCAGCGCCTGGAGATGGTCCGCCGGATCGGCCGGGAGATCGAGGGCTACGTCGTCGAGCTCGGCACCGACGGGCGGTTGCTGTCCCTCCAGCTCGACGAGCTGTTCGCCGGGGTGGAGACCGACCACCGGCAGATCATCCGCGACTACGTCCCCGGCTCGCTCGGCGCGCGCCCGTACGGGGACGGCGACGCGACACGAGAGCTGGACGAGCTGTCCTCCGGCGACCTGCTCGACCTGGCGAAGGTGGCCCAGATCCTGGGCCACCACGGCGCCGAGGCCCTCGACTCACCCGTCAGCCCACGCGGCTTCCGCCTGCTCAGCCGGGTCCCCCGGCTGCCCGGCGCGATCGTCGACCGGCTCGTCGACCACTTCGGCGGCCTGCAGAAGCTGCTGGCCGCCACCACCGACGACCTCCAGGCCGTCGGCGGCGTGGGCGAGACCCGGGCCCGCAGTGTGCGCGAGGGCCTGTCCCGCCTCGCCGAGTCGTCCATCCTGGAGCGCTATCTCTGACCCGTGTCCCAGGCGGGCCGATCACCGCAGGTGGAAGACGACCTTGGGGCTCTTGAGCCGGCCCGCGTGCGCGGTCGCGACGTACGTCCCGGGATCGGCCGGCGCCCGCTTGCCCGCGCAGGTGGTGCCCGAGCGGTGGCGATCCCACCGGACCGTCCGGACGAAGGGGATCCCCCGATCCAGCGCCTGCCGGTCCACGCCGTCGCCGGCCACGCAGTCGGCGGTCGACCACACCCGCTCGCCGCCCGACATCACCCGCATCTCAAGGGTGCGCGGCCCCACGTCCACCGTGCACTCGACCCTGTCCGTGCTCACGATCGTCAGCAGGAACGTCGGCGCGGTGTCCTTGCCGTACACGTCCTGCCCGCTCTGCAGGGCGAGCACGAGGTCCTTCTCGTCGCAGGGGTCGCCGGGACGGCGGGGCCTGCCGGGCGTGGGCGAGGCCGAGCCCGGCGTGGACGGGGACGGTTGCCCCGGGATCGCGGCCGAGACGGCGGTCTTCGCGGGCAGGCCTGCGGGAAGCGAGACCACCAGCCGGTCCGAGGGCGTCGCCCTGACGGCGGCGGTGTCGTCCGACCGTCCCGAGGCGCTGCTGCACGCCCATGCCACGACCGCCACCACGACGAGCATCCCCGTGAGCACCGACACCCGGCGGCGCCAGTAGACGTCAGCCCCCTCGACGCCCACATCACCACGGAAAGTGTCCGGATCCATACGGACAGTATGAGGAGACGTGGCGCGGCAGGGGAAACAACGCGCCGTGTCATGCGCTTTCCCAGGCCATCGGCCTGCCGGTCCTTTCCGGACTTGGACGGCGATGCGTGGCATCGGCGGAGCCCACCATCCGGCCCCGCGCGGCGCGGCCGGTCGATAGGGTCGGGGCTGTGTCCGCCTCCCTGCGTGAGCCCATCCTCGACTGGTACGCCGAGCACAACCGCGATCTGCCCTGGCGACGTCCAGAGGCGTCTCCGTGGGGCATCCTGGTGAGCGAGATCATGCTCCAGCAGACGCCGGTCGCCCGTGTGCTGCCCGTGTGGACCGAGTGGATGGAGCGCTGGCCCACTCCGGAGGCCCTCGCGAAGGAGTCTCCCGGCGAGGCCGTACGGCACTGGGGACGGCTCGGCTACCCGCGCCGGGCGCTCAACCTCCACGCCTGCGCGCGCGCCGTCACGACCGACCACGGGGGACGGGTGCCGTCCACGTACGACGAACTCCTGGCCCTGCCGGGAATCGGCGACTACACGGCCGCGGCCGTGGCCAGCTTCGCGTACGGCGGCAGCCACGCCGTGCTGGACACCAACGTGCGGCGGGTGCTGGCCAGGGCCGTACGGGGCGAGGAGTATCCGCCGAAGGCTCCCACGGCGGCCGAGCGGCGGCTGGCGGAGTCGCTGGTGCCCCCCGTCGGCGCACCGCGCTGGGCCGTCGCCGTGATGGAGCTCGGCGCGCTGGTCTGCACGGCGCGGGCGCCGCGGTGCGAGCGCTGCCCGGTCACCTCCCGGTGCGCCTGGCGGCTGGCCGGCCGCCCCGCCCACGACGGCCCTGCGCGTCAGGGCCAGACGTACGCGGGCACCGACCGGCAGTGCCGGGGACGCCTGCTCGCCGTGCTCAGGGAGGCGCACGGCCCGGTGCCGAAGCAGGCGCTGGACGCCGTCTGGGCCGACCACGTGCAGCGGGAGCGCGCCCTGGACGGTCTCCTCGACGACGGCCTGGCGGAGACACTGCCCGACGGCACCTACCAGCTGCCCTCCTGACCGGTTCGTCAGGGGGCTGGTTCGTGAGGCGGCCAGGTCGTGAGGCGGCCAGGTCGTCAGGCGGCCAGGTCGTCAGGCGGCGAGCTTCAGGCCGAGGGCGGTGAGGTTGCGGCGGGTCCAGTCGAGATCGTCGGCGAGCTTCGCGACGAGGGCGGCGGGGCTCTTCGCCTTGGGGGTGGTCCCGTGGTGGGCCTCCACCTCCACGTGCGCGGTGCCGTTCACCGCGCCCGACAGGATCGCGGCGAGCGTGTCGGCGATCACCGGCTGGGTGCTCGGGATCTCCTGGCCGTGGTCGTGCACGTGGCTCAGCTTGACCACGGGCGCCCCCGCGAGCGCGAGCCCGCGCAGCGCAGCGTCCGGCTCCTCCGCGCCGCACGACAGGTGGCAGGCGTCCAGGCAGACGCCGAGGTGCTCGGAGTCGATGTCGCACACGCGCTCCAGCGCCTGCTCCGTGGTCTCCAGCACGCACCCGGGCCAGGGCTCGAATCCCACCCGGATCGTCTTGCCGGTGACGCTGTAGAGGCCGCGAAGCTCCCGCGAGAGCCGTTCGAGGCGGCGGGAGGCGATGGCGTGCAGGTCGGCGGGCCAGTCGCGGCGCCAGCCGATGGGAATCGTCGAGATTCCGCCCGACTGCACGTCGTCGGGCAGCAGGAACGCGAGGATCCGCGCCAGCGACATCGTGTAGCGGTAGCGCTCCGGCTTGGCCCAGTCGGGCCCCGGCACGTCCAGGTTGCGCCCGCCGGTGCCGTTCAGGCTGACGCACTCCAGACCGCGCTCCTCCAGCGAGCGGCGCAGCCGCACGAGTTCGATGCGGTCGGCGACCAGGTGGTCCGCCACGGCGGGGGCGAGCCACAGGCCGATGCCCAGCCGGTCGACGCCCAGCCTCCTGCGCACGGGCACGGCGTACCGCGTGAGGTGGGCGATCAGGTTCTCCAGGTCCTCGGCGGGATGTACTCCCGCGTTGTAGGCCAGGTGAACCAGCGTCCCGTCGTCGTGCAACAGGCGCATCAGGTGCCTCCAAGGCTTGTGCACTTCCGGACCGCCATTTCACCCACGGGGGGTGTCCCGACCGCATGGGACGCCGGTCCTCCTACTACCGGGATCCACCCGGCCGGACCGAGCCTCCCCCGTACGCCCGGTCCAAGGCGTCCCTCCCGCAGCGGATCTCAGGTACGTCGCGGGAATGACACGAGTGGCCCGTCATGCCTGCGTCACCGGCATGCCGGTGAGGCAGTCTGACTCTACAGAGTGTAGTACTACGTTCGGTGGTGTGATACCGGTTCTCGTCTACTCTGTTGCGCGCGTGTTACCTGGAGATCGCCTTACCCGGAGATCGTCCGGAGCCTCGCCGGCCGTGTGGTGCTCCGGCACGCCGAAGGGGCGCCCCTCGCGGAACGCCCCTTCGGGTGGAACAGGTTGTCCGGGCTACACGGGTCGTCGCTGGACCGCCAGCGCTCGACCGTCAGCGCTGGACCGTCTCCGCGATCGAGGCCGCCGAGTCGGGCACGGAGGGGCTCTTGGCCTCGCCGGTGAAGCTGAACGTGGCGTTGTCGCCCTCGCCCTCGATGTCGATCTTCACGACCTGGCCCGGCCGCAGCTCGCCGTAGAGGATCTTCTCCGACAGGGTGTCCTCCAGCTCCCGCTGGATCGTCCGGCGCAGCGGACGGGCGCCCATGACCGGGTCGTATCCCCGGTCGGCCAGCACCTGCTTGGCCGCCGCGGAGACCTCCAGGCCCATGTCGCGGTCCTTGAGACGCTCGGCCACCTGGGCGAGCATCAGGTCCACGATCTGGATGATCTCCTTGGGCGTCAGCTGGTGGAAGACCACGATGTCGTCGACGCGGTTGAGGAACTCCGGCCGGAAGTGCTGCTTGAGCTCCTCCTGCACCTTCGCCTTCATCCGGTCGTAGTTCGACTCGGTGTCGTCGGAGCGGGCGAACCCGACCCCGATGCCCTTGGAGATGTCCCGGGTGCCGAGGTTGGTCGTCATGATGATGACGGTGTTCTTGAAGTCGACCACCCGGCCCTGGGCGTCGGTCAGGCGACCGTCCTCCAGGATCTGCAGCAGCGAGTTGAAGATGTCCGGGTGGGCCTTCTCGATCTCGTCGAACAGGACGACCGAGAACGGCTTGCGCCGCACCTTCTCGGTGAGCTGGCCGCCCTCCTCGTACCCGACGTAGCCGGGCGGGGAGCCGAACAGCCGCGAGACGGTGTGCTTCTCCATGAACTCGGACATGTCCAGCATGATCAGCGCGTCTTCGTCGCCGAACAGGAACTCCGCCAGCGCCTTGGACAGCTCGGTCTTCCCCACACCCGACGGCCCGGCGAAGATGAACGAGCCACCCGGGCGGCGCGGGTCCTTCAGACCGGCGCGGGTGCGGCGGATCGCCCGTGACAACCCCTTGATGGCGTCGTCCTGGCCGATGATCCGCTTGTGCAGCTCGTCCTCCATGCGGAGCAGCCGCTGCGACTCCTCCTCGGTGAGCTTGAAGACCGGGATGCCGGTGGCCACCGCGAGCACCTCGGCGATGAGCTCCTCGGTGACCTCGGCCACGACGTCCATGTCGCCGGCCTTCCACTCCTTCTCCCGGCGCTCGCGCTTGAGCTGGAGCTGCTTTTCCTGGTCGCGCAGCGCGGCGGCCTTCTCGAAGTCCTGCGCGTCGATCGCGGACTCCTTCTCGCGCCGGACGTCGGCGATCTTCTCGTCGTACTCGCGCAGGTCCGGCGGCGCGGTCATCCGGCGGATCCGCATCCGCGACCCGGCCTCGTCGATCAGGTCGATCGCCTTGTCGGGCAGGAACCGGTCGCTGATGTAGCGGTCGGCCAGCGTCGCGGCGGCCACCAGCGCGCTGTCGGTGATCGACACCCGGTGGTGCGCCTCGTAGCGGTCCCGCAGGCCCTTGAGGATCTCGATCGTGTGCGACAGGCTCGGCTCGGCCACCTGGATCGGCTGGAACCGGCGCTCCAGCGCCGCGTCCTTCTCCAGGTGCTTGCGGTACTCGTCCAGCGTCGTGGCGCCGATGGTCTGCAGCTCACCGCGGGCCAGCATCGGCTTGAGGATGCTGGCGGCGTCGATGGCGCCCTCGGCCGCGCCCGCGCCGACGAGCGTGTGCAGCTCGTCGATGAACAGGATGATGTCGCCGCGCGTGCGGATCTCCTTGAGGACCTTCTTCAGGCGCTCCTCGAAGTCGCCGCGGTAACGCGACCCGGCTACCAGCGCGCCCAGATCCAGCGTGTAGAGCTGCTTGTCCTTCAGCGTCTCGGGCACCTCGCCCTTGACGATCTTCTGGGACAGGCCCTCCACCACCGCGGTCTTGCCCACACCGGGCTCGCCGACCAGCACCGGGTTGTTCTTGGTCCTCCTGGAGAGGACCTGCATGACGCGCTCGATCTCCTTGTCCCGGCCGATCACGGGGTCGAGCTTGCCCTCCCGCGCGGCCTGGGTCAGGTTCCGCCCGAACTGGTCCAGCACCAGAGACGTCGACGGCGCCGCCTCCTGCGGCCCGCCCGCCGCCGCCGGCTCCTTGCCCTGGTAACCGTGCAGCAACTGGATGACCTGCTGCCGCACCCGGTTCAAGTCAGCGCCCAGCTTCACCAGCACCTGCGCCGCGACACCCTCACCCTCCCGGATCAAACCCAGCAGGATGTGCTCGGTGCCGATGTAGTTGTGCCCAAGCTGCAACGCCTCACGAAGCGACAGCTCGAGCACCTTCTTGGCACGCGGAGTGAAGGGAATGTGCCCCGACGGCGCCGACTGCCCCTGGCCGATGATCTCCTCGACCTGCTGGCGCACCCCCTCGAGGCTGATCCCAAGGCTCTCCAGAGCCTTGGCCGCCACACCCTCGCCCTCATGGATCAACCCAAGAAGAATGTGCTCGGTACCGATGTAGTTGTGGTTGAGCATCCGGGCCTCTTCCTGGGCCAGGACGACAACCCGCCGCGCACGGTCGGTGAACCTCTCGAACATGTCGTCGCTCCTCACAGAGCGGTCAGGCGGATCCGGGAGATCCGGCACGCCGTCCCGCACGGTAGCCCCGACCCAGCGACCCGGTCCTCGGCGGAAGGGTTCCCCAAGCGCAGGGCGTTCACGCTCTATCCAACCCCCTGCCGGGGGTGACATGTTCCCGATACGCCGCAAGCGAACGAGGTTTTAGGGAGGGCAAACTCAATCGCGCGGTTATGCGATCGTCAGGTCCTCCGACGAACCGGATAACCGCGCGATCGGCGATGCGGTTACGGACCTTCCCGCGGATCACGCCACACCGGCGACCGGCCCGGCGCAAGGCATCACAATGCGACAGAGGAGCCCAAAGCAGAGCAGTGGGCCTCTCCGGTCCCGCGGAAACTCCGCGCTTCACCCGGAACTTTCGCCGGTGACGCCTGGCGTGGCGCCACTCGGCCGCCGCGACGGGTGAAGACCCGGCAGGTGCGATCCGGATCGCACCCCGCACCGCCTAGTGCGCGTCCTCGTACGCCTGGACGATCGAGGCGGCGATGCGGCCGCGCTCACTCACGGGATGTCCGTGAGACTTCGCCCAGGCGCGGATCTCCGCGCTCTTCTCGCGGGTCATGGCTCGCTGGCCCCCGCCGCCCGCGCCGCGACGACGACCGCGGACCTGCCCGCTGTCCGCCCGCCGCGCGCCGCCGACGAAAGGCGACAGCGCGTCGCGCAGCCGCTTCGCGTTGCCGTCGCTCAGGTCAATCTCATAAGACGTGCCGTCAATCGCGAAGGTGACCGTCTCATTGGCCTCGCCGCCATCGAGATCGTCGATGAGAATCACCTGCGTGTGCTTGGCCATCCGGCAATCCTTTCGCAGCCCATACTTTGATTCGTCAGCCAAACATATACCCGGTTTCCCCCGGCTGACAATTCAAGAGTGCGGATTCTCAGGAACTCCTGCGTCCGGTGACTTCTCGCGTGGCTCCCGTGCCGGGCGGAGACCCGCCGCGTCGGAACGTACCAACTTTACGATGCCGTAGACGACCCCGCCGGCGACGACCGCGGAAGGTATCAAGGCGGACAATACCTCTGACATTCTGCCTCGCTCGTGCCGGGGTGTCATTAGGTGCACCCGAGGAAATTCCGAGGACACGCCGGGGTCCCGGGCCCCTTGCCGGGCCGGTCACCCTCATACGACCATAGCGCCGGGAGGGCCAGGCGCGCCTTCCGGGGTGCCCCGCAGGCCACAGCCTAATCCTCGTCTCTCCAGCGGCCTTACCGGATGCACCACGAAATCGTACCCAAATGCCGGGCCGGACGGTCACCGGAAGCCGTCCACCCCCGATGTTTCAGCCGCTCGCGGCCACTACTCACGGAGGGGCGGCAAGGGCTCCCACTCCGCCGGCTCCTTCGCTCACGGCGATGAAGCCGCAGGTCAGCGGGATGACGACCGCCATGAACGAAGAGATGACGACAAGTCGGAAGCGGCAATCGGCCTCTCCATGCGGCTCTCCATCCGACGCTCGCACAACTCACACACAATAGGCCCGTCCCGGCACGCCGTGCCGTTGACGAGCGCCACGGAAACGAGGGGACGCCGCGTCCTCCGGCACCGGATCTTCATGGCAACCGTGACCCTTCTGGTACGACCGGCGCGCCCTTGACGGGATATACAAACGTCTAAGCAGATCCCCGGCACCGGGAAGGCTCGCAAAAAGAGAGGACCGCACCGCTCCCCCCAAGATCCACTGAGCGGGCGATCCGAAGATCGATTTAACCGGCCACGGCACAAACGTATGGACGTCCCCGGCGGCCGTGGCCGCCTATGGTTTCGCGCGGGCAAACCGCCCGCGCTTTCGGGCGACGGCGCGGGGGCTCCCCGGGGACGGGCAGGCCGAGGAGCCCATAAGGGCCGGTGCGCGACCTTCGGGCCCTTAAGAGCGCCAAGCGGGTTCCTTAAGCCGCTCCGGCCGGATATGGCCTGGGGCGGGGTGGCGGCGGCGGACCGGAGGGATTGACGCGGCGGGGTCGCGGTCATTGCCACCTCACGGGCGGATGCGCCGGTCCGCCAAGCATGGCATGTCCCGGTGGTCCCGTTACCAAATTTTCCGGAGCGGGCGCCGCCGGCGCCCGGAACCGTCACGCCATACGAAAAACGGGGCCGATGGCGCACGCCATCGGCCCCGTCCGCGGTCATTACTTGACCTTGACCACCACGGTGTTGGCGACCTTGTCGTGCAAGGCCTGCTGCAGCGGCTTGTCCCAGAGCAGCCACAGCACGTTGAGAAGGGCGGCCAGGTTCGCGAGGAACTTGATGACGGGAATCCACGACAGGAACTGGAAGCCGTAGATCACTCCGGCGCGCTTGAGCGCCACGTCCTGGGGGAGCCCCGCCGCGTCCAGCGTTCCCCCGACCGGGACGACCTTGATGCCCATCGCCATTTTGCCGAGGGTCTGCCCGCGCGAGCGCAGCATGAAGAACTCGTAGACGGCCATCACGGCGCCCGCCAGCACCGACACGAGCAGCGTGGCCAGGAAGGCGCCGCTCTCCAGGGTCGTCACGCCCTTCGTCAGGTCGAAGGCGGCGGGCGTGAAGACCACACTCCAGATGACGGCGTTGAGGATCGCGTAGGGGACCCCGATGACGAAACCGTCGATCAGCCGGGCGAGGAGGCGCTGCCACCACTCCGCAAGCGGGGCCGGCGCGCCGGGCGGGATCGCCCCCTGCGGCGCGTACGACTGCCCGTAGGCGGGCTGGCCGTACCCCGGCGCGGCCTGCCCACCGCCATAGCCGGGCTGGCCGTACTGCTGCTGACCATAGCCCTGCTGGTCATAACCCTGCTGCCCGTAACCGGGCTGGCCGTAGCCAGGCTGGCCGTGGCCCTGCTGCTCGTAGCCCTGCTGACCGTAGGCCTGCGAGCCGGACGCCTGTGGGCCGGTCTGCTGCCCGTACTGCTGGTAGCCCCCCTGGGACGGCTGACCGTAGCCGCCCGTCGGCTGACCCTGCTGACCGCCGTAGCCCTGCTGCTCGTAGCCCTGCTGCTCGTAGCCCTGCTGCTCGTAGCCTTGCTGACCGTAAGCCTGCGGGCCGGCCTGCTGGCCGTAGCCCTGCTGCGGCGCCTGCTGACCGTGCTGCTGACCGTAACCCTGCGGGCCGGTCTCCTGGCCGTAGCCCTGCTGCTGGCCATACCCGCCCTGCGACGGCTGACCGTACTGCTGCTGGCCATAGCCACCCTGCGAGGGCTGGCCATAGCCCTGCTGCTGACCGTAGCCCTGCTGCGGCGCCTGCTGACCATGCTGCTGGCCGTAACCCTG
Organism: Microbispora sp. NBC_01389; assembly: GCF_045040095.1. Taxonomy (NCBI): domain Bacteria; kingdom Bacillati; phylum Actinomycetota; class Actinomycetes; order Streptosporangiales; family Streptosporangiaceae; genus Microbispora; species Microbispora sp. NBC_01389. The sequence goes on from NZ_CP109552.1 coordinate 1,602,110, forward strand.
CGGGCCGGTCTCCTGGCCGTAGCCCTGCTGCTGGCCGTACCCGCCCTGCGACGGCTGACCGTACTGCTGCTGACCGTAGCCCTGCTGCGGCGCCTGCTGACCATGCTGCTGGCCATAGCCCTGCTGCTGACCGTAGCCGCCCTGGGCGGGGTCCTGGCCGGGCGTCTGTTGCGGACCCGTCTGCTGTGCCCGATAGCCGACGACCGTGGCCTCGGGGTCGTAGTCCTGGGAAGGTCTGTCCGTGTTGTACCCGTGGTTCGAGGGCGGCGGTGGCGTCCCGTCCGACTCGTCCTGGGGGTACGGCGGCTGTCCGGTGCCCACCGTGTCACCTCGTTTCGAAGACGCATGCGCCGCATCTCAGTAGCACACGCTGATATCGCTAAAAGTAGCGACACGCGTATCAACAGTCACCTTTGCAGTGGCTGACCACCAGCGTCAAGATCAGCCACCAATGTCGGCATTATGACTCAATGGCGATCGAGATGCAGCAGCATTCGCGTGTTTCCCAGCGTGTTCGGCTTGACGTGCTCCAGGTCGAGGAACTCGGCGACGCCCTCGTCGTACGACGCGAGGAGTTCCGCGTACACCTCGGGAGACACGGGAGTGCCCTGAATCTCGGCGAAACCATGGCGGGCGAAGAACTTCACGGCGAACGTGAGACAGAAGACCCTGCGCACGCCGAGGCCGCGCGCGGCGTCGATGAGCTCGGCGACGATCCGGTGGCCGACGCCTCCTCCGCGCGCCGCCGGATCCACCGCGACCGTCCTGATCTCGGCCAGGTCCTCCCAGAGCACGTGCAACGCGCCGCAGCCGACGACCTCCCCGTCGATCTCCGCGACCCAGAACTCCTGGACGTCCTCGTACAGCGTGACCGTGCTCTTCTTCAGCAGGCGCGGCCCGACGCCCGAGTACGCGTCGACGAGGCGGCGGATCTCCCTGACGTCCGGGGTCCTGGCCCGGCGCACCACCACGCCCCGGGCGCCGGATCCGCTCGGTGTCTGCGCGGCGACCTGCTCCATGAACGGCCAGCCTAGTGCCCCTCCCGCCGCCTTCGGCCCCCGCGCGTGGCCCGGGGATCGACGAGGGCAGGCTCCGATTTACGGTCAATCCCAAACGGTCCGTCCGACATCACGCCTGACGGTCTGTAGCCACCGGGATACGGATCGGCGCCGGCTCGGCCGCCGGAACGCACGTTCGGCTCCGCATCGATTTTCCCTCTGTCCGACCAGCACCTCAGACGGCCACAAAGCACCACAAACCCAGGTAGACCCACCCGTATCGCTGATCAACTCGTGACCCGGCCGTGATCATTTGGTTGTCAAACGTAGACGGGTTTGCGAGTTCTGGTTGAGCAACAACTCAGGGTGCACTAATGTCCAGCGACGATGCCGATCGTCGTGAGCACTCTCGACGATCGGGCGCCGAATCCTCAAAGCGCCGGTGTCCGGACCCTGTCGGGCGCCGGGTGCGGAGAGGAGCCGGGGACCCAATCCACGGGATCAGGATCGGTTCAGGTTCGGATCGTCCAGGGGTGAATCCGCAAGGTAGGGCTGCTCCGGCCCGAACCCGTCAGCTAACCCGGCAGGCGCTCGGCAGTGCCCCGCCACACGGCCCGTCGCGACGACGCCGGCCGGTGCGGGAGCACCTATGGGAGAGGAGCTCGGTTGCGCATGCGTGGAGGACGGCAGGCGGGCAGGCACGCCCGTCGCCGACGGCCCGGAGCCGGCCCGGCCGGTCCGGGTGCCATCCGGCGGTTCACCCTCGTCGGAGTCGCGCTCGCCGCGGTCACATTCGGCGCTCCGGTGGTCCGCGCGACCGCCGACCCGAAGCCGAGCCTCAAGGAGCTCGCCGCGGAGGTGGAGAACCTCTACAGCGAAATCGAGACCCTCACCGAGCAGTACAACGGCGAGCGCGTACGCCTGAAGGCGGCCGAGCGGTCCGCCGATCTCGCCAAGAAGAACCTCGCCAAGAGCGAGGCCGAGCTGGCCACCCGCCGGCAGAAGGCGAGCGCCCTCGCCCAGCACTCCTACATGACCAACGGGCTCGGCAACGCCCTGGTGCTCGTCAAGTCCACCGATCCGCGGCAGTACCTCGACCAGGCCTCCACGACGTACGCGCTGGAGTTACAGCAGAGCCAGGAGGTCGCCGAGGTCAGCAAGGCGATGGACGCCGCCGCCCGGGCCAAGTCCAGCGCCGCCGCCCGCCAGAGCGAGGTCAGGAAGCTGCTGAACGCCCTCGACACGCGGCGGGACACGATCACGAAGCTCATCACGAAGACCGAGAGCAGCCTCTACCGGCAGGTCTCGCGGGAGGTCGGCACCGAGACGCGCAGGCGGATGTCGTTCCCGATCGTGGGTGACGGCAAGGCCGCCCAGGCGGCGCGCTGGGCCCTCGCGCAGCAGCTCAAGCCGTACGTCTGGGGTGCGGAGGGACCGCGCTCGTTCGACTGCTCTGGCCTGGTCATGGCGGCCTACCAGTCCGTCGGCATCAGCCTGCCCCACTACACAGGCGACCAGTGGACGGCCGGCACCCACATCTCCTCCACGGCGCAGCTCCGCCCCGGCGACCTCGTGTTCTTCTACTCCGACCTGCACCACGTGGGCCTCTACATCGGCGGCGGCTACATGGTCCACGCGCCGCGCACCGGTGACGTCATCCACATCGCCAAGATCGCCGGACGCCCGTTCGCGGGCGGGGTGCGCGTCGCCGACTGATCACCCCGCACGATCCCACCCGCGCGATCCCACCCCGCGCGATCACCGTACTCCGGCCGCGCCCGCGGGCGCGGCCGGACGAGTTCGGAACGTGCTCAGATGAGACGGCGGCGGGCGGCCCAGGCGACCGCCTCGATCGCGGTCGCCACGCCGATCCGGTCGCAGATGCAGCGCAGTCGCCGCCGCACCGTACGGCCGCTGACGTCAAGGCTGCGGCCCACCCGGTCGGCGGTCACACCCTTCGCCAGCTCGGCGAGCAGCAGTAGATCCTCCTCGGTGAGACCGGCACGCTCAAGGTCCGTGGCGAGGTCCTCACCACGGTAGACGACCTCCGGATAACCCATCGTCCGCCCTCCCCCACGACGATGATTCGTCGGCCCACCCTCCAGGGACGGTAAACGCCTTTGCCGAAGGCCGTCAAGGTGCGGCGGCGGGCCGCCGGTCATCCGCCTCCCTGGCGGCCTCCACGTCCTCCACGTGGAACACAGCGGGCAGGGCGGTCAGGCCGTGCGACCCGGGTCGAGCAGCTCGCGGATCCGGTCGCGGCCCACCGCCAGCAGCAGCGTGGGCAGGCGCGGGCCGGTGTCACGGCCGACGAGCAGCCGGTAGAGCAGGGCGAAGAACGCGCGCTGGGCGGCCTTCAGCTCCGGCGTCGCCGCCTTGGCGTCCATCTCCAGCCCGGCCAGCACCTTCGGCACGCCGTACACGAGCGTCGTCAGGCCGTCGAGCGACCAGTGGTCGTCAAGACCGTCGAGCAGCAGGCGCAGCGACTCCCGCTCCCCCTCGCCGAGCGTGTCGAGAAGCTCCTTGTCGGGCGTCTCGCGCACCTGCGTGCGGTCCTCGGGAGGCAGGTAGGTGTTCACCCAGTGCCGGGCGCGGTCGAGCCGCGGCCGCAGCTCGTCCAGCCCGCCGATCTCCGGGTCGAAGGCGCGCAGGATGCGCAGCGTCTGCTCCTCGTGGCCGGTCGCGATGTCGACCACCGACGCGAGCGTCCGGTACGGCAGCCGGCGCGGCGTCTCGGGCAGCGGCGCGGACGCCGTGCTGGACGCCCGGCGGTAGGCCGACCGGTCGGCCGGTAGCGCCGTCCCGTCCGCGATCTTCCTGGTCAGCGTGTCCCACTCGTCGTACATCCGCTGGATCTCCTGGTCGAAGGAGATCTTGAACGACTGGTTGGGACGGCGGCGGGCGTACAGCCAGCGCAACAGCGCGGGCTCCATGATCGACAGAGCGTCGGCCGGGGTCGGCACGCCACCCTTGGAGCTGCTCATCTTGGCCATTCCGCTGATGCCGACGAAGGCGTACATCGGCCCGATCGGCTGGTGCCCGCCGAACACCTCGCGGATGATCTGGCCGCCGACGACGAACGACGAGCCCGGCGAGCTGTGGTCGACGCCCGACGGCTCGAAGACCACGCCCTCGTACGCCCAGCGCATCGGCCAGTCGACCTTCCACACCAGCTTGCCGCGGGTGTGCTCGGACAGCAGGACGGTCTCGCCGTGCCCGCAGACGCAGGTGTACGACAACGCGGTGGTCTCGTCGTCGTACGACGTGACCGTGGTCAGGTCGCGGTCGCAGAACGAGCAGTACGGCTTGTAGGGGTAGTAGCCCCCCGCGCCGGAGCCGTCGTCCTCGCCCGCGGCCCCCGAGCCCTCCAGGGCGGCGGCCTCGTCGGCGTCCAGGACCTCCTTGGCCTTGGCCTTCTTGGTGCGGTACTGGTCGAGGATCGCGTCGATCCGCCGCCGCTCGCGCATGGCGAGCAGCACCTGCTCGCGGTAGGCCCCGGAGGTGTACATCTCGGTCTGGCTGATGCCGTGGTAATCCACGCCCATCTCCGCCAGCGCGGCGATCATCGGCGCCTTGAAGTGCTCGGCCCAGTTCGGATACTCGCTGCCGGGCGGAGCCGGGACGGCGGTCAGCGGCTTGCCGATGTGCTCGTTCCACGAGGGGTCGACGCCCGCGGGAACCTTGCGGAAGCGGTCGAAGTCGTCCCACGAGATGATGTGCACGCACTCGTGCCCGCGCCGCCTGATCTCGTCGGCCACCAGGTGCGGGGTCATGACCTCGCGCAGGTTGCCCAGGTGGATCGGGCCGGAGGGGCTGAGGCCGGACGCGCAGACGACGGGTTTGCCCGGTGCGCGCCGTTCGGCCTCGGCGATGACCTCGTCGGCGAAACGCGCCACCCAGTCGGCGTCCATCACGTCAGTCCTCTCTGAACGGGATCCTGCCTTCTATGGTCCCGTACGCGAGGGAGTCGTCAGGACAGGTTTTTCAGGACGTGTTGCGGACGTAGACGAGCCGCAGGCCGATGAGCGTGAGCCAGGGCTCGTGCACGTCGATCGTACGGGCCTCGCCGATGACGAGCGGCGCGCCGGTGCCCGTGGCGACCACGGTGACGTCGTCGGGGTCGGCGGCGAGCTCGGCCGTCATGCGGTCCACGATGCCGTCGACCAGCCCGGCGAAGCCGTAGAGGATGCCCGACTGGAGCGCCTCCACGGTGTTCTTGGCGATCACCGACCTCGGCCGCACCAGCTCGACCTTGTGGAGCTGCGCCCCGGCCGTGGCCAGCGCGTCCACGGAGATCTCCAGGCCGGGGGCGGTCACCGCGCCGACGTACTCGCCCCGGGCCGAGACCGCGTCGAAGGAGGTCGCCGTGCCGAAGTCGACGATCACGCAGGGCCCGCCGTACAGGGTGGTGGCGGCGAGCGCGTTCACGATGCGGTCGCTGCCGACCTCCTTGGGGTTGTCCATCCGGACCGGCACGCCGGTGCGGACGCCCGGCTCGACGACCACCGCCGTGACGTCGCCGTAGTAGCGCCGGGACATCTCCCGCATCTCGTTGAGCACCGACGGGACCGTGGAGCAGATCGCGATGCCGCTGATGTCGGCGTCCTTGAGCAGCGGCGACTGCCCGAGCAGGCCCTGCAGCACCACCGCGATCTCGTCCGCCGTACGGCGGGGATCGGTCGCGATGCGCCAGTGCTCGATGACCTCTTCACCCTCGAACAGGCCCAGCACCGTATGGGTGTTGCTGACGTCGATGGTGAGAAGCATCCCCCGATTATGCCCCACGAAGATCTAGACCCAGGTCGAGTGCCGGGGCCGAATGGGTGAGCGCGCCGACCGCCAGGTAGTCGACTCCGGTCTCGGCGACCGCGCGGGCCGCGTCCAGGGTCAGCCCGCCGCTCGACTCCAGCCGTGCCCGGCCGGCCACCAGGCGTACGGCCTCGGCCAGCTGGTCCACCGTGAAGTTGTCGAGCAGGATCTCGTCGGCGCCCTCGGCGAGGACCGGCTCGATCTGGTCGATCCGGTCCACCTCGACCTCGATGGGCAGGCCGGGGAAGGCCCGCCGCACGGCGCGGAAGGCCTCGGCGACGCCTCCGGCGGCCACGACGTGGTTGTCCTTGATGAGCGCGGCGTCGTGCAGGCCCATCCGGTGGTTCACGCCGCCGCCCGCCCGTACGGCGTACTTCTCCAGGACGCGCAGGCCCGGCAGGGTCTTGCGGCTGTCGCGGACGCGGGCGCCGGTGCCCTCGACGGCGTCCACCCAGCGCCGGGTCTGGGTGGCGACGCCGGACAGGTGCGTGAGGAAGTTGAGCGCGGTGCGCTCCAGCGTGAGCAGGTCGCGGGTGGCGCCGCGCACGGTCATCACCACGTCGCCGGGGCGCACCCGGTCGCCGTCCGCGGCGTGCCGCTCGACCTCGGCTCCCCCGGCGGCCTGGCGGAAGACGGCCTCGGCGACGGCCAGGCCGGCGACCACGCCCTCCTTCCGCGCCACCACGTCGGCGACCGCGCGCTGGCCGGCCGGGATCGTGGCGACCGAGGTGACGTCCTGTTCCCCGGCCAGGTCCTCGTCCAGGGCCGCGCGGACGAGGCCGAGCACGGCGTCCGGGTCGAGGCCGTCCTCGTGCAGTTCCGTCCGCAGGTCGTCGTGGGGCGTGTGCGTCAAGGTCAGTCCCTCCGGCGTCAGGGCGATGTCGATGTGCGCCCGCCAGCGGGCGTCGTCGCGGTCGGGGTGGTCCTCCCGCCAGTGGGAGCCACGCGTCTCCTCGCGCACGGCCGCCGCGGCGACCAGCGCGGACGCGACGGTGAGGAGGTTGGTCGCCTCCCACGACTCCGTGCAGGGCTCGACGGCGACCGGGGTCCAGCGGGCGTCGGAGAGCGCGCGGGCGACCTCCGCGAGGCTGCGGTCGCCGCGCAGCACCCCGGCGCCGCGGCTCATGTGGCTCTGGATCCGGGCGCGGGTACGCGGGTCCGCCAGCCCCTCGGGCCGGTCGTCGCGCGGGGCCGGCTCGCGCGGCGCGAGGTCGCGCGCGGCCAGGTCGGCGGCGATGCGCTCGCCGTAGACGAGCCCTTCGAGCAGGGAGTTGGAGGCCAGCCGGTTGGCGCCGTGGACGCCCGTGCAGGCCACCTCGCCGCAGGCGTACAGGCCGGGCACGCTGGTCCTGCCGTACAGGTCGGTGCGCACGCCGCCGCTCGCGTAGTGGGCGGCGGGGGCGACGGGGACGGGCTCGGTGACGGGGTCGATGCCGTGCTCCCGGCAGACGGCGAGGATGGTCGGGAAGCGGGTGCGCCACCTGTCCTCGCCGAAGCCGGTGGCGTCCAGATAGACGTGGTCGGCGCCGGTCTCGCCCATCCTGCGCATGATCGCCTTGGCGACGACGTCGCGGGGCGCGAGGTCGGCCAGTTCGTGGACGCCGCGCATGAAGCGCTCGCCCGCCGCGTCGACGAGCACCGCGCCCTCGCCGCGCACGGCCTCGGAGACGAGGGGCTGCTGGCCGGTCGAGCCCGCCCCGAGCCACAGGACCGTGGGGTGGAACTGCACGAACTCGATGTCCCTGACCACCGCGCCGGCCCGCAGGGCCAGCGCGACGCCGTCCCCGGTGGAAACGACGGGGTTGGTGGTGGCCGCGTAGATCTGGCCCATGCCGCCGCTGGCGAGCACCACGGCCCCGGCCCGTACGGCGCCCACGCCGTCGCGGGCGCCCTCGCCCATCACGTGGAGCGTGACCCCGCAGGCACGGCCCTCGGCGTCGAGGAGCAGGTCGAGGGCGAGGGCGTGCTCGATGACCTCGATGCGGGGCTCGGCGAGCACCGCCTCGGCCAGTGCCCGCTGCACCTCGGCGCCGGTGGCGTCGCCGCCCGCGTGGACGATGCGGTTGCGCCGGTGCCCGCCCTCGCGGGTGAGCTGGAGCCCTCCGTCGACGTCCCGGTCGAACTCGGCGCCGTGGCTCATCAGCCGCTTCAGCGCGTCGGGACCCTCGGTGACCAGGATCCGTACGGCCTCCTCGTCGCACAGGCCGACCCCGGCGACGAGCGTGTCCCTGAGGTGCTCGTCGGGCGTGTCCTCGGGGTCGAGGACGGCGGCGATCCCGCCCTGCGCCCAGCGGGTGGACCCGGCCGACAGGACGTCCTTGGTGACCACGAGCACCCGCGCCCGCGGGTCGAGCTCGACGTGGCGCAGCGCCACGGTGAGGCCGGCGATGCCGGAGCCGATCACGACCGCGTCGGCCTCGACGGTCCAGCCGGGTGCGGGGGCGGTGAGTCTGCGTGCGAGCGCCACCATGAGGGGATCCCCTTTCGTCATAATGACGATAACGCCCCTCGTCGAGTGGTCCCGCCCCGGCCCCTCCTAGAGCGTGAGGACCATGTTGTCGATCAGGCGGGTGGTGCCCACCTTGGCGGCGACGGCCAGGACCGCCTCGCCGCGGTGGTCGCCGCCCACCGGCGCGAACGTCGCGGGATCGGCCAGGATCAGGTAGTCGAGCAGCAGCGGCGGGCCGAACCGGGCCGCCTCCTCCAGCACGGCCCTGGCCGCGTCGAGGACCCCGGCCGGCCCGGCCTGTGCCCGCGCGGCGCCGGCGCTCAGGGCCCGCGACAGCGCGAGAGCCGTACGGCGGTCGGCCTCCGACAGGTACCGGTTGCGGCTCGACAGCGCCAGCCCGTCGGGCTCGCGTACGGTCGGGGCGGCCACGATCGAGACCGGGACGTCGAGGTCGGCCGTCATCCGCCGGATCAGCGCGAGCTGCTGGGCGTCCTTCTGCCCGAAGACCGCGACGTCCGGCCGCACCAGGTTGAACAGCTTGAGCACCACGGTCAGCACGCCGTCGAAGTGACCCGGGCGGAAGGCGCCCTCGGCCGTGCCGCCCATGCCGCCCGCCGAGACCTCCACCTGCCGGTCGGGCCGGTACATGTCCTCGGCCGAGGGCGCGAAGACCACGGCCACGCCCTCCTCCTCGCACACCCGGAGATCGGCGTCGAACGTGCGGGGATAGCGGGAGAAGTCCTCGTGGGGACCGAACTGCAGGGGGTTGACGAACACGCTCACGACCACGTGGTCGGCGTGCTCGCGCGCCAGCCGGACCAGCGACCGGTGGCCCTCGTGGAGCGCCCCCATCGTGGGGACCAGGGCGATCCTGCCCGCGCCGAGGGCGTCCCTCGCCCTGGCGAGGGCGTCCCGGTCGGCGGCCACGGTCACGTCCATATGTTCCCTCCCAGGGCGTCCAGCAGGCGTTCGGCCGCCTCCGGCTTGAGCAGCCCCGCCGCCAGCGCCCGGTCGGCGGTGAGCCGCGCCAGGGCGACGTACGCGTCCGCGGCCTCGGGGGCGGCCAGGATGAGCGCGTCCACGTGCTTGCGCACGGTGCCGGCGTCGCCGCGGACGACCGGCCCGGTGAGCCCGCCGATGCCGAGACGCAGCACGTTGTCGAGGGCCGCGCCGAGCAGCGGCCCGAGCATGCGGCCGGGATGCTCGACACCGATCTTCGCGAGCAGCTCCTGCGACTCGGCGATGAGCGTCACCATGTGGTTGGCCGCCCCGGCGATCGCCGCGTGGTAGAGCGGCCGGTCCTGGTCGGCGATCCACACCGGCTCACCGCCCATCTCGATGACCAACGCCTCGGCCACCGGCCGCAGCGTGTCCGGCGCGGTGACGCCGAACGAGCAGCCGTTGAGCTTGGTCAGGTCGTCGCTGCGGCCCGTGAAGGTCATCACCGGATGCAGCGCGAGCGGCAGCGCTCCCGCCTCGGCGGCGGGGTCGAGCACGCCGAGGCCGTACGCGCCGCTGGCGTGCACGAGCAGCTTGCCGCGCAGGTCGGCGCCCGTGGCGGCGAGGCCGGAGACCAGGCCGGGCAGCACGTCGTCCGGCACGGTGAGCAGCACGAGCTCGGACCTCGCGATCACCTCGTCCGGCCTGCTGAGCGTGCGGCCGAGACGGTCGGCGGCGCGCCGGTGCGACGCGTCGGAGACGCCGCTGGCCGCCACCACGCGATGACCCGCGAGCATGAGCGCGGCCCCGAGCACGGAGCCGACCCGTCCCGCGCCGAGCACTCCCACGGCGAGCCGCGCCGGGCGGTCACTTGTGTCCATGACGCCTCCCCTCGGTTCAGCGTAGCGGCGGCGCTCCCGCCGGCCCGGTGCCAGGTCGTGCCGCACGGATCAGGCCATGCCGAGTATGACCACGGCGGGCCCGACGGTCGGATTTTGTCCCGTTTCTAACTGGCCTATGTTGAGCTACAGGTACGAATGTGACTGATTTTCGCCACGGGCCGCGCGTGTCGGTAGCGTGATGCGGTGTGGAGGTCACCTGGCGGGAGGCCGTCGAGCGCGCGCTCTACGGCGCGGAGGGCTTCTACCTGCGGGAGCGCCCCGGCCGCCATTTCCGCACCTCGGTCCAGGCCTCGCCGGTCTTCGCCGGGGCGGTGCTGCGCCTGCTGGAGCGGGTCGACGCGGCCCTCGGGCACCCCGAGGCGGTCACCTTCGCGGACGTGGGCAGCGGCGACGGCCTGCTGGCCGCCCGCGTCGTGGCGGCCGCGCCGCCGGACCTCGCGGCCCGGCTGCGGGCCGTCGCGGTGGACCTGTCCCCCCGGCCCGGCGGGCTCGATCCCCAGGTCGCCTGGGAGCCGGCGGTCCCGTACGGGATCACCGGGCTGATCGTCGCCAACGAGTGGCTGGACAACGTGCCCCTCGACGTCGCCGAGATGACCCCCGCGGGCCCCCGACTGGTGCTCGTCGACCCGGCGACCGGAGCGGAGCGGCCGGGTCCCGTCCCCGATCCGGAGGACCTGGCCTGGCTGGACCGCTGGTGGCCGCCAGGCCGGGCCGGGGAGCGCGCGGAGATCGGCCGCCCCCGCGACGAGGCGTGGGCGGGGGTGATCGCGCGGCTGGCGCGCGGCACGGCGGTCGCCGTGGACTACGCCCATCTCGCCGGGCGGCGCCCCGCCCTCGGCACGCTGACCGGTTATCGCGACGGCTCGGCGGTGCCCGCCGTACCGGACGGGTCGTGCGACGTCACCGCCCACGTCGCGCTGGACGCCTGCGCGGCGGCCGGCGAGCGGGCGGGCGCGCGGGCGTCCACGCTCACGACGCAGCGGGAGGCGCTGCGCGACCTGGGGGTCACCGGCGCCCGGCCGCCGCTCGCGCTCGCGTCCGCCGATCCCGCCGGCTACGTGCGCGCGCTCGGCCGGGCCTCCCAGGAGGCCGAGCTCATCGACCCCGCCGGTCTCGGCGGCTTCGGCTGGCTCAGCCAGGTCGTCAGACGGTGACGTTCAGCGACTCCAGGCCGCGCATGATGTAGCTCGGCTTCCAGGCGGGCTCCTCGGCGAGTTCCAGGCGGGGCGCGAGCCGCAGCAGCGCGGCGAACGACTCCGCCATCTCGACCCGCGCCAGCGGGGCGCCCAGGCAGAAGTGGATGCCCGCGCCGAACGAGATGTGCGGATTGTCCACCCGGCCGACGTCGAGGCGGTCGGGCTCGTCGAAGACCTCGGGGTCCCGGTTGGCCGAGCCGAACAGCAGCGCGACCTCCGCGCCCCGGGGGATCGTCACCCCGCCTGCCTCGACGTCCTCCAGCACCCACCGCTCGAACATCTGCGCCGGGGTGTCGTAGCGCAGCACCTCCTCGACCGCCGCCGGCATCAGGCCGGGGTCGGCGCGCAGCCGCGCCAGCTCGCCGGGGTTGCGGAACAGCGCCCACCACCCGCTGCCGGTGGCGTTGACCGTGGCCTCGTGCCCGGCGTTGAGCAGCAGCACGCAGGTGCCGATCAGCTCGTCCTCGGTGAGCCGGTCGCCGTCGTCCACGACCTGCGCGAGCGCCGAGATCATGTCGTCGCCCGGCCGCTCCCGGCGGGCCCTGGCCAGGTCGCGCAGGTACGCCGCGAACTCGGTCGCGGCGCGTACGGCCGTGTGCTGGGCCTCCGGCGAGGGGTGCAGTTCGTACATGCCGCAGATGTCCGCCGACCAGGGGCGCAGGAGGTGGCGGTCGGCCTCCGGCACGCCCAGCATCTCGGCGATCACCGTCACCGGCAGCGGCTCGGCCACCTCGGCCAGCAGGTCGCCGCCGCCGCGCTCGACCAGGCCCTCGGTCAGCTCCGTCGCGATCCTCCGTACGCGCGGGCGCAGCGACTCGACCATCCGGGGCGTGAACGCCTTGGACACCAGGCGGCGCAGCCGGGTGTGGACCGGCGGCTCCACGTCGAGCATCCCGGCCCGGATCACCCGCCAGAAGGGCTCCTGGAAGTCCGGCTCGGGCTCCCGGCCGAACTCCTCGTGCGTCGCCGTGTGCAGGTAGGACCGGCCCAGGCGGCGGTCGCGCACCAGCGCGTTCACGTCGGCGTGCCGGGCGACGAGCCACTGCCCGGCCGGCTCGAAGAAGCTGACCGGATCGTTGTCCCGCAGGTCGCGGTAGGCGTCGTACGGGTGGGCCACGAACTCCGGATTCCAGGGATCAAACTTCACATAGGACACCATAACGGTAAAGCGCCTCTCACCAGGGGACTTGCCGGATCGCCCGTTCTCCGGGTTATAGTGCGCTCAGGTCATGAGTGCCAGCGTCAAGCCCCGGCTTGCTGGCCGGCAACCCTCGCGCTCGCGGCGGGGTGCCCCGGGTGAGGACCGGGTCCGGCGCGCGGTGCGCCGGGCAAGCGCGGGCTCCGCCGTACGACGCCATGGCAGGGGTCCCTGACCCGAGGAGACCTGGCGTTGTCCACTCTCACCTTCGTCCCGCAGCAGCCCGCCACCCCCGTGTCCGAGCCCAATCCGGTATCCGAGCCCGATCCGGTATCCGAGCCCGATCCGGTATCCGAGCCCGATCCGGTATCCGAGCCCGATCCGGTATCCGAGCCCGATCCGGTATCCGAGCCCAACCCCGTGTCCGAGCCCGTACGCACACCCGCGGTCGTGGGCGCCGACCTGGAGGTCCCGGTCCGGGGCGGCCGGCTCGTGCCGTACGCGAACCTCGACTACGCGGCGAGCGCGCCCTGTCTGGAGCCGGTGAACGCCGCCGTCGCGGCGGCGCTGCCGGCCTACTCCAGTGTGCACCGGGGCGCGGGCTACGCCTCGCAGCTCACGACCCAGCGGTACGAGCAGGCCAGGCACACCGTGCGGGCCTTCGTCGGCGCCCGCCCCGGCGACGCCCTCGTCTTCGTGCGCAACACCACCGACGCGATGAACCTGCTGGCCCGCAGCCTCCCCGAGGGCACCACGGTCGTCGTGTTCGGCACCGAGCACCACGCCTCGCTGCTGCCCTGGGCCGACGCCGTACGGCTCGATCCCCCCGCCTTCCCCGGCGAGGCCGTCCGGGCCGCCGACGAGGCCCTCGCGGCGATCGAGGGCCGGGCCCTGCTCGTCGTGACCGCCGCGTCCAACGTCACCGGAGAGCTGTGGCCGATCGCCGGGCTCGCGCACATCGCGCACCGGCACGGCGCGCGGATCGCCGTGGACGCCGCCCAGTTCGTCCCGCACCGCGGCCTCAACCTCGCCGCGCTCGACCTCGACTACGTCGCCTTCTCCGGGCACAAGCTCTACGCGCCGTTCGGCGCGGGCGTGCTCGCCGGCCGGCCCGACTGGCTCGCCGCCGCCGACCCCTACCTGCGCGGCGGCGGAGCCGTGCGTGCGGTGGGTGAGACCACCGAGTGGAGCGACGACCCCGAGGCGCGGCACGAGGCGGGGACGCCCAACGTGCTCGGCGCGGTCGCGCTCGCCGCCGCCTGCGACGCCCTCGCCGCGACCGGCTGGACCCCGCTGGTGCGGGAGGAGGAGCGGCTGCTCGCCCGCCTGCGCGCCGGGCTCGCCGCGATCCCCGGCGTGCGCGAACTGTCGCTGTGGGGCCCGGACCACCCGCGGGTCGGGATCGTGTCGTTCGTCGTGGAGGGCCGCCCGGCCCGGGAGGTCGCCGAGATCCTCTCGGCCGAGCACGGCATCGGCGTCAGGGACGGCAAGTTCTGCGCCCACCCCTTCGTCCGCCACCTCCTCGGCGGCGCGGAGGACGAGGGCTGCGCCGACGGCACGGTCAGCGCCGTACGCGCCTCGATCGGCATCGGCACGACCGAGGAACACGTCGACCGCCTCGTCGCCGCCCTCCGCGAGATCGCCCCCGCCTGACCACGGAACGCGTCTCCGCGAGGAGCTTCCTCGCGCCTTCCTCGATCACGGCAGGGGAGACGCCGGCCTCGTGCAGTTCCTGCTCGAGGTCGGCCCAGTCCCCCGGTGTCCTCTTCGGCAGGCTCGCCACGGACGGCAGGATAGCCGTCACCGGGCTGCGGCTCGGTGAGTTCGGGCGCCACGGGCGTGAAAGCATGGACGGTATGACCGAGCAGGGCGGCCCGCGGATCGAGCGGGTGGTGGGCATCGGCGCCGGGGCGGACGCGGTGCGGCCGAGGGAGCTCGCGACCGAGGACCTGGTCCTCGACATCGGGCCGCAGCATCCGTCCACGCACGGGGTGCTGCGGCTGCGGCTCGTCCTGGACGGCGAACGGATCGTGGCCGCCGAGCCGATCGTCGGCTACATGCACCGCGGCGCGGAGAAGCTCTTCGAGGTGCGCGACTACCGGCAGATCATCGTGCTGGCCAACCGGCACGACTGGCTGTCGGCGTTCGCCAACGAGCTGGGCGTCGTGCTCGCGGTCGAGCGGATGATCGGCATGCAGCCCCCGGCCCGGGCCGTGTGGGCCCGGACCCTGCTGGCCGAGCTCAACCGCGTGCTCAACCACCTGATGTTCCTCGGCGGCCATCCCCTGGAGCTGGGCGCGGCCGGGCCGGTCTTCCCCGCCTTCCGCGAGCGGGAGACGCTGCAGTACGTCATGGAGGAGATCTCCGGTGGCCGCATGCACTACATGTTCAACCGGGTGGGCGGGCTGAAGGAGGAGCTGCCCGAGGGCTGGCTCGGCCGCGTGACCACCGCCGTGGCGGCCGTGCGGCGGCGGCTGCCCGATATCGAGGAGCTGGTCACGGGCAACGAGGTCTTCACGGCGCGCACCCGCGGCGTCGGCGTGCTCGACCATGAGACGATCATGCAGTACGGCGTGAGCGGCCCGGCCGCGCGGGCCTCGGGAGTGGACTTCGACCTGCGGCGCGACGAGCCCTACCTCGCGTACGGCGAGCTGCCCGTGAAGGTCGTGACCCGCTCGGCGGGTGACTGCCAGGCCAGGTTCCAGGTGCTGCTCGACCAGGTCAAGGTGTCCCTCGACCTCGCCGACGCCTGCGTGGAGCGGCTGCGCCACCTGCCGCCCGGCCCGATCAACCAGCGCCTGCCGAAGGTGCTCAAGGTGCCGGAGGGCCACACGTACGCCTGGACGGAGAACCCGCTCGGCCTCAACGGCTACTACCTGGTGTCACGCGGCGAGAAGACCCCCTGGCGGCTCAAGCTGCGCAGCGCCTCCTACAACAACGTCCAGGTGCTCCGCGAGCTGCTGCCCGGCCACACGGCCGCCGACCTGATCGCGATCCTCGGGTCGATGTTCTTCGTGGTCGGCGACATCGACAAGTAGGGACTCAGCTCTCTCCGCCGGGCTTGCCGGGCACCCGGCAGCAGTGTTCGAGGAAGAGCGCGGCGCAGATCAGGACCACGCACGCCACGAACGACCCGCCACCGATGATGGCGTCCTGACGGGGCTTGTCCAGGTCGAGCAGGTCCAGCACGCGCAGGACGAAACCGGCGAAGACCCCGGCGAACGCCGCGCCCGCGTACGCGGTGGCCTGGGCCAGCGCGGCCAGGCGCGCGACGGCGAGCGGCTCGACCGGCTTGGTGTCCGGGCGGCGCAGGATCCTCGCCCGGGTCAGCCAGCCCGTGTACGCCTCGCCGATCGCGAGCAGCAGCACGGTGGGCACCGCGGTCCACGGCAGCGTGGGCACCACGGAGTAGGACTGCCGCAGCAGGCCCCAGGTGAGCACGGCGAACACGACCACGAGACCGACGAGCACGCCGGGGTTGCTGGGCTTCACTCGGGGTCTCTCCTCGTCAGGCCGGGGGTTCGAGCACGAGGTCGGTGCGCAGCCGTACCCCGCTCTGGTCGAGGTCGGCCAGCAGGGCCGCGACGGACCCGCGCCCGGGCAGCACCGCCGCGGGGTCCGCCTGGGCCCACGGGACCAGGACGAACGCCCGCTCGTGCGCGCGGGGATGCGGGAGGGTGAGCTCGGGGTCGTCCGACATCAGCGTGCCGACCGCGATCAGGTCCACGTCGAGGGTCCGGGGACCCCACCGCTCCGCGCGCTCACGGCCGAAGGCGTTCTCGACGCTGTGCGCCCGCTCCAGCAGGGTGCGGGGGTCGAGCATGCTCTCGGCGACGACCACCGCGTTCAGGTACGCGCTCTGGGTGGGCCCGCCGACCGGTTCGGTCTCGTAGACCGGCGACGCCGCCACGAACCTGAGCCCGGGCGCGTCGAACAGCGCGTCGACGGCGCCCTGCAGGTTCTCGATGCGGCGGCCGAGGTTGCTGCCGAGCGCGATGACGACCCTCATGCGCGCCCCCTTCTGATCGTCACCACCACGTCGTCGAACGGCAGCGGGATGGGCGCCGCCGGTTTGTGCACACTGATCTCCGCCTCCTCGACCATTTCGTGGGCCAGGCAGGCCGCCGCCAGCCGCTCGGCGAGGGTCTCGATGAGGTTGACCGGCTCGCCCTCCGCGATCCGGACGAGTTCCAGGGCCAGCGCGCCGTAGTCGACCGTCAGGGTGAGGTCGTCGGCCGCGGCGGCCGGGGCGGTGTCGAGACGCAGGCAGACGTCGATCACGAACTCCTGGCCGAGCTCGCGCTCGGCCGGCAGACACCCGTGCCTGCCGCGCGCCCGCAACCCCGTCAACCGCACCGCGTCGCGGCTCACTGCTCCTGGTCCTCCTCCTCGTCGTCGTCGTCGCTCTGCAGGACCGGAGATCCGTGGTAGAGCCACAACCGCCAGCCCCCGGAGGTCCGCACGTAGGTGCTGGAGGCGACGACCCGGCCGGCGGCGAAACCCGGTTCGTCGCTGTCGGCGGCGGTGAGGATGTTCTCCGCGCAGGTGACGACCGCGACGTCACCGAGCACGGTGGTCTGCACGTCGGTCAGCACGAACTGGATGTACGTCGTGTTCGCCATGATGAGCGCCCACGAGCGCAGCACCTCCGACCGCCCGCTCAGCATGGGCCAGCCGGGGTGGACGCACAACGCGGGACGTCCCGGGACGTCCTCGATCCATATCTCCGACATCCTGTCGAGGTCGCCCGCCTCGATGGCGTTGTAGAACGCCTGGTTGAGCTCCTCGATGTCCTTCATGGGCGTCCCTGTCGGCATATCCTCACCGGCTCTCGTCGGCATGTCGCGCGGCTGCGTGTCGTGCGGCTACTGCGTCCCTCGCGCCTGCCGCGTGTCGTACGCCTGCTGCCCTCCAGGTGGCGGCGACGCGCACCGCGTCGGCGTTCGGCCGCACCCGGTGGACCCGGACGCACCACGCCCCGGCCTCCGCCGCGAGCGCGGTGACGGCGACGGTCGCGTCGTCGCTGCCGTCGAAGGGGCGTGGTTCGCCGTCCGGCCCGGCCAGCAGGCGGCCGAGGAACCGCTTGCGCGACGCCCCGACCAGCAGGGGATGGCCGAGCCGGTTCAGCTCGGCGATACCGGCCAGCACGGCCCAGTTGTGCTCGGCGTTCTTGGAGAAACCGAGGCCGGGGTCGAGCACGATCTGCTCCTCCCGCACGCCCTCGGCCAGCACGGAGTCGACCCGCTTGCGCAGTTCCTCCGCGACCTCGGTCAGCACGTCGTCGTAGACGGCCCGGTTGTCCATGTCGCGGCTGTGCCCGCGCCAGTGCATCACGACGTACGGCACGCCGGTCGCGGCCACCACGCGCGGCATCGCCGGGTCGGCCAGGCCGCCGCTCACGTCGTTGACCAGCCTGGCCCCGGCCGCGACGGCCGCCTCGGCGACCTCCGCCCGCATGGTGTCGACGCTGACCGTGACGCCCTCCTGGGTGAGGGCGCGGATCACCGGTTCGACGCGGCGCAGTTCCTCCTCCAGCGAGACCCGGGCCGCTCCCGGGCGGGTGGACTCGCCGCCCACGTCCACGATGTCGGCGCCCTCGGCCACCAGGTCGAGACCGTGCCGGATCGCGACGTCGGGGTCGAACCACTGTCCGCCGTCGGAGAACGAGTCGGGGGTCACGTTGACCACACCCATGACCAGACAGCGCTCGGCTTCGGGCGTGCCGGGCACGCTCGGAGTGGTCATGGAGTCCAGCCTAGTGCCGCGACCGCCAAGGTTTGCCCGGGCGGAGCGGTGGCCAGAGTGGTGCATCGCAAGGCGGAGGAGGAGCTCGTAGCGGAGCCTACGAGCGACGACGACAACGCGGCGAGGTGCTGCTCTGGGCGACGCGACGGGGCAAAAATTGGCGGGAGGGGCACTAAGTGCCCGGTTCGGCAGGGCTCGTCCGGCAGGAGCACACCCGCCCACTCAACCACGCAGGATCAGCGACATGGCCTCGGCCCGCGTCGCCTCGCTGCTGCGGAAGTCGCCGCGGACGGCCGAGGTGATCGTCTTGGCGCCGGGCTTGCGCACGCCGCGCATGGTCATGCACATGTGCTCCGCCTCGATCACCACGATCACCCCGCGCGGCTCCAGCACCTGCATCAGGCCGTCGGCGATCTGCGAGGTCATCCGCTCCTGCACCTGCGGCCTGCGGGCGTAGACGTCCACCAGCCTTGCGAGCTTCGACAGGCCGGTGATGCGTCCCTTCTCGTTCGGCGTGTACCCGATGTGGGCCACGCCCTGGAACGGCAGCAGATGGTGCTCGCAGGTGGACATGACCTCGATGTCCTTGACGAGCACCATCTCGTCGTGGTCCGCGTCGAACATCGTGGTCAGCGCGTCCTCGGGACGCTGCCCCAGACCCGCGAACTGCTCGGCGTACGCCCGCGCCACCCGGGCGGGGGTGTCGCGGAGCCCGTCGCGATCGGGGTTCTCCCCGATCGCGAGCAGGATCTCGCGTACGGCCTTCTCGATCCGGCCGTGGTCGAATCCGGAAGGCGGGCCCGCCGGGTGCGGCTCGGCCACGGTCAGGCCTCGTCCCGCTGCGTCGACTGGTCGTTCGCCCACGGGGCCGCGCCGGAGCCGCCGGCCGGGAGCGCCGAGCCGTTGCCGTTCGCCCGCTCCTTCGGCGTGATGACCGGAGGACGGTCCGACGGCAGGCGCTTGCCGTACCCGGCGTAGGAGGGGCGCTTCTCCCTGGTCACGACGGGCGAGAAGATCTGGAGGACCTGCTCCCGGGAGAGCGTCTCCTTCTCCATGAGCTCCAGCACCAGGTTGTCGAGCACGTCGCGGTACTGGACGAGGATCTCCCACGCCTGGTCGTGCCCGCTCTCGATGAGGCGGCGGACCTCCTCGTCGATCGCCGAGGCGATCTGCTCGGAGTAGTCGCGCTCGTGACCCATCTCGCGGCCGAGGAAGACCTCGCCGTTCCCGCTGCCGAACTTGCGGGCGCCGAGCCGCTCGCTCATGCCGTACTCGGTGACCATGCGGCGGGCGATCGAGGTCGCCTTCTCGATGTCGTTGGACGCGCCGGTGGTGGGCTCGTGGAAGACGAGCTCCTCCGCGGTGCGGCCGCCGAGCAGCATGGCGAGCTGGTCCATCATCTCGGACCGGGTCGCGAGGAACTTGTCCTCCATCGGCAGCGTCATCGTGTAACCGAGGGCGCGGCCGCGCGACAGGATCGTGATCTTGTGGACCGGGTCGGAGTTGGGCAGCGCGTGGGCCACCAGGGCGTGGCCGCCCTCGTGGTAGGCGATGATCTTCTTCTCCTGGTCCGACATGACCCGCGACTTGCGCTCCGGACCGGCCATCACGCGGTCGATCGACTCTTCGAGGGTCGCCATCGTGATGAGCTTCTGGTCCTGCCGGGCGGTCAGCAGCGCCGCCTCGTTGATCACGTTGGCGAGGTCGGCGCCGGTGAAGCCGGGGGTCCGGCGGGCGATCACGTCCAGGTCGACGTCCTGCGCGAACGGCTTGCCGCGACCGTGGACGCGCAGGATGCCCTTGCGGCCCTCCAGGTCGGGCCGGTCGATGACGACCTGGCGGTCGAAGCGGCCGGGACGCAGCAGGGCGGGGTCGAGGATGTCGGGCCGGTTGGTCGCGGCGATGAGGATCACGCCGCCCTTGACGTCGAAGCCGTCCATCTCGACGAGAAGCTGGTTGAGCGTCTGCTCACGCTCGTCGTGGCCGCCGCCGAGGCCCGCGCCGCGGTGCCGGCCGACGGCGTCGATCTCGTCGATGAAGACGATCGCGGGGGCGTTCGCCTTGGCCTGCTCGAACAGGTCACGGACGCGGGAGGCGCCGACGCCGACGAACATCTCGACGAAGTCGGAACCGGAGATCGAGTAGAAGGGCACGCCCGCCTCGCCGGCCACGGCCCGGGCGAGCAGGGTCTTGCCGGTGCCGGGGGGGCCGTACAGCAGGACGCCCTTGGGGATCTTGGCGCCGATGGCCTGGAACTTGGCCGGGGCCTGCAGGAACTCCTTGATCTCCTGGAGCTCCTCGATGGCCTCGTCGGCTCCCGCCACGTCCGCGAAGGTGGTCTTGGGGGTGTCCTTGGTGATCAGCTTCGCCCGCGACTTGCCGAAGTTCATGACCCGGGAGCCGCCGCCCTGCATCTGGTTCATGATGAACAGGAAGATCAGGACGATCACGATGATCGGCAGGAAGCTCGCGAGGAGGCTGAGGAGGAAGTTCTCCCTCGGCACCTCGACGGTCCAGCCCTCGGACGGCTTGGACGTGTCGAGCGCCTGGGTGAGCTGGACACCCTGCCCTTCGACCCAGGGCGCCTGGATGCGGCTGACGCTCTTGTTCTGCACCGTGATCGGCTGCTTGAGCGTCAGCTCGACCCGCTGGTCCTTGTCGACCACGGTCGCACTCTTGACATTGCCCTGCTGGATCTGCTGGACGACCGTCGAGGTGTCGGCGGTGGTGTAGTTGCCGTCCCCGCCGAACATCGTGGTGACGAGCAGGAGAAGCAATACGATGCCCAGGATCCACAGGAGTGGGCCACGTGTAAATCGCTTGAGATCCATCCGTTGCGGAACCCCGGCGGGCCCGTCCCTTCCTGACCATGGCCTGCCCCGGGCGGACCCGGGGTCGCGGCATCCGTTACCGCTCCTTCTGGCTACCGAGGGACGGCCGCACGGCCCCCCACGGATATCCGAAGGTACACCCGGCCGCCGCGTCGGGTAACTGCCCGAGCGGCTCCGGCTTTGCCTTTCCAACGTACGTCAGCCAACCCCGTGTTCCCCGACCTGGCGCCCAATAACGCACGATCCACGGGTCACTTCGCTAAGGGCTTACTCCCCTCCGTACACATGCGGCGCAAGAGTCCCGATGAAGGGCAGGTTGCGATAGCGCTCGGCGTAATCGAGACCGAACCCGATGACGAACTCGTTGGGGATGTCGAAACCGACGTATCGGACGTCCAGCTCGACCTTCACCGCGTCCGGCTTGCGGAGCAGCGTGCAGATCTCCACGGAGGCCGGGTTGCGCGACCTCAGATTGTTCAACAGCCACGAAAGGGTCAGGCCCGAGTCGATGATGTCCTCGACCACGAGCACGTGCCGGCCGGCGATGTCGGTGTCGAGGTCCTTCAGCACCCGCACGACGCCCGACGACTTGGTCCCCGCGCCGTACGACGACACGGCCATCCAGTCCATCTGGACGGGCACGTGCAGCGCACGGGCGAGGTCGGCCATGACCATCACCGCGCCCTTCAGCACACCGACGATCAGCAGTTCCGTGCCGGCGTAGTCGGCGTCGATCTGACCGGCCAACTCCTTGATCTTCGTCTGCAGCTCCTGCTCCGAGATGAGGACGCGGGAGAGGTCCTTGCCCATGTCTGCTGCATCCACCTGGGGTTATTCCTTACGCGAGCGAGACGTTGTCCACGGCGAAGACAAGGGTGCCACAGCGCCTGACCACAACCACCCCCCCGGGTAGGTCCACCCCCTTCTGCCCGTGCCAGCCGGTCACCAGCCGGTCGACCGCCTCGATGTGCACCGCGGCGAGCGCGGCGGCGTGCGCCCCCGCCTCGACGGCGGCGCGCCTGATCACCCGCCGCCGCACCGCCGCCGGCACGTCCGCGATGCCGGGCACCCGGAGCTCCCCCGCCGGTCCCCGCGACCGCGCGTGGACCTCCGCGGCCCACCCGTCGAGGGCGTCCGCGTCGTCCCGGCACAGCCGCGCCGTACGGGCGAGCGACTCGGCGATCCCGGGCCCCAGCGCGTCCTCCAGCACCGGCAGGACGTCGTGCCGCACGCGGACCCTGCGGTAGACGCGGTCGTCGTTGTGGGGGTCGTCCCACGGCCGCAGGCCGAGGGCGGCGCAGGCCTGCCGGGTGCGCTCCCGGCCGAGCCCCAGCAGCGGCCGCCGATAGATCCCGGAGACCTCCGCCATGCCGGACAGGGAGCGGGAGCCGCTGCCCCGGGCCAGCCGCAGCAGCACGGTCTCCGCCTGGTCGTCGAGGGTGTGGCCGAGCAGGACCGCGGCGGCCCCCAGCCGGCCGGCCGCGGCCGACAGCGCGGCGTAGCGCGCGTCCCGCGCCGCGGCCTCGGGGCCGCCGGCCGTCCCCACAGTGACGGTCAGCGCCTCGGCGGGGTCGAGGCGGAGCGCCGGGGCGAGCCGTACGACGTCGCGGGCCCGCCCGGCCGAGCCCTCCTGCAGGCGGTGGTCGACGGTCAGCAGCCCGGCGCGCAGGCCGAGACGCGGGGCCGCGAACCCGGTGGCCGCCGCCAGCGCCAGCGAGTCGGCGCCGCCGCTGCAGGCCACCAGGACCAGCGGCCTTCGCCCCCCGTCCGGTTCCGCGCGCGCGGTGAGGTCCGCGAGCGACAGCCGTACGGCACGGCGGACGTCGGCGACGGCGGGATGCGGGCCCATGGGCCCATTCTCGCGGTGTCCCGCGCGAGCGCGGGACACCGAGGAGCGCGGGTCAGGAAGAGGCGGTGAGCACCCGGGACATCCAGGCGTGGGGGTCGGCGATCTCGTCGCGGTCGGGCAGCGTCTCCGGGGAGGTCCAGACCTTGTTGAACCCGTCCATCCCGGCCTCGTCCACCACCGTGCGGACGAATCGGGAGCCCTCGGCGTACTGCTTCATCTTCAGCTCGATGCCGAGCAGCCGGCGGACCAGCTGGTCGACGCGGGAGCCGCCCTCGCGGCGGCGCTGGAACCTGGCGCGGATCTCGGCGACCGACGGCACCACGCTGGGCCCGACCGCGTCCATGACGTAGTCGCCGTGCCCCTCGACCAGTGTCATCACGGCTGTGACCCGGTCGAGCACGGCCTTCTGCTCGGGCGTCTGGATGGCCTCGATGAGATTGCCCTCGCCGCCCTTGAAGGCGTCGGCCACCGCGTCGGAGGCGGCGCGCAGGCGCTCCAGCAGCGTCGCGAGGTCCATCTCGGAGGCGAGGAGGAACTCGGTCATCTGGCCGCGCACGTACTCCCGCAGCCAGGGCACGCCGGTGAACTGCACCCGGTGGGTCTCCTCGTGGAGGCACACCCACAGGCGGAAGTCGCGCGGGTCGACGCCGAGCTCGCGCTCGGCGTGCACGATGTTCGGCGCGACCAGGGTGAGCCGGCCGGCCGGCGCGACGCCGGACGGGTCCGGCGGGAGGAACAGCTCGTACTGCCCGAGCACCCGGGAGGCGAGGAAGGCCAGCACCGCGCCGACCTCCAGGCCCGTGATGCGCGAGCCGACGGCGCCGACGATCGGCGGCATGTTGGACATCTTCTGCGTCAGCGGCTCCAGCACGACCCGGAATCCGTCGACGTTGGCGCGGATCCAGCCGGGGCGGTCCACCACCGTGGCCGCCTCGGGCGGGGCCGAGTCGATGCGGGTGAACTCCCGCACGTGCCCCTCGGCGTCCCGCGACAGCCGCCGGAGTTCGAGGACGGCCTGCCTGGCCTCCTCGCGGCTCACCTGCGGGCCCGGCCGCACGAGGCGCACTCCGGTCGTGACGGCCAGATCCCAGTCGATCACCTGCATACTCACCACCGTACGTTCTCCGCATGCCCGCCGCGCGGGCGGCCGAGCGTGGTCCGGCATCTCAGCTCTGGGAGACGATCGTGGCCATCCTGTCGAGGGCGGCTATGGCCCGCGTCGGATCGGCCACCTGATCGGCCATGAACGCGAAGGTCAGCAGCCGGCCCTCGGACGTGTACGCGATCCCCGCCAGGGTGTTCACGCCGTTCAAAGTGCCCGTCTTCGCGCGGACCAATCCGGCGCCGGCCGCCGAGCCGGACCTGCCGTACCGGTTGTGCAGGGTCCCGGTGAAACCGGCGATCGGCAGCCCGCTGATCAGCGAGTGCAGGCCGGGGTGCGCCGGCGACGCCGCCATGGCGAGGATCCGGGCGAGGCCGCCGGGCGTGATCCGGTTCCTGGTGGACAGGCCGCTGCCGTCGTGCACCTCCACGCCCTCGGCCACGCCGAGCCGGGTGAGCACGCCGCGGACCGTCGCGGCCACGCCCTCGAACGTGTGCGGCTTCCCCTCCTTCACGGCGGCCTGGCGGGCGAGCGCCTCGGCGAGGTCGTTGTCGCTGTGCGTGAGCATCCGCTCCACCAGCGCGTAGACCGGCCCCGACTCCACCCGCGCCAGCTCCTGGGCGCCTGCCCCGGCCCGGCCCGGGCCGACGTCCCCGCCCACCTTGACGCCGTTCTTCCTGAGCAGCGCGGCGAACGCGTCGGCGGCGGTGCGCGCCGGGTCGGGCACCCGCGCGCCGTTCGCCGCCCGGCCCTCGTCGATCATGAGCGCGGACACCGGGGCGACGCTGCCCTCGGGGATGTATGTCGGCTTCCAGCCCGGCGCCGTACGCGGCCCGCCGAACAGGGAGGCGTCGTACGACAGGCCGGCCGAGGTGACGCCGGCCGCCTTCAGCGCCTTCGCCGTACGGAAGGCGAGCAGGTCGAGCGTCGCCGGCCTCGGGTAGGCGTCCCTCCGCTCCGCGGCGCTCGTCCCCGGGCCGGCCAGGGTGGGGTCGCCCCCGCCGACCAGGACGATCGAACCCGGGGCGGTGCCCCTGACCACCCGGGTCGCCAGGCGGGCGTCCGGGCCCACCGAGGCCAGCACCGTCAGCGCGGTGACGACCTTCGTGGTGGAGGCGGGGGTGATGGGGGTGCCCGAGCGGCCGTCGAAAACGGTGGAGCCGGTCGCCACGTCGAGGACGATGCCGGCCACGCTGCCCCCCAGGGCGGGGTCACCCATCGCAGCGGTGAGCCGGGTGGTCAAAGTACCCTTGGCGGGGAGAGCCCCATCCCCCGCCGCGGCCAGAACCGGACCCGCGGTCACCAGGGGGATCGGGTTCGGCTTCGGGGACGCGACCGGAGCCGGGGTCCTGTCGGCGTCATGGGCGATCAGATAGCTGCCCGCGAGGACGACGAAGATCTGCAGCAGGGCGAGGGTGGACACCACCACCCAGCGCTCACGTCGCACCACGTCACCCTCATTTCGCGCCGACCTTGAACACGCTTACGAGACATTAACGCCAGCCCGGGAGACCGGGGACTCATGCGGAGGAACGAGTGGAGTTCGACGTTGTCGTTGAGATTCCCAAGGGACAACGGAACAAGTACGAGGTGGACCACAAGACCGGCCGCATTCGCCTGGACCGCATGCTCTTCACGTCGACCCAGTACCCCGCTGACTACGGGTTCATCGAGGACACGCTGGGCGAGGACGGAGATCCGCTCGACGCGCTGGTGCTGCTCCAGGAGCCGACCTTCCCCGGCTGCCTGATCAAGTGCCGGGCGGTCGGGATGTTCCGGATGACCGACGAGAAGGGTGGTGACGACAAGGTGCTGTGCGTCCCGGCCACCGATCCGCGGATGGAGCACATCCGCGACATCCACCACGTCGCCGAGTTCGACCGGCTGGAGATCCAGCACTTCTTCGAGGTCTACAAGGACCTCGAACCGGGCAAGTCGGTCGAGGGCGCCAACTGGGTCGGCCGCACCGAGGCCGAAGCCGAGATCGTCGCGAGCACCAAGCGGTTCGAGGAGATCGACCACCAGGACGAGGACCACTGAGCCGGTGCCGTAGGGGGCACTAGGCGGGCCGGGTGGCGCCGACGAGGTCATGGCGCCAGATGGGTGCGATGCGGACCACGTCCCCCGTCTGGGGGGCGTGGACCATCATGCCGCGCCCGATGTAGAGGCCCACGTGATGGATGGTCCCGGGGCTGCGGCTCAGCCTGCCGTAGAACAGCAGGTCGCCGCTGCGCAGTTCCTTGAGCGGGACGTGCCGTCCCGAGGTCCACTGGGTGCCGGTCCAGTGATCGAGCGAGACCCCCGCCCGCTGCCAGGCCCGCATCGTCAGTCCCGAGCAGTCGAATCCCGACGGTCCGGCCGCGGCCCACACGTAGGGTTTGCCGATCTGTTTGAGCGCCCATTGGGCGGCCTCCCCGCCGCGCCCGGACGCGAGTCCGGCCGTCCAGGCCGGGATCGCCATGCTGCTCTGAGCGGCGGGAGCCTGCCGCCGGGATCTCTGCCTGGCCGCGCTCCTCGCCCGTCTCAGCTCGTCGAAGCGGGCGCGGGCGGCGTCCAGACGTTCGGAGATCTCCTCTTTCTCCCGCTCGATCAGCTGGGTCTGTCCGAGTTGGTCCTCCACGGCCCGCTGCGCCGCGTCCCTCGCCTGCCGGACCTCGTCGGCGGTGCGGGACTGCTCGGCATACGCGCGGGCCGCCTGTTCTCGGAGGATCTCGTAGATCTTCCGCGCGTCGTCCATCTCCGCGAGGGTCGCGTCCTGTTCGTCGCCGAGTTGCGTCAGCACGCTGGCTCTTCGCAGGAACTCGCCCGCGTCGCCCCAGCCGCCGAGCATGGCCGCGGCGGACGGCGCCAGCCGCAGCCGGCCGTACCCCTGGGCCACGCGGGCGGTCACCACGCTGCGCAACCGGTCGAACTCGCCGGCCGCCTGACCGGCCCGCCGCTCCGACTGCTCGTAGGCGGCGCGCGCCCGCTCCAGCCGTACGATCTCGCCGTTGTACGTCTCGACCAGTTGCTCGGCATCGGCGTCCAGCGCGTCCCGGCGGGCCTGGGCGGTGGCGAGATCGGCCGAGGCCTTACCCAGCTCACGCGCCCGCTCCTGCACCTGCTGCCGCGCCCTGGCGACGTCTTGCGACGACGGCTTCGGATCGGCCCCCGCCGGGGCTCCGAAGGTCAGGGCCAGACATGAACCGAGCCCGGCGACCAGCCCCGACGCTCTGAGGAGTGGCATTCCTTCCCCTTCCCTGCTCCACTCCCCTCAGTTCCCAGCGACTACTCTCCGTACACATTTAAGCTACGCCCAGTAATCGGCCTATGTGTCAGGTCGCCCTATTTGCGGAGGGGGGAGGGTGGCAGGGCCGGGCGAGGGCGGGCAGTCCCAGGGGGCGTGCGGATAGTGGTGACGTCCTCCATGATGACGCTGGTGCTCGCGGTGGGGCGGGCGGCGTCCCGGCCAGTGCGCCGGCGGCGGCCCGCCCCGCGGCGGACCGCCGATGGGCGGACCTTCGGGTGGGCCGCCGGGGTCGTCGCCGGGGCCGCCGGGGCCGCCGGGACCGCCGGGGCCGTCCGAGCCACCCGGGCCGCCGGAGCCGGGGTCGTGATCCGGCGGCGTGGGCGTCTCGCCGGACGGGGGCGACGCGGAGCCGGAGGGCCCCGTCGTGGGCTTGGTCGTGGGCCCGGTTGTGGGCTTGGTCGTGGGCTTGGTCGTGGGCTTGGTCGTGGGAGGAGTCGTGGGCGGCGCCGCCGGGCTCCGCGTCGGCTCGTGGTGATGCGGGGGCCGGGCGGTGGCCGGAGGCACCGGAGCGGGCAGGGGCGCCGGGCGGGGCAGGACGACCGGGTCGGCCGCCCGTACGGAGCCGCCGGGCTCGGCCGTGTCCGCGGGCGGCTCGGACGAGCGGCCGGCGTCGTCACCCGAAGATCCAGGGGAGGCCGTGCCGGCCGTGCCGGACCCGGTCGCGGCCGGGGCCTCGGCCGCCGGAGGCCGGTGCCGGACGATCGAGTCGGCGGCCCCTTCACGCAGGTCACCGGAGAACTGGGCGAACACGAGCGCGATCGTCGCCACCGCCGCGACCGCCGCCACCGCGCCGGCCACGGCCTGGGCGAGCCGCCCCTCGCGCCGCGCCCCCGCCCTGGGGAAGCCCGCCGCGCTGAGCCCGCCGACGCGCTTGGCGACGTACCGCCGGTAGGGCACGAGCTCGGGGTCGATGAAGCTGCTGAGCACCCGCACCCGCAGCGTCTCCGGCAGGGCGACCCGGGGCAGCAGGGAGAACACCTTGGCCGGGGAGACCTGCCGGACCCGGTGTCCCGCGCAGGTCTCGCAGCGGGCGAGGTGGCGGGTCAGCTGCCCGCGCTCCTGCGGGGTGAGCTCACCGGAGAAGCCCCGGAGGATCGCCGCCGCCCGCTCGCAGTCGTACGAGGGGCGCCGGGCGATGATCTCGACCGTCACCGCCTCGCGCAGGCGTTCGGTGGCGGCGTCGAGGAGGGCCCGGGCGTACCGTTCACCGGTCCCGAGCACGGCGGCCACGTCGCCGGTGTCCATGTCGTGCCGAGCCACCAGTTCGAGCACCTCGCGGTCCTCCGCGGACAGCGCGGCCACGGCGCTGCCGGCGGCCAGGCGCAGGTCGGTCTCGGCCTCGTCGCCCCCGGTGCGGGGGAAGGGCGCGGTCGGCACGAGGGCCTGTCCGGGCTCGGGCCCGCCCTCCTCTCCGGGCGTGCGGCGGCGCATGCACTCGCCTCTGGCCAGGGCGTACAACCAGGGACGCAGCATGCCCGGATCGGCGAGCGACCCGACGAGGGCCTCCGCGGCGATCAGCGTGTCGCGCAGAGCGACCTGGGCGGCGTCGGGCCCCGCCAGCAGCGTTCTGCAGTATCGGTAGAGCCCTCCGGCGTGGGTGTCGTAGAGAGCGGCCAGCGCACCCGGATCGCGGGCCCGCAACGCCTCCACCAGGACGCCATCATTCATATACGGAGAGTAAATGATTGGTAACTACCCGCTCCACCCATTCGGCCGAAGTCGTGTGCCCGCCGCCGGAGTCAGGCCGGTTCGCGTACGGTCAGGCCGGCGGTGGCGCAGCCCCGGGTGAGCGCGTCGAGGCCGAACGCGTCGACGGGGCCGAGGGCGCCGGTGCCGCGCACGCCCTCCGCGAGGGCCGTGATCGCGGCCCAGGCGAGCACACCGGCCGTGAACTCGTACGGGTCCCCGCCCGACAGGTGGACGGCGGACAGGCGGCGCCCCCGCGCGTCGTAGGCCTCCGCGACGATCCTGGACGACACACCGGACACACCCGCCGCCGGGGCGGCCGCTCCGCCGCCCGTACGGAGCACCCGGTCGGCCAGCGCCTCGGTGACCCGCCTGGCGCCGGGCAGGGCGGCGATCACCGGGGTCGCCCGGGCCAGCACGCCCGCGACCTTGGTCAGCCCGCCCAGCCAGCCGAGATAGACGTTGACCTCCCGCAGGCCGGGGTGCGCGGGCGGCAGCGTGAAGTGCTCGGTGGCGCCGATGGACAGGCCGTGCCGCGGCCGGCCGTCCACCAGGAAACGCCGGGTGCGGCCGTGCTCGGGGACGATGCGGCCCTCCCGGAAGCCGTACATCGGCTCCAGGAGCATCCCCAGCATCGAGGCGCGGGTCCCGGCGCTCGCGCGGCGCGCCATGTCGCCGCCCACGAAGTAGCCGACGTCGACGCGGACGGCGTCCGCGCCCGCCTTCCGGAGGGCCAGGGCCGCGGCGAGGTTGCCGGGCACGTAGTCATAACCGAAGGCGGTGATCAGGGCCGCGCCCCGGGTCGCCGCGGCGGGGCCGTACCGCTGGAAGATCCGTTTGATGAACGTGGGCTCGCCCGTGCTGTCGAGGTAGACGGCGCCCGCCTCGGTCGCGGCGGCGACCGCGGCCTCACCCCACCGGGTGAACGGCCCGACGGTCGAGATCAGCACGTCGCCCGGCGCGACGAGAGCCCGTACGGACTCCGGTCGGCCGACGTCCGCCACCGCGATCGGCGGGTCACCACCCAGGGAGTCGGCGAGGGCGGTCAGCCGCGCCTGGTCCCGGCCCGCCAGCAGCGGCCGGGCCCCGCGCCGGGTGAGCGCCTCGGCGGTGAGCCTTCCGGTGAAACCGGTGGCTCCGAAGAGCACGATCCTGGCCATTCCGCTACGGTAACCCGCCCCTCCTGTGGTGATCGGCGGTGGGCCGCTCACTGGCGCCGATCGTTGTACGGCGGATAGCCGCGGTCCTTGGCGAACGGCGCGGTGGTCGGCGGGATCGTGTGCAGCGGAACCGCCCCGGCCCGCGCCAGATCCTCGTACGCCCGGGCGGTGGAGCCCCAGGTCGTGGCGTACACGTCGGTCGCGCCGACGGCCCCGCGGACGCCGTCGACCGTGATGACGAACCTCCGCTTCGTGCCCGGCCGCACGTCGTCCACGTACGACGCGGCCCCGGCGACCAGCCGGCCCGCGTCGTCGCGCAGCAGGGCCGTCACGGCGAGGGCGCCCGCGGGCCTGCGGAACGGGTCGAGCACGTAGCCCGTGACGAGGTAGGAGCCGTCCGGCTGCTTCTCGGTGAGCACGTCGGAGATCGGGAATCTGAGGAACGCCGACGGGGGCCGCGACGCCGCCCGCCATGAGGCGGGCCGGTAGTCGATCTTCACACGGACCGGCTGCCCGCCGGTCGGCACCTGGCCGCCGAACGCCAGCGGGCGGCCCGGAGGCGCGGCGTTCAGCGGCTGTTCCAGGTGGACGACCTCCTTGCCCGCCGCGTCGACGGCCGTGACCACCGCGACGGCGTTCTCCCCGAAGTGCCCGCGGTTGGGGTTGCTCAGCACCCCCGCCCAGGTCACCGCGTACCCGGCTCCGGAGCGGACGACGGAGGACACCTGCTCCTTGAGGGCCAGCGGCATCGGGCCCTCCTGCTTGTGCTTGCTCGCGCACGACGCCGTCGCCAGTGCGGCGAGGGCGAGGGCGGCGGTTATGCGGCAACGTCGCGTCACTCAGCCGTCATAACCACTGAAAGGGACGTCCCCTCCCGGACACGCGCACCCCCGCCGGTATCTTTACCGGCCGCTCAACGCGGGCGGACCACCCGCGTCTCGTCCCATACCGGCTCGGGAGACTCGTACACCCGCCCGTCGGAGCCGAAGACCAGGTAGCGGTCGAAGTCGGCGGCGAACCAGCGGTCGTGGGTCACCGCGAGCACGGTGCCGTCGAAGGCGTCCAGGCCCTGCTGCAGGGCCTCGGCACTGGCCAGGTCGAGGTTGTCGGTGGGCTCGTCGAGCAGCAGCAGCGTGGCGCCCGACAGTTCGAGCAGCAGGATCTGCAGCCGCGCCTGCTGGCCGCCCGAGAGCGTCTCGAACCGCTGCTCGGCGATCCGCCCGGCCAGCTCGTAGCGGGCCAGCGCCTTCATCGCCTCGTTCTTCAGCCGGGCGTGCTCGGTCATGACGATCTCGCAGGGCGCACGGCCGAGCAGTTCGGGGCGGGCGTGGGTCTGCGCGAAGTGGCCGGGCACGACCCGCGCGCCGAGCCTGGCCACCCCGGCGTGGCGGACCTCCTCGCCCGCCAGCAACCGCAGGAAGTGCGACTTGCCCGAGCCGTTCGAGCCGAGCACGGCCACCCGCTCGCCGTACCAGACCTCCAGGTCGAACGGCTTCATCAGGCCGGTCAGCTCCAGGCCCTCGGCGATCACCGCCCGCTTGCCCGTACGGCCGCCGCGCAGGCGCATGCTGATGAGCTGGTCCTTCGGCGCAAGCTCCGGCGGCCCGGCCTCCTCGAACCGGCGCAGCCGGGTCTGCGCAGCGTGGTAGGCCGGGGCCATGCCGTCGTGGTAGGTGGCCTTCTGCTTGAGCATGACCACCAGGCGCCTGAGCTTGGCGTGCTCCTCGTCCCAGCGCCGGCGCAGCTCGTCGAGCCGCTCGCCCCGCTCCCTGCGGGCCTGCGCGTACGTCCCGAAGCCGCCGCCGTGGATCCAGACGTTGCCCGACTCGACCGTGACGATCCGGTCGGCGGCGTTGGCGAGAAGCTGGCGGTCGTGGGAGACCAGCAGCACGGTCTTGGGCGTCTCGCGCAGCGCCGTCTCCAGCCACACCTTGCCGGGCACGTCGAGGTAGTTGTCGGGCTCGTCGAGCAGCAGCACCTGGTCGGGGCCGCGCAGCAGCGCCTCCAGGACGAGCCGCTTCTGCTCGCCGCCGGACAGCGTGCCCAGCTCGCGGTACTTCACCCTGTCGTACGGCGCGCCGAGCGCGGCCATCGCGCAGGCGTCCCACAGGACCTCGATGTCGTAGCCCCCGGCGTCGCCGTAGTCGGTGATCGCCTGGGCGTACCGCATCTGGGCCTTCTCGTCGTCCCGCTCCATCATCACGAGCTCGGCGGCGTGCAGCCGCTCCGCCGCCGTCCTGACGCGTTCCGGCGCGACGCTCAGCAGCAGGTCCTGGACCGTGCTGCCGTCCCGGATGTTGCCGACGAACTGCCGCATCACCCCGAGGCCGCCCGAATGGGAGACCGTGCCCTCGACCGGCTGGAGGTCTCCCGCGATCATCCGGAGCAGGGTGGTCTTGCCCGCGCCGTTCGGGCCCACCAGAGCGGCCTTGACGCCCTCCCCGACCCGGAACGAGACGTCGTTCAGCAGCATCCTGCCGTCCGGCAGGACATGCGTCAGATGCCCGACCTCAACGTGTCCCACCGTGGATCTCCTGCCGGGATGTCTTCGTGCGCGTCCCGCGCAGGCTACCCATCCCTTTCACCCACGGCATCCCGTTTTCCACCGCCCAGCCACCTCCGGCTCACCTCGAAGTGTTCCAGCCGCAGAGCCATACGAACGGTTAGCCTGTAAGTGTTCATATGGCTTGGAGGGAAGAACACCCGTGGCTGAGTACGTCGCCCTGTTGTGGTCGGGAGCTCCGAACGGCACGACGCGGGCGGAGCGGCGACCTTGCCGTTACCGGGCGTACCTGCCTGGATCCCCTGATGGGCCGCCCTTTGGTCTTGTCAGGGCAACGTGCGGCGGATGTGAACGACGCGGAACAGCGGCTCATCGAGCTGGGCGCTTCCTCACGGGCCCTCGTCAGCCTGGAAGCCCTGGCCAGGCTACTTCTGAGAGCCGAAGCAGTGGCGAGCTCCTTCATCGAGGGCCTACAGATCAACGTCCGGCGACTCGCCAAAGCAGACGTGGCATCACGCCCAGTTCGAGACAATCCACCCGTTCGTGGACGGCAATGGGCGCACTGGGCGAGCGCTCATCCATCTGATCCTTCGGAGGCGCGGGCTGGCACCCCGTTTCGTCCCGCCGATCAGCCTGGTTCTGGCGTCACACGCCGACGCCTACGTCTCCGCGCTCACCGCGTACCGCTACGAAGGATCCGCCGACTCACCCCCCGCCCAAGAAGCGATCGGCTCCTGTATCGATCGATTCACCGCGGACACCATTCGCGCGGTCATCGACACGGACCGCTTCGGCGCGGAGCTTGACGCTATGGAGACGGAATGGCGGAAGAAGCTGGGGATGGTGCGTACGGACTCATCCGTCGATCTTCTCCTGCGAGTACTTCCCTCCGCTCCCGTACTCACGGTCGCCGCCGCCGCCGACCTGATCGGTCGATCTACGCAGCGCGCCAACGACGCGGTCAACCAGCTCGCCGCAGCGGGTGTGCTCAAACAGACCACTCTGGGAAGGCGCAATCGCGCATTCGAGGTGCCCGATCTCATCAACGCACTCACCGGATTCGAGCGAGCCCTCGCCAGCCCTCTTGGTGACACCCGCCAGGCGGCCCCCGCACGGCCGGTCCCCTACCGCTCATGAGAGCGTTGCGTCGGCCATTCCTGCGACTGTTCCTCGTTGGGGCGGTCCCGGGTCGTGCCTGATCCGCCCCAGAAGACAAGCCCACCGGGCCATCCAGCAGTATGCGATTCCTGCATATTACTATTCATCTATGCGAGAACCCCCGCCTCTGCTCCTCCCCTTGTTGCGCAGTGTGGCCGTGGGAGAGTTGCTCGCATGGTTGTTCCTCCATCCGGAGGACGAGTACTCGACCACCGACCTCGCTCAACGGACGGGGGTCTCCCAGTCAACGGTGAGCCGCGAGATGGACCGCTTCGCCGCCGCCGGGCTGACCTCGGAACGACGTCACGGCAATCTCCGCTTGATCCGGGCGAACACCGAAACCATCGTCGCGCGACCGCTGATCGATCTACTGGCGGTCACCTTCGGCCCGGCCGCCGTATTGCCTCCGCTGCTTGAGGACATCACCGGCGTAGACGAGGCCTACGTCTACGGATCCTGGGCGGCCCGGTACGCCGGCCGAGCCGGTCCTCCCCCGCGTGACGTTGACGTGCTCGTGATCGGGACCGCAGACCTGGACGACCTGTACGAGGCGGCGCGTACGGCCGAACGCGTCCTCGGACGCGAGGTGAACATCAGCAGGATCTCCGCGGACTCCTGGGCGGATCACAACGATCCGTTCGTCGCCGCGCTGAAGGACAACCCCCTCTTTCCATTGCCGGCTGAGCGGAGCACGCGATGAGATGGGCTCAGGGTCGTGACCGCATCGACACGATGCTGTCGGCGGGCCAACTGGAACGGGTGCCTCCCAGCAGGGAACACTCGGACGCGATGCCGGGGCAGGCAGAGCGACACATCGATCTCGCCAGAATCGGCATGCACGCCGATCCCGTCGGGGCGTATCGACTCCTTTACGACGCGAGCAGGAAAGCTCTGGCATCGATCCTGGAGAACCAGGGCCTACGCGCCACCCGCAGGGGAGGACACCTCGCCGTCCTCGACGCGGTGACCGCGCAGTTGGATCCGCCCCTCGGCCGCGTGCTGCGCTCCTTCGACCGCATGCGCCGCCGACGGAACGGAGCCGAGTACCCCAGGCCGGAGACTACGGGAAGGATGGGGCGGAGGCGTGGCGGAAGGACGAGGAGCATTCTTTTCCTCGACCGCGAAACGCCTTGACTCGGCGGCGCATCACCCGGAAATAGCCTGACATTTCAAGGGATTGCCACGCCGAAGGGGTGGACATGTCACCGCGCACCGATCCCATCCTCGACTGCCCGATCGACCAGGTCCCGGACGGCCGGGAGTTCGTCGAGGCCGCCATGCGCTGGCATTTCAGCCCCGAGACCGGCTCGCCGTTCTGGCTGGAACGGGCGAGCACGCTCGGCTTCGACCCGCGTGCGGACGTGCGCTCCTTCGAGGACCTGCGGCGGTTCCCCAACGTCGCGAACGAGCTGCGCGAGGTCCGGGTGGAGGACCTCATCCCCAGGGGGTACGGCCCGGACGCGGCGGTGGTCGGCGTGTACGAGAGCGGCGGCACCACCGGCCCGCCCAAGCGGGTCGTCGTCCTCCGCGACTGGCTGGACCGGCTGCTGCACCGGCTCGAACAGGACCTGGCGGCCAGGGGCTACCCCGAGAGCGGCAACTGGCTGTCGCTCGGCCCGACGGGGCCGCACATCTACGGAGAACTGGTCCGCCGGCAGGCCGAGCGGCGCGGCGGCATCCGGCTCGCCGTCGACATGGACCCGCGATGGGTGAAGAGGAGCATCGCCGAAGGCCGCCCCGAGGAGGCGGAACGGTACGCCGAGCACCTGATCGACCAGTGCGCCCACCTTCTCCGGACCCAGGACGTGCGGGTCATGGTGACCACCCCTCCGCTGCTGACCCGGCTGGCCCGCAGGGACGCGCTGGTCAGCCTGGTCAACGAGAAGGTCTCCGTGATCGGCTGGGGCGGCGCGCACATGGATCCCGACACCCACTACCTGCTCCGTACGGAGGTCTTCCCGGGCGTGAAGCTGTACGGCATGTACGGCAGCACGATGATCCTTGGCGGGGTGCCCGAGCGGGTCGTCCCGCCGGAGCAGGACATGATCGTCTTCGACTCCTTCTCGCCGTACATCGCCTTCGGGGTGGTGGACCCGCGGACCGGGAAGAGCGTGCGGATCGGCGACCGCGGCCAGGTCGTGATGCACCACGTCAGCAAGAGTTTCCTGCTGCCCAACAATCTGGAGCGCGACCTGGCCACCCGCGTGGCCGCGCCGCCGGGGCAGACGGGCGACTCCGTGGCCGACGTCGGGCCGCTCCCCGTGTTCGAGGACGAACAGGTCATCGAGGGGGTGTACTGATGGACGAGCCCATCCAGCTCGACGCCCTCGGCGCGGGCGGGCCGTACCGCAGCCGAAGCCGGCTGCCCATCCGCGAATTGGGCGGGCTGCCGGTCGCGGAGCTGAGCCTGGTGCCGCGGCTGTTCGTGCAGCAGGCGATGGCGGCCCTGCACCGGGCGCGGACCCTACCGGCCGACGAGCGGGCGGCGGCCCTCGCCCGCGCGGGACGGCTGTTCGAGACCGGCGTCGTCGGCGGCCTCGGCGCGGAGGAGTACCGGCACATCGTCAGCCGCGTCTCGGGGATGCCGATCACCGTGGTCCGCTCGGCGGCGTCCGGCATCGCGCACCGGGCGGGCGAGGCGTACCGCACGACCCGGTACGCCCGGCCCGGGGGCGCGGTGGACGACTGGCGCGATCCGCTCACCCGCACCGGGCAGGCGGTCTGGACCCGGCGCGGGGACGTCTTCGCCGTGCATGCGGCGGGCAACCATCCGGGTGTGCACACCCTGTGGCTGGAGGCCCTGGCGATGGGCTACCGGGTCGCGGTGCGCCCCTCCCGCCGTGAGCCGTTCACCCCGCACCGCCTGATCACGGCGCTGCGCGAGTCGGGCTTCGGCGAGGACCAGGTCGTGCTCCTGCCGACCGACTACAGCGTGGCCGACGACATCATCAGGGACGCCGACCTCGCGATGGTGTACGGCGGCGAGGAGGTCGTGAACAAGTACGGCGACGACGTGCGGGTGCTGCCGCAGGGCCCGGGACGGTCGAAGATCCTGCTGACCGAGGACGACTGGGAGCGCCATCTCGGCACGATCGTCGAGTCGGTCAGCGCGTTCGGCGGGACGGCCTGCGTGAACACCACCGCCGTCTTCGTCGCCGGTGATCCCGCGCCCGTCGCCGCGGCCGTCGCCGAGCGGCTGGCCGCGATCCCGAGCCTGCCGCCGGAGGACGACGCCGCGGTGCTGCCCGTCCAGCCGATCGCGGACGCGCGGGCCGTGGAGAAGTACCTGCTCGACCAGGTGGACGGCGCGACGCCGCTGCTCGGCGGGGACGGGATCGTGCACGACCTCGGCGACGGCAGCGGGGTGCTGCGCCCGGCGGTCTTCCTGGTGGACCGCCCCGACGCGCCGCAGACGGGCATCGAGCTGTCGTTCCCGTGCGTGTGGTTCGCGCCCTGGAGCCCGGAC
Source organism: Microbispora sp. NBC_01389 (assembly GCF_045040095.1). Classification (NCBI taxonomy): domain Bacteria; kingdom Bacillati; phylum Actinomycetota; class Actinomycetes; order Streptosporangiales; family Streptosporangiaceae; genus Microbispora; species Microbispora sp. NBC_01389. Next base: position 1,639,330 of record NZ_CP109552.1, read on the forward strand.
GACGGCGTCGGGCCGCTCAGGAACACGCTGGTGCTGACCGCCATGACGCGGGACGACGACCTGGTCGACCGCCTCGTGGACGACCCGTCGATCAGGAACGTCTACCTGGGCGACGCCCCGACGTTCTGGATGCCCCAGTGGGTGCCGCACGACGCCTATCTCGGCGAGTTCCTCATGCGAACAAAAGGTGTCATCCGCGCTTAAAATCCTGGAAACCGTACGGCCTGACCTGGGCGGACGGCAACGCGCTGCTGGGACCGACGACCGCGGCCGGGGCCGGCGCGGTGACCAGGAAGGTCACCCGGGTCGTCCGCGGCGACCTGCGCCCGGGAGTGCGCGCCTACCTCGACCGATGGCTGTGGGGGCACGCGACCCCGGCCGCCGCGGGCGTGCCGTACACGGACGTGACCATCCCCTCGCCGCTCGGCGGATTCCCCGGCTGGCGCACCGAGGGCACCTCGCGGACCTGGGTGATCGCGGTGCACGGACGCAACGGCGGCCCCGGGGAGGCGCTGCGCGTGCTGCCGGTTTTCCACAGCCTGGGGATGCCGGTCCTGGGCATCACCTACCGCAACGACGAGGGCGCCCCGGCGAGCCCGGACGGCAAGCTCCACCTCGGCGCCACCGAGTGGCGCGACGTGGCCGCGGCGATCACCTACGCCCGGGCGCAGGGCGCGACCGGGATCGTGCTGTACGGCTGGTCGATGGGCGGCGGCATCGTGCCCATGACCGTACGGAGGCTGCCCGGCGAGCCGGTCAAGGCGATGATCCTCGACAGCCCGGTCATCGACTGGCGGTCGCCCATCGCGCTCGGGGCCGAGCAGATGGGCGTCCCGGGCTTCCTCGTGACGGTGGGCGAATGGGTGGTCGAGCGGCGTACCGGCCTGTCGTTCGACGACGTGGACCACCTGCGTCACGCCCGCGAGTTCCGGGTCCCGACGCTGGTCTTCGTGGACGACGACGACGCGACGGTGCCGCCGGGCCCGGCGCTGCGTCTCGCCGAGGCCCGGCCCGGCATCGTCAGGCTCGTACGGACCGCCGGGGGCGGGCACACCGGATCGTGGAACGCCGATCCCGCCCGCTACGAGCGGGAACTCAAGGAGTTCGTCACGTCCCTGTGACGGCGGGGATCACGACGGTCATCGAGCTGTGGACCAGGGTGAAGCCGAGTCGCTCGTACACGCGCCTGGCCGGGTTCCCCTCGGTCACGGCCAGGCCCAGCCGGTCCCATCCCGTGGCGTACGCCCTCTCGCGGACCGCGGCCAGCATCCGGGCGCCGAGACCGGACGGCGTACGGCCGGGGTGGCGGAAGACCTCGGTCACCCAGGCCAGGTCGCCGAAGCGGTTGACCAGGACCCCGCCGGCCACCGCGTCGCTCTCGTCCACGGCCAGGACGCTGCAGGGCAGGAGCTCACCGAGCATCTCCCCCGCCAGCAGCGGGACGAGCTCCTCGCGCAGCGCGGTGGCCCCGTCCCGCCGCCGATTGTCCACGTGGCCCGGCGGATACGCCGCCCACCAGGCCGGGAACACGTCCTCCGGCGCGCGGTCACAGGGGACGAACCGGAAGCCCTCGGGTGCGGCCGAATCCGCCGGCGGCGCCGTACGCAGGTCGCAGGTCATCTGGTGGGCGTGCCGCCTCAGACGGGCGCCGTGTGCGAGCAGTTCCCGGCCGAGATCGGGCGGCCCCGCCACGGCCCATCCGGGCAGCTGCTCCAGGATGACGCCGGCCGCCTCCGGACTCAGCACCTCCACCTGGTCGGCGCACGGCAGGCCGTATCTCTCGCCCTCGGTGTAGCCGAGCGCCGGGGAACCGTCCGGCCCGGCCAGAGTCACTCGTCGCACGAGCAGAGGGTCGCGCGGCATCCCCTGGTCGGCAACCCTTTTTTCCGGAGCAGGCCCTCTTCGTCCGCGTCCTCCGGGAGAACGTACGGGAAAAGACGGCGCGGCCGGGAACAACGGGCCCGGGCACGTGGTTTGATGAAGCGTGGCCGGTGTGCAGGTGTCCCCGGGCCTCACCTAATTTGCCTTCGCGGACTACCGTTCGGCTGGAGCCGCGTTGTGCCTTTCGCCGAGAGGCGACCCGGCACCGGCACCACACGTGCGGGACCCCGGCAGGATCCTCCTGCCGGGGTCCCGGCGTGTTCGGGGCCTCTGTCAGCCGTCGGGCCGCCCGTGGGGCGCGGAACTGTCGGTGGCGGGTGCCACGATGCGCTCATGCCCGAACCGAATCTCGAGTCGATCTCCTCCTACTGGGACGCGGCGGCGGACACCTTCGACGACGAAGCCGACCACGGGCTTCGCGACCTCCGGGTCCGCGCCGCCTGGGCGGGACGGCTGCGCTCCTGGATGCCGCGGCCCCCGTCCGACGTCCTCGATCTGGGCTGCGGCACCGGCTCGCTGACGCTGCTGCTGGCCGAGCAGGGACACCGGCCCGTGGGGCTGGACCTCTCACCGAGGATGGCCGAGGCCGCCCGCCGCAAGCTCGCCTCGGCGGGCTTCGCGGCGACCGTCCTCGTCGGGGACGCGAGCGCCCCTCCCGCCGCAGGCGCCTCCTTCGACGTGATCGTGGCCCGGCATCTGATGTGGACCCTGCCCGCGCCGGAACGCGCGCTCCGCACCTGGATGGGCCTGCTGCGCCCGCACGGGCGGCTGGTCCTGATCGAGGGCAACTGGCAGGCCTCCGACGACGGCCCGCCGTACGTCGCCGGAGCCCAGGCGCTGCCGTGGCTCGGCGGAGTGAGCGCGGGGCCGCTCCTGGACGTGCTCCGGCCGTACGCCGCGAGCGTGCGGGCGGAGCCCCTGACCGATCCCGTGCTGTGGGGCAAGACGATCCACGACGAGCGCTACGCCGTCATCGCCCGCCGCTGACCGGGGAGTGGAAAACTCGCAACACCAGAAACGTAAACGTGCCGGAAATTGCCGAACGCATCGGAGCAGACAGGGCGAGGCAAAACGCGGGCCGGTCATCCCGCTGTTCAATGGCACGGATGCCCATCAGGTCATACGGAGTCCCGCCGGTAACGGCCCGGGAGGGGTCAATTCACCTGGACGGGCTCCGGCTGAGGTGCCAAGGATTGAGATGCAACCCGATCGCTGATCGGAGAGGAGTATCTCTATGCACGGCACTCGATTCTCGTTACTGCTGGGTCCGGCAGTCCTTACCGCTGTATCGCTCTGGCCGGCCATCGCCTCGGCCTCCACCGTCCACCCGTCCGGCCATCTGGCCGCCGCCGCGCTGAGCGTGCCGCGGGCCGAGGAGCCGGGCACCGTCGGCGAGGAGTCGGAGGAGGCGGCGCAGCAGAGCGTACGCGCGTACGAAGAGAGCGGGTACGGGCGGGAGAGCGAAAGCGCCCTGGAAAGCGGTTCGAGCAGTTCGAGCGGTTCATCCGAGGAGTCAGAGGAATCCGGCCAGTCGGCGAGCAATCTCGCCCTCCACTCACGGCCCTCGCTGTCCTCGCTGCGGGAGTCCTCGCTGAGTGAGTCGTCACTGAGTGAGTCGTCCCTCAGCAGCCCGTCGCTCAGGAGTTCCTCGATGCGCGAGGCCTCCTACAGCCGTCCGCTCAGCTACAGCCGGACGATCACCTACCAGCGGCCGGTCACCCAGATGCGCATGGTTACCGAGAGCCGCCCGGTCACCTACACGCGTCAGGTCACCTTCCAGCGTCCGGTGTCCGAGACGCACATGGTCACCCGGATGCGCCCGGTCACCGAGACGCGCCAGGTCAGCTTCCAGCGGCCGATCAAGCAGACACGGTTCGTCACCGAGAGCCGCCCGGTCACGCAGTACGTGTCCTACCAGCGGCCGATCAAGCAGACGCGGTACGTCACCGAGAGCCGCCCGGTCACCCGGTACGTCAGCTACCAGCGGCCGGTCGTGCACTACGTCACCGAGAAGAAGGCGATAACCGAGCAGCAGACCTACCAGCGTCCGATCAGCGAGACACGGTACGTCACCGAGAGCCGCCCGGTGACCAGGCAGGTCAGCTTCCAGCGTCCGATCACCGAGACGCGGTTCGTCACCGAGAGCCGCCCGGTCAGCTACACCCGGATGGTGCCGGAGACGCACCCGGTGACCACCACGCACATGGTCAGCGAGAGCCGTCCGGTCAGCTACACGCGGATGCAGACCTTCCAGCGCCCGGTCGCGGAGACGCGCTACGTCACCGAGAGCCGGCAGATCGCGTCGCACAGCTCGTCCAGTGACGACTGCGACCCGTGAGTGAGAGCTGAACCCGGCGCGTCACCGGCCGGGTGAACGAAGGGCACGGGCCATGCCGCCCGTGCCCTTCCACGTTGTCCATACAGCCCGCTGTGCCACCTTCGTACGGGCTCGCCTGTCAGCCGCCGTCGCCCGGGAAGCCGCACTTACCGGTCCAGTCCGAGCCCGACCGGGCGAGGTCGTCTCTCACGCACACCTCGTCGACGACGTTGGACACCCCGGGCAGCCGGCTCGCCGCCCGCGCCACGGCCGCATGATCGGCGCCGGAGACGAGTTTCAGGCGGAAGGACTCCGGCATGTCCTCGACCGTGACCACCTTCAGCAGCCTGGGGTTCGTCTCGCTTCTGCGGAAGTTCTCGAACGCCTTCCGCCGGTCCTCGAACGTCACGATCTTCACGTCGTGGCGGGCCCGGAGAGCTCGGCTGATGTTCTCCCGCTCCCAGGCGGTGACCGCGCCGCCCCTGCAGCGCTCGTAGGGGGAGTGATCCTTACAGAGGTAGACCGAGATGTCGACCATGTCGGACGAGGCCGCACCGCCGCTCAGCGACGTCACGGCGAGGTCGGCCTCCCGAGGGTTCGGAGACGGCTCCGCGAACCGCGCCACGCCCACGATCGTGCCGGCCACCGCGAGGGCCGCGGCGGCGATCGCGAGGCCGCGCGGCCGGGTGCGGCGTGGCGTGGGCAGCGCGTGGTCGAGGCCGTCGTCCGGCACCGTACGCGCGCGGGCCGCTATGGCGTCACGGAGCCGATCCTCGATGGTGCTCATGCTACCTCCTCGCCTTCGGCTCGGAGTTCGGTCGCGCCGGAGGCGCGCGACTCAGCACCTCGCCAGGCGCTGTGTTCCCTGATTCGCTCGCTACGCTCGCTCATTCGTCCTCTCCCAGTTCGCGAAGGAGTCTGGCAAGTGCCCTTGCGGTCGTGGATCTGACGGTGCTCTGTCCGATGCGCATGACCTGGGCGATCTCGGGCTCGGCCAGGTCGAGGTAGTAGCGCAGGACGAGCGCCTCCCGCTGCCGTCGGGGCAGCCGCGCCAGCGCCAGCAGCACCTCCCTGCGCGACTCCCCGAGGAGTGCGGCGGTCTCCGCCGAGTCGGCCAGGTCGGAGCTCCGCTGCGTACGGCGCAGCATGACCGCTCGGCGGCGCAGCACCGAACGGGAGCCGTTCAGCACGCAGGTTCGGAGATAGGCGAGCGTGACGCACGACGTCCGCCGGCCGTGCAGCCGGGCGAACACGTCCTGCACCACGTCCTCGGCCGTCTCCAGATCGCCCACGAGCAGCACCGCGAGCCGCACCAGGCTGACCCGGTGCTCGCGGTACAGGACGACCAGATCGGCCTCGGGAGGCGGTGCCGGTGGCGCGGGCGCCATCAACCGCAGGGATTCAAGGTCCATGCACAGTGAACGCCCGGCCCCCCGCATCCGCTGCTTCCAGATGGACGAGGCCCTCTCCGCTCGAACGAAAAGGTGTCATGCCGCCTGCCGGCTCAGGCCTCGCTGGCATGGGCCGCCAGGATGCGCCAGCCGTGCTCCTCGGTGTGCGCCCACGTGCGCGTGTAGCGCAACCGGCCGCCGAAGGGCACGCCCGCGAACTCGCCCTCCAGCGTGCCGAGGAAGCAGGTCACCCCGGTCGTCCCCGAGACCAGGACGGTGAGGTCCTCCTGGACGACCTTCGTCATGACCTGGGTGCGCGAGCGGTGGTTGTGCAGGTCGAGCTCCTTGGCCTCGGGGTACAGCCGCCCGTCGGGAGGCCCGGTGAAGACGAGCCGCTCGTCGAGCAGCCGGTCGAGCTCCTCCACGTCACCGTTGAGCTGGGCGTTCTGCAACCGCCGCTCGGCCTCGTACAACTCGTCCAGAAGGGTACGGCCCGCCATGACTGTCCTTTCCGCCGGGAGCGTTCGTCGACCGGTGCCGACGGTAGTCCCGGCGGGGCCGCATACTCCATACCGCAGCCCACCTCCCTGGCTGCCCGGTCTCCCCCTCCCGGTCGTCCAGCACCGGCGGAGCCGCACGCAAGCCCTGATCATGGCGATACTGCTCCACGGTGGTTTTCGTTAGTTTCGTTTCGAGGTACAGTCCAGGTACGGATGCGTGTGGTGACGGAGGACTCGGATGGGCGAGACGTCGTTGGCCGCTGCGGATGCCAGGACATTCCTGCCGGAGGAGGACCCTCAGACGCAAGCTGCCATAGTCGACCTGGTTGCGGAGCTGCACAAGAGAGGGCGCGCCGTCGCCGAGCGCCCAGCCCTGCTGACAGGCCCAGACAATTCGCCTCAGCTGCCTTTGCCGTTGCCGGTCTACGAGGCTCTTCTCCAGGTGGCAGAGGCGCTCTCGCGGGGCTTGGCCGTCACTGTCGCACCGCAGCACATGACGATGTCAACCTACGAGGCCGCCGAGCTGCTGGGGATTTCCCGGCCTACTCTCGTCAAGCTTCTTGAGACCGGCGAAATCCCCTACCAGCGTGCGACCGATCGGCCGGGAGCACACCGGCGGGTGAAACTCCAAGACGTCCTGGCGTACAAAGAGAAGCGACGCGGTGAGCGGCACCGGCTGCTGGACGAACTGACGGCAGAGTCCGTGGGCATGGGCATGTACGACAAGCCCGCCAACGAATTCTGAGCGGCCTATGCTGGCCTGGTGCCATTCTCTGCCGTACTGGACGCCTGCGTGCTGTACCCGAACGCGCTGCGTGACACACTGCTGAGGATTGCAGAGACCGGCATGTACCAGCCCTTATGGAGCGGACGCATACTGGCGGAGGTTCGAGGCGCTTTGCTCCGAAATGGGATTGCCGCACGCAACGTGGACCGCACCTTGTCGTTTGTCCAGTCCGCCTTCCCTGAGGCATTTGTGGAGGGTTGGGAGCCGCTGGAGGATGCGATGGGCAATCATGTCAAGGACCGGCATGTTCTCGCCGCGGCAGTTCGCGGACACGCCGACGTGATCGTCACTTCGAATCTTCGCGATTTTCCCAGCACTACATGCGATCAGTGGGATATCGAAGTCCAGCACCCGGACACGTTTCTGTTGTACGAACTGGAGTTGGCTCCCGATGCCATCGTGCGTGTCCTGCGCGAGCAGGCCGCGGCGACCGGCAAGCCACCTCATCGGTCGATGACACTTGGGGACGTGCTTGCATCGCTCGAGAACTGTGGAGCTCCCGTTTTCGCTTCAGCGGTCCGCTCGTTGCTGTGACCGTCATCAGCCCATGCCGTCATCCTCCGGCGCGACCCCGACCTGCTCCGCCCGGGCGCCCGGAACAGGACAGGCGACGCACTCCGGCGTCGAGCCTCCGAGCGGTCAGCGCGTGGTGTCGCCGACGATCCGGCCGTCCCGGACGCGGATGATCCGATCGCAGTGCGCGGCCACCCCGTCGTCGTGGGTGGCGACCAGCAGGGTCAGCCCCTGCTCGGCGACCAGGCGATCGACCAGCTCCATCATCTCCCGGCCGGTGGCCGAGTCGAGGTTGCCCGTGGGCTCGTCGGCCAGGATCAGCCGGGGGTCGCCGATCAGCGCACGCGCGACCGCGACCCGCTGCTGCTGCCCGCCGGACAGCTGCGACGGCACGGCGTGCGCGCGGTCCAGCAGGCCCACGGCGGCGAGCAGCCGCCGGGCCCGTTCCGTACGGTCGAAGTCCACCCGGCGGGGCAGCACCGGGGCGAGGACGTTGTCCAGGACGGTGAGCGCGGGCAGCAGGTGGAACCGCTGGAAGACGAAGCCGACGCTGCGGCGGTAGACCGACAGCTCACGGCGGCCGAGCGCGGTCACCTCCCGATCCCCGACCGTGATCGTGCCGCCGTCCACTCGCTCCATGCCGCCGATCAGGTGGAGCAGGGTGGACTTGCCGGAGCCCGAAGCACCCACCACGGCGACCCGCTGCCCCGCCGGGACATGCAGCGACACGTCGTCGGCGGCGACGATCCGGCCGTCTCCCTGACCGAACCCCTTGGTCAGTCCTCTGATCGTCACCTCGACACCGCGCCGGGTGCCGGTCGTACGCGCCTCCATCTTCACCTCTCCTCAATCCTCCGCCAGCACGGCGGCGAGCGGCAGGCGGCGCATAAGCTGCGCGGGGACGGCGGCGGCCAGCACCGCGAACGCGGTTCCGGCCGCGGCGACCGGAAGCGTGGCACTCACGGTCGCCCAGGTGAGGCCGCCCAGGAACGCGGCCAGCACGCCGAGGCCGAGACCCGCCCCGAGCACCGCGCCGGTCAGCCCGAGCAGCGCGCCCTCGGTGACGATCAGGCGGCCGAGCTCCCCGTCGGACCACCCGCACGCGCGCAGCGCGGCCAGCTCGCCGCTGCGTTCCCGGACGCTCAGGTAGAGAGCGTCCGCGATGGCGAACACGCCGAGCGCCACCGTGGTGACGGCGGCGGCCAGATCGACCCCGCGCACCTGGAGCGAGACGGCGTCGCCCAGCAGCGTGCCCTGGGCCTCGCCGTGGAACCGCCAGGTGATCACCAGCAGGGTGGACACCGCCGCCACTCCGGCCGCGAGCGCCAGCACGCCGACCAGGCTGCGGGTCGGGACCCGGACCAGGTTGCCCACCGCCATGCCGTACACCGTCCGGGCCCGGCGTGCCCGCGCGCGGGTGACCACGGGGGGACGGATCGCCGCCATCGGGTGCGCCCGCCCGGCGCGCAGCGCGGGCGCCAACCCGCCGAGCAGGGCGATCCCGCAGGCGACCGGTACGGCCAGCAGCGCGTGTCCGGGGCTCACCTCGATGCCGGTGGCGGCGGCCAGCGGCAGGGACACGGCGGCGCCCAGGATCCCGGCGACCAGGCCGACCAGCACCACCTCGCCCAGCACCAGCGCGGCCAGCCGCCCGGCCGGCCAGCCCAGACAGCCGAGGACGGCCAGCTCGCGCCGCCGCACCCGGACCGACGCGGCCACCGCGTTGCCCAGGAACAGCACGCACACCACGAGGATGAGGCCGAACAGCAGCGCGCTCTTCTGGTCGACGGCCCTGGTGAGCGCGACCGCCACGCCCTTGGTCGTCCAGTTCTCCAGCAGCCGCAGCTCGGGGCGGCCGAACAGGCCGGCGGGCAGCTCGACCGGGCGCGGGGCCGGAGAGGAGCCGATGGTGATGTCCACCTCGAGCCCGGTCGTGGTGGCGATCTTCTCGGCGACCACGCGGATCCGTTCCTGGGACAGATCGTCCAGCCCGGTGACCCCGGCGACCCGCACCCGGATCGCGGAGACCGGCGCCTCCTGCGCCGGGTCGTCGCCGCGGATGAGCAAGGGCAGCGCGGTCAGCGTCGTCAGGAGCTGGGGCGGGGTGGCCAGGTAGCCGCCGGGGTTGCCGTTGGGCAGCAGCGGGCGGTTCCCCAGCGCCGCCCGCGCGGCCTGGTCCGCGCCGGTCGCGCTCGCCGGCTGGTACGTCTCCAGCGGCACCGCGGACAACGCGGAGAACCCGGCCAGCCCGGCCGGGTCGAACCTGCCCACCACCTGCGGGAACGCGTATTCGGACACGCCACCGGGGCCGGCCAGTTCGCGTTTGGCCAACGGCCGGAGCGCCCGGTCGTACGCGAACAACGGGGCCGAGGTCTCCACGAGGGAGTTCTCCTGCCGCCACACCTCGTCGAGGTCGACGGTGACGGGATCCGGCCTCAGTACACCCTCTCCGCCCCCATAGCGCGGACGGCCGGACTGGATGACGCGGTCCACGTGGAGCCACGTGTCACCGGGGTCGATGATCGGGCGCTCGCCGACCTGCCGGTAGACGCTCTCCGCGTCGACGCGCACGGTCGACATGCGACGGGCCGGCGCCGCCCGTAGCCGTTTCCACAGCTCGTCGCCGCGCAGGCTCGCGATCTCCGGCGGCCGGTCCAGCCGGGAGACTCCGGCGGTCAGCTGCTCGTCGATGTGCGCGCCGGACGAGAGCAGCATCGGAACACTGGCGAACCGCGTCCACCTGGCCGGCGTCGGCCCGTCGGTCGCGCGCAGGTAACGCCCGGTGACCACGGCGCGATCCAGCCCGACCAGTTCCGCCTCCTGCACGGGATCGACGGCCGCCAGCAACAGCGGCACGGGCCAGCTGACGGGGAGCGTCAGGCGCGGCAGCCGTACCTGCCTGGGAATGATCCCACCGCCCGCGTCACCGAGCTGGGTGCGGAAACCGCCGTCCGGCAGCATCTGGTAGACGTCCACGCGGGACCGGTCCGCCGCCGTGAGGTAGGTGCGTCCGGGCTCCCGCTTGCGCGCGGTGGGACAGATCGGCTGGATCCGTCCATCCGGGAGGACTTCGGCCGCCGGATAGCCGGACGACATCCCCGGGCGGTCACACACCGCGTCGTCCACCCGCGCCTTGCGGCCCTCGAAGCGGTAGCCGGCGAACTCCACGAAGTTCGCCTTGTTCGTGGTGAACCGCGGCCAGAGCACGGGGTTGCGGGTCACGTACACGTACCTGTCGCCCGGGTCGTCGATCGCCGACAGCCCCCGGTCGCTGGTCCAGGTCCTGTCCACCTTGAGCAACTGCCGTCGCGCCCCTCGGTCGAGCTGCTCGGTGAGGTCGATCCCGGCGGTCGCCGTCACGTCGACGTACCCCACCATCGCCACCGGAGCGGCCACGTCGACGCCGGGCAGCGCGAGTATCCGCCGCCACTGGTCGAGCGTGATGCCGCCGAACTGGCCGGACAGGAAGTTCGGGCGCACCTGCCCGTGCGTGAGCTCCCGCGCGTCCCGGCTCCCCCTGGGCCGCACCAGCACGTCGTACGTGCTCCGGTAGTTGTCGTCCACGGTCCCGGTAACGCGCAGGCGTGAGGTCTCCACCGAGCCCGTGAGCAGGGTGAACCCGCTCGTGGCCAGCAGCACGCCGAGCAGCATCGTCATCGAGCGCACCGACTGGCGGCGTAACTGGCCGATCATCAGCCTCAGCATGAATCACCATCAGACGGTCACATTCGCCGGATTACAACCCCCAGCAGACGCTCTTCTGCGACGTACCCGTAGAGGCGGGAGTCCCGGCTCACCGCCGGGTTGTCCCCGAGCACCACCAGCCGGCCGGTGGGGACGGACGCGGTCCCTCCGGCCAGCACGGGCACGCGCGTCTCGGGGACGGGGTCTCCGGGAACGGCTATCGCCCGTTTCACCACCAGCACCGTGAGGGGACCGTCGTCCTCCTCCGCCCAGGCGGGCACCGGCACGGGAGGCTCGTCGATGACGTCGGTGAAGACGACCAGGTCGTCGGGGCGGACCGCCGTCACACCGCGTCGCCGCACCAGCACCCGGTCACCGTCCTGGAGCGTGGGCAGCATGCTGATGCCCCGTACGGTCACCACGACGAAGGCCCGGCGCATCCCCAAAGTCACCGCCGCCAGCGCGAGGGCCGCCATCGCCGGAACGGTGAACAGCAGCGACAACCGCTCTCCCCCTCCTGTGCCGCCGGACCCGACAGCCGCACCGGGTCCGGCTCGGTCACCCGGTCACGCGCCGCCCGTCAGCAGCCGGCGTGCGCGTAGTACCTGCAGCTGCCGCAGTAGTAGAGGTAGATGTCGCCCCCGACGCACTTGCAGTAGCCCCCCCACCCGCAGGCGCGGGCTTCGGCACGCGGGACCACCTTGTCGACCATCCTGTCGGCGACCCGTCTGATCAGCGCTCTCATGACCACTTCCTTTCACCGGACGTGATTGACGCCGATCGTAAAGAGCGGGGATTCATTGGAGATACACGCTCCGTACACGCGTCGGGGCCCAGCGCCTCATGGATCGACGAAGTCGATCGCAGGACCTCCGGCCATCCACGCAACCACGCCGCTCCTGGCAGGCGGCCCAGTCCACATCGTAATGAGCGCCTCCGGACCTGGCCGGGGGCGCTGCCGGACCGCCGGCGCTGTGTTCCTGGTGGAACCCGGAACCAGGCTGAACCCCAGTGAATGTCGTACTGGGTCAGTAGGCTGTGCGTCCCGTATAGCGCCGTGCCGTCTTCCCAGGAGAACCTCGTGCGACTGTTAGCCTCCGCTGCCATTCTCGGCCTCATCGCGACTGGTCTGACCGCCGTGCCGGCCCAAGCCTCCGCTGCCAAAGTGGCGTACGGCTGGGCCTGGCCGGACGGGAAGGGAAAACTCCGTATCACGCCGCGCGCAGCCAAGCCGGTCACGATGCATTACGGAATCAGGAGTTTCCGGCTGAAGCCCCTGGCCGGAGCCAAAGAGATTCGGCTCGACTACTCCTCGGCCTCCTTCTATCGGACAACGGTCACATGCGACGCCAAGGACAACGCAGGCAAATACGCCGTAAGCGCCAAGGGTCTCGGCACAACCGCATGTGCTCCCCGCGACCTCGCTTTCGTTTTCACGCTCGGGCCCACGCTGGTCCGCATCGTCTATGACGGCACCAGAGCCACCACGATCCACCAGTTCTGGGCCGGTGTCGCGACCGAGAGGGGCAAGGTCGCCTTTGGCACCCTTCGGTACCTCGGAGACGGAACTCCGGGCCCCAGCATCAGCGGCATCGTGAGTTTCACCCCGGAGGGCGGTCAGCCGATGAAACTCGGGTACGACTGGATGGCTGGATTCACTCGAATCACTGAGGCATGTAACGCCGACTGGCTCACCGGTGGTGATTCGCGCAACGCGGACGAGGAGGGCGTAGGCTCAATCGCCTGCAACGCCCGTCAGATGACCGCGGTTCTCAAGCGCCTGAAGCGCCCCGTTTTCGCCAAAATTCACTACTCCCCTTTGGCGGGAAGCATGAACCAGCTATGGGAAGTCAGCCTCGAAGCCCGACGGCCCAGTGGAAACTGACATATCGCCCGCTGAGCCCCCGAGCGCCGGCAGCTCCGTGACCGCAACGTCCACCAGGGTCAGCTCGGGTAACGGTCTGATTCTGTGTGTGGTGAAGGAGTTCAAGGAAACACGTCTCGCTCGGTCTGTCATGGACCGCATCTTCAAGAAGTGATCGGGAACGGTAGTCACGCAGATAGACACGCAAAGGCCCTCCCGGGTGGACCGGGAGGGCCTTTGTGGTGGAGCCGCCTAAGGGAATCGAACCCTTGACCCCTTCATTACGAGTGAAGTGCTCTGGCCGACTGAGCTAAGGCGGCACGCCGCGTACGGCTTCGCACAGTCTACAGGGTCGGCCGGGCTCTCGTGCACCGGTCGCCCGTCCGGTGTGCCGTGTCCACAGGAGCTGCCGCCGTGCTGCGGAGACGGGGCGACTCGTACGGTGAGCGGAGAAGATCGGCTGGGCCGGGTAAATTCTCTCTCGCCACCTCGGGGTCGTCCCTTTACCGGGAAACGGGACAAGCCCGGCGCAGGTGTCACAGGAGGAGCGCTCCGCCTCTCTTGGCCAGGTCATCCGGCCGGCGGACGCCGCATGACATTCTCCGGAACCGGTCGCGTCCGGTGGCCGCTCCTCCTGGCAGGCGGCATGCTGGTCCTCGTCACGCAGACGACGGCAGGGGAACGACGAGCATGCGACTGGCCGGCCAGACCGCCAAGGTCACACGTAGGACGAAGCGGCGAAGCGATGGCCCGGGCCGGCGCCTGGCGGCCGCGGCGGTGATCGCCCTGCTGCCGATCAGCGCCTGCTCCGCCCGCACCCCGGCCACGTCCCAGCAGCCCAGTGTGACCAAGGCGGTCCCGGCGATGCGGACGCCCGCGTCGGAGCTGCGCGCCTTCTACGAGCAGCGGCCCGACTGGAGCGACTGCGGCGACGGCTTCCAGTGCGCCAGGATCCAGGTGCCTCTCGACTACACCAAGCCCTCCGGCGAGCGCATCGAGATCAGCGCGATCCGCCTCCCGGCCAGTGGTAAGCGGGCCGGCTCGCTGCTCATCAACCCCGGCGGGCCGGGGGGTTCGGGCATCCAGTACGCGCGGGCCGCCAAGTCCGTGGTCAGCGAGCGGGTGCGCCAGCAGTACGACGTCGTCGGCTTCGACCCGCGCGGCGTCGGCGAGTCGACTCCCGTCCACTGCATGACCGGCGCCCAGCTCGACAAGTACGTCGGCATGGACTCCAGCCCGGACACCCCGGCGGAGGTCACCGAGCTGGACAACGCGTCCAAGCAGTTCGCGGAGCGGTGCGAGGCCCAGTCGGCCCGCCTGCTGCCGCACGTGGGCACGGCCGACGCGGCCAGGGACATCGACGTCCTGCGCGGCGTCCTGGGCGACGCCGGGCTCACCTACCTGGGCAAGTCGTACGGCACCTATCTCGGCGCGATGTACGCCGAGCTGTTCCCCAAGAACGTGCGGGCGCTGGTGCTCGACGGCGCGGTGGACCCCGCCATGTCGGCCATCAAGTCCAACGAGGTGCAGGCCAAGGGCTTCGAGGTGGCGCTGAAGGCGTTCGCCGAAGACTGTTTCCTCGACGGCGCCTGCCCCTTCACCAGCCGTACGGTGGACGGCGCGATGAGGGAGATCAGCGACCTGCTGGCGAGGGCCGACCGGCAGCCGCTGAAGAACGATCTCGGCGACGGCCGGGTCGTCAACGAGGCGTGGACGGTGCTCGGCATCGCCACCCCGCTCTACGAGCGCACGGCGTGGCCCCAGCTTCGGCAGGCCCTGGGCCAGGCCATGACCCACGGCAACGGCACGTCCCTGCTGCGGATGGCCGACCTGCTGGTCGACCGCCGGTCCGACGGGACCTACTCGAACCAGACCGAGGCCAACATGGCCGTCAACTGCGTGGACCACCGCTATCCCACGTCGCTCGACGCGTACGGCAAGGCAGCCGACGCGGCCGGGAAGATGGCCCCGCACTTCGGGCCGTTCGTGATGTGGGGGTCGCTGCCCTGCGCGTACTGGCCCGCGAAGTCGGCCGAGGCCGACAAGCCGATCAAGGGGGAGGGCGCGCCGCCCATCCTCGTCGTCGGCACGCTGCGCGACCCCGCCACGCCGTACGAGTGGGCGCAGGGGCTCGCGAAGGAGCTGACCTCGGGCGTGCTGCTGGGCTACGACGGCGACGGCCACACGGCCTACCGCAGCGGCTCCACCTGCGTGGACACCGCGGTCGACGACTACCTGCTCACGCTGCGCGCGCCCAAGAACGGCACGGTCTGCCCGAAGGCGACCTGAGCTGAGCGGTTCACGAGCGGGCCGGTACGCGACGCGTGCCGGCCCGCTCGACGACCGTCGCCCCGGTCTCGGACTCCAGCGCGGGGGCGTACCCCGCGGCCCGCAACCGCGCGAGGGTCTCCTCCTCATCGGCGGCGCTGATCAGCACGGTAGGCGCGATCTTGCGCAGGCCCAGCGCGCGCAGCGCCTGCGCGCGGGCGAGTTCCTCGATCAGCGCCTCGTCGTCCGCGCGGAGGCAGCACCCGGACCGCACCACCCGGACCCGGCCGTGCACGCGGGCCGTGTCCTTGACCAGGTATTCGAGCGTCTGCGGCAGCGGCCCCTCCGCGGCCCCGGCCAGGCGCGCGAGCAGGTCGCCGGCCTCATAGCCCTGGTCGAACGCGCGGCGCACGGTCGCCGCGCTCAGCCGCCAGACCACCGCGTGCCCTTCCGACTCGCGCTCGGCCACGTCGTCCAGCAGTTCGGCGAGGGACGAGTCGGGCATCCCGGGGACCACCGCCGTCAGGTCGGCCTGGAACCGGGCGGTGGCCCGGGCGGGCGGCAACATGGCCGACAGGGCCGCCGTCAGTGCGGCCTCCGGTGACCGCCACGCCTCACCGCTGACCAGCAGGTCCCGTACGGCGTGCCCGACGACCGTGAGGGCTCCCCCGGCGGCCACGCCGAGCAGGCCGGCCTCACGCAGGATGGCGCCCGCCTGCTCGGCGCCGAGACGCGCGGCCGAGACATGATGGGGACGATGCCAGGCGGCGCGGAGCATCAGGTAGTGGAGACTGTCGGCCGGAAGGCTCTTCCCGGGCGGCACGGCGGCGAGGGCTTCGAGCAGGGCGTATCTGAGGCTGGCCGCGTGCGGGTCGGTGGGCTCGGTGAGGGCGACGGGCGTCCCGGCCTCCGCGGGCCAGTAGGTGTAGGTCGCGGCCAGGGTCGCCCAGGTCCCGATGATCCTGGCCAGCCGCTCGACGGGCGGCCGCTTGAGCCAGGTGTCGTACTCGGTGGTCGGCAGCAGGTTCACCACCGGTTCGGGCAGCTTGCCGCGATGCCCCTTCGGGCGCACCACCGGCTCGGCGTGCAGGCCGAGCAGTTCCGCCTGGGTGGCCAGGTCGATCCAGAACCTCGCGATGTCCTCGGTCACGCCGACGGCCTTGGCGAGGCGCTTGGTGTCCCGCACCGCCAGCCCGCCGGCCTTGCGCAGGGTGGGCGGCCGGCTGACACACGCCGCGAGCAGGCGTTCGATCTGGGAGAGCGCGGAGGTGGCGGCCGCCTGCGCGGTCCCCTCCGCTCCCTCCGAGCCGGGCAGGTCGTCCGGCGGCGGCGAGGGTTCGGGGGTGAACGGCACGCGCGGCCCGCCGAGGACCGCCGTGGCCACCTCGAACGGCACCTCGGCCACGTCGGGCGGCCCCGCCGGGAGCAGCAGGCCGTGCGTCACCAGCCAGTCGGTGCCCGGGTCGCCGGAACCTCCGGGACGGACGACGTACCTGATGTTGTGCTCGTAGCCGTAGCCGCTGTGGAACTGGTAGGCGTGGGTGCGCAGCCGTGATCCGTGCCCGACGAGGCGCAGCAGCCAGTCCCGTACGGACGCGGGGGCGCCCGCGACCAGGGCCCGCACCCGCTCGGGATCGCCCAGCAGGCCGAGCACGTTCCGTTCCGCGACCTCCCGCACGCGGGCCTTCGGGAACCCCAGGGCGTCGGCGATCGCGTGAACCTCGGGGGCGTTGAAGTGCGCGGCGAAGAGGTCGGCGGCCGGACGCCCGAGCCCCGTCTCGCCGGCGAGGTCCATGTGGACGGTGCCGGGCACGATCACCTGGTCGCCGTGCGGCGGGAGCACCAGCGCCACGCCCGCCAGTTGGTCCAGGACGGCGTCGGCGGCCCTGCGCCGGTCGAGGTCGGGCCCGGCGAGCAGGTCGAGCACGTCGGCGCGGGGCACGGCGCGGCCGGCCGGATCGTTCCCCTCCAGGTGATAAGCCAGCGGCCCGTGCCGCCGCGCCGCCAGCCAGGCGACCGCCGAGAGCGCCTGACGCTGGGGCAGCGTGCAGGAACTCACGAGCGGCACCACCGCCTGCCGCCGGAGCAGCAGCCGGGCCAGGTCCTGTGGCGGGATGTCCTCGTCGACGACGAACCCCACCCGGGCGAGCAGCAGCCGCCGCTCGTCGGGCGACCTGGTCCTCAACCACGTGGTCAGATGCCGGGGCGTGCTCACGACGGCACCCTACCCGCGCTCCACCACCCGCCGGGCCTTCGCCGGATGTCCTCAGCCCGCGTGCTGCGCGGCCCAGGCGCAGATGGCGCCCAGCGGTTCGCGCAGCGTACGGCCGAGGCCGGTCAGCGCGTACTCGACGTGCTGGGGCGCGGTGTCCTTGACGACCCGGCGTTCGACCATCCCGTCCGCCTCCATGCCGCGCAGCGTCTCGGTCAGCACCTTCTGGGTGATGCCCGGCAGCCGGCGGCGCAACTGGCCGTGCCGCTGGGGCCCGGCCAGCAGCGCGTAGATCACCAGCACCCGCCACTTCGCCGCGAACCGCTCCAGTGCCTGCCGCGTCGCGCAGGACTCCTCCAGCACGTCGGGGATCACCGGGTCCATCTCGCCTCCCTGCTCTGTGGGATGGGCACCGCGAAGTGCCTTCTGGCGCCGTGGCCCAGGCACGCCTAGCCTCACGCTCACCGCGAGATCACACACTAGGACGGGGACGCGGACATGAGCGATCTCAAGAATCATCCATATAGGGCGGCCGAGCGGGGCCTGCCCGACGCGCCGATGACCGCCGTACGGACCGAACGAGTCACGTTCTCCGCGGGCGGTGTCGACCTCGCCGGGGATCTCCGGCTGCCGGATCTTCCCCTGCCCGCGCCCGCCGTCGCGCTCACCGGCCCGTTCACGGGAGTGAAGGAGCAGGTCACCGGGCTGTACGCGGACCGTCTCGCGCGGGCGGGCCTGGTCACCCTGGCCTTCGACCACCGGGGGTTCGGCGAGAGCGGCGGGCGGCGGGGCCACGAGGACAGCGGGGGTAAACTCGCCGACCTCCGCGCCGCGGTGAGCCTGCTCGGCGGCCGGGCGGAGGTCGCCCCGGGCCGGATCGGGCTCGTCGGCGTGTGTCTCGGCGGCGGATACGCGGTGCGGGCCGCCGCCTCCGATCCCCGGGTGCGGGCCGTGGCCGGGATCGCCGGCGCGTACAACAGCCCGGCCTGGTTCGCCGAGCGCATGGGCCTCGACGCCTACAGGGGCGCGCTCGGGAGCTTCCTCGACCGGTACGACGAACGCCTGCCCGCGGTGACGCCCGGCGACGGCGAGGCCGCCATGTCCGGCGCCGAGCCGTACGCCTACTACGGCACCTCCCGCTCGGCGTCGCCGCACTGGGTGAACGAGGTGACCCGGGGGTCGCTCCACTCGCTGATGACCTTCGACGCGCTCGGGGCCGCCCCGCTTCTCGCCGCGACGCCGCTGCTCGTCGTGCACGGCCGCACCGACGCCTACTGCGCGCCGGAACTGGCGGCCGAACTCGCCGGCCGGAGCCCGGGCGAGAAGGAGGTGGTCTGGCTGGACTGCCGCGAGCACATCGACCTCTACGACGTAGAGCCCTACGTCACCCAGGCCGCCGGCGCGACGGCCGCCTTCCTGCACGACCACCTCTGACCGGGTTCATTCGGGGTCGCCGGCGGTGGTCGTCGTCGTCCGCTCCTCGCCGTACGCCGCGTCGTGGGCCTTGCGGGGGGCGCACACGCTGGCCCGGGAGCAGGAGCAGCGGCGGCCGCCATCGTTGAGGCGGACGACGACCGAGTCGGAGGGCACGTTGTGCCCGACCACCGTGCCGGGACCCTCGGGGGTGTCCACGGTGAGACCGGATCGGGGCGTCGAGGCCCGGAACTCCTGGTAGAGCGGGTGCTCGTACTTGAGGCAGCACATCAGCCGGCCGCAGGCGCCGGCGATCCTGAGCGGGTTGACCGGCAGGTCCTGGTCCTTGGCCATGCGGACGGAGACCGGCTCGAAGTCCTTGAGGAACGTCGCGCAGCACAGGTCACGGCCGCAGGGCCCGATGCCGCCCTGGATCCTGGCCTCGTCGCGCGGGCCGATCTGCCGCAGCTCGACCCGCGCCCGCAGGTTGCGGGCGAGGTCGCGCACGAGCGCGCGGAAGTCCACCCGGTGGGGGGCGGAGAAGTAGACGGTGTAGACGTTCTCGGCGTCCAGGTAGTCGACGCCGATCACCTTCATCGGCAGCTCGTGCCGCTTGATCAGGCGTTTGGAGACGCTGCGGGCCTCCGCCCGGCGGCGGCGGTTGACCTCGTCCCTGGCCAGGTGCTCGTCGCCCGCGACGCCCTCGCACACGGGCAGTCCCTCGACGTCCTCGCTCACGTACTGCGGCGCCCACACGCACTCGGCGACCTCCGGGCCGGAGTCCGTCGGCACCAGGACCTTGTCACCCACCTTCGGCGAGTGAGCACCGGGATCGAGGTAGTAGAGCCGTCCGTAGCGTGTGAAGCTCACGGCCATCATCATGCCCAAAGAGCCGGCCCTCCTCGGTTGTTTACGGCAGTCTCGCGCCGAGCGCCCGGAACCACCATACGTCCCGTCCGGGACCGGCAATCATCCCCTGTGGACAACTCCGGGTGAGCGGAGGGCGAGGGTCATGGCCTCGACCGCGATCTGCGGGTGGACGTTGGCCGCGAGCCGCTCCCGGCACTTCATGATCGCGTCCGTACGGCGGAGCGTGTCCTCGGGCGAGGACGCCCGCGCGACGGTCTCCACCTCGTGCCTGCGATCCTCGTTGGCGAGTTCCACCGAGGCGCCGAACTGCACGGCCAGCACGTCGCGGTAGAACGCCATCAGTTCGAGCAGCGCGAAGTCGAGCGAGTCGCGCTTGATACGGGTCGCGCGTGACTTCTGCATGGTCTCGAGTTCCTTGATCGCCCCCGCGCCACCCCGCACCAGGCCCTTGTTGAGCCCCTTGCCGGTGGATCCCTCGCCGTAGACCCTGCGCAACTCGGCGGTCTCGACCTCGTTCAGCGCGGTCGTGGCGGCGTCGGCGTCCTCGGTGGAGGTCTTCACCAGGCGCTCGGCGGCGGTGATGCACTCCGCCACGCCCGTCAGCGAGCGGGGGATCGACAGCACCTCGGCGCGGCGGCGCCGCGTCTCCTCGTCCAGGGCGAGGCGGCGGGCCCGGCCGATGTCCCCCTGCGCCGCCCGCGCGGCGTCGAGCGCCACGTCGTGGGGCACCCCGTCACGGGTCGCCAGCACGTTCGCCACGGCCTCGGTGGAGGGCGTGCCGAGCGTCACGACCCGGCAGCGCGACCGGATCGTGATGATCATGTCGTCCGCGGACGGCGCGCACAGCAGCCACACCGTCCGCGGCGGCGGCTCCTCGATCGCCTTGAGCAGCGCGTTGGCCGCCTGCTCCGTGACCCGGTCGGCGTCCTCGAACAGCACGACCCGCCAGCGGCCGAGCGTGGGCGCCCCCGCCGACTTGAGCACGAGCTCCCGCGTCTGCCGCACGCCGTACGACAGGCCCTCGGGCCGTACGAAGGTGACGTCCGGGTGCGAGCCGACCTCGACCTGATGGCAGGCGTCGCAGTGGCCGCAGCCCTGCTCGGGGCAGAGCAGCGCGGCGGCGAAGGCTTTGGCGGCCGTGGACCGCCCGGAGCCGGGCGGGCCGGTGAACAGCCAGGCGTGGGTCATGCCCGCGCCGCGACCCCCGGCGACGGCCTCGGCGGCGGCGGAGGCCGCCCGCCGCAGCACGCCGATCGCCCGGTCCTGCCCGATCAGATCCCCGTAGACGGTCATTCGCTATCCGAAGTCGCGGATGGCGGGCATCGTGCCGGTGGCCTCCTCGGCCTCGTACGGCACCGGATCGGGCAGGATGTCCCGCACCCGGTCCTGGATCAGGAGCGTCACCTCGCGCTGCTCCAGCGTGCCGTCCACCAGGAGATACCGGTCGGGGTCGGCGGCGGCCAGCGCGCGGAACTCCCGGCGCACCCGCTCGTGGAACTCCAGCGGCTCGGCCTCGATGCGGTCGGCCGGCGAGGCCATCCGCCGCAGCCCGACCGACGGCGGCACGTCGATGAGCACGGTGAGGTCGGGGACGAGCCCGCCCGTCGCCCACTTGTTGATCTTCGCGACGTCCTCCGGGTCGAGCGACCGCCCCGCGCCCTGGTAGGCCAGCGACGAGTCCACGTACCTGTCGGTGATCACGGTCGAACCCCGCCGCAGCGCGGGCACGATCACCTTCTCCACGTGCTCGGCCCGGTCGGCGGCGTACAGCATCGCCTCGGCGCGGGCGGAGAGTCCCTGGTGGGCGGCGTCGAGCAGGATCGCCCGCAGCCGCATGCCGACCTTGGTCGAGCCCGGCTCGCGGGTCTGCACGACGTCGAAACCCTGGTCGCGCAGCCAGATGGCGAGCAGTCGCGACTGGGTCGTCTTGCCCGAGCCCTCGCCGCCCTCGAACGCGATGAACAGCCCGCGCGCGGGCTCGGCCTCGTCGGGGACGAACCGCCGTCCCCGCAGGGCGGCCAGCAGGTCGGCCCCGATCGGCACGCCCGGCCGGTCGTCCATGTGGCGCAGCGCCAGCACGCCCACGGCCACCGCCAGCAGCGCGCCGAGGAGCAGCACGAGGTTGGCCCCGTCGAAGCGGTAGGTCAGCTCGGAGATCCGCAGGTAGTGCCGGCCGAAGAGCGCGGCCAGCGCCGAGGCCACCGCGACGACCAGGAGCAGCACTACCCGGCCCAGTGACTGCAGGAAGGCGAACGTACGGCCGCGCAGCCCGTCCTCGACCTCCAGGCCGATCGTGGTGTAACCGATGATCCAGGCGATGCCGGCGCAGGCGCCCAGCACCACCGTCAGCACCACGACGACGACCAGGTTCTGGATGAGCGCGATCGCGGCCAGCGTCACGCCCGCGCACAGGATCGACAGCCCGAACATCCGCCGCCGCGACAGGCCGCCCAGCAGCCGGGGGCCGAAGAACATGCCGAACGCCATGCCGAGGAAGACGGCGCAGAACACCGTGCCGTAGCCCGCGTCGCCGCCCCCCATCACCTGCACGTACGCCTTGGCGACGCCGATGACCGCGCCCCCGGCGGCGAACGCGCCGAGCATGCCGATGATCAGCCCCCGCACCACCCGGTTGCCGCCGACGTACCGCCAGCCCTCGGTGATCTGCCTGAGCACCGACGGCGCGGCCACGTGGCCCACGTGGTCCTTCGGGATGGCCCGCAGCGTGAAGATCATTACGGCGGAGGCGAGGTAGGCCAGCGCGTTGAGATAGAGCGCCACGCTGGTCGCCGCGACCGTGAACGCCGGTACGGCCGCCGAGATCGTGGTGATGACTCCCGACAGCACCGCGAACAGGGCCGCGGCGACGGGAGCGGTGCCGTACGTCACGAGGAGGTTGAGCTGGTTCGCCTCCTCCAGTCGCTCCTTGGGCACCAGGTTGGGCACGGTCGCGTCCTTGGCCGGCACCCAGAACAGGTTCACGCACTCGACCAGGAGCGTCGCGACGAGCAGCCACCGGTAGCCGCCGACCAGCGGGATCGACAGCACCACCGCGAACCTGAGGACGTCGGCGACGACCATCGTCAGCCTGCGGTCGAACCGGTCGGCCACCGCTCCCGCGAGCGGGCCGAGCAGGATCGCGGGCAGCATCTTGGCGACGAAGACGCCGCCGATGGCGAGACTCTGCGTCTGGAAGCCGGACGACGCGGTGAGGTTACCGGCGAGGGCGGTCAGCGCGATGATGTTGAGCCAGTCGCCGAGGCTGCACGTCGCCATGGCCGTCCAGAGCCTGCGGAACGGCGCGTTCGCCAGCACGTGCGGCTGCTTGCGTCGCGCGGCGGCCCGGGCAGGGGTGCTCATGATGTCAGCGTATCCAGGGTGCTCGCTGGGCTGGGAGACGGAGCGGACCGCTCGGGCCTGCTCGTCGCCTGAGGGTATTACGTCCGCCTCGTCCTCGCTCTCATGATGGCGGCAATGCTCTGCGCCGATTCCCGCCGCGAGCCCGGCGAGGCGGCTCAGGAGGCCTGCGCGGCTCAGGGGACGGGTGTGAGGGCGGGATCGATGGGGGACGGCTCAGGCTCGCAGCTCGATGAGGGTGATCTCGGGCGGGGCGCCCACACGGACGGGCGGGCCCCAGAAGCCGGCGCCCCGGGTGACGTAGACCTGGGTGTCGCCGCCGCCCGCGCGCGGCACGCTCGCGAGCCCCGCCACCACGGGCTGCTGCAACGTCACGAGCAGGTTGAACGGCGCCATCTGGCCGCCGTGGGTGTGCCCCGAGAGCTGGAGATCGACGCCGTGCGCGGCGGCCTGCGCCACCTGGACGGGCTGGTGGGCGAGGAGCACGACGGGCCGGTTCGCGTCGCGGCCACCGAGCGCCTTGTCCAAGTCCGGGCCGTCGCCGGAAGGCACGCCGCCCAGGTCGTTGACGCCCGCGAGGTCGAGCACGGCTCCCCCGTGCGTGATCTCGACCCGCTCGTTGCGCAGCGGCCGGACGCCGAGCGAGCGCAGCTCCTCGATCCACTCCTGGGGGCCCTCGGCCGTGTAGTACTCATGGTTGCCGGTCACGAAGTACGCCCCGTAGCGGGATTCCAGCGACCTGAGCGGCGTGGCGAGACGGCCGAGCTCGGCCACCGTGCCGTCGACCAGGTCGCCCACGATCGTCACCACGTCGGCCCGCAGGCCGTTGATCATGCGGACGATCCGCTCGGTGTGGCCCCGGCCGGTGAGCGGGCCGAGGTGGATGTCGCTGACGGCCGCGATACGCAGCCCGCTCATCCGCGGATCGAGCCGCGGCAGGCGGACCGGCACCCGCTCGATCACGGGATCGCCGAGAGCCCGGGTCACGCCGTAGCCCACGGTCGCGAGCGCTCCCGCCGCCACGACCGCGGAGGCCGTACGCGAGACGAACAGCCGCCGGTCCATCGCCGGTGCGCCCGCGCCGGGTCCTTCCCCGGCCGGCCCGCCCGCGGAAGCCGAGCCCCGAGCGGCGGTGCCGGCGGAGGCGATCTCGGACGCCGCGGAACCCGACGCTGCTGAACTCGAGGCGGCCGGCCCGGAGACAGCGGAGTGCGAAACGGCGGGGGACTCCCCCGCCGCCGTCCGGGCGAGCACCGACGCGTCCACCGGAACGGCATCCATCGGAACCGCGTCCACGGCGCCGGTTCCCGGACCACCGTCCGGGCCGTCCTGCGCGCCGGTCGCCGGGCCGTCCTGCGCGCGGTCCTCCGGGGGCGTGCCCGCGGCGGTGCGGCGGCCCCTCGCCAGGGCGAACGCCGCGATCGCCCTGGGCACCTCCGCGACCAGGCCGAACACGAACAGGTAGAACATCAGAGCCAGCCACAGGTAGCCGGGCCAGGCGACGACGCGCACGACCTCCACGCCGGAGATCCGGCTCCCGGCCATGGTCACCACCATCAGGGCGGCCAGGACCACGAGCGTCCACGTCAGCACCCGGCGGAGGCGCGAACCCGGCGTGGTCGACGCCCGGACCAGCCGCCGCCACAGATAGACGTGCACGACGACCACCGCCGTCAGGATCATGACCAGGAACCCCACGAGAACTCTCCTCGACCGGCTGACGATCAGGGGCCGGCTGACGACGATGCTACGAGGAGCCACCGACAGCCTCGTCCCGGGAGCCGCGGCGAGGACGATCACCGGGCGATCACCGGCGGGCCCGTCCGGTGAAAGTTTCACCTCCGAGTCGGCCCGATGCCGTACCACCATCGGCGATCTTTGCCGCTGACCAGGAGCGAGCGGACGATCGCGGCAGAAGCGTCCCTCAGACGCGGCCCCGGCGACTCCCCCGGGTGCCGACACCCACCGAACGACAACGAGGTGACACATGAGAAGTCCCCGCTACCTGGCCTGGCTGGCCGCAGGGGCGGCGGTCGCCGCGGCGATCGCGCTCTCCGGCGCGCCCGCCGGAGCGATGGCCGCCACGCCCACCCCGAGCCCGAGGCCGTCCGCGGCCCCGTCGCCGAGCGCCGAACCCGGCGCGCCGACGACCCCGCCCAACGTGCAGCTGTGCCCGCCGCCGGTGCCTGCCGGCACCACCCAGGGGTACGTCGGCCTGTGCTGGAGCGCGTCCACCGACGACGTCGGCGTCACCGGTTACGAGGTCTACCGGCTCACGGCCAACGGCTTCGTCAGGGCGACGACCACCACCGGCACCACCGTCGTGATGGGCGGGCTGGCCTACGGTCAGGTCTACACCTTCTACATCGTGGCCAAGGACGCCGACGGCCACACGAGCCCGCCGACGGCGCTGATCAACACGCGGGCCGTGACCGGCATGGTGGTCAGCCCGAGCCCGGTCCCCGGAGACACCACCCCACCCAGCAAGCCGTCCGGGCTGTACGACAGCTGCGTGTACGACTGGCCCGGCACGGCGTTCTGCTGGACGGCCTCGACCGACGACGTCGGCGTGGCCGGCTACGCCGTCTACCGGCTGACCTCCACCGGCTGGCTGGCGGTCGGAACCCGGAGCTCCACCTACTTCATGGAGGGCAACCTGACGACGTACAACAAGTACACCTACATCGTCGTCGCCATCGACACGTCCAGCAACGTCAGCGTGCCGTCCGACCCGATCACCACCACGGCCCTGCCGGGGTTCCCCACGCCGACCCCCTCTCCGAGCCCCTCGGTGAGCCCCCCTGGAAGCCCTTCCCCGAGCCCCTCCCCGACGCCGAAATCCTGCAAGGTCGCCTACACCCAGACGACCTGGGGCACGGGCCTCACCGCCAGCGTGTCGATCACGAACACGGGCAGCACGCCGATCTCGGGCTGGACGCTGCGGTTCGCCTTCCCGTCGGCGGGTGAGCGGATCACCCAGGGCTGGTCGGCCGACTGGAGCCAGGGGACGGACAACGCCGTCGCCGCCTCCAACCTGGCCTGGAACTCCACCATTGCTCCCGGCGCGTCCGTGAGCATCGGTTTCAACGCCTCCCACACCGGCGTCTCCGACCCGCCGGGCAGCTTCTCGCTCAACGGCGCGCCCTGCGCCAAGGCCTGACCCAGTCCCGGGGACCCCGGTGGCGGACAGGCCGCCGCCGGGGTCAAGCGATCAGGACTTGGCGGCGGGCTTCTTCGTGGTGGTCCTGGCCCGGGTCGTGGTCCGCTTGGGCGCGGGCGCCCGCTCCCGCCGGTCGGCCAGCAGCTCCGCCGCCCGCTCCAGCGTGATCTCCTCGACCGTGTCGCCCTTGCGCAGCGACGCGTTGGTCTCGCCGTCGGTGACGTAGGGGCCGAAGCGGCCCTCCTTCACCACCACCGGCTTCTTGGAGTTCGGGTCCTCGCCCAGCTCCCGCAGCGGCGGGGCGGCCGCGGCGCGGCCGCGTCCCCGCGGCTTCGGCTGGGCGAACAACTCCTTGGCCTGCTCGATCGTGACCGCGAGCAGGTCATCCTCCGACGCGAGCGACCGCGAGTCGGTGCCCTTCTTGATGTACGGCCCGAACTTGCCGTTCTGCGCCGTCACCTCCTCGCCGTCGATCCGGCCCACCACACGCGGCAGCTGGAGCAGCATCAGCGCCTGCTCCAGCGTGACCGTGTCCAGGTCCATCGTCTTGAACAGCGAGCTCGTACGCGGCTTGGGAGCGTCGGCCTTCTTCGTCCGCTTCCTGCCGTCCGCCGGGGCCGGCTCCTCGGGCAGGATCTCCGTGACGTACGGGCCGAACCGGCCGTCCTTGGCGACGATCCTCCGGCCGGTGGCCGGATCGACGCCGAGATCGCGGTCGCCGCTCGGCCGCGAGAACAGCTCCTCGGCCTTCTCCGCGGTCAGGTCGTCGGGCGCCATGTCCTCGGGGATGTTCACCCGGGCGCCGTCGCGGTCGAGGTACGGCCCGTAGCGGCCCACCCTGATCACGATGTCCGTCCCCCTGATCGGGAACGAGCTGATCTCCTTGGCGTCGATCTCCCCGAGGTCGGTGACCATCTCCTTCAGGCCCTCGTCGCCGTCCCCCGCGCCGAAGTAGAACCGGCGCAGCTCGGGCACCCGCTCGGCGCGGTCGTTGGCGATGTCGTCGAGGACCTTCTCCATCTCGGCCGTGAAGTCGTAGTCGACCAGGTTGCCGAAGTGCTGCTCCAGCAGGTTGACCACGGCGAACGCGAGGAACGACGGCACCAGGGCGGTGCCCTTCTTGAACACGTAGCCCCGGTCCAGGATCGTTCCGATGATCGACGCGTACGTCGACGGGCGGCCGATCTCCCGGTCCTCCAGCTCCTTGACCAGCGACGCCTCGGTGTACCGCGCGGGCGGCTTGGTCGAGTGCCCGAGCGCGGTCAACTCGGCCGCGGTGAGCCGGTCGCCCTCGCTCAGCGTGGGCAGGCGCTTCTCCGAGTCGTCCCGGTCGGTCGCGGGGTCGTCGGCGCCCTCGACGTACGCCCTCAGGAAGCCGTGGAAGGTGATCGTCCGGCCGGTGGCGCTGAACTCGACCTCCACCGCGTCCTCGGCCGTCCCAGCGGAGCCTGCCGCGCCGGACGTGCCGGCGACCTTGACCGACACCGACTCGCCGACCGCGTCCTTCATCTGGGAGGCGACCGTACGCTGCCAGATCAGCTCGTAGAGCCGGAACGTGTCCCCGGAGAGCCCGGTCTCGCCCGGCGTGCGGAACTCCTCCCCCGACGGCCGGATCGCCTCGTGCGCCTCCTGGGCGTTCTTGACCTTGCTCGTGTAGGCGCGCGGCTTGTCCGGCACGTACGCCGCGCCGTACAGCTTGATCGCCTGGCTGCGGGCGGCGGCGACGGCGGTCTCCGACAGCGTGACGCTGTCGGTACGCATGTAGGTGATGAAGCCGTTCTCGTAGAGCCGCTGGGCCACCTGCATCGTGTACTTCGCGGAGAAGCCCAGCTTGCGGCTCGCCTCCTGCTGCAGGGTGGTCGTCCGGAACGGCGCATACGGCTTGCGCGTGTACGGCTTGCGCTCCACCGAACGCACGGCGTACAAGGCGCCGGCGAGCCGTCCGGCGAGGGCGGTCGCGGCGGCCTCGTCGAGGTGCAGGATGTCGGGGCTCTTGAGCCGCCCGGTGGAGGCGAAGTCGCGGCCCTGGGCCACGCGCCTGCCGTTCACCCCGGTCAGCGTGGCGGAGAACGTCCGGGCGTCGTCCCCGGCCCGGCCGGTGTCGAACAGCGCCTGGAGGTCCCAGTAGCCGGCCGCGGTGAACGCCAGGCGCTCCCGCTCGCGCTCCACTACCAGCCGGGTCGCGACCGACTGCACGCGCCCGGCCGACAACCGCGGCTTGACCTTCTTCCACAGGACGGGGCTGACCTCGTAGCCGTACAGGCGGTCGAGGATGCGCCGGGTCTCCTGGGCGTCGACCAGGCGGAGGTCGAGGTCGCGGGGGTTGGACACCGCGTCCCGGATCGCGTGCGGGGTGATCTCGTGGAACACCATGCGGTGCACCGGAATCTTGGGCTTCAGCACCTCGCGCAGGTGCCAGGCGATGGCCTCGCCCTCCCGGTCCTCGTCGGTGGCGAGGTAGAGCTCGTCGGCCTCCTTGAGAAGCTGCTTGAGCTTGGAGACCTGTGCCTTCTTGTCGGGGTTGACGACATAGAGTGGCTCGAACTCGTGGTCGACGTTCACCCCGAGGCGGGCCCAGGCCTCGCTCTTGTACTTCTCCGGGATGTCGTCGGCCTTCTCCGGGAGATCACGGATGTGGCCGATGCTCGACTCGACGATGTAGCCGCGCCCGAGGTACCCGGCGATCGTCTTCGCCTTCGCGGGCGATTCCACGATCACCAGGCGGGTTCCGCCGGCGTTGCCGTTGTTGGCTGGCACGCTGCTTCCTACCTCGCTGTCCGCTGTCGTTCCCCGTATTTCCGGGCATTTCCGGGTGTTTCGGGTGTTTCCGGGTTTCATGCGCCCCGGCTCACTGACACCCTCGCCGCCCGGGGCGGGGGAGCCTACCCCCTCCGGGCGCCGTGGAGGCACCGCTTTGAAGGTACCTGCCGCCGCACGTTCCTCCCCCTCGGGCTACCCGGTTCTGTCCGGGAATGTAACTCGTCTGGCGCTGTTATCCACGAGGACGCAGAATAGAGCCCATCGAGTTCCCTAGCACGCCCCGGAGACCAATGGCTGTGCTCGACTACTCCTATCTGGACCTGTACCTGCCGCGCGGCACCCCTCGGGAGGTGGCGCGACAGATGCTGACGGAGCATGCCGAGCACGGAGACTGGGAACTGGAGCGGCTGCGCCTCTATCCCGACGGCAGCAGGCGCGTCCGGCTGCGTCGGAAGATCATACGGGCCGCTCGGACGATGTGAGCCGCCGAGGCGGCGACGCCACGGTCAAAAAGAGCTTTGCCCGCCCCGGGCCGCGCCCCCGGAACGGGCAAAGCGTCGATGCCCTCCTCCACTGGCTGGGAGGCGGCGTCCTGGTGGCCCGCGCCGGGCCCGTACGACGAGCGGCTGGTTCGCCGCCGTCGCACTCGGCGCGAGCGTGATATCCCTCGCGTCCTCAGCCGGGCGCGTGGTTGTTCACGCGCCCGGCCGTCCGGCTACCTGCGGCCGAAGCGGAAGCGGCGGGTGACGGCGAACAGGCTCGCCGAGGCGGCGAACATGGCGCCGAGGACCAGCGCGGCGAACGAGCCGGCGTTCATGCCGGTCAGACCGACGGGCTGCTCCGCGCTCATGAGGCCGAGCTTGCCCAGCGGGAGCACCTCGGTGGTCCTGCCGAGGTCGCCGGTGGGCAGGTTCCGCGTGGTGTCGGCCACGGGAAGCGAGGCGGTGGCGTCGTCCAGCGTCCGCTTGGCGGGCAGCGTGCGGGCCGTGTCGTCGAGCGAGCCCGCGGCCGGCAGCGAGCCGGTGGCCTTGGACACGACGGCGGCGGGGTTGCCGACGGGGGCCACGCCCTTCCCGGCCCTGCTTGCCGGGACGGGCGGGGCGGCCGGCAGACTCGGCGCCTCCGGGAGGCCGAGCATGTTCGGCAGGTTGCCGATGACCGGTCCCGAGGGCGCGGCGGGGGCGCTCATCGGCTGCATGGCGTGCGCGCCCGACAGCACCGGCACGCCGGGTGTGGCGGGCATCATGGCGCCACGCGCGGCGCTGTGCTGCGGGTGCGGCCGGAAGCCGTGGCCCCAGCCGCCCACCCTGGCCCCGCCCAGGCAGCCCGCGGCGGCGTCGCCCAGCACGGCGACGGAGTTGCCGCAGACGTTGATCGGCGCGGTGATCGGCGCGACCACCTGGTTGCCCGCGAGGATTCCGTGGCGGCCGGAGGTGACGTTGCCGCCCGCACCGGCGCCGCCGCCGAGGACCGCGGCGCCGCCCCGGCAGCCCGCGTGGGCCTTGCCGAGGACGGCGACGGAGTTGCCGCAGACATTGACCGGCGCGGTGACCGGCGCGACCACCTGGTTGCCGCCCAGGATCGAGGAACGGCCGGAGGTGACGTTGCCGCCGGCAGCCCAGCGGCCGCCGTGCCCGCCGCCGATCACGCTCGCGCCACCGCGGCAGCCCGCGAAGGCGTCGCCGATGACCGCGACGGCGTTGCCGCAGACGTTGACCGGCACGGTGACCGGCGCGACCACCTGGTTGCCGCCGCCGACGCTGTGCGACCCGCTGGTGACGTTGCCGCCCGCGCCGCCGGACCATCCGCCGTGGCCCCCGTGACCGTGACCGCCGTGGCCCGGGGTGGACCCGCCGTGGCAGCTGCCCGAGCCGTTGCCGCACACCTCGACCGGTGCGGTGATGGGCGCGACCACCTGGGTGCCCCCGCCCACGGAGTAGCGCCCGTCGGTGTCGTGACCACCCGATCCGGGACGGGGCCGGTGGTGGTCCCCGTGACCGTGGTGGCCGTACCCGCCGTGACCGCCGGGGCCGCCCACGGACGAACCGCCGCGGCAGCCCGAGAACGCGTCACCCAGCACGGCGACGGAGTTGCCGCACAGGTTGATCGGCGCGGTGATCGGCGCGACCACCTGGTTGCCGCCGAGGATCGAGGAACGGCCGCTGGTGCGGTTGCCGCCGGCCCGGACGGCCGGACGGGCGCCACCCACGTAGGCGCCGCCGCGGCACCCCGCCGTGGCGTCGCCGAAGATGGCGACGGCGTTGCCGCACAGGTTGATCGGCGCGGTGATCGGGGCGACCACCTGGTTGCCGCCGCCGACGCTGTGCGCGCCGCTGGTGACGTTGCCGCCCGCGCCGCCACGACGACCCGAGCCCTTGACGGCCGCACCGCCGCGGCAGCCCGCGTCGGCCTCGCCGAGGACGGCGACCGCGTTGCCGCAGACGTCGATCGGGGCGGTGATCGGAGCGACCACCTGGTTGCCGCCGAGGATGCTCCCCGCACCGGAGGTGCGGTTCCGCCCGGCTCCCTGGCCCGCGCCCTGCACGGCCGCGCCGCCCAGGGACGAGCCGTGGGACTCTCCCACGACCGCCACCGCGTTGCCGCTGATGTCGATCGGCAGGGTCACCGGGATGTCGACCTGGTTGCCGCCGAGGACCGAGTGGCTGCCGTCGGTGTCGGCGAAAGCCGTACCACTGCCAAGGGCCATGACGCCGACGGCGAGAAACGCCGCCGAGGCCGAGCCCTTCGCCCACGTTCGCATAATGAATGCTCCTAGTGGTTCTTCATAGGGGGTTACCTGACAGCTCGCGACTTCTGTCCACGCCGAATGAGCACAGCGGAGCAGTGGACGATCACGAGGATGGGAGATTCCGCGTCACCCGCGCGGGAGCCTGCCGCCTGGGCACCACAGGTCAGGGCAGACGATGGCACCGGTCGCCGTACTGGAGACGGACCGGCGCGAAGGCGGGATCAGTCAGGAGAGAAAGACGGGTCGTCCGCCGCTGTGCGGACCACCGGGGGGACAACCGCCGCCAGTGGGGCGGGCAGGGTGGTGAGACGCGGCTCGAACACAGGCCGCGCGACATCCCCGAACAGGATGCTTCCACCGCTTGTCTGCGGGACCAGGCCCTGGTCTGCGGGCGCGTGGTCCGCGGTGGACGGCGGAGGGAGCATGGGCTTCGACTGGCTGGTGAGCCCGTCGACCGTGCGCCCCGCCATCGCCTCGGCGTTCACCGAGGTGTCGTCAGCCGCCGTGGGGAAACCGTCGGCACTCTTCCCATGAGACCTCGCCGCACCCGCCGCACCCGGTGAGGGCGGCAGGCCGAGGTCCGGACCGGAGAGACGGTCGGGAAGAACCGACCCGGCGACGTCAGGTGAGGGTGCGGCCCCGGCGGCGGAGGTCGCCGTACCGAAGACGCCGAGAAGCACACCGAGCAGCCATGCGGCGGCGATCAGCCCGCCGACGACCAGAAGGCGGCCCGAACGGGAGCCGGCCGCGAACCGCGCCATCCGGCTCCGCTCGTGGCGGCCGGGAGACGTGACGAGCACGCCGCGAACGGCGAAGGGCGAAGACGCCCCCCACTGCTCCTGCGACGTGCTCGTCACGCGACCTCCCCATACCGCTGAGCCGACATCCGGCCGACTCGACCCGGAGCGGATCAACCCTCAACGGAGAGTTACTGTAGCGGCACGGCACGTGATCGCAACAGCTTTCTCAGCAGTATTCGAGGAAACGGTCAAGGACCCGGACGCCAAACTGGAGCGAATCCACCGGAACCCGCTCGTCGATGCCATGGAACATCCCGGAGAAGTCCAAGTCCTCGGGAAGCCGCAGCGGCGCGAAGCCGTACCCGCTGATCCCGAGGCGGCTGAACGCCTTGAGGTCGGTGCCACCGCTCAGCGTGTACGGCACGACCCGCGAACCGGGGTCCTCCTCGTGCAGCGCGTCGGCCATCGCCTTGACGAGCGGGCCCTTGAAGGGTGTCTCGACCGCGACGTCGTGGTAGACGAACTCCCGCGTCACGTTGGGCCCGAGCAGCTCGTCGACGGTCTGGAAGAACTCGTCCTCGTAGCCGGGCAGGAACCTGCCGTCCACGTGCGCGGTCGCGGCCTGGGGGATGACGTTCGCCTTGTAGCCGGCCTGGAGCATGGTCGGGTTGGCCGTGTTCTGGAGCGTCGCGCCGATCATGCGGGCGAGCGGGCCGAGCGTGGCCACCGCCGCCTCCGCGTCCTCGGCCCTGACCTCCGTGCCGAAGACCTCCTCGAAGAACGCCTGCACGGTCGGCGTGAGCCGCACCGGCCACTTGTGGCGGCCGATCCGGCCGACCGCCTCGGCGAGCTCGGTCACGGCGTTGTCGCCGTTGAGCATCGAGCCGTGCCCGGCCCTTCCCTTGGCGGTCAGGCGCATCCAGGCGATGCCCTTCTCCGCCGCCTCGATCAGGTACAGCCGCCCCTTGGCCGTGGTCACGCTGAAGCCGCCGACCTCGCCGACGGCCTCGGTGCAGCCCTCGAACAGCTCCGGGCGCCTGTCGGCCAGCCACTGGGCGCCGTAGTGGCCGCCGGCCTCCTCGTCCGCGGTGAAGACGAGGACGACGTCCCTCGGCGGCCTGCGCCCCTCCCTCAGCCGCCGCCGTACGACGGCGAGGATCATCGCGTCCATGTCCTTCATGTCCACGGCCCCGCGGCCCCAGACGCAGCCGTCGGCGACCTCGCCGCTGAGCGGGTGGTGCGTCCAGTCGGCGGCGTCGAACGGCACGACGTCCAGATGACCGTGCAGGAGGAGGGCGTCCCGGCCCGGGTCGGCGCCCTCCACCCGGGCGACCACGTTCGCCCGGCCCTTGTCGGACTCCAGGATCCGCGGTTCCAGGCCGACCTCCGCCAGCTTTCCGGCCACGTACTCCGCGGCCTCGCGTTCCCCGGGGCCCGCGTTGTCCCCCGCGTTCACCGAGTCGATCCGGATCAGGTCGCGGCACAGCTCGACGACCTCGTCCTCCCCGTTGCGTGGGGTCATTGCGCCTCCTCCTACCGGACGGGAGCCCCAGGGGCCGGACCCGCCCGTCTGTCGCGTCGTACGGCTCGCGCCTCCATCCTGCCGCCGTACGGGTGTCTCCTTCACCCCCGGGCCGCCGCAGGCCGTACGCAGGGGGCCGATTCCCGGTATGAAGCAGGGCGGAGAGAGTGCTAACCTGAGTCAGCCGACGCGGGATGACGATCCCGCGGGAGGCACCACGTCCGGGTGGCGGAATAGGCAGACGCGCTAGCTTGAGGTGCTAGTGCCCAGTGATGGGCATGGGGGTTCAAGTCCCCCCTCGGACACAAACCTTCTGCACATGTGGGGGCCAGGGACAACCTGAGCCTCCACAAGTCGTTTCTGGGGCCGGTACGTCGATCGCGTGGGGACGGCATCCGGGGACGCTCAGTGAATGTGCCCTTGTGTGAATCGCTGTGCATTACGCTCTGCTCCCCGTCATGGTCTTATCCGGAAGACACCGCACGGCTACCCTGCGTCATATGGAGCGTCAGCCCAACGCCCGGCTCGCCGACGTCGTCGACCAGGCCGGTGTCTCCCACCTCGGCCTGGCCAGCCGTATCGGCCAGGTCGCCAAGGAATGGCGCGTGCCCGTACGGCCTTCGCATACGCAGATCGCACGGTGGATCGAAGGCCAGAAGCCGCGAGGCGTCACCGCTGCTCTGATCGCTGAAGCGCTCAGCCGCAAGCTCGGTCGCCGGGTCACCCTGGCGGACATCGGGCTGGAGGGCACCACTGTCTCACCCGAGATCGGGCTCAACTTCTCTGATGTCCCCGCCGATCTCGTCGACACGTTGGCTCAGTTGGTCACCGCTGACGCACAGCGACGAGAATTCCTGCGAAGCACGGTGGATGTAGGGGCCCTCACCCAGGCGGCCTTCGGATGGCTGCTGTCCAGTCCGGCCCAGCCTCCGGATGGCTCAGCGGGTCGCAGGGTGGGGATGAGCGACGTCGAAGCGATCCGCTCCACCACGGCCATGTTCGCCGATCTGGACAACCGTTTCGGTGGCGCACACGCTCGCTCGGCCGCCCTTCAATACCTGCTGGACCAGATCGTCCCGCTGCTGAACGGCACGTACTCCTCGGCCGTCGGGCGGTCGCTGTTCAGCGCGGTTGCCGAGTTCTGCCTGTCTGTGGCCTGGATGGCCTACGACAGCGGCTGGCACGGTCTCGCCCGCCGCTACTTCCTGCAGGCGCTTTCTCTGGCCCATCACGCGGACGACAGGATGCTCGGCGCCAGTGTGCTGTCGGCGATGTCCCATCAGGCCACTTACCTCGGGGAATACCGCGAGGCCCTCCATCTCGCTCGCGCTGCGCAGCAAGATCTGAAAGGCCGAGCTCCCGCACTGCTCAGAGCGCAGTTCGCCGCGATGGAAGCCCGCGCCGCCGCCAACCTCCCCGACGGAGCCGCAGAGTGCCTCAAGGCTCTCGATACCGCCGCGCGCGCGTTCAACGAGCACAGACCCGGCGAGGAGCCAGAGTGGATCGCGTACTTCGACGAGTCCGAGCTGGCGGACGAGCACGCACACTGCTTCCGGGACCTGGGTGACGCCAGGGAGTCATACCGCCAGGCCACCCACTGCTTGTCAGTTGCCGAGGCCAGTCCGGCCGCAGGAGGCTACGCACGCAGCCGGATCTTCTCGCGGATCGTGCTCGCCACCAGCCTCGTCGATCAGGGTGATGTGGAGCAGGCATGCAACATCGCCGTACGGGTCCTGCCCCGGATCCAAGAAACGGCGTCGATCCGCTGTACTACGTACCTTCGTGACCTGCACAGCCGCATGAGTTCGCACAGCGACCATCCATCGGTCATCGACTTCACTGAACAGGCCCGGCCCGTGCTGCAAGGACGTCGGCTCCGTCCAAGTCAGTGAGGGTGCCAGTGGCGCTGCCTGTCCGGCTCCCTCAGGTCGGCGATCCTGCGGCGCACCTCAGCGGCGGTCTCCTCGCTGTCGCCGGCCTTCTGTGCCAGCCAGCAGGTCATGCGCAGTTCTCGGACCGCGCGTAGCACCTGGTAGCGAGGCAGTCGCGTCACGTCGAATCCGTACACCTCGCAGAACCGCTCGTACTCGGCGTCGGTGTGCCACCCCAGATCCCGGTAGACCGCCGTGATCGCCAGATCCCACTCGGGTGGCCCCCAGCACAGCCCTTCCAGGTCGAACAGCACCACCTCACCGGAGGATGTCTTAAGCACGTTGCCGATGTTGGCGTCACCGTGGATCACCGCTCGCGACAGCTCGTACGTCACATCGGCAAGCTCCTCGCGCAGAGTACGCATCAGCGTCCGCAACGTCAGGCGATCAGCTGCCGTCAGCGCAGGTGCGGACTCTATTTGCTCACCCAGTCGCTCGAACGGCTCCAGCTCGGGCAACGTGAGCTCGGGTAGAGGCCGGAGGGCGTGTAGGCGTCGCAACACCACGGCGAGGTCAGCAGGGACAGTCCAGTCGCCCTCCACCGCGTGCCACAGAGACACCACCATTCCGGCTGCGATGCACGGTTGCTCGCCCTCCAAGGGCCGAGTAACCGTGAGCCCTTCAGCCGTCAGCCACCGAGCGACCTCAACCTCACGGCGAGACGAATCCAGCCGATCAATGCTCCTGGCAACGCGGGCGATGATGCGCCCCTCGGCCAGCCGCAACACGGCGCGATCCCCGATACGCACAATTTCCGGATCCTGATCGCCAACGCCAGCCCACCGCGCAGCCTCACGTGCAGCCTCGAGAGCGATATCAGCGAACACCAGGGGCTGACGCATCAAGTGCTTTCCTTCGCTCGGCCTTCACGCGCCGGCCATCGATTCACCGCACCCCTCGACTGAGGCGGCCGGCCAAGTCGAGGTGAGCGACACCGGCCTGCTCGATGACGTTGGCGAGTCCGAGCGTTGGACTGACGGCCCATACGCCGCAGCGTAGTTGGGGCTCCATCCCTGCAGTAAGGGCACGGTGACGAGCAAATCGGAATGCACAGTGGTTTGCACAGATGCAGAGCCGTTGAGCGCTCCCGGACGCCGTTCCCGAGCGGTTGGCTATCGGTCATGGACAGCATGCACAGCAGCTCGCTACTGGACGAGAACGGCGAGGCGCCGCTCCTGCTGTCCTCGCGGCAGGCTCCCCCGGCCCGTCGCCATCCGCACCCCCGACCTGACGGGAGCAGAGCCTGCCCCCGGCTGACACGCGCATCCGGAGATCGTCTATGTCAACATCCCACCCCCGTCCAGGAGAACCACATGACATACCTGACCGCCTCGAGACCACCGAGTCGTGAAGAGTCCGCCGCTCGGCAGGTGGACGCCCACCTCGCGGCCACGCACAACATCCGTGGTGGGCAGATCCGCACGTACCGAGGGGTCGCGCTGCTCCACCTCGGCGACGTGTCCGTCTGGTTCCGTGCGGGGAAGATCTCCTGGAGCACTGGAGAGCTCGGCACGGACGCCGAGCCGAAGACGGCCGCCTTGCTCCTGCACGAGACCGCACAGGCGGCCGCCAAGATCGCCCAACGCTACCGGGAACTCCGTGGGCACGTCGGCCTTCCCGCGGTACGGATCGGGTGACCGTGTCGCTGCTATGGCTTGTGCTGTGCCTCAAGGGCATCTGGCCACCTCGGGCGGGTGCCACCACGACCCTGAGGTTCCGACGGGTGGGGGCCGATGGCCAGCCGCAGGAATACCGGCTGAGCATCGCCGATACCGGCGCACGCGAACGATGGACACAGGGCGACCACGTACTCTATGACGAAGCCGCCTTCATGGACGACCTCCCGACGCAGTG
The DNA here is from genome assembly GCF_045040095.1 of Microbispora sp. NBC_01389. Taxonomy (NCBI): domain Bacteria; kingdom Bacillati; phylum Actinomycetota; class Actinomycetes; order Streptosporangiales; family Streptosporangiaceae; genus Microbispora; species Microbispora sp. NBC_01389. Next base: position 1,677,103 of record NZ_CP109552.1, read on the forward strand.
GTGTGACCTGCGCGTGCAGGAGCTGACCAGCACTGGCTGGGAGTTCACCGGCGTGAACGTCGACATCGCGTCGATACCCAGCCGAGCACCGACGGGCCGGATCGCCACCTCATAGCCCTCGGCGGCGTGGTCGAGTGCCCCTCGCCCACAGGGGCAGCCCCCAACTCCCGCACCGTCGAGCATCCGGCCCGGCCCAGGACGTACCCCATGCAACCGCCTGGGCCGGGCCGCTGACGACGCGTCGTCGGCTCGTACTGGCACTCCGCAAGACCGGCTGTCGTCCCGCAATCAGCGCACTCCAATGGGAACTCGGCCTGGAACACGCACTGTCCAGCCCCCGCATGTTCACCGAATGCGCCGAGGTCTTCAATGACTACGCCCAGCACGTCGGCGACGGCTCAACCAGGAACTTGTGGACCGGCCAGTGCTGGTCACTCCGTGATCGACCGCAGCATCGAGACGGCCAGAGCTTCCACTGCTATCTGAACTGAGTTCTCGAGTGAACCGAGCAGGGGTCCCGGCAAGGTCCCCGATCCCAGACCGGCACGAGCCACCACCACAGACAGTGCCTCGCGGTGCTTGTCCGTCAGACCTGTCTGGGTGCCGTGATAGCAAAGTACGTCGCGTGCGGCGTATCCGTCGCTTGCCTCGATGGCTTCTGTGGCGACTTGGGCGAGGACGTGGTCAGCCGCGTTCGGATCGATGACGCTGGCGAGGGTGGCCACGGCCAGCCCGAGCCGGGCCCGGAAGACCGCGTAGCCCGGCATCGGTGTATGCCTGGCGAAGCCGTCGATCATCGCCCTGATGCCCTGGCCCGCTGATCTGCTGTCCGGGTCCGCGCACATCACGCTCAGACAGGCGGCGACCAGGTGCTCCCACGGTTGGGTCAGCGTGCTGGCGTCCAGGACCCCGCGGGCCGCCGGCAGTTCGCCACGCAAGCGGTGGGCGATGATCAGGACCTGTCGCCCCTCCATGAGATGCAGGCCGATTCCCTTGTGGGCCGTGGCGTGGGCGACCGCGTCGTCCCAGCGTCCGGCGAGCGTCAGTGCGCGGATCCCGTCCGCGAGATATTGCAGCCAGACCCACTCGCGGAGTTTGTGGTGCTCCCTCCGGGTGCCGACGAGGTTGGCCAGCGGCAGCGTACGGCCGTCGACGGATAGATCGGCCCCTGCGGTGACGGCCTGGTGTAAGGCCTCAAGCGACCGTAGGGCCTGCTGTCCGGCGTCGGCGCGGATCTGGAGCCGGGCGAGGTTGATGACGGGTTCGAGCATGTACCTGGCCTGGAGCACGGTGAGAGGTGCTCCGGCCGTGCGGTAGACGTCGATGTGCTGCCAGCACAGGTCGCGAGCGTGATCGGCCATTCCGCAGTCGCTGGCCAGCAGCGCGGCCTTGCTCAGAGCGTGCGTGGCCTCGGCTATGCCGTCGGGGCCCTGGCGCTCGGCGGTGCGAGCGATCTCGGCTATTTCTGTGACCCGTTCAGGAAGGGCCGGGCAGGCGGGCCGGGGGCGGCCGAGGAGCGGGAAGCGGCGCACGGCGGGTGTCAGCGTCGTGGTGTCCATGGTCAGCTCCGAGGCAGGAGGGCTGTGCTTGCCGCACGGGCGAGGATCGCCTGGGTGGTGGCCGACAGGCCTAACCGGTTCCAGTGGAAGATCAGGACATGGGTGAGGATGGCGCGCAGCCCACGGTCGAGCCTGCCCTGTGCCGCCGCCTCGCCGAGTCGGCGGCCGGCCGCCGTGAATGCCGCCAGCCAGGGTGCGGCGAACGAGGCGGGTCCGTCGGGTGCGAACAGCGGGCTGCCCGGCTGGGCGGGTACGGCCAGCAGGGTGCGCGCATTCCCTGCCAGTGCGTCGATGCGCTCGGCATCGGTGTCGGGCGGCGCGGGGCGCAGGTGGGCGACCCGGTCGAAGACGTCGCCGCGTTCGAATCCGTCCAGCCCCGCCGCGCGCAGGAGAGCGTTGATCAGCAGTAGGGACAGCTCGCGGCGGCCGAGGCCCGGGGCGTCGTGACGCGCGTAATCGAGGACGCCGCGGCTGTCGGCGCAGAACAGCTCGTGAACGGCGTGCATCCCGGTGCTTCCACCGAAGGCGGTGGTCTCCGGCTCGTGTACGGACGGCCACCATCGGGAGAGCACCCTGGCCGCGGTCAGCTCGTCGAGTATCTGGTCCACCGTTGCGGTGTCTGCTGTGCGTAGACGCAGCCGCCAGCATGGGTGCTTGCGCAGGAACCACCAGCCGGTCGCTGCTCCGTTGGCTTCGAGCTGGTCCAGGCGGGGGCCGAGCCAGGTGGCGGCGACCACCTCTGCGGTGTTCCAGTCGGGGAACTGGACGCGCACCTGATACCACTGCTTTTCCGCGTGCTGTTCCAGCGCTGCGAGCCCGGCGGCTTGATACGCCTGCAGGGCGTCGTGAAGGTCTGCGAGCTCGATGCCGGTGTCGGCAGCGGTGGTCTCAAGGTCGACTCCGGTGAGCACGGCAAGCACGGCGGAGGCGACCTGGTGCGGCGACGCTGGGCCGCAGGTGGAGGTCAGGTGATCAGTAGGCATGCGTCCCATCCCGAGCGTGGTGGCGTGGATCGCCGCATGGTCTCCAGTGCCAGGCTCACCCCGGTGCCTCCGGTCAGCAGTCCGCTCTCGTCTGTCTTGCCGATCCAGGCGGCGGCGTGCCGGTTCAGCGCGTCGGCCACCGCGGGGAGCCGCTGTGCGATTGCGGGGTTGTGTGCGTCGAGGGCGGCGCGGTAGGCGGTCTGATACACCCCGGCCATTCCGTGGCACAGTCCCGCCTCGGTGATCCGGTCGAGCTGCCGGTCGGTCAGGCACGCGGCCAAGGCGTCCTCTGCGGCCGTGCGCCGTCGGGAATCTCCGGTGGCGATTCCCGCGAGCTGCAGGGCGCGGGTGATCCCGGCCGCGCCGTAGCACCAGGAGGGCCGGGCCGGATCGTCGCAGGCCAGGCGGCCGGTTCGCAGTTCCTCGCGGCTGATCCACTGCGGCCACCAAGGCCCTTCCGGTGAGTCCTGCCGCCATCGGTCGAACCAGGCGCACAGGTCCTCGATCGCCTCACGCTGACCGTCGATCAGGCAGCCATGTGAGGCGGCCAGTGCCAGCAGCGCGAGCAGTCCCGCCGCGCCGTGCGCGATCCCGAAGTTGGCGTGCCCGCCGGGTGTCGGAAGGATCGGATCCGGGTCGTGCGCCACCCACCACCCCGGCAACTCGATCCCGTCGTCACGGCGCGGCCGCGTCAGGCGGATCAGGTAGCGCAGGATGTCGGCGAGTGCGTCGCTGCCGGGAATGCGACGCAGCAGCAGCGCACCGATGCCGGTCAGCCCGTAGAACAGGTCGTACTCGCCGAACGTGGCGGTCTCACTGTGCTCCATCCGGGCCGCCGCCAGGGCCAGACGCCGGCGGGTCAGCCGTAGCACGGATGCGTCCAAGGCCGTGGCGGCCGAGCGGTAGCGCGAGCTACCGCCGAATTCGGCGGCGTGCAGCAAGAAACCGATGGCCGGTGCCCCGTAGTACAACCCGGCGTGAGCGCCGGCGTCGATCGGCCCGGCCACCGCCTGCCGGATGTGGGCATGTGCGATCCCCCAGTCCGCCGAGCCGGACAGGGCTTTCTCGATGTGAAGGAGCGCGGTCCCTGCCGTGCCGGTGGCCAGGGACTGGCGGGTGGCTTCCTCAACGGTGAGCGTCACCGTACCGGTGCTCACAGGGCACCTGCCGTGGCCAGGCGGCGTAGCGCCGCCGCGCGGGCGAGGCGGCCGGTCGTCTTCTCGAAGGCAGGGTCGACTCCGAGGGCCCGTACATGGTGCTCGTGCAGTAGAGCGGGAAGCACCGTGACGGGATCGCGCTGCCCGGCGAGGGCTCGATGGTAGGCCGCCAGGGCGGTATCCCGGGCTCGCCATGCGGCGGCCACCACCTCGCCGCCCGGCAGGGCGCGCAGAGCGTGGAAGTCACCGGCAGGGTCGGCCAGGTGCAGTGCGTGGTCGCGGAGCGTCCGATCCAGTGCCCCGGTTTCCTGTGCCACGCATCGGATCAGCGCCCGGCATCCGGACTCCGGGTCGGGGACGAACGATGCGGCCAGTCGCGTCATCGACGCCGCGGCCAGAGCTTGGGCAGGGAGCCCGGTGGCCGCGGCCATCGTGAGCTGCGCGATGGCCGCCTTGGTGTCGGCGGCGAACATCTGCTCGGCGGCCGTCAGCGCGGGGCCTTCGCCGTACCGGGCGGGATGCTCAGGGTAGGAGGCCAGCGTGAGCTGCGCGGGCAGACCACGGTCGTGGAGACCGCCGGCGAAGGCCGCGAGGCGTTCCGCGACGGGCCCGTACAGTTCGACGGCGGCGAGGCGCACGAACACGGCGAGATGCTGATCGGCGTCGAGCCGGATCAGATCGCGATGCCGTCGGACCCACCAGCGCTCGACCATGTCGGCGAGGCCGTCGACGAAGGCGGGCAGGTGCCTGATCAGGATCTCGTCGAACCGCGCGGGGTTGCCGATCAGCTGCGCGTGCATCATGGCCGAGCCGCCCGGCCGGAGGACGGCACCCGGCTGCGCGGTCACCGGGAGCCGGCGCGGCGGCGGGGTGATCGCGGTCATCGGGATCAGCAGCTCAGCCGGTCGGCCGATCCATCCCTGGTCCTCCGGCGCGCTGTCCTCATGCAGTTCGATCCGTCCGGATCGCTCCAGCCGCATCCGCAACAGGGTGCGGTCCAGTCGCTGGTCCAGGTCGAGCGGCAGGCGCAGCTCCCCCTCGCAGAGGACGACCCGCACCGGTACCCGCCACCGTTGCCGCCAGGACCCAAGCGCCGCATTCGATTCATCGCCTCCCGCGGTGCTCGGCAGGTCGTCCAGGGTGAGGATCCAACGAGCAGGAGCCAGCACCGAGCGGCGGTAGCGGACGCGCGGCGTGTAGGGCAGGGTGCGGGCGGCTCCGAAATCAAAGGGTCCGAATACCGCGCTGCGCGCGTCGGCGACCTCGGCGAGGAACCGTGCCAGTGGCGGGCTCTGGATGGAGGTGTCCAGCGCGTGCGGTATCCGAGGAACCACTCGCCGGCCGGTGGAGCGCTGAACCAGGTACATCTGCTCGGCGTCGGCGGTGACGGCCAGGTCATCGATACTGATCGCACTGGCGTCAGGATGTTCCGACAGGGACAGAACGTCGGGGGTGAGTCGCGGGACGCGTACCACGTTCTCGTTGTGCGGGCGGCGAGGCGGAAACGACAGCTGCACCGCCACCGAGTGCTGGCCTGCTTCGTCGTCGCCGTGCTGGTCGGCAGTGGTGAAGGTCGCGGTGAGCCGTGCGCGGTCGGTGTCGCCGAGCAGGTACGCGAAGCGTCCGGCCATGCTGGTGTGCGAACGGGGCGTGGCGGTGACCCGCAACTCGAACTCGCCGCGGTCGATCGCCTCGGTTGAGCCGGCGTGCAGCGTGACGCCGAGCTCGACGCGCTGCGGCGGCACGATGTCGGCGTGCTCGCCCACGGTCAGCGCCTGGATGTCGGCATCGGTCAGCTCGATCTCCTCGGCTTGGTCCAGGACGGCCTGCTGGATGAGCGCCAGCAGGGCGGCATCGCGCTGGGTCAGCGTCCGCCAGGCGGGCCGGGCGCGCGGCGCGCCGAGGTAGCCGCCGGGGTATCCGAGCCCGGAGTCGGCGACCAGTTCCCGCACCGGGACCAGGGCGCCGGGACCATACCGAGCGCGGAACCGCTGGTGATAGTCCATCCAGGCCGCGGAACCGAAAGGTCGCGTGGTCAGGCGCAGCAGCAGGCTGGCGGCGAGCGCGGCCTCCTCGAGTACAGGCTCGGGAACGGTGATCTGGCCGTCAAGCCGTACGTCGGCGGCCAGCACAGGCCCGGTCCCTGACGCGAGCGCGGTCATCTGTGCGGCCATCGAGGCGCGGATCCCCGCAGCCCGCCGCGGGTCGGTCTCGCTGTTGTGGCGGGCGAGGTGCTCGTGGATCTCCTCAAGGTTGCGCAGCAGCGCCGCGATCTCGGGAAGCTGGTATCCGTCCACCGCGTGGAGTGCGCCGATCAGATGGGCTAACCCGTCGACGGCTGTCATCGGCGGACGCAGACCGGTGATCAGGATGCCCTGATCGACCAGACTGTTCAGCAGCGCGTATATCGTCTCGGGCGCGGCTGCCGGGAAGCGGGCTCTCAGCTGGGCGGCCAGCGCCCCGAACCGGATCGGCGAGGCAGCCTCGGCCAGCGCGAACCGCACCGGCTGGCTGTGCCGTACGGATATCTCCCGCAGCGGGCCTGGAGTCCGAGCGCCCAGTGCCGCCCGGGCGGCCACGATGAACCGCCCGTCGCGCACGATCCCGGTGTTGTCGGCCACCACGGTCAGCTGGGAGCGCAGCTCCGGATGCCGTTCGAGCCGGTCGATCAGCATGGTGAGCCATTCGGCGTCCGCGCGTACCAGCGCGCGATGCCCGGTACCGATCTTTGCCACGGCGGGCCCGAGGCTGGCCGTGGTCACCCCGGCGAACAGCCCGAACGGGGTGGCGCGCCGCTGCCAGCGCAGCAGGTAGGAGGCAATAGACACGATCGCGCGGCGCAGCTGCCCTGTGGCGGCCAGGCCGGCGTCCCGGCCGAGGAGGTATTCGATGCGCGCGGCGAGGACGGGGTTGGCCAGGCGTAGCGCCTCACGTACGTCGTCGCGGGACCACACCTTCTCCAGCCAGTCCTTGCCTTCCTGTTCGGTCGCGGCCGGGTCGGATGCGTCCAGGTGCGCCGGTACGTCCAGGTCACCTGGGTCGGTCGTCGCGCGAATCATCACCAGGCCGTGGTGCCGGTATCGCGGGGGAATGCTCACGTGATCCCCCTCCTCGGGGGTGAGAAATGTGTCGTCGGCGTCCAGGGCGGGCATGGACGCCGACGACACAGGGCTGGACTGGTTCAGGCCGGGTCGTTGGAGCTGGTGGAGCACGCGCTGGTGCTGCAGCTGTTGCCGCAGCCGTCGCTGGTGTCGCACATCATGATCACGAGCGGGGTGGTGGCCTCCACCACGCGCATGTCCAGTTCGAACTCCTCGTCGGTGACGTCCGCCGTGCTCAGGGCTTCAGGGGCGTCGAGGGTCAGCGATGGAGCCATCGGATCACTCTCCTCACAGTGGATGGGTTGGGTGTGGTGCACCTGGCCCGGCGGGCCGCGTGGGCTTAGCCCGTCGCGGGCCAGGAGATCGTGACCAGGCCGTGGGTCTTGGGGAAGACCGCCGCGCCTGGGGAAAGGCGGGTGCGGTCGCTGCCGGTCGGCCAGAAGGCGAACGTTGGGGCCGGGCCACCGCGGGCGCGGCGATCCCATGCCTGGGTCTGCTCGACCAGGGCGGTCGCGGCTTCCGCACCGTGTGCTCCGTAGGCACGGGCCCCGAACTCCACGCCCGCGCCCTCCAAGGCCCGGCGCACCGCGAGGTAGGCGAAGGAGTCACCGCGCACGACCCCGAAGGGGAACCATGTGCCGCGCTCGTTGGCCAGGTCGGTGCCCTCGTCCACGGCGAGCTTGCAGAAGCCCGGGAGGAAGCCGGCGAGCCACAGGTGCAGGTCGGTGAACGACACCCCGTGCCTGACCGTGACGCCGGACCATGCCTCGGTCCGCTCGGTCGCCAGCACCCCGTCCAGCAGGCTCGGATTCTCCGGTGCCCCGTCGTCGAACCGCAGCTTGACGGCGCGGCCGTGGGCGTCAGGGAGCAGGAAGACCCGCTCGGCGTGCTCGCCTTGGCCCTGCATCGCGACGAACCCACACACCTCGGCCGAGGTGCTCACCAGGTGGTCCGCCTCGCGGCGGAAGGCGATCGAGCGGGTGATGCCGTTCATACGCAGCGGCACGACGAGGGTCCCGTCGCTGGCCAGCTGTTCCAGCCAGGCCAGTGGGATGTCCCACGCGCCGACTGTCACGATGATCGCGTCGAACGGAGCGGCCTCGGGCACTCCGTGCTCGGCGTCGCCCAACACGACCGTGACCGCGTTGCCGTACCCCGCCGCCTCCAGCAGAGCGCGGGCGCGCTCTGTCACCTCCGGGTCGATGTCCATGCTGATCACGCGGCCGGCCGGTCCAACGACCTCGGCCAACAGCGCGGCGTTATAGCCGCCGGACCCGATTTCCAGCACGCTCATGCCGGGGCCGAGTCGCGCCTGCTCGATCATCCGGGCCTGGATGAACGGCGCGCTGACCGAGGAGATGATCACACCGTGTTCGTCGGTCTTGGTCGCCACCGAGTCGTCGGCGTTGTAGGCGACCTCCAACGGTGTGCCCGGGGGTGCGAACTCGTGCCGTGGCACCGTACGGAAGGCTCGTTCCACGACCTCAGAGGTGATCATGCCGTCGGTGCGAAGCTTGTCCGTTAAAGCGTTGCGGATCTTTACCGCCCGATCGGCCTCTTCCGACATGTCAACCTTCTCGGCCATACGGCGCCCCCTGCCTTTTATCTGGTGATTCTTGCTTGATTGGCTGATTTGTTAGTCAATTTCGTCCGGTGTGCCGGTTATGTCCGGCGGCGTGAACGAATACGCGCCTTGATGGATCCCGGCGTGGCCCAGCTCCCTCCTCGCAACGGTCTCGTCGGTAGCCCCTCCAGAGAACCGCAACGAAGGCCGGCAGAGCAGGGGGTCGAGGTCCGCGGTGTGGTCAAAGTGATCAAAGATCGTCAGCGGCTACGCTCCGACGGCCGGATAGGAAATAGCTGCTGGCGATTTTCCGCGAGAGGGTTGAAGCTGGCGACTACGGTGATCCGCACAATGCTGGCCTCCCCTGTCGCAGTTGGGGGTCGGCCGAATTGGTCAAAGTGGCCATTTGGCACGCGGAGGCGCATCATGGCACGCGAACGAAATGAACGGCTCGCCGCGCTCCTGCAGGAGGCCGGCTGGTCGCGGGCGCAGGCGGCGAGCGCGTTCAGCCGCATCGCCCAGGAGAACAACCTGCTCGAATACGCACATATCGGCCGTTCTCATGTCAGCATGTGGGTGGCTGGGGCGAAACCGTCCGGCGCGGCACCCGTAATCTTGTCGCAGGCGCTGTCCCGTCGCCTGAAGCGCATCATCACGCCAGAGGAGCTCGGGTTCACAGTTCCCCACGCCCCGGAACAGGAGGCGCTGGATTGGCACACAGACCCAACAACCACGCTGACCGATCTGGGGAGAACGGACGTGGACGCGGATCGCAGAAGCCTGCTGAGTGGCGCGGTGTACTCAGTGGCCGCCCTCACCCTCCCCGACCAGGGCTGGTGGGAGACCATGGCCAGACAACCGCCAGCGCCGGCCGACTCTCAACGCGTCGGCCGCGGTGACGTTGCAGCCGTCCAGGAGCTCACCGCCGCCTTCTCCCGCATCGACCAGCGGCGCGGCGGGGGCCACGGCAGGAAGGCGCTGGCGCGATACCTGCAGTCGGACGTCGCCGCCTTCCTCCAGGGGACGTTTCCAAGCGAGCAGGTCCGGCGTGACATGTTCTCCGCCGCCGCGGAGCTGGCGTACCTGTCAGGGTGGATGGGGTTCGACAACGGCGAGCACGCCCTGGCCCAGCGGTACTTCGTCCTCGCCGTAAAACTGGCCGCGCGTGCCGGGAACCCACCGCTGACCGGTCACATCCTGCGCGCCATGGCGCACCAGGCCATCGACCTCGGCTTCTTCGCCCAAGGCCTTGAACTGGCCACCGCCTCCATGCAGGGCCAGCGCTACGCCTCGGCAACTCCCCGCGAGCGGGCACTGCTCGGCGTCGTCCACGCCCGTGCCCTGGCAGCCAACGGTGACAAGCAGGCCGCGGCCAAGGCCCTGCTCACAGCCGAAGACGATCTCTCATCGGCCGGCGAGGGCATCGAGGAGCCACAGCGCACATTTTTCTTCGGCGAAGCCTCGCTGGCCCACGAGACCGCGTGCACGTTGCGGGACTGCGGCGACCATCAGGGCGCCATCCGCCAGTTCAGGCGGAGCGTACGGACCCGGGGAGATGCCTTCCGGCGTACGCATGTGGTGACGCTCGGATACCAGGGATCCACGCAGATCGCGAGCGGCGGCCTGGAAGAGGCGTGCGCCAGCTGGAGCACTGCCCTGGACGTGCTGGAGGAGGGCATCTCCTCCGGACGGGCCCGGCAGGCCGTCCTCGATATGCGTACCCGGCTCTCGCCCTACCGGCGCCGAAGGATCCCGGCGGTCACTCAGCTCGACGCCCGGGCGGCCGCCTATCTGGCCCGCGTACATTGATCACGTCATGACGAGGGGATGAGGACACCTATGGCTCAATCTCTGACGATCCACCCCATCGGCGTCGTGGTCGGTGGACGCGTCGATCCCACCGACGACCACTGGAGCGCCCCGGCGATCATCCGCCTGAACCCCGAGTTCCCTCCCGAGGTCGTCCAGGGCCTTGAGGAGTTCTCCCACCTGCTGGTCGTCTGGCACTTCCACAAGGCATCCCCCGACGATGTCGCTCTGCATGCCCGCAGTCCCCGCAACAACCCCAAGTGGCCAGCCACCGGCACCTTCGTCCACCGCAACCACCGTCGCCCGAACCAGCTCGCCCAGTCCTTCCCCAGGCTGTTAAAGGTCGACGGCCTGGACCTCCATGTGACCGACCTGGACGCCATCGACGGCAGCCCCATCTACGACCTCGCGCCGTACTTCAAGGAGATGGGCCCCCGCGGCGAAGTACACCAGCCCAACTGGCCAGGTGAAATGCTCAAGAACTACTGGGCCGCTCCGCAAGCTTGAAGGTCAGGCGACGCAGCGGCCACCGACCCGCATGGCGATCGCGCAGGAGCATCCCCGCGGGCGCGGGGGCGACGGGCGCGCGGCGGGGATCGACCCGCGGACCCTTGGACCATCCCCGCAGGCGCGGGGGCGACGGGGCCAGCGGCCGGTTTCCCGGCCGACCTTGAGGACCATCCCCGCGGGCACGGGGGCGACCTTTCCGCACCCCGGGTGCAGGCAGACAGTGCAGGACCATCCCCGCGGGGGCGGGGGCGACCTCCTCCCAGGGCTCGGGTACGCAGTGCTGGTAGGAGCATCCCCGCGGGCGCGGGGGCGACGCGGCCCGGGTCTCCCACTCGTGGCCGCAGTGCGGAGCATCCCCGCGCGGGGATGCTCCCGCGCCTGGGACAATCACATCGTTGACGTTGTCGTCGGTCCCGCGCCCGCGGGGATGCTCCCTGCATAGGGACGGCCTCGTGCCGACCCTCGGCATCGGCCCCCGCGCCCGCGGGGATGCTCCTGTCGACGACACGCGAAAACGGGCTCTGGCACTAATTCTGTGATCTTCCAACGCTCGACTGCGGTGATTTGCTGATCACGATCGGTGACGATCTCGGAGCTTCTCACGGTTCTCTTCCCCCACCTGACCGACTTGCAGATCGATCAGGTGCACCCGTCGGGGACGTTGATCCGGATCGGTAGCGCGACTGTGGATAGTTCATCCTGCATGACCGATGGTTTCTAATGATCACTCTGCGTGAGCGCGTTGCGAGCCATTGGCGGGGTGTCAACGACGCATGTTGACCCGGATGCCATTGAGCATCGCTGGGCCGAACGAGCTGACCCGGCCGCGGCGCTTTAGTTCATTGAGCAGCTCTTCGGTCCCGTCCCGTTCCTTCAGCTTCGGACGGTGGCCGCCGACCCTGGTGAGCGGTTCGTACTCATCGCCGAGCGCCAAAAGAATCTGGTCCAACACCGGTAGCTCGATGTCAGTGAGGTGGGGTTCCAGCAGACTCAGGATGTGCTCGGCGGGCGCTCCGGCTTCGCTGAGCTTGACCAGCAGATCCACCGAGACCGTGTTGCCCTTGGCCGCCCACTCGCAGATCGCGATGGCACCCTGCCGGGACAACCGGCCGTGTACGTACTCCGCGTCATCGGCGATTGCCCGCTTGACGGCCGGTGCCACACGCCGACTCCGCATGAGCTTGGGCAGGTCGTCGCTCGATAGCGGTAGTTCACACACGTAGGACGCCAGACCTTTGGACGCCGCGAAGTACTCCTCGCGGACCGCGAACGGACTACCGCCCAAACGCGCATATGTCTCGGCGGCATCGGGCACCAGTTCGGCGGCCAGCAGCGCCGGGAGCAGCTTGAGCCCGGCGCCGGTCAGGCGTTCGGGATCCAATCCGCCGGAGAGCTGGAGCTGCTTCACCAAATGGATCCTCGCTGCCGGGTCCAGGCTCTCGGCATGTGCCAGCGCATACCCGAGGTCGTACCTGGACTCCTCCTTCACCTTCTCGACCTCGGTGAGGTCGAGGCTGTTCAGATTCTTCACCAGTTCCTCGCGGACGCCGAACTTTGCTACGAACTGGCTCACGTTCCAGGCGGTCGGCGCGAACCGGCTCGCCGACACCACTGCGGTCCATGCCGTTTCGTCGAGTTCATCCAGATCGGCTACCTCGCACGTCCGCGACGCGCCCTTCGCAACCGGCAGCACCGCCGATTCGGCAGCACCGGCGACGTCATTCAGCACCGCGACGAACTCCTCCGAGGCACCGACGGTCACTTCGCCCTCCTGGCGGGCATGCAGGTAGCTGTCCAGGTTGTTGAGGATGTGCTCGTAGACGGTCGCGTTGGTCGCCTTCACCACGTCGAGGGCCAGCGGGGTGCCTTCACCGAGTGCCGCGGACAGGTTCGCCCTCGTGACCGGGTACAGGCTAGCCGTGACCACCGCCTTGCGCTGTGCGTCCCCAAGCACCGCGAGGTCACTGACCTGGGTGCCGAGACGACGAACCAGGACCGCCAGGTCAGCCGCCTTTGATGTCTCCACGGTGCCGACAAATGCCTGCATCTGGTCGTAATGCTCCGAGAGGAACTCTGCCACCCGGTCCGAGGAGTCGTAGTCGACGTCTCGATCAGCGCTTCGGACAGCGGCATCAACGAGCGTGACGGCCGCCAGGAGGTCGAACGGGGCTTTCTCGACCAGATGGACGAACACGCCCTTCCAACGAGGAGCCAGTCGGCTTACGAAGAGTGCCCTGGACTCACCGTCCATGAGGTACGTATCGATGAAAGAGGAGTCGGTCCCGGCGCGCATGACGAGCTTGTCGAGAGCCTTATCAAGCCGCTCGGGGCGCGTGGGCAGGTAGTGGTCGAAGACCTCAAGGTTGAAGACGCTCTCGCCGTCGAGGAAGCGAGCGCCCATTTCGTTCTCGACCGCGTCGATGGAGGCAGCCTCGTCGAACCGGAAGCGGTGGTCTGCGCGGTCGGCCTGGACGCAATGGAGGATGAAGTTCATCGCGCTGACGCTGATAGCGATGCCGTGGTAATCCGAGCAGTACAGGGTGAAGTTTTCGTCGATGTAGCCCTTGGCAAGGAGGTCGTGGGCCACGGGCGACACGAGATCGGCAACGATGGCATCCAGGTTGCGCTCCACGCCGCCGTCGGTGGGCATGACCAGGTCCGTCCTGGCCATGAGCTGCGCCATCGTGGCTTTCGCAACGAAGTCCTTGGTCTCCCGCGCGGCCCGGGAGGCGCGCTGGAGACGTGCGACATCGGCTTCGACGGCATCATTCAGCGCAGCGGCTCCATCCCCGACCAGCGCGATTACGTCATCGAACGACAGGACGATGACGCCACCGTATCCAGGTTGGATAAGGCGCACCTCTTTGCGGGTCTCGTGCAGCGACCTCCAAAAGTCGCCGGATGTAAGAGTCGCGAGCGCGTAGCTCTCCGACTGGTACCGAAGGACCGGCTCGGCACCACCCTGCGAGGCCCGGTGCACAATCGGCAGCACCTTCTGGAGCCGTTCGCCGGCGGCCTTCGCGTGCTCGTCCCACAGGGCGTTCGACGCGATCCGGTCTAGTGCCTCCTTGCTGACCGCTGCCTGGTGGCCCGTCTGATACGTGACCATGTCGCGGAAAGCCCGGTGGGCCTCGTCGATCTTGCTCGTGCCCAGCCGGATGGCCTCGAAGTCCTCCAGATGCAGGTTCTTGTAAACCATCATCGCGAACAGTCGGTCCGCGGTGAGGCCCTTGAGGCCCCTCTCTCCCAGGACCGAGGCACGGTAGATCTCGAACTCATTCCGGATGTTGCGGATCAGGCGCATGTCGGTCAGACGCCCGCCAACCAGATTCACCAGCGCAGTCGAAGGCCGCTCATCCGACTCGGCGAACTCCGCCACCAACAGATCCCGCGCCGACCGGTGCGTGATGAACGGAACCATCGGGACAACCAGGTCGAAGAACTTTGTCCTGTTCGCCGACGGGGCGGACTCCAGAGCGGACGCACGAAGCGCTGCCGCATCGGCATCCGCATCACCGTCCGGGGCGGCATCGACTGTGAGTTGCTCGAAGATACTGTCGCGGACCGCATACACGAACCGAACCGGCCGTGACTTGATCTGCTCGGAGTTGTTTAAGACGGTGTTCAGTTCGCGTAGCGTCTCGAAGATGTGAGGGTCCCTGAACCGGTCCAGGTCCTCAAAGATCGCGACCTGGGTCTTCGTCTTCTGGAAGAAGTAGACGATCTCGTCGAGGTACTCATCAAAATACGAGTTCTCCTTCGCGCTCAGCTTGACGGCCGCTCCGCCCGCGGAGACGCTCTCCACCCGCACCCGGCTCTGCAGGGCACGCAAACCCAGGAACCAGATCACGCCCAGGAACACGCCGAGCCCAACGACGATGACCCACGGCACCCAGTCATGACTGGCGACCACGGCCTGGGGCCCCATCTTCTCCACGCGATTCACCAGCCCCAGCAGGACCGCGATCACGAAGAACCCCACCGCGACCACTGCGCCCCAGATCGCAGCCGGCCAGGGTCTGAACGAGTCGATACGGAAGTACCTCGACCCCGGCATGTCCGCAGGGGCCTTCCGGTAGAGCAGCTGCTTGACGATCTCCTTTTGAATGAGGTTTGTCAGTGGCGCGAGCGTCCCGTCATCCTGGATGCGCGCCCGCTTCATGTCGTCGATGCCCAGGCTCGACAGCGACAGATTGACCCAGCCGATCTTCCGCTTCTCCAGACCCGCCTGGACGCCGCGGATGACGCTGCTCTTTCCGCTGCCGTAGTGCCCCGCGAGCGCGATGTTCGTCGCGGCGTTCGCGGACCTGTCGGTGAGAACCTTGAGGAGGACCGCTGCGTGCCGCCCGTGCAGGTTCTTTTCGTACGTGGGTCCGAGACTCCGTAGGACCGGCACGTCGGGCTGTGATGCGAACTGCCGGGCCGGGCGCACTCGTGACATGGACGGAATCTTATGAAGCGATCCGATTGTTCGTGGGCACGCTACTGGCCGGTCTGCCAATCGGGCATGGCCCGTCGGGCACTGTCCTCGTCGCTGATATCGACCCCAATCGCCTGCACGAGGCCTGGCAGGTTGCCGACGCACCGGTGCCGGTCATTGGACCCCTGCCCGTCATGGTCACCGACGGCTTCGGCGACACGCTGAGGATCCGGCCCGATCCTGAGCCGGGGCCGTCGGAATCGGAGCTGCCTCAGCAGCCAGCCGCCCAGGCGCATCGGCGATCGCCGACCCGGGCGGTCGAAGCACCGAATTATCAACCCAGCGTTAGCCGAGTTCGCCGGCCAGCCCGGCCTTCTTGACCAGGCGGCCCCAGCGGGGGCTGCGGGCGAAGGCCCGGGCGATGGCGACGCCTGTGGGCAGATCTCCGTCTTCCGCACGGATCTGCTGCGCCCATCGCCAGGCCTCTCGCTGCAGCGTCCGGGCGTTCCCATCTTGCTCAGCGGAGAGATCGGCGTCTTTCTCCCCATCGTCTTGCTGCTCTTCGAGGTCAGCGTCCACAGCGGTGACAGGATCAGCATCGAGAGCAGGAAGATCCTCAGCTTCTGGCTGTTCTCCCGCGCAGCGGCGGATCTGGGACATCAGGAGTTCATAGCTGCCGATCAAGGCCAGTGAAGGCCAAGCGGCGATGATGCGCCCGATCAGGCTGGGCTCGGCTACGGCGACGTTCGCGCCGAGGCTGGCGAGGCTGCCGCCCACGAGGAGGCCCCAGGCTAGTAGGCCGCCACGGGAGCCGTACCGGTTGGCCAGCAGGATGGACATCGAGGCGACGCCGATCAGGCCGTCGACGGCGAGCGGGATGAGCACCGCCGCCAGGAGGTCCTCACCGTGACGCAGGCAGAGTTCGTGCATGTGCCTGAACGACACGACCGCCGCGATCAGCGCCAGTAGCGCGACACCACCGATCGTCGTACGTTGGATGCGGCGAACAGCGTGAGTGCTCGGCTCCTCCACCGCTCAGCCCTCCCGACCAGGGAGAACGAGAGTGGTGGACGCCGCGAAGGGCATGTACGTATCGAGCGTGTCCCCCTCGGACACGTAACTTGTATACAGCCGGGCATATCCGGACATGGCGAGAGGCCACCCAGGCATCGGCCCTTGGCCGATGCGGGCGTTCTGGTGGTCTGAGTGTGCCTCCTTTCCAGACGTCGGGGATCTCGCGGATGGCTCGTGATCGCCCGGGCCAGTGGGCGCGGTCGAGGATGACGCTCACCTTCCTGGGCGTGGCGGTGCGAAGCGTGCGAGACACCGGATCGTAGATCAGGGTAATCTTGCGGTTTCGCAAATGCTCAATGACCTCCATATCCGCCGGCGGCACGGCCGACCAGTCGACGGGATCGGGTCCGGACAACAGCAGGTACAGGGCCTGCAGGTGCGGCAGGATCCGGTCCTGGCGGACGTACAGGTTTCTGGCCCGGGCGGGGGCGGGGCCGGTAGCGGTGGTGTGGCCGTGCCGACAGCGGTAAGCCTCCCGGCCGTTGGCCCAGCATGATTCCAGCCGCCGCCCGCAGACCCCACAGCCGAGCAGCGCTGCCAGTAGGTAGCGGCGGTCCGGGTGGGCGGTGACCCGGGCGGCGCGCATGCCCTGGACCGCGATGAAGTCCTCCTCGCTGACAAGCGCCGGATGCGCGGGCTTGGTCGAGATGACCCATCCGTCGGGCAGGCCCCATCGCTGCACCTGGCGATGACCCAGCCCGGTGTTGCCCGGATCGATCAACTCGTGCTCGGTGGGCTGCCTGTTCCACACCTGCCGCCCGGTGTACCGGGGATTGCCCACGATGGGACCCACCGTGGTCACCGCCCACCCCGCGCCCGACCGGTGCGCATTACGCACCGGGTCGGCCGCCGAGGGGCACGGCACCTGCATGTCGTTGAGCGCCCGGGCGATCCGGGCCAGACTGTGCCCGGCCAACCTCTGTGCGAACATCCACCGCACGATGGGTGCGGTGCCGGGGTCCGGCTCCAGCCGCAACGTCCGCCGCCCCCACGCCGCATGCGCCCGGTTCGGATGCGGGCCCGCGTCCACCAGTCGGTACCCGTACGGCGGACGGCCACCAAGGTACCGGCCCTGCTCCCGGGCCTGGGCGGCCATCGATGTCAGCACCCGGATCCGGGTCCGGGTGATCTCCCGCTTGGACTGGATCCCCAGCCCGATCATCATCTGCTCGTGCCCCTCGGCGCTGAAGTCGACCCGGCCACCCACCTCCGGCAGCCAAAATTGCACCCCGTAGTGCTCGAACAGCGGCGCCATCAACGCGAACTGGCTGCCGTAAAACGCCCGCTCGTACTCCCCCACCACGATCGCATCGAACCCGCGGTCCGGATCGGCCATCGCCACCAACAGCGCCGCCGCCTCCGGACGGCGCACCCACGGCAGCACCCGGCTCTGCCCGACACCGAAGTACTCGCCCACGATCCGTCCGAACCCCGTCACTAACGCTCCGGCCTGAGCCCGCTGCCGCGCCTGCGACGTCACCGGATCTTGATGATCCTCCGTCGACACCCGCCCGTAGAACACAAACCGCAACCCGCCCCTGACCGGTACGCTCGTCCGGCGGAGTGCCGACCGCGCCGCCCACGCCGCGAGTGTGTTCTCGTGGCCTGGCCCTGCCGCCGCCGGCAATGGGGGCATCATCGTGGGAACCATCGCCCACAACTCCGTCAAGCCAGAAAATTCTCTTCGGCTTCAGGTTTCTACAGCGAAAGATCGAATGCTGAATAAGCAGGAATTACGGGCAAGGGGCAACCATCTTGTTACCGTCTGGCCAGTGACAGAACATAACCTCCCAAATTTCCCACTTCGCTCGACTGTCCTCGCCGGACTGATCCGCGGCCCCTGGAGCATCGAAGCCCTGCACCACATCCGCGACGTCATCTACCGCGAGACGCCTGCAAGACGAGGACCAGTGCCGCACCCGCATCATGGCGAGCTTCCGCAACCTGGCCATCGGCCCTGGCCCGACTGATCGGCTGGACCAACATCGCCGCGGCCACCGACCACTACCGCAGCGACCCCGCGGACGGCCTTCAGCTACTCGGTCTCGCAACCTGAGAACGCTTCAGCCCTAATGATCGGCGCGACTGACCCGTACTTATGCCATTGCAGCGTGGATGGCCTGCGTCCCATCACGAACCGCGTCAAGCAAGGCCTGGTACTCACGATCACCGTATTCCGAAGATGGGTCCTCAAGGGCACGCAGGTACGCCTGCCAAAAACCGTAGATCTCGCCGGCCACGTTGCCTGACAACACGAGAATTTGTGGAAGCTCACCCTTGCGGAGTGGGCGCCGCCCGGGATCCTTGTACCACATGTTCAGTCTGGCCATCGCAGAGATCCACGAACCGACAAGTTCGACGAGATCATTCCCGATGACCGAGCTCGCCAGAATCGATAGTGCAAGGTTAAGCGACGGCACCGGCGTGGGCACCGTCAGCTCTTCCGGCGGCGTCCAGCTTGGCGGGGGATCACGAAACTCCTGCATCCATTCAGGAAAGTTGTTGACTTCCATCACCCCCTTCAAAAATTAGTATTGAAGAGCCAGGACAGAATGCCGCTGGTAGTTTTAGGAACTCCTTCAACCCCGCCAGCTCGAAGAATGTCGCCACAGTAAGTCAGGCAACTCTTACGCTCCAGATCATATAGCCCAAGCACTCCTCGCGCCTGGTATACCTCCTGCGCAGCAAGGGCACCACCCGCCCTGGGCAGTGGGATCTCGATGATCCCGTCGACTCCGGGCCCCCCAGTCCAGGTTCGGGAGAATGCCTTCGTTCCAATGGTCCCCAATTGATGCGTGTGCATCGAATCTCCCCCGAATTGGATCACTTCGATGGAAGCGTGCCCCGCCTCACCTGGCGCTGCCGGCGGGTGCAGGTGGACACGTGCCAGCCCATCCGGCGCACAGCCACTGTTGTGGACGAGGACGGGGGTAGCGCCCGCCAGCACATAGTAGGTGTGCAGATGGGCGACGGTCAGGTTGTAAACGCGTGTGTGAGTGGTCTCCCTTGCGACCGCGGTGACCTGGACATGGGTGCCCGCGCCGGTGCGCAGCCACATGCCCGGCTTCAGCCGGTCGGCGGCAAGCCACTTTCCGAGGATCGGTTCCCAGAAGGGATGCCCGCCCGTCGCGGTGACCGTCCCAGTCGCGGTTCCGCCTGGGCCGTCCGTGTCGACGGTTATGTGGGTGAGCTGTTTGTCGCCTTCCCCGATGATGAGGCCGGTGACCTCTTCGGGACGGGTCTTGCCGATCTCCGGGTCGGCGGCCAGCACCTTGTCTCCGACGCGTACGGCGGAGATCGGCTTACGGCTGCCGTCGGCCATCACCACTAGGGTGTCGGCGGTGAAGCTGTTGAGCAGGCACCGCCCGAACTTGGGCAGCTTGGCGAACGCGCCGAACAGGCCGTTCAGCAGGCAGCCGCTCAGGGCCGCCCCGCCTACGCCGCTCAGCCCCCAGTCGACCTTGCGGCCTGACAGGCGCTGGCTGAGGTAGTCGATTGCGCCGTCGGTAAGGCCTCCGACCAGGCAGCCGACGACCAGGGGGTTGTTGCCGGAGGGGTCGGTGTAGTTCGTCGGGGAGTTCGCGGCGTAGGCGTACAGGTTGGTGCCGCCGGCGACCCCGATAGGGTCCTCGCTGATGAAACGCTGCAGCGTGGGGCTGTAGTAACGGGCCCGGTAGTACATCAGGCCGGTGCCGTCGTTCTCCCGGCCGGTGTAGGTCAGGGCATTGCCTTCCGGGTCGCCGCTGACGGTGGCGTTGCCGTACGGGTCGTAGGCGTAGGACGCGGTGATCTGGCCGGATGCGTCGCCCAGCGCTAGGACAGAACCGAGTGGATCGGTCAGGTACGCCCGGGTGCCGGCGGGCGAGGTACGCGCGAGCCAGCGGTCGGTGCCGCCGGAGAGCAGGGTCGTGCTGGGGCCGGTGCCGTCGGTCTCGGTTACGGGGTTGCCCTGGCCGTTCAGGTAGGTGCGGCTGTTGCCTGCGACGGTGCGGCGGTCCCGGTCCCCGAGGGGGTCGTAGCCGAAGGTAGCGCTCAGGCCGGTGCGGTTCAGGCCGGTGAGCTCGCCGCGGGCGTTCCAGTTGTAGGTGGTGGTGCCGTCATTGGTTAGGTTGCCGTCGTTGTCGTAGGTGAGGGTCTGGCCGCCTCGGCCGGTCAGGCGGTTGGCGTCGTCGTAGGTCAGGCCGGTAACGGCTTGGGGCAGGGCGATCCGGGCGAAGTCGCCGGTGGCCTCGGTCAGGTCGCCTGTGGGGCCGTACTTCTGGTTCAGCACGCCTTTGACGGTGGTGCCGTGTTTGTAGGTCACGGCCGTGACCCGGTTGCGTGTGTCGTAGGTGTAGTTCTGGCTCCAGGAGCCGGGCAGGTCGAGACGGTCGACGCGTCCGGAGCCGTCGCGGTGGACGTCGGTCTGCTGAGCGCCCTGGGCGACGCGGGTGACGTCACCGGCGTCGTCGTAGGTATAGGTGACCGGAGTTTGACCGGCGGCGGTCATGGAGGCAAGCCGGTGCGCGACGTCGTAGGTGTAACCGATCGCGCCGTTCGCCGTGGTCACCTGGGTCGTGTGGTCGAGGTCGTCGTAGCCGAAGGTGGCCGGGGCGGCCGTCGCGGTGTCAGTTACCTGTTGCAACCGGTCGAAGGCGTCGTAGGAGAGCGTGGAGCGCGACTCCGCGGTGGTGCCGCTGACGCCGTAGGAGACGCGGGTGGGCCGGTTCAGCGTGTCGTAGTCGATCTGAGTGACTGTGCCTTTGCGGCTCACGGTGGTGGCGGGGCGTCCCGCGGCGTCGTAGGCGGTGGAGGAGGAACGGCCCAGCGGGTCGGTGAACCCGATAATCCGGTCGGAGTCGTCGTAGTTCCAGGTAATGCTGTGCCCGCGGGCATCGGTGAGCGTACGCAGGTTGCCGGTGTCGTCGTAGCCGAACGTCAGCGTGTGGCTGAGCGGGTCGATGGTCTGGGTGACCTGATTGCGGGAGTCGTAGAACACACGCGAGGTCGTACCGTTGGGAGCGGTGACCCCGATCCGGCGCCCCGCGGCGTCTCCGAAGAAGGTCGTGGTGGCGCCCGCCGAGTCGGTGGCGCCGACCAGTTGGCCGTGACGATAGGCGAACGTCGTGGTCTGCCCGGTGAGATCGGTAACCGAGGTCAGCTGTCCCGCGCGGTTGTGCACGTAGGTCGCGGAGCGGCCCATCGGGTCGGTGACCGAGGCTAGGTTGCCGTTCTGGTCGTAGCCGAACTTCGTCGTCTTGCCCAGCCTGTCAACGATCTTGGTCGGCTGACCGTACGGTCCCGCATAGGTGACCTTGGCCGAATCGGTGGCGTTCGCGGTGCCTGCCAGCAGCGTGGTGTAGGTGACGTTCCCCTTCATGTCGTAGTGGTAGGTTTTGCGCCGCCCGAAGGGGTCGACTATGGCGTCCACCTGCTGGTCGGTGCCGCGTTCGTAGGTGACGGTACGTGCCAGCGGCGTGCCGTACGCGGTGGTGTCGGTGCTTACCAGACCGTTCGCAAAGGTGAGGCGCCGCACCCTGCCGCCGGGTTCGGTGACGCGTGTCTCGGTGATCTGGCCGTTCGCGTCGGTGGTGTAGACGAAGTCGTACACCTGCCCGTCGGTGAGCGTCTGCCGCCGGACGCGCCCCGCCGTGTCGTACTCGTTGGTCAGATAGGTGATTCCGCGGCCGTCCTTGGCCGTGGCGAGGCGTCCGGCGGAGTCGTAGGTGTAGCGGGTTACCTTGCCCGCGGGGTCGGTCACGGTTTCCAGGCGCCCGGCGGCGTTATAGGTGTACGCGACCGTACGGCCGATGTTGTCGCGGGCCTGGATGGCGCGATGCTGGGCGTCGTAGCTCAGCTTGATCCATTTACCGCTGGGGGAGGTGATCTGGGTCAGGTCCTCGGTCGGGTTGGCGGCCCGGGTGAGCCGGATCTCGTTGCCGTACCGGTCGCGGATCGCGCTGAGCCGTGAGTACTGCGGGAAGACATACTCGGTGCCGTCGCGGAGGGTCAGGCGCCAGTCGCCGACCCAGCTGCCGTTCCCCTTGAACCACACCTTCGAGCCTTGGAACTCCCCGGTGGTGCCACGCGCCTCGAACACCGCGTCCGTGAAGCTGACGCCGGGCGAGGTCCGCACATAGTGGACCTTGCCGCCGCCGGGGATGTACAGGTCCACCTCGGTGTACTGGTGCTCCGAGTGGAGGATCATGCCGTAGCGGGAGGTGATCCCGGCCCCGAACTCACGTGACTCGACGTCGCCCTGCCACATGACGCGGGTGACGTCGATCGGCATCACATCATCGACGGCGAGGTCGGTGCGGGTGTCGGACATCAGGCCCGACGACAGTTCCACCGGATCGCCCGACAGCCAGTCGGTGAAGTCTTTCACCCATTTCTTCAGCCAGGGCGGGATGAAGGTGGTGTTGAACATGGCGCCGTGGAACGCCCACACCTTGGTGCCGGGGTCTGGAACGACCTGGCGGGCGTCGGCGCTCACCCGGCCCTTGCCGTAGACGTACCAGCCGCGCCGCTCAGGGTCGTAGTTCCAGAAGTCCACGCGGGTACCGGCCGGGAGCTTGGTGTAGTTCGGATAGATGATCTGCGCCCCGTCGGGGAAGATGTACGTTCCGCCGGGCTGCACGGTGAAGTAGACCGGGACGATGCCGCGTTCGGGCAGTGGAAATGGCGGACGGTCGATCGGGATCGGTGTGATCCCCAGCTCGGTGACGACGTTGCCGTCGCCGTCGCGGATGACGGAGCCGGCGGGGATGCGCACCTCCAGTCCTGGGATCTTGGGGGTCCGCAGCACGGTCTCCGCGGTCGTCGGTGAGGGGAAGCGCAGCATGTGCTTTGTGTCGAGCTGCTGCATCCAGATCGTGTACGGCAACGCGGTGGTCCTGCCGGCGGCTACCTCTACCTTGATCTCATAGTGGCCGTATCTGACGCCCTTGCGGCCCGCCGACCCGCCGTCGACGACCAGCGTTTCGGTGCCCGCAGGTGCGCCGGTGAGCAGGAACCTGCCCTGGGCGTCGGTTTCCCCGCGCGCCTCGCCGAGCCGTACGGCGACGTGGGGCAGCGCCCGGCCGTCGACGGTACGGACCTGACCGGACAGCGCGGTCTGGCCCGACGCGGCGGTCAGCGTCTGCGCCTGCTGCGCGGGGCCACGCCGGATATTCCAGTCGAAACCACTCAGGTTGGCGCCATCCGGTTGCCATGACGGGCCCTTGCCCATCGCCTCACCCGCCATCGCCTGGGCGTGCGGAGGCGTGAGCGCCGAGTGGGACGCCGCCGGCGTGGGAGCGAGCGTAGGTGTGGGAGCCTGCGAGGATGCGGAAGCCGGTGCGGCGCGTGCAGCCCGCGCTGCGGCTGTCCTGGTGGCGAGCGCGAGGGTGACCGTCCCGGTGGCCGCGTTGCCGATGTCGACCACGACCTTGTAGAACCCGGAGACGGGCAGGGCCGGCACGGTGACCACCCCGTCGGCGCTGAGCGTGGCATACCCGTTCAGTTCGGTGCCGTCGGGTTTGATGACTGTGACGAACACGTTGCTTCCGCCGAACGACGCCACGCCGGACACGTTCAGCCGGAGAAGCTGCCCGCTGGTGCCGGTGAAGGTGTAGACGGCGTCCTGCCCGGCCCGGGCGAGCGTGGCCGGAAGCCCCGCGCCGTTCACGGCGAGCTCGCCGGGCAGGACCGACAGGGAGCCGGTCACGGTGATGCTTCCGGTCACCCCGTACGCGGGGTCGATGACGAGCTGGTAGGTACCGGACGCCGGGAGCGACAGCAGGTCCAGGTCACTCTTGGCGTACGCGGCGACACTCCGGTTGTCGACCACGACCGTCCCGTCGGGTGCGACGAAGTCGAGATAGATCTGGTCGGTGAACGTGTTGGAGGTAAACCCGAAGTTCACCGCCTGCCCGGCCGTCCCGGTGAAGGTCAGGACGGCGTTCTGGCCGAGACGGCTGATTGTCACCGTCTTCGCGGCTCCCGTGGGGGTAACCTCGCCGACGGCCAGGGGGGTGGACAGCGTCGCGGTGATGTTGCCAGTCCCGGCGTCGACGATGTCGAGCCGGAGCCGGTAGGTGCCGTCGGCGGGTAGCGCCAGGTCGACGTTGCCCTTGGTGTATGCCACCAGGAGCCGCCCGTCCACCAGGAGCGAACCATCCGGTTTGCTGACATAGATGTAGGCGTTCTTGGTCAGTGTGGTGCTCAGCCCGAGGTTGACCTTCGTACCGGCCGTGCCGGTGAAGGTGAAGACGGCGTCTTGGCCGGGGCGGGTGATCGATGCAGTCAGCGCGGTGCCGTTCGCCGTGAGCGGCCCGGCGGTGGCGGGAGGCGACAACGTCAGCCGCACCCCGCCCGTGCCGGCTGACGCGGGGTCGAGCCGCATGGTGTAGGTGCCGGTGGCGGGCAGCCGCGTGAGATCGATGTCGGAGGCGGAGTAGATTTTCAGGAAGGTCCAGTCGACCAGGACGTTCCCGGAAGGGTCCTTGACGGTGAACTTGGTGTCCTGATTGAGGCTGTTGGAGGTGAGGCCGATGTTGGCCATCTCGCCCTCGACCCCATTGAAGGTGACGACCACGTCCTGGCCGGGGCGGGTGATGGAGATCTGGGTCGCGGCACCCAAGGAGGTCAGGACAGCGGTCTGCGCGGCCGACAGTGTGAGGGTGATGTCGCCGGTCGCCGCCTGATTGGGATCGATGCGGACCACGTAGGTGCCGGACTCGTCGAGCACCGGAAGGTCGATGTCGGTTGTCCCGTTGTTGTTGAGGTGCAGGTTGTCGACCAGAATCGACAGGTCGGGGGCGAGAACGTCGACTAAGGCGTAGCTGGTCAGCGTATTGGCGGTGAAGCCCAGGCTGAGATCATCACCCTCATGGCCCGTGAAGGTGAAGAGTCCGTCCTGGCCAGGCCTGGACATTGCGGCGACCGACGCCGTGCCGTTCACAATGAGCTGCCCGCCGACCGGAGCGCTCAGGGTTACCAGTACCTGGCCAGTGTCCGTCGAGACGTTGGGGTCGAGCAGCAATTGGTAGGTGGCACCGGCCTCCAGACGGGTCAGCTCCAAATCGCGGGCCGGAATGCCAGACAGCTCGGCGACCGCCTTGCCCTTGGGACCAACCACCTGGGCATCGATCGAGCCGCTGAAGGTCGAGGCCGTCAGCCCGATGCCGACCTGGCCGTCGTCGGGGGCGCGGAACACTACCAGTGCGGCCTTGCCCGCGGTGCCGACGCTGACGGCCTGCGCCGCGCCGCCGACCACCATGGGGGTGACGCTCTCAATAAGGGCGGTGTCAACGCCCGGGTAGGGCACGGAGAACTGACCGGGTGCTTGCGTGCCGCCTGCGGGGGTGGTGACGAGGATGTCGCCCGTAGTCGCCCCGAGGGGGACCACGAACTGCAGGCTGGTGGCGGTGACCGCCGTCACCTCGGCCAGCGTGCCGTTGACGTCCACCACGTTGTTAGCGAGCACCGGATCGAAGCCCGAGCCAGTCAGCGTCACGGTCGTGGAGGGCGGCCCGGACGTAGGCGAAACTCCGGTGACGGCCGGTGGCGCAGCGGCGACGGTGAACATCTCCCCGGTGACCGTGGTGCCACCCACCTGCACGCGCACCGGGCCCGCCGTCACCGCGGCCGGCACCTTCACTTCGAGCGAAGTGGGGGTCGCCTCGGTGACCGTCGCCGCCGTGCCGTTAAAGGTCACTTGGTTCGCCGACGCGGTGGCGGAGAAGCCGGTGCCGCTGACGGTCACAGTCGCCCCCGGACGCCCGGAGGTGGGAACCACACTCAGCACCGACAGGTCGCTGGACGGAAAGCGGTCCACGCCGA
The DNA here is from genome assembly GCF_045040095.1 of Microbispora sp. NBC_01389. Taxonomy (NCBI): domain Bacteria; kingdom Bacillati; phylum Actinomycetota; class Actinomycetes; order Streptosporangiales; family Streptosporangiaceae; genus Microbispora; species Microbispora sp. NBC_01389. The sequence goes on from NZ_CP109552.1 coordinate 1,703,084, forward strand.
GCAGGTTGCCGGTGGGGTCGTAACGGTAGCGGGCCGTGTCCCCCGAGGGCTGGCTTACCCCGACCAGGCGTCCGGCGGCGTCGTAGGCGTAAGTGGCCGGACCAGGTTCTGGGCTGACGGCATCTGCGACTCCTGCGATGCCCACTTCCACGGGATGTGGTCCAGCGGTGGGAGATTTCGGGACGGTGGCGTTTCCGGAATCGACACGAGCCGGATATCGCGCTGAATCAGATTCTGAGGCCGAGCGGCTCGGAATCGAGGGCAACGCCATGCTCAGGCAGAGTAGAGCGGCAACGACCGTGAAACGTCCCCTTGTGCGCATGCCCCGTCCGTCCGCAGAATCTTCGAGGGCCGGCCGTCCCGCACCTCTTGACACGTTGTGCAACTCGCTTGAAGATCACTGTCGACAGGAGGATCGTGACACAAGGCGCAACCCCTAGCAAGAGCCGAATAGGAAACCCATCCTTTCAAGGGGCCCATGAGCAAGAAATCACGTTAATGAGTGACCCATCAGGCGATTTGCATGCATGGCGGGATAGGGGTCGTCGGAATTACCCTTCACCGATGCCCGAAATTCTCAATGGGCCGCTGTCTCGGAGGAAGGCGCTGACAACGGCGGGGACGGTGGTGGGCAGCGCTCTACTCCCGAGCAGCAGCGGTGGATACAGCCCGAGGGCTCCTCAGCCGATCCTGCTCATGTCACCGCCACCTAGGTACGCGATTTTCACCGCCATCGACATCGACATCGGTTCGGCCACGCCGTTCTTCCGCAGACTCAGGACTTCGATGCTGATGTTGCCCGCCTCTGTCGAGATCACCATCGGATTCGGGGCATCGCTGTTTGATAAGGGAGTACCTTTTCAACGCCCCCGGCAGTTGAGACAGATGCCGTCATTCCCGGGGGACCTACTCCATCCGGATTTCACACACGGAGATGTACTGATTCAAATTTGCGCTGCGGCGACGGAAGAGGCACAGAGCGCAACTCATGACCTGCTAAGCCAGACCCCCCACCACCGAGCCCGCTGGTCGGTGCACGGCTTCAGAATGGACAACAGAGAGGAGAACGGCCGCGCGCTCACCCGCAATCTCTTCGGGTTCACAGAAGGTTACGGTAATCCAGAGCGTGAAGGCAGCCAGCGGGCGTTGCGAGAAATGATCGAGGTCCCCGACACGGCACGAGAGCCGGTCTGGGCACGCGCCGGCACCTACCAGGTGGTCCGTCTCATCCGGCTAGCCCAGGCCCTATGGGACGCCGACCCCGTGAACGTGCAGGAAAAGATCATTGGGAGGCGGCGTGACGGAACGCGCCTGGACGGAACTGCCCCGTTCGCCAACACACCGTTCGGAGACGCCGATGGATCAACCACTCCACTGGACTCCCACGTTCGCCGGGCGAATCCCCGTCTGCCGGAAATCGAACCGCCTCGCCTGTTTCGCCGCAGTTTCTCCTACAGTCGGGGCAGAGATGCTTTCGGCAACCTGGACGAGGGATTGTTGTTCGTCTGCTACCAGGCCGACCTGACACGTGGGTTCGAAGCCGTCCAGCGACGCTTGGCGGGCGAGGCTCTGGGCCGGTACACACTCACGACAGGCGGTGGCTATTTTTTCGTCCCCGCCCAACTGGACCCCGACCGGTACTGGGATCGCTGAGGTCAGGAACCCGCTTAGGCTTGCCCGCCTTCTCGGACGCCGCCGAACTGGAAGAGCGCCCGTTCAGAGGCGAGGGTGAGGGGATCTCTGTGGTCGAGATCGGTCCAGAGATATGACGCCCCGCGGCGAGTTGTCCCCGTCAGACCTCGGCGGCTCTATTGGATGCTCCTGCCCTCAGCTGGAGCACACCGCTGGGCTCAAGTGAATTCGCCCGCGAGACCGGCGTTCTTGACCAGACGGCCCCATCGAGGGCTGCGGGCGAAGGCCCGGGCGATGGCGACGCCGCTGGGCAGGTCTCCGTCCTCCTGACGGTTCTGCTGTGCCCACCGCCAGGCCTCTCGCTGCAGCGTCCGGCCGTTCTCACTGCTGTCAGGGAATAGCTCGGCGTCTTTCTTCTGATGATCTCGGCGATCGCCAGGGTCAGGCTCCGCCACAGCAACAGGTTCGGAGCATAGAGCAGGCAGGTCTTGAGCCTTGGCCTGTTCTCCTGCGAAGCAGCGGATCTGGGACGTCAGGAGTTCGTAGCTGCCAATCAGAGCCAGGGATGGCCAGGCTGCGATGATGCGCCCGATCAGGCTGGGCTCGGCGACGGCGACGTTCGCACCGAGGCTGGCCAGGCTGCCGACCACGAGCAGGCTCCAGGCCAGGAGGCCGCCGCGGGAACCGTACCGGTTGGCCAGCAGGATCGACATCGAAGCGACGACGATCAGGCCGTCGACGGCGAGGGGGATGAGCACCGCCGCCAAGCGGTCCTCACCATGGCGCAGGCAGAGCTCGTGCATGTGCCTGAACGACACGACGGCCGCGATCAGCGCCAGTAGCGCGACACCAGCGATCGTCGTACGTTGGATGCGGCGAACAGCTTGAGTGCTCGGCTCTCCCACCGCTCAGCCCTCCCGGCCAGGGAGAACGAGAGTGGTGGACGCCGCGAAGGGCATGTACGTATCGCGTGTGTCCCCCCTCGGACACCAAGATCATTCATAGGGTCGTATGAATATGCAGGATTGAGCCGACGCTCGGGCAGGATTGTCCGGGCGTTTCGCATTTATCGACCGGTTCAGCTACGGGTGCACTGCATAGTCCTCCATGGGGGTTCGAGTCGCCGGGGAGCCGCCTGTCACGTCCTGATGGTGATCCTTTCGCCTCCGACAACCGTCACCAGCGCGGGGACGTCCGCCTGATAGGTACCTCCTCCGGCGGGAGGTTCAGCACGAAGGCGACCTCCACCCTCTTGAGCGGATCGTCACCGGCGACCACATCACCGAACACTTACGCCTCGCGCAGGAACGGCTCCTCCAGCGGCATCCGCTTGGTCCGCTCACAGGCCTCGGCGAGGATCCGCAGCCTCTCCACCGCTCTGCGGTAGCGCATCGCCCACCACCTCTCGCGAGTCCGAGCGTACGGCTTTCGCCCGGCCAGAGCAGCGGGTACCTTTGGGTACTGGAGGTTTGTCGTGGGTGGCTCGAATGTGGCACCGCTGAAGGTTGACTCCGAAACCGATCGCTTGATCTCGCACGGGGCTCACTTTCTTCACGTGACGAAGAAGGAGTTCGTGGCACAGGCCGTACGGGTGTACCTCAAGGTCCGTCAGGCCGAGCTGCATGCGGCCATGCAGGAGGCGATGGCCCAACTGGACGGGACGCACGCCGCCCGGGTGGCACTGGTCTCCGGACTGACCAAGGAGCAGATCGAGGAGCTCGGCGGCGTGGAGGAAGGGTGAACCCTACCCGTCCGACCATCCGCTGCCTGCGTGAAGACCTCGGCATCGCCAAGCTACCCCCTGCTCGCGTAGCTCTGGACGAGATCGACCATCCACTAATCCACAAGGCGTCTGCTCAATTCGCCGGGGACACCGCCCGGGAGCGCATTGTCTCGGTGGACGACAACGTCCTGTTCAAGGTCAAGATCCAGCGTTGGCGGGGAGCGGTTTGGCCGGACAACCGCTGCCCCTGGCTGGTGGCAGCCGGACGTCGCGAGGACGGCAGCCCGGACGACTTCTATGCGGCGCTCGCCGAACGAGCGCGGCAGGCCCGGAAGGCATACAACAGCTCGCACACGCCGGCGCTTGCCACTGACACCTACACAGATGAGTTGCTTCCTGGCCCGCTGGACGACGCTCGCCTACGGCTTGAAGAGGCTGAACGCAGCGTCCTCCGCATGGAGGTGTGCGTTCGGACTCTGGTCGTCCAGGCCCTGCTGACCGGGCACGAGCAGCGGGAGGATCTTGCCGGTTACGCGCTCGCCTATCGTCAGGGTGGAGAGCCAAGAGATCTTCAGGCTCTGCTCGTCCTCCCGCGCAGCGGCGGATCTGGGACATCAGGAGTTCGTAGCTGCCGATCAAGGCCGGCGACGGCCACGCGGCGATGATGCGGCCGATCAGGCTGGGTTCGGCGACGGCGATGTTCGCGCCGAGGCTGGCGAGGCTGCCGACCACGAGGAGGCTCCAGGCCAGGAGGCCGCCGCGGGGGTCGATCTTGTCGGCCACCGCGTATTCGGTCGGGGACTTGCACCGGTAGTGCGGCCTGCCGTTGTTCCAGTTGCCTTTCGGCCCGCCTGCAGCCCCGATCTCCTGGGCTGGCTTCCGCCGCGCGGTGGTGACAATCGCACGTCAGGTTCGGGGCGGCGGCCCGGGGAGGCGGACCGGTGGCAACACCGGCACCTCGCCTCGGGCCGACCGCGCGACGCCGCAATCCGGATCCCCGGCACCGACCGCACAGCGCGGGATCGGCACCGGGGAGGGATGTACCGCGGAGCGGTTACGTCGGGACGACCGTCAGACGGCCGTGCGCGACCACTGCTGGTTGGTGCCGCCGTTGCACGCGTACTGCTTGATGATCACGCCGTCCGCGGTGGATGCGGACGGTACGTCCACGCATTTGCCGCTGTGGCGTGCCCGGAGCTGGAAGTAGCCACCGTTGGCGACCATCTGGAACTGCTGGTTGGTGCCGGTGCCACAGGTGTACTGGACGAGCTCGGCGCCGTCGGCGGTTGAAGCGCCCACCACATCAAGACACTTTCCGCTGTGGCGGCTGATGATGCGCCAGTAGCCGCTGCCGGCGTCCTGGAAGCGCCACTGCTGCCACGCGTTGCCGCCGTAGGTGTACTGGTCGATGCGCGCGCTGTTGCTGGTGCTCGCCTGTTGGACGTCCATGGCCTTGCCGCTGTGGCGCGCGTCGATCCGGTAGAACGTTTCCGGCTGCGGCGAAGACGAAGGCGAAGGGGTGGAGTCGCCGATGGTGTCGCCCCAGGCGTACCGGATCCGGTCGGCGCCGGATTGGTTGCGGATGGTCAAGGTGAGATTGGTGCCGCTGCCGCCGAGGGCGTACATCGAGTACCAGTCGTAGCCGATGTTGCCCGGCTTGCCGCCGAGGGCGGGCCAGTAGGTGCCGCCCATCTGGTTGTCACGCATGACCTGGGCCATGGCGCGGATGTAGCGCACGAAGTTGTCGGTGCTGTTCGCGTCGCCGTAGTTGAGGCCGGTGGACATCGGCGCGCCGAACTCGGTCGCGACCGCGCGGGAGGCGCAGTTGCCCAGAAGCGTCTGGATGTGGCTTCGGAAGGCGTCGTAGGTCATCGCGCTGTAGAAGAAGGCGTAGTAGTGGAAGGACAGCAGCGTCGAGTTGAAGCGGCTGTCGTTGCAGATGTCGCGCAGGTCCTGGCTGAAGCCGGTGCCGCCGATGAGCACCCGGCCGGGCGCCGCCGAGGGGTGGGAGCTGAGCCAGTTCGCCGCGACGTTGCGCCAGTCCGCCGATGAGTAGCCGTGCGGTTCGTTCATCGGCTCGAAGTAGACGTTGCCGTTCGAGCCGTACGTGTTGATCACGCTGGACCACATGGCGTTCCATGCGGTGAGGTTCGTGATCCTGCCGCCGGAGGCGGCGCCGTCCTCCCAGTAGGCCAGGATGACCTTGAATCCACGCTCGGTGGCGGCGTCGATGGCGCCGCGGTAGGAGTTCCACCAGGTCGTGTTGGCCACGGTGTGCGTGTTGATGGGCAACCGGACGGTGTTGACCCCCATGGTGGAGGCCATGTGGTCGTAGAGGGCGTTGGCCTTGGCCCGTACTGTCGCGTTGCTGTCGGACTGGCTCAGGCCCTGCACGACGAGCGTGCCGGTGCTGAAGTTGTCACCCAGCACGGCCCAGTTCATGCCTCGGAACTGGCTGGTGGCGGCATTGGCCGACGGCGCGGAGACGAGGGCTGCCACCGCGGTGAGCGCGGTCACCACAAGGGCGATCAGCAACCGGCGAAACGACCGGAAGCTCCGCGATGGTCTTGATGGATAACCATCGGACGCCATGATCAGTGCCATGAATTGTCCCATCACTAGATGTACTGCTCCGAGAGGTTGGTGACGCGGCTGATGGGTGGCTGGCCTACGTCCGGGCCGCGACATGTCCTGCGCGCCCAGCACCGGCCTGCCGGTCGGGTTCTAGTTGTCGGCCACCGATCGCCAGCCGTTGTCGGTGGTTCCGTTGTCACGGCCACCTCACCGCACTCGGCGGCTGTGGAACGTGGCGGGAACAACGGGTGGAGAGGGCGAGCATGGCCATGGATGAACGGCGGGTGGGCCGGCCGGAACCTCGGAGAGGGCCGACTTTCCTCCTGTCCACCTCCTCTCACTGTTAGCGCAAACAGTTCAATACCGATCACCCCATGGGGGCCTCACGCTAGGGAGGAGACGGGCGTGCGGCAAGAGCGATGGAGACGACTTGCTCGAACCGCTGGTCCGCGACGAATGCCGCTGTAACTTTCAGGCAGAGCGTTGCGGCCTACCGGGCCGAGGGCCGTCCCTGCTGGACACCCGGAGGGACGCTGATCGCGATGCCCCGTCGCGCGGAAGAATCGTGTTCAGACGGTTCGCGCGCCGAACCCCAGGCGGAAGGGATGAGCGCGGCCAAACGCCGTGAGGCCGGTGTCGCCGGCCGGTATCCCATCCCGGCCGTCCTGGACGACCTCCTAGTCGCCGACGACACCGTCCTGGTCCAGGAGGCATCGATCGTCGCCAGGCCATCATCTTTGATCACATTCGATCGATACACTGGGCTCCAAGCGATAAGGAGGGCGATGGTAGGCACCGCGAACAGCTCTGGCGAGCAGGTGGCGGACCACACGCCTGGCCCACTGCTCGACGATCCGATGCTCTCGGCTGTGTGGGGTGGAAGCCTGACCCGGCTGGCGCTGATCCTGCCGAAGACGGCACAGGGAGTTGTCCAAGTGCGGGTGGAGGTTGGCGAATGACGGTGTCCGGCTCGGCCGTACCGCTTCCGGATGAGCGGCGGGCCCAAGTGATCGAGCTGCTTCGGAGACGCGGTGTCCTGCGGGTCACTGAGTTGGCGTCGGAGCTCGATGTCTCGGCCATCACCGTTCGCCGTGACATCGCCCGCCTTGCGTCCCAGGGGCTGATCCGGCGCGTCCGCGGCGGGGCTGCCCTTCCAGGCGCAACCGCGGCAGCTGACGCACTGATCAGTCAGATACCTGATGTCTCACCCTCTCCCGAGTCAATGCCGGAGGCCGTCGGCGAGGCCAGAATCCGGGCCACGGTCGGGATGGTGGTGCCGTCGCTGGACTACTACTGGCCGGACGTCATCCGCGGGGCCCGTGAGGCCGCGGCCGCCTCCGGCACGCGCGTCGTCCTGCGGGGCGCGACCTACCAGGCCGCCGACGAGCGGCGACAGCTCTCCTGGCTCCTCGACTCGGTAGGAGTGGACGGCCTCCTGGTGGCGCCGACCACCACTGGGGAGGATGGGGAGGCATTGGTGCGCTGGCTCCAGTCCATTGAGGTGCCCGTAGTCCTCGTTGAGCGTGCCGCCGTCGTCGGGCCCTACCAGGAGGCGATGGAGTCCGTGGTCAGCGACCACGTATACGGGGCCGCGATGGCAGTACGGCACCTGGCCGCGCTGGAGCACCGGCGTATCGGAGTGGTCACCACAATGGACAGCCCGACGAGTCCGCATGTGCGGCGCGGTTGGCGACAGGCCTGCGAGGAGCTTGGCCTCGGGCTGGAAGATGCAGTGGAGGTCAACACGGTCGACCGGAGAGACCCCGAGTGGCCGCATGCGCTGAACGACCTGCTCGACCGGTGCAGCGCTTCCAGGACGACCGCGCTGCTCGTCCATTCCGACCCGGAGGCCATCTCCCTGGTGGAATGCTGTCAGGAACGCGGCATACGGATACCGGAGGATCTTGCCGTCGTCGCGTACGACGACGAGGTGGCTGAACTCTGCGACCCTCCGCTGACCGCGGTCCGTCCGCCCAAGGCGGCCGTCGGGCATGCGGCTTTCGGGCTCCTCTCGGCGCGCTTGGCGGATGACGATGCGCACCGTCCCAGGCATCGTGTCGTCATAGAACCCCGCCTGATCGTCCGCTCGTCCTCATCGTAAGTTGGGCTTCCAGTCTGTCGACATTGCCATCTGGCCAGGTGACGACCGCCGCGGAGCTGTCCCAGCACACGGCCGGCGGCTCCCCCGGTTTCCGTCCGCCAAGGAAGATCGCCGCGTCGTACCAGGTGTGGGGTCGAGCCGGACCAGTCGTGGCGCCCCACGGGATGAGTATTCGGGCCGCGAGCGGCGAGGCGTCCTCGGCGGATACCACGCCGGACGCGTTCAGCCCTTCCCCTCCTACGATCTGCGAGTGTGCGGTGTCATTCGACACGGTGGCCGTTGCCGCCAGGGCCGTTCCCGCCCCTGGCAGTGGCCATCCGCCGACGCGGAGCGCGCCCTGCTCGTCCCCCGTCGCGGACACCCGGATCAGGCGTATCTCCCAAGGACCACGCACGACTGAGATCGTGTGAATCCATGGGCCGAGGCGCACCCGACCGGCGCGTCCGTATCCGTGGTCGGGGCTTGTGCGATCGGGCTCGATCCAGTGCGCCTGCCACTGGGACGCGCCGACGAGCGTCCCGGTGGGCAGGCGATCGATGGCAAGGGTCTCGAATCCGGTGCGGTGGCTGGGTTCACCGCTGCCTGCGAGGATCACGACCGACTGGTCCAGCGGATGGCCGGCGTGCTCCCCGGCGAGTACGGGCGAGGTGGCCGTCGAATATCCGAGGCGTGCGTACAGCGGGGAGTCGGTCAGGGTGGATCCCGGGTGGGAGTGGTCGGTGCCGTGGTTGGTCACCCGTACGACGCCGTCCGCGCGCGTTCCGCTGACGAGCCATCCGGGCGAGGAGACGACGAGGTGGTAGTCGTGGGACTCGACCGGCAGCGGCTCCTCGACCGCCGTCCAGACCGGGTGATCAGCGGGGAGGGACAGCCCGAGGAAACCTTTGGCCGCCCAGTACGGTGACCCGGGTCCGGAATAGGACTGGGCGATCGGCCGCCACGGCCCGTGCCAGCCCAGCGTCAGCAGGCCCTCCTCGTCGGGGGCCCCGTGGTCGGCGAAATGCCGGGCGATGCCGGAGGCGGCGCGGCGTAGGACACCCGGCGCGGGCGTTGCGACGCCCGCGCGCGCTCCCAGCCAGAACTGGGTCGCCGCGGCGAACCGGTAGGTGAGGCTGCGGCCCTGAATGAGGGGCGAGCCGTCGGCGCCGACGAGGTGGACGGCGTCCTGTAGGTAGCGCTCGAGCCGGTTCAGGTAGACCGGCCGTCGCGCGTCCGCCTCGGGGTCTCCGGCGGCCATCTCGGTCCAGATGAGCGGGTAGAAGTGCAGCGCCCATCCGACGTAGTGGTCGTAGGCGCGCTCCGCGCCGTCGGCGTACCAGCCGTGCTCCCGCGCGAAGCCGTCCGTCAGCGCGAGGCCCGCCTCGATGTCCCCGCGTTCGAAGGGGCCGCCGACGGCGGCGAGGAACTGCTCGACGACGATCTGGAACCAGATCCAGTTGATCGGCGGATACCTCGCGCCGATCGCCGGCGCGAGGTATTCCACCACCCGCTCCTGCACCCTCGGTGTCAGGCGGTCCCACAACCATGGTCGCGTCAGGTGGAGGACCAGGGCGATCGACGCGGCCTCGACCTTGGCCTGGTCGTGTTCGTCCAGCCGCACCCAGCGGTCGGGCGAATCGGGGTCGGTGCCTGCGGCCAGGCCCTCGGCGTACCACTCCATGAGGTTCAGCGGGTCGCGCCCGCCTTCTCCGGCCACCCTGAATCCGGCGGCCAGGAATGTGCGGGCGAAGCCCTCCAGCGCGTCGACGTCCGGTCCGTACCCTCCAGGTGCGCCGGGGAAGCTGATCCGGGCGTGAGAGGCCGAGGCGTATCGGCGGGCCGACAGTAGGACGCGGTCGGCGAGTGCCGCCCAGTGCGCCCGGGTCCACCCAGTGAAGGGGGAGAGCTTCAGGTCATCGAGCTCGCGCAACATCCGCATGTCCTTCCCCCGGCTGTCGAATGCAACGCCATCCACACACTGCGTGATGTCCACGTAACCCAAGCCCGACGCGATGGTGGCATCCGGGCCTGGCAGGGTCAAGACGCTTGCCGATCGATGAGACGCTGCGCCACGAAGTAGCCACCATCCGATCAATAACGATCGACAACCTGATCACTAATGATTGCAAGGTATTGACGTGATTGAAACGAGTGGACATGATCGGCCTACCGGTAAGCGCTTTCCGGAAGGATCGCGAGTGACACACGGACGACGGCCGCAGGCCCTGCTGGTCATGGACCCCGCGCACTTCACCGTGCAGTTCCAGGAGCCACAGCTGCGCCGGTTGCGCACCCTGGTCGAGCTCGGTGATCCGGTGGCGACCGGTGACCTCGACACGACGCGCGTACGGCGCCGGCTGCGTGAGGTCGAGGTACTCGTGACCTCGTGGGGCTGTCCGTCGCTGACGGCCGAGCGGCTGTCCGATGCGCCCCGGCTGCGGGCGATCTTCCACTGTGCGGGCACGGTGCGCAGCTTCGTCACCGACGAGGTCTGGCGCCGCGAGATCCTGGTCACCAATGCCGCCGACGAGAACGCCATCCCGGTCGCCGAGTTCACCCTCGCGGCGATCATTTTCGCCGGCAAGAAGGTGCCGTTCCTCGCACAGGACGCGCGCATACATCGGCAGGACTGGTCGTATGCCGAGCGTCGCGGAGAGCTGTCCAACCGTGGGCGGACGATCGGCATCGTCGGCTTCTCTCGAGTGGGGCGCCGGGTGGTCGAGCGGCTGCGCAGTCTGGAGGTCGACGTGCTCGTCGCGGATCCCTACGCGGACGCGGCGCAGGTGAGCGCTGCCGGCGCCCGCCTGGTGCGGCTGCCCGAGCTGCTGCCGCGCTCCGACGTGCTCACGCTCCACGTGCCCGCGCTTCCGTCCACCCACCACCTCATCGGGGCTACCGAGCTGGCTCAGCTGCCGGACGGGGCCACCGTGATCAACACCGCGCGCGGCGCGGTCCTGGACACCACGGCTCTGGAGCGCGAGTGCGCCCGGGGGCGCCTCGACGCGATCCTCGACGTGACCGACCCGGAGCCGCTCCCGGCAACCTCACCTCTGTACGACCTGCCCAACGTCATGATCACCCCCCACATCGCCGGATCCCTCGGATCAGAGACCCGGCGCATGAGCGAGAGCGCCCTCAGCGAGCTCGAGCGCTACCTGTCCGGTCAACCGCCCCGCGCGATCGTGACCGCAGACGAATTCAAGGTCAGTGCCTGACCCCGGCGCAGGAAGGAAACCGGATAAATGATCGCTTCAAACTCAGCGGGAAGGGCTCAAGGGCGACCCCGCTTCATTGGATACACAGGAGTCGCGGTCGTACTCGCGCTGGCGGTGACCGCGTGCGGAGGCGCTTCCGGCGAGAAGACGAGCGACGGAAACGTCACCCTGACCGTCTCCGTGTGGAACCTCGCCAAGACCCCCGAGTTCACGGCGCTGTTCGACGCCTTCCAGCGGGCGAACCCCGGCGTCAAGATCAAACCGGTGGACATCCTCGCCGACGATTACGCCGACAAGGTCACGACCATGCTGGCGGGCGGCGACCAGACCGACGTCATCACGATGAAGAACGTCACGGACTACTCGCGTTACTCCAGCCGCGGGCAGCTCCTGGACCTCACCGACGTGGTCAGGTCGACCGACACCTCGAAGCTGGCCGGCCTGCCTGCGTTCAACGTGAAGGACAAGTACTACGCGCTGCCGTTCCGGCAGGATTTCTGGCTGCTGTACTACAACAAGAAGTACTTCGAGAAGGCGGGCGTCACGATGCCCCCCCAGCTGACCTGGGACGAGTACGCCAAGCTCGCCCGGAGCCTCACCCACGACGAGGGGGGCAAGAAGGTCTACGGCACCTACCATCACACCTGGCGGTCGGTGGTGCAGGCCATCTCCGCCGCGCAGACCGGCGGCGACCAGCTCAGCGGTGACTACTCCTTCTTCAAGGACCAGTACGAGATGGCGCTCGGGCTGCAGAAGGACGGCGCGACCCTCGACTTCGGCACGGCGAAGGCACAGAAGTCTGACTACCGCACGCTCTTCGAGACCGGCGCCACGGCGATGTTGCCGATGGGCACCTGGTACATCTCCGGCATCCTTGGGCAGAAGCAGAAGGGCGCCACGGACGTCGACTGGGCCCTGGCGCCGATGCCGCAGCGGCCGGGTGCCACCGGCACAACGACGTTCGGCTCGCCAACCGCCTTCGCGGTGAACAAGCGGGCTGTGCACGCGGACGCGGCCAAGAAGTTCGTGCAGTTCGCGGCGGGCCAGGCCGGCGCCGAGGCGATCAGCAAGGTGGGCGTGGTGCCGGCGTTGCAGACCACCGAAATCACCCAGGCGTACTTCTCGAATACGGGGATGCCCACCGACGAGTTGTCCAAGAAGGCCTTCCAGCCCGACAAGGTCGTGCTGGAGATGCCCGTCAGTGAGCACACCTCCGACGTCGACACGATCCTCAACGAGGAACACGAGCTCATCATGGTCGGTGACAAGTCGATCGACGAGGGCATCCGCTCGATGGGTGACCGCGTGAAGAGCGAAGTGCTCAACTAGGGAACGGTGGCGGGTTCCGGAGGCACTGAGAGCCCGCCACATCTCCGTGGAAGAGCTGGAGGTCATGAAGGACGGCTATGGCTCATGCAATAACCCAATCGGCGCCCAACAGTCCGCCGCGGAGGCGACCCGCCTGGCACCGCATCCTCATCGGATGGAGCTTCATCCTCCCGAACTTCCTCGGCTTCGCGCTGTTCACCCTGATCCCGATGCTCGCGGCGTTCGCGCTGGCGTTCCTGAAATGGGACTCCTACAACACGCCCGAGTGGGTGGGGCTGGAGAACTTCCGGCGGCTGCTGCGTGACGAGAACTTCTACGTCGCGCTCCGCAACACCCTCTACTACGCCGTCGGCCACATCCCGCTCACCCTGGCGGCGGCGCTCGGCCTGGCGGTCGCGCTCGACCGCAAGCTCCGCGGAGTGCAGTTCTTCCGCACCGCGGCGTTCTTCCCGTACATCACCTCTCTGGTCGCGGTGGCCGTCGTGTGGAACATGTTGTTCAACCCGACGGCCGGACCGGTCAACCAGCTCCTCCACGCGCTCGGCGTCGACGACCCGCCCCGGTGGGTGGCCAGTACCGACTGGGCGATGCCCGCTGTGATCGTCACGAGCGTGTGGCGGGACATGGGCTACTACATGGTGCTCTTCCTTGCCGGTCTGCAGACGATCCCCAAGGAGTACTACGAGGCCGCCCGGGTGGACGGCGCCAACGCATGGGAGCGCTTCTGGAGAATCACCCTGCCGTGCCTGCGCCCCACGACGTTCTTCGTCGTCGTCATGCTGACGATCCAGAGCTTCAAGGTGCTCGACCTCATCGTGGTCATGACCGACGGCGGGCCCGGGCGCAGCACGCTGGTCCTGGCCCAGCTCATCTACCGGAAGGGGATCACCGAGGGGCATTTCGGCTACTCCTCGGCCATCGCCCTGGTGCTCTTCGTCATCGTGCTCACCGTGACCGTTGTCCAGTTCCGCCTCAACGAACGGAGCAGCACCGCATGACCGCGCTGCCCGATGCTCCCCCGGCCATCGCCCCGCCCCGGCCACCCGGCCCATCCGCGCGCCCCCGTTCCCGGGGACCGCGTCTGGTCCGGACGGCGCTCGCGTACGTGTGCCTCCTCGCGGTGGCCCTGCTCGTGCTGGTGCCGTTCGCGTGGATGGTGTCGTCCTCGCTCAAGCGAAACAACGAGGTTCTCACCATTCCCGTCGAGTGGGTCCCGCGGGAGTTCCGCTGGTCGAACTTCGTCGAGATCTGGGACCGGATCCCGATGGCGACCTACCTGGGCAACTCGGTCTTCCTGTCGGTCACCATCACCCTCCTGCAGCTTCTGACAGGCAGCTTTGCCGCCTACGGGTTCTCCAAGGTGCGCTTTCCTGGCAGGGACGCTTTGTTCCTGGCCTACATCGCCACCATCGCGGTGCCGTGGCAGGCGTACATGGTGCCGCAGTACATCATGATGCAGCGCGCGGAACTGACGGACACCTACTGGTCGATCATCCTGCTGCAGGCCTTCGGCGCGTTCGGCGTCTTTCTCATGCGGCAGTACTACATGTCGATCCCGGACGAGCTGTGCGAGGCCGCACGGATCGACGGCCTGACCGAGTACGGCATCTACTGGCGCCTGATGCTGCCGCTGTCGAAACCGGCGCTCGCGAGCCTCGCCCTGCTCACGTTCGTGAACACGTGGAACGACTACATGGGGCCGTTCATCTACCTGACGAGCAACGAGCTGTGGACCGTCCAGCTGGGCCTGCGCTCGTTCGTCGGCCAGTACGACGCCGAGTACGCGATGATCATGACGGGCGCCGTGCTGTCGGTGCTGCCGATCCTGGTCCTCTTCCTGTTCGGGCAGCGGTACTTCATCCGCGGCATCGCGACGAGCGGACTCAAATGATGAGCGCCCACGGCCACGCGCGGGCGCCGCGCCTGCTCAGGCCGGCCCGGCAGGAGACCTACGAGAAATTGTTCTCCACCGTCTACGTCGGGCTCATGACCAACGTCCTGCTCGCCGTGACGTGCGCGCCGCTCCTCGCCGCGCTCGCGACCGTGCGGAATCCACTCACGTCGTGGCCCTTCTACGCCGTGCTGTCGGTGCCGTGCGGACCGGCACTGACCGGTGCCTTCGGATGCTTCGCCGGGCTAGGAGAGGGATCGACGGACGTGCTGCGCGCATTCTGGTGTTCGTACCGGCGGGCGGCGCCTCGGGCGCTCCTCGTCTGGGCGGGCGGCGCCGCCGCCGTGAGCGTGCTGATCGTCGACGTGGCCGCCGTCGCGCCCACGACGTGGGGACCGGCGCTGGTCCCGTTCTTCGTCACGATGTCGGCACTGGTGATGACGGTGGTTTTCACGCTGGTGGTGCTGCTGGCCGAAGAGCCGGGGACGGCCCGGCTGCGCCCTCTCGTGCTGCCCTGCCTCTACCTCGTGGTGCGGCGCTGGTATCTGTCCGCTCTCAGCATCGCCGTGCTTGGCCTGGCCGTGGCCGTCGTCCTGCTGAAGCCGATGGCAGGCCTTTTCCTCGTGTGCTCTCCTCTTCTGTACGTCGCCTGGGCCACCATGCGGTTTGTCATCGCCCCGATCCTCCCGGGCGGAGCCCTCGATCCTTCTCACACCGCACCTCCGAACGCACCCGTCAGGGGATCTGGTTGGACACGACGAAAACGCCGCCACGGCTTTTGACGGCGGGGATGTGCAGCGTCACCTATCGGCCGCTTCCCCCCGAGCGGATCATCGCACTTGCCCGGCAGGCCGGGCTGGAGCACATCGAATGGGGTCAGGACGCCCATGTGCGGCTGGGCGACGAGGCAGGTGTCGGCCGCCTGGGCGAGGCGACGAGAGCGGCGGGCCTGTCGGTTTCGGCCCTGGGCTCGTACTACCGGGCCGGCGTTCCCGCCGATCCGGAGGAGGCCGAGCGCCTGTGGCGGCAGGTGCTTGCCGCCGCCCGCGCGCTGGGCACACCCCGCGTCCGGGTCTGGGCGGGAGACCTGGCCTCCGCGTCCGCCGGCCCGGCGGATCGCCGCAGAACGCTCGACCGCCTGAAGCGGTGCGTGGACAGCGCGGGAGACATCGTGGTCGCCACCGAGTTCCACGCCGGCACGCTCACCGACGAGATCGAATCCGCGCTGTCGATGCTGGTGGAGGTTCCCGGGTTGCGGACCTACTGGCAGCCGCCGAACGGCATGCCCGACGACGAGGCGCTGGCGGGACTGCGGGCCGTGCTGGACCACGTGGACGCGGTGCACGTCTTCAGCTGGTGGCCCACCTCCGAGGATCGCCTCCCGCTCGACCACCGCGCGGCTCTGTGGCGGGCGGTCATGGGCGTGCTGGCGTCGACCGGCAGGAGGATCGACGCTTCCCTCGAGTTCGTCCCCGGCGACGACCCGGGCATGCTGACCGGCGAGGCGGCCACCCTGCGCCGCTACTTGGACGAGGTCTGTCCCGTGGGGAGCGGTTCCGCGGCCCCCACAGGGGCCGGATGAGCGGGCCGGACACCCGGTGTGCTCTCCCGCAGGACCACCTCGCCCGCGATGCGCTGGTACCGCGGGCGGCCGGAAGGCTCCCGCAGAACCATCTCCAGCGCCCTCTCACCGATCTCGACAAGGGGAAGGCGCACAGTTGTCAGCGCCGGGATGACGTCCCGCAGCGTGGTGATGTCGTCGAATCCCGCGACGGCCACGGTCCGCTCAAGCCCGAGTGGCCGCAGGGCGGCGATGGCGCCCACCGCCATCACGTCGTTGACCGCGAACACGCACTCCACGTCGCGCCCTCGTGTGAGCAGTTCGAGCATGGCCGCGTGCCCGCCGTCCCTGGTGAACTCCCCGTGCACCACGGCATCACGCGACAGGGGGACCCTCGCCTTCCTCAGGCCCTCCGCGAAGCCGGCGAGCCGGTCCACCGCGGTGAGCAGGCCGCGGGGGCCGGCGAGCACACCGAACGAGCGGTAGCCGAGGCCGGCGAGGCGGATCGCGAGGTCACGCGCGCCGGCGCGGTTGGCGACGACCAGCGTGTCGACGGGGAGGCGCCGCTGACCGATCAGAACGGTCCTGCCGCCCGAACGTTCGAAGGCGTCGACTTCGGCGCCGAGCCGGGCGAGCGCGTCGCGGTCGTTCGTACGCGACCCGGCGATGACGATCGCGGCCGCCCGCATGCGCCGCAGCGCGGCGACATACTCGATCTCCTTGTCCGGCCGTCGCCCCGAGCCGGCGATGCAGACCATCAGGCCGTTGGCCTCGGCCACTCGCATCGCGCCGGCGGCTATCGAGGAGAAGTAGGGGTCCTCGATGTCCTGCACGACGAGCCCGACCACGTCGGTGCGTCCGCGGGCCACTGCCTGGGCCTGCGCGTTGGCCGCGTAGTCAAGGTCCCGCGCCGCCTGCTCCACACGCTCACGGATCTCCGGACGGACCTTCCGAGTGCTGCCGTTGATGGCCCGCGACGCCGTGGCGAGCGACACCCCGGCCCGCCTGGCCACATCCTCCAGTGTCACCGCGCCGCGCTTCGCACCCATGGTCCTCATCTTCGCCTGCCTACGGTCGTGTTCCGAACGGCGAACTCCGGTTGACGTCTCCGCGGCCCTCGCCGTACGGTCCAAAGTAATGGAAAGCGCTTTCCGTAGAAGCGGAAAGCCTTTTCCAATTCGGATTCCGTAGGTGGAGGAGGACGGATGGAGACCCTTGGCGTTGTCATGAACGGGGTGACCGGACGGATGGGCTACCGCCAGCATCTGGTCAGGTCCGTCCTTGCGATCAACGAGCAGGGCGGGGTCGAGCTGTCGGACGGGCGACGGGTGGCGCTTCGGCCGGTGCTCGTGGGGCGTAGCGCGGCCAAACTGGAGGCCATCGCGGCCCGGCATGGCCTCCCTGACTGGACGATCGACCTGGGCGCGGCACTCGCCGACGACCGCAACGCGGTGTACTTCGACGCGCAGACCACGAACGCCAGGGTGGCATCCGTGCGGCGGGCGATCGAGGCGGGCAAGCACGTCTACACGGAGAAGCCCACCGCGGAGACCCTCGGCGACGCGGTCGCCCTGGCGCGGGCGGCGGGCGAGGCGGGCGTGAAGAACGGCGTGGTCGCCGACAAGCTGTTCCTGCCGGGGCTGTTGAAGTTGCGGCGGCTGATCGACGGGGGCTTCTTCGGCCGGATCCTGTCGGTGCGGGGCGAGTTCGGATACTGGGTGTTCGAGGGCGACTGGCAGCCGGCCCAGCGGCCCTCCTGGAACTACCGGGCCGAGGACGGCGGCGGCATCGTGCTGGACATGTTCCCTCATTGGGCGTATGTGCTGGAGAACCTGTTCAGCCGTATCGAGGCGGTGACCGCACGGGCGGTGACGCACGTCGAGGAGCGGGTGGACGAGCACGGCCGGCCCTACAAGGTGACCGCCGATGACGCCGCCTATGCGATCTTCGAGCTGGCCGGCGGGGTGGTCGCTCAGATCAACTCCTCCTGGGCGGTGCGGGTGAACCGCGACGAGCTGGTCGAGTTCCAGGTGGACGGCACCCACGGCAGCGCCGTGGCCGGGCTGCGCCGGTGCCGCGTACAGCACCGGTCGGCCACCCCGATGCCGGTGTGGAACCCCGACCTGCCGGTGACCGAGCCGTTCCGGGAGCAATGGCAGGAGGTGCCGGACAACGCGGAGTTCGGCAACGGTTTCAAGACGCAGTGGGAGATGTTCGTGCGCCATGTCGTGGAGGACGCGCCGTTCCCGTACGACCTCGCCTCCGGCGCCCGGGGGGTGCAGCTCGCGGAGTTGGGCCTGCGCTCCTCGGCGGAGGGCGTTCGCGTCGAGGTGCCTGGAGCGGGGACATGAACGCCGTCACGCTGCCCGGACCGGATCGCCGGCTGGAGACCTACCGGATGCGTGAGCCGGTCGCCTGGGCCCCGCCGCCGTCACCGCCCACCAGCCGAGTCGTGTACGCCGCCGCGCACGTGGTGGCCGACCCGCTCGCCGACAACGCCCCCGGCTCCCCTGCCGCCCTCGACTGGGACGCGACCTTGGGCTTCCGCCGTCACCTGTGGTCGTACGGGCTGCGGGTGGCCGACGCGATGGACACCGCCCAGCGCAACATGGGCCTGGATTGGACGGCCACAACCGAACTGATCCGGCGCAGCGCCGCAGAGGCCCGGGGTTTCGGTGACCCGGCCGACCTGCTGGGCTGCGGCGCCGGCACCGACCACCTGCCCCAAGCGGCCACTCTGGAGGAGGTTGTGGCCGGCTACCTGGAGCAGATCGAGACGGTCCAGGACGCGGGTGCCCGGGTCATCGTCATGGCCAGCAGGCAACTCGCCCGCCTCGCCCGCGGCCCCGAGGACTACCACAAGATCTACGGCAGGCTGCTCGGCCAGGCCGACCGGCCAGTGATCCTGCACTGGCTGGGCGAGATGTTCGACCCCGCGCTGGCCGGATACTGGGGGTCGCGCGATCTTCCGGCCGCCACGGAGGCGTTCCTCGCACTCGTCCACGACCATGCCGCCCGCGTGGACGGGGTGAAGGTGTCACTGCTCGACGCCGAACACGAGGTGCGCCTGCGCGAACGGCTCCCGGCCGGGGTACGGCTCTACACCGGCGACGACTTCAACTACCCGGGACTGATCGCGGGCGGCAGCCACGCACTCTTAGGGATCTTCGACCCGATCGCGCCCGCCGCGGCGGCCGCCCTGCAGGCGCTCGACACCGGAGACAGCGCGCTGTTCGAGACCGTTCTCGCCCCGACCGTGCCACTCGCCCGGAAGATCTTCGAAAGCCCGACCTACCACTACAAGACCGGTATCGTCCTGCTGGCCTGGCTGGCAGGGCACCAGGACGCGTTCGTGATGGTGAACGGGGCGCACAGCGCCCGTTCGATCCTCCACCTGGCCGAGGTGTTCCGCCTCGCCGACCAGGCCGGGCTCCTGCCCGACCCCGACCTGGCTGCCGCACGCATGCGCCATCTGCTCAACACCGCCGGAGTGACGCAATGACGGTGATCGAGCGGCTCTCGCTCAACCAATGGACGACCCGGCGCTGGTCGGTGCGCGAAGCCGTCGACGGCTGCGTACGTCATGAGATTCCCGCCATCGGGTTGTGGCGGGAAGCCGTGGCCGAGCACGGCCTGGCGGAGACCGCGAAGCTGGTCACAGACGCGGGGCTGCGCGTCTCCTCGTTGTGCCGGGGGGGCTTCCTGACCGGCCCCGACCGCGGTCTCGACGACAACCGCGCGGCGATCGACGAGGCCGCCGCCCTCGGCGCCGCCTGCCTGGTGCTCGTGGTGGGCGGCCTGCCCGAAATGGCACCCGGCGGCGCGCGCGGGCCCGGCTTCAGCCGGGATCTCGCCGACGCCCGGGCTCGCGTGGCCGACGCACTCACCGCCCTGGTCCCGTACGCCGCCGAGCGCGGCGTACGGCTCGCGCTCGAGCCGCTGCACCCCATGTACTGCGCTGACCGCGCGGTGCTGTCCACCCTCGGCCAGGCGCTCGACCTGGCCGAGCCGTACCCGACCGCGCAAGTGGGCGTGGTGGTCGACACCTTCCACCTCTGGTGGGATCCCGAGGTGCTGACGCAGATCGGGCGGGCCGGTGACCGGATCGCGAGCTACCAGGTGAGCGACTTTCTCGTGCCGCTCCCCGCCGACACGCTGCTCGGTCGCGGCATGATGGGCGACGGTGTGATCGACTTCCACTCACTCACCGCCGGCGTCGAGGCCGCGGGCTACCGCGGTGACATCGAAGTCGAGATCTTCAACGCCGACATCTGGGCTGCCGACCCCGATCACGTGTTGTCCACGATGAAGCGACAGTTCGCGCGGTACGTCAGCGGGTGTATTGAGAGCGGTGAGAAGACGACGAGCACCGACCCACCCACGTAGCCCTACCGACTGCGGACATGATGTTCACCGGCTTTCGTGGGGTCCCTTTGGTTGACTGCAGTGAGGGCGGCGGTTCGCATCCGGTCGGCCCCGCGCCCGCAGAGCGGATCCCACCTACGCCCGCCGAGAACTACACGAGACCGTGATCGTCTGCCCATTGGATGCTCCTGCCCTCAGCCGGAGCACACCGCTGGGCCCAAGTGAATTCGCCTGCGAGACCGGCATTCTTGACCAGGCGGCCCCATCGAGGGCTGCGAGCGAAGGCCCGGGCGATGGCGACGCCGCTGGGCAGGTCTCCGTCCTCCTGACGGTTCTGCTGTGCCCACCGCCAGGCCTCTCGCTGCAGCGTCCGGCCGTTCTCACTGCGGTCAAGGGTCAGCTCGGCGCCCTCCCCCTGATCACCCTGGCGCTCGACAGGGTCGGCGTCCGCCCTAGCAGCAGGTTCGGAGCATGAAGCAGGCAGGTCTTGAGCCTTGGCCTGTTCTCCTGTATAGCGGCGGATCTGGGACATCAGGAGTTCGTAGCTGCCGATCAGGGCCAGTGATGGCCAGGCGGCGATGACGCGGCCGATCAGGCTGGGCTCGGCGATGGCGACGTTCGCACCGAGGCTGGCCAGGATGCCGACCACGAGCAGGGTCCACGCCAGAACACCCCCGCGGGAGCCGTACCGGGTGGCCAGGAGGATGGACATCGAGGCGACGACGATCAGGCCGTCGACAGCGAGTGGAATGAGCACCGCCGCCAGGTGGTCCTCAGCGTGCCGCAGGCAGAGTTCGTGCATGTGCCTGAACGACACGACCGCCGCGATCAGCGCCAGTAGTGCGACACCTGCGATCGTTGTACGCCGGATGCGGCGCACAGCCAGGGACAGATCGGTTTCCACAACCGCTCACCTCTGGCCCAGCAGGAAGCGGGTGGTGAGGGCGAAGGGATGTGTAATTGGTTCGTCTCCCCCCTCGGACACGAACCTTTTCACTATGTGAGGGCTGAGATTCACCTCGGCCCTCACTTTTGCTTTGCCGGGGTGGTAGGTCAGCCACAGGCCGAGGCGCTGGTAGGCCTCGCTCTTGCGAACGCCTCGCACAGCCAGCGGTCGACGCGCCGGAGGATGGCGCCCTCTCGCAGGTAAACGTCGCGCGGGGGTCGGAGACCGTGGCCAGGCCGCCGGTGACGGGCTCTTCGACGTAGAGCGGCCGGGACAGGGGCCTACCAGCCGAACAGCCGCCGCACCGTACCTGGCGCGCAGGTGCCGGGGTGAAGGCGTTCCTACGCGCGGGGCATTACATGGAGTCCTGCCTGATGCGGCAGACGGCAATGGCGTCAGGGTTGTCCTCTCGTTTGTAGTCCGACCAGTCCGCGCCGCCGGTGTAGCGGACCCAGTCCGCCTTGCTGATCTTCGTGCCGGGGTTGAAGTAGCAAGCAGCCTGCTTCGGGTCCGCGAAGGCCTCGGCGAGGTCCCTGAGATCCCACAGGGAGACCCCGCTGCCGGCCACCAGGGCGACGCCGCCATCGGCGCCGAGAGCCACGGAGTCGATCTCCCGCGTGTATCCCTTCAATGCGGCCAGCCGGACCGGCCTGGACGGGTCGGAAAGGTCCAAGAGGATCTCCGAATCGCTCGATCCCGCGAGCAGAGCGCTCTTCCCATCGGAGCTCAAGGCCATGTCGCGTATGTCGGTGAGGGGCACATCGAACGCGGCCGTGCGAACCGGACGCGACTTGTCATCGAGGTTCCAGACCTCGACCCCACCCGCGTTCTCGACGAGAATGACGCGCCCGTCCGCGCTCATCGCCGTCGCCGCCTCATGCTTCCCAGGCAGGGCCAGGTCGGCCGCGTCGACCGGACGCGTGGGATCGGAAAGGTCCCAGAACGTCACCGCTCCATCGCGGTACGAGATGACGGCGATTCCGCCGTCCGCGCTGAGCCTGAGGTCGTCGACGATGGAGGAGGCGCGCGCTCTCGTCACCGACAGGCGCGCCGGACGAGACCGGTCGGTCAGATCCCACACGGTCAGGTCGCCGCCGAGGTCGGCGATCACGGCCGTGCGGCCGTCGCGCGACAACGCCAGCGCCCGCACGCTGTCGTCGTCCTCGGCGTTCTTCCCGCCCGCCAGTGCGGCCGCCCGGACCGGCTTGGCCGGATCGGTGAGATCCCACACGATCGTGTCGCCGACGTCGCCGCCGGTCAGCGCGGTCCGCCCGTCGCCGCTCAGCGCCGTCACGACCCCGTCCTCCCTGCGGTCCTTCAACACGGTGACCCGATCGAGCCTTCTGTCGGTCTTGGAATCGAGCCAGTTCGTGAGGCCCCAGACGCTCACCTCGTCGTAGTCATAGGTCAGGGCGATCCGCCCGTCGTCGCTCAGCGCCACCTCGCCGGAGGCCTCGGAGGTGAGCTCAGCGCCGCGCTGCCAGACCATCGTGTCGATCAACCCCGCCCGGGTCTGCTCGTCGGAGTGGATCTCGACCGCGGCCAGGCCGAGGTCGAAGGCCGTGCCGGGGAGGGCGTCGCGCAACTCCGCCGCGTGGAGCGCAAGCCCATGAGCCACTGCGATCCGCTCCTGAGCCGACGCCCTGTCGTGCTCACGCTTCCACACGAACCCAGCGACGCCCCAGGAGACGGCCAGGAACACGGCAAGCACTAACGCGCACGTTCTCCAACGGGGACCACCGCGTGCATCGGCATCGCGGGCTCCGGCCAGGTCATTCATCTCGGCTTCCATTCCATCCGGATCACAACGGCGCGTATTGCGTTTGGTAGACGGTCTCGACGAGCGGAGTGCAGAGCGCGTTGCCGTTCATTGTGACGCGGCAGGTAGTGGTCCGGGTAATCACTGCAACGCCATCCCCCTCGCCGTGTGCCGCGCTTCCGCTTTGCGCAGCGTTGATCTTGTCCTGCTGGATATTCTGGACGATGCCGTTGATAATGCCGACGACCGATCCCACCGCACCACAGCCCGCGGCGATCGCCGGATTGGACATGCTCAGAACGGCCGCGCACATCCCGAGCTCGCCATTCGCGATCACCATAGGCAAGTCACTGCTCTTGCCGAGTTTTGACACGTCCTGCGAGCTGAGGTAGGTCACGCACGTGTGACCGCCGCCCTTGCGTTTTTCGCAGATCGAGTAGGACACGTCCTGCCAGTTCTCGCCCTTGGTGCAGGGCGCCGCTGAGCTGAGACTCGCCGGATCCGGGACATCAGGAGTTCATAGCCGCCGACCACGAGCGGGCTCCAGGCCAGGAGACCATCGCGGGGGCCGTACCGGTTGGCCAACAGGATCGACATCGAAGCGACGACGATCAGGCCGTCGACGGCGAGCGGGATGAGCACCGGCGCCAAGTGGTCCTCACCATGGCGCAGGCAGAGTTCGTGCATGTGACGGAACGACACCACGGCCGCGATCAGCACCAGTACCGCGTCACCCGCGATCGTCGTACGCTGGTTGCGGCGATCAGCGTAAGTACTCGGCTCCCCCACCGCTCAGCCCTCCCGACCAGGGAGAACGAGAGTGGTGGACGCCGCGAAGGGCATGTACGTATCGAGGGTGTCCTTCCTCGGACACACACCGAACGCACATGTGGGGGTTCCGGAGCGATCCGGGCCTCCACATACTGCTTTTCCGGGTAGTACGTGAGTTTCAGGCCTAGCTGACTGTAGAGCTTGGCCTTGTCATCCGGGTCAGCCTCCCCGATGAACCGCACCAGATCCCCGGCTTCCTCGATCATCGACCTAATTTCGGTGATGGTGATGCGCTGCGTGGCCGGGACCGCCTTCAGCTCCCCCTCCAGGCGGGCGCGCTCGCTCCTGGTCTCGTTGATCCAGGAGGAGATCTCGATCGGGTCACCTCCCGCGTCGAGCGCGGAGCGATACTGGTTGAGCTTTCAGTCACATTTCGCCAGCCGTTCGCGCAGATCGATCTTGGGATGGTCCAGCTGGCAGAACTTCGTCCTTGCGCTGCTCCTTCCACACCTGGTGGCCGGTGTAGCCGCAGGAGATTCCGGACAGCCGTCCCGGACGAAACCCTCGCCGGAGGAAGAACCCACGTACCGGCACGGTCAAAAGTCACCACGCGAGTCGGCGAAGCCGGCAAGCAGCGCCTTCAGGGCGAACTCGAAGCGAGCGGTGGGGCCTCGGTCCGCGCTAGCGCGGGCGGCTTCGGCGAGGAGCGGGTAGCTCTCAGCGGGCAGGCCGGCCAGGCGGCTGGTCTGGCCGAGTTCGCCATGTGGCTGGGGCGCGTCGCCGACGCCGGCGCCGAGCGCGGCTTGCACGAGGATCAGCCCGTTGAGGGCGTACACCATGTCGAGGGCTCGCCGCGGCTGGAAACCGGCCGCGCACAGCGATTGGAGGAGTGTCTCCATCATGCGGTGGTTCCCCGCTGTGGTCGCCGGCCGGGATAGGACGAGCGGGACCAGGTTCGGGTGGGCGGCAAGGGTGTCCAGCTGCACTCGGGCGTAGCCGCGCAGTCCGTCTCGCCAGTCGGCGCCGCCGAAGCTCACCGGTGCCGCGGTGGCGAGTTCTTCGACCATTCCGTCGAGCAGGGCGTCCTTGTTGGGGAAATGGTGGTACAGGGCCATCGCCTTGACTCCGAGCTCCGTACCGAGCCTGCGCATGGACAGTGCGGCGAGCCCCTCTCGGTCCGCGAGGCGAATGGCAGCTTGAAGGATGGCCCGGCTGTTGAGGCCGGCGTGCTGCCCGCGGCCTCGGCTGGCGGTCATGGTGGCCATCTCATCTCATTTGACGTGTTGTACGGGGTAAAACTAGCATGAGTCGCATAGTTTTACGCCGTACAACATGGGTGGGATCGCATGACCCGGCCCGGCGAATATGTCGTGAAGACCCCACTGGATCCCGCGGGGCTGAATGGGACCCCTGCGTCCCCTCGCCACGTGAGCGCGCTGGAGAGAGCCGCTTTCAATATCTCAAGACAGGAGAATCGAGATGGCAGTGGAAATGACCGCAGCACGTTCAACCAGGCGACGTCGGGGGCTCTTTGCGGCGATGTGGATCGGGCTTGTCCTGACCGTCATCGCCGCTGCCTACCCGTTCGTCGACCATACCCTGGCCGACCATGTCCAGGCGGGCTATCCCTCCTACAGCGTCGGCGAAATCGATACCGCCGTCACCGCCTACCTGGCCATCTTGTCGATAGTGGGAGGGATGGGCCTCATCGGATGGCTCGGGACGCTGTGGGCAGCGAAGGCCGGCAAGAGGTCCACGCGTTGGGTGGCGACCGGCGTCTTCGCGGTCGCACTCTGCATCGCGCTCGCCGGGCTGACCGTGACAGACACCTCCGGCGACGTCGGGCTCGCGCCCGCGATCGGATGGCTCCAGATGCTTCCCTGCCTGCCGGGACTGCTGGCCGTCGTGATGCTCTGGGGGCGGCGTCAATGACCATGGTGCCCGAAGGCCGACCGGACGCGCCCGGTGGTTGATCGCACGGCCGGGATTTGCCACCCCGGGGAGTTCCGCGACGTCTACTACCGGGTCTATCGAGAGCCGCCGTACTGTGAGGGCGCCGCGGTCGCGGACGAGTTCGCCGAACGGCTGGCCGGACACGCGGCACTGCCCGGCTTCTCCGTGACCACCGTGCTCGACGACGGTGTGCTCACCGGCTTCGCCTACGGGGTGCGCCTGGAGGAGGGACGGTGGCACCCGCGGGCCGCTGCACCCGCGCCGCAGGGGCTGCGATGGCCGCTGTTCTACGTCTACGAGCTCGCGGTCGTGCCGGAACTGCGGGGCCGCGGGCACGGGCGCGAGTTGCTGGACCTGTTGCTGGCCGACCGCACCGAGTCGTTCGCCGTGCTCGCTGCGTCGAACCAAGCACCGGCGCGCGAGCTGTACCGGCGGTGGGGTTGGGCGAAGGTCGGCGAACTCACGGAGCCACCGAAGGGCGTGGACCTTCTCGCCCTCCCCTTGAGGTCGATGAAGAGCGAAGATCGACAGCGCCAACGACCGCGCCCCCCTGCGCGACAGCGGAGGTGAGGGGTCCTTCGCTGAGATGTTCATCCAGGAGGTCCTCCGCTTCTACCCCGTTCGCCCCCTTTGTCGGCGGCAGGGCCGTCCCCTGTGCGACTCATTCACGCGCTGCCGGTGTCAGGGACGTCTTCCAGAAATCGGCGTAGCGGCCACTGCGGCGCAGCAGCTCGTCATGGCTGCCTTCCTCCACGATCCGGCCATCGTCCAGAAAGACGATGCGATCGGCGCGTCGGACGGTCCGCATCCGATGCGCCACCATCACCACCGTCCGGCCCGCCATCAGGCGCTCGATTCCTTCGTGGACCGCCGCCTCGTTCACCGGGTCCAGCGCGGAGGTCACCTCGTCCAGCAGCACGATGGGCGCATCCTTCAGCAGCGCTCGCGCGATCGAGACACGCTGGCGCTCACCACCCGACAGCAGTGCCCCCACCCTCGCCGACGTTCGTCGCCCATCCGTTGGGCAGTCGCTCGATCACCTCGTCCAACCTCGCCGCGGTCGCTGCCGCCCGCATCTCGGCTTCATCGGCGTCGGGACGGCCGAGACGCACGTTCTCCTCGATCGTGCCGTCGAAGAGATAGACATTCTGGAAGACGATGGCGATCTGTGCCATCAACACCTCCGTGTTGATGGCACGCACGTCCACGCCGCCCACACGCACCGCACCCGCGTCCACGTCGTAGAACCGTGCGAGCAACTGCAGCAGGGTGCTCTTGCCCGCCCCCGACGGCCCGACAACGGCAAGCCGCTGCCCCTCTGGCACGGACAACGACACGTCGTCGATCACCGTACGGTCGCCGTGCCGGAAGGCGACGGAGTCGAACTCCAGATCATGGCGTTCCGGCTGGATCGGTTCGGAGGCTTCCGGCAGCGGCTCGGTGCGCAGCACCGTGTCAAGTCTCACCAGCTCGGAACGTGCACCGCGGAGTTTGCCACCGATATCCGCCAGCGACAGCAGCGGATCCGCACAGCGGGCGGCCAGCACCAGGATCGCCAAAACCTCTGCCGCACCGACATTCCCGCCGAGCGCGAGATAGGCGCCCAGGACCAGCAACACGGTGAACATCGCCTGCACCGTGAGCGTCACGCCCAATACGCCGGGCAGCGCAGACAGCGTGGAACGGCGGGACGCGCGCTGGACCTCCCGCAGCGAGTCGTCGAGCGACCGGAAGCGTTCGACGGTCCGGCCGCCGGCGCGCAGCACCGGCTGGGCCTGGAGATATTCGATGACCCGCCCGGTGGCCTCATGGTCGCGTTCGGCGCGCTCCGCATCGGTGGCGGCCATCGAGCGTCCCGTCCAGATCTGGATCGCCGCCACGACCGGTACGGCGACCAACGCGGCCAGCCCCAATTGCACATTGAAGGCAAGCATCACAACAACGATCGTCAGAGGGGTCACACAGGCGGAGATGAACGGTGCCAGCAGATGTGCGATCACGCTCATCCCCTGCAGGACACCGCGGCTGGCCAGGACGGACACCTCCCCGATGCGGCCTGCGCTGTACCAGCCGATGGGCAACCGAGCCAGGTGATCACCGAGACGGTGATACATACCGAGCAACAGCGTGGTCCCGACGCGGAAACCGGACAGATCGCTGACGTAGCGCAGTACCGCGTAGACCGCGACCGCGCCCCCTAACGCAATCAGCCAGGGCCATGCATCTCCGGGGGCACCTCCGAACAGTGACCGCAGCACTGGTACCAGCAGGGCGTAGGACAAACCCTCGACCACCGCGGTCGTCGTCATCAGGGCCACGGTGCGACGCACCGGCTGGGCGTACTCGTGCCCCAGCACGCTTAGCAGCATTCGAATCATCGGGGCTCGTCTCCCTGCAGTACGCCACCGTGGGTTTCGAGCTCGTCGGCGACCGCCGATCGTTGGGACAACCAGAACGCGGCGAACTTTCCGTCCAGCGCCAGCAGCTCGGCGGGCTTGCCGCGCTCGACGATCGACCCGTTCTCCAGCATCACGACGGTGTCGGCGTCGGCGACCGTCTCCAGGCGATGGGCGATGACCAGGATCGTGCGGTCGCCCTCCAGCGTCGCCAGGGCTCGGCGCACCGCCTGTTCGGTCTGCGGGTCGGCGAAGGCGGTCGCCTCGTCGAGCACCAAAACGGGTGTGTTGGCCAGCAGTGCGCGTGCGACCGAGATCCGCTGTGCCTCGCCACCCGACAGTCCGGCGTCTTCACCGATCACCGTGTCGTATCCGCGCGGCAGCTCGAGAATTCGGTCGTGAATATTCGCCAGCCGGGCGGCGCGCATCACGTCGTCGAGGTCGGCATGCGGCACCGCGAGCGCGATGTTGTCCGCGACCGAAGCGCGCAGCAGGTGAACGTCCTGGAAGACGAAGGAGACCATCCGGTAGAGCTCCCGGCTGCCGAGATCGCGCAGATCGACACCGCCAAGGGCGACCGAACCGTGGGTCGGGTCGAAGAACCGTGGCAACAGCTGAACCAGCGTGGACTTTCCGCTCCCCGACGGCCCGACGATCGCGGTGACCGTTCCCGGCTCGAGCACCAGGTCGATCCCGCGCAGCACCTCGTGATCGGCTTCGTAGCCGAATCGAACCTCGCGCAGTTCCACCCGGTGCCCCTGTGGCGCGACCGGGTGCGCGGGCTCCGGTAGCGACTGCACCGCGAGCACGTCCCTGATCCGGCCGACCGCGCGCCGGGCGGCCTGCATATCGTCGAAGCCGTGGCCGAGGGCCGCCACCGGAGCGGTCAGGCCCAGTCCGAGCAGCAGGAAGGGCAGCAGGCCGGCCGGGGTCATGCCAGCGGTCGTGATCAGAGCCGTACCACCGATCAGCACGACCAGCAGCACGAAGGGCGGCGACAGCGCCAGCTGCATCCCCGCAGCGATCCCGGAGATACCGCGCACCCACCGCAGAAAGATGCCGACGAAATCGTCCACGGCCGTGCGGAATCCATGGTGGGAGCGCTGGGCTCCGCCGAACGCCTTCACCACCGAGATGCCCTGCACGAACTCGACGACGGAACTCGCGATCCGTCCCATGGCCGCGTCGAACTCCTCCTGCTCGCGCAGCCGGGTCGGG
This sequence comes from Microbispora sp. NBC_01389, assembly GCF_045040095.1. Lineage (NCBI taxonomy): Bacteria > Bacillati > Actinomycetota > Actinomycetes > Streptosporangiales > Streptosporangiaceae > Microbispora > Microbispora sp. NBC_01389. The sequence continues at coordinate 1,732,497 of NZ_CP109552.1, forward strand.
GTCATCATCAGGGGGACCAGCGCCACCGCCAGCGCCACCGGGATCAGCGTGATCAGCGTGAGCCGCCAGTCGACGGTGAACAAGTAGATCAGCGACATCAGCGGCACCACGAATGCGGAGACGAGCTCGCCGGGGGCATGGGCGATGAACGGGTGCACGGCACTCACGTCCTCCCCCACCACCTTGGCCAGCGCGCCGGTCCGGCGCCGGGAGAACCAGCCGATCGGCACGCGCCCCAGCCGCGCGGCCAGTTGCCGGCGAAACGACAGTTGCACCCGGCCGTCGAGAACATGCCCGAGTCCGGACGACGCGGCTGTGAAGAGCAGTCGGACGAACAAGCCGACCGCACCCGCGATCACGACGAGCCAGACATGACCGTGATCGATCGGACCGGGCGACAGCAGCGTACGACCCAGTTCGACGACCGCCAGCAGCGGCGCCAGACCCGCGACAGCGCCGATCACCTGCAGGACCACAACGACGGCGAAGCTCCCGAGATGAGGGCGCAGCAGCCCTGCCAGGCTCTGCCCCGCCGCGGAAACGGCAGCTGACGGTGGTGCGGGCCGCCCCCTCGCCTCGGCAAGGTCAATGGTTGTCATCGTTCTCCCGTCTTCGTCAATCTCGTCGCGACCAGGCCCATAGTGGAGCCGGTGATCGTATTTCCGGGGCGGCCCATCGACTGTGTCGATCGACCCGGATGTGGAACACAAACCGGTAGGCCGGGGCCCGTCACCCAGCGAGCGCCCCTCGGAGGAACTCGACGATCTCCGCCCGCGCGGCCTTCGCGTGTGGCACCACGCCCGGCATGCTGAGGAACGCGTGCGTCGCTCCGGGATATTCGGTGAGCCTCGCGGGGGTCCCGGCCGCCCGCAGTCGTTCGGCGTAACAGCGGCCGTGATCGGCCACCGGATCAATGGTCGGCACCATCACGAGCGCTGGGGCCAGCCCGCTCAGGTCGTCGGCATACAGCGGCGACACCGCACGAGGATCCGTTCCCGGCGGAACGGCGAGTCGTTGGAACAGCCGCATCTGCGTCACGGTGAGGGTCGGGCTGTGGGCGTGCCGGCTGATCGAGGCGTGCTCGAACCCCGTCGAGGTCAGGTCGACAGCGGGGTTGACCAGCACCTGCGCCCGCAGGGGCAGGCCGGACTCTCCGGCCCGGATCGCGGCCAGGGCGGTGACCATCGCGCCGGTGCTCTCACCGAAGACGGCGGCCCGTGCCGGGTCGATGCCCCACTGCGCGGCGTGCCGCACCACGTGCCGGAGTACGTCCCAGCCGTCGTCGACGGCCGCCGACAGCGGAGTCTCCGGATCGAGGAGGCGGTGTTCGACCGAGACGACGACCGCGGGCAGCCGCGCGGCGAGGTGGCTGTTCACCCAGTCGCTCTGCACCGCCGTGCCCACGAACCCGCCTCCGTGTACGTGGAGCACGAGCGGCAGGCCGGTCCGGTCGCCGCCTTCGCCGCCGCGTCCGGACGAGGGCCGGTACACCCGGACCCGGAGGCCGCGACCGGGCAGCGCCATCTCCTGCCACTGGATCGTGGCGCCGCGGTCTGGAAACCCGGAGATCACCCGTGCCAGACGGGATTCCCGCTTGCGGTTCACCTTGTCGCGGAGGGTGATCAGTTCCTCGGCCGTCATCGCCAACCAGTCCGGCTCCTTTCCCAGAGCACGCATCAACCGGACGCCCAGCGGCGGCCGCTCCGTACCAGTGACCTCGCCCATGTGTTCTCCTAGCCCACTAGTTTCGCTACCAGAAGTATCGATACTAACAGTAGCGCAATAGGTTATCGTGTGGGCATGACCCGAGCGACCACATCCGCCAAACCACCCGGTCGCCCGCGCTCCGGCGTAAACGCCGTGGTCTTCGCCGCAACGCTGAGCACGGTCCACGAGCTCGGCTACGCGCGGGCCACCGTCGACCGCATCGCCGCCGCGGCCGGGATCGCCAAGACGACGATCTATCGTCGCTGGCCGTCGAAAGGCGCGCTGATCGTGGACTGCCTCCTTGACGCGTTCGGCCCGGTGCCGCTGGAGGGCGTCAGTCGAGCCGAACTCATGTCCTCAGCCGCCCAATGGATCGCGGCGAAGATCGGTGAGCCCGGAGTGGGCGACGCGTTCGCAGGTGTGTTCAGTGACGCCGTCAGCGATCCGGCCCTGCGCGAGGTCCTTTCCACACGGTTGCAGGACCCCTACCGGCTCGCGCTCCAGGACGCACTCGGCGAGCCGGAGAACCGAGTCCTGTTCTTCATCGACGTCATCGTCGGAACCCTGCTCCACCGGATGGGGATGACCGGCGAGCCGATGGCCGACGCCGACGTCACCGCACTGGTCGAGATGGTCCTGCTGCACTTCGGTGAGGGTGCTGGCCCGACCTAACCCTGCCGCCGAACCGGCAATCGGCTCCAGCGGCGACGATGCGGCCAGAGCCCGGGCACTAGATGAAATTTTCACGGCATTTCATCGGAACAGTGCGAACGCGTCATGGTAAGAGCCCAGGCGGCGCCCCGACTACACCCCGCGCGTCCGAGAGATGTGATCCACGTGCTTGACGCCGGGACCTTCATTGAATTGACTCCGCACTACCCCCGTTCACCGTCGAATCGATTCGGACGCTCATCAATGTTAACGCTAACACTTGCCTTGGCAAGGCCTGCCGCATCGGTACCGTCCGGTCATGATTCCTGATTGAGAGAAGAAGGCATGATGCTTTTCGGGAGCCTGAGAAGGGTGCTCACGGCCGGGGCGAGCGTGTTGCTCGCCACCGCCTGCCTGACCGGCGTCTCCACGCCGTCACAGGCCGCGACGCAGGGTCCGTGTGACATCTACGCGGCGGGTGGCACGCCGTGCGTCGCGGCGCACAGCACAACCCGCGCCCTGTACGCGGCCTACAACGGCTTGCTGTACCAGGTGCGGCGCTCCTCGGACAACACCACCCGCGACATCGGCCTGCTGAGCGCGGGCGGAGTCGTCAACGCCGCCACGCAGGACTCCTTCTGCGCCGGCACGAACTGTGTGATCACCATCCTCTACGACCAGTCCGGCCGCAACAACCGCCTCACCCAGGCGCCGCCCGGCTACTGGAAGGGTCCGGCCGCGGGCGGATACGACAACCTCGCCGACGCGAAGGCGGCCCCGATCACCATCGGCGGCCAGAAGGCCTACGGCGTCCGCGTGGAGCCCGGCACCGGCTACCGCAACAACAACACCAACGGTGTGGCGACCGGCGACCAGCCCGAGGGCATCTACGCCGTCGTCGACGGCACGCACTACAACCAGTGGTGCTGCTTCGACTACGGCAACGCCCAGACGGACGGCCAGGCCGACTCCCCCGCCATCATGGAGACCGTCTACTTCGGCGCCGACAAACAGTGGGGCTACGGGGCCGGAGCCGGTCCCTGGATCATGGCCGACCTGGAGTGGGGGCTGTTCTCCGGGGTGAACGCGGGCTACAACAACCTCGCGTCGATCGACCACCGCTTCGTCACGGCCATGGTCAAGGGCGAGCCGAACCACTGGGCCATCCGAGGCGGGAACGCGCAGTCGGGCGGCCTGACGAACTACTTCGACGGACGGCGCCCCAACGGCTACAACCCGATGAAGAAGGAAGGCGCCATCCTGCTCGGCATCGGCGGTGACAACAGCGTCTCCGGCCGCGGCACCTTCTTCGAGGGCGTGCTGACCTCCGGCTATCCGAGCGCCGCCACCGAAGACGCCGTACAGGCCAACATCGCCGCCGCCGGATACGCGCCGGCGGGCGGCGGCACCCCCCAGCAGGGCGTGCAGATCGTGGGCGCCCAGTCGAACCGGTGTGTCGAGGTGCCCAACTCCAGCACCGCCAACGGCACCCAGGTGCAGTTGTGGGACTGCGGGAGCGGCACCAACCAGCGGTTCACCTCCACCTCGGGCAAGCAACTCCAGGTGTACGGCAACAAGTGCCTGGACGCCTACGGGCAGGGCACGGCCAACGGCACCCAGGTGATCATCTGGGACTGCAACGGCCAGGCCAACCAGCAGTGGAACGTCAACTCCAACGGCACGATCACCGGCGTGCAGTCGGGATTGTGCCTGGACGCCAACGCGGCCGGCACCGCCAACGGCACGAAACTCATCCTCTGGGCCTGCAACGGCGGAAACAACCAGAAGTGGACCCTGCGCAGCTGATTCCGGTGTCGTGCAGATCCCCAGGGCGGTCGGCCGCGGAAAGTCGATTCATCGATTCAGATCTAGTGATGGGAAATTTCATGGCACTGAGCACGGCGTCCGATAATTATTTATCACGACCATCGCGGAGCATCCGGTCGTCGCACCGGTTGCTGATCGCCCTTGTGGTGACCGCGCTCACCGCGGTGACAGCCCTCGTCTCCGCGCCGTCGGCCAATGCCGCCACCAGCCAGTTCCGAGGCATGAACTGGGCCGTGCTGGGTGACAACTTCAGCACCGGCACGCTCGTCGTGCAGGGCCTGAGCCAGTCCGACAGCAACGCGACAGTACGGGCCAAGGCCAACGCCCTCTACGACCACATGGAATACATCATGGGGGTCAACACCGTCCGGTTGCCCATCAACACGCACACTGTGGCCAACACGACCTGGTGGAACTCCTACCGCGGCGCCATCGACGCCGCCACCGAGCGTGGATTCAAGGTCATCCTGGCCTACTGGGAGGACGGCGCCGCCTCCGGCGGCAGGATCACGAACCTCACCGCATGGAACGCCATGTGGTCCAGCGTGATCAACACGTACGGCTCGAACGGCAACGTCTACTTCGAGCCGATGAACGAGCCGCACGGCTACTCATCGGCGGACTGGCGCAACGTCGCGGCGAACTGGCTCAGCTCGCACCCCTCGGCGGCGCCCGGCCGGGTGCTCATCGGCGGCACCGGCTTCAGCCAGGACCTCCGGGACATCTGCAACGACAGCCGCTTCAACTCGACGCTGCTGTCCTTCCACTACTACGCCTTCTTCTACAGCGCGATGACCTACGACGCCTTCCGAAGCCACATCCAGACGCTTCTGGGCAACTGCGCCTCCCGCGCGGTCGCGACGGAATACGGCGCGCCGATGGCCACCGGCCTCAACTACGGCGACGCGAACAGCACCGACAACTTCGTGCGCTACCTCCGCGCCGTGGCCCAGGTCATGCGTGACAACCAGATGGGCGGCACCTACTGGCCCGCCCTCGGCGGCAAGATAACCGCAGGCCTCGGCTACGACCACTACTCGATGTACGCCCTCGGCGGCAGCGGCACCAATCTCACCCTGGCCGTCCGCAACCAATCCGGCGCCGACCGGGTCCGCTACGGCTGGGGCGACACCGTCCGCGACTCCACCCCCAGCCCCAGCCCCAGCCCCACCGCCACGCCAGAGCCGGAAACGTTTTACCGGATCAACGCGCGACACAGCGGCAAGGCCATGGACGTCCAACAGGCGAGCACCAGCAACAGCGCGCGCGTCGACCAGTACACGTACAACGGCAACGCGTGGCAGCAGTGGCGCTTCCAGGACGCCGGCAGCGGCTACTGGCGCATCATCAGCCGCCACAGCGGAAAGTGTCTCGATGTGGTGGGCGCTTCAACCGCCGACGGCGCCGAGCTCGTCCAGTACACCTGTGGCACCGGCACCAACCAGCAGTTCCAGATGGTCGCCAACGGCAGCTACTTCCAGCTCCGGGCACGGCACAGCGGCAAATGCGTGGACGTACCGTCCGCATCGACCGCTGATGGTGTGATCCTGAAGCAGTACGCGTGCAACAGCGGCACCAACCAGCAGTGGTCGCGCACGGCCGTCTGACGGTCGTCTCGACGTAACCGCGGATTCGGTCCCATCCCTCCCCGGTGCCGATCCCGCGCTGTGCGATCGGTGCCGGGGATCCGCATGGCGGCATCGCGCGGTCGGCCCGAGGTGCGGTGCCGGTCCGCCTATGCCATTTGCATGAGGGGATGACGCCGGCCCGACTCGCAGAACTGCGAACAGTCCTGGCAGCACTTGCGGATTCCCCCATCGCCACGCTGGAAGCGCATCCAATGCCGACCAAGCGTGATCGGAACGGTGGGATTCCGCTCCATGCGGCCAGTCCACTCGCTCAGCAGTTGTCGCAGCTCGTAGCTCAGACAGCGAAGTCAGCACCTTCGACGCTGAACGTCGCCGCGACCGGTGACGTGCTCTACCGGATGGTGGTGCCGGCGAAGGTCGCCGCACAGTTCGGTCAGGGACTCGTTCAGCCCATGAAGGCAGCTGCAGGAGGGTATTACAGCGCGCTGGCCAACTCCAGCGGCCGCATCACAGCCGGTGCCACGTTCGTGCCCGTTTGCGGCAGGGCCGCTGTCGCGGGTGCCGCGACCGGTTCGGCCACCACAGCCGGGGTGGCCGCGGCCAGCGCCGGAGCGTTGACCGTGGCCGCGCCACTCGTGCTGATGGCCGTCGCGGTCGGCGTCAGCGCCTACGCTGATCGCCAACGCCAGGAGGCGATCGAGCGGATCACCGACCTCCTGGAGCAGCTACACGAAGACAACCTCGAGGACGAACGCAGCGAATTGGACGGTTGCCGGGACGCGATCGACAAGGCGACGTCGATCCTCCTCGACCAGGGCAGGATCGGCCCGTCGTTAGGACTGGACACTTCGTCGTACGCGATCAGCACGGCGATCGAACGAGCCAAGCGCCGGCTCATGAAGTGGCAGGATTCGTTGGCCAAGCTGCCCGACGGCCCTGTCGAGCTCGGTGAGCTGACGAAGTCGTTCCCCGGTGTCAACGAGGATGGCGGGACATTCCGCGCGCACCTGGAGCTCGCACGACTCGCCATCGCTCTCAAACGGCGAGTGCTCGTGCTTCAGGCTGTCGAACACGCTCAACTGGCGGGCACGAACAATCCGTTCAAGAGCTTTGTCGGAACGCTGCACGACGACGAGCGTCGCGTCGACGAGTTGGAGTCAGGCATCAATTCCGTCCTTCTTCGCCTGTCCACTCTCGAACTGAAGCGTGAAGGCGGCTTCCTGAGCATCATGTTCACGCAGGGCGAGGTCGACGACCTGCTCAAATCCGTATATCGCCTTCGCGCCTTGGGTGATGGCCTCAACGCGGGAATCCACCAAACCGACGTCACGATCGAGATCGAACGAAGCGGCGACGGATCGCTCGTGGTGTTCCCCGCGGTCGCTGCCTGATCGGCCGCCGCGCAACCCGACCGCGCCCGTAGCACCAGGAAGGCCGCACCGGATCGCTGCGTGCCAGGCGGCCGGTCCTGCAGTGGTACGTGCGCCACCTACCCCCACGGTGGTCGTCGGCGCGCGCTTCGAGAAGGAACTCTTACCTCCACGTCTGCCGGGGAACATGCGGGATATGGGGGCCGCGTCGTGGGAGGTGCGGCGGCTCGCGGAGCGGACGCCGCCGTCGCGGGAGCGGTTCGTCGACCTGCTGCGAGCCGTGTCGATCGTCGCGGTGGTCCTCGGGCACTGGCTGGCGACGGTGGTCGGCTACGACGCGCACGGCGAGCTGACCGGCCGGTCGGCGCTGCCGGACCTGCCGTGGGCGCAGCCGCTCACCTGGGTGGTCCAGGTGATGCCCGTGTTCTTCTTCGTCGGCGGGTACGCGAACGCGGTCTCCCTGGCCGCGGAGCGGCGGCGCGGAGGCAACGCCACCGAGTGGCTGATCAGGCGGAGTGGCCGGCTGATCCCGCCGACCACGGCCCTGGTGCTGGTGATGGGAGGCGGTGCGCTGGCGGCCGGCCTGTTCGACGCCGACCCTGGCCGGGTCCGTACGGTGGTCTGGCTCGCCTCGATCCCGTTGTGGTTCCTCGTGGCCTACCTGATGGTGGTCGTGCTGACCCCGCCGATGTACGCCCTCCACCGCCGGTACGGACTCGCCGTCCCGCCGGTGCTGGTGGGGCTCGTCGCCGCAGGCGATGTGGCCCGTCTCCTCGGCCACGACTTCTGGGGGAACGGCAACTTCCTGTTCGGCTGGCTGGCCGTCCACCAGATGGGTTTCGCCTGGCGGGACGGCCTGCCGGCCCGCCCACGCGTCGCCGTGCCGCTGCTGCTCGGCGGGACCGGCGCGCTGCTCCTTCTCACGCTCGCCGGTCCCTACCCGATCAGCATGATCAATGTGCCGGGCGAGCGGCTGCACAACATGTCCCCGCCCAGCCTGGCCCTGCTCGCTGTCGCCACCGCCCAGATCGGGGCCGCGCTGCTGCTGCGGGATCGGGGCGAGCGATGGTTGCGGCACACCCGCCGGTGGACGGCCGTGGTCGCGGTCAACTCGGTGATCATGACGATCTTCCTCTGGCACGTCTCCGCCGCGATCCTGCTCGTCGCCGCGCTTCACGTCGCGGGCGTGCTGCCGACTCCTGAGGCCGGATCGGCCGCGTGGCTGGCCTGGCGGATCCCGTTGCTGGTCCTGTTCGCCGTCGTCCTCGCGCCGCTCGTCGCGATCTTCGGCCCGATCGAGATGCGCGGCGCCCGACGGTCCCGCCGGATCTCGCTCCCGGCGCCGGCCGGTCTCACCCGCATGGCGTGCCGTCGGGTTGTCCGGCTGTGGCTGACCCTGGCCGGATTTGCGGGAGTCGCCTTCGCTCTGCTCGCCAACAGCCTGTGGCCCAGCACCGCTCCGACCGTCTCCGGAATGCCGGCGGTCGCGCTGATCACCTACCTCGCCTGCGCGGCGGTCCTGCGACTGCTGCGCTCGACTCCTCCCGCCACGGAGGCCGGACCGGGCCACCGGTGACGCGAATGTCTGTCGAGATGCCGTGAACCCAGTAATTTAGGGGCTTCGCGTGAGAGGGAGTGGTGTTTCGTGGCGGGGACGGCTCGTGAGCGACTGGCCGAACTACTCGGTGATCTGGATGAAGAGCCCGCCTGGAGCGTCTACCACAAGCTCTTCATGACCGACCTGTCGGTGTCGGTCGACGGCATCGGCCCGCTTCGCTTCCCCGTCTCCGAGGAGCAGTCCGTCCGGCTACGCGAGCTCGGCCGCCGGGCACGGTTCGGGCGCGGTGAGGAGACCCTGACCGACCCGGAGGTCCGTGACACCTGGGAGATCCCCAAGGAGCTGGTGCACGTCGAGTGGACCGCCGCGTTCGGGACCATGCTGGAAGTGATGCGCGACGAGCTGGGGCTGCCGCCGCACTGCGAGCTCACGGCCGACCTGCACTCCATGCTTCTCTACGAGACCGGCCAGTTCTTCGTCACGCACCAGGACTCCGAGAAGGACGACTCCATGGTCGGAACCCTGGTGGTGACGCTTCCTTCCGACCACACCGGCGGTGAGCTGGTCATCGAGCACCGCGGTCAGCGGGCGGAATACCGCGGATCGAAGGTCGCGGTCTCACTGGTCGCCTTCTACGCCGACTGCCATCACCAGGTCCTCCCGGTGAAGACGGGAAACCGGATCACCCTCACCTACAACCTGCTCCTGACGGGAGACAGCGGCGCCGCGGCCGAGGACGCGCTCGCGGAAGAGGTCGCGGCCTGTCTTGACGAGCACTTCGCGACCCCGGCCGTCCTTCCGTACGGAAGGGGCCAGACCGACCCGCCCACGCGGCTGGCGTACCTGCTCGATCACGAGTACACCGAACGCGGGCTGAGCTGGTCGCGGCTGAAGGGCTCCGACGCCGCCCGGGCCGCGCTGCTGCGAGCCGCGGCGGAACGTGCGGGTTGTGACATGACGCTGGCCCTCGCGGAGATCCAGGAGACCTGGGACGCGTACGCCGACGACGACGAGGATTCGTGGTACGGCGACGATGACGACTCCCCGGAGGAGGATGATGACAGCGCGGACGACGGGCAATATGTCCTTCAGGACCTGATCGACTCCTCCATCGCGCTCGCCCACTGGGTCGGCCCGGACGGACAGCTGGAGGAGATCTCGCTGACCCTCCGCGACGCGGAGGTCGCCGCGACGGTTCCGACGGCCGGCCTGACGCCCTACGAGTCGCATTACGAGGGCTACATGGGCAACTACGGCAACACCCTGGACCGCTGGTATCGGCGGGCGGCGCTGGTCATCTGGCCCCGGAGCCGGGGGTTCGCCAGCCGGGCACAGGCGTCCTCGCGCTGGGCGCTCGACGAGCTCGGCGAGATGATCCGCGCCGGGAAGGTCGCGGAAGCCCGCGAGGCGGCACAGTCGACGGAGCCGTTCTGGAAAGCCGCGGTCCATGCCACGCCGGGGAAGGAACTCCTCGGCAGGGCGCTGCCCGTCGCCGACGGGCTGGACGAGGCCGCGTCGGCTGCCACGCTCCTGCGTCCGTTCCGGATGGATCAGCTGCTCCCCGAGCACGCACCGGCCTTCGCCGCCCTGGCCGCGCGCTACGGCGACATCTGGATCACCGCTCTGCTGCGCGACTGGTTCGACGCCTGGACACCGGCGAACTACGGCTATGCCCCGGAGCCGCCGGCCTGGCTCACCGGCCTTCCGCGGCTGTGCGCGGCGTTCTCGGCCACAGGCAGTGCGGGAGCCACAACGGCCGTCCACCACATCCTGGGCCTGTCGTGGAAATGGCTGGCGGACGGCATCCGTCCCCTGCTCACCGAGCCGTCCACCAGCAGCGCGGTCGCACAGCTGACCAGACTGGGAGAGCCGCTCTCCGGGCTCGTCGCGGCCGCGGCCGAGAGCGGGCCGACCGGCGTGCTGGACGATGTCGTCACGCTCGCCGGGCAGGCGGACGGCGATCAGGGGATAGCGCTGGTGATGGCCGCTCTGCGAGCCGCGAGGCCAGGCAGCGAAGGGTTCGACGAGCTGGCCCTCGGCTGCGCCGAACGGATCCGGGAGGTGCTCGCCCGTCCTCAGCGGGCGTCCGGCGACTGGTCGATCGAGTTACCGGCCGGATGCGCGTGCGAGCTGTGCCGGACGCTCGGCGCGTTCCTCCAGGACCCGGAGCGGCGTGTTCTCGAGTGGCCGCTCGCGCAGGAGAAGCGAAGCCACGTCCACGGCCGGATCCACCTCGCCGAGTTGCCGGTCCTCCACGAGACCAGACGGCAGGGCCGGCCATACACCCTGGTGCTGACCAAGACCGACGCGCTCTTCAGAGAGGAGCGTCTCGCCCGGGAACGCGGCGAAGCCGACCTCGTCTGGCTCACGAAGAACTGGGCGGTTCCCGTCTGACCCGGCCGCCCCGGCCCAACGCGGCGGCGCCGCCGGGCGCGGGACGCGTACGGCGGGCGGTCTGGCAGGATCGCCGGGCGGCGTGGGTGCCGGTCAGCGGGAGGGGCGGGGGCCCGCGGCGCGGCGGAGCCGGTTGGCGATCGCGAGTCCAAGCCCCTCCTCCACCGGCAGGGACGCCACGATGAGGTCGCAGCCCTGCCGGTCGAGCTCGCGCAGGAACCCGTACAGCCCGCGCGCGTAGGCGGACATCGAACCGGGGACCTCGACCACGGCGTGCGCCTTCACCTCAGCGTCGGCGAGAGACGGGGGAAGGAAGACACCCACCTGGTGCCCTAGCTCCCGCGCGAGCTCCGCTTCGGCGACGACCTTCCCGGGCTCGACCAGCACGACCCGCGCACGCGGCGCGTAGTGCGACGGATGCTGGCCCGGCACTCGGACGCGGCTCGTCGAGTGAACCGCGAGCGGGCGCCCCAGCACCGCTTCGAGGTCTTCGCGCGTGACCCCGCCGGGCCGAAGGACGCTCGGGGTGTCGCCCGTGGCGTCGACGATGGTCGACTCGACGCCCACCTCGCACGGGCCGCCGTCCAGCACGAAATCGACGGCGTCGCCGAGCTCCGCGCGGACGTGCTCCGCCGTTGTGGGACTGACCGAGCCGAAGCGGTTGGCGGACGGGGCCGCGACACCACCGCCGAAGGCCGACAGCAGCGCGAGCGCGACGGGGTGATCGGGCACGCGCAGGGCCACCGTCTCCAGGCCGCCGGTCGCCTCCAGGGGCACCCGGCGGCCACGCCGCAGCACCAGCGTGAGCGGCCCAGGCCAGAACCGTTCAGCCAGCAGGCGCGCCGTCGCGGGGACGTCCTCGGCCCAGTCGCCGAGGTGCTCGGCGCCGCCGATGTGGACGATCAGCGGGTGGGTGGGCGGGCGCCCCTTGACCTGGAAGACGCGGGCGACGGCGGCGGGGTTCTCGGCGTCGGCGCCCAGGCCGTAGACGGTCTCGGTCGGGAGGGCCACCAGGCCTCCGGCGCGCAGCACACCGGCCGCCTTCTCGATGTCACTGGTTCTCGCCGTCACCCTCGCCATTCTCCCACTGCCGCACCGCCCGCGTTCCGTGGCCTCCCGGAACGATGAGCCGCCGGCGCTCGCGATCATGCCGATGTTTATCGGGTGCCGGCTCGGCACGGGGGACATCTTCGAACTGAACGTGCTCGGCTTCGTCGTCGCCGTCATCGCCTCCGTGGCACTGATCGGCGTCGCGGAAAGCCTCAGCGGCTCCCATCACCGCGAGCACATCACTCGGTGACGGCGCGGTTCACCCGCCGGGCGAGCGGGCGGGAGAGCCCGCCCCCGGCGTGGCCGTCCGCACCAGCAGGAGCCGGTGAGGTCAGATGGCGGGGCTGCGGCGCTCGATCATGAGGACGTCGCGCCAGACGCCGTGATGGCGGCCGATGCGTTCGCGGGTGCCGAGGACACGGAAGCCGGCCGCCCGGTGCAGCGCCAGGCTGGCCGTGTTCTCGGGGAACACGCCGGACTGGATGGTCCAGATGCCGGCGTCCTCGCTGGCCGTGATGAAGGCGTCCAGCAGGGCCCGGCCCAGGCCCCGGGAACCGTGATCGGGGTGGACGTAGATGCTGTGCTCGACGACGCCCGCGTACACGGGACGGGCGGAGACGCGCGAGGCGGCCACCCAGGCGACCACCCGGCCCGTACGGGTGTCGGCGACGACGTAGCGCAGGTGGGCAAGACGGGCGGAGCTGAACGTCTCCCAGGACGGGGCGGTGGTCTCGAAGCTGGCGTGGCCGGTGTCGAGGCCGAGCTGGTAGACGCTCAGAACCTGGCCGGCGTCCTCCGCCCGCATGGGGCGGATCTCGTAGCGGTCGACGATCTCCTCGTGGGCCACGGCGGCCTCCTTCACGCGCGGGCGGGGGCGGCGGCGAACCCCGGCCGCCACACCTCAGCAGCGTAAACCGGAGGATGGCAGGGTCAGCGGCGGAGGAGGGCGCCGCGGGTGGCCGCGGAGACGGCGACGGCGAGTACGGCCGAGACGGCGGCCGCCGTCCAGAGCGGCGTGTGGTCCGGGCCGACGACGCCGGTGTAGCTGTAGGTGGCGTTGAAGGCGGCGTGGAACAGTGCGGCGACGAGCACGCTGCCCCCGGCGGCGTTCACCAGGGCGCCGATGAGCACGGTGGTGCTGGTGGTCAGCAGCAGGAAGCCGGCGAACGGCAGGCCGTTGTCGCTCTCACCGGGCACGTGCAGCAGCGGGTAGTGCCACACGGACCAGACGACGCCGAGGAGCAGGTTCGCCCAGACGGGACGCATCCGGGCCTGGAGCCGGGGCAGCAGCAGCCCGCGCCAGCCGGCCTCCTCGGTCAGCAGGTACAGGCCGACGCCGTACCCGAGATAGGCCAGCGCCGACGGCAGGCTCATCATCGCGCCGAGGTCCGGGTGGTGCCCGAAGGCGGCGGCGAGCGCCCCGGCAGCCGTCGCCACGACGACGGGCGTGGCCAGCGCCACCAGGTACGTGACCGGCGGCACCCGCCAGGCGACGAGGCGGCGGCCGAGGTCGAGCAGGGCCGGGCGTCCGCCGATCAGGGCGGTGACCAGGGCGATGGACGGCGTGAGCACCCACAGCGCCAGGCCCTGCGGCAGCCGCCACCCGATGAGGCCCTGCGCCTGGGCGATGGCCGATCCCCAGACCAGCCACGGCAGCGCGAACATGGCGGCGCCGGCGGCGATCAGGTGGCCCGTGCGGGCGGTGCGCGCCACGACGTCGGTCGCTGGTGAGGGACTGTGGGGGGTGACCGTGGTCGTCATGGTGGTCGCCTTCTGTCGTGCGGTTCCGAGGGCTCCACTGTCGTCGTCACACCCCACGCCGGTCATCGGGTGGCGGATGGACTCCCCCGGCCGCCTTCTCCACCCGGGGGTTGAGGCGGCGGCCCCTCAGTCCACCCGTCAGTCCAGCCGTCAGTCCACCCGTCAGTCCACCCGTCAGTCCAGCGTGGCGCGGCCGGTGCGGAAGGCGTACGCCACCAGCGCCGCGCGGTCGCGGCAGCCGGTCTTGGCCAGCAGGTGGTTGACGTGGGTCTTGACGGTCGCCTCGGAGACGAACAGACGCCGCGCGATCTCGCTGTTGGACAGGCCCTGCGCGATCTCGGTGAGCACCTCCGTCTCCCGGGCCGTCAGGCCGTCGTCGGGCGGCGCCGGGGGCTCCGCCGCGCCCACGGGCGCGCCGCGGGAGAGCGCCTCCAGCAGGCGCCGCTGCACCGAGGGGTCGAGCTGGGCCTCGCCGGAGGCGACGGCGACGATGGCGTCGCGGATCTGCTCCGCGCCGGCGTCCTTGGTGATGAACCCCCGGGCGCCGGCCTGCAGGGCGCCGAACACCCAGGTGTCGTCGGCGTACGTCGTGAGCACGACGACGCGGGAGCGGCTGCCGCCCTCCACGAGCCGCCGGGTCGCCTCGATCCCGTCGACGTTCGGCATGCCGAGGTCCATGAGCACGACGTCGGGGTCGGCGTCCGCGGCCTGGCGCACCGCGTCGGCCCCGTCGACGGCGGTGCCGACGACCTCGATGTCGTCGAGCAGGCCCAGCATCATCGCGAGCCCGTCGCGGACGACCTTCTGGTCGTCGGCGATCAGCACTCTGACGCGGTCGGGTACGGCGGTCACCGGCTCATCTCCTGTGATAGTCGGGTGGGATATGACGGGGTGGATGGCATGACGAGGTGGACGCGCCAGCCCTCGGGCGTGGGGCCGGCGTCGAGGTGCCCGCCGGCGAGTTCGGCGCGTTCGGCGAGGCCGGTCAGCCCGAAGCCGCCCGACGGCAGGGGGGTGGAGGGGACGCCGCCGGTGTCGACGATCTCCAGGCTCACGGTGCCGGGCGCCCAGGTGAGCGTGACGGTGGCCTGCGCGCCGGAGCCGGCGTACTTGGCGGTGTTGGTCAGGGCCTCCTGCACCGTCCGGTAGACGGCGAGGCCGGACTCCGGCGGGAGCGGCCTCGGCTCGCCGCGTTCGACGAGGCGCGCCGCGAGGCCGGTGGCGAGCCGCGCGTGCGTGATCAGCTCGGGCAGCCGGTCGGCTCCGGGCAGCGTGTCGCCGCGCAGCGTCGCGACGGCGCCCTTGGCGCTGGCCATGCCGTCGCGGGCCAGCCCCTGCGCGGTGCCGATCTGGGCGACGAGCCGCTCGTCGGCACCGGTCTTCTCGGCCAGCAGCCGGGCGCCCTCCAGCTGCACGGCCAGCCCGGACAGGGTGTGCGCGAGCACGTCGTGCAGCTCACGCGCGAGCCTGCCGCGTTCGGCCAGCACCGCGGCCTGCTCGCGGGCTTTGCGGGCGGCGGCCTCCTCGGCCAGCAGCGCCTGCGCCTGCGCCTGCGCGTCGCGGCTCACCGCCGCGAACGCCGACGCCACGAACAGGAAGCACGCGCCGGCGGCCAGGTTGAGCATGGCGCTGAGGGCGTGATCGGAGGTCCGCCACTCCGTCAGGGCCGCCGCGACCGCCACCACCGCGCTGCCGGGCAGCGCGACCCGGCGCGGCAGCCGCAGCCCGATCGCGGCGATCGCCATGTACGCGATGACGAACCCGGGCCCGTGCGGGTTCAGCAGGCCGAGACCCGCGCCGCACAGCCCCGCGGCCATGAGACATCCCATCAGCAGGCGCGGGCCGAAGACGACGCTGGTCGCGCCGGCGAGCCACAGCGCCAGGGCCACCGCCGTCAGCGCCGGTACGGCGACGCGCGCCGCCGTGTCCACCGGCAGGCCGCCCGCCACCGTGCTCACCGCTATGACGCCGGCGGTGAACCGGGCGAGCACGGTGAAGGTACGGCGCTGGTCGCGCGGCCGGTGTTCCGGCGTCCGCGACCGGTCCCGTGGTTTCACGTCTGCATCCTCCAGTGTCGGGCGCGTCATGGCTCACAGCCTGGTCACGACATTACGGGCGCCGGACGGGTCGACGTGCGCAGCGCCCGGGCTCCGGTGACCAGGACCCTGGTGACGACCATGGCGAGGGCCATGAGCACGAACGCCGCGGTCCACGCGTCGGCCCCGGTGATGAGGTGGGTCCGGGAGAACGTCGCGATGCCGGCGGAGAACCAGTGGTCGGCGCCGTAGGCGAAGAGCATCCGCCCGCCGATCACCGCCACCCACAGGGCGGCGTACCAGGCCCCGGCGACCGTGACCATCCGCTCACCCGCGCGCCGCACCCGTACCAGCAGCCCGGCGGCCACCCCGAGCGCCACACCGGCGGCCGCTCCGGCCAGCTCCAGCCGCGCGTCGTTGCCGATCGCCGGCATCTCCCGCAGGAACACGTACGCGGCGACCGCGACGACGACCAGCGGAAGGACCATGCGCGTCCGGGTCAGCGTCTTCGTGCCGAGGTTGCTGTAGAGGACGTAGGCGAGCAGGCCGAGGTTGAGCAGGTACTGGGTGGTGGTCATCGGAGGCTCCGTGCGTGTCAGCGGGTTCGACGGGGGTTTCGACGGGGGTTTCGACGAGGGTTTCGACGAGGGTTTCGACGAGGGTTTCGACGAGGGTTTCGACGAGGACCAGACTTCCAGCGGGCGGGCTCGCCGCCATCGGCGTACGGATTGACCCGCGCGGGCCGCCCGCTCCATCCGTGGGTGGAGATCGCCCGGCCGGAGAACGGCGCGAGTGGAGAACGGCATAGCGCCCGAATTACGTGAAACCGCCGTGAAAGTGACCTTCCCTACCTTGATCGTGATCAGCGCCGATGCCGCCCGCGGCCGGTATCCCAGTTGCCCGTGAGGTGAAGGTGACTTTCCGCCCACGATCCCGACACGACGACGGCAGGCGACGACGACGGCGACGGCTCGCCGCCGTGCTCGCCGTACCCGCCCTGCTCGTCACGTTCGCGCACGCCCTCGCCCTGCCCGCGGCGGCCGGGCCGGCCGCCGCGCCCGCCACGGCGGGCCTCGCGACCGGCCTCGCCGCCCGGGGCGGTTACCCCGACCCCGAGCCGCTTCCCGGAGAGGACGCCTCGGCGATCCGGCAGGCGAAGGACACCGGGCAGCCGGTCGAGATCGTGTCGCAGCGTACGGAGACCACCCAGGTGTTCGCCGAGCCCGACGGCAACCAGCGCGTGGTCGAGAGCCTCTGGCCCACCAGGGTGAAGAAGGGGAGCACCTGGGCCGGGGTCGACCTCGGCCTGATGTGGCGGGGAGACGGCACGCTCGGGCCCTACTCCGCCCCGATCGACATGACGTTCTCCGGGGGCGGCGACGGGCCGCTGGTCCGGATCGTCAAGGACGGCGTCACGCTCACCTACACCTGGCCGGCGCCGCTGCCGAAGCCTTCCCCGCTGTACGAGACCGCCATCTATTACGACGTGTTCCCGGGGGTCGACCTCAAGCTGACGGCCGGCCTCGACGGCTTCTCGCAGGTGCTGGTCGTGAAGACCCCGGAGGCGGCGCGCGATCCGCGGCTGGCCGAGTTCCGGATGAAGGTGCAGGTCAGCGGGGGCACACTGAGCCTGGACCCGGCCGGCAACGCCACCGTGCGCGACCCGGGCGGGAAGGTCGTCCTGCAGGGCAACGCCCCGCAGATGTGGGACTCCTCCGGCACGGAGGACACGGAGTACGACCACATAGGCCGTCTCGTCGGCCCGACGACCGGGGACGCGATCGGCACGGTCGCCGCCCGGCTCGACGCCGGCACGCTGGTGCTCACCCCCGACCAGAGCTTCCTGCGGGCGCCCGGCCTGACATACCCCGTCTACGTCGACCCGCCGATGTACGGCGCCGGGCGGCTCGCCTTCGCCTACGTCTCCAAGCACTTCGCCACGACGAAGTACTACGGCACCAGCGACGTGGCCAAGGTCGGCTACTACAACGACCCGTACGTGCCGTCCGGGCCCACGAGCGACACCTACCGGTCGTTCTTCCGGATGAACACCTCGGCGGTGAACGGCAAGCACATCGTCAAGGCCACCTTCCGCGCCTTCGAGACGTACTCGTGGTCGTGCTCGGCCCGCGAGGTGCAGCTCTGGCTGACCGGCGCGATCGGCACCGGCACCACCTGGAACGCGCAGCCCGCCTGGAAGCGCAAGATCTCCTCGGTCAGCGTCGCGAAGGGCTACAGCTCGAGTTGCGGCGCCGGGGGCGTCGACTTCGACGCCACCTCGGCCGTGACGGAGGCGGCGTCCGGCAACTGGTCGAATCTCACCCTCGGCCTGCGCGCCGGGAGCGAGAGCGACAAGAACGGCTGGAAGAAGTTCCGCAACAACCCCTCCCTGGAGATCACCTACAACACCACCCCGAACGTGCCCGACCAGCTCTCCACCCAGGTGGGCGCCAGCGCGTACGTGCCCTGCGCGACCGGGAGCGCCGCGCCGTACGTGACCACGCTCACCCCCACGCTGCGGGCGAGGGTGTCCGACGCCGACGGCGCGAAGGGCCAGACCGTGCGCGCCCACTTCGAGTGGTACGCGACCGGCGGGGCGAAGCTGGGGGAGAGCTACACGTCCTACGTTGCCTCCGGCACGCCGGTCACCGCTCCGCTCACGGTCACCGACGGGGCGAAGATCAGCTGGCGGGTGCGGGCCCAGGACGGCGTCGCCACCAGCGGCACCAGCGGCTGGTCGGGGTGGTGCGACATGATCGTCGACAGGACCCGGCCGTCCGCCGCGCCGAACGTGCTGTCCACGGACTATCCCGAGACGCCCGCGGCAGGCGACCCGGTCCCCGCCGGCGGCGTCGGCCGGATGGGGGTCTTCCGGCTCAGTCCCGGACCGGTGACGGACGCCGGCGGCTACCTCTACGCGCTGAACAGCGACGACCCGGGGACGGCGACGGCCGTGAACGCCGCGGCGGACGGCACCGCGAGCGTGAAGGTGACCCCGCCCCGCGACCTGCTCAACGTGCTGTACGTGTGGATCCGCGACAAGGCGGGCAACATCGGCCCCTACCGGCGGTACGAGTTCAGCGTGCGGCGGGCGACCTCGCCGGTGGCGCACTGGACGCTCGACGAGACCTCCGGCACCGTGGCCGGCGACTCCTCGGGCAACGGCTACCAGGCCGCGCTGAGCACCGGCGCCACCCGCACCCCCGGCCGCGTCTCCGGTGCCGTACGGCTCGACGGCGTCCAGGGCACGGTCACCCCGTCGAAGCCGGACGGGATCGTCCGCACCGACCAGAACTTCAGCGTGGCGGCCTGGGTGCGGCTCACCGACAAGAACTCCTACCGCACCGTGCTCAGCCAGGACGGCGTGAACCGCGCCGGCTTCTCCCTGCAGTACCACATCGGCAGTGACCGGTGGGCGATGGCGATGGGCTCCGCGGACAGCGTCGCCTCGCCGACGTACTACCACGCCAAGTCCGACGCGGCGCCGGTGACCGGACGGTGGACGCACCTGGCGGCGTCCTTCGACGCGGCGACCGGGCGGCTGCGCCTCTTCGTGGACGGCAGGCCGCAGAGCACGACGGCCGTGCAGCCCACCCCGTGGAACGCCGCGGGCAGGTTCGTGATCGGCCGGGCCCTGGGCGGGTCGGAACAGTGGGCCGGCGACGTCGACGACGTGCGGGTCTGGGACCGGGTGGTCTACGACAGGGAGGTCGGCGACCTGGCCAACCGCCCGGTGAAGCTGGAGGGCCACTGGAAACTCGACGAGACCTCCGGGACCGTCGCCCACGACTCCTCGGGTAAGCCGAGCGACCTGATCAGGGACGCCGACGCCACCGGCGCCTGCACCTGGACCGGCGGATGGGTCGGCGGCGCGGCCGGCTTCGGCGCGGCCGGGTGCCTGATCCGCACCAGGGCGCCGCTGCAGTCCGGCGCGGGGCCGCTGCTGCGCACCGACGGCTCCTTCACCGTCGCCGCTTGGGTGCGGCTGACCGACAAGGCCGACTACCGCACCGCGGTGAGCGTGGACGGCGTCAACCGCAGCGGCTTCTACCTGCAGTACGACAAGGCGCAGGACCGCTGGCGCTTCAACATGCCGACGGCCGACACCACCTCCGCCGTCTACACCGGCCCCTTCTCGATCGACCCCGCCGAAACAGGGGTGTGGACCCACCTCGTGGGCGTCTACGACCGGGCGGACAACCAGCTCAGGCTGTACGTCGACGGAAACCTCGACGGCACCACGTCGTTCACCACGCCCTGGCAGGCGAAGGACGCACTGACCATCGGGCAGGCGATCAACGGCTCGAACAAGTGGGTCGGTGCGATCGACGACGTCCGCGCCTACACCGGTGTGCTCACCGACGACGAGATCTACGAGCTCTCCCTGCAGTAAGTCCTTCCCCCCTCGCCGGCGAAGGGCGTTCCCGCGCCCTTCGCCGGCCGCCGGAGGTAGTCACCATGGATTTCCCCCAGTCACGATCTCGCGGCCTCCGCCGCCGGACCGCCGTCACCACCCTCGCCGCCCTCGCCGCCACCTTCCTGTACGCCCAGCCGGTGGCGGCCGCCGGTGACCGCTGGGATCCCCCGGATCCACAGCGGGACCACCTGGTGGAGGGGACGCCCGTCCCGGTGAAGGGCGGGGAGCCCGACCCCGCCGAACGCGGCGCGTTGAAGGCCCCGCCCACGGTGGTGTGGCCGCGGGCGGGCAGCGCGACGGCCGACCTCTCCGCGCTCGCCGGAAAGCTGGCCGCACAGAACCCGGCCACGCAGAACCCGGCCGCCGTCCGGGCAGCGGGGGCTCCGGACGCGCGGCCGGCTCTCGTCCAGTTGTCCGGCCTGCCGGTGCGAATCGGGTCCGGCTCCGGGTCCGGGCCCGGCGCCGAGGCCGCGCGGGCGGCCGCCGCCCAGCAGTCCTCCGCCCAGCCGTCCGCGGCGACGCCGGGGAAGGTCCGGGTGGACCTGCTGGACCCGGTCGCCTCGTCCCTGCCCGGTGACACCGGGGTGCGGCTGCGGGTGACCCGTGCCGACGGCGCCGCGCAGGCCGCGCCGGTCACGCTTGAGCTGGACTACTCCGGGTTCCGCGGCGCCTACGGCGGCGACTGGGCGGCCCGGCTGCGCCTGGTGGAACTGCCCGCCTGCGCCGCCACCACCCTTGTCACCACCCCTGCCACCGCCCCTGCCACCACCCTGGCCACCGGCCTGGCCGCTCCCCCGGTCGCCGGGACGGGCGACTGCCCCGCTCCGCGGCCGGTGCCGGGGACGAACGACGTCGCGCGGGGCACGCTCACCGCCGAGGTCGGCGCGGCGCCCGCCACATCGTCCGCACCCGCCACATCGTCCGCACCCGCAGCGTCGTCCGCGCCCGCCGCCGGAATCGGCGCGGCGGCCGGCGCGGCGGCCGGCGCGGCGGCCTCGGGCTCCGGGCTCTACGCGCTGGCGGCCGGCCCCTCGGGCGGCACCGGCGACTACACCGCCACGCCGCTCTCCCCCAGCGCCGACTGGGAGGTGAGCCTGCAGTCGGGCGACTTCTCCTGGTCCTACCCGATGCGGGTGCCGCCGTCGCTGGGCGGGCCGGCGCCGGAGCTCACCCTGGCGTACTCGTCCAGCGGCGTCGACGGGCGCACCGCGTCGACGAACAACCAGCCGAGCTGGGTGGGCGAGGGCTTCGACCTCAACCCCGGCGGCTTCGTCGAGCGCAAGTACAAGCCCTGCGCGGACGACGGCGTCACCCCCAAGAACGGCGAGCTGTGCTGGGGCGGCGACAACGCGGTCGTGGTGCTCGGCGGCGGGGCCAACGAGCTCGTCCACGACGCGGCCACCGGCGCGTGGCGGCTGAAGAACGACGACGGGTCCCGGGTGGAGAAGCTGACCGGCGCCGTGAACGGGGACGACGGCGACGGCGACGGCGGCAAGGGCGAGCACTGGAAGATCACGCAGCCCGACGGCACCCAGTTCTTCTTCGGACTGGGCCGGCTGCCCGGCTGGACCACCGGCAAGCAGGAGACGGGGTCCACGTGGACGGCGCCGGTGTACGGCGACGACTCGGGCGAGCCCTGCCACAAGACGGCCTACACCGACTCGTGGTGCCAGCAGGCCTACCGCTGGAACCTCGACCACGTGATCGACAGCCACGGCAACACGATGAGCTTCTTCTACACCAAGGAGACCAACCACTACGGGCGCAACATGAAGGCCGCCGACGGGACGCCGTACACGCCGGGCGGTTACCTGGAGCGCATCGAGTACGGCCAGCGCGCCGGGCAGGTCTACGCCAAGCCTCCCGTCGGGAAGGTCCTGTTCTCGGTGGACGAGCGGTGCGTCCGCACCTCCACGTTCGACTGCGCGCCCGCCAAGCTCACCAAGGCCAACGCCGCCTACTGGCCCGACGTGCCGGCCGACCTGCTGTGCGCCGCCGGCGCCAGCTGCGCCAACCACGCGCCGGTCTTCTTCACCCGCAAGCGGCTGACCGCGGTGACCACCCAGGTGCTCAAGGACGGCGCGCTGACCGACGTCGACACCTGGACGCTGACCCAGTCCTTCCCCAAGCCCGGTGACAACATGAGCGCCGCGCTCTGGCTGGCGCGGATCCAGCACACCGGCAAGGTGGGCGGCACCCTCAGCACGCCGCCGGTCGACTTCGACGGCGTGGAGATGCCGAACCGGGTCGACGCGCTCGAAGGCGTCGCGCCGATGATGAAGTGGCGCATCCGCAGCGTGAACAACGAGACCGGCGGGCGGCTCACGGTCGTCTACTCCGACCCCCAGTGCACCCGCGCCACGCTGCCCCAGCCGCACGCCAACGGCAAGCGGTGTTATCCGATGTTCTGGACCCCCGAGGGCGCGTCCGCCCCCGGCATCGACTGGTTCCACCGGTACGTCACCGTGCAGACGCAGGAGGTCGACCTCACCGGCGGCGCGCCGATGGTCCGCACCGACTACGTCTACAAGGGCGAGCCGGCGTGGGCGTACGACGACCTGGAGCTCGCCCCGGCCTCCCGCCGCACCTGGTCCGCGTGGCGCGGCTACGAGAAGGTGCAGGTCGTCAAGGGCGAGGCCACCGACCGCCGGACGGCCGTCGAGCACCTGTTCTTCCGCGGGCTGGACGGCGACAAACAGCCGAGCGGCACCCGGAGCGTCCAGGTAACCGACTCCGAGGGCGCGAAGGTCACCGACCACTGGAGGCTGCAGGGCTTCGAGCGCGAGACCCGGCAACTGGACGGGCCGGACGGCGCGGAGATGTCCGCGACCGTCAACGACCCCTGGCTGCAGGGGCCCAACGCGACCGAGGGCGCCGACCAGGCCTACCGCCTCTCGGTGGCCAAGGTGCGCGGCCGCAGCAAGCTCAGCACCGGCGCGGTCCGCCGGACCGAGACCCGCAACTCCTTCGACGCGTACGGCTCGCTGACCTCGGTCGACGACCTGGGCGACACCGGGACCACCAGCGACGACCAGTGCCTCCGCAACACCTACGCCCGCAACACCGGCGCGTGGATCCTCAACGCGGTGGTCCGGAGCGAGAAGGTCGCGGTCGCCTGCGACACCACCCCCCGGCGGCCGGACGACGTCCTCGATGACGTCCGGACGTACTACGACGGCGGAGCCTACGGCGCCGCGCCCACCAAGGGCGACGTGACGAAGACCGAGGACCTGCGCGGCTACGCGAACGGCCAGCCGGTCTACCAGCAGGCGGCGCGGGTCGTGTACGACGCGTACGGACGGAAGACCGAAAGCTACGACGCGGCCGACGCGAAGACCACCATGTCGTATACTCCGGCGGCCGACGCCCCGCCGGTCAGGACGGTCCTCACCAACCCGCTCGGCCACGCCGAGACCACCGCCCTGCGTCCCGAGTGGAGCGTGACGGCCGCCCAGGACGACCCGAACGGCCGGCACACCGAGCTGGCCTACGACCCGCTCGGACGGCTGACCAAGGTGTGGCTGCCGGACCGGCCCACCGGTCAGAGCCCGAGCCAGGAGTTCACCTACACGATCCAGCAGGACGCGCCAGTGGCCGTCGCCACGAAGACCCTCGACAACGACGGCGGCTACGCCGTCTCCTACGAGATCTACGACGGGCTGCTGCGCTCGCGGCAGAACCAGCAGCCGGCGCACGGCGGCGGGCGCCTGCTCAGCGACACCGTCTACAACACCCTCGGGCAGGTCGCGAAGGTCAACGACGTGTACGCCAACGCCGACGCCCCCGGCCCGCGCATCCTCGGCGTGGCCGACAGCGCGGTCCCGGCGCAGACGGTCTACGCCTACGACGGGCTGGGCCGCACCACCGCCGAGATCTTCAGGGTGATGGGCGACGAGAAGTGGCGGACCACGACCGCCTACAACGGCGAGCGGGTGGACGTCGATCCGCCGACGGGCTCGACCCCCACGACCACGATCACCGACGCCCGGGGCCGGACCGTGGAGCTGCGCCAGTACAAGGGCCCGTCGCCGGCCGGGGCGTACGACACCACCAGGTACGGATACAGCCGCGGCGGGGAGCAGGACACGGTCACCGACCCCGCGGGCAACGTGTGGCGCACCACCCGCGACCTGCGCGGCCGGGTGGTCAGCACCGAGGACCCCGACCGGGGCGCGACGACCTACACCTACGACGACCTGGACCGGATGACGACGAGCACCGACGCCCAGAACCGGACGCTGGCGTTCGAGTACGACGTGCTCGGCCGGCGCACCGCCGTACACGCCGGGACGACGACGCAGGCCCCGGCGATCGCGTCGTGGACGTACGACGCGCTCCCCGACGGCACCTCCGTCAAGGGCCTGCCGGTCTCCGCCACCCGGTGGGACGGGACGAACGCCTACACCACGCGGATCGACTCCTACGACACCTCCTACCGCGCGACCTCGACCAGCTACGTCATCCCCGGGTCGGAGGGCGGGCTCGCCGGGACCTACACCTTCAAGACCCGCTACAACCCCGACGGCACGGTCCAGTCGGTCACGCATCCGGGGGCCGGGAACCTGCCCGCCGAGACGGTGCGCACCACCTACACCGACCAGGCGATGCCGCTGCAGACCCGCAGCGGTCTCGGGACGTACGTCAACGACACGCTGTACGCCAAGAGCGGCGAGACGCTGCAGGAACGCTGGGGTGAGGACGGTCACCAGGTCCTGAACGACTACACCTACGAGGAGGGCACCCGCCGGCTGCTGCGCCGGATCACCGACCGGCAGACCGACGCGAAGGTGCGGCAGGCCGATCTCAACTACGAACACGACGAGTCGGGCAACCTCACCCGGATCGCCGACACGCCTCCCGCGAGCAACGCCGCGTCCGACATCCAGTGCTTCCGGTACGACCACCTGCGGCGGCTGTCGCACGCCTGGACCACCACCGGCGCCTGCGCCACCACTCCGGACGCGAACGGCGGCGTCACACCGAGCGGGGTCGGCGGCGCCACGCCGTACTGGAACTCCTACACCTACGACCCGACGGGCGCGCGGGAGACGGAGACCCGGCACGCCGTGAACGGGGCCACCGGCGACACCGTGCGGACCTACTCCTATCCCGCCGCCGGACAGCCCCAGGCACACGCCCCGAAGCAGGTGAGCACGGCGGGTCCGGGAGTCAACCGGATCGACGCCTACTCCTACGACAGAACCGGCAACACCACCACGCGCCGGATCGGCTCCGCCGAGCAGACGCTGGAGTGGGACGCCGAGGGTCACCTCGCGAAGGTGACCGAGGCGGGCAGGACCACCTCGTTCGTGTACGACGCCGAGGGCAACCGGCTCATCCGGCGCGACCCCTCGGGGACGGTGCTCTACCTCGGCACGATGGAGGTGCGCGTCGGCGCCGGCTCGAACGTGCGGACCGCGACCCGCTACTACACCCACGGCGACCGGACGGTCGCGGTCAGGAGCGACGACCAGCGGCTCACCTGGCTCGTCTCCGACCACCACGGCACGGCCGACCTGGCGATCGACGCGGCCTCCCTGGACGTGACCAGGCGGCGGTTCGACCCCTTCGGCGATCCACGGGGCGACCAGCCCGGTTCCTGGCCGTCGGAGCGGGCCTTCGTCGGCGGCACCGCCGATCCCTCCACCGGCCTCGTCCATCTCGGCGCGCGCGAGTACCTGCCGAGCGAGGGACGGTTCCTGTCGGTGGACCCGGTGTTCGACTCCAACGAGCCGCAGAAGCTCAACGGGTACACGTACGCCGGCAACAACCCGGTCACCCAGAGCGACCCGGACGGCGACGACTGGGGCTGCTGGGGTCTGTGCGGATTCGTCATCGCTTTCGGCAGGGCTCTCTCCAAGGTGTTCCACTCGGTCGGGAACTTCTTCCGGGACGCGTGGCACCGCTTCGTCGACGTCCAGAGAAGGCTGGTCGAGCGGGCCCGCGAGGCGGCCCGGCGAATGGCGGAGGAGGCGCGCAGGCGCGCGGCGGAGGCGCGCAGGAAGGCCGAGGAGGCGCGCAGGAAGGCCCAGCAGGCCAGGGAGCGGGCCCAGCGGGCGGTGCGGAAACAGACCGCGCGTGCCTGCCGGCTGCTGTTCGCCGGGTGCGACGTCCGGCCCACGCTGAACCGGAGCGGCCTCGGCAAACCCTTCAGCTGCGACAGCTTCCCCAATGCCGCCGGGTGCCGGGAGAGCCTGCGCAAGACCAACCAGTCCCTGCACGAGCACGTGAAGATCGCGATCGGTGTCTGTGACGGCGTGTGCGCGACGCTGAGCTACCAGCACGGCACGCTGATGCTCACGACCGGCCCGGGAGCCCTCGGAGCCGGCGGGTCCGTCCAGTGGGCGTCGGCGCCGCCCGAGGAACAGGGCCCCGTCGGCGGCGCGGTGTGCGGCGCGGTCGGCATCCCGGTCGGCCCCTGCTACAGCGGTGGTCCCAGGGTCGACGCGAACGGCAGATGGATCGGATACCAGGACGCCAAGGGGATCGGCTTCGCCGAGGGCGAGGTCGAGCCCGCCGTGGAGTACACCGTCGCGACCTGGAAGATCAGCAAGGGCCGGTCCGGGTTTACCGGGCTTACGGATCCGCTGCCGCCACAGCTGCGCGACCCGATTTGCAAGGCCTGGTGGGCGTGGCACTGTTAGATCTCCCCAACCGCGACGACGAACCGAGGAGACAGATGAGCAGGATACGCAAGGCGGTGCTGGCGGCCGTCGCGACGGCGGCGCTGCTCGGCGGCTTCGCGGCCCCGGCCGCGGCGTACGAGAACCCCTGCAAGTTCGGGCCGTACGGATGTGACAGTCACTGGATGGACCGGGGCGAGCCCGGCGGTGGCGGCAACTGACGGATCTCCGGCCGGCGCGCCCGCCTCACCCCGGCGGGCGCGCCGGCCCTTTCGTGCCGTCGAGGTCCCGCAGTGCGCGGGTCGCCCGGTCGTGCCAGAGCGGCAGCCCGATCTCCTCGAACGCCGCGGCCGCCCGGCTCAGCAGCGACGCCGCGAGGGGCAGATCATCACGCAGGGCGGCGATCCGCCCGGTGGTCAGCCGCGCACGGGCGGCCACGAACGGCTCGCCGACCTCTCCGGCGAGCCGGAGCGCCGACTCCAGCAGTTCGGCGGCGCCGTCGAGGTCCCCCGCCAGCAGCCGCGCCTCCCCGCCGCCGAGCAGCGCGTGGGCCTCGCCGATCCGGTCCCCGGCGGCCCGGGCGGCCGCGCCCACCTGCCGGTAGGCCGCCTCGGCCGCCGCCGCCCGTTCCTCCCGCAGCAGCAGTGCGCCCATCCGGTTGAGGATCTGGGCGGTTCCCCGCAGGTCGCCCAGCTCGTGGTAGACGGCCAGCGCGGTCTCCAGGAGCGGGCCCGCCTCCCCGGTCCGGTCGTGCTCGATGTGGATCTGGGCGATGCTGCCGAGCACATGTGCCTCGGCGTGCCGGTCGCCGACCTCGCGCAGCATCGAAAGCGCCCGCCCGTAGCTGGCGAGCGCGCCGTCGCCGCGCCCCTCCACCCGCTCGATCAGCGCGGCGTTGCGGATCGTCAGCGCCTGGCCGTGCCGGTCGCCCACCTGCTCGAAGAGCCGCAGCGCGGCGTCGAAGTGCGGGCGCGCGCCGGCGTAGCGCTGCCGGAACACAGCCAGCGTGCCAAGCGAGTAACGCATCGCCGCCTCGCCGCGGGCGTCGCCCGCCTCCCGCGCCGCCGCCAGCGCGGTCTCCGAGGTGCTCCGCCAGTCGTCGAACAGCCCCTGCGCCTCGAACAGGGTGACCGCCGTCATCGCCAGGTCCCAGCAGGTCTCGCTCAGCCCGAGGCGGGCCGCGTGCCGCACCGCCGCCACCAGCCCGGCGCGCTCGCTGCGCAGCCAGCCGGCCGGGTCGGCGAGCAGCCGCCGGACCGCCGCCGGACCGCAGTCCCACCGTGGGCCGTTCCCGTGCAGCACCGTGTAGTCGCCGCCGTACTGCAGCCGGTGCGCCTGCTCGGCGAGCCGGAGATATCCCCCGGCCAGCCGGGACAGCGCCGCGCCGGCGACCTCCGGCGGGTCCTCGGCCGCGCCGCGCTCCCGGGCGTGCAGCCGTACCAGGTCGTGGAGGCGGTAGCGCGGCTCGCCGATCGGGTCGAGCCCGGCGTACTCGACGAGCCGGGCCTCCACGAGGCCTTCCAGCACGTCCTCGGCATCGCGGGGCGCGGCGTCCAGGAGCGCCGCGGCGACCCAGCCGGCGAAGTCCTGGGTCTCCAGCAGCCCGAGACGGCGGAGAAGCGCGCGGCTCGGCCCGGCCAGCCCGGAGTAGCCGAGGGCGAGGCTGGCCCGCACCGACAGGGGCCCGTGGGTGAGCTCGTCGAGCCGGTCGTGCTCACCGGCCAGCCGGGCGACCAGCCGTTCGACGCTCCAGTGCGGCCGGGCGGCGAGCCGCGCCCCGGCGATCCTGAGCGCGAGGGGGAGCCGCCCGCACAGCTCGGCCAGGCGCTCGGTGGCGGGGAGATCGGCGTCGTCTCCGGTCCGGCCGCTGATGGCGTTCAGCAGGTCGACGGCCGCGGCGTCGCCGAGGACGCCGAGCGCGATCCGGTGGGCCCCCGGCAGCGCGGTCAGCGCGGCGCGGCTCGTCACGAGCACCGCGCACCCGCTCCCGGCGGGGAAAAGGGGCTCGACCTGCGCCTCGTCGGCCGCGTCGTCCAGCACCACGAGGACCCGCCGCCCGGACAGGCGGACGCGGAAGGCCTCGGCCCGCTCGTCGAGACCGTCGGGGATCGCCGTGGCCGGCATGCCGAGGACACGCAGGAACCGGCCCAGCGCGTGCGACGGATCGACCGGTCTCGCCCTCCCGCCGTGCAGGTTCACGTACAGCTGGCCGTCCGGGAAGTGGTCGCGGGCCTCGTGCGCGGCCTGTACGGCCAGAGCGGTCTTGCCCGTGCCCGGCATGCCGGAGATCGCGCACCTGACCGGTCCGGTGGGCGGGCGTTCCCGCAGGACGGTGGCGATCAGGCGCAGTTCCTCGTCGCGCCCGGTGAGGTCGCCGAGTTGCGGCGGGAGCAGGCAGGGCGCGGCCCCCGGCGGCGCGGGCGGCGCGGGCGCCGTCTCCCGGCCGGGGACGGCCGGGCCGATCTCCCTGTCTCCGCGCAGGATCGCCTGGTGGAGGGCGCGCAGCTGCGGCCCGGGTTCGAGCCCCAGCTCCCCGACCAGGGCGGCGCGGGTCCGCCGGTAGAGCTCCAGCGCGTCCGTGCGCTGCCCCGTGTGGTGCAGCGCCGCCATCAGCC
Source organism: Microbispora sp. NBC_01389 (assembly GCF_045040095.1). Lineage (NCBI taxonomy): Bacteria > Bacillati > Actinomycetota > Actinomycetes > Streptosporangiales > Streptosporangiaceae > Microbispora > Microbispora sp. NBC_01389. Next base: position 1,762,095 of record NZ_CP109552.1, read on the forward strand.
GGGCCACGGCCGGCTCCGCCAGCGGGTTCTCGTCCACTATCGCGACCAGCTCGTGGACGACCCGGGCGTGTCTGCCCAGGGCCATGTCGGCGTCGATGCGCTCGGTCAGCGCCCATCTGCGCTGCTGCTCCAGCCGTTCGGCCTCCTCGGCCAGAGGGGCCAGGTCGTCCAGGCCGGTGAAGGCGCGGCCCCGCCACAGCGCGAGCGCCCGGTCCAGCAGGACGGCGGCCTCCTCCGTGCTGCCGCGGCCGTCCCCCCGGCTGTCTCCCCGGCTGTCTCCCCGGCTGTCACGGCGGCGCAGCGCCTGCCCGGCCCGTTCGACCAGGGCGGCGAACTCCCAGGAGTCCACCTCCGAGGGTTGCGCGACCAGGGAGTAGCCCGAGCGGCCGTACTGGATCCGGCCGGGATCGTCGAGCGTCCTGCGCAACCGGTGCACGATCACCTGCAGGTTCTTGCCCGACTGCGAGCCGGGCCGCCCCGCCCAGAGGACGTCGGCCAGCCTGTCGGCCGGCACCGGACGGCCCTCGGCGCAGATGAGCAGGGCCAGCAACTGCCCCTGGCGCCGTGACGGCAGCGACACCACCCGGTCACCGACGACGATCTCCATGTCGCCGAGCACCTGGAATCTCATGTCGCTCCCGAATGCCGAGGGGCGCCAGAGGTCGTGCCCCAGTCATGCCCCGGGATGGTACGGCCGGACGTCGCGGTGAGGATAACCCGGACGGTCTTCCCCTATGGGATGTTTCAGTCAGGGTCAAAGGGGTGCGCGCCGGCGGGCTGCCCGGCCAGAGGCGGTGATCCGGCCGGCGGCGCCGGTGTCTCTCCCCGCAACACGAACGAGCGGGTCCGGCCGGGAGTCGTGCTCCCGGCCGGACCCGCTCGGTCCGGCTGTTCGTTTCGTTCTCAGTGGGTCACGGGCTGGTGCAGGTGATGGCGGGGGTGGCCGCGGTGCCGTTGGCGGTGAAGCCGAAGGTGGTGGATCCACCGGCCGCGATGGAGCCGTTGTAGTCGGCGTTGCGGACCGTCACGTTGGAACCGGACACGGTCTGCGTGCCGCTCCACAGGCTGCTGAAGCTCTGCCCGCCCGGCCAGGTCCACTTCACGGTCCAGCCGTTGACCGGCGCGCTGCCCGCGCGGACCGTGACCTCGGACTGGAAACCGCCCGGCCAGCTGCTGATGGTCGCGATCGTCGCCGAGCAGGCCCCGGACGGCGTCTGCGAAGGCGACTGGGACGGCGACTGGGACGGTGACTGCGACGGGGACTGAGAGGGCGACTGGGACGGTGACTGCGACGGGGACTGCGACGGCGAGGGGCTGGGTGAGACGCTGGGGGCCGCGTTGAGGGCGTTGAGGACCGAGGTGTAGGCGGCCTTCTTGTTGCCGTTGCCGTCGAACAGCAGCGGGGTGTCACCCGACCGCCACGAGTCGCTGTCGCGCACGCCCCACGTGGTGATGCCCACGCAGCGCGACACCGCCAGGCAGTCGTTGACCACGTTGGCGTAGGTCGTGGCCGAGGCGCCCTGGATGTCCAGCTCCGTGATCGCCACGTCGACGCCGAGGGCGGCGAAGCTGGAGATCGTGGTGCGGTAGTTGCTGTTGTACGGGCTGCCGCTGTTGAAGTGCGACTGCAGGCCGACGCAGTCGATCGGCACGCCGCGCGACTTGAAGTCCTTGACCATGTTGTAGACGCCCTGCGTCTTGGCCCAGGTCCAGTTGTCGATGTTGTAGTCGTTGTAGCAGAGCTTGGCGGCCGGGTCGGCGGCCCGCGCGGTGCGGAAGGCCACCTCGATCCAGTCGTTGCCGGTCTGCTGCAGGTTGGAGTTGCGGCGTCCGCCGTTGCTGTCGTCGAACGCCTCGTTGACGACGTCCCAGTAGGCGATCTTGCCCTTGTAGTGGGCCATGACCCCGTTGATGTGGTCGATCATCGCCTGACGGAGCGAGCTGCCCGACAGCGACTGCATCCAGCCCGGCTGCTGGGAGTGCCAGGCCAGCGTGTGCCCGCGCACCTGCTTGCCGTTCTGCACCGCCCAGTTGTAGATCCGGTCGGCGTTGGTGAAGTTGAACTGACCGCGGTTCGGCTCGGTCGCGTCGATCTTCATCTCGTTCTCGGCCGTGACCATGTTGAACTCGCGATTCGCGATGGTCGTGTAGGCCGAGTCGCCGAGCTTGCCGGCGGCGATCGCGGTGCCGAAGTAGCGGCCGCTCTGCGCCGCCGCCGCGCCCAGCGTGCTGGCCGCAGCGTCGGCGGGGCCGGAAGCCGCCGCGAACGCCGTGACCGCGCCGAGCACACCGAGGGCACCGACGGCCAGAGCCCGGCGCAGTCCTGTGACGGACTGCCGGGTTCCGGGCCGGGAATTGGCGCGTACGCCCATGCCTGAGCCTCCAAAACTGAAACGGAAGGGAGTACTGCGGCGACATGCCGCGCGGGATGGACGCCGGCCCCATCGCCGGGAACGCCCACCCGTCAGGCGTCGCGAAACGGCGGCCCCCTGCCTGCGCACCACCACCGGACAGGAGGGCCGCCTCGGGACCTCAGTGTGGAAACCTCGCCGAAACATGTCAAGGCTGGGGTGAAACTTTCGGAGACAGGCCGTCGTCAGATTGCCGGCCTACCCCCGTATACGGCCTGCCCAGAGCCATGGAAATTTTCGATCCGGTCGCCCTGCCCAAGAGGCGCGAATCGCTGAAAATTACATCACCGGCCCCGCCGGAGCAGTGCGCCCGGGCGACCCTGGCGGCGTCCTCCCGACCACTCCGCCCACGACGTACGAAGGCCTCCGGTACGGCGGCGTGCGCCGTGCCGGAGGCCTTCTTTCACCACCAGTCTTTCACCACCAGGAGGGGTGGCCTGAGAGGGGGAGAGTCAGCGGACGGACTCGCCTACCTGTTCCAGGTCCACTTCTGGTTGTTGCCGCCGTGGCAGCTGTAGAGCTGGAGCTTGGTGCCGTTGCCGTTGCCCTGTCCGACGGCGTCCAGGCACAGGCCCGACTGGACACCGGTGATGCTGCCGTCGCCGTTGACCCGCCACTTCTGGTTGTCGCCGCCCCAGCAGGAGTAGATCTGCACGATGGCGCCGTTGCCGGTGCCGCCGGCGTCCAGGCACTTGCCGCCGTAGACCCGGATCTCACCCGCGGAGGTGAACGACCAGGTCTGGTTGCTCTGGCCGTTGCAGTCCCACAGCTGCACCTGCGTGCCGTCGTTCTGGCTGGCGTTGGGCACGTCGACACAGCGGCCGGAGGCCACACCACGGATCGCCCCGCTGCCCCCACCGGAGGTCGGAGTCGTCGTCGGCGTCACGGTCGGCGTCACGGTCGGGGTGGCCGTGGGGGTGTTGGTCGGGCCGGGGCCGGCGTTGTTCAGTGCGTTGAGGACCGAGGTGTAGGCGGCCTTCTTGTTGCCGTTGCCGTCGAACAGCAGCGGGCTGGTGTTCGACCCGAGCCAGGAGTCGCTGTCGCGGACGCCCCACACGGTGATGCCGACGCACCGCGAGACCGCCAGGCAGTCGTTGGTCACGTTGGCGTAGGTCTGCGATGAGCCGCCCTGGATGTCCAGCTCCGTGATCGCCACGTCGACGCCGAGGGCGGCGAAGCTGGAGATCGTGGTGCGGTAGTTGCTGTTATAGGCGCTCTGGCTGTTGAAGTGCGACTGCAGGCCGACGCAGTCGATCGGCACGCCGCGCGACTTGAAGTCCTTGACCATGTTGTAGACGCCCTGCGTCTTGGCCCAGGACCAATTGTCGATGTTGTAGTCGTTGTAGCAGAGCTTCGCGGCCGGGTCGGCGGCCCGCGCGGTGCGGAAGGCCACCTCGATCCAGTCGTTGCCGGTCTGCTGCAGGTTGGAGTTGCGGCGTCCGCCGTTGCTGTCGTCGAACGCCTCGTTGACGACGTCCCAGTAGGCGATCTTGCCCTTGTAGTGGGCCATGACCCCGTTGATGTGGTCGATCATCGCCTGACGGAGCGAGCTGCCCGACAGCGACTGCATCCAGCCCGGCTGCTGGGAGTGCCAGGCCAGCGTGTGCCCGCGCACCCGCTTGCCGTTCTGCACCGCCCAGTTGTAGACCCGGTCGCCGTTGGTGAAGTTGAACTGACCGCGGTTCGGCTCGGTCGCGTCGATCTTCATCTCATTCTCGGGCGTGACCATGTTGAACTCACGGTTCGCGATGGTCGTGTAGGCCGAGTCGCCGAGCTTGCCGGCGGCGATCGCGGTGCCGAAGTAGCGGCCGCTCTGCGCCGCCGCCGCGCCCAGCGTGCTGGCCGCCGCGTCGGCGGGGCCGGAAGCCGCCGCGAACGCCGTGACCGCGCCGAGCACACCGAGAGCACCGACGGCCAGAGCCCGGCGCAGTCCTGTGACGGACTGCGGGGTTCCGGGCCGGGAATTGGCGCGTACGCCCATGCCTGAGCCTCCATAACTGAAACGGGAAGGGAAAGAGGCGAGTAGAGTCGCGAGGCGACGCCGCGCTCCCTCGATCGGGAGCGCACACCACCGGGGCATCGCGGACGGCTCCCGCCTGAGCACCACCATCAGGCAGGAGATCGCCTCGGGACCTCAGTGTGGAAACCTCGCCGAAACATGTCAAGACTTTCGTGAAACTTTCGGAACGCCCGGCCCTCTCCGGGTGGTGTCGCTCCGCGTCGACATCAGCCCCGGTCTCTGGAAACGTTGCGGCGAGCCGTCATCTCCGGTCCGGCCGGAATGCCTGAAAGTTTCATCACACATCCCCCATGCCTTGGGTGAGACGTATGGCATAAGACCAGTTGGGCCCGCGCCTGGTCGTCGCGCCCGCCCGACGCCGGGGGAACGGGTCCTTGACGCCGCCTTGCCACCTCGGCTTTGCTCCGCCCACCACCATGTAGGCGCACCGGACAGAGAAGGAGCTTGGCCCCCTACGACCTTGTTAACGTTAACAGCACCTCGTCGCAACACAGCACCTCGTCTTGAAAGCGCACCCGGCGACCCCGAGTGGTACGAGACCCCGGACGGGCACACCACCTTCCCTCCGCGGTCCTCCCCTGGTCGCCGCTTCCGTCGACGGGAGGCCGCCCGTACGGAGCGGGAGGGGAGCCGGATCGCCCGGTCGCCACTCCTCGCAGCGGTGCGGCCCGCACCCGACCGCCGGCCACCCGATCGTGTCCGGCCGCAGAGCCACCACTTCACGGCGTTCGCCCCCGAGAGAGCTGGATACCAAAAATGTTAGCGATAACAGACAAGAGCCGTCGCCCGCGCAGGCCGAGTGCGCGGAGGTCGCTGAGCCGATGGCTTGCCGCGCCACTCCTGGCCCTGGCCATGGCGGCATCGGGCGCGGTGCTGGGGGCGGGCGCCGCGAACGCGGAGTCCAACGGCGGGGTGCGGGTGATGCCGCTGGGTGACTCGATCACCGAGGGCACCCAGGTGCCCGGCGGATACCGGATCGGGCTGTGGCAGCGCCTGGCCTCCGGCCGCTACACGACCGACTTCGTCGGCTCGCAGTACAACGGCCCAGGCAACCTGGGCGACCACGACCACGAGGGCCACCCCGGCTGGCGGATCGACCAGATCGACGCCAACATCACCGGCTGGCTGCGCACCTACACCCCCCGCACCGTGCTGCTGCACATCGGCACCAACGACGTGCTGCAGAACTACAACGTCTCCTCCGCCCCCCAGCGGCTGTCCACCCTGATCGACCACATCACCTCGGCCGCCCCCAACGCCGACGTGTTCGTCGCCACGATCATCCCGCTGTCCAACTCCGGCCAGGAGTCGGCCGCCCGCACCTTCAACGCCGCCCTCCCCGGCATCGTGCAGTCCAAGGTCAACAGCGGCAAGCACGTCTACCTCGTCGACATGCACAGCAAGCTCACCACCGCCGACCTCACCGACGGCATCCACCCCACCGCCGGCGGCTACGACAAGATGGCCGCCGCCTGGTACGCCGCCCTCCAGTCGGTCTCCGGCAGCATCGGCACCCCCGGCGGCACGCCCGGACCCTCGCCGACGCCCTCGTCCACCAATGCGATCAAGGGAGTCGCGTCGGGCAGGTGCCTGGACGTTCCCAACGCCTCGCAGACCAGCGGCACCCAGGTGCAGATCTGGGACTGCAACGGACAGCCCAACCAGAGCTGGACCGCGACCAGCTCCGGCGAACTGCGGGTGTACGGCAACAAGTGCCTCGACGTGGCCAACATGAGCACCGCCGACGGCGCCGCGGTGCAGATCTGGGACTGCAACGGACAGAACAACCAGAAGTGGCGCTTCAACAGTGACGGGAGCATCACCGCCGTCGGGGCCAACAAGTGCCTCGACGTGCCGAACTACTCCACCGCCAACGGTGTGAAGCTCCAGCTCTGGTCCTGCAACGGGCAGACCAACCAGCGCTGGACCCGCGTCTGATCAGCGACAACGCAGGGGCGGCCGGATCGGCCGCCCCGGCGAAGGCCCGCCCCCGCACAGGCCCGCGACGACGGGTCACCCCCCACCGACGAAAGGACCTTCCGTGAAACGAAGGCTCAGATCCCTGCTGGCCGCCGTGTCGCTGCCGCTGGTGCTGGTCGGCATGCTGCTCGCGGCCCGGCCCGCCGCGGCCGCCACACTCACCCGGATCACCGGGTTCGGCACCAACCCGACCAACCTCAACATGTACCTCTACGTACCCGACCGGGTCGCCGCACGACCGGCCCTGCTGCTCCTGGTCCACTACTGCAGCGGCTCGGCCAGCGGCATCTTCAACGGCAACGGCCACGACTACGTCACCGCCGCCGACCGCTACGGCTACATCATCGTCGTCCCCGAGGCCACCCGCAGCGGATCCTGCTTCGACGTGTCCACCCCCGCCGCGCTCCGCCGCGACGGCGGCAGCGACTCCACCGGCATCATGGCCATGGTCAACTACACCCGCCAGCGCTACAACGTCGACCCCGGCCGCATCGTCGTCAGCGGCTTCTCCTCCGGCGCCATGATGACCAACGTCCTGGCCGCCGAATACCCCGACGTATTCTCCGCCGCCTCGGCCTTCTCCGGCGTCCCCGCCGGCTGCTTCGCCACCAACGACGGCTCCCTGTGGAACGGCCAGTGCTCCGGCGGCCAGATCAGCAAGACCGCCCAGCAGTGGGGCGACCAGGCCCGCGCCATGTACCCCGGCTACACCGGCCGCTACCCCCGCATGCAGCTGTGGCACGGCACCACCGACACCACCCTGCACTACAACAACTTCGGTGAAGAAATCAAACAGTGGACCAACCTCAACGGGCTGAGCCAGACCCCCGCCTTCACCGACCACCCGCAGTCGAGCTGGACCCGCACCCGCTACGGCAACACCAGCACCCAGGCCACCGTCGAGGGCATCAGCATCTCCGGCGTCGGCCACCAGCTCCCCATGAACGGCCAGCTCGCCTACGCCATCTCCTTCCTCGGCCTCGACGCGCCGAGCACCTCCCCGTCGGCCACCCCGACCGCGACACCGACCGTGACCCCCACTGTGACGCCGACGACCACCCCGACGTCCGGCGGGGGCAGCGGGGCGATCAAGGGCGTGGCCTCCGGCCGCTGCGTGGACGTGCCCGGCGCCAGCCAGAGCGACGGCACGCAGGTGCAGCTGTGGGACTGCAACGGCCAGAACAACCAGACCTGGTCGTCCACGTCCGCCGGTGAGATCCGGGTCTACGGCAACAAGTGCCTCGACGCCGCCGGCACCGGCAACGGCACCAAGGTCCAGATCTACTCCTGCTGGGGCGGCGACAACCAGAAGTGGCGAGTCAACGCCGACGGCAGCATCACCGGCGTCCAGTCCGGCCTGTGCCTCGACGCCACCGGAAACGGCACCGGCAACGGCACCAAGCTCCAGCTGTACTCCTGCCACGGCGGCACCAACCAGAAGTGGACCTGGACCCGATAGCCGTACGAACTCCCGTCCGGCCCCCCGGCACGACCCCCGGCACGACCCCCGTACGAACCCCGCAGAAAGAGCAGATCGATGAGACGACATCTCAGGAAACTCGTCGGCACCGCCCTGGCCGCGCTGATCACGGCGGTGGTCACGGCGCTTTCCATGCTGGTGGGACCGGTGCCGGGAGCGTCCGCCGCGACACTGACGGAGGTGACGAACTTCGGCTCCAATCCCGGCAACATCCGGATGTTCCTGTACGTCCCCAACAACGTCGCGGCCAGGCCGGGAGTCCTGGTGGCGATGCACGGCTGCAACGGCTGGGCGCAGGGCTTCTACCAGGGCACCGAGTTCGCCTCGCTGGCCGACCGGTACGGATTCATCGTCATCTATCCCCAGGCGAACAAGAGCGCCAATGGCATGTCGAACTGCTTCGACGTGTGGTCGAACGAGTCCCTGCGCCACGGCGGCGGCAGTGACCCGGGCTCGATCGTGTCGATGGTGAACTACGTCCAGCAGCGCTACAACGGCGACCCGCAGCGGGTGTTCGCCACCGGCTTCTCCTCCGGCGCGATGGAGACGAACAACCTGCTCGCCACCTACCCGGACGTGTTCCAGGCCGGCGCGCCGTTCTCGGGCGTCCCCTACGGCTGCCTCGGCCCGGCCGGGTGCGGCGACAAGACGCCGCAGCAGTGGGGCGACCTGGCGCGCAACGCCTACCCGGGGTACACCGGGCCCCGGCCGCGGGTGCAGGCGTGGCACGGCACCAACGACTCGGTGCTGAACTACAGCATGCTGCAGGAGGAGGTCGACCAGTGGACGAACGTGTGGGGCATCAGCCAGACGCCCACCTCCACCGGCTCCCCGCAGTCCGGCTGGACCCGGCGGACCTTCGGCTCGGGTCAGGTCGAGGCGTACACCATCTCCGGGGCCGGTCACGACCTGCCGCACCAGGGGATGGGGATCTACGCGATCCGGTTCTTCGGCCTCGACGCGCCGAGCACCTCCCCGTCGGCCACCCCGACCGCGACACCGACCGTGACCCCCACTGTGACGCCGACGACCACCCCGACGTCCGGCGGGGGTAGTGGGGCGGTCAAGGGTGTGGCCTCCGGCCGCTGCGTGGACGTGCCCGGCGCCAGCCAGAGCGACGGCACGCAGGTGCAGCTGTGGGACTGCAACGGCCAGAACAACCAGACCTGGTCGTCCACGTCCGCCGGTGAGATCCGGGTCTACGGCAGCAAGTGCCTCGACGCCGGCGGCACCGGCAACGGCACCAAGGTCCAGATTTACTCCTGCCACGGCGGCGACAACCAGAAGTGGCGGGTCAACGCCGACGGCAGCATCACCGGCGTCCAGTCCGGCCTGTGCCTCGACGCCACCGGAAACGGCACCGGCAACGGCACCAAACTCCAGCTGTACAGCTGCCACGGCGGCACCAACCAGAAGTGGACCTGGAGCAGATAACGGAGAACGCCCTCGTGCATGACGTCGAACCCGTGGGGTAGACGCACGTCGAGAGTGCGCTGCGGGGTCGTGCGAGACCGGGGTGGGTGGTCACCCCCCGAGCTCGCGCGGCCCCGCGCATGGGTTTCGCGCGGGTTCACGGGGGGCCGAAGGTCCCACGATCACGGGACTTCGGAGTGATCGGAGGGTGCCGTACGGCTCTGCTCCGCGCATGCGGTGTCGCGGTGTTCTTGGAAGCACAAAGAGAAGCACAAAGAAGCGACCACCGCAGCGAAAGGGGCCGGTCATGGCCATCACCGAAGGTCGGCACCAGAGGACCCCCCTCCTCCCCGTCACTCCCCCCGCTCCCCAGATGACCCACACGACCGGCCCGACGACCGGCCCGACGACCGGCCCGGACCCGGCGAGGTATGTCTGGGCCGCCGCCCGCGTCGCCGTCGGCTGGGTGTTCCTGTGGGCCTTCCTCGACAAGCTGTTCGGCTGGGGCTTCGCCACCCCCGCCGCCAAGGCCTGGATCAATGGCGGCAGCCCGACCACCGGCTTCCTGAAGGGCACCGCGGACAGGACCTTCGGCGACCTGTTCGGCGCCCTCGCCGGTCAGGCCTGGGTCGACTGGCTGTTCATGACCGGCCTCGCCGGCATCGGCGCCGCCCTCGTCCTTGGCGTCGGAATGCGGATCGCCGCCGTCGCCGGCGGGCTGCTCCTGCTCATGATGTGGGCCGCCGAGCTCCCGCTGACCACCAACCCCTTCATGGACGAGCACATCGTCTACGCCATCGTCCTCGCGGGCCTGGCCCTCGCCGGCGCCGGCAACACCCTCGGACTCGGCAGGATCTGGGCCGCCACCCCCCTCGTGCGCCGCTTCCCGATCCTCAAGTAAGCCTCCCCGGCTCCGGTGCCCACTCCCCGCCCCCTGAGAGTGGGCACCGGCCTGTTCTCGATGCGAGACTGCCCCCTATGACCGACCACGAGCTGTCCCGGTCGCTGATTCCGAGCATGCGACTGGACGACCTGCTGGCCGAGTTGCAGTCACGCCTCGAAGCGGTGCTGGCCACCCGCGACCGCGTCCACGCGCTGCTGGAGGCGGTGGTCTCCATCGGCAGCGACCTGGACCTGGAGGTCGTGCTGCGCCGCATCGTGGCGACCGCCGCCACCCTGGTGGACGCGACCTACGGTGCGATGGGCGTGATCGGCGAGGACAACACGCTGCTGCAGTTCGTCCCCGTCGGGCTGAGCGAGGAGGAGATCGCCCGGATCGAGCACTGGCCGCACGGCCTCGGCCTGCTCGGCCTGCTGATCAAGCAGCCGCGGACGCTGCGCCTGGCCGACATCTCCCAGCACCCCGAGTCGTACGGCTTCCCACCCGGCCATCCGCCGATGGGCGGCTTCCTCGGGGTGCCGATCCGGGTCCGCGACGAGGTGTTCGGCAACCTCTACCTGACCGAGAAGCGCGGCGGCGGGCAGTTCGACGAGGACGACGAGGCGATCGTGGTCGCCCTGGCCACCGCCGCCGGAGTGGCCATCGAGAACGCCCGCCTGTACGAGGAGAGCCGCCGCCGGGAGACCTGGCTGCAGGCGTCCGCCGAGATCACCACCCGCCTGCTCTCCGGCGCCGAGCCGCAGGAGGTGCTCACCCTCATCGCGCACCGGGCGCACCAGATGAGCGCCGCCGACGGCGTCGCGATCCTGCTGCCGCGCCGGCAGCGACGCGCTGCACCTGGCGCTGGAGCGCACCGGCTCAGCGGACCCGGCCGACCCCGGCGACCCCGCCGACCCCGCCGACCCCGCCGACCCGGATGATCCCGGCGACCCCGGCGACCCCGGCGATCAGAAGGAGCAGGCGGGCCCGGACGGCTCCGCGTACGGCGGACGGGTGCCGATCGAGGGCTCGCTGGCCGGACGGGCCTTCCTCAGCGGTGAGCCGCTGATGCTCGACGGCGAGGATGAGGACGAGGAGACGCTCGCCTGGGCCATCAGCGCTCCCGCGGGGCCGGTGGCGGCGGTGCCGCTCGGCGCGCCCGGCGCGGTCCGCGGCGTGCTCGCCCTGGTGAAACGTGCCGGGCGGATGCCCTTCAGCCGGTCGGAGCTGCGCATGCTGCACGCCTTCGCGGGGCAGGCGGCGGTGGCGCTCGAGCTCGCCGACACCCGCAGGGACGCCGAGCGGCTCGGCCTGCTCGAAGACCGCGACCGCATCGCCAAGGACCTGCACGACGTGGTCATCCAGCGGCTCTTCGCCGTCGCCATGACCCTGATGAGCACGGTGCGGCTGGTCGAACGCCCCGAGGCGTCCTCCCGTCTGCAGACCGCGATCGACGAGCTGGACACCACCATCCGGCAGATCCGCTCGACCATCTTCGCCCTGCAGACGCCGCGCGAGGACAGCTCTCCCAGCCTGCGGGCCCAGGTGGTGGACCTGGTCGAGAGCGCCCGGGGACACCTGGGCTTCATGCCGGGCCAGAGCCTGGAGGGCCATCTCGACAGCCGGGTGCCCCCGCAGGCGGCCGAGCACCTGCTCGCCGTGCTGCGCGAGGCCCTGTCGAACATCGTCCGCCACGCGAGGGCCTCGCGTGCCGACGTCACCCTCGACGCCGCCGGCGACCGGCTGACGCTCGTGGTCGAGGACAACGGCGTCGGCGTCCCCGCCGAGGGCCGCCGCAGCGGCCTGCGCAACCTCGCCGACCGCGCCGAACGGCTCGGCGGGGCCTTCGCCCTCACCTCGCCCCCCGGCGGCGGCACCCGTCTGGAGTGGACCATTCCCCTCGGCGAATGACCGCCGAGCGGCGGTTCACGCGGTCTGGTCGTGTTCGGCCTTGAGACGGGCGGCCAGGGCGGCGGCCTGGGTGCGGCGCTGCATGTCGAGTTTGCCGAGCAGGTTCGACACGTAGTTCTTGACCGTCTTCTCGGCCAGGAACATCCGTTCGCCGATCTGCCGGTTGGTCAGGCCCTCGCCGATCAGTTCCAGGATCTGGCGCTCCTGGTCGGACAGGGCGGCCAGCGGATCCTTCCTGGTGGCCTGGTCGCGCAGCCGGTGCAGCATCGCGGCGGTGGTCTGCGGGTCGAGCAGCGACTGCCCGGCGGCCACCGTCCGCACCGCGCCGACCAGGTCGGAGCCGTGGATCTGCTTGAGCACGTAGCCGGCCGCGCCGGCCATCACCGCGCTGAACAACGCCTCGTCGTCGGCGAAGGAGGTCAGCATCAGGCAGGCCAGGCCGGGCACCTTCGAGCGCACCTCCCGGCAGACGTCCACGCCGTTGCCGTCGGGCAGGCGCACGTCCAGCACCGCCACATCGGGCCGCAGGGCCGGGATTCGGGCCACGGCCGACTCCGCCGTTCCCGCCTCGCCGATGACCTCGATGTCGTCCTCGGCCTCCAGCAGCGCGGCCACGCCTCGCCTTACGACCTCGTGGTCGTCCACCAGGAACACGCGAATCATGACTCATACGCTAAGCCCTCGCCGCCCGCACCAGAAGGCGGCGGCGCCGGACCCACCGTAGGCGGGAGATCGATCTTGGCGGAGTCCGGTAGAGAAGGGGGGGTTCGTAATGTGGACGTCATGCCTCGTCTTCGGGATAGCACGCATTGACCGACCCACATAACGTGGCGATATGGACGCTCTCACCAGCTGGACGCCTTCTTGCCGGGAGGGTCACCGCAGGACTCTCCGAACGGGTTCCGCGCTGGTGATCAGGGAGCACGAGACGATGAACGTACAGATCATGGACCGTGCCGACATCTCCACGGCCGCGACGGCCGTCTACACACATCCGGTTTCCCACTCCTTCCAGGCGGTGGGCGGGGCGCGCCGCCGGGCACGCGACGTGCTGGCGGAGTGGGGCCTGTCCAAGGCCACCACGGAGGACGCCATACTCGTGATCTCGGAACTGGTCACGAACGCGGTGCTCCACGCCCTGCCGCCGGCCGAGCTGCGGCTGTTCCTCCACGGAGACGTCGTACGCGTCGAGGTCGGCGACTCGGGGGCGGCGCCCGTGTGGCCGGGCAGCGCGCCCGCGTCGGGCGAGCGGGGACGCGGCGCCGACGTCGTCGAGGCGCTGGCGCTCAGTCACGGCGCCGACGTCCGCTCCGACTCCGCGACCTACTGGGCCGAGCTGCCCTCCTGCTGAGCGGGCCAGGCCGGGATCAGGCCGGGATCAGCGACGCAGGGTGTCGGAGGGCGACTCCCCGAACCGCTGCCGATAGGCCAGCGAGAACCGGCCGAGATGAGCGAACCCCCACCGGTAGGCGACGTCGGTGACGGTCGCGGCGACCGGATCGGTGACCGCGAGCTCGGCCCGTACCCGATCGAGGCGCACCTCACGCAGGTAACCCATGGGCGTCTTCTCCAGGTGACGCCGGAACCCCTCCTGCAACGCCCGCGCGCTCACCCCCACCGCCTCGGCGATGTCCTCCACGGTGAGCGGTTCGTCCGCGTGGTCCTCGATCAGCCGGACGGCCCGCTTCACGGTGGGCGGCGCCACCCTCCGCTGGCCACCGCACAACGCGTCGCTGTAGTTGCTCGGCTGTGCGATGAGAAGCTGCGTCATCAGCAGCCCCTCCAGCTGCCTGACGACGAGCGGCTGCTCCAGCATGCCGCCGCCGGTCTCGGCCTCGTTGCGGAGGAGTTCGACGACCGACCGCCAGGAACGGGCGGGGGGCCGCGTCAGATCCATGCCGAGGGAGAACGTGAGCGGCCGGTCCGGCCGCCGCCCGAGCAGCCTGCCGAGCTGGTTCTCGAGCGCCCCGCGGTTGAACCGGGTGATCAGCTCGCGGTGCCCGGCCGCCCACCGCATCGACATGGGCCGGTTCAGTGACAGCACGGAGGCGAGCTCGGGGGTCGACGTGATCCGCTCGGACCCGTGGCACACCTCGGCCGTGCCGGCGAGCGGCATCTCCACGAGGAGATGCCCGTCCAGCATCTGGGGGGTGATCGACACCGCCGTGCCGTAGTCGAGGCAGTAGAGGCCGACGCCGTCGAACTCCACTCCGTTCATGCAGGCGTGGATGGGGGCGCCGGGCTCGACGGGACGCAACTGGTGGTAGCCGAGGACCTCGCCGACTCTGGCCTTGGCCTCGTCGACGTCCTGGGTGCGCACCCGCGGATGCGCGGCGAATGGCAACGACCGATCGGACATCTCCGCCTCCCCCAGCGGCCGCGCGGCCCGGAAGCGCGCGGACATGGCCCGTCCCCCCGGACGGACAGTCCATCCCAGCCTACGTTCGCCCTGGTCAGGCTGTGTACGCCCGCCCCCGGCGGACGTCCGCCGGGGTGTCCTCAGGGGCTTCCGCCGGGGTGTCCATGGTCGCGACGGGCGCGGTCGACCCGCGCACCACCAGTTCGGTGGCGAGCTCGACGTGGTGCGACTCGATCCGCTCCCCCGCCGCCAGGCGCAGCGCCGTACGCACCGCGACGGCGCCCATCTCCCGCAGCGGCTGGCGGACGGTCGTGAGGGGCGGCGAGGCCATCCGGGCGATCTGGGTGTCGTCGAACCCCACGATGCTGAGGTCCTCCGGCACCCGCAGCCCGCGCGCCCTGGCGGCCTCCAGCACCCCGAACGCGATCTCGTCGCACCCGGCGAAGATCGCCGTGGGCGGCTCGGGGAGGTCGAACAGGGCCGCGCCGCCCTCGATCCCGTCCTGGTAGTGGAAGTGCGCCGTCCGCACGTAACCGGCGGGTACGGCGACGCCCGCCGCCTCCATCGCGGCCCGGTAGCCGTGCAGCCTGGCCTGGGTGCAGGCGGCGGTGGGCGGGCCGCCGAGGTGGGCCACGCGCCGGTGGCCCAGCCCGAGCAGGTGCTGCGTGGCGGCCAGGCCACCGGCGAAGTTCGTGGAGCCGACGCTGGTCACCCGGGTCCTCGGCAGGTTCAGCGGATCGATCACCACAAGGGGCAGCCGCGCCCGGGAAAGGGCGCCGAGCTGCCCCCCGGTCAGCTCGCCGGTGACGGCGACCAGCGCCCGCCGCCCGGCCGCGACCAGCCCGCGTGCCCACCCCCCGGTGCGGTCGGCGGAGCGCCGGATGCTCACCACGATCGACGCGTCGAGCTCGGCCCCGGCCTCCACCGCGCCCTGGACGATCTCGGTGGAGTACGGATTGAGGTCGTCGTCGAACTCCACCTCGACCGTGTCGGAGGCGGCCGCCTCGCCCCGGCGCTGTGGCGGTGCCACGTAGTCGTGCTGCGCGAGCAGCGACAGCACCAGGGAACGCGTCGCCGGGGCGACGTCGCTGCGGCCGTTCAGCACCTTCGACACCGTCGCGACCGAGACCCCCGCCGAGGCCGCGACCGTCGCCAGAGTGGCCCGTCTACGACCGGCCGCCATCTGATCCTCCCTGTCGCGTGGCTCCGGCCCCCGGCGCCGGAGCCGCGTCCACGGGAGCCACTGCCAAGGGGGTAACTGCCTCGGGGGTCACTGCCACGGGGGTGACGAGCCGGCGGCCACGGCCGACGTGGCGGAGCGGGCCGGTCAGCCGTACGCGGCCCCGGCAGGGCAGGTCCGACGCCGACGTGCCGACGAGGACGTCGAGGTCCCCGGGCTCGACCACCCGCCGCAGGTCGCGTCCGGTGAAGGCGGTGCGGTCGGTGTGGACGGTGAAGGTCGCCCGCACGCTCTCGCCGGGCTCCAGCCGGACCCTGGCGAAGCCGGTGAGCTGCCGCACCGGCCGGGTGACCTGGGCCAGCACGTCGTGCAGGTAGAGCTGGACGACCTCCTCGCCCGCGCGCGGGCCGGTGTTGCGCACGCGCACCGACACGGTGAACTCACCGTCCGTGGGCACCTCGGTCGCGCCGATCTCCAGCTCGCCGATCTCGAAGGTGGTGTAGGAGGCGCCGTAGCCGAACGCGAACAACGGGCTCGGGTCGAGGTTGCTGATGCCGTGGCTTTCGGCGCCGAGCGGCGGCTGGAGATAGGTCCCGGGCTGGCCGCCGTGGCTGCGGGGAATCTGCACCGGCAGCTTCCCGCAGGGCTGCACCCGGCCGGACAGGACGCCCGCGACCGCCGCCCCGCCCTCCTGCCCCGGCATGAACGCCTGGACGAGCGCGGCGGCCTTGTCGCACACGTCCCCCAGCGCGTACGGCCGGCCCGAGACGACCACCACGACGACCGGCGTGCCGGTGGCGGCGAGCTCGGTCAGCAGGTCCTCCTGGACGCCGGGCAGCCGCAGGTCCTCGGCGTCGCACCCCTCGCCCGAGGTGCCCTGGCCGAACAGCCCGGCGAGGTCGCCGACGACGGCCACGCACAGGTCGGACTCACGGGCCGCCCGCAGCGCGTCCGCGAAGCCGGAGCGGTCCGCGTCCCGCCAGTCGCAGCCCCGCTCGTGGACGATCTCGGCGTCCGGCAGCTCGGCCCGCAGCGCGTCGAGCAGGCCGCGCGTCTCGATGCCGAGCCCGAGCCCGGGGTAGCGGGGCAGCACGTGGTTGGGGAAGGCGTAGCAGCCCATGAACGTGCGCGGGTCGTCGGCGCAGGGCCCGACCACCGCCACCCGGCGCAGCTCGGGACGGCCCTCGCCGAGCAGCGGCAGCGCGGAGCCCGCGTCGAGCAGGACGACGGACCGCTCGGCCAGCTCCCTGGCGAGCTCCCGGTTGCCGGCCGAGTCCAGGTTCACCGCCTCCGCCCCGGCCACCGACTTCTCCGGGGTCCAGTCGGGGTCGAGCAGGCCGAGCTCGATCTTCTGGGTGAGTAGCCGGCGCGCGGCCCGGTCGACCAGGGCCTCGGGCAGCTCGCCCCGCCGCACCCGGTCGGCCAGGTGCTGGCCGAAGCCGAGCGTGTCGGGCAGCTCGACGTCGATGCCGGCGCTCAGCGCCTGCACGCCCGCGTCCTCGGCGTCCGCCGCGACCTGGTGCATCGTGGCCAGGAACGCGACCGCCCAGTAGTCCGACACGACGGTCCCGGTGAACCCCCACTCCTCGCGCAGCACCTCGGTCAGCAGCCACGGGTCGGCGGCGGCGGGAACGCCGTCCATGTCGCAGTAGGAGTTCATGACCGAGCGCGCGCCGCCCTCCGCGATCGCGGTCTCGAACGTCGGCAGGATCATGTCCATCAGCTCGCGCCGGCCCATCGCCACGGGGCCGTGGTTGCGGGCCGCCCGGGACGCGGAGTATCCGGCGAAGTGCTTGAGCGTGGCGATGACCCCGGCCTTCTCCAGGCCGCGCACGTACGCCGAGCCGAGCATCGCGACAAGGTACGGGTCCTCGCCCAGGGTCTCCTCGACCCGGCCCCAGCGGTAGTCGCGCACCACGTCGAGCACGGGCGACAGGCCCTGGTGGACGCCCACGGCGCGCATGTCCCGCCCGATCGCCGAGGCCATCCGCTCCACCAGGGCGGGGTCGAAGGTCGCGCCCCAGGCGATGGCCGTCGGGTAGACCGTCGCGCCGTAAGTGGTGAAACCGGTCAGGCACTCCTCGTGCACCAGCGCCGGAATGCCCAGCCGGGAGTGCTTCACCACCTCGTGCTGCAGCCGCACCACCTCCGCGGCGCCCTCCGCCGCGGTCAAGGGAGTGCTGCCGAACACCCGCGTCAGATGGCCGAGCCCGTGGCGCACCGACTCCTCGAACGGCACCCTCCCCGCCGCGGCGAACACGTCCTGCATGGGCGCCACGTTGTGCGTGCCGGTGCCGTCCTCCGGCTCGGCGACCTGCTCGTCCTGCATGTCGTTGCCGATCCACCGGCTGCCGAGCTGGCCGATCTTCTCCTCCAGGGTCATCTCCTCGAGGAGGGCCTCCACCCGGTCGGCCACGGGAAGCGCGGGGTCCTGCCACGGACGGAGGATCCGGTCCGTCGCGGGGGTCCGATCGAGCGCCGTCATCTGCTCTCCTCAAGAAAGAGTTTCGAAACATTTCGGGGTCCGGCCGCGGAATCTCATGAAACATGGATGTTTCACGAGATCACCAGCTAGACGCCCATGCGAAAGTACTCTACACACGGCTAACCCGCCTGTGCCGAGGGCGTGATAGGAGCCTTGACACGTTGGTAACGCCTATCTAAATTGGCGTGCCACGCGGCTTGTGTCGAAATGTTTCGACGGGCTGACTTCAAGGAGGAGTGGGGCGGAGGCGCCCACGGTGCTGATCACACGGTGCTGATCACGGTGTTGATCCAGTTCGCCGGCCACCGCATCCGATGTTCGGCGAGCCGCGCTCAGCCTTCGGCATGCGACGTACGGAGAACAGCGTGGAGTCCAGCAATACATCCCGCCGTGCTTTCCTTTCCCTCTCGATGGGCCTTCCGCTGGGCGCCGCGCTGGCGGCCTGCGGCACGTCCGGCCCGGCCCCGAGCGGCGGTGGCGCGAGCGGCGCCGCCGCGGGCGGAAACGGGGGCGGCGGGGCCAAGGCCAGCTACTGGTTCCTCTCGGGCCCGCCCGGTGAGGCGCCCCGGACCGCGGCCGTGAAGCGATTCAACCAGGCCAACCCCAACGGCCAGATCGACATCAACGTCATCCAGAACGACGCGTACAAGACGAAGATCAAGACGGCGATCGGCGCGAACCAGGCGCCCACCATCATCTGGGGCTGGGGCGGCGGCGGTCTGCGCAGCTATGTGCAGGCCGGCCAGGTCGAGGACCTCACCTCGTGGTTCGGTGAGAACGCCGCCGTGAAGGACCGGCTGTTCCCCGGCGCCTTCGGAGCCGCGACGATCGACGGCAAGATCTACGCGATGCCGTGCGAGACCGTGCAGCCGATCGTCCTGTTCTACAACAAGAAGGTCTTCGAGAAGGTCGGGGTGCAGCCGCCGCAGTCGTACGGCGACATCCTGGACCTGGTGAAGAAGTTCAACGCGGCGGGGATCGCGCCCTTCTCGCTCGCCGGCCAGTCGCGCTGGACGAACATGATGTGGCTGGAGTTCCTC
Organism: Microbispora sp. NBC_01389; assembly: GCF_045040095.1. Taxonomy (NCBI): domain Bacteria; kingdom Bacillati; phylum Actinomycetota; class Actinomycetes; order Streptosporangiales; family Streptosporangiaceae; genus Microbispora; species Microbispora sp. NBC_01389. Next base: position 1,781,254 of record NZ_CP109552.1, read on the forward strand.
TTCGACCGCATCAGCGGTCCCGAGGTGTTCCAGGCCGTCTTCGACGGCGAGAAGGACGCCTGGAACAACCCCGCCTCCATCGAGGCCCTGACGAAGATGCAGGAGCTCATCAAGGCGAACGGATTCATCAAGGGCTTCTCGTCCGTCACCGCCGACTCCAACGCCGACCAGGCGCTGCTCTACACCGGCAAGGCCGCGATGATGCTGCACGGCAGCTGGTCGTACGGCATCCAGCAGGCGCAGGGCGGCGACTTCGTCTCCAGCGGCGGCCTCGGCTGGATGAACTTCCCGCCGATCGACGGCGGTAAGGGCGACCCGAGCGACACCGTCGGCAACCCCGGCCAGTACCTCTCGATCTCCTCCAAGGCGACGCCCGAGCAGAAGGAGATCGCCAAGAAGTTCTTCGCCACCGGGGTCCTCGACGACACCGAGCAGAAGGAATGGGTCGAGACCGGCGGCGTCCCGATCGTCAAGGGCTCCGACAGCCTGTTCTCCGGGTCCAAGGACGCCGAGTTCCTGAACTTCATCTACGGCGTCTCGAGCAACGCCAAGGTCTTCGCCCAGTCTTGGGACCAGGCGCTCAGCCCGACCGCGGCCGAGGTGCTGCTGGACAACATCGCCAAGCTGTTCCAGCTGTCGATCTCGCCGCAGCAGTTCGCGACGAACATGAACGCGGTCATCGGCAAGTGACCGTGTCCGCGACCGCCACCGGACGGACGCCGTCCGCCGTCGCGCCCGCGGCGCGCGGCGGCGGCGTCCTGCCGTGGCTGGCACTTCCGGCCCTGCTGGCCTTCGTGGCCTTCGCGGTGATTCCGCTGATCGGGGTGCTGCTGCTCAGCTTCACGTCCTGGGACACGCTCGGCACGATCCAGCTGACCGGCCTGGAGAGCTGGCAGTCCGTGCTCACCGACCCCGGCCTGCCGCACGCGCTGTGGGTGACGTTCCTGATCACGGCGCTCTCCTGGGCGGTCCAGACCCCGGCGAGCATCCTGATCGGGGTGTTCCTCGCGGGACACCAGCGCTACCGCGAGCTGCTCGCGGTGCTGTACTTCGTCCCGCTGCTGCTCAGCTCGGCGGCCATCGCGATCACCTACAAGGCGCTGCTCGATCCCAACTTCGGGCTCGGCGCGGGGTTGCACTTCGACCTGCTCACCCAGGACTGGCTCGGCGAGCCCGGCCTCGCCCTGGGCATCGTGATCTTCGTGGTGTCGTGGCAGTTCATCCCGTTCCACTCGCTGCTCTACCAGGGCGGCGTACGGCAGATCCCGCGCTCGCTGTACGAGGCCGCGGAGCTGGACGGCGCGGGACGGGTCCGCATGTTCTTCAACATCACCCTGCCGCAGCTCAAGTACACGGTCATCACGTCCTCCACGCTGATGATCGTCGGTTCCCTGACCTTCTTCGACCTGATCTTCGTGCTGACCGAGGGCGGCCCCGCCGACGCCACCCGCGCGCTCGCCCTGGACATGTACAAGCGCGGCTTCCAGGCCAACCTCATGGGAGCGGCCTGCGTGATCGGCGTCATCCTCGTCCTCGTCGGCCTCGCCCTGGCGCTGCTGCTGCGCCGGCTCGGCGGCCGCGACCCCAACGCAAGCCAGCTCGAAGGGGCCTGACCGTGACCGCGACCCACACGCCGGCGGCGGCGAAGCGCCCCACCGCCGCCCACTCGCGCGGACGCCGCCCCGCAACGCCCAGCCAGCGCCCCAACTGGCTGGGCGGGCTCATCGGCTGGCTGTGGCTGGCCGTGGTGATCGTCCCGATCTACTGGATCGTGATCACCAGCTTCAAGACGCAGAGCAACTACTATCTGACCAACCCGCTGCTGCCGCCCGCCGATCCGACGCTGGACAACTACCGGCTCGTGATCGAGATGGACTTCCCGCTGTACTTCCTGAACAGCCTCCTCGTCGCCGTCGGCACGGTGATCCCGTCGGTCCTGTTCTCGTTCATGGCGGCGTACGCGATCGTCCGGAGCGGCAGTGCCAGCCGGTTCCTCCGCGGGGTGAACTCGCTCTTCCTGATGGGCCTGGCCATCCCGCTGCAGGCGACGGTCATCCCGATCTACCTGATGATCATCAAGCTGCACCTCTACGACTCGCTGACGGCGCTGGTCCTGCCGTCGATCGCCTTCGCGATCCCGCTGTCGGTGCTGGTGCTGTCCAACTTCATCCGGGACGTGCCCAAGGAGCTCTTCGAGTCGATGCGGATGGACGGCGCGACCGAGTGGATGACACTGTGGCGTCTGGCCTTCCCGCTGACCCGGCCGGCCGTGGTGACGGTGTCGATCTACAACGCGCTGAACGTCTGGAACGGGTTCCTGCTGCCGCTGATCCTCACCCAGAGCCCCGACAAGCGCACCCTGCCACTGGGACTGGCGGCGTTCCAGGGCGGGCCGTACGGCGTGAACGTGCCCGCCGTGCTCGCCTCAGTGGTACTGACCATCCTGCCGATCCTGGTCCTCTACACCGTTGGGCGCCGTCAGCTGCTCAGCGGCCTGACCGCCGGTTTCGGCAAGTAGCACCCGCCGGGGCCCCCGGGGGCCCCGGCCCCTCAGTGTCCGCCGTACAGGCGGTCCAGGGGGACGAGCTCCACGTCGGGCCGGCCGCCGGCCAGGCGCACCAGCGCCGCGGAGAACCCGGACCGGGCGAACAGGATCAGCTTCGGGAGGGCGCCGAACGACGTGGTCTCCGAGCGCCGATGGTTGCCGGCGCTGATCGCGCTCAGCGTCGCCGCGTACGAGGTCGGATCGGCGATCGTGGGCTCTTCCCGCAGGAGCAGGGTGCCCTCGCGGAACATCGCGGAGGCGGGGTTCAACAGGCGCCGCTGAACCCACCGGTCGGACTCGGCGGTCCGCGTATCGTAGTTGGCCCTATGACTCGGCCTCCGAGATCTTGCCAAGGGCCGGCAATCATCCGGCCCGCGTTCGGCGGGAGCGGAGACGGGGACCGGACGGCGGGGTAGAGGCACAGCGATGCCGATCACTCCCACCTCCGACACTCCTCACGCGGCCACGCGCCGGGCCGGCGTAGGGCCCGCCGCGACGGCGGCGGCGATCGCGCTCGGGCCGGCCCTGATGACGGCCCTGATGACGGCCCTGATGGCGGCCACTGTGGTGGTCCTGACGACGGCTCTGATGACGGCCCTGACGGTGGGCCTGATGGTGGGCCTGATGGTGGGCATGGCGCTGGACGCGGACGCGGGTGCGGCGAGCGCCTCCGCCCTGTCCCGGCCGCCCGCCGGTCACCCTGCCGGAACCGGGCACCGCGCCGGTCACCCTGCCGGAACCGGTGACGGCAACGGGAACGACGCGGCCGTACGCGTGGGCAATGGCTCGGACAACCGGAACATGGTGACGATCGGCAGCACGCGCATCCGCGGCGTCCTGTACCAGTTCTCCGCCGGAGTCGGCGGGGTGAGCAGCGTGCAGGGCGGCCTGTGCCGGCCGCACGGCCGCCTCTGCGTGCTGAAGCAGAAGGTGCGCGCGTCCGCCTCCGAGTCGCCGGTCACCGCGCGTGCCGGTCATCACCTCCGTCCCCGGCCGGGTGAACGGCTTGCGTGACCGGCCGGCCGTGCGGGTTCTCGTCCCCCTGGTCCAGGCGATCGCGATCGTGATCGCCTGGTCCATCGCGCCACCTGTCGCGAACGCGGCGGCGCTCCGGGACGATGGCGGCGACCGGAACGGCAACCGCGCCCTGGTCCGCGTGGGCAACGGCATCGACAACACGAGCCACATGGCGGTGGGCAGCGCGAGAAACGGCGGCATCCAGCAGCAGACGGTCGGCGTCGGCGGAATCGGCAACGCCCAGAGCACAGCCTGCCGGCGGTGGTTCCGCCGCTGTGCGGCGACCCAGAGAATATGGGCGTCGGACCAGCAGTATTCGGGGGAAATTTCTCCCCGAATCCGACGTGATGCCAAAAGGACCGCCATGCGGTCGATGCGGCGGTAATCATTTCACTGCGGCGGTGACGCGCGCGGCCCTGCGGGGTAGATCCGGGGTGGATGCCCGGTGTATTCCACCGGACGCGGAAACCGACCGAGAGGGCGTAGAAGACAGTGACTCCTCCGCTCCCTGAAGGGAGCGGCTTCTCGCTAAGCCGCTTCCGCAGCGTCGCGAAGGGCAAGCCCTGCCCTGAGAATGTTCTTGGCCGCGTTCACGTCGGCGTGCGCCTCGTGGCCGCACGCCACGCACCGGAACTCGGCCTGGGTGACGCGGTTGTCCTTCGCGCAGTGCCCGCAACGCGAGCAGGTGCGGGAGGTGCCGGCAGGGTTCACCGCGATCAGCTCGCGACCGGCGCTTTCAGCCTTGTACGCGAGCACACGCAGGAACACCCCCCAACCCGCGTCCAGGATCGACCTGTTGAGGCCGCACTTCTGGGCGACGTTCCGGCCGGGCTGGGCGATCGTGCCGGCGGCCGAGCGGGTCATGTTCACGATCCGCAGGTCCTCATGCACGATCACGTCGTAATCACCGACCACGGCGAGCGCGGCCTTGTGCGCGCCGTCCAACCGCTGCCGCCGCACCTTCGCGTGCACCGCGGCGACTCTGGCAGCGGCCTTACCTCGGCGCTTGCTCCCGCGCTTTGTGCGGGCCAGCGCCCGCTGTGCCGCCGCGAGACGGCCGGCGGACGCGGCAAGGTGGCGCGGATTGTCGATGTGGTCGCCATCGCTGGTGGTGACCAGCGAGGCCACACCCATGTCCAGCCCGACCGCCGCGCCGGTCGCGGGAAGGGTTCCGGCCGGCACCTCGTCGCACGACAGGATCACATACCAGCGGGTGCCCTCCCGCTTGACACTGATCGTCTTGACGGCGCCGAGCACACGGCGGTGCTGGTGGACCCGGACATGCCCGACGCCCTGAAGACGGACGAACGTCGCCGAGGGGTGTTCGGGCTGGGAGTCCCACCGGCAGCCATCGCCGTCCTTCGGCCACTCCACCGTGTCGAACCAGCCCCGTCCCTTGAACCGGGGGAACCCCGGCGTTCCGCCCTCGCGGACGCGCCTGAAGAACGCGGCGAACGCCTTGTCCAACCGGCGCAGGGTGGCCTGCTGGGAGGAGAACGACCACCGGCCCTGACCGGTGGGGTCGTCGGCGCGGATGTGCTTCAGCTCGCCCGACTGGTCGCCGTACCGAACGGTGACCCCAGCCCTGCGGTAGGCCGTGCGGCGGTGCTCCAAGGCGGCGTTGTAACGCCTCAAGGCGACGGTCCCCTCGGGAGAATCTGATGGCTCGTCACACGGCACGAAAAGCGCTCGCCGGCCCGGCGGCACGCCTGCTGGCGCTGGGCGCACTGGCGGTCACGAGCGCGGCCGTCGCGCTCTCGCCGGGCAGCGCCGCCGCGGCGGCGGGCCGGGGCGGCGGCGGTGACACCAACGCCTCCGGCACGCGATGGGTCATCAACAACGGCCTGAACAACCGCGCCTACCTGCTGACCGGCAGTCAGCGGAACGCATTCGGCGCCCAGCAGGTCGTCGCGGGCGTGGACGCGGCGGTGAACACGCAGGCCGCCAACTGCAGGCACCGGCCTGGTTGTGGCGTCCCTCAGCGCATCTGGGGCACCAACACGAGTTTCCCGACCACCCGGGGAAACGTGACGTGGGGAGGACACTGAGCCGGCAGTGAATCGGCCCTGAATCTGCCCTGAATCTGCCCTGAATCGGCCCTGAATCGGCATCGAGTGGCCCCTGCCCACACGTCCGGCGGGCCGTCTGCCATGCGAATATGAGCCGCTTTTTCGAAGTCACCTGTTCAAATCAGCCTGTTGACGCCGCCTGTTGACGCCGCCTGTTTTGCGCTGGGCAAGAATACGACAAGAGGCGCGCCGGGGAATCCGCCGGGCCATCGCCGAGATTACGCTGTGCCCGATCCGGATCGGGGCGGCACGCACAGGACGGTGGCGAATGGCTCGTTCACACGGCGAAGCGCGCGGCGGGCGACGGCGCGACCCGCTTCTCGCCCGATTCCGCGCTGTTGTCGCCGGTCTGCTGGCTGGTCTGCTCACCGGTCTGCTCGCTGGTCCGCTCACCGGTGCGGCCGTCACGCAGGCCCTCTTCGCCGTCCCCGCGGCGGCGGCCGGCCGGCCGGCGGAGGATCCGCCGGGGGGAAGGGGCCCGGCCACGGTCGGGAACGGCACCCGCAACCGGAACGTCGTGTTCCTGGACAGCCCCTCGCGCAGCCGTGGTCACCAGCACACCAGCGCCAGCACCGCCGGTGGGGCGACCAGCGTGGAGGACGGCTTCTGCCGCCGGGTCACGAACTGCTCGATCAGGCAGAACCTCACGGTCGTCATCGGCGCCGCGGATTCCTGAGAGCGGGGCCCGGTGGCCGCCGCCACGCGTCACGTCGTCGACTCGCGCCGGTCCTTCACGGCGCGTACGGCCTCCTCGGGCGAGTCGTAGAACGCGAGCAGCTGGTCCAGGCCCATGATGTGGAAGACCCGGGCGATGTCCTGCTCCAGGCCGGCCAGGAGCAGGGCGCCACCGGCGTCGTGCGCGCGCTGATGGGCGGCCACCAGCGTGGCGATGCCCGTCGAGTCGCAGAAGGTCAGGCCGGACAGGTCGATCACCAGGTCGACGCCGGGGCCGAAGGGCATCTCCGCCAGGGCCGCGCGCAGCCGGGGAGTGGTGTGGTGGTCCAGATCGCCGGTCACGACCAGCACGCGTGGCCCCGCGGTGTCCGGTTGAAGGTTGACGGTCAGGCCGTGATCATGCTGCACCTTGGCTCCCGGAGGACGATGATCGGGTGGCGGGCGGGACGGACAGGGCGAGGACCGCGGTGTCGTCGGACACTCCCTCGCCCAGGGCCGTGATCAGGTTGTGCACCGTGTCCAGCAGGGCGTCGGCGCTCGTCGGCCCGGCCGCGGCGAGGCAGGCCGTCAGGCCGTCCTCGTCCAGCATCGAGCCGGTCTCGGTGCGGGCCTCGGTGAGGCCGTCGGTGTAGAGGAGCAGCGCGTCGCCGGCGTTCAGGCGCGCGCGGATCTGGGCGAAGTGGGGGTTCCGCAGGATGCCGATCAGCTGTCCGCCGGCCGGGTGGATGGGTTCGACCACGCCGTCCGCCCGCACCGCGAGCGCTGGAGGATGACCCCCCGTGGCGAGCGTGACACCGAACCCGTCGCCGTCGGGCTGCAGGATCCCGAAGACCGCGGTGCAGTACGGCGCCGGCATGTCGCCGCCCGCGTGCTCCTGCTGCAGCATCGCGTCGAGATTGGCCAGCACGGCGTGCGGATCGGCGTCGTACACCGCGGCGGCGCGCAGCGTGTAGCGGACCAGCGAGGTGAGGGAGGCGGCCCCGGCGCCCTTCCCGCAGACGTCGCCCAGGAAGAACCCCCACCGGTCGCCGTCGAGGGGGAAGAGGTCGTAGAAGTCTCCGCCGACCTCGTCGGCGGAGACGGGGTGGTAGGCGGCGGCCGCGCGCAGGCCCGGCACCCGGGGCAGCGCGGGTGGCAGCAGGGTCCGCTGCAACGTGCGGGCCAGCCGTTCCGCGCCCGCGCGGAGTTGCCGTTCGATCTCCACCGTGCGCTGCGTGACCAGCCGCGCCTGGAGCTCGTCCCGCACGAGGTCGGCCAGGTCCCGCAGGCAGGCGAGCTCCTCCTCGCCGGCCTCGCGCGGGCGGGTGTCCATGACGTTGACGCTGCCCAGCGGCTCGCCGTCGGGCGTCACGATCGGCGCCGCCGCGTGGAACCTGATCCCCGGATCGCCGCGCACCGCCGGGTCGCCGGCCGCTCCCGGGTGCAGCCGGGCGTCGGGGACGGCATGCGGGCCGTCGTGCCGTACGGCCGCGGCGCACAGACTCCCCACGATCGGCGGCTCCACGATCGGCGGTTCGGCGATCGGCGGTTCGGCGATCGGGGTCTCGGCGACGGCGCGGCGCGCGGGCGGGCCGTGCGCGGCGATCACGCGGACGAGGTCGTCCCCGAGGATCGTCACCGTGGCGAAGGAAGCCTGGAAGATCCGCGCGGCCAGGGCTGCCACCCGGTCGAACGCGCCGCCGGACGCGGTCTCCAGGGCCGCGTAGCGGCGCACGGCCTCCAGCCGGCGCGCCTCCTCGTCGGAGTCCGCCACCGCGGGCCTGCCGGGTGCTTCCTCGACCGTGCTGACCTCGGGCTCCTCACCTGTCACCGGGGCGCACCCCGTGGGGGCCCGCGTCACCGGTCAAACGTTTGCCCTATCCTACGAAACCATTGAACTGTTCCTTCCCTGACCTGCCGGACTCGCCCGACAGGGCGGCACGACACCCGGGCCAGGCGCAGGTGCTGACCGCCCTCGACAAGTTCGCCGCCCTGGTGCCCGGTGCCCGCTGCACGACCGTCTTCTGCGGCGTCCTCGACACCACGGTCGACGCTGCTGCTCTACACCGACGGCCTCGTCGAGCGCCGCCGGAGGGCGCTGACCACCGGCATCGACCGGGCGAGCGCCGTCGTGCAGGACGGCCGCTCCGCCCCGATCGAGGACCTGGCGACACTGGTCATGCGCCGGCTGGCGCCGGACGCCGGATACAGCGACGACGTCGCGCTGTTGCTGTACCGCCAGCCCGCGCCGCTGGAGGTGGCCTTCCCCGCCGAGTCGAGCCAGCTCGCCCCGGTCCGTACGGCCCTGCGCGACTGGCTGAACCGGTGCGAGCTGAACTCCGCGATGATCCAGAACATCCTGGTCGCGGCGGGCGAGGCCTGCGCCAACGCGATCGAGCACGGCCACCGCGACGCCCCCGGGCGCACCGTACGGCTGCGGGCGGTCGCCACCGCCGGCGACCTCTACCTGACCGTGGCCGACAGCGGCAACTGGAAACCGCCGAGACCGGAGGCCAACACGCACCGCGGCCGCGGGGTCGCCCTGATGCGTGCCCTGATGCAGCGCGTCACCATCCATCCCGGTGCCGCCGGCACCACCGTCGACATGCACGCGAGGATCCCCCGATGACGACTCCCCTGACCCTGGCTCCGTCTCGCCGTCCCGACGGCACCCCGGTCCTCACCGTCAGCGGCGAGATCGACATGAGCAACGCGGGCGAGCTCGACGCCGCGCTGTCCGATGTGCTGTCCGATGTGCTGTCCGATGTGCTGTCCGGTGCGCTGTCCGGCGCCTCCGTCGACGGCCAGGCCCTGCTGGTCCTGGTCGACCTCAGCGCGGTCGAACACCTAGACAGCGCCGGGCTGACCGTGCTGTTCGCGCACGCCCCGCGCATCGAGCTCGTCGCCAACGACCTGCTCGCCCCGGTGCTCACCATCTCCGGCCTCGTACAGGTCACCACGGTCCACGGAATCGAGTCCTAGACGGCGGGCGGGGGCCAGGCGTCGCCCCAGGCGACGTCGCGCGCCTCGCGGTAGGCCTCCCCCTGCCGCTTGGAGACGGGGTGGTCGGCGAGCCCGTCGCCGTTCGTGCACAGGCGCAGCGTCACCAGCCCCTTGCGCTTCAGCGGGTGGCGCACGACCCGGCTCTCGGCGCGCGGCCACGGCCGGGCCGACGCCGCGACGTAGGAGAACTTCTCGTCCTCGAAGCTCAGCGTGCCGTCCTTGACCCGGCGGTGCAGGGCGCTGCGGTTGAGCCGGACCGCGAAGTGGCACCAGTCCCGGCCCTCCACGATCGGGCACTCGCCGTCGTGCGGGCAGGGCGCGACGATGTGCAGGCCCGCCTCCGCCAGCAGCCGCCGGGCCGCCGCGATCCCGGCGTAGCCGGCGGGCGTGCCGGGCTCGACGATCACCAGCATGCCCGCGTGCCGCGCCGACTCCAGCGCCAGGGACCGCACCAAGTCGTCCCGGACTTCGGGTGACAGCTCCCCGAGCACGTACGACATGGTGACCAGGTCGGCCGAGGGCGCGGCCGTCCCCCGGTCGAGCACCGTCTGCCGCCAGCGGGCCTCCCGTACGGCCGCCGCCGGGGCGCCGGCGGCCAGCCGCCGGCCGAAGGCGATCGCAGAGGCGGACTGTTCGAGGACGGTGACGTCCGTCAGGCCGGGCCAGACCGCGTTCGCGGCCCACACCGCGCTGCCCGTCCCGCCCCCCACGTCGGCGTGCGTCCCCGGCGCGAAGCCGGGCGCGAGCAGGGCGACCTGGCGCAGCGCCGCGGCCATCGCGCTGTACGTCGCCGGCATGCGGTAGCCGGCGTACGCGGCGACGGCGGCCTCGGAGCCCAGCGCGGGGACGCTCCGGTCGAAACCCTCCCGGTACTGCCGGATGAGCGTCTGGACGTTCCGCGTCAGCTCGGGCACGGGAAAGCGCCCGAGCGCCGCTTCCAGCGCGTCTTCGAGGGCATCGGGAAGGACGGACACGCCGTTCATGATGCCCCGCCCCTGCTCAGCCTGTCGAAACGGCGCCTCACGCGAGCCGTACGGTGACCGTGTGGGAGGCGCCGGCGTGATCCGCCGACCGGCCGAAGACGAGCGTGAGCCGCGCCCCCGTGCGGGCGCTGCCGAGGGGCGGATGCGGGTCCACGATCCCGGCCACCGCGCGGTCCCAGGTCACCGTCAGCCCGTCGAGGTCGCGCGGTGAATCGGCCCGGGAATCGGCCCGGGAATCGGCCCGGGGATCGGCCACCGTCACCGTCGCCGTGCCGTCGCCCAGATCCCGCACGAGGACCGCGCACGGATCGGAGGCGGCCAGGCGGCCCGCCCGTCCCCCGGCCCAGAAGCAGGCCGCGGTGATCCCGAGCGACGGCACCTCGATCCCCTGCTGCGCGGAGGTGTTGGCGAGCACGCGGGCCCAGCCGGCGTCGGCGGCACGGGCGCGCGTCGCGGCCGGGCCCGCGCCCGGCATGAGGTGGTACACGTAGCCGGCCGCGTCCGGGTCCACGCCGTGGTCCAGCCAGATGGTGGCGTACGACCGGGTCGCCCCGCCCGCCGTACGGGTCTCGCGCAGCGTCCGCAGCGGCTGACCCGGGGGCAGGACGTAACCGCCGTGGCCGTCCAGATGCGCCCACCCCGCCACTGCGTCCACAGTGAGGGCGTCCACAGGCAGGGAGTCCACGGTGCGGGCGGCGCCGGTGAGGGTGATGCCGGTCCTGCGGTTGTCCACCACGGTCTCGACCGGCACGCCGGCCCGTCGTCGAGGCGGTCCGGCGGGACGAAGTTGTCCACAGCCTCGCACAGCGCCGCGTTCTGACCACCCGTGAGGTGCGGACCGGCCAGCACGGCCGCGTCGAGAAGTGCCCTCGGCGCCCCGATCTGCCAGTCCCACCAGTTTCCGGTCTGGCCGGCGTCGGCGGCGTACACCTGCCGCACGTAGTGCTCGATCCCGGTGGCCACGGCCGAGCCGAGGCCCGGCTCGGCCGTCAGCCCGGTGCCGGGCAGCGCGTACGCGCGGGCCATGGCCCGCAGCCGCGCAGGGGTGGCGCCGAGGGACGGGAAAGGCAGATCGGGCCAGAGTGACCGGCCGGTGGGGGTCAAGGCGTCGCGGTGCAGGCGGGCCGCCGCACCCAGCCGCGCCAGCCGGGCCCGGTACGGCTCCCGCGCGGGATCGAACAGCCCCGCGCCGAGCGTGACCTCCCGCCAGCGGCGGCCCAGCAGGATCAGGGCCTCCGCACTGGCCTCAGCGTCGGCCCCGGTGGCGGGCCCGGTGTGGGGGGCGCAGGCCGTGAGGAGGACGGCGAGTCCGCTGAACTGGAGAAATAATCGCCGGGAAGGTCCCTTCACACGTAGATTATCCGCGCGATCCACCGCTTTCGTCGATCTTCGGCACACCTCTATGGGAGCGCTCCCAAGTGACGTACCTTACTTCTGCCGTTGTCACCGGGAAAGGGAGCGTGTTGTGAGACGTCTGTTATCCGCGGCCGGTCTGGCCCTGCTGCTGCCGCTGTCGGCGACCTCGGTCGCCTCCGCCTCGGGGGGACACGACGGCGGTCCCGGCGGGCACGGGCCGGGGACCTGCGCGAAGAAGGCCACGCTGTTCTGCGAGGACTTCCAGTCGCTGCCCCTCGGCGGCGCGGCGAGCCTCAAGTGGGGCGTCGACACCAAGCACGGCACGCTGACCGTCGAACCCGCTGCGGGCGGCCAGAAGGTGCTGCACGTTCACACAGAAGGCAACGGCCGGGCCTTCCTCAGGGTGGACGACTTCGCCCCGCCCGGCAACGGCTTCTACGGCCGCGTCCGGCTGCGGGTGAAGGCGTTCCCCACCGCGCCCGACTGGGCCCACTACACGCTGATCGAGGCCACCGGCGCGGGCCCGGAGGTCGTCCGCCCGCTCGGCGGGCAGTACGTCCCCACGCTGCGCAAGGACCTCTGGGGCGTCGGCGCGGACGGCGGCCCCACCGGCGACTGGACCAACTGGCGCGAGTCCGCGCCCTCCCGGGCCGGGGTCTGGCAGTGCGTCGAGTGGCGGATGGACCCCGCCGACAACCGGATCTCGGTGTGGTTCGACGGCGTCCCCCAGCCCGACCTGAGCGTGTCCACCCGCTCTCACGGTGGCAACGACGTGGACTTCGTCTTCCCCAGGTTCGACACGGTGAAGCTCGGCTGGCAGCTCTACCAGCCGAATCCCACACCCTCGGCGTACGACCTCTGGATGGACGACATCACGCTGAGCACCGGCCGCGTCGGCTGCGCCTGATCCCGGCCGCCGGCCCGGTCACCTGGCCCCCGGCGGCGCCGCCTCGTCCCTGATGGTGAGCAGCGCGTCGGCCGTACGCCTCCCGTGGTGCGCGCCGGGGCGGCCGGGGTCCTCCAGGTCGGCGGTGAGCCAGCGGGCACCCGCCCACTCGCCCCGCCCGAGCACGTCGTGCGGCACCGGCGGAACGCCCGGCCCGTGATGACTGAGGACGTGGGTCACCAGGCGCCGCCGGTTGCCGGGGTCGCCGAGGTAGGCCAGCGTGCGGTCCACGAGGTCGGGCGCGCTCAGCCCCCGGCTGTCGTGGTCGTCGCGGGTGTTGACGACGAAGACCTTCGCCGAAGCCCGGCTCCGCGCCACGGCGTCCGCCACGCCGGGGGTGAGATAGCTGGGCAGCAGCGAGAAGTGCGGCGTTCCCGGGCCGTACACGATGAGGCCGGCGTTCCCGATCGCCTCCAGCGCCCGCGGGTTGGGCGTGACCCCGGCGCGGTCGCGGAGTAGATCGTCCCTCGCCCACTCGGGGGGCAACGCCTCGAGTGCGGCCCGCCGCCGCCCGCCGACCGGCTCGGGCAGCAGGAACAGATCGGTGATCGTCGCCTGCGGCCGCCGCCGGTCCCGCGGCGCGGCGATGTCAGCCTCGTCGGCCAGCAGCGTGCCGTCCCGCCGCAGCGCGACCAGGAACGCGTTCTCCCCGTTGGTCACGTTGAGCAGCCGTACGGGCGAGCCGAACGCCCGGGCGCAGGCGTCGACGGCGGCGTTGAAGTCGCGGCCGAGCCGCAGGTACGCCCCGGCGAACACGAGGTCGCCGAGCGCGCTGTGGGCGAGGTCCAGCCCGTGCGGCGCGGTGGCGAGCCGCCGGGCGAAGGCGCGCAGGTGCCCCGCGACGAGTGCGGACGCCTCCTCCGGCAGCGCGGCGAACCGGCCGTGCCGCGCCGCGACGGCGTCGATGACCTCGGTCAGCCCGGCGGGCGTGGTCCCGCCCGGCAGGCGGTGTTCGAGCACCGTCATCAGCGCGGCCTGCGCCGGGTCGGCGGAATCGAGGTGGAGCAGCAGGTTCTTGCGGAAGTCCGAAGGCCCGAGCATCCCGGGCAGGTAGCGCCGCAGCGCGCCGGTGGACCGGCCGTTGTCGTAGCCGTTCACCACCAGCGACAGACCGACGCCGGGAGTGCCCAGCATGCCCCTCGCTATGCTGGCCGCTCCGCGTCCGCCGTTGAACATGGTGACCGCGACGCTCATCGGGCCTTCTCGGCGACCGGCGCGGGCATGGAAACGCGGCACCTTCCCTCCAACGGCCCCCGGGGCAGGCGTGCCGTGCCGTATGTGCGCTGCGAAGAATGCAGTCGCGAGCGCGGGAGCGCTCCCACGCATTATGTCATTCCGATCCGGAAATGCGTCCGCAATGGCGGGCATTGGGCGTAAGTGCTGGATATTTTCAGCATCTCCGCAGGTCAGACGGGATCATCGTGTAGCAGCAGCACCCACGAGTAGTTGAATATTGCGCCACTAGCCACCATTTCCTCGCATTACGGACAAATGTCAACCGCGTTTGGGGGCGCAGGTCAAATTTGGACCGGTCCTTATCATCCCGAGGCGGCAGGGCATCCGGCCTCCATCTTCTCCACGCGCGCGGTCAGCTCGGGAGAAAGCGTCACCCGGCCCCGCCGCGCCCAGACGATCACCTGTCCCGGGTCCGACGGCACCGCGTCCTCGACGAACCAGCTTCCCGGCACCCGCCGAGCCCGCTCGCTCCTCTCGCCGACCCGGAAGTCCTCGATCGAGCCGTCGCGCCGCGCCAGCGCCGCCCGTACGTCGTCCACGGTCATGCCGCGGAACGGGACGCAGTGCAGCAGCTCACCCGCGGCGTCGGCGGTGCCGGCCGACACGTACCGCTCGCCGGGTCGGGCCGGGCGGGCGAGCCAGATCCGCGCGCTGCCCCTGAAGCCCGCCGGAACGCGGAACGAGACCACGCATCGGTCGGCGGGAACCCCGCAGTCCGCCAGCTCCTCCTCTATGCGTGCCCCTTCCGAGAACACTCCGTTCGTGACATGGCCGACCACGCTCGGCGAGCCGGGAGCGATCGACAGGCCGATGTCGAGTCCACGTGCCCTGAACTCGGCGGCGAATCGCCCGGGCTCGGCGTACAGGTCCTTCACTGTGACGATCCAGTCGTCGCCCGAGCGCAGGAACGCCAGCGCGGGGTGCGGGGCGATGCCGCTCGGCGCGCCGCGGGGAACGAAGGCCGGGCTCACGACGGCCGCCGCGGCCAGCAGCGCGGCTACGGGGACCAGCACGGGCCAGCGGACCCTGCGACGGGTCCTGCCCGGAGTCGCGACGATCTCGTGGAACAGCTCACGCGCTCCCCGCCCCTGCTCCGGCGTCCTGGGCTCGGGGTCGATTGCGGCCACCATCCGGCCGATCCTGCTCACAGGTGCTCTCCTCTCAGTCCCCGTTCCGCGAAGGTCCGGCCTTCCCCGGTCACTCCCAGCGCCTCGGCCAGCCTCCTGCGCGCGCGATGCAGCCTGATGCGGGCCGCGGTCGCCGTGCAGCCGAGCACTCTGCCGATCTCCGGGCCGGTCAGGTTCTCCCAGTAGGCCAGCGCGAGCACCTCGCGGTCCCGGTCCGGCAGGTCGTCGAACGCCTCCCGGACGGGATCGGGTCCGCCGGCGGTGGCCGGCCGCGCGGCGGCAAGCTCCTCCTTGAGCCGTTCCGCCAGCCCCGCGCTGCGGGACCGGCCGCGCCGCTGGTTGGCCAGGACGCGGCGCGCCACGCCGTACAGCCACAGGCGGGCGTCGTCGCCCTTGGGCACGTCGGCGATGCGCCGCCAGGCGGTGAGGAAGGTTTCGGAGATCAGGTCCGCCGTGTCGTCGGGCGAGTTCGTACGGCGGGCTGCGTACTGGTGGATGGCCGGGTAGTGCGCCTTGTAGATCGCTTCCATACGGTCTCGCGCTCCCGGGGGATGGGTCACAGACGACTCCGCTCAGGACAGGTCTCGGATATATCGTTCATGTCCGGCACCTCTTCCGAGTGTTTCGCCCGACGTCCGATCCGCCACCGGCAAGGGGAGCGTCACAGACGGGTCGACTTCACCGCCCGGGAAAGTCACGGCATGAAGGACCCATCCTTTGCCTTTGCAGCGCTTGTTGTGCTTAACTGGGGGTAGAAAACTTCACACGGTGCTTAGGGGATTTCCCCGAACACCACATCCTAAGGCCGCCCCTCGGGGCGGCCTTAGCGCTAAGGTACGCGGATGCGTATCTGCTACCTCGACGAATCGGGTGGCTGCGAGGCCCCGGACAGCAATGGCGCGGCGACGCCCGTCATGGTGATCTTAGGGCTGGTCGTCGACGCGACTTCGGTCCCGACGCTCACACGAGACTTCCTCGCGCTCAAGCGACGGCACTTCCCTGGCCGCTTTACCGACAGCCGCGCCCTTGATCACATCCTGATGGAGATCAAGGGTAGAAGATTCTGCAGATGACCCGTAGCTCGTCACGCAACAAACGCCGGCAAGCGGATATGATTCGGTCCAGCCTCCTGGACATCGTGGAGACACACAAGTGTCAACTGATCGCGAGAACCTGGATAAAAGAGCCCGGTAAGAACATGTCGCCGGATGGGAGCTATTGCTATGCCGTCCAGGACACAAGCACTCACTTCAATCAGTTGTTGTCCGCCCAGGACGAGACGGGTGTTCTGATCGCGGACGGACGATCGCATCAGACCAACCGTAAGGTGGCCCACTCGATCTTCACGCAGAAGTGGCGCTCAGGAGGCGATCCGTATCCCGCTCTCTGCGACGTTCCGCTCTTCGCCGCCAGCGACAATCACGCCGGTGTACAGATCGCCGACATACTGGCCTCCACTCTCGTGTTCCCAATGGCCGCCTCGGCGTTCTGTCCGAGCATGCCGGGAAACCCACACTCCTCTGGCCGCTATGACGGTGTGCGGCAGGGGTTCGGATCACGGGTGAAGGCACTTCAGTACCGTTACAAGGACGACTCGGGTCGCTGGCGCGGCGGACTCGTCGTCAGCGACCGCCTGGGTAAACGGCCCGGATCACTGCTCTTCGAGCCCTGACGGTTCCCGCGGCAGGGGCATGGCGCCCCCGGCCACGTATACCGGGCGCGGGTCAGTGGGTGACGGGGACTCGGGGAGCCTGAGGGTCGGCGGTGGTCCTCCGGTGGCGCGGCGCGTCCCCACTGGAGCCTCCGCCATTCTGCTTGCGCCCGGCCTGCCCGGAACCCGCCTGCTCGGGCCCGGTCTGCTCGCGCCCCGGCTGCTCGGGCGTCGTCGCCTGGCGCGGCGCCCGGCCCTCGGCCTTCCTGATCTCCTCTTCGAGGTCGCCCGGCGTGGGCGCCTCCAGCAGGCGGGCCACGATTCGCGTCGTCACCCGGGGGACGGCCCAGAAGCTGCCGGTGCGCTCGCCGTACCAGACCATCCAGCCGGGCGTCTTCGCCGCCAGGGTCCGCGCCGCGCCCCTGCCCGCGGTCATCTCGTTCGTCATGCCGATCCTCCCGCTCGCCGTGTCTCCGGGAACCGCCCCTCTACCCGGCTACGCGCGAGCCAAGCACGATCAAGCGAGGCGTGGCGCCGGGACCACGGCTCCTGGTCATCATTGGGTAATGCCCATGCCAAGGGCAGCCCCCTGAACGTAATATCCGTTAAGGGGGATATTGGGGATAGCCCGCTTATCCGGCTAGCTGGTATGTTTGAATGACTCAAGTCCCCGGTAGGGCGGGCGGCGGTGAGGCATCTGCCCGCCGACCCGAAGCTGCACCGCGCCACCGGCTCGGACGACTGGCTCACGTCACGGAAACCCTTACGGAACAGGGGTTTTGCATGATCCCCGTAGCGCGGGAGACCCCCCGAAGCAACCAGGATAAGTCCCCTGTTCTTTACTTATTTGCCCCTATATGGCGTGCAAGTGGGGTTGCCGGACGGACTCGCAGTCCATCGACTGCCGGACATTACTGGGAGCTGACACTCCTCCGGGTAGCGTCGTTCCAGACAGTACGCCCGAAAAATATGGATGAAGGCGCGTATATGACAACGCAGCAGCTTGAGATCACTGTGAGCGATCACCAGCCGGCCGTCGTGGTCGAGCTGAGGGGTGAACTCGACATCGCCACCGGAGACAGTCTCCGGAGCGTGATCAGGAAGCTCGTCCACCAGGGTCGCGCGAAGATCGTGGTGGACGCGTCCGATCTGCGGTTCTGCGACTCCTGCGGCCTGGAAGCGCTGCTGGACGCCCGGGACGACATCGAGAAGGCCGCCGGTTGCCTGCGGCTCACCGGAGTTCACGGCGTCTTGAGGATCGTCCTTGAGGCGACCCGGCTGCGCGGCACGTTCTCGATCGACGGCACACCCGTCGAGGCCGTCGCCGCCATGGTGGTGACGGACTCGCACGACGTGTCCATGGTTTGATCGCCGGGTTTGATCGCCGGGTTTGATCGCTGGAGTCCGGTCACTGATCACCCCGCCCCCGCCCTCCCGCCGAGGGCGGGGGCTCTCGTACGGAAGCCCCCTGGCGTGGCGCCGCCGGCCGTTTGCACCGGTCGGGCCCGGGTACGCGCGGACGAGGAAAGGACCGGACCGTTAGGGGGAGGCACCATGGATCAGTCCCGTGTGCCCGTGCTGGAGGCGTTGGCCGCCTACCGCAGGCGAGGAGACCTCAGCTTCACTCCTCCGGGGCACAAGCAGGGCCGTGGGGTGGATCCGGCATCAACGACGTGTGCCGCAGGCACGGCCGCACGTTCATCGTGGACGAGGCCTGGGGCTCCCACCTGCCGTTCCACGACGGTCTGCCCGAGTGGGGGATGAACATCGGGGCTGATCTGTGCGTGACGAGCGTCCACAAGATGGGCAACGGGCTGGAGCAGAGCTCGGTTTTCCACCTGCAGGGCAACCGCGTGGACCCGGCCGTCCTCAAGGCCCGCGAGGACCTGCTCGGCACGACCAGCCCCTCCACCCTTATATACGCCGCGCTCGACGGCTGGCGCCGGCAGATGGTGGAACACGGCAAGGACCTGCTCGACCGCGCGCTGGAGCTCGCGGCGACGGCCCGCGCCGAGATCGGCAAGACGCACGGGCTCTGGGTGCTGGACGAGGAGAACACCGGCGCGTTCGACGTCGACCCGCTGAAGATAGTGATCGACGTGTCGGGCCTCGGCGTCGACGGCTACCACGCCTCCGACTGGCTGCGCGAGCACTGCCACGTCAACTTCTCGCTGAGCGACCACCGCAGGGTCAGCGCCGAGATCACCGTCGCCGACAGCGAGGAGACGGTCGGCGTGCTGCTCGACGCGCTGCGCACCCTGTCGTCGGCCCGCGACCTGCCGCCCGCCGCCCGGATCGACGTGCCCGAGCCGGGTGAGCTGGAGCTGGAGGTCGCGATGCCGCCCAGGGACGCGTTCTTCGGCCGGGTCGAGATCGTGCCCACCGGTCAGGCGGTGGGGCGGATCGCGGCCGAACTGGTCACGCCGTACCCGCCGGGCGCGCCCGCCCTGTGCCCCGGCGAGGTCATCACCGGGCCGGTGCTGAGCTACCTGACCACCGGGCTCGACGGCGGGATGGACATCCCGGACGCGAGCGACCCCACGCTGAAGACACTCCGGGTGGTCGCGGAGTGACGACCCGGCCTCACGCCCAGCGGGAGCTGACGGTCTCCGCCAGGAGCATCTCGGCGACCTCGCGCGGACGGCCGCCGCGGGCGTAGGCGGCCCGCTGCCGCGCGGCCCCCGATCCGTACCGCCGCAGGTGGTCGAGCTGGAGGGTCAGCGGGGCCCAGTCGCCGTTCTCCTCCAGCATCGGCCGCACGTGCTCCAGCATGCGGTCCACCAGGTGCCAGCCGGGCACGCGGGCGCCGGCGAGCAGGTCGTACGCCTCGCCCTCCACTCCGTCGTGCGCCGCGCGCCAGAAGGCCGCGCGCAGGAGAGTGTCCTCCACATCGGGGGCGGGCACCCCGGCCCGTACGTCGCGGAGCGCGGTGGCGGCGAGGCCCCGCACGAGCCCGGCCAGCATCGCGGTCTCGGCGGCGGTCGGGCACACGTCGGCCGCGCGGATCTCCAGCGTCGGCACATGGTCGGAGAGACGGGCCAGCCAGTAGATCATCCCCCGGTCGAGGATCGCGCCCCCGGTCAGCATCCCGGCGACGAGGCTCTCGTAGTGCCGGCGCGAGCGGAAGTACGGCGGCGGCTCCGCGCTCGGCCACCGGCCCATGACCATCGCCCGCCAGCTCGCGTGGCCGGTGTCCCTGCCGTCCGCGATCGGCGAGTTGGCCGTCAGCGCCTGCAGTACGGGCAGCCAGGGCCGCAGGTGGTTGCTGACCCGGAGCGCCTCCTCGCGGTCCCCGAGCCCGACGTGGACGTGGCAGCCGCAGACCCCCTGGCCCTCCATCACGGCCCCGAACTCGCGGAGCATCGCGTGGTAACGGGGGCACGACGACAGGGGTGGAACGCCGACGTTGCCGTCCAGGGCCGTGCCGCACGCGGCCAGCCCCAGGCCCGCGTCCGCGGCGGCGCGGGCGGCGGCCCGGCGCGACTCCACCAGGTCGCCGTGCAGAGCACGCAGCTCGGTGTGCACGGCGCTGTTGCTCTCCAGTTGGAACCGCGTCAGTTCGAACACCAACCGGCTCGCCGCGGGCCCGGCCAGCCGCGCATGCACCTCCTCGGCCGCCGGGACGACCCGTCCGGTGCCGGGGTCCAGGAGAAGGAACTCCTCCTCGACGCCGAGTGTGAGCGCCGCCGGGTCCACGGGTGCCCGGGTGACGGGGGAAGATCCGTGGACGGTGTCGAACCGGCCCTCCCTTGTCACGTCTGGCATCAGTGGTCTTTCTCGGAAGTGGTCTTTCTCGGAGGAGGGTCCAGTGAATCAGTCCCCCATTCCCCACGACGATGCCGCGAAAAACCACAAATGCCGTTTCTTGACGCGGGTGGGTACGGCCCTGCCCTGGCGGGCCGCGCCACTAGACTGACCGCCTGACCGAGGCCGTCCGGCCCTACCGGTAACCGTCGTATCCGATGCTCACGTCCGATGCCCGCAACCGATGCCCACGTTTGAGGCCAGCAGCCCGCCGAGGTGTGCCAGTGACCGCCGCCGTCGTAGTGACCCCCGTGCCCGCGCACGTCCCCGACCACGTCCTGGTCATGGCGCTCCACGGCGCGCTGGACTACACCAACGCCGACCGGCTGCGTGAGGAGCTCACGGCCGCTGTCGGCGAGGGCCACCGCGAGTTGCTCCTCGACCTCAGCCCGCTGGACTTCTGCGACTCCACCGGGATCCGGATCCTGCTGTCCGTACGCCGGCTTCTGCAGGAGCGGGACGGCGGGGTGACGCTGGCGGGCCTGAACTCCCGGCTGGCGCGCATCTTCCGGACCACCGGGCTGATCCACGCGTTCACCGTCGAGCCGGACCTCGCCGAGGCCGTCGGCGCGCTGAACACCCGGCCGGGGCCCGAGTAGGGCAGGTAGGGGCATCGGAGGGGTCATAAGAAGGTAGCCTCGGTGACGCCGAGGTGAGTGAGCGGCAGAGCCCGGTGAGGGGCGTGGCAGGGCGGCGTCGAGGAGGACAGGTGGTGGACCACCATCGGCAGTGGCCGATAACGGATGACCTCGCGACGTTACGCGACGACATCCAGCGGTTCGCCGGTCAGGCGGGACTCGCCGGCGCTCGGCTGGACGATCTCGTCATCGCCGCCAACGAGGCCGCGATCAACGTGCTCGAACACGGCGGCGGAGCGGGCACGCTGGCGATGTCCACCGACGGCGCCGTGATCGCCGTCGATGTGGCCGACGAGGTGGGCACCCTGTCCCCCGCGGCCGTACCCGGACGGCAGCCCACCGGCCGGAGCGTCCGGGGCTTCGGCCTGTGGCTCATGGGCGAGTTGTGCGACTCCGTGATGATCGAGCAGGTGCCAGGCCGGTCGACGATCCGGCTGTCCATGCATATCGACACCGGGCATCTCGACACCGGGCATCTCGACACCGGGCATCTCGACACCGGGCATCTCGACACCGGCGGCCCGGCCGCCGGAGCGGGCGCCGCTCCCGTACGAGGAAACGCCGACCCGTTCTGATCCGGCGGCCGGGCCTTCGGCCGGTCCCGCGTTGACCCTGGTTATCCTCTCGATCCCGTAAACCGGGCCGACGCGACGGACCGAGCGCCATAACCTGGGGTCCCGCCACCACCTCCTCCAGGGACGCTGGACGGCTACCTGAGGAACGCCCATGACGCGGCGGCAACCGCGATCAGGACGCAGAGGCGGATGGTCCGGGGCGTGCTGTCGACGACGTCCCGGACCGCTCTGGCCACCTCGCCGACCCACGAGCCGATCTCCGGGTCGTGGAACCGGACTTCCTGACGGCTTTCCCCGCTTCCGCGGGGCCTGATGGCACTCATCGGGGCACCCTCCCCCTATGCGCTGTCCGGGAAGTGATCCCCGGACCTTTCCCCGATGGTCACAGCTGACCCAGCGTGCACGCAACGCACACGAAGCGCATTTGGAGTTCCACACGAAGGGTGACGATCGTGTCACAGTTTGCGAGGAGTTTTCGCCCTGATACATCCCGGAAAGCGTGCTTCGCTGTCTGATTTGTCCGCGGCTCTTTCCGGAAATTTGGACCAGCTCGCGACACGCCGCCATTTGTCTCCGCGGACGGCGGCAGGCGGCAATCCAGGGCGGCACACAACGACCGCGGAGTTCTCCCCGGAAGCGCACGGAGGCCCCAGAGACGATGTTACCGAATGTGACGGAGTGGTCACACACGCCTCGACGCCCCGGCGGGCCGGAAGCTGATCCCGGCCGCAGCCGTCAGCCGCGACCTCAGCCACCGCACGTCAGCCACCGCACCTCAGAGCCACCGCACCTCAGCCGCCGAGGTCGCGGGCGACGTTCTCCAGGCACCGGGTCAGCGTCTCGACCCGCTCCTCGGTGACGGGCCGGTCGTCGGCGGCCTCGGGCAGGTCCGCGCGGCGCGCGATCACCAGCGGCCGGTGCCGCTCGTCTATCTGGTCGAGCGGCAGCACCAGGCACTCGCCCCGGACGAAGACCAGCGCGACGTCCGGGTCGGCCGACTCCAGCAGCCGTCGTACGCAGTCGGGGTCGAGCAGCGCCATCGCGACTCCTCCCGTACCGGGATCGACAGAGCGGGTGCAGGGCGGGTGCAGGGCGGGTGCAGGGCGGGTTCAGGGCCGGGTGCCCGCGCCGGTCGTCACTTCCTTGATCCGTTGCCGGCCCGAGGCCGGGGCGAGCGGCGGGGTGCCCATGCCCGCGCCGCGCCGCATTCCCTCCAGCACGGCGCGCAGCGCGTCCACCGCGCTGTGGCGGGGCCGCCAGCCCAGTTCCTCGCGAGCGCGCGTGATGTCCATGATCGGGATCTGCAGGGCCATCTCCACCAGGCCGGGCGAGGCCGGGATCAGCCGCAGGTGCCAGCCCGCCGCGACCGCCGTACGCATCAGCGTGGCCGGCACCGGCACCCGCCGCGCGCCGAGAAGGTCCGCGAGCACGGCGGGGTCGACGACCGGGTCGGCGGCGAGGTTGAACGCGCCCCGCACGTCGCGGGTGAGCGCCAGGCGGAACGCCTCGCCGGCGTCCAGCGAGTGCAGCGCCTGGAACCGCAGGCGGGGCATGTCCGGCACGAACGGGATCGTCCCCGCCCGCACCAGCCGCTGCGGCAGGAACGGCCCGGCGAACAGCCGCCGCTGCTCGGTCGCCGCCTCCTCCTTGAAGATGAAGCCGGGGCGCATCCGCACCACCCGGATATCCGGGTGGTCGCGCTCGAAGATGTCGAGCACCCGCTCGACGTACGCCTTCTCGCGGGCGTAGGCGGCGTTCGGCCAGCCGTGGGTCGGCCAGGACTCGTCGACGGGCGGGTCCTTCGGCCCCGGCGAGTACGCTCCCACGGACGACGAGTGCACGAGGACCGACACCCCGGCTTTGGCCGCCGCGGCGAAGACGCGCATGCTCCCGATCACATTGGAGTTCCAGGTGGTGACGGGATCGTGAGTGGGCTGGAACAGCCAGGCGAGGTGGACCACGGCGTCGACCCCGGCGAAAATCGGGTCGAGGTCGTCCCGGAAGACGTCGGCCGTCCGCCACTCGGTCTTCGCCGGGCGCCAGTCCGGCATCCGCCGGGCCACTCCGACGATCGAGGTCACGCTCGGCTCGGACTCCAGAGCGGTGAGCACGCTGGTCCCGACGTTCCCGCTCGCGCCAACCACGACAACTCGCATGAGGCTCTCCGTTTCCCGACACCCGTCGCGACAAACCGCCCCAAAGGGTGCGATAGCCCCATCCCCGACAGAGTCGCGATCATGCGCCCGTCCGCCTCGGGGATGCGGGAGCTCCAGATTTCCCCTGGGACAATGCGGGGGAATCAGTGGTGGCGCGGGAATACCGCTACCTAGGAGGATTAAGTTCTCATAGTGGTCAGAGAGGCGGAACAGCGGAGATGGCTCAGATCGTCGGTGGCGGACGCCCCGTCAATGACGCCGAGCGACGGGTCATCGCCCACCTGCGGGACAACGCCCCTGACGACTGGCTGCTGCTGCACAACATCGAGGTGCCGCGCGGCGCCGACCTGTTCGAGGTGGACGTCGTCGTGCTGACCGGCCACTCGCTCGTCGTGATCGACGTGAAGGGCGCCCGGGGCCGGTTCGAGGTGTCGGGCAACCGGTGGTTCCCCCAGCACCGCGAGGCGTTCGGCTCGCCGGTGGCCAAGCTGCGCGGCACCGCGCGGGCGCTGAAGGGCCTGCTGATCGACGAGCACCGCGAGCTCGAACGGTTGTACGTCGACAACATCGTGGTGCTGACCGCCCCGGGAGCCGTCCTCGTCGACCACAGCGGGCGCGACGCCCGGCACGTCACGACGATCGCCGGGCTCGTCCCCATGCTCAGCGACGTGTCCCGGGTCAGGCACGGGTGCAGCCGGGACGCCGCGCCGTACCGGACCGCGATCATCGAGGCGCTGAACGGGACCGTGCGCCGGCCGACCGCCCCGCCGCGGTTCGGCAACTGGGAGGTCGAGGAGCAGCTTGGCGGCGACAACCGCGTCACCGAGTATCGCGCCGTCAACGCGACCGCGCCGACCAGCGGGACCGTGCTGCTGCGCGTCTACCGCGCCGACCCGATGGCCGAGCAGCAGCGGCGGGTCGCCGAACAGCGCCGCATCGCCAACGCCTACCAGGCGCTCGCCAAGATCCCGCCGCATCCCTGCGTCGTACGCTCGCGGGACTTCTTCGCCATCGACGACGAGAGCCGGTTCGTGCTCGTGCTCGACGATGTCCACGGGCAGGCCCTGCACCTGCATCTGACCGGGCGGGGGCTGGACGTCGGCGCCAAGCTCGCCGTGCTGGAGGACATGCTGGACGGCCTCGCCCACGTCCACGCCAACAAGGTGATCCACCGGGCGCTCACCCCCGCCTGCGTGCTCGTGGCGGACGACGGCAACGCCATGCTGACCGGCTTCGACTACGCCAAGCCCGGCCCGCGCAAGCACACCGTCGCCAACGAGCTCCCCAACATCCTCGACGTCCACTACGTCGCCCCCGAGTGCCGGGCGCGGCCCGAACGGATGACTCCCGCCTCGGACGTCTACTCTGCGGGGGTCATCGCCTTCCAGTTGCTGACGGGCGAGCTCCCCATGCCCGGCATGGACGCCGAGCCGGCCGCCGCGGGCGTCGCCCCGGAGGTCATGGACCTCGTACGGCGGATGCGCGACCTCACGCCCGCCAAGCGTCCGGACGCCGACTCGGCCCTCGCCGAACTGCGGGACGCCCGGGAGGCGCAGCCCCGGCGGCGGGCGCCGCTCGGCGGCAGGATCCGCGACGCCCTCCGCCGCCTGCACCCCCGGGGCTGACACCCCGAGATCTCCGGGAGCGCGGCGGGAGGCCGATCGACGGCGATTACGGGACCTTCGTCCCTAACCCGCCGGCGGGCCGATCACGCAGGCTGGCAGACATGAAGCTCGACTCGGCCGGCCTTGAGATTCTCACCGGAGGGGAATGTCTGGACCTGCTGGCCTCCACCCCCATCGGCAGGATCGTCTTCACCGACCGGGCCCTCCCCGCCGTCCAGCCCGTCAACTTCTGCCTGCTCGACGGGAAGATCGTCATCCGCACCGCCGCGGGCTCCAAGCTCGCCGCGGCTGCGCGGAACGCCGTCGTCGCCTTCGAGGCCGACGAGTTCGACGCGACGTTCCGTACGGGCTGGTCGGTGACCGCGGTCGGGCACGCCCGCGCGGTGTCGGAACCCGAGGAGATCGACCGCCTGTCGGCGCTGCCGCTGTCGCCGTGGGTGCCCGGGACCCGCGACCACTTCATCGTGATGGCCCCCGAGCAGATCTCCGGCCGCAGGCTCAACCGCTGACCGTCGCCGCGCCGCCGGAGGTGACGGTGGTGGCGGATGATGGACGGGTGCGCGTCCGTCCCGTCTCCCCGTCCCTGCTCGTGGAGGAACTCGCCGACCTGATCGCCGCACGGCCGCGCGACGCGTGGGTGCGCGTCGCGGTGGACGGCGCCCCGGCCGCCGGGCCGGGACGGCTGGCCGACGCCCTGGCCAGCCTGCTGCGCCTGCGCGGCCGGGAGGTGCTGCGGGCGCCCGCGTCGGGTTTCCTGCGCCCGGCGTCGCTGCGGCTGGAGTTCGGCCGGACCGACCCCGACGTGTTCCACGACGAGTGGCTGGACGCGGCCGGCCTCGTCCGCGAGGTGCTGGGACCGCTGGAGCCGGGCGGTACCGGCCGGGCGCTGCCCTCGCTGTGGGACGGCGCGCGGGACCGGGCCACCCGGGCCGGTTACGTGACGCTGCCGCCGGGCGGGGTGGCGCTGGTGGACGGCGCGCTGCTGCTCGGCCGCGGCCTGCCGTTCGACCTGACCGTCCACCTGTCCCTGTCACCGGCCGCGCTGGCGCGCCGCACGCCCCCCGAGGAGCACTGGACGCTGCCCGCCTACGAACGGTACGAACGCGAGACGGGCCCGGCGCGGGCCGCCGACGTGGTGGTCCGCGTCGAGGACCCGCGCCGGCCCGCCGTGGTCACCCGGCCGGGCTGAACCGGTGGCCGCGGCCGGGTGAGGTCGTGCCTGAGCTGAACGGCTGCTCCGCTACAGCAGGCCGCCCAGGCTCAGCGGGAGTCCCAGCCCGGCGCCCAGACCGAGCGTGGCCCCCAGGCCGAGCGTGACCCCCAGCAAGGGGGTGTCGTCCTGGGATCCCGCGGCGCAGCAGGTGGTGCAGGGGCAGGGGTGGCCGGACGGCGGGTCGGACGGCGGGTCGGACGGCGGGTCGACCGGAGTGCCAGGCGGTGTCCCCGGGCCGTTCGAGTTGCGGGGAACGTCCACGACGTTCTTCTCCGGAGGCGCGACGACCTCCGGCGGCACGACGACCTCCGGGACGTCGGGCGCAGGAAGCCACTCCGGCGTCGGGAGGATCGGTGTGTCCTCGCTCTCCGGCGTGTTCCACACGGGCGCCGGGGTCCACCCGGGGCCGTTGCCGATCACCGGCCCGCCGGGGCCCTGCTGGTTGTACGGCGGGACTCCCGGACTGTTCGGCCCGGTCGTGCCAGGTGTGACGGCCGGAGGGAGGTTCGGTCGCGGCTGCTGGGGCTGCGGCTCCCGCTGGTGGGGACGCTGCCGCTCCGGCGGCCGCTGCTTGTGCGCACGCTTGACGTGCCGGGGGTGGCGGGGGTGGCGGGCGGCCGGGTGGATGCTGACGACGGGTCGCCGCACCGTGATGGGTACCCCGTCTCCCGGCGCCGCCTGTGCCGGAGCGGCGACGACGGCGCCCAGAACCACGAACCCTCCGGTGAATACGGCGCCCACTCTGACCACCACACGCATGCCCATGCAGTTCTTCAACTCTTCTTCCTCGCAGTGACGATGTCCGAGCCATTTCCTGGCCGGTCAGGTGACATCGGGCGCGATCCGGTCAACCGCACGCACTCGCCGCTTCTCCGATACGCGGAACCGGAATGGTGGCGTGGCCGGGGCGGAATTCCGCCGGCCGATTACCGGGACCGGCGCCGCGACGGCCGTGCCGCGCAATCGCCGATCCCGGTTTCTCACTCAGCCGATGCCGAGGCCCAGGCCGACGAGAAGCCCCACGTTGAGGAGGTGCCTCCTGTAGGTGACGGTCGACGGGTCGCCGCAGGTGGCGCAGGTCGGCGTGCAGGTCGGGTCCGGGCTGGGCGACGTCGGTGCCTCCAAGGTCGTCACCGTCGGCGTCGGCGTCGCGCTCGGCGGGCAGACGGTGGCCGTGATCGTGATCGTGATCGTGTCACACGTCGGCAGAGCCTGCGGAGCGACCACCGCGGCCGTCGCCGGCGCGGCCATGGCCGCGCCTCCGGCCAGCACCGCGCCGGCCAGCAGTCCCTTGACGAGATTCGTGCGCTTACGCATTTCCGTACCTTTCAAACAGCGATGCTCGAGATATCGAGATTGCAGCTCGGCGAGGACGTTCCTCCCCGGTGTCACCGTGTGACATCCTGCCAGCCGGTAAATCTCCCCGGTTCTGCCGACACAAACGACTGCCCCCATGTTTTCCCAGGTGTTTGCCACTCCCAGAATGAGGGAGTCCGAATTATTCGTCGCTGTCGCATCAGGCCGCTTATTCGATATCCGACATTGAACCCAAATCAATCGCCGGCGGGGCGACATGAAAAAAGGCCGGGGACACGCCCCGGCCCTCACGCCCTGCTCGCACCGGCCCGTGTCACAGGCCGTACTCCTCCAGCAGGCGCAGCCACACCTCGCTCACGGTCGGGTAGGAGGGCACGGCGTGCCACAGGTCGTCCAGGGTGACCCCGGCGGTGACCGCGATCGTCGCGGCGTGCAGCAACTCGGCCGCGCCGGGAGCCACGAAGGTCACGCCGAGCAGCACCCGGCGGCGCTCGTCGACCACCGCCTTGGCCCTGCCTCCGTAACCGTCGCCGAGCAGGTAGCCGCCGGCCACCTGACCCATGTCGTACTCGACGGCGCGTACGTCGAAGCCCTCGGCACGGGCCTGCGCCTCGGTGCGGCCCACCGCGCACACCTGGGGATCGGTGAAGATCACCTGGGGGGCGCCGAGCCCATGCCCGCGGTCGCGCATCGAGGGCCGGTCGTCCGCCTCGCCCCGGGCCCGGGCGACGATCACGTCCGAGGCGATCCGCGCCTGATACTTGCCCATGTGCGTGAGCAGGGCCAGGCCGTTGACGTCGCCCACCGCGTAGAGCCAGCCGTCGGCCACGCCGGTGGCCCGCATGCCGTCGTCCACGCCCACCGGACCCGACTCCGGCAGGCCCACCGACGTCAGGCCGAGATCGCCGGTGGCGGGACGGCGCCCGGTGGCGACCAGGATCTCGTCGGCCGTGATCGCGTCTCCGCTCGCCAGCCGCACCGTCACCTCTCCGCCCGGCTCCGGCCGCTCGACCTTCTCGGCGCTCTCACGGAGGCGGACGCCGACGCCCTGCTCGGTCAGCGACCGCGCCACCGCCTCCCCGGCGAAGGGCTCCACCCGGTCGAGCAGCCCGTCACCCCGGACCAGCATGGTCACCTCCCGCGACCCGAGCCCGCGCATGGCCTGCGCCATCTCGCACGCGACCACGCCGCCGCCGATCACCACGAGCCGGTCCGGTACGGCGCGCACCGCGGTCACCTCACGGTTCGTCCACGGCCGCGCGGCGGCCAGCCCGGCGACCGGGGGGATGACCGCGCCGCTGCCGGTGGCGAGCACGACGGCGTGGTTCGCGGTGAGCGTGCGCGTGCCGCCGTCGGCCGTCGCGACCTCGACGCTCCGGGCGCCGGTGAGCCGTCCGGACCCGCGTACGAGTGTCACCTTCGCGGAGTCGAGCCATCTGGCCTGCCCCGCGTCGTCGTAGTTCGAGACCACGGTGTCACGGTGGGCCAGCACGGCGCCGGCGTCGATCGGGCCGTCGAGCCGCAGCCCCGCGACCCGGCTCACCTCGCCCGCGAGGTCGACCGGCCGCAGCAGCGCCTTGCTCGGCATGCAGGCCCAGTAGGAGCACTCCCCACCGGCCAGTTCACGCTCGACGACGACGGTGCTCAGCCCGGCCGCCGCCACCCGCCCGGCGACCACCTCCCCCGCCGGTCCCGCGCCCACCACGATCACATCGAAGACTTCCGGCATGGTCACCCTTCCTCTCGTACCGTCGTCCACCCTGTCACGGGCGCCGCGAGGTCACGGAGACGAGCCCGCCCTCGTAGGCCGCGATGACGAGCTGAGCCCGATCCCGGGCGCCCAGCTTGGCGAGCAGGTGACCGATGTGGGTCTTGACCGTGGCCGTGCTCACGTGCAGCGCGGCGGCGATCTCCTGGTTGGACAGGCCGCGCGCGACGAGGGTGAGCACCTCGCGTTCCCGCCCGGTGAGGCCGTCCAGCGACGCGTCCCGTCGCGAGCGGGCCGGGGTGGTTCGGGCGAACTCGGCGATCAGCCGCCGGGTGACGCTCGGCGCCAGCAGCCCCTCCCCCGCCGCGACGACGCGGATCGCCGCGAGCAGGTCGGCCGGCGGGGTGTTCTTCAGCAGGAAACCGCCGGCCCCCGCACGCAGCCCCGCGTAGACGTACTCGTCCAGGTCGAACGTGGTGAGGATCAGCACCTTCACGGCGGCGGACTCGGCGCAGATCCGCCGGGTCGCCTCGATGCCGTCCAGGCCGGGCATGCGCACGTCCATCAGCACGACGTCGGGGCGTTCGCGCCGGGCCAGTTCGACGGCCTCCGTCCCGGTCCCCGCCTCGCCGACCGCGACCAGCCCGGGCGTGCTGTCGACCAGCAGGCGCAGGCTGCCGCGCAGCAGGTCCTGGTCGTCGGCGAGCAGCACCCGGATCGGCCCAGACGTCTCGGGCAGCTCGGGCAGCTCGGGTGCGGTCACCGGTCCTCCCCATCGACGGCAGGGTTCCCGGGGTCTGGGACGGGCAGGCGGGCGAGCACCCGGAAGCCGCCCCCGGGGCGTGGCCCGGCCGTGAACTCGCCGCCGAACAGCAGTGCGCGCTCGCGCATGCCGATCAGGCCGTGCCCGGGCGGGCCCGGCGGCAGCGTCCGGCGGCCGGGGCCGTCGTCGGTCACCTCGATCCGCACCTCTGCCGCGTCCCGCTCGACGAGGACCCGGCACCGGGCGGGAGCCGCGTGCCGTACGACGTTCGTGAGGGCCTCCCGCGCGATCCGGTGCACGGCGAGCTCCAGCGTCTCCGGCAGGGCGCCCGTCACGCGCACGTCCAGGTCGACCTCCACGCCCGCGGCGGCCGCCCGCTCCGCCAGTTCCGGCAGCGCCGCGAGACCGGCGGCCGGGGACCGGCCGGGAGAGTCGTCCCGCAACAGGCCAAGCGCCTGACGCATCTCCGCGAGAGCCCGTCTGCTGGTGTCCTCGATGACCCGCAGCGCCTCCCTCGCCTCCTCCGGGCGCCGGTCGGCCACGTGCGCGGCCACCCCGGCCTTCACCCCGATGAGGCTCAGCGTGTGGGAGACCACGTCGTGCAGCTCGCGGGCGATGCGCAGCCGTTCCTCGGCGACCGCGCGCTCGGCCGCCCGCTCCGCCCCCAGTTCGGCGCCGCGGGCGGCGTACGCCCGCCGCTCCCGCACCGCCCGGCCGATCGTCCAGGCGCCGCCCAGTGCCAGCGCGCCGAGCACCAGGCTCGCCACGACCCGTCTGGACGCCGGGTCCGCCGACACCCCGCCGACCGCGGCGAACAGCAGCGCCCCCAGGCTCAGCACCCCGATCGCCGTCGTCGGCTCCCACCTGCGCCGCGGCGTCGTCAGCGCGACCGGATAGAGCGCGTACGCCGCGGCGGCCAGCGGCTCGCGGACGACGCCGAGCACCGCTGCGGCCACGGACGCGGCGAACACGACGCCGAAGACCGGCAGCGGCCACCGCCGCCTGACCGCGACCGGCAGCGTCATCACCGCGATCAGGGCGTGCGCGGTCCACGTGGCCGGCCCGCCCGCCTGGAGGGACAGCACGAACGCGTATCCCAGCCCGGCCAGGGTGTCGAGTGCGACCAGCTCACCGCGGCGCAGCGGCCGGGGGAACAGCGGCCGTACGTCCGGATCGTCCACCCGCCCACGGTAGACCGCGCGGAGCCCCGGCCGCCTCCCACCGGGGTCTGTCATCCCCTGGTCGGAGGGACGGCGAGAAGATCGCCCCCAGGCCCGACGCCGGGACGGGCCGCCGCGCGGGACCGTCGAGACATGATCGAAGTCAGAGAGCTGACCAAACGGTTCGGCCGTACGGTCGCCGTGGACGGGCTGACGTTCCACGTGAAACCAGGCCGGGTCACCGGGTTCCTCGGGCCGAACGGCGCCGGCAAGTCGACGACCATGCGGGTGATCCTCGGCCTGGACCACCCGGCGAGCGGTGCGGCGCTCGTCGGGGGCCGCCGTTATGCCGGCATCCGCCACCCCATGCGGGAGGTGGGCGCCCTCCTGGACGCCGGGGCGGTCCAGGGGGGTCGCACACCGCTCGGCCACCTGAGCTGGATCGCCCGCAGCAACCGCGTCGGCCGGGATCGGGTCGTGTCCGTGATCGAGCAGGTGGGCCTCGCGGGGGTGGCGCGCAAGCGGATCGCCGGCTTCTCCCTCGGCATGCGGCAGCGCCTCGGCATCGCCGCCGCGCTGCTCGGCGACCCCGGCGTGCTGCTGTTCGACGAGCCGGTCAACGGCCTCGACCCGGACGGCGTGCGCTGGATCCGCGAGCTGATGCGCGGCCTCGCCGCCGAGGGGCGAACGGTGCTGCTGTCGAGCCACCTGATGAGCGAGATGGAGCTCACCGCCGACCACCTGGTGATCATCGGCCGTGGGCGGCTCCTCGCCGACACCGCCATGCGCGACCTGACGGGCGTACGGGACGTGTTCGTCCGCAGCACCCGCGCCGCGGATCTCGCCGCCGCGCTGTCGGCCGCGGGCGGAACGGTCACTCCGGCCGGGCCGGGGAACGGGGCGGGGAGCGGGGAAGGGGCGGACCTGTCGGTGCGCGGGCTCGACCCGGTCGAGATCGGCGACCTCGCCGCCCGGCACGCGATCCCGGTGCACGAGATCACGCCGCGCGCCGCCTCGCTGGAGGAGACCTACCTGCGGCTCACCGAGAACGTGACGGACCACGTGAGCGCCGATCCCCTGCGTGGGAGGGCGGGCCGATGATCGACGCGCTGGCCGCCGAGTGGCTCAAGCTCCGCACCCTCCGGTCCACCTCCGTCGTCCTCGGGGTGGTGGTGGTCGTCGTCGGCCTCATGGCCCTGCTGGCGTGGTACGCCGCGGGCCTCTGGGACGGCCTGCCCCCCGAT
The DNA here is from genome assembly GCF_045040095.1 of Microbispora sp. NBC_01389. Lineage (NCBI taxonomy): Bacteria > Bacillati > Actinomycetota > Actinomycetes > Streptosporangiales > Streptosporangiaceae > Microbispora > Microbispora sp. NBC_01389. The sequence goes on from NZ_CP109552.1 coordinate 1,814,044, forward strand.
CAGCGGGACCATCTCGCCGTGTCGTCGCTGCCGGAGCTCACCGGCATGCTCGGCTCGCTGTGCCTGGCCGTGCTGGGCGTGCTCGCCGTCTCCGGTGAGTACGCCACCGGCATGATCCGGAGCACGTTCACCGTGCTGCCGTCGCGCGGGCGGGTGCTGGCCGCCAAGGCGGCCGTCCTCGCGGTCGTGTCGTTCTGCGCCGGGCTCGCGGCCATCCTCGCGACGTACGCGCTGGGGCGGCTGATCATCGGTGACCGCGCCATCCGGGGGCAGTCGGCCGAGCCGCTCGCCCGGCAGCTCCCGCTCTTCCTGGCGATGAGCCTCGCCGTCGTGATGTTCGCGCTGATCGGGTTGGGCCTGGCCGCGGTCACGCGATCCGCCGTCGCCGCGATCGCCGTGCTGGTGGCCCTGTGGTACGTCGTCCCCCTCGTAGCCTTCAACCTCCCGGCCCCGTGGGGCGACCGCCTCGGCTCCGTGCTCCCCGGCGCCCTGGCGGGCGAGCTGGCCGGCACCGGCAACCCCGGCTCGGTCGGCGGCTCCCTGCTCTCTCCCGCCGCCGCGCTCGCGGTCATGGTCGCCTGGATGGCCGTGCCGTACGGGGTGGCCGCCGTCCTGCTGACCCGCAGGGACGCGTGAGCCGGGCAGGTGAGGGCGGGCATGTGAGGGCGGGGCGGCTCCGGGTACGGCTTCCCCATGACGACCTCAGCACGGGACGAACTGACGGGGCTCGACCCCTTCGACATCTTCGACACCGAGGCCGCCCGGCTCGACCGCTACTTCTCCTCGCTCGACGACGACGGCTGGAACCGCCCGTCGCGATGCGAGGGCTGGACGACCCGCGACGTGCTCGCCCACCTGGCGGGTGAGGAGCTGTACAACCACGCGTGTCTCGACGACGACATCGACGGGTTCTTCGAGATGCTCGAACACGAGGGCGTGCGCGGCGGCTTCGACGGTTTCAACGAATGGTGCGTGCGCAGGCGCCGCGGGCTGCCGGTGGAGCAGGTGCTCGACGAGTGGCGGACGAAGAACGCGGAGACGCGCCGGCGGATGCGGGCCCTGGGCCGCGACGGCACCCTGCACACCTCGGCCGGGCCGTACCCGGTGGGCCTGCAGACCTTCCACTACGACTCGGAGTACGCCACGCACGCCGACGACGTGGGGGCGCCGGTGACGCCGGACGAGGCCGGGGACCGCCTCGGCTGGCGGGTCCCCGTCGGCCTGTTCGCGCTGGCGGAGCGCGGGTCGAAGGCGCAGGTCGTCCCCGTCCGCGGCCGGATCGAGGTGCAGGTGGACGGCCTGACCGCCGATCTCGGCCCCGAGGAGTTCGTGGAGGCGGCGGTCGGCCGCCTGCCCGCCGACCACCTGCTCGACTCCCGCGTCCGCGGCGCGCTGCGCTGCCTTGCCTGACGGTGTTGCCTCGCCTGACGGTGCTGCCTTGCCTGAGTGTGCTGCCTCGCGTAACAGCTGTCCCGCGTAACGGATCGGACCGTGCCCTCGGCACCGGTGGTAATAAGACCCGCGTGGTCCGCCGCGCCGTCGTCCGCGCCGTCGTCCGCGCGGGTCGCGGCCCCGTACGCCGGAGTGCCCGGCGCGGACGCCCGGCGGGCTGGCCGGCAGGGTGGTCGACAGGGTGGCCGGCAGGGCTGAGGGCGGGACGCGCGGCGGGCGACCCGGCGCTGCCCGGCGCAGGCCCGGACGCGCTGCAGGTCATGCTCCCGGTTGTGCTGCCAGTCGTGCCCCCGGTTGTGCTGCCGGTCGTGCTGCCGGACAGGCCGGCGTGGGCGCGGAACCGGCGCCGCGGCGGGTGGACGGGACGTGCGCGGCCGGGCGGCCGGGGCAGGCCGCCCGGCCGGCGCGTAGCGCGACATGACCGCGCTCCCGTATATGTCGGATATGTGATGTCAGCCGTTGAACGTCTCACTGCGAAGTCCCCGAATGTCCCCGAAAGAAGATGCGGCCAGGACAGGCCGGTTTGCCCGGGGGGATCCAGACGTGCGGCGGCGCGTCAACGATGCACCGGGATCGGGCCCAAAGCAATCAGGCGCGCCATACAGAACGCATTCGGCCCGATTAGCGCCCGATCAGACAGCTGACAAGAGAGCAGGTCAGGGCAGCAGATCAGGGCAGCCAGGAGACGCGGCCGCGCAGCAGGCCGTACCCCACGAAGGCGACCACGTCGATCACCGTGTGCGCGACGATCAGGGGCATCGTGCGCCCCCAGCGCTGGTACAGCCGGCCGAAGACCACACCCATCGCGATGTTGCCGACGAAGCCGCCGAAGCCCTGATAGAGGTGGTAGGAGCCGCGCAGGACGGCCGACGCGCCCACCGACCGCCACGGCGACCAGCCGCGCTGCCGCAGCCGGTGCAGCAGATATCCGCTGACCAGCACCTCCTCCAGCACACCGTTCTGGGCGGCCTCGGCGACCAGGACGGGCACCCGCCACCAGGCGTCCGGCAGGCTGTCCGGCACGACGTTGAGGTTGATCCCGGACCTGAAGGCGAACAGGTAGAACACCAGCCCGGTGCCGCCGATCACGGCCGCAAGCAGGGCGCCGCGCAGCGTGTCGCGTCCCGGCTCCCGCCAGTCGGCCCCGATCGTCCGCATGGACTCGCCCGACCGCGCCAGCAGGTATGCCACGAGCCCCACCGGGGCAAGGTTCACCGCGATCCCCGCGAGGTGCAGTGTGAGGTCCAGCCACGGGCGGCCGGGGGCCAGCGAGCCGACGAGCACGGCATGCTGGTCGCCCAGTTCCTTCGGGGCGGTCAGCGCGCCGACCAGGTGGATGAGCGACAGCAGCGCGCTGGCGCCGAGCGAGACCGCGAAGACCACGACGATCTCCGGGCCGATCAGCCGCGGGGTGAGCCCCCGCAGGCCGTCCTGCCCCTGCTCGGCGGGCACCTGTTCACCGGGCCCCTGCTCGTCGGACCCCTGCTCGTCGGACCCCTGCTCATCGGACACGGCGGCGACCGGCCGTCCGGGAACGTCCTCCATGGTGGCAGGGTAGCCGCCCCCGGGACACGGCCGTCCGCCCGCTCAGCCCGTTCGGCCCACTCAGTACGGCAGCACACTGGTCTTGTAAGCCGGTGCCACGAACGCCGCCTTGAACTTCGGGAAGGCCACGGTCTTCGCGTTGCCGTCCGAGGTGTACCGGTCGGTGGGGTTGGCCTTCAGCCAGTCGAGCCAGGCCATCGAGCAGAACTTCTTGCAGTCGCCGACCTTGTTCTCCTTCGACCTGATCCGCGGAATGCTGAGGGGATCGAAGTCCTTGGTGAACGGCGACGGCGCGGGGGTGTACCCGGCCAGGAACACTCCCTTGTAGTCGTAGTGAACCCCGCCGGACGTCCCCTGCAGCGCCCACTTCTTCTCGTGCGGCTGGTTGCCGTACGGCAGGGCGAGCGTGACCGGCGGCGTCTTGATGAGCGAGGTGATCAGCGTCTGCCCCGCCACGATCTGCTTCTCCACCTCGTCCTTCGGCTTGCCGAGCAGGTTGAGGTGATCACGGGTGTGGTTGCCGATGTCGAAGTTGTGGTCCTTGAGCCACTGCAGGACCTGGATCTGCTCCTCCGGGCGGGCCTTGCCGAACAGGTCCTTGATCACATACATGGTCGCCACCGGCCGGAAGCCCGGATGCTTCTTCGCGACGTCCATGAGGATGCCGATCGCGCAGTCCGGCGCCGGGTTGCCCATGCCGTCCAGAGTGAGCTGGGCGGGCGAGGAGTCGTCGAAGGTCAGCACCACCGGGTGCTTGCCCGCCGGAATGTCGATCTTGCCGGTGACGTACTCCGCCGCGGTGATCGGCACGTAGTCCTCGGCGGCCAGCCGCTCCAGTTCGTCCCGGAAATCCTTCGGGCTGCGGTCGTCGCCCGGCGGCGGGTTCTGCACGATCCGGTGATACATGATCACCGGGATCTGGCCCAGCTCGTTGGCCTTCACCTGGGCGGCGGCGGCCATCTCGGACTTGCGCAGCGCCGCCTCGTTGGCCACCTTGTTCCGCTGGTGACCGGCCTGGCCCGCCTGCGTGGCGTGCTTGCCGCCGCCGGCCGCGCAGCCGGAGAGCACGGCGGAGCCCCCGGCCACACCCACCAGCGCCGCGACGACGCCGGCAATCCTGAAGCGCCCCATGGATCCCCCTCATCGGGCCGCGCTTGACAATGAGGGGCTCCTACCCGCCGAATGCGCTCAATTCACGGTGTGTAGGACAAACATCACGCTAAGTGAGAGACATGTGCGGCTCGGCGCAGAAGGCCACGCCGTCCCCGCCGATGTGGACCCGTCCCTCGGACGCGGCGACGAAGACGGACTCCCCGGGACGCAGCTTGACCTCGGCCCCCCCAGAGAAACCCTCAGAGAAACCCCCAGTGGAACCCCCGGCCGCACCTCCGGTCGTGCCCACGTTCACGACGCCGTCGACGCACAGCACGGTCCTGGGCGCCGCTTCGACGAGCACCCCGGCCGCTCCGGGCGCGATCCTGCGGAGCAGGAACTCCGGCACCGGCGGCACGTACGCGCCGTCGTCCGGCTCCACCACCACGGGCTGCGCCACGGGGTCGGTGATCCGCAGCAGTTCCTCCACGTCGACGGGCTTGCCGGTGAGACCCGCCCGCAGCACGTTGTCGGAGCACGCCATGACCTCCACGGCGAAGCCGTCGAGATAGCAGTGCGGCACCCCGGCCCCGAGGAACAACGCCTCCCCGGGGGCCAGCGTGTGGCGCCGCATCAGCAGCGGCGCCAGCACGGCCGGGTCCTCCGGATACCGCCGGGCCAGCCGCGTCACGAGCGCGTAGTCGGGCGCGTGGACCGCCGAGGCCGCCCACACCACCGACTCGACCAGCTTCCGCCGGGAGCCCGGCCACTCCAGCAGCGTCCGCAGCGCGCCGAGCACGTCGCCGTCGCCCAGTGCCCGCACCACCGGCCGCAGCGGCTCCACGCGCAGCCGGTCGACCAGCATCGCCGACTGCTCGGCGGGCCGGAACCCGGCCAGCCCGGTGAACGGCGTGAGCGCGCAGACCAGCTCGGGCTTGTGCCACGGGTCGGTGTAGTTCGCGTCGCCCCGCGCGTGACCCGCCGCGGCCTGCTCGGCGTCGGGATGCACCTGCAGCGACAGCGGCCGTTCCACCGCGATCAGCTTCATCAGGTACGGCAGCCGCCCGCCGAACCGCTCCGCGACGGCCTCGCCGAGCGTGCCGGCCGGGTCTGCGGCGATCACGTCGGTGAGCGTCGTCTCGGCCCCGTCCCTGGTCAGCCGGGAGGGAGCGGCGGGGTGGGCGCCGAGCCACAGCTCGGCCTCGGGCCCGGTGGCGGTCCGGCCGGTGAGCGCGGCGATGGCCGTCCGGGAACCCCAGGGGTAGTCCTTGACGGGGTTGGTGAGCAGGTCCACGTGCGTCCTCTCGCATGCGGCGGGGGAAGAGCGAGCGCGGTCCGAGACTAACGGGATTCGTTAACACATCGGAGCACGGGGTGTCGGACCAGCGCGCCGGGGTCGGGGCTACCCCCGCTGACCTGGAAGACCGCCGTCTCACCGGGCAGCAGCGTGACGAGCTGGTCGTCCACCGTCGCCCCGGGATCGAGCCGGTCGGGGAAGATCGCGAGCTCGCGCACCAGCGTCCGCGCGGTCACGGTCACCCGCAGGCCGCCCTCGGTCTCCTCGACCACCGTGTCCATCTCGGCCGGGGGATAGTCCATCGCCGGGTCCTCGCGCGGGAACCACAGCGCGCGGGCGTCGCCGAGGGTCGCCACCAGCACCTCCCCCGCCGGGTTCCCGGCCCGCGCCACCACCTCGGGCAGGTCCACGGACGCCGTGCCGCGCGCCGGAGCCGACACCGCGAAGCGCTCCTCGGCCAGGATCTCGCCCGCCAGGGTCAGCCGTCCGACGGCGAGCTCGCCCGACCACGCCTCGTCGGTGTCGTTCACCATTGCCAGCACCACCGCCGGCCCCATCGCCGGCCCCACCGCCGGCGCGTCGCCCTGGAACGTGAGCAGCCGGTCGGCGAAGGCCCGGCGCAGCGCGTGCCACAACGGCTTGCGCCGTCCGCCGCCGTCCACGGCGGCCCAGGAGGTGACCGGCCAGCAGTCGTTGAGCTGCCACACGATCGTGCCCATGCAGTACGGCGCGAGCGCCCGGAACCGCTCGATCCCGAACGCCATCGCCCTGGCCTGGTTGAGCTGGGTGGAGTAGTGCCAGTCGTCGAAGCCGTCCGGCCGGGGCAGGTGCTCGCCGAGGCCGCGCAGCAGCTTGAGGTCGCCGTCGGCGGCCTTCTGGTGGTGGACGACCCCCGGGGACGACGGCGTCAGCGGGTCGTCGGAGACCGCGGCGCGCAGCGTGGCGTACGTCGGCGGGCCCTGGAAGCCGAACTCCGCCACGAACCTCGGCGTGTAGGCCGCGTAGTGGCGGTAGTCGTGGGTGTTCCAGACGGTCCAGATGTGGACGGTGCCCCGGGACGGGTCGTTGGGCGGCAGATCGGGGGCGCCGGAGTAGGGGCTGCCCGGCCAGTACGGCCGGGCCGGGTCGAGCTCCGCGACGATCCGGGGCAGCAGGTCGTAGTAGAGACCACCGCCCCAGCCGCGGCCCTCCAGCTTCTCCTGCCATCCCCAGTCGGCGTGGCCCTCGATGTTCTCGTTGTTGCCGCACCACAGCACAAGGCTCGGACGGCGGGCCAGGCGGGCGACGTGCTCGCGGGCCTCGGCCTCGACCTCCGCCGCGAACGGGCCCTCCTCGGGGTAGGCCGCGCAGGCGAACGGGAAGTCCTGCCAGACCAGCAGGCCCATCTCGTCGGCGAGGTCGTAGAAGTCGTCGCTCTCGTACCTCCCGCCGCCCCACACCCGCAGGCAGTTGGCGCCCGCTCCGGCCGCCTGGGCGAACCGCTCGGCCAGGCGCTCACGGGTGATCCGGCTGGGGAAGCAGTCGTCGGGGATCCAGTTGAAACCCTTCACGAAGACCGGCCGGCCGTTGACCACGACCGTGAAGGCGTCGCCGGTCCGGTCCAGCTCCACCGAGCGGAACCCGATCCTGCCGGTCCACTCGTGATCCTCGAGCCGGACGGCGAGGTCGTACAACGGCTGCTCGCCGTACCCGCGCGGCCACCACAGGTCGGGGTCCGGCACGGTCAGCGTGACGACGGCCCGGCGCGCCCCGGCCGCGACGGTCACGGTCTCGGTGGCCCCTCCCACGGTTGCCGCAAGGGTGAGCGGGCGCTCGGCGGCACGCTCGATCACCGCGTGTACCTCGACGGTCCCGTCCCCGGACACCAGGGGACGCACCTCGGCCAGGCGGGCGGCGCTCCAGGTCTCGATGCCGATGGGCCGCCAGATCCCGGCGGTGACGAGCGTCGGTCCCCAGTCCCAGCCGAAGTTGCAGGCCATCTTCCGGATGAACTGGTACGGCTCGTCGTACGCGCCGGGCCGGTCGCCGAGCGCCGCCTTCTGCGCCTCCGCGTACGCGTACGGCGCTTCGAACAGGATCCGCAGCGTGTTGTCGCCCACCCGCAGCAGGTGCCGCACCGGGAAGCGGTACGACCGGTGCATGTTGGCCGTCCGGCCGATCTCGACGCCGTTGAGCACGAGCGTGGCGGCCGTGTCGAGCCCGGCGCAGACCAGATCGGTCCGCTCGTCGCCGGTGCCGTCCCCACCCGGCTCCCCCCCTGGCTCCCAGGTGAAGGTGGTCTCGTAGGCCCACGCCGTACGGCCGATCCAGGTGAGCCCCGCCTCGTTGTCGTCCAGGTACGGGTCCTCGATCAGCCCGGCGGCGAGCAGGTCGGTGTGCACGCAGCCGGGAACGGACGCGGGCAGTCCCGCGACCACCGGCCGGAGCTGCCCGGTCGACGACACGGCGGTGACGGTCCACCCGTCGTGCAGGGGACGGTACGAGCTCACGCTGTCTCCTTCTTCTTCGCGAGCTTCTTCTCCGCGAGCTTCTTCTTCGCGAGCTTCTTCTTCGCGAGCGCGGCTCCCGCGCAGCCGGAACAGGCCACGTAGTGCCCGTCCCTCACCTCGGCCAGCCCGGGACGGGTCCGGCGCTCCTCCGGGCCCTCGTGGTAGACGCACGGTAGGTCCTCCCCTGTGTCCGCTGCTGTGCCATCCGCCGTGCCATCCGCTGTGCCGTCTACTGGGGCGTCCGTCCACTTGGTGTGCAGGCGCGGGACCGCGGCGAGCAGCGAGCGCGTGTACGGATGCCTCGGGTCGCCGAAGACGAGAGGGGTAGGGCCCATCTCGGCGATCCTCCCGTCCCGCAGCACCACGGTCCGGTCGCTGACGTAGTTGCCGAGCGACAGGTCGTGCGTGACGAACAGGATGCCTAGGCCGCGCGCCCGCAGGTCGGCGAGCAGGTTGAGCACGTCGATCCGGGTGGACGCGTCGAGCATGCTGATGATCTCGTCGGCGACCAGCAGCCGGATGTCGAGCAGCACGGCCCGGGCGATCAGCATGCGCTGGAGCTGGCCGCCGCTGAGCTGGTGGGGATACTTGCCGAGGACGTTGCCGGGGTCGAGCCGCACGCTCTCCAGCGCGGCCTCCACGCGCCCGCGCCACTCACGGGCGCCCGCCCCACGGAAGTACTGCTCCTTGATCATGGCGAAGACCCGGTCGGCCCGGAAAATGGGGTTGAAGCAGCTGAAGGGGTCCTGGAAGACGCCCTGCACCTGCCGGTAGTACTCCTTGCGGTCCCTGATCGAGGAGATGTCCCGGCCGTCCAGGCTGATCGTGCCGCCGCTGACCTGGGTGAGGCGCAGGACCATCCGGCCTATCGTGCTCTTGCCGCTGCCGCTCTCGCCGATGAGCGAGACCACCTCCCCCTCCCCGACCTCGAAGCCGACGCCGGAGACGGCCGTCAGCGCGCGCCCCCCGAACGCGCCGACGCGGTAGACCTTGGAGACGTCATCCAGTCTCAGCATTCACTCGGCCTTCCAGCAGGCGACGAGGTGGCCGGGGGCCACCTCCGCGAACGGCGGCTGCTCGGCGCACTGCTCGAACGCCAGCGGGCAGCGGTCCCGGAACCGGCATCCCCCGGGCGGGTCCAGCAGGGACGGCGGGTTGCCGGGGATCCCGGTCAGCCGCCGGTCCTCGTAGCGCACCCCCACCTCGGGCACGGCCGACACGAGCTGCCTGGTGTACGGATGCCTCGGCGCGGTGACGAGCACGTCGGCCGGGGCCTTCTCGGCCAGCCGTCCCGCGTACATCACGAGGATCGTGTCGGCGATCTGGTACACGAGCGAGATGTCGTGGGTGACGACCATCATGCTGGTCACCAGCCCGTGGTCGCGGAACCCGAGCAGCGTCGTGGCCACGGCCTTCTGGCTCGACACGTCGAGCGCCGAGGTGACCTCGTCGGCGATCAGCAGCGAGGGGTCCAGCAGCGTGGAGACCACCATGACCACCCGCTGCCTCATGCCGCCGGACAGCTCGATCGGGTAGCGCCCGAGCACGTCCTTCGACAGGCCGACCAGCTCCAGCCGGCGCTCCAGCTCGGCGGTGCCGCCGGTGGTGCCGTCGGACATGCCCCGCGCGGCCAGCAGCTCGCCGACCATCTTTCCGATCTTCCTGGTCGGGTTGAGCGCGCTCATCGAGTACTGCGGGATGAGCGACACCTCCCGGAAGCGGAACTCGTCCATCGCCCGGTCGTCAGCGATCGGCAGCTCCCTGCCGTCCAGCTCGACCCTGCCGCCGGCGTGGCGCATGCGGCCGTCCAGCCGGATCAGGCTCTTGGCGAGCGTGGACTTGCCCGAACCCGACTCCCCGGCGAGGCCCATGATCTCGCCGTCCGCGACGGAGAACGTGACGCCGTCGAGCGCCTTCACCTCGCCGCGCAGCGTCCGGTAGTAGACCCGGAGGTCGGTGACCTTCAGCGCCACGTCACATCTCCCTCAGCTTCGGGTTGAACACCTCGTCCAGCCCGACGTTCATGACGTAGAGCGCGCCGACGATCGCCGTGATGCCGGCCCCCGGCGGGACGAACCACCACCACATGCCGAGCTGGAGTGCGCTCCACCGGGCCGCGTTGTTGAGCATCAGCCCGAGGGAGACCGAGTCGGTCGGGCCGAGCCCGATGAAGTCGAGCGAGGCCGCGATCAGGATCGAGCTGCCGAACAGGAGGGTGAACGTCAGGAACAGGTACGAGCCCATGTTCGGCGCGATCTCCCGGAGGATGATCCTCGGGGTGCGCACGCCGCTCAGCCGGGCCAGGTCCACGAAGTCGCGCGAGCGCAGCGAGAACGTCTGCGCCCTGATCGCCCGCGCCGCCCACGGCCATGAGGTCAGCCCGATGAACAGCGCCTGCACGCCGACGCTTCGCACCCCGAGGTACGCGTTGACGATCAGCAGCACCACCAGCGCGGGCAGCACGAGCACGATGTTGGTGACCACGGTGAGCAGCTCGTCGACCCATCCGCCGCGGTAGCCCGCGACGAAACCCACGACCATGCCGACGACCGACGCCAGCACGCCGCCGAGCACGCCCACCAGGAACGTCGACCGCAGGCCGTACAGGAACTGGGCGAAGACGTCCTGGCCGAACGTCGTGGTGCCGAACCAGAACTCCCCCGACGGCGGCGCCATGGCCGGGCCGACGTAGTCGGCGGGCTTGTGACCGATGGTCATCGGCCCGACCACCCCGGCGACGAGGAAGACGGCGACGACGACCGTGCCGGCGACCAGCTTGCGGTTGCGCAGCGCGAAGTGCAGCGCCTCGCTTCTCACGCCGCTCCCCCCGTCCCCGTCCTGGTGCGCGGATCGACCAGGACGTACGCGATGTCGATGACGAAGTTGGCGATCAGCACGCCGATCACGATGAACAGGAAGGTCCCCTGCAGCAGGAAGAAGTCCTGGTTCTGGATCGCCTGGAGGATCAGGCGCCCGAGCCCGGGATAGCTGAAGACGATCTCCGTCACCAGCGCGCCCGCCACGAGCACGCCGAGTTGCAGGGCGAGGCCGGTCACCTGGGGCAGGATCGCGTTCCTGAAGGCGTAGCGCCGCACCAGCCGCATCGGCGCGCCGAGCGCCCGCAGGTAGTTGACGTAGTCCGCCTCCAGCTCATAGATGATCATGTTGCGCATGCCGATCGCCCAGCCGCCGAACGCGACCAGGAACAGCGAGGCGAACGGGAGGAACCAGTGCTGGGCGAGGCTGCCGAGGAATACCCACGACCAGGACGGCTGGAGGTCGAAGCCGTAGGGCCCGGCGACCGGGAAGATCCCCGCGACGATGCCGAACGCCCAGGCCAGCAGGATCGCGAGCCACATGTACGGCGTCGCGGTCAGCACGTAGCCGAGCGGCAGCACGGTGTTGTCCAGCCACCTGCGCCGCGCCGCGAACGCGCCGAACCGGTTGCCGGCGACCCAGCTCAGCAGGATGGACGGGATCAGCAGGCCCAGCGTGTACGGCACGGCCCGGATGATCACGTCGGTGACCGGTGTCGGGAACAGCCAGATGCTGATGCCGAGGTCTCCCCGCAGCAGCGAGCCCCAGAAGTTGAGGTACTGCCGCCACAGCGGCAGGTCGAAACCGAACATCGCGGTGTAGTGGACGCGCATTGCCTCGACGGCGGCCGGCTGCGCGACGTTGGCCCGCGAGAGCATGCTCCGCACGGGGTCGCCCGGCATGAAGCGGGGGATCATCCAGTTGACGGTCACGGCCACGAAGAACGTCAGGCCGTAGACGAGAAGCTTTCTGCCGAAGTAGCGGCGCACGCCGACCTCCCGGTCGCGGAACGGCGCCCCCTCCCCGCGGGGAAGGGGGCGCGGGAAGATCAGCCGCCGGAGGCCGGCTGGAGTTCGGTGAGCATGAGCGTGCCGCCCATCTCCAGCCAGTTGCGCCACACCGTCGGCGGATACTTCGGCGTGCCCTGCGCACTGGACGGCCAGTTCTTCCAGACCGAGTTGGTGGTCTGGGACCACAGGCCGTTGTACCAGAGGGGGATGACGGGCATGTCCTCCAGCTGGATCTTCTGCAGCTCCGAGGTGATCTTCTTCATGCCCGCCAGGTCCTCGGGGTTGACCTGGTCGAGCCGCTGGGTGAGGTCCCACGCCCGCTTGTTCTCGTACCGGCCGTAGTTCGTCGTGGTCTGCAGCTTCTGCACCGGCAGGCGGAACAGGTAGTCGTAGTACAGCCAGGGGGTGTTCGCGAGGTTCTTGTCGTTGTTGATGATCATGTCGTACTTGCCGGAGTTGCGAATCTCGACGTGCGCGTTGAAGTCGGGGAAGTCGGCCTCGATGTCGATGCCGGCCGCCTTGGCGCTGGAGCTGATGACCCGGGCGGCCTCCATCCAGTCGGTCCACCCGGCGGGCACGCTGAGCTTCAGCGAGATCTTGGCGCCGTCCGGCCCCTCGACCAGCCCGTCGCCGTTGCGGTCCTTGTACCCGGCGCCGGCCAGCAACTGCCTGGCCTTGTCGGGGTCGTAGGAGAAGCCCATCCGGGAGGTGACGTTCTTGTCGATGTACTTGTCCCACTGCGGCAGCAGGCCGGTCGGATCGGAGGCCTTGACCAGGTTGCCGTAGACGCCCTCGACGATCTTCTTGGTGTCGATCGAGTAGGCGACCGCCCTGCGGAACACCTTGTCGTCCATCGGCCGCTTGGTGGTGTTGAACCACAGCCACGCCGTGTTCGCCGACAGCATGTACGGCGGCTGCCCGTAGTAGGTCTTGATGCCGAAGTCGCCCTTGACCAGGTTGGAGATGCCCGGCAGGAAGTTGACGCTGAGGTCGAGGCCCTTCTGCAGCAGCAGGCCCATCGCGACCTCGTTGCTGGAGTTCACGATGTCGACGATGTACTTCGGCTTGACGTCCTTGTTCAGCGCCTTGGTCGCCCACCATCCGTCGCGCTTGACCCAGACCATGCGGTCCTGGTCGTGCGACTGGTAGGCGTACGGGCCGGTGCCGACCGGCTTCTCGTTGACCCCGTTCATCACCTCGTCCTCCGGCCTGCTCTCCCACAGGTGCTTGGGGACGATGGCCCGGCTGTAGAGGTGGTTGGCCCACTCCTGGTGGTTGGCGGTGGTGAAGGTGAACTTCACCGTGTAGTCGTCGACCTTGTCGGCCGACTTCATCCAGGACCACAGCGGGTGGTAGGGAACGGTCTCGAACTTGCCGAGTTCGAAGGTGAAGACGACGTCGTCGGCGGTGAAGGGCTTGCCGTCCGACCAGGTGACGCCCTTGCGCAGCTTGAGCGTGTACTCCAGGTCGCCGGTCCAGTCGCCGCTCTCGGCCAGCCAGGGCGAGAACTTGTCGGTGTTCGGGTCGTACATGAACAGCGTCTCGTAGACCAGGCCCTTGGTGCCCGTGGCGAAGTCCCACTCGCGCAGGGGGTTCCAGTTCGCCGGGGGTCCCCACTGGGTGCCGCTGGTGTAGAGGGTCTCGTTGCGGGGGAAGGCTCCACCGCGGCCGCCCGCCGCCAGGGCCGCGGCTCCTCCCGCGGCTTCTCCCGCGGCGCCGCCCGGGGCCGGCGACCCGCCGCCCGAGCAGGCTGCGCTCAACAAGCCGGTCACCAGCACAGGTACAAGAAACCGCGCTCGGTTTCGCATGGTGTCTCTCCTTCCCCCACGCGACGCCGCGCGGGGTCTTCACTCCCGGCCCCGATGTTGCTCGGCTCGCTACTGCTGAACCGGATAAGTGCCGAAACCGTAAATTCCGGACGTCAGTGGTGTCAATAGAAAGAATATGGAGGCAAAGTAACGGTAGTAAGCTGACAGCCACTGGACCGGTTCAGCCACGAGGGGACACGTGAGAAGACCGACCATCGCGGACATCGCACGCCAGGCGGGAGTCTCCAAGGGGGCGGTGTCGTACGCCCTGAACGGCCAGCCGGGGGTGTCTGAGGCCACCAGGGCGCGGATCCTGGCCATCGCCGACGAGATCGGCTGGCGCCCGAACATCGCCGCCCGCGCGCTCAACGGCGCCCGCGCGCACGCGGTGGGCCTCGCCCTGTGCCGGCCCGCCCGCTTCCTCGGCGTCGAGCCGTTCTTCATGGAGCTGATCAGCGGCATCGAGGCCGAGCTGTCGGCCCGCTCGTACGCGTTGCTCCTCCAGGTGGTCGGCGACCACGAGGCGGAGATGGGCGTCTACCGCCGTTGGTGGGGAGAGGGCCGGGTGGACGGCGCGATCCTCGTCGACCTCCACCTCGACGACCCCCGGGTGCCGGAGATCGAGGAGATGGGCATGCCCGTTGTCGTGATCGGCCACCCCTCGGCCGCCGGATCGCTCCTGCCGGTCTGGGCCGACGACGGCGCGGCCATACGGGAGACGGTGGAGTATCTCGCCGCGCTCGGGCACCGGCGGATCGCCCGCGTCGCCGGCCTGCCGCGGCTCGTCCACACGGTCATCCGCGACCGCGCCTTCACCGGCGTCTGCTCCGGCCTCGGCCTGGACGTCTGCCCCACCGTGCACACCGACTACACCGGCGAGGAGGGAGCCCGGGCGACCCGCCGGCTGCTCAGCTCGCCCGACCGCCCCACCGCGGTCGTGTACGACAACGACATCATGGCCGTGGCCGGTCTGTCCGTCGCCCAGGAGATGCGGCTCGACGTGCCGGCCGACCTGTCCATCGTCGCCTGGGACGACTCCCCGCTCTGCCAGGTCGTCCGGCCGCCGCTGACCGTGGTCGCCCGCGACATCCCGGCGTACGGCGGGCACGCGGCGCAGCGACTGCTGTCGCTGATCGACGGCGCGGACACCAGGCCGCTGGAGGACGCGCCCCCGCGCCTCACCACCCGCGGCAGTACGGCCCCGCCCGCCTGACCCAGGACGGCCGCACGGCCTCCTGATCTAGAAGAGCAGGTAGAGCAGGCCTCCGCCGCGCCGCGGCGCCTCCTGGGTGGGGGCAGGCGCGGGAGCTGTGGTGGGCTCGGTCGTCGGCTCGTTCGTAGGTGTGACGGCCGTCGGCGCCTCGGACGGCTCGTCCACCGTCACCGGAGGCTGCGACCGCACCGGGCCGCGCGACCGCCCCGGACGCGGAGACGTGCCGGCCCGCGGCCCGGAATCCTGGGTGCGGGCCGACGTGTCACGGGACGGCGCCGCAGACAGTTCTTGTCCGGAAATTTCACAGCAACCACTGGAATCCATCCTGTCACTGAGTCATCACTCCAGGCGTCACTCCAGGCGTCACTCCAGCCACAAACCCTCCAAACCCATCGGAGTTGACGGAATATCTGGAACGGTCTTTAATATCGACTAAACCGACTGACATGGTAGGAATAGAGGGCAAGGCATGAGAGTGCGCAGGCTCGGGGCCATCGCAGCCGCCGTCGTGGCGACGTCCACCCTGGTCACCGCCTGCGGGGGAGGCGACAACGCCGGCGGGGGCGACAGTGCGGCCGGCAGTGGCGGCGGCGGCAAGGTCCAGTTGGCGCTGGTCGCCTACTCCACCCCCCAGGCGGCGTTCAAGGACATCATCGCGGCGTTCCAGAAGACGCCCGAGGGCAAGAACATCACCTTCACCCAGTCGTTCGGCGCTTCCGGCGACCAGAGCCGCGCCGTGGCCAACGGCCTCAAGGCGGACATCGTCGAGTTCTCCCTGGAGACCGACGTCACCCGGCTCGTGAAGGCCGGCATCGTCGCGCCGGACTGGAACTCCGGCCCTGCCGCCGGGCCCAGCAAGGGGATTCTGACCAGGTCCGTCGTCGTCATCGGCACCCGCAAGGGCAATCCGAAGGGCATCAAGACCTGGGACGACCTGATCAAGCCGGGAGTCGAGGTCATCACCCCGAACCCCTTCACCTCCGGCGGCGCCCGCTGGAACCTGCTCGCGGGCTACGGCGCGAAGTCGGACAAGGGCGCCGACCAGGCCACCGGGCTCACCTATCTCGACTCGCTGCTCAAGAACGTGCCGGTCCAGGACGACAGCGGCCGCAAGTCGCTGCAGACCTTCACCGGCGGCAAGGGCGACGCGATCCTCACGTACGAGAACGAGGCGATCTTCGCCCGGCAGAACGGCCAGGAGCTCGACTACACGGTTCCCGACGCCACGCTCCTCATCGAGAACCCGGTGGCCGTGACGAAGAACAGCGCGCACCCGGCGGAGGCCGCGGCCTTCCTCAAGTACCTCTACTCGGTCGAGGCGCAGACGATCTTCGCGAAGAACGGCTACCGCCCGGTCGCCGACGGGGTGACCGGCTTCGACTGGCCCGCCCCGCCGCAGCTGTTCACCATCCAGGACCTCGGCGGCTGGGACAAGATCACCACCGAGTTCTTCGACTCCAAGACCGGCAAGGTCGCGGACATCGAGCGCAAGCTCGGCGTGGCCACCGAGAAGTGAGCGCCGTGGAAGTGAGCGCTGGGAAAGTGAGCAGCGAGAGATGAGCGTCGACGCCGCTGTAGGGATGCGGCCGTCCCGGCGCCCTGTCCGACGCCTGGCCGGCGGCACCGCCGCCGGCCTCGGGACCGCGGTGCTCTACCTGAGCCTGATCGTGCTGATCCCGCTGGCCGCCGTGGTCTGGCGGTCGGCCGACGAGGGCCCCGGATACTTCTGGCGCTCGGTCACCACCCCCGACGCCTGGGCGGCGCTCACCCTGACCATCGGCGCGTCCGCCCTGGTGGCCCTGGTCAACCTGGTCATGGGCACGCTGATCGCCTGGGTGCTGGTCCGCGACCGCTTCCCGGGCAGGGCGGTCCTCGACACGATCATCGATCTGCCGTTCGCGCTGCCGACGATCGTGGCGGGTCTCGTCCTGCTCGCGTTGTACGGCCCGCAGTCCCCGCTCGGGATCAACCTGGCCTACAGCAGGGCCGGCGTCGTGCTGGCGCTGATGTTCGTCACGCTGCCGTTCGTCGTCCGTACGGTGCAGCCGGTCCTGCTGGAACTGGACGCGGAGATGGAGCAGGCCGCGGCGTCCCTCGGCGCCCGGCCGTTCCAGACCTTCCGCCGGATCATCCTGCCGAACCTGCTTCCCGCGATGCTGTCGGGCACCGCGCTCGCCTTCACCCGGGCCATCGCGGAGTTCGGCTCGACCGTCCTGATCTCCGGCAACCTGCCGTTCAAGACGCAGGTCGCGGCGGTGAACCTCTTCAGCCAGATCGAGGGCGACAACATGACGGGAGCGGCCGCGATCGCGACGGTCCTGCTCGTGGTGGCCCTGGTCGCGCTGATCGCACTCGACGTCCTGCAGCGATGGGGGAGCCGCCGTGGCTAAGCACGTCCTGCGCCTGACCGCCGTCGCCTACATCCTGTTCCTGCTGGTCCTGCCGGTCGGGCTGATCATCTGGCGGACCTTCGGAGACGGGCTCGGCCCGTTCGTCGAGGCACTGACCTCGCCGTCGGCCGTACACGCCTTCAAGGTGACGATCACGGTCGCCGCCTGGGCGGTCGTAGCCAACACGGTCTTCGGGGTCGGCGCCGCGCTGCTGCTCGTCCGGCACGAGTTCCCCGGCAAACGGCTGCTCGGGGCGTTCATCGACCTGCCGATGGCCGTCTCGCCGGTCGTCGTCGGGCTCGCGCTCATCCTCGTGTACGGCCGTTTCTCCCCTGCGGGCGGCCTGCTGGAGAGCTGGGGCATCCAAGTGATCTTCTCCACTCCCGGCATGGTGCTGGCCACGGTGTTCGTCGCGCTGCCCCTGGTCGTACGGGCCATCGTGCCGGTGCTGGAGGAGCTCGGCGACGAGCAGGAGCAGGCCGCGCACACGCTGGGCGCGAGCCGTCTCCAGACGTTCGCCCGCATCACGCTGCCCGGCATCCGCTGGGCGCTCGCCTACGGCGTCGTGCTCTGCCTGGCCCGCTCGCTCGGCGAGTACGGCGCGGTCGCGGTGGTGTCGGGACGACTGGTGGACCAGACCCAGACGCTCACGCTGTTCGTCGAGGAGCGGTTCCAGAACTTCGACCAGCCGGCCGCGTTCGCGGCCGCCACGGCCCTCGCGCTGATCGCCGTGGTCACCCTGCTGCTCACCAAGCTCCTGCGCCCGAAGGATCTGTCCGATGGCAATTGAGGTACGCGACGTGAACAAGTCGTTCGGGGCCACTCCGGTCCTGCGCGACGTGTCCGTGGACGTCGAGTCGGGGTCGCTCACCGCCCTGCTCGGCCCGAGCGGCGGCGGGAAGTCGACGCTGCTGCGGGTGATCGCCGGGCTCGAACGGCCCGACACCGGCACCGTCCGGATCTCCGGCGTCGACGCCACCCGGCTGTCGCCCCAGCGCCGCAACGTCGGCTTCGTGTTCCAGCACTACGCCGCCTTCAAGCACCTGTCGGTCTTCCGCAACGTGGCCTTCGGCCTGGAGATCCGCAAGCGGCCCAAGGACGAGATCCGCAGGCGGGTCATGGAACTGCTGGAGCTGGTCCACCTGGAGAAGCTGGCCGACCGTTACCCGTCGCAGCTCTCCGGCGGCCAGCGCCAGCGCATGGCCCTGGCCCGGGCGCTCGCGGTGGAACCGGAGGTGCTGCTGCTCGACGAGCCGTTCGGCGCCCTCGACGCGCAGGTGCGCAAGGAGTTGCGGGCCTGGCTGCGCCGGCTGCACGACGAGGTGCATGTCACCACCGTCTTCGTCACCCACGACCAGGAGGAGGCCATCGAGGTCGCCGACACGATCGTGGTGCTGGCCGACGGAGAGGTCGTGCAGGCCGGCAGCCCCGGCGAGGTGTACGACAACCCCGCCACCCCGTTCGTGATGCGCTTCCTCGGCCCGGTCACCGAGATCGGGGGCAGCCTGGTCCGCCCGCACGACATCGAGATCAGCTCCGGCCCCGTCGAGGGCGGTTCTCCCGCCGTGGTCTCCCGGGTCGTACGGCTCGGCTTCGAGGTCCGCGTGGAGGTGAAGATCGGCACGGAGGAGGCGTGGGTCCAGGTGACGCGTGAGCAGGCCGACCGGCTCGCGCTGGAGCCCGGCGACACGGTGCACCTCAGGCCCTCCCCCGGGGCCCGGTCCCTGGTTCTCAGTGCCGTGTGAGAGATGCGGCTCTCCGTCAGGACCCAGTACGCCCTGCGCGCCGCCGCCGAACTGGCCGCGGCGGCGCCGGGGCCCGTCCCGGCCGAGCGGATCGCGTCGGCCCAGGGCATTCCCCGGCGGTTCCTCGACAACATCCTGCTGCAGATGCGGCGCGCCGGTCTCATCCACAGCCAGCGGGGACCGGAGGGCGGCTACTGGCTCGCCCGGCCCGCCGCGGAGATCACCCTCGCCGACGTCGTGCTCACCGTCGAGGGAGCGCCGCAGGACAACGAGGATTTCCACGGCGTCGCCGGGCCGCTCGCCGACGTCTGGACGGCGCTTCGCGACCACGAGCAGGCGACGCTCACGGAGGTCACCCTCGCCCACATCGCGGCCGGTTCACTTCCGCCCCTCTAATCACCGCTATTCGCCCGGTTAGTTGTGCAAGACTCCGCATTCAAGGTGATTTCAAGGTGAAACGTGCCAGGCGTAGAGGGCGGGCGAGATGGGTACTGCTGGGCGGCTCATCGTCAAGCGATACCGGTTGGTCCGCGCTCTCGGCCGTGGCCGCGCCGGGGTCGTCTGGGAAGGGCACGACACCCTGCTCGACCGGCCCGTGGCGGTCCGGGAGGTGCTGCTGCCCCCGGGGCTGGGCGAGACCGCGCGGCTGCGGCTCGTCCACAGGATCGCCCGGGAGGCCCGGCAGGCCGAGGCCCTGCGCCACCCGAACATCGCCGCCGTCCACGACGTGGCCGAGGAGGACGGCACTCCGTACATCGTGATGGAACTGGTCCGTTCCCGCTCCCTCGACGGGATGGTCGCGGGCGACGGCCCGCTCACACCCGCGCAGGCCGCGCCGATCGCCCGGAAGGTCCTGTCCGCGCTGGCCCACGCCCACGCGGCCGGCGTACGGCACGGCGACGTCCGGCCGGCCAACGTCCTCGTCGGGCACGACGGCCGGGTGCTGCTCGCCGACTTCGGCGTCTCCGTGCTCGCCGCCGACCCGGCATTCGCCCCCACCCGCCGCGACCCCGCAGCCGCTCCCACCGCCGCTCCCACCGCCGCTCCCGCCGCTGTGACCGTCAGGCGGGACCCGGAGCACTTCCTGGCCCCGGAACGTTCCGCGGACGTCCCCCGCACCATCGCCGCCGACCTGTGGTCGCTGGGCGCCACCCTCCATCTGGCGGTCACCGGCCGGCCGCCGTCGCATCCGCTCGGAGAGGTCCCCGAAGAGCTTCGCGCCGTACTGACCGGGCTCCTCGCCCGGGACCCGAGGCGGCGCATGGACGCGGAGACCGCCGACCGGCTCCTCGCCGAGGCCGAGCCACCCGCTCCGGCTCCCCCGGTGCGGCGGAGCCTCGGCCGCACCCGGCTGATCGCGGGCGTCGCGGTGGCCGTACTGGTCGCCTGCGCCGTAGGCGGCTGGGCGGTGCTGCGCCCCGGCGCCGAAGGCCGGGCCGCCTCCCCGGTCACAACGCCTGTGGCGTCCCCCGCTGTGTCTGCCGCTGTGTCTGCCCCTGTGTCTCCCGTCGGGCCGGCCGCCGTGCCCGTCACCGGCTCGGCCACTCCCGCGCCGCGGCTCAAGTTGAAGTGGTACCGGTCGGACGCCGGCTGGCAGGCCGGTGTGCCCCGCGACTGGACCCGGGAGGACCAGCCGTACACCATCGTCTGGCGCGCCCCGGACGACGGGGCGGCGCTCGTCGTCGAGGTGACCGCGCAGAGCGGCACCGACCCCCTCGCGGCGCTCGGCGAGGCCGAGGCCATCTTCCTGCCGACCGCCAAGAGTTACCGCAAGCTCCGGCTCAAGCCCGTGACCAGCCCGTACGGACCCACCGCCGACTGGGAGTTCACCTGGAAGCCGCGGAAGGTGGCGGAAGGGGACCATCTGGTCGAGGGGGTCAGATATCACCAGTACCGCCGGGTGATCTCGACGGGCACGACGACCAGCGTGCTGACCTGGACCACCCGGGCCTCCGACTGGGACGCCCTGCGACCCACCCTGGCCAAGGTGTTCTCGCTCTTCCAGCCGCCCGCCGCCGGCTGAAAACCCTCTCCCCGCTCTCGCGGATGTGCCATGATGAGCCACAACCGAAAGTGACAACGGTTTTCATTTTCTAGCGTGGTTTCACGGTGTGGTTTCAGGTGTGGTTTCAGGTGTGGTTTCACAGCAGGGGGGCTCGCCATGCGGGTGGCGTTCGTCGGCAAGGGCGGAAGCGGGAAGACGACCCTGTCGTCGCTGTTCGCGAGGTATGCGACACGGCGGGGACCGGTCGTCGCGATCGACGCGGACATCAACCAGCATCTCGGCCTGGCCCTCGGCGCGGCCGGGCAACCTCGGCCGCTGGGCGGGATGCTGACCGAGATCAAGGACTACCTGCGGGGCGACAACCCCCGCATCCGCGACGCGGCGTCCATGGTCAAGACGACTCCCCCCGGGCGCGGCTCCCGGCTGGTCCGGCTGGACGACCCGTTCTTCCCGTCCAGCCGCGCCGGCGATGTCTCGCTCATGGTCACCGGCCCGTTCGGTGAGGACGACCTCGGGGTCGCCTGCTACCACTCCAAGGTCGGCGCGGTCGAGCTCTACCTCAAC
Organism: Microbispora sp. NBC_01389; assembly: GCF_045040095.1. NCBI lineage: Bacteria > Bacillati > Actinomycetota > Actinomycetes > Streptosporangiales > Streptosporangiaceae > Microbispora > Microbispora sp. NBC_01389. The sequence continues at coordinate 1,835,471 of NZ_CP109552.1, forward strand.
CATCTGGTCGACGGCCCCGGCGAGTACGTCGTGGTGGACATGACCGCCGGAGCCGACTCCTTCGCCTCCGGGCTCTTCACCCGGTTCGACCTCACCTTCCTGGTCGCCGAGCCCACCCGGCAGGGGGTCGGTGTCTACCGGCAGTACCGCGACCACGCCGCCGGGTTCGACGTCCCGCTGGCCGTCGTGGGCAACAAGATCCATACTCCGGAGGACGCCGAGTTCCTCCGCGAGCACGTGGGCGACGACCTGCTGACCTGGTTCGGCCACTCGCCCGCCGTCCGCGCGATGGAGCAGGGCCGGCCGTTCGATCTCGGCGACCTGGAGCCCCCTGCCCACCACGCACTCGCCACCATGCTCGACCGGCTCGACGCGCAGCCCAAGGACTGGGCGAAGTTCAGCAGGCAGGCGGCCGAGTTCCACACCCGCAACGCCCGCGCGTGGGCGAACCGCGCCACCGGCGAAGACCTGGTCGCGCAGATCGACCCCGAATTCGTGTACGGCCCCGCCGTCACGACTCAGTGAATCCACCCCTGAATCCACCCCTCAACCTGTCAAGAGACACCGAGAGGAGAACAGCCCATGTCGCTGTCCGTGCCCGACAACCTGCTCGCCCAGGCCCACGCCGGTGAGGTGGACGACGCGGCCTTCGTCGCCTGCGTCCGCGACTCGCTGCCGTACGCCTGGACGACGATCACCACGCTGATCGAACAGCGTGACCGATCGGGAGCCGACTTCGCCGACAACCAGATGCCACCGCCCGACGAGGCCTCCCGCGGCCAGTTGCTGCGCTGCCTCGCCAGCGACGCGATGCGCGGCGCCCTCGAAAGACACTTCGGCGTACGGCTCGCCTTCCAGAACTGCCACCGAGTCGCGGTCTTCGACCCGGCCGCGACCGAGGCCTACGGGGAGTTCGTCACCCCCCGCGCGCAGATCCTGAACCAGAGTCCGGACCTGGTCGACTGCTGAACACCCGCTACTGCGAGCCGCCGTTGACATAGAGGGTCTGTCCCGTGATGTACGACGCGTCGTCGGAGGCGAAGAACGCCACCACCGACGCGATCTCGGTCGGCTGGGCGACCCGCCGCAACGGCACGAACTGCGAGGCGACGGCCTGGTGCTCCTCCGGCGACATGCCGAGGCGCACCGCCGTCGCCTCGGTCATCGGCGTCGCGACGTACCCGGGCGCGACCGCGTTCACGCGGACCCCGAACTGGCCGAGCTCGATCGCGAGAGTCGCGGTCAGCCCCTGAATCCCCGCCTTGGCCGCCGAGTAGTTGGCCTGCCCTCGGTTGCCCAGAGCCGACCGGCTCGACAGGTTGACGATGGCCCCCGACCCCTGGTCCACCATGTGCTTCTGCACGGCCCGACTCATCAGGAACGCGCCCTTCAGATTCACGTCGAGCACCTTGTCCCAGTCGTCCTCCGACATCCGGAACACCAGGTTGTCCCGCGTCAGCCCGGCGTTGTTCACCAACACGTCGATACGGCCGAACTCGGCCATCACCCCCGACACGAGACTCTCCACCTGAGCACTGTCGGAGACGTCACCGCCGAAGGCGACCGCCCTGCCTCCGGTGACCGTGATCTCGTCCACGATCGTGGCGCAGCGGTCCGCGGTGAGGTCCACGCACGCCACCACCGCGCCCTCCGCCGCCAGACGGCGGGCCGTCGCCGCGCCGATCCCCCGCGCCGCCCCGGTGACCACGGCAAACTCGCCGACGAACCGCTCCATCGTCAATCTCCTCGCCCGTGCCCGATCGCAGTAACCTACTCAGCGCTCCCCCAAATGCGTCCTCTCACACAGTCCCGTTCCCTTCACACCCGCGTAGCCCAGACGCGCCGCGGCTCGTTGCGAGCTCGCCCGAGCAGCTCTGCACTGGGAGACTCGCTCGTCCGGGCTCACCGTCCCGCTTGCGCCCCGCAGGCGCCACCGCCCGCCTCTATACCCGCAGTCGGCTGGTGCGGGGGTTGCGGTAGGTGAAGGCCCAGCGGTCGTCTCCGATCGTGCGGCGGGTGTAGCGGGTGGGGTGGCGGTAGCGGTCGCGGTTGTGGAACTGGCAGGCCGGCCCGAGCAGCTTGAGGTCGGTCAGCCCGCCGCTGCTCCAGTTGTCGCAATGATCGATCTGGCACATGGTGGCGGGCAGGGGGCAGCCGTCGACCCAGCAGGTGGCGTACCGGGCGAAGACCGCCCGGCGCTGGGCCGGGGTGGCCAACCTGACCTTGCGGCCCATGTCCAGGACCTGCCCGGCGGCGTTCATCACGATCCTCACCAGGGTGCTGGTGCGGGCCAGCCGGTGCACGCTGACAACGGGCAGCAGGTGCCCGGTCGCCAGGATCAGCCCCGGCAACCCCCGCAACCACACCCCCGGCGGCGCATTGCCCCCCAACCCCGGCGGACAGTTCACCCCCACCCCCGGCGAAGCATCCGCTCCCACCCCCGCCCAGGCGCCACCTCCCGCCCAGGTGTTGCCTCCCGCCCAGGCGTCACCTCCTGGCCAGGCAGTCCCACCCGGCCAGGCGTCGCCGCCGTGTTCCGCTGCCGGCGGCGCGTCGACTCCCACCCCCGCCCAGGCGCTCCCTTCCGCATCCGGCGGGGCGTCGGGCTCGGGTGGGGGGTCAGGGGCATGCGTCTGCTTCGGGCGTGCCTGCTGCGGCCGCCGCGCCCGGTTTCTGCGATGTCCTCGCTCGATGCCCTCATCCTGAGTGCCGGGGTCGTCGCCAGAGTCGTCGTCAGAGCCGTCGTCAGAGCCGTCGTCAGAGTCGTCGTCAGAGTCGTCGTCAGGGTCGTCGGCGTGGTCCTGCTGGACGTCATCGCAGCCGCGCAGGTCGCCGCGCAGGTCGCCGCGCAGGTCGCCGCGCAGGTCGCCGCGCAGGTCGCTGTCGGTGGGGTCGAAGTGCGGCCAGGCGGCAGCCGGACCGTCCATGGGCGAGCTACCGGCGGCCGCGCGGCCGGTGACAGGCTCCTGCCCGTCAGCGTCTGCGGGAGCGGTCCCCGACGACGAGTCGGTGCCTGACGGGCCGGTCTTCGAAGGACGGGAGCCCGACGGGTCAGCACTCGAAGCGTCGTGAGCAGGGCTGGGGCCGGTGCCTGAGGGATGGGTGCCTGAGGGATGGGTGCCTGACGGGTCGGTGCTTGGGGGGTCGTCGGCGAGGGATTCGGCGTTGACCAGCACCAGAAGCTCAGTCGCGATCTTGTTCTCCAAGAACGCGATCAACGCATCCGCGTTCCGCACACTCAACGGCCGGTCATCACCATCAGCCTTCGGCCGGGCATACACGTCCAGCATGTGCTGCAACCGCGCCGCCGCCTCCACCGGCAGGTAGAACTCCCCCTCCAGCCCACCGCCCCTACGCCGGCGCACCCGGAAGAACCGGCGATCGAAATCCGTCTGCTCGTCCTTCTCGTGCCCGTCGGGGTCCAGCACCGCCCGCAGATACCGCCCCGCCTTCGCCACCTCCGCCGCACCCGCCGAGTTCGCCAACTCCAGCAAGATCCCCTCAGCGGTGGTGGCCTGGTCATCGGTCAGCCCGGCGGTGGCGGTGCAGATCGCCTCCACGACCCCCTCGGGCAGGCTGCCTTCGGCGAACCGCTCACGCACCTGCGGCAGGCGATTCAGCTCCACGCTCACCGTCACCAACCGGCCGGCCCCCGCAGGGGTCATCCCCCCGGCAGACCGCAACCACAACTTCGTGGACGCATGGCCGTGGTTCTTCGCCTCCCCGGCCCGATGGACACGACCCACCCGGGCCGCCAACGCCGACGTGATCCGATCACGGACCGCAAGCAACTCCTCCGCCTCGGCCAGACACACACCCGCGTCCTCAGGCACCGGCACCAACGCCACCACCCGAGCCGCCTCGACAAGAGCCGCCACCGCCACCCACGACGACGACCCCGCACCACAAGCACCAGCAGCATCGCCGAAGCCACCATCGGACGCACCATCGGAGGCATCACCGGAGACACCGCCAGAAGCACTACCCGGAGCGCCACCGAAAGCGCCTGCCTTCGCCCGGCGGTCGCCACGGCTCGCGCTCTCCCGCGGCCGAGGGCCGACGATCGGGACATCTTCACGGGCAGCCGAGCCCTCGGGGGACCACATCGGCGAGCCGGCTGTCAGCCGCTCCCACCAGTCAGTGCCCTCACCGATCGAACGATGGAGGTGGTCAGAACCATCAAAATCGAACAGGTCCATCGCACCCCCTCACTCGATTCGAAATCCTGTGTGTATTCTTCCATCTCGCATCACTCACAGCAACCAGGTGAACACAATAGTTGGAGCTACGGATAAATCTGTTGATATCAACGCAACTCGGATATCCAACTCTTCAGACGGATCTGGCTTCCATGCCCCCGGCGCCGCCGCGGCGCAGCGCAAGAGCGATCCCCGGAGGCCCGCGAGGACGTCCGAGCGCTTTCCATGGGAGCACGCGCAACGGCATCGGCGAGTACGTCGACCGGGAGCCAATTCACCGGAGCAGGCGCGTAGGAGGATCGCGCCGGAGGCCGAGGACCGACTCGCCGCCGCGGGAACCGGGCACCGGCCCAGGCGCGGATCCCGGGCGCGGGACCCTGGCGCCGGGACCCGGGCGACGGGACCCGGGCGACGGGGCCTTGAGAAGGGCGTCGCGAGTGCCGTCGACAGGGGGTTCGGCACGCGCCGAACAGGCTGCCGCCGGCGTCCGCTCGATCGTGCCGAACGGCCCTCAGCACACCGGCGGATCACTGACTGAATCTTTACCCTGGACGCCTGCGGCCGGGAACGACGATCAGCCCCCTGACCTGCGTATTCTCGACCAGGCACGCTCCTTAACCCGCACCCCGCCAAGATGTCTTGTGCCATTTGGCATCAGGCGTGCACGGCAGCCCCCATCATGTGCTCATGCCCGCTTTTGTCACCCTGTCTGGGCGCTCCGTGCGCCTGGAACCGCTCAGCCTCGCGGTGCTTGACGATCTTGTCGCCGCGGCGAGTGAAGACCGTTCTACGTACGCCTTCACTCGCGTTCCCGCTGGACGGGACGAGATGGCCTCCTACGTGGAGGCCGCCTTGGCTGAGCAGGCGGAGGGCCGCACGATGCCCTTCGCCATCCGGTGGCTGCACACCGACCGCGTGGTCGGTGCCACCCGTCTGATGAACCTGGAGTACTGGCAGGGCCCGATGCCTTGGCCTCCGGGCGCCAAGGGCGCCGTGGGCGAGGTCCCGTCCGTCGCGGACATCGGGTACACCTGGCTCGCCGCGTCGGCCCAGGGCACCGGTGTCAACCGGGAGAGCAAGTATCTGGTGCTCTCCCTCGCCTTCGAGACCTGGCAGGTTCACCGGATCACCCTCAAGGCAGACGTACGCAACACCCGATCCCGGGCCGCCATCGAGGCCCTCGGCGCGCACCTGGACGGTGTGCGGCGAGCGGAAAGCCGAGGCGCCGACGACACGGTCCGAGATACCGCGTATTACTCGATCCTGAGTCCCGAATGGCCCGCCGTACGCGAGCGTCTCCGCGCGAGGCTGGGCCTTCTGGAACCGGCGTCGGAAGCAGCCTGACCAGCCCCCGTAGACACACTCGAAGCCCATAAGAAGGACGCGGCCCGTCCCGGGAAGGGACGGGCCGCGTCATGCACGTGGACGATCAGGCGTCGTAGCCGTACGCGTCGTCGTAGGCGTTGTAGAGCTCCTGCCAGCGGCCGCACTTGACCGGGAACCGGCTGTTGAGACCGATCTGGCAGACCTGCGCCTGGACCTGCGCGACGTCGTAGCGCCAGAAGTTGATCTGCTTGTAGCCGCCGGCGCCGCAGTACTTGTACGACTTGAAGCTGGAGGACCAGTCGTCCTCGCTGTTCTCCCAGTCCTGCACGCGGAACTGGATGTAGGCGCACTTGCCCCCGTGCCGGTACGTGCGGTGGTCCAGGTCGTACAGCTTGCCGGTGATGTGGACCCGGTTCGACTCTTCGCCGCTGTAGTTCACGTCGATGTGGCCCTTGGCCTTGGCGAGGTGGTTGGACGACCAGTAGGTGCCCCACCACTCGGAGTAGTCCCAGTCGTCGTGGTGGGAGGCGGAGGTCGCGGACGCCGGGGCGGCGCTGGCGGCGGTCGTGAGAGCCGGCAGCCCGAGGGCGGTGACGGCGGTCGCGGCGGCGAGGCCGAGGGTGAGGGAGCGACGCATTTCGGTTCTCCTGTTCGAGGACGATCCCCCGAAGCGGGTGCTGTCGGGGTTACGTCTCAGTGATAGGCCCCTCCGCCTGCAAGTCGCTTTCACCTCCCGGATGGTGGTTTGCAGGCCGCTTTCAAGCACCTGAACAGACGCTGAACCCTGGTAAATCAGCGGGAGCGTTATACGTGCGCCTCTCCGCACGATCTATCATTTGCTCACGAATCTTGCCGTTCAGGAGACAGGTCCACATGCCTGACCACGCCACCTCGGACGACCTGCGCTTCGCCGTACTGGGACCCGTCCTGGCGTGGCGCGACGGCGTCGAACTCGACCTCGGCACGCCCCTGCAACGCTCCATTCTCGCGATGTTGCTGCTGCGGGAGGGGCACGCGGTCTCGCCGGCCGAGATGATCGACGGCGTGTGGGGGGAGGACGCGCCGCCGCGTGCGCTGGGCGCGCTGCGCACCTACGTCTCCCGCCTGCGCACCGTCCTCGAACCCGGCCGCTCCCCCAGGACGCCGCCACAACTGCTGACCTCGGTGGGCCGCGGGTACGCGCTGCGGCTCGGCCCCGCCCGGCTCGACCTCTCCGTCTTCGACCGGGAGTGCGCCGCCGCCGAGTCGGACCGCCGTACGGGCCGGGTGGGGCAGGCCGCCCGGCGGCTCCGCGGCGCCCTGGGGCTGTGGTCGGGCGAGCCGCTCGCCGGCGCGGTCGGGCCGTACGCCGAGCACCAGCGCGACCGGCTGGCCGAGCGCCGCATCGGCGCCGTCGAGGCCCTCATGGAGGTCGACCTCGAACTCGGCCGGCACGCGGAGATCATCTCGGAGCTGGTCGCGCTCGCCGCCGAGCACCCGCTGCGCGAGCGGATCCGCGTCCAGCTCATGCTGGCCTACTACCGGTGCGGCAGACAGGCCGAGGCGTTGTCGGTGTTCACCGAGACCCGGCAGGCGCTGGTGGACGAGCTCGGCATCGAGCCGGGCGCCGAGCTGAGCGAGATGCACCGGCGGATCCTCGCCGCCGACCCCTCGCTCGCCCCCACGTCCCCTCCCGTACGGCTGTCGCAGCACGACGACGCCGACTACGGCGACGACGGCGAGACCACCCGGGGTCACGGCCCGATGGTCGAGATGCCGAGACCGGCGCAGCTTCCGGCGGCGATCACCGACTTCACCGGGCGTACCCGCCTGGTGCACCGGCTGCTCGCGCTGCTGCGCGGCGAGGGCCCGTCCGGCGGCACCGGAGAAGGAGTGCCGATCGCGGCGATGTCGGGCATCGGCGGCGTGGGCAAGACGACCCTGGCCGTCCATGTGGCCCATCTCGCGGAGGACCTGTTCCCCGACGGCCAGCTCTACGCCGACCTGCGCGGGTACGGAGTCGAGCCCACCGCGCCGGAGACCGCGCTGGTCGCGTTCCTGCGGGCGCTCGGCATCCCGATGGACGTGATCCCCGACGGCCTCGCCGAACGCTCGGCGTTGTTCCGGTCGCTGCTCGCGGACCGCAGGATGCTGGTGCTGCTCGACAACGCCCGGGACGCCGACCAGGTGGAGCACCTGCTGCCCGGCTCGGCCGGCTGCGCCGCGATCATCACCAGCCGGGGCAAGCTGGCCGACCTGCCCGCGGCGCGGCTCGTCGACCTCGACGTGCTGGAGCCCGACGAGGCGCTGTCGCTGCTGGCCGCGGTCGCGGGGCCGGAGCGGGTGGCGGCCGAGCGGGCGGCCGCGATGGACGTGGTGGCCGCGTGCGGCTTCCTGCCGCTGGCCGTGCGGATCGTCGCCGCGAGGCTCGCCTCCCGCCCGTCGTGGACGGTGGCCTCGCTCGTCCCCCGGCTCGCCGACGAACGCCGCCGCCTGGACGAGATGAAGATCGGAAACCTGGCGGTCTCGGCTACGTTCGCCCTCGGGTACGGCCAGCTGGACGCCCGGCAGGCCAGGGCGTTCCGGCTGCTGTCGCTGCCGGAGGGCTCGGACATCTCGCTCTCCGCCGCGGCGGCCCTGCTCGACCTCGCCCTCACGGAGGCCGAGGACGTGCTGGAGTCGCTGGTGGACGCCAGCCTGCTGGAGGCGCCCGCGCAGGGCCGCTACCGCTTCCACGACCTGCTCAAGTTGTTCGCCCGGCGGCAGGCGGAGGCGGACGAGGAGCCCGAGGCCCGGGCGCTCGCGCTGCACCGCCTGCTCGGCTTCTCGCTGGCGTCGGCGGGCGCGGCGCACCGCCTCGCGTACGAGGGCAGCGCGATCGCCGACAACCTGGTCGACCTGGGCATGCGCGGCCACTCCTTCGGCTCCGCCGACGAGGCGGTGGCGTGGCTCTCGGCGGAGGCCGAGAACCTGTTCGCGGCGGTGGCCCGGGCGTACGGGTCGGGTGAGGACCTGGTCCCCGCGGCCGACCTGCTGCTGGCGCTGGAGCCGCTGCTGGAGTCGGGCACCAGCCAGCGCGAGTTCGAGCAGCGCGTGTCGGCGCTGCTGACGGCCGCGCGGAACGCGGGCGAGCGGCGCGCGGAGATGCGCTGCCGGTACATGCTCGGCCGGGTGCTGTTCGGCGCGAACCGGCTGGCCGAGGCCGAGTCGCACTTCCTCTCCGCCCGGGCCCTGGGCGAGGAGACCGGCGACCACGTCGTGCTCGGCGAGACGTGCAACGCGCTGGCGGTGGTCGCGGGGCGGCAGCGCCGCCACACCGAGGCGCTCGACTGGTTCGGCCGGGCAGCGACGATCTTCCGTGAGGTCGGCAACACCGCGGGCGAGGCGCTGGCGTCGTGTTACTCGGCCCGCGACCACCTCGGTCTCGGCCGGCCCGGCGACGCCATCGCCGCCGCCGAGCGGGGTCTCGCGGTCTTCTCCGAGATCGGCAGCGGCGCCGGGACGGCCCGGGCGCGCTATCACCTCGGCAACGTGCTGTCACACGTCGGGCGGCTCAACGAGGCCGTCGTCCACCACGCCGAGTGCCTGGCCTTCTTCCGCGCGAGCAACCAGCGGGTCTGGGAGCAGCGGGTGTGCTACCGGCTCGCCGCGACCTTCATCGCCGCTGGCCGGTACGCCGAGGCCGCCCGGCACGCCGAGGAGGCCCTCACGGTCAGCCGCGAGATCACCCACCCGTACGGCGAGGCGCAGTCACTGGCCGCGCTCGGCAAGGCCCTCATGGGCGTCGGAGAGGCCGCGCGGGGCGGGGACGCCCTGGAGAAGGCTCAGGAGATCTTCGCCCGGCTCGGTTCGCCCGAGGCCGCCGACATCGCCGCACTCCTGACCGCCCAGGCCCAGACCCAGGTCGACACGTAGGTCGAATCGCAGGTCGTCGTCCAACCGGCTCATCCGGACGTGGTTGATCACACGCTCGCCCCTTCTCGTGTTCCGGAGACCCGTACTCCGGAGAGATCGGCCCGGCCGGCCGCCCGCCGCCTTGGGGCGCGCAGGGGGCCCGGTCCTTACCGGTGCGCCCCGTGGCGGCTCGCCGCCTCACATGAACGACCGGCCAGGCTTCGGCGCGGGCCCCGAACCCCCCCGGAGCCCGCACATGACCAGAGTCGCCCCGGACGTTCAACTTCCGATCAACACGGGCTTGCAATCGGGGTTGCAGCCGAGCTTGCGCTCTAACCGGCAACCGAGAGAAAGCCCTCGGCGACCAGCGGGCGGAGCGCCGCTGGGGCCCGGCCGAGCACGGCGTCCGGGTCCTCTCCGGTGAGTTCCGCGATCGCGGCGAGCAGCGGCCGCGTGGGCAGGTCTCCGTCGCACACCCCTGCCAGAGCCGCCTCCACCGTCCCCACGACGGCCGTACGGCGGGCCCCCCGGGTCTGCCGGAGCACGATGCGGGAGGGGTCGTCGGCGCCGGGCGGGCCGGCACGCTCCTCCGCGACGCCCTCGGCCACCCTTAGGCGCGCGTCGAGCAGGTCCTCGTCGGAGAGCTCGTACGCCGTCCGCGCCGCCCGCAGAACCTCCTCGACCAGCGCGCCGGCCGGCGGCTCCACCGGATGCGTCAGCTCCTCCACCCGCACCAGCGGGCTGAGCGAGCCGGAGTCGTGCAGGGCGATCCAGCCGAAGCCGACGCCGGTCACGTCCATCGACTCGAACCACGCGAGCCATTCGTCGTAGCGCTCCCGGTAGGCCGAGGTGCCGTGCTCGGCGGAGTCGCGCAGCCACAGCTCGACGTACTCGGCGGGGTCCTGCACGTCGCGTTGCACGGCCCAGCCGTCGCAGCCGGTCTCGGTGAGCCAGCCGCCCACCCTGTCCTGCCAGTCCTCACCCTTGACGTGCAGCCAGTTGGCGAGGAAGCGGGCGTGCCCACCCTGGGCGAGATGGCGGGGCGTGCGCCGGACGAGCTCGCGGCAGAAGTCGTCGCCGCGCCGCCCGGTCTCGCGGTAGGTGTACCTCGCCTCCGGCGCGATGACGAACGGCGGGTTGGACACCACGAGGTCGAACCTCTCGCCGTCCACCGGGTCGTACATCGACCCCTCGCGCGCCTCGACGCCGTACACGCCGGACAGCTCCCAGCTGAGGCGGGCGAGCCGCAGCGCGCGGCGGTTCACGTCGGTCGCAACGACCTCGCCGGCCCGGGGAGCGAGGTGCAGCACCTGCACCCCGCAGCCGGTGCCGAGGTCGAGCGCCCGGCCGGCCGGGGCGGCCCAGCCGAGCTGGGCGAGGTTCGCCGACGCCCCGCCGGCCCCGACGACGTGGTCGGGGCGCAGGGAGGGGTCGCCGGGCCGCGCCTTGCGGTCGGAGACGACGTACGCCGGGTCGGCCGTCCCCGCGTCCCAGGGCTGGAGATGCACGGCGGCCTGGACGGTGTCGCCCAGCCGCACCAGCAGACCGGCCTCGATGAGGTCCTGGAGGGGCAGGTCGGCGGCGGCCATGCTGACCGGGACGCCGAGCCACCACAGACGGATGAGCGCGGCGAGGGGGTCGGCGTCCCTGGTGGCGCGCAGCGCGGGCACGATCTCCTCACGGGCCAGGGCCGAGGCCGCCATGTCGCCCAGCCGCTCACGTACGCCGTCGATCGAGTAACCGGTCTCCACGAATCTGTCGCGAAGCCGTCGGACCAGGTCAGAAGGGGCGTCCACGGATCGAATGTATCGCGGCGCCGCCGGACGGCACGCGGACTTCGGCGGTAAGCCGTTGATAAGTGAAACTCAAGCCGCAGGCCGTATTCATATGGGGAACCCCCCGACCGAGGACCCCGATGCTGCTGCCCTGTCTGGCGTGCGACTGCCGCCTGCGCTCCGACGAGTATTTCGACGCCTGCCACGACTACAACCGGGCCAGGGACGTCGTCATGTGGACCTGTCCCCGCTGCGGCAACCGGGACGAGATCCGCGTCTTCCCGGGAGAGCTGGGCTTCGGGTACGCCCGCGGCAGGCGGTTCGACGTACAGGACCGCGTGCCGGTGCCGGGGCTGCGGCGTCACCGCTACGAGCTGCGGCTGGAGATCTGTCTCGACGGCCGGGTGTGGCGGGTGCTCAGCCGGGAGCTGCCGGGCCCCGGCGTTGGCGCTACGGCGTCTTGAGACTGTGCCAGGCGGCCTCGCCCAGCTCGCGGATCTCCTCCGCGGTGGGCTGGTGGGCACCGCTGAACCACAGGCGGCACATCTCCTGCGCCGGGCCGAGCCACAGCACGTAGCACATGGTGGGGGGGACCGGCCGGAGCTCGCCGTTCTTCACGTGCGGCCGCCACCAGTCGGCGACCTGGCGGAAGAAGTCGCGCCGCGACTCGGCGACCTCCGGGCCGCCGGGCTCGTTGCGGCGGGGCGGGCGCTCGCTGATCAGCAGGCGGGCGCGTTCCGGGTGCTCCCCGCACCACGCCATGTGCAGGGCGACGATGGCCTCGATCCCGCCGCGCGCGTCCTCGTGCCGGATGAGCTCGTCGACGAACGCGTCCTGGTACGCCTCCAGGATCTCGGCGTAGAGCACCCCGTAGACGTGCTCCTTGCTGGTGAAGTGGTGGTAGAAGCTGCCGACGCTGACGCCGCTCTCCTGGCGGAGGCTGGCGAGCGTGGTGGCGGACACCCCGCTCTGGCTGAACCTGCGCAGGGCGCCCTCGATGATCCTTGCCCTGCCGTCCCGCCCGCTTCTCACGTTGTTCACAAAGTCAATGGTGAACCAACAGAACCTTGTTCTGCAAACGCGGGAGTGGCTTCGGATTCGATTGTGGCAGACCGGAAGGGGTTTCTGCATACGATGCGTGACATGCGGCGTTATCGGGTGGACAACTGCTCCATCGAGCGAACCCTCGCCGTGCTCGGCGAGAAGTGGACGCTCCTGGTGCTGCGGGAGGCGTTCACCGGCGTCCGGCGGTTCGCCGATCTCCAGTCCCGTACGGGGGCGCCCCGGCAGGTGCTCAGCGCCCGGCTGTCCCGCCTCGTCGACGAGGGACTGCTGCGCAAGGTGCCCTACCAGGAGCCGGGCCAGCGTCAGCGCGACGAATACCGGCTCACCCAGAAGGGGCTCGACCTCTACCCGATTCTGATCGCCCTGATGCACTGGGGCGACCGCTACCTCGCCGACTCCGCGGGGCCGCCGGTCGTGGTGACCCACCGCGACTGCGGCGCACCGGTCGCGCTGCGGCTGCTGTGCGCGGACGGCCACGAGGTCGGCGGGCCCCGGGAGGCGACCCCCCGGCCTGGCCCCGGCGCCCGGCTCGGCGCCCCCGCCTGACCGCTGCCCGACCTACCGACACCCGGGCCGACACCTGGACCGGCACCCGGGCCGACACCTGGACCGGCACCTGGAGCGACGCCTGACATACGGACCACCCATAGGGCTGCCTAGGCTGGTCACGTGTACCGGTTCCTCCTCTCACGCCGCTGGGTCGGGCTGCACCTGCTCGTGCTCGCGCTGATCCCCGCCTTCTTCTTCCTGGGGAAGTGGCAGTGGGGGCGGTTCGAGGAGAATTCGGCCAGAAGCACCAGGATCACCGCCAACCTCGCCGCGGCGCCCGTGCCGATCGACCGGCTCGACCGCCCCGGCGGGGCCGTACCGGAGAAGGACGGGCACCGTCTCGTCACCGCGACCGGGCGGTACGACCCCGCGCACGAACTCGTGGTGCGCCGCCGCACCCTCAACGCCCGGGTCGGGTTCTACGTGGTCACCCCGCTCGTCACCCCCGGCGGCGCCGTGCTGGTGAACCGGGGCTGGGTCCCGGCCGGCGCGACCGCGGACGCGCCGCCGCGGGTGCCCGCGCCGCCCGCCGGAGAGGTGACGGTCACCGGGCGGCTGCGCCCGGCCGAGACGCGGGAGAACAGCGGGATCAGGGTCCGGGCCGGGCTGCCCGCCGGCCAGATCCTGCTGATCGACACGTCCGCGGTCGCCGGGGGCCTGCCGTACCCGGTCTACGGCGGCTTCGTCGAGCTGACCGATCAACGGCCGCCGGCCGGCGCCTCCCCCGAGCTCCTGCCGCCGCCGGACGTGGGCGCCGGCGGCGGGCTCAACCTCGCGTACGCCGTGCAGTGGTGGTTGTTCATCGGGATCGCGGTGGGCGGCTGGGTCCTGCTCATCCGCCGGGAGGCCCGCGATCTGCGGGAGGCCGGGGACACCGGGAAGGACACTGCGGAGGACACTGCGGAGGCCGCCGTTCCCGAGGACGCGCCAGACGCGTTGATCACACCCAGTGACCGGGACACCGCAAGGTGAGCGAACGGATACCAACCGGAGACCTCGCAGCTTGTACCGTGTTATCCCTTGGCTTTACCGTTTACTCTCGTGACGACGCCGCTGCATCCCGACCCAGAGCCGAGGCGGCGGGACTACGTGATCATTTCGGTCGACGATCATCTGATCGAGCCGGCCGACCTCTTCGAGGGCCGTCTCCCGGAGAAGTACAAGGACCTCGCGCCCAGGGTCGTCGAGACCGAGGCGGGTCACCAGGTGTGGCGGTACGGCGGCGCCACCTATCCCTGCGCCGGGGTCGACGTGGGGGCGGGCCTGCCCAAGGAGCAGTGGACCCTCGACCCCGTGCGCTTCGACGACATGCGGCCGGGCTGCCACGACATCGAGGCCCGCATCGGTGACATGGACCGCGCCGGGATCTGGGCGGCCCTCTGCTTCCCCGGGATGCTGGCGAGCCAGGCGGGCGTGGCGTTCGGCCGCACCCGCGACCAGGACCTCGGGCTCGCGCTGGTGCGGGCGTGGAACGACTGGCACGTCGACGTGTGGGCGGGCAGCTACCCCGAGCGCATGATCGCGCTCCAGCTGCCCTGGCTGCCCGACCCGGAGGTCGCGGCCAAGGAGATCCGGGAGAACGCCGCCCGCGGCTTCAAGGCCGTCGTGTTCCCCGAGTTCCCCACCCGGCTGCGGCTGCCGTCCATCCACAGCAGGCACTGGGACCCGTTCTTCGCCGCCTGCGAGGAGACCGGGACGGTCCTCTGCCTGCACACCGGGGCGTCCTCCTGGGCGCCGGTGCCCTCGCCCGACACCCCGGTGGAGGCGATCACCACGCTGATCCCGGCCAGCGCGATGTTCGCCTGCGCCGACTGGCTCTGGTCGGGGGTCGCGCTGCGCTTCCCGAAGCTGCGCGTCCTCATCGTGGAGGGCGGCGTGGGCTGGCTGCCGATGCTGGCCGAGCGGGCCGACTACGCGCTCGACCACCCCGTCGCGGGCGAGCCGGCCTGGGAGGGCGGCCTGAAGCCCAGCGAGGTGTTGCGGCGCAACTTCTTCTTCGGCACCCTCGACGACAGCGCGCTCAGCTCCGTACGGCTGGCCGTCGGCATGGAGCACGTCCTGCTGGAGGCCGGATATCCGCGCGCCGAGTCGACCTGGCCGGACACCCAGCGCGCGGTGGCCCGCAACCTCGGCAGCCTGCCCCCGGCCGACATCGCCCGGGTCTCGTACGGCAACGCCGCCCGGCTGTTCGGCCATCCACTGCCGTCACGCGCCTGGCTGCGCATGGAACAGCTCTGACGCGGCGCTGACGCGGCTCTAGCGCCGCGTCCGGCCCGTACGAGTGGGGGCGGTCTGCACGGGCCCGGTGTCGACGGGCCGGGCGCCGTTCTCCCACTCGACGAACTGGCCGCTCTCGCCGAGCAGCGCGGTCGCCAGCCACAGCAGGACGCCGAAGTCGTCGACGATCCCGATGCCCAGAAGGAAGTCGGGCACCACGTCGATGGGGGACACGATGTACGCCACGGCCATGCCGAGCATGGCCAGCTTGCCCTTCGTCAGGCCGTGGTACTCGCCCTTGACGGCGGCGCGGATCATCCGGGGCACGGCCTTGAGGCGCGGTCCGACGCCCGGCGCTCCCGGCCGGGACACCTCGCGGTAGGCGCGCCAGGTGGCCGCCGCACGTCCTGCCTTCACCATGAGGACACCTCCCGGGGGACACCGGTGCGGATTCCAGTGCGGATCCACTGCGGATTCCAGTGCGGATCCACTGCGGATCCCACTGCCCGCCCTGTCCTCCCGCTAACGTACGGCCGTGCCCGTCCGGTTCCTGTCACGCCCGCAGCTCGTGCACCACCTCGATGACCTCCCTGGCCACGCCCTTGATGCCGGGCAGGTGCGACAGGGCGACCAGCCGGTCGACGAGCGGGACGACCCGGTCGATGAGGCGGTGGGTGCGCGCGCAGCCGGGCGAGACGTCGTGCACCCAGAACAGCACGACGCCCATCCACAGCATCCACAGCAGCTCGGGCAGCTCCTCGCGCAGTTCGTCGTCCATGCGCCCGGCCGACCCGTCGACGACCTCCCGGTAGAGCGCGATGGCCGACTCCCGCGCGGGCGCCGACTCGGCACTGAACGGGCTGAGCGGGTTGCTCGGCTCCGCGGCGTGCTTGAAGAACTTCACCGCGAACTCGTGGTACGGCTCGGAGATCCGCACCCACTCGCGCAGCACGCCGCCGAGGCGTCCGGCGAAGGACCGTTCGGCGGCGAACACCTCGCGGCAGGCCGCTTCGTGCGTCGCCTGCGCCCGGTCGTAGTACGCCTGGACCAGCTGTTCCTTGGACGTGAAGTAGTAGTAGGCGTTGCCCACCGACACGCCCGCCTCAGCGGCGATCGCACGCATCGTGGTCGCCTCGTACCCCCGCTCCCGGAACAGCCGCAGGGCCGTTTCGACGATGAGCTCCCGTGTTGTCTCGGCCACGATCGTCACTGTACGGCGTCACTGTACGGCGCGGCCGGGCGCGGAGCGGGGGTCAGGCGGACTCAGGCGGACTCAGGCGAACTCGGTGGCGACCAGCGCGGCGATCTCGGCGGTGTTCAGCGCGGCGCCCTTGCGGAGGTTGTCGCCGCACACGAACAGGTCGAGCGTGTTGGGGAAGTCGAGCGCCTGCCGGATCCGGCCGACGTAGGTCGGGTCGGTGCCCACGACGTCCGCCGGCGTGGGGAACACACCGTTGGCCGGGTCGTCGAGCACCACGACGGTCGGCGCCGCGTCCAGGATCTCCCGGGCGCCCTCGACGGTCACCTCCCGCTCGAACGTCGCGTGGACGGCCAGCGAGTGGGTGGTCACCACGGGGACGCGCACGCAGGTCGCGGAGACCCGCAGGTCCGGGATGCCGAGGATCTTGCGGGACTCGTTGCGGACCTTCAGCTCCTCCGACGTCCAGCCGCCGCCCCGGAGCGAGCCCGCCAGCGGCACCACGTTGAGCGCCAGCGGAGCGGGGAACGGCGAGTCGGCCAGGTCCGGCACGGCCTTGCGCACGTCGCCGGCCACCGTGCCCATCGTCCGGTCGCCCGCGACGGCCTCGATCTCGGCGTACAACCGCTCGGGGCCGGCCACTCCGGCGCCGGAGACGGCCTGGTAGGAGGAGACGACCAGCTCACGCAGGCGGTACTCGCGGTGCAGCGCGCCCATCGCGGCCATCATCGACAGCGTCGTGCAGTTGGGGTTGGAGATGATCCCCTTGGGCCGGTTGCGGGCCTGCTCGGGGTTGCACTCGGGCACCACGAGCGGCACATCCGGGTCCATCCGGAAGGCGCCGGAGTTGTCCACGGCCACCGCGCCGCGCTCGGCGGCGATCGGCGCCCACTCGGCGGACACCTCGTCCGGCACGTCGAACATCGCGATGTCGACGCCGTCGAAGGCCTCCGGCGACAACGCCTGGACCACGACGTCCTCGCCGCGCACGCTCAGCACCTTGCCCGCCGACCGCGGGGAGGCGATGAGCCGGATCTCGCCGTACGCGTCGGACAGGTCGCGGCGGTTGGTCAGGATGTCGAGCATGACCGTGCCGACGGCGCCGGTCGCGCCGACGACGGCCAGAACGGGCTTCCTGCGGGGGGCTCCGCCCCCCGCGTTCCCCCCGGACCCCACAGAAGAGCCCACAGAAGAATCCCCTGCCTGCTCGCTTCGCTCGCTCATCGTCCGGTACCTCCGTACACAACGGCCTCGACCTGGTCGGAGTCGAGGTCGAACGCGCGGTGGGCGGCGGCGACCGCGGTGTCCACCTCGTTCTGCCCCACGACGACGGAGATGCGGATCTCCGAGGTCGAGATCATCTCGATGTTCACTCCGGCGTCGGCCAGCGCGCCGAAGAACGTGGCGGTGACGCCCGGGTGCGAGCGCATGCCCGCGCCGACGAGCGACACCTTGCCGATCTGGTCGTCGTACAGCAGCGACTCGAACGCGACCTGGGTCTGGATCTTCTTCAGCGCGGTGAGGGCCGTCTGGCTGTCGTTCACCGGCAGCGTGAAGGAGATGTCCGTCCGTCCGGTCGCGGCGGCCGACACGTTCTGCACGATCATGTCGATGTTGATCTCCGCGTCCGCCAGCGTGCGGAAGATGGCGGCGGCCTCGCCGACCTTGTCGGGCACCCCGACCACAGTGATCTTGGCCTCGCTCCGGTCGTGCGCCACCCCGGAGATGATGGGCTGCTCCACTTCGGTTCCTTCGCTGTAGGGGTCGGAGACGACCCAGGTGCCTTCCTTCGTGCTGAACGAGCTTCTGACGTGGATGGGCAGGCCGAACCTGCGGGCGTACTCCACGCAGCGCAGGTGCAGGATCTTCGCCCCGCACGCGGCCATCTCCATCGTCTCCTCGTAGGAGATCCGCGGGATCTGCCGTGCCGTGCGGACGATGCGGGGATCGGCGGTGTAGATGCCGTCCACGTCGGTGTAGATCTCGCAGACGTCCGCGCCGAGCGCCGCCGCGAGAGCGACGGCCGTGGTGTCGGAGCCGCCCCGGCCGAGCGTCGTGATGTCCTTGCTGTCCTGGGAGACCCCCTGGAACCCGGCCACGATCGCGATCTGGCCGGAGTCGACCGCCTCCCTGATGCGGCTCGGCGTGACATCGATGATGCGCGCCTTGCCGTGCGTCGAGTCGGTGATCACGCCGGCCTGCGAGCCGGTGAAGCTGCGCGCCTCGTGGCCGAGGTTGGCGATCGCCATCGCGAGCAGCGCCATCGAGATCCGCTCACCCGAGGTGAGCAGCATGTCGAGTTCGCGGCCGGGCGGCAGCGGCGACACCTGCCGGGCCAGGTCGAGCAGCTCGTCGGTGGTGTCGCCCATCGCGGAGACCACCACCGCGACGTCGTTGCCCGCTTTTTTCGTCGCCACGATCCGCTGGGCGACCCGCTTGATGCAGGACGCGTCGGCTACGGAGGAACCACCGTACTTCTGCACAACAAGCGCCACTGGAGTCTCCAACGAATCAGGACGTGGAGCTCACAGTGTACTTGTGCGTCCCAAACGCCCACCGTACGCGACCAGCATGTGGACGGTCAGACCGTAGTCCCCTCTTCGACCACATCCAGGCGGGCGTGCGCGACGAGCGACTGCAGGGCCCGCAGCGCCGCACCGGCGTGGTTGCCCCACGTGTTGAAGTAGGAGAACTGCCACCACCACAGCGCCTCGAGGGGACGGCCCGCGCTGTAGTGCCGCAGCCCGTGGATGAGGTCGGCCGCCACCGCCGCGAGGTCGTCCGACAGCCGGTACGGCGTGACGGCGTCGTCCTTGTAGGGGTCGAAGACCTCGGCGTAGTCGTCGACCGGCCCGAGCCGGGCGGCCAGCGCCGTACGGAGGGGGTCGATGTCGGGGTCCTCGCTCAGCACGGGCTCGACGTTCCCCTGCAGGATCACGTCCTGCGCGGCCCCGAGCTGGGTGCCCGCGAGGCTGACCTGGGCCACCTCCACCAGGAGCAGCGGCAGCGTCGCGTCACCGCCCTCGCCGCCGGCCAGGCGGGTCAGGCCGTCGATGTAGTTCCGCGCGTGTCCGGCGACGCGCGCGGCCAGGTCGTTCCACTCGTCAGACATCCAGCAGCCTCCGTCCTTCGAAAGCGCGGCCCAAGGTGACCTCGTCGGCGTACTCGAGATCACCGCCCACAGGCAGGCCGCTGGCCAGTCGGGTCACCTTCAGCCCCAAAGGTTTGACGAGCCGGGCCAGATAGGTGGCGGTCGCCTCGCCTTCGAGGTTCGGGTCGGTAGCGAGGATCAGTTCGGTGACCTGGCCGTCGGCCAGCCGGACCATCAACTCGCGGATCTTCAGGTCGTCCGGCCCGACACCGTCGATCGGGCTGATCGCTCCTCCGAGCACGTGGTAGCGTCCGCGGAACTCGCGGGTCCTCTCGATCGCCACCACGTCCTTCGGTTCCTCGACCACGCAGATCACCTGCGGGTCACGCCGCTGGTCGCGGCAGATGCGGCATTCCTCTTCCGCGGCGACATTTCCGCAAACCCGGCAGAAGCGCACCTTCTCCTTGACCTCCAGCAGCGCGTGCGCCAGCCGCTTGACGTCGGCCGGGTCGGCGGCGAGGAGGTGGAACGCGATCCGCTGCGCGCTCTTGGGACCGACGCCGGGCAGCAGCCCGAGCTCGTCGATCAGATTCTGGACGACCCCTTCGTACATGCTCTAGAACCCCGGCAGCTGACCGCCGCCGAAACCGCCCCCCAGACCCTGCGCGAGCGGGCCCAGCTTCTCCTGCTGCAGCTCGGCCGCGGCGCGTACGGCGTCCCGCACGGCGGCGAGCACCAGGTCCGCGATCGTCTGCGCGCTCTCCTCCGGGTCGCTCGTGTCGATGGCGACCGGGCTGATCTCGAGTTCCAGCAGCTCGCCACTGCCGTTCACGGTGGCGCGGACGAGCCCGCCGCCGGCGGTCCCGTCGACCTCGGCGTCGCTGAGCTCCTGCTGCGCGGTGACGAGCTGCTGCTGCATCAGCTGAGCCTGCTCCAGCAACTGCTGGAGATTGACATCTCCTGGATTCACGATGGTGCGCTCCTCAGCGTCCAGCGACGTGTTCGTCGCGACGAGCCTACGGCGTCCGTCCCCGTTTCCGCACCGGAGCCCGCACGCGTGTTCCGCCCGGGGCGGTCGGCGGACGGACACCGGTTACCCCACCAGTCTCCGTCCATGCGGCGTCCGTCTCCCGAGCGGGTGAGGCGTTCGGAACGGCCGATCAGAGTGATCGTTCAGGAGTGGTCGATCTCCTCGATGATCCGGCCGCCGAGCTCGTGCTGGATGAGGGCCATGCCGGTCAGCTCGCTCACGTCCGCGCCCGCGTCGCCGCGGCCGGGAACCGTCTCGGGCCAGGCCTGGCGTGGCCTCGACGGCCCGGCGGGCCGCCCGGCCGGTCTCGCGGTGGCGAACGCGGACGACGCCCCCGACGGCGGACCGGGCGCCGGGCTGTCGAAGTCGTCCGAGGGCGCGTCCGGCCAGCTCTCGTCGGTCGTCCCGCCGGCCCCCGCCCCGCCGTTCCCGGCCGGAGAGGCCGTGGGCCGGGCACCGGCCGGGGCAGGGGCGCCGGTCGGGGCAGGGGCGCCGGTCGGGGCAGCAGGGGGGGCGGCTGTGGGAGGAGTGGCCACCGGCGCGGCGGATGGCGTGGGTGCCACGGGCGCCGTGGGTGTCGCGGCCATCGACGATCCCGTGGGGGCGACCGGCGCGGGCGGCGCGGGGGCGGGCGGGCCGGACGGGCCGCGCGCGGCGGAGCCGGACGGGCCCGGGCCCGAGCCGCCGACGACCACCTCGACGCGCCAGACGCCGCCGAGCACCTCGCCGAGGGCGGCGGCCACCGTCTCCTCGCGCTTGCCCTTGAGGAAGCCCTGCACGTCGCCCGGCTTCTCGAAGCCGATGGTCACCACGTTGCCCTCGACGCCGAGCAGCCTGCCCTGGGCGTTGAGGATGATCCAGGCGACCTTCTGCCGGTTTCTGATCGCCTCCAGCACCCGCGGCCAGGCCTGGTACACCGGCCCGCCGCCCTGGACGACGCCCTGGACGACGCCTGCCGCGGGCGCCTGTGCCTGCGCGGGCGGCGGAGCGGCCCCGGAGCCGGGCCGTACGGGCGTGGGCCAGTCGTCGGCGTCGCCGGTCCTCGTGGGGGCGGCCGCCTGGGGCCGTGGGCTCTGCGCCGCAGGCGGGGTCACCGATGGGGTCACAGGTGAGGTCACCGGTGGTGCTGCAGGAGGCGCGGCCGGTGGCGCGGCGGCGGCGACGGGCGTTCCGGCCACGACGCCGCGCTCCAGCCGTTCGAGCCGGGCCAGCAGCGCGGCCTCGCCCTCGTCGGCCCCGGGAAGCAGCACGCGGGCGCACACGAGTTCCAGCAGCAGGCGGGGAGAGGTCGCGCCGCGCATCTCGGTCAGCCCGGCGTTGAAGACCTCCGCCGCCCGGGTCAGCTCCGCGGGGCCCATGGACGCCGCCTGCGCCTGGAGGCGCTCCAGCTCGTCGGCCGGCCGGTCGAGCAGTCCGCTGCCCGCGGCCTCGGGGACGTTGGAGAGGATCACCAGGTCGCGGAAGCGTTCGAGCAGGTCGGTGGCGAAGCGGCGGGGGTCGTGGCCGCCCTCGATCACCCGGTGCACCGCGTGGAACACGGCCGCGCCGTCCCGCTTGGCGAACGCGTCGACCACCTCGTCCAGCAGGTCGCCGTCGGTGTAGCCGAGCAGGGACACCGCCCGCGGATAGGTGATGCCGGCCTCGTCGGCGCCCGCGAGAAGCTGGTCGAGGATCGACAGCGTGTCACGGGCCGACCCGGCGCCCGCCCGGACGACCAGCGGTAACGCGGCCGGCTCGTACGGCACCGACTCGGATTCGAGGATCTCCTCCATCAGCCGCCGCAACGTGGCGGGCGGCATCAGCCGGAACGGGTAGTGGTGGGTGCGGGACTTGATGGTCCCGATGACCTTCTCCGGCTCGGTGGTGGCGAAGACGAACTTGAGGTGCGGCGGCGGCTCCTCGACCAGCTTCAGCAGCGCGTTGAAGCCCTCACGGGTGACCATGTGGGCCTCGTCGATGATGTAGATCTTGTATCTCGCCGAGACGGGGGCGAAGAACGCCCGCTCGCGCAGGTCGCGCGCGTCGTCGACGCCGCCGTGGGACGCCGCGTCGATCTCGATGACGTCGAGGTGGCCGGGCCCGGTGGGCGCCAGCGCCACGCAGGAGTCGCACTTCCCGCAGGGGTCCGGCGTCGGGCCCTGCTCACAGTTGAGGGACCGCGCGAGGATGCGCGCACTGGAGGTCTTGCCGCAGCCACGCGGGCCGCTGAAGAGATAGGCGTGGTTGATCCGGCCGCTGCGCAACGCCTGGCGCAGCGGGTCGGTGACGTGTTCCTGCCCCTTGACCTCGGCGAACGTCCCCGGTCTGTACTTGCGGTACAGCGCAAGACTCATGCCGCCTCCTCGGGGGGTCGACCCGGCCGGCGTACCCGCTAACTGAGAGACCCCTCGCACACCCGCCAGAGCCCGCTTATCCTTGCTGCCTTCCGGCCCTGGGGAGGTTCACAGGATGACGCCGCGCGAGGGGTCCGCTGGACAGTCTAGCCACTCGGCGGGGGTGCGTGAGCACCAGAATCGCTCGTTGCCATCCCCGTCGAAACCGCACCGGAAGTGAGCTAAGCTGTCCGACGGAGGATTCGCCTAGTTGGCCTAGGGCGCACGCTTGGAAAGCGTGTTGGGGGCAACCCCTCAGGAGTTCGAATCTCCTATCCTCCGCGCATGGTTGAGCAGCAAGAACGCGAAAGGCCCGGCCCATCCAACCGGGCCTTTCGCGCGTCCGGGGTCTCCGTTCTGCTCTCAGTCGACCGGACCTAGATCCAGCTGCGCAGCAGCATGCGGCTCAGCCAGGTGCCGTACGGGACGGGGACGGCGGTGAGGACCGGGGACAGCCACCAGAAGTCGGCCAGGGCCAGCAGGACGAACGCGCCCACCAGCGCCGCGCCCGCGGAGCGCCGCACGGCCGAGGCGCCCGGCGGCCCGAGGACGAGCCCGCAGGCGAGCACGATCGCGAGGATCAGGAACGGCAGCGCGGGCAGCAGGTAGAACAGGAACGTCGTGCGGTGGTCGGCCAGCGCGAAGTAGCACCACGGCAGCCAGCCCGCCGCGTAGCCGAGCACGACGGCCCCCGCGCGCCAGTCACGGGTGGTCAGGTGCCACACGACCATCGCGATCAGCGCGAGCAGTCCGGCGTACCAGACGACCGGGGTGCCGGTCCCGAGGATCGCCTGGCTGCAGGAGCGCGCCCCGCAGGCGCCGGCGGACGAGCGGTAGTAGAAGAGGACCGGGCGTAACAGCAGCGGCCAGCTCCAGGGGTCCGACTGGTAGTCGTGGTGGGCGCTCAGGCCCTGGTGGAAGCCCAGCACCTGGCTCTGGTAGTCGATCAGGGACCGCAGTGAGTCGACGGCGAAGTAGGCCCAGCCGTTCTGGCTCGCGCGGTCCCAGTTGCGGCCGTAGCCGCCGGCCGAGGCCAGCCACCCGGCGAACGACGCGACGTACGCGACGGCGGGGACGGCGCAGAGCCACGCGAGGACGAGCGGGAGGTCGAGGCGGGCCGCCTGCCGGCCGGGGCGGCGCAGCCCGGCGGCGCGCCTGGCGCCGCGGTCCCAGGCGAACGCCATGACCGCGAACGCCACGACGAAGAGCACGCCGGTCCACTTCGTGGCCGTCGCCGCCCCGAGGCACAGCCCGGCGGCCGGCCGCCAGAGCCGGGGCCCGAGCCGGGGCCCGAGCCGCGGGCCGGGTCCTTCCGGGGCGGAGGTGCGGGACCACTCCGCCAGGCGGGCGCGGGCGGCGTCGCGGTCGGCGACCAGGCAGGCGAAGCCCGCGAGCACCCAGAACGTCAGGAAGACGTCGAGCAGCGCGGACCGGGAGAGCACGAGGTGCAGGCCGTCAAGCGCCAGCAGCAGGCCCGCGAGACAGCCCAGCAGCGTCGAGCGGGTCATCCGGCGGGCGACCCGCGCCAGGACCAGCACGCTCAGCGTTCCGGCGAGCGCGGCGGCGAAGCGCCAGCCGAAGGGCGTCAGGCCGAACACCCACTCCCCCGCGCCGATCAGCCACTTGCCCAGCGGCGGATGGGCGACGTAGGCGGCGCAGTCCTCCGGCCGGGCGCAGGCGCGGAAGACGTCCGCGCCGCCGCGCAGGATCGTCTCTTCCGCGCCGTCGGCGAACTGCCGCTCGACCCCGTACGTGATCAGCGAGTAGGCGTCCTTGGCGTAGTACAGCTCGTCGAAGACGAAGGCGTGCGGCACGTCGAGACGATCGAACCGGAGGAACCCCCCGAACGCGGCCACGGCCAGGGGGCCGAACCAGCCGAGCCGGCCGAGCCGCCCGCGCCCGCCCGGCATCGGCGGCACCAGCCGGTGTGCGGCGCTCCTGGGCACGCGCGCATCCTAACCCGCGCGGCGTGAGGCATGATCACTCTTGTGCGGGGCAGTAGGCCCGGCGAGCAACGCAGTGTCGGCTTGAGTGACGGCAGTGAGTGACGGCAGTGACGGCAAACGCCATCGGGAGCGTCGCAGATGGATTTCGATGATCGAGCGCAACTCGACACCTCGCAGGTCGAGGACGTCGGCGGAGGTGGCGGGTTCCGGGGTGGCGGCCTGGCCGTCGGCGGCGGCGCCGCGGGCATCATCGCCCTCATCGTGGCCCTGATCTTCGGTATCAACCCCGGGAACATCACGGGCGGCGGGGACGAGCCCACCGGGGCGCAGCCGACAACCGACCTGAGCGCCCAGTGCAAGACCGGCGCCGACGCCGACCAGTCGGAGAAGTGCCGGGTCGTGGGAGTGGTCAACAGCATCCAGAAGTACTGGGGCGACCAGGTCCAGGGCTACACCAAGGCGAAGACCACGCTGTTCTCTGGCGGGGTGCAGACCGGTTGCGGTGCGGCCGACTCGTCCGTCGGCCCCTTCTACTGCCCCAACGACAAGCACGTCTACCTGGACCTGTCGTTCTTCGACGAGCTGCGGTCGCGGTTCGGGGCCAAGGGCGGCCCGTTCGCGCAGGCGTACGTGATCGCCCACGAGTACGGCCACCACGTGCAGGACCTGCTCGGCACGATGAACAAGGTCGGTCAGGAGCAGGGCGCGGAGAGCGGTTCCGTACGGCTCGAACTGCAGGCGGACTGCTACGCGGGCGTGTGGGCGAAGAACGCGGTGAGCACGGGCTTCTACGCCGAGGAGTTCACCGACGCCGACATCAAGGAGGCGCTCGACGCCGCCGCGGCGGTCGGCGACGACCACATCCAGGAGCAGGCGCAGGGCAGGGTCAACCCGGACGCGTTCACGCACGGCACGTCGGCCCAGCGGACCAAGTGGTTCAAGAACGGCTACGGGTCGGGCGACCCGGGACGCTGCGACACCTTCTCCGGGAGCATCTGAGACCGATGTGCGGGCCGATGTAGGGGCCGCCGCAGGGCCTGCGGCGGCTCCGGACGCCGGCCGTTCGCCACGTCTCCTAAACTACATAGCGTGATCTTCAAGTTGGTCGGCGACGGACGGCCCTACCCCGAACACGGACTGTCCTCCCGGGAGTGGGCGCGGATCCCGCCCCGGCAGGTCCGGCTCGACACGCTGGTCACCACCAAGGCGGTGCTGGACCTGCACTCGTTGCTCAGCAAGGACTCGACCTTCTACGGCGACCTGTTCCCGCACGTGGTGCAGTGGCAGGGCGAGCTGTACCTGGAGGATGGCCTGCACCGCGCGCTGCGGGCCGCGCTGCACCAGCGCTCCGTGCTGCACGCCCGCGTGCTGGAGCTGCAGGACTGACACCGGCCCGGCACACGAGAAGAGCCGCCGACCTGTTCACGCGGGTCGGCGGCTCTTTCGGTGTCCTGAGACAGTGGCGGTGGAGGTGGGATTTGAACCCACGGTAGGTTGCCCTACACACGCTTTCGAGGCGTGCGCCCTCGGCCACTAGGCGACTCCACCGCGCAGCAGCTTACCGGACGAACACCACTGCCCGCGCACCCGTTTCGCCCCGCAGCCCCGCGATCAGGCGCGGCGATCGGAGAAGAAGCCGCTCAGCACGGCCGCGCACTCGCCGGCCAGCACGCCCATGACGACCTCGGGCCGGTGGTTGAGCCTGCGGTCCCGAAGGACGTCCCACAGGGAGCCGGCCGCGCCCGCCTTCTCGTCCACCGCGCCGTACACCACCCGGTCGACCCGGGCGAGCACGGCGGCGCCGGCGCACATCGTGCAGGGCTCCAGCGTGACGACCAGGGTGCAGCCGGTCAGTCGCCAGTCGCCCCGGACGGCCGCGGCGGCCCGGAGGGCGAGCACCTCGGCATGGGCGGTGGGGTCACTGCTCGACTCACGGTCGTTGCCCGCCGCCGCGAGCACGCGACCCGGTTCCCGATCACCCGCCGCCGAACCACCCGCCGCCGTGGGACCGAGCAGGACGGCGCCGACCGGCACCTCGCCGCGCTCACCCGCCCGTACGGCCTCCCCCAGCGCCAGCCGCATCGCGGCGTCGTACGGCCCCGGCGGCGAGCCGGTCACCGCAGGCGTTCGAGCTCGTCGGCGAACCCGAGCCGTTCGGCGATGAGCGACAGGATGTCGGCGGGCAGCACGCCCTCCTCGATGCTGAGCTCCAGCAGTTCCTCCGCGCTCAGCGAGAAGTCGGCGAGCAGTTCGAGGTCGCCCACCGGGCGGATGCCGAGATCGGGGGTGTCCTTGTCCACCACCACACCGGCGAGCTCGGCGAAGATCTCACCGAGCGGGTCGTGCTGCGCCGCGTGCGCGTCGGAGATGAACACGCGCGGATCGAGATCGTCCTCATAACGGATGATCGCGAACCACTCGTCCTCGACCTCCACGCAGAGCAGGGCCAGCTCGTCTCCGTTGAGCCCGAGCGCCTCCTGCAGGGCGTCGCCCAGATCGTCGGCGATCTCGGCCTCGCCGAGGCCGACCTCGGCTCCGGCCCAGCGGCCTTCGACGCGGGCGAAACCGGCGGAGAAGAGATTGGATCTGGAGGGCATTGCCGTCTCCCCAGGTCAGCCGACGGCGGCGTCGACGGCGCGTTCGAAGGGCTGGGAGAAGCCCAGGCGCGCGGCGATGCTCGACAGCACCTCGTCGGGCAGCAGGTCGAGGTCGCCGGACAGGGCGCCCAACTCCATCTCGTCGAGCCCGAGGTCGGCGAAGATGGACAGGTCACCGGCCGGAAGGACGCTGTCGAGCTCCTCCTCCTCGGGCACCGGCACCTCGAGGTACTCGAGGGCCTGCTGCGCCAGCGGCCACTCCCAGGCGGCCGTGACATCCGAGAGGAAGACGTCGACCTGCTCGCCGAAGACCCGCAACGCCACGAAGAAGTCATCCCCTACGGCGACCATGCCAATCGTGGTCCCCATGCTCGGCGTCTGCCGCAGCGCGTGAATGAGCCCGTCCAGGTCAGAGGTGAGCGCCACCGGGAGCATCTCGGCCTCCCAGCGGTCCTCTTCCCGATACACAACGATGGCGAAGTCAAGAGTGTCCACGTCTGTCATCGTCTTCCCCACCGCATGGTCCTCACGCACGGAATCGTCGCAGAATCGGGGTCCCCCCGTACGGTGCTCACGCCAAATCGTGATCAAAGAGTCAGGCGGCGTCGAGGCACGACGTGGGAGACGGTAACTTCTGTTCCCATGGAGACCCTCGTCGTCGACCACCCGCTCGTCGCCCACAAGCTCACGGCGCTGCGCGACGCGCGGACCGACTCGCCGACGTTCCGCCGCCTGGCCGACGAACTGGTCACGCTCCTCGCCTACGAGGCGACCCGCGACGTGCGGGTGACCGACGTCACGGTCGACACGCCGCTCGCCCCCGCCCAGGGCGTACGGCTCGCCCGCCCCGTGCCGCTCGTCGTGCCCATCCTGCGAGCCGGGCTGGGGATGCTCGACGGGATGACGCGGCTGCTGCCGACCGCCGAGGTCGGCTTCCTCGGGATGATCCGGGACGAGTCCACGCTCCAGGCCCAGACGTACGCCACCCGGCTGCCCGAGGACCTCTCCGGGCGCCAGTGCTACGTGCTGGACCCGATGCTGGCGACCGGCGGCACACTCGCGGCGGCGATCGAGTTCCTGTTCGGCCGCGGCGCGCGGGACGTCACCGCGATCTGCCTGCTCGCCGCTCCCGAGGGCGTCGCATACCTGGACGAGGCGTTCCGGGGCGGCGAACGGCCCATCAGGGTGGTGACCGCCTCCCTCGACGAGCGGCTCAACGAGAACGGCTACATCGTGCCCGGCCTCGGCGACGCCGGCGACCGCCTGTACGGCGTGGTCTGACGGCACGGGTCTGACGGCGGGGTCTGATTTCCCTCTCCTTCCGCACGCCCCGCAGCCTTTCTCTCCCCCGGTTACGCACTGCTCCCGATAGGGTACGCAGTGTGATGACGACGTCACCTCGCGCTCACGCGAGCGGGGCGCCACAGGGAGAGCGATTGAGCCAGCATCCGGGCGGCGAGCACTACGAGCAGCTCGAGGCCCTGCTCAGGGACGAGTTCGCGGGAGTGCATCCCCCCGCGACGGTGGCCCGGTGCGTGCAGGCCGCCCACCACGGCGCCGTCGAGGTCATCGGCCACGCGCCCGCCGGGCTCGTGGAGCGGATCGCCCGCAAACACCTGCGGGTGCTCGCGACCGCCGCCGAGGGGCGGGGCTGACACCGTCACGATCACTGATCCCGTTCGCGGTTCGCCGCTTTACCAAACGGGGTGACTGGGTAATGTATTGGTCATGGGAGTGGTGACGGCGGTGCAGGGGAAGAAGATCCTCAAGTGGACGGTCATTGTCGTGGTGGCTTTCTACTTGATCACGAGGCCGACTGACGCGGCCCACACGGTCCACGGAGCCCTCAACGGAATGATCAACGCGGCCGACTCGATGGCGCAGTTCTTCGCCTCCCTGACATGAGACTCGTGACCCACGGGGACTCCGCCCCGTCGTCGGTCAACCGCTACCTCCTCCCCCACGAACAGCAGGTCATCATGGTGCGGCGGCACCCTGCCGTGCTCCTGCGTCCGGTCGCCGAGATCTTCGGGGGGCTCATCCTCGCCGGAGTTCTCAGCAAGTTCCTGAGCGACGGCGGCGCCGCCCAGGCCCTCGCCATCGTCTGGTGGGCCTGGCTGCTGCTGCTCGTCCGCTTCGTATGGAAGGTGGCGGAGTGGTCGGTCGACTACTTCGTCGTCACCTCCCAGCGCATGCTTCTGACCACCGGCCTCATCACGCGCAAGGTCGCGATGATGCCCCTGGGCAAGGTCACCGACATGAGCTTCCAGCGCTCGCTCCTCGGCCGCATGCTCGGCTACGGCGAGTTCGTCCTGGAGTCGGCCGGCCAGGATCAGGCCTTCCGCACGGTCCCCCACATTCCGTATCCGGAGACCCTGTATCTAGAGGTCTGTCAGATGATCTTCCCTGGCAAGGACGGGGACGACGACTGACGGCCTCCGGCCGTCCGTTATCTCGACACCGTGATCGAACCTTCACCGTCGTGATTCTTGACGGAGGGTTACACGAATCGGTCGCTTCGTGCCATTATGGCGACACTATTGACCCTTCCCCCGCCCTGAGAGATCAGATGCCGAGTCAGGGAACCATCGGTGACCGCGTCCGCGGACTGCGGTTGAGCAGGCGAATGTCGCAGGCCCAGTTGGCCGGACCCGACCTATCCGACAGTTATGTCTCACTCATCGAGTCCGGAAAGCGGACGCCAACGCCGGTCGTCGCCCGGCTGCTCGCCGAGCGTCTCGGTTGCACCACCGAGTTCCTGCTTCACGGGATAGAGCCTCGGCAGCGCATCGACACCGAGCTCGGCCTCCGGCACGCCGAACTGGAGCTGTACCACGGCGACCCCGCCGTGGCCGCCGACCGCTTCGGCGAGATCGCCAAGGCCGCGGGCGAGGACAACGCGATGCTGGCCGCGCACGCGCGGCTCGGCATGGCGCGGGCGCTGGAGGCCCAGGGCCGCATCGGCCGGGCCGTCGAGGCGTACGAGCGGCTGCGCCGCGAGGCCGCCGCGCACCCCGAGCGCCTCGCCGACCTGCCGCTGACCGTCGCGCTGTGCCGCTGCTACCAGCGGGCCGGCGACCGGCTGCGCGCCCGCGACCTCGGCGCCCACGCGCTCGGTCAGGTCGACCGGCTCGGTGTGATCGAGGGCGACCTCGCCGTCGAGCTCGCGCTGGCGCTCGTGGAGGCCGAGACCGGCCTGCCGTACGTCGAGCGGGTGCTGGACAGCTCGGGACTGCCGCAGGCCGCCGACCGCAGCGGAGAGATCCTCGCGCTGTGGCAGGCGAGCGTGACGGCGGGAGAGGGCGAGGACTCGGCGCTGGCCGTGCAGCTCGCCGAGGACGCCATCGCGGCCGGTCGTCCGGCCCGGATCGCCGTCCGGTGCGCCCGCATCGCGATGCACTGGGCTCGCATCACAGCGGCGGATCCCGAAGGTGCGGATTTGGATCGAGCCAACGAGCTGGCGGCGTCCGCCGTGGGCGTTTTCTCCCGATTCCCGGCCGAACGGCAGGAGCACGCGAGAGGCCTCGTGGTGCTGAGTTCGGTACGGCTGCGGACCGGAGACACGGAATCCGCACTCGAACTCGCCGACAAGGCACTGGTTCTGCTGGGCGACACCCGGGGGACCACGGCAGCCACCGCCAACATGGTGCTCGCCGAGATCGCTTTGGCACGGTCCGAAGAGCCGGGGGCCGCGCTCACCCGGGCCCACGACCTGCTGGGCGGCGAGACGCCGGACCGGGACACCGCCCGGGCCTGGCGGATGCTCGGCGACCTGTGGGGCCAGGCCGGTGCTCTCAGCCGGCAGACGGAGGCATATCGTAGAGCCCTGGAAGCCGTGGGGATCCGCGTGAACATACCGGGCTCCACCACCGCGGCGGCGCTCGCTCGATAGCCTCCCTGGAGCTCCGGATTTGTTCTGGAAGCTCTGGAATAATTAGGGTCGACCAGTCATTCCATCATCGGATGATTGGCTACCCAGAGGAGGCTGACTGTGAGCCTGCGGACGGCGCAGCGGGCGTCTCTCGTGGACCAGGTGATCGACCAGCTCAAGGAGCAGATCACCTCCGGCTCCTGGCAGATGCATGCCAAGATTCCCACCGAGACCGTGCTCGCCGAGCACCTCGGAGTCGGCCGGAACACCGTCCGCGAAGCGGTGCGGGCGCTCACCCACGCCGGGCTGCTGGAATGCCGCCAGGGCGACGGCACGTACGTGCGGGCCACCAGTGAGCTGTCGGGCGCCATGGCCCGGCGGCTGCGGGCGGCCGAGCAGCTGGAGATCCTCGAGGTGCGTCGTGCCCTGGAGGTCGAGGCGGCCCGGCTCGCGGCGACGCGGCGCACCGACCAGGACATCGCGTCCATCGAGGCCGCACTGGCCGCACGGGAGAAGGCGTGGGCGGACGGCGACGCGGAGGCGTTCGTCGAGTCCGACCTCGCCTTCCACGTGGCGGTCGTCGAGGCCACCCACAACACCGTGCTGATCGACCTGTACGTCGACTTCTCGGCGGCCCTCCGGGCGAGCATCGCCGCGGCCGGCGGCTCGCTGGAGCAGAACTACATTCCCCACGACGCCATCGTCCGCGCGATCGTCGCCGGTGACGCCACCGCGGCGGAGCGGGCGGGTCACGCGTGCATGGAGCACATCCTCATCGCCCTCACCGAGTCGGCGACGCTCACCTCCTGAGCAGCCCCCGGCTCCCAGGGATCGGGATCGGGAGCTCAGCCAAGGCGCAGGGACATCACCAGGTAGCGGTAGCCGGGGTCGTCGCCCTCGTCCGTGACCAGGGCGGGCCGGGTCGGCGAGTCCAGGTGGACACGCGCCCGCCCGGTCCCGACACCCGCGAGACCGTCGAGCAGGAACTGGGGCTGGAAGGCGATCTGGATGTCCGGGCCTTCCAGCTCGGCCTCGACGGCCTCCGCGCCCCTGCCGATGTCGCCGCCGCCGGCCTGGATCAGCACCTGCCCCGGGGAGAACGACAGCCGGACCGCGGTGTTGCGCTCGGCGACCAGCGTCACCCGCCTGACGGCCTCCACGAACGGCCCCACCGGGACGTCGGCGTGGATCGGCCAGTGCTCGGTCAGCCGGGCACGGTAGTCGATGAACTGCTCGTCGAGCAGCCGGACGGTGGTGGTGCGGCCCTGGCTCTCGAAGCCGGCCACGTTGTCGCCGAGCCCGACCGCCACCTCGCCCCCGCGCAGCGATCGCGCCACCTCGACCAGCACCCGCGCCGGCACGACCACTCCGTGCCGCTCCTCCTGCCGCTCCGGGTGCCACAGGAACTCGCTCGCCGCGATGCGGTAGCGGTCGGTGGCGGCCAGGGAGACGCGCACGTCCTCGATGTCCATCCGGATGCCCGTGAGCATGGGCAGCGTGTCGTCGCGGCTCGCGGCGGGCGCGACCTGGTTGACGGCGGTGGCGAAGACGCCCCCGCCCACGGCGCCGATCCTCGGCGGCATCGGCGGCATCGCGGGGAAGTCCTCGTCCGGCATGGTCAGCAGGCCGAACTCGGCACTGCCGCAGGTGAGCACGGCCTCGGATCCGCTGGTGACGATCTCGACGGGCCGTGCGGGCAGGCTGCGGGTGATCTCCGCCAGGACCTTCCCCGGGATCAGCACCCGCCCCGGCTCCGCCACCTCGGCCTCGACGTCGGCCCGCGCCGACACGTCGTAGTCGAAGGCGGACACCCGCAGGTCGTCTCCCGCCTCCAGCAGCAGCCCCGCGAGGACGGGCACGGCGGGCCTGGCGGGCAGCACCCGGGCCGCCCACGCCACCGCTTCGGCGAGAACGTCGCGGTTCACCTGGAATTTCATCCCGACCTCCTGCCCGTGCCACCTGCCTGTGCCACGACTCGACTCCCAAGGTAGCGCCCGGCACCGACATTCGAGGGACCAGCCACAGGGCCGGTCACAGGGCCGGTCACAGGGCCGGTCACAGGGCCGGTCACAGGGCCGGTCACAGGGCCGGTCACAGGGCCGGTCACACAGCTCAGCTGGGCCTGCTCCCCAGGAAGGCCAGCACCGCGAGCACCCGGCGGTTGTCGTCGTCGGAGGGCGCGAGGCCGAGCTTGGCGAAGATGTTCGCGGTGTGCTTGCCCACCGCGCTGTCGCTGAGGAACAACCGCTGCCCGATGGCGGCGTTCGACCTGCCCTCCGCCATCAGTTCCAGCACCTCCCGCTCCCGGGGGGTGAGCCGGCCGAGCGGCTCGTTGCGCGAGTTGCTCGCCAGGAGCCTCGCGATGACCTCCGGGTCCATCGCGGTGCCGCCCGCCGCGACCCGGCGTACGGCGTCGACGAACTGCTCGCCGTTGAACACCCGGTCCTTGAGCAGGTATCCGACCCCGCCCGAGCCGTCGGCCAGCAGTTCCCTGGCGTACAGCTGCTCGACGTGCTGGGAGAGCACGAGCACCGGCAGGCCGGGCACCCGCCGCCGCGCGGCGAGCGCGGCCTGCAGGCCCTCGTCGGTGAACGTCGGCGGGAGCCGTACGTCGACGACGGCCACGTCCGGGCGCTCGCCGACGAGCGCGGCGAGCAACTCCGGGCCCGACTCGACCGCGGCGACGACCTCGAAGCCGTGCGCGCGCAGCAGGTGGACCAGGCCCTCCCGCAGCAGGTGCAGATCCTCCGCCAGGACTACCCGCACCCGCCGCCCTCCTTCTCCCGCATGGCCCGCGCCGTCGTGGTCAGCGCGACGGTCAGCAGGCCGCCGCCGAGCAGCATCATGCCGACGATGACCGGCCACTGGAAGGGCTCGGGCATGTACAACCCCAGGAACCAGGACTTCACCGGCGAACCGACCAGCTTGAACCCCATCGCGACCAACCCCTGGGGGAACAGCGCGATCGGCCACAGCGCCCAGCAGAGGCCGCCGAGAAGGCGCCACGGAGACCGGGGCGCCGCCCGCAGCGGGAAGGCCAGGGGCAGCTCGACGACCGCCGTGGTCGGGCCGCCCGCCGGGCTGTTCAGCGCGAACACTCCGTCGAACGCCCCGAGCCTGCGTTCGATCCCGCGCAGGCCGGTGCCGCGCCCGGGGTCCGCGCCGCCGCGGCCGTCGTCGGTCACCGTCACCCGCAGCGCGGGACCCCGCGCGCTCACGTCCACCCACGCCTCGGTCGCGTCGCCGTGCCGGGCGGCGTTCGCCAGCAGTTCGCTGACCGCGAAGTACGCCGCGGACTCCAGCGGCGCGGACGCGCGCTCCGGCACGTCGACGGTCACATGCGCGCGCAGCGGGCTGTCCAGGGCGAGGGCGCGTACGGCGTCGCCGAGGCCGCGTTCGGCGAGCACGGGGGGATGGATGCCGCGCACCAGCCGCCGGATGTCCTGCAGCGCGGCCGCCGAGGCGTCGCGCGCCTTGTCCAGCAGCGCCCGGGCGGCCCGCAGGTCGGTCTCCAGCAGCTGCTCGGCCGCGCCGATCGTCATCCCGATCGCGACGAGACGGGCCTGGGCGCCGTCGTGCAGGTCGCGTTCGATCCGCCGCAGCTCGGCGGCCTGCGAGTCGACGGCCTCGGTGCGCGCCGCGTCCAGATGGGTGACCCGCCGGGCCAGCCGCGCCTTCTCGGTGGGCCCGAGGAGCACGGCGGCGACGCCGCCGTGGACGCGCAGGGCCCACGGCGCGTACCAGCGGGCGACGCCCGCCGCGAGCAGGATCCACACCACGCCCAGCGGATCGCCCCCCGCCACCCGGACGACGCCGTACGCCGTCGCGAGCAGCGGAGCGGCGGCCACGAGCCCGCAGGTCACCGGCGCGGCGAGCAGGTAGGCGAGGTCGCGCCAGGTCGCCGGGTCCTTCATCATCCAGTTCCACCGCTTGTTGAAAGCCGGGATCGTGGGCTTCTTGTACAGGGTGCGGCCGTCGCGGTACCAGCCGTCCGCCTGCGGCACC
This sequence comes from Microbispora sp. NBC_01389, assembly GCF_045040095.1. Taxonomy (NCBI): domain Bacteria; kingdom Bacillati; phylum Actinomycetota; class Actinomycetes; order Streptosporangiales; family Streptosporangiaceae; genus Microbispora; species Microbispora sp. NBC_01389. The sequence continues at coordinate 1,870,585 of NZ_CP109552.1, forward strand.
GGCGGGAGCGGCGCCGGCAGGTACGGGGCGTCGACCGGCATGCCCGACCAGCGGCCGGACAGATCGCGCGCCAGCCCGGTCACGGCCCGCACGAGCCGTACGGCCGGGGACACGACGAAGACCATGCCGACCATGAAGGTGAGCAGCGCCGCCGTCAGCATCACCAGGGCGGTGGCCAGGCCCAGCAGGGCGAGACCGGCGAGGGCGACACCTCTGCGGAGTGCGACGAGAGTCGGGCGAGCTGCGTTCATGCGTCCAGTCTGCGAGTTCCGGGCGATTCCGCACAGTGGCCCCGGACACCCGGCAGGGGTGGGGGAAAGTGCACCCCCGCCGGGTCCGTAACCGCATTCCGGGCGGCTCGCCCGGTTCCTAGCGTCGTCGGCATGGCAATCATCACCGTGGACCACCTCCGCAAGACGTACGGGGCACGCGTGGCGGTCGAGGACGTGTCGTTCTCCGTGGAGGAGGGCGAGGTCTTCGGCATCGTCGGCCGCAACGGGGCCGGCAAGACGACGACGGTCGAGTGCGTCGCCGGGCTGCGCACCCCCACGGCGGGCACCATCGATCTGGACGTCGGCCTGGGCCCTGCCTCAGGCGCGGATCTGAAGGAACAGGTCGGCGTGCAGCTCCAGGAGTGCTCGCTGCCCGACAAGATCCGGGTCGGGGAGGCGCTGTCGCTCTACGCCTCGTTCTACCGCCGGCCCGCCGACTGGCGGGCGCTGGCCGCCGAGGCCGGGCTGGACCTCCGCGCGTCGTTCGCCACGCTCTCCGGCGGGCAGCGTCAGCGGCTGTCGGTCGCGCTCGCACTGGTGGGCAGCCCGCGTGTGGCGATCCTCGACGAGCTCACCACCGGCCTCGATCCGCAGGCGCGGCGGGAGACCTGGGAACTGGTCGCCCGGATCAGGCAACGGGGAGTGACGGTCCTGCTCGTCACCCACTTCATGGAGGAGGTGGAGCGGCTGTGCGACCGGGTCGCGGTCATCTCCCGCGGCCGGGTGCGGGCGGTCGACACGCCCGCCGGGCTCGTCGCCCGCGCCGGCGGCGAGCAGCGCCTGGTCTTCCGTACGGACAGGCCGCTGACGGACGAGCAGGTCACGGCGCTGCGGGCGCTGCCCGAGGTGACGTCGGCCACGGTGAAGGGCGCTGTTGAAGGCGCTGTGAAGGGCGCTGTGATGGGCGCTGTGGGGAGCGCTGCTGGGGGAAGCGCCTTGGGGAGCACAGCGGGGAGCACGGCGGACGGCGGGGAGGTCGTCGTCGCCGGCGACGGCGACCTGCTGAGCGCGGTCATGGCCGTGCTGCCCGCGTCCCTGATGCGTGGCCTGCGCATGGAGCGCACCACCCTCGACGACGCGTTCCTCGCCCTCACCGAGCCGTCGCACGGACCCTCATATGGGCCCTCGCCCGAACCGGCCCGTTCCGTCTCCCAGGAGGAATCATGACCACCGCCCGTACGCCGGTTCTCGTCCGGATCGCGGCCGTGGAGGCCCGGCTCTTCCTCCGCGAGCCCGCCGCCGTGTTCTTCGCGGTCGTGCTGCCGGTGGCGCTGCTGCTGACCCTCGGCGCCACGATCCCCGGCTTCCGCGACGCGGACCCGTCCCTGGGCGGGCAGCGCTTCGTGGACGCGCCCTTCACCGCGATGATGGTGCTGCTGTCGGTCGTGACGCTCGCGCTCAGCGCGCTGCCGGCGGTCCTGGTGGCCTACCGCGAGCGCGGCGTGCTGCGGCGGCTGTCCACGACGCCGGTACGGCCGGGCGCCCTGCTGGCCGCACAACTGCTGATCAACGTGGGCGTGGCCGTCGTGGCGACGGCGCTGACACTGGGGCTCGGGCACGTGTTCCTCGGGGTGCCGCCGCCCCGCTCGCCCTGGGCGTTCGCGGGGGTCTTCGTCCTCGGCTCGACCGCGATGCTCGCCATCGGGCTCCTCCTCGCCGCCGTGGCGCCGAACTCCAAGGTCGTCCAGGGGGCGGGCGCCGCGCTCATGTTCCCGCTGCTGTTCCTGGCCGGGATGTGGCTGCCCCGGCCGCTCATGCCGGAGGTTCTGCGCCGGATCAGCGACTTCACCCCCACCGGGGCCTTCGGGCAGGCGCTCACGGACGCGCTGGGCGGCGGGGGTCCCCAGCCCGTCCACCTCGCCGTACTGGCGGGCTGGGCGCTGGCCGCCGGGCTCGCGGCGGCGCGGCTGTTCCGCTGGCAGTGAGACCGGTGCAGTGAGACGCGGGCCGTCCCGTGCCCCGCCGCGGGGGCGGGGGCAGGGAGGTGCCCGCGGCCGGTGGGGCCCGGCGGTTACCCCAGGGGTAATCGCCGGGCCGACCGGACGGGGATAGCGTCGGGGACGTGACCGTCGCCCAGCTGCACCAGCGGCCGTTCGGTGAGCTCCTGCGCCGGTGGCGCGAGCACCGGCGGCTGAGCCAGCTCGATCTGTCCAACCGGGCCGAGATCTCCACGCGGCACATCAGCTTCCTGGAGACCGGCCGGGCCACGCCGAGCCGCGACATGGTCCTTCACCTCTCCGAGCACCTGGATCTCCCGCTGCGCGAGCGCAACCACCTGCTGCTGGCCGCCGGGTACGCCCCGGTCTACGCCGAGTCGCCGCTCGACTCGCCGGGGATGGCGGCGGTGTGCGAGGCGATCCGCCGGCTGCTGTCGGCCCACGACCCCTATCCGGCCGTGGTCGTCGACCGGGCCTGGGACCTCGTCGACGCCAACGAGGGGATCACGCTGCTCGCCGAGGGCGTCGATCCCGACCTGCTGGGCAACGTGCTGCGGGCGAGCCTGCATCCGGAGGGCCTCGCGCCGCGCATCCTGAACCTCGGCGAGTGGCGGGCGCACCTGCTCGGACGGCTGCGGCGGCAGATCACGCACACCGCCGACCCCCGGCTCACCGAGTTGTACGCCGAATTGCGCGGCTACCCCTGCGACCAGCCCGAGCCGGAGGTGGAGCTGCCCGGGCCGGGAGACATCATGGTGCCGCTGCGGGTGCGGCGGGCCGGGCGGGAGCTGTCGTTCTTCAGCATCGTGGCCACCTTCGGCACGCCGCTCGACATCACGGTCTCCGAGCTGGCCATCGAGTCGTTCTACCCGGCGGACGCCGCGACCGCCGCCTTCCTGCGCGACACGTCTTCGTGATCGTCCGGAGATCATCCGGCGTCCGGCGTTCTGTCACACTTCGTGCATTGACACGTGCCTTGGCCGTGCCTGAGATGAAGGAGGCCGGAATGCCCACACGAGTGCTGCTTAACACGTTCCAGGTGGACGCCGCGCCGAAGAAGGTCTTCGCGCATCTCACGACGCCCGAGAGCTATGTCGGCCTGTCGCCGCTCGTGGTCGCCGTACGCGACGTCGACCGGTCGGAGCCGGGGGTCGTGCGGTACACCTCCGTCGAGCGGTTCCGCTTCCTCGGCCTCACGTACGACAACCCCATCGCCGTGACGCTCCGCACCGAGGGCCTGTCCGTACGCGGGCAGGTGCGCAGCCCCGGCGGCGTCGGGCTCGGCTACCGGTTCGACCTGTCCCCGGAGGGGGCGGGAACCCGGGTGGACGACCGGCTCGACGTGAGCGCGGCGTGGTTCCTGCTGGGCTTCGCGGCGGGCCAGGCGCGGAAGGTGCAGCTCGCGCGGGCCCGGATCCTCGCCGAACGGCTGTCGGAAGGACCCGCCCTGAAGCCGTGACGGAACCGGCCCCACGGCGTACGGCACGGTCGGGGTGACGGCTCGCCGGTGACGGCTCGCGGATGACGGCTCGGGGCGGGGTCTCTTGATCAGGTCTGCCCACGCTCTCGCATGAGAAGCTTTGACGCGCTCCCCGGCTGAAGGCTGGGGATTCAGCCCGTGCCGCGTCATGCGGCACCTCTGAGGCTTCCTGCTTCGACGGGCTGTGCCACCCCGTGGGGTGGTCTTACCTGCCCTCCGCCGGAACGGCACGCACCGTCCCGCCCACTTTCGTGGGAGGCGTTTAGCCTCTCCGCCCGTCCGGCGGCGAGGATGTTGATGGCCGCGTTGATGTCCCGGTCGTGCGCTGTGCCGCACGGGCATTCCCACGTCCGGACGTTCAGCGGCATCGACTCTCGCAGGGTCCCGCATGCCGAGCACAGTTTCGAGGAGGGGAACCAGCGGTCCACCTTGACGAAGTGGCGGCCATAGCGCTTGGCCTTGTACTCCAGCATGGTCACGAACTGGGACCAGCCCGCATCGTGAACCGACCGGGCAAGGCGGGTGCGGCCGAGGCCGGAGACGGCAAGGTTCTCCACGTACACCGCTTGGTTGTCGCGGATGATCTGTGTGGAGAGCTTGTGTGTCCAGTCGCGGCGCGTGCCGGCCACCTTGGCGTGCGCCTTGGCAACCATCACCCTGGCCTTTTGCCGGTTCACTGAGCCCTTCTCCTTCCGGCTGAGGGCCTTTTGTGCCTTCCGCAGGCGTCGTTCGGCCTTGCGCAGGAAGCGCGGATTGTCCACCTTCCGGCCGTCCGAGGTGACCGCGAAATGGGTGAGCCCGAGGTCGATACCGACCTCGCTGCTCGCCTCCGGCCGCGGCTCGTCGCCGGTCTCGACGACGAACGATGCGAAGTATCTGCCGGATGCGTCTTTGATCACCGTCACCGATGACGGGTCGGACGGCAGGTCGCGCGACCAGCGCACCGGCACATCCCCGATTTTCGGCAGGTGCAGCTTCCCGCCCGCGGTGATGGAGAACCGGGCGTTGCGGGTGAAGCGGATCGCCTGCCGGTTGTCCTTCTTCGACCGGAACCGGGGCGGGGCGACCTTCGGTCCTTTCCGTTTACCTGTCAGGGAGGCGAAGAAGTTCCGGTAGGCGGTGTTGAGATCGGCGAGCGCCTGCTGTAACAGCACGGCGGACACCTCACCCAGCCAGGCGCGTTCTGAGGTCTTTTTCGCCTCGGTGATGACCTGTTTGGACAGGTCGGCGTCAGAGATGTGCGGCAAGCCGTGCTCACGGGCTTCCCGTCTCATGCGCAGCGCGTCGTTGAACACCACTCGCGCGCACCCGAACGCCCGGGCCAGCGCGTCACGTTGACCAGGTGTCGGGTAGAGGCGGTAGTTGTAACGAAGCTGCACGGTACACAGTGTACCATGCGATCTGTGAGTATTCGTATAGGTGTACGAGAAGCGCGCGAAAAGATCGGCGACCGCGTCAACGCCGCCCACTACCTTGGCGAGCACACCATCATCGAACGTAACGGCACACCATTCGCCGTCCTGGTCCCGTACGAGTGGTGGACCGAGCAGCAAACCCAAACAAGTCACGGCACGCTCGCGCCCTAGCGGGCACTCCCGTGCGGGCCTTCACCCCGGCCTGAAGGGCCGGAGCACTGACCCGCATCCCGGTAGCCCCCCATCCATGGCCGGAGGTATCACATGCTCGTGCTGGCGCACGTCAGCGACATCCACATCGACGGAAGCGAGCGGAACACCTCGCGCGCCGCACGCGCGCTCACCTACGCGAGGTCGCTGCGGCCCGACGCGATCGTGCTCACCGGCGACCTGGCGGACCACGGCGCGATGGAGGAGTACGAGATCATCCGTGAGCTCGTCTCGGGTGACGACGTGCCGCTCGTGCTGTGCCCGGGCAACCACGACACCCGCGCCCATCTCCGCAAGGTCCTGCTGGAGCAGGACGGCGACCACCCGGTGAACCAGGCCCTCAACCTCGACCACGCGACGATCGCGCTGTGCGACTCCAGCGTCCCCGGGCGGCCCGAGGGTGAGCTGAGCGACGACACGCTGGCCTGGCTCGACTCGGTGCTCGCCGCGACCCCCGGGGTTCCGGCCTTCGTCGGCATGCACCATCCGGCGGTCGCGCTCGGCATCCCGTACGTGGACGAGATCCGGCTCGGGCGGCCGGAGGGGCTGGCGGAGGTCCTCGGCCGTCACCCGCACGCCATCGCGGTGCTGGCCGGGCACGCCCACACCGCGGCGGCCACGACGTTCGCCGGGCTGCCGCTGCTGGTCGCGCCGGGCGTGGTCAGCACGGCGCTGCTGCCGTCCGAGACCTCGGCGCACCCGCCGATCGACCGCGACCTGCCTCCCGCCGTCGCCCTGCACGTGCTCGACGACGGCCGGGTCACCACCCACTTCCGGCCCGTTCCCTGAGCGCTGTCCCTGAGCGCTGTCCCTGAGCGCTGTCCCTGAGCTCTGGCCCCGAGCTCTGAGCCGTACGGCCCGCGCCGGGATCTTCCGCGCGGGCCGTACGGACGTGCTGGCGGACTCGGGCGCCGACGGCGCTCAGGCGTCGGGGATCCACGAGCCGTGGAACCCCGCGGGCACCCGCCGCGGCAGCCGTACCGACGCCACCTGGGACAGGTCCGACGCGTCGAGCACGAGCAGTTCGGCGCCGTCGTCGGCGCCGGCGATCGACAGCAGCCAGCCCGCGTCCTCGCCGCCCCCGCCGCCCCCGCCGCTGTCCCCGCCGGCGGTGCTGCCGGCGGTGCTGTCGGCGGGCACGAACACGGCCTCACCGGGCGCACGGTCGCCCGTCTCGTGGGCCAGGCTCGTGCCGGCGCCCGTGTCGTACTTCACGATCGCGTCCTTGGTGACCGCGTAGAGGTAGCGGCTGCGCAGCCCGGTCAGCGTCTCGTTGACGGTGGGGAACTCGACCTCCCGGTCGTCGAGGGCCTCGTCCTTCGCCACGCCGGTCGCGGGGTCGAGCAGCCAGCGGTGCAGCGCCGCGCCGCCGGTGTGCGCGGCGGGATTGGCCCTGCCGCCGATGGTCGGCCAGAAGGCCTGGAACGCCCCCGGCGCGTAACGCACGGCGTCGACGACGATCCGCCCGTGCTCGTCCTCGCTCGCGTTCCCCACGTGGAAGACGTAGCAGGGGTCGATCTCGAACCACTGGACCTTCCCGGTGCTCCGGCTCATCACGCCGAGCCGGGCGCCGTACAGGTCGTCCCACCGGTACGGCATGCCCCGGCCCACCAGGTCCAGGTCGAAGACGACCGGCAGGTCGAGCCACACGACGTGGTTCGCGGTGATCGCGAAGTCGTGCGCCATCGTGGGCCCGGGCACCTCGACCTCACGGGTCTCCACCAGCTCACCGGCGGCGGACAGCCGGTGATAGGTGAGATACGGCGGCGCCCAGCCGTACCCGAAGAAGTGCAGCTCCCCGGTGACCGGGTCCTCCTTGGGGTGTGCGGTCATCGCGGTGGCGAGCCGGCCGCCGAAGTCACAGGGGCCGACCGTGTCGAGCTCCGGCGTCATCTCGTACGGCAGGCCGTTCTCGACCAGCGCGAAGATCTTGTCGGCGTGCGAGATGACGTGGGTGTTGGCGGGGACGGCGGCCAGGTCGACGCTCTCTTCGCCGAAGTAGGACGCGCCGTCGAGGCGGGTGGTGCGCACCCACCGGTTGCGGTACCACTCGGCGCGCCCGTCGCGCAGCCGGATGCCGTGGATCATCCCGTGGCCGACGAACCAGTGACCGGGGTCGTCGCCGGGGCGGGGGTTGGGCCCGTTGCGGAAGTAGCGGCCGGTCAGCTCGGGCGGCAGCGTGCCCTCCACGGGCAGGTCGAGCGCGTCGATCTCGTCGGGCACGGGGGCGAGGCGGCCGGACAGGTAGGAGGCGGTCATGGCGCGTGACTCCTTTCAGGGCGGCTTTCGGTCGGCGGCCTTCAGGCGGCCTTCAGGCGGGCTTGTAGCGGGCGCGGACGATCCGGGGATAGCGGACCGTGAAGAGGAGACCGGCCGCGGCTCCGTACCTCGCCTCGCCGTTGGTGCTGAGCACCGAGAAGACGATCCAGGGGAGGAAGGTGAGGACGTAACGGAGCACGGCGGATTCCTCCGGGATGACGTTCCATGTGTGACATGTCGAAAGTAGAAGCTCCAGAGGTGACATGTCAACACAGGAATGTAGTATCTGCCGCATGAGTCTTCGTCACGCACTTCTCGGGCTCCTGTCGGCCGGCCCGGCCAGCGGATACGACCTGCTGAAGACGTTCGAGATATCGCTGGCCAACGTCTGGCCGGCCACCCAGAGTCAGCTCTACTCGGAGCTGGGCCGCCTGTCCCGCGAGGACCTGATCGAGGTCGCCGCCGAGGGCCCGCGCGGGCGCAAGGAATATCGGATCACCGGCGACGGCCTCGCCGAGCTGCGCCGCTGGCTGGTGGAGGAGCCGCCCACCCAGAACCGGCGCAGCGACATGCTGCTGCGGGTTTTCTTCCTCGACACGGTCACGCCGGACGAGGCCCACCGTTATCTGGAGGGACTGGCCGTCCAGGCCCGCGAGGAGCACGCCGCGCTTCGCGGCGTGCGCGAACAGGTCATCGGCCAGGGCGAGGACGCGCTGCGGCTGTACGGAGACCTCGCCCTGGAGTGGGGCCTGCGCCTGACCGCCGCCCAGCGCGACTGGGCCGAATGGGCGGCCGCGCGGATCGCGGCCCTGCCCCACCAGAACTCACCCGAGGGCACCGAACTCAACGGAACCACCGCGCCCACCGGAACCACAGGGCTCACCGGAACCACCGCGCCCGGCCCGCGGCCCGCATGAACCTTCTGTAACCGCGAACAGACCCGGCGCCGTGTCCGCGGCCGGCCCGGCTCATTCCGGCTGCACGCACGAATGATGGACGCGATGACGTCGTCGAGTCCGTGCTCGTCCGTATCGGGCAGCGGCACGCCGCTCACCGCCAGGCCGACGTATCCGTGCAGCGGCGCGAACACCGTCAGGGCGATACGGTCCAGCGGCCCTTCGCGGACCTCGCCTCGGCGCTGCCCGGTGCTGACCAGTTCCAGGCTCTGCTCGATCCACCGGCCGGCGGCCGCTCCAAGCGCCTGTGACGTCTCCGGGCTGTGCTTGGTCGAGAAAGGTGTCGTTCCCCACCGGCTGAGACACTCGGCACCCTGCGACCACCTGTCCCGGGAGAGGCACTAGGTGACTGGTGTTAAGCGGGTCACCCTGAACGTGCTGTCGCATGGGATGGCCCGCTCAGCCCCGTTGTGCGTCACCGGTTGGCCTGTGCCTGACCCGTTCGAAGCGAGCGGTGCCGTCCAGGTGAAGCCGGTCTGGAACGCCCGAGCCGGCCACCACGTGGGTGGCTAACCTCTTCCCGCTGGTCAGACGGTAGCCACCATCCAACTTCCGTGAACGGTGGAGGCCACACCAAGGACGCCCAGACGTGCGAGGTTGACCGCGGCGGCCAGCAAAGAGAAGTCGGCATCGATCTTGGCTCGGCCGCGCACGCGGGCGCGGCGTCCGCCATGGCGCCGGCGAAGCATGTGGGCGAGCTTGCGTTCGACTTTCGGGCGAGTGGCTCGATAGCCGGCCAGCCAGTCCGGATCGGCGCTGCGGGCCCGGCCCGCGGCCAAATGCTGTTCATACGGGCTGATCTTGATGTCGCGGCCATCCTTGGCGGTGGTGCACCGCACCGCCAACGGGCAGGCCGCGCAGGCAGCGCCGAAACGGGCTACCCCGCCACCGTCACCCTGCGGCCGGATCTCCACGGTCACCTGATTCGGGCAGGTGACCCGCCCGCCGGCCAGGTCGATAGAGAACACGTCCTTGGTGAAGCGCCCGCCCGGCGCGCCTGCGGGCTGCACCTTGACCATGCTGATGACGTCACCCTCGGCCAGCTTGGCCAGCAGCGGCCCGGTGCCGTAGGCGGCGTCACCATAGACCTCGGCCCGCCCGATCTCGCTGGACGCGGTCTCGCTGGACGCGGTCTCGCTGGACGCGGTCTCGCTGGACGCGGTCTCGCTGGACGCGGTCTCGGCCTGCTCGGGCAGGATGCCGGCCAATAGTTCGGCTGCAGGGTCGGCGTCGCCGACGTTGCCGGCGGTCACCACGGTGGCGGTGATGATCTCGCTGTCGGGATCTTCAGCGATGTGGCCCTTGTAGCCGTCAAAGGACCGGCTGACGGTCTTGTGCCCGTGCCGGGCCTCGGGATCGACGGTGGAGATGACGCGGTCCTTGGCCACCTTGCGGGCGATCCGCAACACCCCGCCCTCACCGTCGCGCTCCAGGTCTTGGCCGAGCACCGTCGCCAGCAGACGCGCCGCCTGGGCCACGTCCTGCTCCAGCGTGCGACCGTCAAGCACGGCCAGCAGCGCATACCCGTCCCGGGCACGCGAGTCGACCAGCGCCTCCCGCTCAGCGGCGTCCGTCCAGTCGATGACCGGCTTGGCGGTGTCGGTGTAGGCGTCCCCGCTGGAGATCACCGCCCGCAGCTCCCCGCGCAGCCGGTGGTCGGATGCGCGCAGCAGCCCACGGACCGCCGAACGGATCAACGTGATCGTGTCCTGGGTGGCCACCGCGTCGTAGATCGGCGTACTGTCCAGCACCCGCCGCCGTCCCACCAGCCCGGCCTGGGCGGCGACCTGCACCGTCCGCTCGAAAATCCGGTTCGGCCGGTCGGAGGCGGCCAGCCGGGCCCGCATGTCCACCAGCACGGTGTGCACGAAACCGGGGTGGTCGAAGTCCAGCCCGCCGGCGGCGTACTTCCACCGCACATCGAAGGCGAACCGGTCCACCGCCTCGCGGTCCGACAGCCCTTCCAGCCGCTGCAGCACCATGACCACCGCCACGATCATCGGCGGCACCGACCTGCGGCCGTCCTCGGCGAACAGGTCAGCGAACATCTCATCCGGGAACAGCGTGCGGCACTCGCGGTGCAGCACCGCGTAGATCGAGTTCGGGGCCAGCCGTCCCTCGCAGAAACTCACCGTGGAGGAGAGCAACCCCGGCTGCATCGGAGTCCGGCCCACTGCCATTCCTCAACCTCTCCCCGCTCCCGGCGACCAACAACGATCACCCTGGCACACGAGAAGAGGCCACCGCGAGGCCGCCAGAAAAACACCAGTCACCTAGTGGGTGGCCATGTCGACGAAGCGGCTGTAGTGACCCTGGAAGGCGACGGTGACCGTGGCGGTGGGGCCGTTTCGGTGCTTGGCCACGATCAGGTCCGCCTCGCCCGCGCGCGGCGACTCCCGCTCGTACGCGTCCTCCCGATGCAGCAGGATCACCATGTCGGCGTCCTGCTCGATGGAGTTGTGGACGGAAATGCCGTTGGCGACGAAGTTGTGGGTTCCGAGAACGGTGGCGTCGTAAACCGGCTGCTCCCCGAGACTCTCGACCGAGGAGATCTCGTCCCAGAAAACGTCATTGGTGGCAAGGATCTCGAGATCCACGTCATCCAGGATGCCTGCGACACGTGCCAGGCGCTCCCTGCTCGGCGCGCTCTTGAAGAGAGCGGTACCGCAATACCGGCTCCCCAATGCAGCCGTGAAATCCCGCTGTGTCAGCGACCGCTCAACAAGCACGTTGCGAACGCGGTCCCACACCTCCTTGGGCACCGTGTCGAGGTTTGTGTTCCCCGACTTTCCTTTGAGGTTCTCTCGGCACAGAGCCGCCATCTCGCCTCGGGCACCGTGTACACCGATCTCGTCGATGAAACGCAACTGATTCTCCGCCCCGTAAATGAACAGCTGATATCCGGGCCGGTAATCACCCTTGCGGACCTCTTTGACGCGAGTCATCACGTTGAACCGCAACAGTAGTCGCGCGACGCCATCGACGAGCTGCCGGCTGGTGGAGGCGTAGTAGATACGCGCCTGCCCTGCTTTCTCATCCCACCACACACATCCGTCAGTGGCCCAGAGGTGACGCAGAAAAAGTGCGATCTGCCTTTTGGGCAAGGAGAAGAGACCTTGGGGAATGAACTTCTCGTGACTTCTGCAGCCGAACAAGCCATGCTCATCGAGCCATTCCGCAATGGGGTTTCGCCGTCCACGGGCGATGCGGTGCGGTGCGGGCAGGCGCAAGGTGGTACAGCGTGCGGCGGCGTACTCGTCCGCGACGGCCGTGATCCCGAAGCGTGCAGCCGCGGACGCGGCCACCGCAGCGAGGTTGGCCTTGTCGGTGCTCGCGTATCGGATCGGCTGCCGACGTACGAAAGACCCATCCCCAATGAGGTGAGCGAGCAGTATGACTTCGTCCTCGTCCCATTCTGTGATCGCGAGCGGAGGCGGCACATGGCGAGGGACTGCTACGCGAGAGCCTGGAGCGAGATCTCCTACGTGCTTCCATCCATCGTATGTCAGGAATGGGTGGTTCGCCGTAGCCTCGACTTCACGCCCCGACCTGAGCTTGACGCGGAAGACTTCTTTCGTTCCGCTTGGGAAGACATGGGTCATCGTCCGGGGCACGAGCTTCAGCCGATCGTCGAGGGACCAGACAGGGATGTCGCGTGTCCCTGCCTCCAGAAGTTCTCCCAAAGAGACCTCGCTGCCGGTGTCCGCTCGGAGAATCCGCGTAGATGCGGTCAGACAGCCACTTTCGCGCAGGTCTGACACTTGGGGGCGTTTGTCCGTTCGCTGCTCGGGGCCACGGTTGAGCTGGGAGATGGCGATGACCGGCACCTCCAGCTCCTTGGCCAGCAGCTTGAGCGCCCGGGACAGCTCGGAGACCTCCTGCTGGCGGCTCTCGGTCTTCTTCGGCGAGCTCATGAGCTGCAGATAGTCGACGATCACAAACCGCAGGTCGTGCCGCTGCTTCAGGCGGCGGCACTTGGCCCTGATCTCCATCATCGACATGTTCGGGGAGTCGTCGATGAACAGCGGCGCCTCGGCGACCTCCCCCATCCGGCGGGCCATCCGGGTCCAGTCGTCGTCGCTCATCGAGCCCGAGCGCATCGTCTGCAGCGGGACCCGCGCCTCCGCCGACAACAGGCGCATCGTGATCTCGTTGCGCGACATCTCCAGCGAGAAGATGACCGTGGTCATTTGATGCTTAATCGCCGCAGACCGGGCGAAATCCAGACCTAGGGTGCTTTTTCCGATCGCGGGGCGGGCTGCCACGACGATCATCTGGCCGGGGTGGAGGCCGTGGGTGAGGGCGTCGAGGTCCTGGAAGCCGGTCGGGACGCCGACCATCTGGCCGCCGCGGCTGCCGATGGCCTCGATCTCGTCCAGGGCGGCGGGCATGATGTCCGACAGCGGGAGGTAGTCCTCGGACGTGCGGCGCTCGGTGACCTTGTAGATCTCGGCCTGGGCGCGGTCGACCAGGTCGTCGACCTCCTCGCCCTGACCGCCGAAGCCGTAGGAGACGATGCGGGTGCCCGCCTCGATGAGGCGCCGCAGGACGGCCTGCTCCCGGACGATCTTCGCGTAGTAGCCGGCGTTCGCGGCGGTGGGCACGATCGCGGTCAGGGTGTGCAGGTAGGCGCCGCCGCCGACGCGGGCGACCTCGCCGCGCTTCTGCAGCTCGTCGAAGACCGTCACCGAGTCGGCGGGCTCTCCCCGGCCGTACAGGTCGGTGATGACGTCGAAGACGATCTGGTGGGCCGGACGGTAGAAGTCGTCGGCGCGCAGCACCTCGATGACGTCGGCGATGGCGTCCTTGGACAGCAGCATGCCGCCGAGCACCGACTGCTCGGCCTCGATGTTGTGCGGCGGCGTCCGCTCGAACGACGATTCGGAGCCTCCCGGGCCTCCCGGGAAGTCGAGCACGCTCACCTCACACCCCCTGCCCAGCGGTCACAGCATCCCCAATCCGGTGCGACAGTCTCCCCAACCTCGGGGCCGGGCGGCAACCCGGCCGGTGGACAAGCCTGTGGACAACGTGTGCAGGCACGCCCGTGACATGTGGGAAGCCTGGGGACGAGCCTGTGGACACAGCTGCGGCCTCAACGCGGAAGTCCCTCATCACCTGCGGTTTCGCTGTCCACCGCCTGTGGAGGAAAGAAAGTCGCAGACGGATTCGCGATGCCGGTCGAGCATGACCTCGTAAGCCGCAAAATAGGCTTATGTCCCTTACTCCCAGAACAGGACACGGACGCGCCCACGACAGGGAGATCCTGAGGCTCGCAATCCCGGCATTCGGGGCACTCGTGGCCGAGCCGCTCTTCCTGCTCACCGACTCCGTCATCGTCGGCCACCTCCCCGATCCTGCGCTCGGCGCGCTCGGTGTGGCCAGCGCGGCACTGTCGGCTCTCGTCGGGCTGTGCGTGTTCCTCGCGTACGCCACCACGGCCGCGGTCGCGCGGAGGCTCGGGGCGGGGGACGTCAGGCAGGCGATGCGCCAGGGGATGGACGGCCTGTGGCTGGCCGCGATCATCGGCCTGGCCGTCGGTGTGGCGTGCTGGCCTCTTGCTCCGTTTATCGTACACCTGTTCGGAGCGGTGGGCCAGCTCGCCACGGGGGCGGTCACCTACCTGCGCATCAGCCTCATCGGCGTCCCCGCGATGCTGCTGGTCCTCGCCGGCACCGGCGTGCTGCGCGGGATGCAGGACACGCGCACGCCGCTCGTGGTCTCCGTGGCGTCCTTCGCCCTGAACGGCCTGCTCAACGCCTGGTTCGTGCTCGGGCTCGGCTGGGGGCTCGCCGGGTCGGCCTGGGGCACGGTCCTCACGCAGGCCCTCGCGGCGGCGGCCTACCTCGTGATGGTCGTGCGCGCCGCCCGCGCGCAGCGCGCCTCGCTGCTGCCCGACCTCGCGGGGCTGCGCGCCGCCGGAACGGCCGGGCTCGCCCTGGTCGTCCGTACGGCGTGCCTGCAGGCGGTGCTGCTCGTCGCCGCGGCGATCGCGACCCGCATGGGCGACGAGCGGATCGCCGCGCACACGATCGCCACCCGGATCTGGACGTTCCTCGCCTTCGCCCTCGACGCCATCGCGATCGCCGGTCAGGCCATCACCGGCCGCGCGCTGGGCGCGGGAGACGCCTCGGGCACCCGCGCGGCGACCCGGCGCATGCTGATCTGGGGCGTCGTCTGCGGCGTGGTGTTCGGCGCCCTCGTGCTCGCCGCCCGGCCGCTGGTCCCGGCCCTGTTCGACGCGCGCGGCGTGGCCGCGGCCGAACTGCTGGCCGTGCTGTGGCCGGTGGCCCTCCTCCAGCCCGTCGCGGGTCTCGTGTTCGTGCTGGACGGCGTCCTCATCGGCGCCGGCGACCAGCGCTACCTCGCCCGCGCCGGGCTGTGGACGACGCTGGCCTTCCTGCCGTTCGCCATGGTCGCGGACACCCTGGTCGCCCTGTGGCTCGCGCTCGGGGCCTGGATGGCCGCCCGGCTGGTCACGCTCGGCGTCCGCGCGTACGGCACCGCCTGGATGGTCACCGGCACCTCGCGGACGGCCGGCTGACTCACATGCGGCGGGCCTCCAGCACCCGCTGGAGGAACGCGCGGGTGCGGGGGTGCCGGGGCTCGGTGAAGATCTGCCCGGGCGGGCCGCTCTCCAGCAGCACGCCGCCTTCGAGAAAGCAGACCTTGTCGGCGATGTCCCGGGCGAAGCCCATCTCGTGGGTGGCCAGGATCATGGTCATCCCGGTGTCCTTGAGCTCGCGGATGATCCCCAGCACCTCGGTGACCAGCGTCGGGTCGAGCGCGGAGGTCACCTCGTCGAGCAGCAGCAGGCGCGGGCCGGTCGCGACCGCGCGGATCACGGCGACGCGCTGCTGCTGCCCGCCGGAGAGCCGGTCGGGATACTCGTCCGCCCTGTCCGCCAGCCCGAACCTGTCCAGCAGCTCGCGCGCCCGCGCCTCGGCCTCCTCCGCCCGCACGCCGTGGACCCTGCGCGGCGCGAGCGTGATGTTGTCCAGCACGGTCATGTGCGGGAACAGGTTGTAGGCCTGGAACACCATGCCGATGCGGCGGCGGACGTCGTCCGCGTCGGCCCGCGGATCCGTGATCTCCGTTCCGTCCAGGTGGATCGCGCCGTCGTCGATCGTCTCCAGCAGGTTGACGCAGCGCAGCAGCGTCGACTTGCCCGAGCCGGACGCGCCGATCAGGCAGACCACCTCGTGCTGGGCGACCTCCAGATCGACGCCGCGCAGCACGCTCTGACGGTGGTAGTGCTTCCAGACGCCCTCGACCTTCAGCAGGCTCACGCGTCCCCGCCTCCCTCACGACGCCGCGCCCGCGCGGCGAGATGGTCGGTGAACCGGGCCATCGGCACGGTCAGCGCGATGAACAGCAGCGCGGCGACCAGGTAGGGCGTGTAGTTGAAGGACATGGCGGCGTGGATCTGCGCCTGCCGCAGCGCCTCCAGCGGTCCGAGCACGGCCACCAGGGCGGTGTCCTTCTGCAGCGAGGTGAAGTCGTTGAGCAGTGGCGGGACCACCCGGCGGACGGCCTGCGGCAGCACCACGTAGCGCATCGTCTGGCCATGGGTGAGGGCCAGCGACCGGGCCGCCGCCCGCTGGCTGGGATGCACCGACTCGATCCCCGCGCGGAACACCTCCGCGACGTACGCGCCGTAGGACAGTACGAGGGCGATGATGCCGAGCGTGACCGGGTCACCCGGCGCGCCCTGCAGTTGGAGCGCCGGAACGCCGAACCCGACCAGGTAGACGAGCAGGATGGTCGGGATGCCACGGAAGACGTCCGTGTAGAGCACCGCGAGCGCGCGCAGCGGGAAGAACACCGGCGAACGCAGGCCGCGTACGAGCGCGACGACGAGCCCCAGCACCAGGATCAGCGGCTCGGCGATGAGGAAGATCTTGATGTTGAGCAGGAAGCCGCGCAGCACGTCGGGCAGCGCCTCGACGAAGGCTTCGGGGCTCAAGAAGGTCTCCTGGACCCGGGGCCACCCCGGCGAGGTGGTGATCACCACGATCAGCGTGACCACCACGACGAGCGTGGACGCGGTGGCGGCCGAGATCGACCGCCGCCCGCGGGCGCGCAGCTCCGCCTCCCGGCGGAGCTGCCGCTCGCTCTTCACCCACTCCGGCGCCGCCGCGTGCCCGTCGGTCACTTCAGCTCCGGCGCGCCCGCGGCGGCGGTCAGCCAGTCGCCCTCGATCTTCGCCAGCTCACCGGAGCTCCGCAGCTCGCCGAGCGCCTTGTCGACGCAGCTCACCAGGGAGCTGCCCTTCTGGAACAGCAGGCCGAACTCCTCCGGCTCGCCGCCGGTCGCGGCGAACTGGCCGACGATCTTCGAGCCCTTCACCTGCGCGGCCGTGACGTAGAAGGCGGTGGGCAGGTCGACGACGATGGCGTCGATCTGCTTGTTCTTCAGCGCGGTGATCACGTCGACCTGCTGGTTGAACACGCTCGGGTCCTTGGCCGGCTGGATGACCGACCGTACGGCCTGCAGCGCGGTGGTGGCCGCCTGCACACCGATCTTGGCGTCCTTGAGATCGGCGAGGCTGGTGGCGGAGGCGTACCTGCCGCTTTCCAGGGCGACCACGCCCTGCTTGACCGTGTAGTAGCCCTGGCTGAAGTCGACGGCCTTGGCCCGCTCGGGGGTGATGGAGACCTGGTTGACGTCGAAGTCGAACTGCTTGGGGCCGGGGGCGAACGACGAGTCGAACGGCACGACCGTCCAGGCGACCTCGTCCCGGGTGAAGCCCATCTGCCCGGCCACCGCGTAGGCGACGGCGCTCTCGAATCCCTGGCCGCTGGAGGGGTCGTCGTTCTTGAACCACGGCTCGTACGCCGGCTTGTCCGTGCCGATGGTGAGCTTGCCGGGGGTGGTGAGCTTCAGGCTCTCCTTGGCGCACGCGTCGGCGCCCGTGGAGGCACCCGCCGACGTGCCCGCCGTGGAGTTCTCGGTGGAGCTCGCGGTGGTGGAGGCGTCGTTCGCCGGGGCGCAGGCGGCGGCCGCCAGCGTGAGGGCACCGGACGCCAGCAGGAGAGAGGGACGGCGCATCACAGCCTCCATCAGGGGGTCTTTCCACGAAATCCGTCGAAACGGATGGGATGATACTAGCGTTCCGTAAAACCCCTCTTTACCTGGGGATATCGCGGATATCCAGGCTCCCCGGAACGGCTCGGACGACGAAGGGCCCCTCTCCGCGGACGGAGAAGGGCCCTCGACGGACTGCGGCGGGGGTCAGCCCGCGACCACCTCGACATCGATGGTGGCGGCGACCTCCGGGTGCAGCCGGACGCTCACCTTGTGGGTGCCGACGCTCTTGATCGCGTTACCGATCTCGATGCGGCGGCGGTCGAGCTGGGGACCGCCGGCGGCCTTGACGGCGTCGGCGATGTCACCGGTCGTGACCGAGCCGAACAGCCGGCCGGACTCGCCGGCGCGGGTCTTCAGCCTGACCTTGAGCGCGCCGAGCTGGCCGGCGACCTCCTTGGCGGAGCCGAGGTCGCGAATCTCGCGGGAGGCGCGGGCCTTCTTCAGCGAGGCGACCTGCGACTCGGCGCCGCGGGTCCAGCGGATGGCGAAGCCACGCGGAATGAGGTAATTGCGGCCGTAGCCGTCCTTGACCTCGACGACGTCGCCGGGGGCGCCGAGCCCGGAGACCTCATTGGTGAGAATGAGCTTCATGTCCTGGGTCTCCCTTCTCAGCGCGCGGTGCTCGTGTACGGCAGCAGGGCCATCTCACGAGCGTTCTTGATAGCGGTGGCCACGTCGCGCTGGTGCTGGGTGCAGTTGCCCGTCACCCGGCGGGCACGGATCTTGCCGCGGTCGGAGATGAACTTCCGCAGCAGCGCCGTGTCCTTGTAGTCGACGTAGGAGATCTTGTCGTGACAGAAGAGGCAAACCTTTTTCTTCGGCTTGCGCACTGCCGGCTTCGCCATCGTGGTGCTCCTTTCAGAGCCCCGCGTCTCGCGGGAATGGTCGCTCGGTTGTGTTTACGGTGAGGGGGACCGGAAGGCCCGGGACCGGGTCGTACCCGAAGGTCGTTTCCCTAGAAGGGCGGTTCGTCGCTGAAGTCGCCGCCGAAGCCGCCACCACCCTGGGGGGCGCCGCCGAAGCCGCCGCCACCACCCTGCGGAGCGGGAGCCGCGGACGCCCACGGGTCGTTGGCCGGGCCGCCGCCGCCGAAGCCGCCGCCGCCTCCGCCCTGGCGCGAGGTCTTGTTGACCTTCGCCGTCGCGTTGCGCAGCGAAGGGCCGACCTCGTCGACCTCGACCTCGTAGACCGTGCGCTTCTCGCCTTCCTTGGTCTCGTACGATCGCTGGCGCAGCCGTCCCTGCACGATCACCCGCATGCCGCGCTGGAGGCTCTCGGCGACGTTCTCCGCCGCCTGCCGCCAGACGTTGCAGGTGAGGAACAGGCCCTCGCCGTCTTTCCACTCGTTGGTCTGCTTGTCCAGGAACCTCGGAGTGGACGCGATGCGGAACCGGGCCACGGCCTGCCCCGTCGGGGTGAAGCGCAGCTCCGGGTCGTCGACAAGATTGCCGACAATGGTGATCTGTGTGTCGCCTGCTGCCATCGGTCGCTTTCGCCTTCCTATCCCGCCAGCTGAGCCGTCAAGGGCTCAGAGTACGGCTCAGGCCCGACAAACCGCCGGGCTTCGGAGCCGTCGTGCCGCGACCGCCGAGATTTGCCCGAAGCAAAGATCGGCGGGAGGGGCACTAGTGCAGCTCGGGGCGGATGACCTTGGTGCGGAGAATGCCCTCGTTCAGGTTGAGCTGGCGGTCCAGCTCCTTCACGGTGGCGGGCTCTGCGGTCAGGTCGACCACCGCGTAGATGCCCTCGGACTTCTTCTCGATGTCGTAGGACAGGCGGCGACGGCCCCAGACATCGACCTTCTCCACGCTTCCGCCGTCATTGCGGACGACGGCGAGGAACTGGTCGATCGACGGCTGCACGGTGCGCTCGTCGAGGGACGGGTCGAGGATGACCATCATCTCGTAGCGACGCATGTGTTATCCAACCTCCTCTGGACTCTTGCGGTCACGACACCTTGCCGTGACAGGAGGACCCTGCGCGATGCCGGGCGGTCAGCCGCCCGCGCTGAGTCAGACGCAGTCGAACAAGGCTATCAGCCCCTTGGCCGTGAGCCGGACGAAGAGCGAAACTGGAGGTCGGAGAGGGGGGAGGCGCGATGCCACGTGTCATCGGCCGGGGAAAGAGGCGCCCAGTGCGCCTGACGCTGAACACCGACGGGCGGCCGCACCCGCGGGAGAACGCGATGACGATCGCCACGCTCGCGTGTGGTCTGGTGGCGTTCGTCACCGGGTTCGTCGTGCAGGCGCACATGGTCGCGTCATGGGTCGGCGCGGCCGGGTTCTGGGGCGGCCTCTACGCGCAGTTCGTCTCGTCGACCAGCAGGCAACGAGCCCTGATCATCGTGGGGATCGTGGGGTCGTTCGTCGGCGCGGCGCTGGGGATCGCGCACGGCGGGTTCTTCCCCCGTGGGTTCACCCTGCGCAACTGAACCCCGCGCAACTGAACCCAGGGGCTCAGCCGCCGATGTGCAGGTCGACGCCGAGGAGCACGAGGAACCACAGGAAGACGGCGATCAGGGCCTGGGCGACCTGCTTGATGAGGGTGGGGGTGATGTAGTGGTGGATCCAGGCCACGTAGAGGCCGACGAGGATGTAGATGAGAAGGATGAAGCTGCCTAAGCGATATCTCATGCTCGTCTCCCTGACGAAGTAGGATCGGCGCGCGGGTCTAAGGGCGCGTGACACGCGACTTCCCCTGCGTGCTCTCTTGAAACAGCACGCCCTCTTGAAACGCTCTTGGAGAGCGCCTACAGTTCGCCCTCCGCGTCCGGCAGCCGCTCACCAGGCACGCACGTGTTGGAGGACCTTCATGGACAGCCACAGCGCCGGCCCGCGGATCGGGGCCCACGTCGACCAGGACGACCCGCTGGCGCACGCGGCGGCCCGCGACGCCGAGGTGGCGCAGTTCTTCCTCGGCGACCCGCAGGGCTGGAAGAGCCCGGTGCTCCCGGCCACGTCCGACGCCCTGCGCGCGTCGGACGTCGACGTCTACGTCCACGCGCCGTACGTCATCAACGTGGCGACCGCGAACAACCGCATCCGCATCCCGAGCCGCAAGCTCCTGGACGCGCACCTCAAGGCGGCGGCGTCGATCGGCGCCAAGGGGCTGGTCGTCCACGGCGGGCACGTCAACGCGGGCGACGACCCGCAGACCGGGTTCGACAACTGGCGCAAGGTCTTCGAGCGCACCGAGTGCCCGATTCCCGTCCTGATCGAGAACACCGCGGGCGGCGGCAACGCGATGGCCCGCAGGCTGGAGCGGATCGCCCGGCTGTGGGACGCCGCGACGGCGGGGGCGCCGGATCCGTCGATGGTCGGTTTCTGCCTCGACACCTGTCACTTCCACGCGGGCGGCGAGGAGCTCGCCGGGCTGGTGGAGCGGGTGAAGGCGATCACTGGCCGGATCGACCTCGTGCACTGCAACGACTCGCGGGACGCGTTCGACTCGGGCGCCGACCGGCACGCCAACCTCGGCGCCGGCCGGATCGACCCCGAGCTGATCCTCGCGGTCTGCCGCGCGGCCGGGGCGCCGATCGTGGTCGAGACGCCGTTCGAGGGTCAGGCCGAGGACATCGCGTTCCTCCGCAAGCATCTTTAGGGACAGGCCGTCCACAGCCTGTGGATAAACCTGCGGATTGCGAGCCTCAGAAAACGGGTAGGGCTTCGCGAATGTCCTGCTCGTCCTTCGCCGGCTTCGGCCTGCGCGTGGCCCGCCAGAGTTGTACGTACGACGTCACCGCCGCGGCCAGGAAGACCAGGTTCCGGAGGGTCAGCACCACGGTGCCGGGCAGCGTGCCCTCCCAGCTGTAGTCCTGCTCCACCCAGGGATACATGATCCCGGTGAGCAGGGCGGCGACCACGACGAGCCAGGCGGCCGGCCGCTGCGTCGGGCCCGGCTCCGCGCGCCGCACCGACAGGGCGACGGCGGCGACGCCGATCACCCAGACGAAGTACTGCGGCGACAGGACCCGGCTGGTGACGACCAGGAACAGCACGGTGGTGAGCGCCGCGTCGTAGTAGGACCGCGGGCTCGGGGCGGCGCGCAGCCACCACACCGCGATCAGCACGAGCGCCGCGGGCGTGGCCGCCAGGCTCACCCAGACGGCGGTGTCCACGCCGGAGCCCACGGCCTCCATCGAGCCGTGCTGGTAGGTGGTGAAGCCGTCCCACCACCCGACGGCCCGGGCCAGCGCGAACGGCGTCGCGGCGAGCGACTCGATCTGCAGCCCCCGCTCCTGCTGGGCGGTGAGGAAGTCGAGCGCGTGCGGCAGGGTCAGGGCGGCCATGCCGCAGCCCGCCACCGCGACGACGAGGGTGGAGCCCGTGGCGGTCAGCAGTTCGCGCCACCGCCGCAGGCCGGTGAGCAGCGCGACCGGCCACACCTTGACGATGAGCCCGACGCCGATCAGCGACCCGCGCACCGCCGGGTGCGCCGAGGCCGTCAGCGCCAGCACCGCCACCAGCGTGACCATCAGGTCGTACCGGGCGATGAGCACCGGCCCGAGCAGGGCCGCGCCGATGGTCCACGCCCACGGGCCGGTGCGGCCACCGCCGTCCGGGGACCGCGAGAACCGCCACACCAGGAACAGGATCGCGAGGTCGCACAGCAGGGACAGCAGATAGAAGGCGACGTGATACTCGAACGGCAGCAGCCGGGGAAGGAGCATCGGCAGCGCCGCGAACGGCGGATACTGCCACTTGTCGTCCCCGGCGGGGAACTCCCCCCGCGCCAGGACGTCCGACCAGCCCTGGTAGAGGGAGACGTCGTTGCTGAAGGAGTCGCCGTGGCCGGTCGGGATGACCTGGGTCACGACGAGGAACAGCCCCGCCCGGGTCACCGTCCACACGAGCAGCAGAAGCCATGGCGGCCTCCTGCGCATCACCGTCTCCTCCCCGTTCGCCGCACGCTTGCGTGCGACGTTACGCGAAGCCCGCGCGTACGTCTCGCGAGGACCTCCGGCGGAGGCGCTCGAAAGAGTACGCGCGAGGGTGCGCGCGAGGGTAGGCACGGGCCGCGAAATCCGATGAAAGATTCATGGCTCAGACCGGTTCCGGCTGCGCCTTCCCGCCTCGCTCCCCGGGTTCGCCACGCTCCTCTGGTTCGCCACGCTCCTCTGGTTCGCCACGCTCCTGGGTCCCGCCCCGGGCGAGGAACGCGCGGCGCAGCACGAAACGGTCCGCGGCCTGGTCGAACGGGCCGCCGGACGGATCGTCCACATCCCCCTGGCGGACGACGTCGTGCTCGGGGCGCAGGATCTCCCAGACGACCAGCGCCATCAGGACGAGGATGGTCAGCAGCCGGGCCCAGACCGACAGGAAGTAGGGGTCGTCGCCGATGCCGAGCGAGGCCTGGTCGGGAATCTGGGTGATCAGGTAGAGCCAGATCGAGAAGAAGTACCAGCACTCGGCCACCTGCCAGGCGGCGAGGGCCCCCCACCTCGGCCTGGCCAGCACCGCGAACGGCACCAGCCACAGGACGTACTGCGGCGACCAGACCTTGTTGGTGATCATGAAGGCGGCCAGGGCCAGGAAGCACAGCTGCATCAGGCGCGGCCGGCGCGGCGCGGCGAGGGCGAGCACGGCCACGCCCAGCAGCAGCACCGCCAGCGCGGCCATGGCCATCGTGTTCAGCTTCTCGGAGTCCCCGAGGAAGGCCAGGAACTCGGGCCGGTCGTGGCCGAACCACTGCGTCTTCTGGAAGAAGAACCACAGGCCGCCCCAGTCGGCGCCGCGCTCGCTGCTGAAGGCGTAGAACCGCTGCCAGCCCTCGAAGTTGACCAACATGATCGGCACGTTGACCAGCAGCCAGGCGCCCGCCGCCCCCGCGACGGTCTTCAGGAACGGCACCCACCTGGCCGTACGCAGAGTGAGCAGGAACAACGCGCCGAAGAACATCAGCGGATAGAACTTCGTGGCCACGGACAGGGCCAGCAACACGCCGGCCAGCCACGGCCGGTGCCGGGCCCAGGCCAGCAGGCCGCCGAGCGCGAGCGCGCCCGCGGCGAGGTCCCAGTTGATGTACGCGCAGAGGATGACGGCCGGGCCGATGGCGTACCACAGGGCGTCCCAGGGGCGGCGGCCCGCGAGCGCGGCCGTCAGCAGCACGCCCGCGACCAGCGCGAGACCCATCAGGACCACGGTGACGTCGTAGAACACGACCCCGTCGCCGCCGGCGAGGCGCCGGGCGAACTCCATGATCCCGCCGATGCCCACCGGATATTCGACCGGGTAGTCGACGTAGGGGACCTTGCCCTCGTTGAGCTTCTCCGCCCAGAACAGCGGATAGATGTCGGTGTAGCAGAAGTGCGTGTACTGCCCGATTCCGCCGTCCCAGGCGCCGCCGAACCGGCAGGGATACTTCCACAGATAGGCGAGGACGGCGCCGAGTCCCGCGAGGAGCCCGAGAGGCAGGTACGGCACCGCCCGCGCGGCGACCCCGGGCATCGGGGCGGAGTCGTTCGTGGTCCGGGTCGTCATGGTGGGTATTGCACCATCGAACGCCGTGAGTTGGCGACTCCGGCGAATCGAGGGAGCCCGCGGCGCGTCGCCGCGGGCCCCTCGTCACGGTCTCGGTGTCGTCTCAGGGTCGCCTGAGCGTCGTGTCAGGATCACGGTCTGGGGACGACCCGGGACGGGATCACGGTCTGGTCCCTGACTGTGGCACGGGCGCCGACGCGGGGGCGCCGCCGCCGTCCGCGGGAGCGCCCTGCCCCCCAGGTCCTCCGGGCCCACCCTGCCCGGGGCCGTCGTCGCCGAGATCGAGACCCACGCCGTCGTCGCCACCGCCGGGGCCGCCGTCACAGGACAGGTCGCCGGGCAGACAGGCGCCGTTGCCGCCGCTGCCGTCGCCGCCGCCGTTCGGGAAGCCGGTCGGCATGTCGTTGGGGAACCCGGCGTCGTCCGGCTCCGGGCTGGGCGACGGCGTCGGGCTCGGCACGATGTTCTCCGGACTGCCCAGCCCGGCCTTCTGCGGGAACTGCTCGACCGGCTTACCCGCGAGCGCCTCCATCATGAAGTTCCGCCAGATGGTGGTCGGGTAGGTCGCGCCCTCGATGCCGCTGCCGAGCGATATCTCACGAGGCTTGGAGTACGGGTTCTTCGGGCCGTACTTCTTGCTCTTGGGGTTGGGCTTTTCCGGGCAGTTCGCATCGACAGGCTGGACGATTTTGCCCGTCTTGGTGACGCACTGCTCGCGGTACATCCCGACCGCGGTGGAGATCTGCGGGGTGAAGCCGACGAACCACGCTTCCTTGTTGTCGTTGTTCGTGCCGGTCTTGCCGGCGGCCGGGCGGCCGATGCCCTTGCCCTGCGCCGTACCCGACTTGAGGACCTCCTCCATGGCCGCCACGGAGTCGGCCGCCGCCTCGGGCGTGATCACCTGCTTGACCTCACGGCGCTCGGCGAAGACGACCGACTTGTCCTTCCGGACCTCTTTGACCACGTGGTAGTCGACGTGCTTGCCCTCGTTGGCGAAGATCGAGTAGCCGGCGGCCTGCTCGACCGGGGTGACCAGGGCGCTGCCGATGGAGAACGCGTACTTGTGCTCCTTGACGTCGTCCTCCATGCGCTGCTTGCCGAGCCCGGCCTCCTCCGCGATCTGCTTCACCGCGCTGAGCTGCCCGATCGTGCCGTTCGCCTCGTCCAGCTTGTACGCCATCGAGGCGAACGCCGTGTTGACCGAGTCGGCGGTAGCCGTGGTGACGTTGATCGCCGACCCGACGTTGTGGCTGTTGCCGATGGGCTTGGTGCCGGGGAGCTCCTCCGGCACCGTCTTGTTGCCGGGCACGAAGCTGTTGAGGCTGTATCCGGCGTCCAGCCAGGCGGCCAGCACGTACGGCTTGAAGGCCGAGGCGGCCTGCTTGTAGGAGTCGAACGGCTCGTTCCAGTTGTCCTTGACGTAGTCCTCGCCGCCGTAGAAGGCGAGGACCCGCCCCGTCTTGGGGTCCACCGCGGCCAGGCCGGCGTGGATCTCCTTCGGCAGGCTGGCTGTGGTGCCGATGACCGCCTTCCTGGCGGCCTGCATGAGCTTCTTGTCGAAGGTCGAGACGATCTTGTAGCCGCCGCTCCTGACATTGTCGGGCGACAGGTTCATCCGGGTCTTCAGCTCCTGCAGCACCTGGACGACCATGTAACCCTTCAGACCGCCCAGTTCGTTGTTGTTGCGCTCGGGGACGGTCTTGGGGAACTTGGCCGTGCTCGGCAGCTTGCCGTACTTGGCCGGGTCGAGCTTGGCCATGGCGTTGACGACGTCCTTGAACCGGCTCTGCAGCCGGGGGGAGTCGGCGTCCAGGGCGGGCGTCTGGATGCGCGCGGCGAGATAGGCGCCCTGCTCCGGGGTGAGCTGTTCGACGTGCTTCTTGAAGTACGCCTGCGCGGCAGCCTCGATGCCGTAGGCACGGCCGAAGGGCACCGTGTTGAGGTACTGCAGCAGGATCTGGTCCTTGGTCATCGACTTGTCGAGCTTGACCGCGACCAAGATCTCCTTGATCTTTCGCTTGATCGACACTTCCTGGCTGAGGCCGTCGTAGTAGTTGCGGGCCATCTGCTGGGTGATGGTCGAGGCGCCCTGGAGCTGCTGCCCGGTCGCCGTCATGTAGACCGACCGGACCATGCCGGGGATCGAGATGCCGCTGTCGCCGCGGAAGGTGTCGTTCTCGATCGCGATGACGGCGTCCTGGACGTGCCGCGGCACCTTGTTGATGTCGTCCAGGATGACGCGCGGGGTGCCCACCTTGGCGATCAGCGTCTTGCCGTCGTTGTAGTAGATGGCGCTGCCCTGCGCCACGGCCTCCGCCTGCGTCGTCGCGGGCAGCGGGGTGTTGGCGTAGGCGACCGCGATCATGCCGAAGGTGCCGGCGGCCAGTACGGTGAAGGCCGCTACCACGATCTTCCAGCTTGGGACGAACCGCTTCCAGCCCGTACGGCGGGGCTTGGCGTTCTCCTCGAAGTCGTCGTCGTCGAAGTCGCGCGGGTCACGCGGGCCACGCCCGCCCGGGCCACCGGGCCCACCCGGTCCCCCCGGACCACCGGGGCCTCCCGGGCCGCCAGGACCGCGGCCGGACGGCCTGCGGCGACGTCCGCCGGTCTGTCCGCCGGTCTGCATCGACTCGGTGGGCTGCCCCTCGGCGTCGCGGCGAGGGCCGCCCGCCGGCATGCCCAGCGCCTGCGTGCGCTCGTCGGTGCCCGGAACCCCAGGCCGTCCCGGACCTCCCGGACCACCGGGACCACCGGGACCGGCCGGGCCACCGAAACCGCCCGGGCCACCCGGGCCGCCGACGCCGGGACCTCCGGGGCCCTGCGGGCCGTAGCGCGGGTCGCGGCCTCCCGGCGGGCGGCCGCCCCCCACGGGACCCCGCGGCCCCTGTGCCGGTCCCTGCGGCGAACCCTGTGCCGGGCCCTGCATCGGAGTCGGCGGCACCGCGCCCATGGCCGCCGTGTCCTCGAAGGCCGCCGAACGGCGGCGGGGGTCCGGCTCGGGGCGGGACGGCTGCGGCGCGGGACCCCGGCCGCGCTGCCGCGGCGGGGCGGGTTCGCCGTATTCACCGCCGTACTCGCCGCCGTGATCGCCGTAGGCGCCGTACTCGTCGGATTCCCGGGGCGAGCGACGGCGGCGCCCAGGGCGGGATGATCCACCGGAGCCCGAGGCGTCCTCGGGGCGGCCGGACGATTCCGGTCCGTAGCTGCTGTAAGTCACACGTCCTCGTCAGATGTTCTCGGGAAACTGATCGACGTCGGCCGGCAGGCCGGGAGCGTTCCTCCTGGAAAGGTGGAGGTCGCCCTACAGGGAAGGGCCCGGGGGATCGGCTGTTCCGTGGACGAACGACACCGCCAGGTGGTTCCAGGTACAACCTTGGCAGACCTCCCCCACGCAGACCCGGGATTCGCCGTATTCCCGGGCCGTCGCGGCGTGCTCCGCCCTCCCTCTGGTCCGTCCCGCCGCTCGTCCCCATCCGTCCCCGTACACGGGTGTGACGTTGGTCACGTTCCTTCGTCCGCGCCCGGGGCAGAGGCGAGACGTGGGCTCAGCGTGAGGCCGGGCCGTACGTGGGAGTGGAGGGCGGGCGTCCCAGACGTCCCGCGCCCGCGCGCGATCGGCACGGACGGACCGTACGGCCGCCCGCCTGGCGAAGCCGCGGGCCTCGGCCGATCGCTGTGAGCACATGTGGCCAGATTACGGCCCTTTGCCAAATCTTGCCCAACCGTTGACCCGTTGCCATCTATGACGGCCCGACGTATCCTGCTGATGTATCGAGTCGATACATCAGTCGGACACAGGAGGTGGTTCCAGTGACGGGCTCTCGTGGAGGTGTGCTGGAGCTCGCCGTCCTGGGGTCGCTGCACGAAACACCTCTGCACGGTTACGAGCTGCGCAAACGGCTCAACACGCTGCTCGGCATGTTCCGTGCGTTCTCCTATGGCTCGCTGTATCCCTGCCTCAGGGGCCTGCTCAACGACGGGTTCATCGTCGAGGAGGAGCCCCCGCAGGACACGGTCCTCGGCCGCCGGTCGAAGATCGTCTACCGGCTCACGGCGGAGGGTAAAGAGCGGTTGCAGGAGCTGCTCAACCAGTCGGGCCCGTCCTCCTGGGAGGACGAGAGCTTCGGCATCCGCTTCGCCTTCTTCCGCCACACGGAAGCCGAGGTGCGGCTGCGCATCCTGGAAGGCCGCCGCAGCCGCCTGGAAGAACGCCTCGACCGCGTTCGTGAGGCTCTGTCCCGCACGAGGGAGCGACTGGACAGCTACACGCTGGAGCTCCAGCGCCACGGGCTGGAGTCGGTCGAGCGCGAGGTTCGCTGGCTGAACGAGCTGATCGACTCAGAACGGCGGAGCCGGTCGGCTCCCGGCGAGGGGGGTCACCCCCCGGGTCCCGCGCAGGCCGTACAGGAAGAGACCCAGAGGGCGGACACGCCCGAGGCAGATAGGTAAAGGAGCGAGTGCTATGGGTTCGGTGCGCGTAGCCATCGTCGGTGTGGGCAACTGCGCCTCATCGCTGGTGCAGGGCGTCCACTACTACAGGGACGCGGATCCGGGCAGCCGTGTGCCGGGCCTCATGCACGTGCGGTTCGGTGACTACCACGTCGGTGACGTGGAGTTCGTCGCCGCCTTCGACGTGGACGCCAAGAAGGTCGGCCGCGACCTGTCGGAGGCCATCGTCGCCTCCGAGAACAACACGATCAAGATCTGCGACGTGCCGCCGCTCGGCGTCACCGTGCAGCGTGGTCCCACCTTCGACGGGCTGGGCGAGTACTACCGGGAGATCATCGAGGAGTCCGACGAGCAGCCGGTGGACGTCGTCCAGGCGCTCAGGGACGCCCGGGTGGACGTGCTCGTCTCCTACCTGCCGGTGGGCTCGGAGGAGGCCGACCGCTTCTACGCGCAGTGCGCGATCGACGCCAAGGTCGGCTTCGTCAACGCGCTGCCGGTCTTCATCGCCTCCGACCCCGAGTGGGCCGCGAAGTTCACCGAGGCCGGCGTGCCGATCGTGGGCGACGACATCAAGTCGCAGGTCGGCGCCACGATCACGCACCGCGTGCTGGCCAAGCTGTTCGAGGACCGCGGAGTGGAGCTGCTGCGCACCTACCAGCTCAACTTCGGCGGGAACATGGACTTCATGAACATGCTGGAGCGCAGCCGCCTCCAGTCCAAGAAGATCTCCAAGACCCAGTCGGTCACCTCGCAGATCCCGCACGAGATGGGGAAGGCCGACGTCCACATCGGCCCGTCGGACCACGTGCCGTGGCTGGACGACCGCAAGTGGGCCTACGTCCGCCTGGAGGGCAGGTCGTTCGGCGACACCCCGCTGAACCTTGAGTACAAGCTCGAGGTGTGGGACTCGCCCAACTCGGCCGGCATCATCATCGACGCGGTCCGCGCGGCCAAGATCGCCCTGGACCGGGGCGTCGGCGGCCCGCTGCTGTCGCCCTCGTCGTACTTCATGAAGTCGCCGCCGGAGCAGTACTCCGACGACGCCGCCCGTGAGGCCGTCGAGAAGTTCATCCGGGGCGAGAACGAGCGCTGACGGACTCTTCGCCGCGTGTCCCGCCCCGGTTCCGTGTCGGACCGGGGCGGTGTTCTTCCCGGCACGCGCGTCCAGGACGCGCATCCAGGACGCGCTCCGGGACGCGTGCCTCAGGAGACCGTGACTCAGGAGACGGGGAGCGCGGCCGGCGGCAGGGCCGCCGGGTCGGCCACCGGCCAGGCCAGCGGGTCCGGCCCGAGCGCGACGAGCTGCGGCACCTGCTCCCGGGCCCAGGGCGAGATGTCGAGCTCACCGCTCAGCACGCCGGCCGCGAAGCTCGCCCACGGCTCCCAGCGGACCTCGCCGACCTCCTCGGCGTTGGGCACGGCCTCTCCCGTCACCACCGCCCGGTAGACCGGGCACAGCTCGTGCTCGACCATCCCGTTGTCCATGACCGCGCGGTAGGCGAAGCGCGGCAGGATCAGGTCGACGGACTCGACGACCAGCCCCAGCTCGAACGCCAGGCGGCGGACCACCGCCGACGACAGCGGCTCCCCGGGCAGCGGATGGCCGCAGCAGCTGTTGGTCCACGCGTCGGGCCAGGTCAGCTTGTGGCCCGCCCGCCGCGACAGCAGCACCCGGCCCTGCCGGTCGAAGACATAACTGGAGAACGCCAGGTGCAGCGGAGTGTCCGCGCCGTGGACGGTGGACTTGGGAGCGGTGCCGATCGGGTTGCCCTCGAGGTCGAGCAGCACGACATGTTCCGGTGAGGTCACCGTCAGAGAGTACGGTGTCGGGCCGTCGCCGGTCAGTGGCAGGGGGTTTTATCGGGGTTGATCCTGATGCCTCTCGGAGATCGCCCGCGTAGGCTGTCGCCGTGTCCTACGTCTCCGATCTGCGGGTGGTCCTGCGGGGTCGCAACTTCCGGCGGCTCTTCGCCACGAGGCTCGTCTCGCAGTTCTCGGACGGGATCTTCCAGCTCGCCGTCGGCGGGTACGCCTTCTTCAGCCCGGAACGGCAGGCCAGCGCCGCCGACATCGCGGCGGGCCTCGCCGTGCTGCTCCTGCCGTACAGCGTGCTCGGGCCCTTCGTCGGGGTGTTCATCGACCGCTGGTCGCGGCGGCAGATCCTCGTGATCGCGCCGATCGTGCGCGGGACGCTGCTGGTGCTGGCCGCCTGCCTCGTCGCGGCGGGCACCTCCGACGTCGTCTTCTACGTGGCGGCGCTCGGCGTGCTCGCGGTCAACCGCTTCTTCCTGGCGGCCCTGGGCGCGTCGCTGCCCCACGTCGTGCCGGGCGACCAGCTGATGATGGCCAACGCGGTGACGCCCACCTCCGGCACGGTGGCGACGTTCGTCGGGATGGGCACGGCCATGACGCTTCGCACCATCGCCGGATCGGACGACCGGGGCGTGGCGGTGCTGCTCGTCTGTTCCGGCGTCGTCTTCGGGCTGAGCGCGCTGATCGCCCGGACGATGGAGCGCTCTCTGCTCGGCCCGGCGTACGACCCGGACCGCCCGCAGGCCCGCGAGGCCGTACGGCACGTGCTGACCGGGCTGGTGGACGGCGCGCGGCACGTCGCGCACCGGCGGTCGGCGGCGGCCGCCCTGACCGGCATGGCCGCCCACCGCCTCATGTTCGGCATCTCGACGGCGGCGGTGGTCCTCATCTACCGCTACTCCTTCACCACCAACCCCGACGACGCGCTGAAGGGCATCGCGCTCGTGCTGGGCGCCGTGGGCGCCGGGAGCTTCGCCGCGGTGCTGGTCACCCCGTGGGCCACCGAACGCGTCCGGATCGAGACCTGGGTCCCGGCCATGCTGGTCACCTGCGGCATCCTGGAGTTCGCGCTGTGCGTGACGTTCCGCGAGTGGGGGTTCCTCGGCGCCGGGTTCGTCATCGGCGTCGCGGGGCAGAGCGTGAAGATCTGCGCGGACACCGTCGTGCAGCGCGACGTCGAGGACGCCTATCTCGGCCGCGCCTTCTCGGTGTACGACATGCTGTTCAACGGCATGACGGTCCTCGGCGCGGTGCTGGCGGCGGCTCTCCTCCCCCACGACGGCAGGTCCTACCCGGCGCTCGCCGTGATCGCCGCCGGCTATGCGCTCGGCGCGGTGGTCTACCGCGTGGTCCTCCCCTCCCCCACTCCCCGCCACCCTGTCGCCGCCTCCGATTGACACCCGCAACCGGACGACTACAATGAGTAGCGCGCGGTCGGATGCGAACCGCGAAGTGAGGCCGGGCTTCCCGCCGGATGACGGGCACCCGGCCATCGCGTTTTCCCGGGACGGTCAGCTTTCGATGTTGACGCCATCCAGGATGGAATCCACGGCCGCCACATACTCCCCTGTCCGGCCTGTCACTCTCGCGGCGGCCGCTCCCACGAGGATGTCCGACAGCCAGAGCAGCGACTCCTTGGCGGACGAGGCATGCTCGACCGTGAAACGCGGGGGACGCCCGGCCATCCCGCGCAAGACCTTCCGGTCGCTCTCGTCCTGCTTTTCCTGCCTCCGGTCGAGCACGAGCCGCCGGACATCCTGAGGGACGTCCAGCGCCAGCCAGCGCAGCGCGCGTCGCCGAGAGGCCTCCTTGTGCCCGCGGCACTCGAAGCGACAGACGTATACCGTCGCCCGCACCGGAAGTGTGGCCAGTGCCCTAACCAGGCGCAGCCGGGTCGGCCCGTCCTCCGCATGCCAGTGAGGCCTGGTGGCCGTCGGGATGAGTTCCGCCAGTTCTCGCCCCACCCGCGGCGCCAGATCCGGGACGGCGTAGACGACGGCCACGAGATAGAGGCCCGGCTCGTCATGGATGGACTCGTCGACATAGCCGACCGATCCAGGAATGAGGGGACGCACAAGCACTCATGCTCTCATCACTCCAAGTAGTTTTGTGACTACAGCGGGAACTCCCGGCGGTCGCGTAGGGTCCGGGGCGTGGAGGCTGAGGAGATCGCGCGACTGGATCGGGAGCATGTCTGGCATCCGTACGCGGCGGTGCCCTCGGCGGCTCCGGCGCAGGTGGTCCGGCGGGCCCACGGCGTACGGCTCACGCTCGGCGACGGGCGGGAGGTCGTCGACGGCATGTCGTCCTGGTGGGCGGCGATCCACGGGTACAACCACCCCCGCTTGAACCAGGCCGCCCGCGACCAGCTCGACGACATGGCGCACGTGATGTTCGGCGGGCTCACGCATGAGCCCGCCGTACGGCTCGCGACACGGCTGGCGGAGCTGACCGGGCTGGACCGGGTGTTCCTCGCCGACTCCGGCTCGGTGGCCGTCGAGGTGGCGATCAAGATGGCCCTGCAGGCCGCGGGACCCGGGCGGACCCGGCTGCTCACGGTCAGGGGCGGCTACCACGGCGACACGTTCGGCGCGATGGCGGTGTGCGACCCGGTGAACGGGATGCACCACCTGTTCTCCGGCGTGCTCCCTCAGCACGTCTTCGCTCCGCTCCCACCCGCCGGGTACGGCACGCCACCCGACGAGGCGTACCTGGCGGAGCTGTCGGCGCTGGCCGGGGCGCACGCGGCGGAGCTGGCGGCGATCATCGTCGAGCCGGTCGTGCAGGGCGCCGGAGGCATGCGCTTCCACCACCCCGCCTATCTGCGGCGGCTGCGTGAGCTGGCCGACGAACACGGCGTCCTGCTCGTCGCCGACGAGATCGCGACGGGGTTCGGGCGCACCGGCGAGCTGTTCGGCTGCGACCACGCCGGGATCCGGCCGGACATCATGTGCGTCGGCAAGGCGCTCACCGGCGGATACCTGACCCTGGCGGCCACCCTGTGCACGGCGCGGGTGGCCGACGCGGTCGGCGTGCTGATGCACGGGCCGACCTTCATGGGCAACCCGCTGGCCGCCGCCGTCGCCAACGCCTCACTCGACCTGCTCGCCGAGCGTCCCTGGCGGGAGGAGGTCAAGCGGATCGAGGCCGGGCTCCTCGACGGCCTCGCCCCGGCCGCCGGCCATCCCGGCGTACGGGACGTGCGGGTCCTCGGCGCGATCGGGGTGATCGAGACGCACGATCCCGTCGACGTGCCGCGCGTCCAGGACATCGTGCTGCGGCACGGCGTGTGGCTCCGGCCGTTCGGCCGGCTGATCTACACGATGCCGCCGTACGCCTGCGAGCCCGGCGACATCGCCGCGATCACCCGCGCCATGGTCGCCGCCGTCACGAGCTGAACGCCGTCACAAGCTGAACGCCGTCACGTGAGCCGAGCTCAGGACAGGAGACCGTTCTCGCGGGCCCAGGCGCGCAGTGCGTCCCCGGCCGCCTCCTTGCCGATCAGGCCGTGGTCCATGCGGATCTCCAGCAGGTGCTTGTAGGCCCGGCCGACGACCGGGCCGGGCGGCACGCCGAGGATCTCCTGGATCTCGTTGCCGTCCAGCTCGGGCCGGATCTTGGCGAGCTCCTCCTCCTCGGCCAGCCGGGCGATGCGCACCTCCAGCTGGTCGTAGGTGCGCGACAGGGCCTGCGCCTTACGCCTGTTGCGGGTGGTGCAGTCGGCCCTGGTCAGCTTGTGCAGGCCGGACAGCAGGTGCTCGGCGTCGCGGACGTAGCGGCGCACGGCGCTGTCGGTCCACTCTCCCGTGCCGTACCCGTGGAAACGCAGGTGCAGCTCCACGAGCTTGGACACGTCGGACACCACGTCCTTGGGGAACCTCAGCTCGGTCAGCCGCTTCTTCGCCATCTGCGCCCCGACCACCTCGTGGTGGTGGAACGACACCCGGCCCCCCGGCTCGTTGCGGCGGGTCTTCGGCTTGCCGATGTCGTGCAGCAGGGCGGCCCACCGCAGCACGCGGTCCGGTCCGGCCGTCTCCAGCCCGATCGCCCGCTCCAGCACGATCAGCGTGTGCTCGTAGACGTCCTTGTGCCGGTGGTGCTCGTCGATCTCCAGCCGCAGCTTCGGCAGCTCGGGCAGCACGTGAGCGGCCAGCCCGGTGTCCACGAGGAGCGTGAGGCCGGCCCTCGGGTACGCGCCGCAGACCAGCTTGTCGAGCTCGTCGCGGATGCGCTCCGCCGAGACGATCTCGATGCGGCCGGCCATCGCGGTCATGGCCTCGACCACCTCGGGGGCGACCGCGAAGCCCAGCTGCGCGACGAACCGCGCGGCGCGCAGCATCCGCAGCGGGTCGTCGTCGAACGACCGCTCCGGGGCGCCGGGCGTGCGCAGCACCTTGGCGGCGAGGTCGGGGAGCCCGCCGTACGGGTCGACGAACTCGTGGCCGGGCAGGCGGACCGCCATCGCGTTGACCGCGAAGTCGCGGCGGGCGAGGTCGCCGTCGAGCGAGTCGCCGTACATCACGTCCGGCTTGCGGGAGGCCGGGTCGTACGACTCGCTGCGGTAGGTGGTGATCTCCAGGAGCCGGCCGCCCTTGCGGACGCCGACCGTGCCGAACTCGATCCCGATCGTCCAGACGGCGTCCGCCCAGTCCTTGACGATCTCCAGCACCCGGTCGGGCCTGGCGTCCGTCGTCAGGTCGATGTCCTTGCCCACGCGGCCCAGGAAGACGTCGCGGACGGATCCGCCGACCAGGGCCAGCTCGTGTCCCCGGGCCGCGAACAGCTCGCCGAGCTCGTCGGCGACCGGGGCGATCCGGCGGAACAGTTCGTTCACGGCGTGCTGCTGGCCGTCGCTCAGATTTGAAACGGACAAGGCTGGGTAGGTCCTTCGGTCACGGAACAGAGACTCTCCCCCGACGGCCCAGGTGCCGGGTGTCACCCAGGGGAGACACGCCTAGCGATCACCAGGCCACGGACGGTTCGGGGGCGCTGGACGACGCAAGGAGCACACGAGATGAAAGACGCTCTCGCGATTCACCGCTGGCTCCTCGCCCACCAGATCCACCATGAGATCGTACGTCTTCCGCGTCCGTTGACTTGCGCCGACGAGCTGCCCGAGGTCCTCGGGGTGGCCCCCGAGACCTGCCTGTGCGTGTCGCTCTTCGAGGTGACCGCGCGGACGGGCACCCGGGCGGTGGCCGTGGTGAGCACGGTCGGCCGTTCTCCCGCGCCCGCGGCGGTGGCCTCCCTGCTGCGTACCCCCAGGGTACGCCCCGCCTCGTCCTTCACGGTGAACTCGGCGACCGACTACGCCGACGGGCTGGTCTGCCCGCTGCTGCTGCCCGACGAGCTGACCGTGCTGGTGGACCAGCGGCTGCGGGACCGCCTCGATCCCGACGAGGTCGTCCACACCGCGACCGGCGAGCGCCGCACCGCGTTGCGGCTGCGCGCGATCCACCTGTTCGACCTGGTCGCGGCCAAGGCCGTGGACATCAGGACGATCCCCCGGAGGGGCGCGGCGAGCCTCGCGAGTCCTATCCGGACCGCTTAGGCCATAGCATTCTGGGCGTGCGCCGTTCCTCACCGCTGGCCCGCACATGATTCGCAAGGCCGCACTGCTGACCCTGCTGACCGCCCTGCTCGCGTCCCCCGCGGGCATGGCCGGTACGGCTGCCGCCGTACCCGCGGGTCGCGTCGCGGCCGCCGCCGCTCCGGCCGACCCGCTGGTCGTGAACGAGATCACGCCGGAGGTCGTCCGCGACGGTGCCACCGACGTGACGATCTCGGGGACCGTGGCGGGCACCCCGGGAGCCGCCGTACGGGTGGTGGTCCGCTACTCGCCGAACCGGCCGCTGGCCTCGCGCGACGAGATGGCGGCCTACCTGTCCGAGCAGGGATACGCCCCCTCCAACTACAGCACCCGGGTCCAGGCGACGCCGCTCAACGAAGCGGGCAAGCTGCCCTTCCGGTTCACCGTGACGCCCTCGGATCTGGGGATGTCCCGGCCCGGCGTCTACCCCCTCGCGATCGAGGTGGCCGACGCGGCGACCGGTCAGCGGATCGCGATCGAGCGCACCTTCCTGACGTACGCCCCGAAGGGCGAGCAGATTCCCAAGGTGAAGCTGGCGCTCGCCCTTCCCCTGGTGGACCGTCCGCACCGCGCCGACGACGCGACGTTCATGGACGACGACCTGTCCGCGTCGCTCGCGTCCGGCCGCCTGGCGGCGCTGCTCCAGACCGCCCAGGACACCAGGGACAAGGTCACCTGGTTCGTCGATCCCGCCCTGCTCGACGACGTCCGCGTCCTGTCCGCCGGCGCGCGGAGCGTGCGCGGCGTGCGCAAGGAGGCCGACCCGGCCGCGGGCCAGTGGCTGAACGGCCTGCGCGGCGCGCTCACCGGCAAGCCCGTCGTGGCCACGCCGTACGCCGATCCGGACCTGACCGCGCTGGTCCACTTCGGCCTCGACAAGCAGGCCGCGGCGTCGGTGCAGCGCGGGGCCGCGCTCGCGAGCGAGGTGCTCGGCCGGGAGATCCACGGCAGCACGGCCTGGCCGGCCGGCGGCCGGATCGACCGGGACACGCTGGACGAACTGGCGATCTCGGGCGTGACGTCCGTGCTGCTGTCCGGGGACTCGCTGCCGGTGCGGGCCCTGGCGCCGGACGACCCGGCGGCGTTCACGTCCACTCCGGTCACCCCCGACGGCGCGGCCACGCTCTACTCCGTGGCGGACAAGCCGATGACCGCGCTGCTCGCCGACCCCACGCTCAGCGCCGTCCTCGGCGGGAACGTCTCGGCCCCCGGCGCGGCGATGCTGGCCCGGCAGCGGTTCCTCGCCGAGACCGCGATGATCGCCTTCGAGCGCGAGACCGCGCAGCCGGGCCTGCCGGACCCGTCGGGCCAACCAAACCGGTCAGCACAGGACGGATCGGCCGGATCGGCGAAGACGTCGTCGCCCACCGTGATCGCGGTGCCCGGCTCGCACCTGTGGACGCCCGACCCCGCGTTCGTCTCCGGCCTCCTCCAGGCCGCCTCGGCCGCTCCCTGGCTGCGCATGACCTCGCTCGGCTCGGTGACGCCGGGGCGGGGCGGGGCGCCGCGGGACGACCTGGCCTACACCGAGCGCGACCGCCAGTCGGAGCTGAGCCGCTCCCATCTCGCCGCCATCCGGAAGCTGGAGCGCAAGGCCGAGGCCGCCGCCACCGTCACGGTGGAGCACACGGACCTCTTCCACGCCGCGATACTCCGGCTGGCCTCGGCGTCCTTCCGGGGCGACGCCAAGCGGGCCGCCTCCTTCGCGCAGCGGGTGAAGGAGACGATCGACCGGCGCATCACCGGCGTGTCCGTGCTCGACAGCCCGCGTTCGGTGGCGGGGAGCAACGGCCAGGTGCCGGTCAGCGTGGCCAACAACCTGGACGAGGACATCGAGATCAGGATCCGGGTCACCTCGGGCAGCAAGTCCCGCCTCGCGATCGACGCGCCCGGCGGGACCTACCGGACCCAGCCGACCAGGGTCCTCGCCGGCCGGAGCCAGCTCGTCAACGTGCCGGTGATCGTACGCGGCGGGGGCGGCGAGGCGAGCATCTCGGTGCAGCTTCTCACCGACGGCGACGTGGCGTACGGCAGCGCCGTACGGGTCGTCGTGCGCGCGACGGGCTACACCGGCATCGCCGTCGTCATCGTCGGGGCGGCCCTGGTCATCATGCTCGCCGCCGTGGTGATGCGCGTCCTGCGCCGCAGGTCGAGGAGGGCGTTCCCGTTCGACGGCACGACCGCCGGCGGGGGGCCGCCGGAGGACCGGCCGGACGCCGTCCCGGCCGAGCGGACGCAGTCACCGTAGGCGGACCCCTGGTCCGGCCCACCCCGAGTGAGGCGGCCGTGCGAACGCGGCCGTCGTGACCCGAAGGACATCCATGAGCAGGATGCTGCGAGCCAGCGCGATCATGGCGGCCGGGACGATGGTCTCGCGGCTCACCGGCTTCGCGCGGACGGCGATGCTCGCCGCCGCCATCGGCACCTTCGCTCTCGGCGACGCCTACAACGCGGCCTACATGATTCCCTACATCCTGCTCGACCTGCTGCTCCAGGGCGTGCTGAGCAGCGTGATCGTGCCGGTGATCGTACGGGCTCAGCAGCGCGACCCGGACGGGGGCCAGGCGTTCGAGCAGCGGCTGATGACGCTGG
This sequence comes from Microbispora sp. NBC_01389, assembly GCF_045040095.1. NCBI lineage: Bacteria > Bacillati > Actinomycetota > Actinomycetes > Streptosporangiales > Streptosporangiaceae > Microbispora > Microbispora sp. NBC_01389. The sequence continues at coordinate 1,909,123 of NZ_CP109552.1, forward strand.
CGGTGGTGGTGCTGACGGCCGTCGCGCTGCTCGGCGTGCTGCTGGCCAAGCCGATCATGGAGCTCTACACCGCCTCGAACTGGACCGAGGACAAGGTGGAGGTCGCCGCCACCCTGGCCAGGTTCATGCTGCCGCAGATCGCGTTCTTCGGGGTCGGCTCGCTGGCGGGAGCGATCCTCAACACGCGGGACAGGTTCGCCGCCCCGATGTGGGCGCCGGTGCTCAACAACATCGTGGTCATGGGCGTCCTGGCCGCCTACTACGCCGTCGGGTCGTCCGACATCGAGAAGGTGAGCGAGCGCGACCTCACGCTCCTCGGCCTCGGCACCACCGCGGGCATCGTGGCCCAGGCGATCGTGCTGGTGATCGCGTTGCACCGGGCCGGGTTCCGGTTCCGCCCGCGCTTCGGGGTGCGCGGCACCGGGCTCGGGGAGGCGGCCAGAGCCGCCGTGTGGACGTTCGGCTACACCGGCATCACCCAGATCGGGTTCTGGGTCACCACCAAGCTCTCCACCGGCTCGGGCCAGCAGGCGCCGGGCGCCGGCAACAGCGCCTGGGCGTACGCGTTCCAGCTCTTCCAGCTCCCGTACGGGATCATCGCGGTGTCGGTGATCACCGCCATGCTGCCGAAGATGAGCCGGTCCGTCGCCGAGGGCAGGCTGGAGGAGGTGCGCACGGAGTTCGCCTCGGCGGTGCGGCTGGTCTCGTCCGTCATCGTCCCGGCGAGCCTGCTGCTGATGGTGCTCGGCCCGGCGGTCACCACGCTGATCTTCTCGTGGGGCCACATGACGACGGCGAACGCGATCTACATCGGGCATATCCTCCAGGTGTTCGGCCTGGCGCTGGTGCCGTTCTCGGTCTTCCAGCTCCTGCTGCGGGTCTTCTACAGCTTCGGCGACACCCGCACGCCCGCGATCATGGCGGCTGTGAACGTGGCCATCAACGCGACGCTCAGCCTGGTCGCGTACTTCACGCTGCCCGACCGGTACATCGTCATCGGCATGGCCTTCGCCTACCTGGCCACGTACGTCGTGCTCTGCGGCGTCGCGTGGGTGCTGGCGAGCCGGAAGATCGGCGGCCTCTCCGGCCGGGAGGTCACCACCGGCCTGGGCCGGATGTACGCGGCGGCGATCCCGGCCGCCGCGCTCGCGCTGGCGGTGCTGTGGCTGTCCCGGGAGCTCACCGCGATCACGCCGGTGAGCTCGGCCGTCGTGCTCGTCGTCGGCGGCGGCGCCGGACTGCTGCTCTACCTGCTGGCCGCGCACCGGCTGCGGGTTCCCGAGGTCCGTTCCATCATTGGACTCGTGGCGGGCAGGGTAGGACGGTAGGAGTTCTCACGACCAAGCGGCAACTCGAAGGTAACCCAGAAGTCCGATTCGGACGTCTTCAATCGGGAAGGCGGGCACAAGCGGCACGGCACTAGCATGGTGCGCCAGGGAGTGTTGATGAAGCGGCGTCCGTTGCGAGCGGGAATCCGGTGGGATTCGGCGCGGCAGGGCATCACTTTTGATACACCTTCCAGCGAAACGTCCCGCGGATCTTGCCCTACCGGAGAAATCCGGCCCGGCGGTGCTCCGTCCGGTGCCGCGGCAGGCACGAGATCCCGGGGGCGCGACCTGGAGTTGGGATCGGCGAGCGGAAGCGGGAAGGCGTGGGCGGAAGCACCCGGCATCGGCTGATGCATGCCGACAGGCCGCGGAGCGGGGCGGCCGCATGAGCATGTCCACGGTCGAACCGGGGACCCGGTTGGCGGACCGGTTCCGCCTGGAGGACCGGGTCCACGAGTCCGCGGGCGCGACCCTGTGGAAGGCGCTGGACGAGATCCTCGCCCGGCCGGTCGCGGTCCACACGTTCGCGCCGGACTTCCCGCGGGTCACCGAGGTCGTCACGGCCGCCCGGGTGGCGAGCCGGCTGACCGACCCACGTCTCACCCAGGTCTTCGACGCGGCCGACGAGGACGGCACGGCGTACGTCGTGAGCGAGTGGGTCAGCGGTGAGTCGCTGCTCGACCTGCTGGAGAGCGGGCCGGTCGACATCGCGCGTGGCGCCGCCCTGGTCGCCGAGGCCGCCGAGGCGCTGGCGCACGCCCACGCGGCGGGTCTCACCCATCTTCATCTCACCCCCGGCCGCCTGGTCTGGACGAGCGGCGGGACGGTCAAGCTCCTCGGGCTCGCCGTCGACGCCGCGATCCTCGACCTCCACAGCGAGGATCCCGCCCGCGAGGACGCCGAGGGCCTGGGCCGCCTGCTGTACGCCGCGCTCACCGGGCACTGGCCGGGCGAGTCCGACTGCGGCCTGCCCCCCGCGCCCCTCGACGACGGCAGGGTCTGCACGCCCCGGCAGGTCACCGCCGGCGTGCCGGGTTATCTCGACGCCATCACGTGCCGGGCGCTGCTGCAGGAGCCGAGGCGGGGACAGCCTCCGCTGACGACCCCGGCCGAGGTGGCCGAGGCCCTCGCCGAGGTGCCGCGTCCCACGCCGGTCCCGGTCAACACCGCCCCGCCCGCGCTGAACCTGCGCGCCGAGGCGCCCGACGGCATGGGCATGGGCGGGACCACGATGCCGCCGCAGCGGCCGCATCCGCATCCGCAACCGCCGCGTCCGCAGGGCGGCGCGGCGAGCAGAATCCTGCTGACCGTCATCGTGCTGCTCGTGATGGCGGCCGTCGGGGTCGGCGCCTGGACGGTGGGCAAGAACCTCGGCAACACTCCGCGGGTCACGCAGCCGGACGTCGCCGACTCGCCGTCCCCCACGGCCAAGCCGGTCGCCGTCAAGCCGGTGAGCGCGACCGGGTTCGACCCCCTGGGCGACGGCTCGGAGAAGCCGGAGATCGCCGGCCTCGCCGTCGACGGCAAGCCGTCCACCGAGTGGCACACCGACAGCTACCTCGGCGCGGACCTGGGCGGGCTCAAGGACGGGGTCGGGCTCATCCTCGACATGGGCAAGCCGGTCCCGATCGCCGACGTGGTCGTCTCCCTGGGCGACTCCGCCGGCGCGACCGTGCAGCTCAAGGTGGGCGACGCGGCGGATCTCGGTTCGCTGAGGACCCTCGCGGAGGCGAGGGGCGCCTCGGGCACGGTCACGCTCACCCCGAGCAGGGCCACCACGGGCCAGTACGTTTTGATCTGGTTCACCAGGCTTCCGCCCTATCTCGGGAAGTATCGTGGCACCATCTACGAAGTAACGGTGCACTCCCCCGGATCGCCATAGCAGGGACCTGTGAACTCCCCACCAGACACACCCCCGACGGCTGAGCACGCGCGGCACGCCGCGTCCGACGCCGATCTGCTGACCCGCCACCTCGGCGGCGATCCCCACGCGTTCAGCGAGATCGTCCGGCGGCACCGCGACCGGATGTGGGCGGTCGCCCTGCGTACGCTGGGCGATCCCGACGAGGCCGCCGACGCGGTGCAGGACGCGTTCGTCTCGGCGTACCGGAAGGCGGACAGCTTCCGCGGCGAGGCGGCGGTCACGACGTGGCTGCACCGCATCGTGGTGAACGCCTGCCTCGACCGCATGCGCCGCAAGTCGGTGCGGCCCGTCGCCGACGACGAACTCATCGAGGCCGCCGAGCGGGAGGCTCCGGCCACCGACCAGTCGAGCGAGCGGGAGGTCGCCCTGGAGGTGACGGCGGCGCTCAAGCTGCTGCCGCCCGACCAGCGGGCCGCGCTCGTGCTCGTCGACATGATGGGCTACGCGGTGGACGACGCCGCCGCGGTGCTGGGCGTCCCGCCCGGAACGGTGAAGAGCCGCTGCGCGCGGGGCCGCGCCAAACTCGCCCCGATTCTTTCTCATCTACGGAACCGATCAGACCTCACTCGCGTCTCATCCGGGAAGGGAGCAGAACTTCGTGACGGGTGACACGCACTACGACCTGGAGATTCTCGCCGAACTTGCGGAGGGTCTCCTCGACGAAACCACGGCACGGCTGGTCCGCGAACACCTCGCGGTCTGCGACCCCTGCGGGGAGCGCCTCGCCGACCTGGCCGCGGTCCGCGAGGTCCTGGCGGCGGTGCCGGTGCCGGCGATGCCTCTGGGCGTCGCCAAACGCATCGACCAGGCGCTGGCCGCCGCGGCCCCGGACTGGGACCGCGTCATGCGGGACTCCCCCTGGGAGAACGCGCCGTGGGAGACCGTCGAGACTCCGGTCGAATCCATCGTCCCTTCCGGGGCGCCACAGCCGGGGCTCGTACCCGAGCCGGAGCCTGCGCCGGAGCGCGAGTTCGCGCCGGTCGCCGCGGCGACCGGTCCGCTGGGCGTCGTGTCCGGCGACGGGACGATCACGCCGATCGGGCGCCGCACGCGTGCGGGGGGCCGTAGGTCCACCAGGCGGCGCGCGTGGGCGATGCCCGCGGTGGCCGCCGCCGCCGCGGCGGCGGTCGTCGTGGTCGGGGGCGGGGTCGCCGCCACCGGCCTGCTCTGGTCCGGCGGCCCGCGGCCGCAGTCCGCGCTCAGCCAGGGCGACGCGAGCCAGACCCCGGAGAAGACCCGCGCGCAGGCGCTCACCTACTCGACGTACGCCAGCGGCCACAACTACACCAGCCGGGAGCTGCGCGGGCCGCTGCTGGGCTACTTCGGCGTCGGTCCCGGCGTGGACGGCGCGTCCACGAACGACGATGGTCTCGACAGCTGCGTCAAGCAGTTCTCCACCGAGCTCGACCGCACGCCGATCGGGGTCGACAAGGCCCTGTACAACGGCAACGAGGCCACGATCATGGCGTTCTGGGAGGACAAGAACATCAACGCCGTACGCGTGGTCGTCGTGGACTCCGAGTGCCGCCGCCTGCGGCCGGAGGGCCTGGCCAGCTGGAGGTGACCCGGCGCCGCTCCCGGCGGCGCACGGCGTACGGCGCGAGCCGTACCATCGGCAGTGACGAAGCCCCCCGCGACCTCCGGGGGGCTTCGCGTATGAGGGGGCTCCCGGTGCTCCGCGTGCCGGGGGTCGGCAGCGGGAATCGCCGGGCCCTAGGATCTGTTGACGCGACTGCACATCACACCGGGATCGGAAGGCTAGGCCGTTGAGCGACGTCCGTAACGTGATCATCATCGGATCGGGGCCCGCCGGCTACACGGCGGCCGTGTACGCCGCGCGGGCGGACCTGCGGCCGCTCGTCTTCGAGGGCTCGGTCACCGCGGGTGGTGCGCTGATGAACACCACCGACGTGGAGAACTTCCCCGGGTTCCCGGACGGGATCATGGGTCCTGACCTGATGGACAACTTCCGCAAGCAGGCCGAGCGCTTTGGTGCCGAACTGGTGGCGGACGACGTCGTGGAGGTCGACCTGGAGGCCGACCCCAAGGTGGTCAAGACGTACACCGACACCTACCTGGCCAAGTCCGTGATCATCGCCACCGGCTCGCGCTACCGCGAGCTCGGCCTGGAGAACGAGAAGCGGCTGTCCGGCCGGGGCGTGTCGTGGTGTGCGACCTGTGACGGGTTCTTCTTCCGCGACCAGGAGATCGTGGTCGTCGGCGGCGGTGACACGGCGATGGAGGAGGCCATCTTCCTGACCCGGTTCGCCCGTACCGTCACCGTGATCCACCGCAGGGACACGCTGCGCGCCAGCAAGATCATGCAGGACCGGGCGTTCGCCAACGCGAAGATTCGCTTCGTCTGGGACAGCGAGGTCGTCGACGTGCTCGGCGAGGACCGGATCTCCGGCGTGCGCGTGCGCAACCTCAAGAGCGGTGAGGAGACCGACCTGCCGGTCGGGGGGCTGTTCATCGCCATCGGCCACGAGCCGCGCACGGAGTTGCTGAAGGGCCAGATCGATCTCGACGACGAGGGGTACGTCCTCGTGGAGTCGCCGACGACCCGGACCAACATCGACGGTGTGTTCGCGGCGGGCGACGTCGTCGACCACATCTACCGTCAGGCGATCACGGCCTCCGGGACCGGATGCTCCGCGGCGCTCGACGCCGAGCGCTGGCTGACGCTGAACGCCTGAGACCGTTTCCGGGACGGCCGCGGGATTCCGGGCGTCCGCGGGAATGCGGTGACCGTTCCCGCGGTTGCACCCACCACACCAGACACAAGGGGAGAGTTACCTTGGGCGCCATCAAGAGCGTGACGGACGCGAGCTTCGAGGCCGAGGTCCTCAAGAGCGACAAGCCGGTTCTCGTCGACTTCTGGGCCGAGTGGTGCGGTCCGTGCCGCCAGGTCGGGCCCATCCTCGAGGAGATCGCCGCCGAGAACGCGGACAGGCTGACCATCGTCAAGCTGAACATCGACGAGAACCCGGCCACGCCGCGCGACTACGGCGTGCTGCAGATCCCGACGATGAACGTCTACAAGGGCGGCGAGGTCGTCAAGCAGATCATCGGCGCCAAGCCGAAGGCCATGCTGCTGCGCGAACTGCAGGATGTCCTCTGACGCGCCCCGGACGAAGCCGGCCGGAGCCCCCCGCGCAGTTCGCGTGGGGGGCTCCGTCGTGTCCTGGGATCACTCGGAGCGGGGATCACTCGGAGTGGCGATCGGGGGGCTGAGATCGCCTCAGACGGGCCGCAGCGCCCGCTCCGGGGACATCGAGCCGAGTAGGCGCTCCAGCGCCACCTCGACGTCCTCACGCCACGAGACGGCGGTCTTGAGCTCCAGACGGAGCCGGGGGAAGCGCAGATGCGGGCGGACGGTCTTGAACCCGACCGACAGCAGATAGTCCGCCGGGAGCAGGCAGCCGGGCTGCTCCCACTTGAGGTCGCCGAAGGCCTCTATCGCCCGTACGCCGCGGCGGGTGAGGTCCTTGGCGACGCCCTGCACGAGCATCCGGCCGAGCCCGCCTCCGGAGAACTCCGGCACGATGTGCGCGGTCGTCAGCAGCACCGCGTCGGAGCTGACCGGAGAGGTCGGGAACGCCACCGATCGGGGGACGTACAGCGGCGGGGCGTAGAGCACGAAACCGGCCGCCACGCCGTCGACGTAGGCGATCTTGCCGCAGCTCCCCCATTCGAGGAGGGTCGCGGAGATCCACGCCTCCTTCTCCAGGCTCGGGTCGCCCGCCTCCACCGCGCGCTCCCCACTGACGGGGTCGAGCTCCCAGAACACGCACCGCCGGCACCGGCGCGGCAGGTCATCGAGGTTGTCGAGGGTGACATTGACCAGCCGACGCGACACGTGATGCCCCAATCCCCGCTAGCGGTCCCGCCAGAAAAGCGCGCGAATACGGCGTCTACTGCACGCATCGTAACTCAGCGGCAGGACGGGAGCGCGTACGCCACAAGAGCCACAGCTGACCGTTTACATCGTCCTCACGGTGAAACCAGTGAGACAGGAATGCAGGAAAAGGGGTCTGTGATGGTCAATACCCTGTTGTGAGCAGCGTGGCGCGTTACCGTACTCTGGATTTCTCGGCTATGTGATCGGAGGTGGACCGTGACGCATGAGCTTGATCACGGTCGGAAGGCTGCGGCCCACGGGTCGCGCATTGACGCCTACGTCGACAGGTACGCCGCCCGCGCCGCCGGGATGGTCGCCTCCGAGATCCGAGCTCTCTTCGCCGTCGCCTCGAGGCCTGAGGTGGTCTCGCTCGGCAGCGGCATGCCGTACATCACGGCCCTTCCCCTCGACGTGGTCGGCGATCTCGTCGCCGATCTGGTCGCCACGCGCGGTTCCGTCGCTCTGCAGTACGGCGGCGGCCAGGGCGACCCCGCTCTGCGGGAGCAGATCTGCGAGGTCATGCGCCTTGAGGGCATCGAAGCCGGTCCCGACGACATCATGGTCACCGTCGGCTCCCAGCAGGCGCTCGACCTCATCACCCGCATCTTCATCGACCCCGGTGACGTCGTGCTCGCCGAAGGGCCGTCCTACGCCGGAGCCCTCGGCACGTTCGCGGCCTACCAGGCGAAGGTCGTCCACATCGCGATGGACGACCAGGGGCTGATTCCCGAGTCGCTCGCGCAGACCATCTACGCCCTCCAGGCGGCGGGCAACCGGATCAAGTTCCTCTACACGATCCCGACCTTCCAGAATCCGGCCGGCGTGACGCTCAACGAGGTGCGCCGCCGCCAGGTGCTGGAGATCTGCCGCCGGGCCGGCGTGCTCGTCGTCGAGGACAACCCGTACGGCCTGCTCGGGTTCGATGGAGAGCCGATGCGGGCGTTGCGGGCCGACGATCCCGACGGTGTCGTCTACCTTGGCTCGTTCTCCAAGACCCTGGCCCCGGGCTTCCGCGTCGGCTGGGCCGTCGCCCCTCACGCGATCCGCGACAAGCTGGTCCTCGCCATGGAGTCGGCGGTGTTGTCGCACTCGACGTTCACCCAGCTCGCCGTGGGACAGTACCTCACGACCCAGCCGTGGCGGGAGCAGATCAAGACGTTCCGGGAGCTGTACCGCGAGCGGCGTGACGCGATGCTGAGCGCGCTCGAGGTGTTCATGCCGCCCGGGTGCACGTGGACCCGCCCGGCCGGCGGCTTCTTCGTCTGGATGACGCTTCCAGAGGGGCTCAATTCGAAGGCTCTCCTCCCTCGCGCCATCGCCGAACGGGTCGCCTTCGTGCCCGGCACCGGGTTCTACTCCGACGGCGGCGGCACGCGGAACATGCGGCTGTCGTTCTGCTACCCGGAGCCGGACCGCATCAAGGAAGGCGTACGCCGCCTCGCCGGGGTCATCGAGCAGGAGCTCAGGATGCGGGACACGTTCGGTACGGGTTCCATCCCGCGGCATGGGGGCGTGGACACCCCCGGCCCGGACCTCGTCTAGGAAGCGTCCGGCCTGTCTCGCTCAGGCGCGGTACGGCCCGCGCCCGAACCGGCGTAGCCTCTCCTACTGGGATGTCGTCGCCTTTCGCCCCTCCTGTCGTGGCCGGGCCTGGACGACGACCGCCGGGAGGGGCACTAGCCTGTTCAGGCTGGCCGTACCGACTCCTCGACGCGAGAAAGGCCCTCTTCGTGAGCGAGCGAACGATGACCGCAGGATCGCCCCCCGCACATTCGCGGAGGGGAACGCGCCCCGGGCCGGGCAACGCCGATCACCGGTGGATCGGGGGTCGCGCCTCCCACAGCCGCGCGGGGTCTCCCGGTCCGCGTGTGCTGCGGGATGACCTGATCCAGTTCGGCGGCGTGTTCGCCCGCGTCGGTGGTGAGGCGGCATGAGCGATCTGGGTCACGTGCTCGTCCTCGCCGGAGGGCTCTCCTACGAACGTGAGGTCTCCCTGCGCTCCGGTCGCCGGGTGGCGGAGGTGCTGCGGGCGGCCGGTGTGGACGTGGAGACGCGCGACACCGACGCCACCCTCGTGCCCGCCGTGTTGTCGGACCCGCCGGACGCGGTGTTCGTCACCCTGCACGGCGGCGCCGGGGAGGACGGGGCCATCCGGTCCGTCCTGGAACTGCTCGACGTGCCCTACGTCGGCGCGACGCCGGACGCCTGCCGGGTCGCCTTCGACAAGCCCACCGCCAAGGCGGTCGTCCGATCCTGGGGGCTCAACACCCCCGACTCGGTGGCGCTGCCCAAGGAGACGTTCCACGACCTCGGCGCGACCGCGGTGCTCGCCCGCATCGTCGACCGCCTCGGACTGCCGCTGTTCGTGAAGCCCTCACGTGGAGGGTCCGCGCTCGGCGCGTCGATCGTCCGCAGCGCCGAGGAGTTGCCCGCCGCGATGGTCGGCTGCTTCGCCTACGGGGACACCGCGTTGATCGAGCAGTACGTGCAAGGCGTGGAGGTCGCCGTATCCGTGGTGGATCTCGGCGACGGCCCGGTCGCCCTGCCTCCGGTGGAGATCGTGCCCGACCGCGGCGTCTACGACTACGCCGCCCGTTACACGGCCGGCCAGACGGAGTTCTTCGCGCCTGCCCGGCTCTCTCCCGAGGCCACCGAGGCGTGTGCGGGGATGGCCGTGGCCGCGCACACGGCGCTGGGCCTGCGCGACGTCTCCCGTACCGACATCATCGTCGACGCCACCGGCAAGCCGTTCTTCCTTGAGGTGAACGTCGCCCCGGGCATGACGGAGACCTCCCTGCTTCCGATGGCCGCCGAAGCGGCTCACCGCGACCTGGGAACCCTCTGCAGGGGACTCCTGGAGCTTGCCGCGGCTCGCCGCTGAGCCTTGTCTCACGTGAAACACGCACCGCCGCATGCGTGCCTATGGGCACGCATGCGGCGGCCGAAGCGACAGGGTCAGCCGAACCAGCTGTCGTAAGCGCTACCCAAACTGTCATGGGGCGGATCGGGAAGCACCTGGAAGAACTTCCATGCGTACCCATATGGATCGACGACCTCGGCGTACCGCTCCCCCCACGGGGCATCCACGGGGTCGGTGGCGATCTCACAACCGGCCGATCGGCAGTAGTCCACCGCCGCCCCCACGTCGTCCATCGCGACGCCGATGACCACGCCCAAGCCTCGGGGACCGGCCAGGGTGCATCGTTCACGCTCGCTGCCGGGAAACGGCATGCCCGTCAGGGCGTCGACGAGCAGTTGGAGATCGCCGCGTCGCAGGATCGCCATGATTATCCGGCCGTCGGGGCTGGACAGCGTCCCGGTCCGCTCGAACCCCAGACCCTCATAGAACGCGGCCGCCGCACTCACGTCCTCAACCCGAAGCCCTATCCGGAAGGGAGCCTCGTCGTTCATCGCGCCTCCACGGTTCGGCGTCGCCTGTGCCTGAGCACGTCGCCATCCTGAGCACGATTGGTGAGAAGCCGCGCCCAGTGTGATGGGCTCTCACGAGGATGTCCCGGTCCGCATGGGACCCAACTCATCGAAGGCGAGGCCCGGGTTCACGGGACACGGCGAGTGACGACGTTGCCGGCCCGGCCTGCGCGGCTCCGAACACGGCCGGCGGAGCGGGGCTCAGAGAACTCCTGCCACCCCTGCGGATTTCACCCGGCGTTCTCTCGCCTGCTGCGGCCACTTGGGCGATCGAGGGCGGTTCATGCGCCGGCAGTGGCGCTGTTTCACGTGAAACAGCGGCTACTCGGTGACGGCCCCCGCGCCGCGCATGGCGTTGGCGGCCTCTGGAGCCATCGTGTCGATGATGCGCTCCAGGTCGTCGATGGTGGAGAACTCGACCACGATGCGGCCCTTCCGGCTGCCGAGATCGACCTTCACCTTCGTCTCGAAGTGGTCGGAGAGCCGGTCGGCCAGATCCCGCAGCGCCGGAGCCGTCGGCTTCTTCGCCCGCGGCTTGCGGGGAGCCGGACCCGCGGTCGCCTCCCCCAGCGCCACGATCTCCTCGACGGTCCGGACCGACAGTCCTTCCGCCACGATTCGGCTCGCCAGGCGCTCCTGGGCGGCCGGGTCGCTGAGCGTCAGCAGCGCACGCGCGTGCCCGGCGCTGATGACCCCCGCCGCCAGTCTGCGCTGCACCTCCGGCGGGAGGTTCAGCAGTCGCAGGGTGTTGCTGATGTGCGAGCGGGACCGCCCCACCTTCCTGGCGAGCACCTCATGGGTGGCGCCAAAGTCGTCCAGAAGCTGCTGGTAGGCCGCCGCCTCCTCCAGCGCGTTCAGTTGCTCGCGCTGGAGGTTCTCGATGAGCGCCTCGCGGAGCATCTCGTCGTCCTGCGTACTGCGGACGATCGCGGGGATGTGGTCGAGGCCGGCGAGCTGGGACGCGCGCCACCTCCGCTCCCCCATGATGAGCTCGAAGCGGCCGTCCGGCAGCGCCCGTACGACGACCGGCTGCAGCAGGCCGACCTCCTTGATGGAGGCGGACAGTTCGTCGAGACGATCCTCGTCGAACACCTCTCGCGGCTGGCGGGGGTTGGGAGAGATCGATCCGACCTCTATCTCCTGGAAGTACGCACCCTCCACCGGCCGCAGGCCCGTTCCGCTGCCATCCGCCTCGCTGCCACCCGTCATCGCACCGTTTGTCACGCCGCCACCCAATACGGGTGACGGCAGACCGGCAGTGGACGGCACGCTCGCCACAGGCGACGGATCGACGATCGGTCCCGTGGGGATCAGAGCCCCAAGACCCTTGCCAAGTCCCCGACGCTGCTGGCTCACCGCTGCTCCTTCATACCCACACCCGCACAGAAGGCGGTGCCCAGCGACTCGGGGTCACTGGGCACCGGCACGCACACACCAGGAGAGAGTACCGCTGCGGCGCCTCCGCACGAGTCCTCAGACATGGAGCTGTTCATAACCCGGGATCGGGCCGCCGCCCATACCCCGAAAAGAGACCGCCGGCCGCCGGATGTCCGCTCAGCCCGGAGTCTCTGATATCGGCTGTCAGGCGTCGGCGAGGGCCGCCGCACGATAGGCGATCTCCTTGGCGGCCCCCATGTACGCGAGCGCGCCGCTGGACCCCGGGTCGTACGTCATGACCGACTGGCCATAGCTGGGCGCCTCGGAGACGCGGACGCTCCTGGGGATGACCGCGTCGAGCACCGTGTCGCCGAAGTGTGACCGCACCTCTTCCGCGACCTGAGACGCCAGGCGGGTACGACCGTCGTACATGGTGAGAAGGATGGTCGAGACCGCGAGCGTCTGGTTCAGGTGCGCACGCACCAGCTCGACGTTCTGCATGAGCTGGGTGAGACCCTCCAGGGCGTAGTACTCGCACTGGATGGGGATCAGCACCTCCTGGGCCGCCGCCATGGCGTTCACCGTCAGCAGGCCCAGCGACGGCGGGCAGTCGATGAGGATGTAGTCGAACTCCATGGCGTCGAAGGCCGCCAGCGCCCTCCGCAGGCGGGTCTCACGGCCGACCATGGGGACAAGCTCGATCTCCGCGCCCGCGAGGTCGAGGGTGGCGGGGGCGCAGTAGAGGTTCGGCATGTCGGGCACGGGGTTCACGATCTGCGACAGCGGCATGTCGTCCACCAGGACCTGGTAAACCGACGGCATCCCCGACCGGTGCTCGGTCGCGAGGGCGGTCGACGCGTTTCCCTGCGGGTCCAGGTCGACCACGAGAACGCGCTGATCGTGCATGGACAGTGCCGCCGCCAGGTTGACGGCCGTGGTGGTCTTGCCCACGCCACCCTTCTGGTTGGACACCGTCATCACCCGGCAGCGAGGAGGCCGGGGCCAGCTCCCCTCGTCACGCGTCGAATAACCGACGGAAGGCGCAGCCGCCTGCGGGGGCGCGGCTGTTTCACGTGAAACCACAGAACTCAGTGCCTCTCGTACCAGCGGCGAATCGCCAGGGCTAAGGGGGGTCGGGGACACGGTCGTCGTCCTTTCGACCGGCGAAGCAGGGGGACGAGGCCAGCCAACCCCGGAGGACCGGCCTGCTGCCGCGATCTCCCAGCGTAGGGGGAGCCGGGTCTCCGGCCAACCCAGTCCCGCATTCACATCGCCTGATCCGGCGTCCGCCACGCGGCTCACCTCTTCCGTCGCCTCCGCGTGTCCGCTCGCAGGGGTCGTCCTGCGACGACGCGAACAAGGGTCGCGGGCGGCTCGACCCTACCCTGCCCCACTGTCACGAGTTCGACGTGCCTCACTCCGTACGACTGGAGGCAGGGACGGGCGGCCTCCAGTTCCTCCTGCGCTCGCTCCCCCTTCATCGCCAGCAGTTCGCCGTCTTCCCGGAGCAGCGGCATCGACCATGAGAGCAGGCGGTCGAGCGGCGCCACCGCCCGTGCGGTCGCGACATCGAAGATCCTCTTGTGTGCGATCTCCTCTGCGCGTCCGCGCAGCACCTCCACGTTGTCAAGCTTGAGCGCCTCGACGCATTCGGAGAGGAAGACCGTACGGCGGAGCAGCGGTTCCAGCAGCGTCACCGTCACGTCGGGCCGGACGATCGCGAGCACCAGGCCGGGCAGGCCGGCGCCGGAGCCGATGTCGACGACAGTCGAGTCAGGCGGGACCGCCTCCTCGACCACGGCACAGTTGAGCAGATGGCGGTCCCAGATCCGGGGCACCTCTCTCGGCCCCAGCAGCCCTCGCACCACTCCGGGACCGGCGAGTAACTCGGCGAACACCCGGGCCCGCTCAAGCGCCTCACCGGTGAAGATCTCACGCGCCACCGGGGGCGCCTCGGGCAGGTCGTTGCTCTCCGTCATCACTCACTCATCCAGGAACGCTCTGTGGGCCAAGGGTAGTCGTCATTCCCCGGCCGGGGATGGTCAGCCGCGGATACGGCGGCGGGTCCGCCCGCCCCCGGACGTGCAGGGTGGCGAGCCACTTCATCCGCGACGTGGCAGGACGCCAGGACGGGAAAAGCCGCCGGCCCCGAAGATCGGGACCGACGGCTTCCCACGTCGGAGCTTGCGAACCGTACGGTCCGGAACCGTGCGGACTCGGCCGCCGTACAGACTTGGGACCGTGCGGGACCGGAGTCGTGCGGACTCGGAACCGGAAGGAACGGTCAGGCGGGCAGGACAACCACGAAACGGCGGGGCTCCTCGCCCTCCGACTCGCTGCGCAGGCCCGCCGCCGCGACGGCGTCGTGCACGATCTTCCGCTCGAAGGGCGTCATCGGGGTGAGCGCCTTCGGCTCGCCCGTGCGCTTGACGTCCTCGGCCGCCGAGGTGCCCACCTTCGTCAGCTCGGCGCGGCGCCGTTCCCGGTAGCCGCCCACGTCGAGCATCAGCCGGGAACGCTCCCCCGTCTGGCGGTGCACGGCGAGCCGCGTCAGCTCCTGCAGCGCCTCCAGCACCTCCCCGCCGGAGCCCACGAGATCGTCGCCCTCGATCCCGACGATCGATACCAAGGCGCGGTCCCCCTCCACGTCCATATCGATGTCGCCGTCCAGGTCGGCGATGTCGAGCAGGCCCTCCAGGTAGTCCGCCGCGATCTCACCCTCCTGTTCCAGGGCGTCGGCGTCGGGAGCAGGCTTGAGGGTCTCCCCAGCTTCGGTCACGTCCGGACTCTCCTTCTCCTACGACTTCTTGCTGCCGGTGCGCTTGCTGCGGGGCTGGCGTGCCGGCTGCTGACGGACGATCTTGGGGGCGGGCTCGGGCTCGATCTCGGGGGCTGTGGTCTTGGGCTTGCCCACCAGCTTCGTGAAGACGCCGTTGCTCGGCTCGGGGGTGGTGACGTTGCCCTTCTCGTCCACGACCGGCATGGGGTGCCGACTGTAGAACCAGTGCTGCTGGCCGAGTGTCCACAGGTTGGTGGTCACCCAGTAGAGGATCAGGCCGAGCTGGAAGTTCAGGCTGAAGATGGCGAACAGCGGCGAGATGTACATCAGGATCTTCTGCTGCTGCGCCATGGGGTTGTCCGGCATCTGCGCCACCGAGCGCCTGACGCTCTGCCGGACGGTGAGGAAGGTGGTGCACGAGCTGACCGCGACGAAGCAGCCGAGCACGATCTTCGTCAGCACCGGTTCGGCGCCGAGGCCCCTGATGACCTCCGCGCTGTCGAAGAACTTCGCCGTCAGCGGCGCGGCGATGACGTGCGCGGCACGCGCGCTGTTCACCAGTTCCTTCGTCATGCCGAAGGCAGGGCGGTCCTCGGCGATGGCCCGCAGCACGGTGAACATCGAGATGAAGATCGGGAACTGCGCGACGATCGGGAGGCAGCCACCCAGGGGGTTGGTGCCCGCCTCCTGGTACAGCTTCATGACCTCCTGGTTCATGCGCTGCTTGTCGTTCTTGTACTTCTTGCGCAGCTCCTGCACCTTGGGCGCGAGTTCCTGCATCTTCCGCGACGAGCGCATCTGCTTCATGAAGAGCGGGAAGATCAGCAGACGCATCAGCACGGTCAGGGTGATGATGGTCAGCGCCCAGTTGAGACCGCTACTGGCGGGGATAAAGGTGCTGTAACCGCCGTGGATCCAGGTGATCACCTGGGCCACCGCCGTATACAGCCAATTCAGGAATGGCAGCTCCACCGAGCTAGCTCCCTTGCGTTTCGTCGTGAGACCGGACTCGGCGTGGGGGCACCGGGTCGAAACCTCCAGGATGGAACGGATGGCACCGTCCAATACGCCTGACGGTCAGCCATACCCCGCGCGCCGCTCCATGAACGGCGACGGCCTCGAGACCATAGGCACTACAGGACGGCTCGAACCGGCACCTCGGCCCCAGCAGCGGGCTGATGAATGCGCGGTAGAACCGGATGAGCGCGAGCAGCAGGCGGGCGACCAGCCCGCCTCCGGGCAGGTCGGCCTCCCCAGGCACCTCGGCCGGGGTCGGATGCTGCGCTGTCATGACCGTCCATCCGTCGGGGTCCGGGCCTCGGACCCGCGCCGCCGGAGTAAACGACTCAGCGCGACGTCGAGTTCGGCGGCCAGGTGCTCGCTACGCGCGGACGCGGCCGGTGGATTGGCGCGTACCACCAAGAGGCTACCTCTCGGCAGCATCGGCAGGCGGCTCCGCATGAGGTGTCTCAACCTGCGCCTGACCTGGTTCCGCACCACGGCGCCGCCGACCGCCCTGCTCACGACGAAGCCGACCAGCGGTGGCTCGTCGGCGTCGCGCAGATTCAAATGTGCGACCAGGGCGGGACGCCCGGCGCGTCGCCCACGGCGGATCGCGTCGGCGAACTCGTCACCCCGACGCATGCGGGACGCGGACGGAAGCACCGGGCCTTCCTCGACGTACGGCCGCCCGCTCGTGCCCGGCGCCGCGAGGGGCACCGGGCACGAGCGGGCGGCGACTGGTCGTCAGACCGTCAGCTCGGCGCGGCCCTTGCGGCGGCGCGCGGCCAGGATGGCGCGACCGGCCCGGGTGCGCATGCGCAGCCGGAAGCCGTGGGTCTTCGCGCGGCGACGGTTGTTCGGCTGGTAAGTACGCTTGCTCACGAGTGGGCTCCAGGCTTCAGGTACGTCCGCGGGCTGCGGACGCGGCACAATCCAATGTCACGCGGCTCGTCATATGCGCGGGCATGCGAAATAGCCGTCGCGTGATTAGCCGACCGGGACACGTTACGGGGCCACCCTACGTCAGGTCAAACCAACACCCGTGCCGCCAACCGAGTACGGCGGGCGACCATGGCCCACTAGGCTGTGGACAACGCCTTGAACGCGGGTGTGCACACCGCTACTGTCGGCCGTCCGGCCCTTCCCCTCATCAGCGTTGATGTGCCCGGGAAAAATACGCGGCCTGTGCACAGCGTGTGGATCACGTGTGGATCAGGCATCTGGAAGAGGGCCGGCGCCGTGCGGCGTACCGGACGGAACACGGCACGGATCGCGGCGGCGGACGGGGCCGCGCAAAGGGAGGAGGGGCCGAGCCATGGAAGGCGTCGATCTCAACGCTGTATGGGCTCGGGCGCTCAGCACCCTCCTCGACGAGGGCGTCTCCGGGCAGCAGCGTGCGTTCCTCCAGATGACCCAGCCCTCCGGCCTCATCAACGACACCATCCTCCTGGCCGCCCCGAATGACTTCGCCAAAGAGGTCATCGAGGTGCGGCTGCGCCCGCTGATCGTGCACGCGCTGTCGCAGGAGCTCGGCAGGCCGGTGCGGATCGCGGTGATGGTGGATCCCGGCGCGGGACTTCAGGCCGCTCCAGACCCTGTGGGCCAGGCGCCGGCCGACCGTCATCCACAGCAGTCGTCCACAGATTATCCACAGCCCAATTCCCAGGCTCCGCGCTTCCCCTTAGGCGAGGACGGGCCGTCCCGGCGCGAGCCCGAGCCGCACGCCCCGCCGAGTATCCACAGCCCCGCCCATGGTCCGGCATACGGTCCCGCCCATGGACGCCCCCAGGAGTCGCAGCAGATCCACGGCGGGCCGCGGTACCCACACGACCAGCAGTATCGACAGGACCAGCAGTATCCACAGCCCGGCCAGCAGGTCTCCCCGCCGGACCGCCCGCAGCGGCCGGGCGGCTACTCGCCCGAGCCGCCTCCCGCACCCAAGCCGGAGCCCCTGCCGGCGCAGAACCGCTGGGACGCGCGGGGCGGCCGCCCAGGTGGAGAGTCGGCCCGGCTGAACGCCAAGTACACCTTCGAGACGTTCGTCATCGGCGCGAGCAACCGCTTCGCCCACGCCGCCGCGGTCGCGGTCGCCGAGGCCCCCGCCAAGGCGTACAACCCGCTGTTCATCTACGGCGACTCCGGGCTGGGGAAGACGCACCTGCTGCACGCGATCGGCCACTACGCGCAGAGCCTCTACGACGGTGCCCGGGTGCGGTACGTGAGCTCCGAGGAGTTCACCAACGACTTCATCAACTCCATCCGCGACCACAAGGCGGACGGGTTCCGGGCCCGCTACCGCGCGGTCGACATCCTCCTTGTGGACGACATCCAGTTCCTGGAGGGCAAGGAGCAGACGCAGGAGGAGTTCTTCCACACCTTCAACACCCTCCACAACGCCAGCAAGCAGATCGTCATCTCCAGCGACCGCGCCCCCAAGCAGCTCGTCACGCTGGAGGACCGGCTGCGCAACCGCTTCGAGTGGGGACTGATCACCGACGTCCAGCCGCCGGAGCTGGAGACCCGCATCGCGATCCTGCGGAAGAAGGCGATCCAGGAGGGCCTGGCAGCGCCGCCCGACGTCCTCGAGTACATCGCCAGCCGCATCGCCACCAACATCCGCGAGCTGGAGGGGGCGCTGATCCGGGTCACCGCGTTCGCCAGCCTCAACCGCCAGTCCGTGGACCTCCAGCTCGCCGAGATCGTCCTCAAGGACCTGATCAGCGAGGACGCGAGCCCGGAGATCACCATCTCCCTCATCATGTCCACAACCGCGGAGTACTTCGGCGTCTCGCTCGACGACCTGTGCGGAAGCTCCCGGTCGCGGGCGCTGGTCACCGCCCGGCAGATTGCGATGTATCTGGCCCGCGAGCTGACCGACCTGTCGCTGCCGAAGATCGGCCAGCAGTTCGGCGGCCGTGACCACACCACCGTCATGCATGCGGAGCGTAAGATCCGCTCGCTCATGGCCGAGCGGCACTCGATGTACAACCAGGTCAACGAGCTGACCACCCGGATCAAGCAGCGCGCACGCAACGCTTAGTACACAGGCTGTGGATAACTCTGTGGATCAGGGATGCCGCCTTGTCGCGGCCCGAATCGCGTTACCCCCACCCTCTCCGGCCCGCCGGCAGGCCGTCCGCGCTTGGGGACAACTTTGGGGAAAAGCTGGGGACAGCTTGGGGAATACCTGTGGGCAGGCTGGGGACGCCCTGTGCGTACTCGTCACAGGCACATCGGCTGTCCCTTTTACCCCGTGGACAACCGGTGGAAACATGGTGGATTACTCGTGGACAGAGGGGCCCGAACCTGGGGACGGGCTGTGGGGACAGCACGGTCACCCACAATCCACAGGGGGTCCGTCCACCGTTCCCCCACAGCCCCGGTGGATGAAGCATCTCCACTGAGCTGCGAAAATGCTCCTCATCCACATATCCACACTCCCTAATGCGATGACTTGTATCTCTCTCTAAGGAACTCAAGAACCATAGAAGGGGTTCTGGAGGCACACAGGTGCGGGAGAGTGAAGACTTGACGATGCAGCGACACCCAGGAGGCTGATCCACGTGATGTTCCGGATCGATCGCGATGTCCTCGCCGAGGCCGTGGCGTGGACGGCACGGAGCCTTCCGGCCCGTCCCTCGGTGCCGGTGCTCGCCGGCATGCGGCTTGAGGTGACCGACGACCAGCGGCTGAAGCTCTCCGGCTTCGACTACGAGGTCTCCGCCGAGGTGACCCTCGACCTGCAGACCGGGGAGGCGGGCGTGGTGCTCGTCTCGGGCAAACTGCTGGCCGAGATCACCCGTGCCCTCCCCGCACAGCCGGTCGAACTGGTCGTGGACGGGGCGAAGGCCGTGGTCACCTGTGGGAGCGCGCGGTTCACCCTGCTCACCATGCCTGTGGAGGACTACCCCTCCCTGCCGGCGATGCCGCCCGCCGCCGGACGGGTCGGCAGCGACGTGTTCGCCTCCGCCGTCGGCCAGGTGGCCGTGGCCGCGGGCAAGGACGACACGCTCCCGATGCTGACCGGCGTCCGGATGGAGATCGACGGCGACACGGTGACCCTCGCCGCCACTGACCGCTACCGGCTCGCCGTACGCGAACTGAAGTGGCAGCCGGAGCAGCCCGGCTTCCAGGCCGTGGCGATGATTCCCGGCCGTACGCTCGCCGACACGGCCAAGGCGCTCGGCGGCAGCGGTGCGGAGGTCGAGATCGCGCTCAGCTCCGCCGGCGGCACCGGCGAGGGCATGATCGGGTTCTCCAGCTCCGGGCGGCGGACGACGACCCGGCTGCTCGACCCCGAGTTCCCCAAGTACCGCTCGCTGCTGCCCACCGAGTTCTCCGCCCGGGCCGATCTGTCCACAGGCTCGTTCGTCGAGGCCGTCAAGCGCGTCGCTCTCGTCGCCGAGCGCAACACCCCCGTACGGCTGGCCTTCCGCGGCGGCGAGGTCGTCCTGGAGGCCGGCAGCGGCGACGAGGCCCAGGCGGTGGAGGCGCTTCCGGTCGACTTCGACGGCGACGAGATCAACATC
Organism: Microbispora sp. NBC_01389; assembly: GCF_045040095.1. Classification (NCBI taxonomy): domain Bacteria; kingdom Bacillati; phylum Actinomycetota; class Actinomycetes; order Streptosporangiales; family Streptosporangiaceae; genus Microbispora; species Microbispora sp. NBC_01389. Next base: position 1,929,392 of record NZ_CP109552.1, read on the forward strand.
GCGTTCAACCACCAGTTCCTGCTGGAGGGCCTGGGGGCGATCGACTCCGACATCGCCCGGCTGCAGTTCACCACGCCGACCAAGCCGGCCATCCTCACCGCGGGCAAGCCTGTGGACGAAGGCGCGAACGAGGACTACCGCTACCTCATCATGCCCATCCGCCTGTCCAGCTGATCTCGCCGTGACGCCCCGGGCATACTCTTTGGCCGTGGCATGGACCCCCGATGCACGGGTACGCGTGCCTCGGTGGACGACGCGGACGTCAAGGGGTGGCTCAGATGCAGATCGGCATGATCGGGCTCGGCAGGATGGGCGGCAACATGGCCGAGCGGTTGCGGCGCGCCGGCCATGAGGTCGTCGGCTATGACCGCGATCCCTCAGTCAGCGACGTCGGCAGCCTGAAGGACCTCGTCGAGAGGCTTCAGGCGCCGCGCGCGGTCTGGGTGATGGTCCCCGCCGGAGCGCCGACCCGTGCCACCGTCGAGCAACTGCGCGACCTGCTGTCGGAGGGCGACGTCGTGATCGACGGCGGCAACTCCAACTATCTGGACGACCAGCGGCACGCGGCGGATCTCGGCACCCGCGGCATCGGCTTCGTCGACGTGGGCGTCAGCGGCGGCGTGTGGGGCCTGCAGAACGGCTACGCGCTGATGGTCGGCGGCGAGGACGAGCACGTCGGGCGGCTCATGCCCGTCTTCGACACGCTCAAGCCCGAGGGCGAGGACGGCTTCGTGCACGCGGGCAGCGTCGGTGCGGGCCACTTCGCGAAGATGGTCCACAACGGCATCGAGTACGGCATGATGCAGTCCTTCGCCGAGGGCTGGGAACTGCTCGAGGCCAGCGACGTCGTCACCAACGTCCCCGACACGTTCCGGAGCTGGCGGCACGGCACGGTCATCCAGTCCTGGCTGCTCGACCTGCTGGTGCGGGCACTGCGGGAGGACCCCGACCTCGACGAGCTGAAGGGGTACGCGGAGGACTCCGGCGAGGGCCGGTGGACCGTGCAGGCCGCCGTCGACCACGCCGTGCCCCTGCCGGCCATCACGGCCGCGCTGTACGCCAGGTTCGCCTCGCGCCAGACCGACTCCCCGGCGATGAAGATGGTCGCGGCGCTGCGCAACCAGTTCGGCGGCCACGCGGTCGAGTCGGCCGAGGGCCAGACCGGCAGGGGCGCCGACTCCCCCGGCGCCGACGTGGCTCCGCCCCCCGAAGCCGACCGGTGAGCACCCCCGGAACGCGAGCAGACGGCTAGCCTTGCGGGCGTGCACGTGGCGAGCCTGTCCCTCACCGACTTCCGGTCCTATCCGGAGGTCGAGCTGACGCTCGAACCGGGCGCGACGGCCTTCGTGGGGCCGAACGGGCAGGGCAAGACCAACCTCGTCGAGGCGCTCGGCTACGTCGCGACCCATTCGAGCCACCGGGTGGCGACCGACGCGCCGCTCGTACGGCACGGCGCCCAGCGGGCGGTCGTGCGGGCCGTGGTCGTCAGGGACGACCGCCGCGCCCTCGTCGAGGTGGAGATCAACCCGGGCCGGGCCAACCGCGCCCGGGTGAACCGCTCACCGGTCCCGCGGCCGCGCGACGCGCTCGGCCTGCTGCGCACCGTCCTTTTCGCCCCCGAGGACCTCGCGCTCGTCAAGGGCGACCCGTCCGAGCGCCGCCGGTTCATGGACGAGCTGCTCGTCGCCCGCGCCCCCAGGTTCGCGGCCGTACGCGCCGACTACGAGCGCGTGCTCAAGCAGCGCAACACCCTCCTGCGTACGGCCGCGGCGAGCCGGGCGGGGCGGCGGCGCGCCCCCCGCAGGCAGGACGACGACGCGGCGTTCGCCGCCGCCGGCGCCGGGGACGTGCTGAGCACGCTGGAGATCTGGGACACCCACCTGGTGCGGTTCGGCGCCGAACTGCTGACGGCTCGGCTGCACCTGGTGGATCTGCTGCGCCCGCTCGCCGCCAAGGCGTACGCGACGCTCGCGCCGTCGTCCGGGCTCGCCGATCTGGAGTACCGGGCGTCGGGGTTATCCACAGATATCCCCACCCTGGGGACAAACCGGGAACTTCTCGCCGAAGCCATGCGGGCGGGCCTCGCCGAGGCGCGTCAGGCCGAGCTCGAACGCGGCGTGACCCTCGTCGGCCCGCACCGCGACGACCTGCTGCTGCGGCTGGGCGAGCTGCCCGCCCGCGGCTACGCGAGCCACGGTGAGTCGTGGTCGTTCGCGCTCGCGCTGCGGCTCGCGGCCTACGACCTGCTGAGAACCGACGGGGGCGACCCCGTGCTGATCCTCGACGACGTCTTCGCCGAGCTGGACGGGCAGCGGCGCAGGCGGCTCACCGAGATCGTCGCCCCGGCCGAGCAGGTGCTCATCACCGCCGCGGTGCCGGACGACGTGCCGTCCGAGCTGACCGGTGCCCGGTTCGACGTGACCGAAGGGAGCGTGACCCGTGTCCGATGAGATATCCACAGGCGGTGGACAATCCCCGAAGGGCTCGGCCGCGCGGGGCGCCGCGCTGGCGCGGGAGAAGCTGGTGCAGGCCAAGTCCGACGCGCGGAAGCGAGGACAGCTGCCGCGCAGCGAGCCCCGCCGCCGATCCGGCTCGGGCGGCCCGCGGCGTGACTCCGGAGACCCGCTGCCGTTCGGCCGGGCGATCCGCGACCTGCTCGCCGCCCGGGGATGGGAGCAGCCGGTCGCGGTCGGCGGGGTGTTCGGCCGCTGGCCGGAGATCGTCGGGCCCGACCTCGCCGCCCACACCCGGCCGGAGAGCTTCGAGGACGGCGAGGTGCTGGTCGCCGCCGACTCGACCGCCTGGGCGACCCAGGTGCGCCTGCTCGCCGCCACGCTGGTCAAGCGGCTGAACGAGGAGCTCGGAGACGGCACGGTGACCAGGGTGAAGGTGCGCGGCCCCGGCGCGGGACCGCGGCCGGAGGGCGGCCTCCGGGTGCGCGGCAGCCGGGGCCCGGGCGACACCTACGGGTGAACGGGCCCGCTCGCTGGGCAGTGGGAGGTCTTCGGAAGCCCGAACCGGCCCAAAATCGCGCCTGAGGCCATGACCCCCGTCCCCTGTGGGGGACGGTCGGAAACATGATCATCAAGCGACAGAGCATCACAGCCCCCGTGAATGCCACCGGTTGTCGGTCGGACCGGTAGAATGGAGGAGGACTCAAGGACACGTCCGGTTTGCGTCACCCCCGGTCCAGCGGGCCGGTTTCCCTGGGCGGGCGCATCGGGGCACTCACGACGGTGACGGGCACGGCAGGGGCAGCCGATCCACGGCGTAGCTTCGCCGCGTGTCCGCGGCAGGAGGATTTCGCACTTGTCCTACGACGCTAGCTCTATCACCGTTCTCGAAGGGCTGGAAGCGGTCCGCAAGCGGCCCGGCATGTACATCGGTTCGACCGGTGAGCGCGGGCTGCACCACCTGGTCCAGGAGATCGTCGACAACGCGGTCGACGAGGCGCTGGCCGGCCACAACGACCTGATCGAGGTCACCCTGCTCGCCGACGGCGGCGTGCGCGTGATGGACCACGGACGCGGCATCCCCGTGGGCATCGTCGCCGCCGAGGGCAGGCCCGCCGTCGAGGTCGTCTTCACCGTGCTGCACGCCGGCGGCAAGTTCGACAGCAAGTCGTACGCCGTCTCGGGCGGCCTGCACGGCGTCGGCGCGTCGGTCGTCAACGCCCTGTCGACCCGCCTGGAGGTCGAGGTCCGCACCGACGGCCACGTGTGGCGCCAGAAGTACCTGACGGCCAAGCCGACCGGGCCGCTGCAGAAGGGCGAGCCGACCGAGGACCACGGCACCACGATCAGCTTCTGGCCCGACGAGGGGATCTTCGAGACCGTCACCTGGAACTTCGAGACGCTGGCGCGCCGCTTCCAGGAGATGGCCTTCCTCAACAAGGGCCTCACGATCAGGCTCACCGACGAGCGGCCCGACCACATCATCGACGGCGAGTCCAAGGTCGTCACGTACTACTACGAGGGCGGCCTGTCCGACTTCGTCACCCATCTGAACTCGAAGAAGGACCCGATCCACAACTCGGTCGTCGACTTCGAGGAGCACGGCGACGGCATCTCGGTTGAGATCGCCATGCAGTGGAACGCCTCCTACAGCGAGTCGGTCTACACTTTCGCCAACACGATCAACACCGCCGAGGGCGGCACCCACGAGGAGGGCTTCCGCGCCGCGCTGACGACCATCGTCAACCGGTACGCGCGCGAGCAGAAGTTCCTCAAGGAGGGCAAGGACGACAACCTCAGCGGCGACGACGTCCGCGAGGGGCTCGCCGCGATCATCTCGGTGAAGCTGGCCGACCCGCAGTTCGAGGGCCAGACCAAGACCAAGCTGGGCAACACCGAGGCGAAGTCGTTCGTCCAGAAGGCCTGCAACGACCACCTGCGCGACTGGTTCGAGCGCAACCCGGGCGAGGCCAAGGAGATCATCAACAAGTCGCTGCAGGCCTCCCGGGCCCGCATCGCGGCCCGCCAGGCGCGCGACCTCACCCGCCGCAAGTCGCTGCTGGAGAGCGGCAGCGGGCTCCCCGGCAAACTGGCCGACTGCCAGTGGTCGGAGCCGGAGAAGTGCGAGCTGTTCATCGTCGAGGGCGACTCGGCCGGCGGCTCGGCCAAGGGCGGGCGCGACCCCAAGTTCCAGGCGATCCTCCCGCTGCGCGGCAAGATCCTGAACGTCGAGAAGGCCCGGATCGACAAGGTCCTCAAGAACAACGAGGTCCAGGCGCTGATCACGGCCCTCGGCACCGGCGTGCACGACGAGTTCGACATCTCGAAGCTGCGCTACCACAAGCTGATCCTCATGGCGGACGCCGACGTGGACGGCCAGCACATCACGACGCTGCTGCTGACGCTGCTGTTCCGCTTCATGCGGCCGCTGATCGAGGCGGGCCACGTCTACCTGTCCCAGCCTCCGCTGTACAAGATCAAGTGGGACCGCAAGGGCGAGGACGCGTCGTACGCGTACTCCGACCGGGAGCGGGACTCGATCATCGAGGAGGGCGTCGGCCGCGGCCGGCGCGATCCCCGGCTCCACGACGGCGTGCAGCGGTTCAAGGGTCTGGGCGAGATGAACGCCTCCCAGCTGTGGGAGACCACGATGAACCCCGGCACCCGCGTGCTCCGCCAGGTCACCCTCGACGACGCCGCCCAGGCCGACGACATGTTCAGCGTGCTCATGGGTGAGGACGTCGAGGCGCGCAGGAATTTCATCATCACCAATGCCCGTGACGTCCGCTTCCTTGACGTCTGAGCGGCGCGGATAACCAGAAGGACTTTTCGTGACGGAAGTGAACACGCCGCCTGGGCCCCCCGCCGATCGGATCGAGCCGGTCGACATCCAGGCCGAGATGCAGCGCAGCTACATGGACTACGCGATGTCCGTCATCGTGTCCCGCGCGCTGCCGGACGTCCGCGACGGCCTCAAGCCCGTGCACCGCCGCGTGCTGTACGCGATGTTCGACGGCGGCTACCGGCCCGACCGCGGCTACTTCAAGTGCTCCCGGGTCGTCGGCGACGTCATGGGCTCCTACCACCCCCACGGCGACACGTCGATCTACGACACCGTCGTACGGCTCGCGCAGCCGTGGTCGCTGCGCTACCCGCTCGTCGACGGGCAGGGCAACTTCGGCTCGCCGGGCAACGACCCGGCCGCGGCGATGCGGTACACCGAGTGCCGCCTCGCGCCGATCGCCATGGAGATGCTCCGGGACATCGACAAGGAGACCGTCGACTTCCAGCCCAACTACGACGGGCGGTCGCAGGAGCCGGTCGTCCTTCCGTCGCGGTTCCCGAACCTGCTGGTCAACGGGGCGGCCGGCATCGCGGTCGGCATGGCGACCAACATCCCGCCGCACAACCTCCGGGAGGTCGGCGGCGCCGTCATGTGGGCGCTCGAGAACCCCGAGGCGTCCGACGAGGAACTGCTCGACGGGGCGCTCGCGCGGGTCAAGGGCCCCGACTTCCCCACCGGCGCGCTGATCGTCGGCCGCCGCGGCATCGAGGACGCCTACCGCACGGGCCGCGGCTCGATCATCATGCGGGCCGTCGTCGAGGTCGAGGAGGACCCCAAGGGGCGGCAGTGCCTGGTGGTCACGGCCCTGCCGTACCAGGTGAACCCGGACAACCTGGCGCTCACGATCGCCGAGCTGGTCCGCGACGGCAAGGTCACCGGCATCGCGGACGTCCGCGACGAGACCTCCTCGCGCACCGGCCAGCGGCTGGTGATCGTGCTCAAGCGCGACGCCGTCGCCAAGGTGGTGCTGAACAACCTCTACAAGCACACCCAGCTCCAGACCACGTTCGGCGCGAACATGATCGCGCTGGTCGACGGGGTGCCGCGGACGCTGCGGCTCGACCAGTTCGTCCGGCACTACATCACGCACCAGATCGAGGTCGTCGTCCGGCGGACCCGGTTCCTGCTGCGCAAGGCCGAGGAGCGGGCGCACATCCTGCGCGGCCTGCTCAAGGCCCTCGACCGGCTGGACGACGTCATCGCCCTGATCAGGCGGTCGCCGTCGGCGGCCGAGGCGCAGGGCGGCCTGATGACGCTGCTGGACATCGACCAGGTGCAGGCGCAGGCCATCCTGGACATGCAGCTGCGCAAGCTGGCCGCGCTGGAGCGGCAGCAGATCCAGGACGAGTACGAAGGCCTGATGACGCAGATCGCCGACTACCAGGACCTCCTGGCCTCCGAGGTCCGGCAGCGCCGGCTCGTGTCGGACGAGCTCGGGGAGATCGTCGCCAGGTACGGCGACGAGCGGAAGACCGAGATCATCGCGTACGAGGGCGACATGTCCATCGAGGACCTGATCGCCGAGGAGGACGTGGTCGTCACGATCACGCGCGGTGGGTACGCGAAGCGGACGAGCACCGACCTCTACCGGGCGCAGAAGCGCGGCGGCAAGGGGGTCAGGGGCGCCCAGCTCCGCCAGGACGACATCGTGGAGCACTTCTTCGTGACCACGACGCACCACTGGCTGCTGGCGTTCACGAACAAGGGCCGGGTCTACCGGTTCAAGGCGTACGAACTGCCGGACTCGGGGCGGGACGCGCGCGGCCAGCACCTGGCCAACCTGCTCGCCATGCAGCCCGACGAGCACGTGATGGAGATCCTCGACCTGCGGGACTACAACGTCGCGCCGTACCTGGTGCTGGCGACCCGCAGCGGCCTGGTGAAGAAGACGCGGCTTTCCGAATACGATTCGCCGCGTTCCGGTGGCCTGATCGCGATCAACCTGCGCGAGGATGACGAGGTGATCGCCGCCCGTCTCGTGTCCGAGGGTGACGACCTGCTGCTCGTGTCCAAGAACGCGCAGTCGATCAGGTTCACCGCCTCGGACGACGCGTTGCGCCCGATGGGCCGCGCGACCAGCGGCGTGATCGGCATGCGGTTCATCGACGGTGACGAACTTCTCGCGATGAATGTCATGGGCGACGGCGACGACGTGTTGATCGCGACCGAGGGCGGGTATGCGAAGCGGACACCCGCCGACCAGTACCCGGTGCAGGGCCGGGGCGGCAAGGGCGTCCTGACGGCGAAGATTGTCAGTGCTCGTGGCAAGCTGGTCGGTGCCGTCATGGTGCGTCCCGAGGACGAGGTCTTCGCGATCACCTCTGCCGGCGGGGTGATCCGTACCAGCGCGGGCCAGATCAAGCAGTCGGGCCGCCAGACCATGGGCGTCCGCCTGATGAATCTGGCCGAGGGCGACAGTGTCGTCGCTCTCGCTCGTAACGCCGAGGCGCTGGTGGCCGAGGAGAACGCCGACTCGTCGGTGACCGAGGAGAACGGGGCAGGAGACGAGGCATGAGCGAGCGCAGCGGGCGAATCGATGAGCACAGTGCGATTCGCGAATGCGGACTCGAGCCGTCAGGCGAGGGTGTGGCATGAGCGACAGCGGCGGGGCACCGACCCCCGGCAGCGCCAGGCAGAAACCGGCGGGCGCCCGTCCGGCGGCGGCGTCCTCCAGCGGCGTTACCGCGCGGGCACAGGATGGCGGTAGCGTCCCCAGGGTGGCTTCCGAAGGAGATGACGTGACCGCCGCCGACAAGGCGAAGGCCGAAGACACCATGCGCATCCGGACCACGGCCGCCGACCAGCCGTGGAAGCGGCCGGCGACCGCGGCCGGCGCCACCGAGAACGGCAGGCCCGAGAAGGGCAGGCCCGGCAGCGGCGGACCCGACGGCGGCGCCACGGCGCAGTATCCCCGGCCCGCCGGGGTGGCCGCGGCCGCCCCCGTTGTGGACGGCGCCCGGGCGCCTGTGGACAACGGCGCCAAGATGGACGGCGGGTCCGTACGCGGGCTCACCTTCGGCCCCGACGGCGGGGACCGCGCCGAGGCCGCCAAGGGCAGGGACAAGAAGCCCGGAGCCGGTGTCCGCGCGCCGCGCAAGGCCCACCTGGTGCTGCGCCGGGTCGAGCCGTGGTCGGCGATGAAGTTCAGCTTCGTCGTCTCGCTGGTGTGTTTCGTCGTGCTGTTCGTGGCCGTCGCGGTGCTGTACGGCGTGCTCTCGGCGCTGGGCGTGTTCACCTCGATCACCGACACCGTCATGCAGCTCACCACGAGCGGCGGCGTGGCGGGCAAGGGCGTCGGCACCATCGACATCCGCGGCTGGTTCGAGCCGGTCCGCATCCTCGGGTACGCGGCCCTGCTCGGCGCGCTGAACGTCGTCCTCATCACCGCGCTGTCCACCCTCGGCGCCGTGATCTACAACATCTCCGCGGACCTCGTCGGGGGCGTCGAGGTCACCTTCAGCGAAGCGGAGTGATCCCCTCGTACGGCGGGCCGCCCTGAGCGGCCGGCCGTACGAGGCGGCACCGCGCTTCGCGGTACGACCACCGGGCCGTACACGGTAAGCTTTTCCTCGTCCGGAAGCGGATTCGCAACCGGAAACCGGATGCGGTAACGTTCGTTGCGCATCGCGGGGCTATAGCTCAGACGGTTAGAGCGCTTCCCTGATAAGGAAGAGGTCCCAGGTTCAAGTCCTGGTAGCCCCACCACAAACCACCAGCTCAGAGGCCAGTTCCCAAGATCCGGGACCTGGCCTTTTGATCGTTTGTTAGTCACTCGTTAGCGGGATCAGCCTCGACCAGGTGACATAGATCAGCCCACATCGAAAGTTCGTGACACCTGGTCTCCCGTGTCAGGGGCGGAAATTGAACGCGGCAAGGTCAGAACCGCCCTCGTACTCGACCTCGTCGTGCACCGTGCCCAGCTGGTCTGCTCAAGGTCTCAAGAGTCCTCGATTGCCTTCGCGGACGACGGACTCACCCCGACGCTCGGTCACCTCTCAGGCGTCATCTTTCCGGGCGGCCGCGCGGATCGCGGCGATCTCGTTCGGCGACGCCTCGAATGAGTAGGTGTCCGTCCGGTATCCGCGCGGGTTCTGGCTCACGTGGTAGTCGTCCTGCGGCACAACGAACTCGCTGTGGTCGAAGAGGCTGCTGTCGACCCCGTCCTTACGTAGCTGCCGCGCAACCTCGGTCGGATAGCGGTCGAGAGCGGTAAGGTCGGCCCACTGCTTCGGCCGCGGCGGGTACACGTGTTGCGCGGCCGGCGAGCCTGTAGGCGGCTACGGCGAGCGCCACAAGAGGCAAAGGCGGGATCATCTGCGCCAGCACCACGACCTGGGGACCGACCGCGGCGATTCGCGAACCGATGATGACAGCGAGCGTGGCCATCATCAGCGGAGTCATCGTTCCGGCCGTGACCCCCTCGGCCACCTGGCCGGCGCTGTGAGGGCGCGAGTGTCCGCACGTCACCGCGGCGGCCAGCGGCATGACGATGAGCACGAGGAAGGACTCCACGAACGGGGTGATCTCTACCATGGCCAGCACGTCATAGCCGGTCAGGACCTCCGTGTCGATGTCTTCGGGGTCTCCGGCAACGTAGCCGCGGCAGATCCTGCCGCTGATGCCGCGCAGTGCCGGAACGGCAATCCCGGCGGCAATCACGATCCACTGCGGCCCGTTGTGCCGGGCCCGCGTCACCAGCAAACGCCAGACCGAGTCGCGGGCCGGGTTCGAGCAGGAGGGGTGGATCAGCACATCCCGCAGCTCGATCAGCGACATCCGCCGGCCGAGAGAGTGGGAGCGGCAGTAGCCGTAGCTGGCCCAGCTGGTCAGGTTCGAGCGAGCGTGCTCGTCCACGGGGACCGCCTGGTCTAGGTCGCCAGAGGAGAGGTGAGTGCGGCTGCTCTGATCACATTGATCATCTGCGTGCGCTTCGCAGATCCAGGGGGCGTAATTTCGACGTGCTACGCCCAGAATATGTAGCCCGGGAAATCAAGTCACGATCCGGCGACATCACCCAGCCCAAGGGAGATCTCGAACCATACGGACTTGCCGTTCCGTGCGGGGCGGGCTCCCCACCGCTTGGCGAGTTGGCCTACAAGGCGGAGGCCTGTTGGGCCGGGCTCGCCTTGGTCGGCGAGGCGAGGCATGCGGAGGTCTTGATCGAAGACATCGACCCAGACGGACTGAGCGCCACGGCGCACGCGGAGGGTGAACTCCGACTCAGCAAACGGCTTGCCGACTGCGTGCTGGACGGCGTTGGTAACTAGCTCCTTGACCAGGGAGCTGGCTGTACGAATCTGCTCGTCGTGGATCTGCCAGGTGCTGAGAGTCGATGAGACCAGCGTGACGGCCTCAGCAACCGTGGCAGGCTCGGCTGGGAAGGTGCGTACCACCTCGTCGAGCTCATGATTGCTAGTACGGAGCACCAAGATGACCATGTCGTCGTCGGGATCACCGGGCACTGCGATCGTCGCGGCGTCGGCGATGCGCTCCACAGGAGCGTCGGCGACCGCGGAGAGCTTCTTGAGGAGTACGTCCGTTGCGTCCCAGAGGCCGCCCTTAGAACCATTGGATCTCCTGACCACGAGGCCGTCGGTGTAGAGCAGGAGCGCTGAGCCAGACGGCAAGGTGCGTGTCACTTCCTTGTAGCGCGGATCGACGGACGATATGCCGAGTGGGGGGCCGACCTCTGTGATGTCGAGTTCGACGCAGACTCCTTCGTGGAGCAACAAGGGGGGCGCGTGACCGGCACTGGCGTATGAAAGTTGGCGTAACCAGGGGTCGTAGACGAGGTACTGACAGGTGACGATCGGCGGGGCGACGCTCTCGGAATGCATGGTCATGGCCTGCGTCCATTCGTCCAGGCGAGTGAGGATCTCGGCTGGCGGGAGTTCGGCATGGGCGAGGGTGCCCAGGAGGACCCGGAGCTGCCCCATGAGCGCCGCCGCTCGGGGACCTCTGCCTTCGACGTCCCCGACCACGAAGGCCACGCGGCCAGCGGACAGGGGAATTATGTCCCACCAGTCACTGCTCATCTGGCTGGGCAGTTGAGTGCTGTGGCCGGGGTAGTACCGCAGCGCCGTGTCGAGCCCGTCGAGCCCGGGCAGATACCGGGGCAGCAGGTGTCGGATTAATTCCCTCGCTGTCTCAGCCTGCTGCTCCAGGAGAAGAGCGTTGTCCGCGAAGAGCTCCACTCGGGAGGCGACGACACTAATCAGATCACGCTCCGGCAGGCTAAGGACCCTGGTCGTGGAGCCGAGCGCCAGGAGCCCCAAATTGGCACCCCGTGCACGGAGCGGAGTGATGATGGCGGACTTCACGCCGACCCGGTCACACCAATTCGTGGCGTTCATGAGGGTAGGGGTGAGGATCTCTTCGGGAGGAGCGTCGGCAGGCCATATGTCGGGGACTGAGACCTGACGCGACTCAATGCGGATGAGGCAGCGATCGCCGAGACGTGGTACTAAGACGTCGATGACCTCCTGAAGGCCTTCGGTGAGATCCGTGGCGGCGTTGAGTAGATGGCCGATCTCTTCCACGAGTGCCAACCGTTCCTGAGCGAAGTCGTCTGGCGCCGACCTGGCGAACAGGACGACGCCGGTGACTTGCCCTGTAACGCCAGTCAGTGGCATTGCTTGGGTGCGGACCCTGGCTCCGGCACCCTCAAGGGTCCCTTCCCACAGACATCCGCTCTCGCAGACCTGGAAGATGATCCCGGCTGCCGTCATGCCGTCCTTCTCGCCCATAGCCGTCAGGAACGATGGAGGGGACCCTAGCTCATGAGGGCCGAAAACCTGCTCAGCGAAGGGATTCCAGCGGAGTGCATTGCCGAAGCGGTCCAGGACCACAACGGCCATGTCCGTCTGGTCCAGGATCGTGGCGATGGATAAGGCGTCTGGCCCGGACGCGTAGGCCAGCGCGGTTGCCGCCAGGCTTGCAGAGATCCGGCGCCTAGGTCCTTCTGTCTGCTGCTTAACATCCACGAGATAGTCGAAGACGGTCACGAAGTCACCGGAGCCGGTCGGGGAGAGCAAGGCAGTGGTGGTGCCGGGCATCGGGATCGTCGCCCATTCCCAAGCGGCTTCCAATGGCTCAGGAAGCAGGAGGCGGCCACCCCGTTCAGCCAGATACTCCTCGTGGAGCTCCTCAAGCATCCTTTTCGGCAAGGGTTTGGTGAACCCGGCGTGGAAGCAATCGATTGCGGCGGCGACGAGGGCGGCGCCGCGCGGATTGGGCCCGTCCCACGCGTCGGCGTAGCGGCGCTGCAGCGCCGGTCCCGAAGCCAGATACTCGGCGATGCCGTACTCGTCAGCGTGCCTGAGAGCGGCCTCGATCCGGAGATCGTCGGTCAGTTGCCGGGCACGATCTAGCTCATCAGGACTGAACCGGCGATCGAGATGCACCTCATGGGCTTGGTCGAGGACCTCTCGAACCTGGCGGGTGCCCAGCTGCGCCGCGTCCCCTAGCGCCGCTTGGCTTTGCAGCATCTCCGCCCGCTGCAAGCTCCGCAGCGTGGCCAGGATGACTCGATGATGGTCGGTCCCGGCGACCAAGCGGGTGATGTGGTCGCGGGTAAGCCCGCCGGGCCGGAGGTAGCGTTCGAGGTCGTTCAACCAGAGGACGGACTTACGGCTCTGCGCCGCCCGGTCGATGGCGGCAGGGAGGGCTCCCTGGTCTCTGGGGACGATCAGGAGGTGGTCCGGCAGGACGCTCTGCAGCGCCTCGAAGGCTGCCCGGGACTTGCCGGAAGTCGAGTGACCGACCAGCAGGATGAACCCCGCACGGGAAAGGCATTCGCGCAGAGCCGCGTCCTGATCGCGGGGTATGTAGGTAGGCGCCGTCGAGTCACCGGAGAGGGCAATAGCGCGGTGCACACCCAGCGCGACTGGGTCACGGATCTGGTTGACACGTGGAAACTGTCCGTCAGCCAGCACGAGACAACCGTCTTGAAGGGCATGCCTGGCGGCGTCCTGCCGCGCGAATGCCGCCTTGTAACGCTCTTGCCATACTGCGCCCAGGACAACCACCACGGCCGCGACGGCGATAGCCGCGCTCACCACCACGGGATTATCGACCTTGATTGCCGAAACCACGGCAGGGACCGACGCGAGAAGCGCACATCCTACGACGACGAGCAGGACTCGCTGCCTTCGCCATCGAGGTGACATCACCGATCACCTTTCGACCGATTCGGACTATCAGGGTTGCAGACCCTTCCCCGAAAGGCAGGGCAAGCCAGTAGACGAGACGTACCCGTTACGGCAAGGTGTGTAATCTGCGCGGTGGTCGGCCCAGCCGTGAGTGCCAATTGTTATGGGGCGGAGCTTGGCACCAAATATGCTCCTCAGCCTGGATCCACCGCGTGATTTCTTTGATCGATTCTCGGTCCAATTCCTCTACGAGGGCCGTTTCCGCTGGTGAAGTGTTGTTTCCGGGCATGTGAGGGCGGCTGCGCGCGGGTCGCAGCTTGTCCACATGTCCGAGGGCTTGGGAGCGGGGTTCATGCGCCGATGGCGCGGGTGACCGTCGTGGTCGTGGTGGAGCCGGCGGTGACCGAGGGCTTCGGCGGGTCAGGCCACCAGCGTGGGCGGCGGGTCGTGGACGGCGTCGAAGACGTTCATCCACGCGCTCTGCCAGCGCCAATGCCGCGGCAGGTGCAGGGTGATGTGACCGCGTCCGTGGCGGGCGATCCGGGCGGGCACGCAGATCAGGTGACGGCGCAGGGTAGCGCCGCGGGCACGGGCGTGAACGGGTCCGGCCAGGCAACCGGCGGCGCGCAGCAGATTGTGGGCGATCGCGGCGCAAGTCAGCCAGGCGGCGTTGGCGTTGAAGTCGCCTGAGGGCATGTGGGCGAGCGGGCCGCAGGCCAGGTCGGCGAAGATCTGCTCGACGATCGCGTGGTCACGATGCTGCTCTTCGGCCTGGAGGAGGTGGAACGGACTGTCGGTGAACACCGCGTGATACCGGTAGGTGCTGAACAACTCGTCCTGGCCGATCCCGGCGTGGGGGTTGAGCCGTTTGACCCGGCGTACGATCAGCCGGGCCGTTGTGGCCTGCTTCTTCTTCGACGCGAACGCCGTGTAGGGAACTTCGGCGATCTCGGCGTCGGAGACCCAGCATCCGGCCTGCTCATCGAAGATCGCGTCCGGGTAGGCGATCGCCGTCCAGGCGTCCTGATCGATGGCGGCGATCGCCGCCTTGATCTTGCGGTCCATCTTCGCGGTGACGGAGAAGTGCGCGCCCGCGCGGCGGCAGGCGGCGATGACGCCCGCCGCGTAGAACGCCGAGTCGCCGCGCACGAGGAGGATGCCGGTGGCGCCCGCCGCCCGCGCGGCCGTTATCGACTCGGCCGCGAACGATTCCGCGCCGCGGGCGGAGTTCGCCTTCCCGCCGCGTAGCCGGGTGCCGGTGATGACCGGGGCGGCCAGCGGCGTCGACAGCACCGAGGCCAGCACGTTCAACCCGCGCACCAGCACACTCTTGCCCTGGATTTTGGTGTGGCCGAACCCGGTGCCCTGCTTGGCGTATCCGTAGGTCCGTTTCTGTGTCGAGTCCACATCCAGGAACGCGACGGTGCCGGCTCCGGGAAGCAGCGGCGTATGCGCGGCGAGCCGGGCCGGCAGCATCCGGGAGACCTTGCCGAGCTGGCGGACGTTTCCCCAGTTCATGCAGCGCAGGAACGAGCCGAGGGTGGACGGGGCGCGGATACCGTCGAACAGCGTGCCCATGCCGCCGTGCCGCAGCGTGTCCAGATCGTCGATGGAGTCGGCTCCGGCGAGCATCCCGGCGACGATGGACCCGATTTTCAGCGGCGCGTTCACGCCGAGCCGGTCGGCGATCGCCACGTGCTCGCCCACCAGTGCGGCCAGGCCGCACCGCTCGGCCAGTCGCATCGCCGGCACCAGCCCCGCGTACGCGACCAGGTGCTCCTCATCGAAGCTCGCATGAGTGTTGGCCGGGGCGTGAGAAACTAGCACTTGAGAGGTGTCCTCTTGATCTGGTTGACGGAAGCCTGAAGAACTCCCATCATCCCAGGTCGGAGGGCACCTCCTCCTCATTTCAAGGCATTTTCCTCAGATTCGGCTCGGTGGATCCAGGCTCAGAAAGCTTCAGGATGGGGAGGGTTCGGGCGCATAGGCTCCGTGCTTGCCATACCGCTTCATGAAACGTGCCCAGTTGGCGGCAGCCGCCCACCGGCAGGAGCGGGACGACCCCAGACTCCAGAAACATCTGCGCTGGCCGCATGCGGCACCACCTCCTGGAGAAGATCACCGACCAGGGCCTCCTCCCGGACGAGACGGCGTCGGTGCGCGGCCTGACCCTACAGAGGCGGCCCGGCTCCCGGTGTAGGGGCGGGCCGCCGACGTCGTGTGGCAGGAGACCGCTTTCCCCAACGATGCGGGGTGGTCGCTTACTCCTTTGGCGGGTACAGCTTGTCGAACGACTTACCGATCAGCGCCGAGCACCACCGGGCCACGCTGTGCGCGCTCCCCCCGACAATGGAGGACACCATGCCGGCGGCTTCCTGGAACTGGATGGCTGCCCCGGCCACAGTAAGCAGCACCACGGTGTAGACGTACCAGACAAGGACTAGGCGCATTTGCTCCGGGGTCAGGCCGGTTGAAGACACGATCTCTTCGACATGCGCCGACTCAAGCAATGCGGCGACGTCCGAGGTGACCACACCGCGCTTGTTAGGCACGGCCGTGGCGGAAGCGGGCGGGCTGGGCGGCGACAGAGGCATCGCTTGCAGGATCCGGGCGAAGTCCGGTAGCCCGGCGAACGCCGTGTCTAGCTTCGCGGTGAGCGCCGCCAGCGCATCCCCAGCGAGTTTGAGGTCGCTGAGAGGAGCCCTAGTTAGTTCCCGAATGGCCTTCTTGGCGGGGGACTCGGCCAGCAGATCAGCGAAGGGGTTCGCGCGTTCTGGGAATCGCAGGCCAGCAGTGAGTTCGGTGAGCTGGGTTGCGGCCGTTTCCCGGAGGGCCTTCTGCACTGGGGACTCGACCAGTACGTCGGCGAACAGGTCCACGAACCGCGAAGACTGGAGGTCCAGCTCAATACGAGCGCTTACCCGTTCCACAATGTCAGCCATCGTCCGAGGGGGCATCACGGACTCTACGAGATCACCAATCCGCTGCTGAAGGGACGTGCTCGACGGTGCCAGGGCCTTGAACAGGTCCTCCTGTTGCCGTAGCTCAGCGGCGATTCCGGTGATTTCCGAACCCGGGTCCGCCGTCTTATCGGTCATAGCGGGACTCTAGCTGCCCCAACCGACAGCCCGTCTCCGCCTGACGGCGGACCGGACCACGAGGAGTCCCCACGCAGATGGTGCTCGATTCGTGATACGAAACGCCTGTGATTCTGCAGTCACGTCCTCGTGCAGGAACACCAGGGCCTCCACGCCGACCGCTCCCGGCTCCGCATTTCCACGCCTGAGTCGAAGCCGCCACCTGGAGCCGCTGGCAACGGCCGCTTGCAACACGGCCGCCTCGGGCCACTCAGCTTCTGTCTCCTCGACGGCACGGCGGCGTCGCTGTACAAGCACCTCCCGACCCAACCCGCTCGAACGGGGGGACTCGGCGCGCTGGCTGAGCTGTCAGCGACGGCCGTCTCCGCCGGCCTCCGCGCCCTCGCTAAGCACGGCTTGGCCGAACGCCGGCAGGGCGGGTGGGCGCGTGAGTCCTCCGACCTCGCCCGCGTGGCCGAGCAGCTCGGTCGTTGCCGCGGTGCTTGCGGATCCCGCCCCGCCCAGGGAAGCGGCGGTTGCGACGCTCGCGCTTGGGGGGACTGCTGGAGGCGGTCGAACACCGTCTTTTCAGAGGTGGCCGCAGCGGCCAGCACCTCGCTTGCCCACGTGGGGTTCGTCTTCCCGTCTTCACTGGGCGTCACCGTTGAGAAGTCGCAGCAGGTCTGGCGTCGAGACCCGATAGAGGTCCCCGATGCGGAGGGTCCGGACGGGGAACTCGTCCTTCTTGGCCAGCTCGTAGGCCTTGGTGCGGCCGATGCCGAGGATCCTTGCGGCGGTCATGAGGTCGAGCGTCGGCGGCAGATCCTGCAGGTCCCGGAGGGTGATGTCCTTCATTCGATGCCCCCAGCCTTTGCCGATGCCTCACGGATACGCGCGACCGCGAGCTTGCAGTAGTCCGCGTTGAGTTCGATGCCGATGAACTGCCGGTCGAGTTGCCGGGCGGCAAGAGCCGTTGTTGCCGCTCCGGAAAACGGGTCCAGGACGGTGCCGCTGGGGCGGCAGCCGGCGGCAATGGCGCGGAGCGGGATGTCGATCGGGAACGGGGCGAAGTGGGCGCCACGGTAGGGCCTGGTGGAGATGGTCCAGACGTCGCCGGGGTTGCGGCCGTCCGGGTTGGCCGCGTTAGTGGCGCGGCCGTTCGGGCGGTTGGCGGTGCCGGGCAATGTGCCGGCTGGCTCCGGCGTGCCGGTCGGCGGCCAGGTCGTTTGGATGGCGTTGGCCTTGGTCCCGCCGCGTCGTGCCCGGCGGGAGAGGGATCGGTCGCCGGTGTACTGCTCACGGATGGCGTCGAGGTCGAACCAGTAGAAGCGCTGTTTGACGAGCAGGAAGATCAGCTCGTAGCGGGTGGAGAGCCGGTCCAGGGCCGACTGGGGCATGGCGTTGGGCTTGGACCAGACGATCGCGTTGCGTAGGATCCAGCCGTCGCGCTGGAGGGCGAAAGCGACCCGCCAGGGCATGCCGAGCAGGTTCTTGGGCGGCACGATGCGACGGGAGCGGGGCCGTACGGTCGGCTGCCGCTGGTTGTAGCTGGTGCCGCGGGCGTAGCCGTCGGAGTTGGCGGCGTACATGTCGCCGAGGTTGAGCCAGCAGGTGCCGTCGTTGGCGAGGACCCGCCGGGCTTCGGCGAAGGTGGCGCGGAGGTTTTCTACGTAGTCGTCCGGTGTGGGCTCCTGGCCGTACTGGCCGCGGCCGTAGTCCCGCAGCCCGTAGTAGGGCGGGCTGGTCACCAGGCAGTCCACGGAGCGGTCGGGCATCTCAGACAGCACGTCGCGGGCGTCGCCGAGGTGCAGGGTGGTGTGGTCGTCTCGCCAGTACGGGACCCTCATCGCACCTCCCCCTGCACGGAGAGAGCCCTCATGTGAGGACCGGCCGAGGCGGGCTGGTGAGGGACCTGTCGCCAGGTCGTGTTCGTTGCCTTCATTTCTGTTCCGGGGCGGAACTCAGATACGCGCTTCGAGTGCAGCAGTGGTCTCCGGCACCGCTCCGGCGTAAGCCGTTAACCCTGGTGGAAGCACCTGCGTACCTTTGGCGTCGCTCCGGCGGACGCCCGCCGATATACCGCACCACCAAACGCCAGAGGCGTGCCAGAAGCAGCCGGGGACTGGCGCCGGAGCCGTGCCAGAGGCGCCTCCTACAACCGGGTTCGACGAAGCGAAATCCCTCTCGCCGTGGAGAACCCGATGCCTACGAACCCATCCGACTTGGCCGGCCCGGACCGGTCACCCTTGGACATCGCCGAGCGGGCCTTCCGGATGCTCGCCTGTGCGCCCAGCAGCCTCGCCGTCGACGGCAGACAGGTCGGGCACGACCTGCCCCGCCGGCGAATGCTGCTGATCGAGCTGCGGGATGTGCTGATCCACCCCTCCTGCTCGAACGCCGCCCGCGACGCGGTCTGGCGGTTGCTGGTGGCGCGGGCCCGGCAGAACGGGCCGCAGTGGATGGTGAGTGCCGTCGGGGTTGCCGTTCCGGCACTGCGCGGCATCAGCGGCAGGATCTGCCGCGGCTACGTTGCCGGAGACGCGGAAGACATCGACACCGAGGTTCTGACCGCGTTCATCGAGGCGATCCGTACGGTGGACTTCGACCGCCCGGGCGTCTTTCCCAGGATGTGTGCCGTGGCCAAGCGGGCCGGCGAGCGCGCGCGGGAGAACGCGGAGGCCGGAGTCGCCCGGGGCTTTCCGCTCCAGGAATCGGCACCCCCTGCCGTCCCGTGGGGGCATCCGGACCTCGTCCTCCTGGACGCCGTTGCCAAGGGCGTCATCAGCGAGGTCGACGCCGAACTGATCGGCATGACCCGGCTGGAGAAGCGCACCCTGGCCGACGCCGCCCGGGAGTTCGGCCTGACCACCGAGGCCGCCAAGAAGCGCCGCCAGCGGTGCGAGCCGATCCTTGTCGACGCCATTCTGAGCGGCGAGGTCGAGGCAGCCACGTCCCTGACGATCTCCCCTGCCCCTTCTAGAGGGGTGGAGGAGGACGTCTCCATGATTTCCGCGCGGAGCCGGAGCTCGGATACGCAACCCGAGACCGCCACGAGGAAAGGAGGCCGGGGCAGCCTCACCGGCTCCGCGCGGATTCCTCACCTGCCGGCGTTGCGGAAGCCGCGGCGGCACGTCGTCCGCGTGCTGCTCGTCGTCGGCATCGCGGTGGCAATTGTTGCCGTTCTCGTTGCCGCGGCTGTGGCCGATGGCGGCAACGCGACTGCCGTCATTCGCGCCGCGGCTCCGCCGACCCGGCCGGACCAGCTCGAGAAGGTCTTCACCAACCTGCGGAACTGGATCGTCGGGCTGCTCGCCACGCTGGCGACGCTCATGTTCACCATCGGTGGCCTGCGCTACCTGGTCGCCGGCGGGGACCCCGGGGAGGTCCAGAAAGCCAAGGTCGCTTTCAAGGCCGCCGCGCTCGGTTACGCCCTGGCCGTGCTGGCGCCGTTGTTCGTCAACGTGCTCAGGCACGTCGTCGGCGGGTGACGGCGATGTCCATCGAGATTCTTATCCACATCCTGTGGACAAATCCCTCGCCCGCTCCGAAGACGACGCCTGAACTGCCGCCGCTCCCGAGCGGCACCACCGGGATCAGCTTCGGCATCGGCGACTGGATCACCAACCAGATCAACGCCTGGTTCGCCGACCTCGTCGGATCCGCGATCAAGCCGCTGCTGGACGCCCTGGCCGCCACGCTCCTCGCCACGCCGAGCATCGACGGCCAGACGCGGATCGAGGACCTGTGGCACGTGACCCTGGTTATCGCGAACGGATCCTTCATCCTGTTCGCCACCGTCGGCGGGATCCTGGCCATGAGCTACGAGACCGTCCAGACCAGGTACGCGATCAAGGAGATCCTGCCCCGGCTCGTCGTGGCCTTCCTGGCCGCCAACGCCAGCTTCCTGCTGGCCGGCAAGGCCATCGATCTCGGCAACGCGATCGCCCAGGCGCTGCTCGGTCAAGGCTTCGACGCGCGCAGGGCGGCCAACGCGATCCGCCTGCTCGTCCTGCTGCCCGACGCATCACCGATCTTCTACATCCTGCTCGCCCTGGTGGCCGTGGTGCTGCTCGTGGTGTTGCTCATCACGTTCGTGCTGCGGGTGGCCCTCACCACCCTGCTGGTCGTCGCGGCCCCGCTGGCCCTCGCGTGTCACGCCCTGCCGCAGACGGATGGTCTGGCTCGGCTGTGGTGGCGGGTGTTCACCGGGCTGCTGCTCATCCAGATCTGTCAGTCCCTCACGCTCGTCACGGCCGTACGGGTCTTCTTCAACCAGGACGGCCGCGAGGTCATGGGGCTGACCGGCCGGGGCCCGCTCTACAACATGCTCCTCGCCCTCGTCCTGCTGATCATTCTGGTGCGCATCCCCACCTGGGTGTCACGCGCCATGTTCCTGCCCGGCGGCCGCGGGCTCGGCCTGGTCCGCATCGTCAAGTACGCCGTGGCCTACAAGCTGACCAGCCCGCTCCTCAACGTCCTGCACCTCAAGAAGGGCTCCAAGGCTGGCATGGCACGTCGCGCGGCGACCACGGCAATAGCCACGAAGGTCCTGCCCGCCCTGGTGGCAGGCCCGGCCGGTACGGCTGCCGCGTCCGCTGCCACTGCGGCAACCGCCGCTGCCGCAGCGCGCGGAGGTGCCGGACCGGCCAAGCATGCCCCGGTCTTCGCCCGGCGCCCGGTCAACCCGGCCAACTGGCAGCCGTCGGTCGTCAAGCACGCTCCCAGCGCCCCGCCGGTCCAGGGTAAGTACCGTCCGACGCCCGCGCCCTCGCGTCCGGTTCCGCCATCGACTCCCGTCTTCGGCTACCCGCGCGACAACTATTACGCCGCCGGGCCCGCCGGGCTGAATCAGATGTACCGGCTGCGGAGCGCGGGAACCAGTTCACCGCCTCCCCCACGCCAGACGGTCGTCCCGCCGGCGGCACCCAGACGACCGGTGCAGCCGATCGTGCCTCCGGATGCTCCCGTCCCGGGCTCCGTGGACTGGCCCGAGAACCCCGGACGACGTAAGCCACCACCACCTCGTCGCCGTACGCGCGGGCAGCGAGGAGGTGAGGGACGATGAGCTGGAGCGAAGTCGTCCGCATTCCCGCCGATGTGGAACAGCCCGACCGGATCGTCTGGGGGCTCACCGCTCGGCAGGTGGCGATCCTCGCCGTCACCGGTGTGGCTCTCTACTTCGGCTACACGATGCTCGGTGAGCGGCTTCCCCTTGCCGTCTTCGCGGCGATCGCCCTGCCGGTGGCGGTGCTGGGAATCCTGCTGGCCGTCGCCACCCACGACGGCGGCAGCCTCGACCGGTTCCTCCTCGCCGCCCTCCGGTATCACCGGTCCGCGAAGCACCTGGCACCGGCGCCCGGCATCGCTGCACCGCCGCCCGCCTGGATCGCGGCCGGTCGCAGCCCCTGCCCGGCACCGCTCAGACTGCCGGCGCGCGGAGTGACGGAAGACGGCCTGATCGACCTTGGGCCGGACGGAATCGTCGCGGTCACTGAGGTCTCCACGGTCAGCTTCGCACTGCGGACCCCGGACGAGCAGGACGGGCTGGTCGCCGCCTTCGGACGCTGGCTGAACTCGCTGTCTGCGCGAGTGCAGATCCTGGTTCGCGCCGAGCGCGTCGATCTCGCCGCGACGATCGGCGTCCTTGAGGAGCGAATCCCCCAGCTCCCCCACCCAGCGCTGGCTCATGCCGCCCGCGAGCACGCCATGTTCCTGACGGACCTGGCCACCCGTCACGAGCTGCTGCGGCGTCAGGTCCTGCTGGTGATTCGTGAACCCGCCGTCGGCGCCAACGGTACGACCGCGGCCGCGGCTCGCGCCTACCGCCGCCTGGCCGAGGCGGCCCGGCTTCTGGGCGCGTGCGGGCTCACTGTACGCCCGCTGGACGCCGCAGCCGTCGGCGCGCTGCTGGCCTCCTGCTTCGACCCGATGGCCCCGCCCCTGCCCGCGGACCAGCTCGCCCACCCCGACGAACTGATCAGCAGGGGAGACCGCCGATGAAGCTCCGCCTCCGTCGTACGCCTGCTCCGCCCTCGCGCGTCGGGCCGGATTCGATCCAGGTCCGGCCCCGCTGCCTGCATCTGGCTGACGGCTTCTGCGCCACGTTCGTCGTCACGGGACTCCCCCGCGAGGTCGCGCCTGGATGGCTGGAGCCGCTACTGGCATACCCCGGCCGGCTCGACGTCTCCGTGCACATCGACTCGCTGCCCTCCCTGGTCGCTGCCGACCGGCTCCGAAAGCAGCTCGCCCGCCTGGAATCAGGACTCCGCTCCGACCAGGAGCACGGACGGCTCATGGACCCGGGCACGGAGGCCGCGGCTGAGGACGCCCAGGAACTGGCGTCAAGGATCGCGCGCGGTCAGGCCAAGCTCTTCCGCACCGCCATCTACCTGACCGTCCACGCCGGAAACGAGCAGGAGCTCGACGACGCATGCGCCCAGGTTCGCGCGCTGGCCGCCTCGCTCCTCCTGGACGCCCGGCTGGCCACCTTCCGGCAGATGCAGGGCTGGATCAGCAGCCTGCCGTTCGCGTACGACAACGTGGGCATGCGCCGGACGTTCGACACGCCGGCCCTGGCCGCGGCGTTCCCCTTCACGAGCCCGGACCTCACCGCGGAGCTCGGTCCTACGGCCGTGCTGTACGGCGCCAACACCGCCAGCTCGTCCCTGGTCGCCTGGGACCGATTCGCCCAGGACAACCACAACTCCGTGATCCTCGCCCGGTCGGGGGCGGGCAAGTCGTACCTCGCCAAGCTGGAGGCCCTGCGCTCCCTCTACACGGGCGTCGAAGTCGCCGTCATCGATCCCGAGGACGAGTACGCCCGGCTGTGCTCCGCCGTCGGCGGCGCGTACATCCATCTCGGCGCTCCCAAGGTGCGGCTGAACCCCTTCGACCTGCAGCTCAGGAGCCAGCGCGACAGCGACCCGCTCACCCGGCGCGCGCTGTTCCTGCACACCCTGATCAGGCTCATGCTCGGCGAACCGCTCGACAAGGCGAGCAAGGCGGCGCTCGACCGCGCCATCCTCACCGCCTACCGCAGGGCCGGGATCACCTTCGAGCCCCGCACCTGGAACCGCCGCCCGCCGTTCATGCGGGATCTGGTAACCGCGCTTACCGATGATGCCGATCCCAAGGCGAAGGAGCTGGCGGCAGGGCTGGCGCCGTACGTCACCGGAAGCCACCGCCAGCTTTTCGACGGCCCGACCAGCACCCGGCCCGACTCTCACCTGATCGTCTTCTCCCTCCGCGACCTCCCGGAGGAGCTGAAGGCGGTAGGGACCCTGCTGACGCTGGACGCCATCTGGCGTCGCGTCTCCGATCCCCACGACCGGCGGCCTCGCCTCGTCGTGGTCGACGAGGCATGGCTGCTGATGCGCGACCCCGAAGGGGCCCGGTTCCTCCTGCGCATGGCCAAGGCCGCCCGCAAGCACTGGGCCGGGCTCTCTGTGGTCACCCAGGACGCCGGCGACCTCCTCAGTTCGGAGATCGGCCAGGCGATCATCGCCAACTCCACCACTCAGATCCTGCTCAAGCAGGCACCCCAGGCGATCGACAAGGTCGTCGCCGCCTTCCAGCTCTCCGAGGGAGAGCGACAGCTCCTGCTCTCCGCTGAACGCGGGACCGGCCTGCTCACTGCTGGCGCCGGTGCTCAGCGCGTGCCCCTGCAAGTGATCTCCAGCCAGCGCGAGCACGACCTCGTGACCTCATCACCACAGGAACTGTCCCGCATCGACTACGACGAGGAGAACTACCTGTGATCGAGGACCTCATCACCGACCCGTCCGCCCTCCTGAGCACGGCGTACGCCTGGCTGGAGACGCACCTGTGGCACGTGATCGCCTTCCTGGTCGGCCTGGACGTCGGGCAGCTCCTGGTCGGACAGGCCCTGGTGCGTCTCCGCCACTGGCCCTGGTCCCGCGGTGCCCGTTGCGTCGAGATCCTCGCGCCGCCCGTCGCCGACATGCCGGGCGCCGAGGCCCTTTGGGGCAACCTCATCGGCCTGCTCCGCCCGGCCTGGAAGCGTGTGCTGTTCGGGCAGCCGCACCTGGCCTTCGAGTACGTCTTCGGAGTCGGCGGCGTGACCATCAGGCTCTGGGTGCCGGGGGTCATCCCCCAGCATTTGGTGGAGCACGCCATCGAGGCCGCCTGGCCGTCCGCGCGTACCGAAGTGCGGGAAGCGACGCCGCCTGTGCCCCTCACCGGCCTGTCGTACGGCGGACAGCTGAAGATCGCCCGCACCGAGCGGCTCCCCATCCGGCACGACCACAACACCGACCCGATCCGAGCACTCGTCGGCGCGGCCGTCGGCATGCCCACATGGCAGCGCGCCGCGGTGCAGATCCTCATCCGGCCGGCGACCGGCCGCCGCCTCATCAGCGCGATCAACGGCGGACCGGCCGGGCTGGTGCGGGCCGTCCTCGACCTGCTGACTCCCGGACCGTCGCACCAGCAGCTGCACCCCCAGCATCTTCGCCAGTACCTGAAGGATCGGGCGGCCCAGCTGGAGGAGTCAGCCGAGGCTCGCGCCATCAGGGACAAGGCGCTCCAGCCGCGTTACGTCGTCGCGGTCCGCTACGCCGTACAAGCCGATCTGCCGACCAGCGGCGATGAGCCGGCGCGGAAAGCGGCGCGGGCAGCCAGACGGAACGCATCCGAGGGCGAGCACACGCGATCGCTTCGGCGTTCGCCCTGTTCTCCGGGCACAACCGGCTCGAACGGCAACACCTGCCCCTGGCGGCCGCGCAGCTCGCGGGACGGCGCCTCGGCCGAGGATTCCTGCTCTCCCTGTCCGAGCTCGCGGGACTCGCCCATCTTCCGCTGGACGTCGCGGTGCCGGGGCTCCAACGGGCCGGCGCCAACAGCGTCCCGCCCTCACCGCAGATCGCGTACGGCGGGGAGCACGCGAAGGTGCTCGGCCGCTCCAACACGGGGCACGAACGGCCGGTCGCCCTGCGCGTCGCCGATTCCTTCCATCACGTGCACGTCCTCGGCCCGAACGGCACCGGGAAGTCGACGCTGCTCGCCCAGATGATCCTCTCCGACATCGAGGCCGGACGTGGAACCGCGGTGATCGAGGCGAAAGGCGACCTGATCAACGATCTGCTGGGACTGATCCCCGAGTCCGCCGCCGACAAGGTCGTCCTGATCGACCCCGACGACCGGCACGCTCGCCCGTCGCTCAACGTCCTCGGCGGTGCCGAGCTGGACCGGGGCGTGGACAACCTCGTCGGCATCTTCCACAAGATCTACGCCGACTATTGGGGGCCTCGCACCGACGACATCCTGCGGGGTTGCTCCCTGACCCTGGCCGCGCACGGGGGCACCCTCGCCGACGTTCCCACACTGCTCATCGACGCCGAATTCCGGCGCCGTCTCGTGGCCGGCGTGCGTGACCCGCTCCTTCTCGGCTTCTGGCAGTGGTACGAGAGCCTGTCCGACTCCGCTCGGGCCCACGTCACCAGCCCGATCATGAACAAGCTGCGGGCCTTCCTGCTCCGGCCGTTCGTCCGCGATGTCCTCGGCACCGCCCGATCGACCTTCGACGTCGGCGACGTGCTGGACGGCGGGACCCTGCTCGTGCGGCTTCCCAAGGGAGTGCTCGGCGACGACAGCGCCCGGCTCCTCGGCTCCATGGTGCTGGCGCAGATCTGGCAGGCCGCGTCGCACCGCGCCAAGCTCGGCAAGCAGCGTTCACCGGCCGCGCTCTATGTCGACGAGGCGCACAACTTCCTCACGCTGCCGCACGCGCTCAGCGACATGCTCGCAGAGGCCCGGGCATACCGGCTTTCGCTGGTGATCGCCCATCAGCACCTGGCCCAGTTGCCGCGGGAGCTCCGCCAGGCCATCTCCTCCGACGCGCGCAACAAGATCTACTTCTCGCTGTCCCCGGAGGACGCCCGGGAGGTCGAGCACCACTTCACTCCCTACCTGCGTGCTCACGACCTCGCCAACCTCGGGGCCTATCAGGCCGCCGCCCGCCTGATGTCGACGTCTTCGGAGGCTCCTCCCTTCACGCTTCGTACCCGGCCGCTGCCCGAACCCTCACGCGAGGTCGAGCGCGTCATCAGGGCCGCGGCTGCCAAGGCCCACGGGCGCACCTCGACCACACCGCCCACGGTCCGCCGGGACGACCCCCGGCTCCAGCACTGAAGGAGAAGCAGATGTCCGTAACCCGATTCACTCCGGCGGTTCTGGCCCAGCTCGCTGCCCGGCTCACGTCCCGGGACCGCGAGTTGCTGCGGATGGTCAGGAGCCAGCGCGTCCTGACTTCGACACAGATCGCCCAGATCGCCTTCGACACGGACGACGCCGCACGGAAGCGTCTGCTCGCCCTGAACCACATGGGCGTGCTCGACCGCTTCCGGCCCAACCTGCCGCCGGGCATGGGCACGGCGCCGTACCACTACGTCATCGGCCCCGCCGGGGCGGCCGTGCTCGCTTCGGAGGACGGCGTGGATCCGAGCAGCTCCGGCTACCGCCGAGAGCGCGTGCTGTCCATCGCCTACAGCCAGCGTCTCGCGCACACCGTCGGGACCAACGGCTTCGGAGCCGAACTGCGGGCCTTCGCGCGGCGCTACGAGGACGCCGAACTGCTCGACTGGTGGCCTGAGGACCGTTGCACCTCCCTCTGGGGCGACACCGTCCGGCCCGACGCGTACGGCCGATGGCGCCAGGGTGAGTACACCGTCGACTTCTTCCTCGAGTACGACACCGGCAGCGAACCGCTGGACCGCGTCGTACGAAAGCTCGACGGATATGCGGCCCTGAGCAAGGCCACCCGGGTCATCACCCCCGTCCTCTTCTGGGTCCAGGGGGAGCGGCGCGAGGTGAATCTCCGGCGCAAGCTCGTGCAGCACCCGGCGAACACCTACGTGCCGATCGCCACCGGCAACCCGTCCGTGCTCGTCGGGCCCG
Source organism: Microbispora sp. NBC_01389 (assembly GCF_045040095.1). NCBI lineage: Bacteria > Bacillati > Actinomycetota > Actinomycetes > Streptosporangiales > Streptosporangiaceae > Microbispora > Microbispora sp. NBC_01389. Next base: position 1,956,831 of record NZ_CP109552.1, read on the forward strand.
TGAACGACGGTCCCGCGGGAGAGAAGTGGCTGCCCGCGGACGTAGAGGGGCCTCGGCTCCGTCTGGCCGGCCTGGCCCTGCACTGGCCCGGCTTGGGACCGCGCAAGGCCGCCCCGCCGCCCGACAACCCGCCGCAGGAGGACGACGAATGATCGTCGAGACCGGGCTGGGGGCCAAAGCTGTGATCGCCGGAGGAGGCATCGTGTCAGGTATCGCGTTGATCGCCGGAATGGCCGGCGGCGCCAAGGTCGCGGCTACCTCCAGCGTTACCGCAGCGTTCTGCTCGCAGGTCCAGCCGAGCACCACGACGGTAGAGGCCGACCTGACCAGGGAGCAGGCGACGAACGCGCGCACCATCCTGGACACGGCGAACTCCATGAAGCTCCCCCGCCGCGCCGCGGTTATCGGGATTGCGACGGCTCTGCAGGAGTCGGGCCTGAAGAACGACGTGGTTGGGGACCACGGGACGTCCTTCGGCCTCTTCCAGCAGCGCCCCGTCAACGGGTGGGGGACCAAGGGCCAGGTGACCGACCCCCACTACGCGGCACGGGCGTTCTTCTCCCGGCTGGTCAAGGTGCCCAACTGGTCGTCGCTGCCGCTCACCGAGGCGGCCGCGATCGTCCAACGGCCTAGGGAGGACCTGCGCGGCGAGTACGATCTGCGCCGGGTGCGGGCGGACGCATGTGCTGCTGCCGGTCAACGTGCTGTGGTTCACCGAACCGCTCAGCGGCGGCGGCCGCGACCGTAAGATCACCACCGACTGGGACGTCAACACTCTGACGTGGTCCCACCAGCCCTCCACCACCAGCACCGGCCAATACAGCAACAAGGGCGCCTACAGCGACGACTGCCCCGCGGCGAGGGCGAACTGTACTACTCCATCGAGCAGATCGTACAAAGCTGGATGGATGGTGACCCCGACTACGGCGTCCAGCTTCGCTCGGTCAGCGAATCTGACTACACCAACTGGCGCTGGTACCGCTCCTTCGGGTAGGCGCCGCCGCCCTCGTAGCCGCCGTAGTCCCCCGCGGACCGGTCCTGTTCATCAAGTACCAGCCAGCCAGCACCATGGTCGCTGTGCGGCTGACCCGCGATGGTGAGCTGCAGGAGCCCACATATGAGGAGGCGGTCGAAGCCGCCGAGAAGATGTCCGCAGCACCTCCCATGCAGGAGCCGGTCACTCTGGAGGAAGCAGCGGCGGACGCAGCCGAGAACGGCGTGGAGTTCGACGACCCCGACTCCGATACCTACCCCGAAGACATCACCCCTGAGCAGGCCGAGGCTGCGACCGATCCCAACAACCCGCCTTGGGTGGAGGAGGAGCCCGTCCCCGACCCGACGGAGACTCCGGGACCCAGCCCTAGTCCCAGTCCCAGTCCCACCCCGACTGGTCCGCCCGGAGAGAACACCGTCATCGATCTACCGCTAACCGCCGACGTCACGGTGTCCAATTGGGGCTACGAATACTTCGAGGACGGCTTGTCCGCCGGCACGTACGACTACTTTGACGGCAGCGGCGACGTCGACCTGTCCGACGCCTACCTCGCATTCGACACCTCGGCGCTGGCCGGGCGGGAGGTGGTCGCCGCCGAGCTGACCCTCCATGTCCAGGACGGCTACGGCTGCGACGGGGCCGACATCACCGCGAGCGCCGTCACCGAGCCGTGGGACCCACAGACCATCAACTGGTTCGAGCGCCCTGCGGTGAGCACCCAGAACGCCGTGACCGCGCACGACCCCGGCGAATGCCTGGCACCGGGACCAATGACGTGGCCGGTTACCGGCATCGCCCAGGCGTGGGCCGACGGCGTCGACAACCACGGCATCAGACTCACCGGCTCGGTCAGCTCCGGCACCCGCTACGAGCGGTACTTTGAGTCTTCTCGGACCGCCGGGGGCACTCCGCCGATGCTACGTGTGACCGTGGCGGACCCCGGGACCACAGCAGGAGTAGCCGCGCGCAGCACGGTCACCGCCGCCGCGACTGCAGTCCCCACTGTGCCTGGACGGATTTGGTTCGACGACTGCAACCAGTCGGCGAATAAGACCAAGGCGTACTCGAAGGACGGGTGGGTCAAGAACCAGCACAACGTGTGCGACAAGCAGAATATGGAGGTCACGTGGTGGACGATCAGCACTAGGAAACCGCCGAAGCTGGAGGGCCGGGTCACGGCCACCCTGACGCAGATCATCAATGCCTACCGAGGCGTTATGGCTGTCGAGTACGCCAGAGCCCGTGTGATCGAGACGACCTGGCGGCTCAGCGACGTCACGATCCGACTCGGCGGCGCGAGGTTCAACTCCGCTCCGATCGAGCTGTGGCTCGACAACGTCGGCTCACCTGGTCCCTCCCAGTGCGAGCAGATCCCCGGTGCGGGTGGCGGCGACCCAGTTGTCGTTAGGCGTACCGTAGCCGGCTGGCAGTCGAATGGATGGGTGATGCACAACTTGCGCTCCGTCCGCGCCGGAAGCACCCTTCCGCACTACACGGCGACCTGCCAGATCAATCCGGTCATGTACGTCCCATCCTATCTCGACTATAACTCGCTCAGTCCTTACCAGCATTTCGACATCAACCGGCTCCTCCGCTGCGACTCCTCGCCAAATATCTCGGTCTATCGAGGCGGCTGCGTCGTCAACCGTGCCAACCCGACGTACCGCCTGAGTAAGAGCGACGACAAGGTGACCGAGACGGCCCACCACATTGACGATGCCCTGTTCCGGCCGCAGTTGACTGACCCCTATAGCGCCACGAAGGACATCTCAGGATTATACTCGGAGAGGAAACCGCTCTTTCGCATCGCGGGAAGCCTGATCGCCTCCAACCGGGATAAGGCTGTGGGGACATGCCGGGAGATCGACCCCGACTACACCTTTCCGGAGAGCTGCGACGAGTACCCGTTCGCCTCAACTCGCCAAGGTGCGGCGTCGGCCGGGAACAACTACTCCGCGCGACTGATATCACATTCCGATAACTGTGCGTCCGGGTCCCGACTCGGATGGTTCTACCAGCAGAACCGAATAATCCCGGACGTGCCAGGACTGAATGGCACTCGGGCGGGCACACCTTTCTATGTCAAAATTGTCATCTCCGGTCCGTCCAATCCGAGAGGGCCGAACACGCCACCCCCAGGAGAAAGCTTCTGCGACAAACAGTAGCGCTCATCCGCGTGCCTGGATGAAGCGCGCGCACTCGCCGAGTACGAGCAGTCTCAGCCGAGCATCCGTGTCGAGCGCACGCACCTGCTTGGCCCGGATCACGGCAAGGCGCGCCGACTCCTGCGGGTCGTCGCCGAGAGCGGCGGCGACGGCCAGCGCCGCCCGGGCTCGATTGTGCAGTTCGACTGCGGCCGAGCCCAACGGCGCCACTCCCTCGCCGGACTCACCGGCAGCGTCCCGCAGCAGTTGGTAGGCCATTGCCTCGTACCTGGCCTGCTGCTCGCTCCGCTCGCGGTCACTGAGCGGAGCGAGCAGCAGGGCGCGCGCGTCAGCCAGACCGGTGAGCTCCGCAACGGTGAGCGCAGCTTGTGCGGCGATACGCGGGAGAGCAGGCGGCGTGGGGTTTTCGACGATCTCAGCGAGCGCGGGCTCAGCCAGCATCGGATGCCCCTGGGCGCGCTCAGGCAACCAGGACCCGGCCGAGGCGGCGCCACCCCTGAGCCGGATCCGGGCATGTGGCAGTCGCAACCACTCGTCATCGATTCGCAGGCCCGACAGCCTCTCGCCGAGCGCGAGCCCGGAGGCGAGCATCGCCATGACACCCTCCCCGAAAGGCAGATCCGCGGCATCCGGCGCGACAATCTGCCCACGGGAAGGAGGGTCGACCAGGATCTGGACATGATCGCCGCTCATATGGACAAGCCGAACATCGAACTCCACGTTCCACGACACACTGAGTGCCCGGCCGCCATCAGCGAGACGGCGCAGCATCGCCGGGCTGCCGGCGCGTCCGCCAAAAGGCTCCGCGATAAGTGCCCAATCGCCTCGTACGTCGACCAAGGCGAACGGGGTCGCCTCATCGACTGCTTCGGGCAGCGTCATGAGGGAGATGTCCGCAGGGGAGCCTCCGAGCGTCTCGGCCACGCTCTGCGGTCTGTGTCCCCGGCACCACGACAGGCACATATGCTCGCCCAGCACGCCCGCCTCGAGCATGTCCGCGTATCGTGCCATATCTTCGGGATAAGACATGACCACCACTTTAATAGCCTGGAACATGCGGCGTAGCACAGAGAAGGGATATCAGCTCTCGCTGACTTGAGGGCTGCTCGGGCTAGGTAGTCACAGGTCTTGCGGCGGTCTTCATCCGATCGTCACCTTTGTTCGGCTAGCCAGGGCCGGTTGTATCGCCCTCAAGATATTCCTGCAGCAGGGTGAAGCCCGGCATGCTGTCATGTGGGCGGACGCCTACGGTGAATACCTCTGGATCACCGAAGATCGGTTCACCATTGGGGCGGCGGGCGTACGGGACGCGGCCGTAGTCGACGCCGTCGTTCTTGTCGCAGCTCATCCACGTAATGGCTTCTTGCTCGCCCTCACGCAGGGGATGGTTCGACACCGCGCGCATGGCTACCGTGCTCGGAGGGATGAAGACCCACACCTGCGGTACGGCGAGCACCCACCGTGTTGCGCCGATCTCGTGGGCCTTGGCGGCGGCTCCTGTCTCGAAGGCTGCGGCCGTCGCCTCGTCGCGCAGGTAGTCATAGTCGCTGAGCACGAGCCTGCGGTCCCCGTCAAGGACGACGATGGCCGGGCAGTCGCGAGCGACGATGCTCTTCTCCAGCCGAGAGACAACGTCGTCGAGCAGGGCCGCTGTCTTGTCGTTCATCTCGCACTCCCCGGGCAGTCGCCATCTCTGATCCTGCCCGATGAGGCCTCGTTCGGATGCGCAATACCTCGTACGGCCCGCACGAGAGTCGGCGAGCCGTACGAGATGGGCGGTCAGACAGCGGGGGACAGGACGGCGCGGCCGAGCACCTTCTCAAGCATCCGGGTGGTCTCACGGTCGAGGTCGTCGACGCCACCGGTGACCGTCCGAAGCGCATTGCGCTCTGCGCGGCAGGCGCCGCGGACGGTCTGCTCGTGGTGCACGTAGGTGTTGATGGCCTGCATGACACCCCAGCCCGAGCCGGCCCAAGGCGAGACCCGGTCGTCGTGGCGCCACATCCGGTTGAGGACTTGGCGCTTGTTCTCGGCGAGGCTCCGGGAACGTCCCCGCTCGTCGGGCATGGGCGCGAACTCGTCCAGGAAGGCGGCCCACTGGCGGTCGGTCACGCTCGTCTCGCACAGCCGCTTGACCTGCTCGGCGAAGTCGTCGGCGACCTGGTAGACGATGTTGAGCGCGTCCCGGGCCTCGTTGAGGCGCAGCTTGGAGTGTTTCGAATGCTTGATCTTTACCTGCTGGCCGTGCTCGGCGAGGCCGGCGGCCATCGTGTTGTCGCACACCACGTTTGTGACGACTCTCTTGAAGGTGGTCGCCAAAGAGCCGTCGAATGAGGTCGCCCCGATGAGGTGTGGCCGGAACTCGACGCCTTCAGGGGTGGTGATGTTCTCGGGCACCTCCACCGAGACCCAGGCGACCGCTCCCCCCTTGAGAAGCCCGGCCGAGCCGATGGACAGGTCGTCGTCCAGAAGCCGGGAGATGGTGTTGACCAGCCATTCGACGTACGGGTGCGGCTCGTAGGCGTCGGAGAAGATGCCCATGACGTGGCCGGTGTCGCTGCGGACGATGGCCTGACGCTCGGGGACGGTGGCCAAGCCACCGGTGACGGGGTCTTCGACGTAGATCGGCCGGGACAGGGCCTCCCAGCTGAACAGGCGACGTCTGACGTCGTCGACGGGAACCGGCCCGGGGTAGTGGTTGGCTTCCTCGCCCTGCATGCTGGCGCGGTAGTGCCAGGCGGTCCCGCGTGCGGCGGTGTAGCCGATCAGGGTGTTGGCGTTCAGCCACTCCAGCGTCTCCTTGGACATGCTCTTTCTCCGTTCGGTGTGTATGAGAAGGGCGGCAGCAGTGGTGCGCCGGTCAGCTCGCGCGGTGGCGTACGGCGTCAGCGATGCGTTCGGTGAGCTCGCGATCGGCGGCGGCGATCTGGATCGTGGCGGTGACGTCGCCGTGAATGGTGAAGGCGCCGGAGGCAGTGCCCAGCCGCCAAGAAATGACGGTCGTGCGCTCGTTGTCGATCAACCTCGCACCCGGCAGCAACGTAATGAGGGTTTCGGCGAGTTGGGCCCGAGTGCCGTCCTGCGTGGCTCTGGCGGCCAGGCGTCCGTGGCAAGCGGCCAGGTCGGTCCGGTAGCCGGGCAGGAGGCGCCGCTCGATCTTCTTGGCGATGAATACGGCACCTCGGGCCGCGGTCACGGTGATCTCGTGTCGCCTCTGGTCGGGCAGCACGCTCCTGCTTCCGTCGGGGTAGACGCCGAGCACGCGGATGCGGCCCTGCCGGTTCCACAGCGGGTGGACGACGAGCCGGGCGCCACCGGGACCTACCAGGTAAGCGGGGTGTCCCGCCCGCACGAGCGGTGTGAAGCCGTCGAGATGTTCCGCGACTTCGATCACCAATTCCTCGATCTCCCAAGCGTTCATGGGCACGCTCCTTTCAAGGCGTTGGATTAGCTCAAGGTGGATGTCTCACCCGGGAAAAGGGCGTGGAGTATCGATGGGCGGGGATACCGCCGCTAGCCGGTTTCGGCTTACAAATAAATGCGGACGGCGGCGAGGTCCGAACGTCCGCCATCACGGCCGCTATCCGCGTTGATCTGCGCTGACGGCACAGGTGTGACGGGTTTGGTGGCCGATTTAATTCAAGGCATCACCCGTCGAGCCGGAATGCTCGCGGCTGCTCTTTGTTTCGTCGGTGTTCTTGCTCGGCGCGGTATCGGTAGATGTCTCGGCCGGGTTTGGCGCATTCCTGGCAGCGGCAGCCGTAGCTGTGGATGTCGCTGAGGTGGAAAAGCTGGATGCGGTCTTGCCAGGGTGTGGGGTATAGCGACTCGTCCAGTTCGACGTGAGCGCGTCCGTGCTGTGTGTTGACCTGGGTCACCGTGCCCGGGTAGTAGAACGGAGAGTGGTACGACTCGGTCCACCACGGGCGTACCGGGATGTGGAGGGAGGGGCGGACCAGGACGCGGTCACCGGGCTGCATCGCCGTCTGCCCCCTTCCACAGGTCGAGGGCTCCCGCGGCGTCGTCGGCCTGGGGGCGGTCAACTCCGCGCAGGTCGGCCAGTGTCCAGGCCACGCGCAGCAGCCTCGATAGCCCGTCAGCCGTCACGAGCCCGGCGTTGGTCGCGGACCGTAGGAGCTCGGCGGCCTCCGGGGAGACGGGGAAGCGGGTGCGCAGGTTCGGTGCGGGTATCTCGGCGTTGGTTCGCCATGGTGTGTCGGCCAGCCGGTGGGCCGCCCGGTCCCTCGCGTCGAGCACCCGCGCGGCCACCGTCGCGCTCGGTTCACCTGCCCGCGCGAGGGTGTCCCCCTGCTCGACGGGTGCGCGTACGGCGACGCGGGACAGCAGCAGGGCCAGGCGCGCCCGGTAGCGTCGCTTCACCTCGGGCATGCACGCGCACTCCTCCCGCCGTTCGGGGCATGGGCAGGGGCGGGCGCCGAGGACCAGGGTGAACCGTGCCGGGTAGCGGACGCTGCGGCCCAGTCCGGTGAGGTGGACCTGTCCGCTGTCCAGTGGCCGGCACAGGCCGTCCAGGGCCGGGCGGGCGAATTCGGGTGCGTCGGCCAGGTGCAGTACGCCGCGGTGGGCGAGTGAGACCGCGCCGGGGCGGTTGCCCGCCACGCTGCCGAAGATCGCGGCCGCTGTGGACGTGTGATGCGGCGCCGACAGCGGAGGCGTGATCCCCGGCGCCCTGCCGGGGTGTCCGGCCAGCGAGTAGATCTCGGCGACCTGGCGGGCTGCCTGGTCGGTCAGGGGCGGCAGGATGCCGGGGAGGCGTTCGGCGAGCATCGTGGCCGGGCCGTCGCCGGACAGGAACAGGTGGTGCCCGCCTGCCGCGCAGACCTCCAGCGCGCGGCGGGCCGCCGGGTTGCCGGGCACGTCGGCCAGGTCGACGGCGAACGGCGACGGCGCGAACTCCGGCCCGTGGTCATGGTGGTGGTTGCGGAGGGTCCCACGGCGGAGATCGTCGACGACGTCGCCCAGGCGGGTTACGGGGATTACCACGGCGCCGGGCACCTGCGCCGCCTCCCGCGCGCATGCGGCGGGGACGACGACTGTGCTGATACCGGCCCGGACCGCGGCGGCCACCATCGGCAGGACGCCTCTAATGGGGCGAATCTGGCCGTCCAGCGCCAGCTCACCGAGGAACACCCGCCCGGTGATCCGTTCGGGTGGGATGAGGCCTGCGGCGGCCAGCGCCGCCACGGCCAGGGCGAGATCGGCAGCCGCGTTGTAGATCGGGAGCGCCGGTGTCACCGTCACCGTGACCTGTGTGTCTGGCCAGGGTGTTCCGCTGTTGCAGATCGCGGCGCGGATCCTCGCGCGGGCGGGCCAGACCGACAGCTCGGGCAGGCCGACCACATGCACGCCCGCCTCGCCGGGTGCGGCACCGGCGTGGGTGTCGGCGCAGGTGATCGAGGTGCAGGGAAAGCTCTTCGCGCTGCTGGATCAGCTCGCCACCAGCAGCGAGAACTCGACGGCTCGGGGCGAGCAGTGACCGAGATCATCCAGACCGCGCAGGCCGAGGCGATCGAGGCACTCACCCCGTTGCTCGGGCGCCGCAAAGCGTGCGCTGCGGCCGGAGTGCCGCAGGCCAACTGGTACCGAAAGAACCGCCGCAGTCCGGCTCCGGCCCGTCCCATCACCCCACGCAAGCCGCACCCCGCCGCGCTGTCGACCGCCGAGCGTGACCGCGTCCGAGCGGTGCTCAACGAGCGCTTCGCCGACGCGGCCCCCGCCACGGCGTACTTCACGCTGCTGGACGAGGGCACCTACCTGGCGTCGGAGTCCACGATGTACCGGATCCTGCGCGAGCATGGCGAGGTCGGCCGTGATCGGCGCCGTCAGGCCACCCACCCGCCCAAGACCATCCGAACTGTTCGCCGACGCCCCGAACCGCGTATGGGCATGGGATATCACCAAGCTACGCGGCCCGGACAAGGGTGTCTGGTACCACCTGTACACGATCATCGACATCTACAGCCGCTGCGTGGTCGGCTGGATGGTCGCCTCCCGCGAGTCGGCCGCGCTGGCCAAACGGCTGATCGCTCAGACCGCCGTCAAGCAGAAGATCAACCGCGACACCCTCACCCTGCATGCCGACCGCGGCAGTTCGATGAAGTCCAAGACCGTGGCCGAACTGCTCATCGACCTCGGCGTGGCCAAGTCCCACAGCCGCCCCAAGACATCGAACGACAACCCCCACATCGAGGCGAGCTTCAAAACCCTCAAGTACTGCCCGGCCTTCCCTGGCCACTTCGGCTCGATCGAGGACGCCCGCGCCTTCTGCCAGACCTTCTACACCTGGTACAACCACGACCACTACCACTCCGGGATCGGCTACCACCATCCGGTCGACGTACATTACGGTCGCGCCGCCGTCGTCCGTGACCGACGCGCCCGCGTTCTGGCCGCCGCTCAGGCAGCCCGTCCCGAACGCTTCGCCTCCGGCGGCACCCCTACCCCGCCCGACCTGCCCGGCCCGGCATGGATCAACAAGCCCAACAACGACGACACGAACGAGCAGAAGGACGCGCCGGAGAAGCCGACACAGAATTAGCCCAGCTCAACTGCCTTGATCAAATTGACAGGTTCCGCTTTCTCCTGGCTGTGCGCACTTGGCCCGGGCGGCCTCTTCTCCGCGCGCAATCCGGAGGGCGCACTGCAGTGGCAAGCAGGCCGACTTCTCAACCTTCTCTCGATCGATCCCCTATCTCCATGCTTTGACCCTTCCTGTGGCATCCGCGAGCCGGGTGCCGGCGTCGCGGGCCAGGGGACGGAGACCTATGTCCCCTGGACGGCGCAAAAGTTTTTGCGATCATCGCGAGGGGGCGTTGTAACGAATTGATCGCTGTAGGTCTATTGCTAGTGGGTCAGTTCTACTTTGGGCTGTATGCCGGTTGAGTCGCTCCCTCGTGATGACGGGAGTCCATTAGACCCGGGTGGTGGTCGCTGCCACCAAGCCGCCGACCGTCCCTGGGCGAGACCATGGGGCGCGGACACACCGCTATGTCGACGTCCAGGATAGTGGAGGGCGCTGCTTGTGAACGCCGATGGCAGGGTCCGTCTCACGGCGCACCAAGGTCAGGTCTTGGTGACAGTTAGATATCAGATAGTTCACCACCAGAGGAGAGAACTCGATGCTAGAGACATTGATCGAGATCGCAGGCACGACTGTGGTGGCGGCCATGGCAACCAACGCATGGGACTACACCCGCGAAAAGGTCATCACGCTATTTCGCCGCGACCAGAACGAGCAAAGGCTTGTCGAGGCTTTATTGGACCACAACAACTCTTTGCTGGCCGCGGCGTCCGATGTGGAGCGTGCCCGGCAGGACGTGGCCCCGCTGTGGCGCCTACAGCTCAAAACGCTTTTGGAGCAGCATCCGGACGCTGCCGCCGAGATACAGGTCTTGGTGGATGAGATACAGAGCTTGCTGCCACAAAGGCAGCAGAACTGGGTGCAGCAGATAACCGCCCGTGATCACGGTCACGCGTATGGGGCGATGGGCGGTGATGTGAACGTCTATCACGCTGGCCCCGCGCAGGTCCGACCTCCGAATGCCGCCGCGTCTGATGGGACGCGGTGACAGGCGGTGAGGTCTGAAGAGCCTGAGAATCATCGGCAGGTGCTGCGCGCGGAAGGCGGGTTCGCCTATGGTGCGGTCAATGCTGATGTGAATGTCTTCCAGGGCCGTGGGCCCATGTGGGTGTTGACCGAGCATCGCCCCAGTGAGCAGCCCGATACCGCCACGTTGCTTTCTCAGCCCAGCCGCATGCTCAACGCTCGCTTCCAGATCGTCGATTTCATCGGCCGTCATCGGGAACTCGATGAGCTGACGCGCTGGCGCGATCAGTCTGGCTCTGCGGTCGGCGTGCGGTGGCTGCACGGCCCCGGCGGGCAGGGGAAGACACGGCTGGCGGCGGAGCTGGCCCAGCGTAGTGCCGCAGTCGGCTGGAAGGTCATCACCACCGCCCTGCAGGGCACGGTCTTTCGATCTTCTGAACGCCATGAAGATCTCCGGCTCACCGACAGCGCCGGTCTTCTGGTGATCGTGGACTACGCTGACCGGTGGCCGCTTTCGCAGTTCAGCTGGTTGTTCAGCAACAAAGTCTTCAGCCAGGGTGGGCCGGTCCGCGTGCTGCTGCTGGCCCGCACGATTCGGCCGTGGTCCGCTGTACGAGCCGAACTGGCCAAGCCTCCCCTCCTGGCCGACACCACCGACCAGGCGCTGGAACACCTTTCTGACGGCGATCTCCGTGAACGGGAACGAATGTTCACGGCCGCTCGTGACGCCTTCGCGGCCCGTTACGGTCTTGCGGACCCGGCCGAGGTGGCAACGCCCTCGCTGAAGCATCCCGACTTCGGGCTGACCCTCGGCCTGCACGTGGCGGCCCTGGTCGGTGTCGACGCCCACGTCGAAGGCGTACGCCCTCCGGCCGACATGGTCGGCCTTTCGGTGTATCTGCTCGATCGCGAGCGCGGGCACTGGACGGCGCTGTATGAACGACATTTGGAAGGGCTCGATTTCCACACACGGCCTTCAAAGATGGACCGGGCCGTCTTCACCGCCACGCTGACCGGCCCCACCACCTATCCTCATGCCGAGGCGATCCTGCGTAGCGTCGGCTTGGAGACCCACCTCGACCAGCTCCTCGACGACCACGCCGTCTGCTACCCGGCAGCCGATGGCGAGGCGGTTCTCGAGCCGATGTATCCCGATCGCCTCGCCGAGGACTTCCTGGCACTCCACCTTCCGGCGCACAACGTCGCCGCGCACCCTCCAGCGCCTTGGGCCCCGTCGATCCTCGACATCCTCGTCGCCCGCGAGGCCGATGGCCGCCCACCGGCGCACGCTGCCCGTGTGATGACATTTCTGACCGCAGCCGCCGCACGAGACCGATGGCCTCACGTGGCCTCCCACTTGAACAGGATCCTTGCAGCCGACCCGGGGCTTGCTCTGGAGGCGGGCAGCGCAGCCCTGATCGCGCTGGCTGACCTCGTTGACCTCGACTGGGCTGTCTTGTTCGACATCCATGCCCACCTGCCGTCCGACCGGCACATCGATCTCGATGCCGGTATGGCGGCCATCGCCCTCCGATACGCGGACGGCATCATCGCGAGGACGAGGGATCCGCTCCTTCGCGCATATGTCCTCAATAGCGCTGCAGTCCGGCTGAGGCACGCGGGGATGCGCGAAGAGGCAGCGACCGCGTCAGAAGCGGCGGTATCCGAATCGCGACGGGCAGGCGTATCTCCAGGGCCGCACGTCACACAGGCCAAACTGTATCTGCTGCTCCATGCGCAAGCATTGATCAACCACTCGTCCAATCTGGGCGATCTCGAAAGGTGGGATTCGTCGAGGGAGGCCGCTGAGGAGGCCATCGCACTCCTCGGCAAGCTGCCCAGGAAGGAGGCGGCTCGCCACGCGGCCCATCGTGCCTTGGCTCTGAACAACCTGGGACGTGCCTGGGCCGGCCTAGGTAGGTGGGATCAGGCGCTCAAGGCCACCGACGAGGCGATCCAGACATACCGGGTGCTGGTCCGGAACGATCCCGACCAGCACGAGCCTGGCCTTGCCCGTTCGCTGTCCAACGCGGCCACACAGTTTTCGGAGCTCGGACGGCCCGAGGACGCGGTGCGCGCAGCCCAGGAGTCTTTGGGGATTCGCCGCCGTCTGGCCGGGGGCAGCCCAGCGACACACCTTCCCGATCTGGCCAAGTCCGCGATGAATCTGGGCGCGAAACTCGCACAATCCGGCCGCCGTGACCAGGCCGGCCAACCGGCAGGGTATGCCGTGGATGTTCTTCGTGAACTGGCGCGCGACAATCCCTCCGCTCACGATGCTGACCTCGCCGGAGCGTTGATCGCCCTCGGTTTCCAGTTGGAGGTGCGTGAGCCGGAGATGGCGCGGAAGGCGACACTGGAAGCCGTTGAGATATACCGGCGACTGGTCGCGGTCAATCGTTCTGCTCACGAGCCCGGACTTGCCGCGGCGTTGACCAACCTCGGTAAGCAGTTGTCGCTGTTGGGTGACCTGGAGGCGGTGCAGGCGACCACGGAAGCCATGAGTCTGTATCACGGGCTGGCCCGCGATAATCCGGCCGCGTACGAGCCCGACCTGGCGATGACGCTGCACAACCTCAGCGTGCAGATGCTGGACTTGTTGCATCAGCCGTTCGCGGCGTACGACCTGGCACGGGATGCCGTCGAGCTTCGCCGTCGCCTGCGGAATGACAACCCCGCGGCGCATCTGCCCGCTCTGGCGATGTCGATGAGTCATATGGCCAGAGTGGCGTGGATACTGGGGCATCGGGACGAAGCGCTGGCGGCCTCCGAGAAGGCGCAAGCGATGTACCGCAAGTTGACCCGGGACAACCACGTCATGCATGGCCCTGGGCTCGCGCAAGCGCTGGTCAACCACGCGGCATTCCTGCTGGATGCTGGGCGGCCACGATCGGCGCTGAACGCGGCGGAGGAAGCCGTCGAGATACACCGCGCCCTGGCTGGCACCACAGACGGCTCTGGCTTGGCGAGGGCGCTGACCACCCTGACGAAAGCACTGATGCGGACCGGCGAGCATGCCGATCGAGCAAGAAGTAGCCTCTCCGAGGCGATCGAGATCCTCAGGCCTCTTGCCGGCCAACGCCCCAGGGAATTCGGCGGGCTTCACACGGAGGCCTTGAATATAAGCCAGAAGCTCAACGGCGATGAACCGTCATGAGTCGCCAAGGCGCGAAGTCTCGGCTCGCGAAGCCGTAGACGCGCTCATTTTTCTGTCTCGGGGTGCGGTCGGCCGGAGTGGTGTCGACGACACGTGAATGAAAGCCCAGGTTGCATCCGCAGAGGTGTCAAGTGCTGGGTTTGATGGACCTGACTTGGCTCACGTTTCAAGATCACCGCCGATCACGAGCATGGGCACGACCGAGCCGAGTAGGAGGCCGAGGGCCAGGCGTGAGGGTCGCGGGATCGCCGAGGCTCAGCCGCCAGCGGTCACGAGAGCGGCTCCCCAGCCCAATCCCAACAAGCGGCCCGGCCAGTTCAACTCGGCGTACACGAGCACGACCGTCAGCAGCAGGACGACCATGCCAGCCATTCGGGACGATGGAAGCAGCCCGGGCCCATCGTCAGCCGCCGAAGGACCCGCACCGCGAGAGGATGCAACTGGCGCCCACGGTTGGGCCTCACTTGGGACGGCACGCTCCTAGAGCGTGGAGTTACGTTGCCATCCCATCTGTCCGAAACAGCTGTCGACGACACGTGAAAACTGGATCTGGCCCACATCTCGTGATCATCACGACCCCCTATGAGCATCACGTTGTGAGGAGCACGCGCTTGCGAAGCAGGTCGAAGGTGGCGCGGCCGTAGGTCTGCCGCTTGAGCATCTTGAGCCGGTTGACGTTGCCCTCGACAGCGCCGGAACTGTGCTGCAGGGTCAGGCCGTTGAGGACGGCCGCGTGGTCTTGTCGGAGGCCTTTGGTGAAGGACCGCAGGTAGGGCAGGTCGTCGGCGTCGACCTTCGCCATCCAGTCGTCGAGCCGATCGCCGCGACGTTCGAGCATCATCTGGGCGAAGCCCTGTACATGCCCGGCAAGGACATCCAGGTGCGGGCAGTCGGCGAGTGCCTGCTTGAGGGCGAGTTGGTCGTCGCTGTCGAGGTTGTCGGGATGGGTCATGATCCACGCGGTGAGGGTGCGCACCTTGGGCGGCTTGGTGACGGCGGGCGGCGCGACGCGGGTCTCGCGGAACGGGGCCAGGTAGTCGCGGACCGAGCCGTAGCTGCCTCGGTACCCCCGCGCGGCGATCTCGCGGTGCAGTTCCAGGACATTGGTACAGCCCTGGTTCCAGCGTTCATGCAGGTGAGGCTTGTACGGGTCAAGCTTGCTCGGCCGCCCGGCCACGCTGGTGGCCACGACGTCCTCGGCCGTCTCGGCGCGGTAGAACCGGCGGACGGTCTCCTTGGCCAGGCCGAGCTCGCGCATGATCGGCTTGATGCCCTTACCTGCGGCCTTCAACGCCTGGACCTTGGCGTAGCGTTCGCGCGTGCGGACCACGATCGCGCTGGTCTCCGCGCGGGCCTTAGCCGCGTTGTCGGCCAGTTGCTGCAGGTCGCGGTCGGGTTTGCCGGCGACCGGGGCTGGCTGGGCAGGGTCGGCGCGGCGCAGACAGTGGTGGTGGGCGGCCACCGTCTTCTCCACGTATTTGCCCAGGTTGTTCCACAGATGCCAGCGGTCAGCAGTCTGGATGGCGTCCGGTGCGCCGGTACGGGCGCCGTCGGCATAGGCTCCGGCGCGGTCCCGGCAGATCACCTCGACGCCCGGGTGCGCGCGCAGCCATGCGGCCAGCGTCTCGGCCTCCCGGTCGGGCAGCACGTCGACCGGGTCATGGGTGTCCATGTTGATCAGGATCGTTCCGTAGACGTGGCCACGGCGGAACGCGAAATCGTCCACCCCGAGCACAGTCACCACACCTATCTCCGGATCGGGCATCGCCCGGATCCGGCGCAGCAGCGTGCTGCGGCTGGTCCTCAGCCCGAGCAGGTCGGCCAGGCGGGCACCCGCGCGGCCCGCCAACGCCAGCGCGATCGCATCCAGCATCCCGGTCAACAACGGGCTCCGCCGCGCGTACGGCCTGGTCAAGCCTGCGATCTGCTCGGCGAACGTCTGGGCGGGGCAGAGGCTGTTGTCGCAGAAGAACCGGCGGGACAGCACCCGGATCAGCACCCTGCGACCGCCGAACGCCGCATCAGCGAGCCGTCGCTCATAGTGACTATGCACACGAGTGGAGACGCACCCGCACTTCGGGCATGTGCCCTGCTCGGCACGGGGACGAACCCAGATCGTCACGTACGCCTCGGCCACCTCCACGCGGTCAACAACGACGCCGGCCGCCTGCCTGCAGCGTGAGGTCGCCGCCCGCGAATCGCACGGCGGTGAGGCCCGCATCCGCGCCGCCCGCTTTCCTGCCCGAAAAGCGCTGGAGGACTTCGACTTCGACCACCAGCGGTCGTTGAAACGGCCGGTAGACGGCCGCGTAGCGAACCTTGCCGTCCTTTCCGACGCGGGGTCGGGAGAATCCCAACGGCGCTCACCCCTCTCGCTAGGTGATCTTGTGCCATCGACTTGCCACCAGGACCGTCCGGGACGAGCCGACTGTTGGCGGCACCTGATGGCAGCAGAATGGCTCTTCACCTGCGATTTTACTCGGAGGGTAGCGCAATGACTACACAGGGTTGAACGAGATGTAAAGGCTGATAAGGAAGAGGTCCCAGGTTCAAGTCCTGGTAGCCCCACCACGTATCACCAGCTCAGAGGCCAGTTCCCAAGATCAGGGACCTGGCCTTTTGATCGTTTGTTAGCCATTTGTTGGTGGGACCGCCCCTGACCAGGTGACAGAGATCAGTCCAGATCGACACGATGAGGACTGCCGAGGCAGTCACTTATGAAGCGGCCCAGGGTCAAGCATCCGGCCTGCACCGGCTGCGATCCCCAGCATGCAGAACGCCTCGGCCTCGCCCCAGACCAGAGCCACCAGCGACGCTCTGTCCGGCTACCGCGAGCGGCTAGCGCCTGCGCATGACGTCGCCATCCCGTGCAAGCGAGAACCAGAGCGGGTCGTTCACGAGCTAACTCTCCGTGCCCCTCCGCGACGCCCGCCGGGGTCACCAGGACCGCGTCCTGACTGTGACACTGGATCACCTCGTCCAGATCGTGCCTGTTGAAGGCGTCGTGCAGCCTTTGCTTGAGCCAGCGGGCGTCCGGCATGCACATGGCGCGTCCCCCTCACTGCCGGCGGTCGGACCGCGGGGCCCCGCGGCCGCCACGGGAGGGTCAGCCGGTGCCGGCGGGATGCAGGACGACCTTGGTCCAGCCAGGATCCCGCCGGTCGAAGTGCTCGTAGCCGCCGGGCGCGTCGTCCAGATCCAGCTCGTGTGAGACGACCCACGACGGCCGGGCCTTCCCCTCGTGGATGAGGGTGCAGAGCTGCCGGTTGTAGTTCTTGACGTTGCACTGGCCGTTGCCCATGGTCTGGCCCTTGAACCAGAACATCCCGTAGTCGAAGGCGATCTCGCCCTGCTTGTAGAGGTCGTCGGGGCTGCCGGGATCCATGGGGATGAACACGCCCACGACCCCGATCGTCCCGGCGAACCTCACCGACTTGACGAGATTGTTCAGCGTCATGTTGGGATGCTCGTGCCCCTGGGGGTCGTGCGCCTGGTAGCCCACGCACTCGCAGCCCCGGTCGGCGCCCCTGCCGTGCGTGAGCTCCATGACCTGGTCGACCGGCGACGTCTTGGAGTCGTCGATCGGGATCGCCCCGATCTCCTCGGCCTTGGCCAGCCGGTCCGGGTGGCGGTCCACGACCATCACCATGCCCGCGCTCCTGAACGTCGCGGAGTAGGCGGCCATCAGGCCGACCGGCCCCGCCCCGTAGATCACGACCGAGTCGCCGGCCTGCACACAGGCGAGCTGGGTCGCGTGCCAGCCGGTGGGCCAGATGTCGGCCAGCATGACGTAGTCGCTCTGCCTCTCCCGCGCGTCGTCCGGCAGGACCAGGCAGTTGAAGTCGCCGAACGGCACGCGCAGCAGCTCGGCCTGACCGCCGTTGTACGGGCCCATGTCCGCGAAGCCGTAGGCGGCCCCGTCCACTCCCGGCTCCGGGTTGGTGGTGAGGCAGAAGGCGGTCAGGCCTCTCTCGCAGTTGGCGCAGAAGCCGCACGCGACGTTGAACGGCACGCAGACCATGTCGCCGACGCGGACGCGTACCACTCCCGGCCCCACCTCGACCACCTCGCCGAGGTTCTCGTGGCCGAGGACACGGCCCGGCTCCAGGTCGGTCCGGCCTTCGTACATGTGCAGGTCCGACCCGCAGATGTTGGTCGTGGTCACACGGACCAGGACGTCGGTGGGCGTCTCTATCCGCGCGTCCGGGACGTTCTTGACGCCGACCTGTCGGGGTCCCTCGTATACGACTGCCTTCATGATGTCCTCGCTTCTAGAGAAGCAGCTCAAAAACGCGGATCACGCGTTCCCACTGCTCGGTCCTCGGATTCTTCAGGCCGGGATCGAGGATGGTGAACGTGCGCGGCATCGGTCAGCCCTCCGGGTTCTCGTACGTGACCACGATCTCGCCGCCGGACAGTTCCACCCGGATGGTCGCGCCGTCGCGGACGTCGCCGGCGACCAGCGCCCGCGCGACCCGGGTCTCCACCTCGCGGGCGATGTAACGCCGCAGCGGGCGGGCTCCGTAGATCGGGTCGAACCCGCGCTCGGCGATGTGGCGGACCGCCTCCGGGCTGATCTCGAGCGTCATCCTGCGCTCGGCGAGCCGCGCTCCGATGTCGTTGAACATCAGCTTGACGATCTGCTCGATCTCGGCCTCGGTGAGCGGTTTGAACAGCACGATGTCGTCGATGCGGTTGAGGAACTCGGGGCGGAAGCGGGCGCGCAGCTCCGCCATGACCATCTCGCGCACCTCCGGGTCGATTTCGCCCGACGGCGCCGCCTTCTCACTGAGGTAGTGCGAGCCGATGTTGGACGTCATGATGATCACGGTGTTGCGGAAGTCGACCGTGCGCCCCTGGGCGTCGGTGAGCCGCCCGTCGTCCAGCACCTGCAGCAGGGTGTTGAACACGTCCGTGTGTGCCTTCTCGATCTCGTCGAAGAGCACCACGGAGTAGGGCTTGCGCCGCACGGCCTCGGTGAGCTGGCCGCCCTCCTCGTAGCCGACGTACCCGGGCGGGGCGCCGACGAGGCGGCTGACGGTGTGGCGCTCCTGGTATTCGCTCATGTCGACGCGGACGATGTTCTCCTCGGTGTCGAACAATGCCTCGGCCAGCGTCTTGGCCAGCTCGGTCTTGCCGACTCCGGTCGGCCCGAGGAAGATGAACGACCCGATCGGGCGGCGGGGGTCCTTGATCCCCGAGCGCGCGCGGATGATGGCGTCGGCGACCGCCCGCACGGCCTCGTCCTGGCCGATCACCCGCTGGTGCAGGATCTCGTCGAGCCGTAGCAGCTTCTCCCGCTCGCCCTCCTGCAGGCGGCTGATCGGGATGCCGGTCCACCGCGACACGATGCCGGCGATCTCCTCCTCGGTCACCACCTCGCGCAGCAGCCGGTGTCCGCCCTGCTTGCTCTCCAGCTGTTCCTCCGCGGCACGCAGCCTGCGCTCCAGTTCGGGGAGCCTGCCGTGTCGCAGCTCGGCCGCGCGGTTCAGGTCGTACATGCGCTCGGCCTGCTCGGCCTCCCGGCGTACGCTCTCGATCTCCTCGCGCAGCTGCTGCACCTTGCGCAGTGCGTGCCGCTCGGCCTCCCACTGGGCCCGCATGGCGTCGGCCTCTGCCCGCAGGTCGGCCAGCTCCTTGCGTAGCGTCTCCAGGCGCTCCCGGCTCGCCGGGTCGTCCTCCTTGGCCAGCGCGGCCTCCTCGATCTCCAGGCGCGTCACCCGGCGGGTCAGCTCGTCCAGCTCGGCGGGCATCGAGTCGATCTCCGTACGGAGCATGGCGCACGCCTCGTCGACCAGGTCGATCGCCTTGTCGGGGAGGAAGCGGTCGGAGATGTAGCGATGGCTCAGCACGACCGCGGCGACGATCGCGCCGTCCTGGATCTTCACACCGTGGAAGACCTCCAGCCGCTCGCGCAGTCCGCGCAGGATGGAGATGGAGTCCTCGACCGACGGCTCGTCGACGAAGACGGGCTGGAAGCGGCGCTCCAGCGCGGCGTCCTTCTCGATGTGCTTGCGGTATTCCCCCACCGTCGTGGCGCCGATCATGTGCAGCTCGCCGCGGGCCAGCATCGGCTTGAGCATGTTGCCGGCGTCCATCGCCCCCTCGGCGGCGCCCGCGCCGACCACCGTGTGCACCTCGTCGACGAACAGCAGGATGCGTCCCTCGGACGCCGTCACCTCCGTGAGCACGGCCTTCAGGCGCTCCTCGAACTCGCCGCGGTACTTCGCCCCCGCGACGAGCGCGCCCATGTCCAGGCTGAAGATCGTCTTGTCCTTCAGGCCCTCCGGCACGTCGCCGCGCGCGATGCGCTGCGCGAGGCCCTCCACGATCGCCGTCTTGCCCACGCCCGGGTCGCCGATCAGGACCGGGTTGTTCTTGCTCTTGCGGGACAGGATCTGGACGACCCGGCGGATCTCGCCGTCCCGCCCGATGACCGGGTCGAGCTTGTCCGCCCGCGCCGCGGCGACGAGGTCGCGCCCGTACTTCTCCAGCGCCTCGTACGCGACCTCCGGATTGGCGGAGGTCACCCGCTGATTCCCGCGTGCCTGCGTCAGGACCTGCAGGAAGCGCTCCCGGGTCAGCCCGTGTCCCTTGAGCAGCCGGCCCGCCGCGCTGTCGACGCCCTCGTCCAGCAGCGCCATCAGCAGGTGCTCGACCGACACGTACTCGTCCTTCAGCCGGCCGGCTTCCCGCTCGGCGGCGTCGAGCAGCCGCGACAGCCGTTGGGTGACGTAGACCTGGCCGGGAGCGGCGCCGGGACCGGTGACGCGGGGCCGCCGCTCCAGCTCGTGCTCCAGTTCGAGCCGGAGCTTGTCCGGGTCGGTGCCGGCGGCGGACAGCAGGCGCGGGACGAGTCCGTCGGGCTGCCGGACCAGCGCCAGCAGCAGGTGCTCCCCGTCGACCTCGGTGTGTCCGAAGCGGATCGCCGCGGTCTGGGCGTCGTGCAGGGCCTCCTGCGACTTCTGCGTCAGGCGGTTCAGGTCCACGATCTGTCTCCGGTCCATCTCGTACGGGTGCGCAGAGCCGCCTCCAGCTCCGCGATGCGGTCCAGGAGGTCCGTCACGAGGCCGAGGGAGGCGTAGTTGACGGCGAGCCCCGCGTGCAGGCGCTGAAGGCGCCCCACGGCGGCGACCTGGGCGGGCGGGAAGCACAGGCCGCCCGAGAAGCCGGTCCAGGCGTCGATCAGCCCGAGCGCCACGAGGCGACGCACCAGTTCCGGGTGCAGTCCCGTGGCCCGGGAGAAGCCCTCCAGGTCCAGGTGCCCGACGTCCACCTGGGCGAGCCGGACGAGCGGATAGGTCATGACGGGCTCCTCGGGTTGAACGCCGAGATCCTGGCCAGTTGCTCGTACAGACGGCGCTCCTCGTCGCCGAGCGTGGGCGGCACCATGATCCGGGCCTCGGCCAGCAGGTCTCCGGGCCGGCCGCGCGGGTTAGGCATGCCCTGTCCGCGCAGGCGCAGGCGGCGCCCGGACGAGGTGCCCGGCGGCACCTTGACCTTCGCCTCCCCGCCGGGCGTGTCGACCGCGACGGTCGCACCCAGCGCGGCCTCCGACGGCGTCAGCGGGAGGCGGACGTGGATGTCTCGCCCCTCCAGGCGGTAGCGGGGGTGGTCGGCGATCCGCGCGATCAGGTAGAGGTCGCCCGTCCTGGCGCCGTCGCCGCCCGCGCCGCCCTGGCCCGCGAGCCGGATCCGCTGGCCGTCGGTCACCCCGGGGGGAATGTTCACCTGGAGGGTCCGCCCGCCTCCCGGGCCGGGGATCGTGATGGTCCGCCGGCCGCCGCGGTAGGCCTCCTCGACCGTGAGCGGCAGCTCGGCCTCTTGGTCGGCGCCGGGCACCGGGCCCCAGCCGCGGCCGGTCGCGCCGCGCCTGCGCCTGCCGAAGACGCCGCCGAGCAGGTCTTCGAGGTCGATGCCCTCGAAGCCCTCGCCGGTGGTGAAGTGGATCTCCTCCCCGCCCGGTCCGCGGGCCCAGCCGGGCCCCTGCCCCGCCCAGCCCGGTCCCGCGCCGGCTCCCGCTCCGGCGCGGGCGTACGTCGCCGGGTCGACGCCTTCGGGTACGCGGCGGAAGTCCGGTCCGAACGCGTCGTACCGCCGCCGCGTCCCGGGGTCCGACAGCACCTCGTACGCCTCCGAGACCTCTTTGAAGCGGTCCTCGGCGTCGGGGGACTTGTTGACGTCGGGATGGTAGGTGCGGGCCAGCTTCCGGTAGGCCCGCTGGATCTCGTCCTGGTTCGCCGTTCTCGGCACGCCCAGGATCTCGTAGAAGTCGCGCTCCGCCATCACTCGTCGGCCTTCGTGGAGACGACGACGGAGGCCGGGCGTAGTTGCAGCGCGCCGTCGCCGTAGCCGGGCCGTACGACCTCGACGACGGTGCCGGGGTCGGCGTCCGGGACGGCGACCGTGCTGACCGCCTCGTGCCTGGCGGGGTCGAACCGCGTACCCACGTCGTCCCCGCGCGGGAAGCCGAGGCGTGCGAGCACGCCGACCGCCTGGTCGCGGACGGCCCGAACCCCCTCGATCACCGCGTCGGCGTCGGCGCCCGCGTGCTTGAGCGCGAGTTCGAGGTTGTCGACCACCGGCAGCCACTCCGCCGCGACCCGCGTGCGCTCGTCGATCCGCTGCCGGTCCAAGTCGCGCGCGGCACGCTTGCGGAGGTTGTCGAGCTCGGCGACGGCCCGCAGCCACCGGTCCTCCAGCTCGGCGAGCTTCTCCGCAACGGATTCCTCGACGGCCTGCCGGGGCTCCGGAGGTGGTGTCTCATTCCGCTCGGTCATGTCACGGGCTATTCGGAGCTGGTGAACTCGGCGTCGATGACGTCCTCGTCCGAGGGGCCGGCGGCGGCCTGGCCGGGCCCGGTCTGAGTCGGCCCCTGGGTCTGGGCCTGGGCGGCGGACGCCGCCACGCCGAGGCCGTGGTAGACCTGCTGCAGCTCCGCGGTCAGGCCGCGCAGCCGGTCGACGGGCGCCTCCTCCTTGATCGCCTGACGCGCGTCCATGATCAGCTGCTCGGCCCGCGCCTTCTCGTGCACCGGGACGGCCTCGCCCAGCTCCGACAGCCGGCGTTCCACCTGGTGGGCGACCGAGTCCAGCTCGTTGCGCGCGTCGATCGTGGCGCGAAGCTGCGCGTCCTCGGTGCGGTGCCGCTCCGCGTCGGCGATCATCCGGTCGATCTCGCTCCTGTCCAGGTTGGAGCTCTCGCTGATCGTGATGCGCTGCTCGGCGCCGGTGTCCTTGTCCTTGGCGGAGACGTTCAGGATGCCGTTGGCGTCGATGTCGGTGGTGACCTCGATCTGCGGCGCCCCGCGCGGCGCGGGCCGGATGTTCTCCAGCCGGAACCGGCCGAGCACCCGGTTGTCGGCGGCCCGCTCGCGCTCGCCCTGCAGGATGACCACGTCCACGGCCGACTGGTTGTCGTCCGCCGTGCTGAACGTCTCCGTGCGGCGGGCCGGGATCGTGGTGTTCCTGTCAATGATCTTCGTCATCACGCCGCCGAGCGTCTCGACGCCGAGCGACAGAGGAGTGACGTCGAGCAGCACGACGTCCTTCAGTTCGCCCTTGATGATGGCGGCCTGGACGGCCGCGCCGACGGACACGACCTCGTCCGGGTTGACCGTCATGTTCGGTTCCTTGCCCGCCAGCCGCCGCACGAGTTGCTGTACGGCCGGCATGCGGGTGGAGCCGCCGACGAGGATCACCTCGTCGAGGTCGTTCGTCGTCAGCTTCGCGTCGGCCATGGCCTGCTCCACCGGGCCCCGGCAGCGTTCGAGCAGGTCGTGGGTGATCTGCTCGAAGGTCGAGCGCATGAGTGTCGTGTTCAGGTGCTTGGGGCCGGTCGCGTCGGCCGTGATGAACGGCAGGCTGACCTGCGTCTGGGTGACCGCCGACAGCTCCACCTTGGCCTTCTCCGCGGCCTCGAACAGCCGCTGGAGGGCCTGCGGATCGCGCCGCAGGTCGATGCCCTGCTGCTGGTGGAACTCGTCGGCCAGATGGTCGACGACGCGCCGGTCGAAGTCGTCGCCGCCCAGGTGAGTGTCGCCCGAGGTAGCGCGGACCTCGACGACGCCCTCGCCGATGTCGAGGACGCTGACGTCGAACGTGCCCCCGCCCAGATCGAAGACGAGAACGGTCTCGTTGCCCTTCTTGTCCAGGCCGTACGCCAGGGCCGCCGCGGTCGGCTCGTTGATGATCCGCAGGACCTCCAGGCCGGCGATCTTGCCGGCGTCCTTGGTGGCCTGCCGCTGCGCGTCGTTGAAGTACGCGGGGACCGTGACGACGGCCTCGTTGACCTTCTCTCCCAGGAACTTCCCGGCGTCCGAGGCCAGTTTGCGCAGCACGAAGGCGGAGATCTCCTCCGGCGCGTACAGCTTGTCGCGCACCTTGAACCGCACGGCGCCGTCCGGGCCCGGCACGACGTCGAACGAGACCGCCTTGATCTCGCTCTGCACCTCGTCGAACTTGCGTCCGATGAAGCGCTTGGCCGAATAGATCGTGCCCTTCGGGTTGAGGATCGCCTGGCGTCTGGCCATCTGGCCCACCAGCACCTCGCCCTGGTCCGTGAAGGCCACCACCGAGGGAGTCGTGCGCGCCCCCTCGGCGTTCGGGACGACCGTCGGGTGCGCGTCCTCGGTGGTCGCGATGACCGAGTTCGTCGTGCCGAGGTCGATGCCCACCGCCTTGGCCATGTCCTCATCCCCCTCCTGGCGCTCACCTGAGCGCAGCGGCCTCACGAGCGTCGGTGAGCACTCGCCGGGCCTCGTCGGCGAATTCGGGGTCCACGAGGATGTCGTAGTGGTCGGCGACGACCGCGGGCATCGAGGCGAACGCCCGGTGCTGCACCACGTGACTGATCGCACCCCAGACGAGGCCGAAGATCAGCCCGAGCACGATCGAGGAGCCGATGGCCCATCCGGCCCACGGGCTGAAGATCGCGAATATCAAGCCGATGAGAAGACCGATCCAGCCGCCGGTACCCGCGCCGGTGACGAGCGCCCTGCCGAGGCCCCACCGCCCGAGTACCTTCTCCTCCCACCTCAGATCGCAGCCCACGATGGTGACGTGTGCGATCGGGAAGTCGTGGCGGGCCAGGACGTCCACCGCGTGCTGGGCCGCGTCGTAGCCGCTGTAGGTGGCCAGCACCGCCTTGTGGGGCTTTTCTGTTCTCGGGACGCTCACGGGACCAACCCCTCGGCTATTCCAGCTCGTGAAGAGAACTCGTTCCGGCGCCGGTGCGCATCGGCCCGAGCGGGAGAACCGGAAAGCACGCCACCTCCGACGTTGGCGGTGTCGGGTTCTACCAGCGAGAACAATCCCTGTGACGCGTGGTCCCTCGCCGGCTTGTGGAACACCCCGACGGAATTTTCGTCTCCCTCATGCCAGCATCCCGCCTGCCGTTCCCTCGCACCACCCTTCCTGTCCCTCATCTGCGTTGCATGAGCAGTGGCAGTTCGCCCAGGGGGAGCGCCAGGTGCGAAGCAACTCCGTACTTACTCGGTCAGGCATCATGTGGCTCCCCGAAATTCATCCTTCCCGTCCCGCCGGACGGCCCGGCGAGCGTCGCCGACGGCAGCTCGTTGTAGGTGCGCCGATCGATTCTTGCGGCGCTTTCCGGATCGAGAGATCACCGCCGGAGCGAGGCGGGGACAGTCGGGACTGCTCTCGACCAGCGCTTGCGCCTATGCTTCACCTGCGATTCGCCTATCGACATGGCGACCCTGCAGGGCATCGAGAACCACCTCATCCCCGAGGGACCACCGCACCGGCGAACGCCGCATGAGGAGTGCGTCACCCCACCCACCTGCCGGCCCCTTCCCTCTCGCAGGTTCTCCGGGGCCATGCCTACCCGATACCTTTGGCTTGGAGCTCTGGTGATCGCTTTGTCCGCGGACGGCGTCGGTGTCGTCCTCGACCTCGCCGGCCCGCGCCCGCCGCGGGTGGCGTACTGGGGTGTCTGCCCGGGACCGCTCACCGGGCTTCCGCCGGCGCCTGGCCAGGATGTGGTGCCCAGCCAGGGCGACGGCTGGTTCGGCCGACCGGTGCTGTCCGGGCGTCACGACAGCGGTTGGCGTCCGTCCCGGTTCACCTTGGCCGAGGCCGTCACCGTGACCGGAAGCCGGGTCGAGGCGCTCGCCCAGGACCCTGACTGTGGCCTGGACCTGATCACTGAGATCGAGCTGACGCCTCAGGGTGTGCTACGGATGCGGCACACGCTCGTCAACACCGCCACCTCGCCGTACACGCTGGACCGCCTGGCCTGCCTGATGCCGCTGCCCGCGCAGGCCGGCGAGGTGCTCGACTTCGCCGGCCGCTGGGCCAGGGAGCGGTCCCCGCAGCGGGCGCCGCTGCGCCAGGGCACCTGGTCACGAGAGAACCGCCGTGGCCGGACCTGGTTCGACGCCGGCCCGCTCGTCGTCGGCACACCGGGGTTCGGGTTTCGGACCGGTGAGGTGTGGGGGGTGCACATCGCCTGGAGCGGCAACCACGTCCAGTACGTCGAGCGGCTCCCGGAGGGGGACAGCGTGCTCGCCGCCGGCGAGCTGCTCGAACCCGGCGAGGTACGGCTCGGCCGGGGGGAGTCGTACATTACGCCGTGGGTGTACTTCGCGGCCTCCGACGCCGGTCTGGACGGGTTGAGCCGCCGGTTCCACGCCATGCTGCGCGCCCGGGCGAATCATCCGGGATCGGCGCGCCCGGTGACGATGAACACCTGGGAGGCGGTCTACTTCGACCACCGCGAGGACCGCCTGCTCGCGCTCGCCGACGCCGCGGCGGAGGTGGGGGCCGAGCGGTTCGTCGTCGACGACGGCTGGTTCCGCCACCGCAGGAGCGACGACGCGGGCCTGGGCGACTGGTACGTGGACGAGACCGTCTGGCCCGACGGCCTGCACAAACTGGTCCGGCGGGTGCGCGAGCACGGCATGCAGTTCGGGCTGTGGTTCGAACCCGAGATGGCCAACGTCGACTCCGATCTGGTCCGTGCCCATCCGGACTGGCTGCTGGCCGACCCGCGGCGGTGGCCGCTACCCCGGCGCAGCCAGCACACTCTGGACCTGGCGCATCCCGAGGTGTACGCCTACCTGCTGGAACGGATCAGCAGCACGGTGGTCGAGTACGGCATCGACTACATCAAGTGGGATCACAACCGTGACCTGGCCGAGCCCGTGCACGAAGGCGTGCCCGGGACTCATGCGCAGACCGAGGCCGTCTACCGGCTGCTGGACGAGCTGCGCGCCCGGTTCCCCACCCTGGAAATCGAGTCGTGCTCCTCCGGCGGCGCCCGGGCCGATCTCGGCATTCTGGAGCGCACCGACCGTGTCTGGGGCTCGGACAACATCGACCCCGTCGAACGCCAGCACATCCAGCGCTGGACCAGCCTGCTGCTGCCGTACGAGCTGATCGGCTCACACGTCGGCTCCTCCCCATCCCACCTCACAGGGCGCGTCACCACGCTCGGTTTCCGGGCTGCCACCGCTTTGTTCGGACATGCCGGGATCGAGGCCGACATCACCGCATGGGCCCCGGCCGAGCGGGCCGCGCTGGCAGAATGGATCGCCCTGTACAAGGAACTGCGCCCGCTGCTGCATACCGGCGAGGTGGTGCGGGCCGACCACCCCGACCCCGCCGCGTGGGTCCACGGCATCGTGGCCCTCGACCGGAGCCGGGCCGTGTACGCCTATGTGCAGCTGGAGACCGGCGTCGTGGAGCGGACGGCACCGATGCGACTGCCCGGGCTCGACCCCGACGCCGAGTACGTCGTCGAGGCCATCGCCGGCGAGGTGTCGGGACCGCTCGACCGTCATCCCGACTGGGCGTCGAGCCAGGTGCGGCTCACCGGCCGCGCCCTCGCCGCCATCGGCCTTCCCGCCCCACGGTTCGCCGACAGACCAGGCACCGCCTTCCTGTTTCATTGCCTCCGGGTCTGAGCGCAGAAGCGCAGTTCGGAACCCTCGGATATCGCCCGGCGCTCCCCGTGAGGTCTCGCCCGATCGAGAGTCCGGCCTGTGGGACGTGTGGGTTTCGCCGGCTGTGTGAGATATCCCTCCTGCGTCGTCGTGGCGCCGGCCGTCTGGGGAGGTGACCATGTGGTGATGACCTCCTCGCCCCGCCCGCCGCACGTCGGTGGCCGACCGGATCCGACAGGCGGGACCACCCCGCTCGGTGGAGAGCCCGCTCCCGCCCGCGGGTACCTGCTGGACAACGCGCGCGCCGAGGCGGGCGAGCGATTCGTCTGGCTGGCCGAGCTGTTCGACGGTGTGACGCGGGGACACTTCGATCGGCTGGGGGTCGGGGCCGGCTCGCGCTGCTGGGAGGTGGGGGCCGGTGGCCGCAGTATCCCGGAGGCGCTCGCGGCGGCCGTCGGTCCGACCGGGTACGTGCTGGCCACGGACATCGACCCGTCGTGGCTGAAGGCGGGCGACGGTTACGAGGTGCGCCGGCACGACGTCGCCGCTGATCCGCCCCCGGAGCCGGGGACGTTCGATCTGGTGCACGCCCGGCTCGTGCTGGTCCACGTACCCGACCGGGCCCGGGCGTTGGCCACGATGGCGGCGGCGCTGCGGCCCGGCGGCTGGCTGCTGGTCGAGGACGCCGATACGGCTCTGCAGCCACTGGCATGCCTGGACGACAGCGGCCCGGCGCAGCGGCGGGCCAACCGGCTGCGCGACGCGGTCCGGGAGCTGCTGGCGCGCCGCGGCGCGGACCTGCGCTACGGCCGGACACTGCCGCGGGCACTGCGTGAGGCCGGCTTGGTAGACGTCGCCGCGGCGGGCTCTTTCCCGGTCGGCGGGCCGGACTGCGACCGGCTGGAGGCGGCGACCATCCGGCACGTGCGCGGCGAGCTGCTCGCGGCCGGCCTGGCCGACGACGCCGAGATCAACGCGCACCTGGCCGCCATCCACGCGGGCGAACTCGATCTGACACTCGCGCCGCTGATCTCGGCCTGGGGGCGCCGTCCAGCCGAGCACCCGCCGGCACTCGGTTAGGCGCGGATCCAGGCGTTGTCGCCGAGACCTTCGCCGACCCGGAGGAGGCTGATTGCCGATTCAACCCCGGCACGAAGATCAGCAAGGCGGACTGGGACCGCTACACCGGCGGCGCGGACTGGTCGGACTACAAACAAGAAGACAACCCTGACGCCATTTTCGTCTGCCACATCAGGCCGGGCTCCGTGTAACGCCCCGCTGAGCCGCGGCAGGATGCCACGGCAGGAGCTTCAGCGCCCCCATGTCCGAAGAAGCCCAGGCGGCTCAGGACGAGGTGCCCCTGTCAGCTGGTTTCCTCCTCCGCCACATCAGCAGTGCCCCGGCTCCGGCGAGTGCCGCCCCCGCCACAGCCGCCCATGTCCAGCCGGGGAGGCCGCCCTGCTCGTCCGTCCCGCCCATCGCGCGCACGGGCGTACGCGACGGCACCGGAGCACTGGGCACCGGAGCGCTGGTCACGGGCGCGCTGGACGCGGGAGCGCTCGGCGGCGGAGCCGACGAGGAACGCACGGTGAAGGGGATCTCCCCTTCGATGGGGCTGCCATCGGCGGCGACGACGCGCCATACGACGGTGTAACTCCCGGAGGGAAGCGGCTCGTCGACGTCCACGGTCACTTTGGCGCCCCGGACTCGGGGTGTGCCGGACGGAAGGCGCTGCCCGGCCGCGTCGTGCAGGAGCACGACGGGATAACGCACGTGGCTGTTGAACTCCAGCTCGATGAGATCGAGGCCGGAGACCACGGCGTCGCTGACGGGTGTGCTCGATCGCAGGGTGTCGTGCGCCCGCGCCGGTGCGGCGAACACTCCAAGGACGGCGCACAGAAGGCCGAGGAGCAGAAACGCTCCGGCTGTTTTCCCTGTCACTCGCCCTCACCGTTCTCGTGGCCCGATGGGCGGTCCTCCGAGTTGTCCGGGAGCGTCGCCGGTTTCCTGCCCCGCGCCACCAGGACGGCGGCCACTCCGAGTACCGCGACCGCGGCCACGACCGCCCAGATCCAGCCCGGTGTGCCGGTCTCCCGATCCGGGCGGTCCGCTCCGGCCACCGGGGTGGCGGTCGGCGCCGTACCTCCGGCCGACGTCACCGACGATGATCCGACGACGAACGGAATCTCCCCCTGGATGGGGTGGCCGTCGGAGGAGACGACCCGCCAGGCGATGGTGTAGCCGCCCGGGGGAAGCGGGCCCGAGACCGCTTCCGTCACCATGGAGTCGCTGACGCGTGGAGTCCCCGACTCGAAGCGGCGTCCGGTCGCGTCATGAAGGACGACCACGGGAAAACTGACATGCGCGCTGAACTCCAGCTCGATCTCGCCGAGACCGGAGACGACGGAGTTCGCGGCGGGTGTGCTCTTCTTCAGGCTGTCGTGCGCGGACGCGGGGGCGGCGAACACCACCGCGAAGAGGCACGCGATGCCGAACAGGAGAACCGCTCTGAGCGAGGGACGCTTCACGACAGGCTCCAGGCATGCGGGGAGGCCGTGGCCCGGCGTGTGACGGCGGACAGCGGTGTCATCGGGGATCTCCAGTCGTCGTGTGTGAACACCTGCGAGCGCGCGGGCCGTACGGACCGGCGTGAGCGGTCCGCGGTCGTCGAGGCGAGCCGCTTCCGCGGGCAGGCGTGACGTCCGAGCGGGCAGGCCGCGCGAAGGAACCCTCAGGAGGGCTCGGAGAGAATCACAGGAACACGAGAACCGGCGGTCCGCGCCGGATGACGGCGTGTCGCAGGACGGCCTCGCGCCGGGGCTCGCGGCTCAGGTCGTACGACGCGAGCCGGGGGCGGGGGCGTAGGCGGGCGAAGACGTGGCACGCCGCGAGCACGGCCCGGAGCCAGTGGATCGCGCCCGTGCCGATCCCGCGCAGGATCGACCACAGCGCCGCCTCGCCCCGCGACAGCCACCACCCCGTGACCACCGCCGCGGTGACATGCGCGGTGAGCATCCCGGCGCTCACTCCCAGCCGGTGCGAGTGCGCCACGGCCGTCGTCTCCATCGACGGCGAGCGCGACCCGAGGAGTTCGTGCAGGAAGACCTGGGCTGACAGGAGCAGGCCGATGACGACCCACGGTGACCTCTCCCGGCCCGCCATCGCCGTGGCGGTGGTCATGACGACCGCTCCGCCTGCGAGAAGGGCGGGGAGAGTCGGGGCGCCCCCGCCGGCGAACCAGTGCGCGCCTACGGCGAGGAGTACGCAGACGACCGTGAAGGCGGCCGACCGCGCGAGTCGCAGGGGTAGGGCGGCGCGCATGATGAAAACGACTATCGCACAAAGGCTGGTCAGCCCCAATACCGCCGCCATCGGTCGTTCAGGATGGGCTCGGGCCCCCGCACGAAGGCGAGAACCGGTGCCGGGCGACAGGGTGCGCGCGCCGGTTCCTTCGTTCTCATCGACCGCTCGCGCTCCTTCATGAGGCATTCGACCCAATTATTACGATTTGCACCGCATGTACTGGGGGTGGAGGAGGCGGTGTGCGATGATTGCGGCGCCATGACAGCCACCCTGCCCTTCCGTGCCGTACGGGCCGCCGCGTTCGCCGCGGTCTCGGTGGCGCTCGGCGTCGGGGCGCACGCTGTCGGCGGCGGGTCGGTCTCCGCGCTCGCCGTTCTCGTGGCCCTGTTCGTCGCCTTCCTGCCCGCGCACGCCCTCGCACGGCGGGAGCGGACGCTGGCCGTGATCCTCCCGGCCCTGGTGGCCTCGCAGGCGGCGCTCCACCTGCTGTTCTCGTTCGCGCACGCCCTGGGACCGGTCACCGACGACTCCGCGATGAGCGGCGTCCATGTCCACTCCGGGCTGGTGCCCGGCCTGGGCATGCTGGTCATGCACGGCTGGGCGGTCGCGCTGACGGCGGTCTGGCTGGCACGTGGCGAGGCCCTGCTCTGGGCCCTGCTGCGCCGGCTGGCGATCCGGCTGCGCATCGTGTTCGCCGCCTTCCCGGCCCCCGCGTACGGCGCGGTCGTCGTCCCGGTGATCGAGCGCCGGGTGGTCGCGCGGTCGGTTCTGCTCGGCCATTCGGTGGGCCGGCGCGGCCCTCCCGGCACCGTTCGCACTGTTCCCGCCTGACCGTCACCTGGTCGGCGGGCTCTTTCCGATGTGACCGGCACCCCCGGTAGTGGCGGGGTGCGTCCGGCGTGCGCCCGAGTACGCCGAATTCGTTCAGTGCAGCGGTACCAGTCACCGGCTCAGCCGGGTGAAGGGATCTTCATGTTCTCCCGTGTCATGCTCGTCGTTCTCAGCCTGGGCGCAGTGACGGCCACGGCGGCCTGCGGTTCCGAGGGGACGTCCTCCGTCTCATCGGCAGCGCCGTCGGCGGTGGCGGTGGCGGCCTCTCCGTCATCCTCCGCAGTCGCTCTCAGCATCACCGACCCGTGGGTCAAGACCACCAAGAAGGGGATGACCGCCGCCTTCGGCACGCTGGTCAACAACTCCGATTCGGACGTCACCGTCATCGCCGGCAGCACTCCCGCGGCACCCATGGTGGAGTTGCACGAGGTCGTGGAGTCCAAGGGGAAGATGGTGATGCGGCCGAAGGAGGGCGGTTTCGTGGTCCCCGCCCACGGCTCCCACGTCCTGCAGCCCGGCGGCGACCACATCATGGTCATGGACGTGCCCTCCGAGATCAAACCGGGGTCCGAAGTGCCGTTCACGCTGGAGCTGCAGGGGGGCGGCACCTACACCTTCACGGCTCTGGGCAAGGACTTCGCCGGAGCCAAGGAGAACTACCAGCCGGGCGCCGACATGGACGGCATGGGATGAGTGAGCGGCATGCTGGGACGGAGGACGGCTCCCGCCCGCGCCTGAGCCGCAGGGCGCTGCTGTCCGGCGGCGCCGTGGTGGCCGCCGCCGCGACGAGTGGGGCCGTCGTGGCCCGGGCGGGCGCCGACGCCGACGACACGCGTACGGCGGGCCGTACCACCGGCTCGGGCGTGAACTCGCCCCAGGCGACGGCGGTGGAGCCGTTCTACGGAGCCCACCAGGCCGGTGTCGCGACGGCTCCGCAGGCGCACGCCGCGTTCGTGGCGTTCGACCTGCGGGCGGGCTCGGACCGGGAGAGTGTGGCGCGGCTGATGCGCGTGCTCACCGACGATGCCCGGCGCATCACCCAGGGACAGCCCGCGCTCGCCGACACCGAGCCCCATCTGGCCGTGCTGCCCGCCCGGCTGACCGTCACCTTCGGCTTCGGACCGGGTCTGTTCGCGGCCACCAAGACGTCCGATCAGCGGCCGGAGTCCGTCGCTCCCCTCCCCGCCTTCCGCATCGACCGGCTGAAGGAGCGGTGGACGGGCGGCGACCTGCTCGTCCAGATCTGCGCGGACGACCCGCTCACCGTCACCCACGCGCTGCGGGTGCTCGTCAAGGACGCCCGGTCGTTCGCGAAGGTCCGCTGGACCCAGCGGGGCTTCCGGCGGGCCGCGCACTCCCAGCAGCCCCACACCACCCAGCGCAACGTGATGGGGCAGCTCGACGGGACCGTCAACCCCGTCGCCGGCACACCCGACTTCGACCGGGCGGTCTGGTTCGCCGGGGAGCAGGAGTGGCTGCGCGGCGGGACCACCCTGGTTCTGCGGCGCATCCGCGCGGAGATGGAGACCTGGGACGCCGCCGACACCGGCGCCAAGGAGTTCACGATCGGCCGGCGCCTGACCGACGGCGCCCCGCTCACCGGCGCCCGCGAGCACGACGAGCCGGACCTCGCGCGCCTCACCCCCGCCGGACTGCCGGTCATCTCCGAGTTCGCCCACATCCGCCGGGCGCATGTCGCCGACCCGGGCGCGCACATCCTTCGTCGTGTCTACAACTACGACGAGGGCGTCTCCTCCGACGGCACCGCCGACACCGGGCTGCTGTTCGCCTCCTACCAAGCCGATATCGCCCGGCAGTACATCCCGATCCAGGAGCGGCTGGCCGAGGCGGACCTGCTGAACGAGTGGACGACGCCGATCGGCTCCGCCGTCTTCGCCGTCCCTCCCGGCTGCGACCCCAAGGGGTGGATCGGCGAAACCCTGCTGGCCTGACGCGGCGCCCCGCCGGCGCCCGGATGCCGCCGGAGGGCCCGCTCAGGCCGGGTAGGCGTGGGTCTCGGTGGCCTTGACCGAGGCCCAGACCTGCTCACCCGGGCTCAGATCGAGGTCGGCCAGGGCGGCGGGGGTGATGTCGGCGAAGGCGCTGACCGGGCCGTCGAGGTGGACGCGGACGTTGTCGCCGTGCCGTTCGATGCCGTCGATCCTGGCCCGCCAGAGGTTGCGCGGGCTGCCGTCGGGGCGGGTGCGGTAGAGGGCCACGGCGGTGGGTGAGAAGGCCACGAAGGCGGGCCCGTCGAGCTGTTCGGAGGTGTGCAGCAGCAGTTCGCCGACCTTCGCCCCGGCGCCGTCACCGAGCCCGCGGTAGAGGTTGAGCCCGACGAGGCGGGCGACGTAGTCGGTGCGCGGGCGGCGGGCGACCTCGGCGGGGGCGCCCTGCTGGACGACGGCGCCGGCCTCGACGACGACCAGCCGGTCGGCCAGCACCATCGCGTCGAGCGGGTCGTGGGTGACCAGCACGGTGGCGCCGTCGAAGTCGGTCAGATGGCGGCGCAGTTGGGAGCGGATCTCCAGCCGGGTGTGCGCGTCCAGCGCGGCCAGCGGCTCGTCCAGCAGCATCAGCCTCGGTCGTACGGCCAGCGCCCGGGCGAGGGCGACGCGCTGTGCCTGCCCGCCGGACAGCTGACGAGGCTTGGCCGCCGCCCGGTCGGCCAGGCCGACGCGCTCCAGCAGGGCGGCGGCGGCGCGGCGCGCCTCGGCCTTGGCGACGCCCTGGCAGCGCGGCCCGAACGCGACGTTGTCGAGCGCGGACAGGTGCGGGAAGAGCAGGTAGTCCTGGAAGACCATGCCGATCGGGCGGCGCTCGGGGGGCAGGGTGTGCAGCGGCCGGCCGTCCAGGGTGATGTGCCCGCCGGACATGGGGGTCAGCCCGGCCAGGGCGCGCAGCGCGGTGGTCTTGCCCGCGCCGTTCGGCCCGAGCAGCGCGACGACCTCGCCCGGTGCGACGTCGAGCGTGATGTCCAGGGTGAAAGCGGGCCGGTGGACGACCAGGGCCGATCGCAGACCGTCAAGGCTCACGGGCTGTTCACCCACCGATCGCGCAGGCAGGCCAGGATGACCACGGAGACGGTCAGCAGGACCAGGCTGAGCACGACGGCCGCCTCCGGCTCCGTCTCCAGCGCCAGGTAGACCGCGAGCGGCATCGTCCGGGTGGTGCCGGGGAAGTTGCCGGCGAAGGTGATGGTGGCGCCGAACTCCCCGAGCGCCCGCGCCCAGCACAGCACCGCTCCGGCCACGACGCCCGGCATGACGAGCGGCAGGGTGACCCGCCGGAAGACGGTCCAGCGGGAGGCGCCCAGCGTGGCGGCGGCCTCCTCGAACCGCCGGTCCGCGCCGCGCAGCGCCCCCTCCACGCTGATCACCAGGAACGGCATGGCCACGAACGCCTCGGCGACGACCACTCCGGCGGTCGTGAAGGGCAGCGTGATCCCGAAGGCGGACTCCAGCCATTGTCCGGCCAGCCCGCGCCGGCCCAGCACCAGCAGCAGCGCCACGCCGCCCACGACCGGCGGCAGCACCAGCGGCACGGTCACCAGAGCCCGCGCCACCCGCCGGCCCGGGAACTCCACCCGGGCCAGCAGCCAGGCCAGCGGCACCCCCAGCAGCACGCAGACGGCCGTGGCGGCGGTGGCGCACAGCAGCGACAGGCGTAACGCCTCCAGCACCTGTGGCTCGGCGAGCCGCTGGAGCAGCGTGGACCACGGCGCCCGGATCAGCAGCCCGGCCAGCGGCAGCACCAGGAAGGCCAGCCCCGCCACAGCCGGGAGCACCAGCATCCACGGCGGACGGCCCGCGACTCCACGTCCGGCGGCCGCCCCGGCGCCGGACGTGTCCGGGTCGTTCGAGGAGCCCATCGGGGTCAGGGCGACTGGAAGCCGGCCCTGGTCAGCACGTCCTGGCCCTGCTGGGACAGCACGAGATCGACGAACTGCTTGGCGAGGTCACCGGCGGGAGCCTTCGACAGGGTCGCGATCGGGTAATCGTTGATCGCTTTGTCCGCCTCGGGGAAGTCGATCCCCTGCACCTTGCCCGCCGAGGCGATCACGTCGGTCGCGTAGACGAGGGCGGCGTCCACCTCGCCAAGCTCGACCTTGGTCAGCGTGGCCTTGACGTCCTGCTCCAGGGTGACCGGGGTGACCTTCAGCCCGGCCGCCTCCAGCGCCTTGACGGCCGCCGCCCCGCACGGCACCTGCTCGGCGCACAGCGCCACCTTCACCTTGGGATCGGTCAGGTCCTTCAGCTCGTCCACCTTGGCCGGGTTGTCCTTCGGTACGGCGATCTCCAGCTTGTTCCGCACGAAGGTGGTCGGCCCGCTCGCCGGCGACGCGTCGGTGACGGTCTTCATCGTGGCCGGACTGGCCGCGGCGAACACGTCGGCCGGAGCCCCCTGGACGATCTGCTGGGCCAGCGTGGCGCTGGAACCGAAGTTGAACTTCACCGTCGTGCCCGGGTGGGCGCTCTCGAAGGTCCTGCCGAGTTCGGTGAAGGTCTCGGTCAGCGACGCGGCCGCGAAGACGTTCACCTCCTTCGCCGCGGCGGCCGCCGATGTGGAAGCCGAGGACGTGGCCGGTTCGCCCGAGCCGCAACCGGACAGCCCGGCGATCACCAGCGCGACGGGCGCGGCGACCGCCCATCGCGAAAGGCGCCTGAACACCAAGGGAGCTCCTTACGGGGTTGTGACCACGCGCTCGTGGCCGGGGATCTCGACGACGACGTTGGTGGACTTGATCACGGCGACCGCCACCACTCCGGCTTCCAGGCCCAGCTCGTCGGCGGCCTGCCGGCTCATCAGCGACACCACCCGGAACGGCCCGGCGGCGATCTCCACCTGGGCCATCACCGCGTCCCTGACGACCTCGGTGACGATCCCGCGGAAACGGTTACGCGCCGAGGACCGCCTGCCGTCGCCGGTCGTCTCGACCTGCGATCGGGCGAAGGCGGCCAGGTCGGCCCCGCTGATCTGCCGGTGGCCGTGCTCGTCCCGTACGGCGGCCAGCCGGCCCGCGTCCACCCACCGGCGGACGGTGTCGGAGCTGACCCCGAGCAACGCGGCGGCCTCACTGATCCGGAACGTCGTCACAGACCCTCACCTTACCCTTCGCAGATTCCAACCTGAATACCCACTGACCATCGCAGCAGCGCCACGATCTACGCCTTTCTCCTGGCATTCCCGAGAGCAAGAAGTCAAGCGCCGCTTGCGCTTGTCCCCCGTGCGAGCTACCCGCGAGTGTCCACTGTGCGGGGACGATTCCCGACCGTCGAATCCCTAGCGTTTCCAGTCGTAGCGGCGGCGCCCCGTCGCGGAGTCCCCCACTCAAGGGAGTCGTCATGCGGTTGTTGAAACAACTCGTGCCCGTCGTGCTGGTCGTCTTCGCCGGCGGCGCGATCGTGGGCGCGGTGCAGGGGAGCCCGCTCCTCACCCTGGTTCTCGGTGTCGCGACCGCCGCGCTCGCCGTGTTCGTGTACGCCCGGGCGGTGCGGTGGTCCGAGCGCCGCGCACCGGTGGAGGTGGCCCGGAAAGGGGCCGTCGCCGCGGTCGGCCGGGGGCTGCTGATCGGTGCCGGGATGTTCGCGGCGGTCATCGCGAACATCGCCTTCCTGGGGGGCTACCGGGTCGACGGCCTCGGCTCGGTGACGGGCGCGGCCGGGCTGTTCGGCTTCATGGCCGCCGCCGCCGTGACGGAGGAGCTGATGTTCCGCGGCATCCTGTTCCGGATCGTCGAGGAACGGACCGGCACGTGGATCGCGCTGGTGCTGACCGGTCTGGTGTTCGGCCTGATGCACCTGGGCAACCAGCACGCCAGCCTGTGGGGTGCGATCGCCATCGCGGTCGAGGCGGGCGGCATGCTCGCCGCCGCCTACGCCGCGACCCGAACTCTGTGGGTGCCGATCGGTGTGCACTTCGGCTGGAACTTCGCCGCGGCCGGCGTCTTCGGCACCGAGGTCTCGGGCAACGGCGCGACGCAGGGGCTGTTGCACGGCGTGACGTCGGGCCCCGCCCTGCTCACGGGCGGCGACTTCGGGCCGGAGGCGAGCCCGTACGCGGTGGTTTTCGGCCTGCTGCTGACGGTCGTGTTCATGTGGCTGGCCCGCCGGCGCGGCAACGTGGTCCCGCTCCGGCGCGGCGCGACCGCTACCCTCGCACAGTGATCGATTTACGGCGGGTCACGGATCTGTGGCGGCGGTGCGACGTCGTGGTCCGGGATCTGCCGTTCGGGCTGCTGCTGGCCGTCGCATCGCTCCTGCCGGCGCTGCACGGCAAGGGGACGCAGGTCGGCGACCTGCCGATTCGTCCCTTCGACGCACTGGCGTTCGTGGTGATCGCCCTGGAGTGCCTTCCGCTCGCCGTGCGCCGGCGGTGGCCGGCCGTGTGCCTGGCCCTGGTGTCGCTCGGCTTCGTCCTGGACCAGATCCGCGCCTACCACGTGCTCGCGAGCAACGCGATGCCCATCGCGCTCATCAGCGCGGGCACCCATCTGGAGCGTCACCGGCGCGTCGCCGTGGTCCTCCTCTCCGTGGCGTACGTGCCGCTGGCGCTCGCGCTCGGGCGAATCGGTGCGCCCGAGAAGGCGGAGGGTTACGCGGTGTTCTACCTGGCGCTGGCGCTCGCCTGGGGCATCGGGGCCTGGCTGCGCTCCGCCCGGGCCGCGGAGGAGGAACGCCGCCGGCATGTCGCCGAGACCACCCGTGCCGCGGAGCGCACCCGGATCGCCCGCGAGCTGCACGACGTCGTGACCCACCATGTGACGGCGATGGTCGTGCAGGCCGAGGCCGCCCGTTACCTGACCGCGGCGCCCGATCGCCTCGACGCGGCCCTGAGCGCGGTCAGCGACACCGGCCGGCGGGCCATCGCCGACCTGCGGCACCTGCTCGATCTGCTCAACCCCGACCACACCGACGTCAGGATGCCGTCTGTCGGCGAGCTCCGCACGCTCGTGGAGCAGACACGCCGGGCCGGGCAGCCGGTGGAGTTCGCCGAGGACGGGAGGCGGGCGGAATCGGCCGGCAGCGCCGAGTTCGTGGCCTACAGAGTCGTGCAGGAGTCCCTGACGAACGCCCTCAAGTACGCCCAGGGCAGCCCCACGGCGGTCCGCGTGCGCTATGGCGAGAAGGAGATTGTCGTGGAGGTGAGCACCGGCGGTTCCGCCTCCCGGCCCGGCTCGCCCGGCGGAGGCGGGCGGGGCCTGGCCGGGCTCCGCGAGCGGGTCGACGCACTGGGCGGCGAGTTCAGCGCCGGGCGGCGGACGGACGGCGGCTTCGTCGTACGGGCGCGAATCCCCGCGGGGAGCCCGTCGTGACCGCGCCGGTCCGGGTCCTGGTCTGCGACGACCAGGCGCTGATCCGCACCGGGTTCGCGACGATCATCGATGCCCAGCCCGACCTGGAGGTGGTGGGCGAGTGCGGCGACGGGCGCGCCGCGGTCGACCTCGCCCGCCGGCTGAGCCCGGACATCGTGGTGATGGACGTGCGGATGCCGGTGCTCGACGGCATCGGGGCGACCCGCCTGCTCGCCGGCGCCGGGGTGGCGGACCCCGTCAGGGTGCTCGTGGTGACGACGTTCAATCTGGACGAGTACGTCTACGAGGCGCTGCGCGCGGGGGCGAGCGGTTTCCTGCTCAAGGACGCCCCACCGGCGCAGCTCCTGCACGGCATCCGTACCGTCGCGGCCGGTGCCGCGCTGCTGGCGCCCGAGGTGACGCGGCAGCTCGTCGGGAGGTACGCGGCGCGCATCCGTCCCGCCGCGGGCACACCGGACGACGTCGCGCTGACCCCGCGTGAGCTGGAGGTCCTGCGCCTCATCGCGGACGGCCTGTCCAACAGTGAGATCGCCGCGACACTGGTGCTCAGCCAGGAGACCGTCAAGACGTACGTGTCACGCATCCTCACCAAGCTCGACCTGCGCGACCGCGTGCAGGCGGTGGTCTACGCCTACCGCAGAGGCCTGGTGACCTGAGACCCACCGGACGGACCGGGTGAGGCGCCGGCCGATGGCTGCCTCAGGGGGACGACTCGCCTGACCGGAGGAGCTACGTACGTCGGGCTGCACCTCCAGCTCACCGGTGATCTCCCTTACGGCAGCATCACCATCCGCACCGCGCGGAGGCGACGCGGCCATGCTGAGGGATGCGGCGGATGATCGCGATCCTGGCAGGATGAGCGGCATGGAACGTGTGCTTGGAATCGGCGGATACTTCCTGCGCGCCGCCGACCCGGCGGCCCTGGGTGCGTGGTACCGCGAGTGCCTCGGCCTGGACGCCGACGAGAACGGCGTGTGGCGTCAGGAGGCCGGGGTGACGGTGTTCGCGACCTTCGAGTCCGAGACCGATTATCTCGGCTCCCGGGCCCAGCGGACGATGCTCAACTTCCGGGTCCGCGACCTGGACGCGATGCTCGCGCAACTGCGCGCCAAGGGAGCGGACGTGGCCGAGGAGACCGAGGACATGGAGGGCGTCGGCCGGTTCGGCTGGGTCACCGACCCCGAGGGCAACCGCGTCGAGCTGTGGCAGCCCAGCTGACGGTGCCTCAACGCGGCCTCCGGTCACCCGTCGTGCCTGCGATCCGGCAGGGGGAACGTACGGCTGTCGCCGCGCCGGAGCCGGGCGTGCTGACCGTGCACCACGAGGTCCAGGGCGGTGGGGCCGTCGTCGGCCCGGGCGATCCGTACGCGGGCCGGGTCGGCGTCGACGTCGAGTTCCGCGCCTCGGTAGCGGAGGCACAGCGACAGCGTGGTGAGCTGTTCGGGGAGCACCGGGTTCAGGTGCAGGCCGTCGGGCCGGGCCTCCAGATCGAGGTAGCAGCGCTGGACCAGGTCCAGCGTGCCGGCCATGGCGCCCAGGTGGACACCCTCGGCGGTGGTCCCTCCCTGGACGTCGGTGATGTCACCCGTCAGCGTCTCGGTGAAGAACCGCCATGAGCCGGTGCGGTCCGAGCGCGCCAGCACCCAGGCGTGCACCACGGCGCTCAGCGTCGAACCATGGCAGGTGCGGGCGAGGTAGTAGCGGATGGTGCGGCGGGTCAGGCCCGGCGCCGCCGGATAGCCCAGCCGGTCGAGGATCTGCCGCACCTCCCGGGCCGTGAGCAGATAGAACAGCATGAGCACGTCGGCCTGCTTCGACGCCCGGTAACGGTCGGGGCTGTCGCCGGCGGCCTCCAGCGCCCGGTCCAGCCGGCGCACGCCCCGGTAACGATCCCAGTCCAGCTCCGCCAGGTGCTCGTATCCGGTGAACTGGCTGATGACGCCGTCGTGGAAGTCCACCCGCATCCGCCGGGTGATGTCCTCCCACCGCTCGGTCTCCACGTCCGTCAGGCCGAGACGGCGGCGCAGGTCGTCCCGCGCGCGTCGCGGCATCAGGTCGAGCGCCTGACGGGCGCGCAGCAGCAGCCACACCGTCATGATGTTGGTGTACGCGTTGTTGTCCAGGCCCGGGGACGCCGCGCCGGGACAGCCGTCGTGATACTCGTCCGGGCCCATCACGCCCCGGATCTCGTAGCGGCCCGACCCGGGATGGAGCCGCGCCAGCGAGGCGAAGAAGCGGGCGAT
Organism: Microbispora sp. NBC_01389; assembly: GCF_045040095.1. Taxonomy (NCBI): domain Bacteria; kingdom Bacillati; phylum Actinomycetota; class Actinomycetes; order Streptosporangiales; family Streptosporangiaceae; genus Microbispora; species Microbispora sp. NBC_01389. The sequence continues at coordinate 1,998,309 of NZ_CP109552.1, forward strand.
CTCGACCAGGAGATGGGCGCCCGTCCCGGCGAGGAACTCCATGTCGCCGGTGATCGCGTAGTGCTGCCAGGCGTTGTAGGCGACGGCCAGCCCGACGTGCCGCTGGAGGTGGGTGTGGTCGGGCGTCCACCGCCCGGAGCGGGGGTTGAGGTGGAACCGCTGGGTCTCGTCGCGTCCGTCGCTGCCGCTCTGCCAGGGGAACATCGCCCCCCGCAGGCCGGCGGCGCGGGCGGCGGCCCGGGCCTCCGGCAGCCGCCGCAGGCGATAGCGCAGCGCCCCGCGGGCGATCTCGGGGAACCGCAGGGTCAGCCAGGGCAGCACGAACAGTTCGTCCCAGAACACGTGTCCCCGGTACGCCTCGCCGTGCAGGCCGCGTGCGGGCACGCCCGCGTCGAGGCCGGCGGTGTGCGGTGACAGGGTCTGCAGCACGTGGAAGGTGTTCAGGCGGATGTCCCGCTGGGTGTGCGGGCCCGTCACCTCCAGCCGGGCCCGATCCCACAGATCACGCCAGGCGATCTCGTGCTGTTCCAGGAGTTCGCCGAAACCGGGCGCGAGCCCGGCCCGCCGCAGCGCGGACGAGGTCGCGTCGGCGGCCGCGAGGTCGCGCGACGTGGTGAGCGCCACCGTCTTGACGACCGTGACGGGGTGGTCCCGGCCCAGCGGCAGCACGCGTGTCTCCATGACGTGGTCGTCGTGTCGCTCGATCTCCGCCCCGCCTCCGCCGCCGGAGACGTCGATCCGCGAGGCCAGGGCGACCTCGATGCCGGAGGAGCGGGTGCGCGCGCGGAGCCACGTCAGGGGCTCCGCGATTCCCGTCGCGTGCTCTGTCAGGTGGTCGCCCCGCAGGTCCCGGTACCGCGCCACGCCCGAGTTGGCAACCCGGCCGTCGAGCCCGGAGCGTACGCGGAGAGGCCCCGACCAGTTCTCGGCCGTGAAGGTCGTCTCCAGTGCGGCCAGGTAGGGGTCGGCCATGGAGACCAGGCGGCGCTGCCGTACGGAGGTGGCGCGGCCCTCGGCGTCCCGGAACCGGATCAGCCGGTGCAGGACGGCGTGGCGCATGTCCAGGTCCTGCCGGTACCGGAGCAGGTCCGCCGTACCGGGGGAGAACCATGGGCAGCCGGGCGTCGCGAAGGTCAGCGGCAGCCAGTTCGGCAGGTTGACCATGTCCTCGTTGGTCAGCCGATGGCCCGCGATGTCCGACGTGAGCCGGTCGTAGCAGCCGGCGACGTACGTCCCCGGGTAGTGGACGGCGCCGGCCTCGGCCTCGGGTGCCGCGCCTCGCGTGGCGAACCGGCCGTTGCCCAGCGTGCACAGCGCCTCGCGCAGTCCTTCGTGATCGGGATCGAACCCCTCGTAAGTCAGCGACCACGGATTCACCGCAGCTCCTCCCGGCGCGCCCGCTCCGGCGGCGCGGGCAGGTCGTTCCACTCACGCGGCGCTCCGATCGCCGGATCCGCGAGGGTCCCGGCCGGCCGATCACCAGCGAACGCCGGATTCTGTCCGACGTGGTGCGGACGTACGCGGCCGCGTCGTGCCCCAGCCGTGTCCTGTGCCTACTCGGTCCGGGAAGGCTCGTCGATCAAGCCGAGAGTGTCCTGCTCGTTGCGGTGCAGGATCACCCTGTTGATCGCCGCGACCATCTGCTGCCTGGTGTAGGCGCCCTCCGGGATCTCGTTCAGGTGCGCGAGCATGTCGGCGGTCAGGTGCAGGCGCGCCGACGCCTGCGCGTAGACATCCCGGACCGCGACCGTTTCGCGTCCGCGGTACACCTCGTCGAGCACCTGCCGCATCTCGTCCTGGAAAACGTGACCGGACATCTCGCGTTCCACCCCCTGGTTCCTGGCTCCGTACCCACGGACCGGTGTGATCCCACTTCGACTTCGGGACGTTCGTCCGCAGGCGCATGCTCGTACGCCTGTGCCGCCTGCCCGGCAAGAAGGAACTGGAGGCGTGCATCTAACTGGAGCTCTCGCCCATCCCGCCGGAACGGGGAACCCACCCCTGACCCCGAAGACCAGGTGGCGGTGGTCAAGGCGCGAGCGTCTCCAGAGCGAGAAGGTCGCGCATCGACACCATGCCGATCAGGCGCCCGTCCTGGTCCACCGGAATGTGACGGATGCCGTGGTCGAGCATGCGGCGGGCCACCTCACGCGTGTCCTCGTCCAAGGTCGCGGTCTTGATGTCCGACGACGCGCACATCCCCGCGCTCAGGGCGGCGGGGTCGGCGGATGTGGCAAGCGCCGTCACGAGGTCCCGTTCTGTGATCACTCCTGTGACCCGGTCCGCTTCGAGTACGGCGAGCGCGCCGATGTTCTTCTCCGTCATCCGGCGCGCCACCTCGGGCAGTTTCGCAGTCACCGGGCACCCGAACACCAGGGGACGGTAAACGTTGGCGATACGCATGCGTCCTCCCCTCCTCACCAGTACATCCAGCCAACCACACCGCCGTGGGACGCCGGTCAGCCGCTGGGCGTGATGAGTCCGTAGTGGCCGTCGTAGCGGTGATAGACGACGTTGCCTCGCCCGGTCCGCCTGTCGGCGAAGAACACGAAGGGCAGACCGCTCGCCGCCACTCCTGGTCGACGTCTACGGGATGTCGCCCGCGCAGGTCCTCCCAGTCCCGGGTCGTACGGCGCAGCCGGATCCGGAGCCTGTCCTCCAGGAGGCGGATGGCCTGGTTCGTGCGTGAGCGCGGTCAGGGCCGCGACGCTTTCGCGTCGTGGACGCCTCCTGGACGGACACCGCGCACCGCGCCGCCGCGGCGTGCCTGGCCCGGCGTGCCTCCACCCATCTCACAGCGCTGCGCTGCATCGCCCCTCCCGAGGTCACCGCCGAACGCCGCGGACGACTCCTACCGGTCGCGCGGGCCGGGGTCGATCCAGCCCGCCACGCCCACGCAGGCCTCGTTGCCCTCGGGGTCGGCCAGCACCCAGTGCGACGGCGCGTACGCGTCGGAGACCAGGCGGCCGCCGGCCGCGATCGCCGCCGCCATCCGCGCCTCGGCCTGGTCGTACGGCACCCAGACGTCGACGTGCACCCGGTTGCGCTGCGGGCGCGGCGCGTCCATCCGCTGGAAGTAGAACGCCGCGCCGCGACGGTGCGGGTCGATCAGGTCTTCCGGGCTGTTCGCGCGGTCCTCGTAGCCGAGCAGGGCCCGCCAGAACGCCACCACCTCGGCGCCGGCGAGGGCGTCGACGGTGACCTGCACACTCTGCACGGCCGAGGGATCGGCGGGGATGCCGAGCGTGCGGGCCACCTCCGAGATCCGCCGGGCCAGTTCGGCGTCCCGGCCGCTCAGCCCGTAGAAGTCCGCGATCGTGATCAGCCGTACCGTGACGCCCTCGTGGCGCAGGTCGACGTCGGGGTGTCCGCTTCCCACGCCGGGCAGTTCGCTGATCGCCCGCACGAGCGCGGCCCCGGCCGCGAACGACCCGGTACGGAAGTAGGCGCACGCCCCCTCACCCAGCACCCGCCAGTCCTCCAGGCCGCCGATCTCGTGGAACTGCTGCGGCCTGATCCGGTCGGTCTTCTGCGTGGCGTCGGTCATCCCGGCAGCGTAACGTCCGGACCCGACAATCCACGCGCCCCCGAAGCGGCGGCCGCGACCGCCGGAGGACGACATGACCGGCCAGTCCAGCACCCACGGCATCACGATGTCCGCCGGCGGGGTCGTCAAGACGTACGCGTCCTGGGACCGCGGTGAGCACGAGCGGGAATGGCGCCGACGAACTGGCCGAGGCGACGGTCACGCCGGTGTTCGGCCTGTCGGACGGCAACCTGGCCAACTACCTGTGGGACGGCGAGCGCGTGCGGCTGGTCGACTGGGAGGACTCGGGCCGCAGCGACTGTGCCTTCGAACTCGCCGAGGTCGTCGAGCACATTTCCCGGTTCGACGGGGCCTTCGATGGCTCCGCGCTGCTGGAACACTTCGATCTGACGGCGGCAGAGACCGACCGCGTCCGGGAAATCCGGCGTCTGCTCGCCTTCGTCTGGCTGCTCATGCTCGGCCCGGGCGGTCTCTTCGCCGAGCGCAACGCAGGCGACGCGCTGGAGCGACAAGGAAAGCGAGTCCTCAGCCTGTTCGCCTGAGCGACCTCACGGCCTTCGGTCTGCCGCCAGGGCGGTTTCCACACCCGGCGCCACCACGGCGCGGAACGCCGCGTCCAACTCGGTGGGCGTGGCGGTGATCTCGCCGTCCGCCCACTTCCGCAGCAGCGCCATGAACGCCCCCACGACGCAGGTCACCATCAGGTCGAGCGAGGGCGGCGGTGTGCTTCGCGGAGGGAGGGTCGCCAGCAGTTCGTCGCGTACGACCGTGGCCAGGATCTGTTCGCCGCGCGCGAGCACGGCGCTGCCTCCGCGCCGTCCGAGCAACGCGCGCGCCAGCCGGCGCTGCTCGTGCAGGTGCTCGAACATCGGCAGGCTGAACGCGAACAGCGTGTCCGGCCCGGCCGCGGGAGCGAGACGAAGCAGGCCGGAGAGCTCGTCGAGGTTGCTGAACAGCACGTCCTGCTTGTCGGTGAAGTGCGCGTAGAAGGTCGAGCGGCCGACGTCGGCGCGGTTGATCAGTTCGGTGACCGTCACCGCCTCGTAGCCCTTCTCCAGAATCAGCTCCAGCAATGCCTGCTGAACGGCCTTCCGGGTGCGCCGTACCCGGCGGTCGGTGCTCTCCCGCTGCGGGTTTCCGAACACGTTTCCCCCTTTGTTCAGTACGGCACGGCCTGACCGATTTGCTTGTTGACCACTCCGGCCCAGCGAATCGATCATTTATAACCGAACAGGTTGTTCCGGAACAAGAAGGAGAAGCGCTGTGGCCAGGGGAAAGCTCATGCACCGTCACTCGGAAAACGATGACGGGGGCGGCGTGATCAATTATCCGCGGGGCTATGAAATTCTGGCCGAAATCGGGTTCGCTGGGCGTCGCCGCAGCGTTTTCACCCGTCTGGCCGCGTTGTCCGGGGCAGGGCTGGGTGATCGGATTCTGGACGTCGGCTGCGGCACCGGCTACCTGAGCCGGGTGCTGGCTCCTCTCGTGGGCCCCGAGGGGCGGGTGATCGGCCTCGACCCGTCGCTTCCGATGATCGAGCATGCGCGCCGGCGCTCACCCGGCAACTGCTCCTACGAGGTGGGCGAGGGGCAGGCGCTGCCCTTCCCGGACGCCTCGTTCGACATTGTGGTCTCCAGCCTCGCGGTGCATCACATGCCGGGCTCGGCCCGAGGCACCGCCGTGCAGGAGATGTTCCGCGTCCTGCGGCCGGGCGGACGGCTGCTGATCGCCGAGTTCCGCCCGCCGGTCAACCCCCTCGCCGCCCGCCTGGCCGAAATCGTGGCGGGTCCGGCGGTACGGCCCACCATGCCGGAACTGCTCGCCACCCTGGTGCCCGGCGCCGGTCTCCGCGTCGAGAGCACGGGCACCGTCGGCCCGGTGCTCTACTACGTGAACGCCGTCCGCCCTCCCGCCACCCGCTCCTGAATTCCGGAGGCCGGCCGCTCCTGAATTCCGGAGGCCGGCCGCTCCTCTGTGCGCGAACAGGCGTGTCGCCGGAGATCCGGTCGTGTCAGACTCCAGACATGGCAGCTTCGGGCCGACCAGTGGTCGTCGACATCCGGACGCGCCGGGACGGCGAGAAGCGCGGCCCGGAGATTCCCGACGGCCCTGACCGGCTGCTGCGCACCGTGTACGGCGAGATCCTCCGCGACGAGCGGCTGGACCAGGACCGCACGCTTGAGGACGTGGCGCGCGCGGTCGGGATGTCCAAGCAGTATCTGTCGGAGGTCGAGCGCGGCCGCAAGGAGCCGTCGTCGGAGATGCTGCACTCGGTGTGCGACGCGCTCGGGCTGCCGATCGAGCACCTGCTCACCCGTGCCGTACGGCGGATCACGGCGTCGCGCCGGATCGCCGGGCACGGCGCGTCCGGCACGACGCTGCTGCTGGTGGCGTGAGCGCTACGTACGGGTGTCGATCAGCTCGTCGGCCAGGCCGTACTCGATGGCCTCGCGGGCGCTGAAGATCCGGTCCCGGTCGGTGTCCCTGCGCAGCCGCTCGACGTCCACCCCGGTGTGGCGGCTGAGAATCTCCTCGGTCTGCGTGCGCATCCGCATCACCTCGGCCGCCTGGAGTGCCAGGTCGGAGATGGTGCCCTGCCCCTGGGTGGACGGCTGGTGCAGCAGCACGCGGGAGTGGTTAAGCACGAACCGCCGTCCGGGGGCTCCGGCGGCGAACAGCACCGCGGCCGCGGAGGCCGCCTGGCCCATGCAGTATGTCGCGACCTTCGCGCGGATGAACTGCATGGTGTCGTAGATCGCGAGCATCGCGGTCGACGACCCGCCGGGGGAGTTGATGTACAGGTTGATCTCCTGGTCCGGGCTGTCCGCTTCCAGGTGGAGCAACTGTGCCATCACGACGTTCGCGACGCCGTCGTCGATCTCGGTGCCGAGGAAGATGATCCGCTCGTTGAGCAGCCGGCTGAAGATGTCGAACGACCGCTCCCCGACCGGCGTCTTCTCGATCACGTACGGAATCGTGTACTGCGTCATGACGAGAACCCCATCCGGGTGGGCGCGGCGTACGGCGCGAGGATGCGGAAGGAGCCGACGATCTCGTCGATCATCCCGTAGTCGCGGGCCTGTTCAGGGGTGAACCAGCGGTCGCGGTCGCTGTCGGCGGAGATCTCCTCGACGCTGCGGCCCGTCTCGGCGGCGAGGATCTCCTCGGACTGCCGCTTCATGTACCTGAGGTTCTCGGACTGGATCGCGATGTCGATCGCCGTGCCGCCGATCCCGGCCGACGGCTGGTGCATCATGATCCGGCTGTGCGCGAGGCTGATCCGCTTGCCGTGTGTGCCGGAGGCCAGCAGCACCTGCCCCATGCTCGCCGCCATCCCGAGCGCGACGGTGACCACGTCGTTCGGGACCAGCTTCATCGTGTCGTAGATCGCGAGGCCGGCCAGCACGGACCCGCCGGGCGAGTTGATGTAGAGGATGATGTCGCGTTCGGGGTCCGCCGAGGCCAGCAGCACCATCTCGGCGCACACCCGCTCGGCCATCTCGTCGTCGACCTCTCCGGTCAACAGCAGTGTCCGTTGCTGGAACAGCTTCTCGTTCAGCCGATCCCGGTAACTCGTGCTCGATGAAACAGGCATGCCGCCTTTGTATCCGCCCCACCCCGCGAACCGCCGATATGTCTGCCGAGGGCAGACGACCCCCGCGACCGGCTCGCGCGGGCGGTCAACAGCTCTCCGTGGGCTGGTGACGTCGTACGTATGTGGGGACCAGGGTCCCTCCTGACAGGGGAGGAAGTCCCTGGGGCCGGGCCGGGCGACGGCCGACGCTGGGACCATGACCCGAAGCGTCGCCGAGGCGTGTGACGTCCTGCTGCGTGACGGTGGCATGGCGCGCATCCGCCCGTTGCGGCCGTCGGACCGCGCGGCCCTGCACGCGCTGATCGCCCGGTCGTCCCCGCGTTCGGCGTACCTGAGGTTCTTCGCCGGTGGCACCGCCTCGGCCCACGCGTACATGGACCTGATCACCGGTCCGGATTACGGCGGGCACGCGCTGGTGGCGTTGGCCGGCGGTCTCGTGGCCGGCGTGGCCGAGTGGATCCCCGGCCCCGGCGGGGCGGAGGCCGAGGTGGGGATCCTGCTGGACGACCGGGTGCACGGCCAGGGGCTCGGCACGCTTCTGCTGGAGCACGTCGCACTGGACGCGGCGGACGCGGGCGTCGAGGACCTGGTCGCCACCGTCCTGCCGGAGAACCGGGCGATGCTGCGCGTCCTGCACGATCTCGGCCTGCCGGTGGAGCAGCGCTACGAGCGGGGACAGGTCGAGATCCGCATCGCCGCCCGGCCCACCGAGAGGCTCGTGGCCGAGATCGAGGCCCGGGCGCACGAGGCGGAGCGCGGGTCGCTGGCGCACGTGTTCACCCCGGGCTCGGTGGCCGTGATCGGGGACGTTCTCGACCCCGGCGGCCTGGGCAACCGCGTGCTGCGTGACCTGGTCGCTGGACGCTTCCCCGGCCCGATTCACCCCGTCGACCCCCGCGCGGCCCAGGCGTCCCCGGCGGCCGAGGTGTGTGGCCTGCCCGTCCGTTCCGGCGTCGCCGTGGTGCCCGGGCCGGTGGACCTGGCCGTGGTCGCCGTACCGGCCCCCGCCGTGCTCGGCGTCGCCCGCGAATGCGCCCGCCGCCGGGTGCGGGCCCTCGTCGTGCTCACCGGCGGCTTCACCGAGGCAGGGGACCGCGAGGCGGAACGTGAACTGCCGCGCGTCTGCCGCGAGGCGGGCATGCGGCTGGTCGGGCCCGGCTGCCTCGGCGTCGTGAACACGTCCGCCCGCCTGCACGCCGGGCTCCTGCCCGTACGTCCCGCCGCGGGACCGCTGGGCCTGATGGCGCAGTCGGGCACGGCCGTGGTCGCCCTGCTCGAAGGGGCCGGACGGCGCGGCCTCGGTGTCTCCTCCTTCGCCTCGGTCGGGGACAAGGCGGATGTCAGCGGCAACGACCTGCTCGAATACTGGGAGGACGATCCCGCGACCCGGGTCATCGCCCTGCACCTCGAATCGTTCGGCAACCCGCGCAGGTTCCGCCGCATCGCCCGCAGGATCGGCACCCGCAAACCGATCATCGTGACGAAGGCCCGCCGCGACGCCCCGGAAAGCCCGGCCGCCACGGGCCCCGGTGCGGCGAGCGAGGACGCCGCTGTGGACGCGCTGTTGCGCGCGTGTGGTGCGATCAGGGAGGACAGCGTGCGGGGCATGCTCGACACCGCCCGCTTGCTGGCCTCCCAGCCGCTGCCGGACGGCCCTCGGGTGGCGATCGTGAGCGACTCCGGACCCGCGGCGGCGGTGACCGCCGGCGTCTGCGAGCGGGCCGGCCTGGTCGTGGCGGACCTGTGCGACGTGGGCGACCTCGCTGTCGCGATCACGGCCGTCCTGGCGGACCCGGGCGTCGACGCCGTCCTCGTCGTCTCCACCCCGCCGTCCGGCCCGGACCCGGGGGCGACCAGGGAGGCGATCGCGGCCGTGACCAGGGCCGCGACGAAACCCGTGCTCGCGTGCCTGGCCGGGTGGGACGGGCTGATCGACGGCCGGATCCCGGCGTACGCCTCCCCCGAGCGGGCCGCGCACGCTCTCGCCAGAGCGCACGGGTACGCCGCCTGGCGGGCACGGCCGGTGCCTCCACCGGAGGAACTCCCGGGAGTCGACCCGTCGCTCGCCCGCCGCCTCGTCGCCGCGGACCTGGCCGCCCATCCCGGTGGACGCCTGCTCGACGACCGTACGGCGGCTCGGCTGCTGGCGGCCTACGGCGTCCACGTCGCCGAGACGGTCGCCGCGACGGTCCCCGGCGTCGAGAGCGGCGGGGGCGCAGAGGGCGCCGAGATGGTCGTCAGGGGCGTTGCGTGCGAGACACTCGGCCCGCTGGTCATGGTGGGCCCCGGCGGGACGGCGTCCGGGCCGCCCGGTGACAGTGCCGATAATCATGCCGATGACCAGGCAGGTGCCCAGGCGGGTGCCCACGCAGGTGACCAGGCGGGTGCCCATGCCGATGCCCAGGCGGGTGACCAGGCGGGTGAGCACGCCTTCCGGGTGCCGCCGATCGACCGGGCCGAGGCACGACGGATGATCGGCGAGGCGCGCCGCGCGGCGCTGCCAAACGGTCACCAGGGCCTGCCGGAGGCCGGCGTCCGCGCGCTGGAGGACCAGATCGTCCGCGTCGGCCGCCTCATGGACGACCATCCCGGCATCGCGGCGATCGACCTCGATCCCGTCGTCGTGACGCCGTACGGAGTGGTGGTCGTGCGCGCGCGCGTACGGCTCGCACCGGCACCGCCGCTTCCCTCACCCTTCCGGCGCCGGTTGCGCTGACCGTCCGTGCCGCGCGGCGTCACCGGGCGGCCGGACGGGCCCCCGCCTCCCTACGGCGTTCGCGGCGGGGCTCCACGTGGGCGTCCGGGCCGGGGAAGATGAGGGTCTCGTGCTCCTCGTCCAGCCATCTGACCATGTACGGCGGGGACCCGTCGCTGTGGTGGAGGGCCGTGATGACGCCCGTACGGCGAGGCCCGTCCAGGTGAAGGCTCTCGATGATCAGCCGGTCGCCGACTGCCGCTTTCATGTACGCCCCCTTCTCCCCCGTCGCTGCTCTTCCAGCGTGGCCGGGGCCGCGCCTCCCGCTTAGGGCAGGAGGTCCCGTAACCGAGGGACCTCCTGCCCTGTCGCCGCGGATGGATCAGCCTCCGGGGCCCTGTTCGATCTCGCGGGCGGCGGCCTCGCGGGCGGCGGCGGCGCGGCGGACCCGGGCGCCGTCGGCGCGTTCCGCCTCGTCCAGGGACAGCTCGACCTCGGCCAGCGCCGCCTCCAGGCGGGGGAGGACGTGGTCGCGGAGCGCGCGGATGCGGCGGCCGGTCGCCTCCTCCTCGGCGGCCACGACGCGGGCGGCCGCCGCGGCGACCGCGTGGTCCACGGCGGCCCGCAGCGCGGCGCGGCAGGCCTCGCGGGCGGGGACGAGCGCGGCGGTGAGCGGGAGCGGAGCCGACGGCCCGGGCTCGTCCGGCGGGCGGAAGAGCGCCCGGCGGGGATAGCGCGTCCCCATCGCGTCGGTCCAGTCCACTCGCACCTCGGCGAGGCGGCCGTCGCTGCCCAGCCGGATCACCCGCCGTCCGCCGAGCAGCGCGGCGCGCGACACCCACGCGTCGGCGGCCCGGCAGGCCTCCTCCCACTCCCGGCCGGTGCGGGCGGCCTCGCGGGCGAGGCGGTCCCGCTCCTGCCGCAGGAGCCGCAGCTTGCGGTCGAGCACGGCGAGTCCGTGGCGCAGCACGGCCAGCCGGTGCCGCAGCCACAGCCGCCCGGCCCTCCCGGGAGGGACGCGGATTCTCAACGTCTCTCCCGGTAGCCCGCGTCGAGCGCTTCGGGCGACAGCATGGTCAGGTCCCGGCGGGGAAGCACGGAGACGACCTCCCAGGCACGGCCGAAGGTGTCCGCGAGCGAGCGGGGCTCGTCGCCGCGCTGGGCGAGCAGCCGCCGCGTGAACGCCTCCGCCAGCGCGAGGTGACGGCGGTCTCCCTCGCCGAGGGCGCTCTCCCCGACCAGTTCGGCCAGTTCCCTCGCCTGCCGGGCGCGGGAGAGGGCGGCGACGATCTGCGCGGCGAGGTCGGCGTGTTCCGGCCGCGTACGGCCCGCACCCACGCCCGCCCGCATCATCCGCGACAGGGAGGAGAGCGGGTCGATGTGCGGATAGGGGCCGACGTCCCTGGTCAGCAGGATCTGGCCTTCGGTGATGTAACCGGTGAGGTCGGGCACCGGATGCGTGATGTCCCCCGCCGGCATGGTGAGCACCGGCAGCACGGTGAGGGAGCCGGGACGTCCCCGCACCCGTCCGCACCGTTCGTACAGGGAGGCGAGGTCGCTGTAGAGATAGCCGGGGTAGGCCCGCCGGGCGGGGATCTCCCCGCGTGCGGCCGACACCTCCCGCACCGCCTCGCAGTAGCCGGTCATGTCGGCGAGCACCACCAGCACGTGGTGTCCCATGGCGAAGGCGAGGTGCTCGGCGATGGTCAGGGCGAGCCGCGGCGTGAGGATCCGTTCGATGACGGGGTCGTCGGCGAGGTTCAGCAGCAGGGTCAGCTCGCCGGCGGCGGAGCGCTCCTCCAGAGTGTCCCGTACGGTGGCCGCGTCGGCGTGGGTCAGCCCGATCGCGGCGAAGACGACGGTGAACGTCTCGCCTCCGGCGTTCGCCTGCGCGGCGATCTGGGCGGCCAGCTCCAGGTGGGGCAGCCCGCCGGCGGAGAACACGGCGATCTTCTGTCCCCGGACCAGGGTGGTCAGCAGGTCGATGGCGGAGACACCGGTGAGCACCGGATCCGACGGGGGCTCGCGCAGGGTGGGGTTGAGGGGGAGACCGTTCACGGCCGCGTCCGCCGCGCCGAAGACCGGCGGCCCGCCGTCCAGCGGCCGGCCGCGGCCGTCGCAGACCCGGCCCAGCCAGCCCGGGCCGACGGGGATCCGCAGGGGATGCCCGGCGAAGGCGACGCGGGTGCCCTCGGCCCGGATCCCGGCGGTGCCCTCGAAGACCTGGACGACGGCGAGGTCGCGGTCGGCCTCCAGGACGAGACCCTGGCGGCGCTCCCCCGTCTCCAGCTCGATCGACGCCTGCTCGTCCCAGCCGACGCCCCCGGTGGTGCGGACCACGACCAGCGGCCCGCGCAACTCGACCACGTCCGTGTACTCCACCGGCGCCCATACCGGGGCCCAGGCCGTCATCGCGATCCCTCCAGCGCGGCGAGCACCGCGTCGCGCCGGGCCGCGATCTCCTCCTCGGGCGCCTCCTTGGCCCGCAGGATCGGGGTGAAGTCCTGCTGTTCCAGCCGTGCGACCGGCACCTGGCCCTCGACAAGGGTCCGGCAGCGGTCGACGACCGCGAGCAGCGCGTCGGCGAGCAGGGCGGTGCGCTCCGGCCGGCAGAAGGGGTCGCGGGGGCTGAGCGCGCTCTGCCGCAGGAAGCCCTCCGCGATCAGCCGTCCGGCGAGCAGGGTGACCCGTTCCTGCGGGGGAAGCGTGCCGGCTCCGACCAGCTCGGCCAGCGCGGAGACGCGCTCGGCCTCCGCGAGCAGGCCGCTCACCCGCCCCCGTCGCTCCGCGCCGTCCGGGACCGCCGCGGCCATCGCGTCCGCGTCGCGGGCGAAGGACCCCGGCCAGGACACCGCGGGGTAGTGCCGCGCGTAGGCGAGGTCGCGGTCCAGCGCCCAGAAGGTGCGGACGAACCGCTGGGTCTGCGCGGTGACCGGCTCCGTCATGTCGCCGCCGGGCGGGGAGACCGCGCCGATGATCGTGACCGACCCGGTGGCGCCGCCGAGCGTGGTCACCCGGCCCGCTCTTTCGTAGAAGGCCGCGAGGGCGGAGGCCAGATCGGCGGGATAGCCCTCCTCCGCCGGGAGCGCGCCGCGGCGCGAGCCGAGCTCACGCAGGGCCTCCGCCCACCGGGAGGTCGAGTCGGCGATGACCACCACGTCGTAGCCCATGTCGCGGAAGTGCTCGGCCACCGTGACGCCGGTGTAGACGCTGGCCTCGCGGGCCATCATCGGCATGTTCGACGTGTTGGCGATCACGACGGTCCGGTCCGCGAGCCGCCCGCCGGTGCGCGGGTCGGCCAGCTCGCCCAGCTCGGCGACGACGTCCGCCATCTCGTTGCCGCGCTCCCCGCAGCCGACGTACACCACCACGTCGGCGTCGCACCATTTGGCGATCTGCTGGAGCAGCACGGTCTTGCCGGTGCCGAACCCTCCGGGCACGGCCACCGTGCCGCCGAGGGACACCGGCAGCAGCAGGTCGACGACCCGCTGCCCGGTCGTCAGGGGGACCGGCTCGGGGAGCCGGGCGGCGTACGGCAGGGCCCGCCGCACCGGCTGCTCGCGTTCGAGAGTCACCTCGACGCCTCCCACGACCGCGACGGGCGCCCGGGAGGGGCAGGGGCCCGCTGGCCGGATCCGCGCCACCTCGCCGCCGGGTGAGAGCACCAGGTAGGGCGGTGACGAGCCGCTCTCGACGCTGCCCAGGGGCGTTCCGCGCGGCGCCGCGCGGCCCTCCCCGGCCAGCGGCGTGAAGCGCCACGAGCGGTCATCCGTACGGGCGGGCGGTGCGGCGGGGTCGAGCCACATGCCGACGCCGCCGAGGGGGCGGAGCAGCCCGTCGAACACCCCGCCGAGCAGGTGGGGGCCCAGGCGGGCCGACAGTGGCGCGCCCCGGCGCTCGGCGGGCTGGCCCGGGGCGAGCCCGCCCGTGTACTCGTACGCCTGGACGGTGGCCCGGTCGCCGCGCAGGGCGATGATCTCGCCGGGCAGCCGGTGCGGCCCGAGGACGACCGACTCGAACATCGCCGCCCCGGCCAGGCCCTCGATCTCGACCAGCGGACCGTTCACCCTCGTCACGGTGCCCACAGGAGTTCCACCTCCGCGCCGAGGGCGTCGACGGCGCGTTCCGCGAGCGCCGTGAGGGAGCAGTCGACCCGGCGGCCCGGCCCCTCGGCCACGACCCCGCCGTCCGGGTGCTCGCGGATCACCAGATCCGCGCCGCCCGACTCACGGGCCAGTTCGCCCAGGCGGTCGAGGAGCCGGGGATAGCAGGGATCGCCGCGGAGCGCCCGCACCGCCGCGACGACCCGTCCGCGCAGGTCCGCCAGGGCCTCCCGCCGGGCGGCCAGTTCCCGGCCGCGCGCCTCCCGGCGGGCGCGCGCCCGCGCCGCCGCCGCGTGCGCCGCCGCCTCCGCCTCCCCCTGCCGGGTGGCGTCGGCGACGACGGCCGAGGCATCCCGGCGGGCGTCGGCGACCGTACGGGCGGCCTCGCGCTCGGCCGCGCCGGCGACGGCGTCCGCGTCCAGCCGCGCCTGCCGCAGCAGCGCCTCCGTCACGGGAGCGAGCGCGTCCCGCATCGGCGTCATCCCGGCATCACCACCGTCAGCGGACCGCCGGACGCCTCCCCCGGCGCGGTGGGGTCGAGGGCCTCGGCGGCCCGGGGAGTGAGGACCACGACCGCCACCCCCGGCCCGAGGCTCAGCCAGGCCGTACGGACCTCCTCGGCGTCCTCGGCCACGAGGACCCGCGCGCCCGCCAGGCCGAACCCGGCGACGCGGACGGCCTCTCCGATCACGGCCACGGTTCCCACGCCCGTCACGCCCTCTGGATCAGGATGACGCCGACGACGAGGCCGTAGATCGCGATTCCCTCGGCGAGGCCGACGATGACGATGGCCCGGCCGAACAGTTCGGGCCGCTCGCTCATCGCGGCGAGGGCGGCGGCCCCGGTGTAGGCGACGGCGATGCCGGCGCCGATCGCCGAGACCCCGACCGCGATGGCCGCGCCGAGCAGCGCCGTCCCGTTCACGGCCGCGGCGGCCGCCGCCGCCTGGGCACCGCCCGCGTCCGCCCTTGGAGCGCCCGCCGCGGTGAGCGCCGCGAGAAGGACGGCGAGGGCGGCGAGCACGACGACGGCGTTCACGGCCTGCAGGCCTCTCCTGATCCAGACGGACATGACCTCGCCTCCCCGGATGTCGGTGGAAGACGCCACGGACGGAACGGACGCCCCTCGGCCTGGAAGAGCCGGGAGAACAGCTCGTAGTACTCGAGCCGCAGCGCCTGGACGCCGACCACCAGCGCCTCGATCGTGAACGCGAGCGCGTTGCCGACGACGAAGACCACCACCGCGGCGACCGGGCGGCCCGCCCACAGCGTGGTCGTGCCCACCCAGACGATGGAGCCGATGGCCGCGTGGGTGAGGCCGAACGCCGCGAGCCGGGCGAACGACACGAGGTTCGCGCCCAGCCGTACGACAACGTCGAACAGCCGCATGACGGCCTGGGCGATCCCGCTCGGACCACCGCCGGCGTCGGCCAGGAAGCCGGTGAAGGCCAGGACCAGCCCCGTGGCGGCGAGCAGGCCGCCGGCCAGCGCGAGGAGGTCGAGGCCGGCGTACCAACCGGCGACCGCCAGGCCGGCCCCGGTGAACAGCGCCGCGCCGGCGATCCCGGCCGGGGAGTAGAGCGCGACCGGCCAGCCGCCCTCGCGCCATCGGTTGACGACGCCGAGCGCGTAGGCGGCGCCGAGCAGCAGCGCGCCGACGCCGAGCGCGGTGAGCAGGAGCTGGACGGGCTGGGCGAGCGGCGCCAGCCACAGCACCGGCACCAGGCCGGTGGGCCCGAAGAACTCCCCGTAGGCCAGGCCGAACAGGATGCTCGTCACCCCCGCGCCGAGGGCGAACGGCCACCCCCGGCCGAACCGGGCCAGCGCTCCCGGGCGGCCCGCGCGGCCTGTGCGGTCTGTGCGGCCCGTCCGGTGCGCGCGGTACAGCACCGCCGCCGCGACGAGCAGCAGCACCCCGTGACCGGCGTCGCCGAACATCATGCCGAACATCACGACGTACGCCCCGGCCGCGAGCGGAGTGGGATCGATGTCGCGGTAGGGCACGGTCCCGTACGTGGAGACGACCGGGGACAGCGACCCGCGCAGCCCGCCCGCCCGCAGCAGCGACGGCGCCTCGGCGCCCCTCGGCCGGGAGATCGCGACGACCGCGCCGCCGAGGGCCGCGAGACGGCCCGCCAGTTCGGGCATCGCCGGGGCGGGCATCCAGCCGGCGAGCGCCGCGACCTCGTCCCGGACGACGGCCGTACGCGCCACCGTCTCCAGGGAGGCGTCGGCGGGCGTGGACAGTTCGACCAGCCCGGCGTCCCCGACCCGCCGCAGCACGTTGGTCAGCACGCGCGAGGGCGCCACGATCGCGACCCGTTCCATCCGGACCGGCCGCATAGCGTCCCGCCAGGCCGGGTTCGAGGCGGCGGGGCGCGGGCCGGCCGGGTTCGAGGCGGTGGGATGCGGGTCGGCCGGGTTCGAGGCGTCCGGGTTCGAGGCGTCCGGGTTCGAGGCGGCGGGGCGCGGGTGGCCGGCGTCAGAGGAGGACTCAGAGGAGGACTCAGAGGAGGACATCGCCGCCGCCTCCCCGCGCGGCCAGTTCCAGCGCGGCCCGGACCCGGCGGGCGTCCGCGGCGAGCACGGCCACGGCCCCCAGGACGGGCCCGGCCGAGAAGGCGGAGCCCGCGAGCAGGGCGCGGCCGTCGTCCTCCACCCGTCTCCACCAGCGCCGTTCGGCGGTCCACAGCCCACTCGGGTCGTCGACTTCCAGCAGCGCCCAGCGCGCGGAGGAGGGCAGGCGCGGGGTCATGTCCGCGACGGACGCCGCCGCGAGCGCGTCCGGCCCCAGCAGGGCGCGGGAGCGGTCACCCGCCCAGGCCGGAAGCTCACGGCGCTCCGCGTGCCGTTCCCGGGCGACCAGCAGGGCCGTCGCGCCGGCGACCCAGTCCCGGGCGGCCGGCGGAAGGGTCGCGGCGAGCCGTTCCGCCCAGGACAGGCGCATGCCGAGCTGGATCTCCCGGCGGGCCGCGCCACCGGGATCACCCCACGGGGACGCCGCCAGGGTCGTCCGGATCTCGGTCAGCGACCGGCACCGCCGCAGCCGCGGCCAGGTCGTGGCGAGCGACCCGAGGACGAACTCGGGCTCGGCGGGCCGGCCGCTCAGGCGGCACATCAGTTCGTCCACGTTCGCGATCTCGAACCACCGGGCGATCAGGCGCATCATCTGGCCGCCCTCCCTCGGGAGCCAGCCGGCCAGGACGCGCACGTGCCACAGGAGCGTGGCGAGCACCGCCCACTGGGCGTCGGCCAGGCTCTGGCCGGGCCGTACGTCGTGCCCGTAGGAGGAGCGCGCGAGCACGGCCACCGCCTCGGCGCAGGAGCCGCAGGCGGCGAGACTGCGGGCCCGGCGCGGGCCGAGCCCCCGGCTCAGCAGCGCCCTCGCCCGGGTGGACCCGGAGACCCAGGCGGCGGTCACGGCGGATCACCCGCGAGAGCCCGGACCTCCGCGACGACCAGGGCGACCAGGTCCGGCGTCCGCTCCGCCGCGCGTTCGCGGACGCGCTCGGCCGCCGCCTCCGCGTCCCGGAGGAGAGTCGCGGCCTCCTCCTCCGCCCTCAGCAGGGCCGACGACGCGGCCCGCGCCCGCGCGGCCGCCGCCTCCACCCGCGCCGCGGACAGGACGTCGGCGGCCCGGGCCCGCGCGTGGTCCCGCGTCTCCTCGGCGCACTGACGGGCGGCGCGCCGCTCCCGGGCACACCGCTCCCGCGTCTCCTCCAGGAAGGAGAAGACCGCCTCCAGTTCGGTCGCCGGGTCGGCCGCGTAGTCGGCCGGCACTCCGGCGGGCGCCGCGGCGCCGGGTATGCCCGCCGGACGGAACCGCTCGAGGAAGTCACGCAACCGAGCCATCCGTTCACCTCCACCCGCATGGAGTGATGCCCCGGCAATGGTCGCATCGTGCAGGTCGGCGGCCCCGAAACTGGTGCCCCTCCCGCCAATCTTTGCCCCGGTCGCGCCCCGTCCGCTCGCCTCAGCCGCCGATGCGGTAGGGCCGCATCATCTCGTTGTCCTCGTGCTCCAGCATGTGGCAGTGCCACACGAAGAGCCCGGGCCGGTCGAAGTGGGCCTTGACCTGGGTCACCTCCCGGGGCAGGGCGATGACCGTGTCCTTGCGTCCCCGCTCCCAGGGCCGGGCCGGCCGCGCCGTGCCGTGGAACGGCGTGCGGTCCAGCACCTCGAACAGGATCTCGTGGATGTGGATGGGATGCGCGTCCGGAGTGAGGTTGTGGAACTCCCACACCTCGACGTCGCCGACGCCCGGGTTCTCCGTGACCGGGTCGTGCCACCTTCGCGCGGCCCAGCCCGGCCCGGCGGCGTCGCCCAGCAGGGTCGCGACGGGACCCGCTCCCCGGACGGCCGAGCCCTGCTCCAGCAGGGCGAGCCGCCTCGTCCGTACGGCCGGGCCGAGCCGGGCGGTCCGGGGGAGCTCCAGCTGGTCGGGCGGCACGCTGGAGTCGCGGCCGGAGGCCGGCCGCACCAGGAACTTCAGCACCTGCCCGGTGGTGGCGGGATCGGCGGGCGCGGCCGCGGCGTCCCCCTGGTACGGCCCGTCGGGCCCCTCGTTCACCAGGTAGAGCGGGGTGCCCGGGGGGACGCCGGTGAAGTCGACCACCACGTCGGCGCGTTCGGCCGGGGCGAGCAGCAGCCGGTCGAGCGCGACCGGCGCGGGCAGGAACGCGCCGTCGGAGCCGATCTGCCAGAACGGCAGCGCCGATCGGACGGGCCGGGCCACCGGTGCGGCGGCGATGCCGAGGTCGAGGACCCTGGCGTTGCAGCCGTTGAGGAAGCGGAACCGGTAACGGCGCCGCTCCACCTCCAGCAGCGGCCAGGTCCGGCCGTTCACCGTCATGGTGGCGCCGAAGAACTCCGGCACCCAGATGGGCGGGACGTCGGTGTGCGGGACGTACGGGCCGCCGTACCCGCGGGCCGCGCGGCTGTCCGGGTAGAAGAGCGAGCCGTCCGCCGCGAACGTCCTGTCCTGGACGACGATCGGGATCTCGTGGCAGCGGGTGCCCGCCCCCGGCGCGGGGCCGGGAAGGACGCCGGGCGGCAGGTCGTCCGGGCCGCCGCGGAGCAGATAGAACCCGGCCAGGCCGGCGTAGACGTTGAGCCGGGTCATCCCGAGCACGTGGTCGTGGTACCAGAGGGTGCCCGGGTGCTGGTCGTTGCCGTACCGGTAGACGGCCGACCCGGCCCGCCAGGCGACGCCCGTACGAGCCGCGTGGGCGGCGGCGAAATCGGCGTACCTGGACCCCTCCCGGGCGTAGCCGTCCGGGATCTCGGCGGCGGCCAGGAACCACGCCTCGGGATATCCGTCGCTGTCGTCCAGGCTGTGCCCGCCGTGCAGGTGGGTCACCACCGGGACCGGCCCCCGGTACGGCCCGGGGGTCGCGGCGAACGCCGGCCTGCGGTCGCGGCCCGTCCGGCCGCCGGGCGGGTTCGCCCAGTGCAGCGTCGGGTCGACGGGCAGCAGATGCGGGAGATGATCACCCCACCGGTCCGTCAGCTCGTTCACCCAGGTCACCTGGACGGGGTGGTCCACCCGGGCCTCGATCGTGCGTCCCGGAACGGCGAACGTGCCCGGGTGCGGGGCCGAGCCGTAGCCGAAGACGGCCGTGGCCGGTGCGCCGGGCGGCAGGATCTGCTGCCGGAACCGGCGCACGCCGATGACGTAGCGGTCGGGCGAGCCGTCACCCGTGGGCGCGGCCCGCATCACGGTGGGCATCACGGCGGGAACGGGCAGCGCGGCCACGTATTTGGGCACGGACGCGGCGTCGAGCAGCGGCAGCCCGGCGGGCGCCGGCCGGCGGGCGGGTCCCGCCGGTCCGTGCGCCCCCACGAGCGGGACCGCCGCGCATCCTGCGAGGAAGTCCCGTCGGGTCAGCCGCTGTGCGTCCGGTTGCGCGTCCGGCTGTGCGTCCGGTTGCGCGGCCCCTTGTGCGGCCCCTTGTGCGTCCCGTTTGTTCATGGCGAACCCCCGCCGCCCCGGCACTCCCTTCCATCATGCCCGGATCGCCCGGGTCAAACGCCGTTGATCGTCCACTGGTTGTTGGTGTTGTTGTTCGGCGCCCACATGCCGACGGCGGAGCCGGCGCTGGTGTAGCCCATGCCGTCGAGGGACGTCCCGGTGCCGCGGTTGACGATCTGGTAGCGGCCGTTGCCGACGTCGTTCAGGCGCCACTGCTGGTTGTTGTTGCCGCTCCAGGCCGCCTGCCTGGCGTTGGCGCCGTTCGAGGAGTTGCCCCAGCTGTCGATGACCATGCCGTTGGTGCGGTTGACGATGCGGTACCAACCGCCGCCCAGGTCGACCAGCTGCCACTGCAGGTTGGTGCTGCCGTCCCAGTTCCACTGCTTGAGGTTCGAGCCCGACGCCACGTTGCCGCCGCTGTCCAGCACCAGGCCGGTGGTGGCGTTGGCGATCCGCACGTAGGCCGAGGGCACCGGCGTCGGCGACACCGACGGCGACGGCGACGGCGTGGAGGTGCTGCCGGAGCCGGTCAGGCGATAGGTGCGGCCGGCCTGGCCGGGCAGCGCGATGACGTCGGCCTCGGGCTTGGTGACGGTGACGGCGCTGCCGGTCTCGGCGTCGACCACCTGGTAGGTGCCGGTGAAGATCCGGCTGCGCACGTTGACGGTGCCGGCGCGGTCGAACTTGACGAGGATCTCGGTGATCGCGCCGGAGCTCCAGGTCGCGCCGACGGTGTAGCCGCCGCGTCCCCGCAGGCCCTGCACCTTGCCGGTCGACCACGCCGACGGCAGCGCGGGCAGCACGTGCAGCTCGCCGTTGTGGCTCTGCAGCAGCATCTCGGCGATGCCCGAGGTGGCGCCGAAGTTGCCGTCGATCTGGAACGGCGGGTGCAGGTCGAACATGTTCGGCGCGAGCCGGTCCGTCCTGACCAGGAGGCGGATCAGGTTGCGCGCGCGGTCGCCCTCCTCCATCCGCGCCCAGTAGTTGATCTTCCAGGCGAGGGACCAGCCGGTGCCGTCGTCGCCGCGCAGTTCGAGGGTCCGGCGGGCGGCGTTGTAGAGCGTGGGGGTGCCCCGCTTGGTGATCTGGTTGCTGGGGTGCAGGCCGTACAGGTGCGAGATGTGCCGGTGCTGCGGCTCGGTCTCCACCCAGTCGTACAGCCACTCCTGGATGTTGCCGCGCGAGCCGACCTTCATCGGAGGGAGCCGGTCCCGGGCGGCCAGGACCTGGCTCCGGAAGGTCGCGTCCGTGCCGAGGACCTCGCTGGCCTTGGCGCAGCCGTTGAACAGGTCGCGCAGGATCTGGTTGTCCATCGTCGGGCCGGCGCACACGCTGACGCCGGAGTGGTGGTTCAGCTCGGGGGAGTTCGACGGGTTCGTCACCAGATAACCCAGGCTCGGCTCCTGGACGAGCGTCTCCAGGAAGAACTGCGCCGCGCCCTTCATCGCCGGGTAGTACTGCCGGAGGAAGTCGACGTCGCCGGTGAACAGGTAGTGGTCCCAGATCATGGTGGACAGCCACGCGCCGCCGGTCTGCCACATGCCCGCCGAGGCGAAGTCGACCACCGACGAACCCCGCCAGCCGTCGGTGTTGTGGTGGGTCACCCAGCCGCCCGCGTTGTACTCCACCCGGGCCGTACGGGCGCCGCTGACCGTGAGGTCGTTGATCATCCGGAACACCGGCTCGAAGCACTCCGGCAGGTTCGTCGTGTTCGTCGGCCAGTAGTTCATCGGCAGGTTGGCGTTGAGGGTGTACTTCGAGTCCCACGCCGGGCTCAGCGAGTCGTTCCAGATGCCCTGCAGGTTGGCCGGCTGGGTGCCCGGCCGCGAGGAGGAGATCAGCAGGTAGCGGCCGTACTGGAACAGCAGCACCGAGAACTGCGGGTCGTTGGTGTTCGCGTGCTGCGCGATCCGCACGTCGGTCGGCTGGTCGGCGGCCGAGGTGCGGCCGAGGTCGAGCGTGGTGCGCCCGAACAGCCGCTGGTAGTCGGCCACGTGCCGGGAGCGCACGTCGTCGTACGTCCTGCCGTTGACGGCGTCGAGGTAGCGCCGCGCGATGCCCTGGTAGTCGCCGCTCGTGTCCTTGTAGTTCACGTAGCTGGAGCCGATGGAGACGTACACGGTCACGCTGTTGGCGCCCCGCACCTGGAGGGTGCCGCCCGAGCTGCTGACCGTGCCGCCGTCGGCGACGGCCCGGGCCAGCGCCAGGAATTTGACCTTGCCCGCCAGCCCCCGCTGGTCGCCGGAGACGCCGTCGAGCGCCACCGTCGTGCCGTCCGGGCTGGAGCGCGTGGTCCGCTGGGGGCTGTCGAACGTCGCGGAGAACGTGATCGAGCCGCCCCTGTCGGCGGTGAGGCGAATGGCGATCACCTGGTCCGGCGCGCTCGCGAGCACCTCACGCCGGTACCGCACGCCGTTCTGCAGGTACGTGGTGGTCGTGGTGGCCGTGGTCAGGTCCAGGAAACGGCTGTACTCCGAGACTCCGCTGTTGCTGCCGAAGGTGAGCCGCAGGTTGCCGACGGTCTGGTACGCGAGCTGGGCCGAGGGGTTGCCCAGCATGTTCTGGTCGATCAGGGTCTGGGCCTGGCTCCACTGGCTCTGGAAGATCAGCTGCCGGATCTGCGCGAGCGCCCCGGCGCCCCTCGTGTTGCTCTGGTCGTACGGCCCGCCCGCCCAGATGGTGTCCTCGTTGAGCTGCAGCCGCTCGGTGTCGACGTTGCCGAACACCATCGCGCCCAGCCGGCCGTTGCCGATCGGCAGCGCGCGCAGCCAGTCGGTGCCGGCGCTCGCGTCGTACCACAGGGCCAGGTCGTTCGCGGCGCGCACCTCGGGAGGGGCCGCGGCGGCGGCGCGGGCGGCCGCCGTCCACTGGAACGGCGCCAGCGCGGCTCCGGCTCCGGCCGCGCCGAAGCGCAGCGCTTGCCTTCGGGTGAAATCAGACAATTCACTTTCTCCAAGTTCACGGCGGGGACGGACACCTGGAATCGTTTCGACCGGGAGTTCCACTCCGGCGAGACGTGGCGGGTGTCCGGGGGGATGACCTGCGGCCCGAAGGCCCTGAGCGAGGTGGCGGTAGGGGTGAAGTTCTCTCCGGCAGAGCCTCCCACCGCCATAAGAGGCCCTGCCGGAGCCCGGAGAGGGTCGTGTGCCGCCCCTCTCCGGAGTCAACGGGACATCGGGCGGCACACCGTGCCGCGGGCGGTCACGGGCTGGTGCAGGTGAGGGTGGGGGTCGACGGCGTGCCGGTGGCGAGGAACCCGAAGGTGGCCGAGCCGCCCGCCGGGAGCGAGCCGTTGAAGGAGGCGTTCTTCACCGTCACCGCGGAGCCGCTCGTGGTCAGCGTGCCGTTCCAGAGCTGGCTGATCGTCTGGCCGCTGCCGAGCGTCCACCTGACCGTCCAGCCGTTGACCGCCGAGCCGCCCGCCGTCACCGTGACCTCTCCCTGGTAGCCGCCGGGCCACGAGTTCACCGTGTGGTACGCGGCCACGCAGGCGCCCGGCGGCGGGGGCGACGGGCTGGTGGACGGCGACGGCGACTGCGACGGCGACTGCGACGGGGAGGGCGAGGGCGACGGCGAGCGCGACGGGCTGGCCGAGGGGGAGGCGCTCGGCGACGGCGACGACCCGCCCGGCGGCACGTACGGGCACTTGTTGCGGTACATCGAGATGTTGCCGGAGTCCGCCAGCGGGCACAGGAACTGGGTGTACCGGGTGTCGTTGTCCACCCAGATCTTCAGCCAGGGGATCAGCACCCGCATCTCGGTCGTGTTGGCCCGCGTCGCGAACAGGTGGTCCACCCCGGTGATCTCCACCCACGCGCTCGGCGTCGAGGCCGGGATCGTGGTGTAGAGCCCGTTGAGGTAGGACTGCGTGACCGTCGTGTCCTTCTGCCCCGAGATGAACATCGTCGGCACGCGGTCGTTGGACAGGCCGTAGTCACCGACGGGCGAGCCGGGCGCGAGCCCGATCCCGGCCTTCAGGGTGGGCCGCCGGAGGATCGCGCTGAGCACCCCCGCGCCGCCCGCCGAGTGGCCGACGACCGACAACCGGTTCGGGTCGACGCGGTCACGCACCGAGCTGCGCTGGGTGAGGTAGTCGAGCGCGGCGAGCAGCTGGGTCCCCCGGGCGTCCGCGCTGTCGGTGCGGGTGTTGGTCTCGATGCCGATCACCACGAAGCCGAAGGAGGCGAGCCAGGGGCCCATCCAGGCCTCTTCGTTGGCGAAGAGGGCCGAGTAGCCCGGCACGATCGCGACCCCGCCGAACGTGCCCTGGCTGGTGTCGGTCGGATAGTAGATCACTCCGCCACCGAAGCCGTTGCCGGCCGGCACGCTGGTCTGCGCGGTCGCGAAGGTCCCTCTGTTGGCCGCGACGCTCGCCACGGTCGGGTTCGGCCCGCGCTGGTAGGGATTGTCCGCGGCCGAGGCCGGCTGGGTCGCGACGGCCGCAGAGAACAGCCCGGCGACGGCCACAGCCGCCGCCATCGCCCGGCCCAGCGCGCGCCGGAGCGACCGGCTCCGCGAGCCGGGCCCGGACGCGGGCGGGTCCGTGGCTGGTCGCCGGGTCCCCGGCGGAACTGCGTGTGCGCCCATGCCTGAGCCTCCATGACTGAAATCAGAAAAGGGGAAACGCGGGGCATTGAGCGCTGGACGCCGTGCTCCCGGGCAGGGGAGCGCACACCATGCGGGCGTCGCGAACGGCGGCCCTCCGCCCCGCGCACCACCACCGGACAGCGGGAGACCGCCTCGGGGCTCAGTGTGGAAACATCACCGAAATGTGTCAAGAGTAGGGTGACGCCGCGAAAGCACCGATCTATGCAAATCGCCTCGTGATCCCGGCATCGTCCCGGCCGGCGCGTGATCCGGGAGCGGAGTCATCGGATGAACGTTTCACCCCGTCGCCGTTTCCGCTGGGCCCGCAGAGCCCCCTGATACTGCAGTTTGACCGCGTTCACGCGCTCCCGCGTTCGCGTCCGGACGTACAACGCCACTTGACACCGTGCCCCCGCCTCGGCTTTGCTCCGCCCCACCACCACCGGTTGGGTCTCTCGAAACGGAGGGCGACAACGAGTTCGTTTTGTTAGCGTTAACAATCATCCGAGGGCATGGCTGCGGTTTTCCTCGGGACCCGGCGGACACCACGCCGCGGCCCCGCCGTCGCCGCCCCCTAGAAGTGCCCGCCGGAGGGACGTACTCTGGCGGGATGATCGAGCTGGGTTCGCGGGAGCGGAAACAACCGCCTCCCGCCCACGTCGTGTGGGAAAGCCTGACCGAACCGCGGCGTCCGGGCGGACGGCCATGGCTCGATCTGCGTCCGGACGAGGTCGAACCCCGCGTGCTGCGCGCGGTCAGACCGGAGCTGGTCGTCTGGTCGTCGCTCTGGCCCGAACGGCCCGGCGACGAGATCCGCTTCGACATCCGGCCCGCCGAGAACGGCTGCTCGCTGCGCTGGACGCTGTCGACGCCCGGGGAGTTCCCCGAACCGGCTGTCGTCGGCCATCTGCGTCATCGGCTCAACGTTCTGATCAACGCACGCCTCCGATTCTCCTACGGCCAGTGACCCCGGCCCGCCCTTGACCGTTCCCCCGGCGCGACCGAAGATCAGCGCATGGCCGCCCCCCAGGCGGCCAGGGAGTACGAATACGACCGTCGTCACCCATGCGTGAATTCGCGCTCACCCCTACCCGTCCTGAAGGGTTGCCGGTCGCACCACCCGCTCATAGGCTCAATTTTCGGGCCAGTGCCGCCACATCGGTTCTGGGAGGTTCTGGGGGAGGAACCGGTGCCGCGGGTGCGAAGAACAGGTGCCTACGCATTGGCGTTGGCCGTGCACGGAATTCCCGTTCTCATGCTCGCGCTCGGTGTGCTCGTTCTTTCCTCCACTACTGGATATCTGCTGACCTGGCTTGTCGGCGCTCTGTTCATCGCGATCGGGGTCTGCCTTCGGCCGCGGTTACCCCGGATTCCGCCTGACTCGGAACCGGTGACTTCCGCGCCGGCGCTGGAGGCTGTCGTGTCGCGGGTGGCCTCGGCGGTGGGGCTTGAGCCGCCGGTGAGGATCGTCGCCCGGGATCTGGACATGGGTGTGCTCTATCAGCGCGTTGGTCTGCGCGGGGAACCCGTTCTGTCGATCGGACTTCCGCTCTGGTTTTCTCTCAGCGCTCAGCAACGGGTGGCAGCGCTGGCAGAGGCCTGCCTGCTCTCCAGGAAGCGAAACGGGCTCATGATCGAGAGTGCCCTGTGGGCGCTGGATCTGTGGAGAGCGGCCCTGTTGGAGAGCGGTCCACTGAGTCACAGGTGGACGGCGCACACCATGATGGCAAGAGAGCTCGGTGCGGCTGTTTACGCCCCGCCCACGTTGTTAAGCGGATCGATCTGGAGCTGGAGCGCCACTACAGCCGGGCTTTGAGAAGCCTCAGCCTTCTGGTGGACTAGACAGGCGTGACAGACGGGCCGGTCAAGCGCATCCTCCGCTTATCGCTGTGCCTCGTGCCGCACAACCTCCTGCGGGAGAAGAAGAGGCTGCTTCAGAGATCCGAAGCAGCGTGATGGTGGCAATGCGGAAGCCTGGTGGGAGGCGGTTCATGGGGGTGCGGGCACCTCTGGCGGTGCGGCGTGCGCTCAGTGAGCCGTGGCTTCTCCTGGCCGCCTTCGGTTCGATCCTGCTGGCGACCACGACGCTGGTCGCGCTGGCCACCTACACCTCCTCGGTCGCCGAGGTCGGCGTGCGGCGGGCGATGGAGAACGCCCCGGCGAGCAGCGTCGCGACGACGATCACCGCGCCCGTCCGGCAGGGCACCTTCGCCGGCGTCGAACGCGCCGTACACGCTCGCCTCGCGGCCCTGGCCGGCTCCGGTGGGGGTCCGGTGCGGTACGACGTCCGCCTCAGCGCCCGCTCCGACTCCTACGCGCTCCCCGGCCAGGAGCGGTTGACGCATCCGGAGCTGACCCGGTTCGGTGTGGACGAAGGGCTGGAAGGGCACGCGCGGCTCATGCAGGGGGTCTGGCCGCGGCCGGCCACCGGCGGCGTCGTCGAGGTCGCCGCGTCCCAGGCCGCCGCGCAGGCGATGAATCTGGGCGTGGGCGACGAGTTCCGCGTGGTGGGCCGGCTCGACGACACGGCCGTACGGGCCCGGCTGACCGGCGTCTTCCGGCTGGACGACTCCTCTTTGGGGCGGTGGGACAGCGACGACCTGCTGCGCCGGGGGGTCCGGCACGGCGACTACACCACCTACGGCCCTCTCATGGTGCCCGGGGAGACCTTCCTCGCGAGGTTCACCGCCCGCACGAGCGTCGCCGTGACCTGGACGGCCGTGCCCGATCTCGGCATGCTCACCCCGCAGCGCCTGCGGCCCTTCTCCGCGTCCGTCGCCCGGCTGGGCGAGGACCTGAAGCGCGACTGCCCGGCCTGCGAGACCGTGACCAACCTGCCCGGGATGCTCAGCCGGCTCGACCGGGCGGCGCTGGTCGCGCGGTCCACGATGCTCGTCCCGGTCCTGCAGTTGCTGCTGCTCGCGGCGTACGCGCTGGTCCTGACCGCGCGGCTGCTGGCCGACCACCGGCGTATGGAGGTCGCGCTGCTGCGCTCGCGGGGGGCGGGCGGGGTGCGTCTGGCGCTGTCGGCGGGCGCGGAGGCCCTGCTGGTGGCGGCGCCGTGCGCGGCGCTGGCCCCGTTCCTGGCGCCGCCGCTGCTCGGCCTGGTCGACGCGATCCCGTGGATCCGGGCCTCCGGGGTCCGCGTCGTGGCGCGTCCCGGCGCCGCGACGTTCGGCGTGGCGGCCGCGGTGGCGCTGGCGTGCGCGGTGCTGCTCGCGCTTCCCGCCCTGCGCGGCGCCCGGCGCACGTATGTGGAGGAGCAGGCGGAACGCGGCCGGGGCGCCCGGCAGGGGCTGCTGCAACGGGCGGGTGGTGACGTGGCGCTGCTGGTGGTGGCGGCGCTGGCGATCTGGCA
Organism: Microbispora sp. NBC_01389; assembly: GCF_045040095.1. Classification (NCBI taxonomy): domain Bacteria; kingdom Bacillati; phylum Actinomycetota; class Actinomycetes; order Streptosporangiales; family Streptosporangiaceae; genus Microbispora; species Microbispora sp. NBC_01389. The sequence continues at coordinate 2,026,164 of NZ_CP109552.1, forward strand.
GCTCCGGCGTTACGGCGCCCCGGTGACCGCGACCTCCGGCGGCGGGCTCGGCATCGACCCGCTGATCGTGACGGGGCCCGCCCTGGCGCTGCTGTGCGGCGGCATGCTCGGTCTGCGGCTGGTGCCGCGTGTCTCGCGGATCGCCGGGCGGTTCACCTCGCGGAGGGCGGGTCTGGCTCCGGCTCTGGGCGCGTGGCAGGTGAGCCGCCGTCCGGAGCGATACTCCGGTCCCGCCCTGCTGCTCACCATGGCGGTGGCGATCGGCGTGGTGTCGATGACGACGGCGGCGACCTGGCGCGGCTCGCAGGTGGACCAGGCCAGGCATCAGGCGGGCGCGGATCTGCGGGTGTCGGCCGCGCCGGTGTCGGGTGAGCTGGGGCGGCTCGGCAGGGGGCCGGTCTACGCGGGGCTGCCCGGCGTGACGGCGATCACGCCGGTCTACCGGGGCACCATGGCCTTCTCGGGCGGCAGCGGCACTCTGCTGGCGGCGGACGCCGCCAAGCTCGGGCCGATGCTGATGCTCCGGCCCGACCTGGGCAGCCGCCCGGTGGGCACGCTGGCCGCCCGCCTGGCCGCGGGACGGCCGGCGGTCTCGGCCGTCCCGCTGCCCGGCACGCCGGAGAAGCTGACCCTTTCCGTACGGGCCGGCCTGGGCGCGCCGCCCGCGAGCCCGCGGCGACCGGGCTCCTCGGGCTCGGGCTCCCCAGGCTCTTCGGGGCCGGACCTCCGGATGGTGATCGCGGACGCCCTCGGAGTGCGGCAGCAGGTGCCCGTCGGCCCGCTCGTGGCCGACGGCGAGGCGCACCCGGTCACCGTCGACCTGGCCGCGCTCGCCGGGCGGTCGGGCAGGCTGAGCTACCCGCTCGACGTCCGCGGCTTCGTCGTGCGGGTGCCGGCCCCCGTCCCCGAGGGCGGGGTGAGCCTCACGGTCGACGCGATCACCACCGACACCGGCGCCTCGGTCGCCCTGCCCGAGGGCCTGCGGTGGGCGCCCCGGTGGGGAGACGGCGTGCGCGGCGACGACCGCCTTCCCGGCGTCACGACCGGCGCGGGGATCCTCACCCTCACCGTGCCCGCGCCCGCGGGCCGGAGCGCCGGCGAGGACACCGATCCCGAGTACGTCAGTCTGACCGCCGAGGGCGGTTCGACCGGCGCCCCCGTGGACGGCGGGGTGGGCGGTCCGCTGCCGGTGGTGGTCACCGCGGACATCGCGGCCAGGGAGAGGCTCGCGGAGGGCCGTACCGGCCTGCTGACCCTGGACGGGCAGCGGCTCCGGGTGGCCGTCGCCGGCGTCGTCGAGGCGATGCCCGGCACGCCCGCCGGGGTGCCGGTCGTCCTCGCCGACCTGCCCACGCTGCTCGCCGCCGACCTCGCCGGGGCGCGGGAGCCGCGCGTTCCGGGCGAGTGGTGGATGTCCACCGCGGGCGGCGACACGGCCGGGGCCGCGGCGGCGCTGGCCCGCCATCCGGAGTGGGAGCAGACCGTCGTCGATCTCGGCGCGCTGACACTGCGGCTGCGGGACGACCCGCTGGCGAGCGGCCTGCAGGGCGCGCTGGTGCTGGGCTTCGCCGCCGCACTGGTCTTCGCGGTGCTCGGCTTCCTGGTCAACGCGGCCGTGGCGGCGCGGGAGCGCGCCTCGGAGTTCGCGGTCCTGCGCGCTCTCGGCGTGAGCGGACGGCAGGTCTTCGCCCTGCTGGCGGTGGAGCAGGCGTTCCTGATCGCGTTGTCCCTCGCCGCCGGGACCGTGCTGGCGCTGGGGGTCGCGGCACTGGTCGTCCCGAATCTGGTGCTGACCGGCCAGGCGGCGTCGGTCACCCCCGAGGTGGTGCTCCAGGTCCCGTGGGCGGCGACGGTCGCGCTGCCGGTGGTCGTCGCCGTACTGCTGTTCGCGATCGTCGCGGGCCTGGCTCACTCGCTGCGCCGCCGGGGTCTCGGCGGCGCGCTGCGCGCCGGGGAGGACCGATGAACCCGCTGCTTCTGCTCAGGGTCCACCGGGGCGCCGCGGCCGTGCTCGCGCTGCTGGCGCTGAGCGCGTCGTTGCTGGTCGCCGGGCTGCCCCGGCGGTTCGAGGCCGCCTACGACCGGGCCGCGCACGCCCTGCTCGCCGAGGACCCCGCCGAGGCGGCCGACCTGACCGTCGCGATGAGCCCGGCGGTCCTCGGGGAGCACATCACCGGTGCGGAGGGGTTCCGGACGCAGGACCGCCGGTGGCGGGCGCTGGTGCCGCCGTCCCTCACGCCGCTCCTCGACGCCCCCCGGGGCGACGACGGCCGGTTCGCGGCCAAGACCTTCGGCACGCCCGTGGCCGCCTTCCTGGGGCCGGAGAAGCGGCGGCCGGCCGAGTACGTCAACCTGGGCTGGGTGTCCGGCGCCGAGCGCCGCGTCCGCTACGTGCGAGGGTCGCCGCCGGGGCCGCCGGCCACCGTGCCGGACGTGCCGGGCCATCCGGAGCTGCCGGACGTCAGCCGATTCGACATCGCCCTGCCCCGGGCCGCCGCGGAGAAGATGGACATCCCCCTCGGCGCCACTCTCGTGCTGGGCCACAGCCATCCCGTGCTCGCTCGCGTCACCGGCCTGTTCGAGCCGATCGGTGCGGACGACCGGTTCTGGCGGCGCAACCGCGACATGGTCGAGGTCACGACACGGCCCGTCGCGGGGGGCGACAGCGAGGAGCTGTCCGTCACCGCTCTGACCGGAGAGGCCTCGCTCACCGAACTGACCGGCGAGGGACGCGACCTCGTCTACATCTGGGGCATCGCCGTGGACCCCTCGGCCGTCACCGCACGCGACGCGGCATCCGTGGTCGAGGGGGTGGCCGACTACCGGCGCGTCCTCGGCGTCGAGGCCGCCAGGTCCGGAGGCGGGAGCTTCGCGGAGGTCCTGGACACCTCGCTCGGACGGGTGCTGGCCGGCTTCCTGGCGCGGCTCGCGACCGCGCAGGCGCTGATGTTCCTCATCCTCGGCGGGCTGGTGGCGGTGGCCGGAGGCGTGATCGCGCTGGCCGTCCAGCTCCTGACCGAGCGCATGCGCGACGCGCTGGCCCTCGCCCGGGCGCGGGGCGCCTCGCTCGGGCAGGTCGTCGCGGCGGGCACCGGAACGGCCGCGCTGGCCGTCGTCCCGGCCGTCCTGGCCGGGTATGGGCTTTCCCTCCTGCTGCCCGCGATGTCCGGGCCCACCACGCCGATCGTGTACACCGGACCGCTGCTCCTCGCCGCCGCCACGGTGGGCTTCGCGGCGGCCCGCGTCGCGCTCGCCCATCGCACCCCGCTGCCGGTCCGGCGTGACGATGTGGCGGGCCGCCGTCGTTCGCCGCGGCGGACGGTGCTGGAGCTGCTGGTCGTCGCGTTGGCGCTGGCGGGCGCGTACCTGCTGCGCGGCCGTGGCCTCACCACCGGCGTCGAGGCGCGGGGGGCCGACCCGTTCCTGACGCTCGTCCCGGTCATGCTCACGGTGGCCGCCGCGCTTGTCACACTGCGCTGCTATCCGTACCCGCTGCGCCTGTTCGTGCGGCTCGTGGCGCGGGCCCGGGGCGCCGTGCCGTTCGTGGGGCTCGCCCTGGCGGCGCGCGCCGGGCGGGCCGGCGCGCTGCCCGTGCTGATCCTGCTGCCCGCGCTCGCCGTCTCGGTGTACGGGGCGGTGGCCGGCGGCACGCTGGAGGGCGCCCAGCGCCTCGCCGCGTGGCAGGCGACCGGGGCCGGCGCGAGGGTGGAGCGCGAGTCCGGGCTGACCGCCGAGACGATCGAGAAGATCCGGCGGGCGCCGGGCGTACGAGCGGTAGTGCCGGTCGACCAGGGACTGGCCCAGCTCGATCTCGGCGGGCGGAACGTGACCGTCGTCGCGGTGGACCTCGACGCCTACCGCCGCCTCGTCGCCGGTTCCCCGCTGGACGTGCCGAGCCCGCCGCCGGACACGGCCGCCGCCCCGACCGCATCCGCCCCGACCGCACCCGCCCCGACCGCACCCGCCCCGACCGAGCCAGCACAGAGCACACCAGCACAGAGCACTCCAGCCCAGGCCACTTCCGGGCAGAGCGTCCCCGCCCTGGTCTCGCCCGACCTGGCGCATCTGAGCACCTTCGAGATCGGCTGGCACGTCCGCATGCGGGTCACCAATCGGGGTGTCGTCACGGGCGGGCTCCCCGGCCTGACCACCGCCACGAGCAACCTGGTCGTGGTGCCGTACGACGCCTCCGCCCGGGCGGGCGCCCGCCCGTACGCCGGGACGCTGCTCGTCCGGGGATCGGGGAGCAGCGGCGACGGCCTCGACGGCGATCGGCTGCGGGCCGCCGAGGGCGACCTGCCGGACGTCCGGGTGGTCACCGTCGAGGAGTCGCGCCGGAAGATCGCCGCGACCCCGCTCGCAGAGACGATCAAGGACGGTTTCCGCATCGTGACCATCGCCCTGGCCGGATACGCGCTGCTCACCGTTGTGATCGCACTGGTCGCCGGGGCCGCCGACCGGGCGCGCGCCCTGTCGTACCTGCGCGCTCTCGGCCTGTCGGACCGCCGGGCGGCGGGCCTCACCGTGCTGGAGGTCGTCCCAATGATCGTGCTCACCGCGTGCGCGGGTCTCGCGCTCGGCCTCGCCCTGCCCTCCGCCCTCGGGCCCGGCGTCGATCTCGGCGTCTACGCGGGCGACCTCGCCGTACGGGCGTACGAGCTCGACCTGACCACGCCGATGCTGCTGGCCGCCGGCCTCGCCGCCGTCGCCGTGGCGGGCGCGTTCCTCCACACCCTGACCGGTCGGCGGCGGTCACCCGGCTCCGTCCTGCGGTCGGGCGAATGAGGCGACGTGCGGGAATGGGGCGAAGTGCGGCAAGTGAGGTGATGAGGTGAGTGAGGTGGAGTCGAACACTCCGACGCTCTCCCAGCTGGAGGCGCGGGCCGGGCGGGCACGGCCGGCGTTCGGGGAGCACGCGCACGTCCTGTGCGACAACCTCGTGCGCATCTACAAGACCGAGGGCGTCGAGGTGGTCGCGCTGCAGGGGCTCGACCTGCTCGTCGACCGGGGCGAGCTGATCGCCGTCGTCGGCGCCTCGGGGTCGGGCAAGTCGACCCTGCTGAACGTGCTGTCCGGGCTCGACGTGCCCACCGCGGGAGTCGCGCGGGTCGCCGGAACCGACCTGCTCGCCATGACCGCCAAGGACCGGCTGCGCTACCGCCGCGAGGTCGTCGGGTTCGTCTGGCAGCAGACGGCCCGCAACCTGCTGCCCTATCTGACCGCCGCCGAGAACGTCCGGCTGCCGATGCGCCTGGCCGGCAAGGGGTCCCGTACGGCCCGCGCGGTCCGGGCGGGTGAGCTGCTCGACCTGCTCGGCGTCGCGCACCGCGCCGGTAGCCGGCCGGGTGAGATGTCCGGCGGCGAGCAGCAGCGGGTGGCCATCGCCGTGGCCCTCGCCAACTCCCCGCAGGTCGTCCTGGCCGACGAACCCACCGGCGAGCTGGACAGCGAGAACTCCGAGCAGGTGTTCGCCGCGCTGCGCCGCGCCAACCGCGAGCTCGGCGTCACCACCGTGATCGTCACGCACGACGCGACGGTGTCGGAGCAGGTGGACCGGACCGTCGGCATCCGGGACGGGCGCACCAGCAGCGAGACGCTCCGCCGAACGTCCGAGGGCGGCGACGTGATCGCCGAGGAGTACGCCGTGCTCGACCGCGTGGGCCGCCTCCAGCTGCCCCGTGACTTCATCAACGCCCTCGACATGGAGCGCCGGGTGCGGCTCGAACTCGAGCGCGACCACATCGGAGTCTGGCCGGACAGACCCCGGCCGGAGAAGCCGGAGAAGCCGGAGGAGGCGAAGTGAGCGATCGAGACGCACCCGGCGCCCTCGACCGGTCGGGAGAGCCGCTCGTCGTCGTGGAGCGGGTCGGCAAGGCGTACCGGACAGGGCCCAAGGAGGTGGTGGCCCTGCGCGAGGTGTCGTTCGCGGCCTACCCCGGCGAGCTGATCGCCGTCCGCGGCCGCTCCGGATCCGGCAAGACCACCCTGCTGAACCAGGTCGGCGGGCTCGACCGCCCCGACACCGGGCGGGTGACCGTGGCGGGGCGCGTCGTCAGCGAGTTGCCCGAGGCCGAGCTGCTGGAACTGCGCCGTGACGTCATCGGGTTCGTCTTCCAGTCGTTCGGGCTGATCCCGGTCCTGTCGGCGGCGGAGAACGTCGGCGTGCCGATGCGCCTGCTCCGCACGCCCGCCGCCGAACGGGAGGAACGCACCCGCGTGCTGCTGTCGATGGTCGGGCTCGACCAGCACATGAACCAGCGGCCGTACGAACTGTCCGGCGGCCAGCGGCAACGGGTGGCCGTGGCCCGCGCCCTCGCCAACCGGCCCCGGCTGCTGATCGCCGACGAGCCGACCGGGCAGCTCGACTCCCAGACCGGGCGGCAGATCATGGAGCTGCTCCATGCCGTCGTGCGCGGCGAGGGGGTCACCGCCCTGGTCGCCACCCACGACCCCCTCCTCATGACCATCGCCGACCGGGTCCTCGAACTCCACGACGGCACCCTCACCGAGGCCGGCTCCCCCGCCGCCGAAGCCCCCACGGCGTGATCGAGCTGGGTTCGCGGGAGCGGAGACAACCGCCTCCCGCCCACGTCGTGTGGGAAAGCGTTCCCCGAACCGGCTGTCGTCGGCCGTCTGCGTCATCGGCTCAACGTCCTGATCAACGCGCGGCTCCGATTCTCGTACGGTCAGTGACGCCGGCCCGCCCTTGACCGTTCCCCCGGCGCGACCGAAGATCAGCGCATGGCCGTCCCCCGCCGCTCCCCCCACGCGTTCGTGAAACTGCTCGTTCTCATCGTCGTGCTGGGTGTCGCGATCGGCGCGGGCGCCTTCTGGCTGCTGGCGGCCCTGTGGCATTCGTTTTGGGGCGAGGGGCCGCAGTTCTTTCCCGGCAGCCCGGCCACCGGAAGGTGAGATGCCGGGCGGCGGCGTGCTGGTCCAGGTCCCACGCGCCGCGCCTCCAGGCGCGAGGCCTGGCTCCATCGCGGTGCCGGCCGCGCGGCCGAGCGGGGCGTCTCACAGGACCGCCTCGCCCAGACCTCCTGCGCGCCGACCTTCTCGGTGAGCTCGTCGGGCGTGTCGGCGTCGACCGTACGCTCAGCGCCTGCCTTCATCTGTGCTGACGCGCCGGGGTTCTTCCCCGGCTGGGCGGCCCGGGGAGTCTCTGGGGGTCAGGGGGTGAAGCGGTAGCCCATGCCGGGCTCGGTGATGAAGAGGACCGGGCGGGCGGGGTCGCGTTCGAGCTTCTTGCGCAACTGCGCCAGGTACTGCCGCAGATAGTGGGTCTCCCTGACGTGGGTGCTCCCCCACACCTCGGTCAGCAGTTGCCGCTGACTGATCAGCTTGCCGGGGTTGCGCAGCATGATCTGCAGGATGCGCCACTCCGTCGGGGTGAGGCGCACGTCTCCCGAGACCGTTTTGGCGGCCAGGTCGACGACGTGGTCGCCGACCTGGACCCGCGCTGCCTCGGCCTCGGACACGGAGGTCCGGCGGGTGACGGCGCGGATGCGGGCCAGCAACTCCTCGATGTGGAAGGGCTTGGTGACGTAGTCGTCGGCGCCGGCGTCCAGCGCGTCGACCTTGTCTTGGTTTCCGGCCCTGCCGGACAGCACCACGATCGGCACGGCACTCCAGCCGCGCAGGCCGTGGATGACCTCCACGCCGTCGAGGTCGGGCAGGCCGAGATCGAGCAGCACCAGATCGGGAGTGAACTCGGCGGCCTGGCGCAGGGCGGTGCCGCCGTCGGCGGCCGTCGCCACCTCGTAGTGGCGGGCGACCAGGTTGATCCGCAGCGCCCGGAGGATCTGCGGTTCGTCGTCGACCACCAGGACGCGGATCACGGGAGCTCCTCGGGACGTACGGCCGGAACCGGCGTGGAGACGGGCAGGGTGAGGATCATGGTGAGACCTCCCCCGGGCGTCTCCTCCGGGACCAGCGTGCCACCCATGGCCTCGGCCAGCCCGCGCGACAGGGCGAGGCCCAGCCCGACGCCGGTGTGGCTGTCCCGGTCGCCCAGCCGCTGGAACGGCAGGAAGACCCGGTCGTGCGCCTCCCGTGGGATGCCGGGGCCGCGGTCGGCGATCCGGACCTCCACGTGGTCGCCGTACGCGCTGGCGGTGACGAGCACCCGCTCCTCGGGCGGGCTGTGGCGGACCGCGTTCGACAGCAGGTTGACCAGGACCCGTTCGAGCAGGGCGGCGTCGGCGACGACCTCGGGGAGCTCGACGGAGACGTCCGCGTCGACGCGGTCGCCGGGCGGCCCGAGGTCGTCGACCGCCCGGGGCACCACCTCCTCCAGGGCGACCGGCTGACGCGCCAGGCCGAGCACCCCGGCCTGCAGGCGGCTCATGTCGAGCAGGTTGTCCACCAGCCGGTTCAGCTTGATCAGCGATTCGTCGGCGGTGGCGAGAAGTTCCTCCCGGTCCTGGGGCGACCAGTCGACGCCGGTGGTGCGCAGGCTCTCGACCGCGGCCCTGGCCGACGCCAGCGGCGTGCGCAGATCGTGGCCGACGGCAGCGAGCAGCGCCGTACGCATCCGGTCGGCCTCGGCCAGCGGCCGGGCCTGGTCGGCCTCCTCCCGCAGCCGCCGCTGGCGCAGCGCGACGGCGGCCTCCGCGGCGAACGCCTCCAGCACCCGGCGGTCGGCGGCGTCCAGCAGTCGTCCGCGCACCGCGAGCGTCAGTTCCTCGTCGATCACGACGTCGGTGTCGGCCGCGGCCGGGCAGGTGCAGGGCGTGCCGCCCGCGGTGGCCGCGATCCGCCACGCCCGCGGGTCGCTCCGGTCGTCCGGGACGGGTGTGCCGGCGCGTTCGAGCAACGTGACCGAGGTGAGGCCGAAGGTCTCCCGCAGCCGGGCCAGCAGGGACGGCAGCGCGGCGTCGCCCCGGAGCACGTGCCCGGCCAGGGTGGACAGCAGTGCGGCGTCCGCGCCCGCCCGCGCGGCCTGCCGGGTACGGCGGGCCGCCAGATCCACCACGGCGCTGACCGTGGCGGCGACGAGCACGAAGACGACCAGCGAGAAGACGTTCTCCGGGTCGGAGACCGTCCAGGTGCGCATGGGCGCGGTGAAGAACCAGTTGAGCAGCAGGAACCCGCCGACGGCGGCGGCGAGGGCCGGCCACAGGCCCCCGGCGAGGGCGACCGCGATGACCATGAGCAGATACAGCAGCATCTCGCTGGGCAGCCGCAGCTCGTCGCGGAACGGCAGCAGCACGGCGGTCAGTGCGCCCATCCCAAGGACGGCGAGCGCCCAGCCGGCCAGCCGCCGCCCCGGCGTGAGGGCGGCCTCCCGCCGCGGCGCCCGGCGCCGTCCCCTGCTCATCTCCTCGTGCGTGACCATGTGCACGTCGATCGAGCCGGAGTCGGCGGTGGTGATCACCGAGACGCCCGGGGAGAAGAGCCGGGCCAGCCGGCCCCGCCGGGACGCGCCGAGCACCAGCTGGGTGGCGTTGACCCCGCGGGCGAAGTCGAGCAGCGCGTGCGCGATGTCGGCGCCGGCGACCTGGTGATAGCTGCCGCCCATGCTCTCCACCAGCGCCCGCTGGCGGGCCAGGTGCACCGGGTGCGCGCCGGTCAGCCCCTCGCCGGTGGTCACGTGTACGGCCAGTAAGTCGGCGCCCTTGGTCCGGTCGGCGATGCGGGCCGCACGCCTGAGCAGGGTGTCTCCCTCGGGCCCGCCGCTGAGGGCCACCACCACCCGCTCGCGCGCCTCCCAGGTGCCCGCGATGCCGTGCTCGGCGCGGTAGCGGTCGAGCTGCTCGTCGACCTTGTCGGCGACCCACAGCAGCGCCAGCTCCCGCAGGGCGGTGAGGTTGCCCACCCGGAAGTAGTTGGACAGAGCCGCGTCGATCTTCTCCGGCCGGTAGACGTTCCCGTGCGCCATGCGGCGGCGCAGCGCCTCGGGCGACATGTCGACCAGCTCGACCTGGTCGGCCCGCCGCACCACCTCGTCCGGCACGGTCTCGCGCTGCGGAATGCCGGTGATCTGGAACACGACGTCGTTGACCGACTCCAGGTGCTGGATGTTCACGGTGGAGATCACGTCGATGCCGGCGTCGAGGATCTCCTCGATGTCCTGCCACCGCTTGGGGTGCCCGGAGCCGGGCACGTTGGTGTGCGCCAGCTCGTCGATCAGCGCGATCTTCGGGTGGCGGGCGATGACGGCCTTCACGTCCAGCTCGCCGAAGGCGGCCCCCCGGTAGATCACCTGCCTGCGGGGGATCACCTCCATCCCGGCCAGCAGCGCGGCGGTCCTGGGACGGTCGTGCGTCTCGACGAGCCCGACGACGACGTCCCGGCCGCGCTCCAGGCCGCGGCGGCCCTCGTCGAGCATGGCGTACGTCTTGCCGACTCCCGGCGCCGCGCCCAGGTAGATCCGCAGCCGTCCGCGTGCCACCGCGGCCTCCTACTCCCCGTCCAGGGCGAGGTTGAGTTCGAGCACGTTCACGACCGGGCGGCCCACGTAGCCGAGCCACGGATGCACGGTGTGCCGCCGGACGAGATCCAGCACCCTCTCCACATCGATGCCGCGGGCCCTCGCGACGCGGGGCGCCTGCAGCACGGCGTACGCCACGGAGATGTGCGGGTCGAGGCCCGACGCCCCGGCGGTGACCGCGTCGGGAGGGACCGCGATCCGGGTGACGGCGCCCCGGACGGGCACGGTGCGGCCCGCGGAGTAGTCCTCGCCCGGCCGGGCGCACTCGACCCGTACGCCCTGGTAGAGGGGGACGAACGGAGTGGCCGGGCAGGCCTGGTTGACCGAGACGGCCCTGGTCGCGGTGCCGGCCGCGGGGAAGACCCTGAGCACGGCGCCGACGCCGCCGGGGGTGCAGAACGGGCGGGCGCCGCTGACGCCCTCCAGCCGGCCCACCGCCAGGGAGCGCGCGCAGACCTGGGTGAGCAGGGACCGCCGGCCGTTCCGGCCCGGCGCGGGAATGGTGTCGACGACGTCCTCCGGCCCGAGGTTGCTCGCCCCGGTGGCCATGGTGTCGTACGCGTGCCCGGGCGCGGCCGGCCGGCTCTGGAAGTAACGGGGGATCGGGGCGCCGGAGGAATCGGTGAACGACTGGCCGATGACCGAACTGCCGACGACCCTGCCGTTGCGCTCGATCAGGCTGCCGTTCGCCTGGTGCCGGAACAGGGCCTGCGCCACCCCGGTGACGGCCAGCGGGTAGACGACCCCCGTCACCACGGTGAGCACCAGCACCGCGCGGACGGCGGCCAGGTGCCGGCGGAACGAACTGGGCAGGTGTTTCATTCAGGACATCCCCGGAAGGAGGCGGACGACGAGGTCGATCAGCTTGATACCGGCGAAGGGGACCACGATCCCGCCCAGGCCGTACACGTACAGGTTGCGCCGCAGCAGGGTGGAGGCACTGCTCGGCCGGTAGCGCACGCCCTTGAGGGCCAGCGGGATCAGCGCGACGATCACCAGCGCGTTGAAGACGACGGCCGACAGGATCGCCGACTGCGGGCTGGCCAGGCGCATGACGTTGAGCGTGTCCAGGCCCGGATAGACCGCGGCGAACATCGCCGGGATGATCGCGAAGTACTTCGCGACGTCGTTGGCGATCGAGAACGTGGTCAGCGCGCCGCGGGTGATCAGCAACTGCTTGCCGATCTCCACGATCTCGATCAGCTTGGTCGGGTTGGAGTCGAGGTCGACCATGTTGCCGGCCTCCTTGGCGGCGCTGGTGCCGGTGTTCATGGCGACGCCGACGTCCGACTGGGCCAGCGCGGGCGCGTCGTTGGTGCCGTCTCCGGTCATCGCGACCAGCCTGCCGCCCTCCTGCTCGCGCCTGATGAGGGCGAGCTTGTCCTCGGGGGTGGCCTCGGCGAGGAAGTCGTCGACCCCGGCCTCCTCCGCGATGGCCCTGGCGGTCAGAGGATTGTCCCCAGTGATCATGATGGTCCTGATGCCCATCCGGCGCATCGCGTCGAACCGCTCGCGCATCCCCTCCTTGACCACGTCCTTGAGGTGGATGACCCCGAGCACCCGGGCCGCGCCGCCGGTCACCTCGCCCACCACCAGCGGGGTGCCGCCGGAGGCGGAGATGCCGTCGACCAGCTGACCCGCCTCGACGGTCGGATGGCCGCCGTTGTCGCGCACCCACTTCATGACCGCGGTGGCGGCGCCCTTGCGGATCCGCCGGCCGTCCATGTCCACCCCGGACATGCGGGTCTGGGCCGTGAAGGGGACCCACCCGGCGTGGGCGAGCTCGCCCGGCTCCCGCTCGCGCAGCCCGTACACGTTCTTGGCGTAGACCACGATGGAACGGCCCTCGGGGGTCGCGTCGGTGAGACTCGACAGCTGCGCCGCCCTGGCCAGCTCCAGCACGGGCACACCCGGCACGGGCAGGAACGCCGCCGCCTGCCGGTTGCCCAGGGTGATCGTGCCGGTCTTGTCGAGCAGGAGCGTGGACACGTCGCCCGCGGCCTCGACCGCCCGGCCCGACATGGCGAGCACGTTGCGCTGGACCAGGCGGTCCATCCCGGCGATGCCGATCGCCGACAGCAGCGCGCCGATCGTGGTGGGGATGAGGCAGACGACCAGCGCCGCCAGCACGACGCCGGTGACTCCGTCGGAGGTGAGGGCGATCGAGTCGGCCACGCCGGGGTTGACCGATCGCGAGAAGACGGCCAGCGGCTGCATGGTCGCGGTGGCCACCAGGAAGATGATCGTCAGTGCGGCCAGCAGGATGTTGAGGGCGATCTCGTTGGGCGTCTTCCTGCGGTCGGCCCCCTCGACCAGGGCGATCATCCGGTCGAGGAAGCTCTCGCCCGGCCGCTGGGTGATCCGTACGACGATCCGGTCCGACAGGACCCGGGTGCCGCCGGTGACGGCGGAGCGGTCGCCGCCGGACTCGCGGATGACCGGCGCCGACTCTCCGGTGATGGCCGACTCGTCCACCGAGGCGATGCCCTCGGCCACGTCGCCGTCGCCGGGGATGGTCTCGCCGGCCTCGACGATCACGTGGTCGCCCTGGCGCAGGTCGGGCGCGCCGACCTCCTCCCACTTGGTGTGGTCGGCCGAGTCGACGAGGCGGCGGGCGACCGTGTCGCGTCTCGCCGCGCGCAGCGCCGCCGCCTGCGCCTTGCCGCGGCCCTCCGCCACCGCCTCGGCCAGGTTGGCGAACAGGACGGTCAGCCACAGCCATCCGGTGATCGCCCAGGCGAAGAAGGACGGGGTCGCGGCCGCGAGGACGGTGGTGAAGAGCGCGCCGATCTCGACGATGAACATGACCGGGTTGCGCCACATGGTGGCGGGGTTCAGCTTCCGCACCGCCCCGGGCAGCGCGCGGGCCGCCTGCCGGAGGTGGACCATTCCACCGCCGACAGGCCCCGGCGAGCCGCCGCGTGTCATCGGAAGGCGCGTCGGGACAGCCCTGCGGCTCATCGGGAGAGTCCTTCAGCGAGTGGCCCGAGCGCGAGCGCGGGCAGGAAGGTGAGGGCGACGAGGACGATCGTCACCCCGGCGAGCAGGCCGGCGAACTGCGGGCGGTGGGTCGGCAGCGTGCCCGCCGAGACGGGGACCGGAGCCTGCCGGGCCAGGGAGCCCGCCAGCGCCAGGACCAGCGTCATCGGCAGGAACCGGCCGAACAGCATGCACAGGCCGAGGGCCGTGTCGTAGAAGGGCGTGTTCGCCGACAGCCCGGAGAAGGCCGAGCCGTTGTTGTTGCCCGCGGAGGCGAAGGCGTAGAGGACCTCCGACAGGCCGTGGGCGCCCCCGTTCCCTATGCCCGCGCGGCCCGTTCCCGTGCCCATCGCGACCGCTGTGCCCAGCAGCACCAGGACCGGCGTCGTCAGGAAGTACAGCGAGGCCAGCTTGATCTCCCGGGAACCGATCTTCTTACCGAGGTATTCGGGGGTGCGGCCCACCATCAGACCGGCGACGAAGACGGTGATCACCGCGAGGACGAGGATGCCGTAGAGACCGGAGCCGACGCCGCCGGGCGCGACCTCTCCGAGCAGCATGTTGAAGATCAACATCCCGCCGCCGAACGCCGTGTAGGAGTCGTGGGCGGAGTCGACCGAGCCGGTGGAGGTCAGCGTCGCCGCGCTGGCGAACAGCGCGGAGTCCGGGACGCCGAAGCGGGTCTCGCGGCCCTCCGCCGCCTGGCCGATCCACTGCGGCGCCGTGCCCGCCGTCGCCTGCGGCACGGTGCCGGCCGCGTGCAGTTCGGCCGTCTGGGTCACGCCGATGCTGATCAGCGCGAGCACCGCCATCACCGAGACGATGACGTAGCCCTGCCGGTTGTCGCCGACCATCCGCCCGAAGGTCCGGGGCAGGGACGTCGCGATCACCAGGAGCAGGAAGATCTCCAGCAGGTTCGTCCAGGCGGTGGGGTTCTCCCAGGGATGGGCGGAGTTGGCGTTGAATACGCCGCCGCCGTTGGTGCCCAGGTTCTTGATCGCCTCCTGGCCGGCCGCTCCGGCCGGGGTGAAGGTCTGCCCGCCGCCCGCGAGGGTGGTCCAGCCGTGGTGACCGCCGAAGTTCTGCAGCGCTCCTCCGGCCACCAGCAGGATCGCGGCGACGACCGCGATCGGCAGCAGGATCCGGATCGTGCCGCGCACCAGGTCGACCCAGAAGTTGCCGAGCGTGTCGCTCCTCGGGCGGGCGAACCCGCGCACCAGCGCGACCGCCACGGAAAGGCCGGCCGCCGCGGACGCGAAGTTCTGCACGGCCAGGCCGGCGGTCTGCGCGACGTGGCCCATGGCCGACTCGCCCGAGTACGCCTGCCAGTTGGTGTTGGTGACGAAACTGACCGCGGTGTTCCACGCCAGGTCCGGGGGTACGGCGGGCATCCCGAGGCTGAGGAACAGGTGGTCCTGCAGTCGTTGCAGCGTGTAGAGGGCGAGCACGGAGACGACCGAGAACGCGAGCAGGGCACGGGCGTACGTCGGCCACCGCTGCTCGGCGTCGGCGTCCACCCCCACCAGGCGGTAGATCAGCCGCTCGACCCGCCAGTGCCGGGCGCCCGTGTAGACCCGGAACATGTGGTCGCCGAGCGGCCGGTAGCAGAGCGCCAGGGCGAGGAAGACGGTCCCGGTGACCAGGACCGCGCTGATGGCAGGGCTCATCGGAGGGCTCATCGGAGGGCTCACCAGAGGAGTCATCAGAGGGGTCATCAGAACCGTTCCGGGAACAGCAGGGCCACGACCATGAAGATCAACAGGATGGAGACCACGGCCAGACCGGCGGCGTTGACGGCGCTCACAACCGCTCCACCGCGCTCACGACAAGGCCCAGGATCACGAAGCTCGCGACCGTCAGGGCGACGAAGATGACGTCGGTCATCCTCACTCCTCGATTCGCATCATGCCGCCCTCAGGTGGGCGATCCTCAGTCAGCGAATCACGAAAAATGTGCGGTTTCCGCGCCCGTTGACGCTTTCTATACGCCTATGGCGGGATTATTGACGTCGCTGCCACGAAGATCGCCGCGCCCTGCCATCGGGGTGGTCCCGGGCGTGCCGGGCGCGCGCGGCCAGGGGGCCGACGCGGGGCCGAGGAGGGCGCCGCGGGCGCGGGCGGCGGCGAACGACTCCTCGCCGAGGGTGGCACGGCAGGCGGTGATGACGCGGTCGAGGTCGGCCCGTTCGGCCGGAGCGGGGGGCAGCCGGTTCGCGTCGCGGGCCGCTTCGGCGGCGCCGAGCGCCTCGGCCGCCCCCGCGTGGTCGCCGGCCAGGGCGAGCGCCCCGGCCAGCCCCTCCAGCGCGCCCACCTGGTCGCGCGGCGCGTCCAGCCGCGCCGCGAGGTCGAACGCCTCCCGGTGCAGGCGTAGCGCGGTGTCGGCGTCGGCGCGCAGTTCCGCCACGAAACCCAGCTCCACCAGGAGCATCGGGACGTGTACGGACGGCGGGTCGTCCTCGTGCGGCGCGGGGTACGGCGCGGCCTCCAGCAGCCGCCGCAGGTGCGTCTCGGCCGTGTCGAGGTCGCCGCCGCGGCGGGAGGCGAAGGCGAGCACCGTCCCGGCGAAGATCTCACCGGTCCGGTATCCCTGCTCGCCGGCCAGGCGTAGCGCCCTCGTGCCGTCGTCGACAGCCGCCGCGTGGTCGCCCTGCTGGGTGTGGATCCAGCCGAGCCAGCACAGCCTGGTCACGACCTCCGGCCACAGTCCGAGCTCCTCGGCCATGCCGAGGGCCTCCCGGTGCAGGCGGGTGGCGTGCGCGTGGTCGCCCGTGGCCTCGGCCAGGGCGGCGAGCCAGCCCGTGGCGCCCATCCGGCCCCAGCGGTCGCCGATCTCGGCGAACATCCGGGCGCCGCGGGTCGCGTCGCGTTCCAGCGCCGCCAGGTCGCCGCGTACGTGGGCGAGATGGGCACGGGTCATCAGAGCGGCGGCCTCGGCCCACCGGTCGCCCTCGGCCACGGCGGCGTCGAGGGCGCGGGCCAGCAGCCTCTCGCTGTCGGCGAGGTCCAGATAACCGAGCGAGGCGTGGCCGAGGAACCACACGGCCCTGCCCCGGTCGGCCTCCAGACGCTCCGCGACCGCCGTGTCGCCGGCGTCGCCTTGGAGGGCCGCGAATCCGGCCAGCCAGATCCGGGCCTCGTCGGCGAGACACGCGATGTCCGCCCCGCCGTCCGCCGCGCCGTGCCCCCCGCCGTGCCCCGCGCCGTTTTCGGCGAGCGACAGGGCGGCCCGGAGGGAGCGCCGGGCCTCGGTCAACCGGCCGCGCAGGAACCAGTGCCAGGCGAGGGCGCCGGTCAGCCGCAGCGCGGCGGCGGCGTCCCCATCGGCCAGGCAGTGGTCCAGCGCGGCGCGCAGGTTGGCGGTCTCGGCGTCGAGGAGCCGCAGCGTGCGGCGCTGCTCCGGGCCGCGGAGAAGGGGCGCCGCCCGCTCCGCGAGGGCGAGGTAGTGGTCCCGGTGCCGCCGCCGGATCCGCTCCCGTTCCCCGGCCTCCGCCAGGCGGTCGGCGCAGTAGGCGGCCACCGACTCCAGCAACCGGTAACGCGGCCCCTCCGGCGCCGGCAGCATCACGACCAGCGAGCGGTCGACCAGCCGTACGAGCAGGGTGAGCACGTCGAGGTCGTCCCCGCCGCACACCGACTCGGCGGCCTCCACCGTGCATCCGTCGGCGTGTGCGGCCAGTCTGCGCAGCACCGTCCGCTCGGGAACGGTCAGCAGCTCCCAGCTCCAGTCGATCATCGCCGTGAGCGTCCGCTGCCGGGGCGGGGCGCCGCGGTGGCCGGTGGCCAGCAGGCGGAACCGGTCGTCCAGCCGGTCCACCACCCCCTGCACGCCCAGCGCGCGGACCCGCGTCGCGGCCAGTTCCAGCGCGAGCGGAATGCCGTCCAGGCGGCGGCACAGCAGGCCGACGGTCGCGGCGTTGCCGTCGTCGAGCGTGAAGCCCCGGACGGCGGCGGCCGCGCGGGCGACGAACAGCCGCACGGCGCTGGACGTCGCCAGCGCGCCGGGCTCGGCGTCGCGTCCCGGCACGTCGAGCGGTGGCACGTCCCAGACGACCTCCCCCGCCAGGGCGAGAGGTTCCCGGCTGGTGGCGAGGATCCGCAGGCCGGGGGAGGTCCGCAGCAGGCGCTCCGCCAGGGCCGCCACCTCGTCGATCACGTGTTCGCAGTTGTCCAGGACGAGCAGGAGATTCCGCGACCGCAGCGCCGCGGACAGGTCGGCGTGGTCGCCCTCCCTGATGTCGCCCTCTCTGATGTCGCCTGCCCTGATGTCGAGCGACGCGGTGACCGCGTCGGCCACCGCACCGGCCCGCACCCCGTTTCGCCCGCCGTTCCCCGAGCCGGCCCGCACGCCGGCCCGCACGCCGGCCAGTTCGACGAGCCACACACCGTCGGGCAGGTCACGCCGGCCGTCGGCGACCTCGGTCGCGAGCCGGGTCTTCCCCACGCCGCCCGGACCGGTCAGCGTCACCAGCCGCTTCTCCCGCAGCAGCGCGCCGATCTCGGCGACCGCGCTCTCCCGCCCGATCAGCTCGGTGTGCGGGGCGGGCAGGTTCGAGCGGCGCCGCCGGTCGGGTGCGGGCGGCGCCTGCAGGTCCTGGGTGAGGATCGCCCGCTGCAGCGCGGCGAGTTCGGGGCCGGGGTCCAGTCCCAGCTCGTCGCCGAGCAGGCGGCGCAGTTCCTCGTAGCTCTCCAGCGCCTCGCTCTGGCGTCCGGCGCCGTACAGCGCCCGCATGTACGCCGCCCGCAGCCGTTCGCGCAGCGGATGGGCGGCGACCAGGTCGCCGAGCTCGGCGGCCAGCACCGCGTGCTCGCCGAGCGCCAGCCGGGCCTCGGCCGCGTCCTCCAGCGTGGTCAGCCGCTGCTCGGCCAGCCTGGCGATCACCGGCCGGGCGAACGGCTCGTCGGCGAAGTCGGCGAACGCCGGGCCCCGCCACAGGGCCAGCGCCTCGGCGAACAGAGCCGCACCGGCCCTCGGGTCGCCGGCCTGCCGCGCCCGCGTGGTGAGCGTGTGGAAGCGCCGGACGTCCACCGCCTCGTCGTCCAGGAGCAGCCGGTAGGCCGGCGGGCGGGAGACGACGAGCTCACGTGCCCCCGGTTGCGCGTCCTCCAGCGCCCTGCGCAGCTGGGAGACCTTGGCCGACAGCGCGCCGAGGGGATTGCGCCGCGGCGGGTCGTCCCCCCACAGGTCGTCGATCAGCCGGTCGGCGGAGACCGGCCGCCCGTCGTTGAGCAGCAGCACGGCGAGCAGGGCGCGCACCTTCGCACCGGGCACCGTGACCGGCTCGCCCCCCGCCGTCCACACCGCGAGCGGACCCAGGACCCCAAACCGCATGGTGCGCACCCTAACGCCGGGGGCGAGAGGACACCGTAAACGAACCGTAAACGCCCACTGCGAGAGTCGGGGACATCAGCCGGACGGCGAAGCAGGAAGGAGGCCGAGGATGCCGGACACCACGAGACCAGTGCTGGCGGTCATCATCGGCAGCACCCGGAGCGGCAGGTTCGGCCCGACGGTGGCGCGGTGGTTCACCACCCGGGCGCGCCGGCGCGGCGACTTCGAGATCGACCTGATCGATCTCGCGGAGACCCGCGTCCCGGCGACCCTCGGCGACCACGACGACCGGGTCCCACCGCAGGTGGCGGAGCTGGGCGCGCGCCTCGCCGCCGCCGACGCCTTCGCCATCGTCACCCCGGAGTACAACCAGAGCTTCCCCGCGCCGCTCAAGACCGCGATCGACTGGTACTACCGGGAGTGGCACGCCAAGCCGGTCGCGTTCATCTCCTATGGCCGTGAGTCCGGCGGCCTGCACGCCGTCGCGCAGTTGCGGCAGATCTTCGCCGAACTGCACGCGGTGACCCTCCAGGGCACCATCAGCCTTCCGTGCTACTGGGACCTGTTCGCCGCGGACGGAAGCTGGCCCAAGGAGGGCGCGGCCTGCGACACCGGTGTCACGACGATGCTCGACCAGCTCGCCTGGTGGGCCGCCGCGCTCAGCGCGGCCCGCGCCAGGACCCCTTACGTCGCCTGACCTTTCACACACGAAGAAGGAACTCATCATGCGCAAGCTCAAGCTCCAGGTCCAGACCACCGTCGACGGCTACATGGGCGGCCCGCAGGGCGAGATGGACTGGCTGACCTTCCCCTGGACCGACGACTTCACCGCCTACGTCACCGGGCTCATGGAGAACGTCGACCACATCGTCCTCGGCCGCCGGCTCGCCGAGGGGTTCATCCCCACCTGGGCGGCCGGCCCCGAGGGGGAGTCGCAGGAGGCGATCGACTTCATGAACAACACGCCCAAGACCGTGATCTCCAACGGTCTCACCGAGTCGCCCTGGGACAACGCCGTCGTGGCCGGCGGCGATCTCGCGGAGACCATCGGCAAGCTCAAGGCCGAGCCGGGCGGCGACCTCGTCACGTACGGCGGCAGCACGCTGGTGACGAGCCTGATCGCCGCGGACCTGATCGACGAGCTCTACCTGTTCGTCAACCCGAGCGCGATCGGCGCGGGCCTGCCGGTGTTCCCCGGCGGCGGCAAGAAGCGGTTCCGCCTCGTCTCCGCGACACCGTTCGACTGCGGAGTCACCGCCCTCCGCCTGGAGCCCAAGGGCGCCTGACGGCCCGGCGGGTCCACAGGCAGGACGGGCAGGAGCGGGAAACGGGGGCTCCTGCCCGTCCGGGGCCGCTTCCGCTTTTTTGCACTGGGCATACGTTCCCTTTGCCAGGGTAGGCGCGCGGTGCAGGAGTGGTGGACGGCTGTGGGGGCGCGCGGTGGCGTTGCGGATCGAGGACTACGGGCTGCTCGGCGATCTGCAGACGGCGGCGCTGGTGGGCCGGGACGGGTCGGTCGACTGGCTGTGCCTGCCCCGGTTCGACGCCCCGGCGTGCTTCGCCGCCCTGCTCGGCGACGAGCGGGCGGGCTTCTGGCGGGTGGCCCCCGCCGCCGGCGGGCTGTGCACGCGCCGCCGCTACCGGGGCGACTCCCTCGTGCTCGAAACGGAGTGGGACACCCCCGAGGGCTCCGTACGGGTGATCGACGCGATGCCGCCGCGCGGCGAGGCCGCCGACGTCGTCCGCGTGGTCGAGGGCCTGAGCGGACGGGTGCCGATGCGGATGGCGCTCCGGCTGCGGTTCGACTACGGCCACGTCGTGCCCTGGGTGCGGAGCCGGGACGGCGAACTGGTCGCGGTCGCCGGGCCGGACGCCGCCTGGCTGAGCACTCCGGTGCCGCTGCGCGGTGAGGACATGACCACCTACGCCGACTTCACCGTCGCCGCCGGGCAGCGGGTGCCGTTCGTGCTGACCTACCGGCGCTCGCACGAGCGCACGCCCAAGGCGGTGGACGCCGAGCGGGCCATCGCCGACACCGAGGCCTTCTGGACGTCGTGGCTGCGCGGTTTCCGCTACAGGGGCCGGTGGGAGGACGCGGTGCGCCGCTCGCTGGTCGTCCTGAAGGCGCTGACCTACAAGCCGACCGGCGGCATCGTCGCCGCGGTGACCACCTCGCTGCCGGAACAGCTCGGCGGCCCGCGCAACTGGGACTACCGGTTCTGCTGGCTGCGTGACGCGACGTTCACGCTGCAGGCCCTCCTCGGCACCGGCTTCGTCGCGGAGGCCAAGGCGTGGCGCGAGTGGCTGCTGCGCGCCGCCGCCGGAGATCCGGCCGACCTGCAGATCATGTATGGCATCGACGGCACCCGCCGGCTGCCCGAATACACGGTCGACTGGCTGGCCGGCTACGAGGGGTCGGCTCCGGTGCGGGTGGGCAACGCGGCGTCCGGGCAGTTCCAGCTCGACGTGTGGGGCGAGGTCCTCGACGGGCTGCACCTGACCCGCCTGGCCGGCATCGAGTCCGAGGAAGAGGCCTGGGACCTGCAACGCGCGCTGCTGGACTTCCTGGAGGGCCACTGGGACGACCCGGACAACGGGCTGTGGGAGGTGCGCGGCGACCGCCGCCACTTCGTGCACTCCAAGGTCATGGCCTGGGCGGGCATGGACCGGGCCGTGCGGGCCGTCGAGCGGTTCGGCCTGGAGGGGCCGGTTGACCGGTGGCGGGCCACCCGGGACAAGATCCACGCCGAGGTGTGCGACCGCGGCTATGACCCGGGCCGGAATACCTTCACCCAGTTCTACGGGTCGACGGGCCTCGACGCCGCCCTGCTGCTGATCCCCCGGGCGGGGTTCCTGCCCTGGGACGACCCGCGCGTGCGGGGTACCGTGGAAGCGGTTCAACGTGAGCTGTGCTCCGACGGCTTCCTGCTGCGTTACCGCACCGGGGCCGACGGCGGCGTCGACGGCCTGCCCGGCGCGGAGGGCGCGTTCGTCACCTGCACGTTCTGGCTCGCCGACGCCCTGTACGGCATCGGGCGCCGGCGCGAGGCGTACGAGCTGTTCGAACGGCTGCTGGAGCTGCGCAACGACCTCGGCCTGCTCAGCGAGGAGTACGACCCGGTCGCCCGGCGGCAGCTCGGCAACACCCCGCAGGCGTTCAGCCACGTCGGACTGGTCAACGCGGCCCGTCACCTGTCCGGGACGGACCCGGCCGAGCACGCTGGAGGTGGGCGTTGATGCGCGCTCTCACGGTCGTCCCGCTGCGGAAGGACTCCCTCGCGGTGGCTGACGTCCCCGACCCGGAGCCGGGAGACGGCGACCTGCTCGTCGACGGCCTCGCCGTCGGAGTGTGCGGCACGGACAAGGAGATCGCCGCCGGTGACTACGGCTCGGCTCCGCCCGGCCGCGAGCGGCTGGTCATCGGCCACGAGTCGCTGGGCAGGGTGCGCCGGGCGCCCGAGGGCAGCGGCTTCGCCCCGGGCGACCTGGTGGTCGGCGTGGTCCGGCGGCCCGACCCGGTGCCGTGCGGCGCGTGCGCGCACGGGCAGTTCGACATGTGCCGCAACGGCCGCTACACCGAGCGCGGCATCAAGGACCTGGACGGGTACGCGAGCCAGGCCTGGGTGGTGGAGCCCTGCTACGCGGTGAAGCTGGACCCCGCGCTGGCGGACGTCGGCATGCTGCTCGAACCCACCAGCGTCGTCGTCAAGGCCTGGGACGAGGTCGAGAAGGTCGGCGCCCGGGCCTGGTTCGAGCCGAAGACGGCGCTGGTCACCGGCGCCGGGCCGATCGGCCTGCTGGCCGCGCTGCTCGGGGTGCGGCGCGGTCTGGAGGTGCACGTCCTCGACCGGGTCACCGACGGACCCAAACCGGAACTCGTGCGCGACCTCGGCGCCGTCTACCACGCGGGCGACGCGGGCGAGGTCGCGGCCAAGATCCGGCCCGACGTCGTCATCGAGGCCACCGGCGCCGGATCGGTGATCTTCGGGGTGGCCTTCAACACCGCGCCGTACGGCATCGTCTGTCTCACCGGGGTCTCCTCGGCCGGGCGCCGGCTCACGATCGACGCCGGGAGCCTCAACCGCGACATCGTGCTGGAGAACGACGTCCTCATCGGGTCGGTGAACGCCAACCTCCGGCACTACGCGGCCGCGGCCGACGTCCTCGCGGGGGCCGACCACGCCTGGCTGAACCGGCTGATCACCCGCCGGGTGCCGCTGGAGTCGTTCGCCGACGCCTTCACCGCGGAACCCGAGGACGTCAAGGTCGTCATCACCCTGGACGACACCGTCCGGGCCTGATCGGGAAGCCGGGCCTGATCAGGGGCCCGGCCTGATCGGAGGGCCGGGCCTGATCGGGGAGGTCACGCGTCGGCCGCCAGCGGTTCGCCGGTCTCCAGCAGCGACTTCAGGCTCGCCACCACGTTCGGCCAGCCGTGGCTGACCATCTCGGCCAGGGCCGATCCGGGCTCGAAGCCGTCGTGTACGACGGTGAGCTTCACGACCTGCGCGGCGGCCTCCTCGATCGCGAAGGTGACCTTCGAGCGGGCCTCGCCGGACAGCCGGGCGAGCGTCTCATCGTCCCAGCCGAAGCGCTTGGCGAGCTCCGGCGTGACGGCGTGCCAGGTGTAGGAGAGCCGGCTGTAGGGCTCGGCCTCCAGCACGACCTGCTCCGGGTCGCTGATCAGCACGCCGTGGTTGTCCCAGGTCATCGGCGAGCCGACGGACCAGTCCGTGGTGAACTCCGTGGCCCAGTAGCGGCGGGTGAAGGCGGGCTCGGTCAGCGCCTGCCAGAGCTTCTGCGGAGTGGTGCGTATGTAGGTGGTGTAGACGAAGGTCGGCGCGTCCATCGGGGTCTCCTCAAGGGCGAGTTTCAGGTCGGCCAGGGCTTGGACCCTGGCCCGGTCGTAGCGGCTGATCCACCGGTGGGCGATCTCGTGCACGGGGGCGGCGTTGAGGTAGTGCAGCTTCTCCCGGCCCCGCCGCACGGTGGCGACGAGCCCGGCCTCCTCCAGCACCGCGAGGTGCTTGCTGACGGACTGCCGGGCCATGTCGAGCCCGGCGCACAGCTCGCGCAGCGTCTGCCCGTTGCGGGCGTTGAGCGAGTCGAGCAGCGCGCGCCGGCTCGGATCGGCCAGCGCCTTGAACACCTCGTCCATGCCCGCCCGCTCTCGTCACCGGTCGATATGCAGCCTTTCGGCTGCCTTTCCACGGTCTTCAACTTAGGCAGCCAAATAGCTGCATGTCAAGACGCGTCGCGCCGCCGAGGCGAAGACCGCGGGCTGATCAGGGCGTGCTCACTCCGGGGCCAGCTTCCGGCGCAGGTGAGCGCGTTCGGGTTCGGTGCCGGCGAGGTCGAGGGCCCGCCGGTACGCCGCGGCGGCCTCGGCGTCCCGGCCCAGCCGGGACAGCAGGTCGGCGCACGCCACGTGGAAGGGGTGATGATCCCGCAGCTGGGGCTCGTCCGCGAGCTGCTCCAGGAGCGCCAGCCCGGCCTGCGGCCCGTCGCGCATGGCGACCGCGACCGCGCGGTTCAGTGCCACGATCGGCGACGGGGTCAGGGAGAAGAGGACGTCGTAGAGGGCCACGATCTGCGGCCAGTCGGTCGTGGTGACGTCCGCCGCCTCGTCGTGCAGGGCGGCGATCGCGGCCTGCACGCCGTACGGGCCCACCGGGCCGCCGGTCAGCGCCACGGGCACCAGGGCCAGCCCTTCCTCGATCATCGTACGGTCCCAGCGGCCGCGGTCCTGATCGGCGAGGAGCACCAGCCCGCCGCCGGGCCCGGTCCGGGCGTCGCGGCGGGCGTGGACCAGCAGCATCAGCGCCAGCAGGCCGCAGACCTCCCGTTCGGCCGGCAGCAGCCGGCGCAGGATGCGCGCCAGGCGGATGGCCTCCTCGGCGAGGTCGGGACGCTGCAGGTCGGACCCCGAACTCGCGACGTACCCCTCGGTGAAGATCGAGTAGACGACCTGGAGCACCCCCGCCAGCCGCTCCGGCCGTTCGCCCGGCCCCGGCACGCGGAACGGGATCCGGGCCTCGCGGATCTTCTTCTTCGCCCGGACGATCCGCTTCGCCATCGTGGCCACCGGGACGAGGAAGGCCCGGGCCACCTCGGGGGTGGTCAGCCCGGCGAGGCACCGCAGGCTCAGCGCGACGCGGTCCTCGGCGGGCAGGGCCGGGTGGCCGCAGGTGAAGAACAGCAGGAGCCGTTCGTCGGGCAGATCGTCACCGTCGCCGATCTCCGGAGCGGGCGGCGCGGCCCGCTCCGCCTCCACCTGCAGGATGGCCAGCCGGGCGGCGTAGGCCGTGTCGCGCCGCAGGCGGTCGACCGCCTTGCGGCGCGCGGTGGTCGCGAGCCACGCCCCCGGGTTCGGCGGCACGCCGTCCACCGGCCAGTGCACCAGGGCCGCCTCGATCGCCTCGGCGGTGACCTCCTCGGCGAGATCGAGGTCGCCGAAGCGGCGCACCAGCGCGGCCAGCAGCCGGCCGCGTTCCTCCCGGAACACGGCCTCCACCGCCGTCGCCGCCCGGCCGTCCGTCATCGCCGGATCCCGGACCGTCGGATCGCCGGATGTCAGAACTCGGCCACCGGCCGCACCACGACCGACCCGCCGCCGCGCGACCCGGGGCAGCGGGCGGCCCAGTCGAGGGCGGCGTCGAGGTCGGGCACGTCGAGCACGTAGTAGCCGCCGAGCACCTCACGGGTCTCGGCGAACGGCCCGTCGGTGGTGATGGTCCGCTGCCCGTCCGGGGCGACCCGGACGGTCGTCGCGGTGGTCAGGTCGGCGAGCGAGTGCCCCGACACGTGAATGCCCGACTCCCGCACCGTCTTGTCGTAGGCGATCCAGTCGTCGAACGAGGCGCCCTCGACCTCCGCGGACGGGCCTTCGGGACTGCTGTTGATCAGGAGCATGTATTTCATGCCGAGCCTTCCTTCCCTGTGGAGTCGCGTGCGGGCGTCGCCGCACACCACCTCTACGGATGGGACCCCTTCGGATGGACACGATCGCCGAATATTTATTTTTCGATCCGGAATCAGGATATTCGCGCGGCCGGAATGCAGCAGGAGGAGCAGGGTTCAGCGTCCGGCAGCGTGATCCACAGGCAGCAGGTGCGGCGGCGGTAGCCGTCGCCGTCGGGCGCGAGCAGCCCGGCCACCGGCGGTCCGATCTCCTCCAGCAGCCGGGCCGCCTCGGCGTACGGCCCGAGCGTGAGCAGGGGGTGGGCGACCGCCTCCGCGGTCGATCCCCACAGGGTGCGCTCGCCCACCCGCGCCACCGCGCTCAGCGCCCGGACGAACGGACGCTGCCCGTCGAGGATCGCCGCCCTGATGGCCGCCGCCAAATCCGGTACGACGACCACGTCGAACTGTTCCGCGACGGTTGTGATCACGGTTCCGGCGGTGGTTCCGCCGATGGTCGTGGTGGTCGCCGTGGCACTCGTCGCGGCGGTCGCCTGGGTGGTGGTTCCGGCGGCCGGGTCGTCGGGGAGCACGGCCACGGTCAGCCGGGACGCCGCAACCGTGACCCCCGCCGCGGACGGCCTGACCAGCGTGTCCTCCAGGTGCATCAGCGGCACCCGCCGATGGAGGGCCCAGCCGAGGACCATCGGCATCGTGTGCCAGTAGCCGTAGGTCTTCCACAGCAGCGCCGCCGCCACGTGACGCGGTGCGTTCCAGCGCGCCGCCGTCTCGTCCACCAGCGCGAGCAGTCCTTCGTACGGCTCCCGCAGCAGGTCGGCGGCGGGGATCCAGCCGGGGGAGTCGTCGGCGACCAGCCCGGGCAGCACCCCCAGCACGCCGCCGCGCTCGGCCGCGAGGCCTTCCAGATGCCGGGAGAGGGCGTCGAGCAGCACTGCGTACTCCTTGGTTCTCAGCGGTCGTCTCGGTTCTCAGCGGTCGTCTCGGGTCAGGAAGAGCAGCCGGGCGCGCTTGTCCGGCAGGTCGATCTCGGGCCCGAGCGTGAAACCGGTCCGCAGCATGCGGCCGATCACCTTCTCGTTGCGGGCGTCCGGCTCGGCGACGATCCGGGTGTGGGCGGGATCGGAGAACGCGTACGCCAGGAGCGCGGAAAGCAGCGCGCCGGTGAAGCCGCGCTCGCCCTCCCCGGCCGCCGCCGGGCCGACCAGCAGGTGGACGCCGAAGTCGCCCGGCCGGACGTCGTAGCACTCCCCGACGTGGTCGGCGTCCGGCTCATAGGTCTGGAAGAGCGCCACCGGCCGGTCGTCGCGGTGGACCAGGTAGGCGTGGTGGGTGGTCAGCCCGTCCAGGTAGTCGTAGATCTCCAGGACCCGCTCGGGGCTCGCGTCGAGCATGCCCCAGAACCGGGCCCGCTCCTGGGTGACCCACGAGTGGATCAACGCGGCGTCGGCCGCCGGGTCCACCGGGACGACGCGGACGGCGCCAAACCCGGCCACCACCTGCTCGTACACGGCAGTACGCCGGGCGGACGCCGTCTCAGAGATCATGTCGTTCCTCCGTCAGCAGGGCCCAGTCGGTGACCAGGGGCACGAGTTCGCCGCGCACCCACAGCGGCTGCTGGTCACGGTGGTGGGGGTCGCCCGGC
Source organism: Microbispora sp. NBC_01389 (assembly GCF_045040095.1). Classification (NCBI taxonomy): domain Bacteria; kingdom Bacillati; phylum Actinomycetota; class Actinomycetes; order Streptosporangiales; family Streptosporangiaceae; genus Microbispora; species Microbispora sp. NBC_01389. The sequence continues at coordinate 2,053,466 of NZ_CP109552.1, forward strand.
ACGCCGCTCGCGCCGAACGGGACGACCCAGAGACTCGCGTCGCGCCGCGCGAGATCCCAGACGTAGCGGGCGGCCGGGCCGCGGGCGCAGTGATGGGTGACACCCGGGACGCTGGACGTACACAGCACACAGCCGTGGTCACCGGACAGTCCCGGCTCCGCCTGCGCGGAGTCCGAGGAGCTCGGCGGAGTGTCCCCTGGGGAGGGCAGCGCCCGCCAGGGGACGAGCCGGTGCAGGTCACCCCACCGGACGCCGGTCTCTCCACCGGACGCGACGTCCTCCAGCGCGGCCCGCGCCACCTCGGCCAGATCGTCGCCGCAGAGGCCGGGGAGCCGGTCGGTCGTCAGCAGGGTCTCCAGGGCGTGCGCGATCCGGGGAGCCGCCGTCAGCCACGGCCGGAACACCTCCGGACACGCGACACCTCCCCCGGGCTCCTCCCGATCACCGGCACCGGCCTGCGCGGGACGGGCCTCCGCAGGTCTCTCCTGCCCGGCACTGCCCGGCACGGGACGGGCCTTCGCGGCGCCGGCCTGCCCGGGACGAGTCTCCACAGGCGCGAGCGGATTCGGGCTGTGCGCCTGGTCGGGCTGGAGCGGGTGTGACAGATCGGCAAGTGGCGCGAGCGCGGGGTGGGCCGCCAGGCGCCGCACCACCTCCGCGCGCACGGCCGCGTACGCCGCGGCGTCGGCGCTGTCCGCGTCCATGCGCCGGTCCCAGCCGGTCAGCCGGTCCCGGAGGCGTACGGCGCCGGGGGTGAGCCCGGTCAGCCGCGCCAGCAGCCCCAGCAGCGGCCGCGCGCCGGGCAGGAGCGTGTCGGTGTGGACCGCCGCCATGTCCCCGGCGGACCAGACGGGGGCGGCCTCCAGGAGGGTCCTGATCCGGTCGGCCCGGTAGGGCGGGGCGAACTCGACGCCGAGCGGAGCCGAGAGCCCTCGTTCGTTGGCCATCACCGTGATTCCCGTGATCTTCCGGCGGGGCATCGGCGCGGGCCCGCCGCTCCACTCGTGGCCGGGCTCCCAGGCGGGCACGACCCGCAGCGAGTTGCCCGGATGGCGTACGGGCACCAGACCGGCGACGCGGTGCAGCAGGCCGCCGCCGGTGTCCGCGGCGAGCACGACGTTGACGGGCTCCACCCACCGGTCGAACGCCCGGTCGACGTCGGCCACGGTCCTGGCCCGAAGCAGGGCGGGAATCGCCGCGAATCCCAGGTCGTGGAACACCCGCGGCGGATACCGCAGGCTCACCCCCTCCCACTCGGCGTCCGGGCCGCCCCGCCCGGGGTCCAGCCCAGCGTTCCGGGCGTCTTCACGCTCGCCCTCGCGCCCGCCTTCCTGCCCGGCGTCCCGGCCGTGGGGAGGGTGTGCCGTCGTCTCGTGCCGAGCGGGCTCGTACGGCCGGGGTGGCTCGCCCATGACGACCGGGCCGCGTTCGGTCTCGATCACCTCCACCTCCACCGGTTCGCCTCCGGCGACCTCGATGAACTCGGTGTGGGCGGCGGCGGGCCGCCAGCCCGCCGGGCCGAGCGCCTCGACGCGGCCGTCCCGGCGCCGGAGGCGTTCGCGGAAGAGGTCCTGGTAGTCGGCCATGGCGTTGGTGATCGCCCAGGCGACCGGCCCGGCATGCCCGAAGTGGGCGACACCCGGCACTCCCGGCACGGCCAGCCCGGCCACGTCGAACTCCGGACAGGCCAGCCGGACCTGCTGGTAGAAGCCGGGGTCCTCGATGAACCTGTGCGGGTCTCCGGCGATGATCGGTGCTCCCGTGCGGGAGCGGTCGCCGGGGACCAGCCAGCCGTTGCTCCCGGAGGTGCCCGGCCCGTCGGTGGCGAACAACGCGACGGCGTCCGGGCCGAGCCGGGCGGTGACCGCCTCACGCCACAGTTTCGCCGGGACGTGCGCGAACAGGACGTGGTGCGACAGCCAGACCGCCAGCGGCGTCCACGCCTCCCACCGGCCCGGCTCGAGCGCCGCCACACCGCCGCCCCCGCCGCTCCCGTCGGCCGCCCCGGGTCCTGCCGCCTGGAATTCCGGAGCGCGGCGGGCTCCCTCGGGCAGGCCCGCATTGACGCCGTCCACGTACGCGCCCACCCAGGCCGCGGTGTCCGCGTCGAGCGCCGACAGGCAGCGCCGGGCCGTGTCGTCCAGCCGGACCTGCCGTACGAAGCGGTCCCACGGGACGGCGTCCGCGCCGAGGACGGCGGCCGAGGCGCCGGCCGCGCGGAGCCGCTCGACCTCGATCTGCCAGGCCCGGTCCACGGCCGTGACGAACCCCTGGGCGTAGGCCAGTTCGCGGGCGTCGCCCGCACGCAGGTGGGGGATGCCCCACCGATCTCGGTAGACCCGGGTGCTCATGACACCTTCTCCCCCGTACGGCGCCGGGCGGCGGGGACGACCAGCGGCGTGCCGGTCTCCGGGTCGTCGATCACCCGGCAGGGGAGGCCGAAGACCTCCTCCACCAGGCCGGCGGTCATCACCTCGGCGGGCGCTCCGGAGGCCACCACACGCCCGGCGCGCATCGCGATCAGGTGGGTGGCGTAGCGCGCGGCGTGGTTGAGATCGTGCAGCACGGCCACGAGCGTGCGCCCCCGCTCCTCGTGCAGCCGGGCGCACAGGTCGAGAATCTCGATCTGGTGGGCGATGTCGAGGTAGGTCGTCGGCTCGTCCAGCAGCAGCAGCGGCGTCTCCTGCGCCAGCGCCATCGCGATCCACACCCGCTGGCGCTGGCCGCCGGACAACTCGTCGACCAGCCGCCCGGCGAGGGCGGCTACCCCGGTGGCCGCCATCGACTCCCCCACGACCCGCTCGTCGTCCGCCGACCATTGGCGCAGCAGCCGCTGGTGGGGATATCGGCCGCGGCCGACCAGCTCGGCGACCGTGATCCCGTCCGGCGCGGCCGACGACTGCGGCAGCAGGCCGAGGGTGCGCGCGACCTTCCGGGCCGGCAGCGAGGTGACGTCCCGTCCGTCGAGCAGCACCGCCCCGGCGGACGGCCTGAGCGTGCGCGCCAGCGCCCGCAGCAGGGTGGACTTGCCGCAGGCGTTGGGCCCGACGACGACCGTGAAGGACCGGTCCGGGATGGAGACGTCCAGCCCTTCGGCGACGACCCGCCCGTCGTACGCGAGGGTCAGCGCGTCGCCGCGCAACCGGGGCCCGTCGCCCCGCACGAGGTCTCCGTACGCGTTCGTCCTGGTCGAATCTGGCCTGGTCATATCCGGCCCGCCTTCCGCTGGGCGGCGAGCAGCCAGACGAGGTAGCCGCCGCCGAGCACTCCCGTCACCACTCCCACCGGCAACTGGTGGTCCCCGAAGAGCCGTTGCGCCGCGAGGTCGGCGCCGGTCAGCAGCGCGGCGCCCACGCAGGCCGCGGTGAGCAGGTTGGGCCCGGGGGTCCGGGTCATCCGCCGGGCCAGATGCGGCGCGGTGAGCGCCACGAACGACACCGGCCCGGCGGCGGCCGCCGCGAGGGAGGCGAGCAGCACGGCCGCCGCCGTCAGGACCAGCCGCAGCCCCTGCACCCGCACACCGAGGCCGCGGGCGAGGTCGTCGCCCATCTCGGTGATCGCCAGGGGTCGCGCGCAGCCGAGCAGCACCACCGGGACCAGCACCGCCGTCGCCGCGAGCAGCGGGAGGGCGTCCTCCCAGCCCCGGCCGTCCAGGCTGCCGGTGAGCCACAGCATGGCGCGGGCCGCCTCCATCAGCCGTCCGCGGGTCAGCAGATAGCCGTTGACTCCCGTGAGGACCGCGGTCGCGCCGATGCCCACCAGCACGAGGCGGTGGCCGTGCAGGCCTCCGCGCCAGGCCAGGAGATAGATCGCCACTCCGGTGACGACGCCGCCGAGCACCGCGCCGCCCGCGAGGGCCGCGCTGCCGCCGCCCGCGACCACCACCAGGAGCGCGCCCGTCGCGGCGCCCTGGGTGAAGCCGAGCAGGTCGGGGCTGCCCAGCGGATTGCGTACGAGCGACTGGAAGATCGCGCCGGCCAGTGCGAGGGCCGCGCCCACGACCAGCGCGGTCACCACCCGGGGCAGCCGGAGTTCGCGTACGACGAAGTCCTCCGCCGGGCCGCCGCCGCCCGTGAGGGTGCGCAGCACGTCGGCCGGGCTCATCGGGTAGTCGCCGCCGCCGACCGCGAGCACGCCGAAGGCGAGGGCCAGCAGCAGGCAGCCGATCCCCACGGCCACGGCCCGGGGGCGCACGGCGACGATCCCGGCCACCACGGGCCGCCCGGCGGCGGCGCGGACCGCGCTCACCGGCCGCACCTCTCCCGCGCCGAACGCGAACCCGCCACACGCAGGCCAGCCGAACGCAGGCCCGCCACACGCGAGCCCGCCGAACGCAGGCACGCGGATTCGGGGTTCACGCCCGCACCTTCCTTCGCACGTAGTAGAGGAACAGCGGGCCGCCGAGCACCGCCGTGACGATGCCCGCCTGCAACTCGCCGGGCCGGGCCACGATCCGCCCGAGCACGTCCGCGCCGAGCAGCAGCGCGGGCGCGAGCACCGCGCAGCAGGGCAGCAGCCGCCGCAGGTCGGGGCCGGTCAGCGCCTTGACGAGGTGCGGCACCATCAGCCCGACGAAGACGATCGGCCCGCAGGCCGCCGTCGCGGCCCCGCACAGCAGCGTCACGGCCACGATGGCGGCCGTACGGATCAGGGCGGGACGCGCGCCGAGCGACCGGGCGGAGTCGTCGCCGAGGGCGAGCGCGTTGAGCGGCCGGGCCAGCGCCAGGGCCAGCAGCAACCCTGCCGCGACGAACGGCGCGACCATGGCCACCGTCCCGCTCTGCGCGCTCGCCAGCGAGCCGACCGTCCAGAAGCGCATCGTCTCCAGCGAGGCGGCGTCGAGCAGCATCGTCCCGTTCACGTACGAGTAGAGCGCGGCGTTGATCGCGGCTCCGGCGAGCGCCAGCCGCGCCGGGGTGGCCGCGCGCCCGCCGCCCACGCCGTACACGAGCACGGAGACGGCCGCGGCTCCGGCCAGCGCGAACCAGACGTAGCCCTGGAACGTCGCCACCCCCAGCAGCCCGGCGGCGGTCGCCACCGCCGCGGAGGCCCCGGCGTTGATCCCCAGCAGGCCGGGGTCGGCGAGCGGGTTGCGGGTCAGCGCCTGCATGACCCCGCCCGCCACTCCCAGCGCCGCGCCCGCGAGCAGACCGAGCAGGGTGCGGGGCAGCCGCATCTCGTGCACCACCGTGTACGCGCCGGACCCGGTGTCCACGAGCCCCTGCCAGACCTCGGCGGGGGACATCGGCCGGGCGCCGAGCCCGAGGCTCAGCACGAGGACGGCGAGCAGCGCGAGCGCGGGCCCGACCACCGGCCCGACCACCGGTCCGAGCAGCGCCGCCATCGGCCGGGTCTTCTCCGGATGTTTCCGCGGTGCCCGTGCGGGCCCGCTGAGCTGCGATGACTCGGTGACGACCACGGTCGGCTCCATCGGGGCGGGGGACGAATTCCGATCGCCCCTCTGGACAAGAACTTAGGTAAGGGTAACCTAACAATCGATCCGCCCACCAGGTATCCACCCCAGGGCATGACCATGCAAGAGAAAGACAAACCGTGCGAAAGCTGAACACCACCATGTCCCGTCGCGGGCTCTTCGCCGCGGGCGGAGCCGCCGCTCTCACGCTGGCGCTGGCCGCCTGCGGATCGGGTGGCTCCACCCCCTCCAGTGCAGGTCGGAGTGCTGCTGCCGGTCAGAGCACCGGGGCGTGGTCCTTCACCGACGACAGGAAGGAGACGGCCACGGCGGCGGGGGTCCCGGCGCGGGTCGTGGCGTTCACCGGCACGGCGGCGGCCCTCGCCGACTACGGGTTGCAGGACAGACTCGTCGGCGTGTTCGGCGAGACCAAGCGCGCCGACGGCTCGCCCGAGCCACAGGCGGGCGACCTGGACGTGGACAAGGTGACGATCCTCGGCAACGTCTGGGGCGAGTTCAACATCGAGAAGTACGCCGCGCTGCGCCCCGACCTGCTCGTCACCCACATGTACGACCCCGGCGCGCTCTGGTACGTGCCGGACGAGAGCAAGGACAAGATCGTCAAGCTCGCCCCCACGGTCGCCGTCAGCGCCGCCCGGGTGCCGATGACCGAGACGATCGAGCGCTACGCCGCCCTCGCCGAGAGCCTCGGCGCCGACCTGAAGGCCCCCGAGATCGCCCAGGCCAGGGCGAGGTTCGAGGCCGCCGCCGGCAGCGTGCGCAAGGCGGTCGCCGAGAACCCCGGGATCAGGGTGATGGCCGCCTCCGGCAGCCCCGACGTGCTGTACGTCTCCAATCCCGAGGTCAACACCGACCTGATGTACTTCGCCGAACTGGGGGTCGAGGTCGTCCGGCCCGACAAGCCCGGCGACGGCGGTTACTACGAGAACCTCAGCTGGGAGAACGCCGGCAAGTACGACGCCGACCTGATCCTGCTCGACAACCGGCCCACCGCGCTGCAGCCCAAGGACCTCGAGGCCAAGCCCGCCTGGCCCAAGCTGCCGGCGGTCAAGGCGGGCCAGGTCGCCGCCTGGGACCCGGTGCCCCGCTTCTCGTACGCGGGCGCCGCGCCGATCCTGGAGAACCTGGCGACGGCGATCCGGAACGCCAAGAAGCTCGGCTGACCCGCACCCGCGGGAAATCACCCGGGCCTCCGTCCGCGCTCTTTCAACTTAGGTTTGCCTAGCCTAACTATCCAAGGATGACCATGACCCAGTCCCGCGCCGCAGACGCGCGGTCGTACCTCTTCAACGACCACACCGTGGAGGGATACCGGCATGCCGTGGCCGCCGGAAGCGCCCGCGTGGCCGACCGGGTCGGGCGGACCGACCGGCCGTTCAGCGGCGTCGGCCCGGCGCGGCTCGCGCCGGACATCGCCGCGATCGACCTCGAACGGCCGTTGCACGACCACGCCGCCGCGCTCGACGAGCTCGAACGGGTCTACCTGCGCGACGCCGTCTACTTCCACCACCCCCGCTACCTGGCCCATCTCAACTGCCCGGTGGTGATCCCCGCGCTGCTGGGCGAGGTGGTCCTGTCGGCCGTCAACTCCTCGCTCGACACCTGGGACCAGAGCGCGGGCGGCACGCTCATCGAGCGCCGCCTGGTCGACTGGACGGCCGGCCGGATCGGCTTCGGTCCCGCCGCCGACGGCGTCTTCACCAGCGGCGGCACCCAGTCGAACCTCCAGGCGCTGTTCCTCGCCCGCGAGGAGGCCCGCGCCGCCGGGACGCCGCTGTCCCGGCTGCGCGTGATCACGTCCGAGGCGGGCCACTTCAGCGTGCGCAAGGCGGCGACCCTGCTCGGCCTCGGGCCGGAGGCGGTCGTCGCCGTGGAGACCGACGCGGAGCGGCGGATGCGGCCCGGCGGGCTCGCCCGCGAGCTCGACCGCTGCCGCCGCGCCGGGCTGACGGTCATGGCCGTCGCCGCCACCGCGGGCACCACCGACTTCGGCTCGATCGACCCGCTGCCGGAGATCGCCCGGCTGTGCGCGGCGGCCGGGGTGTGGCTGCACGTGGACGCGGCGTACGGCTGCGGGCTGCTGGTCTCCCGAAGGCGGCGGCACCTGCTCGACGGGATCGAGCGGGCCGACTCGGTCACGGTCGACTTCCACAAGTCCTTCTTCCAGCCGGTCAGCTCCAGCGCCCTGCTGGTGCGGGACGGCGCGGCGCTGCGGCACGCGGCCCACCACGCCGACTACCTCAACCCGCTGCGGATGGCCGAGCGGGGGATCCCCAACCAGGTGGACAAGAGCCTGCAGACCACCCGCCGCTTCGACGCGCTGAAGCTCTGGCTGACCCTGCGCGTGATGGGCGCGGACGCGGTCGGCGAGCTGTTCGACCAGGTGGTGGACCTCGCGGCCGAGGCGCACGCGATGCTCGCCGCCGACCCGCGCTTCGAGGTCGTCACGCGGTCGGCGCTGAGCACGCTGGTCTTCCGCTACCTGCCGCCGGAGGGCCCGGGCCGCGAACTGGCCGACGACGCCAACCTGTACGCCCGGGAGGCGCTGGCCGCCTCGGGCGAGGCCGTCGTCGCGGGCACGACCGTCGACGGCCGCCACCACCTCAAGCTCACCCTGCTCAACCCGGAGACCACGCGGGACGATGTCGCGTACGTCCTCGATCTCCTCGCCGGTCACGCCCAGCGTCACGTGGACGACCTCGCCCCGCTCGCCGGTCACCGGGAGGTGACGCATGTCCACTCATGACTTCGTGGCGATCGGGCTGGGGCCGTTCAACCTGGGTCTCGCCTGCCTGGCCGAGCCGGTCGCCGGGCTCGACGGGCTGTTCCTGGAGGCGAGGCCCGGCTTCGCCTGGCATCCGGGGATGATGCTCGACGCGGTCACGCTGCAGACCCCGTTCATCGCCGACCTCGTCACGCTGGCCGACCCGACCTCGCCGTACTCCTTCCTCAACTACCTCAAGGAGACCGGCAGGCTCTACCCCTTCTACATCCGGGAGAACTTCTACCAGCTCCGCGCGGAGTACGACGCGTACTGCGGGTGGGCCGCCGGGCGGCTGCGGAGCGTCCGCTTCGGCCACCGGGTCACCTCCGTGACGTACGACGAGGCGGACGGGCATTACGTCGTCCACGCGCTGACGGACACGGGCGAGCGGACCGAGCACCGCGCCCCGCACCTCGTGCTCGGCACCGGCACCCCGCCGTACGTGCCCGAGCCCTGCCGCGGCCTCGGCGGCGGCGTCGTCCACAACGGCGACTACCTCACCCGCAAGGCGGACCTGCTGGCCAAGGAGAGCATCACGGTCGTCGGCAGCGGGCAGAGCGCCGCCGAGATCTACCGCGACCTGCTGTCCGGCATCGACACCCACGGCTACCGGCTGAACTGGGTGACCCGGTCGCCGCGGTTCTTCCCCCTGGAATACACCAAGCTGACCCTGGAGATGACCTCCCCGGACTACGTGGACTACTTCCACGCGCTGCCCGAGGACACCCGCTACCGCCTCGAAGCCGAGCAGAAGGGCCTGCACAAGGGCATCGACGCGGCGCTGATCAACGAGATCTACGACCTGCTGTACGCCAAGTCCGCCGGCGGCCCGGTCCCGGCGCGGCTGCTGACCTGCACCGAACTGCGCGAGGCGGCCCACGACGCGGCCCGGGGTGAGTACACGCTCGGCCTGCGCCACCTGGAGCAGGAGCGCGACTTCACGCTCGTCACCCAGGGGCTCGTGCTGGCCACCGGCTACCGCTACGAGCCGCCCGCCTTCCTCGATCCCGTACGGCACCGCATCCGGTGGGACCGGCGCGGCCGGTTCGACGTGGCCAGGAACTACAGCGTCGACGTCACCGGCCGGGGGATCTTCGTGCAGAACGGCGCGACCCACGCCCACAGCGTCACCTCGCCCGACCTGGGCATGGGCCCGTACCGCAACTCGTGGATCATCGCCCAGATCCTCGGCCGCGAGCACTACCCCATCGAGAAGGCGATCGCCTTCCAGGAGTTCGGGGCCCCCGAGGGGGTGGTCGCGTGAGCGGGATCGTCTTCCGCCGCGTCCACGACGGGGTCGGCGAACTGGCCGTGCGCCGGCTCGACCCCGACGCCGACGCGGAGATCGTGCACGCCTGGGTGACCCACCCCAAGGCGGTGTTCTGGATGATGGGGGACGCCGACGTCGCCGGGGTCGCCGAGGAGTACCGCCGGATCGTGGCCCACCCGCACCGCGACGCCTACCTCGGGCTGGTGAACGGGCGTCCGGCCTTCCTGGCCGAGCGGTACGACCCCGCCCGGGTCGAGCTCGCGGGCCTGTACGACGCGCGGGACGGCGACGTGGGCATGCACTTCCTCTGCGCGCCCACCGGCGCCCCGGTGCACGGCTTCTCCCGGGCCGTGATCACGACCGTGCTGGAGACGCTGTTCGCCGACCCGTCGGTGCGGCGGGTGGTCGTCGAGCCCGACGTGCGCAACACCGCCGTACACGCGCTGAACGCGGCCGCCGGTTTCGAGGTCGTCGGCGTGATCGCCAAACCGGAGAAGGAGGCCCTGCTGAGCGTGTGCACCCGCGAGCGGTTCCACGCCGCCGTCGGAGATCCGGCCGGCGATCCCGTCGCGGCGGTCGCCCATCTCACGCCGGAGACCTGGGAGAGGGCCAACCGGCGGCTGGTGCGCAAGGCGCTCGCCGAGTTCGCCCACGAGCGGCTGCTCGTCCCGCGCCCGCTCGGCGACGGCCGGTACGCCGTGCGGTCCGACGACGGCGCGGTGGAATACCGCTTCACCGCCACGGTGCTGTCGCTCGACCACTGGCACATCGGTGAGATCACCCGGCACCGCACGACGGGCGAGGCCCAACTATCCGAGGCACTGCCCCTCGACGCACTGGATCTCGTCGTGGAGATGCGCGGCTCCCTCGGGCTGAGCGACGAGATCCTCCCCGTCTACCTGGAGGAGATCTCCTCCACGCTGGCGAGCCTCGCGTACAAGCTGACCAGGCGCGCGGCCGGCGCGAACGAACTGGCGAAGGCCGGCTTCCAGCAGATCGAGGCCGGAATGACCGAGGGACATCCGTGCTTCGTGGCCAACAGCGGCCGGATCGGCTACGGCGTCGGCGACCACCACCGGTACGCCCCCGAGGCCGCCGCCCCCGTACGCCTGATCTGGCTGGCCGCCCACCGCGACCACTGCGTCTTCTCCTGTTCCGGCGACATCGACTACGACCGGCTCACGCGTGACGAACTCGGCGAGGAGACCCTCGCCCGCTTCGCGGGCACGCTCGCCGGCCTCGGCCTGGACATGACCGACTACCTGCTCCTTCCGGTGCATCCCTGGCAGTGGTGGAACAAGCTGTCGGTCACCTTCGCCGCGGCGGTCGCCACGCGGCGCCTGGTCTGCCTGGGCCCCGGCGACGACGACTACCTCCCCCAGCAGTCGGTGCGGACGTTCTTCAACGCCGGTGAGCCGTCGAAGCACTACGTGAAGACCGCGCTGTCGGTGCTCAACATGGGCTTCATGCGCGGCCTGTCCGCGGCCTACATGGAGGCCACTCCGGCGATCAACGACTGGCTCGCCGGCCTGCTGCGGGACGACGACGTCTTCCGCGCGACCCGACTGACGATCATTCGCGAGCGGGCCGCCGCCGGCTACCGCGACCGCCTGTACGAGTCGGCCACCCGCCCCCACTCGCCGTACCGGAAGATGCTCGCGGCGCTGTGGCGGGAGAGCCCGGTCGCGGGCCTCGAACCGGGCAGGCGCCTGGCCACCATGGCCTCCCTCCTGCACGCCGACGAGGCGGGCCGGTCGTTCGTGGCGGCGCTGATCGAGCAGTCGGGCCTGCCGCCCGAGGTGTGGCTCCGGCGCTACCTCGACGCCTACCTCACCCCGCTGCTGCACGCCTTCTACGCGTACGGCCTGGCGTTCATGCCGCACGGCGAGAACGTGATCCTGGTGCTCGACGGCGGCGCGGTGGAGCGGGTGATCTTCAAGGACATCGCCGAGGAGATCGTGGTGATGGACCCGGACACGGACCTGCCACCCGGCGTGCGGCGGATCCGCGCCGAGGTGCCCGAGGAGATGCGCCTCCTGTCGATCTTCACGGACGTGTTCGACTGCTTCCTGCGCTTCCTCAACGCGATCCTGGCCACGGGCGGGGTGCTCGGCGAGGAGGCGTTCTGGCGGACGGTCGCCGAATGCGCGGCGGACTACCGGCGGTCGGCGCCCCACCTCGCCGAGCGGTTTCGGCGCTACGACCTGTTCGCGGAGACGTTCGCGCTCTCGTGCATCAACCGCCTGCAACTGCGCGACAACCGGCAGATGGTGGACCTGGCCGACCCGTCGGCCGCCCTCCAGACGGCCGGTGACCTGGTCAACCCGATCGCCCGGTTCGCCCCGCCCGCCTGAACACCGCCCGCTCTGAACACCGCCCGCTCTGAGCACCGCCCGCTCAGGCGGGCGCGTACGTCATGCAGTCGGCCTCGTCCTGCACGGGGCCGATGTCGATGCCGGGCGCCTGGCACTCCAGAGCCACGTTGTGCCGGCAGTCGAACATCTTGCACGCGCCCACGCGTCCCATGGTCTGCTGGTCGCCGCCCGGCCCCCCGGTGGTGAAGAAGGTGTCGCAGTGCGCGTGGGACAGGTCGCCGACCGTGATGGCGGTCGCGTGGCACCTGCGGTCACGGTTGTACGCGCACGAGGTGGCCTCGCAACGGTTCACAACGGGCATCTCCATGAGTGGCGTCCCCCCTGGCAGTCACGGCTTTCGCCCGGCTCATACCGCTGTTGACCAGGTCGGCAATCCCCCCGACGCCACCAGACTCCGCCAAGTCCCGCCAGGGGAGCAGCGCTAGTGCAGCAGTTCCTCGGCGACGGCGAGGAGCTTCAGCGCGGTGGGGTCGGCGGGCCCGGCGCCTCGGGGCACCCGGGCGGAGATCCGCTGCAGCAGGAGGTGGACGTCGTCCCCGCCGGCCGTGGCCGGGCCCGCCGCCTCCGACCGCCGCAGCCGCAGCAGAAGCTCCAGGCCGTACGCCGCCTGGGCGGCGAGCATCGCGAGGAGGTCCACGTCGGCGAGCTCGCCCCGCCAGTCGGAGGACCTGTCGAGCACCTCCAGCACACCGATGCATGTCTCCTCCCGGATGACCGGCGCCGCCATGATGCTGTGCGGGACGTACCCCGTGGACTCGGCGGCGTCGTGGGCGAACTGCGGTACGGCGGTCACCTCGTCGGCGATCATCGGCTGGCCGCTCGCCGCGACCCAGCCCGCGATGCCCGTGCCGGGCGGGAAGCGCGTGCCGATCAGGTGCTTCTCCCCCTCGCCCGACACGGCCTCGAAGACCAGCTCGCCGGTCTCCTGGTCGACCAGGAAGACCGACGCCGCGGCGGAGGCGAACACGTGCCGGGCGACCTCGACGGTCGACTGCAGCAGCCTGCGCTCGGTGATCTCGCTGCCGGAGCGGCGTTCATGCACGGACATGCGCGTCTCCCTTGGATACGACGACGTTGCTGGCGGCCAGATAGAGCACGGACTTCAGCTGGAAGGGGGTCATCCACCGGTGCCGGCTCAGGGCGAGCGCGCAGATTCCGGTGATGTGCGGCGCGGCGAAGCTGTTCCCGGTGCTGCGGATCTGCCTGCCGCCGCGCCAGGCCACCCGGACCCGCACGCCCCGGGCGTAGAACTCGGCCGGCGGCGCGGGGTTGTAGTAGTAGGTCATCGGGTCGGGTTCGTCGTGGCTGGCCACGGAGATGACCGAGGAGAACGTCCAGGGGAAGCTGAGCACCGGCATGTTGTGCGCAGCGGCCACGAGCAGGCAGCGCCGGAAGTACGCGCGGTCGGCCAGCTCGTGCAGCTCGGGCAGGAACTGGCTCCTGGTGGTGGACAGGCTGAGGTTGACGAGGTCGAACCCCTCCTCCACGGCCCAGCGCAGACCGGCCAGGAGGGCGGCGCCGCTGCCGGATCGGCCGTCGGTCAGCACCCGCACCGAGGTCAGCGAGACTGCCGGGGCGATCGAGCGGATCAGGCCGGCGCACGCGGTCCCGTGCCCCACCGGGTCGGCCGGGTCGCAGTCGACGACCGTCAGGTCCCCGCCGTCGTCGGCGACCACCAGCGAACGCTCCAGGCCGCCGACCAGCGGGTGGGAGGCGTCCACCCCGGTGTCGAGCACGCAGACGCGCACCCCCGCCCCGTCGGCGGGGCCCGTCCCGTCGTCGCCCCACGCCCATTCCCTGGTGACCTGCTCCAGGCGGCTGACGCCGAACTCCTCCGGCGTCAGCCGCGAGGTCGCGAGGCTCCAGGCCGGCACGCCGGGGAACTGCTCACGCCGCTCCCGGCGCCAGGGGGGCTGTGTCAAAGTAGCCTCTCCTCCTCGATCCACCGGCGTACCCGCCGGGCGGGCAGCTCCGCTCCCTTGGCCGCGTACCCACGCAGCGCGCGGGCCGCGGCCTCGGCCGCCGGGCCGGTCCGCCCGGCCGCGTGGTGGACCCGCGCCAGGTCGGCCAGCACGTCCCCGCACAGGCAGGGGTCGTCGGTGCGGGCGAGCAGTTCCTCCGCTCGGGCGGCGAGCGCGCCCGCCGCGCCGTGGTCGCCGTCGAGGGACGCGATCCGGGCGCTCAGCGCGAGAAGGATCAGCTCGCCGCGGGCCTGCGGCCGCGCGGCCGTCGCGCGCAGCCGCGCCAGCTCTCCCGCCGCCTCGGCGTGACGCCCCTGCCGGAGCAGCTCGCGCGCCGCGTACAGCTCCAGCGTCCTGGCCGGCTCGGACTGGCCCAGCCGGTGGAGGTCGGCCGCCGCCCGGCGGAACAGCTCCTCCGCCGCGGCGTGCCGGTCGACGAGCGACTCCACCAGCCCGCGCACCTGGAGGACCGCGGCGGCCGCCAGGTTCAGGTGGAGGTCCCGGGCGTGCCGGTCCGCGGCGTGGAGAACGGCCCAGGCCTCGGCGACGTCACCGGCCAGCGCGAGCAGCCGCGCCTCGGTGACCAGGACGGGCAGGAGCATCGCCCGGTCGGCGCCGAACCTGGCCGACAGGCCGGCGCACAGCGACAACCCCTCCGCCAGCGGCGTGGGGGACCACTGCGCCAGCTCGCACAACCCGCTGAGCAGGCGGTTCTCCTCGTACCTGTCGCCGAGGGAGCGAGCCCGGGCCAGGGCGTCGCGCAACGCGGCCTCGGCCGCGCCGAAGCGGCCCTCGCCGATGCGCAGCAGCGCCTCCAGGTGGTGGAGCCGGCACCAGCCGAGGTCGTCGCCGGGGTCGGCGGACAGCAGGTCACGGAACGGCCCGGCCGAGGCGGGCCGGGTGCCGAAGCGCACCGCCAGCGTCTCGCGCTGGACGGCGCACGTGAGCCGGGTGCGCGGGTCGCCCGGCAGCATCCGCTCGGCCACGTCCAGCGCGGCGTACGGCCGGTCGGACTCGCCGCGGGCCAGCCCGGCGTCGCAGATGCGTACGGCCAGTGGCCGGTGGTCGGGGTGCCCGGCCGGCAGCAGGTCGCGCCCCCGCTCCAGCAGGGCGATGGCCGCGGGCAGGTCCTTGCGGTGCAGGGCCCGGGTGCCCTCCCCGACGAGGGCGCGGGCGGCCCGCTCGGTCAGCGCCGGCAGCAGCGGGTCGTCCGGCCGCACCTCGCGTTTGAGCAGGCAGGCGGTCTCCAGATGCTGGGTCAGGTCGCCGTGCGACGACTCCTCCCCGGACGAGGACCAGACGGAGACCTCCGCAGGCCCGGAGATCTGCTCGGTGATCTGCTCGGAGATCCGGTCGGCGAGAGCGAGATGCCAGGTGGCCCGCAGGTCCTTGCGGGTCATGGCGTAGACCGTGTCGCGGGTCAGCGTCTGGGTGAAGTGGAACGACCCCGCCGCCTCCCCGCGCCGGACCAGGCGTCTGCGGATCAGGAGCCCGACCGTCTCGTCGACGTCGAGCCGGGCCTCCGGCCGGACCGCGCAGAGGCCGCCGAGCTGGTCGAGGGTGAAGGCATGGCCGATCGTCGCGGCCCGTTCGAGCACGTCGCGCTCACCGTCGTCGAGCAGGTCGAGCCGCGCGCCGAGCAGCGCCTGGATGGTGCGCGGCAGCGGGGCGTCCTCTCCCTCCTCGGCCAGCGTCTCCAGCAGCAGTTCGGCGAACAGCGGGTTGCCGTCGGAGCTCTCCGCGACCCGCCGGCACAGGGCCGGGCTCGCGGCCAGGGCGTGGGCGACCACCTCGTCATCCGGCGACCGGAGCGCGGCGAGCTCGGCGACCAGCCGCTCCATCCGCGCCGCGTCCAGCGCCCCGAGCTCGAACGCGACGGCCCGGCCGACGTCGATCCCCCACGAGGGCCGCGCCTCCAGCAACTCGGGGCGGGCCACCCGTACGACCAGGACCGGCACGTCGACCAGCCACGTCGTGAGGTCGTCGATCAGGTCGAGGAGGGTCGGCTCGGCCCAGTGCAGGTCCTCCCAGACCACCACCAGCGGCTCACGCCGGGCCAGCGCCTCGAACAGCGCGCACACCGCCCGCGCGATCTCCTCGACGCCCGCGTCCTCTCCCGTACGCGGCGCGCGTGCGGCGTCCCCGGTCACCAGGCCGCGCAGGGCGGCGCCGCTCGCCTCCTCCAGCGTGTCCGGCCAGTCGTCGCCGAGTGACTCGACCATCTCCGCGATGGGGCGGTAGGTGATCCCGGCGCCGTACGAGCGGCACCTCCCGGCGAGCACGACGACCCCGGCGGGCAGTTCGTGGACGAAGTCGCGCACGAGCCGGGACTTGCCGATGCCCGGCACGCCGAGCACGGTCACCACCCGGCACCGGTGGTCCCGCACCGCCTCGCGGTACGCCGCCCGGAGCCGCGCGGTCTCCGCGGCGCGGCCGATGAGCGGGATCTGGGCGTCGCCGTCCCCGGCGTCCGGCTCCAGCGAGGTCACCCGCCAGGCCCGCACGGGGTTGCTCTTGCCCTTCAGCGTGAGCGGCGGCACGGGCTCCAGCCGCGCCTGGGCGCGGACCAGGCGCGCGACCTCGTCCCCGACGAGGATCTCGCCGACGTCCGCGGCGGACTGCAGGCGGGCGGCCGTGTTGACGGTGTCGCCGATGACGCGCAGGTCGGCTCCCGGAGTGGCGATGACCACCGCCTGCCCGGCGCTGACGCCGCAGTGCACGTCGAGCTGGATGCCGTGCGTGGGAGCGAGGCCGTCGCTCAGCTCCCGCACCCTCTGCAGCGCCGCGTGGGCGGCGCGGACCGCCCGGAGCGCGTCGTCCTCACGGTTTGCGGGGATGCCGAAGACCGCCATGATCGCGTCCCCGATGTACTTCTCCACGACGCCGCCGTGCTCGCTGATCCCGGAGGTGCACGCCTGGTAGTACCGGTCGAGGACGTCCCTGAGGAGCTCGGGGTCGAGCCGTTCGGCCAGCTCCGTCGAGCCCACCAGGTCGATGAAGACGACCACGACGTTCCGGCGCGCAGGGCGTGCCGCCCCGGTGGTCAAACGAGCTTGAGCTCCTGGCCCTCGACCTCACCCGCCGCCTCGTCCAGGCGGGTCTTGATCGAGTTCAGCAGCTCGACCTCCGGCCTGCTGAGCTCGGCGAACACCTGCCGCTGCCGCTCGTTGAGCAGGTCCACCGGGTGGCCCGCCTCGCGCAGGGCCGTCAGCGGGTCGAACGGCGCCGGCCCGGTCTGAACGTCGTGGCTGTGCAACGGCCCACCTCCTGGTCGTGCCTGGCCTGACGGCCAGTGTGGTACGCCGCCAAGGGTAGGGACGCGGGGTTCAGGGCCAGTATGGCGACGCCATGCCGCCGCCATACCGGCCGCGTACGCGGTCTCAGCGTTCCCGGTTTCCGCGCGGTCCGGCGTGCAGTTCGGCCGCGAACCGGTGGGCGAGCGGTGACATCGCGTACGACAGGGAGTGGGCGGTCACCTCGGCGTCGGCCGGGGTCTGCGAGATCGACAGGACGCCCGCCTCCAGAAGGGACTCGACGACCCGTTCGCCCGGCTCACCGGTGCCGTCCAGGGCCTCGACGAGCTCGTCGTGCCCGAAGACCGGGCCGCCGAGCGCGCCCAGGGCGAGGAACGCGGCGCGGTGCGGCCACGACGGGTGCGCGTAGGACTCCTCGAACCGCCGGCGCAGCGACACGTCCCCCGCGGCGAACTCGTCCAGCACGTTCTCGGTCCGGTCCAGCCGCTCGGCCAGCGGACCGAGCGGCAGGTGCCAGAGCCCGGCGAGCCGGGCCCCCAGCAGGCGCAGGACCAGCGGCGACAGGCCGTACCTCCGGAAGATCCGCAGGACGGCGGGCAGATCGCCGGCCACCCGGTCGCGGCCGATCATCCGGCTCAGGAACTCGACGCCCTCGCTCGTGGACAGGTCCCCGAGCCCGATCCGGGCCACCGACTCCAGCCCGCTGAGCCTGCTCCGGCTCGTCACCAGGACCCTGCTCGACGTGGTGCCGGGAAGCAGCGTGCGGACGCTCGCCTCGTCCGGCGCGTCGTCGAGGACCAGCAGGACCTTCCGGTCGGCGAGCCACGACCGCCAGACGGACGCCAGCGCGTCGTCCTCGCGCACGCCGGCGACCTCCAGCCCCACGCCCTCCAGGATCTCCCGCTGGACGCCGGCGGCCGGCCGGGGGACGCCGTGGCGCCGCAGCGGGATCACCACGGCGCCGTCCGGATAGCGGGGGGCCAGCAGGTGCGCGACGTGTACGGCGAGGGCGGTCTTGCCGGCCCCCAGCCCGCCCGTGATCACCGTGACGGGAGCGGGCTCCTCGAGAACGCGCCGCACCTCCGCCGCCCGGCCGGAGAAGTCGTCGACGTCGCGGGGGAGCCGGTTCGCCAGGGCCCGTACGGGACGGGCGGCGGGGCCGGCCGGGCCGGGGTTCCGGGTGCGGGAGGGCCCGTCACCGCGAAGGATGGTCTGGTAGAGCTGCCGGATCAGCGGACTGGGATCGATGCCCATCTCGGCGGCGAGGTGCCGCCGGACGCCCTCGAAATGGGCCAGCGCCTCGGCGGCCCGCCCGCACCGCGACAGCGCCGTCATCCTGGCCGCCGCGACGCGCTCGCGGGCGGGAAACCGCGCGGCGACGACGTCGAGGGAGCCCAGGGCCTCGACGTGGCGGCCCAGTTCGATCTCCAGCTCCACCCAGTCCTCGTAGACCGACAGGAAGAGTTCGGTGAAGCGGCCCACCTCGGCGGCCACGAGCGGGACATGGCGGAACTCCACAAGCGGCCGTTCGTGCCACATGCGGACGGCGTCGCCCAGTTGCGCGGCGGCGGCGGGGAGGTCGCCGCTCCGGACGGCGGAGCGGCCCGACCTGCTCAGTTCCAGGAAGCGCAGCAGGTCGAGCTCCTCGCGGTCGGCGCGCATCCGGTAGCCCCACCCCTGGAAGCTGATCCGATCGCCCACGATCTTGCGTAGCGCGGACACGTAGACCTGCAGGTTCTTGCGGGCCGTGCGCGGCGGCGTCTCGCCCCACAGCGAGTCGATCAACTGCTCCGACGGGATGACCGCGTTCGCGTGGCACAGCAGTATCGCCAGGAGCAGCCGTTGTTTCGGCGCGCCGATGACGGCCCTGTGGTCCGCCACGCGGACCTCCAGCGGACCGAGAATCGAACAGTGCAGTCGCGGTGAGATCGCGTCACCCATGGTGCAGTCCTTGGTCCGGGTCTCCGCGGCGACCCCGGTCACCGGACGGAGCCGGCTGTCCGGGTGCCCAGCAGGAGGAAGTCGACGAGGTCGAGCGGCGCCGGGGGCACGGCGTTGCCCAGGGCCGCCAGATGGAGCGTTCTTGTCGCGAGCGCGACGGCCGTGGAGACCGCGTGTCCCCCGGCCTTCGCCTCGAACCAGCGCCAGTCGCCGTCCGCGTTCACTTCGAGAAACACCACCTCGTCCTTTCTGAGCAGCAGGTCGAAGGCGCCGTACGTCATCCCCCACAGGCCCGCGAGCCCGCGTACGGCGTCGGCGGCCGCGGGCGGGACGGCGACCGGGGTGACCGTCACCTCGCCCTCCTCGCGCCACGGCGAGTCGGGGGAGCGCTTGCCGACGGCGTACGCGTGCAGGGCGCCGGCGACGTGGTAGACCCGCAGCTCGGCGTCGTGCTCGACGTGCTCCTGCACGATGACGGGATAGCCGAGGGCGGGCCGGCGCAGCACCTCCTCGCGGGCCGCGATCTCGGGGAGGACCCCGGTCAGGAGCCCGGGCTCGGTCTCGACGAAGTGCTCCTCGACGACCTTGACGACGACCCTGGGCCCCGGCAGGCGGGCCGCCGCCTCCGCCGGGCTGGTGGTGACGACCGTACGGGGGACGCGGACCCCGGCCCTCGCCGCTCCGGCGAGCTGTTCCAGGCGGCCGGGCCGGTTGCCCGGCAGGCTCGCCGGGGCCAGGGAGCTGAGCTGGCGGACCAGCGCGTGCCAGGACTCGGCCCGCAGAAGGGTCTCGACGGCGTCCGCCGTCGCGGGAATGGCCCGGGGCGAGAAGTGGCGCGCCCACACGACGGTCGGCGTGATGCGGCGGCCGTCCAGGTCGAGCACGCCGCCGATCCCGCCGCCGATCCCGCCGCCCGGGTCACCGGGGGCCACCGTGGTGGTCAGCCGCAGCGAGGCGATGGTCTCGGCGTCGACGCGCACGCTCGGCACGCCGAGCTGGTGCAGGGTGTCCTGCAGGACGGCGAACTCGGCGCAGCCCGCCCGGTCGGCCAGCACGACGCAGGGCAGGACCTCCGTGTCCGGCCCCGCGTCCGGCCCCGCGTCCGGCCCGGGATCCGGCTCGGGGTCCAGCAGCCTCCACGACACCGATCCCGGCGTTCCGCGCAGGTCGACGGTGAGGGGAGGGCCGGCCGTGCCTGGGACGCCGGCGGCGCTCAGCAAGGCGTGACCGCGGTCGTGCGCGGCCCGGATTCGTAAGGTCCTTCCGGTGACGCCTCCACCGGCCTCGTCCTCGTGATCCCGCCCATACTTAACCAGTCAACGGTGGCTGCGGTTTAATGTCAATAGAACCTTATATGGCCGATTGTTTAAGTAATTGCTGTATGTCGGATTCCTTGGTATTCCCAGTTCAGAGGGGATCGGTTTCCGGAAAGTGGCGGCTTTCGGATGTCCCACTCACCGGCTCTCTGTAACATGAGATTTGTGGTCTGAAGAAATTCCTGATTAGGGACACGGCTTGCTGATCGGGCCCTTCGCGGGCGGCCACGGCGGCCGTACCGGCCCGGTACGTAGACTGGGACCCACTCGTGCGGACCGGACCCCGTCGCGCCCCCGTCGCGCCCCTCGCGACCGTCACGGGATCCATGGGCGGACGGGGCGACGAACCGGTGCGAAGGCCGGATGACCAGGACGAGGAGGACGGCGTGAGCCGGCGCGTACGCGGCGATCGGGAAGAGGCCGGCCTGCCGATCGACCCCGACGTGGACCTCCGGCGCGACCGGGACGTCTTCCGCCTGGCGGCCCCCGCGCACCGCCGTGCATGGGACGTGCTCGCGATGATCGCGCTCGGCGGCGGGGCCGGCAGCGTGGCCCGCTACCTGGCCGGCCAGGCCCTGCCCGCGCCGCCCTCCGGGTTCCCCTGGGCGACGTTCCTCGTCAACGTCACCGGCTGCCTCGCGCTGGGGGCGCTGATGGTCTTCGTGCTGTCCGACTGGCCCCCGCGCCGCTACGTCCGGCCGTTCCTCGGGGTCGGCTTCCTCGGCGGGTTCACCACGTTCTCCACCTTCACCACCGAGATCGTGGGAAGGATGTCAGCCGGTGGCTGGACGACCGCCGTCGCGTACGCGGCGGGCAGCCTGGTCGCCGGTCTGGCCGCGGTCTGGTGCGGGGCCGCGCTGGCCCGCGCCGTGGCCGGCCTCCCCGTACGGCACGGCAAGGAGACGAGACATTGAGGCTGCACGGCCCGGCGCAACGCCTGACGATCTTCGTCGGCGAATCCGACCAGTATCGTCATCGGCCGCTCTACAGCGAGATCGTGCACCGGGCGCACAGGAGTGGGCTGGCCGGGGCGAGCGTGTTCCGCGGCATCGAGGGCTTCGGCGCGTCCTCGCTCATCCACACCAGCCGCCTGCTGTCGCTCAGCGAGGACCTGCCCGTCGCCGTCGTCGTCGTGGACGCCCCGGACCGGATCGCCGCGTTCATGACGGAGCTGGACGAACTGGTCACCGAGGGCCTCGTGATCGTCGATCCCGTGGAGGTCTACCGCTACGTGGGGCGTGCGGAGCGGTGACCCTGCTGCTCGTCTTCCTCGGCGGCGCGATCGGCGCCCCCGCCCGCTATCTGACCGACCGGCTGGTGCAGCGTCTGCACGACAGCGTGTTCCCCTGGGGGACGCTGACGGTGAACCTGGTGGGGTCGCTCGTGCTCGGGCTGCTGCTCGGCGCGCGGGACGGCCTCGGCCTGCCCGACCCCGCGGTCGCCCTGCTGGGCACCGGTGTCTGCGGGGCGCTCACGACGTTCAGCACGTTCGGCTTCGAGACCGTGCGCCTGCTGGAGGAGGGCTCGGCCGCGGCCGCCGCGCTCAACGCGCTGGGCAGCCTGCTCCTCGGCGTCCTCGCCGCCGCCGCCGGGCTCGGCCTCGCCCACCTGCTCGCCTGAGCCGTCCCGCCGCGCGCCTGCCCCCGGAAGAACGGCCCCGGAAACACGGCCCCGGAGACACGTCCACCCCACCGGGGGTGGGGTGGACCGCCTCAGGCAGGTCAGTGGTGCCCGTGCCCGTGCCCGTGCCCGTGCTCGTAGCCGTGGCCGTGCTCGTCGTGCTTCTGGGTCCAGGGACCGGTGATCGCGAAGACGTAGCCCGGGGTCTGGATGTTGGCGAACACGGTCAGGCGGGTGGCCGGGCCAGCGGGATTCCGGCGCCGAGGGGAAAGGCGACGGCGGGGACGTGGATCGGCACCTGCTTCTCGCCGATCTTGAAACCCTCCATCCCCCAGCTCACCGTGACCTCGAAGCCCCCGCCGAGACGGAGGGTCACCAGCCGCCCGTCGCGGATTTCCGCGTCCAGCAGCCCGATCGTGAACGTCAGGTCGACGGAGAATGTGATCGTGAGCACCTTGCGCTCGTCGGCGTAGACCTCGACGTACGGGCGGTGCTCCGAGGTGATCGAGTGCGCGGCCAGTTGGACCGGCTCGGTCTTCCCACGGAGGCCCTTCTCGTGACTGCGCACCGCGGCGGCCCGCAGCACGCGGGACTTCTGCCACCCGGCCGCCAGGACCGTCCCGAGAGTGATCCCGTGGAGCAGGCCGGCGCCGGTCTCGGGCAGCTGAGCGACGAGTCGCCCGGCGAGGCCCGGGGCGTCGCGGCAGATCGTGCTGATCACCTGGGGGTCGCGGACGACGCTCGCCGCCGCCGCCACCGCGCCGCGTGCGCCGTCATAGAGCGCGAGGGCGGCCGTGCCCGGATTCGGGTCGATGGTCAGGTTCATGACAGGCCTTCCCAGATCTCCTGCCGGCCCGGGTCCGCGAGCCCGTCTCCTCGCCGGAGAACGCGACCGTCGGCACCGCCTCGGGGCTCGCCTCGGGCGACTCCTCCGACTGCGGCGACTCCGGTCGACTCGGTGAGGGACTGTCGTCGGGGCTCGCCGGTGGACTCACAGGTGGGCTTACCGTGGGGCTCACGGACGGGCTCACGGGGGACACCTCGCTCAGGACGACGTCGACGGCGTCGCCGATGGTCAGCTCGTCTTCGCCGGGTGGTGGGTCCTGGTCCTCGACGATCTGGTCGTCGCGCGCGTCATCCGCCCCTCTGAGCGTCAGCCCCCGGTCCGCCGCCATCCGCCGCGCCTCCGCGACCGTACGGCCGATGAGGTACGGCACCTCGGTCGAGCCGTCGAGGAGCAGGCTGACGGCCTGCCCGTAGGCGAGCCGCCCGCCGGGCGCGGGAGTCTGCTGGGCGACCTTCCAATCGCCGGTGGCCTCCGGCTGCTGGGTGGTCACGCCGAACCCGGCCTTCTCCGCTTCGGCGGTGGCGGCGGTCAGCGTCATCCCGGTCAGGTCGGGCACCTGTCCTTCCAGGTAAACCTGGACCCTCGTGATTTTGAATTCGTTGCACGACACCGTCTCCGCGCTGCTCACGAAACTCGTCCCGGGAGGCACGGGATCGGGCACGGTCACGACCCCGTAGCCGAAACGGCTGTGGAGCGCCTCGACCGCCTGCTCGTACGTCTGACCGCTCACGTCGGGCGGGGGCGGGCAGCTCGTGGCCTGCGCCGGCGTGGCCCAGAACGCGGCGGCGGCCAGGGCGAGGGCCACGGTCAGACGTACCGGCATCATCGTCTCCGGAACGGTGGCGGGCTTCTCGAAGAAACGTCACGAAGAATCGCGGTCACCTCGCCCGAGTATCTCCCGACTCATATGCGCGAGCGCAGGCCCCGGTCCGGTGAGCGGACCGGGGACGCGCTTTTCCGCTGGGCCGGGCTCAGAGCAGGTATCGCAGCCAGAGGTACGGCGTGGCCAGGGCCACGGTGACGACGGTGACCACCAGGCCGTACTTGGTGAACTCCCAGAAGCTGATGCGCGCGCCGTTGCGCTCGGCGATGCCGAGGATGACGACGTTGGCGGAGGCGCCGACGGCGGTGGCGTTCCCGCCGAGGTCCGCGCCCAGCGCGAGAGCCCACCACAGGACGTTGTGGTCGCCGGGCACGTGCTGGGCGAGGTCGGCCACGATCGGGCTCATCGTGGCGACGTAGGGGATGTTGTCCACGATCGCCGACAGCCCGGCCGAGGCCCAGAGCAGGACCATGGCCGTCACGCCCGGCCGCCCGGCCGTCGCCTCCGCCGCCGCCTGCGACACCTGGGCGATCACGCCGGTCTCGACGAGCGCGCCGACCATCACGAAGAGCCCGGCGAAGAACACCAGCGTCGGCCACTCAACCTCGCGCAGGGCGTCGTCCGTGGTGACCTTGGTGACCAGCACGAGCAGCCCTGCGCCGAGCAGCGCCACGACGGACGGCTCGTAGTGCAGCACCGGGTGCAGCACGAACGCGGCGATGACCACCCCGAGCACGGACAGGCTCTGCACGAGCATGACCCGGTCCTCGATGGCCGCCTTCTCGTCGAGCTGCATGATCTCGGCCGCCCGTTCCGGGTCGTACCGGAAGGCGCTGCGGAACAGCACCCGGCACAGCCCGATGAACACCGCCGTCAGCACGATCACCAGCGGCGCCAGGTGGACGAGGAAGTCGTTGAAGGTCAGGCCGGCGCGGGAGGCGATGATGATGTTCGGCGGGTCGCCGACGAGCGTCGCGGTGCCGCCGATGTTGGACGCCATCGCCTCGGCGATCAGGAACGGCGCGACCGGCAGGGCGAGGCGCTCGCAGACGAGGAACGTCACCGGCGCGATCAGCAGCACGGTCGTGACGTTGTCCAGCAGCGCCGACGCCAGGGCCGTGATCACCAGGAGCAGCACCATGAGCCGGAACGGCCGTCCCCTGGCGCGTTTGGCGGCCCAGATCGCCAGGTATTCGAACACGCCGGTCTGCCGCAGCACACCGACGATGATCATCATGCCGAGCAGCAGGAAGACGACGTTCCAGTCCACGCCCGACTCCTGCGAGAAGAACGCGGAGCCGGCCGCCGTCGCGTGGACCAGCAGCATGATCGCGGCGCCGCCCAGGGCGGCCTTGACCCGGTGGATCTTCTCGCTCGCGATGAGGACGTAGGTGGCGGCGAAGACGATCGACGCCACCCAGGCGGTCACCGTCATCAAGATCCTCCGTGGAAACCCCCGCCTTCAGGCGGGGAGGAATCGGACTCCTTGCGGAGCGGGGCGGGGGTAGGCGTTTCCCCGGAAGGCGAACCGCTGTGCGAATTCACGCGAGCGTCAGCTGATCGGGTGGCATGATGTGCGGGGTGGCGCAGACGGTGAAGCGGGCCTACAAGTACCGCTTCTATCCCACCCCCGAGCAGGCGTCCGGGCTTGCCCGGACGTTCGGGTGCGTGCGCCTGGTCTACAACAAGGCGTTGGAAGAACGCACCCGCGCCTACACCCTGGAGGGCCGCCGCGTCTCCTACGCGGAGTCCTCGGCCGCGTTGACGGCGTGGAAGCGGACCGAAGAGCTGGCGTTCCTGGCCGAGGTGTCGTCCGTGCCGTTGCAGCAGGCGCTGCGGCACCTGCAGGCCGCCTTCGCCCACTTCTTCGCCAAGCGGGCCAGGTACCCCACCTTCAAGTCGCGGAAGAAGTCGCGGGCGTCGGCCGAGTACACCCGCTCGGCGTTCCGCTACCGCGATGGCCGGCTCACGCTGGCGAAGATGGACGGCCCGCTGGACATCGTGTGGTCGCGTCCACTCCCGCAGGGGGCGCAGCCGTCCACGGTGACGGTGAGCAAGGACGCGGCGGGGCGGTGGTTCGTGTCTCTCCTGGTGGAGCAGACCATCGACCCGCTCGACCCGGTGGGGAACACGGTTGGCGTGGATGCGGGGATCACCGCCCTGGTGACTCTCTCGACCGGTGAGAAGATCCCCAACCCCCGGCATGAGCGGGCCGACCGGCGCAAGCTGGCCAAGGCGCAGCGGGCCCTGGCCCGCAAAACCGCGGGCAGCAGCAACCGGGCCAGGGCCAGGGTGAAAGTCGCCCGCCTGCACGCGCGGATCGCCGACCGGCGCCGGGACTTCCTGCACAAGCTGTCGACTCGACTCGTCCGCGAGAACCA
This sequence comes from Microbispora sp. NBC_01389, assembly GCF_045040095.1. Taxonomy (NCBI): domain Bacteria; kingdom Bacillati; phylum Actinomycetota; class Actinomycetes; order Streptosporangiales; family Streptosporangiaceae; genus Microbispora; species Microbispora sp. NBC_01389. Next base: position 2,079,452 of record NZ_CP109552.1, read on the forward strand.
AACGGTCGTGATCGAGGACCTGACCGTCCGCGCCATGGTCAAGAACCACTCGCTGGCCCGCGCCGTCTCCGACGCCTCCTGGCGGCAACTGCGGTCGATGCTGGCGTACAAAGCCACGTGGTACGGGCGGGAACTCGTGGTGATCGACCGGTGGTTTCCCAGCTCGAAGCTGTGCTCGGCCTGCGGGGCACTGCGGAAGTCGATGCCGCTGAACGTCCGGGCCTGGGAGTGCGCCTGCGGCGCGGTCCATGACCGGGACGTCAACGCCGCCAGGAACGTCCTCGCCGCCGGGCTGGCGGAGAGGTGAAACGCCTGTGGAGCTGGTGTAAGACCTCAACGGAGTCCTCTCGGACGAGGCGACCGGCAGCGAAGCAGGAAGACCAACCTGTGAGGGTTGGAATCCCCTCCCTTCAGGGAGGGGGGATGTCAAGCGAGCCGCTTGAGCAGCGCGGAGAGTGTCACCGCGCCCAGCAGGCGGCCGCCGTCCAGCACCGCGACCAGGGGACTGCGGGTGCGAGCCATCAGCGCGCCGATCTCCAGAAGGGTGGCGTCCGGGTCGGTGACCGGCAGCTCGCGCGGACGCTCCGGCAGGGCCTGGCGGACCGTGCGATCGCCCAGCGCGCGCACGAACGCGTCGGCGTGCGCCTCGTCGATCACCCGGGCCAGCGCGGGGTCGTCCTGGCAGTAGCGGGGCACGGCCAGGCGCAGCACCTGCGTGCCGGGCAGGATCGACACCGGCGTGCCGCGCTCGTCCAGCACGATCAGCCCCGGCAGTTCGCGTTCGGCCATGAGGCGCGCGGCCTCGGCCACGGGGGAGTCGAGCCCCACCGTGGGGAACGGCACTAGGAGATCCCGGGCGCGCATGATCTCACCTGCCCACGACGTACGGCTGTGCTCACGTCTGCCTTCCGGTCGGCGGTCCGGCCTCCCGGGCATGAGAGACCCCTTCGCCGACCAGACTTCCCGGCACGCCCCAGGCCAGGCTATCGGTCGGACATGCCGTACAGAAGCCCCGAAGAGCGGACGAACACCCCCTCGGCGGACGGAAGACGGCCGAGCGATCCCGCCGGCAGCGGCACCACGCCCTCGGGCGCGGTGGTCAGGCGGGCGGCGAAGGCCAGCCGGCGCCCGGGGCGTCCGTCCGGGGAGACGTAGTCGTCCGCGCCCGCGAACCACGTCTCCCCGACCACCCCGACCTCCCCGACCTCCCCGGCCGCCGCGATCCGCGCCAGCGCCGCCTGGACGTCCTCCCCCGGCCGTACGACCGTCGCGGGCAGACGGTCGGTCTCCTCGTCGGACCGCACGAGCGGCGTGCCGTCGAGCCAGCCGACGAGACAGACCGTGACCTCCTCGAACCCGGACCGCGCCGCCTCGGCCACCGCCTCCGCCGCGCCCGGCGTCTCCCACCCGTGCAGGGAGAAGACCGGCGGGCCGGACCCGTTCGAGCGGGCGGCCGTCCCGCCGTGGGCGAGCGCGCGGCGCACGGCCTCGACACCGGCCCGCGCGTACGGCACCGTCCGCTCGGGCAGCCGGTCCATCGGGAACCAGCCCAGCTCCGCGCACTTGTGCGGTTCGGCGTTGACCGGCGTGCCGGTGTATCCCCCGGGCACGAGGAACAGCCCGACGCGGGCCGTGCCGCCCGGGTTGCGATGGTGCAGCACGTGGACCACCTCGCAGCCGTACGGCTCGATGCCCAGCTCCTCGCGCGCCTCGCGGACCGTGGCGTCCACGGCGGTCTCCCCCTCCTCCAGGTGCCCGGACGGCATGATCTGCCACTCCCCGTCGGCGTACCCGGTGCCGTGGCGGCGGCCGAGCAGCACCCTGTCTCCGTCCGTCACCAGCAGATGCACGTCCACGACCGGCCGGTACCGGCCCGGCGCGTACGTCGCGGCGTCGAGCAGCGCGGGCAGCGTGGCGGCGCTCGCCGAGATGAACTCCCCCAGCTCCGGAGGCACCACGTTCAGCGTGCGCACGTCCTCGGGGCGGACCCGCCGGATCTGGTGCAGGCCGATGTCGGGTTCGAGGAACTCGGGGCCGCTGCGGCGCGACAGGTCGAGCGAGACGAGCCGGCAGGCGAAGACGGTGCTCAGGCGGCCCGGCTCGACGAGGGTGAACACGTGCAGCGCCGGCCCCGCGGTGGCGCCCAGCTCCTCGTCGAGCTCGCGGCGCAGCGCCGCCTCCAGGGAGGCGTCGCCCGGCTCCACCCCGCCGCCCGGCGTGATCCAGTACGGCTCACGCTCGGGGCGCACCCGGCGGAACAGGACGACGTCGTCGCCGTCGAACAGGATGGCCCGGACAGCGTGCCGCACGGTGGTCATGCCCGGCATCCTCTCGCGGGCGTCCGCCGCCCGCCCCCCGGACCGCCTTCCGGACGGCGCGAAATACGGTGAGGTGACGCTTCCGCTGCCGACGAATGTGAGGGAACCATGACAGAGATGACCTATCGGCGGCTGGGCGACTCGGGGCTCGTCGTCTCGGCCGTCGGCCTCGGCGGCAACAACTTCGGCCGCAGGATCGACCTCGACGCCACGCGCGCCGTGGTCGGCGCGGCGCTCGACGCGGGCGTCACGCTGATCGACACCGCCGACATCTACGGCGAGTCGGAGGCCCTGCTCGGCGAGGTGCTGAAGGGGCGGCGCGACCAGGTCGTCCTCGCGACCAAGTTCGGCGGGGACGTGCAGGGCGCCAACGGGCCCGACTGGGGCGCGCGGGCCTCGCGGCGCTACGTCCGCCTGGCGGTCGAACGGTCGCTGCGGCGGCTCAGGACCGACTGGATCGACCTCTACCAGTTGCACTTCCCCGATCCGTCCACGCCGGTCGAGGAGACCCTGTCGGTGTTGACGGACCTGGTGCGGGAGGGGAAGGTCCGCTACCTGGGCTCGTCCAACTTCGCGGCCTGGCAGGTCACCGACGCCGACTGGATCGCCCGCACCGGGGGTCTGGAGCGCTTCGTCAGCGCCCAGAACGAGTACAGCCTGCTGGACCGCCGGGTGGAGCAGGAGCTCGTCCCGGCGCTGGCCCACCACGGCATCGGCCTGCTGCCGTACTTCCCGCTCGCCAACGGCCTGCTGACCGGCAAGTACCGGCGCGGGGAGCAGCCGCCGGAGGGCAGCCGCCTCGCCGGGCGCCCGCAGTATCTGACCGATGAACGGTTCGACGTGGTGGAGCGGCTGCGGGAGTTCGCCGGACGGCAGGGCGTGACCCTGCTCGACGTGGCGATCGGAGGGCTGCTCGCGCGGCCCGCCGTGTCGTCGGTCATCGCGGGCGCGACCCGGCCGGAGCAGGTCGAGGCCAACGCGGCGGCGGCCGGATGGCGGCCGGACGAGACGGCGTTGAAGGAGCTCGACGAAATCCTCTCGGGGGCGTGACGTCGTTACATAACCTTGCGGGAATATAGCCGAACAGGTATGTTCGGGGGTGTGCCAGCGACATTCGACGTGCTCGCCGAGCCCGTGCGGCGGCGGATCCTCGACCTGCTGCTCGAACGCCCCCGTCTCGTCGGGGAGCTCACCGAGCGGCTCGGCCTGACCCAGCCCGGCACCTCCAAGCACCTCAAGGTGCTGCGTGAGGCCGGGCTGGTCCGCGTGCGCAGGGACGCCCAGCGCCGGTGGTACGAGCTCCGCCCCGAGCCGCTCGCCGAGATCGACGCGTGGCTCGCGCCGTACCGGAGGCTGTGGTCGGTGAGCTTCGACGCGCTGGAGAGACATCTGGACGAGACGCCCGACGACGACCCGGAGGAGATGACGTGAAGGCGACGCTCGACGAGATCGACGGACGGCCGGTGCTGCGGATGGAGCGCAGGCTGTCCCACCCGAGGGAGAAGGTCTGGCGGGCGATCATCGAGCCCGAGCGGCTCGGCCGGTGGTTCCCGTTCACGGTCGACGAGATGGACCCGCGGGTGGGCGGGAAGATCAGATTCGGCGGCGGCATGACGCTGGACGCGGAGATCACCGAGCTGGACCCGCCCCGCGTGTTCGCCTTCGTCCAGCGCTCCGCGCCGGAGGTGCCGCGCGAGGGTGACAACCTGCTGCGCTTCGAGCTGTCGCCCGAGGAGGACGGCGGCTGCCTGCTCGTCTTCACGCAGGTCTTCGACGACCGCCCGGCCGCCGCGAGCTACGCCTCCGGATGGCAGGTGTGTCTCGACGCCATGGAGGCGGTCGCCGCCGGACGGGCACCCGAGTGGCCGGAGGGGAACTTCCCGGAGCTCCATCAGGCGTACGTGGAGACGTTCGGCCTCACCGAGGGAGTGGCCAGGGGAGTAGACGGGACGGGCGACTGGCGGGTGCGGTTCGAGCGGCAGCTCACGCGGCCGGTCGAGGAGGTCTGGAACGCCGTGGGGGCCGCCGGGGCGAGGATCGGCGCCCCGGTGCCGGCCCGTCTCGGCGAGGGGACCGTCACGGCCGTCCGTACGCCGGGAGCTCCGGGAGCTCCGGGAGCTCAGGGCGCCGCGCCCGGCGCGGAGGCGTCGGCGTTCGTGGAGTTCACGGTCGCACCGGCGCGGCCGGACGCGGGACCGGACGGGGCCGGCCACGCCGCGGAAGGGGACGGGCGACGGGTGCGCTGGGAGCTGTCCCGGGGCACCGGGCACGGCGCGCGGCTGGTCGTCACGGACACCGGCGCGACCGGCCACGCCTCCGTGCTGGAGGCGTGGCGGGACCGGATAGAGACGCTGGCGCGCGATCTGGTCGGCTGAACCCGGGAACGGCCCCGAGGCGCCGTATGTCGTCAGTAGTCGAGTATCCTCAGCAGACGGCGCAGGTACGGCGGCACGTTCCGCAGCCGTACGGCGTCGTGCGTGACGAAGGAGGCGGGAGCCAGCAGGGCCCGCAGCCCCGCGAGATCGATGAACCGCAGGTCGCTCGCGTCGATGACGATCTCGCCGCGCGCCTTCCGCGCCGCGGCGAGCGCGCCCGCCAAGGCCTCACTGTTGGAGACGTCGACCTCGCCATCGATGATCACCGACGAGTCCGCCGGGGACCACCTGACGCTGACATAGGTGTCTGTGTAGAGAACTCCGCACTGATCGGCGGCGGAGGTCACGGGGTGCACCGGCTGAGAACGCCGGTGGTCGATCCACCGCTCGCCGCGTACGGGCGGGCGGTCATGGAGCAGGACATGACGATGATCACCGCTGTCCCACCTCCCTGGGGAAGCTGGAGTATTCACTGAGCGTCGTCGTCTGACGCTACTTCTGTCAATGGTCAGCCTCGTTAATAATCAACGAAGATCTAACAGGCGGCGGCGCGTCAGCGCTTGCGGCCGACCGCGCCGACCGACCACACCGTGTTCTTCGGCGGCCGCAGCCCGCCGGGATCGGGGCGCCAGTCCGGCAGCAGGACGAGGCCGGGCTCCACCAGCTCAAGGTCCCCGAACAGCGGGAGGATCTCCGCCCGAGTGGGCAGGCGCATGCGGCCGTCGTCCTTGACGGCCCACTCGTCGGCGAACAGCAGGGACAGCCGGTCCGTCACCTCCGGCCGGATGTCGGAGACGGCGTGGCTGATGACCACGTAACTGCCGGGGGCGATCTTCTCGCGTACCCGCCAGGTGAGGGCGAGCGTCAGATCGTCATCGTTGATGGCCCAGAGGACGGAGACGAGCAGGACGGCCACGGGCTCATCAAGATCCACGAGGCCGCGTAGCCGCGGGTGCGCGAACAGCCCGTCGGGGTCGCGCACGTCGCCGTGGATCACCACAACGCGCTCGTCGTCCTCGATCAGCGCCTGCCCGTGGTTCACCACGACGGGGTCGTTGTCGACGTACACCACCCGGGCGTCGGGGGCGTACCGCTGCGCGATCTCATGGACGTTGCCCTGGGTCGGCAGGCCGCACCCGATGTCGACGAACTGCCGTATTCCGGCCTCGGCCAGGAACCGTACGGCCCTGCGCATGAACTTGCGTCCCTCGCGGCACATCATCGGCAGCTCGGGCGCGATCCGCAACGCCATCTCCGCCGCGCCGCGGTCCGCGGCGAAGTTGTTCTTCCCGCCGAGCCAGTAGTCGTAGACCCGGGCCTCGTTCGGGATGGACGGGTCGAAACCCACCGGCTCGACCGGGGGGAAACCCGGCATGATCCTCCGTTCAGCCCAGACCGCGATACTACCGGGGAAAATCGGGCGGAACAGAGGGAAAGATCCGGGTGAGGACCTGACGGGGCGGGCAGGCCCGGGTGCGTCAGCGGAGGGAGCGCTCGGCCGTGAAGCCGGCCCACACCGCCTTGCCCATGGGACGCAGGGGCGCCCAGCCCCACATGCGGCTGACCCCCGCCACGACCTGGAGGCCGCGTCCCGTCTCCGACACGTAGTCGGGCTCACGCAGCACCGGGGCGGCGCTGCTGGGGTCGGTGACCATGCACAGCAGCGCCCGGGTCGAACGGAACATCAGCAGCCGTACCGGGACGGGGTGGATCGCCTGGTGGCGCAGACCGTGCCGCAGGGCGTTCGTGACCAGTTCGCAGACCGCGAGCGCGGCGTCGTCGGAGACGTCGTCCATCGACCAGGTGCGCAGCACACCCGCGGTGAAATGGCGCGCGGTGCGCGCGGCGAGACTCTCGCGGTGGAATTCGTGCACCGCCACCTGGGGCACGTCGTCGGGCTCGGATCCGTTGGTCCACGGCCACCGCACACCATCCGGAAAGACCTGCTCAAGCGTGCCCAGCCAGGGATCATGGGCACTGCTATCGGCTTCTGCGAGTGAAGCGCGGTCTGTCCGATAACCAGTCATTGAGAGCCTTATGAGGTTGATGTCGACCGTGTGGCGGGATGACTCAGTACGTCATACTGCTCCCATTGGTGCTCCTGTGCAAGTACAGATGCACGTGCAAGCGCTTGAAAGTCCTTGCATGGGCGGGGGAATCCGAAACGAGGCCCCACATGTCCGTGATCTACAACGGGATGCCCTCATCTCATCTGGGCCGGGTGGGCTGGCGCAAGAGCCGGCAAAGCAATCCGAGCGGGAACTGCGTCGAGATCGCCGTGCTCCCCGAGGGCCGGGTGGCGTTGCGTAACTCCCGGCACCCGTCCGGCCCCGCGCTGATTGTGCCCGTCCAGGACATGGCCGCTTTCGTCCGCTCTGTCAAAGAGGGCGAATTCGACGATCTGCTACAGAACTGATCACACCGCTTGCGCCAGACGACGGGGAGAGTATCGTTAACAGGGCGTAAACATCGGTGCACCTCTAAGGACCTCATATGACTGTGGCCCCTGCGGAGGGTGTGCCTCAACTCCCTGACCTGGCGTCACAGTCACGCCGTAGTCCCACCGTTCTGCGCCTTCTCCTCGGCACCCAGTTGCGCCGCCTGCGCGAGAGCAAGCACATCCGGCTGGAGGAGGCCGGGCACGCCATCCGCGCCTCGCACTCGAAGATCAGCCGGATGGAGCTCGGGCGCGTCGGTTTCCGCCGGCGCGACGTCGCCGATCTCCTCACTCTTTACGGCGTCGGCGACGAGGCGGAGCGAGAGGCGTTGCTGTCCCTCGTCGCCCAGGCCAACGTGCCGGGCTGGTGGCACAAGTACGACGACGTCCTGCCCTCCTGGTTCGAGGCGTACGTCGGCCTGGAGCAGGCCGCGAGCACCATCCGCTGCTACGAGGTGCAGTTCGTCCCCGGGCTGCTGCAGACCCCCGAGTACGCCGCGGCGGTGGTGCGGCTCGGGCACCCGGACGCCCCGCCGGAGGAGGTCGAGCGCCGCGTACGGCTGCGGATGGACCGCCAGGAACTGCTGGCCCGGCCGGACTCCCCGAACCTGTGGGCGGTGATCGACGAGGCCGTGCTGCGCCGCCCGGCCGGGGGCCTCGAGGTGATGCGGGCCCAGATCCAGCACCTGATCGAGATGGTCGACCTGCCCCGGGTGACGCTCCAGGTCATCCCGTTCAGCGCCGGAGGGCACGCGGCCGCGGGCGGGCCGTTCAGCATCCTGCGCTTCGCGGGGGTCGGCCTGCCCGACGTCGTCTATCTCGAACAGCTGACAAGCGCCATCTACCTGGAGAAACGCGAAGACATCGACCGCTATCTCGCGGTCATGGAACGCCTGTGCATCCAGGCCAGACCGCTTGCCGACACCCAGCGGATCCTGAGCCGGCTCCTGACGGAGCTGTGACGATGCGCTAGCGTCACGTGCGCGACCTCCGCTGCCCGCGGTCCGTTGGAACGGTGGCGCAAGCCGTACCCGAAAATGCGTGTCAGGTCCGTATGGGCGGTAAGTGGTGGAGTAGCGCGGGGGAAGCAGAAGGGTGGTGAGAACCGTGGCGGGCAGCCTGCTCAGCCTGGAGTTCGACCGAAGTTCGGTCACCCGCGTGCGGCATCTGGTCATGGTGTCCGCGCAGGAGGCCGGCCTGGAGGGCATCGCACTGGAGGACTTCGTCCTCGCGGTGCACGAGGCGGTCGCCAACGCCGTCCGTTACGGTTCACCGCCGCGCGGAATCGCCATGTGGAGCGAGGCCGGCTCCCTCGTGTGCGAGATTACGGACAAGGGGCCCGGCATCCCGGCCGAGGTCCTGGAGCGTGAGGAGCCCGCGACGAGGTTCGACTTCGGCGGGCGGGGGCTGTGGCTGATGGACCGCCTGTCCGATCTCGCCGTTCGCACCGGGACCGACGGAACGACGATCCGTCTCTGCGTGACCCTTCCCTGAGCGGTTTGAGCGGCTTCCGCTGAGAGCGGAGCGCCTCCCGCCTGTCCGAAACCACGCGTCGTCCAACAGCCCGTAGCCCCGGCCGTCAGGGTTAGCGCCGGTGCGAGCTGGGCAGTTCTGATCTCGTCGTCCTGCCGTGACGATCGTGCGACAGGCTCGGCAGGAAATCCGAAACCAGAATTCAGGTTCACCGAAACTAAGAGTAATCCGAGCCGGACGCCGAAGCCTTGCTAGGCTGCAGGGAACCGTAGAACCGGGCGTTGTCTCACCCGGCAGGTGAGACCGTCGAGAAGTGGGGTCACACCGTGAAGAAGCTGCTTGTTCTCGCTCTGGTCGCCGTCGGCGGGCTCCTTGTCTGGCGCAAGGTGCAGGCCGACCGGGCCGAGCTCGATCTGTGGACCGAGGCCACCGGCAGCGAGAACTGACCACCGGGGATGGTGCTTGATCGTGGCAGAGGTGCGGGAATGGCTCCCGTGAAGCTGGCCTGTCTGGACCTGGCCGGGACCACGATCGGTGACACCGACATGGTGGAACGGGCGTTCGCCGAGGCGATCGCCACGCAGGGCATCGTCCCCGGGACCAGCGCCTATGCCCGCGCGATGGTGCATGTGCACAGGTCCCGGGGATGCCCGAAGATCGAAGTCTTCCGCGGCATCTTCCCCGGCAACGAGGCCCAGGCGCAGGCCGCCAACCTCACCTTCGAGCGTTCGTACGAAGGAGCCATCGAGCGGGCCGGTCTCGTCCCGATCCCCGGCACCATCGAGGCGATCGAAAAGCTGCGCGACGCCGGGCTGAAGATCGCCCTGATCACCGGCTTCAGCCGGGCCACCCTGGGACGGGTGCTGAGCTCCCTCAGCTGGGTCGGCATGCTGGACCTCGCGTTGTGCCCGGAGGACGCCGGACGTGGCCGTCCGTACCCGGACATGGTGCTCACCGCCGTCCTGCGCTCCGGCGTCGACGACGTACGGCAGGTGGCCGTGGCGGGCGACTCCGAGAGCGACATGCTCTGCGGCCGGCGCGCGGGCGCCTCCATCGTCGCCGGGGTGCTCACCGGCGTCCACAGCAGGGAGCGCCTGCTCGGCGGTGGCGCCACCCACATCCTCGACTCCATCGCCGACTTCCCCGGACTCGTCCTGCCCAACGAGGTCGGCGCGCCCTCGGTGGTCACCTCGGCCTCCTGACCCGCGGGGCAGTTCCCCGTAGCTGTGTCCCGCGCGTTGCCGAGTGGCGCTCGCACACGCGCTGTTGCTACGGTGTACGCACCGGAGGGCTCGAAGATCTGCCTGTCTTCGCGATTCGCGCCCACCCAGGGGCCTTAGCTCAGCTGGCAGAGCGCCTGCTTTGCAAGCAGGAAGTCAGGGGTTCGAATCCCCTAGGCTCCACCCCACGTCAAAGGCCACCTCCCATGATCGGGAAGTGGCCTTTTCGATCTCATACAGCAGCAAAGTACAGCAACGGCACGCTGGCTCTAGGTCTTGTCGCCCTGGCGAACCGCAGCTCAGAATCCGCCGCGGCTGCGAATGGCACCCAGGTCTTCCTTGATCTTAAAGATCACGATGAGGAGTTCCATCCAGATCCGTGTAACGAGGGCAGCGACGAACCACCCCGCAGGTACGAGGATGAGCGCCACCAGGACCATGCCCGTGCCGGCCCTTGCCGCCACCAGGGCATAGAGCCCTTCGGCTATCAGAAGGACCACGAAGATGACCTTGATGATGCTCGTTGTCACGAAGTGCTCGAAGCTGAAGTCGAAGACGCGGGCCATGAACCCTTTCTGATCGGCCTGGCGTGCATGCTGTGAGGGGGCGACCGATGGCTCTGTGTAGCTGCTCTGTGGATCTTGACTCTGGTATGGAGTGGTCATCTTCCTGGGCTTGTCACCCCCTCCTAGCGTGGAGACCGAACCGGAAGAGGTTTGGTCGTGGCAGGAACCACGAGGCGTCGCTTTGATCCGGAGTTCCGGGCCGGAGCGGTAAGGATCGTCAAGGAAACCGGCAAACCCGTCTCGCACGTGGCGCGAGACCTTGGTATCAACGAGTACACGCTGCACAACTGGGTGCAGATGGACCGGCTCGCCGGTGGGCAGGCCGGCGGGAACGGCGGAGGCGGGACGCTGAAGGAGTCGGCCGAAGAGGAGCTGGCACGGCTACGGCGAGAGAAGGCCGAGCTGGTCAAGCAGCACGCGCGCGAGAAGGCGGCCTGGGAGAAGGACCGCGCTGAGCTGGAAGACGAGCGTGATGACGCCCCTATGTTTGTCAAGTCGTCGCTGAGGAGGTTTGCGCTGGTGAGAGCGCTTCCCTGATGATCGGGAAGACTTCTCGGGCGACGTACCGTTTGAGGCAGCGGATGATCTCCTTCTTGGACTTGCCCTCGGCGGTACGCCGCTGCGCGTAGTCGCGGGTGCGTTGATCGCGTCCGAGTCTGGTCAGCACGACGGTGTAGAGGGCGCTGTTGCTGCGCCGGTCGCCGCCGCGGTTGAGACGGTGCCGGGCCGTCTTTCCAGAGGACGCTTCGATCGGATTGACACCGCACAGCGCGGCGAAGGCGGCCTCGCTGTTCAGCCGATCAGGATTGTCACCTGCGGTGATAAGGAGACAAGCAGCGGTGTCCGGGCCGACTCCGTGCCGTTCGAGCAGCCGTGGGGCGCAGCCGGTGATGATCTGGGTCAGGGCGTTCTCGTGGGTGCGGATCTCCTCGGTGAGCGTGAGGATCCGCACGGCCAGGATGCGCAGGATGGTGATGGCCGCGTCCTCGATCCCGCCAAGGGAGCCGGGGCTGGAGCGCGGCGCATGTGCGTAGCAGCGCGGCCTGTCCCAGCTCCTTGAGCGAGTCGCGCAGACTCGGATCGGTTCGCGTGAGTACGGCTTTGAGCTGGTTCATGGTCTGGGTTCGCGCCTTGATCGCGGAGTCCTTGGCCATCTTGAACAGCCGGATCACCTCGACCGCGCCGTCGCCGGTCTTGGCGATCGCCGTGGCCTGCCCGGCCAGGACGGCCCGCGCAGCGTTCTCGGCGTCAACGGCGTCGCTCTTGCCGCGTCGGCGCCGTGCCGCCCGGTTGGGCCGGTTGACCTCGAGGACCTGGATCTCCTGGCCGTGCAGGTAGCGGTTGAGCGCCACTCCGTGGGAACTGGTGCCCTCGACGCCGGCCCGGCGCAGCCGGCCGTGTCCGCGAGCCCAGGTGAGTAGGGCGGTATACCCTGCTGCGGTCGTCGGGAACGACTCGGTGGCAACGAGCCTTCCAAGCGCGGTGACGACCGCGGCGACGTGGGTGTCGGTGTGGGTGTCCACCCCCAAGACGATCTCTTCATCATCGACGTGGGTGGTCTCGGCAACGGCGCGGGTCATGGTTCTCCTCACGAGCTCGGGGGTCACCGGCCGGGCGGAGGAGGTCAGGACTGTGACGATGCGCTCGCAAGGCCCCTATGGGGACACATCCCCGCCTGGTCGGCGGCACCGCCCAGGCCCAGGCGACAGGTCATCACGAAGGCAACGGGGCCAGTCTCAAGCCGGGTCAGACCTGGGCGCTCCGGGCGGTGCCTGTCCAGTCTCACAGTCCTCAAGCGCTCGGTGGTCTTGTGGGTGAAGGAGGCGATGGGCCGGTGAGCGTGGCGGCCTTCATCTGTTCCCAGAAGACCGAGTTCGGTGTCGACCACGCCACCTCCTGCCGGGCGCTGGGGGTGTCGCAGGCGTGGTTCTACAAGTGGAAGGGCCGTATCGGCGTCGAGGCGCCGACCGGTCGTGAGCAGCGACGAGCCCGGCTGGACACGGAGATCAAGCGCCTGTTCGCCGCGTCGGGCAGCACCTACGGCTCGCCCCGCGTCACCCGTGACCTGCACGAGTTGGGCTGGCGCGTGTCGGAGAACACGGTCGCCGCGCGGATGGCCGAGCTGGGCCTGGCCGGACGCGCGCCGAAGAAGCGCAGGTCGCTGACCCGGCAGGGTAAGCGCAAGGCCGCGCCGGACCTGGTCGGGAGGAAGTTCACCGCGGTGGCGCCGGACGTGCTGTGGGTCGGCGACGGCACACAGATCGACACCGACGAGGGTCCGCTTTACCTGGCCACGGTCGAGGACCTGTTCTCCCGGCGGCTGCTCGGCTACGCCATGTCCGAGCATCACGACGGAACGGTCAGGGCAAGGACCTGCTCGGCATGGACCAGTACCAGGTCCGCAAATGGACGCCCTGGCATCGACACGTCACCACCTGCATGCTCGCCCAGGCCTTCCTCGCGGTCATGCGCGCGGGCCTGGGAAAAGATCCCCAGCGCCGGGAAGTGACGGCGGCCTGCTGACCCCGCCACGCCTGATCCGTCCCTCCCTCGCCGAGATCCGCCGGGTGCTGTCCCGCACCTTCCTCGCCGCGATCAACGACATCGAGCACATCCTGGCCTGGTCGCTGTTCCGGGCGGTCCATCAGACCCGGGCATTGATCAGCCACTACCGCCGCCGAGGCGACCCACTACCCCAAGATCTGCGAATGTAATACTGGTGGACAACAGCGGACGGACCCAGCAGCTAGAGAGTACATACGGCAAGTTCGAGCACGTCTTGTCGTTGCCTGATAGGGAAGCACCTTGCAGACCCTAGACCTAACTGCGGCCGGCCCCCTGCCCATACGCGATGGGTCGACGGCAGACGAAAAATCAGGGACGGGCCGAGGACTCTGGCAGTTGCGCCGCTGGTCATGGGTATCGGCGATGCCGTATGTCCTAGAGGCCCGCTGGATGGTCGGACAGCCAGGCACGATGCCGCTCCTTGAGAGCATCACGTTCGGCGCGCGTGGGCAGTATTACGTCGGCGCCGCCGTCGTATGGGTGATATAGCCAGCGGAGGTCCGAGGGGCCGAGGATTACGCCGCGGATTTCGTCGTCTGCGACCGCTCGTAGCAGGGTGTCGATGATGCCGGGCTGCCACGGTCGTGTCTCGGTATAGAGCTGCGTATAGCTGCGGAAGTCGGGGTCCTCGTCGGGCTCTTCGATGAGGGTCTGCCAGTGCTGCGCTGCTGGCGCGACTTCGGATCGCCTCGGCCACTGCTGGGGTGTGGTCGCCGGCGTGTCCGTCCATTCGGCCGTGATGACCAGAAGGTCTGGGCCCGGATCGAGATCGGACAGCACGGTGTAGTGGCGGCCGAGCACGATCGCGTATTCCGCCTCATTATCCGGGTAGCGCTTAGACTCCGGCAGGCTGTGAAACCTAACCCAGCGGTCCGGATAGTGGCCGCGTAGCCAGTAGGCGAACGGCGGGCACTCAGGCCACTGTCGGTCCCAAAGTTGGCTCAACGCCAGCGGATCAAGAACACCGTTGGGGATCACCGTGCATTTTTACCCGACGACATGGCGGACGACCAAGCGAAGGAAGCTAGGGCAGGGCACAGCCAGGGCACATGAGCGCGAAAAGCAGCGCGAAACGACGAGAAGCGGCGAACACTGAAAGCCCAGCTCAGCGCATGAGCTGGACAGTCGCCGAAGGTCAGCCATAGGGACGGATTAGATATCGATGTACTGAGCTGTCCGCCCCCACGGTCACGCGTCCGCCCGCCTGACCAGCACATCGGACGATCCCTACAGGTCGACAAGCGCCGGTCTGGCATCGGCTCTTCCATAGGTGAGTATGCGGCGGAGCACATCACACATGCGGTTCACGTCGGTCTCGGGGGCGTCCAACACGGCTTCGATCACCGGGTCCTCCAAGCCGAGATCGTCTAGAGCAGCCGGGTCGAGCACAACGCGCAATCTGCCATCGCGAACAGCGACTTCTCGAACGCAACCGTAGGCGGTTCCCTGATTGGCCGTAACCAGACAGTGGGTGTCCTGGGCAAGATCCACGTCCTGCTCGTCAGCCTCTTCGATGCCGCTCATGAAGAGCAGGATGAAACCGCTGCCATCCTCAAATTCCGCCACCCCGGCTTGGCGGTAATCCTCATCGAACTCTTCGTCCCCGGTAGCCGCGCGGGCAGTGAATCGGTAGGTCATGCAGGGGTTATATCAGCCAGATGGCTCACAGGTGCCCCGATTGCCAAAGAAACGATCATGCTAACGCCGATGCTAACAACGGCCCTGGACGACTGTGGAAGCCGGTGGACTGAGTGCCTTGCCAGAGCCGCCCGTGACCAGGGCTCCAGGCCAGCGGTGGACACCCGTGGACATCGCCGATCCTCCTTGTAAACAGAAGGTCTGGCTTCGATCCCCGAGGCGGCTCCAGCTCAGGGGGTCCTCCGCGCGCGAGGAAGGTCACCGGGAACATGGAACACGCGAGGCCAGGCTAACCAGAGCGACATGTACTTGCCATTTTGGTAACTAGATGCCAGAGTGGCATGCATGGATGACGGGATGACACCTGAGGCGGCTCGTGACGCGCTACGCTCCGCCGCCAACGCGTCTCAACGGCTGCGCGCACGGGCGCGCTGGGCCAGCACCAAACTTGTCGTATTCGGTGTCAGCATCGGCTTAGTCACGGCTGGCGTCGGACTGATCGAGTCGAAGCTGTTGAAAGCCGCCGTCTTCGCCGCGTGGGGGGCGTTGGTCGTGGTTATGACGGTGTGGGAGCGGGGCCGCCTGGTCCACCTTGCCGGAACGCGTCGGCGCATCAGCCCCTACTGGGGCGGCAGCTTCGCGCTCTACGGCGTGGCGCTGGCTGTGGGCACCGGCGAGACAATCGGAGACCTGGCGTACTGGCTGCCCGCCAGCGTGATCGTCCCACTGCCCATGCTCATCGGAGCGTTCCGGGAGCGGCACGCATGAGCTACGGGCAAGACAGCGATCGCGGGCACGCGGGAGGCCTCAGCCACCCGCGCCATGATCTGGACGACCTGCTGACCCACGCGGTCCGGTTCTCGATCGTCGCCGCGCTCGCTGGCCTCGCGAACGCTGAGTTCGCGGCAGTGCGAGACAGTGTGGAGATCAGCGACGCGATGCTCTCCAAACAGGTGGCGCTGCTGGAGAAGGCGGGTTACGTCCACGTCGAAAAGGGGCGCGTCGGCCGGCGATCGCGTACGTGGCTGTCACTCTCGGACGAAGGGAAGGCGGCGTACGCGAGGCACGTCGCGGCGCTGCGAGCCATCGCCGATCTCACCGACTGACGTCGGACCAACCAGATCGTCCTGCGGCGCGGCGCAGGTGTTGGCCGCCTACGTGCGGCGCTGAGACCAGCGCTCCATGTCGGAGACCGGGTGCCGCTGCTCAACCGACTGCCAGGAGTAATAAGCCCCGCCGTACCCGACGAACACCCGCACCGGCAGCCCCCGCCCGCCAGGCGGATTCACCATGTGAGCGCGGTGTGAGCCGGCACCGGTACAGCAGCGGGGTACAGCAACGCCGCCTCACATCATCACACGCGACCGGCCCGTAACTACCTCTTGAGCAGGGCGAGGATCCCCCTACGTCGTGACTGGCTCCCGTTTGCAAGCAGGAAGTCAGGGGTTCGAATCCCCTAGGCTCCACCCACTCAAAGCCCAGGCCAGGGACTCTTTTCCCCACCTGGGCTTTGATCGTTAGTCGGCCTTCGCGTTCTCCCGTGCGCGATCCACTCTTGAGCCGTCCTCACGCGAGTTGTCGAGCTGCTTTGTCACCTCATAGCAGGCACGGTGACTGGGGACCCGATCGGACAACAGGGCCACTGGCCAGGAACGCTGCTTCTGCCTTGACTCCACCGAGCTTGCCGAGCATGTAGCAACTCTCGCCGGCAACGAAGCTGGGGACGAGCAACGGCCGGTTGGCATCGCGGACCCGGATGAACTCCCGTATGCAGCGTTCGTGGTGCTTGTCGTCCTGAAAAGTCGCGGCCACGATGGGGCCCGTGTCGACTACGATCACGTTTCGCGCCCGTAGCCCTCGGTGAGGATCTCTTCTACCTGTTCGGATGCGTCGCTCCTGCCAGCGCGGAAGGCACCGAAGAGTGTGGGCAGACCATCAGGACCGAGTTCTGGCTCCTCTGAACGCGAGTGGACCAGTTGGAGGAGCCGCGCACGCTCCTCCCGCACCTGATCCGGCCGGAGCTGATCGACCAGTCGGTGAAGATCTTCGTACTCTTCGAGTGGCGCTGTCACGTCTCCGAGTGTACGTGTCGAGACTGATCGTTTCCGTAACCTGCGGTTATGTACGTATCGATCTTCGCTGTAGCAGCCGTGCGCAGTACGGCGCCGGTAACTCGGGGAGATGCTCGCCGTGCCATTAGCGTGCCATTAAGGGCGGTCAACAGGGGGCACTCACGGTCACTCGCGGACTGTCTCTCGCCCACCTCGGCTATGCCGGCACCATCACCGGCCTGCAGCGCTTCGCGTTGCGGGGCATCGTCAGAGACGCCTCGCCCGAGCGGGGACGCAGTTGCGTGGTTCAGCGCATGAAGGGTTCGAAGATGGAAATCACCTTCGTGGCAGCGCGGTCGGCGTCCCCGTCCACGATCGCCTCGACCAGCTCGTGGTGGTGGCGGTGTGCCGCGTCCTCGTCCTCGCTCTTCTCGTCGCGCATGTGGGCGGCGAAGATGTCGAGCATGCTGGTGTACAGCTTGACGTAGAGAGGGTTGTGCGTCGCTGCCACGATCGCGCGGTGCAGGGCGAGATCCGCGCTCGCTCGCAGGTCGAGATCATCGGTCGACCAGCTCGCTTCGCGACGGTCGCGCAGCTCGCGCAGCAGCTCGACGTCGGCATCTGAGCGGTTCAAGGCGGCCAGTGACGCTGCGGCGCTGTCAAGGGCGCGGCGTAGTTCCAGGTAGTGGCGACGGGTGCCACCGGCGAGCTGACGTTCAAGAGTGCCTGTCAGCTCGGAGCTGGAGATGACGAAGGTGCCGCGGCCCTGCTCGCGGCGCAGCAGACCTGCGTGCACCAGCGACTGCAGCGCCTCGCGCACCGTGTTCCGGCCGATCCCGAACTCCGACACCAGTGCGGCCTCGGTCGGTATCTGCTCACCGACCGGCCAGCGTCCGGAGACCACCTCCTCGCGGAATCGCTCGGCGGCCTGGTCGATGAGTCCCACTCGACGCATCGGCTGTCGCGTGCCAGAATCTTCGGAACTCATCCCATAATCCCATCATCTGCTGACCTTACACCGGAGTATAACGTGACATCGCTCTCCCCACCGCTCGTTCCGTCGCACCGTGGGCGTCTGACCTTGTGGGCCTGGCTCGCCATCGCCCTGACAGCGGTCAATCTGCGAACGGCCGTGACCGGGTTCACTCCGCTCCTGGAGATCATCGGATCCGATCTCGGCTTCGGGGTGACGCTGTCCGGCCTGCTCGGCACGGTGCCGGCGGTGTCCTTCGGCATCTTCGGGTTTCTCGCCCCAGCGGTGACGAGGAAGTTCGGACTCGAGCGCACGGCCACTGTGGCGCTGGGCCTGACGGCTCTGTCACTCCTGGTGCGCGCCTTCTCTCCAACGCCCTCGTTGCTGGTGCTTTCGACCGTGCTGGCCCTGGCCGGAATCGGAGCCGCGAACGTCGTGATCGTTCCGTTGGTGAAGGCATGGTTCGCCGATCGGCTGGCCCTGGGGACCTCGCTCTACCTGATCCTCATGCAGGCGGGCCAGTTCATCGCCCCGCTCCTCGCGGTCCCGGTAGCGGAAGCGGCGACGTGGCGGCTCTCGGTGGGTATCTGGGCGGGACCAGCTGCTGTGGCTGGTGTGGTCTGGCTCGTCCTGGCACTCAGGCTGCCCGCCGATCACCACGCGCCCGCGGCCGTGACGGCGACCGATGCGGGACCGAGGATCAGTCGATCATCAACCGTCTGGGGGCTGGTGATCCTCTTCGCGATGATTTCGCTGTCCAACTACGGGATCATCACCTGGGTCCCGGCAGTGCTCACCGACGCAGGAGGCAGCGCGGCCCTGGGCGGCTCCATGGTCGCGCTCTACTCGGCATGGGGCATGCTCGCGGCCTTGGTGGTTCCCCACCTGGCCACCCGCATGATGAACCCGTTCATCGTGGTTGCCGGGTGCGCGGTCTTCCTGGTAACGGGATACCTGGGCCTGCTCCTGTCCCCGCTCGACGGCACGCTGGTGTGGATGTGTGCGCTGGGAATCGGGGTGAGCACCTTCCCGCTCTGCATGACCCTCATAAACCGTCGAACCAGGAGCCCGCAGACAGCCTCTGCCGTGTCGGGCTTCGTTCAAGGCATCGGCTATGGGCTGGCGTGCTTCGGCCCGATCGGTTTGGGCCTGCTGCGCGAGGCGACCGGATCATGGTCGATCTCGCTCCTGGTGCTCGCTGCGACCGCCGTCCCAGGGGTGATCGCCGGCTGGTTCGCTTGCCGTCCTCGCTTCGTGGAGGACTCCGCGCCACAGCCGACGAAGCGCGACGCTGACCAGCAGTCGCGACGATAAGAGTCATGCGTCGAACAGATCCGAAGGTCTGCGGGATATGCAGAGGATCATCCCCGGCCAGCCCCGAGCCCAGGCGTCGCACCCGTGCATCACATCAGGATGCTCAGGCGGGGAGAGGGACTGCCGGAAGTGGCCTGCGGTGCGGCTGAGTGTTCCGCGCCGCAGGCCACAGGTACGGGCTAGCTGTTCCAGGTCCACTTCTGGTTGGTGCCGCCGTGGCAGCTGTAGAGCTGGAGCTTGGTGCCGTTGCCGGTGCCGTTTCCGGTGGCGTCGAGGCACAGGCCGGACTGGACGCCGGTGATGCTGCCGTCGGCGTTGACTCGCCACTTCTGGTTGTCGCCGCCCCAGCAGGAGTAGATCTGGACCTTGGTGCCGTTGCCGGTGCCGGCGGCGTCGAGGCACTTGTTGCCGTAGACCCGGATCTCACCGGCGGAGGTGGACGACCAGGTCTGGTTGTTCTGGCCGTTGCAGTCCCACAGCTGCACCTGCGTGCCGTCGCTCTGGGTGGCGCCGGGCACGTCCACGCAGCGGCCGGAGGCCACACCCTTGACCGCCCCACTACCGCCCCCGGAGGTCGGAGTCACGGTCGGGCTGGGGGACGGACTGCCGCTGGGCGACGGGGAGGGGGACGGGCTGCCACCGAGGGTGAGGTTCTTCTGCTGGACCTGCCACTGGGTGTTGCACAGGCCGCAGTTGGGGCCGACGAAGTTCGTGCCGGCCGTCGTGTCGCCCTTCAGCCGCCACTTGACGTACAGCACCGCCACGCGTCCGAACTCGCCGCCGTTGGTCTGGTCGTAGGTGCCCCCGTGTCCGACGTTCAGATTGCCCATGAACGCGGGCAGCCCCGTCGGCAACTTGCCCCAGTCGTCGATGGCGTTCGGGTAGGCGATGTCACTCGGCCCGCCGATGAAGTAGGCGATCGGCTTCGTCAGCCGGCGGAGCTGGTAGTCGTCCGAGTCGTTCAGCAGGCCGCTGCTGAAGATCATGGTCGTGGTGATACGCGAGTCGTTGGAGACGGCGTAGGCCTCCAGCCCGCCGCAGGACCAGCCCGCTACAGCGATCTTGCTGGTGTCGAGCCTGCCGTTGTACTTGCTGCCCTGGCGGCTGTTCTCCGCGACCGCCCAGTCGATGGACTGGGTGAGCATCTGGGACGTCGTCGAACCGGAGCCGTTCGGGCTGCCGCTGGCGATGACCAGGAACCCGTGTGAGGCGATCTCGCGGAGGAAGTTCAGCTGCCCCGTCCCATTGGCGGAGCAACCTCCGTTGCCCCATACGAAGATGGGCATCTTCTCGGAGGGAAGGGTTCCGGGCCGGTAGATGGTGTGATTGGACAGGCTGGTGGAGGTCTCGTAGTCGGCCGGGTAGGGGCCGGAGCCGCCGACCGCGGCTGCGGCCGGCGTCGTGGTGAGTGTCACCATTGCGGCGCAGAGCGGGGCGACCGCGGCCGCCAGTGCCGCGCTGATGATCGAGCGTTTTCTCATTTCGCCCTCCGAAGGTGTCACGACGGCGCTCTGTGTCGGATGCGGCATGCGCGGCGCACGCCGACGGAGCCCGGCGACGGCTCGGCCACTTCCACCGCGGCCGGGCTGGTCGGCGCCGGCCGAATCCAGAGATGAACATGGCGGGCCATCGACTGCAAAAATGCGCTCCTGTCAGGCGGAACAAGCCGATGAGAGCAATGTGCAGTTAATATCACCGCGGTCACAAAAAGTGTCAACCGACCGCACTTATCGCGCCGGGCCGGTACGCACACAGACCGCAAACGCCCCTACCCCGTCGGATCCGTACGGTGGCCGCCCGATCACGCGAACCGTCGAACAGCGTCCGCCCGCCGCACGGGCCGGTGCGGTGGCTGCGGTGCAGGTCACGATGCCTGGCCGACCTGGTGCTCGGGTGGGATCCTTAGCGCGCGGCGGCCGGCCGGGAAGCCGACGCGGTGCGGGGTCACGAGACGCGCCCCGGCAGACCGGCAGGTGTTCGGGTGGTGAAAGTTTCTTGCGACCCTTCCCGGCGGCCGGGGCCGAAACGCCGTTCTCGACGCCCGGAAGTGGGCGATCCAGGACGCGGCGTCCGGCCGGTACGGTGTCACCACCTCGATGAGCCGCGCCTCGGCGAGCGCGCCGAGAGCGGAACGGGTCTCTCCCCGTCGCGCACAGCCACTCGCAAATCCGAGTACTGCGCGATGAAATTCACGTAGGGCCGAGGCGAGACCGGCCAGATCGTAGGCGGCGGCGGGACCGTGCGGGCCGGCCTCCTCCTCGAATCGGGCACATCCGAGGAATCGCAAATTCCCTGAAGCCCGACTATCTGGATTCGGCTTCGCCGGCCTGAAAACAGGCGGTGCTTTCTGGGCCGAAGGTGTTGTTCACCTCCGGCAGGGAGGACGAACGGACGGGCGCGGAAACCGCCCGTACCAACAATCGAACATCAACGCAATAGATGATTCCCCCAGGGCTTTATTCATGTGCTCCATCATGAGGACAACGGCCGCCATATTACTGTGACCAAGTGGTTAATATCGCCGCTACATCGATCTGCGCTAGATCTCTATTGATCGATCAATGTCCGTCCCTGGTAAGGAGAAGCATGCGAAAAGTCACCTGGCTTCACCGGTTCGGTCTCGTCTCAGCGGTGGTGGCGGCCGGCCTGGCGACCACGTCCGTGGCCGCGCACGCCGACGGCTATGACACTCCCCGCAGTGCCACTGCGGTGGGGGCGGGCAACACCTATGCGGCCGGGTTGGCGGCGGCCGAACAGCGGGCCCGGCAGGCCGTCCTCGCGGTCGGCCACGACTGCACCCCTGGAACCTACAGCGCGCTGCTGACCTATTCCTCTCCGGGTGGCGGAACCTGGGTCTTCCAAGCCACCCACACCGCGATGTGCGTCGACTGATCAAGTTTCGGCGGATCGCCCTCCGCCGGGGTCGCCGGGGCAGGGTAGCCCGGCTGCCCGCGGCGGAGGCCGTTCCGCGGCAGGGAGGACATGGCCACGGCGTCTGCGCGAACGAGGTCCGGCACGCCATCAGGGTGCAGGACTGTGTGCGGACGGGGTTGTGTCCCAGTCGCGTACGCAGGGGGCGGTGTGCCTGCGGCTTTCCGGACGGCTCAGTTGTAGGGGTTGTCGTAGGTCACGGATTTGGTGCGGCTGTTGTAGGTGTTGCCGGGATAGAACCAGCCGCCCGTCACATACAGGGTGACGTTCGCGAGGGTGGTGGAGTGGGTGTATTCACCGTCGTAGAGGAACAGGTACTGCTGGCAGCCGGAGGGAGCGGTCGCCGTGCCTGTCTGGGCCGGATAGAGGTAGGTGCTGCCGTTGACGGCGACGTAGAAGTTCGGCCTGGGGTAGGACCCGCTCCCCCAGCACAGCTTGAGCGAGTACCTGAACTTCGTGTTTCCGTCGTCGAAGGCCAGCGTGCCGGTCAGCTGGGCGAGTGTGATCGACGGTCCGGAATTCGAGGTCACCGTAAGGGATACGGTCTGGTCTGGGCCGTAGGCGGCATGCGCGGGAGTGACCGGCATCAGGATCGCCACGAGTGTCGCGATGACGATGGCGAAAGAGCTGACCGCATTACGTGCTTTGGAACGTGTCACTTCCAACCTCACCCTCTTCATGATGTCGGCGGAGCACACCGGACGTTATTGTCGGGGCCTCCAGGCGTCCAGACAGACGATTGAGACCCACCGATTCGGCCCGGCCTTAACCTGTTGCCATTGTGGTTCTCGTGAGGGTGGGCCAGGCATGCCACCTGGTCGGGGATCAGTCCTGCGGAGCCGTAATACCGGCGTGACGGGTGAGAATTTCATTTCACCCAGACGTGGTCGACTCCGGCACCGGCGACGACTAGTGATCACCGAGGGCGACGGGCCCCGCCGTCGAACCGATGGACCGGCCCAGCGCCGCCGTGATCTCCCCCGAGGGCAGACCGTGCGCGTACAGCAGCAGCGGCGGCGGCACCTCGCCGGGATGCGTGGCCGAAACATAAAACGGTCAGGCCGATAGTTTCAGACACCTGACCATCAGAATATTGACGGTCAGGTTGGCAGGGGCCTACTGTCCCGGAGAAACGATCGACGTGGCGGCGCCGAAAGTTTCAAGCCGCCAAGAGTGAGGTCAGAAGGCTCTGCAGATGAAACACCAGGTCGGCATGGCGGTGCCGAACCTGTCCGGCGCTCGCGGTCCGGAGCTGAAGGAGCACGGCACCGTCGCCGTCCTACGTTCCGGGAAAGCACCGGGACCGAAACGCGAGGGGTGTCCGGCGAGCGCAGCGCAGTCTCTCGGTGCCGGGCCACACCTCACATCCTGACCACAGCAAGCGAAAAGAGGTCGCCGTGAAGTTCCGCAAGGTCTCAGCGGTCGTGTTCGCCGCTACCGCGGCCCTCAGCATGGCAGCCTGCTCAGGCTCGTCGTCCGGGACTTCCTCCGGCGGGTCGGACGGCTCGTCGTTCGAGTTCTGGTCGTTCACCGGGATCGACGCGAAGGGGTCCGCCGCCGAGTACAAGGCGAAGAGGCCGGACATCCAGATCAAGCTGACCGAGGTGGGGAACGCGCAGGAGACGGCGCAGGCGCTCACGACGGCGCTGGCCGGCGGCAAGGTGCCCGACCTGGTGCTGATCCAGGGCGACGACCTGCCCAAGTTCGTCCAGCAGCCGCAGAACTTCGTCGACCTGCGCACGATGGGCGCAGACAAGATCAAGGGTGACTACCTCGACTGGGTGATCAGCCAGCCCACGACCAAGGACGGTTCGATCATCGGCATCCCGACCGACGTCGGCGGCATGGCCATCGCCTACCGCGCCGACCTGTTCAAGAAGGCCGGGCTGCCGACGGACCGTGAGGAGGTCAGCAAGCTCTGGCCCACCTGGGACGCCTTCATCGAGACCGGCAAGAAGTACACGGCGGCCACCGGCAAGGCGTTCGTCGACAACGCCGGCGGGAGTGTGTACTCGCAGGTGGTCAACCAGGGGCAGGAGAAGTACTACGACCCCGCGGGCAACCTGGTGTACGAACGGAGCCCCCAGGTCAAGGCCGCCTTCGACCTGGCGCTCAAGGCCGTGGCCGCCGGGATCACCGCCAAGCAGAGCACCTTCACCGAGGGCTGGAGCGCCGCGATGAAGAAGGGGGAATTCGCCGTCATCGCCGCACCGGTCTGGATGCTCGGCTCCATCCGCGACAACGCCCCCGACACCAAGGGCGAGTGGAACATCGCCACGATCCCCGGCGGCTCGGGCAACTGGGGCGGCAGCTTCCTCGCCATCCCCAAGGGCGCCAAGAACCCGAAGGCCGCCTGGGACTACATCGCCGCCACACAGTCGCCGCAGGGCCAGCTCGACCACTTCTCGAAGGCCAGGTCGCTGCCGGCGACCCCGTCGGTCTACAAGGACCCGAAGCTCACCTCCGCCAAGGACGAATTCTTCTCCGGCGCACCGATCGGCACGATTTACACCGACTCTCTGCTCGGCCTGAAGCCGTTCCTCATCGGACCGGACAGCACCACGATCGGTACGGAGTTCACGAACGCCATCACCAACGTCGAGCAGGGCAAGGGTGATCCCGCGAAGGCGTGGGACGCGGCGGTGACCAACATCAAGAACGCGATCGGCAGCTAGAACCCCTCACGAGCGCCGCCGGCGCGGGTCGTCCTCCCGACACGGCGCCGGCGGCGGGGAAGCGAGCAGACCGTGACGACGAGCATCACCCCCACCACGGCGGGCTTGCCCCCCGCCCCGCCGGTGGAGGCGGCGCGGCGCGGTTTCACCGAGATCATCGCCCCCTACGCCTACATCGCCCCGTTCTTCGTGCTCTTCGCGGTGTTCGGCCTCATCCCGCTGCTGTTCACCTTCTACGTGGCGCTGTTCGACTGGAACCCGATCGGCGAGCACGTGTTCGTCGGCCTGGACAACTTCGACCGGCTGTTCGGGGACGTGCGGTTCTGGAACGCGGCGCGCAACACCGTCAGCATCTGGCTGCTGTCCACCGTGCCGCAGTTGCTGGTCGCGCTGCTGCTCGCGCACCTGCTCAACCACGTGCGGCTGCGCCTCGCGGTGTTCTTCCGCATGACGATGCTCGTGCCGTACGTCACCTCGGTGGCCGCCACCGCCATCGTGTTCGTCCAGATGTTCGACCGCGACTACGGGTTGCTGAACTGGCTGCTCGGCCTGGTGGGCGTCGAGCACATCGACTTCACCCAGTCGGTGGCGGGCAGCCATGTGCTGATCGCCGTCATGGTGGCCTGGCGGTGGTTCGGCTACACGACGCTGCTCTACCTGGCTTCCCTGCAGGCCGTTCCCCGGGCGATCTACGAGGCGGCCGCCGTCGACGGGGCCGGAAATGTGCGGCAGTTCCTGCACATCTCCCTCCCCGCGTTGCGGCCGGTCATCGTGTTCACGATCGTGACCTCGACGATCGGCGGGCTGCAGATCTTCACCGAGGCCCTGCTCGTGAACCGCGGCGCGGCCAACACCTGTGGGCCGATCCGTCAGTGCCAGACGCTCACTCTCTTCCTGTTCGAGCAGGGGTTCATCCAGTTCAAGTTCGGTTACGCCGCGGCGATCGGCGTGGCGCTGTTCGTGATGGTCGTCGGGTTCGCCGGCCTCAACTACTTCCTGTCCACCCGGATCCGCCCGGTCAAGGGCTGAGGGGGCGATCATGAGCATGACGAGACCACGCTCCGGCGATCGTGTCCGATGGTGGACCTACGCGCTGCTCGCGCTCGCCGCCTTCGCCTGCCTGTTCCCTCTGTACTGGATGTTCGTCGTCGCCACCACCGACACCGCGACGGCGACGACGCTGCCGCCCGAGATCGTGCCGGGCGGCAACTTCTTCCACCTCGCCGGTCTGGTGTTCTCGACCGTGCCGTTCGTCCGGTCGGTCGTCAACAGCCTGGTCGTGGCCGGGACGATCGGGGTGGGCCAGGCGGTGCTGTGCGCGCTGGCGGGCTTCGCGTTCGCCAAACTGCGCTTCCGTGGCCGCGACGCATTGTTCCTGCTCGTCGTCCTGACGATGACCGTGCCGACCCAGCTCGCGATCGTCCCCCAGTACATGATCACCTCGTGGCTGGGCTGGGTGGACACGCTCCAGGCGCTGATCGTCCCCGGCCTGGCGAACGCCTTCGGGATCTTCTGGATGCGTCAGCACATATCGTCCACCATCAGTGACGAGATCCTCCAGGCGGCCCGCATCGACGGGGCGTCGACCTGGCAGATCTTCTGGCGCGTCGCGTTCCCGCTGGTACGTCCCGCCGCCTTCGTGCTCGGCCTGCTGGGCTTTGTCACCGCCTGGAACGACTTCCTGTGGCCGTTCGTGGTGCTGAAGTCGCCGGAGATGTACACCGTTCAGATCGCGATCAAGGCGCTGCAGAACAGCTTCAACATCGACCTCGGGCTCGCCATGTCCGGCTCCTTCCTCGCCACCCTCCCGCTGCTCGTCCTGTTCGTCTTCGTCGGGCGGCGCATGGTGGCCGGAATCATGGACGGCGCCTTCAAGGGCTGAGGCGGTGCGGCGGCGCCGAGCGCCGCCACACCGATGCGGTACTCCTCAGGTCGTGCCGCGGTACGCCGGCAGGGTGCCAGGGGAGGCCACGCTCAGAGGATGGTGTCCTTGACCGCGATCTGACCGTTGTCGATCACGAATGTCTGGTTGGCGTTGGGCACGCACTGCCACAGGTAGACCGGTGCGCCGTTCGCGCGGCCGTTGGTGACGTCCAGGCAGATGCGGTTGCCCGAGTTGAGGGTGGACCTGAGGATGATCAGGCCCTTCTGGACGGCCCAGAGCTGGTTCGCGTTTCCGAGGCACTGCCACTGGTACACCCGGGTTCCGTTGGCGCGGTTGTTGGAGGCGTCCAGGCACATCTCCCGTCCCGTGCCGATGGTGTCCTCCACCTTGATGAGGCCGTCCTGGAAGACGAACTTCTGGTTGGGGTTGTTGTCCTGACACTGCCAGAGGTACATCTGCGTACCGTTGCCGCGGTTGTTGCTGAGGTCGACGCACGCCGGGGTGCCGACCCGGGCCGTACGGCCGTCGTGCGGGTGATCAGAGGCCACGGCGGGCAGGGTGGTGACCGCGCCCACAGCGGCGGAGATGACGGCGACGGCCAGCAGACGGCGAGCGAGCATGCTTGTCTCCCTGAGAAGGTTGATCGGGTCGCAAAGCACCATCCCACTACTCATCGTCACTGATCAATTACCTGGCGCGCGTGTCCTGTCCTGCGGCGGAACCCAGGGCTGCCGGAGACAGCGGTGCCGACACCAGGTCGGCCAGCTCGATCCAGGCGTCGACCCGCTTCCGGAGTGGTTCAGGAGGAGACCGCCGCGGTCGGGCGCGCCGCCCAAGTGCCGATCCGTGACCGGGCGAAGCGGACGGCACGACTTGGTCGTAGAGGCTCCTCCGGGGCGAGGTCAGGTTCCCGCGCATCGGGACCGGCGTCCCTGCCTGGCGGGATACGGGCCAGCCGACAATTTCGGGAAACGGCCGCGGGCCGTTGTGTACCGAAAGGAACGGATGAGATGACAGATCAGGTCGAGGCTGTCTCAGCGCCGACGAGGGCGGAGCGGGGCTGGCACTTACCCCGGAGCCGCGCGTGGATACTGGTGTCGATCTTTCCACTCTGGATAGTGGCCTTCATATCGCTCCAACTGGTGGCTGGGACGGATGGACCGCCGCCCACCCCCAAGACCGTAGAAGAAGCCGTGGCTCAGTATGCGGATGTATCGACGCCCGGTTGGATCGCGTGGACGCTGTTCGCGAGCGGGATCCTGGTGCTGACCTCGGTCGCGGCTCTGTGGCTCGGGTGGGCGGTGCGTGGCCTTCGTGGCGGCGGGATCGCGGCGTGGCTGGGCACTGCGGCGGTGGTGGCCGGCGTGCTCGACAGCATCGTGACGATTTATGTGACGATAGGCCTCAAGCTCTCTGACCCGCCATCGTATCCGCCGCTGATCGAACAGTTCGCTCTGGGCGTCGAGAGTTCGAAGGCGTGGGCCAACCCGCTAATCTGCGGCCTGTTCACCGCTACGGTCGCCGTCGTCGCCGCGATCGTGTGGCGTGAGAAGGTGCTGGGCCGGTCAGCGCTGGTGATAGCCGTGCTGGGGGGCGTGTTCACGGTGCTGACCATCGTCATACCAGTGCCCTTGTTCGCGGCGATTCTTCTCCTGGTGCTCGGGGTCGTGCTGCTGCGGTCCCGGAAGCCGGGCAGTGCCTGATCTCCGCCTGATCGCCGGAGGGACAAACCCTGCACCGACAGGCATCATGGTTGCCGTGACCGCCACGAGGACCGGCGCCGGCAGGCGGATCGGCAACCTACTGCTCGCCGCGTCCGTCGTGCTGGCGTGCGGAGCCCTGGTCGGCGTAGTCGGAGGCGGCCTGGCGTGGACGGAGTGGGTCCGCGCCGTGGAGGCGCTGCTGTTGCTCGGGGTCGGTGTGGTCGGTAGCTTCGTCGTCCACGCCGACCCGCGCAACGCCTCCGGATGGCTGATGCTCGCGGGCTCGCTCGGCGACTCCGCCACCGCGTTCGGCCAGGTATGGATCACCAGAGCCCTCGCCGAGGAAGCGGCGTCGGTGCAGTCGGTCGCGCTCGTCGCCGTCATCTCTGCGGTCGGCTCCGGCGCGCTGATCGGCATGGGGACGCTCGGAATACTGCTGTTCCCCACGGGTCGTCCGCCATCGGCCCGGTGGCGTCCGATCAGTTGGTCGATGATCGTCCTCGTGGCAGTCCTGGTCGTCTCCGACCTGTTCGCCTCCAAGCTGGACGGGCCCGTCGACGTGTCCAACCCGCTCTCGCCTGCGGGCAGTGGTCAGGTTTTCGACCTGCTCCTCCTCGCCGGAGTCCTCCTTTGTCCGCCGGCGACGACCCTGGCCGCAGTGGCGGTCACGGTGCGGTACCGCGGCACATCCGATGAGCGGGTACGTCGCGCCCTGCGGCTTGTCATCGTCGTCGCCTGGCTCTGGGCGGGCTCGTGGCTCGTGTGCCTTCCACTCGCGGCGGCCGGGGATTGGGCGCCATGGCTTGGTTCACTGGCCGACATCCTCCTGGTCCTGTTCGCCGTGGCGACGTGGGTGGGCATCGTGCGGTACGGCCTGTTGGACATCAAGTTCGTCCTGAGCCGCGCCCTCGCCTACGGGGTGCTGACGGCGATCGCTCTGATCGCGTACGCCGCAGTGGTGTGGCTGTTGGGAGTCTTCGTAGCGGGTTGGGCGCGTGTCGACATCACGATCGTCGTCGCCGTCTTCGCCACACTGCCCCTGCGGGACCTCGTGCAACGACGGGTGAACCTGCTGGTCTACGGTATGCGGAGCGATCCCGCCTCTGTGCTGACCAGGCTGGCGCAACGACTCGGAGACGCGGCCAGCCCGGACGACGCCCTCCCGGCCGCGTTGCGCACGCTGGCAGAGGTTTTCGGCCTTCGGTATGCGGCCGTGGAGGTCGCCGGCGCGACGATTGTTTCCTATGGCGCTCCGGGCGGTGAAGGCCTTGAGCGGGTGTCCCTGCCGTTCGCGAGCGAGGTGATCGGACACCTTGTCATTGAAGGTGGTGCGGCGGACGATCCCATCGGACGCAGTGACCGAGCGCTGCTCGACCGCCTCGCGCCGCAACTCGGCGTCACCGCGCGGTCCGCGCTGCTGGCCCGCGCGCTGCGGGAGTCTCGGGACCGGCTGATCGTCGCTCGTGACGAGGAACGTCGCCGCATCAGACGCGACCTCCATGATGGGCTCGGTCCCACGCTCGCCGGCATGGTGCTGGATATCGAGCACGCCAGCCGACACCTGACCGAGGACCCGGGCGTGGCGGAGCGGGCATTGACCCGGTTGCACACTACGGCTCAGGAAGCGGTCACTGACGTCCGCCGCCTTGTCTACGCACTTCGTCCGCCGGCTATCGATGCCTTGGGCCTGGCGGGCGCCATCCGCGAACAGGCGGAGCGGCTCGGAGCCAGTGGGTTCGAGACCGACGAGCTGCTCCCGCCCCTGCCCGCCGCTGTCGAGAACGCGACGTATCTGATAGCGCTTGAAGCGATGACGAACGCCGCTACCCACGCCCGCCACGGGCCGTTCAGGGTGCATCTGGCTGCGGGAGAGGCACTTGAACTTGAGGTAGCCGACGATGGACCTGGCCTGCCCGCCGGGTACCGGCCCGGTGTCGGAATCCAGTCCATGCGTGAACGGGCCGCCGAACTCGGCGGGAGTCTGTGCATCACTGATCGGAATCCACGAGGAACCCTGGTTCGCTTGCTGCTGCCCTTGACCGTCGGCGTCCCGGAGTGAGAGGTCAGACGAAGCACATGGAGAGGAGTCGCCGTGACGGTCGACGATCCCGCGGAGCCGCTCCGCGTCGTGATCGCTGACGATCACCCACTCTTCCGAGACGGGCTGGGACGGCTCATCGCGGACACGAGCGGCTTGACCCTGCTCGCTGAAGCTTCATCCGGCGAGGAAGCGGTCGATGTGTGCGCGCGCCTGCTACCGGACGTCGTGGTCATGGACCTGCGCATGCCAGGAGAGGTGGACGGCGTCGAGGCCACCCGCCGCATCGTGAACGCCGCAACGGCTGGCGCCGTTCTCGTCCTCACCATGGTCGACGATGACGCGGCCGTCTTCGCTGCCATGCGCGCCGGCGCGCGGGGCTACGCCCTCAAGGGCTCCGCCGGTGCGGACATCGTGGAGTCCATCCGTGTGGTGGCGGCGGGTAAGGCCGTCTTCGGAGCCTCGATCGCGGCGCGAATGAACAGGTACTTCTCACGGCCGGGCCAAGGCGCGGGTAAGAGTGCGGCCTTCCCGCAGCTTTCGGCCCGGGAGCTTGAGGTGCTCGATTTGATGGCGGCCGGTGCGGGCAACGCAGTGATCGCGGCCAACCTCGTGCTGAGCGAGAAGACCGTGCGCAACAACGTCTCGAGCATCCTCACCAAGCTTCAGCTCACCAGCCGAGCCGAAGCGATCGCCCGAGCACGGGACGCGGGCCTCGGAGTGAACGAGCAAGAGGGTTGACGCCGAACGGCCTCCTGCGAACGATCAGCTCGGCATGAGGGTGGGACATGTCACCCCCTACAGGGCGGCCGGGAGAAGTCTCGCCTCCCGGCTCCCACAGACCAGGACGACCGGCCGCGACCGATCAACCGGTGGGTACGCTTGCCCGCCCGGCGGTGCGGCGAGCATGCTAGGAAAAAATGTGCCACAAGAGCACCATGCGCTGCCGGGGCGTTCACCGCCAGGCTGCGCCGGGGACCGCGACCTGGGTCGAGAGCACCTGGCCGGTTCCGGGCGGCACCATCTCGGGCATGCGCCACTCGGCCGCCAGGATGAACAGCGTCTTTCCGTCAGTGCCGCCGAGCGTGCAGGCGAAGCATCCCCGGTCGACTTCGACGGTCTGCAGGATCTCTCCGCCCTCCCGGATCCGCACGCAGCGCCTGTTGCCGACGTCGGCGTACCAGACGGCGCCCTCGGCGTCGACGCAGATGCCGTCGGGGTGGTCCTCGCCGCTGTCGGCCCAGACCCGGCGGCCCGCCAGGCTGCCGTCGGCCTCGATGTCGAAGGCGGTGAGGCTGTTGCCGTACGAGTCGGCGACGATCAGCGTCGAGTCGTCCCGCGTCACGGCCATGCCGTTGGGGAAGGCGATGTCGCCGGCCACCTGGCGGGCCGAACCGTCGGGGCTGACGTGCACGATGTATCCCGGCGCGAACGCGCCACCGCCGAGCATGTCGAAGCCGATCCGGTTGACATAGATGTTGCCGCGGCCGTCGACGACGATCTCGTTCCAGCCGCGGCCGAGACCGGTGAGGTCCGCCTCGGTCACTAGAGAGCCGTCGGGTTCCCGTCGCAGCAGCAGCCCCCGCGCGGAGTCGACGATCATCAGCCGTCCGTCGGCCCGCCAGTCCGTGCAGAGCGGTAGCGAGTCCACCCGGGCCACCACTTCGTGCCTGCCGTCCAGGTCGAGCGCGATCACCTCACCGGCAGTCCAGTCGGAGAAGTAGAGGCGGCCGTCGTGCCAGCGTGGCGACTCGACCAGCCCGAGGCCCGTAAGCCACGTACGCAGTTCCGGCATTGACGGCTCCCTCCGCGACGTCCACTCCGCCGCTGGGAGACGACAGTACGCAACCCCTACGACAGTTTCCGGGGCATCGCCGGCCCAGGAAGCCGCGCGGGTGCCGATCGGCTCGCCGAACACCGGGGCCCTGCGGGCTCGTGGAGACCGGTGAGCCCAGGCCCCCGTACGCCTTCGCCGGGACGTGGTCGTCTCCGGCGAAGGCGCGTGGCGCGTCGGCGTCTCGGCCGCGTCGCCGCGTCGCTCAGACGCGGGTCCACTTCTGGTTGTTCTGGCCGTTGCACGACCAGATCTGCACCTTCGTGCCATTGGCGGTGCCGCTCCCGGACACGTCCAGGCACTTGTTCGCCCCGACCGCGGTGATCGTGCCGTCGGAGTTGAGGCGCCATTTCTGGTTGTTCTGCCCGTTGCAGTCCCAGATGATCACCGAGCTGCCGTCGGCGGTGCCGGCGTTGTTGACGTCCAGGCACTTGTTGCCGTACACCCGCAACTCAGACGCGCTGGTCGAGGCCCATTTCTGGTTGTTCTGCCCGTTGCAGTCCCAGATCAGCACCTGCGCGCCGTTGGACTGGGAGGCGCCGTTCACATCCAGGCACCGGCCCGAGGCGACCCCTCTGAGCGCGCCCGTGGCCGGAGGAGTGGACGTGGGGGTGGAGGTGGGGGTAGCCGTGGGCGTCGCCGTGGGTGAGGCGGTGGTCCCGGCGACGGTGATCAGGATCGCCTCCCGCGCGGGCACGGTGGTGGCGTAGCTGTTGGTGAAGGTCCCGGCGTCGGTCCCCGTCCACAGATTCCGTACGGTGGCCGCGCCGCTCAGGCCGAGGTCCGACCAGCGGACGGTCATGGACGCGGACGAGGTGGTCCGGTTGAGCAGGAGCACGGCCCGGCGGCCGGTGCCGGAGAGCACCTTGCTGTAGACCTGGCGTCCGCTCTGGTCCTCGGCGACCTTCACGCCCTGCCGTCCGAGCGGATCCTGGTCGACCGCGAGCACTTCCCGGTTCGTCAGGATCGCCCGGGTCTCCGCGCTCATCGTGGCGATGTTGTTCCCGGCCAGCAACGGCGCCCCGGAGATCGCCCACAGGCCCATGTGCGTACGGTTCTGCGCGGCGGAGAAGCCGTTCATGCCGACGATGAGCATGTCGGGGTCGTTGTAGTGACCGGGGGTCTGCGCGTTCGGGTGCTGGGCGGAGTCGAAGTTGGCCAGCATCCGGTCCATCGAGGCGTTCTCGCCCCAGTAGATGATGTCCCCGCTGGTGCGCCACATGGTGGAGATGGCCGGCGCCCAGTCCCACGGGTTCTGCGCGCCCCAGTTGCAGACCGACAGCACCATCGGCCGTCCGGTCTGCGCGGTGGCGCGGTCGATCGCGGCGCTGATCGCCTGGTAGGCGGTGCGGGCGTTGAGCCCCTCGGCCTGCCCGCCGCACCAGTCGACCTTCACGAAGTCGAAGCCCCAGCGGGAGAACTGCAGGAAGTCCTGGTCGTAGTGGCCCTCGCTGCCGCTGTTCGGGGCCGCCGGCCGGCCGGTCGGGTAGTAGTAGCCGCAGCCGTTACGTCCGGCGTCGGTGTAGATACCCGCCTTGAGGCCCTTGCTGTGGATGTAGTCGGCGATGGCCTGCATTCCGCCGGGCCACTCGGCGGTGTCGACCGTGATGTTGCCGGAGGAGTCCCGCGTCCCCTGCCACCAGCCCTCGTCGATGTTGACGTACTCGTAGCCGGCGTCCTTCATCCCCGAGGACACCATCGCGTCCACCTGGTTCTTGATCACGTTGTAGTTGATCTGGGCGGCGAAGGTGTTCCAGGAGGCCCAGCCCATGGGAGGTGTCGCGACGGCCGCGACGGCCGCGGCCGGCACGGCGACCGTTCGCACCGCGCCGGCCGGGACGGCCCACGCCACCGACGCCAGGGCGAGGACCACGACCTGTACGGCGACGACCAGCCGCGACAGGGGCCGGGTGAGGGATGGCGCCGGGGCCGGGTGACCACTCCCGGCGTCGTCGGAACGGCGTCGCCGTACGGGTCCGCGTAGTCGCATCGTGCCTCCTCGTCTCTGAGGTGCTCGTGTCGGTGGGGTTCACCGAGTTGGAGAAAGCGCGGCGTTCCACGCACTGCGCGGGTGCCCGGCCGAGCCGGAGCGGGGTCCGGTGTTAGCGTTAACATCACGCAGTGTCGGCACCCTCCCCGGTGGAGAGGCAGGTGGTGGTGGCGCCGAAGGGAGCGAATATGACATCTCGGGCACCGTCAAGTGGCCGGCCACCCGTCCCGCCCGACTCCCTGCTGCGGCGTCCCCGCCGTCCCGCCGGGGGTGAAACGTTCATCTGCGGTAGGCTCCCGGCGCCGTCGGCGACAGAACAGGACAAGGGGGACAGGCGAGATGGCTCTGGAGATCGAGAGCCGGCCGTCCGACTCGCCGTACATCGAGCGGGTGTGGCGGAGCACCAGCCAGGACGTCAGCCGGATGACGTCCGTGGCGACGGCGCACTGGGACCTGGTCGTCTGGGAGCACCGCGGACAGGTCAGCGTGTCGGTGCAGGGCCCGGAGTCGAGGGCAGCCAGGGCCTCCGTGCCCGAGGACGCGACGTTCTTCGGGATCGTCTTCGCGCTCGGCACCTCGATGCCGCATCTTCCGGCGAACCGCCTCGTCGACGCCATGGCGGAGATACCCGACGCGACCCGCAGGACGTTCCACCTCAAGGGGTCCGCCTGGTGTCTTCCGAGCTACGACAACGCCGAGATGTTCGTCCGCCGCATGGTGCGCGAGGACATTCTGGCACGTGACCCGGTCGTCGCCGCGGTGCTCGGCGGCGCGTCCCCGGACCTGTCGGAGCGCACCCTCCAGCGGCGCTTCCTCGCGGCGACCGGCCTCACCCGCGGCGCGGTGCGGCAGATCGACCGTGCCCGGCGGGCGGCCGTGCTGATCCGGGACGGCGTGCCCGCTGTCGAGGTGGTCCACCGGCTCGGTTACTTCGACCAGCCGCATCTGGCGAGGTCGCTGGCCCGTTACGTCGGGCAGACCGCCACGCGGTTGAGTGAGCGGGATCCGGCGGAGCCGCTGTCGCTTCTGTACAAGACCTGAGCACCGCCGTCCTCCTAGCCTTCCCTTCGCCGCCGTCGATACGGCGAGCGGCGCGAACCGGGCGCCGCCGAGGAAAAGGGGAACGGAGCAATGGCGAAGATCGTTTCGAGTTTCTTCATCTCGCTGGACGGCGTGGTCGAGTCGCCGGACCAGTGGCACTTCCCGTACTGGAGCGACGAGATGGGCGCCGCCGTCGAGACGGGCATGCGGAACGCCGCGGGTTTCCTGATGGGCCGCGCGTTGTACGACGAGTGGTCGGCCTACTGGACGACGACCGACCAGGACCCCGAGGTGGCGGCGACCTTCAACAACGCCCGCAAGTGGGTCGTGTCGAACAGCCTGGAGAGGGCCGACTGGTCCAACACCACCCTCGTCTCCGGTGACGTCGCGGGCAGGCTGCGCGAACTCAAGGAACAGATCACCGAAGGCGACATCCAGATGTCCGGCAGCGCGACGACCGTGCGATGGCTGCTGGCCAACGGACTGCTCGACGAGTTGAACCTGCTGGTGCACCCGATCGTCGTCGGCCGCGGCCGGCGGCTGTTCGAGGACGCCCCGGCGCACAAGCTGAAGCTGGTCAGGTCCGAGACGTTCACGACCGGGGTGCTGCACCTGTCCTACGTCCCCGACGCCGGCTGATCGGCTCACGCGCACGCACCGTCTGCAGGCGCACGCGCCGTCATGGTCGTGTTCGGATAGCGTCGGGGCATGCGGCTTCATGTGGGATGCGCGATGTGGACGCACAAGCCGTGGCAGGGGCGCCTCCTGCCGCATCCGCTCCCGCCCGGAGAGCGCCTGCGGGCCTACGCGACCTGGTGCAACGCGGTCGAGGGCAACACCACCTTCTACGCGACGCCCACGCGGGCCACGGTGGAGACCTGGGCCGGGCAGACCGGCCCGGACTTCCGCTTCGTGGTCAAGCTGCCCAGGTCGATCACCCACGAACGCCGCCTCACCGGCGCCGAGGACGAGGTGCGCGCGTTCTTCGACGCGATCGAGCCGCTGGGTCCGCGCGCCCACACCCTGTGGATCCAGCTTCCCGGCTCGTTCGGGCCCGCTGACACCGGGGTCCTCGGGACCTTCCTCGCCCGGCTTCCCCGTTCCCACCGGTACGGCGTGGAGGTGCGGCACCGCGCGTTCTTCGACGACCCCCGGGCCGTACGGCTACTGGAGGCCGTCCTGGCGGGCGCCGGCGCGGAGTGGATCCCGTTCGACACGACCGTGCTGTTCAGGAGCCCGCCGACCAGCGACGCCGAGCGCGACGCCTGGACGAAGAAGCCACGCGTGTCCCTGCGCGCCGCGGCCCTCACCGACCGGCCGGTCGTCCGCTATCTCGGCCGCGACGACCGGGCGCGTACGGTCGAGGGCTGGCGCCACTGGGTGGACACCGTCGCCGGGTGGCTGCGCGAGGGCCGCTCGCCGACGGTGTTCGTGCACACCCCCGACAACGCCGACGCGCCGGCGCTCGCCCGCCTGTTCCACGACGAGGTACGGGCCGAGGTGCCCGGCGTCGAGCCACTGCCGGAACCGCTGGCCGGGCGAATCGGCGAGCCGGCTCAGGACGAGCCGCTCACCCTGTTCTGATCATTTCTCGACGGCCGCATCACGTTCCTGACGGCCGCATCACGTTCCCGACGGCCGTGCATCACTTCTGACGCCCCGCATCACTTCTTGACGGCGCGCAGCAGGACGAATTTCGGGTCGCTCGCGACGACCTCGCAGTTGCCGAAGAGCCGGCGTAGCTTGACGTGATAGCCGAGGTGGCGGTTGCCCACCACCCACAGTTCGCCGCCCCGCCGCAACCCCGCGCGGGCGCCGTTGAACATCCGCCAGGCGGTCGCGTCGGTCCGGCCGCGGTGGCTGTGGAACGGCGGGTTGTTGAGCACCAGGTCCGCCGTGCCCGGCGGGAAGCCCGCCATGCCGTCGGCCGCCGTGAACCGCGCGACCACGCCCGCCGGGGCGTTCGCCAGGAACGTCGCCTCCGCCGAGGCCAGCGCCTGGTACGACTCGTCGACGAACGTCACCTCGGCATCCTGGTTGGACAGCGCCGCGGCGAGCCCGATCACCCCGTTGCCGCAGCCTAGGTCGACGACGTGCTCCGCCCCCGTACGCGTGGGCAGGTTGCGGAGGAGCAGGCCGGTGCCCGCGTCGAGACGGTCGGCGCTGAAGACCCCGGCGTGGCTGACGACGGTCAGGCCGGAGACCACCCCGGCGTCGGCGGGCAGGCGGAGGCTCCGCGGCCATGGACCGTCCTTCCGGAGCGGCCCGGGCTCCGGTGCGCAGAAGATCAGCCGGGCCTTCTTCACGGCCAGGGAGGTCCTGGTCGGCCCGAGGAGGCGTTCGAACAGCCGCAGCGTCGAGGTGTGGATCTCGGTGGCCATCCCCGCGCCGAGGACCACGGTGCCGGGACGCACGGCCGGGGCGAGACGGTGCAACTGGTCCTCCAGGAGCGCGAGGCTCTTCGGTACCCGGACCAGCAGCACGTCGATCCGCTCCGGCGGCGCCTCCCTGGTCGTGCGCAGCCGTACGGCGTCGGTGGGCAGGCCGTTGCGTTCCAGGTTGGCGAGGGTCGCCCGCCTGCCGAGGAAGGAGTCACTGATCTGGATCGGGTGGTGCCCGGCGAGCACGGTGACCAGGGCGCCCCACCGGTCGCCCAGCACGACCACGCTCCCCGACAGGTCCACCGGCCCGTCCTCGCGTTCGTCGAGATGACGCAGCAGGTATTCGTCGGCGGCGTCCCACGCGCGCAGCGGGTCGCGGGGATCCTCGGGGAAGCGGGCGAGGCCGAAGTCCCCGCGCGCTGTCGTCAGGCGCTCCATCGCGCCCCAGGCTAGTGCCCCGCTCAGCCGCGGCGGCGGGCGTTCCACCACAGCACGAGCGCCAGGATCGCGATCGTGACGCAGCCTCCGGCGGCCAGCCCCGCGAAGAAGTCCGCCCCCTCGCCTTCGGACCGTCCCACCAGAAGCCACAGCGCGACGAGGACGATCAGGATCGCGGCCGTCACGACATAGAACTGACGGCTGAGGAAGACGCTCCGCGCCGGGGCCGCGGGCGGGGAGTCGATCCGCGCGGCCGGTCCCACGGTGGCGGCCCTGGGCCGTTTGAAGTATTCGAAGCAGACCCAGGTGCCGCAGGGCTCCCAGCCCTCGGGCGCGAGGCGCGCGGCCAGCGCCCGGGCGCCGCCCGGCGTCACCCGCTCCCTGCGGTACTCCCACCGCTGCGGACGCTCCGGGTCGCGGTGGCTGACGAACCTGCCGAGGGCGTCGACCCGGTCGACCTCCCAGCCCTGGTCGCCGAGCCGGGCCAGCATCCGCCGGTCGGCGAAGACGTCGGCGGTCCACCGCCATTCGGTCGCGTCCGCCGTGTCCGCCGTGTCCGCCGCGTCCGCCTCGGGCGAGCGCGCCGCCAGCAGCTGCTCCGCGAACCGGCCGACCGGCCCGAACTCCTCCTCCGGGCCCGCGCCGGTCTCGTCGGCGTACGACGCGAGGTCGGCGACGATGGCCCCGGCCTGCTCGTCCGGCACGCCGCCCGCGCGCAGCAGCGCGGTGAGCTCGTCGAGGTAGCCGGTCACTTCAGCCCTCCCGAGGCCAGCATGGAGCGTACGGACTCGTCGAACGCCAGCCACAGGCGGCCCTGCTCGGCGAGCGTCCGCCGGCCCTGCTCCGTCAGCCGGTAGTAGCGCCGTCCGGGGCCGCGCTCGGTCACCCGGAACTCGGCCGACACCAGGCCCGCCTCCTCCAGCCGGTTGAGCACGGGATACAGCGTGCCGCCCCTGATCTGGCCGAGTCCCGAGGCGGCGAGCGTCTTGGCGATCTCGTAGCCGTAGTTCTCGCCCTCGGTCAGGCTGGCCAGCACCAGCAGATCGAGGACTCCCTTGAGCCAGCTCGCCCGGCGGTCGGTCGCCATGCGCCCATCCTCGCACGGTAGCGGTGCTATCTAGACGGCTCGCCGACCTGCTGCTGTCCTGGCGCGGGCGCGAGCACCAGGCCCCGGAGGTCGATCAGGACGTGCGCCACGATCGGCAGTAGCAGGCTGCCGGTGGCCAGGTACATGGCGGTGAGCCAGAACCCGAGGAGGGCCACCGCGGCCATGCCCTTCCAGCCCTGGTAGTAGTGGCCCGCCACGAACACCGCCAGGGCGAGGACCGCGGCCACGCTCGGGTTCAGGCCCAGGACGCCGATGCCCAGCGCGATGAGCAGGCCGCGGTAGACGACCTCCTCGCAGACGCCCGCGGTGACCGCCATCGCGGCGGCGTGCCACCGCTCGGCGGGGGTGCGCGGCAGCAGCGCCGCCACGGCCGCCTGACCCGGTACGGCGCGGCCGGTCCGGGCGGCGTGGCGGAGCACCACCGAGCCGGCCACCAGGGCGCAGGCCAGGCCGCCCGCCATCGCCGCGACCTTCCCGAGGTCGTCCGGCCGGGTGAAGCCGAGGTCGCCGAGGCCCGCCCCCGGCGACAGCACCAGGATCAGCGCCGTCACGGCGATCCAGGCCCACTCCTCGCCGATCCACATCCGGTACGCCCGGACCAGCGCCCGGGGGTCGACGGCGCGGCGTCGCTCCAGCCGGTCGTACTGGCGTCTGCCGAGCCAGGGGGAGACGAAGGCCAGATAGGCCGTCAGCGGCGCCGCCAGGAACAGGCTCGGGACCGTGAAAGTCGGAACGGTCATGACCAGCCGCCCTTTCTACGTCAGGTGACGATCTAGACGATAGGGCGATCTAGTTAGGGATGCAACCTATAGAGCCTCGACAGGGAAGCTACTCGTGTGCGTATACTCGCTGACGAGTAGTCAAGGTGAGGTGAGGGCCGATGGCCGGACGGCGGAAGGTGAACAACCTGCTGGGTCTGGCGGTGCTTTCGACGGTCGTCCAGCGCCCCATGCATCCGTACGAGATGGCCACCCTGATGCGGGCCCGCGGCAAGGACCGCGACATGGGCGTCAAGTGGGGGTCGCTCTACACAGTCGTGCGCAACCTGGAGAAACACGGGTTCCTGGAGGTGGAGGGGACCGTGCGCGAAGGGGCGCACCCCGAGCGCACGATCTACCGCATCACCGAGGCCGGGCGGGCCGAGCTGGCCGACTGGGTCCGCGACCTGATCGCGGACCCCGAGCCCGAACGGCCGAGGTTCGAGGCCGCTCTCTCGGTGTGCGGAGTGCTTCCGCCGGACGAGCTGACCGGCCTGTTGCGGCGCCGGCTGGCCCTGCTGGAGGAGGACGTCGCCGCGCAGCGGGAGGCCCTCGCCGAGTGGCGCCGGGAGACGCCGCGGCTGTTCCTCGTCGAGGCGGAGTACGACCTGGCCGTCCGTGCGGCGGAGGCGGCGTGGATCCGGTCCTTCGTCGAGGAACTGACCAGTGGGGCCTTCCCCGACCTGCCCATGTGGCGGGCCTGGCACGAGTCGGGACGGATGCCGCCCGAGATGGCCGAACTCGCCGAAAGGGGCCTCACCTCGGACTGAACCCCATATGCGAACCCCGGCGTGGTGCGGGAACACCCCGCCGGGGTCGCGACCCTCGAACCGAAACCCGCGGACGGATCCGGTCGCAAGGTTGGCAACCGCAAGGATAGCCGGGCTCCCTCCACGGGCCGGTTCGGACACCCGTACGAACCGACACAGGAGAAGACGATGGAGAAGATCACGCAGAAGCAGGCGCCCGGCATGGAGGGTGCGATGGCCCGGTGGTACGCGCGCCAGCGCGCCTCCGCGCCCCAGCTGGCCGCCGTACGGCGGTTCGCGGCCGAGGTCACGGCGGGGCTGCCCGCGGGGGCGGCCGTCCTGGAGGTGGCCCCCGGCCCGGGTCATCTGGCCGTCGAGCTGGCCCGGCTCGGGTTCGCGGTGACCGGGCTCGACCTCAGCCGCACGTTCGTGGAGATCGCGACCGGCAACGCCCGCCGGGCTGGGGTGCGCGTCGACGTGCGGCACGGCGATGCCGCCGACCTCCCGTTCCCCGACCGCTCCTTCGACCTGGTCGTCTGCCAGGCCGCCTTCAAGAACTTCGGACGGCCCGTGCGCGCCCTCGACGAGATGCACCGGGTGCTGCGCCCCGGCGGCCGGGCGGTGATCCACGACATGAGCCGGGAGGCGACCCGGGCCGCCGTCGACGAGGAGATCAGGGGCATGGGGCTCACGCCGCTGAACGCCCTCATGACGAAGGTGCCGCTGCTCGCGCTGCGCCGCCGCGCCTACTCCCGCGACCTGTTCGCCCGCCTCGCCGCCGAGAGCGCGTTCGGGACCTGTGAGATCCGTACGGAGGGCATCAGCGTCGAGGTCCGGCTGACCAGACCGGCCCCGTAGGGCCGGCCCCCCGGGCGCCCGCCCCGTCGTCAGGACGGGGCGGGTACGGCCGGGGTCTCCTCGTCGGCGACCCGCAGTCCGCGTACGCCGGGGGCCAGCAGGGCGGCCAGCGTGACCAGGACGGTGATCGCGCCGCAGGCGACCAGCGCCGGCCGCGGACCCACCGCGATGGCCACGGGCCCGGCCAGCAGCAGGCCGAGCGGCCCGAACATCAGGGACCCGAGCGCGTCGTAGGAACTCACCCGCGACAGCGACTCGGCCGGGATCTCGCGCTGCATCGTGGTCTGCCACAGCACGCCGAAGATGTCGAAGCACACGCCCATCACGAACGCCCCGCCCACGACCGTCCACAGCGGCGCGTCCAGGCCGAGCAGCACGTACGGCGCGGCGGTCGGCAGCGTGAGCAGCGTGGCGACCAGGATGGGCCGCCGGGGGCGCAGGCGCAGCGTGACGACCACTCCCACGATCATGCCGACGGCCTCGCCCGCGAGGACGGCCGACCAGGCGGGCGCGCCGCCGAGCGACTCCTTGGCGACGAGCGGCCCGAGCACGCCGTGGGAGGCCTGCAGCGCCATGACCAGGATCGAGAACTGGGCGACGACCACCCACAGCCACTGGCGGGAGACGAACTCGCGCCAGCCGTCCCGCAGCTCGGCCGCCACCGAGTGCCCGCCGCCCGCCGCGCGCTCGGCCGGGGTGAGCCGCAGCAGCGCGATCAGCACGGCGGCCACGGAGAACATGGCCCCGCTGACGGTCAGCGCCCAGCCGCTCCCCAGCAGGACCACGGCGGCGCCGCTCAGCACCAGGCCGGCGACGCGGGAGACGTTCTGGCCCAGCCCCAGCAGCGCGTTCGCGGTCTGCAGCCGGTCGGCGGGCACCACGTCCGGGATGATGCCGGTCAGCGCGGGGAACAGGGCCGCGGCGGCGATGCCGCTCACCGCGCTCGCGACCACGAGGGCGGTGAGCGGCGTCCAGCCGGTGAGCATCATCGCGGCCAGGCAGAAGTACGCCGCCGCGTTGAGCGACTCGCCCACCATCATGACCCGGTGGCGCGGCAGCCGGTCGGCGATCACGCCGCCGACGAGGATGAACAGCACCATCGGCAGCGCCTCGGCGGTGAGCACGGCCGACAGTGTCGTGGCGGTCGCGCCCGGGAGGCCGAGCACGCCGAAGGCGAGGGCCACCGGCGCGAAGGCGGTGCCGAGCACGGAGATCGTCCGGGCCGCCAGCAGCAGGGCGAACCGCCGATCCCCGAGCAGGCCGAGATCTCGGCGCACACCGGCCATGTGAGAACTCCGGGAGACGGGGTGGACGTGGAGAAAGCGTGGACGTGGAGAAAGCGTGGACGTGGAGAAAGGGGACGTGGGGACGGGCGGACGCCGCGAAAGGATGACAGCCCATCGTGCCGCTCCCGCACCCGTCCGTCATCTCGTTTATCGCCCCGGCGCCGCCGCCGGAAAGCCGCCGGGAGTCGCCGGGAGTCGCCGGGGATTCGCCCTGTCCACCTCGGTTGACGTGCTGAGAGCTTCCCGGGGAGACCAAGTGGGGTCCGGCGCCTATCCTTGGGAGGCAGGGGTAGTCTCGGCGGGAAGACAAGAGCGATCCTTCCGGAATTCCGCTCTTGTGCATGTCCTGGGGAAGGTGGACGGCGGGTTCATGGGCGGAGGTGATCGCATTCTGCGGCTGACCCCTGTGAACAGTTCGCCCGACGGGCCCGGCGAACCCCCGCGGGAAGCCGTCGCCGCCGTCGTGCAGGCCACGCTCGACGCGTTGCCGGCCCAGGGCGTCTGGCAGCTGCCGATCCGCGACCCGGCCGGCGCCGTGGTCGACTTCGAGGTGCTCGCGGCGAGCCCGGAGGCGCGCGACATCAAGGACCGCGTCGGCAAGGAGCTCGTCGGCCTGCGCATGCTGGAGGGATACCCGAGCGTCGCAGGCTCGCCGCTGTGGGAGGCCTGCCTGCGGGTCCTGGCGACCGGGGAGGCCGAGGACGTCTCTCCCTACGTCCACAGGGAGGACGACGACGGCGTCCCCTACCTGTCCACCTACAGCGTCCGCGTGGCCGCGCTGCAGGGCGGCGTCTTCCTGTCCTGGGTGCGTCACGACAGGGAGGAGCGGCTGTCCACCCGGCTGCTGCACACCGAGCGCCTCGGTCACCTGGGATGGGGCCACTGGAGCCTGGTGACCGGCGAGGTCGAGTGGTCCGACCAGCTCTACGTGATCCACGGGCGCGACGTGGCCGACGGCCCGTTCCCGCTGGAGCACTACCGCGAGATCGCCCACCCCGACGACGTGCCCGTCGTCGACCACGCCCTCTCCACGCTCGTCGAGAGCGGCGGGCCGCACGAGTTCGAGCTGCGCATCCGCGTCGGCCGGGAGTACCGGCACATCAGGGCCACGGCCGAGGTCACGAGAGACGCCGCGGGGCGGCCCGTCGAGATCCACGGCGTGGTCCAGGACGTCACCGACTGGCGCAGGACCGCCGACGAACTGGCGGAGGTCAGCCAGCGGCTTGAGGAGGAGTCACAGCTCACCGCGCGCCTGCAGAGCATCATCCTGCCGGTGCAGGACGCCGTGCCCGGGCTGCAGCTCGGCGTACGGTACTTCCCCGCCGAGACGGCCCCGCTGGGCGGCGACTGGTACCAGGCCATCCACCTCGACAACGAGGAGGCGCTGCTGGCCGTCGGCGACGTCGCCGGGCACGGCCTGGCCGCGGCCTCCGCCATGGCGAAGCTGCGGCACGCGATCACCGGGCTGGCCTTCGCCGACCACGACCCGGCGCGGATCCTCGTCGCGCTGAACCGGCTGCTGCGGCGGATGCGGCCCGACGTGCTCGCCACTGCGGTGGTCGCGCGCTACCGGGTCGCGGACCGCACGCTCACGTGGACCCACGCGGGTCATCCCCCGATGCTGCTAGTGCGGGGTGACAAGGTGCACCGGCTGCTGCATCCCGGCGTCCTCCTCGGGGTCTTCGAGAGCGAGACCTACACGTGCGCACAGGTCCGGCTGGAGCCGGACGACCTGCTCCTGATGTTCACCGACGGCCTCATCGAACGACCGGGCCGGGACCTGTTCGAGGGTTTGGACATCCTCAGCGCGGCCATATCGGAGGTCGTGCCGAAAGCGCCTCCGGACGAGAGGGTGGCGGCCGTCATGGAGGTCCTCGCCCCGAGCAACACCGGCGACGACACCTGCATCCTCGTCGCGCGCATCATGCCGAACGCTTTGGAAGTGTCCTGATGTCCGAACTCCATATCTCGACAGAGCCGATCACGCCCGACGCCGGAGACGCTGGGAGCAGCGGAAGCCTCGGAGTGGTGACGGTGCGGGGCACGCTCGACTTCATCACCCACGAGGCGGCCTCCGAGCTCTTCGACAAGGCCTTCGCGCAGTACGGGCCGCACCTGGTGATGGACCTTCTGGGGCTCGACTTCCTGGACTCCAGGGCGACCGGCCTGCTGGTGAGCTGCTGGAAGCGCGCACTCGACGAAGGGGGCTGGCTGGCTCTCGTCGCGGTG
Source organism: Microbispora sp. NBC_01389 (assembly GCF_045040095.1). Lineage (NCBI taxonomy): Bacteria > Bacillati > Actinomycetota > Actinomycetes > Streptosporangiales > Streptosporangiaceae > Microbispora > Microbispora sp. NBC_01389. Next base: position 2,124,286 of record NZ_CP109552.1, read on the forward strand.
GAGAAGGGCGCGGCGCGCGCTCTGTGGATCACGGGCCTGGCGTCCCACGTCCCGGTCTTCCCCACCGTCGAGGCCGCCCTCGCCGCCGCTCCGCCGCACGCCACCCAATAGCAGACCCCCAATAGCCCCAACTCCTCCTCACGTGCCGCCAGGGGCGGGATAGAGCCGCAGGGCACGGGTAGCACCCCGGCAGGACGGCCGGGCCGGGAGCCTGGAGGGGGCGAGGCCATGAAACGTCTCATCGCAGGCGCGGCGGCGTTCGCGGCCGCGGGCCTCGGAGTGGCGCGTTGGGCCGCGGCGCGCGCCCGGACGCCCGTCCCGGCGAAGGACCCTCTCGGGGCCGGCCGCTGGCTCGGCGTCACGATCAACCGGCCGCCCGAGGAGGTCGCCCCCGGCGAGAGCCTGCCCGAGCCGCTGACCCGCGTGGACGCGGAGGTGCGGATGAACCGGGCGCCGGGCGGCCGGGGCACGGAGCTCTACGCCCGCCCACGGGAGCGTACGGCGCGCGCCGAGGGCGCCCTGACCCGGCTGCGCGGCGAGGACTCGCGTACGGCGGTCCGTACGGCGCTGCGCGAGGCGAAGTCCCTGCTGGAGACGGGCGACGTGCTGCGGTCGGACGAGGAGGTCGCCACCACCCGCCCCACCCTGCCGGGAAAGGTCCTGGACCTGGCACTCGGCCGGGCGTCGGAAGGGGGACGGCTGTGAAGGCGGTGTGCTGGCAGGGCGTGAACGAGCTGTCGGTCGAGCGGGTGCCGGACCCCGCGATCCGCAACGCCCAGGACGCGATCGTGAAGGTGACGGCCAGCACCACCTGCGGCTCCGACCTGCACCTGCTCGGCGGCCACATCCCGGCGATGCGGGCGGGTGACGTTATCGGGCACGAGTTCCTCGGCGAGATCGTGGAGACGGGCCCGGAGGTGACCCGGCACCGGCCGGGCGACCGGGTGGTGGTCTGCTCGATCATCGGCTGCGGCCGCTGCTGGTCGTGCCGGCACGGCGACTGGTCCCTGTGCGAGAACAGCAACCCCAACCCGGGCATCACGGACCTGATGTGGGGCGGGTCGACGGCCGGGATCTTCGGCTACTCCCACGCGATGGGAGGCTTCCGGGGCAGCCACGCCGAGTACGTCCGGGTGCCCTTCGCCGACCACAACGCGTTCGCCGTGCCCGAGGGCGTCTCCGACATGGACGCCGTGTTCGCCTCCGACGCCGTCCCGACGGGATGGATGGGCGCCGACCTCGGCGGCGTACGGCCGGGCGACGTGGTCGCGGTGTGGGGCTGCGGCGGCGTCGGCCAGATGGCCGCCAGAGCCGCGATGCTCCTCGGCGCCGAACGGGTCGTCGCGATCGACCGCCACCCCGAACGGCTGGCCATGACCAGCCGCCACGTCGGCTGCGAGGTGGTCGACTACACGGCCACCGACGTCGTCTCCGAACTGCGCGAGCGCACCGGCGGGCGCGGCCCGGACGTGTGCATCGAGGCCGTCGGCATGGAGGCGGACAGCACCGGCCTGCGGCGCGTGTACGACGGGGTCAGGCAGCGGCTCCGCCTGGAGCAGGACCGCCCGGCCGCCGTACGGGAGGCGATCCACGCCTGCCGCACGGGCGGCTCGGTTTTCGTGCTCGGCGTCTTCGCCGGGTTCGTGGACGGGTTCCCGCTCGGCGCGCTGATGAACAAGGGCCTCACGCTGCGGGGCGCGCAGCAGCACGGCCAACGGTACATCCCGAAGCTGCTCGAACTGATCGGCCGGGGAGACCTCAAGCCGTCCCACCTCGCGACGCACACGATGACCCTCGACGAGGGGCCCAGGGGCTACGACCTGTTCAGGAACAAGAAGGACGGCTGCGTGCGGGCCGTGTTCCGCCCCTGGATCTGAGCCGTCGCCGGCCTGGGCAGGCGTGAAAGCGACCCGCCGCCCCGTGACGGGACGGCGGGCGCGCGATCTCAGCGTACGGCTGGGGCGGCCAGCCGTTCCGCCTCCTGGTGCAGCGCCTCGATGAGGACGAACTCCAGCCGGAGCTCCTCGTCCACGAGGCTGTCGAGGACGTCCATCCGGGCCTCCTTGTTTCCAAGACGTCCCGCAGCGCGCGGTGGTTCACCGGGTGCCCGGACGAATCCGGGACGGGACGCGGGCGACTCCCCCGCTCGGAGGACGGCTACCCAGGACAGGCCCGGCCTCACTCACATCCGTCACAGAAATTGACACTCGTCTCAGCGGCAGCCGAAAAAAAGAGGCGGAAAAGCCGGAGACATGTGGGGAGACGGCCGATCGTGGCCTATAGTGAGAGGTTCGCGTATATCTGAGAAACAGATATCCTCGTGAGGAGTTTATCACAGGAATGGGTGATCGTCAAACAGACCCCGCTCGCGCCGAGGCCCTGCGGCGTGAACAGGAGTACGTCTCCATGCTGTACGAACGCCTCGACATCGCCCGCGACCGGGCGGGCCGCGGGATGCGCGACGTACTGGCCCGGGGCGCCTCGGGGAACAGACAGGCGCTCGTGGAGCGGGAGGTGACGGCGGCCGAGCACGCCCGCCGCCACGCGCGGTTGTCGGCCGTCGAACGCGGCCTCTGCTTCGGCCGCGTCGACGACGGCGAGGGCCAGGCCCTCTACATCGGGCGCGTCGGCCTCCGCGACGACGACCACACGTCCGTGCTCGTCGACTGGCGGGCTCCGGCCGCGCGCCCCTTCTACGTCGCGACCCCCGGCGACCCCGGGGGTCTCGTACGCCGCCGTCACCTGCACACCCGGGACCGCAGGGTCGTGGGAATCGACGACGAGGTCTTCGACCTCGACCGGATGGCCGACGCCGACCGCCGTACGCTCGTCGGCGAGGCCGCCCTGCTCGCGGCGCTGCGGCGGGGGCGCACCGGACGCATGGGCGAGGTCGTCGCGACGATCCAGCGGGAGCAGGACCGGGTGATCCGTTCGGGCCTCGCGGGGGCGCTGGTCGTGCAGGGCGGGCCGGGCACCGGCAAGACCGTCGCCGCGCTGCACCGCGCGGCGTACCTGCTCTACACGCACCGCGACACGCTGGAACGGCGCGGCATCCTCGTCGTCGCGCCCAACGCGACCTTCTCCCGGTACATCGGCCAGGTGCTCCCGGCGCTGGGCGAGACCCAGGTGGTGCTCACCAGCCTGGGCGGGCTCCACCCCGGGGTGCGGGCCGAGGCCGAGGACGGGCCGGCCACCGCCGTCGTGAAGGGCGATCCGCGCATGGCCCGGGTGATCGAGGAGGCCGTACGGGACCGGGAGCGTGTGCCGGAGGGCGACCTGGAGGTGCGGATCCCCGTCCGCACGTCCCTGCGCGGCGGCGTGGAGGTGGTGGTCGAGGAGATGACACTGCGGGTGGACCACGCCACCTGCCTGCGGGCCCGGGACCACGCCCGCGGCCTGCGGCGGCCGCACAACATCGCCCGCTGGGCCTTCGTCCGCCGGATCCTGCCGGCGCTGGCGCGCGATGAGGCCGAGCGGCTCGACCGGCCGCTGGAGGACGGCGACCTGCGGTACGCCGCCACGGCCCTGTGGGAGCACCGGCCGGTGCGCGACGCGCTCGACGCCCTGTGGCCGGAGATCACCCCGGAGCGGCTCGTCCGCGAGTTGCTGTCCGACGAGGGGCGGCTGCGCGCCGCCGCCGGGCCGCACCTGACGGAGGACGAGCGCGCGACGCTGCTGCGGCCACGGGAGGCGCCGTGGACCATCGGCGACGTGCCGCTGCTCGACGAGGCCGCCGAACTGCTCGGCGAGCACGACCACGGGGCGGGGGCGAGACGCCGCCGGGTGGAGGAGGAGCGGCGCGAGGAGGAGCTGTACGCCAGGGAGGTCCTGACCATCACCGACGCCGCCTCGGCGCTGGACGCGGCATCGCTGGCCGGTCGCAACCGCGACGACGGGCCGTACGTCACGACCGCCGACCGGGCCGCGCGCGACCGCACCTGGGCGTACGGGCACGCGATCGTGGACGAGGCGCAGGAGCTGTCGGCGATGGCGTGGCGGACGGTGATGCGGCGGGTCCCGGCCCGCTCCCTGACGGTCGTGGGCGACATCGCGCAGACCGGAGCGGCCGCCGGCGCCCGGTCCTGGGGCGAGATGCTCGATCCGTACGTGAAGGGGCGCTGGCGGGAGGAGCGCCTGCTGGTCAACTACCGGACCCCGGCGGAGATCATGGACGTGGCGGCGGACGTGCTGCGGGCGGTGGAGCCCGGGCAGGAGCCGCCCGAGTCGGTCAGGCACGGCGGCGCCCGTCCCCGCGCCGTGCCGGCCGCCGGGACCGATCTGCGGCGGCTGGTGGACGCGGAGCTGCGTCAGATCGGGGAGGGGGGTGAGATCGGGGAGGGGCGGGTGGGCGTCGTCACGCCGGACGCCCGGCACGCCGAGGTCGCCGCGCTGTTTCCCGAGGCCGTCGATCCGCTGGACAGCCGGGTGGCCGTCCTGACCGTGCGCCGCTCCAAGGGCCTGGAGTTCGACGCCGTGGTCGTGGTCGACCCCGAAGGCATCCTGCGGCAGTCACCGAAGGGGGGTCAGGATCTGTACGTCGCGACCACGCGGGCGACGCGGCGGCTGACCGTGGTCTACGAGGGCACGCTGCCCGCCATGCTGCGCCGCCTCGAGCACCCCGCGCCGCTCGGGCACGCCGGGCCGCCCTGAGACCGGGCCGCCTCCCGGCCGCCCTCGAAGCCCGCCGGGCCGCCACCGGCGACGGAAGCGGCCCGCGGGGCTTCGGACCGGGCCCCGGACACGCGAACGGCCGGCGTGGAGGACGCCGGCCGTATCGAGTGGCCCAGCCCGGCCCGTTACGCGACGCTCGACGCGTACCCGGGCGGGCCGTGAGCGGCTACCGGTGTCAGGACATCTTTCCCGAGATCTCGTCGGCGGCCTTGTCGGCCTTCTCCCCGACCTCCTCGGCCTTGTCCCCGACCCACCGGCCGGCGTCGGCACCGGTGTGCCGCACGCTGTCCCGCATCGTCTCGGCCCACTTCTGGGCGTTGTTGCGGTACATCGCCACCCCGGCCGCGCCGATCGCGACACCGCTGAGCAGTGCGACGACGGGCCAGCGCCGCCGGGTCCGCCGGGTGGCGGTCGACACGTCGATCCGGCGGGCCAACTCGCTCAGGAACGCGCTGACGATCGGAGCGATCTGCTCCTCGACCGACTGCGCCGCCTGGTCGAGCTTCGGCGCCGCCCAGACTCTGGCGTCCTCGATCCGGTGCGTGGCGAGATCCCTGGCGTTCTCCGCCATCGGACTCACCCGGCCGCCGGCCTTCATCGCCTGGTCTCTCACCCTGTTCAGCCACGTCTGCGGGATGATCACTTCGGCACGGCGCTTTCTCATTGACAGGGACACGATCAACCTCCCCAATCGACAGGGGCCCCGGACCGTCCCCTTCCCGGATGGTCGGGGCTCAATCACGAACGGTGCTTGAAGGCATGCTCGATACCCTGTGATCCGGACAACTAACACGAGCAACCTAAGGGGGCGGCCCTCGTGGCTGACAACCTCATCGCGAACCTGCGCACGAACCACGGCACGATCCGGGTCCGGCTCTTCCCCAACAAGGCGCCGAAGACGGTGCGCAACTTCGTCGAACTCGCCGAGGGCACCCGTGAGTGGACCCACCCCGAGACCGGCGAGAAGACGACCGCCAAGCTGTACGACGGCACCGTCTTCCACCGGGTGATCAACGGCTTCATGATCCAGGGCGGCGACCCGCTCGGGCAGGGCGTCGGCGGCCCGGGATACAGCTTCGACGACGAGATCCACCCGGAGAACCAGTTCAACCGGCCCTACCTGCTCGCCATGGCGAACGCCGGAAAGCGCTTCGGCAAGGGCACCAACGGGTCCCAGTTCTTCATCACCGTCTCGCCGACGCCGCACCTCAACCAGGGTCACACGATCTTCGGCGAGGTGATCGAGGGCACCGAGGTGGTCGACGCGATCGCCAAGGCCCCCACGGCCCGGGGCGACCGGCCCGTCGACGACGTGGTCCTCGAAGAGGTCACCATCGAGCGGTCCTGACGCCTCCGGGCACCGCGCCCGGCGATCACAGCGCCTGGCGATCACGGTCCCCGGCGATCACAGCGCCCCGGCCGCGCGAACGCGCGCGGCCGGGGCGTTTCCGGCTTATAGGCTGGCGGTCGTGGATGTGCCCGCACCGGGACCCGCCCCAGGAAGGATTCCATGACCTCCCAGCCTCCGCCGCCCCCGCAGCCGGGGGCGCACGCCGTACCCACCTGCTACCGGCACCCCGAGCGTGAGACCTACGTCCGCTGCCAGCGCTGCGCCCGCCCGATCTGCCCCGACTGCATGCGTGAGGCGGCGGTCGGCCACCAGTGCCCCGAATGCGTCCAGGGGGGCAACCGGGAGGTGCGGCAGGCGCGCACGACCTTCGGCGGGGCCGTCGTGGCCGCGCCCCGCGTCACCTGGGCGCTGCTCGCCCTCAACGTGCTCGCGTACGCGGCCGAGGTCGTGAACCAGGACGAGGTCATCCAGCGGTTCGCCATGTGGTCGCTGGGCGTCCACCTGGGCGAGTGGTGGCGCCTGATCACCGGCGCCTTCCTGCACTCGCCGCCGCCGTCGTTCTGGCACATCCTGTTCAACATGTGGGCGCTCTACGTCATCGGCCCCGAACTGGAGCGCAGGCTCGGCTCGGCCCGGTTCGCGGCGCTCTACCTGCTGTCGGCGCTCGGCGGCTCGGTCGCCATCTACCTGTTCGGCACCATGGCGGTCGGCGCGTCCGGCGCCATCTACGGCATGTTCGCCGCGTTGTTCGTGGTCTCCCGCAAACTCGGGTACGACGCCCGGGGCGTCCTGTGGCTGATCGGGATCAACGTGGTGCTCACGTTCGTCGTGCCCGGCATCAGCTGGCAGGGGCACCTCGGCGGGCTGGTGACCGGCGCCCTGGTCGCGGGGGGCTTCGCCTACGCGCCCCGCGGCAACCGCGTCCTCGTCCAGGTCGGCGTCGCCGCGATCGTGCTGGTGGCGCTGGTCCTGCTCGTCCTCGCGCTTCCGCCGTACGGATATCCGCCCGAGGGTATCCGCACCTGAGCCCGCCGCGCACCCGCTTGACCTGGCCTGTTGCGGCCCGGCCGGCCGGCCGCCCCCCAGCGGAGAGCGGCCGGCCGGGCCTCGCCGTACGGAAGCGGGCCCGGCGGGGCGACCGCGCGTCGCACTTTACCCACAGCCTGTGGACAAAGACTGTGGAAAAAATCTCAAACGGCTAACGCCACTTGGTGGACAGCACCACACCCAGGATGATGAGCCCGAACCCGATCAGCAGGTTCCAGTTGGCCAGCGCGGAGATGCCGGGAACGGTCGGCGCGATGTAGTAGACCGCGATCCAGGCGATGCCGATGATCCAGCAGGCCACCATCACGGGGGCGAGCCAGCGGGGGCTGACCTTCACCGTCTGCGTCTTCTGCGGCGGCGTGTAGACGGGCTTCTTGCGAATCTTCGACTTGGGCACGGGAGCGTCTCCTGGTGGGTACCCGCGCGGTCGTGCGGGCTGGTGTCAATAGCGTAGCCGCCGTGGCGGCGAAGTCCCGAGCAAGGATAGTCGGCGCGGACCCGCCGGGGCGATCCCCGTACGGTATTGCCTTAGGCTGAAAGTCCGATTTCTCCACACCCGGGAACGCCGAACGAGCCGATGGCGCAGCGGGAAACACGGCGCGGCGGGAATGCAGCGGGAAACACGGCGCAGCAAGGAAACATGGTGCAGCGGGAAACACAGCCCAGGACGCCGAGGGTGCTGGTCGTCGACAACCACGACAGCTTCGTCCACACGATCGTGCAGTATCTGCGTGGTCTCGGCGCGGAGTGCGACGTGCGGCCGCGTGACCGGGTCGTGGTGGGCGACGCCGACGGTTTCGACGGCGTGCTCGTGTCGCCTGGCCCCGGCACGCCGGAGGAGGCCGGCGTGTCCGTCCCCCTCGTACGGCACTGCGCCGGGCGCGGCCTGCCGCTGCTGGGCGTCTGCCTCGGCCACCAGGCCATCGCCGTCGCGTACGGCGCGGTGGTGAGCCGCGCCCCCGAGCTGATGCACGGCAGGACCAGCCCGGTCCGGCACGACGGGCGGGGGGTCTTCGCGGAGATCCCCTCGCCGGTGACGATGACGCGCTATCACTCGCTCGCCGTGGTCCCGCGGACCGTGCCGGACGCGCTGGAGGTCACCGCCACCACCCCCGACGGCGTCATCATGGGCCTGCGCCACCGTGCCGCCCCCGTCGAGGGCGTGCAGTTCCATCCCGAGTCGGTCGTGTCCGAACACGGCCACCGGCTGCTCGGAAACTGGCTGGCCCGGATCGTGTAACGCTATCCGCTCCTGTCACGACTACCAGAGTGAGGGCTTCCGCCATTGCCCCCGAGTGGCGGAAGCCCTTGTCGCGTCTCCGGGCTCAGCCGTTGCCGAAGGGGTCGCCGCCGTCCCCGAGGTCGACGCCGCCGTCGTCGGTCGGCTCGTCCGTCGGAGTGTTGTCGACCGGCGGCTGGGTCGGCTGCTGCGTCTGCTGCGGCCCGCTGGAGACCGTCAGCGTGATCGTGGTGTCGGGGTTGAGCTTGGCCCCCGGCTGCGGTGACTGGTCGATCACGTTGCCCTGCGGCACCACGTCGCTCGGCCGCTGGGTAGTCTTGACCCTGAAGCCGGCGTCCTTGATCGCCTTCGTGGCGTCCGCCAGCGTGAGGCCGACGACGCTCGGCACCTCCATCATCTCCTTGGGCACGTACAGCTTGACGAGGGAGCCCTTCTCGACCTCCTCGCCCGCCTTCGGGTCGGTCTCGAACACCTTGCCCTGTGGCTGCCTGGAGACCTTCGCCACGACGCTGGCCTTGAGGCCCATCTCCACGAGCTTCGCCCGGGCCTCGTCCGGCGCCAGGCCGGTCACGTCGGGGATGGAGATCTTCTCCTCGCCCTTCGACACGACGACGGTGACCGTGGAGCCGAGGTCGGCCTCCTCGCCCTCGGCGGGCTCGGTGCTGATGACGGAGCCCTTGGGCACGTCGGCGCTGAACTCGTCGGGCCCGAACTGGACCTTGAAGCCCTTCCCCTCCAGCGCCTGCTTGGCCGCGGCCTTCGTCTGGTTGGTCACCTGCGGGATGGCGACCTTGTCGGCCGTGGACGAGCCGCCGCCGCCCAGGAAGGCGTAGCCGACCCCGATCATCGCGCCGATCACCAGGAGGGGGATCAGGATCCAGGCGGCCGTCTTCAGCGCGGTGTTGCCGCCGCCGCCGCGCCGCCGCCCGTCGTACCGGCCGCCGCGTTCCTCGGGGCCGTAGTCGTACTGGGGGATCGCGCGGGTGCCCTGGGCGGCGGCGCCCGCCGTGGTCATCGTCCGGGTGCGGTCCGGCGCGCCGTACGAGTTGTACTGCTGGGTGGCCGCCGCCATCGTCTGCGGGTCGACGGGCATGCCGGACATCGCCCGCTGGAGGTCGCCGCGCATCTCGGTGGCGCTCTGGTAGCGGTGGACCGGGTCCTTGGCCATGGCCTTCAGCACGATCGCGTCGGCCCACTGGGGGATCTCGGGGTCGATCCGCGACGGCGGGATGGGGTCCTCCCGCACGTGCTGGTAGGCGATGGCGACGGGGGAGTCGCCCGTGAAGGGCGGCTGGCCGGTGAGCAGTTCGTACAGCACGCAGCCGGTCGAGTAGATGTCGCTGCGGGCGTCGACGCGCTCGCCGCGGGCCTGCTCGGGGGAGAGGTACTGCGCGGTGCCGATCACCTGCGCGGTCTGGGTCATCGTGGCCGCGGAGTCGGCCATGGCCCGGGCGATGCCGAAGTCCATGACCTTGACCTCGCCGCTGACCGTCAACATGATGTTGGCCGGTTTGATGTCCCGGTGGACGATGCCGCCCCGGTGGCTGTAGTCGAGTGCCCGCAGGATGCCGTCGACGAGCTCCGAGGCCCGCTCGGGCATCAGCCGCCGGTCGGCGCGCAGCAGGTCGCGCAGCGTCCGTCCGTCGACGAACTCCATGACGATGTACGGCACGGGCGTGTTGTCCATCATGTCCTCGCCGGTGTCGTACACGGCGATGATCGACGGATGGTTGAGCGAGGCGGCCGACTGCGCCTCGCGCCGGAAGCGCGCCTGGAACGTGTGGTCTCTGGCGAGGTCGGAGCGGAGCGTCTTGATGGCGACGACACGGTCCAGCCGGATGTCCCGGGCGCGGTAGACCTCGGCCATGCCGCCACGCCCCACGACGCCGTCGAGCTCGTAGCGTCCGCCGAGTAGTCGTGGCTGAGTCATTTCCTGCACAGTCCCTTGCCGTTCATCGTGGGGTGCCGCCGGTGTCCATCATCGACCTTTTCCTCATCACTCCCCCTCAGCCGGAGGGTTCGTGTCGGGCGGGGGTTCCGTGGGGCGCGGAGTCTCGGTGGCGTCCTTGGCCGGGGTGGACGTCGGTTCCGAGGTCGAGGAAGAGGTCGGGGACGGGTCCGGTTTGGGCGTCCGGGTGGATGGTGCCGACCTGCTTACGGTAGCCGACGGAACGGCGGTCGGCTCCGCCGACGTCCTGCGGGCCGTGGGCCGGTGCGACGGCGGCGCCGCCGTCCTGGACTCCCGTGCCGGCGCCTCGGACGGCGTCGGCGAGGCGGACGGCGAGGTCGCGGGCGCGGTGGTCTCCCCCGTGCCGGGCGGTGTGTCGCCGATGTGCGCGGCAGTGAACGCCAGCACCCCGATGCCGACCGCGGCGGCGCAGCCGGCCGTGGCGAGGATCAGGGCCGCCGGCCGTCGCCTGCGCCCGCCCCCCGCGGTCCCGCCAGGGCCGGGCGGGCCGCTTGGGCCGGTCGGCCGCAGGACCCCGGCTCCGGGGACGCCCGCGGGCGCCCCGCCCGGACTCGCGGACACCGGGCCCGCCGGGCCGAGCGGGGAGGTGACGCCGGCGTCTCCGGCGGTGCCGCCTCCGATGGTGGGGCCTCCGGCGGCGGGGAACCCCTGGGGAGCGGTGAGCGAGCCGAGCACCGCCGTCGAGGCGGCCGTGCCCGCGACGGCTCCACGCAGGCCGCGCACCCGGTCGATCAGCGGCCGGCCGGTCTCCGGGCGCGCGGCCGGATCCTTGGCCAGCATGGACATCACCAGGGCCGCCACCGGCGCGGGCACGTTGCCGGGCAGCGGCGGGGGTGTGTCGTTGAGGTGGCGCAGCGCGAGCGCCACCGGGGTCTCCGCCGTGAACGGCGGACGGCCCGCCAGGCACTCGTACGCCACCACGCCGAGGGAGTAGACGTCGCTCGCGGGGGTGAGGGTGTCGCCGGACGCCTGCTCGGGGCTCACGTACTGGGCGGTGCCGAGCACGAGGCCGGTCGCGGTCAGCGGCGCGGCCTCCAGCGCGCGGGCGATGCCGAAGTCGGTGATCTTGATTTGGCCGGTCTCGGTGACGAGCAGGTTCCCGGGCTTGACGTCGCGGTGGATCACCCCGGCCCGGTGGGCCGCGTGCAGGCCCCCGGCCGTCTGCTCCACGACGTCGAGCATGACCTCCGTCCCGAGCGCGCCGCTGCGGGCGAGGACCGCCGACAGCGGCTCGCCCTTCACCAGCTCCATCACCAGGTAGGCCACGTCGTCGGTCTCGCCGTAGTCGAAGACCTGGGCGATGCCGTGATCGGTCAGGGCGGCGGTGATCCGGGCCTCGGAGCGGAACCGTTCGCGGAAGGTCGCGTCGCCCGCCACGTGGCGGCCGAGCAGCTTGATCGCCACCTCCCGGCCCAGCAACTCGTCGTCGGCCCGCCAGACCTCGCCCATCCCGCCCGCGGCGATGGGGGAGGTCAGCCGGTACCGGCCGCCGAGCACCGTCTCGGTCACCGTCCGAGCACCGCCTGCATGACGTCGTGCGCGATCGGCGCGGCCACCGCGCCGCCGGTGGCGTCGTTGCCCGCGCTGCCCGACTCCACGAAGACCGCCACGGCGACCTGCGGGTCGTCGACCGGGGCGAAGGCGATGAACCACGCGTGTGACGGCTTGCCCGGCGAGGTCTCCGCCGTGCCCGTCTTGCCCGCCACCGTCATGCCGGGGAGCCTGGCCGCGCCACCCGTGCCGTGCTCGACCACGCTGATCATCATCTTGGTCAGCTCGCCGGCGACCTCGGGGGTGACGGCCTCGCTCAGCGGCTCCGGGTCGGTTCCGTCGATCTCCGCGCCGTCGGGCCCGAGGACCTTGTTGACCAGGTACGGCTTCATCACCGTGCCCTGGTTGGCGATGCCGGCGGCGACCATCGCCATCTGCAGCGGGGTCATCTGGTTGCTCTGCTGGCCGATGGCGGTCTTGGCGAGCTCGGCCTTGCCCTCCTCCTTGCCGATGCTGCTGCCCGCGACCGACAGCGGGATCGCCAGCGGCTGCCCGACGCCGAACTTCCCGGCCTGCTCCTTGAGCTTGTCCCAGCCGAGATCCATGCCCATCTTCGCGAACGGCGTGTTGCAGGAGATGGTCAGCGCCTGGACCAGCGTCGCCCGGCCGCCGCAGGACTCCCCGTGGTAGTTCGGCAGCGAGATGCTCGTGCCCGGCAGCGGCAGCGAGTCGGGCGCGTCGACCTGCGTGTTCTCGTCGCGGGAGGAGTCGTCGCTGAGGTAGGCCGCCGAGGTCACCGTCTTGAACGTGGACCCCGGGGCGTACGTCAGGTCGATCGCCCGGTTCAGCAGCGGCTTGTCGCCGTCCTTGTCGAGCTTGTTGTACGCCTTGTTGACGTCTGACTTGTTCGCCCTCGCCAGCGGGTTCGGGTCGTACGACGGCACCGACACCATCGTCAGGATCTTGCCGGTCTTGGGCTCGATCGCCACGACCGCGCCGCGCTTGCCGGTGCTCGCCAGGTCCTTGTACGCGATCTCCTGGGCCTTGGTGTCCAGCGTGAGATCGACGCTCGCGCCCTTGGGGGGCTTGCCGCTGACCATGTCGATGGCCCGGCGGACCACCAGGTCGGGGTGCGAGCCGTCGAGGTAGCGGTTCATGGCGCTCTCGATGCCCGCGGCGCTCTCCGGCGCGAACCAGCCGACCACGTGGGTGAACGGCTTGCCCAGCGGATACTCCCGCTCGAACCGGAACTTCGGGTCACCGGTGTCGACGGTCTTGGCCAGGGTGGTCTTCGTGTTGTCGGCGGTGATCCAGCCCCGGTCGATCTTGTATCTGGAGTACAGCATCCGGACGTTGCGCGAGTCGTTCCGCAGGCCTTCCGCCTTCACCGTGCCCAGATAGGTCACGTTGGCCATGAGCAGGCCGAACATGATCAGGCAGGCCACGGCGACGCGCTTGAGCGTGCTGTTCATCGCTGCATCACCTGGGTCATCCCCTCGTCCTGGATCGCCTGTGGCGGCGGCCGGCGGGCCGCGTCTGACATGCGTACGAGCAGGGCGATAAGAATCCAGTTGGCGAGCAGGGCCGAGCCTCCCGCGGACATGAACGGCGTCACGAGACCGGTCAGCGGGATCAGCCGGGTCACCCCGCCGACGATGATGAACACCTGCCAGGCGAGGAGGAACGACAGCCCGCCCGCGAGCAGCTTGGTGAACGGGTCGCGGGCCGCGAGCGAGGTGCGCAGCCCACGCTGGACGATCAGCGCGTACACCATGAGGACGGCCATCAGGCCGGTGAGGCCCAGCTCCTCGCCCACGGCGTCGAAGATGAAGTCCGAGAAGGAGAAGGGGATCTCCCTCGGGTAGCCCTGGCCTAGGCCGGTGCCGAGGACGCCGCCGGACCCGATCGCGAACAGCCCCTGCATGAGCTGGTAGCTGCCGCCCGGCGAGCGGTAGTAGAGGTCGTTGGACTCGGCGTCCAGCCAGCCCTCGAAACGGGCCTCGACATGGCTGAAGACCTGCCCGGCCAGAATGGCGCCGCCCACGAACAGCAGCAGGCCGATGAGCACCCATGAGGTGCGCTGGGTGGCGATGTAGAGCATCGCGATGAACGTGCCGAACAGCAGCAGCGAGGTGCCGAGGTCCTTCTCGGCGACCAGGACCGCGATGCTGACGCCCCAGGTGATCAGCACCGGGCCGAGGTCGCGGGCGCGGGGCAGGTCGATGAACAGCAGCCGGCGGCCGGCCAGGGCCAGCACGTCGCGCTTGGCGACGAGATAGCCGGCGAAGAAGACGACCAGGGCCAGCTTGGCGAACTCGCCCGGCTGCAGGGAGAACGGCCCGAGGTTCATCCAGATCCGGGCCCCGTAGTGCTCGGTGCCGATCACCGGGAGCACGGGCAGGATGAGCAGCACGATGCCGGCGAAGCCGGCGGTGTAGGTGAAGCGCTGCAAGGCGCGGTGGTCCCTCAACACGATCAGCGTCGCGGAGAACATCACCACACCGAGCGCCGTCCACATGAGCTGGTTGGTGGCCGAGGCGCCGTCGATACCGGTCTGCTCGATCCGGTAGATCATCACCAGGCCGATGCCGTTGACCAGCGTCACGAGGGGAAGCAGCAGGGGATCGGCCCACGGCGCGAACTTCGCCAGCACGAGGTAGGCCGCGAGCATCAGACCGCCGAGGCCGAGGCCGTAGCCGAGCATGCCGGACGGGACCTTGCCGTTGATCCCGAGCCCGACGCCGGCGTACGCGCCCATCACAATCAGTACGGCGAAGGCGAGCATGCCCAACTGGGCGCCGCGCCGCTTCGCGGTCATCGGTACGGGCGTGGCTTCGACAGCAGTCACTTAGCGGACCTCGTGGGGGTCGGTGTCGCCCCGGTGTCCGTCGTGGACGTCGCCGAGGCGCCGAAGTTCTTGATCCTGGTTATCCCGGCCTGAAGGTCGTCGACCGGGATGCCGGTGCGGACCTGGTCCTGCTGGACCGCGGGCAGCGCCGAGACGTGGATGTCGTCGGTGTAGGCGACCTTTTTGAGGGACACCGGCCCGACCTCCGCGTCGACGCCCTGGAAGACGACGAGCCTGTCCCCGCTGGCGCCTATGTAGAACTGGCTCTGGGTCCACTCGTAGCCGAAGTAGCCGCCGAGCCCGAGCGCGACGGCGACGACCAGCACGCCGGCGGCGACCTTCGGGCCCGAGCGGCGTTTGCGGGCCCGCCGCCCCGACGACTGGATCTCCCGTACGGGCTCGTCGCCGAGGTCGTCGTCGGTGATCACGGGCTGCGGCGCGGTGACCGTGGCGGCCCGGCCGGCCGGCGTGTCGGGCGGCGCGGGGGAACGCCCCCGGCCGGAGCCGGCCGCGCCGACGACCGCCGCGGCCAGGGCCGGCGGCTGCACGTCGTCCACCTCGATCACGTCGGCGACCACGCAGGTGATGTTGTCCGGGCCGCCGCCCCGGTTGGCGAGGTCGATGAGCTGCCGGACGACGTCCTCGGGATCGTCGACGGTGGTCAGGGTGAGATGCAGGGTCTCGGCGCTGACGACGGTGGACAGGCCGTCCGAGCACAGCAGGTACCGGTCGCCCACCTGGGCCTCCCGGTCCTGCAGGTCGGGATCGACCTCGCCGCTGCCGTCGAGCGCCCGCAGCAGGATCGAGCGCTGGGGATGGTTGGCGGCCTCCTCCTGGGTGATCCGCCCGTCGTCCACCAGCGACTGCACCAGCGTGTGGTCATGCGTGATCTGGTACAGCTCGCCGTTTCTGAGCAGGTAGGCCCGGGAGTCGCCCACATGGACCAGGGCGAAGTGCGGGCCGTTCCAGAGCATCGCGGTGAGGGTGGTGCCCATGCCCTTGAGGCTCGGGTCCCGGGCCACCATCGCGTGCAGCTGGTGGTTGGCGTCCCGGACCGCGGCCTCGATGGCGCCGAGCAGATCACCGCCGATGGCGGCGTCCCGGTCGAGGGACGACATTGCGGCGATGGCGACCGAGCTGGCCACCTCGCCGTGGGCATGCCCGCCCATGCCGTCGGCGACGGCCAGCAGGCGGCCGCTGGCGTACGCCGAGTCCTCGTTGCCTTCACGGAGGAGTCCGACGTCCGAGCGAGCGGCGTAGCGGAGTGCGATGGTCATTTGCGCAATTCGATGACGGTCTTGCCGATGCGGATCGGAACTCCGAGGGGCACCGGCGTCGGGCGGGTGACTTTCGAACGTTCGAGGTACGTGCCGTTGGTGGAACCGAGGTCTTCCACGATCCACTGGCCGTCCTGCGGAAAGAGCCGGGCGTGCCGACTCGAAGCGTAGTCGTCGCTGAGTACCAGCGTGGCGTCGTTCGCCCGGCCGATGGTGATTGGCGTCTCCGTGAGGTTGATGATGGTCCCTTGCAGGGGGCCACCGGTGACGATGAGCTGACGTGGTTCGCCCTTCTTGGGCTTGGACACCGGTCGTGGTTGCTTGGCCGGTTTCCGTTGCGGTGCGGGAGCCGCGCGCGAACCGAACAGGTCTGTCCGCATGACGCCGACCGCGGCGATCACGAAGAACCACAGCACCGCCAGGAAGGCGAGCCGGATCAGCAGCAGCGTTAGCTCGGACATGGACCGTCTGTTACCTCTAATCGCGCCGGAACACCAGTGTCGTGCGGCCGAGGGTCACCCTCGTCCCATCCTGCATCTCGACCCTGCGGACCGGCTGGCCGTTGACGAAGGTGCCGTTGGTCGACCCCAGGTCCACGAGCGCGACCTGTGGGCCTTCCACCCGTAGCTCGGCATGATGCCGCGATACGCCGGGATCCACCAGTCGTAGATCACAATCGGTTCCGCGCCCCAGCAACGTCACCGGGGTGGTCAGCTCGTACGAGCGCTGCCCCTGAGGGTCGTCCTGGGTCGAGACCAGCAGCCGGGGCCGGCCCTGGAACGCGCTGGGCCGGCTGGCGGGCACGTCACTCGGGGGCTGCCGGATCTCGTCCTGCTCGACCGTGGCGCCACGGATCACGCCCGACCGGATGCGGAACAGCCCGACCGCGAGGTCGTCGGCGGTCTCGAAGCGCACCCGCACCGGCCCGACGAACGAGTAGCCCTGCTCCTTGGCGTACTCCCGGGCCAGCGTGGCGAGCTCGTGGCTG
Source organism: Microbispora sp. NBC_01389 (assembly GCF_045040095.1). Classification (NCBI taxonomy): domain Bacteria; kingdom Bacillati; phylum Actinomycetota; class Actinomycetes; order Streptosporangiales; family Streptosporangiaceae; genus Microbispora; species Microbispora sp. NBC_01389. The sequence continues at coordinate 2,141,168 of NZ_CP109552.1, forward strand.
ATGCTGTCGGCGTACACCTCCAGGCGCTCGCTGTCGGTCGTCGACAGTTCCACCACGAAGTCGTTCGGCACGAGCGTGCGACCCTGAGCGACGATCGCGGCGCGCTCGTCCATCTCCCTCTGCACGGCGCTGGCAACCTCGACCGGCTGGAGGTCGGACTTGAACGCCCTCGCGAAGGCCCCTTCAACCATCCCTTCGAGCCTGCGCTCGAAGCGCTGAAGGACTCCCATCGGATACCTCCCTTCCACTTACGTCTATGGTCGCGACCGCTCCGGTGCTTCGCTGAGCTCCGTCGCATCGTCGTTGAGAAGGATCGTATCCGGGTTCGGTAGCACGGGCGGATACGTGCTAACCTTTCCAGGCACCCAGAGATGGGGACCAACCGCAAGGGCAAGTGGCGGAATGGCAGACGCGCACGGTTCAGGTCCGTGTGTCCGAAAGGACGTGGGGGTTCAACTCCCCCCTTGCCCACGAGAAAGCAGCCTCGCATGGTCGGAAGCAGAGCTTCCTCCCCGCGAGGCTTTCTCTTTGTGCCACCCAGGGGGGCAACCCCCTGGAACCCCCGGCCGGACAAGCGGCAGCCTCGCATGGTCGGAAGCAGAGCTTCCTCCCCGCGAGGCTTTCTCTTTGTGTCGCGCGAGCCGCGGCCCCACGTGGTCGGGAGTGAGCGCACGTCGGGCATCTCCTTCCGGCCCGTACGGTGTCGGGCCCCGGTCCACAGGTCGGTGACGCGCCGGGGGCCCCGATGATCGGGACCCGCGATCGCGCACTGCACATTCTCCGGAGACCGGCTTTCAAACCACTTTCCGCGCGCTTGCGGGCTCCGGCCGGATCAGGCCACCAGCAGTTCGCCCAGCAGGGTGGTGAGATCGATCACACCGACGGGCGTGCCGCCCGCGTCCGTGACCAGCCCGAGCTGGGCGTGGGCCTCCTGGAGCAGGGTCACGGCGTCGGAGATCGTGGTGCCCTTCGCCATGCGGGGGACCGGCGTCGCCAGTTCGCCGGCCCGGTGGTCGGGCCGCACGATCGCGTCGCGCACGTGGCACACCCCGACCACGTCGTCGGGGGTGACCACCAGCATGCGCAGGCTTTCGACGCGCGCCGCCGTCCGCCGTACGAGCAGGGCGTCCGCACCGGCGGGCACCGACGGCGCCTCGCCCACGGGCACCATGAGGCGCTCCACCGGCTGGGAGTGGACCCGCAGCGCGCGGGTGAGCAGGTCGTGTTCGTCGCGGTCGAGCATGCCCATCCGGCCCGACTCGGCGACCAGCATGGCGAGCTGGCCGGGCGTGCGGGTGGTGGCGAGCTCGTCGCGCGCGTGCACGCCGAGCAGCCGCAGGATGCCGTTGGTCAGCCCGTTCAGGGTGGCCAGGACCGGGCGGACGATCCAGGCGAAGCCGCGGAACGGCAGCGCCAGCCCCATCGCGGCGCGCTCGGGGTGGGTGAGCGCGAGCGACTTGGGCGCCATCTCGCCCACGACCATGTGCAGGAACGTCACCAGGGCGAGCGCCACGACGTACGCTGCCGGGGTGCGCAGCGACTCCGGCAGCAGCGCGAGGACCGGCTCCAGCAGATGCTCGATGGAGGGCTCCGCGACCATGCCGAGGCCCAGGGAGCTCAGCGTGATGCCGAGCTGCGCCCCGGCGAGCATGAGCGACAGCTCGCGCCCGCCGCGCACCGCCGCCCGAGCCGTGATCTTGGCCAGCCGGCCGCCGCCCGCGGCGATCTCCTCCAGGCGGTGCCTGCGGGCGGACACCAGGGCGAACTCGGCCGCCACGAAGACGCCGTTGGCGGCGAGCAGGAAGATTCCGAGCAGGACTCCGGTCAGCGCGCTCATGCGGGCCTGCCCTGGAACAACGCGGAGAACAGCTCGGGGGCGTAGTAGACGCCGCCGGAGGGCTCACGGGCCGCCGCGTGGGCGTCCTCGGCCTCCCGCCGCTCCCCCATCTCCGCCGACAGCCGGATCCACTCGGGGATCCGCCGGCGCACGCTCTGGACCGTGAGTACGGCGTGCCGCCTGTCCTCCTCGTCGTCCTCGAAGAGGTGCGGCTCGGGCACGAGAGGGGAGACGACCTCGTCGCCCGGTTCCGCCATGCGGCCGAGGGCGGCGAGGACGAGCCCGCCGACGGTCTCGTAGTCCTCGCTCTCGGGCAGCCGGACGTGGGTGGCGCGCTCGACCTCGTCGAGGCGGAGCGTGCCCGGCACGTCCCAGACGTGATCGCCGCGCCGTACGACGCCGAGGGGCTCGGGGTCGTTCTCGTCCACCAGTTCGCCGACCAGCTCCTCGGCGAGGTCCTCCAGGGTGACCACGCCGGCGAGCCCGCCGTACTCGTCGATCACACAGGCGAACGTCTCGCCGGCGGAGGTCAGCCGGCGCAGCAGCTCGGGCAGCGGCAGCGTCGCGGGGACGAGGACCGGCGCGCGGGTGATGCCGCCGACGAGCCCGTCGGCCGGGGAGCCGGCCTTCAGATACTCGGTCAGCCCGGTCACGCCGACGACGTCGTCGGCGTCGGTGCCGAGCACGGGGTAACGGGAGTGACCCTGGGCGCGCAGGGCGTCGAGCAGGTCGGACACCGGCCACTCGGCGCGCAGCGAGACGACGCGCGGGCGGGGGACCATGACGTCCTCCGCGGTGCGGTCGCCGAACTCCAGCGCCCGCTCCAGCGTCTCGGCCAGCCGGGGTGGCAGCTCTCCGGCGGCGGCGGACTCCGACACGATGCGCGACAGCTCCTCGGGGGTCGCGCCGTGTTCGAGCTCCTCCACCGGCTCGATGCCGAACAGGCGGACCAGCCTGGCCGCCGCCGTGTCGAACAGGCGGATGACCGGCCCGGCGACCGCCAGGTAGATCTCCGTCGGGCGGACGAGGGCCTTGGCGACCTCCTCGGGCCGCGCGATGCCGAGGTTCTTGGGGGCGAGCTCGCCGATGATCATCTGGACGACGGTGGCGATCACGATGCCGAGCGCCACGGAGACGCCGGGCACGGCCGCGCCGGGCAGTCCGGCCGCCTCCAGGGGGCCGCGCAGCACGCCCGCTATCGCGGGCTGGGCGATGAAGCCCACCAGCAGGGTGGTGACAGTGATCCCCAGCTGCGCGCCGGAGAGCATGAACGACAGCCGTCCGGTGACGTCGAGGGCACGGCGGGCGGCGTCGTCGCCCGCCGCCGCCTGCTCACGCAGCGCGCCGCGGTCGGCGGCGACGTAGGCGAACTCCTGCGCGACGAAGAAGCCGGTGGCGAGGGTCAGGACGAGAACGGCAAGTAGACCGAGGGCGGCGCTCATCGGGCGCCCATCGTATGATCATGGGAGCCCGTGCCGAGGCACGGGCCGGTACTCCAGGGGTCCGGAACGGACACGTCGATCCTTTCGCGTGGTCGTCTACCACCGTAACGGCTGGAATCTCTCCTGTGTTTCCCGGCGGCGTTTACTGGCTGCTTAGAAGCCGCCTGAGTACCGTGAAGGAGGGGGCCCATCGGCAAAGACTTCCGCCGGTGAGGTCAAAGCGGTGGTCAGGACGCTGAGGGGCTGGGGATTTCACGTGGCCGACGAGAACGAGGCGACCCGGGCGATCCGCCGCCCGGCGGAGCCCCAGGCTGCCCCCCTCGGGGCGCCCAGGTCAGAGGACAGGGCCGAGGGGCCGGGCGGAGCGCCCGGGAAGGGATCCGGCAGGGACGACACGGTCCCCCGCGTCCGCTCCAAGGTGTACGGCAAGCCGCGCTCGGGCAGCGCGCCGGTCCGCCCGATCGAGGGGAGCGGGCGGACGCCCGGGGGCCCGGAGGACGCCCCGCACCGGGACGGCGGCGGGCCGGACAGCCGGGAGGCCACCGCGCGCGGCGGCGGGTCCGGAAGCGGCTTCGGCGGGTTCGGCGGCGGGCGTGGCGGCGGGCCCGGCGGGTCCGGCGGCAGGCGCGGTCCCCGGGTGACCGGCAGGACCGTCGTCCGGATCGTCGTGGTGCTGGTCGTGCTCCTGCTCGTCGCCGCCGTCGCCGGATATTTCATGATCAGCGCCCGGCTGCACTCGGTCGAGGCGATGACCGACTACGACAAGCGGGCCGCCGAGACGCCGGGTGAGGACTGGCTGCTGGTCGGCTCCGACAGCCGGGCGGGCCTCACGGCCGCGCAGCGCAGGAAGCTGGCCACCGGCAAGGCGGTCGGCAAGCGCACCGACACGATGATGCTGCTCCACATCCCCTCCGACGGCCGGCCGACGCTGGTCAGCCTGCCCCGCGACTCGTACGTCCCCATCGAGGGGCACGGCAGTGGCAAGCTGAACGCGGCCTACGCCTACGGCGGGCCGAAGCTGCTGACCAAGACGGTCGAGCGGGTGACCGGCATCCGGATCGACCACTACATGGAGATCGGCTTCGGCGGGTTCGTCGGCATCGTCGACGCGATCGGCGGGGTCAACATCTGCGTCAAGCAGAACATCGACGACCACAAGGCCGGGATCAACCTCAAGAAGGGCTGCCAGGACATGGACGGCGGCACCGCTCTCGGCTACGTGCGCACCAGGAAGACCGGCGCGATCCCCGACTTCGACCGCACCCAGCGGCAGCGGGAGTTCTTCTCCGCCGTGGTCCAGAAGGCGGCGAGCCCCGGCACGCTGCTCAACCCCTTCACCTCGGTGCCGCTGGCGCTGAGCGCGGCCGACTCGGTCGCCGTCGACCCCGGCACCGGCCTGTTCGACCTGCTGTCGGTGGGCCTCGCCATGCGCGGCGGGCCCGTCACGACGGCCGTGCCGATCGGCTCGCTGCCGACCATCGGCGGTCAGGCCGTCGTGAAGTGGGACACGCAGAAGGCGCTGCGCCTGTTCGAGGCGCTCGCCGCCGACAAGCAGGTCCCCAAGGACGTCATCACGAAGTGACCCCCGCGTCCCCGTGCCGTCCCTCGCCGTCCCCGTGCCGTTCCCGGCGCGGGGGACGAGCGGAGGGTCAGGTGATGGTCGCGGCGGTGGTCGCCGCGGTCGTGGCCGCGATGACGGCCGCGTGCACGGACGCGATCGTCTTCTGTACGGCCTCGCCGGCCCACTCGCCCTGGGCGATCTCCTTGACGCGGCCCTTGGGCGCGTCCGGGAACGCCTCGCGGTCGAGTTTCGCCGCGTGGACGACCGCGATCAGCGCCGCCGTCCGTTCGTCTGGCCGGGCCCCGGCCAGCACGTTCCGGACGCGGTCCCGCACCGCCCGCTCATGGCTCGGGTCGAGCTCCGGATAGCGGGTGGTGGGGAAGATCCCGAGGATCTTTCCGGTCTGCTCGCTCAGCACGCCGCGTACGGCGAGACGGGTCAGCAGCCGCTTGCGCAGCCCGCCCATGCGGAGCCTGCCCACCCACCAGTCGGCCTTGTGCCGCCGGGACTCGCCGGAGATCCGGGCCAGCGCCTGGTCCAGCTCCTCGTCCCCCAGCGGCGCGTCGTCCGTGACCACGAGCTTCTTGTCGTCGAAATCGACGCGCCGGCTCACGGCGAGTTCGGCGACCACGGCTCCCGCCAGGGCGGCGTCGAGCTCCACGGATCCGATGACCGGCTTTCCGGTGTCCTCCCGGTAAGCCAGCAGCAGCACTTCCTCGGCGATCGTCAGTGTCACGGCATCGAGCCTAACTCGTCCCTTACCGCGAGAATGAGAACTTATGGGGATATCAGCGGACCTGCATGCCATCGGACGGCCGATGCTCGACGCCCAGCTCGCTCACCCGACCGTACGCGGCATCGCGGCGGGAGACCTGCCCGAGCCGGTCTTCCGGTCGTGGCTGGAGCAGGACCACCTGTTCCTGCTCGACTACGTCAGGGTGTTCTCCCGGCTGGCCTGGCAGGCGCCGGACGGCCATCTCGGCGACCTGGTCGACCTGGCGCACGCGACCTGGCACGAGGAGCTCGACCTGCACCGGTCGCTCGCCGCGGGCTTCGGCGCCGACCTCGACGGCGCGGTGAAGGGCCCGGCCTGCGCGGCGTACACGTCCTTCCTGCTGGAGACGGCGGCCTGCTACGGCGAGGGGCTGGCGGCGCTCTACCCCTGCATGTGGGGCTACTCGACGCTCGGGCGGCTGCTCGCGGCGGACCCGCCCGCCGAGCCGCGCTACCGGGCGTGGGTGGACACCTATGCCGACCCCGGCTTCGCCGCGCTCGCCGCCCGGATCGGCGAGATGATCGACGAGGCGGCCCCGGACCCGGCGCGCGCCCGGGAGCTGTTCGTCCGCGGCATGGAGCACGAGCTCGCGTTCTGGGACGTGCCCTGACGGCTGCGGTTACTGTGGGGACATGCCGGAGCTGCCCGAGGTCGAGGCGCTCGCCGGGTTCCTCCGCGAGCACGCCCTCGGCCACGCGATCATCGGGGTCGACGTGACCGCCTTCCAGGCGCTCAAGACCGTCGACCCGCCCGTCACCTCGCTCGGCGGACTGCCGATCACCGCCGTGGCCAGGCACGGCAAGTTCCTCGACCTCGACTGCGACGGCCTGCACCTCGTCACGCACCTGGCGCGCGGCGGCTGGCTGCGCTGGCGCGACGACCTCACGGGCGCGCGGCCGGTGCGGCCCGGGAAGGGCCCGCTCGCGGTCCGCGTACGGCTGTCGCCCGGCGAGGACGGCCGCGCCCCCGGGTTCGAGCTGACCGAGGCGGGCACGCAGAAGCGCCTCGCCGTCTATGTGGTGCGGGATCCCCGAGACGTCCCCGGGGTGGCCGCGCTCGGGCCCGACCCGCTCGCCGAGGACTTCACGCCCGACCTGCTCAAGACGATCGTGGGCGGGAGCCGGGCCCAGATCAAGGGCCTGCTGCGCGACCAGAAGGTGATCGCCGGGATCGGCAACGCCTACTCCGACGAGGTGCTGCACGTCGCGCGGATGTCCCCGTTCAAGGTCGCCGGGACGCTGACCGACGGCCAGATCGCCGACCTGCACGACGCGATCGTGAGCACCCTCCGGGACGCGGCCGAGCGGGCGCGCGGCCTGGCGGCCAAGGACCTCAAGTCGGAGAAGAAGTCGGGCCTGCGCGTGCACGGCCGCACCGGTGAGCCCTGCGAGGTGTGCGGCGACACGATCCGGGAGGTGGCGTTCGCCGACTCGTCGCTGCAGTACTGCCCGGCCTGCCAGACGGGCGGCAAACAGCTGGCCGACCGGCGGCTGTCGCGTCTGCTGAAGTAGGTCCGCGAGGAGCTCCGGCCCTCGTGGCGCCGCTCCGCCTGTGAGCGTCCGTGGATCACCGTGGGTCACAGCTCCCGGCACGGGCCCGCGCATCGGTGGTGTGCCGCCAGAATGGGCGCATGACATTGCCGGAAATCGCCCCCGACGCCCTGCCCGAGGGCGCGTACCTGCTGGACGTCCGCGAGAACGAGGAGTGGCGGGCGGGACACGCCCCGGGCGCCGTGCACATCCCGCTCGGCGAGCTGCAGGCGCGGGTGGACGAGCTGCCGCCGGACCGGCCGGTCTACGTCGTCTGCCGAGTCGGCGGGAGGTCGGCGCACGCCGCCATGTGGCTCAACCACATCGGCCGGGAGGCCGTCAACGTGGACGGCGGCATGCGGTCCTGGGCCGCCGCCGGGCGTCCGATGGTGAGCGAGCTCGGAGGAGACCCCTACGTCGCGTAGGAAAACGGTCAAAGTAGTGTCATAATCCCAAAGACATCAACAATACCCGCGGGAGCTCGGGCGTGACCGGGCTGAGAGGGCGGATCGAACTCGTTCCGCCGACCGCATGAACCTGTCCGGATAATGCCGGCGTAGGGAGCGTGTGATGGCCGCCGTCGTCGACGACGTGCATGCGGAGGTTCCGCTCACCCTGGACGAGGATGTCCCGAAGACCCTCGGACTGCTCGACCAGGGGGCGTTCTGGGCCAATCTCGGCGTCAGCCTCCTCGGCTTCTCGGGGGCGCTGTTCCTGCTCGACCCCCTGGGCGGCAGGCCCCTGACGTTCACCGCCGCGGTGCTGGCCGCCGTGATCGGCAGCCTCGTCGGCACCACGATGGTCGGCCTCGCGGCGATCCCCGGCGCGCGGACCGGGCGGCCCGCGATGGTGCTGCTGCGCGGCCTGTTCGGGGCCCGCCTGTCGTACGTCCCGACCGTGCTGAACATCGTGCAGATGCTCGGCTGGGGCGCGTTCGAGCTGTGGGTGATCGCGCAGGGCGCGCAGGCGCTCACGGGGACGGCGGTGCCGTACGCGGTGTGGGCGGTCGCGGCCGGGGCGCTGACGATCGCGCTGACGATCCGGCCGCTCGGCGCGCTGCGCCTGCTGCGCCGCTACGTCACCGCGGGCGTCGTGGTCGCGATGATCTGGCTGTCGGTCGCCCTCTTCGCGCGCGGGCCCTCCGTGGGCGGCGGCTCCTGGGACGCCTTCGCCCCGGCCGTCGACTACGTGATCGCGCTGTCGGTGTCGTGGGTGCCGATGGCCGCCGACTACGCCCGGCACTCGCGGTCGAGCGGCGCGGCGTTCACCGGGGTGGTGGCCGGTTACACGATCGCCCAGGTCGCCTGCCTGGCCCTCGGCATCGCCGCGCTCGCGCTGGTCGGCAACGACCCCGACAAGGTGTGGGACCCGTTCGTGGCCGCCCCGCTCGGGGTCCTGTTCTTCGGCGTCCTGGTGCTGCGCGAGGCCGACCAGTCGTTCGCGAACGTCTACTCGACGACCGTGTCCATCCAGAACCTCGCGCCGCGCTGGGACCGCCGGGTGATCTCGATCGTGATCGGCGTCCTCACCACGCTGATCGCGCTGCTGGCCGACGTGAACTCCTACGGCGCGTTCCTCACCGTGATCGGGGCGGTCTTCGTGCCGATGTTCGCGGTCCTCGTGGTCGACTACTTCCTGCTCGGCGGAGCCTCCCGGTGGAACACGGCCGAGGACGCCCCCTCGCGGTGGCTCATGGTCGCGCCGTGGGTCCTCGGGTTCGCGGCGTACTGGATCGTGGCGGTCACCCCGACCGTGGCCTGGTGGGACGGCCTCTGGGCCGACGTCCGCGGCGCTGTCGGGTTCGTCCACCAGCCGTGGATGAACGCCGCGCTCGCCGCGTTCCTCGTCGCCGCGCTGGCGACGGCGGCGCTGTCCCTCCCGGCCCGCCGCCTGCGGTCGTCGCCCCGGTAGACCCGGTCGGCTTCGCACTTACGTGCAAGTGAGGTGCAGGACGACGCCTCTAAACTGCCGCCCACGGAAGGCCCGCGCCGGCCTCCACCATCAGAGAGGCCGTGGGGGCAGTGGAATTCGGGGTTCTGGGTCCTTTCGAAGTCCGGGACGGCGAGGTGCCGGTCGGCGTCGGAGGCCCGCGGCCGCGGGCTGTCCTGGCCCGGCTGGTGCTCGCCGCGGGCGCGGTCGTCTCCACGGACACGTTGATCGAGGATCTCTATAACGGCACGCCGCCGGCGACCGCACTCGAGTCGATCCACGTCTACGTGTCGAACCTGCGTCGTGTCCTCGAACCGCAGCGGGCGCCGCGCACCCCTCCCCGGCTCCTCGTCGCGAAACGCCCCGGCTATCTGCTCGCCACCTCGGACGTCGACGCCCTGCGGTTCGGCGGGCTCGTCGCCGACGCGGAAGGCAGGCCGCCCGCACGGGCGCTCGCGCTGCTCGACGAGGCGCTGGGGCTCTGGCGCGGCCTGCCGTACGCCGATTTCGCGGGCGAGCTGTGGGCAGTCACGGAGGTGAACCGCCTCCAGGAGCTGCGCCTGGTCGCCGTCGAGCGCCGCGCACAGACACAGCTCGACCTGGGCCGGCCCGAGGCGGTGATCCAGGACGTGGAGGCCGAGACCGCGGAGCATCCGCTACGAGAGCGGCTGTGGTGGCTGCTGGCCCTCGCGCACTACAGGGCCGGCCGCCAGGCGGACGCGCTGGCGACGCTGCGGCGCGCCAGGACCCTCATCGCCGATCAGCTCGGGCTCGATCCGGGCCCGCGGTTGCGGGCGCTGGAGCAGGACATCCTGCGGCAGGCTCCGTCTCTCACCGCTCTCACCGTACGGTCGGGCACCGTTCCCGGTGAGCCCGCCGTGCTCACGCCCGCTCGGCCGGACTCCGGGAAGGCGCACTCGCCGCACGGGCGCGACCGGCAGCTCGCGGAGATGGAGTCGACGCTCGGCGGCGGGATGAGCACGATCACGGTGACCGGGGAACCGGGCATCGGCAAGACCTGGCTGCTGAAGGAGTTCAGGGACCGGTGCGCGGAGAGGGGACACCTGACCCTCTGGGGGAGCTGTCACGATCTCGGAAGCGCACTGCCGCTGCGGCCGTGGATCCGGGTCCTGAGGTCGCTGGAGCGCGTCCATCCGGCTCCCGACCCCGAGGCGCTGGCCGGGCTCCTCGACGAGGAGGTCCCGCAGAGGCCGGCGCAGGGATCGGCACAGGAATCGGCACAGCGGGCGCGTCAGCGGCGTCATCAGGCCGTCGCCGACTGGCTCTGCGCCGCCGCGCGGGACCGGCCGGTTATGATCATTCTGGACGACCTCCAGTGGGCCGACCCGGCGACCCTGGGACTGCTGCGCGATGTGACGGCGCTCGCCGGCGAGTCGGCGGAGCAGGTCCCGCTCACGCTGGTGACCGCGTTCCGGGACACCGCCCAGGCCGATCCGCTCGACGACGTGCTCGGCGGATTCGCCCGATACAACCTGCTCCGCATCCGGCTCGCGGGCCTCGAAACCCCGGCCATCCGGGCCATCGCCGTGACCGTGGGCGCGGAGGTCGACGAGCGGACCGCTCACCTGCTGGCCCGGCGCACCGGCGGCAACCCGTTCTTCGTACGTGAGACGGCCCGGCTGCTGGCGCAGGGCCGCCCGCTGGAGACGGTTCCCGACGCGGTCGCCGGCCTGATCCACCAGCGGCTGGCGGCGCTGGACCCGCGGGTCGCCGAGGTGCTCGGGATCGCCGCGGTGATCGGCGGGGAGTTCGATCCCGGCATCGTGGGCGAGGCGCGGGCGGCGCCCGTGTACGACCTGCTGGACCAGGCCGTGCGGGCCGGTCTGGTCGTCGCCGTCGGGCACCGGATGGGCTTCGCCCACGACCTGGTGCGGGAGACCCTCCTGCGGGAGATCCCGCCGCTGCGCAGGGCCGTCATCCACCGGCAGGTGATGGACGCTCTCGTCGACCGGCCCGGTGCCGACGTGGCCGTCATCGCCCATCACGCGGTCCAGGCCGGGCCCGCGGCGTACGCGGAGGCGGCGCGCTGGGCCGCCGCGATGGCGGAGCAGTCGGGTCTCCGCCTGGCCTACGAGGAGGCGGCCACCTGGTGGGGCCGTGCGGTCGAGGCGCACGGGGCCGCGGCCGGCGATCCGGCCGACCACGTCGAGCTGCTGCTGCGGCAGGCCCGCGCCCTGCTCGACGCCGGCGACGCCCTGGCTGCCAGAAGCGTGCGGGCGCGGGCGATACGGGTGGCCGACCGGGGGGCGGGTCCCGACGGGCCCGTCCTGCTCGCCCGGGCGCTCACCGTGCTGGACGCGCCCTCGATCTGGAACCTGCGCAATCCGTACGAGGAGGTCGAACTTCAGCTCGTGCGCCGGTTCGAGCGCGCGTTGGACGCCATGCCCGAGGCCGCCGCCCCCGAGCGGGCGCGGCTGCTCGGCGGAATGGCCCAGGAGTTGTACGACGGGTCGGACGACGCGCGCTGCCACGTCCACTCCGCGCAGGCGGTCGAGATGGCCCGTGGTCTCGGCGACCCGCATCTGCTGATGCGTGCGTTGAACGCCCGATACCTGTCGATCCCCAGCGTGATCTACAGCGAGGAGGCACGGGAGATCGCCGGGGAACTGGAAGACCTGAGCCGGAAGACCAGGACGCCGGAGTTCGAGCTGCTCGCGCAGATGATGTGGACCTACCGTCGCATGGAGGTGTTCGACGTCGCGGGAGCGGACGAGGCGGCCGCCCGGTGCGACGCCATGCTGGCCCGCATGCCGCTGCCCTGGCCGCGCTTCCAGCACACGATGTGGCGGGCGGGGCGGCTCACGCTCTGCGGACGGTACGACGACGCGGAGGCCCTCTACGCCGACCTCGACCGGCAGGCCGAACGCATCGGCATGTGGTACGCGGGATCCGTCGTGTCCCTGGGCCGCATCCTCCTCGCCTACGGCAGGGGGACGGTTGGCGAGGCGGAGCCCCTGATCGACGCGGTCGCCGGCGCCAACCCCTGCGGGGACCAGGCGCTTCGCGTGCTCCTGCGGTGCGGCCAGGGTGGAACGGAAGCACAGAGTGGAACTGAAGCACAGGGCGAGCGGAAAGAGGCGTGCGACCTGGCCGCCGACGGCTGGCGGCAGGCGCCGCGCGACTGGTCGTGGCTGACCTTCACCTGTCTCCAGGGCGCCGCGCAGGCGGCGGTCGGCGACGCGCATGCCTGTGCGGCCACGTACTCCGCCCTGCTGCCCTACAAGGGACGGATCTCCGTCGGAGCCGCCATCGCCTTCCTGGGGCCGGTGGACTGGTTCCTGGCGATGCTCGCCTCGGCCATGGGGGACGACGCCGCCGCGGCGCGGCACCACGCCAGGCTCGCGCGGCTGGCCGGCGGGGCGGGTCTCACTCTGTGGAGGGACCGCGCCGTCACCGCGGCCGGTCGATCACACCGGGCCCGCTGAGGGCTATCGCCGGCGCAGGTCGGCCGCGACGAGCGCGGCGTACGCGCCGCCCTGGGCCATCAGCTGGTCGTGGGTGCCGCGTTGCACGATACGTCCGGAGTCGAGGACGAGGATGAGGTCGGCGTCCCTGACCGTGCTCAGCCGGTGGGCGATGACGATCCGGGTCTGGGGGAGCCAGGCCAGGTTGGCCTCGACGGCGGCCTCGGTGGCGCTGTCGAGGTTGCTGGTGGCCTCGTCCAGCAGCAGCACCTTGGGCCGGGCCAGCACGGCGCGGGCCAGGGCCAGGCGCTGCCGCTGGCCGCCGGACAGCCCGCCGCCGTCGGTCAGCATGGTCTCGTATCCCATGCGCATGGCCGTGATCTCGTCGTGCAGAGCCGCCAGCGCGGCGGCCTGCGTGATCCGCTCCAGCGGCGCGTCGGGGTGGTTGAGCGCGATGTTGTCCCGGATGGAGCCGTTGAACAGGGCCACATCCTGGGTGACCACCCCGAACTGGCGGCGCAGCGTGCTCAGGTTCAGCTCGGCGGCGGGGACGCCGTCGTAGCGGATCTCGCCCTCGACCGGGATGTGCAGCGCCAGCAGGAGCCGGGCCAGCGTGCTCTTGCCCGAGCCGGATGCTCCCACCAGGGCGACCTTCTGCCCCGGGCGGATCGCCACCGACACGCCCCGCACGGTCCACGGGCCGCGCGGGTCGTGCCGGAAGCCGACGTTCCGTAGCTCGATCTCGCCGCGCAGGCGCAGCACCTCGATGCCCTGGCTCGGCTCGGGTGCGGAGGCGAGGATGTCGGTCAGCCGGTCGAAGTGCGCGCCCGCCTGCTGGAGGCTCTGCAGGCTGGTCATCAGCGAGGCGAGCGGGGTGAGCGCGGCCAGCGCGACGGCGTTGAGCGCGATCAGGGCGCCCGTGCTGAGCCGCCCGTCCAGCACCCGCCAGGCGCCGAGCCACAGCAGCCCGAGCGGTGTGATCACGCGGATCGCGGACAGCGCGGCCTCCAGCAGGCCGTGGGTGAGCCCGCTGCGCACGTCCGCGTCGAGTTGGCGGGAGAAGTGGGACGACCACTGCTCCATCGCCCTGTGTTCCGCGCCCGACGCCTTGAGCGTCTCGATCCCGCTGATCGTCTGGATGAGGCTGCTCTGCGAGGCTGACAGCGCCGCGAGCTCCTGCTGTGCCAGCCGGTGCACGCGGCGGGACGTGGCCGCGAGCAGCGCCGACTGCAGCGCGACCACGCCGGTCAGCGCCACGCCGAAGACGGGATCGCGCAGGTAGACCAGCGCCAGGTAGCCGACGGCGAGCGGCCCGTCCAGGAGCGCGGTGACGATCTGGCCGGTGAGCAGTTCGCGCAGCGTCGTGACGCTGGTCGCCCGGGTCACCAGGTCGCCGGTGCCGCGCCGGGTGAAGTAGCGGTACGGCAGGGCCACGAGGTGGGCGACCACCCCCTCGGTGAGCTCCCGGTCGGCGCGGGCGCGAACCGCCACCAGCAGAGCCGCGCGCAGGTAGGCCAGGACGAGCTGGGCGGCCCCCGCGAGCAGCACGCCCACGCCGAGCAGGGGCAGCAGGCCGGAGGCGCCGCGCGGGATGACCGTGTCGAGCAGCAGCTCGGTCAGCAGCGGCATGGCCAGCCCGAGCAGCTGCAGCAGCAGCGAGGCCGCGATGACCTGCACGAGCAGGCCGCGCCGCCGCCGCAGCAACGTGCGCACGAACTCCCGCCGCCACGCGCTCGCCAGCGACGACGACCCGCGCCGGAACCCCTCCCCCGGCTCGAAGGCCAGCAGCACCCCGGTGAAGGCGGCGGAGAACTCCACCTGGGTCAGCCGTCGCCGCCCCTGCCCGGGATCGACGATGTCCACCCGGTCGACCGACCACCGCTCGACCACCACGAAGTGGTTGAACTCCCAGTGCGCGACGGCCGGAAGCGGCACCCGGGCCAGGTCATCGGGATCGAGCGAGAACCCTCGCGCCTTCAGACCATGCTCACGGGCGCCCTGCAGGAGCGCGCGGGCGCTCAGCCCGTCACGGCCGACACCGAGGTGTTCCGACAGCTCGGTCAGCGTGACGCGGTGGCCGTGATGCGACAACACCATGGCCAGGCACGCGGTGCCGCACTCGGTGGGCGTGTTCTGCAGCACCACCGGGACACGCCTCACCGGGCCGCCTCCGACACCAGCACCGACACGACCGTTCCCGCGACCGCCAGCACGGCCACCGTGATCCACAACAGCAAGAAGGACGGCCCCCGGAGCGCGATCGGCACGCTCGGCTCCCGGCCGCGTAGGGCGTGCCGCCGCAGCGCCTCCTCCCGGAAGACGCCGCGCTCCTGTCCGGGGGCGGGGAGGCCCGGCTCGTGCGGAGGGCTCGGCGGCCGGTCCGCCCCGGGATTCTCCCAGGTCCCGGCGGAGGGCCGCGGGGACCTGGGCCGGGTGCGGTCGGGATCCGGCCCGGGCGCCGGGCACGACTCGGTCATCGGCGTTGCCTTGAGCCGCTCAGAGCCAGTGCCAGGTGATCTCGGCCGCCGCGCGGCGCGCCGCCATGAACGCGGCGAAGCCCGCCCGTCCCGCCGCGGCCAGCGTCGCCGGGTCGTCGACGTCCGCCGGCCGCCGTTCGCGTACGACCCCGAACAGGTGCCCGGCGCCGTACGACGCCGGTCCCACGACCTCGCCGGCCGCGGCGTCCCGGAGCGGTTCCGGCAGTTCGCGGGCGACCCGGACCGAGGCCGTCACACCGAGGTCGCCCCGCGACAGCACGGCCACGCCGAGAGCCGCCAACGGTTCCCGCGACGCGGCGAGGCCCGCCAGCCGTTCCGCGCTCCCCGTAGCCCATACCGCCCAGACTTGGTCGAACTCCTCGGGGTGGCGCTCCAGGTACTCCCGCGCGGTCTCCCGTTCCAGCCGCGCCCGCACCCGCCGCTTCAGGGCGAGCCCGTGGATGTGGTTGTCGTAGGCCTCCCGGGTGAGCCCGACCTCGCCGAGCCAGCGCAGCATCCGCTCGCGGGTGCGCAGCCCGCGCCGCAGCCGGTAGGCGTCCGACGCCTCCTGCAGCTCCTCCCGGGTCGGCCCGGGCTCACGCGCGATCAGCTCCTCCAGGACGCAGTGGTCGACCAGCTCCTCCTGCACGGACGGATCCCGCTCGGCCCGGGCGCGCAGCGTCAGCAGCACGTTCTGGACCAGCAGCTCCCGGCCGTCGACGGTAAGCACCCTGCCCGAGGCCCAGTGGGTGGAGTGGTCCACCGTCCAGGGGACGCCGTCGTCGGCCGGGGCGGTCAGCGCCACGGTTCCGCCGCCCGGATGGCCGAGCACCAGGTCGTAGTCCACCACGGGGCTGCCGGGCCGTACGTCGGTCACGAGCTGGGCCCGCACGTCCGGGTGGTCCGCCCGCCAGCGCTCGGCCGCGCGCCGGGCCGCCGCCACGCCGTCACGCGTACGCGGCAGGCTCCGCAGCAGCTCCACGGCCCCGGCCAGGACGCCGGAGAAGGAGGTCTCCTCGGTAGGAACGGTCATTCGCTTTCCATCGTGGTCGTGGGGCGGGGGCCGGGTTCGGCGGCGACGAGCCAGTCGGCGATCGCCGCGGAGATGGGCAGGCCGGTGGCCGACTCGATCCAGCCCCACTGTCCGGTGGGGTTGATCTCCAGGTACACGTATCGACCGTCGGGGGTGAGGATCACGTCGATGCAGCCGTACGGCAGGCCGAGTGAGGCGGTCAGCGCCAGGCAACGGCGCTCCACGTCCTCGGGCAGCCGATGGATTCCGTACGTCGAGAAGCTGCGCTCGTAGTGGCGGTAGTCGTACCGGGTCGTCCGCGACCCCTGAGAGTGGATCTCGGCGGCGAACACCCGGTCTCCCACGACCGTGATCCGCAGCTCAACCGCCTTGTCCACGTACGGCTGGAGGATCACCGGGGAGGCGCCGAGCCGGTCCCGATGGGTGAGGTGCCGCCGGGTGACCGGCGTGGTGTAGAAGACGTGCTCCTCGCCGCCGATGTGGAACGGGACGTACTCCACCTGCTTGGCGATCAGCTCGCCGCCCGCCTCCTCCCAGAACGGAATCAGCTCCTCGGCGTCGTTGGTGACGAGCGTCTCCGGCGTGGCGAAGCCGAGCCGGGTCGCGGCGGCGAGGTTGAGCAGCTTGTTCTGCAGCCGGATGACGTCGATGGTCCGGCCGGGGAACCACCGGGCGTCGAGGGTGTCCTCCCAGCCGTACAGCAGGATCTGCGCGATTTTCTCGACGTATCGCCGGTGGTCGTCGTCGGACACCGAGTCCGGCGCCCGGGACGGAGAGGGACGGCGGTTCCAGACGGCACTGAACTGGGACGTGTCGTACGTCATGCCGCCGGTCCGCAGGCTGTGGCGCCAGCCCTCGCCCGTGAGCCGGGAGGTGATCCGGCTCTCGGCCGGGTAGTCGCCCGGATCCCACCACAGGAAGTCCGCCCCGCGTTCACGCAGATGCGGGACGACCATCTCGACCGACGCGTCGTCCGCGGCGCTGAGAATCAAGATCAACGTACTTTTCCCGTCGAGGGGGCGGCGTGACCGGGCGCCCGGTCACGCCTCCGTGCTGGTTCGACCGTCAGATGCGGACGTCCATCGGGTCGCCGCGCCCGCCTCCGAGGGAGGAGGACACCCAGGCGCATTCGGGGCCCTGCAGCGGCGGCAACCCGCCGACGATGTCGTCCAGGAAGTCCTCCGGCAGCTCGGCGTCCCCGTTGAGGTCGTCGATGCGAACAGACATGCTTTTCACCACCTTTCATTCGGAACGGCGGCATGCCGGAGAACCCGCCCACGGCCGGAGAGCCGCGGCGGGACAAGTCCGGTGTGCCGACGCGGAAGCAGCCTGCCGAGCGCGCCTAAAGATTTACTTGTGATCTTCTAAAAGCCCTGATGGCACCGGTCGGAGTCCGGGTGGTCAGAGGGCGCCTTCCAGGCGGAGCAGGTGTTCCTTCGCCGCCTTGCCGCCGGCGTACCCGCCGAGCGAGTCCGGGCCCTCCACGGCCCGATGGCAGGGCAGGAGCAGGCAGAGCGGGTTGCCGGCCAGCGCGTTCGCCACCGCGCGCGGCGCCTGTGGCCGCCCGATCCGCTCGGCCATCTCCTGGTAGGTGGTCACGCCTCCGTACGGCACGCCGGGCATCAGCTGGATCACGGTGCGGGAGAAGCCGGTGACCAGGCGCGGGTCCACGGAGAGCGAGAAGGTGCGCAGCCTGCCGGCGAAGTACGCGTCGAGCTCGCGGCGCAGCGGATCGAGGCGGCGCGGGTCGGGCCCGATGAACGAGCCGACGGCGCGGGTCACCCGGGCGAAGACCGCGTGCTCGTCCTCGTAGGCGCAGGCCAGCACGCCGCGCGCGGTCACCGCGAGGACCAGGCGGCCGACCTGCGTGTCCATGGTGCCGAACGCCACCTCGGGCGGGGCCAGGCCGACGTAGCCCGGCGTGGTCACGCGGAGCAGGGCTTCGAGGTCCTCGGTGGACATGGGCGCCCAACTTTCTGTTCATCGCGTGGAGGCAGCGTATCGGAGCGCTCGTGAGCCGCTCGAAAACGCGCTGGGCCGGCCGGGCGCACCCGGCTGACCAGGGCGAGGAGAGCGGGTTCACGTCCAGGGAGATGGTGTGCTTGAGGACCGTGAGCGGTGTGTTGCCCATGCTTGCGGCAAGGGGGCAGCCGCACCCAGAAGTGCCCGCTCCACCACCGAACTCGCGCGCACCTTCGGCGTGGTCGTGGTGGAAGACCTGACGATCACGAACATGGTCCGCTCCGCCACGGGCACGATCGAGCGCCCCGGCCGGAACGTGCGGCAGAAGGCCGGGCTGAACCGCGCCATCACCGGGCAGGCGTGGGGCCGCACGGTCACCCTGCTGGAGTACAAAACCCGTGATCGCGGCGGGCTGGTGGTGAAGGTTCCCGCCGCGGGCACGTCGCAGACCTGCCACCGGTGCGGCCACCGTGACCCGGCGGCCCGGGACAAGATCAGGTACGACTGTGTCAATCCCGCGTGCGGGTGGGCCGGGCATGCCGACACCAACGCCGCGATCAACATACGCAACGCCGCAGGAACTGCGGTGTCAGGACGTGGAGACCTCGGGACTGCCCGGTCCGCGAAGCGTCAACCCCCGCACGCCGCCTGACCGCGACACGACGGGAGAATCTCCGGCCTTCAGGCCGGGGAGGAGTTCAATGTCCAATGTGCACAAGCTGTGATCCGGGGCACGGTTTCCCGGCTGATGTGACGGGGCATTTCGGTCGTACTGGGCTGTGCAAGGGGAAACGCTGTACAAGGGGAAACGCTGTACAAGGGGAAACGGGGAATCGGGGAGGTGAGTGCGTCGAGCGTCGTGATGCTGCCGTACGCACCGTCGAGCGTCGCCGTCGCACGTCAGCGCCTCAGCGCCGAACTACAGGGGGCGGGGCTGCTCGCGACCGCCGTCGACGACGTGGTGCTCATCTTGAGCGAACTGCTCAGCAACGCCCTGCGGCACGCCCACCCTCTCCCGTCCGGACAGCTCAGGGTGGCCTGGTACTGCTCCGACAGGCAGGTCGAGGTGGCGGTGAGCGACGGCGGCGCCTACACCGAGCCGCGGGCGGGCCGTCCCACGCTGTCGTCGCTGGGCGGCCGGGGGCTGGGCATCGTGGAGTATCTCGCCGAGCGCTGGGGGGTCCGGCACGAGGCGGAGATCACCACCGTGTGGGCCGTCGTCCTGGTCGCGACCCCGGACCGTAACGGACATCAGGGTCTGTCCGAAACCCGCATTCTGCGCGAGGTCGGCTGAGCGCCCTCCACCGGTTCGCCGCCTGCCACCGCCGTCTTCTTCGCGCTGTGCTCTTCGGCTCGCCCGGGTCCACCCAGAGCCCCCCGGAGGGTCAGGCGGGCCGGGGGTGGAGCACCGCGCGCTCGGTGGTCGCCCAGGCGGTGCTCACGAGAAGGTAGACGCCCGCCGCGAGGGGCAGGAAGGCCGCCGCGAGGACGGTCCAGAACGGCAGCAGGACCTGCAGTCGCCGCATCGGAGCCGTGGGCTCGACCCGGCGGGCGGCGATCACGGCCACGGCCGTGAGCAGCGCGAGCAGCACGGCGAAGACCACGACGGGCGGGCTGAACAGGCCCGCGCCGGCGACCACCGCCCCGAGGTGCTCCCCCAGCGGCACCCCCAGCAGGCCCTGCGCGAGCAGCAGGTTCGGGTGGCCCGCGATCGTCGCGGTGGTGAACAGCCGGTAGGTGACCATGAAGAACGGCGTCTGCGCGAAACCCGGGAGGAATCCGGCGAACTGGCTGGTGCCCTCGGCCGCGTACAGCGCGTTCACCTCCCGCATGAGCCGCTCCGGGTCCTTCTGCCACCGCTTGCGGAGCTTCTCCACCTGGGGAGCGAGCCGGAGGCGGACCCGCTGGGCGCGGGCGACGCGGATGCTCAGCGGCAGGAGCGACAGCCGTACGGCGAGGGTGACGAGGACGATCGCGAGCCCTGCGCCGGTGACGTGGCTGAGGGCGTCGATGAGCCGGTAGGCGGGGTCGAGCACGAAGTCGAACATGGGGAAGCCTTTCGTCTGGGTTCGGGGCATGACCGGGTGCGGGCATGACCGTGTCCGGGGCATGACGAAAAGCGCTCGCGACCGGATCGGTGGTCAGACGAGCGCGGGGCTTCCTGATGGTGCGCGGGGGCGGGGGCGGCCGGGCGCGCCGGGATCGCGCAGCCTGACCATCGCCGTCTCACCGTCGTACGAGCGTCTGCCCGGGCCCCGCACGACGGCGGGGGCCCCGGTCAGCCGGGAGAGCATCCAGGCGAACACCAGCACGGCCACCCCGGCCACACCGGCGAAGGCCGTCACCGAGGGCACCCCGGAGCCGCCGGCCAGTTCGGCGAGCAGCCAGACGAGTGAGGTGACGGCGGCCTGGAGAGCGTTCACGTCAGCGGGACAGCTTCCCCACGACGGTGACCGCGAGCACGGCGACGACGGCGATGATCCCGATGATGAGCAGGAACTTCAGCGTCGCGAACAGCGCGGGGATGATGAAGGCGAACACCAGCCACAGGGCCAGCAGGATCCCCAGAACGGTCAGTACGGTACGGGCCATAGCCACACGCTACGCGGTGGGACCGACAAGCGCGAGCTTGATCCAAACTGGGTCGCACTACCCGCTGCCGCCGAGGTTTCACGTGAATCATCGTGATCGGCGCCGTTTTCCACCGGCCTGCGCGAACTCGCCCTGGAAGCCCTCGGCGCCCGCGGACCCCGGCGGGTTGTTCTTACGGGGCGGTGACAGGACTCGGCGCGGACGTCCCGCGGCTCTACCGTGGATGCGTGCCCTCCCCGAGGAGTCCGATGTCCGCGAACCCCGCCGCCCGCGTCCTGGTGGTCGATGACGACCCGACCGTCGCCGAGGTGGTCGCCCGCTACCTGGAGCGGGACGGTCACGAGGTCGAGTGCGTGGGCGACGGCGCCGAGGCGTTGCGGCGGGCCCTGGCCGACCCGCCCGACCTGCTCGTGCTCGACCTGATGCTGCCCAAGATCGACGGTCTCCAGGTCTGCCGGAAGCTACGGGAGCGCTGGCCGGTTCCGGTGATCATGCTGACCGCCCTGGGCGAGGAGATGGACCGGGTGGTCGGCCTGGAGACCGGCGCGGACGACTACGTGACCAAGCCGTTCAGCCCGCGCGAGCTCGCCCTGCGCGTCCAGTCCGTGCTGCGGCGGGCCCGGGGCGCCCTGGTGCCGACGGGAACCGGCGTCCTGCGGGACGGCGACCTGGTGGTGGACGTCGGCGCCCACGAGGTGCGCCTCGGCGGGCAGGAGATCACCCTGACCGCCCGCGAGTTCGACCTGCTCGTCTACCTGCTGCGCAACCCGCGCCAGGCGTTCAGCCGGGCGGCGCTGCTCGACCAGGTGTGGGGCTGGTCCTTCGGCGACTCCTCGACCGTGACGGTCCACGTGCGGCGGCTGCGGGAGAAGATCGAGCCGGACCCGACCGACCCACGGCGGATCGTCACCGTCTGGGGCGTCGGTTACCGCTACGAGCCGCTGCCGTGATCGTCCAGATCGTCGCGGTCGCCGCCGGCCTCGGCCTGGTCATCGCGGCCCTGGGCCTGGCGCTGCTGCGGGTGCTGCGCCGGCGGTCGATCGGCGTGATGCTCGCGGTGGTGGCGGCCGTCACGGTCGCGGCGACGCTGGCCGGGGTGGTCGCCATCACGCTCGCCATGGTCATCGAAGGGCGGCCGAAGAACATCGTGCTCACCGTCGTGGCCATCGGCGGCCTCGTCGGGCTCGGCGTGGCGCTGGTGAACGCGCGCACGGTGGTGCGCGCCAGCAGGAGCCTGGTGACCGCGGTGGAGAACGTGCCGCCGTCGGGCCGCTTCACCCCGCCGCCCACCCCGCTCCCGGCCGAGCTGCGGACCATCGGCGCCGCTCTGGAGCAGGCGTACGAGCGGCTGCGGCTGGGCCGCGAGCGGGAGCGGGCGCTGGAGAGCGCGCG
This sequence comes from Microbispora sp. NBC_01389, assembly GCF_045040095.1. Lineage (NCBI taxonomy): Bacteria > Bacillati > Actinomycetota > Actinomycetes > Streptosporangiales > Streptosporangiaceae > Microbispora > Microbispora sp. NBC_01389. The sequence continues at coordinate 2,163,122 of NZ_CP109552.1, forward strand.
GCGCGAGCTCGTCGCCTGGGTCAGCCACGACCTGCGCACGCCCCTCGCCGGGATGCGGGCGATGGTCGAGGCGCTGGAGGACGGGGTGGCCGACGACCCCGAGACGGTCAAGCGCTACCACGTCCAGATCAGGGTGGAGGTCGACCGGCTCACCGGGATGGTGGAGGACCTCTTCGAGCTGTCGCGGATCCACGCCGGTTCGCTGCGGCTGTCGCTCGCCCGCACCGGGCTCGGCGACCTCGTGGCGGACACGCTGGCCGCCGTCGAGCCGCTGGCCCGCGCCGAAGGGGTGCGCCTGTCCGGCGAGGCCGACCCGCACGTCCCCGTGTACGCCGACGCCGGGCACCTCGGCCGGGCCGTACGCAACCTGGTCGTGAACGCGATCCGGCACACGCCCGCCGGGGGGACGGTCCTCGTGCGCGCGGCGGCGGACGGGACGGCGGCCCGGCTGTCGGTGCTCGACGGCTGCGGCGGCATCCCGGAGGAGGATCTCCCCCGGGTCTTCGACGTGGCGTTCCGCGGCGAGGCCGCGCGTACGCCCGGCCCCGACGGCGGCGCCGGGCTCGGCCTCGCGATCGCCCGCGGCATCGTGGAGGCCCACGACGGAGGGATCGGCGTGGTCAACGAGGGCCCCGGCTGCCGATTCACGATCACGCTTCCGCTGGCGCCCGCTGCCCCGGACGAGCGCCGGCCCGGGTGAGCGCTGCCCTGGACGAGCGCCGGCCCGGGTGAGCGCTGCCCTGGACGAGCGTCGGCCCGGAGGGCGGCCTTCCGGGTGGCGCCCGCCTCACCCGACCTGGTAGCCCTCCGCCTGCATGGTGAACAGGTCCGCGTACAGGCCGCCGAGGCGCAGCAGTTCGGCGTGTGAGCCGCGCTCGGCCACCCGTCCCTCGTCGAGGACCACGATCAGCTCGGCTTCCCGGATCGAGCCGAGACGATGGGAGATCAGCAGGTTCGTCCGGCCCGCCCGGTGCCGCCGCAACCCGCTGTGGATCTCGTGTTCGGCCTCGGCGTCCAGGCCCGAGTTCGGCTCGTCCAGGATCAGCAGGTCCCGTCCGCCCCTGAGGTAGGCGCGCGCCAGGGCGAGACGCTGCCACTGGCCGCCCGAGAGGTGGACGCCGGCCTCGCCGCCGTCGAGGAAGATCCGCGACAGCAGCGTGTCGTAGCCGCGGGGCAGCGCGCCGACGAAGGCGTCGGCTCCCGCCCTGCCGGCCGCCTCGGCTATCCGCTCCCGGTCTCCCATGGCGCCGAGGTCGCCGAGGCCGATGTTGTCCGCCGCGCTCATGTCGTACGTCATGTAGTCCTGGAAGACCGAGCCGATGCGCCGCCGCAGCTCCTCGGGATCGAGCGTGCGGAGGTCGGCGCCGTCCCACAGGATCACGCCCCGCTCCGGGTCGTACATCCGGCACAGCAGCTTGACCACGGTGCTCTTTCCCGCGCCGTTGCGGCCGACGAGACCGACGGAGTGTCCGTACGGGATGGTGAACGACACGCCCCGCAGCGCCCACTCGTGGCCGGGGGAGTACCGGAACCAGACGTCGCGGAACTCGATCCCGCGCCGCAACTCGGGTACGGAGGCCGGCTCGGGCCGCACCGGGAGGTCGGGTGCGGCCGTCAGCACCGACAGGTAGTGCCCGAAGAGCAGCGTCTGCCGGTGTATGGTCGCTATCTCGCCGACCAGGCCGGTGATCGCCCCCTGGACTCCGGCGACGGCGGCGACGAACAGCGCGATGTCCCCCACCGTCCGGCCCCCGCCGAGCGTGTCCAGCAGGGTCCAGAGCAGACCCGCTCCCGCCAGCAGCGCGCCCGTGCCTCCGAGGACGCTCTGGACGACGAGCTCCCGGCGGTCCGAGCGTCGGCGCTCCGCGTCGGCGGTCATGCGCTGCTCGCGCATCAGGCCGCGTAGGTGGCCCGCGAGGCCGAACAGCCTGATCTCCTTGGCGGCCTGGACACTGAGCAGCAGGTCCTGGAAGAAGAACTCCCGGCGCTCGTTCGGGCCTATTCCCACCAGCATCGCGGCGCGGCGCCGCGACAGCCAGACCTCGGCCGCCAGGCTCGGAACGGCGGTGGCCGCCACCAGGACGGCCATCCACGGGCTGATCAGGGCCAGTGCGCCGATGAAGCCCACGCCGGCCAGGACCGACCTGACGATCCCGAAGGCGGCCATGACCACCATGCCGGGCGTGGCGCCGCCGTACTGCAGCGCGAGCCTGAGCGTGTCCAGGAAGGCGGGGTCCTCGAACCTGGCCAGCCCGACGAACCGCTCGGTGGCGTGGAACAGGCGGTCCTGCGCGACGACGCCGACCCTCCTGCCGATCTCCGCTCTCAGGTACAGGGATGCCTGCGGGACGAGGGCCGCCGCGATCCCGCAGACGGTCAGTGCCGCGCCCGGCCAGGCGATCGACGCCGGAGTCGCCGTTCCGCCGGAGACCCGGTCGAGCACGGCCTTCGTCAGCCAGGCGATGGCCGGCGGGACCACCGCGCCGGCCGCGGTGATCGCCCCGTGGACCGCCAGCCGCGTCCGGCCCGCCTCCCAGGCGAGCCGTACGGCCACCCAGACGGCGTTCACGCCCGTAGGCCCTCCATGGCGGTGCCGCTCGCGAGGATCGTGCGAGACGCGACCAGCGCGAACGCGGGGAATCCGGAGACCGACAGCGCCTTCGTGAGGCCGCCGCCACCGCCCTCGATCACCACGCGGGCGACGGGTTCGAGCGCGGCGCGCTCCGCCGCGACGTCCTCCTCCCGGCCCGCCAGTACGGCGAGGACCGCCGGCCTGCCGCCGCCGTGGTTCTTCGCCGCGTCGACGAACGACGGCAGGCGCTCGGCGCAGGCGGGGCAGCCCGGCGAGAAGACGCCCACGAGCGTCGGTGTCTCGGGGAGGGTCTCGTCGGACACCGTCTCCCCGTCCGTGGTCACAGCGATGAACGAGCCGACGGCCGACCCCGCCGGGGCCATGACCGAGGGCCCGCGGCGCAGCGCCGCCAGTGCCTCCGAATGCTCGCGGAGCCTCCGGATGATGCCGACGGACAGGACGAGGTCCACGGCGCACAGAACGCCGACGATCGCGACGAACGCGATGAGGAACTGCATGCTGCTGTCTCCCTGCTCGGAGTCGGGTGGGGAAGGCGGCCGGGGGAAGGCGGCCGGAAGGGCGAGGGCGGCGGGTTTCACCGGCGGCGCTCGGGCCGCAGCCGGCGCAGGACCACGCCGAGGACCCGGTCGGCGGGCACGAAGCCGCGCTGGCGCGAGTCCAGGCTGGAATCGGGGTTGTCTCCCAGGACGACGAGGTGGCCGGCCGGCACCCGGTCCGCGTTCCGGAGCCCCGGCGTGCCGGCGACCCACGCGGGCACCGGATCGCCCCCGATCGCCGCCACCCGCTTGATGTGCCATTTCCGGTCCGGCCCGGCCGTCTCTCGCGTCGGCCCGGCCGTCTCTCGCGCCGGCCCGCTCATGTCTCGCGCCGGCCCGGGTATCACCTGTGCCGGCCCTGGCTGACGGGCGCGCGGGCCCGGTGCCTCGACCACCACGACCTCTCCGGCCCGCAGACGCCGTGGCGGGACGCGCCGCACCAGGACACGGTCTCCGGCCTGGAAGGTCGGCCGCATGCTGGTGCCGTACACCTCGACGACGACGTACCGCCGCCGCAGCACGGCGACCACGGCCGCGCAGAAGAGTGCCACGGCAGTGACCAGGAGGAGGCTCGTCAGCACCGCCCGCGCCGCCTCGCGAAACCGCCGGTCACCGCCACCCGCTCTCCCGGGTGAGCCCGAACAGCTCGGCGATCTCCCCCGTGAGCACGACCAGGACGGTGACCAGCAGCGCGGCCAGGAACGCGACCGCCGCCCCCGCGGGCTCGTCCGGACCGCGTACGGGGCCGGCGACGGTCAGCGCCAGACCGGTGAGGGCGATCAACCCGAGAAGGGCGTTACGGGCGAGGTCGGCGGGCCCGACCGGCGACGTCCTGCCGCCGAAACAGTGACAGGGAATGGCGCGTCCGTCGCGGATCGCGGCGTGGATGACGAAGGAGAAGGCCACCAGCGCGGCCAGCGCGACCGTGAAGGCGGCGGCCGCCGCGTCCGGGACCGCCGTCAGCCCGACGACGGCTCCCTCCATGACGGTCACCGCGGCCGCGAGCACGTGGCGCCGCTCCCCGAGCCGCTCCCCGAGCTGCTCCCCGAGCTGCTCCCCGAGCCGCTCCCCGAGCTGCTCCCCGAGCCGCTGCCCGGGCCGGGCTTCCGTACGGCCGGGCAGCAGCCGCACCGTGGACTCGGCGAACCGCGACCACGACTCCCGCCCGCGCAGTTTCGACGCGAGCGAGACCAGGAACGTCAGCCCGACGACCATCCGGCAGGCGAGCAGGACGTAGTTCACGAATCCCCCCTTGTGCCCCATCCACCGCCGGGAAGCGGATGCCGTCCGCCCGGCGCGGGCCGCGCCGGGCGTCGCCCGCACGCGGCCCGAGATCCTCGGCAGGGAGACGTCAGCAGGCGAAAGAGCCGCACGAGTAGCCGTAGCCGCCGCCGTAACAGCACACCTGGCGCACGCCGTTGTTGCAGGGGCAGTCCGGGCCGGGCTGGCTGTAGCCGGGGCACCAGCACGGCACCGCGGCGGACGCCTCGGTCCTCGGCACGAGGCGGGCGAGCAGGCGGTCGCCCCAGGACTGGATCGTGTGAAACATCGGGACTCCTTCCCTCAGTTGATCGCGGGAGCGGTCGCCTTCACGTTCTCATCGCTGTGGCAAAGATCAACGGGCAGGATTTCGCGGCGGGGTCCGGCCGCCGCGGCGCGCGGGGGCGCCCGGCGGTGACATGCGGACCATCGCCGGCCGTGACCGGAGAATCGGCATACGTGACATCCGCAGCCGTGAAAAGTTCACGCCCCGGTCCGCTCGGCACCGGCGGACCCCGTCCAGCCCGTACGCCTGGGCGCGCGCGAGCACCACTGGGCGGAGTGATTCCGGCACGGGGCGGTGGGCTCTCGACGGCGGGCCGGCCAGAAAAGTGATCGGTGCGGGAGGTGACGTGGAGACAGCGTGCGAGCGGTTACCGGGCCGCGTACTGGCGCGGGGATCGCTAACCGAGATCGGTTACCGGGCCGCGTACGGGCGTGGGGATCGCTAACCGAGGTCGGGGGCTCGCTGAGGTTCGAGCTGTCCCCGCCAGGAGGGCAGGCCCGGCGCGGCCTCCCGGTGGCGCGGCCTGAACGCCTCCGCCATCGCGCGGAACGTGGGGCAGGGCCAGCGCCACATGCAGCTCCTGCACCGCAGGATCGGGTTCGCCGGGTCGCTGGAAATGCCGCCCGCGTCCCTGGGCTGGTGCAGGTCGAGCAGCCGGATGCCGAGTTCGGAGAAGCACAGCAGCTCGTCGCGGGCCTCGGCGAGGAAGTCGAGGTCCTCGCCGACCAGGCGGGCGCTGATCCGGACGTACCCCTCGCGGTTCAGCAGGCCGCGCAGCGGCTCGGCGGAGGCACGCCACGACGAGGCCTTCTCGGTACGCGCCTGGACCGTCTCCAGATGCTCCCGCAACACGCGCCGCTGGAAATCCTCGGGAATGTCACTGTTCATATTGCTGTCGGGCCCACTGTTCCGGGTTCTGGCCGTGGATCTCCCAAGTGGTGAGGATCCACGTGGCATTCCCAGGCGCCCGTCCTCCTTTCGCGAAGTGACGACCAGGACGCGGAGGTTCCGGGGCCCTCCAACCGGCGACGCCGGTGTCGCACAGCGTCAAGCTTCGCGCACTCCGCGTTTACATGCGGCCGGAATCGGGGACAAAGGGCGGACGACTCTTCGACGAAACCCGTGGAACGTGACCCGGGGCCGGGACGACGCTAGTGTGCGCGTCGTGGAGCTGAAAGTCGCGACGCAATCCCACGCCGGTCAGGCCGTCATGGCCGTATTCGGCGAAATCGACCTTTATACCGCGCCCCGGTTGCAGACGGAGTTCACCCGCCTGCTGGACACCGGGCCGGACCGGGTGGTCATCGACATGTCCGGAGTTGAGTTCTGCGACTCCACGGGCATGAACGTGCTGCTCTCCGCGCTCAAGCGGCTGCGGGAACGCGGCGGCACGCTGGAGGTGGCCGCGCCGAGACCGGCGGTACGGAAGATCCTCCAGGTCACCGGCCTGGACTCGGTGTTCACCGTGTACGACGCGGTGCCCGCCGACCTGCTCACCGCCGAACACCAGGGCTAGGCGTATGAGGGACATGGCAGTGCCCGAGCCGGACACCGCGGTGGTGATCCCGGCGAAGGACGAGGCCGAACGGATCGGCGCCACCGTGAGCGCCGCCCTGAAGCTACCCGGCGTGGATCTCGTGGTCGTGGTCGACGACGGCTCGTCCGACGAGACCGGCCGGGTGGCCAGGGCGGCCGGCGCCCGGGTCGTACGGCACAGCCGCAACCGGGGCAAGGCCGCGGCGATGGAGAGCGGGGCCGAGGCCGCGGGCCTCCTGGACGCGGACCACGCGCGTCACCTGCTGTTCCTCGACGCCGACCTCGGCGAGACGGCGGCGGCGGCTCTCCCGCTGATCGCGCCCGTGCGGGCGGGAGAGGCCGATATGACCATCGCGACGTTCGCGACCAGGGTCAAGCTCGGCGGCCACGGCATGGTCGTACGGCTGGCGCGCGACGGGATCAAACGGCTGACCGGCTGGGAGGCGACCCAGCCGCTCAACGGGCAGCGGTGCCTCACCCGGGACGCCTTCGAGGCGGCCCGCCCGCTCGCGCACGGCTTCGGCGTCGAGACCGGGATGACCGTCGACCTCCTCAGGAAGGGCTTCCGGGTGGCCGAGGTCGAGGTCGAGATGTCGCACCGGGCCACCGGCACCGACTGGCGTGCCCAGATGCACCGGGCGCGGCAGCTTCGCGACGTCGGCCTGGCCCTCGCCGCCCGCGAACCCGTGGTGCGGCAGACCATCTCCACGGTCCGGCCCTCGCGCGGTTAGCCGCCCGTACGGGCGTGACCGGCCCGGCCGTGTGGTGGAATTCTCGGGTGGAAGCGCGGACCGTCGCCGGGCCGGCCGTGGCCGTGGCGGCGGGCGGCCTGTCGATCCTTCTCACGATCGCGATCGGGGTCCTCGGGCCGTCCGCGATGGTGCCGGAGCTGCCCGGGCCGCCCGGGCAGGCCGCGTCGTGGCAGCCCCCCTGGTCTTCGAACCTCGCCCCCGACGGGCGTCTCGTCATCGCCATGGCCGCCGCGGCCGTCGTGCTCGGGGCGATCGGCCTGGCCGCCGGGCTGATGTGCGCCGACCGGCTGCCGAAGGCGCGCACGCTCGTTCTCGTGGGATGCGCCGCCGCCGGGGTGCTCGCGTTCCTGCCGCCCTCCGGGTCGGCCGACCACCTCAACTACGCGGCGTACGGCCGGATGGCGGCCCTCGGGTACGACCCCTACCTGACCGTGCCCGCCGACCTGCCCGGGGATCCGGTGATCGGCCACGTGGAGGAGTGGGCGAGGACCCCCAGCGTGTACGGCCCGGTCGCGACGGCCGTACAGGCCCTGGCGAGCCACGTGGGCGGCGACTCGGTCCGCCTGACGGTCTTCGTGATGGCCCTGGTCAACGCCGCCGCCTTCGCCGCCACCGGCCTGCTGCTGCACCGTGCCACTGCTCACGCCACTGCTCACGCCACTGCTCACGCCGCTGCTCACGCCGCTGCTCACGCCGCTGCTCGGGGCACGGCCGGCGACTCCGTGCGGCAGCGCCGGGCGGCCCTGCTCTGGACGGCGAACCCGCTGGTCGTCTATCAGCTCGTGGCCGGCATGCACCTCGACACCCTCGCGGTCGCGCTCGTCGTGGCCGGGCTCGTCGCCCGCCGGGGCGTGCCGCTCGGCCTCGGCGTCGCGGTCAAGGCCACCGTCGGCGTGGTGGCGCTGGGCACGGCGTGGGAGCTGCGCGGCAACCCGCGGCGGCTCGCCCTGGTCGCCGGGCTCGCCACGGTCACCGTCGTCGCGGCGTACCTGCTGGCCGGGCACCACTCGCTCGACCAGCTGCTGAACGCCAGCAAATCGGTCTCGCTCGCCACCCCGTGGGCGCTCGGGAAGAAGGCCCTGCAGGCGGTGTTCGGGTCCGGGGCCTACCACGCCTGGATCCAGGCGGGGTCGCTGCTCCTGCTGGCCGCGCTCGCCGTCCTGCTGCTGCGCGGCCGTCCGGCGGCGGAGCGTGAGGGGGCGGAGCGCGAGGGACCGGTCGTCGCCCTCGCCGTCGCGGTGGCCTGGCTGTTCGCCACGCCGTACGCGCTGCCGTGGTATGACGGGCTGGGCTTCGCGCTGCTGGCGCTGGTCGCCTGGCCGGGCATGGAGGCGTTCCTGGTCGCCCGGCTCACCGTGCTCTCGCTGGCCTATCTGCCCGCGCGCCAGGCGCACCAGCCCCGCGACCTGACGTGGCTCGTCGACGTGGTCAGGCAGTGGGCGGCGCCGTCGCTTCTGCTGGCGCTGACGATCGTGCTGCTGTGGTGGGCGGCGCGAGCTGCAGGGCGTGTACGGAGGCCGCCAGCGTCAGCGGCACCGCGACCGTCAGGGCCATCGCCGGAATCGCGATCCCCGAGTCGTTGAGCAGGAACCCGGCGAAGGCCGCGGTCAGCGCGCCGATCAGCCCCGCCCGCAGCTCGGGGGCCCTGGCGTAGGCCAGGCTGAGCGCCGCCGCGCCCCACCGCGACGGCCGGGCCAGCACGAGGAACAGGAACGCCAGCGCGACCACCGACAGCAGCGTCAGCGGCAGGTTGCCCAGGGTGTGGAGCATCGCCCCGAGCTTGCGGCCGACGACCGAGCCGCCGTCGCCCCCGATGATCTGCTGGACGAACGCCCCGAGATGGGTGCGCTGATCGGCGGGGCGCAGCCAGTCGGCCACCGCGATCAGCGAGATGAGCGCCGCGCCCGCCAGCCCGATCACTATGAGCCGGAGCACCGACACCCGCCTGCCCGCGGCCAAGAGCACGCACACCGCCACACCCATGACGAACGACGGCACGCCGCCGAAGTCCGCCCCCCAGGTCGGCCAGCCGTCCCCGGCGATCGCGAGCAGGCCGTACGCGACGCAGACGGTCACGGCGAGCCTCGGCCGGCGGCGCAGCGCGTGGGCGACGGCGGCCAGCAGCAGGATGGTGCCGGTCGAGTAGACGGCGAAGGCCATGTTGCCGAAGCCGTAGAACCGGCCGCCGGTCACGGGCTCGTACCCGGCCACGGCGTTCACCTGCAGCCGCGAGCCGGTGACCACGTCGGCGAGGAGCGCGAGCGAGCTGACCCCGGCGACCACGGCGGGCGGCCCGAGCACCCGGCCGCGCCACGGCCCCGCGTACGCGAGCCCCGCCACGAAGGCGGCGAAGGCCACGATCGTGCCGAGCAGGGCGGGCATCGGGTGCCGGAGGCTCCACCACGGCACGAGCTGGGCCAGGAAGATCGACACCGGGAGCGCGGCGCTGACCGTGGCGACCACGCGGGTGGCCGTGAGCATGCGACGGTGACGCCTGACCACGATCGCGGCGAGGCCGTAGAACAGCAGTTGCGCGCTGACCAGCGCGATGAAGAACGGCTCCCGGACCTCTCTCAGCACCTGGCTCGCCAGGTCGGCGTCGGCCAGCCCGCGGACCGCCCCGGCCGCGCCCGGAGCCGCGCCGCCCCCCGACCACGCCCTGCCGACCACGCCCTCGGGCGCAGGGATGCCGAGCAGGTGGGTGACCGTGGCCGTGATGTCGGTGATCGTGACCAGCGCCCGCTGCCGGGTCGAGGCGGCGGTCAGCCATCCGCGCCCGTACGGCCCGCCCGAGGCGATCGCCACATGGAGGTGAGCGACGGAGCCGGAGTCGGAGATCCCGGCGACCAGGACGGTCGCGCCCTGGGGGACCCTGGCCAGCACCTCGCCCACCGTCCGGTCGGCCGCGCTCACCGCCCCCCGCCGCGCCTCCCCGTCCAGGTCGGCCGGTTCCCGCTCGGACCCGGCCGGGAGTGTGGACGGCGCGGCCGGTGGTGCGGACGTTGTGGATGGCAGGGTCGGCGCTGTGGACGGCAGCGCTGTGGACGGTGTGGATTTCGCGGGCTGAGGGCTCGCCTCCCGGTCGCCGGTCCAGGCCCGGGTGATCTCGCCGGCTTCGGCGACGACCAGTGCGTACGGCGCGAGGTCGGGCAGCGCGGCGGGCGTGGCGGCGTACGCCGCGACCCGGCCGGATCCGTCGGCGGCGGCGAGGGCGGCTCCCGGGCCGATCGCCGCGACCTTCCCCCCGGCGGCGCTGACGGCGTCGGCGAGGAGCCCGAGCCGTGCCCTGAACGGACTGGACCGCTGTGCGGCGACCAGCGCGGGCCAGCCGGGCACCGACGCCGTTCCGTCGCCGGCGGCGACCGGCGCGGGGATCGCGCCGCAACCCGAGCCGGGGGAGGCCGCCCGCTGGCCCGCCGAGACCGTCAGCCATCCGGCGGCCGGACAGGTGACGGGCAGGCCTTCCGGGGGCACCGCCCGGGTGGACAGCGACGCGGTGGAGCCGCGGTCCGCGAGGGCCCACAACGTGGGCGTCCGCTCCGGATCGAGATCCGCCCAGCGCAGCCCGGGCACCCCGATCACCACCACCCGCCCCACCGGCGTGGTCGCGCCCGCCGGCACGGTCCCCCCCGCTGGCACAGTCCCCCCCGCCGGCACGCTCTCGGCGGAGGCCGGGCCGGAAGAGAAGGGCAGGACGAGGGCCGCGACGAGAAGCGTCAGCACAGCCGCCAGGAGCACCCGCACCCCGCGAGCACCCGGACCACGATGGGCGGCCACCGGCACCCGGCGCGGGCCTGGGGTCACCGGCACGCCGCCGCGGCCCGGCGGGGCGGCGGAACCTCCCCGGCCCGGCGCCGGTGCTGGTGCGGATGGCACTGTTCCAGGCTCCCTCATGATCGACAATGGTGTGGTCAGGGTCCACGGTAACCTGCCTGGTTGTGACGACTGGCCGCATCGCCGGGGCCCGCCGGCCCGTGTGGGCATGGGCGCTGGCCCTGGTGGCGGTGGCCGCCGCCGCGTCCCCGCTGATCGCCTACTGGCTCACCAATCCCGAAGACCAGCGCCTCGTCGACCTCGACGTCTACCGTACGGGCGGCTGGGCACTCCTGCGGGGCCTGCCCGTCTATGACGTGATCACACCGGCACCGCAGTTGCTGCCGTTCACCTACCCGCCGGTCGCGGCGATGCTGGCGGTGCCGCTCGCCGCGATGTCCTGGCCGGTCGCGCAGTGGGTGTGGACGATCGCGATCGTCGCCGTCCTCGCGGTGACGGTCCGGCACGCGTTCCGGGCCTTCCTGGACGGCGTACGCGGCGCACTGGCCGCGCCCGCGCTGTTCGCCGTGCTGTGCGCCGCGTGCGTGTACCTCATGCCGATCAGGGACCAGGTCAGGTTCGGCCAGGTGGACCTGTTCCTCCTCGCGCTGTGCCTGCTCGACTGCGTGGTGCGGCGCCCGTGGTGGCCGCGCGGGATGCTCATCGGGCTGGCGACGGCGGTGAAGCTGACCCCCGGCGTGTTCCTCGTCTACCTGGCCGTCACCGCGTTCGCCGCTCGCGACACCGTCCCTCGCGACACCGCCCCAAGCCACAGCGGCGCCGGCCACGGAAGCACAGCGCAGAGCCACGGGGGCACGGCGCAGCGGCGGGCCCTGTTCGTGGCGGTGTTCACGGCGGCCCTGCTCACGCTGCTGCCGTTCCTGGTGATCACCGACGACGCGCGGGACTTCTGGTTCGGGGCGCTGCTCGACTCGGAGCGGCTGGGCGCGAACGCCGCCACCACCAACCAGTCGCTGCGGGGCATGCTGCTGAGGCTCTACCTGCCCGACGCGCTGACCTCGGCCGTCTGGCTCGCCGCCGTCGCGGCCATCGGCTGGTACGGCTTCCGCCAGGCCCGGCGGGCCCACCTGGACGGCGACACGATGACGGCGGTGGCGCTCACCGGGCTGATGGCGGTGCTGTTGTCGCCGGTGGCGTGGATCCACCACATCGCCTGGATCGTGGTGGTGGTCGCGGCCGTCGCCGGGTCGGGACGCGACCCGGTCCGGCTGCTGGTCGCGGCCGGCGTGTGGCTGTACTACGTGCTGCCCATCCCCTGGTGGGGAGTGTCGATCAAGGCGCTGGAGATCCCGATACTCAGCCCCGTCGCCGGGAAGATCGTGCAGAACGCCTTCGGGCTCGGGGCGATCGGCCTGGTCTGGCTGCTCGGGTCCTGGCTGCCGCGACGGCGGGCCGCCGCCGGGTGAGCGGTGTGATCGGCTCATGGTTTTCCACAGAACGAGATTCGGCATCCTCACCGCCGATACCTGCGGATACTCTGGACGACATGTCGAAGCTCGCGTACCTGGGACCGCAGGGCACCTTCTGTGAAGCGGCACTGCGACTCCTGGCGCCCGACGCCGAGCGCCTGCCCTGCGCCAACGTCGGAGCCGCGCTCGACGCCGCCCGCGACGGCAGCGCCGACGGCGCGGTCGTCCCGCTGGAGAACTCGGTGGAGGGGGCGATCACCCAGACCCTCGACGAGCTGGCCAAGGGCAGGTCGCTGCACATCACCGGCGAGGTGCTGCTGCCGGTCGAGTTCTCCCTGCTGGTCCGGCCCGGCACCGAGCTGAGGCAGATCAAGCGGATCATCACGCACCCCGCCGCGCACACGCAGTGCCGCGGGTTCATCGAGCGTGAGCTGCCCGGCGCCGTGGTGATCGCCGGATCCTCCACGGCCGCCGCCGCGCAGGAGGTCTCCGTTCCCGGCTCGCCGTACGACGCGGCCATCAGCCCGGCCATCGCCGGGGAGTACTACGGGCTCGACGCCGTCGCCTCGGACATCGGCGACCGCTCCGACACCGTGACGCGCTTCATTCAGGTGAGCCGGCCGGGGCCGCTGCCCGAGCCGACCGGGGCCGACCGCACCTCGCTCGTCGCCTTCCTGCGCGACGACCACCCGGGCGCCCTGCTGGAGATGCTGAGCGAGTTCGCCGTGCGCGGCGTGAACCTGACCCGGATCGAGTCGCGCCCCACCGGCGACGGCATCGGGCGCTACTTCTTCCACTTCGACCTTGAGGGTCACATCGCGGACGCCAGGGTCGGCGAGGCCGTCTCCGGGCTCCACCGGCTCTGCGGCGACCTGCGCTTCCTCGGCAGCTATCCCCGCGCCGACCGGGTCGCCACGCAGGTCAGGCCGGGCACGGCGGAAGGCGACTTCGACGAGGCCGCGCAGTGGCTCGGAAAGATCCGCGCCGGGCTCGCTTGACGGGCGGGAGCCGCACCGGCTCCGGTAGCCTGTGAGCCGTGATTGACCTGCGAACCCTTCGTGAGGACCCGGACCGGCTCCGGGCGTCGCAGCGCGTCCGCGGCGAGGACGACTCGGTTGTGGAGACCCTGCTGTCGCTCGACGAGCGCCGCCGTGCCGCGCTCAACAACTTCGAGTCGCTGCGCGCCGAGCAGAAGAGCATCGGCAAGTCGGTGTCCCGCGCGTCCGGAGACGAGCGCCAGGCGCTGCTCGACCGCGCGAAGGAGCTGTCCGTGCAGGTGAAGACGGCCGAGGCCGAGGCCGCCGCGCTGGCGGGCGAGCTCGACGAACTGCTCATGACCGTGCCGAACATCGTCGAGGAGGGCGCGCCCCCCGGCGGTGAGGACGACTTCGTGGTCATCGAGGAGGCCGGCGAGAAGCCGGTCTTCGACTTCGAGCCGCGCGACCACGTCGAGCTGGGCGAGCTGCTCGGCGCGATCGACACCGAGCGCGGGGCCAAGGTGTCCGGCGCCCGGTTCTTCTTCCTGAAGGGCGCCGGCGCGCGGCTCCAGCTCGGGCTGCTGAACATGGCGATCCAGCAGGCGGTCGAGGCCGGCTTCACGCCGATGATCACCCCTGTGCTCGTGAAGCCGGAGTCGATGCAGGGCACCGGCTTCCTCGGCGCCCACGCGAGCGAGGTCTACCGGCTGGAGGCCGACGACCTCTACCTGGTCGGCACCAGCGAGGTGCCGCTGGCGGCCTACCACTCCGACGAGATCCTCGACCGGGCGGCGCTGCCGATGCGCTACGCCGGGTGGTCGTCCTGCTTCCGCCGCGAGGCGGGGTCGTACGGCAAGGACACCCGGGGGATCATCCGCGTCCACCAGTTCGACAAGGTGGAGATGTTCTCCTACTGCCGTCCGGAGGACGCGCACGAGGAGCACCTGCGGCTCCTCGCGTGGGAGAAGGAGATGCTGGAGAAGGTCGAGATCCCCTACCGGGTGATCGACGTGGCGGGCGGCGACCTCGGCTCGTCGGCGGCCCGCAAGTACGACTGCGAGGGCTGGGTGCCCACCCAGGGCCGCTACCGCGAGCTGACCTCGACCTCGAACTGCACCGACTTCCAGGCCCGCCGCCTGAAGGTGCGCTACCGCGACGAGGACGGCCGGCCGCAGCACGTCGCCACGCTCAACGGCACGCTCGCCACCACCCGGTGGATCGTGGCGATCCTGGAGAACCACCAGCAGGCGGACGGATCGGTCGTGGTGCCGAAGGCGCTGCGGCCGTACGTCGGACTCGACGTCCTGGAGCCGGCGTCGCGTTAACGGCGCGCCGCCGGGCGGCCCTTCTCGATGCCGGGTCATTGGGCGAGTGAGGGCGGGCGTCAGGAGTGATGTAAATCTCTTCGCCGGATCGGCGATCAGACCCGAAAGAGGCCTCCGTACGTGAAACTTTCACGCACGGAGGCCTCCTCATGTGAGCGATATCACACCCGGCGACCGAGCCGGCGATTGGCCCCTGTCATCGGCCGGATATACGAAAGGCGGGGCTCGCTTGCGCGAGCCCCGCCTTCGTCACGTCAGGTCAGAGACCACGGACGTTCGACGCCTGCGGACCCTTCGGACCGGCGATGACCTCGAACTCGACCCGCTGGCCGTCCTCGAGGTTGCGGTAGCCGCTGCCAGTGATCGCGGAGAAGTGCACGAACACGTCGGGCTCGCCGCCGTCCGGTGCGATGAAGCCGAAGCCCTTCTCAGCGTTGAACCACTTGACGGTTCCCTGAGCCATTACTGCTCTCCCTAAGGAAGTGAATCTTGGGGACCACACCTCGTGGCCCCCGGTGTGTCGCACAGCTCCCCGGGTGGCTCATACAGTCAAACTGGTTTTCGCTACGGGAACAGCTAATACAACGCCTTCACATCTAACACTATGCAGCCCCTTGGTGTTCCATGTCTGGAGCAGATTTCTCGCCCCAGGGGTGGCCGGGGGCAGGTCGTGGCGCGTCACAGTGCACACTGGAACCTGCTATGACCTGCCCCCGCCTCATCGCCACGGATCTCGACGGCACCGCGCTGCGTACCGACGGAACGATCTCATCGCGTACGGCCGCCGCCTTCGCCCGGGTGGAGAAGTCCGGCGGCACCCTCGTCTTCGTCACCGGGCGGCCACCCCGGTGGATGCACGGCGTCGCGGGAACCGTCGGGCACTGCGGGCTTGCGATCTGCGCGAACGGCGCACTCGTGTACGACCTGCACACCGAGAGGATCGTCGAGTCGCACCTGATCGCCCCGGACATCCTGGAGGAGTGCGTCGCCCGCCTCCGGCGGGACGTGCCGGGCCTGACGTTCTCGGTCGAGTACGAGGGCGACTTCGCGCACGAGGAGGCGTACGCGCTCGGCGGCTGGGACTCCCGGGAGGTGTCGTGCGGACGTGAGGTGGGGACCGCCGCGCTGACCTCCCTGCCGTGCGCCAAGCTGCTCGCCCATCATCCCGCGATGGACCCCGACGAGCTGGTCCGCGTGGCCCTGGAGGTCGTGGGCGACATCGTGACCCCGACGCACTCCAGCGGCCGGGCGCTGCTGGAGATCAGCGCGTACGGCGTGACGAAGGCGACGGCGCTGGCCACGCTGGCGGAGGAGCGGGGGATCAAGCCGGCGGAGGTGGTCGCCTTCGGCGACATGCCGAACGACCTGCCGATGCTGACCTGGGCCGGCACGTCGTACGCGGTGGCGAACGCCCACCCGGACGTGCTGGCCGCCGTCGATCACGTGACGGCGGCCAACAACGACGACGGCGTCGCGGTGGTGCTGGAGGCCTTCTTCTGACCTCGGCGACCCTTACAGGTCTTACAGGTACGGGCCGCCGGCGCGGTGACCCTGCTCGTCGGCGGCCTGGGTCAGGCCGCCGGGGAGGGCGCGGCGCATCTGTTCGAGCTGGGCCCGCGCGGCCATCTGCTGGGCGAACAAGGTGGTCTGGATGCCGTGGAACAGGCCCTCCAGCCAGCCGACGAGCTGGGCGTGCGCGACCCTCAGCTCGGCGTCGCTGGGCGGGGTGGGGCTGTCGTCGCTGAACGGCAGCGACAGCCGTTCCAGCTCCTCCACGAGCTCGGGGGCCAGACCCTCCTCCAGCTCCTTGATCGAGCTCTGGTGGATGTCCTTGAGCCGCTTGCGGCTGGCGTCGTCGAGGGGAGCGGCGCGCACCTCCTCCAGAAGCTGGCGGATCATGCTGCCGATCCGCATCACCTTGGCGGGCTGCTCCACCAGGTCGGCGACGGATCGCTCCTCGTGCTCGCCCTCACCGTCGCCGCCGGAGACCGACAGGCCCTGCGGGCCCACGACCACGATCTGCGGCGTGCTCTCGTCTGCGTTCATCGATCGCTTACAACTCCTGACTCACTCCGCTGGGGCACACCGGTGCTCACCCGATCCAACCTAGCTCACCTGACCAGCAGCAGCTTTCCGACGTGGGCCCCCTCTTCGAGCACCCGGTGCGCCCGCGCGGCCTGGTCGAGCGGAATCCGCTCGTGCACCACGGGCCGTACGGCCCCGGCGGTGACCAGCGGCCAGACGCTCTCCGTGACCCCCCGGCAGATCACGCCCTTGTCGTCCACCGGGCGGTGGCGCAGCCCGGTCGCGTGGATCGCCGCCCGCTTGGCGAGCAGCGCCCCGAGGTCGAGCTCGCCCCTGGCGCCGCCCTGCATGCCGATGACCGCCAGCCTGCCGCCAGTGGCGAGGGCCCGGAGGTTGCCGGCCAGGTATTTCGCGCCGATGATGTCGAGGATGACGTCGGCACGGCCCTCGAAGCGCTCGGCGAAGTCCTCCTCGTGGTAGTTCACCGCCTCGTCCGCGCCGAGGGCCCAGCACCGTTCGATCTTCTCGGCGGAGCCCGCCGTCACCAGCACCCGGGAGCCGTACGCCTTGGCGAGCTGGATCGCCATCGTGCCGATGCCGCTCGCGCCGCCGTGGACGAGCAGGGTCTCGCCCTTCCGCAGGCGGGCGGTCATGAAGACGTTCGACCACACCGTGCAGGCGACCTCGGGCAGCGCGGCCGCCTCGTCGAGCGGGAGCCCTTCGGGCACCGGCATGACCTGCTGCCACGGGACGGCCACCCGCTCCGCGTACCCGCCGCCCGCGAGCAGGGCGCAGACCCGGTCGCCGGGCGCGAGATGGGGAACGTTCCCGCCGACCTCGGCGATCACCCCCGAGCACTCCAGGCCGGGGATCTCCGAGGCGCCGGGCGGCGGCGGGTAGAGGCCGCGGCGCTGGAGGAGGTCGGCCCGGTTGACGGCCGAGGCGGCGACCTCGATGACCACCTCACCTGGGCCGGGACGCGGATCGGGCACTTCCCGCCAGTCCAGAACCTCGGGTCCGCCGGGTTCCGAAATCACCATCGCGCGCATGTGACCTAAAGTAGCGTGACGGAGAACCAGACGGTTGCCCGCATTCACCGGATTACGTGGCGCTAATCTTCAATGTGATTGCTACCCCATAAGCCCATCCCGAGGGGGTACTCGGTGGCGAGACATGATCGTGAGGATCCCCATTCTCTGGAGGACCAGCTCGCGTGGCTGGACGCGATCAAGGAGATGCCCGACGAGGTCGAGATAGCGGTGAGCGCGGTCACGTCCGCGACCCTCGCCTCTCCACCGGCCTCGCCCGCCGCCGAGCCCGAGCCCGCCTCGCCGTACCCCGCCGACCCCTGGAGCCTCGTCCCGGCCGAGCCCGCGTCCGGCGGGCTGTTCCGCGCCACGACCGAGTCGGCGTACGGCGCCCCGGTCCAGGAGGACGCCGAGGCCCGGGAGGCGTCGTCCACCGGCCCGGTCCGCGGGTCCGGCTTCGCCGGCTCCGCCGCGTACGGCGCCGGTGACCAGGGCGACAGCGCCGCGACCTCCGCGTACGACTACGGCTACGGCACCGATTCGGGATATGGAACCGGCTCGGGATACAGCACCGACTCGGGATATGGCGAGACGGCCTTCGTCACGCCGCCGGAACCCGTCAGGCCGGAACGCTCCGACGAATCCCCGGCCGTAAGTGAGGAGCGGGAGGAAAGCCGGTCGGTGGAGTCCTCCGCCGGGCCGGTTCGGTTCTCCTCGTTCGGGAGCACGACGTCCGAGACGGAGAGCGGGGAGTCGTACGGTTCCTTCGGGGCGCCGACGGCCGCGTTCGGCACGCCTCCGGGAACGTCGACCGGGCCCGTCAGCGCTCCGTCGTTCGGCAGCGCGGCGGGCTCCGCGGCCGACGCGCCGACGCCGGAGTCTCCCGCCGCGAGCCGGGACGACGAGGACGACGACCACTCTGAAGGCGCCTTAGGGCGTGGCGCGTTCTCGTCGCCCGTGGACACTGATTCCTACAACATCGGGGCGTTCTCCGACACCGAGACCCGCGAGCGTCACACGCCGGACCTGCCGTCCGCGTCGGAGGAGCCGCTGCGGGGCTGGCTGGAGCCGGCGGTGCCGGTGGAGGTTGTCAGGCAGGAGGACGTCGCCGTCGCCGAGCCGGAGGAGTCGCCGAAGGAGTCTCCCGCGCCGCCGGAGGCCTCGTCGTCGTTCGCACGGTCCGAGCGTGTGGACGAACGTCTCACCGGCTCGTTACGGTCTGAGCGTACGGATGATCGTTTCACCGGCTCGCTGCGGTCTGAGCGTACGGATGATCGTTTCACCGGCTCGCTGCGGTCCGAGCGTACGGATGACCGCTTCACCGGCTCGCTGCGGGACGACCTGGCGGCCGAGGAGCGCAAGCCGTACGAGCCGGGCCCGGTGGCGGCCCCCGCGCCCGAGCAGGCCGCGGCGCCGGAGCCCGTTGTGGCCCCCGACCCGGCACCGGAGCGTCCCGCCGCCTCCTCCTATCCCCCCGCCTCCGCTCGTCCCGCCGCTCCGCCTCGCTCTACGGCCGAGTCCGCTCCGGTAATCCCGGATGGCCCGGTTGCTCCGGCTGTTCCGGAGAGGG
The DNA here is from genome assembly GCF_045040095.1 of Microbispora sp. NBC_01389. Lineage (NCBI taxonomy): Bacteria > Bacillati > Actinomycetota > Actinomycetes > Streptosporangiales > Streptosporangiaceae > Microbispora > Microbispora sp. NBC_01389. The sequence continues at coordinate 2,182,253 of NZ_CP109552.1, forward strand.
ACGCCTTCGCGGAGCGGGAGGCGTACCAGTCGCCGCGGCGGCCCGCTCCGCCCGTCTCCGCGTTCAGCTCGCCGGCGCGCGCCACGGGGCCCAGGACGGCGGGATCCAAGCCGAACGCCGACAGCCTCGACCCGGTCGTCCTTCTGCGCGGACGTAGGAACGCTCCCGCGGCGGGCTGGCGGCGGCTGGTCTACAAGGCTTCCGCCGGACTGATCAAGCCGGGCGAGGCCCCGGAGGTGCGGCGCCGCCGCGAGCTCGTCCAGCGCGCCCGCACGCCCGTCGCCACGGGGCATCACCGGGTCGCGGTGCTCAGCCTCAAGGGCGGGGTGGGCAAGACCACGACGACCGTCGGCCTGGGCGCCACGCTCGCGCAGGTGCGCGGTGACCGCGTCATCGCCGTCGACGCCAACCCGGACCGTGGAACGCTCTCCGACAAGGTGGAGCTGGAAACGTCGGCGACCGTACGCGACCTGCTGAACGAGCGGGCCCAGATCAAGCGGTACGTGGACATCCGGGCCTTCACCTCGCAGACCACCTCGCGGCTGGAGATCCTGGCGTCCGACCGCGACCCGTCGGTGTCGGAGGCCTTCAGCGCCAAGGACTACCACTCGGTGGCGCAGGTGCTGGAGAACTTCTACTCCATCTGCATCACCGACTGCGGCACGGGGCTCCTGCACTCGGCCATGTCGGGCGTGCTGGGCATGGCCGACCAGATCGTTCTGGTCAGCTCGCCCTCGGTGGACGGCGCCCGCGCGGCCTCGGCCACATTGGACTGGCTGGAGGCACATCACTACGGCGACCTCGTCCGGTCCGCCACCGTGGTGCTCTGCAGCGTACGGCCGCGGTCGAAGTCGACGGTCGACCTCGACAAGCTGGAGGCCCACTTCGCCGCCCGCTGCCGTACGGTCGTCCGCGTGCCGTACGACCCGCACCTGGAGGAGGGTGCGGAGATCGACCTGGACCGGCTGCAGCAGGCCACCCAGGACGCCTACCTCCGCCTGGCCGCCTCCGTCGGCGACGGCTTCGCCGGCCCGCAGGCACTCGCGGAGCGCAAGTTCTCCGAGATCCCGGACCATCTGTAGGAGCACCGGCTGATCTTTTTCACCGGTCGCGGTCACGTCCGGGGCGGTGAGAGACTAGTCTGCGGCGTGGCGCCTCGAATGAGGCGCCGCCAGGGAGAGCTCGCCTAGTGGACGATGGCGGCGGTCTTGAAAACCGCTAGGCCGGGTGACCGGTCTCGTGGGTTCGAATCCCACGCTCTCCGCTCAGCCAGCCAAAACGGCGTCTGACCAGCGGATTCGCTCGGTTCAGACGCCGTTGATCGTTCCGGCCGTGTGCAGCCGTACGCCACCCTGAGCAGCCCTCGGCCGCTGCTCGCGGAATATACGCGGAATGATCTCGACCTGTTCTCGCAGCTCCGGACGCTGCTGACGGTAGGGCCTCTCGAAGCTCTTCGCAGACCTCGTGTTCGCTTGCCTCCCGTTCAAGTCATCGGAGTCTGAACCAGCTCCTTATGATCACCGGGTCTCGAACCGCTCGTGGCTGAGTTCGTGAGTCACAAGGACCTGCCTTCGCACCGGGGGACGACACCAGACAACCTATGCCGTAGGCGCGAAAGATCGATGGCAGGCGGTTACTCGGGCCAGGCGGAGCTCTCGATCACCTCGACGAAGTCGATGCGCCGGAACCCGGGCACGAAGTGCTCCAGCACGTCGGCGTTGACGGTGCCGAACGTGGTGTCGGGACGATCCTTGAACCCCTCGGTGAACGCCGCCAGGATCTGCCGCTTGAAGCCGGGACGCGGATGGGCCGCGATGACCGCGGCGATGTCCTCGGGGGCCAGGTCGGCGTACCCGATGCCGAGCACGTCGGCCTCCACCCCGGCGGTCACCAGGGCCACCTCGGGCTCCAGCCGGTAAGGAATCTCCGGTGTGGTGTGCAGGGCGATGCCCTCCCACACCTTGCGTACGTCGTCCTCGGGCACGCCGTGGGAGGCAAGGAACCGGCGCGCCTCGTCGGCGCCGTCGATCTCGAACCGCTGGTCCGTACGCCGATATCGCTCGGTGAGCCCGAGGTCGTGGAACATCGCCCCGACGTAGAGCAGCTCGGGATCGGCCCGCAGCCCAAGCCGCCGGCCCCGCAACGACCCGAACAGGAACACCCGGCGCGAGTGGTGGTAGAGGAGCGGGGGCGCCGCCTCCCGCACCAGCTCGGTCGCCTCGGTGGCGAGCGTCGAGTCGGGAACGGCGACTCCGGCGATGGTCTCGCTCATGACAGCCCCTCCTCATGCGTTACTCAGTCCCCCGGAGCGTTCCCTTGACTGGTCCAAGTGAGCTCTCAGGCGGCTCCAAGTGATCGCTCCGAGACTGGGCGCTCTGGACGCAGAAGGAGGACAGTCAGATGAAAGTCGCACTGGTCACGGGAGCGGGACGCGGAATTGGCAGGGAGATCGCGCGGCAGCTCGCCGGGCGCGGCATGACGGTGATCGCCGGGGTACGCGACGAGAGCCACGCCCCCGAAGGCACCCGTCCCGTGCTGCTCGACGTCACCGACGACGCGATGGTCGGGAACGCGGCCAAGCTCGTGGGAGAGGAGTTCGGGCGGCTCGACGTGCTGGTCAACAACGCCGCGGTCTGCGGCGACTACGGCGTCAGCCCGGCGGACGCGACGGCGGACCACATGCGCGCCACCTACGAGGTGGGCGTGTTCGGGGTGGTCACCGTCACCCGCGCGATGATCCCGCTGCTGCGGGCGGCCGGCGAGGCCAGGATCGTCAACATGACCACCCAGCTGGCCTCCCTCACCCTCACCCAGGCGAAGGACGACTTCAACGTGGGGTGGGCCATGCTGGCCTACAACTCGGCGAAGAGCGCGCTCAACGCGCTCACCGTGCTCTACGCGAACGAGCTGGCCGGGGCTGGCATCCTCGTCAACGCGGTGGACCCGGGCCACTGCGCCACTGACCTGACCGGCCACACCGGCACCCGTACGGCGGCCGAGGGCGCGGCGGTGGCCGTGCGGATGGCGACCCTTCCGCCCGGCGGCCCGACCGGCACGTTCAGCTCGGAGGAGGGCCCGATCCCCTGGTAGATCCTCCGCCGTGAGGGCCGGGAGGGTGTCAGGTCGCGGCGCGGACCACCAGGCGCGCGGGGAGGACGACGGAGCTGGTGTGGCGGCCGTCGAGGCGGGACAGGAGCAGTCGCGCCAGGGCCAGGGCCTGGTCCGCGGCGGGCACCCGGACGGTGGTGAACGCCGGGGTCGTGCAGGAGGCGGCGTGGATGTCGCCGAAGCCGACGACCGCCAGGTCTTCCGGCACCCGCAGCCCCTTCTCACGCGTCGCTTCCATCGCGCCGATCGCAGGCTCGTCCAAGGTGGCGAACACAGCGTCCAGGTCCTGGTCGCCGGACAGCAGCTCGCGGGCCGCGGTCGATGCTCAGCTCGCGAAGGAGTTCTCCAAAGGAGTATGGCGTTGGGGCCGCCCTTGTGGAGGCGGCCCCAGGTCTGTCGGTTCGGTCAGTGACCGGCGCCGGGGCCGGTCCGGCGCGGGGCGCCCGCGGCGAGTGCCAGGTCCTGCTGGATCACGTAGTACTGCGACTTGGGCTTCAGGTCCGCGTCGTACAGCAGCGCGGCGCCCTCCTGCGGGTTGTTGAACCAGCCCGGGATCCAGGAGTACGTGTCGCCGAAGCCCCACGGGGTGAACGAGATGCACTCGCGCACCGCCAGGCAGGCCTTGAGGGCGCGGGACCAGTAGCTCTCCTGGGCGTACGAGGCCAGCGGGCTGGTCGGGGTGTTCACGTTCGGCGCGGCCTGCGTGAACGTGCGGACGTCCACCTCGGTCTCGGCCACCTTCAGGCCGAGGTCGGCGAAGCGCTGCAGGTTGTTCTGTAGGTCCGGGAAGCCGTACTGCGTGTCGAGGTGGCCCTGGAAGCCGACGCCGTCGATGGGCACGCGCTGGGCCTTCAGGGTCTTGACGAAGTCGTACACCGCGTTGCTCTTCGGCCCGGTGAACTCGAGGTTGTAGTCGTTGTAGAACAGCAGAGCCTTGGGGTCGGCCTCATGTGCCCACCGGAAGGCGTCGGCGATGTAGCCGAGGCCGCCCCACGCCTTGTACCAGACGGTCTGGCGGGGCTTCCCGTCGTCGTCGAACGCCTCGTTGACGACGTCCCACTGCCAGATGTCGCCCTTGAAGTGCTTCGCCTGGTCCTGGACGTGCTTCTTGAGCAGGGCCTTCAGCTCGTTGTTGGACAGGGTGGTGGTGTAGCCGTCCGAGGAGAGCCAGGTGGGCAGCTGGCTGTGCCACACCAGCGTGTGGCCGCGGACCAACTGCTTGTTGGCCTTCGCGAAGGCGACCAGCCGGTCGGCCGGCGCCCAGTCGTAGGTGCCGCGGGTGGGCTCCACCAGCTGCCACTTCATCACGTTCTCGGGGGTGACGCTGGAGAACTGCTCGGCCGTGATCCGGGTGTAGTCGGTGTTGCTGCCGAGCTCGTCCATGTTCACGGCGGTGCCGAAGCGCAGACCGACCTTGTCGCCGAGGGCGCGCAGCGAGTCCGCCGGGTAGCGGACGGCCTTGGGCGGTGCGGCGGCGGTGGCGCCCGGCTCGGCCGAGGCCGAGCTGGTGAGAGCCACCCCGCCCAGCAGGACCGTGGCGCTCAGGACGCCGATGGACAGTGCGGAACGAACCACAGGAACTCCTCGGGTTGAGAACAGGGATGTGATGGCTCTGTGGATCAGGTCAGCCCCGCCGGGCGGGCGGATTCGGGCCGTCACCGGTCGGCAGGCCGACCGAAAATTTCGGGGTTGTTACGAAAGTAATCCAGACCATAGGAAGTTGCCGGTGGTACGTCAAGAGATCCGATCACCAGTGGCTTCGCGGCTCATGGACGCTGCAGGGCGTGGATGTGCGAGAGTCGGCTCTCCGCCTGTGTCCAAGCCGATGGCGGGTTTTTCGAAACTTTTCGGGGTTCTCTGCCCTGGCTGGAGAGACGCGGTATGGCATGTCGCCGGGGCCACCGCGGTGTCGTGGGGGGCACTCGAAAGAAGCCGCTCAGGCGGGCCGTATGCGGGATCATGGCCTCAGGCGGACGTGGAGCCCGGTGGTGATCCAGCGCTGCTGGTGTAAATTTCAAAGCCGCCGCCGCACGCTGGTCGAAAGCCGAGTCCCTGAAGCCCGGGCTCGTCGATCGCGGTGACCACGCGTAGGGCACCGGCCTCGGCTGTCTCGAAGACCGTGACACGTATCAGCGCATCCCGTACCTCTGATGGAACCTCAGGCTGGATGTGCACCAGGTCGAGACGGGCGACGGTGCGCTGCTTGTCCTCCCAGGATGCGGCCGCATGGCCGACGAAAGGTCTCCCACGGGCGTTGTCGACGTAGGCCGTCTTGGGGTTGTTGTACGAGCAGGAGTCGATGAGCTTGCCGCCGGCGTCGCGCAGGTAGGCGGTGTCCTTGTCCTGGTTCCAGATGTAGGCGAAGGTGCCGCCGCCGCTCCGGCCCCAGTAGAGGGTGGTGGAGGTGCTCTTGCCCTTGCCGGTGCGGTAGGGTGACCGTCTTTCCGGCCTTGAGGGTGAACGCGCCGAACGTGTAGACGTGGCTGGCCTGCTTCGTCTTGTCGCGCATGGTCCACCCCTTGAGGCTGACGGCCTTCCGGGTGGTGCTCCTGATCTGTACGTACTCGCCGTTCAGGCTGCTGTTGGAGCCGGTGTCCGGCGAGCCGGGCGAGTCGTAGTAGATCTTGGTGATCCGGACTGCGCGCCGGGGCGGCTGCGCCAAGAACCGGCAGCGGGTCGGCGTCGGCGTCTCGGGTGAAAACCATGTGACATTTCATGGCAGGTGCCGTAACTCTGGCATGGGCGATGAGTTTTGTCGGTGGTGTCCGTCAGGCTTTCCATGAACGCAACTTCTTGCGGGGCTCAGGGCTGAGCCCCCAGCCATGCCCGCGTCATGTTCCGACGATCCTGATCGAGGTACCGTGTCAATCGCACAGACTGATTCCCCCGCCAAGCCTGTGGCCCCGGCCGCTTCGGGGCGCACCCCGGCTGTGATCCGGCTGCTGGTGCTCGCCACGTTCGTGGTGATCCTCAATGAGACGCTCCTGATCAACGCGATTCCGCGGCTGATGGGCGCACTGCAGATCACGGAACAGACGGCGCAGTGGTTGTCGACCGCATTCATGCTGACCATGGCAGCCGTCATCCCGATCACCGGGTGGTTCCTGCAACGGGTGTCCACTCGTGGTGCGTACGCCACCGCGATGGCATTGTTCCTGCTCGGCACGACGCTGGCCGCCGTCGCGCCGTCGTTCGAGCTGCTGCTGGGCGCCCGCATCATCCAGGCGTCCGGGACGGCCGTGATGATGCCGCTGCTGATGACGACGTTGATGCAGGTTGTGCCTGAGTCGGACCGCGGCCGTGTGATGGGCAACGTCACGCTGGCCATCTCGGTCGCGCCCGCCATGGGCCCGGCGGTCTCGGGAGTGATCCTCCAGTTCGGGTCCTGGCGGCTGCTGTTCGCCGTGGTGCTCCCCATCGCCGCGTTGATCACGTGGAGCGGCCTGCGACAGCTCAAGAACGTCGGGGAGCCCCAGGCCAGCGCCATCGACTGGCTGAGCGTGGTGACCGCCGCCGCCGGCTTCGGCGGCCTGGTCTACGGGCTCAGCCGGTTCGAGGGCGGCGACGTGCGCGTGGCCGCCTCGATCGTGGCGGCGGGCCTGGTCGCCATCGCCGTGTTCGTCGTCCGCCAGCTGTCGTTGCAGAAGCGCGGCGTGCCGCTGATGGACCTGCGCACCCTGCGGCACCGCACCTACACGATCGCGCTGATCCTCATGTCGGTCTCCTTTATGGCGATGCTCGGTGCGATGATCCTGCTGCCGCTGTACCTGCAGAACGTCCGGCAGCTCAGCCCCCTGGAGACCGGGCTTCTCGTGATGCCGGGCGGTCTCGCGATGGGGCTCCTCGGGCCGACCGTCGGCCGCCTGTTCGACCGGTTCGGCGGCCGGGTTCTGGTCGTCCCCGGCGCGGTCGGCATCATGTTCGCGCTCGCCGGCTTCACCCAGGTCACGATGACCATGCCGTTCTGGCAGCTCCTGGGCCTGCACGCGCTGCTGATGGTGAGCCTGGCCGCGACCTTCACCCCCGTGTTCACCCTGGGGCTCGGCGCGGTTCCCCCGCACCTGTACTCCCACGGCAGTTCGATCCTGAGCACGTTGCAGCAGGTCGCCGCGGCCTTTGGCACCGCGCTCGTGATCACCGTGATGGGCGCGCGAGCCGATGCCCTGAGGTCCGCGGGAACGACGGAGGTGCTCGCCAACCTCGGCGGAATGCGGCTGGCCTTCGTCATCGGCGCGGTGCTGTCCCTGGCCGTGGTGGTCACCGCCGTGCTCCTGCCTGCCCGGGCGGACGCCGGAGCCGAGTTCCAGGGACACGGCCACTGAGACCGGGCCAGGCGACGGCGGGAGCGGAATCGTGCCGGGCGGGTCCTGCCCGCCCGGCAAGCGGCAGCTCAGGGGGCGCCGGCCTCGCCTTCACCGGGCTCCTCGTGGTGACCGTGAGTTTCTGCACGACCGGTCCATGAGACGGCCTGGCCCAGGTCTTCCGCTTCAGCCGTCGTACGCGGAGTGCTGAACGGCGTTTACGCCCGGAAACGCGTTGCGGTTCCGAAAGGCTCGCCGGAAAAGACCCTGTCCGGCATTCTGTCCGTACGGATGATTTCCGTACGGACAGTGCTTTCCACAACGGATGGACCGGCTATGTGAATGTGGCCGGGACGGAGGACTGATGGGATTTTCTCCCAACGCCCGGGCGTTCACCGCCGGACTGCTGGTGAGTAACAGCGCTCCTCATCTGGGCACGGCGGTGACGGGACGCCGGCACCTGACACCGTTCGGCAGGAATTCCGGTCCGGCGGTGAACCTTGTTTGGGGGTTGGGTAATCTCGCCGGTGGCCTGTTACTGCTCCGTACGGTGGTGCAGGCCGAAGGGACGGACCAGAAATGGTATTCGCGCCTCGTCGCATTCGAGAGCGGCTGCGCCGCCTTCGCGATGTGGATGGCGGCGACGGAGAAAGTCCTGTCGGTGATTCAGACACGGGACTGATCGCGGCTTCCGGTCGCTCACGGCATCCGTCGAGCGTGGCAGCGGGACGGGGCCGCGCCCGGCATGGCGCCTCGCGCGGGCAAGAGGGGCGGCGGTGGAGATAGCGCCGCAAGGGGTTGGCGGGGTACAAACGACCCAACACATTTTTCGCGGCTTGATACAAGCCGCCCGTCTGAGAGAGCGCTCTCACGAGGCTTCCGCAGGAGGGCGGGGGTGTCAGGCCGTCCACCCCCCTGAGTAGGCAGGTCGATGACGATCGTGAGCCACCCCGGCACCCGAACGGGCCACCGCGCCCGTCGAGGGACCCTCCACGCGGTGTCCTCCTACCCGCCGTCCACCCCCATGTCCTCCGCGTACCGCATGGAGCGGGAAGGACGGACCGCATGACGCCCCAGCCTTCCGGCCGCCGCCGGATCGGCCTCGTGTTCTCCGCTGGCCTGCTGATCACCGCCGCCGCGATGTCCGTGACACCCCCGGCCGCCGTGGCCACCCCCCACAACCCGGGTGCCGCCGCGCACAACCCGGGTGCCACGAATCTGGGCCCGAACGTCACCGTCTTCGACCCGGGCATGCCGGTCGCCGACATCCAGGCCACTCTCGACGCGGCCAACGCCGCCCAGGTCGACAACGAGATGGGCACGTCCCGGCACGCCTATCTCTTCAGGCCCGGTACGTACGGCACGGCGGAGCACCCCCTGCAGATCAAGGTCGGCTACTACACCGAGATCGCCGGTCTCGGCGCCTCCCCCGGGGACGTCGTCATCAACGGCAAGGTCGAGGTCTACAACCGCTGCCTGGAGAACAACGGCACCGGCAACTGCCTCGCGCTCGTCAACTTCTGGCGCACGCTGTCCAACCTGTCGATCAACGTCAACGGGGCCGGGCAGGACGACTGCCGGAAGGGGGCGAACTTCTGGGCCGTCTCCCAGGCCGTCTCGATGCGCCGTCTCAACGTCACCGGCGGCACGTTGTCGCTGATGGACTACTGCACCGCCGGCCCGCAGTACGCCAGCGGCGGTTTCATCGCCGACTCCAAGCTGCCGTCGGTCACGAACGGCTCCCAGCAGCAGTGGCTGACCCGCAACACCGAGATCGCCGGCTGGTCCAACGGCGTGTGGAACCAGGTCTTCTCCGGGGTCGTCGGAGCGCCGGACGAGAGCGGCTTCCCCAATCCGCCGTACACGACGCTCGACGCCACGCCGGTCAGCCGTGAGAAGCCGTACCTGTTCACGGACGCGCAGGGCAGGTACAACGTGCGGGTGCCCGCCGCGCGGAAGAACACCCGGGGTGTCTCCTGGGCGAACGGCCTGACCCCCGGCCGTACGCTGCCGATCGGCGACTTCTTCGTCGCCAGGCCGTCGGACTCCGTGCAGACCATCAACAGCCAGCTCGCCCGGGGCAGGCACCTGCTGCTCACGCCGGGCGTGTACGACATCGCGCGGAGCATCGAGGTCAGGCGTCCCGGCACGGTGGTCCTCGGCCTCGGGCACGCCACGCTCACCGCCGTCCACGGCTCGACCCCGATCGACGTCGCGGACGTCCCCGGCGTCGTCGTCGCAGGCGTGACCATCGACGCCGGAACGGAGAAGTCGCCGGTCCTGCTGCGCGTGGGCAAGGAGCACGGCGGGCACCGGACCTCGGCGAACGACCCGACGACCCTCTCCGACGTGTACTTCCGGGTCGGCGGACCGCACGTCGGCAAGGCCGAGGTCGCGCTGCAGGTTGACAGCGACGACGTGCTCATCGACCACACGTGGGTGTGGCGCGCCGACCACGGAGTCGAGGGTTTCACCGACACGCAGCGCTGGAAGACGAACATCGGCCGCTACGGCGTCGTCGTCAACGGCGACCACGTGACGGCGACCGGCCTGTTCGTCGAGCACTTCCAGCGCTACAACACGGTCTGGAACGGCGACGACGGCACGACGATCCTCTACCAGAACGAGCTGCCGTACGACCCGCCGGCCCAGGCCGACTGGATGAACGGCAAGGTCAGGGGGTACGCCGGTTACAAGGTCGGCGACCGGGTGCGGGCGCATCGCCTGTACGGCGGCGGTGTCTACGTCTTCAACCAGAACAACCCGTCGATCCACACCGAGAACGGCTTCGAGGTGCCGCGGACCCCGGGCGTGCGGCTGCACCACATCATGACGGTCAACCTCAGCGCGGGCACGATCGACCACGTCGTCAACGGCGTGGGTGACGCGGCCGACACGACCAAGGTCGGTGCGCCGGTGTACGTCACGGACTACCCGGCCCCGTAAGGCACGAAGAACAGCGGGCAGGTGCGGGCCGTACGCGGTCCGCACCTCACGCGGGCATGATCACCCTGCTGACCGAACTCCGCGCGTCCATCGCCGAGGCCAACGCCAGGCCGCGCCCCGCCCACCCCGACGCCTGACTCCCGCCGAGCCGGGTTCAGCGGAGGCCGGCGAAGAGGTCGTCCTCCTGGTCGGGGGTGGCCACCCGGGACGTCTTCCTGATGAAGAACTCGTGCGAGAAGGCCTGCTGCTGGGCCTCGGGCGACATCTGCAGCATGGGGATGTTCTCGCCCTGGCTCGCGTGCGCCCGCAGGGCCTTCATCTTGCTCTCCACGTACGGCGAGACCTCGACGACGGAGGTGATCAGCTCCTCGGGGGTGCCGAAGTCGTCGGGGATCTCGAAGTCCTCCGGGGCCATGCCGCTCTCCTGGAGGAACTCGAACATTCGCTGGATCCGCTCACGCGGCACGGCGATGTAGTACAGCTTGTCCGGGATGCCGGTCATTTCCGCCGCGGCGACCGCGATGCGGTAGGCCTGGATGTGGTCGGGATGCCCGTAGTTGCCGTTCTCGTCATACGTGACGATCACCTGGGGCCGGTAGCGCTCCATGAGCGCCGCGAGCCGGGCGGCGGCCGTCTCGACCGGGACGTTGGCGAACGCGTCGGCGTGGCCGTTGCCCTCCCAGCCGACCATGCCGGAGTCGCGGTAGCCGAGCAGTTCGAGATGGTCGATGCCGAGGTGGGCGACCGACTCGCGCAGTTCGGCCAGCCGCTGCTCGGCCACCGCCGCGTCGTCGTGCCCGGGCTCGCCCGGTTTCACGCCGCCGGGCCCGTCGCCCTGCTCGCCGTTGGTGCAGGTCACCAGAACCGTACGGATGCCCTCCTGGGTGTACTTCGCCAGGACGCCGCCGGTGCCCATCACCTCGTCGTCGGGGTGGGCGTGCACGGCCATCAGGGTGAGCTCCGAGTCCATTCCATCCCCCGTGGTGTCGTTTACCGTCACCTGGACGACCCTATATCCCGACTTGATCCTCAGGGCGGGGGCGAACCGGCTCAGCGGTGGCGGGGTGGGAGACCGGGGTCATGCGGCCCGCCACGAGCCACCAGACGAGGAGCAGCGCCAGGGCCAGCGCCACGGCGAAGGGCGGCAGGGTCCAGACGCCGGCGCCCTGCGCGATCGCCCCGGCCAGCCAGGGGAACACGCCTCCGCCGACCACCGACACGCCGTTCAGCAGCCCGATCGCCGTGGGCACCAGCCGGGGCACGGTGAGCCGGTGCGCCACGGCCATCGTCGTGGGGAACACCGGCCCGAGCCAGAAGCCGAGCAGCACGAAGCTCACGCCGGCCACGGCGGCGCCCGGCGCGATCCAGGCCAGCACCGTGCTCACGGTGATGCCGGCCAGGCACACGTAGGTCATCCCGGTCGCGGTCATGCCGAGCCTGGTCGCGGCCGGGCTGATGAGGAAGCGGCCGAGGGCGAGCCCGAGCCAGTAGCCGGAGACGGTGTATCCGGCGATCTGTTCGCCCTGCCCGTGCTCCTCAACCAGGAAGGTGAACCCCCAGTTGCCCACGCTGATCTCCAGGCCGACGTACACGGCCAGGAACACGGTGCCCAGCAGGACGGCGGGCTGCCGTATGACGGCGGTCAGCAGGCCGGGACGCCGCGCCTGCTCCCTGTCGGCCTGCTCCCCGTCCGGCGCGGCCAACGGGATGTCGCGGGCGGGCAGGGTCAGATGGAACCCGGCCAGCAGCGGCAGGCTCACCAGGGCGAGGACCAGCCACACGGCCGTCCACGGCAGGAAGGTCAGGATCCAGGTGGCCAGCAGCGGCCCGAGCAGCGCGCCGACGCCGAAGAACGCGTGCAGGCGGTTGAGCAGCGTCGTCGCCCCGGGCCGGTCGGTGAGATAGGCGTTGAGCACCGATTCGAGGATGCCCGTGCCGTACCCGGCCAGAATCTGCACCGCCACAAAGGCCGCGAACGGCGGGCGTACGGCGGTGTAGAGGCCGGCCAGGGCGAACACGCCGCTGCCGACGACGAGCGAGGTGCGCACCCCGAACCGGTGGATGAGCCAGCCGGCGGTCGACCCCGCCAGCATGAACCCGGCCGAGAAGGTGAAGAACTGGGTGCCGACGGTGGCCTTGTCGAGGCCGTAGTCGTCGATCTGCGCGGGCAGCAGCACCGCGCCCACGCCCGCGCTCAGGCCGACCAGGACGAAGGTGGCGTAGGCGAGGGCGACCGGCACCCACGATTCACGCCGCAGTGCGGACACCCGACCTCCCGCGATTGACGAGCAGCCTGCCGACCACCCGCGGCGCGGGAGCATCGGTCCGTGAGCACCGGTGATCCCGTTGCGGCGAACATGCTACTTGGCACACCCATCAGCATTGAAGGGGCTTATGGGTGGTTATGGTGTCCGCCCTCTCGGCGAAGCGCGTCGCGTCCGCGAGGGCCTTCCCGGCCAGAGGGTCACTCCCGTGGGATCGCCGCGAGGTTCAACACCCGCAACTCGTTCCCCGGCTCGACCAGGTTCTTCTGGCAGACCCGCGCGCCCGGGGTCGGGGAGGAGGGCAGATTCTTCAGCTCGTCGGCCTGGAGAGGCCGGCAGGCCCTACGTTCCTTCAGCGGAGCGGCGTTCCAGTAGTAGACCAGGCTCGGGGAGAACGACGTGCCCTGTCCTACCGACCAGTTCTTGCCGTCTTCGCTCCCCACCCCGATCGTCGCCGTCCGCCCGGTCTCGATGTCGTACAGTTGCGGCCCGCGGCCACCGTCCATCGACACGAAGCGGTCGCCGTGGACCGCTGGATCGGCCGCGCGGCTGGGCAGCTTCCGCTCATCCGAGCCGTCGGGACGCACCGCCACGATGGAACCGCCGGATCTGCCGAGGCACCACTGCAGGCGGCAGTGGAGGGCGTGCACCCCCTTGGGCGCGGTGAGCGTGCGGCGCTCGCCGGTCTCCAGGTTCACCAGCAGGCGCTGGTCCGGGTCGCCGTCCCTGACCTCGTCCCACCGCCGCGTCACCACATCGGTTGCCCACGGCCACGACTGCAGCCACAGTCCGTCGGTGCCCGGGATCTTCTCGGGCGTGCCCCCGGTGAGGGGTACGCGGTAGAGGCCGCCGGACTCCGGCGACCACACCACGTGGGAGTCGGTCACACCGATCATCGCGACCGCGGAAAGGGCCCCGGTGACCTCTCCGACGCGGACCGGCCGGCCACCCTCGACGGGCACCGCCCAGAAGTCCGCCCACGCCTCCCCGCTGTTGGGGCGGGCGCCGTACCAGACCACGTGGTGCGGCCCGGCTTCGGCGCCCTGCATGAAGTAGTCCTCGACATGCAGGGGCATCTCGGCCAGCACCCTGCTCGTCCCGGTCGCGAGGTCGTAGACCTCCAGGCGGCCGGTCTTCTCGAACGACACCTCCGCCGCCACGAGGATCTCGGTCGGGCTCAGCGCGGTTACCGGGCGGTACGTGAAGCCGTCGGCCGTCTTCTTCGGCATCGTGAAGACCGCCTGCGGCCACACCTCGCTCGCCGGTCTCGCCCGCTTCCCCGGCGCCGGGTCCTCCGGTTCCCGGATCGGCGTCTTCGCCGTCGGGGTGGTCGCGGTCGTGGCTGTGGTCGTGGCTGTGGTGGCCGGCCGGTCGCCGATCGTGGCCCTCGGTCCCACGCTCCTGACCACCGTGGTGCCGCCCACGGCGACGGCGACCACACCCGCCACCGCCAGCGCCGTACGGTAGCGCTGCCGGGTCCGCCGCCTGCGCCGCTCGCCGAGCCCCGCCAGGAGGTCCACCGGCTCGGGCGCGCCGTCCGCCGCCTGCCGCAGCGCGGCCGTGAGATCCGCCTCGCTTCTCACACTTCCTCCATGTCGGTCGTACGGCGCCGTACGCGTAGTTTGTCCAGGGCCCTGGCGGCCTGACTGCGCACCGTCCCCGGCGAGATGCCGAGGATTCGGGCGATCTCCGCATCGGGCAGATCCTCGTAGTAACGCAGCACCAGCACCGCCCGCTGTTTCGGCGGCAGGCCGGTGACCTCGGCCCACAGTCCCGTGTCGCCGTCGAGGCGCACGTCGGTGTACGCGATCTCGGGCGCCTCCGCCGTCAGCCGCTCGCGCCGCCGTCGCCGCCACCAGCTGATGTGCTGGCGCGCCATGATCGTGCGGACGTATCCCTCGGGATCGTCCCTGCGCACCACCCGGTGCCAGGCGTCGCCGAGGCGCAGCAAGGCCTCCTGCACGAGGTCCGCCGCGTCGTCCGCGTCGCCGGTCAGCACGTACGCGTAGCGGTACAGCGCCCCGCCGCGCGCCCGGACGAAATCGTGAAAGGTGTCGTCCACGTTCCAGGGACGTACGGGCCCGTCCGTACGTTGCACGGCCCGTCAAGCACCCCCCACTTTCGGGTGATTTGTGGTGGTTTACGTAGCCTGAAGTTCTGGGAGAGGGGAGACACCATGCCCGATCCAGCGGACGCGACCGTGTTCTTCGTGGGCAACGCCACCATGATCATCAGATCTCACGGGTTCACCCTGCTGACGGATCCGAACTTCTTGCACCGGGGCCAGTGGGCCCGTCTCGGCTACGGCCTGCGCACCCGACGCCGTACCGAGCCGGCGATGGAGGTCACGCAGCTGCCACCTGTGGACCTGGTCGTCCTGTCGCACATGCACGGCGACCACTGGGACGACATCGCCCGCCACGGCCTCGACAGGGACCTGCCGATCGTCACCACCCGTCACGCCGCGCACCGGCTGAGGCGCCAGGGGTTCCACCGGGCCGTCGCCCTGGACCCCTGGGAGTACCACTTCATGCGCCGCCACGACGCCACGCTGACAGTCACCGCCACACCCGCCCGGCACGCCCCGGGCCCCGTCGAGAGGTTGATGCCGCCGGTCATGGGCAGCGTGCTCGACTTCGCGAACGCCGGGGAGGTGGACCTGCGCATGCACATCAGCGGTGACACGATCATGGACCCGTGCCTGGCCGAGATACCGCGCCGCTTCCCGGACATCGACGTGGGCGTCGTGCACCTCGGCGGCACCCGGATCTTCGGCGTCACGGTGACGATGGACGGTCTCCAGGGCGCGGAGTGGCTGCGGCTGATGCAGCCGGAGTCGGCCCTGCCCGTGCACTACGACGACTACGAGGCGTTCGCCTCGCCGCTCAGGGACTTCCAGCAGCACGTCCGCCGGACGGGACTGTCCCACCTTGTGCACTACATCATGCGCGGCGAGACCTACCGTCTGCCCGTACGGCAGGCCGGCCTGCGCCCGCACCGCCCGGTGACCGGTCCCGGCCGGAGCGCCGGCCCGCCGTACGGCTGAGCGCGCGGCGGGTCTCACCTGCGCTTGGGACGGCGTACGGCGAAGGCGAGCCCAGGTACGGCACGGCCGCGACGGCGAAGAGCGGCCCGGGGCCGGCCCACACCGATCCGGCGGCGTAGCCGCCGTAGACCGCCAGGCAGACGATCTCGACGCCGACTCCGGCCATCGAGGTGACCGTGGCCCGCGCGCCGTCCGAGATCTCCTCCTGGAGTCGCGCGTCCAGCGTCGCCGAGGCCCACTGGACCAGGCCGAAGGAGACGGCCACCAGCGTGACCGCCGCGGGGTGGCGCGCCGCGGCTCCCGCGGCCCCGGCGGACAGGCAGACGGCGGCGAGCACCAGGGCCGGTGCGAGCGCGCCCTGTCCGCGGCCGGCGAACCACCCGCCGGCCATGCCACCGACACTCACCAGCAGCACGAGCAGCGGCACCGTCCCGGCGGACACCCCGGTGGCCTGGGCGAGCAGGGGCACATACTCCTCCATCGCCCCGATGACCGACATCACCGACAGGACTGTGATCGCGCGGCGGATCGCCGGCCCCTCGCGCACCTGGGCGAGGCCCTCCCGCAGGACGCCCAGAGGGTTCGTAATGTCGGGGATCTCGCGGTGACGGCGCGACTCGGGGAACGTCAGCGCCACGGCGGCGCAGAGCGGTGTCACCAGAACACTGGCCAGACCCGCCGCGCGGAGACCGCCCGCGGCGAGCACGGGCGCCGCGAGCGCGCCGGCGGCCGCGATCGCCGTGGCGCCGACGGCGGCCGACCGGCCGACGAGCACCGGGTAGCGGTCCGGCCTGCCACATCGCCCGAGTTCCTCGTACACAAGGGCCTGGACGGTGCCCGAGCGCAGCGAGCCCCCCGCCCCCCACAGCACGAAGCCCAGCGCGAACGACCAGTAGGAGGGGACGAACGTCCACAGGGCGTACCCCGCGCCCGTGAGGAGGGGCGCGGCGGTGAGCAGCGCCCGGCGCGAGACGAGGTCGGCCCACACACCGGACGGGATCTCCAGCACGAAGCCGGTGACGGACCAGATCACGAACAGCGAGGAGATCTGGGCGGGCGACAGCCCGTTCTCGGCGAACAGCAGGGCGTACACCGGATAGAGGACGACGAAGTCCTCGAGGAACGCGTAGGCGTACAGCCGGGCCGCGAGGGCCCGTTCGGGTGAGCGTCAATGTCGCCAGGTCATGCAGGCACCCTAAGGCCATGCGGATCCGCTCCGCATCGGGTTTTCCGGCGCGCGATCCGCTTACGGGCTGACGGCCAGGAGCAGGAACGCGGCGAACAACGCGAGATGCACGCCGGCCTGCAGCAGGGTGGCCCGGCCGGGCACCACGGTCAGGGTGGCCACGACGACCGTGAGACCGAGCAGCACGATGTGCGTCGGACCGAGACCGAGCAGCAGGGGCCCCTCCAGCCACAGCGACGCCGCGGCGATCGTCGGGATGGTCAGGCCGATGCTCGCCATGGCCGACCCGAACGCCAGGTTCAGGCTGACCTGGACCCGCGCCCGCCGCGCCGCGCGTACGGCGGCGAGGGTCTCCGGGAGCAGCACCAGCAGCGCGATCGCCACGCCCACCGCGGCCTGCGGAAGCCGGGCCGTACGCACGACCGCCTCGATGGCGGGCGCCTCGATCTTCGCCAGCCCGACCACCGCGATGAGCGCCGCCAGCAGCAGCGCCAGGCTGACCATGGCCGCGCGGTTGGAGGAGAGATCCGCGTGCTCCGCCTTGCCCCCGTGCCTGCCCCCCTGCTTGCCGCCGCGCTCGCCGGTGGTCTCGACGGGCAGGAAGTATTCGCGGTGCCTGATCGTCTGGGTGAGGACGAACAGACCGTACAACGTGATCGAGGCGACCGCGGCGAACGCGAGCTGGGCGGGGGCGAAGGCGGGGCCCGACACGGTCGTGGTGAAGGCGGGCAGCACGAGGCTCAGCGTCGCGAGCGTGGCGACGGTGGCCAGGGCTCCGCCGGTTCCCTCGGCGTTGAAGACCGCCACCCGCCGCCGCAGCGCGGCCATCAGCAGCGAGAGGCCGACGATGCCGTTGCAGGTGATCATCACGGCGGCGAACACGGTGTCGCGGGCGAGTGACGACGCGGCCGGGCCGCCGGACACGGTGAGACTGATGATCAGCGCCACTTCGATCACCGTCACCGCCACCGCGAGGATCAGCGACCCGAACGGTTCGCCGACCCGGTGTGCGATGACCTCCGCGTGATGCACGGCCGCGAGCACCGCGGCCGCCAGGAAGACCGCCGCGATCGTGACGACGAGGGGAGGAATCGTCCGGCCCCACGCCAGGGCGAGCACGATCACGGCGAGGATCGGAGCGGTCGTCGTCCAGGAGGTGGCCAGTCGGCGGAAGAACAGATTCACGCCTTCATCCTGCCCAAATAGGGCGATTTACGATGATTCGCTCATTTGTGTCTGATGTGGGGCTCTGAAGACTGGTCCGCCGCCGCCGCCGCCGGTGCGGGCGGGTGCCGTGCCGGCCCGGACTCACGGCCGTGCCGACCCGCGCCGTACGGCGGTGCGGATCAGAGTGTGCGGTGTCAGAGCTGTGTGGTCTCAGAGCTGGCCGAGCAGCCAGCGTGGCCCGATGACGAGGGCGCCGAGTGCCGTTACCCGTTCGCGCAGCCCGCGGTCGGCGGTGACGACGAGTGCCGTCTCCCACGGCCGCACACCGCGCACCGTCTCCACGATCGCGTCGTCCCCGCTGCCCCCGGCCAGCACGACCGTCATGTCCCCGTTCACCGGCCCGGGGTCGGCGGCTTTGGCCGCGGCGCCCTCCAGCACCGCGAACATCCGGGGGAACCACCGCGTGAGCGCCGGCACTCCTTGCGGCATGTCGCCGACGCCCCGCACGGTCAGCGCGATCAGCTCGTTGAGCAGGCGGTTCGCGGCGCCCGCGCGGTCCTTCCACCAGCCGTGCTCGGCCCGCGCCCCGATGATGTTGGCCATGTCGAGGACGACCACGACCGGGCTCAGCGCGGCCCGGATCAGCGGCCAGGAGCCGGCGAAGCCGGGATGCAACTGCCTGGCGGTGACCTCGTCCGCGGCCACCCACCGCAGGTCGAGGCTCTCGCCGTTCGCGGGCGCGGCGTCGAGCAGCCCGTCCGCCTCAGCGATCACCGTCTGGAACGACCAGCCGCCGTGGTCGTCGACGTAGAGTCCGCGTACCCGGACGAGATCGGCGCGGAGGGCCGCCTCTTCCCGAGCCTCGCGCAGCGCGCCGGTGACGGCGTCCTCGTGACTGTCGCGGGCCCCGCCGGGCAGGCCCCAGGTGCCGCCGTGATGGCTCCACCAGGCCCGTTTCTGCAGGAGCACGTACGGCATGCCGTCCAGCGTGTGGTGGACGGCGAGCAGGCCTGCGGCGCCGTGCAGTCCCCAGTGCTGGTGTCCCAGCGAGCACAGGGCCCAGCCGTCGCCGTCCATCGCCGCCATGCCCCTATTTTGGCGCAGCCCGGGAAAGCCCTGGTCGCGCGGTGCGGAGCGGTGTTCGCCGCTCCGGTGTCACCAGTGGTCGACGGGCACCTCCACCCCGGCGGACAGGTCGAAGAGGGTCACGCCGTCGGCGAGGCGGATCACCTGGATCTGCGTCGCGAAGCGCAGGCCGCGAAGGCGGATGGCGGCCTCGTGCGCCCGGCGCGGGAAGTGGTAGCGGTCGGCCGCGCGGCCCCCGCCGGGAACCGGCCGGGCGGAACGGACCTCGAACCGGTCAGGAGGCCACAGAGGGGGCAAAGGCACAGATTGCTGCCAAATGGACATGTCTCTCCTGTCTCGCCGTTGAGAACAAGCAGTTGACCGGTCGGGTGCGGGTGATCGCCACAGCGTGACGGCGTCGTAGGCCGATCGTTATTAAGTGGTAAGCGATCCTTCCCAAGCCGGAGTCCATAGCCCGTTAGCGTTTGTGCCCTCACTCGCGATCCCCCTTTGTCGGGAGGATCGGGAGATGTCATATCTGGAGAGACGCCCGCTTCTGCGGCCGGAGAAGCGGGCGTTGTCCTCCACCCATCGCCCACCCCTCATCCCAAGCTCATCCCAGCTCGTTCCCGTTGATCGTCGGTGCCGTCATCGGCCGTTGACGGAGAAGTGCTGGTAGTCGCGGGCGCCCGACCAGGTGCCGCCCCAGCCCCAGCCGATGCTCGCGAAGGCGCGCACCACGCGGTCGCCCCTGTTGATCACGCCGGGCTTCTTCAGCGGTCTGTCCACGAACGCGTCCGCGTTGCGGTGCGCGTTGCTCCCGTCCGCCTCCACGTACGGGTTCTCGCGCGGGTTCAGGTCCACCGCCAGCCCGTACGCGTGGTTGGACCAGCTGCCCGATCCCGTGGCGTTGCGGCAGTTGAAGGCCGAGGTGTTGTCCGCCTCGATGGAGTCGAAGTCGCTGCCCTTGTAGACGTCGACGGGCTCCATCCGCCGGATGGGATAACGCATGTCGTACAGCTTTCCGAAGACCGACGCGACGTCCTCGGCCACCGATTTGCCGACCACGAGCATGCCGGTGTGCGCCTTGTCGTCGAAGCCCCAGTAGGTCATCGTGATCTTCCGCAGACCGCTCGGCGCCACCGGGCAGCCGGGCCGCCAGGAGTGCCGCAACTCGTCCCGGGACACCTTCTCGATTTTCGAGGAGAAGGCGGGCGGGCCGCTCGGGCTCGGTGTGCCGCCGTCCTCCGGAGCGGACGGGGCGGGCGTGGCCGGGGGCGTCGCGGACACGGGGTCGGTGGACACGGGCGTGACGGCGGCCGGGGAGAGCGGCGCCGCCGGTGACGTGACGGCGACGGGCGTCGACGTCCGGGCGGGTGCGGAGGCGGCGCCTCCGGCCTCGGGGCCTGCCGCGCCGCCACAGCCGGTCACGCCCACCAGCGTCGCTATCATCACCGCTGACCTGCGGTTCTTCAATAAGCCCATAGGCGCAGAGTACTCGCGGCCGCAGGATGCGCCGACGGTTGTGCACAACCTGTGGATAACCCGCCCCCGAAATGCTCACCCGCCTTCTCGGATGGGAGACTCCCAGGCGTGCGTACCCGGCCCGGCCCGGAAACCGAGGATCGGAAACGTCGGAAGCCGCCGCTAGGGTGGCGTGCGTGATCGAGGAACTGCGCTTCGGCGGGGTGAGCGTGCCGGCCCACGCTTTCTTCGTGGGCCTCGGCGTGGTCCTCGCCAGTGTGGTGTTCGTCCTGGAGGCGCGCCGCAGGGGAGCGCTGCGTGAGGAGTCGCTGGTGGCGGTCACCGGCGCGCTCGTCGGCGGAGCGGTGGGCATGCGGCTGTCCGGCTGGGCCGAGCACCTCGACCCCGCGCTGAACCCCGGGATCGTCGAGGCGTGGATGTTCGGCGCCCGGAGCATCCTCGGCGGGCTGACCGGCGCTTACGTCGGCGTGCTGGTGGCGAAGCGGCTGATCGGCTACCGGGAGCGGACCGGCGACCTGTTCGCTCCCGCCGTCGCGATCGGCATGGCCGTCGGCCGCGTCGGCTGCTTCCTCACCGAGGCCCCCGGCCGTCCCACCACTCTTCCCTGGGGAGTCCACGCGCCCGCGACCGTCCCCGAGTGCCCCGGATGCCTGGCCGGGCAGGCCATGCACCCCTCATTCCTCTACGAGGTCGTCTTCCAGCTCGCCGCCTTCGGCGCGCTGCTGTGGGCGCGCGGCCGCCTCGACCGGCCGGGCGAGCTGTTCACCCTCTATCTGGGCGCGTACGCCGTGTTCCGGTTCCTGGTCGAGTTCACCAGGGCGAACGAGACGGTCTGGCTCGACCTGACCCGCCCGCAGTGGTTCCTGATGCCGGGCCTGGCGCTGCTCGCCGTCCGGCTGGCGTATGGCTGTCGCAAGGGGTTCTACGACAGGCTGCTCCCGGGGCGGGGTGAGCGGCCGCTCTTAACGGGAGTACGGCTTTCGCCCGTCGGCGAGGAGGACAGATGAGCACACCCCCCGAGCCGCCCGAGCGGCCCGAGCGGCCCCAGGACCCCCGTCCGGGCGACCCACCCTCACCCCCCGACCAGCCCCCACCTCCCGGCGAAGCCCAGGGTGGCGCACCCGGTCCCGGAGGGTCATATGGTCCGGGTGGTGGTTCCGGCCCCGGCGGGCCGTACGGCCCGGACGGCGGGGCGCCCTACGCGTGGCCGCCACCGCCGCCGCGGCAGGAGAACACCACCGGAGTGGTGATCGCGCTGACGTTCGCGGGCGTCGTGCTCGAAGTGATCGTCAACTCGATTCTCGCCGTCGCCACCCTGGCGGCCGCCGACAGCCTCGGCGCTCACAAGGAGATAGCGGTCGTGGGCGGGGCCGTGATCCTGGCGGCGATCGTCTTCGGCGGCGGGACGCTGCTGATCCGCCGCCGGCAGCCGTGGTCACGGGGGCTCGGGCTCGGCCTGATGATCGGGTGGGCGCTCGTGACGATCCTCAGCGCCGGTTTCTGCACCGGCGTCAACACCTCGCTCTACACGGACGGCGGACTGTGACCATGGGAATGCCCCTGCGGGGGGACCGGATACTCCGCTACGTCAACGCGTTCTGCCCCCGCTGTCACGAGGAGCGGCCGGACCGCCCGCTGGCTGAGGTGCCGCGGCTGTCCGGCTGGCTGGCCGCCCGTGACGGCCGCGTCTATCTGGAGCGCGGCTGCCGGGCGCACGGCATGGTCAGGACCCTCTACGACGAGGACCCGGAGATCCTCGCCTACCTGGAGGAGTGGACCGCTCCGACCAAGGCCCACCTGCCCGACGTCGCGGGCAACTTCGACCCGATCCCGGAGGCGTACCTGCGGGGTCTGCCGGAGATGCAGACGCAGCACACGTGCATCCTCCTGGAGGACGTCGCGGAGGCGTGCAACCTGCGCTGCCCGACCTGCTTCACCGAGTCCTCGCCCGACCTGCGGGGAGTCGTCCCGGTCCGGGAGATACTCGCCAATGTCGACCAGCGGCTGTCCCGGGAGAACGGCCGGATCGACGTGCTCATGCTCAGCGGCGGCGAGCCGACGCTGCATCCCGATCTGCCCGAGTTGCTCGCCGAGCTGGCGGCGCGGCCGATCACCCGCATCCTCGTCAACACGAACGGCCTCCTGGTGGGCAGGGACGACGCCCTGCTCGACCTGCTCACCGAGCACCGCGAGCGCGTCGAGGTCTACCTGCAGTACGACGGCGTGTCCGCCGAGGCGTCCCGGCACCACCGGGGCGGCGATCTGCGGCGGCAGAAGGCGGAGGCGCTGCGCCGGCTGTCGGAGCGGGAGATCTTCACGACCCTGGTGATGACGGCCGCGCTCGGCGTCAACGACGGCGAGATCGGCGACGTGGTGCGCCTGGCTCTCGACACGCCCTACGTCGGCGGCGTGTCGATCCAGCCGCAGTTCGGCTCGGGACGGTCCGGCGCGATCGACCCCATGGACCGGCTCACCCACACCGGCGTGCTGAAGCGCCTCGGCCCCCAGACCGACGGCCTGGTCACCTGGCGCGACCTCACCGCGCTGCCCTGCTCGCACCCGCACTGCTGCTCGGTCGGCTACATGGTCAGGGACGACGCCGACCGGTGGCGCTCGCTGACGGCCCTGATCGGCCACGACCGCCTCAAGGAGAACCTCGGCCTGGTCTCGAACCGGATCGCCGACCCGGAGATCCCCCGCCAGCTTCGCATGGCTGTTCAGGAGTCGCTGCTCGGCCTGTTGTCGGAGCAGTCATCGCTGTCCCACCCCGAGATCGGGAAGGTCTGGCGCGACATCTGCGAGAACTGCGACCTCGGGCTGACGACCCTGCTGACGCTCGCGTCGTCGGTGCTGCCCGGCCGGCAACGGCGCCTGCGGAAGCTGCTCGGCGAACGGGTCGTGCGGATCACGATCAAGCCGTTCATGGACATGTCCACCATGCTGGAGGAGCGCCTCACCCAGTGCTGCGTACACGTCGGCACCCGTTCCGACCAGGACCAGTGCGCGCCGTTCTGCGCGGTCCAGGCCTGGCCGGCGCTCGCGCGTCAGCGCCTGTCGGCCGTCGCCTCCGCCGACACCGGCGTACGGCTGCCGCTCGTGGAGATCACGTGAGCCGCCGCGTCGCGGGGCCGGCGTGAACCCCGGCACCGGGCCGCGGGCGGGCGACCGGCCGGGTGACCAGCGCCCGGACGACCGCTGGCCGGACGACCAGCGGCCGGACGATCACCCCACCGGCGTCGCCTACGAGCAGGCCCTCGCCGCCCGGGGCCGTACGCCCGGCCAGGCCCCGGCAAACGGGCAGGCTTCGGCAAACGGGCAGGGTTCGGCGGGGGAGCAGGCGCAGCCGTACGATCCGCTGAAGCTGTGCGTCTACGCCACGGTGGCGCTGCTCGCCTGGCTGTTCGGAGCGTGGGCGGTGCTGGCCTTCGCCGTCCTGGGCGTCGCAGGATACTGGCGGGCCCGCCGCGCGGGGCTCACGCGGAGCAAATGCTATCTCCGCGACACCCGGCTCGTCCTCGCCTACCTGGGACTGGTCGCCCTGGCCGCCGCCGCGGCCCTCGTGCTCCCGCACGTGTCGCGTTAGCCGGCATTCGGGCCGCAGCGCCTCGGGCGCCGGCACCTCGCGGCGCCGCTGTGCCTGACGGGCGCTCCGGCCCCGGTGAAGCGCGCTCCGAAGTGCTGTGGACGTGTCATCGCGCCGGTCGGAAGCTCCGGTCCCCGAGAAGGCCGCTCCGCGCTTCCCACGGAATTTGTCGGTGGGCTTCGCCATGATCTGCTCAGTTACTCACCGAGGGAGCATCATGGCTGTCGCCCAGAAAGCAGACTGGTCCGGCATCGGCTGGGACGACTGGAAGAGTCTGCGGCTGATCCGTGCCCGGCTCGACGCGGGCGCCGATCCGAACTCGGAGCTGTTCTTCCACGGACGGCCCCTGCACGCGGCCGCGGAACGCGGCACTCCGGATGTGGTGGCGGATCTGGTCCCCCGCGTCGACGACGTGGATGCCGAGCACGAGGGCCGCACGGCACTGTGGAAGGCCGTTTTCGCCAACCGTCCGGACAATGCCCGGATCCTGGCCGAGGCCGGTGCCGATCCGTGGCGGCCGATGATGAACGGCTGGTCGCCCGGACGGCTGAGCCTGGCCACGCCGACCCCTGACCTGTTCGCTCTTCCCGCAGGGCAGACGGGGCTTTCCGAAGACGAGCTCAATGCGGTGGCGGAGGCTCGGCGTCTCGTCGACGCGTTGGGCGATTTCTACTACGACGGGCTGAGTCTCGCCTGTGTGGCCGGCGTCACCGCGGCCGAGGCGGTACGCCGCCTGGAGGCCGTCCCCGTCGACGGCGCCGAAGTCGAAGAGCTCTTCGAAGACGACATCTTCGAGAACTTCGACGAGAGCCTCGAGATCGTCGGCGTCACGGATGTGCCCGGCGGTTGTGTCGTCACCCAGCCGTGGGGATACATGTCGTCCACCCCCGGCCTCACGAAGCGCCTGTCGGCGGGGACCGTCTGCTACGCCATGTACGCCAATCCCAAGAGCGGTAACCAGGGCAGTTTCACCCGGGACGGCGAGATCGTGGAGTGGGACACCCACCCCGGTGGTGGCCACCCATCGTCAGAGGACTCCGCCGAGGAGATCCTCAACAGCTACCTCTTCCGTGGACGAGCGATCGCGTACTGCTGCGCGGTCGTGGGCCTGCGGCTGACGGACGCCGACGCCGTCGAACGGCCCGGCATGTGGGTGAGGCTCCCCGAACGCGACTACTGGAGCTGACCACCACGCTGAACGACGGTGTTTGGCGGAGCTTTTTCGCCGAACGCTCGCGCACATGTTCGATGAGGCGCTACAGTCTTGGGCATCGGATCGAACACGGGTTCGGTCGAGTCCCGGCAGGTGAGGAGTGTGCGATGGCTGTGCCGACGGTGTCCGCCGCCCCCGCTCCCACTCCCGCTTCCGGCCTCGCCGGCCCGGCGGCGTTCGATCGCGGCGTACCGTCCCCGGCTCCGCCCGTCGTCGTCCCGGTCGTGCCGGCCCAGGCTCCGCCCGCCGCCGTGCGGTGCGTGCCCGGGCCGCGCCGGGCGACACGCCGTAGCGCTTTCTACGGAAATCTACGACGGCCGCTATATCCCGTCATAAAGTCCGAGAGCGTGGACCCCGTGCGCAACCCCTACGCCCCCGGCGCCGGACAGCGCCCCCCGGAGCTCGCCGGCCGCGATCGCGAGCTCCAGCAGTTCGAGGTCGTGCTGGAGCGGGTGGCCCGGGGCCGCCCGGAGCGGAGCATGGTCCTCACCGGCCTGCGCGGTGTGGGCAAGACGGTCCTGCTCAACACCTTCAAGTCCATGGCCATGCAGCGGCTGTGGGGCACCGGGAAGATCGAGGCCAGGCCCGACCAGTCGATCCGCCGCCCGGTGGCCGCCGCGATGCACATGGCCATCAGGGAGCTCGCGCCCCGGCACCGCGCCCCCGAGCGCATCGAGGAGTTCCTCGGCGTGCTCAAGGCGTTCGCCATGCGCGATCCCGCCGCCGCGAAGGGCACGTCCCACTGGTCGCCCGGCATCGACGTCCCCGCCGCCCGCGGCCGGGCCGACTCCGGCGACCTGGAGATCGACCTGACCGAGCTGTTCGTCGACGCGGCGGGCGTGGCGACCGATCTCGGCGTCGGCATCGCGCTGTTCATCGACGAGATGCAGGACGTGCAGGCGCCGGACGTCTCGGCCCTCTGCGCGGCCTGCCACGAGCTGTCGCAGAGCGGCGGCCCGCTGATCGTCGTCGGCGCCGGCCTGCCGCACCTGCCGAGCGTGCTGTCGGCCAGCAAGAGCTACTCCGAGCGGCTGTTCCGGTACGCCCGCATCGACCGGCTCGACCGCGACGCCGCCGACCTGGCGCTGATCGTCCCGGCCGGCCGCGAGGACGTGGAGTTCACGCCCGACGCGCTCGACGCGCTGTACGAGGCGGCCGACGGCTACCCCTACTTCGTCCAGGCGTACGGGAAGGTCGCCTGGGACCTCGCGCCCCGCAGCCCGATCACCGCCGAGGACATCAAGGTGTCCGCGCCGGAGGCGGAGGAGGAGCTCGCCGTCGGCTTCTTCGGCAGCCGCTACGAACGGGCCACCCCCGCCGAGCGCGACTACATGCACGCGATGGCCCAGCTCGGCGACGACCCGGTGCCGACGGCCGAGGTGGCCGAGGCGCTCGGCCGCAAGCCGTCGAGCCTGTCCCCGGCCCGCGACAGCCTGATCAAGAAGGGCCTGATCTACAGCGCGGAGCGCGGCGTGATCGGGTTCACCGTCCCCCATTTCGGGAGGTTCCTGCGTGCCCAGCCGGTCTGAGCGGCACGCCATCGACCTCTCTACGGCTTTCTAGAGGGGAAGCTAGAGAGCCGTAGAGAGCTGAAGTGAAGTCCTCGATGCGGGAATCTACGCCTGTATAGCGTCAGGCCGATACAGGGGTAGATTCCCGCAGAGAGGCGTCCGTACGGTCACCGGTGGTGGCCGCGACGCGGCCGTCCGCCCCGACCACGGCGGCGCGGACGGCGGGACGGCGTCCGCTCAGATACACGGCGAAGACCACCTCGGCGCCCTCCTGGGCGGGAAACACGAAGAAGCGCCAGCACAGCTCGCGCCACATGTCGGACGGCTCACCCGTCAGCAGCGACCCCGCGTGCGCCCGCCACGCCGCACTGGCGCGCAGACGGGACAGCGCCCGCCCGGGAGGCAGCGGCCGCTGCTCGCACGGCGCCCGGTGCCGTACGCGGGCGACGACCTCGTCGACCTCCGGCGAGAGGGCGAGCAGCACCAGGACGAGGCCGCCGGCGACCCAGGCCGCCGTCCCCCGCGGCAGGCCGGCCGGCCCCATGAGCCCGGCCGAGGTGTTCAAGGTGTTGCCCACCGCGACGTTCCCCACCGCGACGTTCCCCACCGCGACGAGGACCGCCATCGCCGTCAGCGCGGCGGCCCGTCCGATCGACCGCAGCCCGACCGGCGCCGCGCTGACCTCGCCGAAACAGCCGCACCCGACGTCGGGCCGCCGCCTGCGCAGGTCCCACAGGACATACGTCGCTATCGCGAAGAACACCACCGGCGACCAGCGCGTGACGGGGTGGTCCACCACCAGCGATCCGCCGGCCAGGGCGAACTCGGTCAGCGCGCAGGCGAGCATCGCGGGCCTGGCGAAGCGCTCCGGCGCGAGCGCGACCGGGCCCAGCCGGGTCAGCGCGCCCGGCGACGCCGCACGCCCGGACGTGGCCAGCTTGGCGACGCCGCCCAGTGTCAGCGTCAGGGCGAGGACCGGCAACGCGGCCGTCGCGATGATCGTAAGCACCGGTCACCCCAATCCGACGCGGGCGTTGAAGCAGCCCTTGGTCAAGTCTCCCCCGAGCGCGACGTAGGACGACGCCGACAGTTCGACGATCCTCCCGCGCGGGGAGGTGCCGCATTCCAGGCAGCGGTCGCAGAACCGCCCGGCGAGGCATCCGCACGCCACGATTGGCAGCGTGTCCGCCCGCCCGTCGCACACGTTCCGTACGCGTAGCAGCGAGCCCAGCGCGAGGTACGGCAGGCCCGCGCAGGAGACGCCCGCGTCGTCGCAGCCGGTGTCCCCGGGTTCGAGCACGGGATAGGCCGCCCCGTCCTCCGGCAGGTCCGCCCACACGGCCGTGCCCGCGACGCTGGCCTGGACTCCTCCGTACGCCGGGGGAGCCGGGGGCGATGCCGCGGCGTGGTACGGCGGCTGCGAGGTCGCGGGGAGTTGCGCCAGCGACGTGCCCTGGTCGAGCAGGCCGATGGCGTCGAACAGATAACCGGGCTCCAGCTTCGGGTGCCGCACCCGGATCCGCCCGGAGGAGCGGTAGGGGACGACGATGGAGCGTTCCCGGCGATGCGGGCCGCAGTCGAGGTCCACGGTGAGATCCCGGGTGCCGCGGACGTCACGGATGACACCGGTGATCCGCGTGACGTCGGCCCAGACACGCTCGGCCACCGTGCCCGAGCGCAGCGCGCGAATGACCACCCGCGACCCGATGGGCACGTCGGCGGGCGCGACCGCGCCGCCGCGCCAGGCGGTCGCCCACGGTGCGATCACCAGGCGCCGCTGCCGGCCGTCGCCGGCCGCCACGATGATCAGATGCGGGCTGACGTCGATCACCTCGCCGTCGACCACGTCGTACGGCGCCTCCTCCTCCGGCGACCGCGGCGCGGGCCCGGGATCGCGCCCGAGCGCCGCAGCGGCCAGCACGCGCCGTCGCGCTCCGGCCCGGTGCGGTAATGACCCTTCCACGTCCTCCAGCCTCACATGCCGGGGCGGGATCGAGGGGCGGTTTTCCGGGCGATGGTGGCGTCCGGGATCAATATTCCTCCTCCCGGTGCAAGGGCTGCCACCCGCCGTGGGCAAACCACCGCCCGGGCGGGATTACGGTCCGTCCGTCCGGCCGCTACCGGCTTGTCCGGTGTTTGCGCAGGCCAGGGCGAAACCTGAATTCCGGCTCAGTCGGATCCGATCGCGTGGCTGCGATTCTGGCACGAGATGCCTCTCTGGCCCGGGTTGGTGATCACTGATCGTGAACCACGAGGAGTTCCACACGTACGTCCAGTCCCGCGGGGCGGCGCTGCTCCGGGTCGCCAACCAGCTGACCGGCAACCCCAGCGACGCCGAGGACCTGCTGCAGACCGCCCTCGCCCGCACCTACCTCGCCTGGGACCGCATCCGCGACCGGTCGTCGCTCGACGGCTACGTGCGGCGGGCGATGGTCAACATCAACATCTCCTGGTGGCGGCGGCGCAAGCTGGAGGAGTATCCCTCCGAGGCACTTCCCGACGTACCGGCGCAGCAGGACGCGCGGCACCGGTACGACGAGCTGGAGCAGGCGCTCGACCGGCTCCCCACCCGGCAGCGGACGGCGATCGTGCTGCGCTACTACGAGGACATGACCGAGCCCGAGATCGCCAGGACCCTGGGGATCAGCGTGGGCACGGTCAAGAGCACGGTCTCGCGGGGCATGGCGAAACTGCGCGGCGATCTGGTCGTCTCCGATCCCCGGGAACGGGTGAACTGACCACCGCGCGGCTCACCTCTTGCGCTTCTCAGGTCTCGCAGACCACGCCGTCGCCGTCACGGTCGTCGTACCAGTCGTACTCGACGTCGATGCCCCGGACGTACGGCCCGTAGCCGGCCTTGTTGGCCTCCGCGCAGGTGCCGAAGTGGGGATCGAGCGAGCCGTCGTCGCCCGTCGCGGTGGGAGTCGGGGTCGGCGTGGGAGTCGGCGTCGGGGTGGGCGTGCCGCCGGTCAGCCCGTCTGGGCCGGCGGACGCGCCGGGCGCGGGGGAGGCGCCGTCGGCCGGCTCCACCGCGATGTCTCCCGACGATCCGGGCGGGACCTGGATCGAGCCGCGCTTGTCGTAGGTGTCGGCCGCCCAGCAGGGGCCCGACCACATGCCCCGGCCTTCGGCCTGGGCGCGCATCTGCTCGGCGAACTGCCAGTCGGTGTAGCTGTGGCCGGGCAGGTAGGGCACGGCCTGGGCGAACCCGCTGCGGACCATGTCACCGTTGACGTACAGGCCCTTGGGCGACCACGTGTAGACGAGGATGCGGCCGTTCTCGGTCACCTGCTCGGCGGCCCGCACGTAGGCCGGCTTGCCGGTGGGAAGCAGCGCCTTGAGCCGCGCGACCGCGCCTTCGTACCAGCAGTCGCCCTTCTCCGGCGCGTCCGCCTCCAGGAGACCGATCCGTACGGTGCGGCCGCTGGAGGTCACCACGTCGAGGGCGTCGCCGTCCACGATCTTCTTCACCGTCACCTCGACGGCGTCCTTCGGCACGGTCTTCGGCCGGGGGGTCTTCCTGGCCTTCGCGGTCGTGCTCGGGGTGGCGCTGGGGCTCGGCGTCGCGCTCGCGCTCGGGCTGGGGGTCGCGGCCGGAGTCGGGGACGGGGTCGGCGTCGCGCTCGGACTGGGACTCGGACTCGGGCTCGCGGCGGCGAAGGCGCTGGTGGACGCGGCCACGGGAACCGCGAGGACCGCGGTGGCGAGGACGGCGAGTGCGTGTGAGGGGAAACGCACGAGTGCTCCATTGGCTGGGGTACGGGGGACACGTCGGCTTCGTGGAGCCGTTTCCTGGATTACGGAGTCCACCAGAAAACGATCGTTTGCGCCAGTCCGTCCGGTCAGTTCCCTCGAATCACGATCCTGTTCGGGTCAGTCCGTCCTGGCCCGCGACGGCCTCCCGGCTCCGTCCGCTCCCGCGGTCAGTTCCCTCGAATCACGATCCTGTTCGGGTCAGTCCGTCCTGGCCCGCGACGGCCTCCCGGCTCCGTCCGCTCCCGCGGTCGCGCAGGGCCGCACGACGTCGCGGATCACCCGCAGGGTGCCCAGGAAGTCGGCGAGCCGGTCGTCGGTCAGCAGGCCGGTGAACCAGGTCTCGATGTCCTTGATGTGCTCGGGGAGCACCGTGCGCAACCGGTCCGCCCCCGCCTCGCTCAGCACCGCGTACGACGCGCGGCGGTCGCTCGCGCACGCGTGCCTCTCGACGAGTCCCTCACGCTCCAGGCGGTCGACGACGCGGGTGATCCCGCTGGTGGACAGGGAGGTCTGGGCCGCGAGGTCGCTCATCCGCAGCCGCCGCTCGGGCGAGCGAGCCAGCCGGATCAGGGTCTCGAAGTCGACCTCGGACAACCCGGCGGC
This sequence comes from Microbispora sp. NBC_01389, assembly GCF_045040095.1. NCBI lineage: Bacteria > Bacillati > Actinomycetota > Actinomycetes > Streptosporangiales > Streptosporangiaceae > Microbispora > Microbispora sp. NBC_01389. The sequence goes on from NZ_CP109552.1 coordinate 2,213,487, forward strand.
GACCAGGGTGGGGGTGGTCTTGGCGGCCACCCCGGTGAAGACCTCCGCGAACAGGCCCATCGCCGTGAGCCGCGGGTCGTCGAATGGATCCATGGTCCGAGTCTACGCCAGGATAGTTGACGCGAGGAATATCCTCCGGTAGAAAATTGCTTAGTAAGACATCCGCACCGCAACGATCTGGGGAGCAGCCATGAGCATCCGTGAGTGGGAGGGCCTGAAGGTCCCGACGGCCGGCGAGTTCGCGCTCGACAAGGCGCACACGCGCGTCGGCTTCGTCGTCAAGCACATGATGGTCAGCAAGGTCCGCGGGCACTTCGCCGACTTCGACGGCAAGATCGTCATCGCCGAGAACCCGCTTGAGTCCACCGTCGAGGTCGTCATCAAGACCGGCACGATCGAGACCGGCGCGGCCGACCGTGACGGGCACCTGCGCAGCGACGACTTCCTGGGCGCCGACAAGTTCCCCGAGATCACCTTCCGCAGCAAGCGCGTGACCGGCCTGTCCGGCGACGAGTTCACGCTCGTCGGCGACCTCACGGTGCGTGACGTCACCAAGGAGGTCGAGCTCAAGGTCGAGTTCAACGGCGCCGCCAACAACCCGTGGGGCCAGGAGATCTTCGGCTACTCCGCCGAGACCGAGATCGACCGCGAGGACTTCGGCCTGACCTGGAACCAGGCGCTGGAGGCCGGCGGCGTCCTCGTCGGCAAGAAGGTCAAGATCGAGATCGAGGGCGAGGCCGTCCGTCAGGCCTGAGCCTGTGGACTGCACCGGCGGAAATCCACACCTTGTGCACAGCCGTCATCCACAGCCTGTGGACGACGGCTGTGCCCTTGTAAAACCCCAGCTCACCGGGTAACGCAGGACATCCTGGCGTACGCACCGGCAAGAGCCGGCGTGCCGCCAGCCGACGCGCACAGCGGCGCCGTTGCCCGCCCTTAGCGGACCTGGTTGGGTGCCGCGAAGCGGCCCCGCGGCGGGTGGTCGAGACGACACCACACCTCACCCGGCAATCCGCTTTGCCGCGTTGAGCGATCGCCGGTACGCTGTGCTGAGCAAGCGCTACCAGGAGGCTTCGCCTAGTCAGGTCTATGGCGCCGCACTGCTAATGCGGTTTGGGTCTACAGCCCATCCGGGGTTCAAATCCCCGAGCCTCCGCAGTTCAGAGCCCCTCTCGTCCTCACCGACGAGAGGGGCTTTTTGATCTCCAAAGGGCCTCTAGTTGCAGTTCTAGTTGCAGTTGCCCTCAGTCCTCGCCCCACAGGGCCGCCCCCATGCGCTCGCTCGCGTCCTTCACCTGGGGACTGGCGATGTGGGTGTAACGCTCGGTGGTCGTCACCCGCGCGTGGCCGAGGATCTCCTGTACGACGCGGATGTGGACGCCTTGCTCGACGAGGAGCGTTCCGGCCGTGTGGCGGGCGTCGTGGAGGCGGGCTTCCCTGACCCCGGCCTGGCGCAGGAGCGCCTTCCACATCTTGTAGTCCTCGCTGCGCTCCATCGGCCGGCCCCGCCTCGTCGGGAAGAGCAGGTCGTGATCCTCCCAGAGCTCCCCGGCCTCTGCCCGTTCTGCGTCCTGGAGCTTCTTGTGCTCGCGCAGGATCGGAAGGAGTTCCGGCGGGCACTGGAGGGTCAGTCTGCTGCGGCCCTTGCGTTGCCGAAAGACGATCCCGCCGCCCGTACGCTTCGGGCATCGGTCGGCATGGCCGGTGCAGTCCTTCGCGCATGTCCGCGTCGGGCAGACGTGGCCGCGCCTCGTGCAGCTCTGTGGACAGTCGGGGTCGTGCTTGTGGATCCTGCACCGCGGCTTGCACGGCCAGCGGTGCCACTCCTTGCCGCACTCGTGGGGGTCGTCGCAGCCGTGCTTCCACGGTGCCCGCTGTGCCTGGTACCAGGCTTTGATCACGCCGGTTCCGAGGTCGACGAACGACCAGCGGAGGCCGAGCGCTTCGCCCTGGCGGATGCCGAGGGACAGTGCCACCGACCAGCGAGCCGCGTTCCGCCGCGACTTGGCCGCCTCCAGGATCTTGCGCGCCTCGTTCCGCGTCAGCGGCTCCAGATCAGGGTCAGCAGCGACCGGCGCGTCCACAAGCGTGGCGATGTTCCTGGTGACCTTGCTCCGCCGTACGGCGATCTTCAGGGCGCGAGACAGGATGCGATGCACCTTGAGAACCGTGCTCGACGAGCGGCCCTGCTCCAGCATCGTCGCGTACGCCTTGTCGAGGTGCTCAGGGGCGAGCCGGTCGAGACGGTGACGGCCGAGCAACGGAATGATCCAGTGCCGGGTCTTGGATCGGTAGTCGTCGAGCGTCCGAGGCGCCATCTTGCCCGAGGCCACGAGCCGGTCGCAGATCACGTCGAGGTATTCCGTCATCCACTCGGCGACGGTCGGGACCTTGCCCGGCTTGGCTACCTGCCCAGTCCCGCGCTTGCCCTCCAGCTCTTGGACCTTGCGCGTGACCTCCGCCTCCGACTTCCCCATCCGGTGACGTCGATCAGGGGAGCCATCCGGCTTGATGCCCACGGTCACCCAGCCATGCCAGTAGCCATCCTGGCCCAGGTAGATGGACGAGCGCCCGTTCGGTTTGCGGTCGGCCATCACGCCGCCTCGTTCAGACGCCGGGCGAACTCCTGGAGGGCGTCAGCCGGGACGAGGCGGTACCCGTCGTACTTGATCGAGCGAAGCTCACCGCTCTTGATCAGCCGGAAGACCGCCGTACGGCTCATGCCGAGGACGACTGCCGCGTCCTTGGGCCGGTAGAAGAGTCTGTCCATCACGCTGCCCTCCCTTCGGTTGCCGAAAAATCTCTGCCGTCTGCCTTGGCCTGGAGCCGGTCGAGATGGTTGCGCCAGCGTTGGCGTTCGTGGACTGAGCGGAGCAGTCGCACGCCGATGGGGGCCAACTCGGGATCACCGGGCTTGACTTGGGCTTGACTGGTCGCCAGATGTAGCGGTGGGGGTCGACCGGCTCGTCTTCGACGCCGAGCGCTTCCAGGACCCAGGTACGGCGGTCCTGCTTGTGCTCCGTGAGGGTCTTGTTCGACCACTTCCTTGAAACCAGGACGCGGCGGCCCGCATAGCCGAGGTGATCGGGCTTGTGCGCCTTGCCCCGGCACCGGCCCGGAGCCATCCCCGGTTTGGCGCCTTTGGGCTGCACCCCGTAGCGCAGCCAGTTCGGGCAGGTCGGCGAGCACGGTTCGAACCGCAGTGCGTCGAGCAGCCGTTCGGCGTGCGCCTTGCGGCGTGGGTCGTCGGTGCCGAGGGCGTCGCCGAGGCTCTTGGTGAGGTACTTCGACAGGTACCCGATGAGCTGGTCGGCGTCCTGGGGTTCCGGCGAGCACGCCTTTGACGTCCATCTGATCGCCGAAGCGCAGGACGTGCAGGGGTTCAGCGTCCTCGTCGGCGTCGAGAGCGTCGAGGGCCTGTTCCCAGGTCGGCAGGACTTCCCCCATGTCCGGGTCGAGGTAGCCGGCCCCGTCCTCCCAGACCGGCAGGCGCTCCCCCTCGAAACGGACCGTGTCCGTCGAGGGCCACCACACCTGGTGATACGTGGCCGCGATGATCTGCCGCAGCTCCGCACGCGGGAGCGTGCCACGGATCGCCATGTGCAGATGCGGCGCGAGCCGCTTCTGAGGCTCAACCGTGGCGAAGTACTGCACGTCATAGCCCGCCACCCGGCGGAGGTTCTGCACGAAGCGGTCGACGAGCTTGGAGAAGTGCAGCGCATCCCGGGCCGCCCGCGCGTAGTCGTAGGCGTCTGGGTTCAGCGGTGCGCCCTCCATCACCCGCCCGTAGGAGGGCAGCGTGAGTGTGACGAACATCGACGGCCGGTAGGTTCTGCCGTCTGAGCCGGTGAAGGTCCGCCCGAGGGTGGTCTTGGCCATCTGCCGCTTGGGCAGGTCCGGGGCGTCCTGCCGCCGCTTGGTCGAACGCGACCGCTTGCCGGAGGCGCGACCGAGGACGTTGCCCCGCATCCCGGCGGCGTTGATCTCCTCGTCCAGCTCGACGATCGCGGCGTCGAGGTCGGTGGTGTCCCCGCCGGCCTTTTCGGTCTCGTCCCGCCAGGCTTGGACGTCGGCCCGCAGCTCGACGAGGTGACGCTGATACTCGTCCGCGTCGTCGGGCAGGTTCACGGGCTCGTGGTCGAGGTGCCAACCCTCCCGGCACTGCGCCCGCCGAAGCTGCCGGTTGCGCTTGGCACACGGCGGGCACTTGCCCTCCAACGTGGCCCCGCAGGGAACGTCGATGACCTCGGTCTGGCCGGTGACGATGTCTTGCCGCCGCAGCGGGACCGGGCGAATGCACACCCCGTACTGCTTGGCGATCTCTTCGACCACGTCCCGCGCCAGCGGTTGAGCCATCCGGACGGCCCGAGGTGTGGACCGGTCGTTGGGCCGAGCGGGGGAGATCAGCTGGTCTCCCCCGGCCTGGCGGGCGTCGGTGAGGTCAGTCAACTGTCCTCCCTTCCGGGCTCGGGAATGGTGAGGGCGGTCTGGCCGCATTCGTGGCACTCGACCAAGCCGCGGATGGGGTCGAGCCACAGGACGTTGAGCGCGCCGCAGACCGAGCAGCGCAGCCCGTCGAGGAAGTGCGCCACGCCGTTCATGCGACCTCGCTTCGACCGCTGTACGCGGCGACCATCTGCCGAATGTCGACGTCGGAGACGTAGGCGGCCCGGACCCGCACGGGGTCGGGGGAGGTTTCCAGGCGGATGTAGCCGACTCCCGCGCCGCGTTCGGGAACCGGTGAGATGTGGTCGGCGAGTGCGCCCCGGTCGCGTGCGCCGTCGCCGAGGACCATGTCCACCTGTTCGGACTCGTCGAGACGGAGGGCGATCTTGTCGGGGAACAGGTTGCGGATGTTCATGACCTCCTTGCGTGGGCCCTGGAGTGCGGCCATGACCCCGACGCCGACCGCGCGGCCTTGCGTGGTGAGGGTGGCGAGGGCCGCCGTGATGCGTTGCCTCAGGTGCTTGTCGGACTGGTAGGCGGTGAGGAAGGCGACCTCGTCGACGAGCACCAGGACGAACGGGTCCGCGACAGTTGGTGTGTGGGAGCGTTGGAGGCCGGCGAACCGGTCGGCCCGCTCCTGCATCACGCTCACGGCGTCGTCGAGGAGGTCGGCGCACTCTTTGGGGTCGGCCGCGTACCGACTGCCGAAGAGGGGACGGCCGAAGGACAGTTCCATCCGCTTGGGGTCGAGCGCCCAGACCTGCACCAGGCCCGCCCGCATCGCGGGGAGCAGGCCGCGGATTGTCGACCACAGCCAGGAGCCCTTACCGGCCCCGGTGGCTCCGGCGATCAGGACGTGCGTGCCGTGGACCTTGAGCCGGTACGGCGTGCCGTCCTCACATTGGCCGATCTCCACCGGCCCGACATCTGCCGACTCGGGGATGGGTACGGCGGGCAGGGGTTCGGCGAGTGAGTCGCGGCGGGGGAAGGTGAGCACGAGCCGTCCGGCCTTGGCGACGGTGACGCGGCAGGAGGGGGAGCCGAAGCCGTGGGCGAGGTGGTCGGTGCGGTCGGCCCAGTCCTTGACGGCCTGCCCGGACAGCATGTGCACGGTGACGCGGTCGGCCCAGCCGTCGCACTCGACCCGGAGCAGGCGGGGCAGGTAGTCGCGACTCTGGAGGTGACGGCCGAGCCCGGACACGATCATCACGGGTTGCCAGTGCCGCCGGTAGATCCACAACCGGCGCCAGAAGGCCAGCAGACGCCAGCCGACCAGGCGCAGGAACGAGGCCCGGTCCAGCAGCGCCCAGGACAGGCCCGCTGAGGGCAGGAACCCGGTCAGGACGAGAGCTTGGCGCCAGCCGTACAGGGTCAATACGACGCCGAAGGCGACGGGGACGGCGACCGCGACTGGATGCCTCACGACCAGGTGGACCAGGCCCGCGACCAGGCGGGACAGCCAGATCACGATGGTGACGATGGCGGGAGTCTTGACGACGGCCGGGCGGAAGACCACGGCCGTGTCGGGGGTGGTGGAGACGAGGTTACGCGTCTCGTCGCCAGGTAGTTTTCGGAACATTAGACTTCGTGTCCTCTCGTGATTTCGCAGTCAGGGAGAGTTGAGGGGCCGCCGGAAGTTGCCGCTTCCTGCGGCCCCGCTTGCATCTCAGGCCGCCGTCTCGTCGACGACGGATGTGGTGATCTGGTCGGAGTCGGCCGACTGGTCGGCGTGCAGGCGCTCGCAGTCGGCCAGGTACCGCGCGGTGGCGTTGAAGATCTGCCGGGCGACCTCCACGTCCTCGGCGGTGACCGGTCCGGCCCCGGTGGTCGAGACCGTCACGTCCGCCTCGTCGGACTCCAGCGACAGGTACGGCCGCCCGGACTCCAGCACCCGAGCGCCCGCCCGCAGGACCGGCGTGTAGAACGAGACGCCGATGCGGGGGCGGCGTCCGGGATCGATCGACATCGACACGTGGGTGTACGGACCGCGCGCCATCAGGCCACCCCACGCCCGTTGGCCAGGCCGTGAAACCGCCGCTCGACCGACCGGGCGAACGAGGCCGCCTCACGGGCGAGCTCCCGGGCGAACTCGACATCGGCCGGGCTGACCTGGTCACTGTCGGAGGTGGACACCAGGACAGAGGTCGCGCCGAAGTCCAGCGCCAGCACCGGGGTACGGGCCGGATACGGCAGGGCCTTGGCCGAGGCCCCGCCCCCGGTGTTGAGGCTGATCACGGCCGAGGGCCGCACCGCCCGCCGCCCCATCACGCCGCGTCCTTCGCAGCAGTGGGGGACTTGCCGGCCGTGCCCGTGCGGGGAGCCCGCATCGCCCGAGCCGAGATCGAGTAGGCCAGCCGTCCCGTCGCCTGATGGACGTACGGCTTGACCTCCAGCCCGTCGAACTCGGCCGGAGCCAGCGGCACCCCGGGCAGCGACGGCGGGACGACCGGCTGAACCTCAGCGAGGATCTTCACGGTCACCGTCTTCTGCGCGGCCTTGAGCGAGGGGTCCGCGTCCATCACCGGGACCTGCCACACCGGAAGACCGGTCAGCTTGTCCTTGGCCTGGGTGTCCCGCTTGGCGTCGAAGTCCTTCGCCGCGCTCACCTCACCCACGACGTAGCAGCCGTGCGGGAACAGCAGCTCGAAGCTGATCGGGATCGGTCCTTGCAGTGCCATCGTTCACCACCTCCTTGTCGACCCCCCTAGACGCGTGCGGCCGATCCGCAACGGGAACTGTCTAGGGGGCTATGCGGAAGACGATAACCTACGCCGCACACTTCTGTCTAGGGGGCTAATCAGCGGGTCGTTGGGGCTGCCTGTGACGCAAGGGGTTTGCGCCAGCGTGGGAAGGTCTGTCCGCAAATGGCCTTGAGGCTAGGGCTCCTATGCCTTCTGTCGGGCTTGCCGGCGGATATGGTCACGGAGACGAAAGGCTGGTCGTCTAGGCCGGATGAAGGGGGGCCACCCTTCACCCGGCGCACAAGACTGGGCTAGCGCCAGTCCACCCTGAGCTCCCGGTGGCGAGGCTCCATATGCTTCCGTCGCCGGGAGCTCCACCAGAGGAGGAATCCTCCGGAGTGGAGGATAATTCCGCAGTGCATGTACATCCCTTTCCGCCTGAAGGCACTTGAGGACCAGTCCATTCGTGAAGGACTAGGCCGCAGGGTAGCGAGCCCCACACGCCTTTGCAATCTCTGAAAAGACGACAAGGCCTTGGGTGTGGGAGAGGGATGCTGGGCCGGTCTACGGCGCGGACTTTTTAGTGTTGTGCTGAGGTGCGGACAAGGGTCCGTGTCTGCCGCCTGCATTCTGTAGCCGTCGCGCACTAATTAGTGGTGCGCCAGGCTGTGGATGCTTCCTGAGCTGCGCTTATTCGGAAGATGTGGCACTAATTAGGGGAGGAAGAGATGCAGATGCGTCGATGAGGGCTGAGGTGTTGAGACCCTGATTGCCTATCTGTTTCTTGTCGGTGATCGCCACTTTTTAGTGGAGGAGAGGCCCGCAACCTCCGTGTCTTACAGAAGCCGTGCACTAATTAGTCGGAGAAGAGGTGCGGACATGCGGGTCAGTAGCCTCTGAGAGTTCCCAGCAGCACGGCAAGGATTACTGTGATCAGCCGCCCGTCGCGAGCGTCTACTACCCGCCCAACGGCAGGGTCTCGGCATGCGCGAGAGCCCTACACGGGACATCGACGACGCCGTGAGCAAGTTCTCTCAGAGCGTGTTTGAGAAGTGGTGATACCGGTTGATAACGGGCGGCGTGTCGTTCGGCCGTACGGCGTGAAGATCTCCAGCATGGTCCGGTGCTACGCGAGCGTCGCTACCCCTCTGACCTGACCGACGCGCAGTGGGCGCTGATCGAGCCGCTACTCCCCGCGCCGCACACGGGCGGACGGCCGGAAAAGCACCCCCGCCGGGACGTCGTCGACGCGATCCTCTACGTGGTGCGCACCGGCTGCGCCTGGCGGCAGCTGCCGTTCGACTTCCCGCCCTGGCAGACCGTGTACTGGTACTTCGTCCGTTGGGAAGAAGCCAAGGTCACCGAGCATATGCTCGCCATACTGCGGCGCCGGGTCCGGACGGCGCAGGGGCGAGCCGAAGAGCCGACCGCGGGCATCATCGACTCCCAGAGCGCCAAGGGCGCCGACACCGTCGGCCGCGACAGCCGCGGTTACGACGCAGGCAAGAAGGTCAACGGGCGCAAACGGTTCATCGTCACCGACACCCTCGGGTTGCTACTGGTTGTCTGCGTGATGGCCGCCTCCGTCCAAGACCGCGACGGAGCGAAGACCACTCTGCTCAGCATGTATCTGATGACGCCGGTCCGGTACGTGTTCGCCGACGCCGGCTTCGCCGGGATGCTGGTGGACTGGACCCAGCGGATCCTGCGGACCGTGCTGCACATCGTCCGCAAGGCCCCGGGGCAGATCGGGTTCGCCGTGATCGAACGGCGGTGGGTCGTCGAAAGGTCGCTGGCCTGGCTGACTAGCCATCGCCGTCTGGCCCGGGACTATGAGCGCCACCCCGCCACCGCTGAAGCCATGATCCGATGGGCGGCGATCTCAGGAATGGCGCGGCGTCTCACCCGCGGACACGCCGCGACACGCCAGCAAGCACGGACCCTCAATCGCCAATTAAACCGGCTCTAACCCGCTCTAGGATCATCAAGGCGGCGTGACACTGTTACCGAGGGCAGGCGTTTTGCGGGGGGACCGTGTACTCTGGGGGGTCGTCCATATTCCTGCCGTAACCCTGACCCGTCCAGTAGATTCCTATTACAGCCTTCGGCGCGCCCGCCGATAGGACGATCGGAAAATCCGAAACATACTTCTGGCCATCGAGTGTTCTACCCTGAACCACCAGCTGCCACGTCTCTTCGTACTTGTCCGTGGCCGGTAGATGCACCGAGTGCTTCACGATGGGCTTGTCTCCAGGCAGCAGGCACCGCCCCAAGGCATCCTTCAGAAGAGTCTCACATGTCCCCGTGCTACGCGCGAACTTGGAGCAGAAATCGGCGACGCCGTTCTTGCTGACTCCGGCGACAACTTCCACAAGGACTGACTCCGCCATCTCCGACGTTAACGCGACCGCAGGAGGTGGTTTTGCTTGCTCCGGCTCAAATGTACAGCTGGCTACCATCAGTGCGGCCACTACCGTTACCGCGATTCGACGCACGATCGGGAGCATCTGCCTCCTTCGGGGGATCCTGCACGGGCTGGAGCGGCCACGGTCGCCGCGGCGGCGTTCGGGCACCAAGCCATGATCGCGACACGACGGTGCTCTCAGCAGCGAGATGCGCAGACCGTTATCAGCCCTGCTCAAACACGCTCTCAGGGACGGCAGTAGGCGACGGCCGCATCGTCGTAGGTCTTGCCTCGCGGCCAGCGTTGCCCGTGCGGGTCGGACTGTTCGGCGGTTCGGACCTGGCGGATCAGTTCGTTGGGTCCGGCCTGGCCGAGGAGGCCGAGGAGGTCGCGCCAGGTGGTGAGGTGGAAGCGGTCGACGAGGCGGGATGCGCCGTCGCTGAGGAGCGCTGCTGCCCGGACCTCGTGAACCGGCACGCTGCCGGTGAGAGCCTGTTCGGCGACGAGGGGATCGACGGAGGCGACCCAGAAGCCGCCGTCGCGGTTGCGATGGTCGCGCAACGTCTCGACGTACTCGCGGTGTGCGGCGACGTGTTCGGGGCTGGTGGAGTCGAGGGAGTCCATCCGTTCCCGGTAGGAGGCGCCGACCTGGGCTTCGCGGTCATCAGTGATCACGGTGGGTTCGGGCTGGCCGGTGTCGAGGATGAGCACGGAGTCGGCCAGGACGAGCCAGTCGAGGAAGTCGCCGCTACGGCGCAGCATGACCACGGTCGCCGAGGGGGACCCGGGGTGGCTGACGTCGCAGGTGAAGTCGTGCAGCGATGTCGTGGCCTTGATGCCCTCGGCGAGTAGTTCGCTCAAAGAGCCGGCGCTTTGGGTCATCGAGGTGAGGAGGGTCGAACCGAGTGTGCGGGCGTACCAGGCCACGCCGTGGGTGCATCCCGACTCCGATCCCGCCGGGGTGCCCGAACCGTCGAGGAGGACCACCGCGTCAGGTGTCGCGGCGATGAAGTCTTCGTTCTCGCGGCCGGGGGTGGCGGGTTCGGTGGCGAGGGCGACGCGCACGGTGGGTCCTCCTGTCGTTCAGTCCTCGTCGTGCCGATACAGCGGGCTTGCCAGTTCCGCTTTCACCGGTTCCCCAGTGCGGGGGTCGTATTCAACGCCGATGACACAGGAGAAACGGCGGTCGGCCACCTGCCCCCACAGGGTGTTGATCTCGGTGCTGATCAGATGGACGACGCCGAGGGTGCCTTGCGGGTGGATGCCGGTGAACACCAGGACGTTGCCCTGCCCGTCCGGCCGGGCGAGGCGACCGAGATAGGCGTAGTCGACCGGCCGGGACGGGGCCGAGTCGGAGCCCGACCGGTAGACGGTGCCGGTACGGCTGTCGCGCAGTGTCCACGCGCCGTCTTTGACCCACTCCAGAACGGGATCGGACTCATACAGCGCGCCCATGATCGGCGACAGCCGCGGGCCACAGATCACGATCAACCCCGGCCGGTTGAGATCGATCTGGCCGGTGAGGGGGACATGTTCCAACTCGACGGTGAGGCCTAAGCCGCGCGCCAGGTCCTCCAGTCGCTTGGAGGCGGCGACGTCTTCCACCGCGACCACGGGGCGGGCGTTGTCGGCCTCTTGCTTGAGAGGCGTGGCTACCGTGATCGCACCCGTGCCCAGGAAGGCGCCCTCGGGGGCGGGGCCGGTGTGGCGGATCTGGTGGATACGCCCGCGGGACAGGCCGGCCTTCTCGGCGATCTGCGCGTACGACATGCCTTGAGCGTGGAGTTCTTGGATGACGCGGCGGCGCAGCCGGGCCAGTTCGGTGACTTCTTGCTGGGCGGCGTTGAGTCGTTCGGTGGCGACCCGGAGCAGCAGATAGGGATCGTCGATGGCGGCGATTTTGTCCAGGTCGCTCGGTGGCACGGTTCCTCCTTGGTGGTGCGCACCTGAGTCTAGGGCCCTAGACGAAATGTCGTCTATCCCTCTTGACAGTACGGTTTTGGCTGGTTTGCCGGTTGTTGGGTCCACGGCCCGGATCGCGGAGCGCCGCTTGGGGACGCCGCGCGGGCTCACCGTGCCATTCCTGTCAGCAGGGCGGCCCAGATGTCACGGGCCTGGGGGATGGGCCAGCGGTGGGTCTCGCGGATTTCGGGTGCGTCCTCGTTCTGGAGGGTGCGCCGGATGAACCCCTGCCCGCCCGCATGGCACAGCTCGTAGACGATGGCGAGACAGTCGCAGGTCCAGGCGAGGACCCGCACCCGCGCCCCGTCGGAGGGTTCGAACCATGCCAGGTTCTCGCACCCGGGCTGCCGGCGGTCGGGGACGTGCGGGCTTAGGCAGCTCATCACCGGCAGGCCGTCTGCGCGGCGGCGATGGGGTCGACTTTGAGCAGTGCCCAGACGGTACGGCCGGTGTGGTTGCCGTACACGCCCCAGTTGTCGGCCAGGTTGGCGACCAGCAGCAGGCCGCGGCCGCCTTCGTCGTCGCTGGGTCGCACCAGCCGCGGAACTTCGGGGCCGCCCTCGTCGACGACGCCGAGCCAGACCTGATCGGGTTCGGCCTGGATGCTGACGGTGAACTTGCCGCCGAACCGGGCTGATGCGGTGTGGCGGACGGCGTTGGTCGCCAGTTCGCTGACGATGAGTTCGGCCGACTCGATGACGGGCCAGGTGCCGAGGGTTGTGGTGATGAAGCGGCGGGCTTCGGTGACCGAGGCGGGACGGCCGAGGAAGTGCCGGGACAGGCGCCATGCGAGCATGGGACACGCTCCGTCGTATAGGGGGCTAGACATGCCTACGAACAGGAGCGTATGACCAACGCTAGAAGTATCTCAAGGAATACAGCGCATAAATGCGTCAGTGGTCGAGCTGGTGCGCCAGCTCCCGGAAGTCCGCCGCGATCTCGCTCAGTAGCGCTCGCAGCTCGTCCCCGTACACGGCGGCCTCCGCGAACGCCTCGAACGTCTCTTCATGAGCGCCGACCTCGGCCGCCTCGGTGAGGGTGAGGTCGCCGGTCAAGCTTTCGACCACGCTCACGGATCCATCGAAGACGGTGAACCCGTGCAGCGGGAAGCCCGGCGCCTCCACCTTCCACGGCACGACCCCGAGCCGGACATGCGGCAGCGTCGACACCTGGGCTAGCCGGTCGAGCTGCGCCAGCATCAACGATGGCGACCCCGGCCAGGTACGCACAGCGCCCTCCGTCAGAACAAAGGCGAACCGCCGGCCCTCATCAAACAGGACCGCCTGAGCATCGACCCGTACGGCCGCCGCCTTGGCCGCATCATCCTCATCCACATCCCGGCCGATCGCCACCGCCAGCCGCGCATACTCCGCCGTCTGCAACAGCGCCGGAATCATCGCAGAGGAGAAAACCGCCAACCACTTCGACGAGCGCACCCGGGCCGCGTTTGCTGCCTCCCGACCAGCAAGACCGCCCTTCAGCCGGGATACTTCGTCACGCAGCCGCACAAGCAGCGTGTCCAACCCGCGCCGCGCGTCCTGGTCGAGGTCGAGGGCTGCGGACAACCGATCAACCGTCTCCGGCGTCGGCAACAGCCGCCCCGTCTCCACCCGAGAAATCGTCGGCTGTGCCACCCCCGCCCGCTGCGCCAGCTCCTTACCTGTCAGCCCCGCATCCTTGCGCAGCCGCCGCAACAGCTCACCTAACTCGCGTAGCCGATTCCGCCGCTCCTCCATGCTAATCGTTCTACCAGAGAAACTCTCTCGAGGGCACCGGCTGCGATGTGTGTCAAAACGTGGACTCGCATGAGAAAGCTAGAACCTCATTGCTTCGTATGCGGCCCTCGTGCGCTTGAGTGCCATAAACACTGTGAGCATTAGGTGAAGGAGTATCGCTACGATTGCAGAAGAAAGTAGCGTACCGATTGGCTTGTCTTTGGGTGTGGTGGCTGCGGCGACGATAAGCATGGCTGTGGCAACTATGCCTATCAATACAGAATAACTGATATTCGCCTGAAGTTGATCTATTAGTGTCGCAGTTCTTCCAAACCTGGGAGTGCGCGGGTCATCGGTGACGCGAAGGCCAAGGCTAAAGACATGAATTAGCAGTCCGAAAAGCAATGCTGTGAATATGGCGATGCCAGCAAGTATGCTCGCAGGGTCCTGCATCCGAAATCCTGCTATGTAAGAGCCAATTCCTGATGCTACCGGGAAAGCGTAGAAGGAAAGCAGATCCTGCTTCCGCCGCTCATTGGTTCGCTGGTCTACAAATGTCCGCAAGTGGTCTTGCAGTAGAGGGAGGACGGACCATTTAGCACTCATCTCTCACCGCTTCGAAGGAGACCGATTTAGATTTACGGCCCCAGGAACCAGTACGCCAGTCTGATGGTAACTCCAGGAGGAGTCCCTGTGCTAGCTGTTGCGCGATGTCCGCCATGAAATCGTATATAACCTCATCTGAAGGACGCTCACCTTCTGCTACCTTTATTGGATAGACCAGGGTAGGGAAACCATCCCGCCCCATGATTACTTCTTTCTGCTGATCACCGTCCGTCAATTGAAGGCGGATCTCGTCAACCTCGAACCCCTCTCGCAGTCCGAGAATCTGAGTCTCAGGCTTGATTGATTGGTCCATAATCATGGACATAAGCTGTTTAGCGAGACTGCTGGACCTCTTCGGCTTTACTGTATACTCCAGCTTGCCAATATTTGTGGCTTGAAGGCCATTGACTCCATCTGCTATGTCGTGGCCCTGCGTGTAGCGAATGGCCTTTATTTGTGTTAGGCGCGCTTTCTCTACGAACTTATTCCAAGCCTCTTTGTCTGCGATTCCTTCTTTCCTCAAAACGAGGTGCTCATTAGCGAATCGGCGATTGAAGGACTTGATGAGGTGACCCAGAAAGGCCGTGGCCGCACCGCGCCCACCGCATCTCTCGGCAAGAAAGATAGCGGCGTCGGCGTTAGGGGGCACCACTAGCATATTACGAACACTTACGACTGGCGATTCATCTGCGCCATATTTGTGCGTCTTGCGATTGGTTCGCACGTTTTTTATGTTGCCTTCGACGCCGTACCTACCATACTCGGCACTGAAGGAGATGCATCTTCCTTCGGCTTGTACTCTCTCCACTGACAAATAGTGGCCAAATTGCTCATTCTTGAACGGCCTTTTCTGGATATCCTTGACAAATGCATGGGTCAGGTGCGAAAGATCTAAGCCTCGTCCGTTGAGGTCGCTTAGATTGATACATTTTTCGTTTTGTCCCATGGGGGTGACTCGGATTGCGTATGCTGCAACCGCGTAGCGTGCCATTGATAATCCTTTGGTGGCTGGAAAATAGAGGCTTGAGAATATAGTCACCACCCCGCGAGTGCCTGTCAAGGGCTAGATTGGTACGGTTTAAGGATCTTTTCGATCTAGTTTTCGAGGGCGCCGGACAGGTCATCGCCTCAACCCTCAATCGAGCTGCTCACGGTGCAGCGGGTCGCCGCCGACAGCGGCGTCGTGATCACAGAGCAGACGTTCACTCTCAACCTCTGCCATCGAATCTGAAGCTTTCGGACGGTCGGACTCGAAGAATCCAGATGCAAATCTCGGCTCAGAGGGTGGCAGCGGTGCCGGACTCGCCCAGGGTCAGCTAGGACCAGTTGGGTGGGGTCATATGCTCTGAGAATTTTGCCGAATTACTCTCACAGGGATCAAGACGGCGGCGCTGCGCGCCGCCTCGCGGGCCGTCGCCTGCTCGCCGGCCGGGCATGCGGCCTGGCGGCCGGTCCCGGCCTGCGGCAGGTCCGGCCGCTCGTAAGAAGCGCCGAATTGACCTTCACACTGACGGCGTGGTCGCCCGAGAACAGTACGAACGCCTGGCCCGTCATCTCTAGCAGGACGGACGCGCGCACGTCGAAATGAGCTTCGCCCAGGTCGCCCGTATCATCGGCGAGGAGTTACCTGCCAGCGCCTATAAGCACTCAGCCTGGTG
The DNA here is from genome assembly GCF_045040095.1 of Microbispora sp. NBC_01389. Taxonomy (NCBI): domain Bacteria; kingdom Bacillati; phylum Actinomycetota; class Actinomycetes; order Streptosporangiales; family Streptosporangiaceae; genus Microbispora; species Microbispora sp. NBC_01389. The sequence continues at coordinate 2,228,959 of NZ_CP109552.1, forward strand.
GGCCAGCGACCTCAAGCGCACACAGGCCGTATGGCTCGACGTCGGCTACATGGCGTGTCCGTTGACAGCAAGACAGGTGACCTTCATCCGCGCCTGACCAAGACATGCCTCCGGCGGGGGCCTCCGGCTCCGGGATGGCGCCGAGTTGGAGAGCGCGCGCCGCGAGTGGCTGAGGTGGGTGTCCGCGCATCCCTTCTGCCATCGACCCAGGCAAGCCCAGCAGACCGACTCCTCCGGCTCAAGCCCGTCTGTGGCCGTTGGCGTCCAATGGCCGAGGAACGGCGACCGGCTAAGGTACACGCGAAGACGGGCTTGCCCCTCCGTCGCCGGCCCGCTGCCGCTTCGCGGTGGGTCGACGGCATACGGGATGCACGGAGGGCGAGGCGTGCGCGTCCGCGCAGGTCACGAGCCCGCTCTAGTTGCAGTTTTAGTTGCAGTTCCCCGCCGTCCCAGGCGGTTCCAGATGGACCGCCAGGCGGTGTTGGTCCAGGTGGAACGAATCGGGACGGCCAAGAGCCGAGCTGCTAATGCGGTTTGGGTCTACAGCCCATCCGGGGTTCAAATCCCCGAGCCTCCGCAGTTCAGAGCCCCTCTCGTCCTCACCGACGAGAGGGGCTTTTTGATCTCCAGACCCGCGAGGGTTGCAGTTTGGGTTGCAATTAGTCGTCGTCTCCCCAGAGAGCGGCGCCCATGCGCTCGCTCGCGTCCTTCACCTGAGGACTGGCGATGTGGGTGTAACGCTCGGTGGTCGTCACCCGCGCGTGGCCGAGGATCTCCTGTACGACCCGGATGTGGACGCCCTGCTCTACGAGAAGCGTCCCGGCGGTGTGCCGAGCGTCGTGGAGGCGACGGTGGCGTAAACCCGGGGGTGCGATCCGGGTGTGGAGGTGGCCGGGCAGGCGCGGGCGTACGTGGCGCGTCTCGACCTCAGTGCCGCCCAGGTGGCGGTGCTGGACGGCCAGGCGCACACCGCCCGCGCGTTGTGGAACCTGCTGCACGAGTACTGCACCTTCCGGCAGGGCCGGTTGGCGACGGTGAAGGACTGCGACGCCGCGATCCGGGCGGCCCGCCGCGAGATCGACTGGATCGGGCAACTGCCCGCCCAGGCGGCCCAAGCGGTGCTGAGAACCTACCGGCAGGCGTGGGCCAACTACTTCGATCCCGGCCACCCCGCCGGGCGGCCCGGCTTCAAGAGCCGGTCCCGGTCCCGCGAGATCCGTTCGCCCTGAACTGAACACCTACCCGGGGGGAGGTGGGGCTGGAGCGACGGTTCCTATTCCTCTCCCGGGAAGACCACCCTGCATTGCGGGCTGTCCAGCCAATCCAGGTCCAGGTAGGCGCCGCTGTCCACCTCGACCAGTGACATCGCGCGTGCATGTGATAACCGGGCAGACGGCTCCGGCAACCTGCGCAGCAGGTGATCCAGCGCGTGGGGATCCGGCCCGTACACGTCGGCAGGGCGCAGATCGGGCATGACGAGACGCAGGCGCCCGTCGGCCGCGTAGGCGAGAGCGCCGTTCCCGTTGACATTCCATTCCAGGTGCCACACCCGAGCGCCCGCGCTCAGCCGCTCCAATCGCGAGGGTTCGTAGTGGGAGAAGAGCCCACCCTCAAGGTCAAGGAGCATGATCGACGGGCCTGACTCGTCGATGAACACCCCGTCGCCCTCCACCTCGGATTCCTCGATGCCGAAGCCGGGCCCCGCGACCGACGCGGCCACATCTTCGATGCCCATCGGCTCGACGAGTGGCTGGACGGCCGTCCAGGACAACCCGGTTTCAAGGAACTGGGCGACGTCAAGCAGACGCTGGTAGTGCGCGACGAGATCTTCATGTGCCATGGTCAAATGATCACAGGTACCCGGGCGCTCGCCGTCCACTACGGCCCGCGCCGCATCTGGACGGCGGACGGTCGGTGCTCGGCCGCGACCCCGAAGAGGCGTGAGTCACACGGATCAGGCGAGGCCCTCGGCCGTACGCCGGCGGAGTGGCGCCTCGTGGGCGGAGTCGGTGCACAGCGTCAGGGTCAGCCCGGTCGTGTCTGCCTCTCCGGCCGCCCCGGCCAGTACGGCCAGCAGGGTGGCGAACTGCTCGGCGGGTTCGGCGGCGAGCAGGTCCTCGGCGTGCTCGACGACCAGATGGACCTTCCCGATGTCGCGCAGCGAGTCGGTCAGCGCGTCCCAGTTGTGGCCGAAGTAGCCGGGGAGGCGCAGCACCCGCGCCACCTCCGCGAAGAAGGCGGCACGGGTACGGCAGGCTCGCCCGTCGACGACCGCCGGGGCCCGGCCGGTGGTGATCGTGAGCCATGCGGGCAGCGGACGCGGGGCGGAGGCCATGAGAGATCCCTAGAGCCGGTAGAAGTCGGTGTAGTGGTTCGGCGAGAACCAGGTCACGCCGGTGCTCCGGTTGACGACGATCCGGTAGGCGTCCCGCGCGGCGCCGCGCGCCCGGGAGTACACGTCGTACTCGTAGTAGGTGGCGTCGCTGGGCAGCTGGCCCTCTCTGTTGTAGAAACGGCCGCCGGTGTAGTTGTACCTGCCGTCTGGCCAGGAGTACCAGCCGGCGCTGGTCGGGTATCCCTTCCCGGCCCAGATCGCGTTGACCGAGCGCGCGTCGGCGCAGCGGGAGATGGTGCAGGAACCGTAGACCGCCGCCTGGGCGGGAACGGTGCCGGTCACCGCGGTCAGGGACACGACGGCGGCGATCAGGGCGATGAACCGGGCCGGCCAGGACGACCGGAAGCGTCGCGGAGTCCGCACGAGACCTCCTTGCAGAGGCGAGGGGGATGGACAATCGCCAGCATCACCCCGAAATCGGGTCCAACCAAGGTAAAGATCGCCAAAGGTATGGTGAACTCCCGGCCGCGTCGCCGTACACGCTTGGTTCCTCGTGAACGGGCGGGTGGGTATGACACCTGATAACGAGTATGCCCGGATGGTCGAGTACCGATCAGCCGGTGCTCGCCGCCGGGCGAGGATCGGGGGATCCGATGCTGAGATCGCTCATCGCCACGGTCACGACTGTGGCCGCGACGCTGTCAGGGGTCACCGCCGCACACGCCGCACCACCGGATGCCAGTGACAAGGACAAGGCGTTCCTGGTCAGCGCGCATCAGGACAATCTCACGGAGATCCAGGGCGGGCAGACCGCCGAGAAGCAGGCCGCGAGCCAGGCCGTCAAGAACGCCGGAAGCCGGTTCGTCAAGGACCACACAGCCCTCGACGAGCAGGTCAGGAAGGTCGCCACCGAGTACGGGGTGGACCTGCCGAGTCAGCCGACGGAGAAACAGCAGGCCGAACTGCGGAAGTTCGCCGCCAAGAGCGGCACCGCGTTCGACCGGGCCTGGATTCCGGCGCAGGTCGAGGATCACCGCGCGACCCTGGCGGCGCTGGACAAGGAGGCGTCGACCGGTTCCTCCGAGAAGGTGCGGCAGCTCGCCCGGGACGCCATACCGGTGGTGAAGGGCCACCTCAACCTCGTGGAGAGCATCCAGCGTGGCGGGTGAGGGCCGGTGCCGGCCGGGACGGAACACCTGGCCGGCACGTCCCCGGCACCCCTGAGCTTCTGATCCGTCGCAGGGACGGCGCTCACCGGAACAGCATCACGACCAGCCAGATGACCAGCGCCCAGAAGGCCAGACCCGCGATTACGGCAGCGACGAGTCCGCGAAGGCGGTACCGCCTGCCGGGCGGGCCTGGTGGCTCGTTCACGTTCCCTCCCGCGGGGCGGCCCGATGTCCGCCTGCGTGCCCTGTCGTATACCCCCGGTCACGCGCCCCTTCCGTCGCGTACCAGAGTGTGACGATAACGGAGAGTGACGGCGTGGCAAGGATCCCCCAAGGACCAGTGTGCGCATCGGCGGCGCGGCAAGGTAGCCATGCGGCCACTTCCAGACAGCCGTTCGTCGCCGGCTCCTGCCGGGCGCGAACGGTCCCGCGTACGGGCGGCTTGACCGTGCGCAGGGCGGATTATTGGCACAAGCAGGGGTGAGGGGTCTGGTAGAGTTACACGCGTTGCCGAGCACAGCAGGTGATCAGGCAGCCAGGCGGCCGTAGCTCAATGGATAGAGCATCTGACTACGGATCAGAAGGTTAGGGGTTCGAGTCCTCTCGGCCGCGCACATCACAGAAGGCCCGTGACCAGGGACAACCTGGAAACGGGCCTTGGTGTTTTTGGGCTTCACGCGGTGCCTTTCGCGTCTGTGGGAGCCACCCGTTCCGGTCGGCCCCAGTAGAGCGCTCGAAATGGCCACCGTAGGCGCTCGCTTTGAGGCGCCCGTGCGTCCTCGCCATGGAAACACCTGTCAGGCGGCGCGTACGCCTGTACGGGGAGCCGTCCGAACAGCCTGACAACACGATCTCGTTGTGGACGGCGTGAGCGATCCGAAACCGTGGATCCGCCGCGGGACTCACCTGCCGGCCCTCGCCACCTGGAGAAACGATGCAGCCGCCGCCATGCGCGGCTGACCATCCGAAACCCAGGCCGCACAGGCACGAAGGAGAACACCATGGGAACGCTCGACAGGATCCTCACCACGGCGGCCGCCGCGATGGTGCTCGGCGGCTACGGCGGCAGCGTCCACCAGGACTTCGCGCCCGGCGCCAAGGGCGACCTCAAGGCCGGCCTGACGAACCAGAACGCCTCCCACCAGTTCGGCCAGTCGTCATCGGTGCGCGTCAACATGTCGTACGCGCTTTACAAGACCGGCGGCGGCTACATCAGCTGTGGCTTCGACGGTTACGTCCACACCTCCGGCCGGCACGAGGGCATCGACATCACCCGCAGCGTCGGTTCGGATGTCCACGCCCTGGTGAGTGGTCAGATCATCAACGTCGTGCACGGGCGCGACGGCGGCTCGGGGCTCTCCACGATCGCCGTCTACAACGCCTCGCTGAACAAGACGATCATCTACCTGCACTCCGCTCCGCTGTCCTCGCTGCGCGTGGGCCAGCAGATCTCGCGCGGCCAGGTGATCGCGAACGAGGCGTGGCACGGGGTGTCGTCCAGGAGGGCCGCGCACACCCACGTCGAGATGCGCCGCGGACGGCAGACGCGGGCGGCCAAGAGCGTCGGCGACCCGACTCTGAGCAACCCGAACCCGACCTCGTTCTGGGTCTCCCAGGGCTACAACGTCCGCTAGCGACGACGAATCCCGCGCCCCGGGCGTCAGCCGACGATGACCTGGAAGTTGAGCGGCTGGCCTCCGGGGAACGCGACCCGCCCCGACCCCTCCATCATCTTGAACCGCACGTAGCACAAACCCGGCTTCCTCGGCGTGGTGATGTCGGTCCGGATGTCGACCGTCTCCCCGGGTCGCGTGTCCATGACCGGTACGTCGGGGACGGTCTGACATTGATCGATTCGCTGCGGGAGGTCGAGGCGATGCAACGAATATCCCCTCCACGGCACGGTCCCGGCGTTCTTGAGCCGCCATACCTTGGTCACGGTCCGGCGGGGACCGACGCGCGTGCAGTCGGGGAGCGTGATGTCCCCGATGAACTTCGCCGAATCACCCTCGTGCGCAGGCGGGCTCCACGGCGGGTTGGTGGCGCGCACCGGGCAGTCGGCCGCCGACAACTCGGAATTCGAGGGGCTCTCGGACGGGTTCACGCTGTGCCCCTCCGTCCCGGAACCACGATTGACGGCGACCACGACGAGGACCACTGTCGCCGCGCCGACGGCCGCCACCGCGAGCGCGGCCGGGCGGGCCGGCGGGAAGCGCCCTCGACCCCCTGGCGCGGAGGGGACCGGTTGGACGTCGCTCGCGATCCCACCAGCGGACCGCAGGCCTCGCCACTCGGTGGCACTGTGCGCGGTACGACCTTCCGCGACGTCCGTCGCGAATGCTTCGAGTCCGGCGCCCGCCGATCTGACTGCCAGGTTCGCTCTCTCCCAGCGTTCGCGGTACACGGCCGGGTCCGCGCCGCACGCCTTGACGAACTCGACGGTGGTCTCCCAACTCGGGAGCCGGTTACCCTTCGAGGCTTCGTGCAACGTGGTGTGTGAGATCGCCCCCGACCGGCCAGACATTTCTCGGAAAGGTGGGTTGCCGACCGATCTGCGAAGTGCTCGCAGTGCCGCCGCGAAGTCCTCGATCGCCTCCGCCCGTGCGGGCATGTCGTCCACCGGGTGAAGCTAACAGCGCGCACAGTATTCACTCAAGTTCGGAGAGTGGCGATCATTGCTCTCTCCGGTGCTTGCACGACGCGTGGTTGTCCACCTGGTGGAGCAGCCTCAGGGATTCCAGGCCTTGCCTGGGGAACCTGTCGAAGGCCCAGGTGGTGAGCGATTCCTGAGCCCGGCCTGCGATGCCCCGGCCGCGTGCTTCACGGGTGGTCCGGTAACCCACGGGATCAGGAGCGCGCTACCGTGACTCGCCAGCGTGCACCGGCAGCGGCCAGCATCGTGAGGCCACCCGCCACGAGAAGTACGATCGCCGGGATCCTCACGAGGTTGCGCACGTCGTCACAGGACGCTGTCAGTTCCTGCTGGGTCCCGTAAGACAGGGTCTGCGTCTCGTCAGAGGAGAGCGCGCTTCCCCTGAACGCGGAGCCGCATTCCTGCCCTTGCGCGGTGACGGGAAGCATGCCGGTGAGAAGCCCTGAGACGATCAACACAAAAGCAACGAACGCAATCGCCTTCGCGGACATGCACGTTCCCCACTGAGCTGGGCCCTGTTTGCCCAGGGATCATCCCACGGCCGCATAGCTCGGTGAATCACGATCACGCGCCGATGTCCTTTCTGACGTCGGCCGCGGGCCCGGAGTCGTGGGGACGCCGGGCCGGCGGTCATCCGGACGATCAGGGTGAGCCCTTCACGCAGTCGTCGCTCCGCATGCGGGGACCGGGGACGTCGGGACGCCTGCTGGTGGGGCCCACCAGCAGGCGGGCGCTGCCCGCCGACCTGAGCACGCCCTCGTTGACGTACCAGGACCCGGGTACGGTGGCGCGATCGCCGTCGGCGGTGACGAAGACTGCGTCCGGCACTCCTCTGGAGCGCAGGAGCGCGACGACCCGGTCCACGCGCGCGCCGCGGAAACCGGTGCAGTGCAGCGGTTCCCCGGGGGCGTCGATGGAAGCGAGCATGGTGTACTGCTCGCCATCCCGCCCCCGGCGTCCGAGTGTGATGTCGATCCTCTTCGAATAGCCGACGGGGATCCTCAGGCCGATCGCACAGGGAAAGTCCGCTGTGACGCAGCCGTCGATGGTCTCGATCGCGTCCTTGCGACGTCCCCCCTCCGCCGTCGGCTCGCCGCTACGCACGGCGCCCTCCCAGATCCGGCCGACCAGGCTCGGCGACGCGGGGACCAGGCGCAGCGAGACGTTCAGTCCGAGGCCCCGGAGCTGTTCCTGGTACACCTCGGGATTGGCGTAGAGGTCCCTGACCATGACGACGTGGTAGCCGCCCTCCTGCCTGATGTCGAGCGCCGCGGCGGCGGGGCCCGCGCCGAGGCCGAGGATCCCCGGCCCGGCCAGGCCGAGCGCGGCGACGAGAGCGGCCACGACGGACAGCCCCCAGCGCCGCCGGCGGCGCGGGTTCCCGGGCCCCGGCTCGGCCCCGGCGGCGGCGGGCTCCTCCACCGCGTGCGCGGTGATCTCCTCGAACAGTTCCCGGCCGCCCTTGGTCATCCCCGGGCCCGGGGCGGGGGCGGTTCCCGCGAGCAGGTGGTCGATGTCGCGTCTCATGACGTTCCCTTCGCGGGCTCGGCGGCGCGTACGCCGTAGGCGGCAAGGTCGGAACCGACGAGTTTCAGATTGCGCGCCAGCCGTCGGCGCGCGCGGTGGAGGCGGAGGCGCACCGCGCCGCGGGAGCAGCCCAGCAGAGTGGCGATCTCGGCCGTGTCCAGGCCCTCCCAGCCGACCAGGGCCAGCAGCTCGCGGTCCCGCTGTCCGAGCAGGCGGAACGCCCGGCGGACGGCGTCGCGGTCGTGGCCGGGGGTGGAATCCTGCCAGGCGGTGAGCTCCGCCCGGAGCCGGGTGGCGAGCGCCGTGCGCCGGGACGCGCCGCGCCGCTGGTTCGCGAGCACCCGCCGGGCCACGCCGTACAGCCAGAGCCTGGCCTCCCGCCCCTCGGGAAGCTCGTCGATGCGGCGCCACGCCGTCGTGAACGTCTCGGCGATGGCGTCCGCGGCGTCGTCGGGCGAGCCGGTACGCCGCCATACATAGGTCAGGAGGTCGGAGTAGTGCGCCTCGTAGATCTCCTCGAAAAGCCTTCTGCGTTCCGGGGGGCCCATGCGGCCGTCCTTCCTGTGGGGAGGTCGTCGGCCCCGCACATGTCCGGCTCACCCGGACGCGTTACAGGCTCCGGCCGCTCACGGCACGCGCAGCAGGTCGATCACCCCCGTTGTGCCCTCGCCGTCATGGCCGTCGGCCAGTCTGCGCTCCATGAGGGTCGTGAACGGGGTGAGCAGTTCGGGACTGACCCTCTGCTCCCCGGCCGTACGCAGCAGGGTCGCGTTGCCCCGGACCATCATCGCCAGGCTGGACGTGACGTTCCTCGTGTAGTCGCCGCTGTCCAGATGGTCGGCGACGCCGTACGCGTACGGGGTCATCGCCCTCAGCCAGCCCACGACGAGATCGGCGAACTCCTTCGGGGCGACGTCCTCCCGGGTGAGGGCGAAGGCGTGCGCGACTCCGGCGAACATCCCGGTCATCGCGCTGAGCAGCGCGACGTCGAGGAGGGCGGCGAGCCCAGGGTCCTCCCCCGCGTAGACGGTTCCGGCGGGTACGGCCAGCGTGCCCGCGTGGTCCTCGAACAGCGCCCGGGAGCCGCTGTAGAAGACGTACGCCCCGGAGCTCGCCGTGCCGATCATGGGCGGGACCGCCATGACGCCGCCGTCCAGGAAGCGGGCACCGCGTTCGCCGGCCCACCGGGCGCGGGCGCGGGCCTCCTCCGGGGTGCCGGTGGTGAGGTCGACCAGGTCCTTGCCGGACAGGTCGGCGCCGTCGAGAACCTCGCCGGCCGAGGCGTGGTCGAGCAGGCAGACGATCACGAGGTCGCTCGCGGCCACGGCCTCGGCGGGGGTCGCGGCGACGCGGGCACCCTGGCCGGCGAGTGCTTCGGCACGCGTGGCGGTGCGGTTCCAGACAGTCAGCGGGTGGCCGGCCGTGAGCCAGGCGCGGGCGAGCGCGCCGCCCATCGCGCCCAGGCCGAGGAGAGACAGTGCGGGCTTCTCAACGGTGTGGGTCATGCCGGTTAGGCTGGTCGCGAACCCCGAGTCGATCAAGTACGCACTTTCGGGTGGGTGGTTACCCCGGGGTGAGCGAGCAGCCGGAAGGGGTGGGCCATGCGGATCTCGCGGAGGCCGGGAGCGTCCGTCTGCGGGCTCGACGCGGCGATGGACGTGATCGGCGGGAAGTGGAAGAGCTCGATCCTCTGGGCGCTGAACGAACACGCCTGCCGTTTCGGCGAGCTGCGCAGGCTGCTGCCCGGCGTGACCGAGAAGGTGCTCGCCTCGCACCTGCGTGAGATGGAGGCGGACGGCATCGTGCACCGCGAGGTGTACGACGAGGTGCCGCCGCGGGTGGAGTACTCCCTGACTCCGCTCGGTGTCGCGCTCAACGAGGCGCTCGCCCCGCTCGGCGTGTGGGGACGAGAGCACCTGCTCGGCGGACGGGACGACCACCACGCGCCCTCCACGACCGGGGACCGCGGATAGCGGCGAGCGGCGAGCGGCGAGCGGTGTTCGCCGGATTCGGTTACGGCGTCGCCTCGTGGCCGGGCTGCCCGGGAGTGCGGCGCTGCTGTTTGAGCTCCGCCTCGAAGAGGTGGCGGCGGCCACCGGCCAGTTCGTCGCGGGCCTGTCGCTCCAGCTCCTGGAAGACCGCGTAGTAGCCGTCGTCGTACTCCTCGACGATCTGGAAGGTCCAGCGCCCCTGGAGGACGTTGCGGCCGATGAGCTCGCGTTCGATCCGGTCGGCCCACTTGTCGTGCCCGGCCTGGCGCAGCAGCCGTACGGCATTGTCCAGCTCGAAGTCCGCCGTGCCGGTGAGCTGGTGGAAGGCGTACAGGTGGCCTCTGACGCGGTGGATCGTCTCCAGCGCCTTGCTGAGCCTGCCCAGCGCGTCGACGGTGACGTCGTCGAGGCCGGGCGGGCGGCGGTGATCGGGATCGGGCCGGGCCGGGAGGCCCTCGCCGGATTCGTCGCGTTCGGTCATGCCCCCACCGCTACCCACCGCACCCGCGTCTCTACCAGCGTCTTCAGCAGGCAGGAGGCGGCGTCAGCCGGAGGCGCGGATCCCGGCGAGCACGCGGGACAGGTCGCGTGACGACAGCAGGAGCTTGTACATGATCGCGGCCTCGAACAGCAGCAGCAGGGCCGCCGCGCCGATCGTCACCGGCACGATCGCGCCGGTCAGCGGCCCGACGATGAACACCGCCATCTGGAACTCGATGCCGCTCATCAGATGGGTACGGATCCGGTGCGCGCGCAGCCACTCCCGCAGCCGCGGATACCAGGAGAAGCGGCTGCGGAACTCCTCCTGCAGATCGACGGTCGTGACCAGGCGCACCCTGATCTCGTCCGGGTCGTCGTCGGGGTCCTCGCGCAGCAGCGCCCGCGGAAGGGGCACGGGATCGCCGGACGACTCGCAGTAGGCCCTCCGCACCCTGCGCCGCATCTCCCGGCGGACCTTCGCGATCTGCAGGGCGTCGATGTAACGGAGCATGTCGAGGAACACCACCGTGATGCCCAGCAGCGGGTAGACGTCGTCGCCGGTCGCGCGGTACTGCCCCCACACCAGCGCGATGGTGCAGGCCAGCACCCTGATCCGGTCGAAGACGTAGTCGAGCCAGCCGCCGAGGACGGTGCCCGTCCCCTTCAGCCGGGCGATCTTCCCGTCCATGCAGTCGAGGACGAAGCTCAGGTGATAGAGCACGGCCCCCGCGACCAGCCACGACCACTCCGCCCGCAGGAAGCACCAGGCCGACCCCAGGCCGAGCGCGAAGGCGCCCCAGGTGATCTGGTTGGGGGTGACGGACGTGCGGTTGGCGGTTCCGACGACCAACCGGCCGGCCAGGGGATCTACCAGGAACACGGTCCACCAGGCGTCGCGCGCCTTGTACGTCTGTGAGCGTACGTCGTGAAATGTGAACTTCATCTTTTAGGGGGGCTTTCTGGTTGTTCGGCGAGTCACGTGTTCGGCGAGTCACGGGGGAAACGTCAGAAATCGTCGTCCAGATCTTCCGTTTCGTCCGCTTCGTCGTCCTGGTCGAGTGCGTGCGAGTCGTCGCCCGGATGCGGCTCGTCGGCGTCGAACAGGGCGACCATCAGCAGGAGAAGAGTTCTGAGCATGCCTGTGCCTTTGGGTCGGCATTCCTTCGGCGTTTCTGCGAAGTTTCTTCGGTGCTTCTTCTGGGCTTCTTCTGTGCTTCTTCTGTGCTTCTTTTCCTGTGACTCATCAAAGCACTCGCCGGCCGCCTCTCGCGGCTTTTTCCCGGGGTGCCCGGGCATGCGAAATCGCCAAACAGCGATAAATGCGGATTTAAGCGGACGCGCCTATCGGGCGCGCGCCGGCCCGTCAGGCTGGCCCGTCAGGCCGGCCCGCCGACGCCCCGGGCGAGGGGAGCGCGCCAGCCGTACCGCATGGCGAGGATGCGGAGCGCGAAGGCGAGCACGGCCGAGGACAGGGTGGCGGCGAATCCCCGGATGTCCATCGCGTACAGGGTGGCCATAGCCGTCGAGCCGAGCATCGCCGGCACCGCGTAGAGCTGGCGGTCGTAGAGCAGGGTCGGCATCTCGCCGGACAGGACGTCGCGGAGGACGCCGCCGCCGACGGCCGTGCAGACCCCGAGCAGCACGGCGTGCAACGGCGAGAGGCCGTACGCCAGCGCCTTGGCGGTGCCGACCGCGCAGAACAGGCCGAGGCCGGCCGCGTCGAAGACGAGCACACCGGGCATCGCCCGCTCGACCTGCGGATGCCAGAAGAAGGCGAGGGCGGTGGCCGCGATCGGCACGAGGAGATACCAGGTGTCCCGGAAGGCGGCGGGCTGCACGCCGATGAACAGGTCGCGCGTGATCCCGCCGCCGACGGCGGTGAAGAACGCGAGCACCGCCATGCCGACCACGTCGAGCCGTTTGCGTACGCCCTGCAACGCGCCGGAAAGGGCGAAGACGAAGATTCCAGCGAGGTCGAGCGCGGGAGTCACAGCTGTGGAGTCTTCCACACGGCTTCCCCACAGCTGTGAGACGGCTCCGGCACGGCCGACGGGCCTACCTGGGGCGCGTCACCCCTCCAGGCCGTCGGAGGTGGGGGACGGGGACGCGGAGGGGGTGGGGGAACCGGCCGGCAGGGCGCTGCCGCGCTTCCACTGGGTCCAGTTCAGCTGCCAGTAGCTCCAGCCGTTGCGCCAGTCGAGCTTGCGCTTGGTGCCGGTGACCTGGACGACGTCGCCGCGCTGGCTGATGCCGTAGAACCACTTGGCCCCGGCGGGGGTGGCCCGCACGCAGCCGTGGCTCTGGTTCGACCTGCCGAGGAACTGGTAGGCGCCCGCGCTCTGGTGGACGTACTCGCCGCTGTCGGAGATCCGGACCGCCCAGGGGATCTCCAGCTTGTAGTAGAGCGGGTCCTTCGGGTCGGTGACGCCGAGCCAGGACGACGTCATCGTCTCGACCGGCTTCTTGCCCATGGCGAGGTGGACGCCGCTGGTCGTCAGGTAGACGTCCACGCCGTTCTTGACCAGGCCGCCGCGGCCCGCGCTGATCGGGATGGTCTTGGCGATCCTGCCGTCGCGGCGCACCTTCATCACGTGCTTCTTCGTGTCGACGACCGCGATGTTGGCGGTGCCGACCGCGAAGCGGCGCGAGACGTCCTCGGCGGCCTCGTTGCCGGGGATCCGGCTCAGCAGGGCCTTGAAGAGCACCTTCTGGTGCGGCTTCCAGTAGGTCTTGGTCCGATAGACGACCTTGCGGTCGGAGACCCAGCGCCACGCGCCCTCGACCGGCTTCTCGGCATGGACCAGCAGCACCGACTCCGCGGACGCCCGGTCGCGTACGGCCCGGTCGAACGTGACGATGATCGGGAAACCGACGCCGACCCGCTCGACCTTCTCGCCCATCGGCGTGATGTCGGCGATGGCTAGGTTCGGCGTGCCCGCCTTGCGCGCCGTCCTGGACGCCGCGTGCGGCGCGAGCCCGGAGGCCTGCGCTGCCGGGGACTGTGCGGCCGGGGACTGTGCCGCCGCGGTCTGTGCTGCTTCGGTCTGTGGGGCTGTGCCTTCCGCCGAGCAGGCCGCAGAGACGGCGATGGCGGCGACGGTGAGTGTGACGTGGGCCGCCCGCCGGAGGATGTTCACGGTCTACTCCTCATAGGGGGTTTCACTGCGAATTGCACTCCCTTGGAACGTACGAAAAGCCGTTTTTGTGCGTCCGAGGCGATAACGATCAAGTAACTGTCGGTGGCGGGCGATACGGTCGGCGCATGTGTCGCCGAAGGGATGGCCGTGGCTGAGCGCGCGTACGGCAGAAAGGCTCCGCCCACGGAGAGCACGGTCGAGTCCGAGGACTGGGACAGCCGGGACCTGTCCGGGGAGAGCCACCGCAGGGTGGAGTTCACCGACGTCGACATGACCGAGGCGTCGAGCCGGGGCGCGGAGTTCTTCGAGTGCGTCTTCCGCGACGTGCGGTTCAACGTGTCCGCGCACACCGATTCAGCCTTCGTGAGCTGCACGTTCGTCCGGTGCTCGTTCTTCGACGCCACCTTCACCGGGTGCAAGCTCGTCGGCAGCGTCTTCGAGCGCTGCACCCACGACCTGATGAAGGTGGAGGGCGGCGACTGGTCGCTGACCGCCCTGCCCGGCGCCGACCTGCGCCGCGCGTCCCTGACCGGCGTACGGATGCGTGAGGCCGACCTGACCGGAGCGCGGTGCGCGGGGGCGACGATCCGCGGGGTGGACCTGTCCGGCGCGTGGCTGCACCGGGCCGACTTCTCCCGGTGCGACCTGCGCGGCAGCGATCTGTCCGCGCTCGACCCGCGTACGGCCGAGATCGCGGGCGCCGTCGTCGACCCGCATCAGGCGATCGTCATCGCCACGTCGCTCGGCCTGGAGGTGCGCTGACGGGACGTCCGCGAACCGTGGTGATAACCGTACGCACCGGGGGGTAGCGAGCAGGGGTAGAGCGACCACGTCGCACGAGCGCTCACACACGAGGCCTCACACGAAGGCTGACACGTGCGTGCGGGTCACGGGAGGAGACCGGGGTGCGGGACAGGGATCGCTGGGTGCTGACCGACGGGGAGTGGACGGCGAGCGCGAGCGAACGAGACCGCACGGTCGCCGACCCCGCGACCGGGGAGCCGCTGGGCGACTTCCCCGCCGGCTGCGCCGAGGACGTGGAGCGCGCCGTCGACTCGGCCCGCCGCGCCCAGGCGGGCTGGGCCCGTACGGCGCCCGCCGAGCGGGCGGCGTGCCTGCACCGGATCGCCGGCCGGATCGAGGCCCGCGCGGACGAGCTCGCCGAACTGGTGACCAGGGAGATGGGCAAGCCGATCGGCGACAGCCGCGGCGGCGTGGCGGCCGGCGCCGGCACGCTCAGGCAGTACGCCGAGCTGGGGCCGCTGCACCGGGGGCGCAGCCTGCAGGGCGGCTGGGACGCCACCGACCTCATGGTGTCCGAACCGCGCGGCGTCGTCGCGGTGATCACCCCGTGGAACGACCCGGTGGCCATCGCCTGCGGGCTCGTCGGGGCGGCCCTCGTGACCGGCAACACGGTCGTCCACAAGCCGTCCGAGCGCACGCCGCACACGGGGGCGCTGCTCGCCGGGCTGATGGCGGAGGAGCTGCCGCCGGGCGCGCTGACCATGGTGCCGGGCGACCGGCACGCGGGGGAGGCGCTGGCCGCGCATCCGGGGATCGACCTCGTCGCGCACGTCGGCTCGACCGCCGCGGGCCGCGCCATCGCCGCCGTCGCCGCGCGCACCGGCGCGAAGACCCTGCTGGAGAACGGCGGCAAGGACCCGCTGATCGTGGACGCGGGAGTGGACGTGAAGTGGGCGGCGGGGCAGGCCGCGACCGGCTGCTTCGCCAATGCCGGGCAGATCTGCACCTCCGTCGAGCGCGTCTACGTCCACCGGGACGTCGCCGAGGGGTTCCTCGCGGCGCTCGTGCAGCGGGCCGAGGAGCTGCGCATGGGCCCGGGCCTGAACGAGGAGACCACCCTCGGGCCGCTGGTCGACCGGGCGCAGCGCGACGTCGTGGACCGGCACGTGCGCGCCGCGATCGAGGCCGGCGCGCGGCTGCTGGCCGGTGGATACGTCCCCGAGGGGCCGGGGGCCTTCTATCCGCCGACCGTCCTGGCCGACTGCACCGAGAACATGGACGTCATGCGGGAGGAGACGTTCGGCCCGGTCGCGGCGGTGCGGGTGGCCGGGTCGTTCGACGAGGCGCTGGAGCTGGCCCGCGAGTCGCGGTACGGCCTCGCCGCCACGGTTCTCACGCCGTCGATGGCCAACGCCCAGCGGGCCTGGCGGGAGCTTCCGGTGGGCACAGTGAAGATCAACGCCGTCTTCGGCGGCGCGCCGGGCGGCGCCGCGCAGCCGCTGCGCGGCAGCGGGCACGGCTTCGGCTACGGACCCGAGCTGCTCGACGAGATGACCCACACCAAGGTCGTCCACCTGACCCCGCTGCCCTGACCCCACTGCCCTGAGCGGCCGGTGGCGGCCCCCCGCTTGACTTCGGGCGCACATCACCCGCCACTGTTGACCCCATGAACTTGAGCAGTCGCAGGGAGGCCGCGCGATGAGCCTTTTCCTGCACGGCACCGTCACGGAGATCGAGCAGGTCGCCGAGCGCATGCGCCGCGTTCGCATCGCCGGGCCCGATCTGCGCGGCCTCGCCTGGAAGCCGGGCAACCACATCCGCGTACGGGTGGGCGACCCGCGCTCGCCACGCTCGTGGCTGCGCGGGTTGCTGCGCACCTACTCGATCTGGCAGTACTCGCCCGACGGACATCTCGACCTGTGCGTCCTCGACCACCCCACGCCCGGACCGGGAGCGCTGTGGTCGAGGGAGGCACGCGTCGCCGATCCGGTCGCCTTCATCGCTCCCCAGGGCAGGTTCGTCGTGCGCGCGGACGCGCCGTATCACCTCTTCGCCGGGGACGAGACCGCGGCCGGCGCGTTCGGGGCGATGCTGCGCGCCCTGCCGAACGCGACCGTGTACGGCGCGATCTCGGCGGAGAGCCCAGGCGACCGTCTTCCCCTGGCGCGAGCCGACCGCCTCAGCTGGTCCTACCGGCCGGCCGATCTCGTCGGCGCGGTCCGCTCGCTGGACCTCCCCGCGACGCCGGGTGTCGCCTACCTGGCCGGTCAGGTCCGTGACTGCCAGGCGGTGCGCGACCATCTCGTCCGGGAACGCGGCTGGTCGCGCGGAGACATCGTGATGAAGCCCTTCTGGGCCCCCGGACGGCGCGGCATGGACTGAAAGGCGCGGGCTGGCGGGGCTGGACTGAGGGCGCGGGCTGGCGCGCACGGGCCGGCGGGCTCGCCAGGCTTGACCCGACATTGGGCGTCGGCGGCGTGATCGGCGGAGACGCGCTGCCTACCGTCTTCCTCGTAGGATCCGTGACCTCGGGGGAGACCCATGATCATGTTCTCGGCCACCGCCGCTCTCGCCGCGACGCTGATCGCCGGACCGGCCGCGTCCGCCGATCCCAGACCAACCGCGGCCCTCTCCGGCGACCGCGGCGGCACCACCGCTCGCGCTGACAAAACGGGCGCTGACAACACGGGCGCTGACAACACGGGCGGGGAGGCGCCGACGCCGCGACTCGACACGGGGCTCGACAGTGGGCTCGACACGGTGGTGAGCGACCCCGGCTACGGTCCATCCGGCCCGGACGACAGCACCGAGGACAGTCCTGGCGACACCACCGGCTACAGCCCGGTGTACGCGCCGGTCGCGAAGCCGGCCGTCATGCCCGCCGTCATGCCGGCAGTCGCGCCCGCCCCTCTCACCGGACAGGCCGCCCAGGCAGCCCCGCAGGCCGCCCAGCCGAAGCAGGCCGTCTACCACCTGAAGGGCAAGGACGGCGTACGGCACGACGTGGTGGTCGTCCCGATCTCGGACGACCCCTCCAAGCCGATCACGCTGCCCGACTTCGGCTTCCAGAAGTTCAAGGTGACGGACAAGCCGCGCACCCACCGGCCGCGTGCCCACAAGCACCACCATCGCGGCGGCAAGATGCACCCGCACCGCTGACGTACGCTCCGTCGCGAGAGGCGCCTTCTCACGAGCCCTTACGAGCCCTCACGAGCCCTCGTGAGCCGTCTCCTGCCTGGCCGCGACGGTGGCCTCGATGCTCCGGGTGAGGAAGCGCCCGATGACCCGGCGCTCCTCGGGAGTGAACTCGTCGAGCGCCGCCGACATCCGCCGTCCGAGCGGTGCGAAGAACCGGCCCGCGAGGGCCGCCGCCTGCTCGTGCATGGCGAGCTCCACCTTGCGCCGGTCGCCGGTGCTCCGGTGCCGCGTGAGATGGCCGGCCTGCTCAAGCCGGTTGATCAGGGCGCTGGTGGCGGGCGCGCTCAGGTTGAGCGCCGCGCCCAGTGCCCCGGGGGTCAGCGGCCTCCCCTCGCGCGAGGCGTCCATGATCACGGTGAGGGCGTCGAGATCGGTGCGGTGCAGTCCGTGGTCCACGGCGAACTGCTCGGCGAACCGGTCCACCTCGACGTTGAGACGCCGCATCAGGTTCATCAGCTCGAAGGGATCGATGGTGTCCTCGGCCACCCGCACCACCTCCCGCGTTGCCTCCGACGTTGCCAACCGCCCCCGGCTCCACCTAATCTTTCCACGGTAGAAATATTCCACTGCTGAAATATTTCACCATGGAAAGAGATGGCGGATGAGGCCAGCAGATACTAGTGGATGGGCGGCGCTCTGGGGTCCCCGGGGCAAGTGGCTCGCGGTCGTCCTGGCGATCGTCTTCTCCGGTCTGGCCCTGGCACTCGGGGGCGCGTCGAAGGTCAACACCGACCCGGCCGCCGCGCTGCCCAGGGGCGCGGAGTCGGGCACGGTGGCCCGGCTGCAGCAGCGTCTCCCGAGCGGTCAGCTCGCGCCGGCCCTGGTCGTCTACAGCCGTGACGGCGGGCTGTCCGCAGGGGACCGGGCGTCGATCGACGCCGACGCGCGGCGGTTCACCTCCCTGGCGGCAGGCGGGCGGGTGCCGCCGCCCGTCTACTCGGAGAAAGGCGACGTGGCGCTGCTGAGCGTGCCGCTGCGCGGCGCGCTGCCGCTCGCCGATCTCACCGGCACCGTACGGAAGATCCGCGCGGAGGCCGCGGCCGGTCTGCCCGCCGGGGCTAGGGCGCAGGTCACCGGCCCGGCCGGGTTCAAGGTCGACCTCGCGGCGGTGTTCGACGGCGCGAACTTCACCCTGCTGGCGGTCACCGCGTCGGTCGTCGCGCTCCTGTTGCTGATCACCTATCGCAGCCCCTGGCTGTGGCTGGTCCCCCTCGGCGTCATCGGCGTCGCCGACCAGGTCGCCGCCAAGATCGTCGCCGTGCTCACCCGCACGGCCGGGCTCACCGTGGACGACTCGACCCTCGGCATCACCTCCGTGCTGGTATTCGGCGCGGGCACCAACTACGCGTTGCTGCTCATCGCCCGTTATCGGGAGCAGCTTCGCGTCCACGACGACCGGCACCGGGCCATGGCGCGGGCCGTCCGCTCGGCGGCTTCGGCCATCCTGGCCAGCTCGGCGACGGTCACGCTCGCCCTGGTGACGCTGGTCCTCGCGGACTCGCCGGCGGTGCGCGGCATCGGCCTGGCCGGGGCGATCGGCATCGTGACCGCCGTCGGCTACGCCCTGCTGGTCCTGCCCGCCGTGCTCGTGCTGTTCGGCCAGGGGCTGTTCTGGCCGTTCGCCCCGAAGACGGGGCAGCCCGACCCGGCGCGGGGCGGCGTGTGGGCCCGCGTGGGCGGCGCGGTGTCGCGGCGGCCCGCACTGATGACCGCGGTGAGCGTGGCGGTGCTGGCCGTGCTGGCCCTGGGCGCCGCCGGGCTGAAGGTCGGCCTGTCGCAGACGGAGCAGTTCCGGGAGAAGGTGGAGGCGATCGCGGGGCAGGAGACGCTCAGCCGCGCCTTCCCGGCCGGGAGCGCGCAGCCGCTCGTCCTGATCTCCCGCGCCTCGGCGGCGGAAGAGGTCGAGGCCACCGCCTCGCGGGTGCCCGGGGTCGTGCGGGTCACGCCGGGCGACCGGACCGCCGAGTACGCCCGGGCCGACGTGGTGCTGGGGGCGGAACCGGGGACGGAGGCGGCGTTCTCGGCGGTCCGCGCGCTGCGCGCGGCCGTGCACGCCGTGCCGGAAGCGCGGGCCGTCGTCGGCGGGCAGGCGGCCGCCGATCTGGACGAACGCGACGCGGCCACGCGCGACCAGAAGCTGATCATGCCGCTCGTGCTGGGAGTGGTGCTGCTCGTCCTGCTCGCCCTGCTCCGCTCGGTGGTCGCGGCGGTGACGCTGGTGCTGACCGTGATCGCGAGCTTCGGGGCGAGCTTCGGCGCGGGCTGGTTCGCCTTCAGGCATCTGCTCGGCTTCCCCGCGCTCGACCTCGACGTCCCGCTGCTGAGCTTCCTGTTCCTCGTGGCGCTGGGGATCGACTACAACATCTTCCTCGCCACCCGGGCCAGGGAGGAGGCGGCGGAACAGGGCACCCGCGAGGGCGTGGTCACCGCCCTCGCGGTGACCGGCGGGGTCATCACCAGCGCCGGGGTCCTGCTCGCCGCGGTGTTCTCGGTGCTCGGCGTGCTGCCGCTGATCACGCTCACCCAGATCGGGGTGATCGTCGGGTTCGGCGTGCTGCTCGACACGGTCCTCGTGCGCAGCGTGCTCGTCCCCGCGCTGGTCACGCTGCTGGGCGACCGCTTCTGGTGGCCCGGAAACCCCGCCGCCGGGGCGTCGTCCACGCACACGTCCGTACGGGAGGCGGAGGCGGCCCGCCCCTGATCACCCCGTACAGACCGGTCAGGCCGGGACGGGTACGGGGGCCGGGGTCCCGCCGCGCTCGGCCCGCACGCTCGCCTCCCTGCTCGGCTGCGTGCTCGACTGCCCGGCCGGGCGCCGTACGAGCACGCCCACGAGCGTGGCGGCCGCGGCGCTGGTGAGGCCGATGACCCAGCCCACCGGTCCGAGCGGACGGCACCCGAAGACGGTGCTGACTCCCGGCACCGTGACGATGAACCCCAGGACGGCGAGCGACGACAGGGCGGCCAGCGCGATCACCCGGTCCCGCCCGCCCTCCACCAGCGTCTGCATGAGCTGGGCCGACACGAGCGCGACGAGACCGATCGTGTTGGCCCGCGTACGGGTGCCGCTGAGGCGGCCGGCGAGCCACGCGACCGTCGCCGCGCCCGCCGTCACCACGGCCCGCAGGTAGATGTCGCGGGTCAGCGACGCGCCCAGCGACGCCTCGGGGCCCTCGGAGAGCAGCCTCTCCGGGTCGGTCGAGGCCGGCGGCCGTACGGCGACCACCATGGCCGGCACCATGTCCGTGAGGAGGTTGACCAGCAGGAGCTGCCGGGCGTTGAGCGCGCTGCCGCCCGCGAGCAGGCTGGACCCCACGGTGAAGGCGATCTCGCCGATGTTGCCGCCGAGGAGGATGCTCAGCGAGTCGCGCACCGAGCTCCACATCGCCCGGCCCTCGACGATGGCGTCCACGATCGTCTCGATGCGGTCGTCGGTCACGACGAGGTCGGCGGCGGCCCGGGCGGCGGGGGTGGCCCGCGAGCCGAGGGCGATGCCGACGTCGGCGGTGCGGATGGCGGGCGCGTCGTTCGCGCCGTCGCCGGTGACGGCCACGACCTCTCCGGCCCGGCGCAGGCAGGTGACGATCCTGGCCTTGTGGGCGGGGGTGGCCCGGGCGAAGACCGACACCTCGGGCAGCATCTTGGTCAGCGTCTCGTCGTCGAGCTCGTCCAGCGCGGGGCCGGTCATCACCCGCCCGCCGTTCAGCGCGTTCAGTTCGACCGCGATCGCCTCGGCGGTGCTGGGGTGGTCGCCGGTGACCATGACGACCCGGACCCCGGCCCGCATGAGGCGGCCGACGCTCTGCGCGGCCGTGGGCCTGACCGGGTCGGCCAGGCCCAGGAAGCCGAGGAAGCACAGCTCATCGATGCGCGACTCGTCCAGGTCGCGCCGGTCGGACGCGGTCCGCTGCGCGACGGCGAGCACCCGGTATCCCTGCCGGGCCAGCCGGTCCACCTCCTGCTCCAGCTCCAGCCGTACGGACTCGTCGCAGGGCACCTCACCGGTCTCCCGGTGGACCGTGGCGCAGTGGGTGAGCACGACCTCGGGGGCGCCCTTCACGCTGAGCAGGTGGCCGTGCTCGGTGCGGCCGAGCACGGCGTGGTATCCCCGGCCGGGCTCGAACGGCATCTCGTCCACGCGTTCCCAGTGGTCGAACCCCTCCCCGGGGGTGACCTCCAGCCGGTTGGCGCCCTCCAGCACGGCGCGGTCGGTCGGGTGGGCGATCACCCGTCCGGCGCCGGACCGGGGGCTCGCCCGCACGGCGGCGGCGAGGACGCGCCGCAGCGTGGCGTCCGCGCCGTCCGCGCCGACCGCGCCGACCGTCTCGACCGGGCGGCCCGCGCGTCCGTCGGAGAGGTGACGCAGGCTGATCCGGCCCTCGGTCAGCGTGCCCGTCTTGTCGAAGCACAGCACGCCGACCCGGCCGAGGGCCTCGATCGTGGACGGGTTGCGCACCAGGGCGGCCCGCCTGGACAGCCGCCGGGCGGCGGCGAGCTCCGCCGCGGTCGCCACGAACGGCAGCCCCTCGGGCACGGCGGCGACCGTCAGGCTGACCGCGGGGGTGAGCGCCTGGGCGAGGGACCGCCCGCGCAGGAGGTCGGTCACGAGCAGCACCACCCCCGAGGCGATCGAGAGTGGGAGGATCCGCCGGCTCAGCTCCCGCAGGCGCAGCTCGACTCCGGTCGGCGGGCCGGGTTCACTCGCGAGCCGGGCGCTGCGCCCGGCCTCCGTCAGGTCGCCGGTCGCGACGATCACCGCCCGGCCGCTGCCGGCCGCGACCGTCGTCCCCTGGTAGACCATCGAGACGCGGTCGGCGACGGCCGCCGCCATGGTCGGCGCGGCCGTCTTGGCGACCAGCTGGGACTCCCCGGTGAGGCTGGACTCGTCGAGCTCCAGCCCGACCGCCTTGATGACGCGGGCGTCGGCGGGCACGGCGTCGCCCGCGCGCAGTTCGATGACGTCGCCGGGGGCGAGGTCGTCCTTGGTGGCCTCGACCACTCCCTCGGGGCGGCGCAGCCGTACGAGGACCTCGGTCGACTCGGTCAGGCGGTGCAGCGCCTGGTCGGCCTTGAACCGCTGCACGCCGCCGAGGAACGCGTTGACGACCATGACGCCGCCGATCAGCACGGCGTCCAGCATCGAGCCGACCATGGCGGAGATGCCCGCGCCGGTGGCGAGGGCGGGCGTGAGCGGGTTGGCGAGCTCCTCCACGGTGGCCCGGGCCAGCGAGTGCGGCGGTTCCTCCTCCTCGGGCACTGCCTGCGCGCGCCGCCTGTCCGCCTCCTGCCCGGCGATGCCGGACGGCGAGGAGTCGAGCCGGGAGAGCACCTCCCGGGCCGACATGGCGTGCCACGGGGTGGTGTCGGCGCGGGGCGGGGCGGGGATGCGTCCCGCACCGCGCCCGGCCCACTCGCCGAGCACGATGGCGGCCCCGGAGACGGCGGCGCCCGCGATCTGCGCCCGCCGCAGGGCCGTGGCGGCCGGGCCTGCGAGGCCCAGCAGGGTGCCGACGACCGCGCCCGCGGCCCCGAGCCGTACGGCGTTCGCGCTGGTGCCCCGCGCGCGGGGCAGGCAGCGCAGGAACAGGTGGACGCCCTGCAGCTCTCCGGCGACGTCGGCGTCCCACGGAACGCTCCCCTGCGGATCGACGACCCCCACGCCGACGTCGGCCTGCGCCAGCGCGTGCCGGGCGCACGCGGACACGACGACCACGCAGTGGCCCTCCGCCTGAAGCTCGTAGACGCGCCGGGCGAGCTCGTCGCCACCGGGCAGCATGCGGGAGATCGCGAGGCGTCGCGCCAGGCCCTCGTCGCCGCCCGCAAGGAAGACGGTGCCCGAATCCCTGGCCGCCCCCTTGGCCGCGCTGACGACGGGTACGGCCAGGGCGTCGATCTCCGGGGCGAGACCGGCGACGGCGACCCGGGCGCCGTCCCTGGTCACCTCCACGGCCCGCAGCCCACGGCTCCGCCAGTCGTCGCCGCCGGGAACGAGCCGCGAGGGGTCCGGCAGCGGCCGGGCCGACCACCCGTCACCGTTCCGGACGCGCCCGGGATCGGCGAAGTCGATGAGGGAGTAGAGCCGGGAGTACAGCTCGTCGGTGTCGAGGCCGTCCAGCAGCGGCTCGACCCGGTCGATCGTCCACGAGCCGGTCGTGAGGGCGGCGGCGTCGAGGATCACGGTGTCGACGCGGTCCATCGTGCGCAGGGTGTCGGCGTCGAAGACGACGGTGTCGTGTTCGCCGAGCGCGCGGAGGACGGCGCCGGAGAACGCCTCCCGGCCGAGATGGGCCGCCCGGGGGGTGGCCGAGACGAGCACGGACACCGCCCGCTCGCCGCGGGTGAGAAACCGGGCCGCCGCGTAGCCCGCGGCGCTGATCGGGCCGACCACGTCGGCGTACCGTTCGATCGGGCCGTGCGGGAGAGGGCAGGGCCGGGGTCGCGACCCGGCCCTGACGTGGTGGTAGGCGCCCGGCCGCTCGGCCAGCCGTTCCTCCAGGTCCTCCCAGGCGTACCGGCCCGCCCTGGTCTCCACGTAGCGGCCGAACGACGCCACCGCCTGCACCAGCAGTCCCGCCGGGCGGAGGGTGAGCGTCTGGGTGACCAGGTTGGCCGTGGTGAAGAGGACCTCGGCGGGACGCCGGCCGAGGCGCCGGTCGAGCTCCTCGCGGAGCGCGGGCGTCGCGTTGACGAGCTGCACCAGCGAGGGCACCGCGGCGGGGAGCCGGGGCACGCGCACCGCCCTGGCGAGGAAGACCCACCCGATCCCGGCCAGACCCGCGCCCAGCCGTACGGTCGCCCTCAGGTGCTCGTGCGCGAGGTGGACGGGGGTCTCGTGGGCGTGTTCCTCCAGCGAGTCGAGTTCGGTGGCGATCCTCAGGAGCTCGTCCCGGTCGGTCAGCTCGGGGTCACAGGCGACGAAGACGCAGGAGAGGCGGCCGTTGACCTCCGCCCGTTCCACGCCGGCGACCTCGCCCAGCCGCGTCTCCAGCCGTGTGACGGCTTCCTCGGAGCCGGGCCGGCCGATGCCGTGCAGGCCGATGCGCAGCCCTCCCGGGCAGAGACGCACCTCACGGGTGCACGGCAGAAGGTCGCGGAGTGGCTCGGGCAGCACGCTCCGCAGCAGGGCCACCGACGTCGTGAGCCCCTGAGTGAGGATCATCACCCCTCCTCGCGAGAGTCGGGGGGAACTCACGAATTACGGTAGAACGGCCGGACGACCGTCCTCCGATACTTTTCCTCCATCCGCGCCGACGGAAACGCGTCGGCCGGAAGGGCTGGCGGAAAGGACTCGCGGGAAGGGCTGACCCGGCTCAGGCCATCGTGAAGGCAGGCCAGTCGAGCAGGAGCAGCAGCTTGCGCAGCGCGGGCCGCACGTTGTCGAGCCGGATGGGGTGGCCGACCGGTGAGTCGGACAGCACGGCCAGGGCGCGCAGGCCGTAGAGGTCGATGAACTTCAGTTCGGCCACGTCCACGGCCTGTGCGTCGGCCTTCGTCCAGGCCTTGTTCAGGGCGCCGGCGATGGCGTCGCCGTTGGTGAGATCGATCTGGCCGATCAGGCGGACGGACCCGTCCGCGGAGGTGCGGACGCTGAGTTGCGGGTCCGTGTAGAGCAGGTTCTTCGTGCGAGTGGGTTCGAACGACCCATTGACGGTCATCATGCGGTGCCGCCTTCCTGTAGAGGGGCAACCACCTCCGAGCATCACCGTCCGCACCGACCGGTGTCAACCGGGCCGACGGCCGTACGCGGAGCAGGGCGGCCGTCACTCCGTCGCCGGACGTGACGCCGCCTGCACTGATACCCGTACGGTCCCGCGTGGGGACAGTGACCTAACTCACGTTTGTGCCGAGGCGATAATCGCAGGACTATCGATCTCAGGGCTTACGGGCCAGGCCACCCAACCACGTGTGATAGGTGATCCCGCGGTCCACCGGCTCGCCGGGGTCCGGCCGCCACTCCGCGAGCGGGACCACGCCGGGCTCCAGGAGCTCCATGTCGCCGAAGTACGCGAGGATCTCGTCGCGCGTGCGCCACCGGCCGGTGCCGAGGTTCTCGTTGAACAGCTTCTCGGCGGTGGTCGCCTGCGCCGAGACCTCGGGCATGGACGGGCCGGGGTTGTGGAAGTGGGACAGCGCCAGGTAGCTGCCGGACGGCAGGGCCTCCCGGAAGCGGGCGGCGATCGCGTGCGGGTCCTCGTGATCGTTGACGTGGTGCAGGATCGCGAAGAGCAGCAGGGCCACCGGCTGCGTGAAGTCGATGAGGTCGCGCATCGCGGGGTGGTTCAGGATCGACTCCGGGTCGCGGATGTCGGCCTCGATGACCGTGGTGCTCCCGTTCGTGGCGAGCAGCGCCCGGCCGTGGACGAGCACGATGGGGTCGTTGTCGACGTAGACGACCCGCGAGTCGGGGGCGGCCTCCTGGGCGACCTGGTGCACGTTGCCCTGGGTGGGCAGGCCGGAGCCGATGTCGAGGAACTGCCGGATGCCCGCCTCGGCCGCCAGGTGGCGGACGACGCGCCGGAGGAAGGCGCGGTTCGACCGGCCGGCCGACGGGGCGTCCGGCGCGATCTTCAGGGTCGCCTCGCCTATCTGGCGGTCGATGGCGAAGTTGTCCTTGCCGCCGAGGAAGAAGTCGTAGACACGGGCGATGCTCGGCTTGCTCGTGTCGATTCGGGCCGCTCTCGCGGCGGCCTCGCGCTGGGCGTCGTCGTCCACGATCCGTCCTGTTCCCCTCGCCGTACCGGTTCAGATCGCGATCATGCTAGAGCCGCGCGAGGGGCGAGGGGGGTGATTTGCGATAAGTGGTATGGATAGGTCGGTCAATGAATACAAGGCTGTTACATTCAGACCTTTGTCCTGTCGACTGTGGGCGTTTCGGTCATGTTTCGGGTCAGACGCTGACGCCGACCCCGCCGCGGGTGTGTGCGCCGTACCGTTCCAGCTCCCGGGCCAGGTCGAGCGGCCTGATCGTGGTGCGGCCGGCCAGGAGCTCGTCGGTGATCAGGTCGGCGGGCACGAGCCAGGAGACCTCGAACTCCAGCCCGTCGGGGTCCTTCGCGTAGAGGGCCTTGGTGGTCGCGTGGTCGGACGCGCCGACCAGGGCGTTCATCGCGGCCAGCCGGGTCGCGACACGGTCGAGCTCGGCGAGCGTGTCGACCTCCCACGCGAGGTGGTAGAGCCCCACCGTCGCCCGGCCCGCCGACGACGGCCCCGCCTGCGCGCCGATCTGGAAGAGCCCGAGGTCGTGGTCGTTCGACGACCCTTCGGCCTGCAGGAACGCCGCCCCGGGGAGCGCGTTGACGACGCGGAAGCCGAGCGCCTCCCGGTAGAAGGCCACACTGCGGTCGACGTCCCGCACGTAGAGCACCGCGTGGTTGAGCCGCTGAACCGGCATGATCCCTCCCGTTGCTTGAGCCCATCACTTGAGCTTTCAAGTAAGTCTAGCTCAGGCGTGCAAAAGGGCGGCAGGGTCGGCCATGACCTGCTCGATCACCTGACCGGCCGCGCCGAGGGCGGCCGCCTCCGCGCCGAGCCGTGACACGATCACCGGCGGCACGGTGCCGCGCATCTGGCCGAGGCGGCCCCGCAGCGTGTCTCCGACCACGTCGCCGATCCAGCGGAACAGCGGCGCGTAGATCCCGCCGAGGACGATGGCGCCGGGGTCCACCAGGTGGATCGCCGACGACAGGGCCACCCCGAGCGCCCACGCCGCCCGCTCGCAGGCCGCCCGCGCCCTCTCGTCGCCCTCCCGCAGACGCTGGGCCACCCGCGCGACGCCCAGCTGGCCACGGACGACCCCGGCGGCGGCCAGCAGCGCGTCCTGCCCGGCGTACTGTTCGAGGCATCCCCGGCCGCCGCAGCGGCACCGGGGCCCGTCGGGAGCGACCACGACGTGCCCGAGCTCGCCGGCGAACCCGTGCGCCCCCCGGAAGAGCCGGCCGCGGACGACGAGCCCGGCTCCGATGCCGATCTCCCCTGAAACGTGCAGGAAATCGGATAATCCCGAGCCGAACCACAGCTCCCCGAGCGCGGCCAGGTTCGCCTCGTTCTCGACGCGTACGGGGAAGGGGAAGTGCCGGATGAGCGACGCCAGCGGAACGTCGCGCCAGCCCAGGTTGGGAGCGTTCCTGACGTCGCCCGTGGTCCTGTCCACGGGGCCGGGCACGGCCAGCACTCCGCCGACCACCCGGAGGCCCTTCTCCACAGCTTCGTCCACAACGGATGCGGCCAGATCCCCAAGTCGCGCGATGCTGTCCACAGGGGGTGCGGCGCGGTTGTCCACAGCCTGTGTACGGCGTAGCCGCACGGTCCGGGCGAGGTCGACCACGCACACGGCCAGGTAGTCGACGTTCACCTCCAGGCCGAGGGCGGCCACGCGGCGCCCGCTGATCCGGAGCTCGACCCCGGGCCTGCCGCGCTCGCCGTCCCGGACGGCGCCGGTCTCCACCACCAGGCCGCCCTCGATGAGGTCGCCGACCAGCTTGGAGACGGTCGTCTTGGTCAGGCCCGTTATCTCGGCGAGAGCGGCCCGGGTCACCGCGCCGCGCGCGCCCACCTCGCCCAGCACGAGCGCCAGGTTCCGGGCGCGCATCGCGTCGTGTCGTACGGCCTGCGACATCACACCCTCCACTATCGGGCGTTGAAGACCTGGACACGCCCTCTTGACCCGGAGCCCGCCACGTCGGATATTTAGTCCACAACATAGACTAATTCGGAGGCGACTCATGTACACCCCCACTCCCGAGGACCGTTTCACGTTCGGGCTGTGGACCGTCGGCTGGCAGGCGCGCGACCAGTTCGGCGACGCGTCCCGGGCCCCGCTGGACCCGGTCGAGAGCGTCCACCGCCTGTCCGAGCTCGGCGCGTACGGTGTGACCTTCCACGACGACGACCTCCTCGCGGTGGAGCCGGACCGGGCCAAGGCGGTCGAGAACCTCAAGAAGGCGCTGGCCGACACCGGCATGAAGGTGCCGATGGCCACCACCAACCTGTTCACCCACCCGATCTTCAAGGACGGCGGGTTCACCAGCAACGACCGCGAGGTCCGGC
Organism: Microbispora sp. NBC_01389; assembly: GCF_045040095.1. Taxonomy (NCBI): domain Bacteria; kingdom Bacillati; phylum Actinomycetota; class Actinomycetes; order Streptosporangiales; family Streptosporangiaceae; genus Microbispora; species Microbispora sp. NBC_01389. Next base: position 2,257,239 of record NZ_CP109552.1, read on the forward strand.
GTTACGCGCTGCGCAAGGTGATCCGCAACATCGACCTCGCCGCCGAGCTGGGCGCGAAGACGTACGTCTGCTGGGGCGGCCGTGAGGGCGCCGAGTCCGAGGCCGCCAAGGACGTGCGGGTTGCGCTCGACCGCTACAAGGAGGGCTTCGACCTCCTCTGCCAGTACGTCATCGACAAGGGCTACGACATCCGCTTCGCGGTCGAGCCCAAGCCGAACGAGCCGCGCGGCGACATCCTGCTCCCGACGATCGGGCACGCCCTGGCGTTCATCAACTCGCTGGAGCACTCCGAGATGGTGGGCCTCAACCCCGAGACCGGCCATGAGCAGATGGCCGGCATGAACTTCGTGCACGGCATCGCCCAGGCGCTGTGGCACGGCAAGCTGTTCCACATCGACCTCAACGGCCAGCACGGCCCGAGGTTCGACCAGGACCTCATCTTCGGCCACGGCGACGTGAAGAACGCGTTCTTCCTCGTCGACCTGCTGGAGAACGGCGGCTACGACGGCCCGCGCCACTTCGACTACAAGCCGCTGCGCACCGAGGACAAGGAGGACGTCTGGGAGTCGGCCGCGGCCAACATGCGGACCTACCTCATCTTCAAGGAGAAGTCGAAGGCCTACCGCGCCGACCCCGAGGTGCAGGCGGCGCTGGAGGCCAGCAGGTGCGACCAGCTGGCCCTGCCGACCCTCGCCGCCGGTGAGACGTACGAGGACGTCCTCGCCGAGTCGATCGACGTGGACGCGGTCGCGGAGCGCGGCTTCCACTTCACCCGGCTGAACCAGCTCGCGATCGAGCACCTCCTCGGCGTCCGCGGCTGACCGGCCGGCAGACGGAGCGAGAGACAGAGCGAGAGACAGAGTGAGGGGACGACTGTGACGCTCGTGGCAGGGGTCGACTCGTCGACCCAGAGCTGCAAAGTCGTGATCCGGGACGCGGAGAGCGGGGCCCTCGTGCGCGAGGGCCGCGCCCCCCACCCGGAGGGCACGGAGGTCCACCCCGACCATTGGTGGACCGCCCTGCAGGGCGCGATCGAGCAGGCGGGCGGCCTGGCGGACGTCGCCGCCGTCAGCGTGGGGGCACAGCAGCACGGCATGGTCTGCCTCGACGAGGACGGCGAGGTGGTCCGGCCCGCGCTGCTGTGGAACGACACCCGGTCGGCCGGAGCGGCGGCCGACCTGGTCGCCGAGCTGGGCGGCCCGAAGGCGTGGGCCGAGGCCGTCGGCAGCGTGCCGGTGGCGTCGTTCACGGTGACCAAGCTCCGCTGGCTCGCCCGCGAGGAGCCGGACAACGCCCGCCGTACGCGGTCGGTCTGTCTCCCGCACGACTGGCTCACCTGGCGGCTCGCCGGGCGGCCGGACACGATCACGACCGACCGGGGCGACGCCTCCGGCACCGGCTACTGGTCGCCGGCCACCGGCGAGTACCGCACCGACCTGCTGGAACTCGCCATGGGCCGGGTGCCCGAACTGCCCCGCGTGCTCGGCCCGGCCGAACAGGCGGGCACGGCCGAGCAGGGCGGTGCGCTGCTCGCGCCCGGCACCGGCGACAACATGGCGGCGTCGCTCGGCGCCGGCATGCGGCCCGGCGACGTGGTGGTGTCGATCGGCACGTCGGGTACGGCGTTCGCCGTCTCCGAGACGCCGTCCGCCGACGCGGCGGGGCTGGTCGCGGGGTTCGCCGACGCCACCGGGCGGTACCTCCCGCTGGTCTGCACGCTGAACGCGGCGCGGGTGCTGGACGCCGCGGCCCGGATGCTCGGGGTCACCCCCCAGGGGCTGAGCGATCTGGCCCTGCGGGCGCCCGCGGGCGCCGGCGGGCTGGTGCTCGTGCCGTACCTGGAGGGAGAGCGCACCCCGAACCGGCCCGACGCGACCGGGTCCCTGCACGGGCTGCGCCTGTCCAACTCAAGCCCGGAGCACCTGGCCCGGGCCGCGGTCGAGGGCATGCTGTGCGGGCTCGCCGACGCGCTGGACGCGCTCGGCGTCGAGCCGGCCAGGGTGCTGCTCATCGGCGGCGGCGCGCGCTCGGAGGCGGTGCGCCGGATCGCGCCCACCGTGTTCGGGCGTCCGGTGCTCGTCCCCACCCCCGGGGAGTACGTCGCGGACGGCGCCGCCAAGCAGGCCGCCTGGCTGCTGTCCGGCGAGCCGGAGCCGCCCCACTGGGAGTCGGGTGGCACGTCGGGTGGCGCGTCGGGTGGCACTGAGCGGTACGAGGGCGACCCCACTCCCGGCCTGCGCGAGCGCTACCACGAGGCGGCGCAAGAGTAGAGCACGCGCGGGAACAGACGTCCGGGGTGGGGTCCACGTGACCCCGGGGACCCCACCCTGAGACGACCCTGAGCCCCTATCGGGGTGATGTACGCGTTGTCCCGGATGTTAGAAACGGGCCGTACGCGGGATCCTCAAGTCATGGTCAAGAGGATCTATCCCCTGCTCGCCGGCTGCGGCATGGTGCTCGCGGTCGCCACCGTCGTGGCGGCGCAGGTTGGCGGGGAACCCTCGCTGGATCCCGTCTCCATGACGATCAGCCAGTACGCGGCGCGGGACGACGGCGGCGTGATCGAGACGGCCATGGCCGTCCTCGGCCTGGCCTCGCTCGCCCTGCTCGCCGGAATGCGCGCCGTGCACGCGCCCGTGGACGGCTGGCCCACCCGCCTGATCGGCCTGTGGAGCGCCTCCCTCATCGGCGCGGCGGTCATCCCGTCGGACACGAGCTGGCAGGGCGCCCTGCACGGACTCCTGTCGGCGGCCGCCTTCGTGAGCGTGCCCGCCGCCGCGATCCAGCTCGTGGGCCGGCTCGGCCAGGACGAGCGGTGGCAGGCCGTCGCCCGGCCGCTCGAATGGCTCGCGCTCGCCTCCGGCCTCGGTCTCGCCGCCATCACCTACGTCGCGCTGCCCGGCCACGGCGTCATGATCGGCCTGGTGGAGCGGCTGCTGCTGGCCGCCGAGGTGTCCTTCCTCGGGCTGCTCGCCCTGCGGCTCGTCCAGCTCACCTGGGGCCGCCGCTCCGCGAGCGGACCGGCGGCCGTCATGCCGCTCAGCGCTGGGCGGCCGTCAGCGTCTTGAGCGCGTGCTCCACGAGGGTGACGAGCACGACCTTCGCCGAGGCGCGCCGCCGTACGTCGCAGAGCAGGACGGGCACCTCCGGATCGAGGTCGAGGGCGATCCGCACGTCGTCGGCCTCGTGCTGGTCCGCGCCGTCGAAGCAGTTCACCGCCACGATGAACGGCGTGCCGCGCTGTTCGAAGTAGTCGATGGACGGGAAGCAGTCGGTCAGTCTCCGGGTGTCGGCCAGCACGACCGCGCCGAGCGCGCCGTAGCTGAGCTCGTCCCACATGAACCAGAAGCGCTCCTGCCCGGGGGTGCCGAACAGGTAGACCACCAGGCCTTCCCTGATGGTGATGCGCCCGAAGTCCATCGCGACCGTGGTGGTCGTCTTGGCCTCCACACCGTCGATGTCGTCGACGCCGACGCCGCGGTCGGACAGCACCTCCTCCGTACGGAGGGGGCGAATCTCGCTGATCGCGCCGACCAGCGTGGTCTTGCCGACGCCGAAGCCGCCGGCCACCAATATCTTGAGGGCGACCGGCTCCTCAGAGGGCGCGAAGGCCATTGATCACTTCCTTGAGAATGCGCTCGCTTGGCAGCGGCGCCACTTTGCCCGGAGCCCGCGCCTCGACGAGTCCCAGGTCGAGTAGATCCCCGATCAGGACGCGTACCACGCCCAGTGGCAGGTCGATGTCGGACGCGATGTCCGCCACCGACGCGCTGCCGCGCGCGAGGTCAAGGATCCGTCGCTGCTCGGGACCTATCCCGGACAGGTCCCTGCGTGAACCCGTGGTGGTCACCATCGTGATGAGATCGAGTTTCACGCCGGAGTGCCGCGCCCGGCCCCCTGTCAGCGTGTACGGCCGGACCAAGGATCCGGCCTCCTCGTCCATCCATTGGGGTCCCGTCATATGCCCGCCCGTCTCATGGGGAGATCCGGCGCGGGTTGGTGGAGATGTGCTGGCCCACTCGCTTGACCAGCATCGCCATCTCGTACGCGATGTGGCCGACGTCGGCGTCGGAGGCGGCCAGGACGGCCAGGCAGGTGCCCTGCCCGGCGGCGGTGACGAAGAGGAACGCCGCCTCCATCTCGACGATGGTCTGCCGCACCTCACCACCGCCGAAGTGCCGGCCGGCGCCCCTGGCCAGGCTCTGGAACCCGGCGGCGACCGCCGACAGGTGCTCCGCGTCCTCCCGGCTCAGCCCCTGGGAGGCTCCCACGACGAGGCCGTCGGTGGAGAGGATCACCGCCTGGCGGACGGCGGCGACCCTGCTGATGAGATCGTCGAGCAGCCAGTTCAGTTCGCCGGTCGACGTCGCTTTGCCGGTCATGCGTCACCCTTCTCGCCGTGCGTGTTGTGTGCGTGGTCACCGGGTGCTACCCCACCCGGCTGGTCGGAGTCCTCCCGGCCCCGGCGCGCGCCGCTCTGGAAGGAGGCGAACACGGCCCTGGCCTCCTCGGGCGACCGCTCCTCCATGGGAGGGGCGGACAGCGGCGGCTGCGTCGACGGGGTGCGTAGCTGCGGAGCGATGTTGGCCTGCCGGACCCGGCGCGGCAGACCGGCGTGGGTCCCGTCGGAAGCCGATCCCCTGGCCCGGGACGCCGTGCCGTTGGGTGCGCCGTTCCCCGTGCCGTTCCCCGTGCCGTTCGATGTGCCGTTCGGTGCGCTGTTCGGTGCGCTGTTCGCGGCGACCGGCTTCGGCCTGGAGACGGGCATCGGAACGGGGGTGGGGACCGGGGTGGGAATGGGTGTGGGGGCGGGCGGGGCCTCGCGCACGGAGGAGGGCACGGCCTCGGTCCGCAGGGCGGCCGGGGTGAAGAACGGGGACGACTCGGGGCTTTCCGGGGCTCCGGCGGGATCCCACACCCGTCCCGCGACGGCCTCCCGCAGCGTCTCCGGCGTCATCTCCGGTGCGGGCTTGGCGTGGGCGCCGCGGGACGGCGGTGGTCCCTCGATCGCTGTGGGCGCGCCGTCCTCCACGACCAGGGTGCGGGGCATGAGCACGATCGCGGTCGTCCCGCCGTACGGCGAGCCGCGCAGCACCACCCTCACCCCGTGCCGGACGGCGAGCTGACTGACGACGAAGAGCCCGAGCCTGTCGCTGTCGGCCAGGTCGAACTCCGGCGGGTCGGTCAGCCGCGCGTTGATCTCGTCGTACTCCTCGGGCGTGAGACCCAGGCCGCGGTCCTCGACCTCGATCGCGAGCCCGTTGGCGACGAGCTCCCCGCGGACCTCCACCCTGGTGTGCGGCGGCGAGAAGACGGTGGCGTTCTCCATCAGCTCGGCGATCAGGTGGACGAGGTCGGCCACGGCCGCGCCCGCGAGGGTGGCGGCCGGCATCGGAGCCATCGTGACCCGGGTGTAGTCCTCCACCTCGGAGATCGCCGCGCGGACCACGTCGATGAGCGGCACCGGCTTGCGCCAGGCGCGTCCCGGCGTGGCCCCGGACAGGATGATCAGGCCTTCCGCGTGCCGCCGCATGCGGGTGGTGAGGTGGTCGAGCCGGAACAGGTCCTCCAGCGCCTCCGGGTCCTCGGCCCGGCGCTGCATCGTGTCGAGCAGCGTGAGCTGGCGGTGCAGCAGGGTCTGCTTGCGCCGGGCCAGGTTGAGGAAGACCTGGCCGATGCCGCGGCGCAGGGCGGCCTGGCCGACGGCGGCCTCCACGGCGGTGCGCTGCACGGAGCCGAACGCGTGGGCGACGTCCTCGACCTCGCTGGACCCCGTCGCGTTGATCGGGGGCGCCTCGGCCTCGACGTCCACCTCCTCGCCGCGCCGCAGCTTCTCGACGACGCGCGGCAGCCGTACGTCGGCGAGGTCGAGCGCGGCGTCGCGCAGCCCGGCGAGGTCACGGGCGAGACGGCGGCCGAACCGTACGGAGAAGATGATCGTCGTAACGATGACGACGAGGCCGAGCCCTCCGGCGACCAGGATGCGGAGCAGGATCCCGGTCGCGACCGAGGTGGCGTTCGTGTTGAGCGCGTCCGACGCCTTCACCCGGGCCGAGTCGAGCCTGAGGATCAACTGGTCGACGGTCGCCGACCACTTCTGGGCCTCCGGCGGGACCGGCCCGCCGGTGCGCACGCGGTTGACGAGCAGGTTCTCCAGCGCCGTGAAGCGGTCGAAGAGCGGCGAGGTGAGCTCCTGCTCGTACGGCGCGCGCATGTCGCCGGTCAGGACCGCGCGGTTCTTCCGGTAGAGGAACCGGCGGGTGGAGACCCACTCGCCGAAGGCGGTCTGCTCCTGGCCGGTCATCATGCCGCTGGCGAGCGCGCCGCGGAGGAGGGCGTCCTCGCGGCTGATCATCTCGTGCGCGTTGCCCATCCCCTGCATCGCGCTGGCCTGCTGGAAGACGGTCAGGTCGGGGACCGAGACCAGCCTCTCGTACAGCGCGAACATGTCATCCATGATCGCGTTGTAGGAGTTGATGGCGTAGAGCCGGTCCGCCTGGCCGAGCGAGATGGACTCCCGGATCGAGGGCAGGCGTTCGAGGGAGGACAGCAGGGTGTCCAGGGGCGCCACGAGGTCGTCGCTCATGACGTCACGGGTGGACTCCTCGTTGGAGGTCCTCCGGAACCTGTCCGCCGAGGCGGTGGTCTTGGCCTGCTGGGTGGTGAGCGCGGCGGAGTTCGTCTGGCCGCTGCTCAGCACCCCCGCGGTCAGCGCGCGTTCCGCCTGGATCTGCAGCCCGAGGTCGGTGGAGGCGATGCCGATGGTGTCGTACAGCGTCTTGGCACGCAGGAGGGTGACGCCGTCGCCGACCGTCAGTTTTAGGGCAAACCCCCACATAGCACTCAACATGAGCAATGGTAGGAGCAGCAGTGAGAAGACCTTGAACCGAATCGAGCGGTTTTTTGAACCCATGTGGCCACTCCTGCAGTGCTGGAGGCTGTGCCGCATTTATGGGGGAATGCACCTCCGGAAGATCGCACAGAAGGCTAGCACCGATACACTCCCGGCGCAGGAGGAGGAAACGATGATTACTGTGATCACTGGGGCTGGTGCCGGAATCGGTGCAGCTTCCGCCCTTGATCTCGCCCGGCTAGGTCATCAAATCGTGCTCATCGGGCGTACACCCGAGAGGCTGCACGCGGTCGCGGATCGGGCCGCCGCGGCCGGCGGCACCCGCCCGGACACCCTCGTGGCCGACTTCTCCTCACTCGACCAGGTGCGCCGGCTGGCCGCGGACCTGCTGGCCCGGTACGAACGCATCGACGTGCTGGTGAACAACGCGGGCGTCATGACGCCCGACCGGCGGACGACGGCGGACGGCAACGAGCTGATGATGCAGGTCAACCATCTGGCGCCGTTCCTGCTCACGAACCTGCTCGCCGACCGGCTCGCGGCGTCGTCCGCCCGGGTCGTCACCACCTCGTCGCGGGCCGCGAAGTTCGGCCGCCTCGACCCCGCCGACCTGACCAGGGAACGGCGGCGCTGGAACGGCTGGCAGCAGTACGGCGACTCCAAGCAGGCCAACGCGTTGTTCACCGTGTCGCTCGCCGAGCGCGGGCTGGCCGCCACGTGCCTGCACCCGGGAGTGCTGAAGACGACCTTCGCGGACGGCACGCTCTTCATGAAGATGGTGTGGCGCGTTCCCGGGGTCGGCGAGTCGCCCGAGGCCGGCGCCGCCAGGATCGTCCACCTCGTCACCCACGCCGACGGCGTGGACCACCCGGGCCGTTACTTCGTCAAGAACGCCCCCGCGCGGGTGCCGCGGAGGATGTCCGACCCCGCCTCCGCCGCCGCCCTCTGGGACGCCAGCGCCGCCGCCACCGGACTGACCGGCTGAGGGGCTGACCGGCTGAGAGGCTGACCAGCTGAGAGGCTGAGGGGCCCCGAAGAGTTCGGGGAGTGTTCGCCGGGGGTTGCGCCGGTGCTCACGGACGGGTGACTGACGGGTGGCTAGGGTCCGGCCGCATGACCGTGACCGCTCCCGCGCGCACGTCCGGCCCGGCGGCCCCCGCCCGCGACCCGCTGCTGGACAACGCCAAGTTCCTGGCCATCGTGCTCGTCGTCTCCGGGCACCTCGTGGAGGACCTGCGGGACGTCCCCGCGGCGCACGCGCTCTACTTCTACGTCTACCTCTTCCACATGCCGCTGTTCATCGTGATCAGCGGCTACCTGTCGCGAAACTTCACGTTCTCCGCGGGCAAGGCGCGCAGGCTCATCAGCGGCCTGGCCGTGCCGTACGTCATCTTCGAGGTGGCCTACTCGCTGCCCCGCTACTTCCTGTACGGCAAGCTGGAGATCAGCCTGCTCGATCCGTACTATCTGACCTGGTTTCTGATGTCGCTGTTCCTCTGGCGGCTGTCCACCCCGGTCTGGCAGCAGTTGCGGCATCCTCTGGTCGTCGCGGTCGGGCTCTCGCTGCTGTCGGGGACGAGCGCGTTGCCGGACGAGCTGTCGATGAACCGCACGTTCGGCCTGCTGCCGTTCTACGTGCTCGGGCTCATGTTCACCCCCGGTCACCTGGAACTGCTGCGCGGGCGGGTGGCCGCGATCACGGGGGGCGCCGTGCTGGCCGCGGCGCTCGCCGGGGCCTTCGCCGTGCACCGGCTCGTGCCGACGGAGTGGATCCGCTGGCGCCACTCCAACCACCAGATCGGCGTGGACGACTTGACCGGCACCCTGATCAGGCTCGCCATGCTGGCGGCGGGCTTCCTGCTGGTCCTGGCGTTCCTCGCGCTCACCCCGGACCGCCGCACCTGGTTCTCCGGCCTCGGCGCCGCCACCATGTACGCCTATCTTTTGCACGGCTTCGCGGTGAAGGTCAGCGAGCGCTTCCACGACGCGCTCGTCAATCCGCTCGGCGTGGCGGCGATGGTGGCTCTCGGCGCCGTACTGGCGGCCCTGCTGTGCACCTCCCCGGTACGGCGGGCCTTCCGGTGGGCGGTCGAGCCGGACGTCTCCTGGGCGTTCACGACGCTGCGCCGGCCCGGTCAGCGGCGCGGGCAGCGGCCCGGCAGACGCCGTGCGGAACTCTCGCGTGCGTACGCACGTTTTCCGGGTGATGGTGCAGAACATGGCGAAGCGCGCAATCCGGGGTAGCGTACGCATTCGCGGTGCGGCCAGATGTGGTGAAGACGACGGGGTGACGCGGGTGGTCGGCAGACAGGGCAGGGTCACGGGCAGGATCGGGCCTGGCCTCGTCGGCGAGGTGATGGTGCCCATCCGCGGGGGTGTCGAGGCGTTCTACGCCTATCCGAGCGTCCCGGACGAGGAGATCCCGATGGGGTCCATCGTCGTCGTCGTGGAGTATTCGCCCCCGCGCACCGTTTACGTCGCCCGCGCGATCGTCTGACCCGCACCATCCTCCTCTCCCCCTCCCCGCTCTTCTCCCCCCACTCTGGACGGAGGCTCCCATGCCCTCGGAGATCGTGGTCGTGGGCGGCGTCGCCATCGTCGCCCTCATCGTCCTCACCATGCTGTTCAAGGCCATCTGGCGGGTGGCCGAGCCCAACGAGGCGCTCATCATCTCGGGCCTCGGGGCCCACACGAGGAACGAGCTCGCCGACAGCCTGGGCTTCAAGATCGTGACCGGCAAGGGCACCGCCGTGCTGCCCGGCTTCCAGACCTCCCGGCGGCTGCGGCTCGACAGCCGGGCCACGAACCTGCAGGTCAACTGCGTGACCCAGCAGGGCATCCCGGTCCAGGTGCGCGGCGTGATCATCTACAAGGTGGGCGACGACTTCAGCAGCATCGCGAACGCCGCCCGGCGCTTCCTCGACCAGCAGGACTCGATGAACGGCGCCATCCACGAGCTGTTCACCGGTCATCTGCGCTCGATCATCGGCAACCTGACCGTCGAGGATCTCATTCTCAACCGGGAGCGGCTCACCAGCGAGACCCGCAGCTCCGCGGCCGACGAGATGAGCAAGCTCGGCCTGGTCGTCGACTCGCTGCAGATCCAGGAGATCGAGGACGAGACCGGCTACATCACGAACCTGGGCAAGCCGCACGCCGCGAAGATCGCCGCGTCCGCGCGCATCGCGGAGGCGCAGCGCGACCAGGAGGCCACCGAGGCCGAGCAGATCGCGGCGGCGAACAAGGCCGGCGCGTGGCGCGACGCGCAGATCAAGCAGGCCTCCTACCAGGCGGAGATCGACGAGGCGCAGGCGCGGTCGCGGCAGTCCGGGCCGTTGTCGGAGGCCACGGCCCGTCAGGAGGTCGTCGTCCAGGAGACCCGTACGGCCGAGCTGGAGGCCCAGCTCTCCGAGCAGCGGCTCCAGTCGCAGGTGCGCAAGCCCGCCGACGCCAAGGCGTACGAGACCGTGACGCTGTCGCAGGCCGAGCGCGACGCGCGCATCGCGCAGGCCGAGGCGGAGGCGAAGGAGACCGAGCTGCGGGCCGTCGCGCAGGCGTCGCAGGTCAAGCAGGCGGCCGCGGCCGAGGCCGAGTCGGTGCGGCTGCGCGGTGAGGCCGCCGCGGCCGCGACCAGGGCGACCGGTCTGGGCGAGGCTGAGGCCGCCAAGGCGCGGGGTCTCGCGGAGGCCGAGGCCGCCAAGGCACGTGGTCTCGCGGAGGCCGAGTCGGCCAAGGCGCGGGGTCTGGCCGAGGCCGAGGCGATCAGGGCCCGCTCCGAGGCGCTGCGGGAGAACCAGGAGGCCGTCATCGCCCAGCAGCTCGCCGAGAACTGGCCGCAGATCGTGGAGGCCGGGGCGAAGGCGTTCGGCAACGTCGATCACATGGTGGTGCTCAACGGCGCCCAGGGCATCGAGGAGATGCTGGCCAAGGCGCTCACGCTGGGCGGCACCGGGCTGGGCCTGGCGCGCACCCTCCTGGCCGGTGGCTCGCCCGCGACGGCCTCCCAGCAGGAAAGCGCAAGCGTGAACGGCACCGAGCACCCCGTGAAGCCGATCGCCTGATCGAGGGCGGGTCAGCCTGGCAACAGCCCAGCCGAACGACAGCTCAGTCGAACGACAGCTCAGTCGAACGACAGCTCAGTCGTACGGCGGGGCATGAGCAGCAGCGCGCCGACGCTGAGCACGGCCACGACGACGAGCGCGATGAAGATGTGGTGGACGGCGTCGTACAACGCGCCCCGGACGAAGGACGCGGCGGCCGAGTGGGCCGCCGCGCCCTGGGCGTTCAGCACCAGGCTCGTGGCGTCGAGGCTGTCCGGCAGCCGCCCCGCCACCGAGCCGGCGAGGGAGGCGGGCGGGTGGGCGAAGCGGTCCGACAGCGTCGCGTTGGAGATGGCGCCCAGCATCGCGGCGCCGACCGTGCTGCCGATCGACCGGGAGAACATGTTCGTCGCGGTGACGACGCCGCGGCGCTCCCAGCCGACGACCGACTGCACGGCGACCATCGTGGGGCTGGCCGACAGCCCGAGACCGACGCCGACCACGAAGCAGGCGGCGGCGACCTGCCAGATCATCGCGTTCCGGCCGAGCAGCGCGCACAGCACGGTGCCCGCCACCACCACGACGACGCCGATCAACGCGGTGTCGCGGAACCCGATGCGCATGTAGAGGCGGCCGGAGAACGTCGCCGCGAGCGGCCAGCCGATGGTCAGCGCGGCCAGGGCGAAGCCCGCCACCAGCGCGCCGGTGCCCAGCACCCCCTGCGCGTACGTCGGGACGTACGACGTGAGCCCGATGGTGAGGGCGCCGACGCCGACGGAGACCAGGTTGCCCCCGTTCAGCGTGCGGCGGCGGAACACCCACAAAGGCAGCACCGGCTCGGCCGCGCGGCGCTCGGCGAGGACGAAGGCGGCGATCAGCAGCGCCCCCGCCACGAAGATCAGCAGGCTGGGCGCCGAGTTCCACTCCCAGGCGACCCCACCCTCCAGCAGGCCGAGGATGAGCAGCGAGGAGCCGCCGGTCAGCAGCACGGCGCCCAGATAGTCGACACGGTGGGAGCCGCGCCTCACCTGCTCCTTGAAGCGGCGGGCCAGCACCCAGGTGGCCACCGCGCCGAGCGGCAGGTTGATGAAGAAGATCCAGCGCCAGGAGACGTACTCGGAGAACACGCCGCCGAGCGTCGGGCCGACGACCGCCGAGACGCCCCACACGCTGGCGAGGTAGCCCTGGACCCGGGCGCGCTCCTCGACCGAGTAGAGGTCGCCGGCCATCGTGATGCTGATCGGCTGCACCGCCCCGGCGCCGATGCCCTGGATCGCCCGGAACGCGATCAGCGCGGGCATGCTCCAGGCCACCCCGCACAGCACCGACCCGAGCAGGAACGCGGCGATGCCGAAGAACATCACCGGCTTGCGCCCGAAGACGTCGGCCAGCTTGCCGTAGATGGGCACGGTGACGGCCTGGGTCAGCAGGTAGATCGAGAACAGCCACGGGAACTGGGAGAACCCGCCGAGGTCGCTGACGACCGAGGGCACCGCGGTCGCGATGATCGTGCTGTCCAGCGCCACGAGACCGGTACACAGCATGATGGCGGCGAGGACGGGACCGCGCTCCGACCGTAGCCCGATGCCCTTCGATGTCGTGGTGGTCACGGATGAGACTCCTCTGAAACGCTCTCGGCACAGCAGTTTCGTTATGCGCAACCGTCACCGTATGTCAGAACATTCCAGAGCCGTTGGCGGGGCTTGCTGAGTGCCGGGACGTCGTCGAGACTTTCAAGCTGGCCTGACGGCGAATGTTGTTACTCTCGCGAGCGTGGCGATCAGGAACTCCCACTGCTCCTTCTGCGGAGCGGCCTACGCACCCGGCCGGCCCTGGCCGAGGACCTGCCAGGAGTGCGGGAACACGAGCTATCTCAATCCCCTGCCGGTGGCGGTCATGGTGCTTCCGGTGGACAGTGCGCGTACGTCCGGCCTTCTCGTGGTCCGCCGGGCGGTCGAGCCGCACCGCGGCCTGCTCGCCCTCCCCGGAGGCTTCGTCGACATCGGCGAGTCCTGGCAGCAGGCCGCCGTACGGGAGGTCCGCGAGGAGACGGGCGTCGTCGTCGACGTGGCGGGTGTGCGGCTGTTCGACGTGCTCAGCGCGCCCGACGGCACCGTGCTGATCTTCGGCCTCGGACCGCGCACGACCCCGGACGCCCTCCCGCCGGTCGCGCCCACCGCGGAGACCAGCGAGTGGCTGGTGATCGACGCCCCTCAGGAGCTGGCGTTCCCGCTCCACACGCGGGTCGTGGCCCGCTACTTCGGCCGTGCGGCTCGTCAGCCGTAGCGGGTTCAGCCCTCGCGGATCCGGCCGGCCTCGACGACGACACGGCGTGTCGTGTGGACGGCCTTCAGCATGCGCCGGTCGTGCGTGACGAGCAGCAGGGTTCCCGTGTACGAGTCGAGCGCCGACTCCAGCTGTTCGATCGCCGGGAGGTCGAGATGGTTGGTGGGCTCGTCCAGGACGAGCAGGTTGACCCCACGGGCCTGGAGGAGGGCGAGGGCCGCCCGCGTGCGCTCGCCCGGTGACAGCATGGCCGCGGGACGCAGCACGTGGTCGGCGCGCAGGCCGAACTTGGCCAGCACCGTGCGGGCGTCGGCGGGCGGCAGGTCGACAAGTGCGCCGAACGCGCCGAGCAGCGGCTCGTCGCCCTCGAAGAGGGCGCGAGCCTGGTCGACCTCGCCGACGACCACACCGGGGCCGAGCGTCGCCGTCCCCTCGTCGAGGGCCACCCGGCCGAGCAACGCGCCGAGCAGCGTGGTCTTGCCCGAGCCGTTCGCGCCGGTGATCGCGACCCGGTCCGCCCAGTCGATCTGCAGGTCGACGGGCCCGAGCGTGAAGCCGCCACGTCGCACTACCGTGCCGCGCAGCGTCGCGACCACGGCCCCGGAGCGGGGCGCGGCGGCGATCTCCATCCGCAGTTCCCACTCCTTGCGCGGCTCCTCGACGACATCCAGTCGCTCGATCATCCGCTCGGTCTGCCGGGCCTTGGCCGCCTGCTTCTCCGTCGCCTCGGTGCGGAACTTCCGTCCGAGCTTGTCGCCGTCGGGGGCCTTGCGGCGCGCGTTCTTGACGCCCTTCTCCATCCAGGCGCGCTGGCCCCTGGCCCGGGCCTCCAAAGAGGACCTGGTGTCGGCGTACTCCTCGTACTGCTCGCGCGCGTGCCTGCGGGCGACCTCGCGCTCCTCCAGGTAGGCGTCGTACCCGCCACCGTACGCGCGGATCTGCTGTTGGGCGAGATCGAGCTCGACCACCCTGTTCACCGTACGGGCGAGGAACTCGCGATCGTGACTGACGACCACCGTTCCGGCGCGCAGCCCTGTCACGAAGCGTTCGAGCCGGTCCAGGCCGTCGAGGTCGAGGTCGTTCGTGGGCTCGTCGAGCAGGAACACGTCATAACGGCTGAGCAGCAGCGAGGCCAGCCCCACCCGGGCCGCCTGCCCACCGGACAGGGACGCCATCTCCTGCTCAAGGCCGATCGTGAGCCCGAGGTCGGCGGCCACCTCCGCGGCCCGCTCCTCCAGGTCGGCGCCGCCCAGGGCGAGCCACCGATCGAGCGCCTCGGAGTACGCGTCGCCGGTATCGCCGCCGACGAGCGCCTCGGTGGCCGCGTCGAGGGCCCGCTGTGCGGCCGCGACCCCGGTTCGGCGGGCGAGGAAGGCCGCGACGGTCTCACCCGGCCGCCGTTCGGGCTCCTGCGGCAGGTGGCCGACATTGGCGGCGGGCGGGCTGAGCCGTACGCTGCCGTGCTCGGGGGCGTCGAGGCCGGCCAGCAGGCGAAGCAGCGTCGACTTGCCCGCGCCGTTCACTCCCACCAGCCCGACGACGTCCCCGGACGCGACGACCAGATCGAGATCCGTGAACAGGACGCGGTCGCCGTGCCCGGCGGCGAGTTCCTTCGCGACAAGAGTGGTGCTCATCAGGACATCGACCCTACTGGGTGGCGAGCGTGAGCAGGCGGGTGACGGTGTTCCAGTTGCGCATGGTCGCCGGGCCGGCCGAGTGCTTCTCCAGCAGCGGTGGCAGCTTGGGGCGCCGCAGCCCGTCGGGGAAGTAGACGTAGAGCTCCCGCTCGCCGACCAGCATCTCCTCCGGTGCGTACGCCGCCGGGTCGATGCTCGTCAGCCCCTCACGGTCCGGCGGCCGGGCCAGGAAGACCACGGCGAACCGGGCCGGGTCCCTGACCTCCAGGGGATTGCGCTCCACCACACCGCGAAGCTGCTCAGCCGTACGGAGGATCACCGTTGTGGACAGGCCGAGCTCCTCCTGGAGCCCGCGCTCGATCGCGTCGGCGATAGGCTCGCTGTCACCATCCGCCGTGAACAGGGCGTTTCCGCTGCGCAGGTGCGTGCGCACATTCCCGTGCCCGAGGCCTTCGAGCAGCGCCTTGAGATCGGCCATCGCCACCGCGGTGGCGGGGTTGACGTTGATGCCGCGCAACAGCGCCACGTAACGCATCGCATCGCCTCCTTCCGGCGGGAGACTATCGCCCGACCATGTCAGAAAGCTTCAGGTATCGGGCTGCGATGTCGGCCGACGGCTCGGGCTCTGACCTCGCGACCGTCTCGAATCCCTGCCGGACCGTGGCAGCTCGGTGGGCACCGGACGGCGCATGCACCCATCGGATCGGCATAGGGCCCGGACCGTGCGCGCGTCATGTCCTCACCCGCCGGGTGGTGCGGGGGTTCGGGTGGTGCGGGGGTTGCGGTAGGTGAAGGCCCAGCGGTCGTCGCCGATCTTGCGGCGGGTGTAGCGGGTGGGGTGGCGGTAGCGGTCGCGGTTGTGGAACTGGCAGGCCGGCCCGAGCAGCTTGAGGTCGGTCAGCCCGCCGCTGCACCAGTCGTCGGAATGGTCGATCTGGCACATGGTGGCGGGCAGGGGGCAGCCGTCGACCCAGCAGGTGGCGTAGCGGGCGTAGATGGCCCGGCGCTGGGCCGGGGTGGCCAACCTGACCTTGCGGCCCATGTCCAGGACCTGCCCGGCGGCGTTCATCACGATCCTCACCAGGGTGCTGGTGCGGGCCAGCCGGTGCACGCTGGAGGCGGGCAGCAGGTGCCCGGTCGCCAGGATCAGCCCCGGCAACCCCCGCAACCACACCCCCGGCGGACAGTTCACCCCCACCCCCGGCGGAGCATCCCCTCCCACTCCCGGCGGCACATCGGCTTCCGCCCCCGCCCGGGCATCACTCTCCGCCCGCGCCTCGCCTCCCGGCCACGGCGGAGCATCTGGGCCCGCCCCCGCCCAGGAGCCGCCCCCCAGCCAGGGCTCACCTCCCGGCCAGGTGTCGCTGCCGTGTTCCGCATTCGGCGGAACGTCGTGCTCCGGTGGGGGATCAGGGGCATGCGCCTGCTGCGGGCGTGCCTGCTGCGACCGCCGCGCTCGGTTTCTGTGGTGTCCTCGATCGATCCCCTCTTGTTGAGCGCCGGGGTCGTCGGCGGGGTCGTGTTCAGGGCTGACGGTCGATGACCGACTACCAGGCTCCGCATCCTCTGACTCTTCTCCGGCGGGCTCCTCATTGGTGGGCTCGCCGTCGTCAATGGTGGGCTCCTCGATGGTGGGCTCTCCGTCGTCGCAGGGAGTGCCGCTTGGGGGGTCGTCGGGGAGGGACTCGGCGTTGACCAGCACCAGAAGCTCAGTCACGATCCGGTTCTCCAGGAACGCGATCAACGCATCGGCGTTCCGCACGCTCAGCGTGCGGTCATCACCCTCGGCCTTCGGTTTCGCGTAGACGTCCAGCATGTGCTGCAACCTCGCCGCCACCTCCACCGGCAGATAGAACTCCCCCTCCAGCCCACCACCCCGGCGCCGGCGCACCCGGAAGAACCGGCGATCGAAATCCGCCTGCTCGTCCCTCTCATGCCCGTCGGGGTCCAGCACCGCCCGCAGATACCGCCCCGCCTTCGCCACCTCCGCCGCACCCGCCGCAGCGGCCAACTCCAGCAAAATCCGCTCAGCCGTCGCCGCCTGCTCATCGGTCAACCCGGCGGTGGCCGTGCAGATCGCCTCCACCACCCCCTCCGCCAGACCGCCATCCGCGAACAGGCGGCGCACCTCAGAAAGACGGGGCAGCTCCATGCTCATCGTCAGCAGGCGCCCTGCCCCCGCAGGGGTCATCCCGCCAGCAGAGCGCAACCACAACTTGGTGGACGCATGCCCGTGGTGCTTCGCCTCCCCGGCCCGGTGAACACGCCCGACCCGGGCCGCCAACGCCGAAGTGATCCGGTCACGGGCCGCAAGCAACTCCTCGGCCTCAGCCAGACACACACCCGCGTCCTCAGGCACCGGCACCAACGCCACCGCCCGCGCCGCCTCGACAAGAGCCGCCACCGCCACCCACGACGACGACCCCGCACCAGAAACATCGCCCAAAGCACCACCAGAAGCACCACCGAAGGCACCATCAGACGCGCCACCTGGCGCACCACCAGGCGCGCTGCCGCCATCCCGATCACACCCTGCGTCCCGATCCCGGCTCGCCTCACCCGGGCCGGCGCCGGTGGCGCCGTCAGGCGCACCGGCGGAAGCGCCGGCAGGAGCACCGCCGCAAGCGCTACCCGGAGCGTCGGCGAGAGCATTCGCCTTCACCTGGCCCTCGCTACGGCTCGCGTACTCGCGCGGCTCGCGAACGACGATCGGGACATATTCATGGGCGGCCGAACCCTCGGAAGACCACAGCGGCGAGCCGGCCGTGAGCCGATCCCACCAGTCGGCGTCCTTGCCAATCGAACGACGAGGGCGGTCAGAACCGCCATCGAACAAGTCCATCCCACCTCCTCCGTCGATTCGAAAGCATGTATGAATTCTCCCATGCCTGCCTGCGGTAGACACCTCTGAGCTGGTGATTTGTTGGCGTCACAGGTGAGCTGCCTACCGGGGTCAGAGCCGAGGGCCGATCGGGGCTGGGCACGGCGCGCGCAGTGCGAGGGCCGCGGGACGTGCCGGTGTGATGGACGCATGCGTGCCTGTGACTCATGCGTGCCTGTGACTCATGCGTGCCTGTGACGGAGGCGTGCCAGTGGCGGACGTGCGCCGACGTGACGAACGTGCCGCCGAGTCCGCCGTCCAGTGGTGGCCGGTCCCGTCCGGCACGGTCGCGGCGCGTACGGACGGGGCGGCGGCGCGCCCGGAACCGCCCGCGCCGACAGATCCCGCGCCGGTGTAGATCTGGGTCGGACGAGCCGGGGCGGACGAGCCGGGGCGACGAGCCGGTTCAGATGAGCACGTGGGGCTCGGGGTTGCCGGCGAAGCAGAACTGGGCGTTGCGGGTCAGCTTGTAGTCCGCGGCCTGCCAGGTGTGGGCGGTGGCGTCGGAGCCGCGCATGTAGATGAAGTTGTAGCGGTCGGCCGAGTAGATCCGGACGCCCTCTTCCTTGCACCGCCGTACGAGCCGGGTGTCCTCGCCGGCGTTGACCGCCTCGAACGGGAACGCCCGCAGCAGGTCGGTCCTGGCCAGGATCGTCGCCCCCTGGATGAGATGGGCGTAACGGTGCTCCAGCCCGGGCAGGCGGAAGATCGTGACGTCCTGGTCGGGGAAGTAGGTGTAGTGGGCGCCCTTGCCGACCATCTCGGCGTCGGCGTAGTCGAAGGACCGCACCAGGTCGGACAGGTAGTGCTCGCCGTAGATGTTGTCGTCGTCCATCTTCGAGATCAGCTCGCCGTCGGCGTGGGCGATGCCGTGGTTGAGCACCTCGCCGAGCGTCCAGGACGGGTCGGCGGTGAGCACCTTCACGGCCGGGATGCCCGCCGCGAGCGCCTTGTCGCGCACGACCGCAGGGTCCTCCGACAGGCCGTGCATGACCAGCACGAGCTCAAGGTCGCGGTGCCGCTGCCGGGCCACCTGGGTGATCGCGTGTTCGAGCTGGCCGGCCCGGTTGGTCGGCAGCACGACGGAGATCGACCGCGAGCGCGACACGACCGGCAGGCCGAGGTCGGTGAGGATCTGGTCGACCCGGTGGGAGAACAGGTGCTTGTCGAACACCTCGCGCATCGCCAGGTGTCCCTGCCGGGCCCGCAGCTCCGGGCTGTTGATGAAGTAGATCGCCCGGTTGTACGCCTCCTCCTGCGAGTGCGCGACCGGGATCAGCGGGCCGAACGTCTCCTCGATGGCCCGCGACCACCCCGACAGCACGGTGGTCGAGCAGGCCGACAGCTCGAAGACGCGCCGGGCGCACATGGTCGGCGAGTCGATCACCGAGTTCACGTTCAGGAAGACCTTGTACATCTTGTACGCCGCCAGCATCTGCTCGTACGGCAGTTCGCCGGCGATGTGGGGGCGGTACTCCTCCGGCCAGGCGTACTTGTCGGCGACCGTGCCGTTCCTGGCGAAGATGTGCAGGCCGAGGGGGCGTACGGGCGCGAGGATCGTCTCCATCTGCTCGCGCCGCTCGGGGTGCTTGTCGCGGAAGTACATGCCGGCGAAGACGACGTCGTACGGCCGGCCCTGCTTGGTCTGGATCGGGTTGTGGATCCGCGGCTGGGCGGCGAACTGCAGCGCGCCGACACGGTCATGACCCAGCGTCTCGCGATATTTCGGGATCATGTCGCCGTCGCACGTGTACACGTGGTCGAACAGCTTGGCCGTCTCGATGAAGAAGTCGAAGTTGGGCGGGTCCTCCTTGTTCCAGAAGACCGTGGGGATGCCCTCCTCCCGGCACCAGGCGATCAGGTCGCGCAACTCCTGCTTGGGCGCGTTGGTCCCGGTCATCTGGTAACGCCAGCGGCCCTGGTTGCCGTGCCAGGCCGACTCGCAGAACAGCATCTCGGGACGCCGCTCCGCGAAGATCTCGCGCCAGTCCTGCAGCCCGAACTCGATCTGGTCCCATTCGTACGTGAACGCCATGCGGGAGAAGTCGTCGAGGATCACCGCGACGCGCATGCCGGGGCGTACGACCGGGCCGTCGGGCCACTGGAGGGTCGGGATCTTGACCTCGGGACCCCGCGCCTCGGCCGCGGCGGCGACCTCGATCG
Organism: Microbispora sp. NBC_01389; assembly: GCF_045040095.1. Taxonomy (NCBI): domain Bacteria; kingdom Bacillati; phylum Actinomycetota; class Actinomycetes; order Streptosporangiales; family Streptosporangiaceae; genus Microbispora; species Microbispora sp. NBC_01389. The sequence goes on from NZ_CP109552.1 coordinate 2,277,099, forward strand.
CGGACGGCGGCGCCTTCGGCGCCTTCCTGCCGTCCTTCATCGCCTTGCTGAGGTCGCGCGGCAGCCGGACGATCTTCTTGGGCCTGGCCGCGTTCGTCAGCACCTGCGCGACCCGGTACGGCTTCTGGGTCTGGGTGGCCTGGAGCCGCCAGAGCGCGTAGTCGGCGCGGGCCTCCTGGTAGGCGAGCCGGTTCTCCAGGTCGCGGATGCGCGCCTCGTACTGCTCGACGTGCTTGCGCTCCTCGGGCAGCCAGTTCACCGGCCCCAGCCGCTGGAAACGCAGCTCTTCAGGAGTCTCGTCGGTCTCAGCCATGCTTCCCCCCTCGAAGGAAGAGTCATCGTACGGCTGTCGCCGCCGCCTTTATGCCGAAATAGGGGATTTAGCGGGTCATTCGCCGGGCGCTAGCGCGCCTGGCCCTTGGCGGCGGGGGAGAGGTTGTCGCCGCGCAGCCAGGCGTCGATGACGCGGGCGATTCTCGGCCCGGCGGCGCCGTCCCAGAGCGGCGGCAGTTCACCGCTCGGGGTGGCCGCGCCGTCCGCGAGCGCCTTCGACGCGGCGGCGGGCAGCGCCGCCGGGGTCACGAGCCGGTTCGTCCCGTGGGTCACGGTGATCGGCCGCTCGGTGTTCGGCCGTACGGTCAGGCACGGGACGCCCAGCATGGTCGTCTCCTCCTGCACGCCGCCGGAGTCGGTCACCACCAGGGCGGCGCCCCGGACCAGCGACAGGAAGTCCACGTAACCCAGCGGGTCCACGATCCGCAGCCCGTCGCGGTCGACCAGGCCGGCCTCCGCGAGGCGCTGCCGGCCGCGGGGATGCAGCGGCACGATCACCGGCACCTGCTCGGCCACCCCGAGCACCGCGTCGACCAGTTCGCGGGCGGTCTCGGGGTCGTCCACGTTCGCCGGGCGGTGCAGCGTCGCCACGGCGTACCGCCCGGTGATCCCGAGGCGCTCCCGCACCGGCGCCGGGTCGAGCGAGGGCAGTGCGGCGAACAGGCTGTCGATCATCGGGTTGCCGACGAGGTGCACCTTCGCCGGGTCCACGCCCTCGTTGGCGAGGTGCGCCAGCGCGTCCGGCGAGGTGGCGAACAGCAGGTCCGACAGCGCGTCGGTGACGATCCGGTTGACCTCCTCCGGCATCCCCCGGTCGAAGGAGCGCAGGCCCGCCTCGACGTGCGCGGTCGGCACGCCCAGCTTGGCGCAGACCAGGATCGCCGCGAGCGTGGAGTTCACGTCGCCGTAGACGACCACGAGCGCCGGGCGGTGCTCCAGGACGACGTCCTCCAGCCCCGTGAGGAGGGCCGCCGTCTGCCGCGCGTGGGTGCCGCTGCCGACGCCGAGGTTCGCGATCGGCTCGGGCAGCCCGAGGTCGGCGAAGAACACATCCGACATCAGCGCGTCGTAGTGCTGGCCTGTGTGGATGATGCCCTGCCGCACGCCGAGCGCGGCCAGTCCTTTGACGACGGGGGCCGCCTTGACGAAGTTGGGCCGGGCGCCCAAAACGTGCAGGACGAGGGGGTGGTCTCTCATCTACCTCGCCTTTCACTTAACCTTTGGACAAACGTTGCCTATGGTACGGTCGCGCCGTGGAAACCGAGGCCAACAAGCCGGTAAAGGTCGTGTCCGCCGCTTCCGCGAAGGCCGGCCTCGGCGGCTTCCTCCGGGGGTTCGCGAAGAACCCCGTCATCGTCTCCCGGATCATCGCCGGCAAGGTCAAATCCGACCCGATGCGGGTCGCCCAGGCGGCCGCCGACGCGATGCCGGCCGGTGTGCGCCCGTTCGTCGGCCGCGTCGCCTGGCCCGCCGCCCGCTTCGTCAAGGTCCGTACGCGCAGGATCCTGCAGCGTGCCGCCAAGGGCCCGCTGCAGGAGGCGAAGGCGCACTTCGACGCCGGGCGGATGTCCGAGTCGGTCAGGGTGCTCCAGGCGCAGTCGCGGTGGCCGTTCGTCCGCCGCAGGATCGCCTACTACGAGGGCGAGCTCGCCGCGCTGGGCCCGGACCCGATCCCGCCGAAGCCCAAAGTCATCATGGGCGAGCGCGTGCCCGGCCGGGTGCTGCACATGGTCACCAACGCGCTGCCGTACACGCAGGCGGGATACACGGTGCGCACCCACCGCATCGTCACCGCGCAGCGGGCGGCCGGGCTCGACCCGCACGTCGTGACGAGCTGGGGCTGGCCGATGCTCCAGGGGCACACCGACGCCGAGCCGTACGAGGAGATCGACGGGGTCCCCTACTACCGGCTGCTGCCCAAGGACGACGTGCCGTTCGAGACGCAGGGCCGGATGATCCGCGGCGCCGCGGACGTGTCGGAGCTGGTCCGCACGCTCCGCCCGCAGGTCCTGCACGCGGCCACCGACCACCGCAACGGCTCGGTCGCGCTCGCCGTTCGCGAGCGGACGAACACGCCCTTCGTGTACGAGGTGCGCGGCTTCCTGGAGGAGACCTGGGTCTCCCGGGACCCGGCCCGGGTCGGCAGCGAGCGGCACGTCCTGCAGCGCGAGCGTGAGGCGCGCATCATGCGCGAGGCCGACGCGGTCGTCACGCTCGCCGAGACCATGGCCGTCGAGATCATGGAGCGCGGCGTCCCCCGGGAGCGCATCTTCCTCGCGCCCAACGCGGTGGACGACTCCCTGCTGACCGCCGACTACGACGGCGAGACGTTCCGCGAGCGCTACGGCGTCGGCCGCGGCGAGATCGTCGTGGGCTCGGTGTCGAGCATCGTGGGCTACGAGGGCTTCGCCACCCTGCTGGACGCCGCCGCGCTGCTGCGCGACGCCGGGACGCCGGTGCGGGTGCTCCTCGTCGGCGACGGCGCGGAGCGGCCCGCCCTGCTCGAACAGGTCGAGCGGCTCGGCCTGAGGGACGCGATCCTGCCCGGCCGGGTCGGCCCGGACGAGGCGCTGCAGGCCCAGGCGGCCATCGACGTCTTCGTCTGCCCGCGCGCGGATCTGCGCGTGTGCCGCCTGGTCACGCCGCTGAAGCCGGTCGAGGCGATGGCGCTGGGCAAGCCGGTCGTGCTCAGCGACCTGCCCGCGCTGTCGGAGCTCGTCGGTGGCGAGGGCGCCGGTCTGCTGGTGCCGCCCGGCGATCCGGCCGCGCTCGCCAAGGGGCTGGCCGCGCTGCGCGACGATCCGGAGCGCCGCCGGGTCATGGGTGAGGCCGGCCGGGCCGAGGTCGCCGCGCACCGGACCTGGAGCAGCCTGGCCCGGACCTACCGGGCGATCTACCAGTCACTGACCGAAAACCGATAGAACGCACGAAGTCCGATGTGTTGCATCAGGCGTGCATGGTGCCGAGTTGAGATAACCTTTGCCACCATGAAGTGTTGTTCCCGCCCTCAGGCCGCATCGTGACCGCCTTCGATCTCACGATCATCGGGCTGGGATACGTCGGCATGCCGCTGGCCAAGGAGGCCACGGCGGCCGGTCTGCGGGTGGCCGGTCTGGACGTCGACCCCCGCAAGGTGGACGCGCTCAACGCCGGCCGCTCCTACATCGACGACCTGACGGACGCCGACCTCGACGCGATGCTCGCGGCGGGTTTCACCGCCACGCTGGACGCGTCGGTGCTGTCGCGGTCGAACGTGATCGTCATCTGCGTCCCGACGCCGCTGGACGAGGACCACCGTCCCGACCTGTCGGCCGTCGAGGGCGCCAGCCGGGCCGTTGCCGAGCGCCTTCAGGCGGGCACGCTCGTCGTGCTGGAGTCCACCACGTGGCCCGGCACCACCGACGAGCTCGTACGGCCGATCCTGGAGGAGTCCGGGCTCACCGCGGGCGGCGACTTCCACCTGGCGTTCTCGCCGGAGCGGATCGACCCGGGCAACCCGAAGTTCGGCCTGCGCAACACTCCCAAGGTCGTCGGCGGCTACACCGCGGCCTGCAAGGAGCGGGCGGTCGCCTTCTACGCCCAGTTCGTCGAGCGGGTCGTGCCGGTCAGCGGCACCCGCGAGGCGGAGATGGCAAAGCTGCTGGAGAACACCTACCGGCACGTCAACATCGCCCTCGTCAACGAGATGGCGATCTTCTGCGACGAGCTCGGGGTGAACCTCTGGGAGGCCATCGAGGCGGCCTCCACCAAGCCGTTCGGGTACCAGAAGTTCCTGCCCGGCCCCGGCGTCGGCGGGCACTGCATCCCCGTCGACCCCTCGTACCTGTCGTACACCGTGCGCAAGCTCGGCTATCCCTTCCGCTTCGTCGAGCTCGCCCAGGAGATCAACGAGCGGATGCCGTCGTACGTGGTGGCCCGGGTGCAGCGGCTGCTCAACCGGGCCCGCAAGCCGGTGAACGGGTCGCGCGTGCTGCTCCTCGGCGTGACGTACAAACCGGACATCGCCGACGAGCGGGAGACGCCCGCGATCCCGGTGGCCGAGGCGCTGCTGGAGCTGGGCGCGGAGCTGTCGTTCTGCGACCCGTACGTGAAGGAATGGTCGGTCGAGGGCAGGGCGATCCCCCGCGAGGAGGACCTGCGGCCGGCCGTGGCCGCCGCGGACGTGGTGGTCCTGTTGCAGCAGCACGCGGCGTTCGACCTGGACGTGGTGGAGGACCACGCCCTTCTCGTCCTGGACACTCGTGGCGTGCTGGCCACGAGCGAACGCGTCGAGCGGCTGTAGGAAGGGTCGCGCCGTGCACGTGCTCGTCATGACGGTGGTGCATCACCCCGAGGACGCCCGGATCCTGCACCGGCAGATCCGGGCGCTCGTCGATGCCGGTCATGAGGTCACGTACGCCGCGCCGTACACCGCGCGGGGAGTCGTGCCGCGCTCGTGGGTGACCGGAGTCGACCTGCCGAGGGCCGCCGAGCGGCGGCGCCTGTCGGCGGTGCGGGCGGCCCGCAAGCTCTTCAAGAGCATGCGCGGGAAGGTCGACCTGGCGCTCATCCACGACCCCGAGCTGCTGTTCGCCGTCGCCGGGGTGCGCAAGAGCCCGCCGGTGGTCTGGGACGTGCACGAGGACACCCCCGCGACGCTGTCGCTCAAGCCGTGGCTGCCGGCGTTCCTGCGCCCGCCGACGCGGTACCTCGCCCGGCTCCTGGAGGGCACCGCCGAGCGCCGGATGCACCTGCTGCTGGCCGAGGCGGCGTACGCGGGCCGGTTCCGGCAGCGGCACCTGGTGGTGCCGAACGAGACCTGGGTGCCCGACAGTGTCAGCCCGCCCGGCGACGACCGGGTGGTCTACCTGGGCTGGCTGTCGGAGGCCCGGGGCGTGCGGGAGGCCGTCGAGGTGGCCCGCGTGCTCCAGCCGCACCGGGTGGCCGTGGAGCTGATCGGGTACGCCGACCCGCAGAGCAGGCCGCTGCTGAACGAGGCCGTCGCGCAGGGCGTGCTGGAGTGGCGCGACTTCATGCCGAACGACGAGGCGCTCAAGCGGCTCGACGGCGCGCTCGCGGGGCTGTCGCTGCTGCACGACGAGCCCAACTACCGCCACTCCATGCCCACGAAGATCGTGGAGTACATGGCCCACGGCATCCCGGTCATCACCACCCCCTCGCCGCGGGCCGTCGAGCTCGTGGAGCGTTACGAGTGCGGCATGGTCGTCCCGTGGCGGGACCCGCAGGCCGTGGCGCGCGCGGTGCTCCAGCTCAGGGACAACCCGTTCGAACGGCGCGGCACCGGCGGGCGCGGTTACGCCGCCGCGCGGGCGCACCACCACTGGCCCAACTCGGCACGTCGTTTCGTCGACCAGCTGGAAGCGTGGGCCGGCGTCAAGAGCTGAAGCCCCGGTGAACACTTCGGCGTGACAAGTTCGACGAACGACGGGCGGGTAGTGTCCTGAAAGTGCGCTGGCTCACCTTCATCCTGGGTGTGGCGATCCTCGCGGGTGTCGCGTCCGTCGTGATCGTCCTGCGGGACGGGAGCTCCGATCCGGGCGCCGCCGGGGCCGGGCAGGCCCTCTCCGGGGCGACCGAGAGCCCCAGCCCGTCCCCCGCGCACAGCGAGTTCACCGATCCCTGCGGCACCTTCGACACCGCCGCGGCCACGCCGTACGCCGTGATGGGGTACTGGCTCATCCCGACCTCGGACCCGTGCACCTGGCGGCGCCAGCTCCAGGCCATCCACCGCCTCGGCGGGGACACCGTCGTACGCCTCGGCTTCGGCCTGTCGCCGCGCCAGACGGACGAGGACGGGCAGGTGCTCCAGCCGGCGGACGGCAAGGAGACGGAGAAGACCCCGCCGGCCGACAAGCGGTACGCCGTCTGCGTGGAGAGCGGGCGCAGCTGCATGAAGGCGGCGGAGCAGGAGCTCCGGGCCGCCAACCCCGGCAACCGCATCAGCTGGACGTACGTCTACCGCACCGACGAGCAGTTCGGGCCCGGCATCTTCCGCTGCCCGCAGGTGGAACGGAAGATCGTCGTGAACGGCGCCGTCTTCTACCGGCTCATCGCGCCGGAGGACGGCTCCGACGACCCCACCTGCGACTTCACCACCAAGGGGCGGGCCTACCACCTGATCCTCGTCTCGGCGGGCGAGCAGGACAGCCTCAGCGAGCTGCTCGACCTCGGCGACCGGTTCGGCATCCGGGTCTTCCCCGCGCTGCCCCTCGCGCCGCGCGACCCGGCCGAGTCCACCCGCGCCGACCCGCGGCACATCGGCACGCTCACCACCCTGACCCGGCGGATCCTGCAGGACTACGGCAACCGCTTCGGCGACCGCCAGTCGCTGGGCGGCGTCTACCAGCCGTTCGAGCTGCAGCTCAGGGACTGGCCCGACCCCGCCAAGGTCCAGACGCTCCAGGTGTACGCCGAGCAGCACCGGATCGTCGAGCAGGAACTGCCCGGCAAGCCCATCCTGGTCAGCCCGTACATCGACAGCCGCAGGCGGCTGAAGTACACCTCCACGCCGGCGCAGGTCGCCGCGGGCTTCAAGGCCCTCGCCCGGACCGGGGTGGAGATCATCGCCCCGCAGGACGGCCGGGGCACGGGCAAGGTCGGCCTGTTCTGGCCCAACTGGAAGAACAAGCCGGTGGACGACCGGCTCAAGCCGGTCGTCGGCGAGAGCACCTACGCCACGGCCTACTACGGCGGCACCCGGGACTACTACCGCGAGATGTCCAAGGCGCGGGCGCAGCTTGCCGAGGAGGGCGTGGAGGTGGAGCTGTGGGCCAACGTGGAGGCCTTCGAGCCGTCCTCGACCGAGAACTGCGGCCGTCAGGGCACCCGGGGCAGGACCGACAAGCCCCGGCTCGACACCCAGGTCACGCTGGCCGGGCCGTACGTCTCGAAGGTCATCTCGTACATGTGGAGTGACTTCTTCACCTGCGGCTCGCCGTCGCTGTCGGAGCAGATCGCCGAGGACTGGGACCGGCCGATCCCGGTGGAGGCGCAGCGGCGCGAACGCCAGATCCAGGACGGCCTGGAGATCCGCGGCTACCACCTCGGCGACGCGAAGGTCACGCTGAGCTGGCCCGGGCTGGACACCCCCCGCGTCGTCGACTCGGCGACGGTCGGCTGGCACGACGGCACGCCGATCCCGGGGCTTCCCGCGGGCATCGAGACGATCTGGATCCCGGTGGACTGGGCGACGGTGCCCGGCGACGTGTGGGTGCGGGTGGAGGTCACCTCCGCCGACGGCCGTAAGTCGGCGGAGCCCGTCTACTACCACAACACCGGTTGAGACACCGGCTGAGGACACCGGTTGGGACACCGGGCGACCGGCCGCGTACTGATAGCGTTCGCTCATGATCCCGCGCATCCCGGTCAGCGTGGATCTCGTCGTGCTCACCGTCAGGTCCCAGCAGCTGAGCGCGCTCGTCTGGCGGCGCGACCGGCCGCCCTACGAGGGCAGGTGGGCGCTTTCCGGCGGCTTCATCAAGCTGGAGGAGGACCTGCCGGCCGCCGCCGCCCGGGTGCTCGCCGAGCGGGCGGGCCTGCCCGGCGCCCCGGTGCATCTGGAGCAGTTGCAGACCTACGGCTACCCGGACCGCGACCCCCGCCAGCGGGTCGTCAGCGTCGCCTACCTCGGCCTCGCCCCCGACCTGCCCGCGTCCACCGAGGCGCACATGAGCTGGCAGCCGGTGGCGGAGCTGACCGAGATGGCCTTCGACCACCGCAGGATCATGCTCGACGGCGTGGAGCGGGCGCGGAGCAAGCTGGAGTACACCTCGCTCGGCGCCGCGTTCTGCCCGCCGGAGTTCACCGTCGCGGAGCTCCGCCGCGTGTACGAGATCGTCTGGGGCCGCCCGCTCGACCCCCGCAACTTCCACCGGAAGGTCACCAAGACCGAGGGCTTCCTGGTGCCCACCGGACGCACGACGACCCGGGACGGTGGCCGGCCCGCGATGCTGCACCGCCGAGGCCCGGCCGTGCTGCTGCATCCCCCGATGCTCCGCGCCGGCGCAGCCGCCCCACAGTAATCCGCCTCACAGGGATCTTTCAGGATATATTCCGGCCTATGCTCGCTGCGGCCCCACGCGTCGGCCCCGACGCGCCGGCCATCCTCCGCGGACCGTCGCGGCTGCGCGTTCTCGACCTCCTCCGGTTCTGCGCGGCTCTCGGCGTCGTCCTGTTCCACTTCGGCGAGACCCGCGCGTGGGGCACCCCGAACGCCTTCCCGGCCCTGAGCGCGGTGACCATGTTCGGGGTCTACGGCGTGCGGTTGTTCTTCCTCATCAGCGGGTTCGTGATCCTGATGAGCGCGTGGGGCCGTACGGCCGGGCACTTCGCGGCGTCGCGGATCGCCCGGCTCTACCCGGCGTACTGGGCGAGCGTGCTCGTCCTCGGCGCGCTGGCCGTCGGCGGGCTCATCACGGACCACCGGCCGACGTTCGCCGAGCTGCTGGCCAACCTGACCATGCTCCAGCACGGCCTGCGCGTGCGGGACCTGGAGATCGTCTACTGGACGCTCTGGCAGGAGCTCGTCTTCTACGTGCTCGTCGCGTGCTTCGCCGCGATCGGCATCACCTACCGCCGCTGCCTGGCGTTCCTCGGCGGCTGGGTCTTCCTGCTCGTCGTCGCCGAGCGGGTGGACGCCGACCTCCTCCAGGCCGTGCTGCTGCCGTTCAGCGCACCGTACTTCATCGCGGGCATGGCGTTGTTCCTGATCCACCGCTTCGGCGGATCGACGTTCCCCTGGCTGTTCGTCGGGGCGGGGTGGGCGCTCGCGATCGTGTCGGTGCTGGGGGAGAAGCTCCCGGCGGTCGGCCGGTTCGGCCCGGCGCTGGGGTCCGCGCTCGTCGTCGGCGTGATCTCACTGATCTTCCTGGTGATGGTCGCGGTCGCCGTCGGCGCGCTCGACCGGCTCGACTGGCGGTGGCTGACCGCGCTCGGCGCGCTGACCTACCCCCTGTACCTCTTCCACCACCACGTGGGGTTCCTGCTCATCCAGGTGTTGCACGAGCCGCTCGGCAACCGGCTCGCCCTGCCCGTCGCGACGGCCGCCGCGCTCGCCGTCGCGTACGCCGTGCACCGCGTGGTGGAACGGCCCCTGCAGCCCCGCCTGCGGGCGGCCCTGGAGCGGTCGCTCACGATGGATGTCACGGTGGACGCCAGGGTGGATGTCACGGTGGATGTCACGGCAGCGGTTCCCGTCCCGCCGACGCCGGCGCCGCTCGCGGAGGCGCCGGCCGCCTACTTGCCCCGGGGCGGGTAGATCTCGCCGCCGCGCAGCGTGCGGCCCTGCAGCAGGGTCGTCAGGGTGACGAACTTGTAGTGCTGTTTCTCCAGCTTGGTCAGCACGCCCGGCATCGCCTTGACCGTCTCGGGGACGATGTCGTGCAGCAGGATGACGCCGTCGCGCTTGGCGAGCTTCAACGTCCGCGCGGCGATGACCTTCGTGTTCCTGGCCTGCCAGTCGAGCGTGGATCCCGTCCAGAGGATCTGGGGCAGGCCGAGCTGCGCCGTGAGGCCGGAGATGCGGGCGTTCGTCGCGCCGTTCGGCGGACGCATGATCTCCGGCTTCCTGCCGATCGTCTCGTAGATGACGTCGGAGGTGCTGGTGAGCTCGCTGAGCACCTCCTCGTCGGGCAGCTTGGTCAGGTCGGGATGGTTCCAGGTGTGGTTGCCGATCTCGTGGCCCTCGCGCTCGATCCGCTGCGTGAGCTCGGGGCGGTTGGCCACCTTCCGGCCGAGCAGGAAGAACGTGGCTTTCGCCTTGTGCTTCTTCAGCGTGTCGAGCAGCGCCGGCGTGTAGGGCCACGGGCCGTCGTCGAAGGTGAGCGCGATGCACTTGTACAGGGCGCAGTACGGCTTCGCCGCCTTCACCGTTTTCACCGCCGGAACCGGCGCCGATGCGACCGGGGTGGGAATGGTGCACACACCGGCCACGCAGACGCCGGCCATCGCGATCCTGACTTTCCGCCACATGTCGCGCGATCTTAGTGAATATCGGCGGAGAGGGTAATCAGAGCGCTCGTCAGAGTGGCGGAACGGCGTCCTTGGCCCGCTGGAGGGCGAGCTCGGCCCACCACTGGCCGCCGTACGGCGTGACCACGCCGTACACCGGGTCGGTGGAGCCGCTCTCGCCGCGGGTGCACCGGGCGTCGGAGATCCCGGCCGGGCGCAGCCACAGATACGCGTCCACGAGCGCGTCACCGGTGTCGGTGGTCGGCCGCGCCCCGGCGCCGCGTCCCGGCGGGTTGCACCATTCCTGGGGGTCCTTGTACTTGCCCTCCGGCGGAGTCCACGCGCCCCGGCCGTTCCGGCCCGTGTCGACGACGAAGTGCGGCAGCCCGGCCGCGTCCGTACCCGTATCCGCGCACGTCCCGCTCCCCGACGCCCTGGTTTTGACGCAGGCGGCGAGGCGGGTGCCGTACGCGACGAGCGAGCCGGTCTCCTGGAATCCGGTGGCGTTGAGATAGAAGCCGTCGGCCTGGGCGACGCCCGCCTCGACCAGTCGCGTCGCCATGACCTCCGGCGACGGCCAGCCCTCCAGGCTGCCGTCGAGATAGACGGCGGTGTTCGGCAGCGCGCCGAGGCGTTTCACGGCCGAGGTGAGCATCCGCAGCCTGGCCCGCTGGTCGGCGGCGTCCCCGAGCGAGCACTCCGGGGAGCCCGGCAGTTGCGTGAGGCTGTTGGGCTCCAGCACGAACACCGCCCTGCGGTCGCCGACGGCCGCGGCGACGGCGTCGATCCAGGCGAGGTACTGCGCCGAGCCGGCCGCGCCGCCCTCGTTGCACTGGTGCAGCGGGATGTCGTCGGTGACGAAGACCGGCACGGCGTCCTGCCGCGCGGCGGCCTCCAGCGTGGCGCTCACCGTACGGCCCGCCTGGGCGGCGTTCGCTCCGCTCAGCCACACGGCCCTCGGCACCGCGGCGAGCTTCCGCATCGTCTCGGCGTCGTCACCCCGCCCCGCCGCCGCCCAGGCCTCCGCCTGGCGTGCCTCGTCGCCCGCCGGGTCGGCGTAGAGCCGTACGTCCCGCCCGCGCAGCGGGTTGCCCGAGCCCGCGCCGCCCCCTGTCGTACCGGTCGGGGTCGTGCCGGTCGGGGCAGGGGTGGTCGGGGTCGTGCCGGTCGCGGCCGGGGTGGCGCGCTCGGCGGGGTTCCCGGACGACGGACTCTCCGACGATGCCGTCCGGACGGCGATGACGACTCCCGCCGTCACCAGGAGGGCCGCGACGACGCCCGCGATCCCGAGCAGGACGCCGGGCCCGGGCCGGGACCGGCGGTCCACCGTGTTCCCCGTGTTCCCCGTGTTCCCTGTGCTCCCCGCGACCGTCGGCAGCCCGTTGACCGTCGCCGCCGGGGCAGCGGGGGCGGCCGGTGCGATCGGTGCGATCGGCTCGTGGCCGGTCAGCATCTCGACGAGGCGCTGCGCCGTGGGGCGCTGGGCCGGTTCCTTCGCCAGCGCCAGGTCGACGATCGACCGCAGCCGGGGATCGAGCCCCGAGATCCGCGGAGGATCGTGGAGCACCCGGTAGAGGATGCTCGGGATCGACCCGCCGCTGAACGGCGCGTGCCCGGAGGCGGTGTACGCCACCAGGGCGCCCCAGCCGAAGATGTCGGACGCCGGGGTCAGGCGGTCGCCCTTCGCCTGTTCGGGCGACATGAACGACGGCGTCCCGGCGACGATGCCGCTCATGTCCGCGGTGTTGTCGGTGACCTGGGCGATGCCGAAGTCGATGACCTTGGGGCCGACCGGCGACAGCAGCACGTTCGACGGTTTGAGGTCGCGGTGGATCACCCCCGCGCTGTGGATCGCCTGCAGGGCCACGGCCACGTTGACCGCGACCGCCTCAAGGCTCGATCCCGACAACGGCCCGCGGTCCCGTACGACCTCCTGGAGGGTGGGGCCGGGGACGTACTCGGTCGCGAGGTAGGCGACCTCGCCGTCCAGCCCGGCGCCGAGGACGGCGGCGGTGCAGAAGCGGGCGACCCGCTGTGCGGCGGCCACCTCCCGCTGGAACCGGCGCCGGAAGGCGGGGTCGGCCGCCCACTGCGGGTGGATCACCTTGACGGCGGCCTCCCGGCCGTCGTCGTCCCGGCCGAGATACACCGTGCCCATGCCGCCCTGGCCGAGCCGCCCGAGAATGTGGAAAGGCCCGATGCGCCGGGGCTCGCCGTATCGCGGTCCGTCACCCTCAGCGCCGCTTGTCATGTTTTTCCCCGATCGCCGGTTCAGGCGCGATCCTAACCAAAATCGGCGTCCGAAAGCGGCGTACAGCGGGCGTCAAGCACATTGAAAGCGGCCTGCGACAAAGTGAGCCCAACAAACAGAGGAAAGGAACCCCGCAATGGCGCTCACCCGCTCTCTGGCCGGCATCACGCTGGCGGCCGGCATCTTCGCGCTCGCCCCGCTGGCCACCGTCACCGCCGCCTCCGCCACTGAGGCCACCGAGGCCGCCGCCACCCAGGCCGCGTTCAAGCCCTTCGGGCCGTACTTCGCGGCGGGCTCGAAGGCCAAGGTGAGCGGTTCCCTGACGGCCGCGGCCAAGGACGACCCCAGCGCGGCCGCGCCGTGGGTCAAGGTCTCCGGCAGCGTCGTCGACCGGACCCGCTCCTCGTCCGCCTGCGGCTGGGCGCTCTTCCGCGTCAGCTGGTTCGACTCCTCCAACACGCCGCACCTGGCCCACCGCAACTACCGCACCTGCTCCTACAACGTGAAGAAGAACTTCGCCTTCACGATGAAGAACGTCGGGGAGGTCGAGCTCAAGGTCTGCTCCGAGGGCAAGGCCGCCAAGCCGTCGCTCAACTGCCAGTACGCCGGCACCTGGAAGACGCTGTACGCCTACTACAAGTGAACTCCTCCCCGGCCTGAAGGCCGGAGATTCTCCCGTCACGTCGCGGTCAGGCGGCGCGCGGGGGTTGACGCTTCGCGGACCGGGCAGCCCCGAGGTCTCCACGTCCTGACACCGCAGTTCCTGCGGCGTTGCGTATGTTGATCGCGGCGTTGGTGTCGGCATGCCCGGCCCACCCGCACGCGGGATTCACGCATGAGAACCGGGTGCCGTCCCGGGCCGCCGGATCGCGGTGACCGCACCGGTGGCAGGTCTGCGACGTTCCCGCGGCGGGAACCTTCACCACCAGACCGCCGCGATCACGGGTTTTGTACTCCAGCAAGGTGACCGTCCGGCCCCACGCCTGCCCGACGATGGCGCGGTTCAGCCCCGCCTTCTGCCGCACGTTCCGGCCAGGTTGGTCGACCGTGCCCTTGGCGGAGCGGACCATGTTCGTGATCGTCAGGTCTTCCACCACGACCACGCCGAAGGCGCGCGCGAGTTCGGTGGTGGTCTGGTGCTGCCAGTTCAAGGCTCGGCGCTTGGCTGTCGCGCGGAGCCGGGCGATCCGGTCATAGGTGCGGGCCAGCCGTCTGGACGCAGGCCGGCCGGGAGTACGGGTGCGGCGCTGGCGGGCCGACTTCTTCTCAAGCCGGCGCAGGCGTTGTTTCTCGCCGTCGCGCAGCCAGGGCCCGTGCTCGCGCGTGGTGCCGTCCGACAGGGCCAGGGCGACGGTGATTCCCCGGTCGATCCCGACCCGCTCGCCCCGGTGGGCGACCGGGGCAGGCACCTGGCGTTCGGCCCGGAACACGATCTGCCACCCGAAGGCGTCCTTGACCAGCCGAGCTCCGGTGATCCGCCCGGCCGGGCCGCCCCTGGTGACGCCGGGCAGATCCCTGGTCCACCGGAACCGCACCCGCCCGACCTTGGGGAGACTGACCGCGCCCCACCGCCGATTCAGCCGCGTGATGTTCAGGTCGCGGGCCTGCGGCACATCCACGGCCGGCCGGGTTCGCAACCGGCTCTTGAACGTGGGCCGTCCGGCGGGATGGGCGGGGTTGAAGAAGTTCGACCACGCCTGCCGGTAGGTTTTCAGCACCGCTTGCGCCGCCTGGGCGGGCAACCGCCCCATCCAGTCGATCTCCCGGCGGGCCGCCCGGATCGCCGCGTCGCAGTCCTTCACCGTCGCCAACCGGCCCTGCCGGAAGGTGCAGAACTCATGCAGCACGTTCCACAACGCGCGGGCGGTGTGCGCCTGACCGTCCAGCACCGCCACCTGGGCGGCACTGAGGTCGAGCCGCGCCACATGCGCCCGCGCCTGCCCGGCCACCTCCACGCCCTGATCGTACCCCCGGGTTTACGCCACCGTGACGGAATCCACACCGTGAGTCACCCCTCGATCTGCGGCGCGGGCGGCCAACCGCATGAAGGGGCGTCTCGGGCGGATCCCCAGCGAGATATACAGCGCTCCCGTCCGCTGGTACCCGTGGAGCGGGCCCTCCCGCGTGGGCCTTCGCCCCCGGCGTAGAACGCCGGAGCACTGGCCCACAGATCGGTAGAGCTGCCAGTAGAGCCTCCGGGGGCCATCTTCTAAGGTGACGGTATGCCGCGATTCCGCTCGATCCTCGACAGCATGCCGCCGTACAAGCCCGGTAAGGCCGTGGTCTCCCCGGAGGGCCGGTCGTACAAGCTGTCCTCCAACGAGAGCCCGTACGGGCCGCTGCCGTCGGTGGTCGAGGCGGTCGCGCGGGCGGCCGCCGAGGTCCACCGCTACCCCGACCCGGGCGCCGTCCGGCTCACCGAGGCGCTCGCCGAGCGGTACGACGTGCCCGCCGGGCACGTCGCACTCGGCGCCGGGTCGGTGTCGGTGGCTCAGCAGATCCTGGCGGCGGTGGGCGAGCCCGGCGCGGACGTCATGTACGCCTGGCGCTCCTTCGAGGCCTACCCGCTGCTCGCGGACCTCTCGGGTGCCCGATCCATTCAGGTGCCGCTGCGCGACGAGACGCACGACCTCGACGCGATGGCCGGCGCCCTCACGCCGGAGACCCGCCTGGTCTTCGTGTGCAACCCCAACAACCCGACCGGCACCGTGAACCGGACCGAGGAGCTCAGGCGGTTCCTCGGCCGGGTGCCCGGCGACGTCACGGTCGTCCTCGACGAGGCGTACCGGGAGTACGTGCGGGACGCCGACGTGCCGGACGGCCTCGCGCTCTACCGCGAGCACCCGAACGTCGCCGTCCTGCGCACGTTCTCCAAGGCGTACGGCCTGGCGGGCCTGCGGGTCGGCTACCTGATCGGGCACGAGCCGGTGGCCGCGGCCGTCCGCAAGACGCTGCTGCCCTTCGCGGTCAACCACCTCGCGCAGGCCGCCGCCATCGCGTCCCTCCACGCGGAGGACGAGTTGCTGGAGCGGGTCGAGACCGTCATCAAGGAGCGCACGCGCGTGCGGGAGGCCCTGCTGTCGCAGGGCTGGACGGTCCCGCCCACCGAGGCCAACTTCGTGTGGCTGCGTCTCGGCGAGCGCACGACGGAGTTCGCCGCGAAGTGCGCGGCCGTGGGCGTCGCCGTGCGCCCGTTCGACGGCGAGGGGGCCAGGGTGTCCATCGGCGACATCGAGGCCAACGACGTCTTCCTGGCCGTCGCCCAGGACTTCATCTGAGCTTTGGGAGGGTGCGGACGGCGACCGCGCTGCCGGGGCACGCCGGCCCCACGCCGTCGGCCCGGCGCCGAGCGCCGTCCACACCTTTCGTTCACGATCGCCCGGTCACCGGCTGAGCTTCTCCACGATCAGCCGGTAGAGCTGGCGCGGCCGGCCCGGCTGCGGAGTGCGGTTCGGCGGAAGCGGCCACGCGAGTCCCTCGTCAACCAGCGTGCGCAGCAACCGGCGAGCCGTACGCGGGGTGACCCCGAGCATGCGCCCGGCCCCCTCCGCGTCCACGACCGTGTCTCCGCCTTCCAGCTTGGCCGCCAGGCGCGCCAGCACCTCGACGCCCTTGGGCTTGATCGGCCCGCCCGGCTGGGGAGGCATCCGGGGCGGCGGCACCAGGGCCCGGCCCTCCCGGTCCACCGCGAAGCCCTGGGGCTGTTTGCCGCCCTGGGTGCGGGCGAGCGCGCCCCTGGCGTGCGTCTCGGCCTCGTGCGTCGTGCGGCCCATCCCCACGCCCACCTCGACGGCGAGCCCCAGCTCCTCGCGGATCCTGGCGGCGAAGGGCAGCACCCGGAACCCGTCGGTGGCGGCCGCGATCGAGCCCTTGGTCGCCACGACCAGGTAGCTGTGGTCGTCGATCGGCCACACGCTCGCGTTGATCCGGTTGGCCTCCTGCACGAGCAGGCGGTGCAGCGACAGCCGCAGCTCGTCCCGCCAGTAGCGCGGGGCGGCCCGGCGCACCGGCTCGCGCAGCGTCGGCACCTCCACCAGCACGACCGTGAGCTGCGACTCCTCCAGCCGGTGCCTGGCGCCGAGCAGCGCCGCCGTGTGCAGTGCCGTCCTTACGGCGGCGGACGTCGGCCGGATCGGCACGACCGGCACTCCGGCTGAGGTCAGCCGGTCGGCCACCCCCTGGACGCACGTGAGCGCGCCCGTGGTGGCCCCCTGGCGGAACAACCGCTCGTGGAAGGCCGTGACCGTGCCGATCGGGCCCGGTTCGTCGCGGCTGTGCACCTCCCCGGAGGGGAGGTTGAGGTCCGCGTACGCCTCGTCGATGTCCGGCCGCGCGAGCACGTCCACGCTCACCCGGCGCGGATCGGTCCGCTCGTCCAGCGAGGCCCGTGCGACCGCCGCCACCAGTGCCGCTCCGCCGAGCTGCACGTGTGTCGCGGGCATCGTCAGCACTCCGGCCCGCCGGGCGAGCTCGAAGGGCACCGGGCTCGCGAACAGGCAGGCGTCCACACCCGGCCCGAGCCGGGTCACCTTGTCCGCGGCCTCCTGCTCGTCCCTGTACGCGGCGGCGACCAGCCGACAGGGCACCGGGGCCGCCGAGTGCCCCATGAGCATCACGCGTTCGACCAAATCATGTGACCCCACCACGCCGATGGTGAGGTCGGGTGTCACCGTCCCCAGACGTGACCCGCGCGGAGTGTCTTCCGTGCGCTCGACCAATGTTCGTCCCATCCCACGTCGCCCCTGTTGTTGTGGCTTCTCTTTGGAACGATCGCTGGTTAAGGCCGTAATGTCACGCCCAGATTTTCCGGAATACCATTCTGGGTGGTCGAGCCGCATCCGTAATATCCCGGATACCCCCTGGTCAGGGCGTTAGTAAAGGTTTTCGGACTCAGTCGCCGTCCGAAGTGGAAATTTCACGCACCACATCAGCGCCAAGCGCCTGCATGCGCTGCGCGAGCGCGCCGTGGCCGCGGTCGATGAGATAACCCGTCCCGATCGACGTCTCTCCCTCGGCGGCGAGACCGGCGAGCACGAGTGCGATTCCGGACCTGAGGTCGTGGGCCGTCACGCCGGCGCCGCGCAGCGGCGTCGGACCGTGCACCACCGCCCGGCTCCCCTCCACCTCGACGTTCGCGCCCATCTTGTTGAGCTCGCCCGCGAGCGCGAAACGGCCGTCGAAGATTCGCTCGTGGATGTAGCTGGAGCCCTCGGCGAGGCAGGCCACCGTCATCAGGGGCGACTGCAGGTCGGTCGCGAAGCCGGGGTAGGTGTCGGTGATCACGTTGATCGGGCGCAGCGGCCGGTCGCGGCGCACCTGCAGGACCGCGCCGTGCTCCTCGAACTCGACGCCCATCTGCTCCAGCTTCCACCGGACCACGCCGAGGTGCTCCAGCGAGGCGCCGACCAGGCTCACCTCGCCCCCGGTGATCGCCGCGGCCATCGCGAACACGCCCGCGTCGAGCCGGTCCGGCATCACCGTGTGCTCGACCGCGGTCAGCTCGTCGACGCCCTCGACCGTGATGAAGCCGGTCCCGCCGCCGCGGATGCGCGCCCCCATCCGGCTCAGCATCGTGATGACGTCGAGCACCTCGGGTTCGAGCGCCGCGTTCTCGATCACGGTGGTGCCCCGGGCGAGCGAGGCGGCCATGATCAGGTTCTCGGTGCCGGTGTGGGAGGGGGTGTCGAGATAGAGCGGAGCGCCGAGCAGGCCGCCGGCCTTGATGTGGATGACGGACTCGCCCTCGTCCACCATCGCGCCGAGGCGCTTGTAGCCGAGGTAGTGGAAGTCGAGGTTGCGGCTGCCGAGGTTGCAGCCGCCGATGCCCTCGATGATCGCCTCACCGAGGCGGTGGAGCAGGGCCGGGACGAACAGTACCGATCCCCGGAACCGGCGGGCGATCTCGGCGGGAAGGACCGGGCTGGTCAGCCGGGAGGCGTCGATGACGAGCGTCCGCTCGCTCTCGTGGAACTCCACCTTCGCCCCGATTGCCTCGGCGAGCTCCACCGCCCGGCGCACGTCCTCGATGACGGGCACGTTGCGGAGCACCGTACGGCCTTCGGCCGCGAGCAGCGCCGCCCCGATCATGGGCAGTACGGCGTTCTTCGCGCCCTGGATGAAGGCGGTTCCACGCAGTACGTTGCCACCGCGCACGCGGTAACTGACCATTAATTCGACTCCTATGTTGGGGGAAAGATGGGGACTCGCGTCGGCCGGCAGCCACGTCGTCGGCGAAGACGTCGGCTTAGAGTAGCCGCTGTGTAGCCGCTGTCCCGGGCGTTTCAGGGAGGAACTACCCCAAGAACGCATGGGGGAACGGATCACGCGAGAGGACATGTGTGACGCTTGTGACTCAGGCGCGGAAGCGCTCTCCGGTGAGGCGCTCGTACGCCTCGACGTAGCGGCCGCGCGTGCGCTCGACGATCTCGTCCGGCAACGGCGGAGGGGCCTCGCCGGAGGCCCTGTCCCAGCCCGACGCGGGCGACAGCAGCCAGTCGCGGACGAACTGCTTGTCGAACGACGTCTGGGAGCGGCCCGGCTCCCACTGGTCCAGCGGCCAGAAGCGCGACGAGTCGGGCGTCAGCACCTCGTCGCCCAGGGTCAGCGCGCCGTCGGAGTCCCAGCCCAGCTCGATCTTGGTGTCGGCCAGGATGATGCCGCGCTCCAGGGCGATCTCCGCCCCCCGGCGGTAGACGCCGAGGGTGATGTCACGCAGCCGCCCGGCCACGTCCGCGCCCACCTCGGCCACGACCTGCTCGAACGTCATCGGCTCGTCGTGCTCGCCCATCGGCGCCTTCGTCGACGGCGTGAAGATCGGCTCGGGCAGCCGCGACCCGTCGGTGAGCCCGTCCGGCAGCCGCACGCCGGAGACGACGCCCTCCCTGCGATAGTCGGTCAGCCCCGAGCCCGTGAGGTAGCCGCGGGCCACGCACTCCACCGGCACCATCCGCAGCTTCCGGCACAGCACCCCGCGCCCGGCGAACTCCGCTGGCACGTCGGCCGAGACGACGTGGTTGGGCACGACGTCCTTGAGCTGCTCGAACCACCACAGCGACAGCCGGGTGAGAATCTCTCCCTTATCGGGGATGCCGGGTTCGAGCACGTGGTCGAAGGCCGAGATGCGGTCGGACGCGACCATCAGCAGCAACCCCTCGGGGGTCTCGTAGAGGTCGCGTACCTTGCCGGAGTGCAGGTGCTTCACCATTCCATCTTCCCAGCTCTTCATCGCGCGTCGACCAGCGGGAAAGTGTCGCGGCCGCGTGTCTTGACGCTTTCCTAACGCCATGTGATAGTCCTAATCATGTTAGGAGAGCCGACCAGAGATAGAAGAACCGAACGTCATGAGGGAACGAAGGCGGAGATCCTCGACGCGGCGTGGGAGATCGCCCGTGCCAACGGTCTGGCCGGGCTGACGCTGCGGGACGTGGCTCGCAAGGTCGGGATGCGCCCGCCGTCGGTGTACTCCTATTTCGCGTCCAAGAACGCCATCTATGACGCCATGTACGCCCAGGGCTGCCGGGAGTTCCTCCGGCGGATGTCGCGGCTGGACGTCACCGGCGATCCCTTGCGCGATCTGACCACCGGCGCCCGGGTCTTCATCGAGTTCTGCGTCGAGGACCCGGCTCGCTACCAACTGATGTTCCAGCGGACGGTTCCGGGGTTCGAGCCGTCCGCCGAGTCCTATGCCCTGGCTCTCCAGGCGCTGGAGTCGACGCGGGTAGCACTGATGAGGATCGGCGTAACCTCCCCCGAAGCGCTCGACATGCTCACCGCGCTCAACACCGGGCTGGCCGACCAGCAGATCTCCAACGACCCCGGCGGTGATCGCTGGCTCAGGTTGATCGACGAGGCCATGGAGATGTTCCTCGCCCACATGGGCGACCGCATGCGAAAGCAGGTCCGATGATGCCTGACACCGCTATGGCGATCGAGTCCGTGCCGTTACTCGATCGAGCACGGGCCGCCGTGCTGGCGGAGGCCGAGTACGAGCGATTCGCCGACCTGGTCCGGTCACTGGACGACGACTGGACCAGACGGACCGACTGCCCGGCCTGGGACGTGCGTGCGATGGTCGCGCACGTCCTGGGTGCGATGGAGTCTCACGTCTCCCCGCGTGAGCTGGTCCACCAGCTCCGTGCGGGCGGCCGGGCGGCGGGCGACCGTCCGCTCATCGACGGCATCACCGAGGTGCAGGTCGCCGAGCGCGCCCATCTCAGCACGTCCCGGCTCGTCGAACGGCTCACCGCGACGGCGCCTCGCGCCGCCCGTGCCCGGCGCAGGCTTCCGGCGCCGCTGCGCCGGATACCGCTCAAGCAGGACGTCGGGGGCGTGATGGAAACCTGGACGATGGGCTACCTGTACGACGTCATCTACACGCGCGACACGTGGATGCACCGCACCGACATCGCCCGGGCGACGGGGCGCCCCCTCGTGCTCACGGCGGACCATGACGGCCGGGTCGTGGCGGATGTGGCCGCCGAATGGGCGCGGCGGCACGGCCGGCCGTTCCGGCTCCGCCTCACGGGGCCCGCGGGAGGCACCTATGTCGCCGGCGACGGCGAGGAGATCACCCTGGACGCCGTCGAGTTCTGCCGGATCCTCTCCGGACGGGGCAGCGGAACCGGGCTGCTCGCCCAGCCCGTGCCGTTCTGACACGGTCGCAACGCCGGACCGGCGCCGCCACTCGCCGGCGGGCATGAGGTCAGGACGAGGCGGCGGTCAGGGCGATGTCGGAGCGGTGGTGGGAACCGCGCAGGGTGATCCGCTCCAGCGCCTCGTAGGCCCGCGTCCTCGCCTCGGCCAGGTCGGCGCCGGTGCCGACCACGTTGAGCACCCGCCCGCCGTTCGACACCAGCCGGTTCTCCGGGTCCAGGGTCGTCCCGGCGTGCAGCGCGTACGCCCCCTCGGTCGTCGGGGGGAGTCCCGCGACGGGGTCGCCCTTCACCGGGTCGGCCGGGTAGTTCTCGGCGGCGAGCACCACGGTCACGGCGGCGCCGTCGCGCCACCGCAGCGGCGGATGGTCCGCGAGGGTGCCGGTCGCGCACGCGAGCAGCAGCCCTCCGAGCGGGGTCTCCAGCCGGTCGAGCACGACCTGGGTCTCCGGGTCGCCGAACCGCGCGTTGAACTCGATCACGCGGGGACCTTCGGTGGTCAGGGCCAGCCCCGCGTACAGCACGCCCGTGTACGGCGTGCCGCGCCGGGCCATCTCGGCGACCGTCGGCCGGACGATCTCGGCCATGACCCGCTCCGACAGGCCCTCCGGGGCCCAGGGGAGCGGGGTGTACGCCCCCATGCCACCGGTGTTGGGACCCTTGTCGCCGTCGTAGGCCCGCTTGAAGTCCTGGGCCGGCTGCAGCGCCACCGCGCTCGTCCCGTCGCACAGGGCGAACAGCGACACCTCCGGGCCGTCGAGGAACTCCTCGATCACCACCCGCTCGCACGACCGCGCGTGCTCCAGGGCCTCCTCGCGGCTGTCGGTCACGACCACGCCCTTGCCCGCGGCCAGGCCGTCGTCCTTCACGACGTACGGAGGGCCGAAGGCGTCCAGCGCCGCCGCGGCCTCCTCCTCGGTCACGCACGTGTACGCCCGCGCGGTCGGCACGCCCGCGGCCGTCATGACGTCCTTGGCGAACGCCTTGGAACCCTCGACCGCCGCGGCCCGCGCCGACGGCCCGAAGCAGGGGATGCCCGCGGCCCTGACCGCGTCGGCCACGCCGGCGACCAGCGGCGCCTCCGGGCCGATCACCACGAGGTCGGCGCCCAGGCGCTCGGCGAGGGCGGTGACCGCCGCGCCGTCCGTGGGCGTGACCTGGTGCAGGGTGGCCACATCGGCGATGCCGGCGTTGCCGGGGGCGCAGTGGACTTCGACGACGGAGGGGTCCAGCCCCAGGGCCCGGCACAGAGCGTGCTCGCGACCCCCGGAACCGATGACAAGAACGCGCACCCGCTCATTCTCGCAGTCTTCTCCGCGTCCTCCGCCGCCCGGCCTCCCGGATACACAGGGGTGAC
The DNA here is from genome assembly GCF_045040095.1 of Microbispora sp. NBC_01389. Classification (NCBI taxonomy): domain Bacteria; kingdom Bacillati; phylum Actinomycetota; class Actinomycetes; order Streptosporangiales; family Streptosporangiaceae; genus Microbispora; species Microbispora sp. NBC_01389. The sequence continues at coordinate 2,299,639 of NZ_CP109552.1, forward strand.
CAGGTTGTCCGACCCCTTTTTGGCAAGAAGTGCATGATCGGAGGCTCTTGACGCCGGTACCCTGGAACAGGCGTCAGGCAGTGATGTGCTAGGTTGGACAGGCTTCGCGCTGTCTCGTAGTGATTGGAGGTGGTCTGGGATGAATTCTGGTGATCCCGTCAGTACGTGCTCGCGCACGTACGTCGTGCGCACTCCCGACCACTTCGACACTGAGTCCCGAGAGGCAGCTCACGCCTGCATGAAGGGGTGACGTCACGTCGCGCGTAGAGCGTGCCGGCTCGGGCGGGAAGGGACCGCCATGCGCTCCACTCTGCTCTTTCCCCGCATCAACAGGCACACCCGGGTCCTGCCCACGCACCTCGGCACCGCGCCGGTGAACGCGGACCCCGTCGTCCGCTGTGTGCCGCCGGCCAGCTCCCTCGTCGAGTTCGGCGCGTACATCGGCGGCGAGAAGGTCGACGCCAACGGCATCCCCGAGGCCGTCCGGATGGTCCGCGAGCACAACGAGGCCAACGAGGTGCCCGGCGCGTACGTCTGGGTCGGCCTGCACGAGCCCGCCGCGCCCGAGGTGGAGTGGCTCGCCGAGGTGTTCGGCCTGCACCCCCTCGCCGTCGAGGACGCCATCAAAGCCCACCAGCGGCCCAAGGTCGAGCGGTACGGCGACTCGCTTTTCATGGTGCTCAAGACCGTCGCGTTCCTCGACGGCGTGGTGCCGACGGCGAGCGGCGAGATCATCGGCACCGGCGAGATCATGGTCTTCGTCGGCCCCGACTTCGTGGTGACCGTACGGCACGGCCGCTACTGCCCGCTCGGCGACGTCCGCGAGAAGCTGGAGTCGAAGGCGAAGCTGATCAGCCGTGGCCCGGCGGGCGTGCTGCACGCCATCGCCGACCACGTGGTGGACAAGTATCTCCAGGTCGCCGACCTGATGCAGGCGGAGCTCGAAGAGGTCGAGGCGGCGGTCTTCGCCGAGGTCAGCTCCCGGGACATCAACCGGATCTACCAGCTCAAGCGGGAGATGCTGGAGCTCAAGCGGGCCGTGGGACCGCTTCAGACCCCCTTCAACGCCCTTCCCCAGCGGCGCAGCATCCCGTCGGAGATGCGCGAGTACTTCCGCGACGTCGGCGACCACCTCTCCCGGGTGTGCGAGCAGGTGCAGGCGTCCAACGAGCTGTCGGACTCGATTTTGCAGGCCGCGCTGGCGCGCTCGAACGCGCTCGCCAACGAGGACATGCGCAAGATCTCGTCCTGGGTCGCGATCATCTCGGTGCCCACGATGATCGCGGGCATCTACGGCATGAACTTCCAGCACATGCCCGAGGTGAGGGCGGTGTACGGCTACCCGGTCGTGCTGGGAGTCATGGTCGTCGCCTGCACACTCCTGCACCGCGCCTTCCGCCGTAACGGCTGGCTCTGACGGTCATTCCGTGTTTTGTCACGGTTGGGCTGGGTGACTCTAACCGTGAGCCTGAGTCATTGCGATATGTCAGATGATGTTGTTGAGTGGGGGGAGAGCGGGCCGCTCGCGCACATCGACCGTTTCCACTTCCGCAGGAGCGTGTCATGACAGAGGCGACACCCCGGTTGTCCACCTTTCCCCTCGCGCGTGAGCGTACTTTCGACCCGCCGGACGAGCTGACGCGCCGCCGCACGGAGGCGCCGCTCCAGCGGATGACGTACGGGGACGGGCACGAGGGCTGGCTGGCGACCGGTCATGCCGAGTCCCGCGCCATCCTCGCCGACGCCCGCTTCAGCACCCGGCCCGAACTGATGCACTCGGTGCTTCCCCAGCGGGCCGAGATCCGGCGGGATCCCCTGCCGCCGGGGTTCTTCCTGCAGATGGATCCTCCCGATCACACCCGTTACCGGAGGCTGCTGACGGGCCAGTTCACCGTACGGCGGATGAAGCAGCTGGAACCCCGCATCCACGACATCACCGAGAGCCGCCTCGACGCCATGGAGCGCGAGGGCGCTCCCGCCGACCTCGTCCGGTCCTTCGCGCTGCCCATCCCGTCGCTGGTCATCTGCGAGATGCTCGGCGTGCCGTACGAGGACAGGGAGAAGTTCCAGCACGACTCGTCGGTGATCCTCGATCTCGAGGCATCGAGCGACCAGATCCGCACGGCGATGTACGACCTGCTCGCCTACCTGGGCGCCCTCGTCGCCGCCAAGAGGAAGGACCCCGGCGACGAAATGCTGAGCGGCCTGGCCGCCTCCGGGGAGCTGACGGACGCCGAGATCGCCGGCATGGGCCTGCTGCTGCTCATCGCGGGCCACGAGACGACGGCGAACATGCTCGGCCTCGGCACCTTCGCGCTGCTGACGAACCCCCGGCAGCTCGCCGTCGTACGGGACGACCCGGGTGCGGTGGAGAACGCGGTGGAGGAGCTGCTGCGCTACCTCAGCATCCTGCACCTCGGGCCCACCCGGACGGCTCTGGAGGACGTGGAGATCGGCGGCACCCTGGTCAGGGCAGGGGAGACGGTGACCCTGTCCCTGGGCGCGGCCAACCGGGACCCCGGGCGGTTCGAGGGCGGCGACACGCTCGACGTCACCCGGTCGGCCCAGGGCCACCTGAGCTTCGGCCACGGCATCCATCAGTGCCTGGGCCAGCAGCTCGCCCGCGCCGAGATGCGGATCGCCTATCCGGCCCTGCTGCGCCGGTTCCCCGGCCTGCGCCTGGCCGTGCCGCCGGAGGAGGTGCCGATGCGGGCCACCTCGGCGGTCTACGGGGTACGCCGCCTGCCGGTGCTCTGGTGAGGCGATGCGCGGGAGGAAACGATGAAGATCAAGGCTGACGTCGGACGGTGCGTCGGGGCGGGGATGTGCGCGCTCACGCTGCCCGAGGTCTTCGACCAGAGCGAGGACGACGGAACGGTCGAGGTCCTCGACCCCGAGCCGCCGGCCGAACTGGCGGCGGGGGTGCGCAGGGCCGTCCAGCTCTGCCCGTCCGGCGCCCTCTCACTCGACACGACAGAGGTCAGGGGGCTCCGACCGGGCGCAACGGGCTGACCGGCCGGGGCAGCGGCAGCCCGCGTGCCTTCCACAACCGGCGCATGCGGTCGGGGTAGTCGGTGACGACGCCGGCCACGCCCAGGTCCATGAGCCGGGCAGCCTCGTCTGGCTCGTTCACCGTCCACACCACGACGGGCAGGCCGTGCCGCGCCGCCCCGGCCATCAGCGTCTCGTCGACGAGCACCCGGTCGGGGGACAGGGTCGTCGCGCCCACCGCGGCGGCGGCCGCCGCGAGGTCGCCGCCCACCTCGCCGAGTCGGATGCCGTTCATCCACTCCGGCGTCATCGTGTCGCGCTCCACGAGGGCGTACCGCCGCTCGACCAGCGGCCGGGCGATCTCCAGGAGCCGCCAGTCGAAGCTGAGCAGGGCCGACCTGGAGAGCCGGTCGTGCCGGTCGAGCTCGTCGACGACCCGCGTCACGAACCGCCGCGGGTCCGGGCACAGATCGGGACGGGTGGGATCGGACTTGAGCTCCACGTTCAGCCGCACGTCGTCCGCGCCGAGAGCGCCGATCAGGCCGAGCACCGCGCCGAGCGTGGGCATCCGGGTGTCCGGCAGCGGCACCTGCGTGAGCGCGAAGCGGTCGTCCGGCCGCTGCGGCAGCCGTACGCCGACGTCGAGGGTCCGCAGCTGCGGCAGCGTGAGCGCGACGACCGGCCTGCCCACGTACGGGAACATCTCGTCCCCCGGCGTGGCCATGCCGGTGTCCGCGCTGGTCACCGGGGAGACGTGCAGATCGTGGGTGAGCACGAGCTGCCCGTCGGCCGACATGGCGACGTCGAACTCGAGGGCGTCGACCCCGAGCTCCAGCGCGAAGGCCAGGCCGGGCAGCGTGTTCTCGGGCCGCAGCCCCCGCGCTCCACGGTGCCCGTGCAGCTCAACGTATCCGTGCACAGCGGCGTACCCTACCGGCCCGCCGGGGTGACGCGGGTGATCCCCCGGTTTCGGGCGCGTACGCCACGAACAATCAGATAAGCGGGCGAATCTGGATGGTCTGGGTGCGGCCGGGGCCCACGCCGATGGCCGAGATCGGGGCGCCGCTCATCTCCTCCAGCGCTCCGACGTACGCCTGCGCGTTCGGCGGCAGGTCCTCGAACGTCTTGGCGCCGGTGATGTCCTCCTGCCAGCCGGGCAGTTCCTCGTAGACCGGCGTGGCGTGGTGGAACTCGGTCTGCGTCATGGGGATCTCGTCGTGGCGCGTGCCGTCGACGTCGTACCCGACGCACACCGGGATGCGCTCCAGCCCGGACAGCACGTCGAGCTTGGTCAGGAAGAAGTCGGTCACGCCGTTGATCCGGGTGGCGTACCGCGCGATGACCGCGTCGAACCAGCCGCAGCGGCGGTCGCGGCCGGTGGTCACGCCGTACTCGCCGCCCGTCTGGCGCAGCCACTCGCCCTGCTCGTCCAGCAGCTCGGTCGGGAACGGCCCGGAGCCCACCCGTGTGGTGTACGCCTTGAGGATGCCGATGATCCTGGTCAGCCGGGTCGGCGGGATGCCGGAGCCGGCGCAGGCGCCACCGGAGGTGGGGGAGCTGGAGGTCACGAAGGGATAGGTGCCGTGGTCGATGTCGAGCAGCGTGCCCTGCCCGCCTTCGAGCAGCACTACCTTGCCCTCGTCGAGCGCTCGCGAGAGCACCAGCGAGGTGTCGGCGATGTGCGGGCGAAGCCGCTCGGCGTAGCCGAGGTACTCCTCCAGCACCTTCGCCGGGTCGAGGCCCCTGCGGTTGTAGATCTTGGTGAGGATCTGGTTCTTCTCGCCCACCGCGGCCTCGATCTTCTTGCCGAGGATGCCCGGGTCGAGCAGGTCCTGCACCCGGATGCCCATGCGGTAGATCTTGTCGCCGTACGCCGGGCCGATGCCGCGGCCGGTCGTGCCGATCTTGGACTTGCCGAGGAACCGCTCGCTGACCTTGTCGATCGCCTTGTGCTGGGGCATGATCAGGTGCGCGCTCGCGGAGATCAGCAGCCGCTCGCAGGAGATGCCGCGCTCGGCCAGCCCGTCGATCTCGGAGAGCAGGACGCCCGGGTCGACGACCACCCCGTTGCCGATCACCGGTACGACGTCCGGCGAGAGCACCCCGGTCGGCAGCAGGTGCAGGGCGTACTTCTGGTCGCCGATGACCACGGTGTGACCCGCGTTGTTGCCGCCCTGGTAACGGACGACGTAATCGACGTCACCACCGAGCAGGTCGGTGGCCTTCCCCTTGCCCTCATCGCCCCACTGGGCACCAACGAGAACGACAGCCGGCATGGTCAAATCTCCCGAACCACGACGAAAGCCCCTGACGCAAGCGCGGCAGGGGCCTCTTGCACACAGAGACTACCCGAGGGCCGCACCAGCGGTGAACGGCGTCTTAACTCGCGAGACGGAGCCTCGTCGGCCCTCGGATGCCGCTGCGTTCCCGAGTCGCGCCCGAGTCGTGCGGGAACTCGTCAGGAGGCGGTCGCGAGCGCCTCCGCGGCGGCCGTGCTGCTGTCGCGCAGGAACTGGGCGCAGCGCTCGGCCTCGTCCTTCTCGCCGATCGCCTGGGCGGCCCTGGCCAGGGCGTTCAGGCAGCGCAGGAACCCCTGGTTCGGCTCGTGCTCCCACGGGATCGGGCCGTGGCCCTTCCAGCCCGCGCGGCGAAGCTGGTCGAGACCACGGTGGTAGCCGGTGCGGGCGAACGCGTACGAGGTGACGGCGTGGCCGGAGGCGAAGTAGTCGTCGGCGAGCGCGCCCCAGGCCGCCGGGTAGGCGGGGAAGCGCGCGGCCACGTCGGCCGCCTTGGCGCCCGACTCGAGCATCTGCCGCGCCTCGGCGTTGTCGGGCAGCAGGGCGGGCGGCGGGCCGGCGAGGAGGTTCTCGTGCGTTTCCATGGGGACAGTTCTACCTGCCGAACACCCCGAGGGGTATGGTCCCGCCGGTGGGAACGGAAGATCGATACGAGAATGATCTTCCGATCCCACCGGGTCCGCCCGCTACTTGAGCTTGGTGCCCGCGGACTTGAGGTGCTGGCAGGCCTCGACGATGCGCTGCGCCATGCCGCCCTCGGCGGCCTTGCCGTACGCGCGCGGGTCGTAGGCCTTCTTGTTGCCGACCTCGCCGTCGATCTTCAGCACGCCGTCGTAGTTGCGGAACATGTGGTCCACGATCGGGCGGGTGAAGGCGTACTGCGTGTCGGTGTCGATGTTCATCTTCACCACGCCGTACGAGATCGACTCGTGGATCTCCTCCATGGCCGAGCCGGAGCCGCCGTGGAAGACGAGGGCGAACGGCTTCTCCTTGCCGTACTTCGCGCCGACGGCCTCCTGGATCTCCTTGAGCACGCTCGGGCGGAGCTTGACGTGGCCCGGCTTGTAGACGCCGTGCACGTTGCCGAAGGTGGCGGCCACGATGTAGCGGCCCCGCTCGCCCAGGCCGAGGGTCTCGGCGACGGCCAGTGCGTCCTCGGGCGTCGTGTAGAGCTTCTCGTTGATCTCGCCGACGACGCCGTCCTCCTCGCCGCCGACGACGCCGATCTCGATCTCGAGGATCACCTTGGCGGCGGCGGTCTTGTCCAGCAGCTCGCTGGCGATCTGGAGGTTCTCGTCCAGCGGCACGGCGGAGCCGTCCCACATGTGCGACTGGAACAGCGGGTCCTGGCCGCGCGCGACGCGCTCGGCGGAGATGTCCAGCAGCGGGCGGACGAAAGAGCCCAGCTTGTCCTTGGGGCAGTGGTCGGTGTGCAGGCCGACCGTCACCGGGTACTTCTCGGCGACCACACGGGCGAACTCGGCGAACGCCACCGACCCGGTGACCATGTCCTTCACGGTGGTGCCGGACAGGAACTCAGCCCCTCCGGTCGACACCTGGATGATCCCGTCGCTCTCCGCCTCCGCGAAGCCACGCAGCGCGGCGTGCAGGGTCTGCGACGAGGTCACGTTGATCGCCGGGTACGCGAAGCCGCCCGCTTTGGCGCGGTCGAACATCTCGGCGTAGACCTCTGGAGTCGCGATAGGCATGCGAAGTCATCTCCTTCTGACGGTATGCGGCGTGGCCAGTATCCCGAAGGCCGCGCCGATCCGGAAAGCCGGGCCGGGTCGAGGCCGCCGAAAGCCGCGGTCATTCCGCGACTCGGGTTTTCCACAGCCGTTGTCGCTTCTCAGTCTCATCTCATCACGGACAGGTAGGCTCGCCCCGTGGACGTGCTCTTGGACCTTCTTGACCCGAAGTGGTGGCTGGGGATGCTCGGCGCCTTCGCCACGATCGGCGTCATCGCCATCGTGTTCGCGGAGACGGGGCTGCTCGTCGGGTTCTTCCTGCCCGGCGACTCGCTGCTCGTGACCGCTGGAATTTTCAGTACGGCCGCGGCGGCCCAGGGCTTCGGGATCGCGCCGCTGTCGCTGCCGACCCTGCTGATCGGCGCGCCGCTGGCCGCGATCGCGGGAGCGCAGCTGGGTCACTTCCTGGGCGTGAAGGTCGGCCGGAGGATGTTCGACAAGCCCGATTCCCGGCTGTTCAAGAGAGAGCACGTCGAGAAGGCGGAGCACTACTTCGAGAAGTTCGGCCCGGCGAAGGCCGTGGTCGTCGCGCGGTTCATGCCGATCGTCCGCACCTTCATGAATCCCGTGGCCGGCGTCCTGGAGATGGACGCGCGCCGGTTCTTCGTCTGGAACGTCGTCGGCGGCGTCGCCTGGGTCGAGGCGCTGCTGCTGCTCGGCTACTTCCTCGGCAAGAGGGTCGACGGCATCGACAGGTACATCCTTCCCGGCGTCTTCGTCGTCATCCTCCTGTCGATCATCCCCATCGTGCGTGAAGTGATCAAGAGCCGCCGGGCCGCCGTCGTCGTGCCGAAGGGCCGCCACCACGCCGGCGCGGAGCAGCGGAACCACCCCGGCGTCTGACGCGCGCCCGACGATGTGCGCCCGACGATAAATGACACAGCACTGAATTTCCCGCACAACCGCTACTCTCCGGGATGTGGGACGCCACAGGTCTGATCCCCTCGGAATCGCGAGGCTGGCACTCGTCGGCCTGGCGGTCGTGCTGCTGCTCGCCGTGATCGTCATCGGCGGCAGGGCGCTGTTCTCCACGTTCGGATCAGGAGAGTTCGGATCAGGAGCCTCCGGGGAGCCCGCGGCCGTGGCGTCCTCGTCCCCGGCGGCCCGGCCCTCCGCGGCGACGTCCCCGCCCCGCGTGCCCACAGTACGGGTGGTGTGCCAGGCCGACCGGTGTCCGGTGTTCGTCCGGGTGCCGGGCGGCGACGTGCTGGTCGACCGGGACCTGGCCCGGGGCGAGCAGGCGTCCTACTTCGATCCCGAGCTCGACGTCGTCCTGGACGATGCGAGCACGGTCGAGGTCTTCGCGAACGGGACCGCCAGGTCCCCCGGGCCGCCCGGCGAGCGGCGGGCGTTCAGTGTGACGCGATCCCCAGGTCCGTGAGCGTGTAGGCGGAGCGGTAGGGCACCCCGGTCGCCGCCAGCGCCTCGTCGCCGCCCCGGTGCACGATCGTCGCGATGCCCACGACCTCCGCGCCCGCCTCGCGCAGCGCCTCCACGGCGGTGAGCACCGACCCGCCGGTCGTGGTGGTGTCCTCCACCGCGAGCACCCGGCGTCCGGCGACGTCGGGGCCCTCGATCCTGCGCTGCAGGCCGTGGGCCTTGCCCGCCTTGCGGACGACGAAGGCGTCGAGCGCGCGGCCCCGGGCCGCCGCCGCGTGCAGCATCGCCGTCGCCACGGGGTCCGCGCCCAGCGTCAGGCCGCCGACCGCCTCGTAGCCGAGATCCTCGGTGAGGTCGAGCATGACCCGCCCCACCAGGGGCGCCGCCACGCCGTCGAGGGTGATGCGGCGCAGGTCGACGTACCAGTCGGCCTCCTTGCCCGAGGACAGCACGACCCGCCCGTGCACGATGCCCTTGTTCTTGATCTCGTCCAGCAGCTTCTCGCGGTCACTCATGGGCCTCAGCGTACGGCCGGCCCGGTGGGACGGTTCGCAGGGGCCGACGGCTACGGAGAGTAAAGGCCGGGCTGCGGTTTAGCCAGGACGTGGACTGCGGAATGATTGGCGATGCAACTCATCGTAATCGCGAGGTCGCAATGCGTAGACAAGTCCGGCTTACCGACGTGGAGCTGCTCGAAGCCGTCCGGGGAGGCGACACGGCGGCGTACGGAACGCTCTACCGGCGTCACTCCGCCGCCGCCCGGTCCCTGGCCCGGCAGCTCACGCAGAGTGAGGAGGCGGCCGAGAACCTCCTCGTCGAGATCTTCGCGAGGCTGCTGGAACTGGTGCGGTGTGGCGGCGGCCCCGCCTCCGCCTTCCGGCCCTACCTGCTGGCGTCGCTGCGCCGCTACGCCGCCACCGGGGTGGTCGACCTCGCCGACGGCGACTCCCTGTACGTGGACCTCGAGCTGAAGGGGCTCGAACGCGCGCCGCTCGCCCGCGCCTATCTCTCGCTGCCGGAGCGCTGGCGCATGGTGCTGTGGCACGTGGAGGTCGAGGGCGCCGACCCCGGGGAGGCGGGCCCGCTGCTCGGGCTCTCGGGACGGGCGGCCGTCGAGCTCACCGGGAGGGCCCGCCGGGCGCTGCGGGAGGCGTACGTGCGGCTGCGCCTGGACGGCGGCCCGCGCGAGGAGTGCCGGCCGATCCTCATCACGATCCTGCGTTACATGGAGAACGGCCTGCCGAAGCAGGAGGCCGCCGACGTCGACGGGCACGTCGCCGAGTGCATCGACTGCCGGTCGGTCTTCCTGGAGATGGTGGACCTCACGCAGGGGCTGCGGGACGTCGTCGGCCAGCTTGTCGCGGGGCCGGCGGTGGACGACTACCTCGCGGACCTCGCCGCGCACACGCGGCACGACCAGGCGCCCGGCGGGGAGGGCAGGGCGGGCGCCCTGGCCGGCCTGCGGGCCGCCTACGACAGAGCCGGGGTCTCCGTGCAGAGCGCCTGGACGGGCGCGGTCGCGGCGCTCGGGGCCACCGGCGACCGGGTGCGGACGCACCTCGCACGAATGCCGGCCCTCGTGCGAAGCGTGCCGGCGCCGTACCGCGCGGTGCTGGGCGGCATCGCCGTGGCCGGCCTGGCGACGGTGGCCTTCCTGCTCGTCGCCGAACCGGCGGGCGTGCTTCCGGTGAACATCTCAGCGTCGCCGGGCCGGACGGGCGAGCCGGGCGGAGCCCCGGACCGGCAGGGACCCGCCACCGGCACATCTGGCACTGCGGGCATTCCCGGCACACATGACACTCCCGGCACGGCTCTCGCACAGGGAGCGGCGCCGGACGAGCCGGTCAGTCGCGCGACACCGGCCGGGACGGTGGCGATGCCGGAGCCGGCCCGGCCGGACGGCCCGGTCCTGCCGCCGCGAGACGGCCGAGGGCACGCCGGGTGGCCTCCGCCTTCCCGCCACTCCTCCGATGCCCGGGTGAACGCGGGGCACGCTCCCGCACAGGAGGGCCGCTCCTCGGTCCCGGAACGGCAGCGGGTGCGCCGGCAGGTTCCTCGTGCGCCGTACGAGACGAACCGTGAACAGGGCCACTGGGAGGCGCACGAGCAGTTCCCCACCCGCCAGGAGGTGCGGCAGCGGGTTCCCGGGCAGGCCCGCGCCGCCGTGCGGGAGCACGACGTGCGGAACCACGACATGCGGGATCGCGCCGGACGGCGCATCCGGCCGGGCGGCGACGAGACGGGCGGCGAGAAGACGGGGAAGCGGCACGTCGCGCGGATACCGCACCCCGGCGCGGCCGGGCCGGTCGTCGCCATCGACCCGCTCGGCGCCCTGCTGCGCGGGCAGCCGGGGCTCGTCGCCGTACGGCTGCGCAACGCGGGCGGCGCAGCCACGGAGGGGCAGAACGCGGACGGGGAGAAATCAGAGGGGGAGAAACCGGAGGGGGAGAACGCGGACGAGGAGAACGCGGGACGGGAGGAGGCGCAAGGGGAGGGCGAGGTCGTCGCGACCGTGACGCTCCCGCCGGGAGTCAGATTCGTGGCGCGGAGCCGTTACGGGCAGGGCGGCGCACCTTCCGGCGCGCACCAGGACGGGCACGCGAAGGACGGGCATGCGAAGGACGGGCGCGTGAAAGGCGGGGATGCGAAAGGCGGGGATGCGAAGGACGGCGGTACGGGGGACGGATGGACCTGCACGGCGGAGGGCCGGGTCGTGCGGTGCGCCCGAGGGCCGCTGGCGGCCGGGGAGGTGACCGCGATCTTCCTGAAGGTGGCCGTGGCCGCGGACGCGCCCACGGGGAGGGCGTTCACGGTCCGGGTCCGCTCGGGGCGGACGGAGGCCACCGCGCGATCGACGGCGGGAGTACGCGGGTCGGGTGTGGCGGCCCGGTTCGCCGCCGACGGCCATCTCGTGACGCGGGTCGTCGGCAACGCGCTCGTGAGCACCGCCGCGCCGCCCGTGCCCTGCGGCGCCGCCGCATCCGCCGCTCCCGGTCGTGGCCCGGGCGTCAGCGTGCCCGTCGACCTCGACGCGGACGACTCGACGCCGACGTCGAGTTGCGCCGATCTCGCTCTGCCCGGGGCCGGCCGGGTGCTGTGGGCCGGGCTCTACTGGTCGGCGGACGGCAGGCGGGCGAGTCCCACCGGCGACGTCCGGGTGCGGGCGCCGGGCAGCCCGGCGTACGTCACCGTGCGCGCGGCCGAGATCGCGCGGCGGAATCTGCCGGCGGGTCCCGGCTACCAGGCGTTCGCCGACGTCACGTCCCTGGTCCGCGCCGCGGGCGGGGGCCGCTGGTGGGTCGCCGGGGCGGCCCCGGCGCGTACGGGGACGGTCCGGCATGCCGCCTGGGGCCTGGTGGTGCTGGCCGTGGACGAGCGGCAGCCGTACACGAGGGTGGTGGTCCTGGACGCCGCGGCCGTCGTCGGGGCCGAGGAGGAGGCGCTGCGGATCCCTCTCGACGGCCTGGCTCCGGGTGGCGCCCCGGCGCGGATCGACCTGATGGTGTGGAACGCCGAGGGGGTGAGGGCTGGGCTGGGCACCGGCGGCGGCCGGGGTCGCGGCGAGGACGGGCGGGACGCGGGTGTCCTCGCCGCGGGCGCCACCGGCGGCGTCGCGGTGGACTCACTCCACACGCTGCTGGGGCGCCGCCCCACGCTGCGTCTCGCCACCAGGCGGGAACCGGCCTTCTTCGGGGTCGCGGTGGTGAGCGCGAGGACGTGGTCCTGACATATTCCGCCCCCCCCGAGGGGATGTTTTTCCAAAGGTGACCGATAACGAATGAGTGGCAGGTAATACCTGGACAAACTGGTACGGTCGGCATGAACGCTTCCGATTCCAGGGGCCGCGGACGTCCCGATCTCCCAGTGGGGGGCGAGGGCTGAATCGCCGGGAATCACCCTCGCGGGAACACACGCTTGACTACCCTGAGAGAGCCACGTAGGAAGGGCGGTGTCGCGTGGATCGCTGCGCGCTGTTCGTTGACGCCGGCTACTTGCTGGCAGACGGCGCGATGGCCGTCCATGGGACCCGCCATCGCGAGGCCGTCTCCTGGGACTATCCCGGGCTGTTGCGGTTCCTGACGAACCTGTCGCGCGAGCGCACCGGCCTGCCGTTGCTGCGCTGTTACTGGTACGAGGCGACCGTCGAGGGCCGCCGGACGCCCGAGCACGACGTGCTGGCCGACATTCCCGGTCTCAAGCTCCGCCTCGGACGCATCCGTCCGGGCCGCCGCGAGGGCGTGGACGCCCAGGTCCACCGGGACCTGATGACCCTGGCCCGCAACAACGCCGTCTGCGACGCGGTCGTGGTCAGCGGCGACGAGGATCTCACCCAGGTGGTGAGCGACGCGCAGGACCTCGGCATCCGCGTGACGGTCATGCAACTGGCCGCGGACGGCACCTGGTCCGCCGCGCGCACCCTGCGCCAGGAGTGCGACGACCTCGTGGAGATGGCGGGCGCGCACCTGCGGCCGTACGTCACGCTCTCGACCACGGCGGACGCGGGCCAGAACGTCGGCACCGGGCAGCACCAGCTGACGGCGGGCAACGGCCAGCACCACGGCAACGGCGTCGTCGCCCACGTCAACGGCTCCCACCCGCACGGTTCGCCGCCGAACGGACCCCGGTCGCAGGGGTCGCAGCCGCAGGCCGGCTACATCCTCGGCTCGCAGACCGCAGGCCTTCCCGTCTCCGGCGGGCATGACAGCGCCTCGTACGGCTCGGGCCTGAGCGGTCCGGATTCACACGGCTCCAGCTCACGTGATCCGGGCGCGCACGACGCCTCGACGCCCGGCACGTCGTCATCAGACGTTTCGACGCCGGGTCTTCCTGCATCAGCTACGCCGGCACCCGATGGGCTGGCACAGAGCGGTGGGCTGGCACAGAGCGGTGGGTCGCACGCCTCTGGCTCGCATGGTGCCGGTTCTCATGGTGCCGGTTCTCATGGCGCCGGTTCTCATGGTGCCGGTTCTCATGGTGCCGGTTCTCATGGCGCCGGTTCTCATGGTGCCGGTTCGCATGATCTGGGATCGCTCGGTTCGGCGTCGCATGGGGGATCGTCACCAGGCGGGTCGCTCGGCGGCGGGGCACACAGCACGGGGGCCCACTCGTCCGGCAGCCATGCGTCCGGCAGTCATGTGTCCGGCGCTCACGCGTCCGGCACCACGGGGTCGGGCGGTCACTCATCCGGCGGTCACGCGCCGGGCGGTCACTCATCCGGCGGTCACTCATCCGGCGGTCACGCGTCGGGCAGTCTCGGATCCGGTGTGCATGACGCGAGTGCGTTCAGTTCCAGCGCTCATGACTCCAGCGCTCATGACTCCAGCGCTCACGGCTCCGGTGCTCATGGTTCCGGTGCTCACGGTTCGGGCGCGCGGGGTTCTGAGACTCACAGTTCTGAGACCTACGGTTCGGGTCCCCACAGCTCGGAGACCCACAATTTGGGAACCCAGGGTTCGAGCGGGCATGGCTCCGGGGCTCACTCCGGGACCCATTCTGGGGCCCATTCCGGGGTTCACAGCGGCGGCCGATCTTCCGGGCACGCCCGCCCGGCGCTTCCGGCGCAGCCGTCCCCACCGGTCTACAACGGATATCCGCCGGAAGCCCATCAGCCGCCCGGCCAGTCGCAGCAGCGCCCGGCTCAGCCGCCCCCATCGATGCCGCCCCCGTCCATGCCGCTGCCGGCTCCACCGGCGCCCCTTCCGCCGTCGCCACCCGCAGGTCAGGCGCCACCGACGACACCGCTGCACACCCAGTACGCCTCCGGCTCCGGCGGTTACTCGCCCTCCCAGCTCGGGCCGTACACCGGTCCGCAGCCCGCGCCGGTGCCGATGCAGCCCGGAGGCACCACGACGCTGGCCGAGGCGGTGCAGGCCGCGCACAAGGAGGGCCACGACTTCGGCGAGTCCGTGGCCAGGGACGCTCCCGCGCTCTGGTTGGAGGCGGTGCTGGCCCGGAAGCCCCGCATGCCGTCCGACCTGGAGGCCAGGCTTCTGCAGGGGTCGTCGCTCCCGATCGACTTCCTCCTCCACGACGAGGTCCGGCACGCGCTGCGGCGCGGCTTCTGGGACGCCCTGGAGCGGGCCCGCCGCTAGCCGGCACCGTGACCGGCCCGGCCAAGGTTCGCGGACACTCCACTACTTCGGGGTCCGGGTGCGCAGGGCCCGGACGCACCAGGTGAGGGCGGGTGCCGGGTCGTCCGGGGGCGGCCAGCCGTTGACCACCGCGAGCAGGCGGGAGTAGGTCTGGCGGCGCGGGTCGTTCGCGGTTTCCAGCAGGGTGAGCAACCGGCGTCGCAGGGCCGCGTCGTCCGGGCGGCGCAGGGTCGCGGCATACCGTGCGGTGACCGCGGCGAGGTACGGTCCGGCGCCGGACGAGGCGGGGTCGACGCCCGCCGCCAGTGCGGGGGCGACCTGGTCGCGGACGATCGCGACGGCGTCCGGACGTGGGACGGCGGTGCCCGGACGTGGGGCGGCGGTGCCCGGACGTGGGGCGGCGGTGCCCGGACGTGGGACGGTGTCCGGACGTGGGACGGTGTCCGGACGTGGGACGGTGTCCGGACGTGGGGCGGCGGCGTCCGCGCGGTCGGCCACGTGCTGCTCGGCGACGCGCCTGAGCGCGGCCCGGAAGGCCGGGTCGCCGGACAGTTCGGCGAGTTCGACCCATGCCTCGACCTGCTCGGGTTCGGGGTCGTCGGGGAGTTCGGGGGTCATCGTGCGCCTGATCCCGGTCAGGTCGGCGTCGAGGTCGCCGAAGGCGGCGTCGAGGAAGTCGTCGATCAGCCGCCGTCGTTCGTCTTCGGTGAGCCGGGCGAGTCCGTGCATCAGATCCAACTCCTCAGGGGTGGAGCCGCGCCTCGCCACTGCCAGGGCCACCGCGTGCCGCGACCGCAGCACCCGGATCTGCACCGCCAGCGCCTCGGCGTGCGCCGCCGCGACCTCGGCCAGCGTCGCGTCCCGGTCCAGGACCTTCCTGATCGTGGGCAGGTCGATCCCCAGGTCGCGCAGTGTGCGTACGAGGTCCAGGCGGGCCACGGCGTCAGGGCCGTAGCGGCGGTGGCCGGCCGGGCTTCGGTCGGTGGGCGGCACGATGCCGCGGTCGGAGTAGAACCGGATCGCCTTGATCGTCAGCCCGGTTCGCGCCGCCAGTTCGCCGATCGAACACAACGTGTCGCCGTCCATGCCTCCACCCTTGCGTCTCCCCCTACGGGAGACGCAACCCGGCGGAGGGCGGCCGTCCGGCGGGGGTGAAAGGGTGCCGCGCCTCAGCCGAGGGCGTCGAAGCCGGACCGCAGGTGGGCGACCCGCTCGCCCAGGTCGGAGATCGCGCCGTTCAGTGGCGGGTCGTCCGGCTCGCCGGCCAGTTCCCGCACCCGGCGCAGGTCGTCCTCGACGGCGGCCAGCCGCTTGGCCAGCTCGGCCAGGACGGACGTCAGGTCGGTGCCGCCGCCTCCGGGCAGTTCACCGGCCAGCCGCTCGCGGAGCAACGCCGCCTGCTCGGTGAGCCGCCGGTTCATGGCGTAGAGCTCCACGAACACGGACACCTTCGCGCGCAGCACCCAGGGGTCGAACGGCTTGGTGAGATAGTCGACCGCTCCGGCGGCGTACCCGCGGAAGGCGTAGTCGGGCGCGCTGTCGACCACGGTCAGGAAGATGATCGGGATGTTCCTGGTGCGCTCTCTGCGCTTGATATGCGCGGCCGTCTCGAAGCCGTCCATGCCCGGCATGCGCACGTCGAGCAGGATGAGGGCGAAGTCGCTCGACAGGAGAGCCTTCAGCGCCTCCTCGCCGGAGCGTGCCCGTACGGGCACGACGTCCAGCGAACTCAGGATCGCCTCAAGGGCGATCAGGTTCTCCTCGCGGTCGTCGACCAGCAGGACCCTGGCGCGGTCAGGCATCGATCATGCCTCCTGGGAGTCGCGGGACTCGGGGGCCGGCACGCCCCTCGTCCGTTCTGTGCCCACGTTCCGCCCGCGCATGAGCCATCCGCGCAGCCGTTCGAGCAGCCGGTCCACGTCGACCGGCTTCGGCACGTAGTCGGACGCGCCCGACGCGATGCTCTTCTCCCGGTCGCCATGCATGACCTTCGCCGTCAGCGCGATGATCGGGAGATCGGCGAACTGCGGCATCTTCCTGATCGCCGAGGTCGTCGCCCAGCCGTCCATCTCGGGCATCATGATGTCCATCAGGACGAGCGCGACGTCCTCGTTGCGTTCGAGCTGTTCGATGCCCTCGCGGCCGTTCTCGCCGTAGACGACGGTCGAGCCGTGCCGTTCCAGCACGCTGGTCAGCGCGAAGACGTTGCGGATGTCGTCGTCCACGATGAGGATCTTGGCTCCGGACAGCGGGTCGTCGCCCTGCCAGTCGTGGACATGGCCGTCGGGGATCGGCGCGAGCTGCGCCATGGGCGGGTCGATCGGCAGCGGGATCTCCGGGAGGATCTCCTTGATGTGCAGCTCGGGCACGTCCACCTCGGGCCCGTCCGAGGACGCCAGCGAGGTGATCGCACCGCCGTCGGACGCGGCGAGCGGCCCGGAGTAGCTCGGCGGCAGATAGAGCGTGAAGGTGCTGCCCGCCCCGGGCGTGCTCTGGACGTGGATCTCGCCGCCGAGGAGGCGGGCGATCTCCCGGCAGATCGACAGGCCGAGGCCGGTGCCGCCGTACTTGCGGCTGGTCGTGCCGTCGGCCTGCCGGAACTGCTCGAAGATCACTTCGAGCTTGTCCGGCGCGATGCCGATGCCGGTGTCGACGACCTTGAAGGCGAGCATGTCCTGCGCGCCCTGCAGCTTCTCGTCCACGTACGGCACGTCGGAGGCCGCGCGGGTCACCTCCAGTCTGACCTCGCCCTTGTGGGTGAACTTCACCGCGTTGGACAGCAGGTTGCGCAGCACCTGCTGCAGGCGCTGCTCGTCGCTGCTGACGTCGCCGGGCACCGAGGGGTCGACGTCGACGGTGAAGGAGAGCCCCTTGTCCCGCGCGAGCGGGGCGAACGTCGCCTCCATGTATTCGACCAGCGCGGCCACCGACATGGCCTGCGGGTGGATGTCCATGCGGCCCGCCTCGACCTTGGACAGGTCGAGGATGTCGTTGATGAGCTGGAGCAGCGCCGAGCCCGCGTCGTGGATGGTGCGGGCGAACTCGACCTGCTGCGCCGTCAGGTTGCCCTCGGCGTTCTCCGTGAGCAGCTTGGCGAGCACGAGCAGGCTGTTCAGCGGGGTGCGCAGCTCGTGGGACATGTTCGCCAGGAACTCGGACTTGTAGCGGGACGACACCGCGAGCTGCTCGGCGCGCTCCTCCAGCGTCCGCCGGGCCTGCTCGATCTGGAAGTTCTGGATCTCGATGGCCCGGTTCTGCTTGGCGAGCAGCGCCGCCTTGTCCTCCAGCTCGGCGTTGGACCGGCGCAGCTCCTCCTGCTGGCGCTGCAGCTCGTCGGAGCGCTCCTGCAGCTCGATGGCGAGCCGCTGCGACTCGGTCAGCAGCGCCTCGGTCCGGGAGTTCGCCATGATCGTGTTGATGGTGACGCCGATGGTCTCGACGAGCTGCGTGAGGAACGCCACGTGCACCTGGCTGAACTGGGTGAACGAGGCCATCTCCAGGACGCCGAGCACCTTGTTCTCGAACAGGATCGGCAGCACGACGATCTGCGCCGGGTGCGACCGGCTGAGCCCGGTCTCGATCGTGATCGAGTCGGCCGGCACGTTCTCCAGGATGATCTGCTTGGCCTCCAGGGCGGCCTGGCCGATGATCCCCTCGCCCAGCTCGAAGCGCGGCTTGGGGGACGACCCCGGCTGGATGCCGTACCCGGCGATGAGGTTGAGCCGGCCGCCGTCGTAGAGGTAGCAGGCGCCGTGACCGGCCGACACGAGCGGGGTGAGCTCGCTCATGATCAGTCGCGCGACCTCCATGAGGTCGCGGTGGCCCTGCATGAGGCGGGAGATCCGGGCCAGGTTGGACTTGAGCCAGTCCTGCTCCTGGTTCGTCTTCGTGGTCTGGCGCAGGGTGGACACCATCGTGTTGATGTTGTCCTTGAGCTGGGCCAGCTCGCCCGGGGCCTCCACGGTGATCGACCGGGTGAGGTCGCCCCTGGCGACGGCGCTGGTCACCTCGGCGATCGCGCGCACCTGCGTGGTGAGGTTGCCGGCCAGCTCGTTCACGCTCTCGGTGAGCCGCTTCCAGGTGCCCTCGACGCCCTCGACGCGGGCCTGGCCGCCGAGCTGGCCCTCCGAGCCCACCTCGCGGGCGACGCGGGTCACCTCGGAGGCGAAGGACGAGAGCTGATCGACCATGGTGTTCATGGTGCTCTTGAGCTGGAGGATCTCGCCCTGGGCGTCGACGTCGATCTTGCGGGTCAGGTCGCCGTTGGCGACGGCCGTGGTCACCTGGGCGATGTTGCGCACCTGGTAGGTGAAGTTGTTGGCCATCGAGTTGACGTTGTCGGTGAGGTCCTTCCAGACGCCCGACACGCCCGGCACCCGGGCCTGGCCGCCGAGGCGTCCCTCGGTGCCGACCTCGCGGGCGACGCGGGTCACCTCCGCGGCGAAGGCCGAGAGCTGGTCGACCATCGTGTTCATCGTGTCCTTGAGCTCCAGGATCTCGCCCTGGGCGTCCACGGTGATCTTCTTCGACAGGTTGCCCTGGGCGACGGCGGTGGACACGACGGCGATCTGCCGGATCTGGGACGTCAGGTTGTTCGCCATGAAGTTGACGTTGTCGGTGAGGTCCTTCCAGTTGCCCGACACGCCGCGCACCTGCGCCTGGCCGCCGAGGCGTCCCTCGGTGCCGACCTCGCGGGCGACGCGGGTCACCTCGGAGGCGAAGGACGACAGCTGGTCGACCATGGTGTTCATGGTGCTCTTGAGTTCGAGCATCTCGCCCTGGGCGTCGACGTCGATCTTGCGGGTGAAGTCGCCGTTGGCGACGGCCGTGGTCACCTGGGCGATGTTGCGCACCTGGTAGGTGAGGTTCCTGGCCATCGAGTTGACGTTGTCGGTGAGGTCCTTCCAGACGCCCGACACGCCCTTCACCTCGGCGCGGCCGCCCAGCTTGCCCTCGGTGCCGACCTCGCGGGCGACCCGGGTCACCTCGTCGGCGAACGCCGAGAGCTGGTCGACCATCGTGTTGAGGGTCTCCTTGAGCTCCAGGATCTCGCCCTGGGCGTCCACGGTGATCTTCCTGGACAGGTCGCCCTTCGCGACGGCGGTGGACACCACGGCGATCTGCCGGACCTGCGAGGTCAGGTTGTTCGCCATGAAGTTGACGTTGTCGGTGAGGTCCTTCCACGTCCCCGAGACGCCGCGCACCTGCGCCTGGCCGCCCAGCTTGCCCTCGGTGCCGACCTCGCGGGCGACCCGGGTGACCTCCTCGGCGAAGGCCGAGAGCTGGTCGACCATCGTGTTGACGGTGTGCTTGAGCTCCAGCATCTCGCCGACGGCGTCGACGGTGACCTTGCGGCTCAGGTCGCCCTTGGCCACCGCGGTCGTCACCTCGGCGATGTCGCGCACCTGCGCGGAGACGCGGTCGGACATCGTGTTGACGGCCTCGGTGAGGTCGCGCCAGCTTCCCGACATGCCGCGCAGGTTTGCCCGGCCGCCCAGCCGGCCCTCGGTGCCGAGGTCGCGGGTGACCCGGGTCACCTCCGAGGTGAACAGCGAGAGCTGGTCGACCATGCCGTTGATGGCCTTGCCGAGCCGCCGCACCTCGCCCCGGGCCGCGCGGTCCACGTCGATCCGGCGGGACAGGTCGCCCTTGGCCACCGCGTCGATGACGTCGGCGGCGCCGCTGACCGGGGTGACGATCGCGTCGATCAGGTCGTTGACCGAGCCCACGCTCTCCGCCCACGCGCCCACGCCCGGTCCCGGGCTCAGCCGCTCGGTGAACCGGCCCTCCTTGACGACCTCGCGGCGCACCCGGGCCAGCTCGTTGGCGAGGTGCTCACGCCGGTCGGCCACCTCGTTGAGCAGCAGCCTGATCTCGCTGAGGATCCCCGCGGGGGCGTGGGAGACGCGCCGGCGGAAGTCGCCGTCCCGCCAGGTGATGAGGGTTTCCAGAAAGGGAACGAGATCGGATTCGGTGTAGGTCCGTTCGGTCCCGGCCAGTTCGACGTTGGCGGGCGACATCTAGCCTCCTTTACCCCGATCGGGGCTGACGCGACCAGGGCAGCGGCCAGTACGGCCTCGTCCAGCTGTGGACTCCATGCCAGTCTGTCACGTTCCGTGGGGTGCGGGGCCCCCTTGCCTGACCCGGCGTCAGCCCGAAGTGTGGTAAGCAAGAAGGCGGTGGTTGTTTCCCCTCGTGCCGTCCTCGCCGCGTCCTTCACGCCGGGCGAGACGGCCGTACCCGACGCGAAGCGGTTCACGCGCGAAGTGATGACGGCGTGGGCGGCACTTTCCGTGTGCCCGGAAGCCGAGCGCCTGGTGGGCGAACTCGTCGCCGGGGCGTCCGGAGGGCCCTTCGAGGTCGCCTGGCTGCACCACGGGGAGACCGTCCAGGTGGAGGTGCGGGAGAAGGCGGACGGCTCCGACTTCGGGCCGCAGGCCGACGCCGCGACCTGGGGCGTGACGTTCACCTCGTCCCTGCGCACCCGGTGGGCCCGGCTCGACCTGCCCGGCGGTGAGCCGGTGCAGAGCGACGAGTGGCTGCTGGAGGCCGCGCACGGCCCGGGCTGGCTCGGCTTCCTGGCCGACGCGAGCGACCTGCTGGCGGGCACGCTCAACCCCGAGATGGTGCCGGCGATCATCGCGCAGATCGTGGTGCCGCGCCTGGCCAGCTGGTGCGCCGTCTACACCGCGCAGGGCGGCTCGGGCGACCTGCGCCCCGCGTACCTGTGGCACGCGGACGAGACGCAGATCGACGTCATGCGCGACGAACTCGTGGACGTCGCGCTGCCGGCGGACGACGGGCCCGCCGTGCTGCCGCTGGGCGAGTGGCAGGCGCTGGCGTACCCGCTGACCGCGCGCGGGCGGCGGCTCGGCGTGATGTGCCTGGGCCGGCGCGACCACTTCCCCGACGAGGCGATGCAGATCGCCGAGGACCTCGGCCGGCGCGCGGCGCTGGCGCTCGACAACGCCCGCCTGTACGCGCAGCAGGCCGCGGCCAACCGGGCGCTCCAGCGCAGCCTGCTGCCGCCCGACGAGCCGGACACGCCCGGCCTCGACTTCCACGTGATCTACGAGCCGGCCGGGGAGACCAACGAGGTCGGCGGCGACTTCTACGACCTGTTCCCGGTCGCCCAGGGCGTCTGGCGGTTCGCGATCGGCGACGTGTGCGGCACCGGCCCCGAGGCCGCCGCCGTGACCGGGCTGGCCCGGCACACGCTCCGGCTGCTCGCCCGCGAGGGGTACGGCGTGGCCGCCGTGGTGGGCCGCCTCAACCAGGCGATCCTGGAGGAGGGGGAGCGCGCCCGCTTCCTGACGCTGCTGCACGGCCAGATCAACGTCGTGCCCGAAGGGCTGGACATCCGGCTCGTCTCCGCCGGACACCCGGAGGCGATGCGGCTGCGGCCGAACGGCGACGTCGAGGTCGTCGCCTCACCGCAGTCGCTGCTCGGGGTCTTCCCGGAGACGAGGTTCCAGGAGGACGAGCTGCGGCTCACCCCCGGTGACGTGCTGCTCGGGGTGACCGACGGGGTGACCGAGCGGAGGTCGGGCACCCGGCTGCTGGACGACGACGGCGGCCTCGCCAGGCTGCTGGCGGAGTGCGCCGACCTGTCCGCCCGCGCCGTCGCCGAGCGTATCCGCCGCGCCGTGCAGGACTTCGCGCCCGAACCGAGCGCCGACGACCTCGCCATCCTCGTCCTGCGCGCCCCCTGACCGGCTGCCTCGCGCAGGTCAGGCCCGGCCCAGGGCGCGTGAGGCGAAGTCGATGGACGCCGCCATCTGCCGGACCCTCTCCTCGACCGCGGGCGTGCCCGGCCCGGCCGCGTACCGGTAGAGGGACGCCTCGCGGCCGTGGTCGGCGAGGGCCCGCGCGTAGCGCTCCACCTGCTCCATCGGGCAGTGTGGATCGTCGTCTCCCGCGATGATCAGCAGCGGTGCCTCCACCATGTCGGCGTACGTGATCGGGGAGGACGCGGCGTACCGGTCGGGCACCTCGGACGGAGAGCCGCCGAGCAGCGCCCGGTGCGCCGCGCGCAGGTACTCGGCCTCCTGCTCGTACATCGCCGCGTGGTCGGGGATGGGCATGGTCGCGATCCCCGCCGCCCAGGCCTTCGGCTGGGTGCCGAGCGCGAGCAGGGTCAGGTAGCCGCCCCACGCGGCCCCGGCGAGCACGAGACGGTCGGGGTCGGCGATGCCGTGTTCCACGGCCCAGTCGCGCACCGCCGCCACGTCGGCGAGCTCGATGTGGCCGACGTCTCCGCGCAGCGCCTCGCGCCAGGCCGAGCCGTACCCGGCCGAGCCGCGGTGGTTCACCCGGATCACCGCGAAGCCGCCGTCCACCCACGCCGCCACCTGCGGCTGGAAGGAGTCGTCGTCCTGCCCGCCCGGCATGCCGTCGAACGCGGCCGGCTGGCTGTGCAGCAGGAACACCGCCGGGTATGGCGCGGCGGCCCGCTCCGGCCGGGAGACGAGGGCGTGGATGCGGCCGCCCGGGCCCTCCACGTCGATGTCCTCCAGCGGCACGGACGGCGGTGGCGTACGACCGGGGCTGAAGACCACGTGGCCGTTGCTCGACCTGATCACCGGAGGGTGGGCCGCGCTCGACCAGGCGTACTCGACGGTCCCGTCGGGCCGCGGCGCCGCCGCCTCGATCACCCCGTGCGGGCTGTCGATGGGGGTGAGGCCCCCACCGGCCAGGTCGTAGCGCAGCAGTTCGGTGCGGCCCCGGTGGTTGTGGACGATCAGCAGGGCGCGGCCGTCGTCGTACCAGTCGGCGGAGATCTCCCCGCGCCCCCGCAGCCAGATCTCCCGTTGCTCGCCGGTCACCGTGTCCCACACGAGCGGCTCGCGGCGGCCCCGGCGCTCGTGCAGGACCAGCAGCCGCCGGTCGCCGGGCACGGGCGCGAAGCGGATCCCGATCACCCCCTTGCCGGGCCCGTCGTCCAGCTCGGCGGCCACCGATCCGTTCGCCTTCAGCACCCGCACGGCCGGGTGCAGCAGGTCGCCGTGCTCGCTGTGGGTGACGGCGACGACCGCCCCGTCGAGGGACATGTCCGCGACCACGGCGTACTCGTCGTGGTGGTAGAGCCGCACCGGCTCGTCCCCCTGGCGGGCCAGCAGGATCTCGAAACCGTCCCGGGAGGAGCGGCCGACCGCCGCGGTGCCGTCGGAGGCGAGCGCGAGCCCGCCCGGATGACCGGGAGGCATGGGCAGGGGCACATCGGGACCGCCGTCGAACGGCTGCCGCGACCAGACGCCCTGCCCGTCGCCGCCGGCGTCGCCGAACCACCAGACCCAGCGGCCGGTCGGGTCGATCGCGCCGTGCCGGGTGCCGTTGGGGCGGTCGGTGACCTGGCGGGTGCGCCCGTTCGACCGGTCCCACGCGTAGATCTCCCAGGCGCCGGAGGCGTTGCCGCGGTAGACGGCACGATGCGGTGCCTGCCGCGCCCACGTGGGCAGGGTCACGCGCGGTGCCCGGAACCTGGCCTGCCAGCGTTCCTCGGCCTTCATGCCGCCCTCCCCTGTGCACCTGCGGGGTCTGCGTTCAGTATGTCCCGTGAGGCGCGACAATGACCGCTAAATGGGTGATGTCGGGCGAGGATTCCGCCCACAGAGGAAAGGTCAGGTGCGGGCCGTCCAGCGGGAGACGCGGAACGAGGCGGTCACCTCGACCGGGTCGGGCAGGTCGCCGATTCTCGCGGCCAGTTCCTCCGGGCGCGTGTGCCAGGCGCTCGGGCCCATGCCGACCACCGCTCCGGCCTCCTCGTGGCCGAGGGAGAGCGTGAACTCCTCGGTCTCCTCGCCCTCCCGGGTGAACGTGCCACCGAGGCTCTCCTCCAGGCGGCGTTCCTTGTCCTCGTCCACCGACAGCAGGCCGAGCCGTTCCACGAGCGGGCGCAGGTGGCCGGGACCCGGCGTGACGACGACCAGTGTCCCGCCCGGCCGCAGGACCCGGGCGAACTCCGGCGCGTTGCGCGGCGCGAAGACGTTCAGCAGCACGTCGACACGGTCGTCGCCGACCGGAAGGGGCCGCCACACGTCCGCCACGACCGCGCCGACGCGGGGATGGGCCCGGGCGGCCCGCCGCAGCGCGTGCTTGGACACGTCGAGCGCGATCCCCACCGCGCCGCCGCCGAGCGCCGCCGCCAGGTAGTGGCCGGTGCCCGCGCCGGCGTCGGCGACCACCTCCGCGCCCGCGCACAGCCGGGTGAGGCGGCGGGCCAGCGGAGCGTAGTGGCCCGCGTCGAGGAAGCGCGTCCGCGCCGCGACCATGGCGGGCGTGTCGGCCGTGCCGGCGGGCCGGGTGAGCATGTTCACGTATCCCTGGCGCGCGACGTCGAAGGAATGGCCGCTCCCGCACCGCACCGATCCTCCGTCCAGGTGGATCTTCGCCGTGCAGAGGGGGCAGACGAGCAGGTCGATGACGTCGGCGAGCACCCCTCCATCATCCCGGCCGCCCGGGCGTCGCCGCACCCGCCGTATCGTGGTCCGATGCCGTACGAGCCGAGAACCGTGGCCGGTGCCGAGATCACTCCCCTGTGCGACGCCGTGGGCCCGATGGGACCCCCCATCCGCAGACCGCTGCCGGAGCTGTTCCCCGGCTCGTCGTTCGGCCCAGACGAGGAGTGGGTGCTCCACTTCCACTGCTTCCTGCTGCGGACCGGGGGCCGTACGGTCCTGGTGGACACGGGCATCGGCGGCGCGGACTCGCCCGCGACCTGGGCGCCCCTGCCCGGACGGCTCGGCGCGGAACTCACCGCCGTCGGGGTCGCCCCGGCCGACGTCGACGTCGTGGTGGTGACCCACCTGCACAGCGACCACGCCGGCGGGTGCGTCGTGGACGGGGCCCCCGCCTACCCGAACGCCCGCTACGTGCTGCAGCGGGCGGAGGTCGAGTGGGCGTCCGGCCCGGTGCGCGAGCGGATCATCCTGCCGCTGGGGGAGAACCTGGACGTCGTCGACGGCGATGCCGAGCCCGTTCCCGGCGTCCGGGTGCTGCACGCTCCCGGGCACACGCCCGGCCACCAGTGCGTGGCGGTCGGAGACGTGCTGATCAGCGGCGACATGCTGCACCATCCGGCGCAACTCGCCGACCCCTCGATCCGCTACGCGTACGACGAGGATCCCGATCTCGCCGTACGGACGCGCCGGGACCTCCTCGCCCGCACCGCCGTCCTCGCCCCCGCCCACTTCCCCCAGCCCTTCATCGCCCTGCGTAATTAATCGATTACCCATCGCCAATCTGCTTGCTAAGCTCTTGGCCATGGCTGCACAACGTACGTACGCTCTGGTTGTGGGTGTCAAGGAGGAGCGCATCAACCTGCGCGTGGACGGGGAGACCAAGCGGCTGCTGGAGAGCGCGAGCGAGGTCGCGGGGGACACCGTTTCCTCGTTCGTGCTCGGCGCCGCGACCACGGCCGCCCGCGAACTGCTGGCGGACCGCACGGGTTTCCGCCTCGGCGAGGAGCAGTGGCGGGCCTTCGACATGGCTCTGTCCCGGGAGCCCCGTGACGTGCCGGGGCTGGCCGAACTCATGCGAACCCCGACGCTGCTGGACGAGAACCCGTGAAGCTGTCGCAGGTGTCGTCCATCGCACGCGATGACGACCTCGACGGCTTCGATTGCGGCTCTCCCGCGCAGAGCGAGTGGCTGACGCGTCATGCGCTGCAGGCGCACGCGGGTGGAGGGTGTCGCGTGTACGTCGTCCGCGACGCCGGGTCCGGCAGAGTGATGGGTTACTACGCGCTCGCGGCCGGGAGCGTCGGTCCGGCAGGGGCTCCCGCACGGCTGCTCAAGGGGGCGGGTCGTCACGATCAGCCCGTCGTGATCCTGGCGCGGCTGGGTGTGGACTTGGCCGCGCAGGGGATCGGACTGGGACGAGCGCTGGTGGTGGACGCCTTCCGCAGGGTGGCGCGGGTGGCCGACCAGATCGGTGTCCGAGCCATGCTCATCCACTGTGAGAGCGAGACGGCCCGGGCCTTCTACCTGCGGCTCGCCGCGTTTGAGCAGAGCCCGAGCGACCCGCTTCATCTCCTGCTGCTGATGAAGGACCTGCGGCGGGCACTTCCGGGCGGGGCGTTGGACGGCGTGATCGGCACGGTCCCGGGTTTCACGGAAGCGGTGGACGTGGAAAGCAGCCGCGACACCTTGCGATGATCGAGCCGGGGCCCTTGTGTGGCCTGGTGTGACCCCGGACACGCCGGCGCCGGGACGGTCGAGGCCGTCCCGGCGCAGGATTCGCGTGGGTCAGACGAGAGCGGGGACCCGCTCCTCGGGAGTCTCCGGGGCCTCCTCGGCCGTGTCGTCCCCGTGCGAGAGCCGGGGGAGCCAGCCGAGCCAGCGCGGCAGATACCAGTTCCAGTCGCCGAGCAGCTTCATCGTGGCCGGCAGCAGCACCGCCCGCACGATCGTCGCGTCGATCAGGACCGCCACGGCGAGGCCGATGCCCATCTGCATGAACGTCAGCAGCGACAGCGTGGCGAACGTCGAGAACACCGCAACCATGATGAGCGCGGCGCTCGTCACGACGGCCGCCGTGCTCCTGATCCCGAACGCCACGGCGTCCTCGGTGCTCATGCCCTGGTCGTACGCCTCCCTGATCCGGCTGAGGATGAACACGTGGTAGTCCATCGACAGCCCGAAGAGGATCACGAACAGGAACAGGGGCAGCCAGTTGGTGATCGTCCCGGTCGAGTGGAAGCCCAGCAGGCTCTCGCCGTACCCCTTCTGGAAGATCAGCACGAGCACGCCGTACGCCGCGGCGACGGACAGCAGGTTCAGCGCGATGGCCTTGACCGCCACGACCAGCGAGCGGAACGACACCAGCAGCAGTACGAAGGCCAGCAGCAGCACGAACGCGAACACCATCGGGATCCTGCGGCCGAGTTGCGCGTTGAAGTCCATCGAGCCCGCGGTGTTGCCGGTGACGTGCGCTCCGGGGAGGGCGGCCGGCACGACCTCGTCGCGCAGCGTGCGGATCGCGTGCTCGGACACCTCGTCGGCGCCGGTGCCCTTGATGCCGATACTGATCTTCGCCACGGTCTTCGCGGGGTTGACGGCGACGGCGAAGGGCTCGTTGGCCTCGCCGGTGGCGAGGGCCCGCCGTTTGAAGTCCTCGATCTTGGCGGTGAACGCGGGCGTCGTCACGTCGGCGGCCTCGGCCACGACGACCGCGGGCTCGTTGCCGCCGGGGAACGCCTTGTCGATCCGCTTGAACGTCTCGGCGATCTGGTAGTCGCCCTGCAGGTCGTCGATGGTCTGCGCGCCGGTCTTGAGCTGGAAGGCGGGGATCGCGAGGCCCACGAGCAGGCCGCCGGCGAGGAGCACCGAGACGAGCGGGTGGCGCAGCACCGGCCGCATGACCGCCCCCCAGACCCGGCTCTCGCCGCCGCGCACGCCGAGAATCCGGCGCCAGGTCACGCGGCCGCCGGTGACGACCCGTACGACGCCGTGGACCAGCCGGGCGTCGATCCTGTCGCCGATCAGCGAGAGCAGGGCGGGCAGAACCGTCAGCGAGCCGACGACGGCCGTGAGCACGACGAGGATCGTGCCCTCGGCGAAGCCCATGAAGACGCCGTTGCCGGTGAGGAACATGCCCGCCATGGCGACGATGACGGTGATGCCGGAGATCAGCACGGCGCGTCCCGAGGTGGCCGCCGCGATCTCGATGGCCCGCTTCTTGCTCCGGCCCCTGGCCCGCTCCTCCCGTTCGCGCATGATGTAGAAGAGGCTGTAATCCACCCCGACGGCGAGGCCGATGAGCAGCATGACGTTGCTCGTGGCGGAGTCGACGTGCAGGAGGTGGCTGGTGAAGGCCAGCAGGCCCGTCGCGGCGAAGATCGCGGTCATCGCGAGCGCGACCGGCACGATCGCCGCCAGCAGCGCGCCGAACGCGGCGAGCAGGATCCCGATCGTGATGGGCAGCGAGAGCTGCTCGGCGCGGACGAAGTCCTTGTCGATCGCCTCACCGATCAGCTTGTCCGCGCTGGCCGATCCGGCCTCCTCCACGCGCAGGTCCGGATGCGCCCCCTGCACCCGGGCCACCGCGTCGAGCACCGGCTGGATCCGCTCCTCGGCCGTGCCGCCGTCGCCCTTCATGTCGAACTGCACCAGCGTCGTCCGCCGGTCCTGCGTCACCGGCGAGGGCTCCTTGTCGTACGGCGTGCGCACGTGCTCGACCTGGCCGGTGGCCTCGACGGCCTTCCTGACGTCCTCGACCGCCCGGCGGAAGGCCGGGTCGGCGATGGTCAGCGTCCCCGTGCGCGACTGGACCAGCACGATCTCGCCGGCCACGTTCTCGAACCCCGCGCCGTCGAGGACCCGCTCCGCCTGGCGGGAGTCGCCGTTCGCGGATTCGTAGCCGCGCATCTCCACCGTGCCGGCGGCGTTGCCCGCGACCGTCGCGAGGGCGACGAACGCGATCCAGATGAGCAGCGCCGCCCAGCGGTGGCGCGCGCTCCAGCCACCGATGGCGGCGGCGATGTTCCTGCGGCCTCTCATGACCTCCCCTTTTCACGACTTTCCACGACTCTCCCGACGGTAGAAGTCGATCAAGGGCGATACATCGGGCGCGCAGACCAGATCGCGCGTACTGCCCGGGGCGTACGTTCCTCATCCCCGCGGTCTAGGGGACGTCCCCGACTAGGCTCAGGGACATGCGATCGGAACTGCGGTGATACCGGCGGAGGCCTTCTACGCAGGCCTGTTCAAGGTGGCCGCCGCGGCGGCCGGGTTCGTCACCGATCCCTCGGGCCGGGTCCTGCTCGTCAAGCCGGGCTACCGCGACCACTGGGGCTGGCCGGGCGGGCACGTCGACGAGGGCGAGTCGCCCGAGGAGGCCTGCCACCGGGAGCTGGCCGAGGAGCTGAGCCTGGTCCGGCCGGTGGGCCGCCTGCTCGTCGTCCACTGGGTGCCGCCGATCGACGACCGGCCGGTTCCGCTCGTCCACTTCCTGTTCGACTGCGGGGTCGTGGAGGACGGCGCCGGCATGGTGCTCCAGGAGGAGGAGCTGGAGGACTACGGCTTCTTCACCGCCGAGCAGGCCGCCCCGCTCCTCCCGGCGTACCTGCTGGCCCGGCTGACCGCCGCGGAGCGGGCGCGGGAGAGCGGCACGACCGAATACCTCGGCGGCTCCGTCCTCGAATAGTTCTCCTCCGCGTGTAGGTCTCCTCCCCGTGGAAATGGGGGGTGGGCGAACGGAACGACGAGTGTGAGTGACGGAAGCGGGACGGTGCGGCATGGGTGATCCGGAGCTCAAGAAGGAGCTTGAGGAGCTGGACGCGCAGATCGAGCGCATGCGCCAGGAAAGTGTGCAGATGCGCCAGGAGATCGGGCAGAGCTGGGACGCGCCGACCGACATGGCGGAGCGGGCCACCCTGCTGACCAACGTCGAACAGCAGGAGGCGCTGGTCGACGACCTGCAGGTCAGGCGCGAGCAGATCCTGCGGCGGATGGGCTCCGCCTGAGCGCCGGCCGCGCCCACCTCCCCGGCCGAGCGGGGAAAGTACGCTGGTAGAGGCCACTGGCGTACGGACGACGGGGGCGGCATGGGCGTCATGACCGCTGGGGGACCGGCGGGAGGAGCGGGGGGCACGAGCTTCGTCGGGCGCGGGCCCGAACTGGCCGGGATCGGCCGCCTGCTGGGGACCGCCCGCGTGGTCACCGTGGTGGGCATGGGCGGCGTCGGCAAGACCCGCCTCGCCCTGCGGGCGGCCGAGGAGGTCGTCGGGAGCTTCCCCGGCGGCGTCCGGGTGGCCGAGCTCGCCCCCTTGGAGGATCCCGCGCTGCTGGCGCACGCCGTGGGCGACGCCCTGCCGGTCGCGGGCCACTCGGCCAGGCCGGCGCTGGAGGCGGTGATCGACGGGCTGCGCGGCGGGCCCGCCCTGGTCGTACTCGACAACTGCGAGCACCTCCTGCCCGGATGCGCGTCGTTCGTGGACACGCTGGTCCGCGCGCTTCCCGAGCTGCGGGTCCTGGTCACCGGCAGACGGCCGCTCGGCCTTCCGGGCGAGCGGGTCGTCGAACTCGCCCCGCTCCCGGAGCCGGACGCGGTGCGGCTGTTCGCGGATCGCGCCGCCGCCGTCGCGCCGGGGTCCGAGACGGCCGGGTTCGAGGGGGCCGGCTTCGAGACGGCCGAGATCTGCCGCCGCCTGGGCGGGCTGCCGCTGGCGATCGAGCTGACCGCCGTACGGCTGCGCGACCTGCCGGCGCGGCAGGCGCTGCGGGGGCTGGACGACCGGCTCCGGCATCGGGGCGTGCCGCGGGCGCTGTTCGAGTGGATCCACGATCTGTGCACCCCCGGGGAACGGCTGCTGTGGCGGCGGGTCTCCGTCTTCAGCGGCGGCGTGGACCTGGAGGCGGCCGAGCACGTGTGCGCCGGGGACGGCGTCGCCCGGGAGGACGTGCCCGCGCTGGTCGCCGGTCTGGCCGGCGCGTCGGTCCTGCACCCTTGTGCGCATGACGGGCGTGCGCATGACGGGGTGGTCCGTTACCACCTCCAGGACACGGTGCGGGCGTTCGGCCGTGCGCTGCTGGCGGCGTCCGGCGAGGAGGCGGCGCTGCGCCGGCGGCACCGCGACTACTACCGCAGGATCACCTCGCGGGCGTGGGCGGAGCCGTCCGGCGCCGCGCAGCGGTCCTGGACCGAGCGCCTCCGGCGCGAGCACGCCGACCTGCGTACGGCGCTGGACTGGTCGCTGCGCGGGCCGGAAGAGGCCGGGACGGCCCTGACGATGATCGCGGAGTTGCTGTACCACTGGAGCGGCCACCACCTGGCGGAGGGGGCGGGCTGGTTCGACCGGGGCCTGGCCGCGCAGACGGATCCGGGTGAGGCGCGCGCCCACGGCCTGTGGGCGGGAGCCTGGATCTCCCTGCTCACCGGGGATCGCGCCGCCGCGGCCGCACGGCT
The DNA here is from genome assembly GCF_045040095.1 of Microbispora sp. NBC_01389. NCBI lineage: Bacteria > Bacillati > Actinomycetota > Actinomycetes > Streptosporangiales > Streptosporangiaceae > Microbispora > Microbispora sp. NBC_01389. Next base: position 2,331,052 of record NZ_CP109552.1, read on the forward strand.
GGAGGAGGCCGGGGCGATCGCCGGACGGCTCGGTCTGCGGGGGGTCCGCGGCCACGTCGCGTTCCTCACCGGCATGGCCGCCGTCATCGGCGGCGACCTGCGCGCCGGCATGCGGGGGTACGAGGAGGCCGTACGGGCCCACCGCGCCGTCGGCGACCCCGTCGGCCTCGCCCTCGCCCTCAGCCGGCTCGCCCTGGCGAACGCGTCCCTCGGCCGCGCGGCGGCCCGCGGCCTCGCCGAGGAGTGCGTGGCCCTGTGCGACCTGTACGGCGAGGGCCGGCACCGGGCGTACGCGCTGCTCGCGCTGTCGATCTCCGCCTGGCGCCGGGACGACACGCGGGCGGCCGTGGAGCACGGCGACGAGAGCCTGCGGCACAGCGCCCTGCTGGACGACCGGCTCGGCCTCGGTGTGAATCTGGAGGTCCATGCCTGGTTCGCGGCGGGAGCGCGCGACCACGAGCGGGCGGCCCGGCTGCTGGGCGCGGCCGATGCCGTCTGGGCGGCCGCCGGGTCGCGGATGGGGGAGTTCGGCTATCTCAGCCGCTTCCGCGACGCGTGCGTGGCGGCGACCCGTACGGGGCTCGGCGAGGCCGCCTTCCGGGCCGCGCTCGCCCGGGGCGCGGCCATGCCGGCGGGCGAGGCGGTCGCGTACGCCCTGACGGACAGGCCATCCGGCGCCCAGGCACCCGGGAGGATCGGGCCGCTGACCCGCAGGGAGACCGAGATCGCGCGACTGGTGGCGGAAGGCCTGAGCAACAAGGACATCGCGGGCAGGCTGGTCATCTCACAGCGCACCGCCGAGGGCCACATCGAGCACATCCTCGACAAGCTGGGGTTCAGTTCACGGGTCCAGGTCGCTGCCTGGATCAACGGGAGGACGACCGTCTGAGGGCGGATTCAAAGGAGCGCGAATGGCGTGCGGCCGGTTCGTCGCGACCGCCAACACCCGGAGATGTGCCGACTAGGAATCAGCAAGGCTCGCCTGCCGCGCGGGTGTTCCCCCACTCCGCGGCATACCGTTCCGGACAACACCGTCTTTCGCGGAATTCGCGGCCGAACTGCCCTTAGTTAACGTCATCGGGGATGGGAAATGCTCAAGAACGGCGTGCTGCTCGCTGTCGCGGCAGTGGCGATGATATGCGGGCCGGCGCTGTGCGTTCCGGCAGCGGTAACCGCCTCGACCACCCAGGACTATCCGCCGACCCCGCCGTCGCTGCCGCCGGAGTTCGGACGGGCCGAAGCGCTCCTCCGATTGGCGATCGAACTCGACGCAGCGGCGAGGGACGTCAGGCGCCGGGTCGACCGGCTCTGCGCCCGGGCTTTCGGCGTCGAATACTGCGCGGAGAACTTCGGCACCAGCATTCCCCTTCGAGTCGCCGGCACCAGGAAGGCCTCCCGCGTGGCCTCGCCTCCGCTGGTGAACGGCGAGGATGGCGAGGAGATCGCGGCCGAGGCGGCCAAGCTCGCCGCCGAGGCGGACGCGATTACGGACAAGGCCTCCAGGGCGGCGGCGGAGGCGTGGAATCTCGCCCGCCTGTTCACCGGGGTTTCTCCGATTACGGCGACAACGGCTGCCAAGGCGGCCGGAGTGGCCGCCGATGCCGTCGAAATCGCCAGTGGAGCGGCGAAACTGGCACGCTTCATCGAGCGCGCCGCGTCGGCCGCGATCTCAGGATCCGGCAGGGACAACAGCGGTGCGGACGATTTCCAGACGGGGAACCTCAGCGATCTCGCCGCGAACAACTCCGTGGGTTACTCGGCCAACAAGACCTCCGATTTCTCGGGAGGACTCTCCGTGAATCCCGCGACGAACGACGGGGGCGGGCAGGCGCCTCCGGTCAGCGGAGAGCACGAAGGTGCCGGCGGGGAGCAGGCAGGGGCGCCGGTGGGTGAACCCGGCGTGCCGGGTCACGAGGATCACGCGTGCTCGGGCGACGACTGCGCCTCGGAGGAAGGGGACACAGGCGACGGGGACACCCCGGAGGCCCCTGACGCTCCGGAGGCCGCGGGCGCTCCGGCTGCCCCGGCCGGGGTTCAGGGTGGCGCTCAGGGTGGGGGTGGTCTGCCGTTCACGGGTGCGCCGATGGTGGCACTGGCCGCGGTGGGAGCCGGGCTGCTGGCACTGGCCGCCGGACTCCTGGTCGCCGTGCGGCGCCGCCGATTCCGGCCCGGCAGGCGGTAGCCCGCGTTCCCGCCTCGGCGTGGCGAGCCCTGCTCGGGCAGGTCCCGTCGGGGCGGGGGCCGGTTACTAGAGTTGCGCCATGAGTCCCAGGATCGCGACCGCCGAGACCGTCTCCCGTGAACAACTGCTCGACTTCGTCCGTGACCGCCACAAGGCCATCCTGATCACGACGAGAAGCGGCGGCGGGCCGCAGGCGTCCCCGGTGTCCTGCGGCGTCGACCCCGAGGGGCGCGTCGTCGTGTCGACGTACCCTGAGCGGGCCAAGACCCGCAACGCCCGCCGCGACCCACGCGTCAGCGTGGTCGTGCTGTCGGACGACTTCGACGGGCCGTGGGTGCAGGTGGACGGCGAGGCCGAGGTGCTCGACCTGCCCGAGGCGCTTGAGCCGCTGGTGGATTACTACCGTTCGATCTCGGGCGAGCACCCCGACTGGGAGGAGTATCGCGCGGCGATGGTCCGGCAGGGCAAGTCGCTGCTGCGGGTCACCCCGATCTCCTGGGGCCCGGTGGCCACCGGCGGGTTCCCGCCGCGCCTGGCCTGACCGGCCCCGGCGCCCGGTAGTCCCCGGGGCTGATCCCGTAGCGGCGGACGAACCAGTGAACCTGGACGGTCGAGCGGGCGCGCTCGTCCGGCGGGGCGTCCGTCCACGGCACGCCGAACGGCATCCCCGCCGGGTCGTGGACGCCCTCCGCCGCGCGATCGGCGAGCGCGTCGAGGTCGTTCAGGGTCGGCAGCCGTAGCTCCAGCCGGGGAGTCGTCACCTTGAGCGCGAAGAGCGGCCAGTGTCGCATGTGCCGATCCTGACAAGACCGCGCGCCTCGCCGCACCCCGATTTCCACGAACGGCCTTCCTCGGACTCTGTCTGATCGCGACTGCCGCGGACCCGGAACGAGGCGCTCTCGTGCCGCTCTCGTGCCGCTCTCGTGCCGCTCTGATGCGGCTCTGATGTGCGCCTCCTACCGTCGGCGGGCGTAAGGCCGGTGGCGCACCGGCATCCGCGCCGCGGCCGACGGCGTCGTCGCCGCGGCGGGGCGCCCGCGAGACGAAGGAGCCGGACGTGCACGATTTCGCCGCACCCTCCCTGACCGCCGCACCCGCCGAGTACGCCGAGACCGAGGGCGGGGCGTTTCCGCGGGTTCTCCTGGAGGCGCTGCGGAGCGCGCCCGCCGGCCCGGCCTTCGAACAGGGGGACAGGACCGTTTCCCGGGGTGAGCTGCTGGACCTGATCGGGCACATGGCCGGGGCGATGCGCGAGGCGGGTCTGCGCCCCGGCCGGGGCGTCGCCGTGCGGACCGGGGTGACGCCGGAGGCGTTCGCCGCCCAGATCGCCGCGCACGTGCTGGGCTGCCGCGTCGTGGCCGTGAAGCCCGGATACACGCCCCGCCAGCTCGCGCACGTCCTCGGGGCGGGAGTCGACGCGGGAGTTGACACGGGAGTCGACGCGGTGATCGTCGACCCGGCGTCCGCGACCCCGGAGGTGCTCGGCGCGGCCGGGGCGGCCACGGTGCTGTCGCTCGGTCCCGTCGCCGGTGTGCCCGCCGCCGTCGACATCCTCACCACACCCGGAGGAGGCGGCAGCCCGATCCCCGCCGTCGCGGCGCGGCCGGACGACATGGCCCTGCTGACCTTCACCAGCGGCAGCACCGGCGAGCCGAAGGGCTGCGCGCTCACCTACCGCGCGCTCGGCGCGCACTGGTCCTGGCCCCGCGTATGGTCGTCGGTCGAGCCCGGCTTCGTCGACAGGTTCGGGCGGCACCTGCTGTTCGGCACCCTGGCCAGCCAGGTGGTGCTGGACTTCCTCGCGCCGTGCCTGCTCGGCGGGGGCACCGTGGTCATCCCGGAGGACGACGGCCGGCCGCTGTTCCCGTACGCGGTCGAGCGCCATCGCATCACCAGCGCCATCGTGACCCCGCCACGGCTGTGCCGGATGCTCGACCTGCTCCGCGAGGAGCGGGCCGACGTCGGCAGCCTGCGCATGATGATGGTCGCCGGATCGCCCATCAGCCCGCACCGGATGCGGGAGGCGGCGGACCGGCTCGGCCCCGTCGTCTATCAGGGGTACGGCGCGACCGAGGCCGGGATGATCACCATCCTCAACCCCGGTGACCTCGGCCGCGCGCCGGCCTCCGTCGGCCGTGCCCACCCCAGCGTCGAGATCAGCGTGCGTGACGAGGAGGGCCGCCCGGTGGAGACGGGACGCACCGGTGAGGTCCACGTGCGCAGCCCCTTCCTGATGGCGGGCTACTGGGGGCAGCCGGAGGAGACCCGTGACGTGCTGCGGGACGGCTGGCTGCGCACCCGCGACCTCGGCCGCCTCGACGACGAGGGCCTGCTCTATCTGGCGGGCCGGACCAGGGACGTCGTCATCGTCAACGGGATCGTCGTCTACGCCGGGCCCGTCGAGCGGGTGCTGGCCGGGCACCCGGACGTGGCCGAGGCGTACGTGACCGGCGCGCCGGACGAGCGGACCGGGGAGGCCGTCCACGCCTTCGTCGTCCCCGTGCCCGGTCGCGCGCCGGACCCCGCCGTCCTGACCGCCCTGGTCCGCGCCGAACTCGGCGTGGACAGCGTGCCCCGGACGATCACGACGGTGCCCGGCGTGCCGGTCGCGGCCAGCGGAAAACCAGACAAGCGCGCACTGCTGGAGCGGCACCCGCCGGCCGCGCTCTGAGCGTTTTCTGAGAATCACCCGCCAACACTGGTGAAACTTCAACCATCCAAGCGAGGGAGGCGGCAATGCCGGACAACACCCTTGACTACCTGGTGATCGGCGCCGGACCGGCGGGCCTGCAGATGGGCCACTTCCTGCACCGGGCGGGGCGGAGCTACCGGATCCTGGAGGCGACGCCCGCGCCGGGCGCGTTCTTCCGGACCTTCCCCCGCCACCGGAAGCTGATCTCCATCAACAAGAAGTACACCGGCTGGGACGACCCGGAGCTCAACCTCCGGATGGACTGGAACTCGCTGCTGTCCGACGACCCCCGGCTCCTGTTCACCCACTACAGCGACCGCTACTTCCCCGACGCCGACGACATGGTCCGCTACCTGGAGGACTTCGCCGCCACCCAGGAGTCGCACATCACGTACGACGCGCGGGTCGCCGAGGTCGCGCGCCCGGAGGCCGGCGGCCCGTTCACGGTGACCGACGAGCGCGGCCGGACGTACCAGGCCCGGCGGGTGATCGTCGCGACGGGGGTCACCCGGCCCAACGTCCCGCCGATCCCCGGCGTCGAGACCGCCGAGCAGTACGGCGACGTCTCCGTCGATCCCGCCGACTACACGAACAAGCGGGTGCTGATCATCGGCAAGGCCAACTCGGCCTTCGAGACCGCCGACAACCTCATCGAGACGGCCGCGGTCATCCACGTGGCCGGGCCGCACTCGGTCAAGCTGGCCTGGCGGACCCACTTCGTCGGACACCTGCGCGCGTACAACAACAACTTCCTCGACACCTACCAGCTCAAACTGCAGAACGCCGTGCTGGACGGCGACGTCCGGCGCATCGAGCGCCTGGCCGACGGCTCCTACCTGGTCACCGTGGCCTTCGTCCGGGCCGACGAGGTCACCAAGGACATCCCGTACGACCGGGTGATCGTCTGCACCGGATTCCGGTTCGACCCCTCGATCTTCGCTCCCGAATGCCGGCCGGAGCTGGCGATCAACGACAGGTTCCCGGCGCTGACCCCGGCGTTCGAGTCGGTCAACGTGCCGGATCTCCACTTCGCCGGGACGATCACCCAGTCGCGCGACTTCAAGCGGGGGACCAGCGGGTTCATCCACGGGTTCCGGTACGGCGTGCGCGCCCTGCACCGCGCCCTGGAGGCCAGGCACCACGGCGTCGCGTGGGCGGGCCGTGACCTGCCCGCCGAGCCCGGCGCGCTCGCGGCGGCCGTGCTCGAACGGGTCAACCGCAGTTCGGCGCTGTGGCAGCAGTTCGGGGTGCTGGCCGACGTCATCGTGCCCGACGGCCGCGGCGGCGCGCGCTACCTGGAGGAGGTGCCGCTCGACCTGCAGGGCCCGCCGGTCGGCGACGGGGACCACTTCGCCGTCACGCTGGAGTACGGCCCCCACCACGACAAGATCGACCCCTTCGACGTCGCCGTGGGACGGATCACCCAGAGCGACGCGGAGCGCGCACACGAGGGCCACTACCTCCACCCCGTGGTGCGCCGCTTCCGGAACGGCGTGGTGGAGGCGGTCCACCACGTCACCGAGAACCTGGAGAACGACTGGACGTCCGAGCAGGTGCATCTCAACCCGCTGCGGGACTTCTTCCAGCACCACAGCATCCCGGTCTCGGTGTGACGACCGTGCTCGCGACCATCGGGGAGTACGAGGCGGCGGCCCGCGACCGCCTCGCCCCCGCCCACTACGACTACTTCGCCGGCGGGGCCGGCGAGGAGATCACCCTGCGGGCCAACGAGGCGGCGTTCGCCCGGCTCGCGCTGCTGCCACGCGTCCTGCGCGGCGCGGGGAGCCCCAGGACGGGGGTCACCCTGCTCGGCAGCTCCCTGGCCATGCCCGTGCTGGTGGCGCCGACCGCGTTCCACCGGCTGGCCGATCCCGAGGGCGAGCGGGCCACGGCCCGCGCGGCGGCCACCGCGGGCACCGTCATGATCGTGAGCATGGCCTCGACCATGGCCGTCGAGGACGTCGCGTCCGCCGCCTCGGGCGTCACCCTGTGGTTCCAGCTCTACCTCCAGCCGGACATGAACTTCACCGAGACGATCGTCCGGCGGGCCGAGGCGGCCGGCTGCGCGGCGCTGGTCGTCACCGTCGACTCCCCCGCCCGGGGGCGGCGGGACCGGGACGCCCGCAACGGCTTCGACGACCTGCCCGACGGCATGTGCTGCGAGAACCTGCGCGACGGCGACCGGGTGCGGCCCATCGTCATGTCGCCGGAGATCGGCTGGGAGCACGTCGATCTGCTGCGGCGGATGACCCGGCTGCCGATCGTGCTCAAGGGCGTCACCCATCCCGCCGACGCGTGTCTCGCCCTGGACCACGGCGTGTCGGCGCTGTACGTGTCGAACCACGGCGGACGGCAGCTCGACACCGTCCCGGCCGCCGTCGACCTGCTGCCGGCGATCGCCGCCGCCGTCGGCGGAGCCGTACCCGTGCTGGTCGACGGGGGGATCCGGCGCGGCACCGACGTGGTGAAGGCGCTGGCGCTCGGCGCGTCCGCCGTCGCGGTGGGCCGTCCGGTGTTGTGGGGCCTCGCGGCGGACGGCGAGCGCGGCGCGGCCCGCGTGCTCGGGCTGCTCCGCGACGAGATCGAGCACGCGCTCGCCCTGTGCGGCGTCGCCTCCGTACGGGACCTCGGGCCCGACCTGGTGCGGCCGTGCTGACGGCGCTGTGGGCGGTGGCGGCGGCCCTCGTCGTGATCAGCCTGCCCCGGTGGCTCCCCGGGCGGGTCGTCGCGGTGCGCGGGTGGGTCTTCACCCGGATCAACGGCGACGAGAGCATCCCGGTGCCCGGAGACCTCGTCGGCGTCGATCGGTTCAGGGAGGTCTACTCCCATCCGGCGGCCTCCGGCCGCAGCAGGGGCGCCGCCCTGTCGGACCTGTTCTGGTACTGGCTGTCGCCGGGGCCCGAGATGCACCAGGAACATCTGGAGGAGGGAGAGCGCTACGACGCCGTCGCCCTGGCCACCCGCCGGATCCTGTCCGTGCCGCGGACGCGGGCCGAGGAGCTCACCCGCCGCTGCGTCACCCGTACGCTGCGGGACGGGTGGGGGCGGGACGGGCCGGAGAGAGATGGGCAGGGGTGGGAGCGGAGCGGCGTGGTCCGGCTGCGCGACCTGATGATGCCGGCGTGGGCCGAGTTCTCCTACGAGCTCGTCTTCGGCGAGGAGTGCCCGCCGCACGCCCGCGACCTGATCGTCGGCAACGCCGACGACGTCGTGACCGCCCTGAAGTGCTGCGGCCTGCGGCACATGGACCGGCGCGACCGGCTGACCGCGTATCTCGTCGAGTCGCTGCCACGGGTGAGGCAGGAACTCCCGCCCGGCCTGACGGACCGGGAACGGGCGCTTTATCTCCAGGGCGCCTTCTTCAACACCGCCGTGGTGCAGATGTCGGAGGCCACGGCGCACGTGCTGATGGTCCTCGCGCGGCACCCGGACGTTCAGGACAGGGCGCGTGGCGGCGACGACCGTCACCTCGACCAGGTGATCTCGGAGACGCTGCGGCTCTACCCGCTCTTCGGCATCGCGCACCGCGTCACCACGGGTGACATCCCCCTCGGGGAGGGGCCGGCGATCCCGGCCGGTTCGGTGCTGTGCTTCGACTACCCCTCCTTCCACCGCGCCGGTTTCCCCGATCCGGAGCGCTTCGATCCCGAGCGTTTCGCCCCCGGGCACGCCCCGGTCCGGGAGCTCAACCACATCCCGTTCGGCATGCCGGCGAACCGTCCCTGCCCGGCCTGGCGGCTCGCCCCCCTGATGATGCGGGTCGCGGTGCGGGAGACCCTCCGGGCGTACCGGCTCGACTCCACCGCCGCCCACACCCGGTCCCTGCCCAACCGGGGACCCTGCCTCCTCACTCCCCTCGGAGTCCCGCGCGGGCCCGGACACCGCCTGAGGCTGCTGTTCATGCGGTTCAAAGACGACTGGGAGAACCTCTGGCGCAGCCTCGTGCAGCTCGTCCTCGGCACGTACATGGTCTGGGACGCGCGGAGGCTGCGACTGTGCGAGCGCCACTTCGCCGATCTTCCCGGCGACGCCATCCGATCATGAGCTGCTGAGGAGCATGTCGTGCTCGTTCCGGCCCTTTCCCTGGCGGCCGCCCCCGCCACCGACCACAACCTCCAACTGACTCTCAAGGTGCTGCCGGCCCTGGCCGTCATCCTGCTGGCCGCGGCGGTGTGCGGCCGGCTGGCCACCATGGTCATGCAGCCGCGCGTCGTCGGCGAGATGGTCGCCGGCGTCCTGCTCGGGCCGACGCTGCTCGGCGCGCTGTTCCCCGGCGCCCAGGCGGCGTTGTTCCCCGCCGAGGTCAGACCGGTCCTGTACGTGCTCAGCACCATCGGCCTGACGTTGTACATGTTCCTCGTCGGAGCCGGGATCGACCACGACGCCCGGGCGCCGGGCGAGCTGCGCAAGGCGAGCGCGCTGGCCGCGTCGGGGATCGGCTCCCCGATGGTCCTCGGCGTCGCCGCCGGGCTCCTCCTGTGGAGCCGGCTCTCCCGCCCTGACGTCGGCCGGCTGGAGTTCGCCCTGTTCCTCGGGGGAGCGCTGTCGCTGACCGCGTTCCCCATGCTCGCGCGGATCCTGTACGAGCGCGGGCTGCAGAACAGCCGGGTCGGGCGGCTCACCCTGCTGTCCGCCTCCATCGACGACGCCGTGGCGTGGTGCCTGCTCGCGGCGCTGTCGGCGGTGCACCTGGGCGGAGGCCCCGCCGACACGCTGCGCACCATCGCCCTGGCGGGAGGGTTCGCGGCGGTGATGCTCCTGGTGGTGGCCCGGCTGCTGCGCCCTCTGGGCCGTCAGGTCGCGCGAACCGGGCGGCTCGGCGCGGGCGCCGTCTACGTGGTCGTCCTGGTGCCGCTCACCGCCGGGTACATCACCGACGCGATCGGCGTCTACTCGGTGTTCGGCGGCTTCATCGCCGGGCTGGCCATGCCGCGCGAGCCGGCGTTCCGCGCCGCCCTGCACAACCGGATGATGGACGTCGTCTCGACCCTGCTGCTCCCCGTCTTCTTCGCGTTCTCGGGACTGAACACCCATCTCGCGGGCATCGCCGGAGGACCCGCGCTCCTGGCGTTCGCGATGATCCTGGTCGCGGCCTTCTGCGGGAAGTACTTCGGCTGCGCCCTCGCGACGAGGGCGATGGGCTTCGGCTGGCGGGAGTCCTGGGCGGTGGGCGCGATGATGAACGCCCGCGGACTGATGATCCTCATCTTCATCAACATCGGCCTGGCCCAGGGCATGATCACGCAGGAGGTCTTCGCGATGCTCGTCCTCGTGGCCGTGCTCACCACCGCGGGCGCCATGCCGCTCTACAAACTGGCGCTTCCTGAGCGCCTGGAGCGGGCGCGCGCGGTGGAGGCGGAGAGCGTGGCCGGCCGCGAGAGGGCGGCCGCCTGAGACCGGTTTCAGCTACTTTCACGTTTCGGTCGCGAGACGGCCCGGGGAAACCCGCGGAAACCGCAGAACGCAGGGCACGGGAGCCGGAAGCGCCATCCCAAAGTCTGGATATTTCGCGATATTGGTGCCACGGTATTGCAGTGGCACGGATATCGGGGACATCCGAACCGCGCTCCCGTCGCCTGCTGCTCGTGGAGGACGACCGCGAGCTGGGAGACATGCTGGCCGACGTGCTCACCGACCAGGGATACACGGTCGACCTGGCGCTGGAGGGACAGCGGGGCCTGCATCTGGGACTGAGCCGCGGTTACGACGTCATGATCATCGACCGCGGGCTTCCCGTGGTCGACGGGCTCGACCTGCTGAGACGCCTACGCCGCCAGGCGGTCACCGTGCCGGTGCTGATGCTCACGGGCTTCGGCGCCGTCGCCGACCGGGTCACCGGGCTCGACGCCGGCGCCGAGGACTACCTGGTCAAGCCGTTCGAGATCGACGAGCTGCTGGCCAGGGTCCGCGCCCTGCACCGCAGGAACCTGGACCAGGCCGCGCTGCTGCCGCTCGGCGCCGGCTGGCTCGACTCCGCGTCCTTCACCGTACGGCTGCCGTCCGGCGACCAGGTGACGCTGTCCGGCCGGGAATACTGGCTGCTCCACGCGCTGGCGGCCCGCCCACGGCAGGTCCACACGCGCTCCTCGCTGCGGCAGCGGGTCTTCGACGGCGCCAGCACCGAGTCGATCGTGGACACCTACGTCTACTACCTGCGCAACAAGCTGGGCCCGGGCGTCGTACGCACCGTGCGCGGCGTCGGATACCGCCTGGGCGAGCTGTGACGCCCCGACGGCCCTTCGACCCGGAGCGCCGTCTGCTGAGCCGCGCCCGCCGCCGGATCACCCTGCAGGTCGCGGGCGTCTTCTGCCTGGTGACAGGGGTTATGGGGGCGGTCGTCTTCTGGGCGGTGGCGCACGGGCAGGACGTCGGCGCCCGGCGGGACCTCGCCGTCGCGGCGCAGATGGCCCCGATCTCCCAGCCCCCGCCCTGCGTCTGGCTGTTCGAACTGCACGGCGGCACCATGCGGAGCTCGCCCGGGGCGCCGTCGATCCTGCCGATCCGCGCGACGCTGGACGCGGTCGCCGCCGACGGGAGGACGCGGACCGGCCTCGTCCACCTCGCCGGGCGCGACCTGCTGGTCCACACCCAGCTTCGCGGAGACGTGCCGGTGCAGGCGGTGCAGGATCTGCGCTACCAGACCGCCGAGCGGCAGCGGCTGCTGCGGGTCCTCGGCGCCGCCGAGATCGCGTCTCTCCTGGCGGCGCTGCTGATCGGCCAGGTCCTCGCCCGCCGGGCGATCGCGCCGCTGGGCGAGGCCCTCGACCGGCAGCGCCGGTTCACCGCCGACGTCAGCCACGAGCTGCGCAGCCCGCTGGCCCGCCTGCACGTCCGCGCCCAGCTCGCCGCCCGGCGGCTGGGCCGGGAACCGGATCCCGGCCTCGTCGCCGGCGACCTCGACCGGCTGGTCACGGGCATCGGGCAGCTCGGCGAGGTGATCGAGGACCTGCTGCTGTCGAGCCAGCTCAGGCAGCACCGCCCGTCCGGGCCGGTCGACCTGGCCGCCCTCGCCGAGGAGTCGGCCGGCGCCGAGGCGGCCCGCGCCGGCCAGCGCGGGGTGACGATCGACGTGCGGCGGGGGCCGGGCGACCACGTCGTGCGCGGAGCGCAGTCCGCGCTCCGCCGGGTGATCTCCGCGCTCCTGGACAACGCGCTCCGGCACACCTCCGCGGGCGGCCACATCTGGGTGACGATCTGCTCGGGCCCCGATCTGGTCCGGCTCAGCGTGCGGGACGACGGGGTGGGGCTGGACCCGCGCGAGAGCGAGCGGTTGTTCGCCCGGCACGCCGGCGCGCCCCACAGCGGAGGCCTCGGCATCGGCCTGGCTCTCGTGAGCGAGGTGGTGGACGCCCACGGCGGCACCGTGCACGTCGACGGACGGCCGGGGGCCGGGGCCGCCTTCACCATCAGCCTGCCGCGCACGGCGGCGGAACCGGTGCCGCGCGAGCCCCGGCTCCTGCTGCCGCAACAGGCGCGGAGCGGGACCTCCCTGCCCGCCCGGGACGGGCCGGCCGGCCGGTGACCCCAGCCCGCGACGCTGCCGAGGGCTTCGGCGGGCAGCGGGTGCGGCACGGCGGTGGGGCCATGACGGGGATTTCTCACCATATTTCCCGCCATGGCCCCGGCCCCCCGGCAGGGGGACGTGCTCCGTCAGAGGCTGAGCCCGATCAGCAGCGGATCGTGGTCGGAGGAGCGGTAGGCGTCCGGCGCGTACAGGTAGGGCGGGTTGAACTCGGTGTTGTAGTCCATGAACCTCCCCTCATCGGCGTTGACGTGCCAGATGGTGGCGCCGGTCACCAGCTTGTTCAGCTTCTTGTCGGCCAGGGCGTGGTCGAGCTCGCCCGACAGGCCGTCGAAGACGTAGCTGTAGCGGTCCTCCTTCGTGACGTGCTTCTTGCTCAGGCTGACCAGCCCGGCGTCCTCGAAGGTGTGGACGGGGTCCTCCTCGCCATAGGCGTTGACGTCGCCGACGACGAGCGTGTTCCGCAGCTTGAGGCTGTCGATCAGGGCCAGCACGGCCTGGGCCTGCTTGACCCGCTTGGCGTTGAAGCAGCTCTGGCCGTCTCCCTGGTCGGCGTCGGCGCCGGTGGCGGGAGCCGAGTCGGGTCCGTCGGTGCAGCCCTTGGACTTGAAATGGTTGACGAGAATCGTGAAGATCTCGCCCTTGCCGTTCGCCCGGCCGAAGGTCTGCACCAGCGGCGGACGGTTGAAGATCGGATCGGCGGAGGACTGCGGCCCGCCGATCGGAGTGACCTTGGCCGGCTTGTAGATCAGTGCGGTCTGGATGAGGTCGGTACCCGGGTTCGGGTGGGTGATCGCCTTGTAGGTGCCCGCGCCCGCCGCGGCGTTCAACGCGTCGACCAGGGCGTTCAGCGCGACGTTGTTGTTGCGCTCGATCTCCATCAGGCCGGCCACGTCGGGGTCGAGAGCGAGGATGTTGGCGACCAGCTTCGCGAGCTGGCGGTCCCGCTCGGCGGCGGTGGTCGCGCCCCGGGACTTCAGGGTGGTGAACCAGTTGAGCGTGTTGAGGCTGGCCACCCGGACGTTGCCGCCGACCTTCTCCGGCTTCGCGGGCCGCGGGTTCTCCGGCCGGAACACGACCGGCTGGGTCGGCTCGACGCGGTAGACGCCGAAGCCGTAGGTGAGCACTCCGGTCAGGTTCTTCACCTCGTCGCCGATCCGGACCGTGTTGGATCCCTCGGTGTGGTAGGGCAGGGTCGGCGGGTTCTGCGCGTTGGAGCCGTCGTCGAGCAGGATCGAACGCCGCGCGTCCTTCCCGGTGTCGACGCCCTTGCGGTCGGTCGGCTGCCACAGGCGGCCGCCCTCGGCGAGGGTGATCTCGCCGTACCGGCCGAGGTTGTAGATCTCCGAGGCGGCCATGCCGTCCTTGAAGGTGATGAGCATGTTCTCGTACCGCTCGAAGGTGACACCCTCCTTGAGCGGCAGCTTCACCTCGGTCGGCTTGATCGTGCCGGTGCCGCACACGTTCACCGCCGTGGTCGGCGAGATCTCCGTGAGGCCGTTGTACTCGACCGCCTTCCCGGAGACGAGGACGCGGTCACCGGCCTTGACCGGCGAGGAGGAGAACACGAACAGGCCCTCGGAGGTCGCCGCGTCCTTGTCCGGCTTGGGGTCCTGGACGTAGAAGCCGCCGAGCTGGCCGGAGCCCTGGAAGGAGCCGGTGACGACGCCCTCGACCCGGACGTCCTGGCCGTCGACGGGGCTGACGTCGCCGTTGCCCTGCACCTGCGCGATGCGGTGGGTGATCGGCGTGTCGCACGTGGCGCTGGGCGACGGGCTCGGGGAGGGCGACGGGCTCGCGCTCGGTGAGGGGGAGGGGGAGGCTGACGGGCTCTCGCTCGGGGAGGCGGACGGGCTCGGGCTCTCGCTCGGAGTGGCCGAGGGAGACGGGGACGGATCCGGCCCGGCGCAGGGGGCCGCCGCGGCGGCGCTGTTGCGCGGCGCGGGCGCGGCGGCCTCGAAGTCGGCGCCGTTGTCGTCGGTGTCGGTGCAGCCGCCGCCCCTGCGGATCGCGGCGGTGCCGTTGGTGAGCCCGGGCGCGGGGGTGCCCTCGAAGAAGTTCGCGTTGCCGTAGCCGACCAGGTCAGCGATCAGCGCGAGTTGCTGGTCGGCGCAGGGAACGGTGGAGCCGTTGCAGGCCAGGCCGGTGGTGGAGTTGACCAGCGCGAGCTTGCCCGCCGTGCCGCTCATGTTGATGCCGCCGACGTCGTCGGGCGTCGGCAGGGAGCCGCTGGGGGTGGTGCCCGCCGCGAGCTGGACCAGGTGGTACTGCCCCGGGGCGAGGGTGCCGCTGAGGTCGGTCTTGTTGGCGGAGAAGTTTCCGGTTCCGGTCGCACTGGTGTACTGCACCGACCAGCCGTTCAGCGAAATGGAGGCGCCGCTGCGGTTGAAGAGTTCGACGTAGTCGTTGGTGAGGGGGGCGCCGGAGTTTCCGCCTCCCCCGTAGACCTGGCTGATCACTACTGTTCCCGGCGCCGCGGCGGCGGGAGCGGACGAGAGGGCGGCGATCGAGCCGGCGGCGACGCCGCTGGTGACGAGGATCGCGAGTGCCCGAGGTATTGCGCGCATGGCCTGAGAGTAAAGCCACCTTAATCAGCACAAACCATCTTTTCTATGTATGAAGAATGAACGCCTGACGGGCGGCGAGAACGGCCGGATCGCCGTGGGACTGCTGGAGCGCGTCAGCCTGAGCCGGCAGGGAGAGCGTAGGCTCGGAATCGCGATGGGCCGAAGCGGCCGACGGTAGCCGGACCGGCCGGGCGCGAGGTCTTGACCAGCGGAGATGACGTTCGGTGCACGGCGTGAGGGACCTGTGGTGACATGCCGCGCGTGCTGAGTGAACGAGCCCGTCCCGCCCGCGTGCGGAAGCACCGTCACGCGCCGTGGTTCGCGGTGGCGGCGGTGTGCGTCGGCGCGTTCATGGGGCAACTGGACGCGAGTGTCGTCACGTTGATCTTTCCCTCGCTGCAGCGTGGGTTCCACGCACCGCTGGCGGCGGTGCAGTGGGTGGCCCTGGCCTACCTGCTCACCGTGATCGCTCTACTGGCAGGCGCGGGCCGCCTGGCCGACGTCGCGGGACGCAAGCTGGTCTACCTGCAGGGGTTCGCCGTGTTCACCGCGGCGTCGGCGGCATGCGGGTTCGCATCGTCATTGCCCGTCCTGGTGGGCAGCCGGGTGGCGCAGGCGGTGGGAGCGGCCATGTTGCAGGCCAACAGCGTGGCCCTGGTGGTCACCAGCGTTCCCCCACGGCGGGCGCGGGCCGCGCTGGGAGCACAGGCGGCGGCGCAGTCGCTGGGCCTGGCCGTCGGCCCGCTGGCAGGCGGGCTGGTGGTCGGCCTGGCCGGCTGGCGGTGGGTGTTCTGGATCAATGTGCCGGTCGGGCTGGCGGCCATCGTCGCGGGCCGGTACCTTCTGCCGCGCACCCGCGCACGTGTTCGTGGCGGCGCGTTCGACGTGATCGGGCTGGTCCTGCTGGCCGGCGCCGCTACCGTTCTGTTGCTGGCCGTCTCGGCGGTGTCCGGCCTGGGCTGGCCATCGTGGGTGATCGCGGTCCTGCTGGCCGCGGGCGCGGCATCCGCGCTCGGGCTCTGGCGCTGGGAGCGGCGGGCCGCCGTCCCGCTGATCGACGCGGCGGTGGTGGGCGGCGGCGCGGTGGCGGCCGGGCTCGCGGGGGCCCTGTGCGGCTATCTCGTCCTGTTCGGCCCGCTGGTGCTCGTCCCGCAGGTGCTGGTCGCCGCCGGCCTGAGCGAGTCGCACGCCGGTGCGGTGCTCAGCGCGCTGCCCGCCGGATTCGCGGTGGCCGCTCTCACGGCTGATCACCTGCTGCCGCGCCGGTGGGGCAATCGGCCGCGCTGCCTGGCCGGTGCCCTGATCGCCGCCACAGCGGCCGGGGCGGCAACGATCGCTCCCGTCACCCCCGGTCCGCTCGCGGCCTGCCTTGGGCTGCTCGGCGCGGGTCTCGGCCTGTTCGTCCCCGCCAACAACGCCGCTGTCATGGCCGTGGTCCCGGCCCGTATGTCGGCGACCGTCGGCGGACTGATCAACATGGCGCGCGGCATGGGGACCGCGCTCGGCATCGCCGCCGTCACGCTCGCGCTGTTCACGACCGCCCGATCCCCGACCACCGGGACCCGGATCGCGCTGGCCGGCCTGGGCTTCGCGGCCCTGGTAGCCGCGCTGACCGCGGCGCTGCCGCCCAGGAGTCGTGCGTCTCAGCCGGGCACCGTCGCGGGCGGCGAACGCGGTCGGCCCGGGCCCCTCGCGTGACGAGAGCCACCCTTCAGTTCAGCCGGTGGGGCGGGGGACCTGGGCGAACGTGGACAGCTTGAACCACCGGGGCAGGGCGCGGCGGGCCGCCTCCGGGCCGTGCACCTCGACGGCGCCGGAGCGGAGGGCGCCGGACCAGGTGAGGTCGCCACGCCAGATCTCGGTCATCCGCCGCAGGCCGGCGATCACGCTCACCGTCGGCGGATAGCCGGGGTCGTCGTCGCACACGTCCACGTCGCCGGGGGTGATGACCAGCCACCAGTCCCGGGTGTGCGCCGGCACGTCCGTGAAGCTGAACCGCACCACCGTGCGCTGCCCCGGGACGACGTCGTGGTCGACGTTGCGGTGCATGTCCCACAGCAGCAGCTGCGGATCGAGGTCCTCGTCGCCCAGCTCGGGGATCCACCGGATGCCCCAGGCGCCCAGGGCTTCGACCACTGGTCGCAGCTCCTGCCCGGCCGGGGTGAGCAGGTACCGTACGCGGTTGCCGTCGGGACGGCGCTCCAGGACGCCGGCCCGCTCCAGCCGGTTGAGCCGCCTGGACAGCAGCGAGGGGGACATCCTCGGCACCCCGCGGCGTAGCTCGTTGAAGTAACGGCCTCCGGTGACCAGCTCGCGGATGATGAGCAGTGTCCAACGCTCGTCAAGCAGCTCCATCGCCTTCGCGACGGGACAGAATTGTCCGTACGAGGAACCCACGCCGCTCAGCGTAACCCCGGGACGAAATCATCAGGTGGTACACATCTCGTACTAGAGACGGGCTCCCGGCCTTTCTAGCGTCGAGCCATGACTCTCACGATGAACGAGCCCCTGCACGATGCCGGCGTCGTCGCGCTGGCCGCCGAAGTAGGACGGAAATGCGCCCTGACAGAGGCGCGGCACGACCTGGACGCCACCTTCGTCGCCGAGGGCTACCAGGCGATGCGGGACCACGGATACCTGTGGCTGGCCGTACCCGCCGAGTTCGGCGGCCTGGGCGCCGGGCTGCGTCAGGTGGTGCTGGCCGAGGGCGAGCTCGCCCGCCACGCCGGATCGGCCGCGCTCGCCGCCGCCATGCATCTCTACCTGACCCTGGTCCAGTGCTGGCGGCACCGCCGGGGCGCGCCGGACGCCGAGGGCGCGCTGCGCCGGATCGCCGCGGACGGGCTGATCATGGCGACCAGCGGCGGATCCGACTGGGTGTGCCCGACGGCGACGGCCGTCGAGGTCGACGGGGGGTTCCGGTTCACCGGACGCAAGACGTTCTGCTCGCAGGCGCCGGTCGCGACCGTCATCTCCACCTCGGCGGTGCTCGGTGAGCCCGGGCCCGGCGCCGAGGTGCTGCACGCGGGCGTGCCGCTGTCGAGCCCCGGCGTCTCCCTGGTGGAGACCTGGGACACCCTCGGCATGCGCGGCACCGCCAGCCACGACCTGGTGTTCGAGGACGTGTTCGTCCCCGCCGACAAGCTCCTCGGGCGGCGGCCGTACGGCAGGCTCGCGGGGCCGCTGCTGGTCGCCGCGATCCACTTCGCGCCCGTCGCGGGCGCGGTCTACCTGGGCATCGCGCAGGGGGCGTACGACGAGGCGCTCCGCGTCCTCGCCGCGCGCGCCGGAGACCCGGCTCCGGCGGTGGTGCGCCTGCTGGGGGAGATGGCCGCCCGCCTGCGGGTGGCCCGGTGGGCGCTGCTCGCCGCCGTCGAGGATGTCGGCGAAGACCCGCCGGCGGACGAGCCGACGCTGGTCACGTTGATGACGGCCAAGCGGCACGCCGTGTGCGAGGCGAAGGCCGTCGTGGATCTCGCCCTCGACGCCGTGGGGGGCGCCGCGTTCTTCCGCACCTCCCCGTTGGAACGGGCATTTCGGGACGTCCGCGGCGGCCCGTTCCACCCCCTCACCCCCGAGGCGACCCTGGCGCTGGCCGGCGCCGCCGCGCTGGCCGAGGCGAGACGCGTGCCGTGATCACGTCACCTCGTCACGAGGCGACCGTGCGGGATGTTCGTCTTTGCGGTCGTGAACCTCCTCATAGGTGACTGTCCGAGAGGGCGGCTGCGGGGACGTGGTGTCTGTCCCCGGACCGCCCCGCGCCATGGCCGCCGGGCGATGGCCCCGAGTCGACTGTTAGCGCTCACATGTCCTACCTGTGTGCGGTTCCTTCTCTGTCAGACGGTGGTGGTGGTGGGCAGATCGGAGCCAATACGAGACGAAGAGGAGGCGTCAAGGACGGCACCTCGCGCCCGCTGGGGTTTGGTGGACCGGGGTGCGGCTCCATCAGGCGTTATCGGCGGGCGCCGCCCGTGACGGCGAGAGGATTGGTCTGAAACTTTCGTGGAGGGCTTGACACGTTTCGGCATGGTTTCCAAACTGTGTCCCGAGGCGGTTTCCTCCTGCCATGTGGTGGTGCGCGGTGAGGACCGCAGTTCCCGACGCCCTAGTGGTGTGCGTTCCCTGATCACGGGACGCGGCGTCGATCGCGTGGGAGACCACGCGTGTCCGCTTTTCCGTGATTCAGTCTGGAGCACTCTCTCATGGGCACCAAAGCCTTACTTCCGTCGCGGCCTTCCAGGAGCCCGCGAGCGCTGATCGCCGCCGCCGTCGGCGTACTCGGCGTGGTCGCCGCGGTGACGGTGTCGACCACGCCGGCCGGCGCGGCGGCGAGCACGCTGGGCGCGGCGGCCGCGCAGAGCGGCCGTTACTTCGGCACCGCCATCGCCGCCGGCCGGCTCGGCGACTCGGCCTACACGACCATCGCGAACCGCGAGTTCAACATGGTCACGCCCGAGAACGAGATGAAGCCCGACGCGACCGAGCCGAACCGCGGTCAGTTCAACTTCACCAACGGCGACCGGGTCTACAACTGGGCGGTGCAGAACGGCAAGCGGGTGCGGGGCCACACGCTGGCCTGGCACTCCCAGCAGCCGGGCTGGATGCAGTCGCTGTCGGGCAGCTCGCTCCGTCAGGCGATGATCGACCACATCAACGGGGTCATGGCCCACTACAAGGGCAAGATCTACGCCTGGGACGTCGTCAACGAGGCCTTCGCCGACGGCAACAGCGGCGGCCGTCGTGACTCCAACCTGCAGCGGACCGGCAACGACTGGATCGAGGTGGCCTTCCGCACCGCGCGGGCCGCCGACCCGGCCGCCAAGCTCTGCTACAACGACTACAACATCGACAACTGGACCTGGGCCAAGACGCAGGGCGTCTACAACATGGTCAAGGACTTCAAGTCGCGCGGCGTGCCGATCGACTGCGTCGGCCTGCAGTCGCACTTCAACAGCGGCAGCGCGTACAACAGCAACTACCGCACCACGATCTCCAGCTTCGCCGCCCTCGGGGTGGACGTGCAGATCACGGAGCTGGACATCCAGGGCGCCTCGGCCACGACCTACGCCGCCGTGGTGAACGACTGCCTGGCAGTGTCGCGCTGCGCCGGCCTCACCACGTGGGGCGTGCGCGACCAGGACTCCTGGCGGTCGGGCGACACCCCGCTGCTGTTCAGCGGCAACAACAAGAAGCCCGCCTACGACGCGGTCCTCAACGCCCTGAACAACGCCGGCCCCGGCCCGACCAACACTCCCACCGTCACTCCGACGGTGACCCCCACGGTGACGCCGACGGTGACCCCGACCGTCACGCCCACGAACTCGCCCACCCCGCCCCCGTCCGGGGCCTGCTCGGCGACGATCGCGACCATCAGCAGCTGGCCGGGCGGTTTCCAGTCCGAGGTCACGGTGCGCGCGGGCAGCGCGCCGGTCAACGGCTGGACCGTGAAGTGGACCTGGCCGAGCGGCCAGAGCATCAGCAGCCTGTGGAACGGCCAGCAGAGCACGTCCGGTTCCTCGGTGACCGTCCGCAACGAGTCCTACAACGGCTCGATCGCGGCGGGCGGCTCCACGACCTTCGGCTTCACCGCCAACGGCAACGCGGCGACCCCCACCGCCACCTGCACCAGCCCCTGACGGCGGCCGAACATGACGATTAGGAGAATTCAGATGCATCTGCCCTGGCGAGCGCGTTCATCGCGCCTCTCCGCCGGCCCGACCGCGGCTCCGGCCCGGCGTACCTCGCGCCGCGGCCTCGCGATCGGCGCCATCACGGCCCTGCTGGGCGGCGGAGCCGGCCTGGTGGCCACACAGCCCGCCCAGGCCGCCGTGGCCTGCCGGGTCGACTACGCCATCTCCTCGCAGTGGGGTGGCGGGTTCGGTGCCAGCGTCACCATCAACAACCTCGGTGACGCGGTCAACGGCTGGCAGCTGACCTGGTCCTTCGGCGCCGGTCAGCAGATCACCCAGATCTGGAACGCGACCAACACCCAGTCCGGCTCGTCGGTGACCGCCACCAACGTCTCCTACAACGCCTCCATCCCCTCCGGCGGGAGCACCAACTTCGGGTTCAACGGCTCCTGGAACAGCAGCAACCCGGTGCCCACCTCGTTCTCCCTGAACGGCGTGGCCTGCACCGGCAGCCCGGGCACGCCCAGTGCCACTCCCAGCTCCACCCCGACGCAGTCGCCCAGCTCGACACCGACGCGTTCTCCCTCCCCGTCGCCGACCCCGACGGTGACGCCGACCGGCACGTGCAACCTGCCGTCGTCCTACCGCTGGACCTCGACGGGCTCACTGGCGAATCCGGCTTCGGGCTGGGTCGCGCTCAAGGACTTCACCAACGTCGTCTACAACGGCAAGCACATCGTCTACGCGACGACCCACGACAACGGGTCGAGCTGGGGCTCGATGGCCTTCAGCCCGTTCACGAACTGGTCCGACATGGCCTCGGCCACCCAGACCAAGATGAACTCCTCCACGGTCGCGCCGACGCTGTTCTACTTCGCGCCGAAGAACATCTGGGTGCTCACCTACCAGTGGGGCGGGACCGCCTTCTCCTACCGCACCTCCAGCGACCCCACCAACCCCAACGGCTGGTCGTCGCAGCAGACCCTGTCCACCGCGAGCATCTCCGGCTCCGGCACCGGCCCGATCGACCAGACGCTGATCGGTGACGGCCAGAACATGTACCTGTTCTTCGCCGGGGACAACGGCAAGATCTACCGGTCGAGCATGCCCATCGGGAACTTCCCGGGCAACTTCGGCTCGAACTACACCCAGATCATGAGCGACTCGACCAACAACCTGTTCGAGGGCGTCGAGGTCTACAAGCTGCAGAACCAGAACAAGTACCTCATGCTCGTCGAGGCGATCGGCTCGCAGGGCCGCTACTTCCGCTCGTTCACGGCCGACAGCCTGAGCGGTTCGTGGACGCCGAACGCCGCCAGCGAGAGCAACCCGTTCGCCGGCAAGGCCAACAGCGGCGCCACCTGGACCAACGACATCAGCCACGGTGACCTGGTCCGCAACAACCCCGACCAGACCAAGACCGTCGACCCCTGCAACCTGCAGCTGCTCTACCAGGGCCGCAGCCCCAGCTCCGGCGGCGACTACGGTCTCCTGCCCTACCGCCCGGGCGTCCTGACCCTGCAGCGCTAGGCATGACACAGGTAAGGCATGACACAGGTCCCGCCCGTACGTCCTGACGTCTGAGGGTGGACCCGAAAGAGGCGGGTTCGGCTTCGCGCCGAGCCCGCCTCAGTCTGTCGCCGTTCGGGTCGAGCGGATCTGGACTGTCTGCGCGCCTGCCTTGCTCAGCGACAGGCGAGTCAGTCGTCGAACTCGAAACCGTCCGCCTCGGCGGCCGCCACGAGCCGCCGCAGGACGAGGCACCTGCGCGGCGCCGGGACTACTCGGCGTAGGGCTGGTCCTGTCCCTGGGCGCTGTAACCGAGGCTCCAGATGTAGCCGTCCGGGTCGGCGAAGGTGCCGCCGTAGCCGCCCCACGGCAGCGCGCCGGCGGGCTTGAGGATCGTGGCGCCGGCCTTCTCGGCCTCTGCCATGATCTCGTCGACCCGCGCCTCACTGCGGACGACGTAGGTGAGGACGAGCCCGCCGAAGCCGCTGCCGTCCCTGCTCGTTCCGACCATGTCGGCCAGGCCGTCGCGGCCGTAGAAGCCGACTGGCGAAGCCCCGTCCGACTCGAAGAACACCGAGACGCCGAAGTCGTTTTTGATCTTCCAGCCGAGCCCCTCGGTGTAGAACCGCTTGGCCCGGTCCATGTCACGGACACCGAGGAGGATCGAGCTGACGTGCGCTTTCATGTCTTGGCTCCTTGTACTTCAGAGGTCGTGCTCGTGAAGCCCACGCTACGAGCGGCTCCGGGTCCGGCGCTTCTCGATTCGTGACCGATGTCAGCCGGGAAATCGGCCCTGGGAAGTATCGGAACGCAGCTTCGCGCGAGCGAGTCCAGAGGCCGAGGTCGGCGTGCCTTATCGAGCGGCTCCCTCAGCCACGGCGAGCAGCTCGTCCACCGCCTTCCGGTCGGGCAGTGAGGGGCTCGCGCCGGGCAGCGTGGTCGCCAGGGCTCCTGCGGCCATTCCCCGGCGGATGGCGGTGGCGGTGTCGAGGCCCGCCGCGAGGGCCGCGCCCAGGGAGCCGGTGAAGGCGTCGCCCGCGGCGGTGGTGTCCACGGGGGTGACCGGGTAGGCGGGGAAGTGCCGTGTGCGTTCCGGGGTGACCGACAGGGCGCCCGCTGATCCGAGCGTGATGAGCGCGTGCCGCACGCCGCGCTCGAGGAACCAGGCCGCGGCCCGCTCGGCCGACTCGACGTCGACGACCTCCAGGCCAGCCAGCGCCCCGGCCTCGCTCTCGTTGGGGGTGACGACGGCGACGTGCGGCCAGACGCGGTCGGGCAGCGGCTGCGCGGGCGCGGGATCGAGCACCACGGTCAGGCCGGCCCGCGCACCCGTCTCGGCCGCGTGACAGGCGACCTCCGCAGGGATTTCGAGCTGGAGGAGAAGCACGCTCGCCTTGCCGCGCACGGCCCGGATGCTCTCGTCCACCATCTCGGCGCTGAGGTCCGCGTTGGCGAGAGGGGCCATGACGATGTCGTTCTCACCCGACGCGTCCACCCTGATGTGCGCGACGCCCGTACGGTTGCCGACGGAGCGGACCTCCGTCAACGCCACGCCGTGGGAGCGCAGCGCCGACGAGACGATCCCGCCGAACGGGTCCGTGCCGACGCAGCCGACCAGCCAGGTGGGCGCTCCCGCACGCGCGGCGGCGACCGCCTGGTTCGCGCCCTTCCCGCCGAGGACCACGGCGACGTCGTCGCCGAGGACTGTCTCTCCCCGGTGCGGGAAGCGGCGGGTGAAGGCGGTGACATCCGCGGAGATGCTCCCGACGACGACGACACCGTGCGGTTCCATGACGTTTCTCCTGTTTCGAGCTGTCAGTGCTGAGGTCGCGGCGTTCGGCCGCCGCGGGGGCGGCTGGCGAGCGGTGAGCGGCCGGCACGCGCCGCCGGCCCCGTCCGGCCGCGCGCTCCCGCCGGCTCTCCGGCCCTCAGGAGGCCCGGCCGAGCGCCTCGATCGCGCCGATCATGAGATCCCAGAACCGGTCGCGGTCCAGCCCGATCCCGACGTTCGCGTTGGGCTCCCAGTCCATCCGGCGGTGGAGGTCGGCCACGGTCGCTCCCCGGGTGTGCGGGCCGTCCAGCTCGATCCGCAGGCCCACCCGCTCGTACGTCAGGACCGTGGGATCGATCAGGTACGCCACCGTGATCGGGTCGTGCAGCGGCGGAGCGGGGAACCCCCAGGTCTCGTGATAGGTGGAGCCGAAGAACGTGAGCAGTTCCACGCAGACGCGGGCGAGCGGGGTGCCGAGCGCCTCGATCCTGGCGAGCACATCGGCGGTCACCAGCGCCTGGTGGCTGACGTTGAGCCCGACCCACGTCGTCGGCACCCCGCTGTCCAGCACCTCCGCCGCCGCCTCCGGGTCGGCGTACACGTTGAACTCCGCGTACGGCGTGTGGTTGCCGCGATCGGTCGAGCCGCCCATGATCACGATTTCCCTGATCCGCTCGCGGTCCTCGGGGTGACGGCGGAGCAGTGTGGCGATGTTCGTCAGCGGGCCGATGGCCACCACAGTCACCGGCTCGGCGGCGGCCGCCAGCGTGTCGTGGATGAGGTCCACGCCGTGGCGGGGGTCGAGCGGGACGCTCGGCTCCCCGAACGCCGGGCCGTCCAGGCCGCTCTCCCCGTGCACGTAGTCGCCGATCTCCAGCGGCGCCGCGAGGGGACGGTCGCAGCCGGCGGCGACCGGAACGCCGGTGACGCCGGCCAGGCTCAGCATCCGCCGGGCGTTGAGCGCGGTCTTCTCCACCGTCTGGTTCCCCGCGACCGTCGCGACCGCGCGCAGGTCGATCGCCGGGTGGGCCACCGCGAGCAGGATGGCCATGGCGTCGTCGTGCCCGGGGTCGCAGTCGAGGATCACCGGGATCGGCATGTCAGATCTCCTTCGCGAGCCAGCGGACCGCCCGCGTGAACAGCGTGCGGTAGCCGTCCCAGGAGACGAACTCGTCCGGGCACCAGTGCGGCGCGATGTCGGAGGCCCAGGCGAGCGTGCGCCCGGCTCCGGCCTGCCGTACGGCGAGCAGGGGGTCGCCGGCGACGGTCGCGAGCAGCGTGGCGTCCTCGGGCAGCGCGAACCGGTTGTACCCGAGCAGGTCGGGCCACCGGGCGGGGAGTCCGGCCACGATGGGGTGGGCGTCGTCGGCGAGCAGGCCGGGCACGCCCTGCGGGGTCTCGACGCGGTCGTCGTAGCGGGAGATCCGGGCGGGGAGCACCCGTTCGACCGCCGTGCCGGCGAACGCCGCCTTCGCCTCGAAGCCCTGGAAGCTCAGGTAGCCGCCGGCCATGGCGAGGCCGCCGCCCTGCTCCACCCAGTCGGCCAGCAGGTCGATCCGGTTGACGGTCTTCTCGCTGGACAGCCAGGTGGCGGGGTGCAGCAGGATGCTGTTGGCCCCGATGTCGGAGAGCACGACCACGTCGTAGGCGGCCAGCGCCTCGGGCGTGCCGGGGAACAACGCGGGCACGTCGTGCGCGGGCAGGTGGTCGACCTCGATGCCGTCGGCGACCAGGACGTCCCGCAGCGGATCGATTCCGGTGTGGTAGGTGGTCGAGGTGAACGCGTCGAAGCCCTTGTAGTGGGTCGACACGCTCACCCACGATTCGCCGGCGACCAGCACGCGGGTCATGGAAATCGTCTCCTTCTTTCTCTGTGTGTCTGATCAGTGGCCGCGCGCGGCGGCGAGGAAGAGCTCGCGCGGGTTGTCCGCGAGCAGCCGGGTGGTGTCGTCGGCGGTCAGCCCGTGCCGGTGCAGGCGCGGGACGAAGTGGGTGAGGATGTGGGCGTAGCCGGTGCCGCCATAGCGGACGAGCATGGTCTTCAGGAACACGTCCTGGGAGAGCAGGACCCGGTGCCCGAGCCCGGCGCGGACCAGCCAGGCCACCGCGGCGGCGTTCTCCTCGTCGCACGGGGACTGGCCCTCGCCCGGATAGAGGTAGTCCATGCCGCACATGTCGTAGCCGAGGTAGGCACCGCGCAGGGCGAGGGACACCTGGTAGTCGCGGTCCGCCCCGCTGGGGTTGAGGTGCGAGAGCACGGTGCCGCCGAGCAGGCCGCCCTCCTCGGCTACGACGTCGAGCACGCGGTGGCCGTGCCGCACCCAGCCGGGGAGGTGGACCGAGAGCGGCACGCCGGTGCGGGCCTGTGCCCGGGCCGCGCCGCGCAGCACCTTCTCCTCCTCGGCCGTGAAGTCCGGCGAGACGCCGATCTCGCCGATCACGCCGGCCCGAACGCCGTCCACGCCCCCGTCGACGCCTTCGGTGAGGTCGCGCTCGATCTCGTCGGCGACGTCGGCCGCGGTCATCGAGCGGACCCGGGCGGGGTGGGTCTTCTCCAGGTAGAAGCCACAGCCCATGACGACGTTCAGCCCGGTGGCTCGGGCGATCGCGACCAGCTCGGCGGGCGCCCGTCCGATCCCCTCGGGGGTCACCTCGAGCAGCGTGCGCCCGCCGCGCTCGGCGAACCTGCGCACCTCCTCGATCGCGGTCCCCGTGTCGTCCAGCGACACGTTGTCCCGGGAGAGGTACGGGTCGTGGCGGAGCCTGCCGAGGAACTCCATCCGCACGCGGTCGCGGCCGATCAGCTCACCCTCGGCGTCGCCCTCCGGCGCGGGGCGCCAGGCGCGGGCGCCGTCGTTGCGCAGGTGCTCGTGGCAGAGCGTGATCCCGAGGTCGTCGGCGGACACCGGGCCGAGCACGGTCGTCACGGCCGGAGGCCGGGCTGAGGACGTCATTTCCGGATCGCTCCGAACTTCGCCCACACCTTGCTGTTGGCGAAGATGGCCAGCAGCAGGATGCCGCCCTGGACGATCTGCACGTAGAACGGCGAGACGTGCAGCAGCACCAGGCCGTTGGCGATCACCCCGAGCGTGAGCGCGCCGAGGATCGTGCCGAGCATGCTCGCCCGGCCGCCGAAGAGGCTGGTGCCGCCGAGCACGACGGCCGTGATGACCTCCAGCTCGAAGCCGGACCCGGCGTTGGACGAGCCGGAGCTGAGGCGGGTGGCGATGAGCACGCCCGCGACCGCCGCCGCCAGGCCGGCGAGCACGTAGACGGTCAGCCCGACCTTCCGCGTGTTCACGCCGGTGCGGCGCAGCGACTCGCCGTTGGAGCCGAGACCGATGACGTAACGGCCGAACGGCGTCCGGGTGAGGACGAGCCAGCCGATCAGCGCGACGACCACGGCGATGATGGCCGGGACGGGCACCCCGGCGATGCGGCCCTGGCCGATCTGGACGATCCAGAGATCTCCGCTGATGGGGGTCGAGTAGCCCTCGGTGGCGCGCAGCGCCGTACCCCGCATGATCGACAACATCGCGAGCGTGACGATGAACGGCGGGATGTTCTGGTAGGAGGAGAACCACCCGTTCACGAACCCGATCAGGGCGCCGAGCGCGAGGATCGCGACCAGGGCGAGGGTGGGGTTCCACCCATGCTGCAGCACGATCGCGAGCAGCGACCCGGTCAGCGCGACCGTGGAGCCGACCGACAGGTCGATGCCGGACGTGCTGATCACGAAGGTCATCGCGGTCGCGACGACCAGCGTGGGCGCGATCTGCCGCAACAGGTTGAGCAGGTTGCCCGTCGTGGCGAACCGGTCGGCGGAGAACGCGAAGAAGATGAGTAGGACGACCAGCACGGCCGCGATCGCGATCGTCTGCGCGTGCCGGCCGATGTGGGCGTTGGCCCGGGCCGACCTGGTGGTGACGACCCGCTGGCTGGTTCCGGTCCCGGTGGCGGTCACCGTCGCCTCCCCTCCTTCTCTCCCTCGTCGTGGGCGACGATCTCGGACACGAGCCGTTCGAGGCTGGTGCTCCGGGCGTCGAGGTCGGCCCTGAGCGTGCCCTCGTACATGACGCACAGCCGGTCGCAGACCCGGAAGAGGTCCTGCAGACGGTGCGTGATGAGGATCACCGAGACGCCCTGGGCCGAGACCGTCCTGATCAGTTCGAGGACGGTCTCGACCTCGGCGACGGCGAGCGCCGCCGTCGGCTCGTCGAGGATGAGCAGCTTGGGCCCGAAGGTCACCGCCCGGGCGATGGCGACCGCCTGCCGCTGGCCGCCGGACAGCCCTCCGACGGGGATGTCCGTCAGCGGGATCCGGATGTTCAGGGCGTCGAGGTGCCGACGGGCGTCCGCGTGCATCTTGCGAAGGTCGAGCATCATCCCGCCGGCCTTGCGCGGCTCCCTGCCGAGGAACAGGTTCCCGGCCACGTCGATGTCGTCGCAGAGCGCGAGGTCCTGGTAGACCATCTCGATGCCCAGCTCGCGGGCGTCCTTCGGGGTGGCGAAGGCGACCGGCCGGCCGTCGAAGACGACCTCGCCGGAGTCCGGCACGACCGCGCCGGCCAGCACCTTCATGAGGGTGGACTTGCCGGCCGCGTTGTCGCCGACGAGCCCCACCACCTCTCCAGGGCCGACGCGCAGCGTCACGCCACGCAGCGCGTCGACCATTCCGTAGCGCTTGCGGATGTCGCGCATGACCACCCGATCAACGCGACCCGCCTCTTGGTCCGTCATGCGAGTCCCTTCGCCGCTCACTTGAACGTGGCGCGGTACGGGTCGACGTTGTCCTTGGTCACGATCGTCACGGGCACGTCGATCTTCTTCTTCGCCTGGGCGCCGCCGACCAGGGCCTGGGCCTCCTTGACGGCCTCGTAGCCCTCGGTCTTCGGGTCCTGCTGGACCACCCCGGCGACGAACCCCTCGTCGATGCCGTTGACGGCCTCCTTGGTCAGGTCCCAGCCGAAGACCTTGACCCGGTCGGCCGCGTTCTGCGACTTCACCGCGGCGACCGTGCCGAGCAGGGCCGGCTCGCCCGTGGCGTACACGATGTTCATGTCGGAGCGGGAGGTGAGCAGGTTCTCCGCGGCCGTCATCGCGGCCTCCTGCTTGTTCTGCCCGTCGACGGTCTGCACGATCTTGGCGCCCGCGCCCTCGACGGTCTTGTTGAAGTCGTCCTTGCGGATGTTCTGGATGAAGGAGTTCAGCGCGCCCACCACGCCGATCTTCGGTGCGGTCAGACCCTGCGCCTGGGCCCACTTGTTGACGAAGTCGCCCGCCTGCCGGGCCGCCGCGGCGTTGTCCACGCCCACCTGGGTGTCCACGGCGGGCGAGTCGACGATCGCGTCCACGGCGACGACCTTCAGCCCGGCGTCCTTGGCGATCTTCACGGCGGGCTTGATGCCCTCGACGTCGATGGCGACCACGATGACCGCGTCGAACTGCTGCTGGACGAAGTTGTCGATGGCCTCGTTCTGCTTGGCCGGGTCGTCGTTGGCGTTGAAGATCGTGAGATCGACGTTCGCCTCCTTCGCCGCCTGCTGGGCGCCGGCGTTCATCTCGTTGAAGAAGATCGCCTGCTGGTTGATCTGCACCAGCCCGACCCGCGGCCGGTCCCCGCCCGAGCCCCCGGAAGAGCCGGAGTCGTCTGAACCGCCACAGGCCGCCGCCAGCAGGCCGGTGGCCAGGATCGTCGTCGCCGCTGTCAGGCGGATGAGCCTCGTGGATCGCGCCATGAGAGATGAGCCTTTCGGGGGACCGGGAAGGAGTGAGATCGATTGGGTAATCGATTACCCGAGTTTCGGGCATGCTAGTGGGCCTAAAAAAGCACGTCAAGGGTGCGTTTTCCTCACAGAACCTCTATCGTTCCGTGTGATCCTGGCATCGCAACGCTCGGCAAGGTCGATTGTTGGCAAAGATCAAGGGAAATCGATTACACGATGGGCGTGACGATTCACGACGTGGCACGAGCGGCCGGCGTCTCCGTGGCCTCGGCCTCCCGTGCCCTCTCGGGGCGGCGCAAGGTCACGCCCGAGGTCGGCGAGCGGGTGGCGCGCGCCGCCGCCGAACTCGGTTACCAGCCGAACGCGGTCGCCAAGGCGCTGCGCGACCAGACCACCGGCACCATCGGCATGGTCGTGCCGGGCATCGGCAACCCGTTCTTCACCACGATCGTGGAGGCCGTGGAGCGCGAGCTGCAGAACTCCGGCACAGACCTGCTGCTGTGCGCGTCCCAGTACAGTCCGGAGGTCGAGGCGCGCAGGCTGGAGACCCTGCTGGCCCGGCGCGTGGACGGGTTGATCATCAGCCCGTGCGACATCGAGGCCAGCGTCCCCGCGGTGCTGGACGCGGCCCGCCGGGTGCCGCTGGTGCAGGTCGACCGTTACATCGAGGGCGGCGGGGCCGACTGGGTGGGCGTGGACGACGAGGCCGGGGTCACCCTGGCGGCCGAGCACGTGATCGCGGGCGGGGCCCGCTCGGTGGTCTTCGCGGGCAGCCGGCTGGTGAGCAGCTCCGCCCGGTTGCGGCTCAGCGGGTTCGAACGCACCGCGGCGCGGGCCGGTATGGAGATCCTGCCGCCGTTGCTGGGTGAGTTCACCCTCGAATGGGGCGTCGAGGCCGGGCGAAGGCTGCTCGACGCCGGCCGGCTGCCGGACGCGGTCGTCTGCGCGAACGACGAGATCGCCGTGGGCCTGATGCGGTCGCTGCGGTTCGGCGGGGCGCGCGTCCCCGAGGATGTGGCCGTGGTGGGGTTCGACGACGTGGGACATGCGACGATGTGCGACCCGCCGCTCAGCACCGTGCGCCAGCCGGTGGAGGAGATGGCGGCGGAGGCCGTGCGCCTGCTCGGGCAGGTCAAGGCAGGCGACCCCCGGCCCGCGCAGCGCATCGCCATCGCTCCCCGGCTCGTCGTACGGCAGACCAGCCGGCCGATGGCGGCCGGCGTCGCAGAGTAAGAGAGAGAAGGAGGCCGCGTGAACGAGGCGGTCGAGCTGACACGCGAGCTGATCAGGATCGACTCGGTGGGCGGGGGCGAGGTCGCGGTGGCCGGCCCGCTCGCGAGACGGCTGTCGGACGCCGGTTTCGCGGTGCGGACGCACGAGCACGCGCCCGGCCGCACCGGGCTGATCGCCCGCTGGGGGGCGGGCGAACCGGTGACGCTGACCGGGCACCTCGACACGGTGCCTCTGGGCGGGCAGGCGTGGCGGCACGCGCCGCACGGCGCGGAGATCGACGGCGACCGCCTGTACGGGCGCGGTTCGAGCGACATGAAGGCCGGCGTCGCCGCGCTGGTGGTCGCCGCCGAGCGGCACGTGCGCCGCGCCGGGCCGAAGGTCGCCCTGGAGATGGTCTTCACCGTGGGCGAGGAGACCGGCTGCGAGGGCGCGGCCGGCATGGTGTCCGAGGGCCTGGTGAGCAGGTCGCGCGCCCTGCTGGTGGCCGAGCCGACCGCCAACCGGGTGCTGCTCGGGCACAAGGGCGCGCTCTGGCTGGAGGCGACCACGCGAGGCACGACGGCGCACGGCTCGATGCCGCACCTCGGCGACAACGCGATCTACAAACTCGCCCGCGTGATCGGCGTCGTCGAGAAGTTCGACCCCGGGGTGCCGGAACACCCCTGGCTCGGCCCGTCCACCGTGAACGTGGGAACCGTGCGCGGCGGGATCAACGTGAACTCCGTGCCCGACCTGGCCGCCGCGACCATCGACCTGCGCACCGTCGCCGGTCAGGACCACGGACGGCTCCGCGAGCGGTTGCAGGCCGCGCTCGGCGGCGAGGCGACCCTCGACGTGCTCGTGGACCTGCCCGCGATCTGGACGGACCCGGACGATCCCTTCGTCCGGGCCCTGGTCGAGGCGGGAGCGGGTGCGCCCGGCGACCGCCCGGCCGCCAGCTACTTCACCGACGCCTCGATCCTCGCCGCCGCCTGTGGCGGGGCGCCCACGGTCGTGTGCGGCCCGGGTGAGCCCGAGCAGGCGCACGTCACCGACGAGTACTGCTTGGTCCACCGAATCGAGGAAGCCGTCGAGATCTACACCGCCGCCCTCGCGCGGTTCGCCTGATCGTGTGACGGCCCCCGGCGACCAGCCGGGCGGCGGCGCCGTGGGCGTACTGGAGGGGACTGCGCAAGCTGGCGATCGACGGGTTCAACCATGAACGTGCAGGCCACCGAGAAGAACGACGCGGAGTTCGGCCGCCCGTCGAATGAGAAACCGTCGTGTGCGGTCGGTCTCGGTCCGCCACGGAGCTTTCCGCGTGCGGTTCACCCGCCCACGACGCGCTTGAGGATGCTCACGAACAGCGGAGCGAGTACGGCGATCGCGTAGCCGGGTTAAGGCAGGTAGGCGGTGTAGCCGGTGCCCCGGAGCCGGTGGGCCCTCCACGCGTGGGCGTAGCCGGGAGGTGGGGAGCTTCTGTCGGCGAGCGCCGCGGTGGGTTCGGTCGCGGCGCGGCGCTGCAGGGCGGCTTCCGCGACGACGACCCGGCCGGGGGCCGGGCGGACGGCCCAGGGGAGACGCCTGGCGCAGCCTCAACGGGCCCCTGCTGTGCCGCCCCTGCACGGTCCCGCTGACGCACCCGGCGCCCACGCTGTGGTGGCTGGTCCTTCCCGTGCTCGCGCTGACGGCCTGCGCGGCGGCCCTGCGCACCGGGCGGGCGGCCGAGACCGTGCAGCAGGCCCATGCCGCCTTCGGTGGCGCTGGAGGCGTGCAGCCGGGCGCCGACGCCGCCCCACCGCACGTACGCCTCGGCGACCCATTGGGCGGCGCCCGCGGCGAGCCCGCCCGCGACGGCGAGGGCGGGGGCCGGGCGCCGCCAGGCGGGCACCACGCCGCAGGCGGCCAGCAGCGGCGCCGCGAGCCAGACGCCGTCGGAGAACCGGAAGAGGGTGGCCGCCGCGACGGCGCCGCCCAGGCCGAGGAGCACGTCCCAGGAGGCGCCGGGCCGCTGGGCGCGCAGGAACCAGCCGGTCGCCGCCACCGCCGACAGCGCCACCCACAGGTTGGGCATGGCCTGGGGGCCGTACAGCACGGTGACCCACAGGCCCGCGAACAGCAGGGCGGCGAGCGCGGTCCGGCCGGGCCCGAGCAGCGGACGCCAGACGCGGTACGCCACATAGAGCGCGACGGCCGACAGCACCGCCAGCACGATCCTGATCACCGGCGTGGAGCCGGTGACGGCCAGCACGGGAGCCGCCAGGAAGCTGATCCCCCGCGAACGCGGCGCGCTGAAGTAGGCGGCCGGATTGCGTGGATCGACCTGGGACAGATACACCGTCTCGTCCCAGCCGAGCCCGAGGAGAGGCGTGACGAGGGCCAGCTGGGCCGCCGCGTACCCCGCGGCCACCAGGGCGAGCCACGGGAACCGCGCGCTCGGACGGCTCCGCGCTTCCTTCCGCCGGACGGCCACGTCCGCGGTCATGCGTTGATCACTCCGGCGCCCAGCAGCGCGAACAGCAGCACCCCGACGACGATCCGGTAGATCACGAAGGCGTTGAACGAGTGCCTGGCGACGTACCGAAGCAGCCAGGCGATGGAGGCGTAGGCGACGACGAAGGACACCGCAGTGCCCACCACGAGCGGTGCGACGCCGACCCCCGCGCCGACGGCGTCCTTGAGCTCATACAGGCCGGCCCCCGTCAGGGCGGGGATGCCGAGCAGGAATGACAACCGGGTGGCCGCGACCCGGTCTAGGTCCAGGAGAAGGGCGGTGGACATCGTCGCCCCGGAGCGGGAGAAGCCGGGGAACAGCAGGGCGAGAATCTGCGAGGAGCCCACCAGCATGGCGTCCTTCAGGCCGATGTCGGCCTCGCCGCGCTTGTGGCGGCCCATCCGGTCGGCGAGCCACATCACCGCGCTGCCGGCCAGCAGGGAGCCGGCCACCACCCACAGCGAGGCGAGCGGGCCCTTGATGAGCGGCTTGGCGGCAAGCCCCACGACCACGATTGGGATCGTGGCGTAGACGACCCACCAGGCGAAGGCGTAGTCGTGGTTCTGCCGCTCCGCGGGCCGGAACAGGCCGCGAAACCAGGCGGAGACGATGCGGACGATGTCGGGGAAGAAGTAGACCAGCGCGGCGGCGATCGCCCCGACCTGGATCACCGCGCTGAAGGCGACCACCGCGGCGTCGCTCACGGGGACGCCCATCAGGCCCTCGGCGATCTTCAGGTGGCCGGTGGAGGAGACCGGCAGGAACTCCGTCACCCCTTCGATGACACCAAGCACCACGGCTTGCAGGACACTGATATCACTCATCGGCGGTTTGACTCTCTCTCCAGGGAGGTGCTGGGGTCGGGCAGCGCAACCGCATCGTCATGGGTCGGACTCCCGGCTGGGCTCCGCCTGCGTATGCGCACGTGGTTCACACCCGGCGATCCTTTCCCGGCCTGCCCCTGTCCTCCGGGACAGGTGCGTGGCACACTCGGAACACGGCAGCTTTTACACCGCCG
This sequence comes from Microbispora sp. NBC_01389, assembly GCF_045040095.1. Taxonomy (NCBI): domain Bacteria; kingdom Bacillati; phylum Actinomycetota; class Actinomycetes; order Streptosporangiales; family Streptosporangiaceae; genus Microbispora; species Microbispora sp. NBC_01389. The sequence continues at coordinate 2,365,375 of NZ_CP109552.1, forward strand.
TAGAAGTTCTACACGACTGTAGAAGACGGACAAGGGAAACGACAACCCATGAGCGCCACTCCACAAGGGCGAGGCCCCAGGCGCGCCAACGGCGAACGTGAGGCCGAGATCCTCGACGTACTGCTGCGAGCGGACACGGCGCTGACCCCTGGAGAGGTCGCCGAGCGTCTCGGCGGCGAGCCGACCTACAGCACCGTGGTGACCATCCTCACCCGGTTGTACGCGAAGCAGCTCCTCGTCCGGCACCCGCGCGGCAGGGCCTACGCCTACGCCCCCGTCACCGACGAGGACGGGTTCGCCGCCCGCCGCATGCGCAGCGTCCTCGAGGAACGGCCCGACCGGCAGGCCGTACTCGCCCGCTTCGCCGACGGCCTGTCCCCCTCCGACGCCGACCTCCTGCGCCGGCTTCTCGGATCCGACCCGCACCAGGACCAGTAGAGGATCCGGATGCGCATCGCCGTCTACCTTCCGCTGCTGCTGTCGCTGCTCGCTCCACTCGGCGCGCGAGTCCTGTCAGAACGGTGCGAACCCCGGCTGGCCACCTGGCTGCTCACCGTCTCGGCACTGGTGCTGGGCGCGGCGAGCACCCTGTCGCTGGGCCTGCTGGCTGTCACCGGGCTGATCCGCGTCCCCCTGCTCGCCGACCTCGGTCACTGGTCGGTCCACGCCGTCCAGCGGGATGACCCCACTTACCTGTGGGTCGCCATGATCGCGGGCCTTCTGCTCGGCGGTGCCGTACTCGCCGCCGCCCGGATGCTGTGGACCCGCGCCCGCTCCCTGGCCGCCGCGGCCCAGCAGGCCGCCTGCATGCCTGCCCACGACGGCCTGGTCGTGATCGAGGACGATACTCCCGACGCGTACGCGCTGCCGGGGCTGCCCGGACGCGTCGTGGTGTCCACCGGCATGCTGCACCTGCTGGACGACGGCGAACACGACATCCTGCTCGCCCACGAACGAGCCCACCTGGCGGCCCATCACTATCTCTTCTTCGCCCTCGCCGGGCTGGGCGCCGCCGCCAACCCCCTCCTGCGCCCGCTCGCCGCCGCCGTCACCTACACCGTCGAACGGTGGGCCGACGAACGCGCCGCCGCCGCGACCGGCGACCGCGTCCGGGTCGCCCGCACCGTCGGCAAAGCCGCCCTGGCCGCCCCTCACACCCCTGGTGGTCGTCTTCCTGGCCACGCCCTGGGCATCCTCGGCCATCGCGGCCTGCCGCGGGGCGCCGGGCCGGTGCCCCGCCGGGTCGCCGCCCTGCTCGCACCGCCCCTGCGTCACCGTCCCGAAATCGCCGTCGCCGCGGGTGCGGTGCTCGCCGTTGTCGCCTACTCCATCGCCGACGCCACCCTCGACCTGCACCTGTTGCTGGAACTCATCGGCGTGTGACGGCGGCCGTGCCGGTGAGAGGCTGAGGGCATGGCGCGGGTGCTTGTAGTGGAGGACGATCCGGTGATCGGGCCGGAGCTGGCGGCGGCGCTGACCGTCGCGGGCTACCGGACCGACCTCGCGGCCACGGGGGCGACGGCGCTTGATCTGGGCGGGTCGGTCATGCCCGATCTGGTGCTGCTGGACCTTGGGTTGCCGGACGATGACGGTGTCACCGTGTGCCGCCGGTTGCGGGCGGCTGCGCCGCAGGCGGTGATCGTGGTGCTGACGGCGCGTACCGAGGAGTTCGAGGTGGTCGTGGCGCTTGATGCGGGGGCGGACGACTATCTGACCAAGCCGTTCCGGCTGACCGAGTTGCTGGCCAGGCTACGTGCCCATCTGCGCCGCCAGGCCGCGCCTCGGGACGACGATCGGACCTTGAAGGTGGGGCGGCTCAGTCTCGACCTGCCGGCTCGCAGGGCGTACGTCGGGGGCGAGGAGGTTGCGCTGCGGCCCAAGGAGTTCGACCTGCTGGCGGCGCTGGCGTCCCGCGCCGGTGAGGTCGTCTCCCGCGAGGAGTTGATGGACGAGGTGTGGGACGTCAACTGGTTCGGGCCGACCAAGACGCTCGACGTGCATGTGTTCGCGCTGCGCCGCAAGCTCATCGATCACGGCGAGGATCCGCAGCGGATCGCTACGGTACGGGGCCGGGGCTACCGTTACGAGCTGCCGGAGACAGCAGAAGGCTGAAGACCGGCGGAACGGTCCTGCGCAGGACCAGGCGGCCCGCCTCGGCCTCGGCCAGCGAGCGGGCCAGCGCCAGGCCGATGCCGTGCCCGTCGGCCGCGCGCCGAGCGAACACGTCCACGCCTTCGGGGACTCCCGGCCCGCGGTCGGCGACCTCGATCGCGATGCCGTCGGCGAGGTCCGCCGCCTCGACGGTGACCTCGCCCTCACCGTGGGCCAGAGCGTTGTCGAGCAGCACGCGCAGGATCTGCCGTACCGCCGCGGTGGAGGCGGAGACGGGCGGCAGGTCATCCGGCACGTTGACCGTCAGACGGCGCCCCTGGGCGGCGAGCGGGCCCTGCCAGCACTCCCTGACCTCATCGAGCACGGCGGGCACGTCGAGCGGCGCCGACCCGGTACGGTTGTCACGAGTGAGCCGTACGAGGTCGTCGATCACGGTCTGCAGCCGCTCGCCTCGCCCGAGCGCGGTGTGAACGGCGTCGGTGAGGGCGGCGTCCGGCCGGGCCAGGGCCGCCTCCAGCCCGAGCATCATCCCGGTGAGCTGGGTGCGGAGCTGGTGGGAGACGTTGGCGCTGAAGGCGCGCTCGCGATCGAGCACGTCACCGAGCCGGCGGGCGGTGGCTTCCAGCGCGAGCCCGGCCTGGTCGGCCTCCCGCACATTGGATCGCGGCGCCCGGATGGTGAAGTCGCCGTCGCCGAGGGCCTGCGCGGAGCGTGTCAGATTCTCCAGCGGCGCGGCGAGCCTCGCCGACTGACGCCGTGCGAACGCGGCGGCCAACCCGATCACGAGTACGGCCAGCCCGGCCATGACGAGCCACGCGATGTGCGTCTTGCCGGCCACCGTGTCGTAGGAGGTGGCGACCCTGACGACCCCCGGCATCTCGTCGGACGGGATGGGCGCGGTGGCGATGAGGTAGCCACCCTCGACCCCCTCCCCGAGCGGCGACCGGGCAGGGCCCGAGCCGAGGAGTCGCCGCCCGTCCGTGGTGTAGACGCCGACGGTCAGGTCGCGGGGAAGACTGGTGGGGAGCGAGACCGGGGCGGCGCTGGAAAAGGTGGAGGCCACCCACGTCGCCTCCATTTCCAGTGACTCGATCGCTCCGTCGTGGTAGAGCCGGGTGACGGCCAGGGCCAGCGGCACCGCGAACAGGGAGACGGCCAGTACGGCCACGCCCGTGATCGTGGTGAGCAGACGGCTGCGCAACGACCTCATCCGCCCATGGTGGCCCCGTGAAGGTAAGCGGGGCGCTAACCGGGCGGTGGGTAACCTGCTCGTCACCATGAGTGACAGCAATCTTGTCCGGCTTCTGCTGACCAGCCAGTTCTCGATCAAGTTCGGCTTCACGCTGCTGATGCCGTACCTCGCGGGGCACCTCACGCACGGCCTCGGTCTGACCGCGTCGGCGGTGGGACTGATCCTCGGGATCCGCAACGCGAGTCAGCGCGGGCTGGCGCTGGTCGGCGGGCAGCTGGCCGACCGGTTCGGGTGCCGGGCCGCCGTCGTGACCGGGTGCGGGCTGAGGTCGGTCGGGTTCGGGCTGCTGGCGTTCGCCGACAGGGTGCCGGCGCTGGTGCTGGCCTCGGCGGCGACCGGTTTCGCGGGCGCGCTTTTCGACCCGGGCATCCGCACCATGCTGGCGACGGTCGCAGGCGACCGTAGGACCATCCTGTTCGGCCGTTTCAACGTGGCCGGGCAGGCCGGGCTGCTGCTCGGCCCGCTGGCCGGGCTGGTGCTGGCCGCGGTGGACTTCCGCATGGTGGCGCTCGCCGCCGCCGCGGTGTTCGCCGTCCTCACCATGGTCCAGGCGGTCGCGTTTCCCGCCGTCGCCGTCGCGGCCCCCGGGGAGGACCGCGCCGGATGGCGGAGGGTCCTGCGGAATCGCTGCTTCCTCGTCTTCTCCCTCGCCATGGCCGGGTCGTACCTGCTGCCGTTCCAGATCTACGTCACGGTGCCGCTGGTCATGGGCCGCACGCTCGGGCCCGAGCAGGACTTCGGGATGGGCGAGCTGTTCGCGCTGTCGGCGGTGCTGGCGATCGCGTTGCAGGGGCGGGTGGGTGCGTGGGCCGCGAAGCGGTGGTCACCGCCACACTGCCTGGCGGCCGGTCTCGTGGTGATGGCGCTGGCGTTCGTGCCTCTGGTCGCGTTTCCGCAGCCCGTCGTGCCCTCCGTACTCAACGAGGAGGTGGCCGAACATCTCGCGATGTTGCCGATGCTCGCCGGCGCGGCGCTGCTGGCCGTGGGGACGATGCTGATCTGCCCGTTCGAGATGGACGTCATCGTACGGCTGTCGCGTGGGCGTCTCGTCGCCACGCACTACGGCCTCTACTCGACCTTGTCCGGCGTCGCGACCGCCGTGGGCAACCTGCTCACCGGTCTGATGTGGGAATCCACGTACCGGTGGCTGCCGTGGACGGCCTTCGTGGCGCTGGGATGTGGGTGCGCCCTGGGAGTGGCCCTCCTCAACCGCCGACGACCGCTGACGCTGGCCTGAACGGCGCCCTTGGGTAAGAACGCCGCTCATCTCGCGCTGAGCGGGCGTTAATCATCGCCCTCCTACCGTTGCCTCATGCTCACCAGGAGAAGCACGAGGCGGCTTCCACTCACTTACTACTACTCGCGCGAGTGGGCGAGTCCTGCTGGGTGCGGTGCCAACGAACCTCGCCGATGACGGCGTCCCGTTTCCTGTCTGGAGTGTGCGCATGGTAGCCACATCTGCTCCCCCTCGGCTGCGACAAATGACGAACAAGGTGCCCCTCGTCACCGCGACCTTCTGGGTCATCAAGATCCTTTCGACGACGGTCGGGGAGACGTTCGCGGACTACCTGTCAGTCAATGTCGGGCTGGGCCCGGTAGTGACCGATGGTTTGGTGTTCATCGTCCTGGCAGCGGCCCTGGTGCTGCAGGCATCCACCCGCCGCCACACCCCGTGGATCTATTGGCTGTCCGTGGTACTGGTGAGCATCTCGGGTACGCAGATCACCGACTTCCTCACCGACACCCTCGGGGTCAGTCTTTATGTCAGCACGGCGTTGTTCGCGGTGCTCCTCGCCGTAGTTTTCGCCGTCTGGTATCGGCAGGAGATGACCCTGTCGATCACTGCGATCAACACGCCCCGGCGGGAGGCGTTCTACTGGGGTGCCATTCTGACCACCTTCGCGTTGGGCACCGCGGCCGGCGACCTGTCCACCGAGGCGTTGAGTCTCGGGTTCCGCAACGGTGCACTGATCTTCGGCGGCGCCTTCCTCGTCACGCTGGTGCTGTGGCGGATCGAGGCCTGGCAGGTGGCCGCGTTCTGGGCCGCCTACATCCTCACTCGCCCGCTGGGCGCCGCCGTCGGTGATCTGCTCACCCAGGACCACTCGCTCGGTGGTTTGGGTCTCGGCGCCACCCGGACCAGCGTGTTGTTCTTCGCCGTTATCGTCGCGCTTGTCGCGCGCGAGCAGGTGGCCACGACCAGGGCCCGCCGCGCGCACTCCGCGGATACCGGGGGCAAGTCGGGCCGGGCGAGCCTGGGCCGGCCGTCGGACCTGGCATGGGCTGCCGCCGGCATTGCCGCCGTCGTCGGGATCGGCGGCTGGCTGTCAGCCGGGGCCGCCGGCCAGAATCCCGGCTCAATGGTGGCGGCGACCGGATCGGCTGACTCCCCTGGCGCGGCGGCAGGGGACTCGACAGCGGCGGAGGCGACAAAGCCACGGCAGGTGGTGTCAGCCAAGCTCGGGGACTTGTCCTCTTTCGCGGTCATCATCGACGATGTCAACGCGCTGACCGCCAAGGGCGACCTCGCCGGCGCGAAAACGCGGATCAAAGACCTCGAGGTGGCCTGGGACGCCGCAGAGGCAGGCCTCAAGCCCCGCTCTCCGCAGGACTGGCACGCCTTGGACAACGCGATCGACGGGGCGCTGACCGCGCTGCGCGCAGGCAACCCGACCCAGGCACAGTGTGTCGCGGCGCTGCAAACCCTTGAGAAGACCCTGAAGCAACAGCAGGGCTGAACCGCGCCCCCGGGCAATCACGCCACCGCACTCAACCGGACGCCGCCGACCCATACCGGTCGGCGCCGGACCCTGGCCGCGCGCGCCGGTCGGCCCCCGCAGCGGCATGCCGCCCACCGGGGTCAGGAGGATCAGTTCGGCGCCTTGGGCGAGGAGCCGCTGGACGACGAGACGCCCGACGGCGCCGATCGCTCCGGTGACGAGAATGGCCATGGCGAGTGCTCCTTGTCGCGGGTAGTGCGACCAGAACCGATGGCTCGGCCCGTCAGATCACCGTCTGGATCTCGATCGGGCCGGCGTACGGCGGCTCGGACCGCTGCTCGGCGTCATCGGCGGGCAGGCCGGACGACGACAGGGCGGTCAGGATCGCGGCGAGCTCGGCACGGGAGTGGATGCCGAGCTTGCGGTAGATCCGGGCCAGGTGGGTGTCGACCGTACGCTTGCTGATGGACAGAGCGGTGGCCACCTCCAGGTTGCTCATGCCCCGCAGCACCAGGTCGGTGACGCGGCGCTCGCCGGTCGTCAGCGGGTGCTCGCTGTCCTGCCGCACGCGTGGGCTGCGCGTGCCGGTGGCCGTCAGGTGCTTTTCCGCCAGGCCGGCGAGTCGTACGGCGCCGCAGTCGTCGGCCAGGCGGAGCCCGGCGGCCAGGGTGTCGCGGGCCTTCTGGTCGTCACCGGTCTGCAGCAGCGTGATGCCCAGCCTGACCAGCACCCGGGTGTACTCCAGCCGGCTGGCCCCGTTGTGCAGCAGATCCACCGCCTCGTGCAGCATCTTGAGCCGGGTGGTTCCCTCGTACGCCACGCTTCCGGTGCTGAGGGCACGGGCGATCGTCGTCGGCGAGCCCCAGGCGTGCGCGAGCTCCAGTTCCTGCTCGGCCACGATCCGCGCCGAGGCCCGCTCGCCGAACAGCACGTACGCCAGGACCGCGTTGGTCCCCCACGGCACGCAGGCCGGGTTGGCGATGCCGGACGAGGTGAGTCGCCGCCCGCACTCCAGCAGGACTCGCAGGCCGTCGCGGGCCCTGCCTCGGGCGAGGTGCAGCCGGCCCAGGCAGTCCATGGCATACCCGGAGATCAGCGGATGCCAGTCCCCGTACGGGTCGACCGACGCGAGCAGCGACTCGGCGGCGTCCAGTTCGCCCAGCTCGACGTGGGCACGCGCGGAGGAGGCCACCGCGGCGACGCGGAACCCGTCGGTATGGGCGTCCGACGCGTACCTGATCGCATCCCTGGCGTCGTGCAGCGAGCCGTTCAGGCTTCCGAGCTGATAGCGCACCTCGGAGCGGACCAGCAGAGACAGGACCAGCCGGGTGTCGGAGCCGGCGGTGCGGGCCTCGGTGACCACGCGTTCGGACAAGTACGACGCCTCGTCGGTCCGGTCGCTCCAGATGAGCGGGAGCACCGCCCCGAGCGGCACCACGCCCTTGCCGTTGGAACAGCGCCGGGCAAGCGTGAGCGTTCTGTTCATGTTGCGCCCGCGTGCGCCCGTGACCAGGGCGAGCGAGCTGAGGAACTCCCGCGCGGCCGAGGTGACGGGCGCCGGCGACCCCCCGAGTTCTCGCAGCGCGCGCGGCACCGCCCCCAACGGCCCGGACAACAGGATCTGCGCGACGAGGATGAGCATCAGGTTCGTCGCGCCGGCCGGGGTGGCCTCGACGGCGGTCTGGAGGGCGTCGGCGAAGATGCCGCTCGCCTCGGAGGAGTTGGCGGTGACCACGACGTCGGCGAACGGGGCGATCGCCGGGAGGTTGGCCGGTGACGCGCGCACCCGGCCGGCCACCGTACGCAGGTGCCGCAGGCACGCGGGCAGGTCGCGGTGCATCTCCACGGCGCCGAGCTCGCCGGTGACGTCGAGGACGGCGTCGGCGTCGCCGGACTCGGCGAGCGCGCGGTGCAGATAGCGGGTCGCGCGGTCCCAGGAGTGCTCGGCCGCCGCCTCCCCGGCGGCCTCGCGCAGGACCGTGACGGACCAGGGGTCGCCGGTCGCTCCGGCCGACATCAGATGCCTGGCGGACCGGTTCACCGGGGCACCGAGGCGGTAAAGCAGGGACGCCGCCCTGCGGTGGAGGTCCTCACGGTCGGCGGGGTCCATACCGGCCAGGATCGTGTGCTGGACGTGCGGGTGGGCGAAGCAGTCGGCCGGCTTGCCGACGAGCAGGCCGGTGCGGCGTAGCGTCTCGCCCGCCTCCTCGGCCACGAGCTGGCCGAACCCCGAGAGCATGGCGGCGATCTCCAGCCCGTCGTCAGGGGCGACGATGGCCAGGCTCCGCAGCAGGTTCAGGCTCGCGGGGTCACGGTCGGCGAGCCAGCCGGCGACCGTCTCGGTCATCGACGCGGCCCCGATCTTCAGCACCTGCGACAGTTCGGCCTCGCCCGGTCGCACGCCCGCCGCGGCCAGCCGGTCGGCGTGCCGGCACAGCAGCAGCGGGTTCCCTTGGACGAGCCGGTGGCAGGAGTCGGCCACACCGGCGTCGACGGGGCCGCCCAGCGCCGTTTCCAGCAGCCGCCGGGCGCAGGCGGGGCAGAGCGGGGCCGGTCTGAGCACGTGGGCGTAGGGCAGGGCGTCGATGTCCCGGATGATGTCGCGGCCGGCGAGATCGTCGGACTCCACGGTGAGGACCATGAGGATCGGCAGGCCGTCGAGCCGGCGGGCGATGTAGGAGCACCACTGAACCGACTGGGGGTCGGCACAGTGGACGTCGTCGACAGCGATGATCAGCGGCTGCGCGCGGGTCATGGAGCGCGTCGCCCCGTACAGGCTCTGCAGCAGGTCCGGGGCGACGAGCCCGGCGGACGGCGGGCCGAATCCGCTCCCCGGGAGCGTCAGCGCGCCGGGCTCGACGGACGGCCGGTTGGCGGTGCCGCCGATCAGCGGGTCGAACAGCTGGCGGACCACGCCGAACGGGAAGTCGCGCTCCGCGGGGTGGCCGCGCGCCATGAGCGCGGAGCCGAGGTCGGGTCGGCCCGTCAGCGCAGCCTGCAGCAGCGTGGTCTTGCCGACCCCCCTGGGACCGGCGATCACGATCACGGCGGGCTGCCCCGCTGACAGGCTGGAAATTGCTCCCCGAATCGTATCCAGCTCGAAGTCACGGTGCAGCACCGGCTGCCCTGAGGACATCGCTCCCCCGCGGGATGCGCGGCTACGTCTGCTACTACGATCATGCCGCGTACAACTGGCCACTTGTCAATACCTTATTTGCCACGAAAGGGACTTACCGGGTGTTAGGTGGACAGATTGTCGAAGTTCATGCAGGGGGTGCGCTCGTCCGCGTGAACTGCGTAGATCTAGACCGAAACGGGGGATCGGGACGGCCCGGGATGTACGCATTTCACGTACGTATCCGTATGCTTCGCACAGAAATACCTCATGAATGCGTACACCAGAATTGCGTCTTTACATTCCTCCGGCTCCGATGAAACGGTGCGATCAATGACAATGTGAGTATTGCCGGGGAGGGCCATGGACCACCCACGTCTCAAGGCGCATTTCACGGCCCAGGTGGTCGACGGATCGAAGGTGTTCCTCCTGGCCGAAGGCCAGCATTATCTCGTTCAGGGAGAAGGGGCCGTCAAGGTCCTGCCCTACCTGGACGGACGTCACACGATCGCTGACATCGCACAGGAGCTGACCGGAGAGCTGCCGCTTACCCAGGTCCTCCTCGCGATCCGTAAATTCGCGGCGTTCGGCCACTTGGCGAACGGACGGCCCGACTGGCCCGACCACACTCTCGCCTATTGGGACGCGCAGGGCGTCGACCCGGCGAACGCTCGGCAGGCCCTGTCGCGCACCGAATTCACCGTCGTCGCCGGCGACGGCGTGGACCCGGGGCCGGTCGTCGCGCAACTCGCCGCCCACGGACTGCGCGTCCGCACGGCGACCGTGGACGAGGAGGCCGAGGCACCAGGCGGCGCCCTGTCCGTGGTCGTCGTCGACGACTACCTCGACCCGGCGCTGGCCCGGCTCAACGCCGCCTACCTCGCCGCCGACCATCCGTACGTGCTGGTCAAGCCGGTCGGCGTGATGCTGTGGATCGGCCCGGTGATCCAGCCGGGGCGCACCGGCTGCTGGGCCTGCCTTTCCCAGCGGCTCAGCGGAAACAGGCAGGTCGAGCGGTATCTCGCAGGCAAGCACGGGGGCGGCACGGCCTACCACGCGGCGAAGGAGGCGGTCCCGGCGGGGGCGGCCGTGGCTGGCGGGCTGCTCGCGGTGGAGCTGGCCCGGACCGCGGCGACGGGCGCCCCGTCCCGGCTCGAAGCCAGGATGACCACGATCGACCTGCGGACGCTGGGCGCCATGGAGCACACCCTGGTGCGGCTGCCGCAGTGCCCGGCCTGCGGCGACGCGTCGCTGATCAGCGAGCGCAGTCCCAAGGTGGTGTTGTCGTCGCGCGACGCGCGGCACGTCACCGACGGCGGCTACCGCATCGAGCCGCCGGCGCGTACGTACGCGCGGCTGGAGAAACACATCAGCCCGCTCATCGGTGCGGTGACCCGGCTCCACACGTTCGCCGAGCAGGACAACGGCGTCACCTACAGCTTCACCGCGGGCCACAACTTCGCCATGATCGGCGACAACATGGATCTGCTCCGCCGCAACCTGCGCGGACAGAGCGGAGGCAAGGGCCGCACCGAGATCCAGGCCAGGGTCAGCGCGCTGTGCGAGGCCATCGAGCGCTACTCGGGCGTGTGGCGCGGCGAGGAGCCGGTCCGCAAGGCGGCGTACGCCGACCTCGACACCGCCGCGGCCGTCCACCCCGAGTCCCTGCTGCACTTCTCCGAGGCCCAGTACGCCGACCGGGAGAAGTGGAACGCCGACCCGAGCCACCGGCTGCACCTGGTGCCCGAGCGGTTCCGCACCGACCTGCCGATCGACTGGTCGGCGGCCTGGTCGCTCACCGACGAGCGCGAGCGGCTGGTGCCCTCCGGCTACGCCTGGTATGGCCATCCCGACCTGGACCGGCACTTCTACTGCGTCGGCGACTCCAACGGCAACGCGTCGGGCAATTCGATGGAGGAGGCGATCCTGCAGGGCTTCTGCGAGCTCGTCGAACGCGACGCGGTGGCCCTGTGGTGGTACAACCGGGCTCGGCGCCCCGCCTTCGACCTGGACTCGCTGCGCGACCCCTACGTCGACACCCTGCGCGAGTTCTACGCGGAGATGGGGCGGAGCATCTGGCTGCTCGACATCACGAGCGACCTCGGCATCCCGGCCTTCGTCGGGGTCTCGCACCGGATCGACCACCCGGTCGAGGACATCATCGTCGGCTTCGGCGCCCACCTCGACCCGCGGATCGCGGCCATCAGGACGCTCACCGAGGTCAACCAGTTCCTGCCGTCCGTCGAGCGGCGCGACGAGCAGGGCAACACCGTCTACCTGGACGACGACATCGCCTCCCTGGCCTGGTGGAAGCAGACCCGGCTGGCGGACGAGCCGTGGCTGGTCCCCGACCCGGCGCTCGGCACGCGCTCGCTCGCCGAGCATCCCCGCTCCGGCGGAGGCAACCTGGCCGCGGACGTCGAAACCTGCGTCGCACGGGCCAGTGCGTGCGGAATCGAGATCGTCGTCCTCGACCAGACCCGCCCCGACCTGGAGCTCAACGTGGTGCGGGTGATCGCGCCCGGCATGCGGCACTTCTGGCGGCGCCTCGGCCCCGGACGTCTCTACGACGTGCCGGTCGCGCTCGGCTGGGTGCCGGAGCCGACCGCCGAGAAGGCCCTCAACCCCACGAGTGTCTTCTTCTAGCCGGATTTTGGAGGGACATGGTGACTCACACGGCTCCCGGAGCCGCGACCCCGGCTCACGACCGCCCGGCGGACGGGCTCCGGCTCCGGCGCGACGCCGAGCTCTCGGAGGCCGACGGCCGGCTGGGGGTGAGCGGGCCGGCGGGCACGCTGCGGCTGCGCGATCTTCCGCCCGGAGCGAAGGCGGCGCTGTCGGCGCTGGCCACCGCCGATGTGACCGAGGCGGATCTCACGGCGACGGTCGTCGCGGGCGACGGCTTGGCGGGGCTGCTGCGGTGGAACATGCTGCTGCGCCAACTGGCGATGAACGGCCTGCTGGAGTATGCCGCGGACGGCGTCCGGCTGCGGCCCGCCGGCACCGGCCCGGTGGAGCCCGCCGCGCCCCTCGACCCGGACACCAGGGTGCGGCTGTCGCGCTTCGCCGTCGCCACCGCCGAGGACGGCGTGCTCACCGTGCGCTCCCCGCGGCACCCCGGCGTGGTCGAGCTGGCCCCGGCCGCCGCCGGGCTCCTCGGCGCGCTGGCCGACTGGACCACCCCGGCCGAACTGCCCGGGGACGAGCGCGCGCTGCGGTTCTTCGCCGGGGCCGGCCTGCTCACCCGCACCGGAGAGGAGGACGATCGCTCGCACGCCCAGTGGTCCCCCCGCGACCTGTGGCTGCACGCGCACAGCCGGGGCCCCCGGGTCGCCGCGAGGTATGGCGGGTCCTACCCGCTGCGATCCCGGTTCGGGCCTGAGCCCGCGTCTCCTCCGGCGTTCGGCGGTTCCCGGATCCCGCTGCCGCGGCCCGACCTGGAGCTGGTCGCCAAGGCCGACCCGCCCCTCACCGAAGCCCTGGAGCGCCGCCGCTCCGTGCGCGAGCACGACCCCGCCGAGCCGATCACGGTCAGGGAGCTCGGCGAGCTGCTGTACCGGTCGATGCGGCGGCGCGATGTCTTCACCGGGGACGACGGGCAGCAGCTCGCCGACCGGCCGTACCCGTCCGGGGGATCCGTCCACGAGCTGGAGCTCTACCCGCTGGTGGTCTCCTGCCAGGGCGTCGAACCGGGCCTGTGGCACTACGACACGGCCGACCACGCACTGGAGCGAGTGGCCGAGCCCGGCCCGGCGACTGGGATCCTGGTGGACCGGGCCAGGGCGGCGGCGGTGATGGAGGCCGACCCGCAGGTGCTGCTCGTGGTCAGCGCGCGGTTCGGCCGGGTGATGTGGAAGTACGAGACGATCGCCTACTCCCTTGTGCTCAAGCACGTGGGCGTGCTCTACCAGACGCTCTACCTCGTCGGCACCGCCATGGGCCTCGCGGTGTGTGGCCTCGGCGGGGGAGACGCCACCGACTTCGCCACGGCGAGCGGGCTCGACTATCTCACCGAGGGAAGCGTCGGCGAGCTGGTCGTCGGCAGCAGGCGGGGAGCATGAGATTCCGGTTCAAGGCACTGCAGCGGATGCGGGAGCCCGACGAGCTCGACTCGCCGACCCTGCTGGCCTCCCCCCGCGGCTGGATCGCCACGTTCGTGGTGCTCATCGTCGTCGCGGGTGTCACCGTGTGGGCCTTCGTCGGCCGGCTGCCGATCAACGTGTCCGCCGCCGGCCTGCTCACCCATCCCGGCGGTACCGCCCTGATGCAGAGCCCCTACTCGGGGATGGTCCGCAAGCTGTTCGTCCACCCCGACGACTCGGTCACCCAGGGCCAGCTCGTGGCCGAGATCACCCCCGTGAGCGGTCAGCCGCACCTGGTCACCAGCCCGTTCACCGGGCACGTGGTGGCCGCGGCGGTCGACGACGGGCACATGGTCGCCGTCGGCGAGAACCTGCTGACCGTGGAGCGCACCGACGCCCCGGACGACCGGCTGGTGGCGATGCTGTTCGTGCCGGCCGACCAGACGCTGGGCGTGGTCCCCGGCCGGGCGGTCGACATCGCGGTCTCCACGGCGCCGCCGGGATCGTTCGGGCTGCTGCGCGGCCGGGTCGCGTCGGTCGGCACGTATCCGCTGGTGCTTGAGGAACTGTCCGACCTGGTCGGTGGGGAGGCGGCGGCGCGGGCGTACCTGAAGGGCACCCCGCCCCGGTTGGTGATCGTTGACCTGGACCGGGATCCGCGCACGGCGTCCGGATACGCCTGGTCCACGAAGGCGGGGCCGCCGGTGCGACTCCAGTCACAGGTGAACGTCACAGGCTCGATCGGTCTGGGCAGTCAGACGCTCTTCGACCTGCTCCTCGGACGCTGAGGCGCGGCATGGCACGGATGAGCGCCGACCGGCGGCGACCACGGATCGGACGTCCGCACGGTGCGGCGAGCACGACCAGAGAGAACCTCCTCCGGAGGAGACAACGATGAGCCAGGCCACGGCAATGCCGCCCCGGACTCCCGAGTCTCCGGGGTCCGCCGACGCGCCGGCGCCGCGGCGCCCGGCCGCACGGGGTGGCCCTCGGCGGCGCCGGTGGCGGTGGCGCAGCAGCACGCCGACCGTGATCCAGATGGAGGCGGTGGAGTGCGGCGCCGCCGCCCTCGCGATGGTCCTCGCCTACTATGGGAAGTTCGTTCCCCTGGAGGAGCTGCGGTCGGCCTGCGGCGTCTCCCGTGACGGGGCCAAGGCCTCCAGCGTCATCGCCGCGGCCCGCCGCTACGGCCTGATCGCCAGAGGCTTCCAGATGGAGGCCGAGGACCTGGCGACCGTCGTCAAGCCGGCCATCATCTTCTGGGCGTTCCAGCACTTCATGGTGGTGGAGGGGGTGCGGACCCGGTTCGGCAGGAAGGCCGTCGCGGTCAACGATCCGGCCGGCGGCCCCCGTATGATCGACTGGGCCGACTTCGACTCCGGGTTCACCGGGGTGGTGCTGACGTTCGAGCCCGGCCCCGACTTCACGCCCAGCGGTCATCCCACCCGTGTCGGCCAGGCGCTGCTGTCGCGGTGGATGCCGTCGGGCCGGGCCCTGCCGCTGGTCCTGCTCGCCAGCCTGCTGCTGGTGGTGCCGGGCATTGTCGGGCCGGCGTTCAGCCGGGTCTACATCGACCGGATCCTGTCCGGCCGCGAGCCCGGCTACCTGCTGCCGCTGCTGCTGGCGATGGGTGTGACGGCGCTCGCGGCGTTCGTGCTCACCTCGGTGCAGCGGCACTACCTGCTCAGGCTGGAGATCCGGCTCGGCCTGGTGAGCTCGGCCCGGTTCTTCCGGCATCTGCTGCGGCTGCCGGTGGAATTCTTCCTGCAGCGCCGCCCTGCCGAGGTCGCCAAGCGGGTCCAGGCCAACGACACGGTCGCCGAGATCCTCTCCCGGGACCTGGCGATCACCGTCGTCAACCTGGTGCTCGTGCTGTTCTACGCCGCCGTCCTGATCCGGTACGACCTGCTGCTCGGCCTGGTCGGGGTGGCCATGGCGCTGCTCAACATCCTCGTGCTGCGGCACGTCTCCCGGGCACGTAAGGACGCGGCGGCGGCGCTCCGCGCCGACCTCGGCAACCTCACCTCCACGACCTTCAACACCCTCCAGCTGATCGAGACCGTCAAGGCGACCGGCGCCGAGCCGACCGCGTTCCAGCGCTGGGCCGGGTTCCTGGCCAAGGTCGTCAGCGCCAAGCAGCGGCTCGGCGTGGCCACCGCCACGCTCACCGTGGTGCCCCCGCTGCTGGCGGGGATCAACAGCGGGCTCATCCTGCTCATCGGCGGGCTACGGGTGGTCGACGGGGTGATCAGCGTCGGCATCCTGGTGGCCTTCCAGACGCTCCTCGGCGCGCTGTCGCGGCCGGTGACACAGTTGACCAACCTGGGCGGCCGGCTCCAGGACATCTCGGCTGACATCAGCCGCCTGTACGACGTGGAGCGTTATCCGGTCGCGCACGCCTTCAAGCGGCGGGAGCGGCCCGAGACGCCGGGCCGCGGGCGCCTCGACGGCTGCCTGGAGTTCGAGAACGTGTCCTTCGGCTACAACGCCATCGCCGCCCCGGTGATCAAGAACCTGTCGTTCTCCGTGGTGTCCGGCCGTCGGGTGGCGATCGTCGGGAACTCGGGCAGCGGCAAGTCCACCGTCGGCAAGCTCGCGGCGGGGGTGTATCCGCCGGGGTCGGGGCGGGTGCTGCTGGACGGCCGTCCAAGGGAGGAACTGCCCCGGCCGGTCGCCGCCGCGTCCGTGGCGTACGTCGACCAGGACATCACCCTGTTCGAGGGGACCGTACGAGACAACCTCACGCTGTGGAGCGACGACATCAGCGACGAGGTGGTGGTCGAGGCGCTCCGCGACGCCGCCATCTTCGATCTGATCGGCGCCCGCCCGGGAGGACTGAACAGCACCGTGCGGGAGGGCGGCCGCAACTTCAGCGGCGGCCAGCGGCAGCGGCTGGAGCTGGCCCGGGCGCTGTCGGTGCAGCCGACCCTGCTGATTCTGGACGAGGCGACCAGCGCGCTCGACCCGGAGACAGAGCGGATCATCGCCGACAACCTGCGTCGGCGCGGATGCGGCTGCCTGATCATCGCGCACCGCCTGTCCACTGTCAGGGACGCCGACGAGATTCTCGTGCTCGACCAGGGTGAGGTGGTCGAGCGTGGCCGCCACGAGGAGCTGGTCGCCCTCGGGGGCCACTACGCCGAGCTCATCGAGAACGCCCAACGTAACGGAGGTTGACGTGACCGAACCGCCCCGGGGCGCCGCCGTGTCCGAAGCGCCGCAGCGGTGCTGGTGAGAGAGCCTGCGAGAGAGATGGTGCGCCGGTGACCGTTTTCGCGCCGTTCTTCACAAGGGCGGCGACGCCCGTGGACTACTCGGCCGACCGCCTGCTCGTCCTGTCCGACCTGCGGGAGGTGCTCCTCGTCGAGCAGGGCGCGGTCGACCTGTTCGCCGTACGGCTGGAGAACGGCCGGCCGGTGGGCCGGTGGAACTTCCTGTGCCGGCTGCGCCAGGGCGCGCTGCTGCTCGGCGCCCCCAAAGGTCCCAGGCACAGCATCGTGGGCCGTCCGGTGCCGGGCACCCGGGTGTCCAGCATGCCCCTCGCCAAGCTGCGGGGGCTGTCGGCGACCGGCCGGTCCGGCACGCAGCCCACCGCGGAGTACGGCCTCGCTGTCAAGCAGTTCGTCCACGGCTTGGAGGCCGGCATCGTGTCGCTGGCGCAGGCGATGCGGGACAGGCTGCCACCACGCGAGTTCGTTCCCCTGTCTCCCGGCGAGTCCACCGAGCTGGCCGGTGGCGTGGCCGCCCGGTCGGTGGACGGCGTGTGCTGGGTCACCGTCGAGGAGGGCACTGTCGAGAATCCCGAGGGTCTCGCCGGCCGTCTCACCGGGGGCGCCGAGATCTGTGTGACCGAGCGGGACTGGCTAGTCTCCCTCGGGCCCGCCCGGCTGCGCGCGAAGACCACCTGGGAACTCCTCGCCGACGAGACGATCTGGCACCGGTGGGTGGAGCACACCACCCGGTTCCTCTACACGGTGGACCGCCGCGTCGAGCGGCAGGGCGTACGCGAGCAGGGGATGCTGGCCCGCAGGAACGAGCGGGAGGCCGGCACCCTGCGCGCGGCCCGGCAGGGATTCGACGCGCTGGTGCGCGACACCGAGGCGCGGGTGCGGCTGGCCGACGTCACCGCCGACTCCCCCACGCTGGCCGCGGCGCGGCTGGTGGCGTCACACGGGGGCTTCCATGTCAGCGCGCCGCCGCCCGGGAGCAGTCACGGCGCCCGGACGGACCCGCTGCAGGCGATCGCGCTGGCGTCCGGTGTGCGCACCAGGTCGGTGCGGCTGGACGGCGCCTGGTGGAAGAGGGATCTCGGTCCGATGGTCGGCTTCCGCAAGGGCGACGAGACGCCGGTGGCGCTGCTGCCCATCGGCTCGCACTACGTGGTCGCGCAGCCGGGCCAGAACCGGGTCACCCCGGTCACCCGCGCGGTCGCCGCGACGCTGTCCAACCGGGCCGAGGTGCTCTACCGGCCGCTGCCGAGAGAGGTGCGCTCGGTGGCCGGGCTGCTGCGGTTCGGGCTCGCCCGCAACGCCCGCGACTTCTGGGTGCTGACGTCGCTCGGGACACTGGTGGCGATCATCGGCCTGCTGGTGCCCGCGATGACAGGGCTCGTCCTCGGCACGTTCGTGGCCGCCGCCCAGCGGGACCTGATCGTCGAGGGGGCGCTGCTGGTCATCGGGGGCGCGTTCGTGGCCGCCGCGCTGTCGATCGTGCAGAACGTCGCCGCGTTGCGCATCGAGGGGCGGTCGACGGCCCGGCTGCAGGCGGGCGCCTGGACGCGCCTGCTGTCGCTGCCCGCCACGTTCTTCGGCCGTTACTCCACCGGCGAGCTCGGCACCACGGTGCTGGGCGTCAGCGCCGCGCAGGAGATGCTGTCGGGCGTCATGACCACGGCGACGCTCGGGCTCTTCGCCGGGCTGGCCAACCTCGTGCTCGTCTACTTCTACGACGTCCGGATGGCGCTGATCGCGACGTTGCTCGTGCTGATCAGCGTGCTGGTGTGCGTCGTCGCCGGCTTCTTCGAGGTGCGCCTGCAGCGCCGCCTGTACGAGCAGGAGCAGCGGCTGTCCTCACGGGTGTTCCAGTTGCTCGCGGCCGTCCCGAAACTGCGGGTGGCGGCGGCCGAGGACCAGGCGTTCAGCGTGTGGACCCGGGAGTTCCTGCGGACACGCGGCACGTCGGCGTCGGCCCGGCGGCTGCAGAACCTGGTGACCACGTTCAACGCGGGGTTCCCCCTGGTCTGCACGCTGATCATCTTCGCGGTCGCGGGCGGGCCGCTGCAGGGGGCGCTCGGCGTGCCCGCGTTTCTCGCGTTCTTCGCCGCGTTCAACCTGCTCATCGCCTCGGTGCTGCAGTTCACCGGCGCCGCCATCACCGCGATGAGCGTGGTGCCGATGCTGGAGAAGCTCGGCCCGGTGCTGGTGGCCGAGCCCGAGGAGCGCCCGGGTAAGGCCGACCCGGGCGACCTGTCCGGCCGCATCAGCCTGTCCCGAGTCTCGTTCCGGTACGGCGAGGACGGTCCGCTCGTGCTCAGCGACATCGACCTGTCCGTCGAGCCGGGGGAGTTCGTCGGCATCGTCGGCCCGACGGGCAGCGGAAAGTCCACGGTCCTGCGCCTGCTGCTCGGGTTCGAGGAGCCGGTCGCGGGCACCGTTCTGTACGACGGCCAGGACCTGGCCGAGCTCGACATCGGGGCGGTGCGGCGGCAGTGCGGCGTCGTCCTGCAGAACGGCGCCCTGCTCGCCGGGGACATCCGGCAGAACATCGTGGGCAGCACCAACCACACGATCGACCACGCCTGGGACGCCGCGGCCATGGCCGGCATCGCCGACGACATCGCGGCGATGCCGATGGGCATGCACACGGTCCTGTCGGAGGGGACCAACACCCTGTCCGGTGGACAGCGGCAGCGCATCATGATCGCCCGGGCCCTGGTGTCCCGGCCGCGCATCGTCTTCTTCGACGAGGCCACGAGCGCCCTGGACAACCCGGCGCAGAACGTGGTGGCCGAGAGCACGCGCCAGATGAACGCCACCCGCATCGTCATCGCCCACCGCCTGTCCACCATCAGGGAGGCCGACAAGATCGTCGTGATGGACGGCGGCCAGATCGTGCAGCAGGGCGGCTACGACGAACTGCTCGCGGACTCCGACGGCCTGTTCGCGCGTCTGGCCAGACGGCAGATCTGACTGATAAACATTACTGTCAGCAAGGATGGGCGATGGAAGTCGGAGCAGGACGCCGTCGCCTGGTCGGAGCGCCTGCCGCGCAGGCCGGGGGACCGGGTTGAGCTGCGTCGCCGCGAACGTGCAGGATGACAGCGTGGACGGACCTGCCTCGGTGGCCCCGCCCGCACCGCACCCCATCGCACCGCCGGGGCCGGCACGTCATGCGGCGATCCGCTCGCGGAGCAGGATCCGAAAGAGAGGACGACGAGTGGATTTCGTTCTACTGATACATGGCGACGAGATGCTCTGGGACTCCTTCACCGAGAACGAGCGAGAGCAGATGGCCGAGGCGCATCGCCAGTTCGGCCGCTCGATGGTCGAGGGGGGTGTCGTCGTGAAGTTCGGCGCGGGACTCACCCGGTCGGGCACGGCCAAGCTGGTCCGTCCCGAGGGTCCCGCCGTCACGGGCCCGTACGCTGTCGGCCGCGAGCAGATCGGCGGCGTCTGGGTCATCGACGTGCAGTCCGCCGAGGAGGCGGAGGCGTGGGCCAGGAAGATGCCGTACGCCCCTGGCGACATCGTGGAGATCCGGCTCTGCGATCCCGCCTGAGCGGCGCCCCGGCCGCCGCCGGGCCAGAAGGGTGCCCCGGCGACAGCCGCCCGCGCGGTCAGTAACGCGGCCGGCGGCTCAGGACGATGCCGCCGGCGAGGAACACCACCCCGACGACGCCGTAAACCACCGCGAGGGTCGTCGCGGGGGGCTTCTCGCTGGCGTTCAGCACGGCCAGGCCGAGGCCGACGATGCCGGCGATGTAGCAGAAGATGGCGATGAAGATCTTCCAGAACGGGCTCATTGCTTCCTCTCATGAGATACGTCCGGGCCGCCCGGTGCGGTCCCGGTGACGATGAAGCCGAGCAGCATGACCCACGCGTCCGGGTCGGCCAGGAACCGCCTCCACCTGTCGGCCGCCAGCGCGAGCTGGGCCATCGACAGCGCGCCCGACGCGACGAGCGGAACCAGGCGCTCCGGCCCGAGGTGCGGCGCGAAGGCGTCCGTCGGACGGTCGTCGTTGGTGGTGGCGAAGGGGCGGAGCGCGACGTCGGCGAAACCGGCCCGCCGGAGCAGCCGGGTCAGCTTCCTGCCGATCTGGCGGTCGCCCCCGGCGTCGCGCTGGGCGGCGGCCATCGCCCGGTGCACCGAGCTGACCTCGGCGTACATCGGATCGGCCAGCCCCCACAGCATGCTGTCGACCTCGACGACGGCCAGCACCCCGCCGGGGCGCAGCACGCGCAGCGCCTCGGCGAGCACCGGCACCGGGTCGGCGACGTGCTGCAGTACGTAGCGGAGCAGAACCCCGCCGACGCATCCCGTACGCAACGGCAACCGGGCGGCGTCGCCCGCCAGCAGCGGCGCCCCGGCGCCGGCGGCGTGCGCCAGCAGACCCGCGTCGATGTCGGCGGCCACGACGGGCAGCCCCGGCTCGGCGGCGCGCAGCCTATGGGTGACGGCGCCAGAGCCCGCGCCCAGCTCAAGCAGTGGCCCGGCCCTGGTCAGGCCGAGGTCGCGCAGGAGGCGCAGTTCCTCGTCGAAGGAGAGCGCCGCCTGGGCCTCCAGCCGGGCCAGCTCGCCGTCCAGGCCGCCCCACGTCGTGCTGGCGGCGTCGTACGAGCCGGCCCTGCCCGCGTCGACGCGTACGGGAGACGTCGTCATCGCGGCCTCGGGATCATCATCATGCCGTGCCTGGGCCGCAGGGTGACCAGCGCCTCCGGCTCGACCGGGAAGCCCTCGACCAGCTCCAGACGCAGCCGCTGAAGCAGCACCGCGAGCGCGAGCACCGCCTCGACCAGCGCGAAGTGCCGCCCGATGCAGATCCGCGGCCCGCCGCCGAACGGCAGGTACTGATGGCTGAGTTGACGCGCCAGCCGCTCCGGCGTGAACCGCTCGGGCCGGTACGCATCCGGCTCGTCCCAGTACCTCGGGTCCCGGTGCAGCGTCCACGGGCTGATGCACACCAGCGTCCCGGCGGGCACGTCGTAACCGTCGATGACGTCGGCCTCGACGGAGCGGCGCGAGATGAGCCAGACGGGTGGGTAGAGCCGCATGGCCTCCTGGATCGCCCGCCGGCACGCCGCCAGCCGTGGCAGGTCCCCGGCGGTCGGCGGCCGCCCGCCCAGCACCTCGTCGATCTCGGCGTACACCGCGCGTGCCGCGTCCCTGTGCCGGTCCAGCAGGTAGAGCGTCCAGGTCAGCGCCTTCGCCGTGGTCTCGTGGCCGGCCATGACGATCGTCAGCACCTGGTCGCGCAGGTCGATGTCGGACATCGCGTGCCCGGCGGCGAGCATCGAGGCGAGCAGGTCGTCCCCGTCACCTCCGCCGCTGCGGCGGGCCGCGATGATGACCCGGGTCACCTGGTCGAGGAACGCGCGCGCCCGCTGGAACCCGGCGTACCGCCTGGCCGTGTCCGCGGGGTCCGGGTCGCCGGTCGGTACGTAGTGGCCGATGAAGCGGTTGACCGCGTCCACGGCGCGGCCGAACCCCGCGCCGATGGCACCGACGTCGGTGCCGAGCATGGCCCTGACGAGGACCGTGAGAGTGAGCGCCGTCAGGTCGTGGTCGACGCGCACGGCCCGGCCGTCCGGCCCGTCGCTCCAGCGGTCCAGCAGATGGCCGGCCGCGTCGGTGACGACCTGGTCGAACCGCTCCACCTCGGTGAGCCGGAAGGCGGGCGCGCACATCCTGCGCTGCGCCGCCCACTCCTTCCCGTTGCTGGTCAGCAGCCCGTTGCCGAGCAGCGGACGGAGCATGGCGTCGTCGGGGGTGCGGTCCTTGGTGTAGTTGGCCCCGTTCTCCTTCAGGACGTGGCGGGCCAGGTCGGGCCGGTTGAGCATGTAGACCGGCTCGCCGTCGGCGTCGTGCCGGGTGACGTCACCGTACGCGGCCATCGCGGTGACGAACTCCAGTGGCACGTCGCGCATGGCGCGCAGGCTCTGGGTGCCGCCTGGCCCGGGCGGCAGTCGGGGTGACAGTGACGGTGATACGTACGTCCCGGCCATGGACTCTCCGAATCAATTACGCAGTCCGCTATTTGTTGTACGTATTTCGAGGGATCGGAATACGTACTCGAGGGCCGTATTTTTCCTGCTGATCCAGTTGTAGGTTACTCTCCGGCCGAAGGTCTCTCAATGCTTAATCTGAAGCCTTCGGAAATTAAGTCTGGGCAGCGGAATTCGGGCGTGTAAGACTTCGTTCCGAGACGGCGCGCCGCGCCGCGACGGCGATAGGCTCCAGGAGGAATCAATGGCCCTGAATCCCAGAGAGCGGACGGAATTCGTAAACGCCTACACCCGCATCCTGATCACCGCCTGGTCGAGCGAGGAATTCTCGGCCAAGCTCGACAGCAACCCGCGCGAAGCCCTCGCCGAGGCCGGGTTGGAGGTGCCGGCGGGCGCCACGATCCAGCTGGTCCGCAACGTCCCCGAGGGCGCCCACGACAGCAACCTCGACGTGCAGGTCAGCCTGTGGGAGCGCGGCCTTGAGACCGGGAACTTCGAGTTCCACGTCCCGGAGACCCCGCAGATCGACATGGCCGAGCTGAGCGAGGGCGACCTCGACGCGATCGCGGCGGGCGACATCAACTGCTGCTGCTGCCCCTGCTGCTGCTGCACCTGATCATTTCCGGCGGTACACGAGACGGAGAAGAGGTCATGGCCACTGACGTTGATCAGACGAACCCCATTCATGTGCGTGGGCTGCAGAAGCGGTACGGTGCCGCCCACGCCGTGGAGAATGTCGACCTGGACGTTCGACCCGGTGAGGTCTTCGCCCTGCTGGGGCCGAATGGCGCGGGAAAGACGACCACAGTCGAGATCCTCGAGGGGGTTCGCCGGAGGACGAGTGGCGACGTACGTGTCCTCGGCCGGGACCCGGCCGAGGACACGCCGGAGTGGCGCGCGAGGCTCGGCATCGTGCCGCAGAGCACCGGCGCCTACTCCGACCTCACGGTGCGTGAGGTCGTCGACCACTTCGCGGCGTTCTACCCGGCACCACTCCCCGCCGGGCAGGCCATCGAGATGGTGGGCCTCGGCAAGCAGGAGCGCAAGCAGGCGCAGACGCTGTCCGGCGGCCAGCTGCGCCGCCTGGACGTCGCCGTGGGGATCGTCGGCGACCCAGACCTGATCTTCCTCGACGAGCCGACCACCGGGCTCGACCCCGAGGCCAGGCAGGAGGCCTGGGAGCTGGTGCGGTACTTCTCAGAACAGGGCAAAACCACCGTGCTGACCACGCACTACTTGGACGAGGTGGAGGCGCTGGCCCAGCGGGCAGCCGTCATCGTGGCGGGCCGGGTCGTCGAGACCGGTCCCGTCGCCGACCTGGGCGGCCGGCGCGACATCCCGGCGGTGGTGAGCTTCACTCGCACCGGTGGCCTGGTCCGCGTGCCCCTTCCGCAGCTGCCCGCGGACGCGCTGGTCGACCCGTCGGCAGGCCCGGACGACGGCGTCGTCACGCTGCACACCCACAACCCGACGCAGGCCCTGGCCGCGATCCTCCCCTGGGCCGCGGAGGCGGGCGTACACGAGCTGCCGGACCTGCGGGTCCAGCGCCCCACGCTCGAGGACGTCTATCTCAAGCTCATCCGTGAGAACCAGGGGGCCGATCGATGACCATTCCGGAAACGGCCGTGGCCAGGCCCGCCGAGCGCACGACCCCGGCGACCGGGTCGGGTCTGTGGCGGGCGTCGGTGGCCCGGTCGTCCGTGGAGCTGAAGTCGTTCTTCCGCAACCGGCAGTCGCTGTTCTTCACGCTGCTGCTGCCGGTGGTGCTGCTCGTGGTGCTGGGTTCGATCTTCTCCGGAACCGTCCCAGGCACGCACACGGACTTCAAGCAGGTGTTCGTGGCCGGGATCATCGCCTGCGGCATCATGAGCGTCAGCTTCAACGGCCTGGCGATCAGCATCGCGATCGAGCGGGACACCGGCATGATCCGCAGGCTGGCATCCTCGCCCATGCCGAAGTCCGCGTACTTCATCGGGAAGATCGTGCGGGTCGTGGTGACCGGCGTGCTGGAGGCGTTGATCCTCATAGCGGTCGGCGTCACGCTGTTCCATCTGCCGCTGCCCGGCGCCGTCGACCACTGGCTCACCTTCATGTGGGTGCTGGTCCTCGGCGCCACGGCCTGCTCGCTGCTGGCCGTGGCGTTCAGCGCGCTCATCCCGAACGCCCGGTCGGCCCCCGCGATCGTCACCCTGCCGTTCCTGGTCCTGCAGTTCATCTCCGGGGTGTTCTTCCCCTACAGCCAGCTGCCGGCCTGGATGCAGACGATCGCCGCGTGGTTCCCGCTGAAGTGGATGACCCAGGGCCTGCGGTCGGTGTTCCTGCCGGAGAGCTTCGCTGTTGTGGAGCCCGCGGGCACGTGGGAGCTGGGCCGGATCGCGGCGGTGCTCGGGGCGTGGTGCGTGGCCGCGCTGGTGCTGAGCCTGCTGACGTTCCGGTGGCGCGGGCCCAACGTCCGGTGACGGCCGGAATCAGGGGGCGAGCGTGAACCTCTCCAGCCGGCGGGGCACGAGCGACGGGGACCACACGGGCGGCGATCCCACTGCGTGCAGCCCGGGGTACGCGTTCAGCAGGCCGTTCAGCAGCGCCGCCCCGGCCTGCCTCACCAGCGGAGCTCCCAGGCACAGATGCGTACCGGCGCCGAACGCGAGGTGTGGATTGGGCGAGCGGGTCACCACCAGATCGTCGGGCCGGT
Source organism: Microbispora sp. NBC_01389 (assembly GCF_045040095.1). Lineage (NCBI taxonomy): Bacteria > Bacillati > Actinomycetota > Actinomycetes > Streptosporangiales > Streptosporangiaceae > Microbispora > Microbispora sp. NBC_01389. Next base: position 2,390,569 of record NZ_CP109552.1, read on the forward strand.
CGAACACGTCCGGGTCCCGGTTCGCCGCCGAGATCAGCGCGAGCACCCGGGATCCGGCCGGGATCGTGTCCCCGTCCAGAGCCACCGCCTGGGTCGTCACCCGGACCGTGAACGGGATCGGCGACTCCAGCCGCAGCAGCTCGTCCACGGCGGTCACCGCCGCTTCGCCGTCCCCGCGCACGATCTCGGCGACCTCCGGCCGCGGCAGCAGCCGGTGCAGCGCGTTGCCGACCATTTCGGCCAGCGGCTTCCAGCCCCCGACCACGGCCAACGAGGCGATCCCGAGCATCTCCGCGCGTGACAGCCGCCTGTCGGCCGCCAGCCGCCCGAACGGCGAAGCGGGGACGTCCCCGGCGATCGCGGCCCCGCCGGTCGCGGCGGCGCGGTCGGCGCGGGCGTCCAGGAAGGCGGTCAGCTCTCCCATCGCCGTCCGGCCCGCCGAGGCGGCCTGGGGGCCCGCCAGGGGGTCCAGGTTCACCGACGTGCGGCGGGCCAGGTCGGCGAAGGCCGGGCGGTCGGCGGACGGGAACCCGAACAGGCAGGCGAGGGCGCCCGTCGCGAACGGCTCGCCGATGTCCGCCGTCGCGTCGAACTCGGCCCGTCCCGCCAGACCGGCCAGCAACGCGTCGACCTCGTCCGAGATCCCGCCGGCCACCCCCCGTACCGCCGCGGGCCCCATCAGCAGCGCGCCCGGCGAGCGGAGCCGCTGGTGCTCGGGCGGGTCGGTGGTGAGCATGGACGGAGGCAGGTCGTCCTGCCTGACCCGTTCCCGCTGGCCGAGCGCCGCGGAGAAGCGCGGGTCCCGCAGCGCCAGCACGCAGTCGGCGTGGCGGGTCAGCAGCCACATGCGTGAGGTCACGTCGAAGTGCACCGGATCGTTGGCCCGCAGCCATCGGTACGCCGGGTACGGGTCGGCCCGGCCGTGCGGCGAGAACGGATGAGCCAGATCGCCGGGCAGGGGGCGGGGCAGCGACATCGCGTGTCCTCCCGATCGGATCAAGGACAAGCTACTACAAGGTGATCAACCGTGACAGAGTTCGACGTCGTTGTGATCGGGGCGGGCATCAGCGGCCTGACCGCCGCCGCACGCCTGCACGACGCGGGCCTGGCGGTGATCGTGCTGGAGGCCGCCGACCGGATCGGCGGCCGCGTCCGCACCCACCGGCCATCCCTGCTCGAACTCGGCGCGCAGGTGATCCATGGTGACCGCAACCCCATCATGTCCCTGCCGGACCGGGAGCGTCCCGCGCCCGTGCCGCGCCGGTCGGCCAGGGTCCTGCTCGACGGCGCGCTGCTGCCGATGGCCGCGCTGTCCGACGTGGGGGCATCGCCGCCTGTGCTGGAGGAGCGGCTGCTCGCCACCGCGACCGAGGACGTGTCGGTCACCGAGTGGCTGAAGCTGAACGCGCCCCCCACCACGCCCTTCGACTGCGCGTACGAATGGTTCCGGCAGAACTGGGTGGCCGATCCCCACGTGCTCAGCGCGCTCGGCCTCGCCCGCGCCCGGCGCGCCGACCGGGTGGGACGGGGTCAGTTCGCGTTCCCCGGCGGGTACGACCGCCTGCCGGCGTGGCTCGCCACCGGCCTGGCCATGCGGATGGGCCGCCCGGTCCTGCGCCTCGCCTGGTCGCCCGGCCGGGCGAAGGTCACGACCGCGGAGGACACGCTGACCGCGCGAGCCGTCGTCGTCACCGTGCCGCCGCCCCTGGTCACCGAGGGCAGGCTCGCCATCAGCGGCCTGCCCGTCGTCAAACAGGCGGCGGCACACAAGCTGCGGCTCGGCGACGCCTGGTGCGCGGTCGTCACCTACTCCCGACCGGCTCCCGAGTCGGTCGTGGTCTTCGACGGCGACGGACGGCTCGGGTTCGTCAGCGTCACCGAGGGGCACCCGGAGGTGCACGTGCTGGCGAAGGAGCGCGCGGCCGGGGCGGCCCGTACGGCGGCGCGCTCGCGCGGCCGGCTGGCCGCGCTGCTGGGCGAGGTGATGCCGTGGACCCGCGGTTTGGAGCCCACGGCGATCGATGTGGCCGACTGGGGCGCGGACCCCTGGACGGGTGGCGCGTTCACCTACCCGGCGGTGGGGGCCCTCTGGGCTGCCGCCGCCTGGGCCGAGCCCATGGGCGAGACCGTCTTCTTCGCCGGGGAGGCCACCGTCGGCCGCCTTGGCCCGCCCATGGTCCACATGGCGATGGCCAGCGGCGAGCGAGTCGCCGCCGAGGTGATGGGAGCGCTGGAGAGATGACACTGCACGGGGGATGGTTCCTGCTCGCGCTGGAGGAGGAGCTCACCGAGGAGGTGACGCCGCTGCGCCTCGGTGACCGCCGCCTGATCGCGGTCCGCGACGGCGACCGGGTCCGCGTCTTCGACGGCGTCTGCCCGCACAGGGGCGCCCACCTGGGATACGGCGGAAAGCTCCGCGGTGACTGTGTGATCTGCCCGTTCCACGGCAAGCGGATCTCGCTGGGAGACGCGACGCGCCGCCTGTCGGTGCCGGAGTTGCGGACCGCGCGAGCCGGAGCCGCCCTGTTCGCCCGGCTCTCCGACGCCCCCCGCGACGACCGGGGCTTCGAGCAGGCGATCAAACAGATCGCCGCCGACCTGGTGATCGTCGGCGCGGTGATCCAGCCGGTGCCGGTGCCCGCGGAGTACGTCGTGGAGAACGCCTTCGACGCCGAGCACTTCCGTACGGTTCACCTGGTGCCGGTGGTCCGCGGCATGCACGCCACGATGGGCGAGCACGACGAGCTGCTCATCGAGGGCGAGTTCCGCACCAAGGCGCCGCCCTGGGAGGAGGAACGGCGGCTGGACTTCGCCTCCCGTTTCATGGCCAGGGCGTTCAGCCCGCACCTGGTGGTCACCGAGCTGGGCGACGAGCGGCAGCCGTACACGATCATCACGGGCGCGGTCCCCGACGGGCGGGGCTGCGTGGGGCGGGTGGCCATCGGGGTGCGGCCCGGCCAGACCGGCTCCCTGCCCGCCCTGATCCACGGCGCGCGCTACGCCTTCGAGCAGGACAAGGTGGTCTGGGACCATCTGGACGTCGACGCCCCGCAGCGGTTCGACGCCGCGGACACGCCGGTCGTGGCCTTCCGGCACTTCTGCGCCGGCTTCGCAGACGGGCCGGAGGCGGACTCATGACCCTGCACCTGCGCACGTACGGCGCCGGCCCTGCGGTGCTGTGGATCCACGGCTACACGATGGACTCGTCGGTGTGGGAGCGGCACTGGGCGCTGCTGCCCGGGTGGCGGCACATCGGCGTCGACCTGCCCGGGCACGGCCTGTCCGGCCCGTTGCGGCCCGGTACCTCGCTGCCCGGACTCGGGGCGGAGCTGATCGCGCTCGCCAGGACCCACTCGGCAAGCATGATCGTGGCGGAGTCCATCGGCTCGATGATCGCCCTGCAGATGGCCGTCGACGACCCGGCGGCCGTACGCGCGCTGATCATCGGCTCGCCGACCATCGCCGGCGCGCCCCCCGAGCCCGGCACCGGTGAGCGCTACCGCGCACTGGCCGCCCTGGCACGGCTCGGGGCCAGCGGCGCGCAGCTCGCCGACCTGTGGATGACGTCGCCGCCGGACATCTTCAGGGGCACCGAGCGGCACCCCGAGCTACGGGCCAGGCTGCGCGTGATCGTATCCCGGCACACATGGGCTGAGCTGCGCAACGGCGCGATGCACGGCCTCAGCCGGCACGTCCACACCCCGGAGGACCTGCGCGGCATCAGGGCGTCGACGCTGGTCATGGCCGGCGAGGAGGACATGTCGACGTTCCGGTCGAGCGCCGAGCTGTTGCGCGCCACGGTTCCCCGGTGTGGGACCCAGACGATTCCCATGGCGGGCCACCTGTGCCTCATCGAGCGGCCCGAGATCACGGCGCCGATCATCGGCACCCACCTGACGCTGACCGCGATGGAGGAACCCCGTGCCGATTCACGAGCACTATGAGCCGGGTTCGCCCTGCTGGGTGGACTACGCCGCGCTTGACCCCGAGGGCGCGCGAGCGTTCTACGGGGAGCTGTTCGGGTGGACATTCGACGAGAGCGGCGGGTACGAGTACATCCGCCTGGGTGAGCGGATCGTCGGCGGGTTCGGCCGAGTGCCGCAGGGGCAGCAGCTGCCCGCGTCGTGGAACACCTACCTGGCGGTCGCCGACGCCGACGCCGCGGCGGAGCGGGTACGGAAGTGGGGCGGAACCGTGGTGTTCGGCCCGATCGACGCCGGGCACGATGGGCGGCTGCTGTTCGCCGTGGATCCGTCGGGAGCGGCCGTGGGGTTATGGCAGGGGCACCGGCCCGACGGCGTCGTGCTGGTGGACGAGCCGGGCACATGGTGCCGCCACGAGCTGTGGACGGACGACCCCGCCCGCTCCGCCGCGTTCTACGCCGCCGTGTTCGACACGGCGAAGTTCGACGGGACCGTCAGTGGGCGTGGGCCGAAGCCGCGATGGATGACGTTCTTCCTGACGGACGGTGGCCGCGCGACGCTCGCCGCGGCCGAGCGCCGGGGCGCCGGGATCGCCGCGGAGCACGGCCGCGCGACAGTCCTGCGGGATCCGTGGGGTGCGCTGTTCGCAGTGACGCCGCTATGAAGCGTCGGGCCGGCGACGGCCCCAGACCACGAAGAACAAGCCGACCAGGATCGCGCCGACGACGACCACGATCCCGCCGATCGTCCTGTCGATCACCAGGGTGATGACGGCGGCGAGCGCGTAGACGACCGGCACGATCAAACGGAGGTTGCTCAAGCCCATGATTGCTCCTCTGTGCGGTTCCAGCCCCGACAGCATCATCGGCTCTTGACAACGTCCGGTCCAGAATAACGCCGAGATTAGGTCGAAGAATACGTATGGCGGATCCGCGCGCATACGTATGCGACCAGCGCCGCTGCGCAACTACGTATCCGCAGGGAAAAAAGAAGGAGCCCCAACTCATGACGAAGGTAGTGGTAATCGGAGGCGGCCCCGCCGGCTCGGTCGCGGCGACGCTGCTCGCGCAGCGCGGGATGGACGTCCGCCTTTTCGAACGCGACGTGTTTCCCCGTTATCACGTCGGCGAGTCCGTCTCGCCGTCGTGCCGGGCCATCATCGACTACGCCGGCGCGCACGACAAGATCGAGGCACGCGGTTACCCGGTGAAGGAGGGCCTCCTGCTGCGCTGGGGCACCGAGCGGGACTGGACTGTCGACTGGTCCGCGACGTTCGGGCCGGAGGTGCGCTCCTGGCAGGTGGACCGCGCCGACTTCGACAAGGTGCTGCTCGACCATGCCGCCGACCAGGGCGCCGAGGTGATCCAGGGGGCCCGGGTCAGGCGGGTGCGCTTCGCGGACAGCCGGGCGTGCGCGGCCGAGTGGGAGTACAAGGGCACGACCGCCACGGAGGAGTTCGACTTTCTCGTCGACGCGTCCGGGCGCGCGGGTGTGCTCTCCGTCCAGCACCTGCGTAATCGCAAGCCGCACGATATTTTCCGCAATGTTGCCATTTGGGGTTATTACCGGGGTGGTGCGCTGCTCCCCGCCACCCCCGGTGGCGGCATCAACATCATCTCCTCTCCCGAGGGCTGGTATTGGGTGATCCCGCTGCGCGACGACGTCTACAGCGTCGGCTTCGTCACGCTCCAGTCGCGCTTCCTGGAACGCAAGCCCGGCTTCGAGTCGCCGGAGGCGATGTTCCACGCGCTCGTCGCCGAATCGGCCACCGTCTCCGAACTGGTCGCGAACGGCACGTTCACCGGCCCCGTCCGTGTCGAGCAGGATTTCTCGTACGTCGCCGACCGGTTCTGCGGCCCCGGGTACTTCATGGCCGGCGACGCCGCGTGCTTCCTCGACCCGCTGTTGTCCACCGGGGTCCACCTGGCCCTCTACAGCGGCCTGCTCGCGGCGGCCTCGATCACGGCGACGGTCAACGGGGACGTCAGCGAATCGGAGGCCCGCGGATTCTATGAGGCGCTCTACCGCAACTCCTACACCCGGCTGTTCACTATGGTCTCGGCGGTCTACCGGCAGTACCGTGGCCGGGCCGGCTACTTCTGGCTCGCCCAGCACCTGGTCAGGGACGCGCCCGCGAAGCGGCCCGGTGCGGCGTTCGCCTCGATCACGGCCGGGCTGTCCGACCTGAAGGACGCGAGCTCCGCCGGTGGTACCGCCCCCATGAACGAGCTGATCGCCGCCGCCCACACGGCCGAGGTGCGGGCAGCCGGAAGCGCGCCCGCCGCGGACAGCACCCAGGCCCCGATGCGGATGGACGCCAACGACCTTTACGACGCCGCCACCGGCCTTTATCTGGTGACCCACCCCACTCTCGGCATCAGCCGCGCCATGGCTCCCACGGAATCGGCGCGCGGCCTTGCCTTTACTCGATGAAACCGATATATCAAGGTAATTCCATGATGCGACTGATCCGTTTACTGTCGTCACTCCTGTGCGCGGTGGCGCTCGCGGTCACCCCTGCGGCGGCATCCGTCGCCGCGCCCGCGACCCCGGCGACGTCACCGGACTTCTCCGCCCAGCAGGCCGCGATGGACCGGCTTTCCTTCATGGTCGGCAGCTGGGTCGGCTCGGGCTGGACCATCACCGCCTCCGGCACGCGCCGGGAGTTCCTGCAGACCGAGCGGGTCCGGCGTCAGGTGCAGGGCTTGGTGATCTCCGTTGAGGGCCTGGGGCGGGACAAGGCCGACCCCACGAGGATCGTGGACAGCGCACTCGCCGTGATCAACTACGACGACACCGCCTCGCAGTACCGCTGGGAGGCGTTCTCCCAGGGCCACGTCACCACGAGCGTGCCCGTCGTCGGCGACGACACGTTCCAGTGGGCCTTGTCCCAGCCGGGCGTGACCATCAGGTACACCCTTCAGTTCACCCGTACGTCCTGGCACGAGGTCGGTGAGGTCAGTACCGACGGCGGCCAGAGCTGGCACAAGAACTTCCAGATGGATCTCACCCGGGTCCGCTGAGCGGGGGGTGCCGGGGTCGCCCCCTGTCAAGTGCCCCCTGGCGGCGTTCAGACCGGCGGTCAACGATCAAGGGCCTGACCGCTGTCTCCAGCGATCAGGCCCTTGACCTGCAACTACCTGGTCGGGGTGGCGGGATTTGAACCCACGGCCTCTTCGTCCCGAAGCAATCAAGATCAGAATGGCACCTAGGCTTACGGTGCTGGTGACCTGCTGTTTCGATCCACGTGATCCACCGGTGTCCGGGGGTTGTTCGCGGCTGTCGGGGTCACCGGTCGCGCAGTGCCGCGGCCAGCTCGCGGCGCGAGCTGATGCCCAGCTTGGTGAAGACCTTGCGCAGGTGCCACTCGACGGTACGTGGGCTGAGGAACAGCACGGCGCCGATCTCGGGATTGGTGTGCCCCGCCGCGGCCAGGCGCGCGCTCTGCGCTTCCTGCGAGGTGAGGTCGTCGCATACGCCGAGGGTCCGCTTGCGGACGGTCTCGCCGGCGGCAACCAGCTCCCGGCCAGCCCGTTCGGCGAAGCCCTCCGCCCCCATCGTGGTGAACGCCTCGTGGGCAGCGCGGAGCTGGATCCGGGCGTCGTTGCGCCGGTTCTCCCGTCGCAGCCATTCGCCGTAGAGCAGGCGCGCCCGGGCCAGTTGCAGCCCGATCCGGCTGGCGGCGAGCCGCTCGATCGCCTTGCGGTACTGCTCCTCGGCCTTCTCGGAAGGTCCGGCGAGCGCGTCCGCGAGGGCCTGGGCGCCGAAAGCCCAGTCCGTCCCGGCGGCGCCGGTCCGCTCCGCCAGACGCTCGCGTGCCTCCGCCGCCACGGCGCGCTCCCCGACGCGCGCGGCTGCCTCGACCAGCTCGCCGAGCGTCGAGTTGAACATGGCAAGGTCCTCGTACTCGGCCGCCTGCCGAGCGGCCTCCAGTGCGGCCGGATAGTGGCCGAGCCCGTTGGACAGTACCGCCTTGGCGTAGCCGGCCAGGCCGAGCAGCCAGCCCTCGCCGCGCGCGTCGGCATCCTTGACAGTGGCCTCGATCAGCTCCAGTGCCGGGAGCTGCCGGCCGCGGTGGGCGGCCAGCGCGAGCGAGGCGGACGGATGTGCGGCCAAGCCGGTGGCCTGTCCGAGGGCGTCCGCTTCGTCGAGCAGATCCGAGGCGTCGGCGAACCGGCCCGCGAACAGCAGTGCGCTGGCGCGGGACTCCAGCGCCGTGGGCAAGAGCGGAAGCGCGCCGGTGGTGCGGGCGAAGCCGACCGCTTGCTCGGTGAGCCGGTGCCAGGCCGCGTCGTCCCACACCTCGTGTGCGACCGGCCCGGCCAGCCACAGAAGGGGCAGATCCTCATTCGCGGTGAGCGCGTCCAGGGCCCGGCGGAGAAGCGGAATGGCAAGCGCGTAGCCGTCCAGGACCCACGCCGTAAGGCCGGCCAGGAACAGACCGGCCACGTCCTCGTTGGCGGGCATGCCGCGGGCGGCCTCGGCGGCCCGGCGGAGGTTGTCGCTGCCGAGTCGGCCAGCGTGCACAGCAGCACCGAGCGCCGAGAGGTAGGTCTCCTGCGCCGCGGGGAGATCCAGCGCCTCGAGCCGGCGGGCGGCTGCGAGCAGCGCCGGGCCGGCCGCCCGTCCGGGGTTGAGCGCGAAGGCAACCTGCGCCCGCAAACGCTCCACCCCGGCGCGCTGCAACGGGTCGAGCGGACCCAGCTCGGCAGCGGCCAGCAGGTCCGGCACCTGGGCGGGGGCGCCCGCGGCGAATCGGGCACGCGCGGCGGCCAGGGCACGCGCGGCGCGCGGCTTCGGGTCCGGGGTGAGCTCGGCAGCGCGTTCGAGGAAGGATGCGGCCGCGGATCGGCCGCCACGGGCCAGCAGTCGGCCGGCCGACCGCTGCAGTTCGCTGGCGACCTCCTCGTCCGGTCCCACCGTGGCGTGCGCCCGATGCCAAGCACGGCGGTCGGGGTCCTCCTCAGCATCGGTCACCTCGGCGAGCGCACGGTGCACCTCGCGCAGCTCGGCGGCCTCGCTCGAGCGCCAGCTGGCCGAGCGCACCAGCGGGTGCCGGAACCGGACCCGGGTGCCCAGTTCGACCAGTCCCGCGGCTTCCGCGGGCGCGGCGGCGTCGGGCCCGATGCCCAGCCGCTTGAGCGCGCGCCACAGCAGCGGCACGTCACCGATCGGCTCGACAGCGGCGGTGAGCAGCAGCCGGCGGGTATCCGCCGGCAGCGCGGCGATACGCCGCTGAAAGCCCTCCTCCACCCGGCTCACCAGCGGCGCTGTGCCCTGCGTGCCGAACCCGAACGCCAGCTCCGCCGGCGTAAGGCCGCGCGGCAGCTCAAGCAGGGCGAGCGGGTTGCCGCGCGTCTCGGCGACGATCCGGTCGCGTACGCGGGCGTCGACCGGATCAGGCAGCACGGAGTCCAGCAGCGCCCGCGCGTCCGCGTCGGACAGCCCGTCGACGCGTAACTCCGGCAGGCCGTCGAGAATCCGCTCGTCCCCCGGGCTACGTGAGGCGAAGACCAGCGCGACCGATTCGGCATTCAGCCGACGGGCGACGAAGGTGAGAATCACCTCGGACATCCGGTCCAGCCACTGCACGTCGTCCACAACGCAGACCAGCGGCTGTTCCAACGCGACCTCGGCGAACAGTCCGAGCACGGCGAGCCCGATGAGCAGCACCTCCGGCGGGTCGCCGAGGCTCAGCCCGAAGGCGGTGGCGAGCGCGGCACGTTGCGGCTCCGGCAGCCGGTCGAGGTGGCCCAGCAGCGGCGCGCAGAGTTGCTGCAGCGCGGAGTACGCGATCTCGGACTCCGGCTCCACCCCGGCCGCCCGGGTTACCCGGCTGGCTGGGGCGTGCTCGGTCAGGTAATCTAGCAGTGCGGTTTTGCCGGCGCCCGCCTCGCCCCGCAACACCAGCACTCGGCTGTGCCCGGCGCGGACGTCCCGCAGCAAGCGGTCGAGCGTGTCGCGCTCGCGCCGTCGGCCGCGCAGCGCCGGACCCGCGGTGTCCAAGTTCATCGTCCCCAGTGCCAACCGGCTCACGCGCAGCCCGGACCGCCCGAGCAGGTGGTGGTTCATGGCAGGCTCCTCCAGATTCCAGGGCTCCGACGTGCTCTGTACTGCCGACATGGGTGCCTCCCCTTGGAAGATGTGGGGCGGGGCGCCACACCTAGGACGTTGATATAAGATATATTCTATATCGTCAAGAGACGGCCTAGGAGTGGTGCGCCATGGAACTCATCAACAGTGCGAGCCTCGTAGAGGCGGCTGCCGCCCACCTTCGCGGCGCGATCCTCAGCGGTGATCTCCAGCCCGGAGAGCCGGTGCGGGTGCGAGATCTGCAACAAGGGCTGGGTGTAAGCCACATCCCTATCAGGGAGGCGATTCGGCAACTCGAAGGTGAGGGGCTGATCGTCGTACGGGCGCGTCACACGCCGGTTGTGGCCGGCGTGAACCTGGACGATCTCGCGGCGATCTATGAGTTGCGACGCATGATCGAATTGCCCACCGTAAGGCTTGCCCGCGAACGCGGTTCCCGTGCGTCGATCGCCCGTGTCGAAGAGGCGTTCTCTGCCTTCGAAGCTGTCGCCGGTGACCCCAGCCGACCTGAGTACTGGGAACGGCACTCGGACTTTCATTGGGCCCTGGTCGAACCAGGTGCCAACACTTGGACGCGGCGTGTGCTCGAGCCTCTTTGGACGGCAGCCGAACGTTACGTCAGGCTGTTCGTTGCAACGTACGCAACCCCCGAGGCCACCCTCCAACTGCACCGCGCCTTGGCGGACGCGTTCTCGCAGGAAGACGCCACAGCGGTGGTAGAGGAACTCAACAACCACTTCGATGTTACCGAGCAAGGGGTGCGGGCTGGTTTCACGAAGGCCAAGGAGGCCAAGGGTCCTGAGTGAGCCATGGCCGGTGGGTCAACACCAGGGACTTAAGCAGTTAGCTGGTTGACCTGGTGGTTTGGATACCCGGCGTGAGTGTGACACTGATCGGCGGGGTGCGCGGGGGCGACGTGAAGGGGCTCCTGGTAGGAGTACAGGTCTCTAGTCCGCCGCCTCCCTCCAACCTGCGAGGACCGGTTGAAAAAAGTTCAGTCTGCACCGGGGCCCTACGCTCGCTGATTCAGTCGCCCTGTGAACCGAGATAAGGGCGCCGCCGTGCACCCAACCTGGTCTCAACAGCTAGCCCAGCACGTAGCAAGAGGTGTTCTTGAAGCGGCCGCGCGACGAGTTCAAGCCCTACGGGAAGCCCCGCGCCAGTGAAGCCCATGGGAACGGAAAGCGCTGGCAGACCGGTCTGTGCCGCAAGAACCGTGTTCGTTGGATAGCGGAGCGAATTCCATCGTCTTGAAGTGACGTCGGAATGCAGCGGCGGCGGCACCTGAACGTCGGGGAAGGCCAGGACGTGAACATGGTTGCGGTTCATCAAATCGATGATGCCGTCTCGCAAGAGAACTTGAGCACCGGCGCGAGCCCCATAATCGGCGCCATGTATGCCGGATCTTTCGCTTGTTGCAATAGCTTCGAATAAGTCGAGCGCAGAGTGATATCGGCCCTGCTCATATATCTGATGAACGTTCTCAGCTTCAATCCCTGGTCGCGAAGCAATGAAGCCGTCCAGGTCGGCTCGTGACCTGACGAGGTACAAGGACGTCATCTCCAGCGCTGATTCCAGTTCTGGCACCTGGAGGTGCACCGGGTGAGCGCCCTCTATCTGGAGCGTCTTTGTTACTTCCGAGAAGACCCGTATGACTTCAGAGGAACTGTTTGGCCCCTCCACAAGTTGCGTCAGAATCCCGAGACGCAGGCCATCCAAGCCGCCCGTAGGAATCTCTGTGTATGGCCGCTGTCGCTCACGGCCGTTCACGCTGAGTGAATCTTGAGGATCGTAGCCAACCAAAGCGTCCAGGAGTATGGCGGCGTCGCGGACCGATCGCGCCAACGGGCCCGCTGTGTCCTGCTCGAACACCAGTGGAGCGATCCCCACCCGACTGATCAGCCCTGGCGTCACCCTGAGGCCCACCAAATTGCAGAAGGATGCAGGCAACCGGATTGAGCCACCGGTGTCCCCACCCACTCCTACTGCGGCGAAGTTCGCCGCGACAGCCGCCGCAGTCCCGCTGCTTGAACCCCCGGAGTCTCGGTCGAGAGCATAGGGGTTCCGCGTCAAGCCACTTAGCGACGAGGTCGAGAACCAGGAGGCTCCGAAATCGGCCATCGTGCTTTTAGCAAGAATGATCGCGCCTGCCGCCCGTAGACGCTTCACCACGAATGCGTCGCTACTGGGAACGTTGTTTGCTGCCGCCTCGGTTCCGAAAGCCGTTCTGATGCCTGCGGTCTCGATGTTGTCTTTGAGGACGACCGGGACCCCGTGCAGGGGACCTGTGAGAGTTCCGGTCGCCCTGAGTTGACGGTCGGCCTCAGCCGCCTCTTCAAGCGCTCTGGCATTGATGGTAGCTATTGCGTTGAGCCGGGGCCCCGCCTTGTCGCCGGCATGGATGCGAGCAAGATACGCCTCTACTAGCTCGTAACTGGTGACGTCCCCACCGAGCAAGCGCGTTCTGATGCTCTCGATCGTCACCTCGTCCAGGTCCATGGTGGCCGACATCGTATCCCTTGCCAGAGCGTGGGGCCAACACCCCTTCAGGGGCGTCAGCCCTGGTCCCTTTCCAGATGGCTGGTCGGGTCCGGTCGAGGGGGTGTCCGTTCCACCGGGCGTCCAGCCGGATGAGGTTGAGCGCGACAGCCGAGTAGACGTGTTCGAGGTGGACCTTCGGCAGGCCGCGGTAGCGGGCGCGGCGGATTCCGGTGACTGCGACTGCCTGACGCACGGTGCCCTCGACTCCGGCACGGAGTTTGTACTTGTCCCCCCAGTCCCGGCTGGTCTGCTCGGCGCGGGCGCCGTCCAGGGCCTGTTGTACGGGTTGGGGACGTACGGTGAGCTGGCGGCGTTGGCGCTTGCCGCTGATGCAGGCCGAGCGGACCGGGCAGGGTGCGCAGGCGGTAGCGGGGAACATCACCACGATCGCGTCCTTGCCCCGCTGACGGCAGGGACTCCAGGAACTGCTCGTCTTGCCCTGTGGGCAGGTGACCTGCCGCCCCGCCCAATCGATGGTGAAGGCGGTCCGGTCATAGCCGGTGCCGGCGCGGGCCTGTGGGAGTGATCGAGCAAGACCGGGGTGACCAGCGTAAGGCCGAACTCCTCCCGCGAGGCGACCAGGAGTTCGGCGGAGGGGTATCCCGAGTCAGGGTAGTGCTCGGCCGAGAGTAGCCCACGCCGGGCCAGCGCCTGATGGATCGCGGTGTCGTCCCGCTTGGTCTGTGAGGCCGGCAGCCGCCAGGAGTCGACCCGGGCCCGGTACCGCTCGGCCCACCCGGGCACCTCCAAAACGCGGGCCACCCAGTCCGGCGCGGCGGCCGAGATCGCCTCCAGCGCGGACACCGTGGACACGCGAGCAGTGTCGAACCATCCCCTGCGGGAAGGCGAACACGAAGCCATCACCTGGATGAGCTGCGACCGGGACGACGGCGTGGACTACGGGCGGGTTCCGTACGCGCGTCGCCCAAGCGGGGAACCGGTTTTCGACGACCCGGAAGTGTTCACCGTGGGAGTCCTACCGTACGAGGCGATGCCGGGTTTCACCCTGCTTCAGGCATATCTCGCGAATGAGGAGCCCTAAGTAAGGAGGGCCGGCTCGCGAACGAATCGACCCCCGACCTACCTCATCGAAATCGACCAGGAAAACGGTGAGAGCGGTCATCAGAGAGGCTCACGCGGGGCCAGACAACAACGAAGCCGGGACGCTCGGCGTATCAGCTGGTGGATTTCACGATCCACCTACTCACTGGTTGTTTGGAGGTTGGTTCTCTGGTCCGGCTCACGGGCGGAGGTGGCCCAGGCGGTAAGGACCGCGGACAGTGCATCGCAGTCGTCGGGTGTGAGGGGCGCACGCGGGAGAAGGTAGAGCAGGCCACTGAGCCCGTCGACAAGATCGACCGGCAAGGGGCGTGCGCGCACCTTCGGCGTGTTCGTGTTCACGATTAAGGTCACTCTCCGGGCTTGGCTGGCAAGCCGTGGTCCTACGACGGCGGCCAGGGCTCCTCTGGATGGGTTTCAACCTTGGGGTGATTCATCCGCTATGTCGGATTCGACTGGGGCTGTCCAGCCTGTGCCGATGGGTCCAAGCGGACGACGTTGTGAGCCGATGTCGGCAGTGAAGAAGAAGGGAAGACTCAGCCGGGCCGGATAGCTCTGATGAGCTCCCGTTCTCAGCTGGGGTTACCGGCCCATGCGCCGCTACTTCCTCGACGCGGTCGCCGACGGCCGGGTGAACCCAATCACCGGCCGCACGCTCCGGTAGGACGCAACCGTGATCGGCCCGCATCGAGTGCACCGGGCCTCGACCATCTTGCCGTCGCCCACGACGATCCCGACATGGCCCGGTCGGCCCGGCGAACTACCCGGTCCGCTGTTGAAGAACACCAGATCGCCGGGCTGCTCCTGGTCAGCCGAAACGCGGACGCCGAACGGCCACTGCTCAAAAGTGATGCGGGGGATCCGCACCCCCGCGGCGGCGTACGCCTTCATCACCAGGCCCGAGTAGTCGAAGGAACTCGGACCCGTCGCGCCCCACCGGTACGGCTTGCCCGTCTGAGCCAGTGCGAACCCCACTATGTTCGCCACCACCCGGCAGCGCGACGATACGACACGCCCATGTGATCCTCGCACCGCATCTGCCGCAGAAGTACCTTGCTTAGCATCAGCCACTTGATCTGCACAAACGCGGAGAATGAACTCAGCGCACAGCTGCTCTTCGGCAGTGGTGACGATCTCTTCGGCTTTCCTCCTGGCTTCTGAGGGGTCCCACAACTGATCGCGTTGTAGGCGGCGTCGTAGGACCAGGTGACCTGCTTACCGTCGATGGTCGCGGTTCCCGTGACAGCCACCTTGTCCGCACCGATCTGTCCGGCTCGCGCGTTGAAGGACTGGTAGGCCTCACCCGAGGCCACGTCGGCCCCTACTGCGCGCCCCGCCGGCCGCTGGGTGCGGCCGTCGATTTCTACCTTGTGCACTTGGCTAACCGCCGTCCCGTGAGGCCGGGGCGTCGCTACTTGGTCGGGCGCCCGTATGTCTCAAGCAGGCGTAGCCAGATCTCGTTGACCGTGGGATAGGCGGGCACGGCGTGCCACAGCCGGTCGAGTGGTACCTCGCCGACGATCGCGATCGTCGCCGCCTGCAGCAACTCGCTCACGTCGGGACCGACGAAAGTCACGCCGAGCACGATCTTGCGCTTCTCGTCGACCACCATCCGAGCGGTTCCTGCGTAGCCGTCCGCACGCAAGCTCGCCCCGGGGACTTGGCCGATCTCGTAGTCGACCGTGCGGATCTCGTAGCCCGCCTCGCGCGCGGCCTGCGCCGTGAGCCCCACGGAGGCGACCTCCGGGTCGGTGAACGTGACCTGCGGCACCGCCTCATGGTCGGCGGTTGCGACGTGGGTGCCCCACTGGGCGTCCGAGACGGGCACCCCGGCCGCCCGGGCCGCGATGACATCGCCCGCCGCACGCGCCTGGTACTTACCCTGATGGGTGAACAGCGCCCGGCGCGTCACATCTCCGACGGCGTAAAGCCAGTCGAAGCCGGGCACGAGCATCGTGTCGTCGGTCTCGATCCACTCGCCAGGGGTGAGACCGATCGCGTCCAGGCCGATGTCCCGCGTACGCGGCGTACGGCCCGTCGCGACCAGTACCTCCTCAGCCGTGACCATGGAACCGTCCCCGGTCTCGACGACGACGTCGCCGCCCTCCGAACGGGTCACGCGCTTCGTCTCCGTGTCGAGCAGCACCGTCACCCCCTGTTCACGCAGCGCTTTCGTGACGAGTTCGCCGGCGAACGGCTCCATGCCGACGAGCAGACCGCTGCGCGAGATCAGAGTGACCGTCGTACCGAAACCCCCGTAGGCCGTCGCCATCTCGGCGGCGACCATGCCCCCACCGATGATGGCGAGACTCGCCGGCACGCTTCTGGTGCCCGTCACCTCCCGGCTCGTCCACGGGCGGGCATCGCGCAGGCCGTCGATGTCGGGGATGAGCGCGTCGGACCCGGTGGTCACAGACACGGCATGGCGTGCGGTGAGTACGGTCGTCGAGCCGTCCGGGGCCGTGACCGTGACCTCCTTCGGGGCCGTGATGCGGCCGTGTCCGCGCACGAGCGAGATGCCTGCGCCGTCTACCCACCGCACCTGGTCTTCGTCGGACCAGTTGCTCGTGAACGAGTCACGACGCGCGAGTACGGCCCGCACGTCGAGTTCGCCTGTCACGGCCTGGGCGGCGCCTGCGACCTGCCGGGCCGCCCTCAGCGCCTGAGCGGAGCGCAGCAGCGCCTTCGAGGGCATGCACGCCCAGTAGGCGCAGTCGCCCCCGACCAGCTCATGCTCGATCAACACGACGGTCAGGCCGCCCTGCACAGCGCGGTCGGCCATATTCTCACCGACCGGGCCGGCGCCTAGCACAATGAGGTCGTACTCGGTTGATTCCATTGTTGATGCCTCTTCTCGCAGTAGCAATCAATCGTGCTGAACCCGAAAGCTCGGAGGTCCGTACAAGCCTCTGATCTGCGCAGACACGTGAGTTTTTTGAGTAAGGTCCGCCTTTGACCACCAGTTGGCTCGAGACGCCAGGCGAAACGCTTAGAAGCCGAAATCGTCTCCGGCTTCGTTACCGGCGACGCTGTCGCCCGAGACGTTTTCGCCGCCGAAGTCGTTCACCATGAAGGCGATCGCGAGCTCCGACCCGATGACGTGGTCGAAGACTCTGAGGATGGAGCTTCCCATCGTGCTGCTGAAGCTCCAGTCGCCGTAGCTTCCGCCCAACATCCGCGTGAACATGCCGGGCGTGCGGGTCACCGTCTTTGCGAATGTTTCCGGCTGCGCATGCGCGGGCCGCTCGCGCGGTGTCGATGCCCTCTCAACGAACCGGTCGAACATCATGTCGCGCTGCTCGGGCGTGAGCTTCGCGAACGCCTCGGTGTGCGCCTGCTCGACCGTCTCGGGCGGGGCGGTGGCCAGCAGGTGTTCGTACCGTTCGATGGCGAGTTCGTCATCGGTGCGGGCACCTGTCGGGTGCTCACGGCCGACAACGCGATCGAAGAATCCCATGAGGTGCTCCTGCGCGAAGGACTGTTCGCGTGTATTCGTCTGGGGACGCGTCCGGTTGGCGTGCGTCGTTGCCGGGGAGGGCTGTGCCAACCGGCTGAATCGCCGGTCGGCATATTCATCGCGTCCGAGATGTGCCGGTGCCTGTCCCCGAATCCGTGATCAGCTGTGCATCACCGGAAGGGCCGGACTTATTGGGCCGAATGGCCGCTGAGTCGGTATCCGCCCTCGCCCAGCGTGCGCGTCATGTGCTCCGCGTACCACTGCGGCCAGTCAGCGTCATGCCTGCCGAGCTTCTCCTCGTGCAGGCCGTGCGCGTCCGCGGCGCGCTTGAGCGCGTCCAACAGGATGTCGATCGTTGACAGCGCCATCGCTGACTCCTCCACGCTCTCGCTCATCGTCCAGGGGCCCTTTTCTTGACTTCCTGCAGCATCCAGCCGTTGCCGTCCGGGTCGCTGAACGAGGCGAAGGACCCGTAGTCACCGCGATCCGGATGCGGGCCGGTCACCCGCTGCTCGTTTCCGATGTGATAAAACACGCCTCCCGCATCGTGGAACACCTCCGACACGTCGACGCCGCGCCCGACGAGATCGGCACGAGCCGCCTCGATGTCGAAGACGACGAGTTGCAGGCCCTGCAGCGAGCCCGGTGCGGCCGGCGTGATGCCGGTGCCGATGATGATCGAGGCCTCCGACCCGGGAGGCGTGAACTGCACCACCCGGAAGTCCTCACTGGCGACGTGGTCGATATCCATCCGGAACCCCAACGTCTCGTAGAAGCGCTTCGCCCGATCGACGTCGGAGACAGGAACTACCAGAACCTCGAGTTTCATATCCATGATCACAGATACCTTTCCCTCTGTTGCTCGTGCGTAATGGGATGCGGTCGGCTTTGACTTCTGGCTGTTGTGTCGCCGGAACGTCAAAGCCGGCGCTTGTGGATCCTCGAGCCCGGACGAGCACTACGAGCGCGCCCAGATCGACGCATTTACCGCGGTCCGGCTTCGCCACCGCGCCCGCGCCGGGCCGCGAGGCCCGAGTGCCCCACCGAGTCGGCGCGGCTCTGTCATGAAGAGCGAGGTGCCGGAGTCGGCGCCGACGATTTCGACCGGCCGGGTACCGGGCGCGGTGAAAAGCTGCAGAATGGCGTCAGCGCAGTGATCTGAACGCTGCTCGGATCTCGGCGCTGAAGAGCTTCGGCTCTTCCCACGCTGCGAAGTGACCGCCCTTGTCGACCTCGTTGAAATAGATCAGCTTGTGGTAGCTGCGCTCGGCCCAGCTTCGAGGCGCGCGGTAGATCTCACCAGGAAAGACCGTTATGGCAGCGGGGATGGAGATGTCCACGGCATTGAAGTTGTTCTCGTTGTTCTCCGAGTAGAGCTGGGCGGAAGAGACCGCGCTGTTGGTGAGCCAGTAGAGCGTGATGTCGTCGAGCATCTCGTCTTTGGTGAGCGACCGCTCGGGCTCGCCGCCGCTGTAAGTCCATTCGGCGAACTTGTCATACATCCAGGCGGCCAGGCCGACAGGTGAATCCGTCAGTCCGTAGCCCACGGTTTGCGGGCGGGTCACCATCATGATGGCGTAGCCACTGTTCTTCTTGTAGAGCCTGTCCAGTGATTCGAATGCGGCCTTTTCCTTGGGGGACAGCCCGGCCGGCGCGGGTTCGCCGTTGTTGAGGGCCTTCGCGATGTCCGGCGGCACGGTCGCAGGCATGTTGACGTGGATGCCGAGCAGTCCCGGAAACGCCCGACGCGCCATCTTGTCCGAGATCACCGAACCCCAGTCGCCGCCCTGGGACACATAGTGCTTGTATCCCAGACGCTTCATCAGCACGTCCCAGGCGAGCCCGATGCGGTCGGCATTCCAGCCAGTGGTCTTCGGCTTGCCCGAAAAACCGTAACCGGGCATCGAGGGCAGAACGAGATGGAAGGCATCCTCCGCGCGTCCTCCGAAGGCCGTGGGATCGGTGAGCGGGCCAATGACCTTCAGGAGTTCCAGGACCGAGCCCGGCCAGCCATGGGTCATGATCAGCGGCAGTGCGTTCGGATGACGAGAGCGGACGTGCGCGAACTGAATGTCGATTCCATCGATCTCCGTCATAAACTGCGGCAGGGCGTTCAGCTTCGACTCCACCTTCCGCCAGTCGTAGTCCGTCCCCCAGTAGTGGACGAGGTTCTGGAGCTTCGCCAACTTGACGCCCTGGGACTGATCGGTGACGGTCTCCCGGGCCGGCCACCGTGTCTCCGCGATGCGTCGGCGGAGATCAACGAGGTCCTTCGTCGGAACGTTGATGCGGAAAGGGCGGATCGCGTTGCCTTTGGGCCCTGCGGTCGGCTGTGGGGCAGAGCCGAAGGCAGTCGAGGTTGTTGCGGCAAGCGCGGCGGCGGCTGTGGTAGCAAGAAAGCCACGACGCGTGGGCGAAGGCATCTTTTCGGACATGGATCATTCTCCTCGGTGAATTGGCAGGTCAGCCGCCGCATCTTGGTTGACGCGGCGTAGAACGAATTGGGCTTTAGCTGACCCGGGCCGCCCTCGGAGCCCGCGTCGGTAGGTCTTTCATGGGGCCGGACAGGACTGAACTCATTGTTGTTGTCTGCGCCGCCGAACGAACCCGTGAAGAACCCTGGTCACCCCCCGGGGAGGAGCCCGGGGACACCGCGACCGCGACTCAGGGCAGCTGTGCGGGCGAGCGGAGCTGCCTTCGTGAGCTGATGCCGAGCTTGCCGAAGACCTTGCTCAGGTGCCATTCGACGGTGCGCGGGCTGAGAACAGCCGGGCGCCGATCTCCGGATTCGACAGACCCTCGCGGACGTGCCGGGCGATCTGGGCCTCTTGCGCGGTGTGTGCTCGGCGGTGCGCTTGCGGACCGTGTCACCGGCGGCTTGTAGCTCGCGGGCGGCACGTCGGCGAACTCCGCCATCCCCATCCCGACAAGGCCTGGCAGCAGGCCGAAGCCCGTATGGACCAGGGGAAGATCGGCCATCCCAGCCGGGGCAAGCAGACCTTCGCCGAGTACGTGAAGAACATCTGGCTCCCTAACCACCAGGTGGAGCCGTCGACCATGCAGAGCTACACGTACACGCTGAACAGGCACATCCTGCCGACCTTCGGCCCCATGCGAATGGTCGACATCCTTCCCGAGCACGTCAGGGCGTGGATCGCCAAGCTGAAGGAGGACGGCGTCAAGGCGCCGACCATCAAGTACGCCAAGGTCCTGCTCAGCGTCATCTTCACAACCGCGCTCAACGACCAGGTGACGTACATCCACCCCGGCCGGGGTGTGCGAACGCCGACCGTTGCTGTGAAACCCCGGACTGTGATCACGCCCGAGCAGTTCGACGTGCTCTATCAGGCCCTGCCCGACAGCGACACGCAGTTGCTCGTCGAGACCGCGATCGAGACTGGGCTTCGGTGGGGAGAGCTATCCGAACTTCGAGTGAAGGACCTCAACACGAGAACCCGGATCCTGACCGTGAGCCGCGCAGTGGTCGAGGTCAACCCGAAGTTCCACCCGGACGGCGGGCGCTTCATTGCCAAGGAGTACCCCAAGGACAAGGAGTTCCGTCGGTTCAAGCTGAGCCGGCAGATGGTCGACAAGCTCGAGGAGCACATCAGGAGCGAAGGCCTGGAGCGCGACGACCTGTTCTTCACCTGGAAGCATGTTCCGCAGGCTCGTTCGCGGACCAAAGCGCTTCTCGACGTGGACACGCTCGGCTGGACCAAGCCGAACGAGAACGGCAAGACGTACAAGCACGGAACGTTGTCCGCCTACAACGCGGGAAAGTGCCGCTGCGAGTACTGCCGCGCTGCTTTCGCGCAGTACCGGGCGAAGCGCCGAGGCGAGGAAGGGAAGGACACCCCACGCCAGCCTCGGCAGCGCGACACCGACGGCCACATCCCGGCCGACTGGTTCCGACGGCAGGTCTGGAAGCCCGCGCTGAAGGAAGCCGACTTGGGGATCCACGTGCGCATGTTGAGTCGGCCCGGGGCGCGGTATTGGTGTTGCCACCAGCCCGTTTCCCCGGACCGCTCGCCGAACCCGCCGTACCGATCTCTCGGTAACGGGCTCTCCACGGCGTCTGCCGTCAGGCGGGGTTCGTGGTGGGCCATGGGGATGGGATCTTGTTGCCCCGGTAGGTGTAACGGGAGACCGTCACCTTCTCGATCCGGAAGAACTCGATCCCGCCCGCTGCGATGCGCCACCGCCCGGTGGCGGCGGTCAGTTGGCGGCGGAGTTGACCCCAATTCCAGACCGGGCGTCACCAGCAGATCGAGATTCCCTTGGTGTCGGCGCAGCGGTTCCAGCACGATCTGCACACGGTGGCCTGCCGGTGTGGTGCGGTGCATAGCGCGCCTCGGCCGGAAGGGGTGCCGGAGGCCGCGGTCAGCTTTGGGGTGAAGCTGCAGACGTTGTGCGTGTACCTGATGGTCGCCCACGCGATTCCGGTGCAGCGCTGCGCGGAGCTGGTCGAGTCGCTGACCGGCGCGAAGCCGTCGCAGGGGTTCGTGCACGGGCTGCTGAAGCGTGCCGCCGCCGCGGTCGCCGCCGCCAACAGGCGCATCTGGATGCTGCTCACCCTCGCCTACGCGGTCTGCTGTGACGAGACACCGATCCGGGTCGGGCCCAAGAAGGTCAAGAAGTACCTGATGGTCGCCTGCGATCGTCTGTACACCTGGTACCTGCTGGGGGATCGTAGCCTGGACACCTTCGAGCAGGTCATCCCGCATCTGGGCGGGGTCATCGTGCATGACCGGTACCAGAACTACGACTCGGCCCGGCTCGGCTCGCACACCCATCAACTCTGTGCGGCCCACCTACTTCGTGATCTTGAGGATTGTGTCGAGACCTACCCGGGCCGGCACTGGCCCGAGCAGATCCAGCGCGCCCTGCGCGGGCTGATCCACGAGGCCAACCTCGCCCGGAAGGCCGGCGCCGCGCAGATCGACCCGCGGGTCAAGGCCGGCCTGATCAGAGGGTTCCGGCACGGGGTCCTGGTCGGCCTGTCGGAAGTCCACCGCCTGCCCGGCGGCAAGCAGGTCAAGCAGCCGATCGGCCGCCTGCTGCTGGAAGTCCTGCGCGGCCGCGAGAACGACGTGTTGCGCTTCGCCCACGATCTGAACGTCCCGCCCACCTCCAACCAGGCAGAACGTGACGTCCGCCCGGCCAAGACCCAGCAGAAGATCTCCGGTCGGCTCCGCTCGGAGCGGGCCACCGAACACCGGTACGCCATCCGCGGCTACCTGTCCACCGCCGTTAAACACGGCAGCAACGCGGTCGCCGTCATCCATGACGCTCTACTCGGCCGCCCCTGGATGCCACCCGGCCCGGCAACACCCTGACCCAGCCCCACACGCTGTAACCCCGCACACCCACACACGATCACACAAGGTGATCACTCAACGTCGAAATGCGCTTGGGCTGAATGCTTACGCACAGGTCTGGGCGGCCGCCATCTCCCGCGATACGCCCAGGGGATGGCCGAACACGTGTCGTCGACAACAGGCACCTGGCGTTCAATCTCGCAGGAACACCGGCCAGGCCCCGGATACGCCCAGGACCTGGGCGTATCTCAAAAGTCTCCGAGGCCCTTCTCCGCCGGGCGGTCATCCAACTGCTACCCGAATCGTCGGCCGTTGCGTCCCACCCGACGATTCACAACCGGTGCGGTGATGGTCACGGGGATCCCAGAGGGAGCCTGGGCGCCCGTGATACGTCTTAGTTCGGCCTCACCCGAACGGACCTGACTGGTCTGCGGGACGATACCGGCGTCGGCCATCAGGCGAGTCATGGCACGGCGCTGGTTGGGCAGGACGAGGGTGACGACGCTGCCGGACTCGCCGGCGCGGGCGGTGCGGCCGCCGCGGTGCAGGTAGTCCTTGTGGTCGCTTGGCGGGTCGATGTTGACGACGAGGTCGAGGTTGTCGACGTGGATGCCGCGGGCTGCGACGTTGGTCGCCACCAGCACCGTGACGTGGCCGGTCTTGAACTGGGCGAGGGTGCGGGTTCGCTGGGGCTGGGACTTGCCCCCGTGCAGCGCGGCGGCGCGTACGCCGCTGTCCAGTAGCTTTTCGGTGAGCCGATCCACGGCGTGCTTGGTGTCCAGGAACATGATCACCCTGCCGTCGCGAGCAGCGATCTCCACAGTGGTGGCCTGCTTGTCGGCGCCTTGAATGTGCAGCACGTGGTGCTCCATCGTGGTGACCGCGCCCGCCGAGGGGTCAACCGAATGGACCACCGGGTCGGTCAGGTACCGGCGTACCAGCAGGTCGACGTTGCGGTCCAAAGTGGCGGAGAACAGCATCCGCTGGCCCCCGGGGCGCACCTGGTCGAGCAGATGGGTGATCTGAGGCATGAAGCCCATGTCGGCCATCTGGTCGGCCTCGTCCAGCACGGTGATGCCGACCTGATCGAGGCGACAGTCGCCGCGCTCGATGAGATCTCTGAGCCGTCCCGGGGTCGCGACGACGACCTCGGCACCACCGCGCAGCGCTTGGGCCTGCCGGCTGATCGACATACCGCCGACGACGGTGGCCAGCCGCAGCTTCAGTGACCGGGCGTACGGGGCGAGCGCGTCGGTGACCTGTTGGGCCAGCTCCCGAGTGGGAACGAGGATCAGGGCCAGCGGCTGCCGCGATTCGGCGCGTTGCCCGGCGGTGCGGACGAGCAAGGCCAGGCCGAAGGCGAGCGTCTTGCCCGACCCGGTGCGCCCCCGCCCCAGGACATCCCGGCCTGCCAGGGAGTTCGGCAGCGTGGCCGCCTGGATCGGGAACGGTTCCTTCATACCCAGGCTGGTAAGCATCTTCGTCAGCGCGGGCGGCATGTTCAGTTCGGCGAATGTCGCGGCTGCCGGCAGGGCCGGGGTGACGGTGACAGGCAGTGCGAACTCCCCCTGGAGCGCGGCGGGACGCCGCCCGTGACCACCGGAACGCCGGGGGGTGCCTGAACGGCCCAGAGCCGGCGAGCCGGATCGGTCGCCCCTGCCGGGGTTGGCAGAGCCGCCCGTGTGGGTGGGGGAGTAGCGGTCGTGCTTGCGAGTTGCATGGTTCATACAGAAACTTCCTCGATGCGGCACGTGTCAAGGATTCTCGGCGCGATGAGCGGCGTAAGAATGGCGACACGAGCCGAAGAAAAACGAGCCGAGCCGACGGAAAACAGCCTGGCGCGTGTGTCGAAATCGTCGGCATTCGCCGAGAAGAACGGCGGCTGGGATGCCGATCAGAGAGCTGGAGCGAACTTATGCCCGAACCGGAGCCATTAGTGGTCCATCCGGTGTGCGGCGGAAGAACAGACAGGTTTGTTAGGCCGTCACGGCGCATCGGGTACCACGAAAGCAGCGCGCTGGGGCCCACACCTTACGGCGCGGGCCCCAGCTGCGTGGTGCGTCAGTGTCAGGCGGCGACGATGTTCTCGGCCTGGGGGCCCTTTTGGCCCTGGGTGACGTCGAAGGTCACCTTCTGGCCCTCTTGCAGCTCGCGGTAGCCGCCCTGAGAGATGATGTTGGAGTAGTGCGCGAAGACGTCGGCGCCGCCGCCGTCCTGCTCAATGAAGCCGAAGCCCTTTTCCGCGTTGAACCACTTCACGATGCCAGAAGCCATGTTGATCTCCTTTTGATAGGTGTGGCCGAAATCCGCACTGTCACGAATTCCGCGTTGCCGCGATAGAGGCCCACCCGGAGAAGACCGGCAAACAAAAAAATGCACCTGACGCTACATACCGTCAGGCGCACACAAGTTCATCATGGGTACCACAACTGCAACTACATCCAACCTAGC
Organism: Microbispora sp. NBC_01389; assembly: GCF_045040095.1. Taxonomy (NCBI): domain Bacteria; kingdom Bacillati; phylum Actinomycetota; class Actinomycetes; order Streptosporangiales; family Streptosporangiaceae; genus Microbispora; species Microbispora sp. NBC_01389. The sequence goes on from NZ_CP109552.1 coordinate 2,415,411, forward strand.
ACACCTGAGGCGTGATAGGCACCCCGCCGCTCTCCGCCTGGGCGAATCGCATCCGCGCGGCGCCCCACCCCGCCTCCGCATCTCGGCCCAGCGCTCCCGAAGCTGCGGCGAGGGGGCAAAGCCAGGTTTGATCCTTTCCGTTCCGTCTGATGCGGTTTCAGGTGCCTCACCGGCGAATTCACTCCCACCTGGCGCGGCGCATAACCCGAAGCAAACGGAACACGCAGGATCAAACACCCTCTAAGGCGGTCGTACGGCTCCGGCGTGGTCGCTGCGGGACATCGGGGCGATCTGCACGCGACTGCCGGTGCGCGGGGCGTGGACCATCTTCCCCTCGCCGATGTAGAGGCCCACGTGATGGATCGTGCTGGGATTGTGGGGGTTGTAGGCGAAGAACACCAGGTCACCTGGTTGGAGCTGCGAGCGGTCGACGTGCTTACCGGAGTGCCATTGCGGGCCGGTGGAGGAGCCGATGCCGACTCCTGCCTTGCTCCACGCGTACTCCGTGAGGCCGCTGCAGTCGAAGCCCTTGGTTCCGGCCCCGCGGCCGGTGCCGAAGCTCGGCCCGCCTGGTCCGCCGCCACCCCAGGAGTAGGGAACGCCGATCATGTGTAGCGCGGCTCTGACCGCGATCGCACCTCGGCCGGACGGGAGCATGAGCGGCGCATCGCCGTCAGTGGGATCGCCCAGCTGGGATTTCAGTTCCCTGCATAGTTGGCCGGCGACGGTAGTCACGATGTCGTCGGCGCGCTTCTTGATCTCGTCCGGGTCGAGTTGCTCGCCTGAGTCCTGGCTGGCCAGGTCTCTGGTGATACTGGCGACGAGCTCGTCACGTGGAACGCTGAGCCCGGCTGCGGCTTGAATACTGACCCGGATGTCGTCGCTCGTGGCCGTGTCCACGGCTGCTCGCCTGGGCGATCCGCTCTTCCACAGCAGGGCGACCAGCGCCTTGGCGCGCGGTTCGTGCTTGGCGTAGGCGTCGCGCAGGTCCTCACGGGGGTGCTGGACGAGCGCCGCGGTCTGGGTGAGCGGCATGTGCTCCCAGTCGGGGATCTCGACCAGGCGCGTGTAGAAGGAGCGGGCCGCGTGAGAGGGGTCGGTGACTTGCTGCTTCGTCCCCCAGCCTTGGGACGGCTGCTGCTGGAACAAACCGTACGAGCCGGTGCCTGTCCTTAAATTGGTAAGACCGCTTTCCTGAATCGTGGTGCCGAGGGCGATCTCGGCGGCTCGCCTGGGCAGTCCCAGTTTGGTGGCGACGTTAATGATCTCCTGGGCGTTCGCGATCTGCTGTGAGGAGAGGCCGAAGCGGGCGACGGGCACCCGCTGTACCGCGTCAGGTGGGGCGGCGTAGGCGCAGATCGCGGCTCGGAGCTTGGCCGTGTCGCGGGCGGTGAAGGCGTACTTGGCTCCGCCGCCGATTCCGGCGATGACGACGACGCCGCATACCAGGCAACCGCCGGCCGCGATGAATTTGCCGGCTCCGAGCTCTGCGATCAAGGGCGCGCCTCCTGGCCGAAGTGGCGCGCGAGTTCGGCGAGGTGGAGCCGTCCTTCCGTCCGGTTGCCCGGTAGCCATATCGCCTCGTGCGGTTCCTGGCCTTGGGTCGCGGTGGCGACGGGCACCGACACGAGAGAGCCACGAAGGCGCAGCCGGTCATGCAGGTTGGCTTCCCGGCGCGAGGTGCTGGTCAGGAACAGGACGGGGGTGTCGATCCCGCTGGCGGCGGCGAGTGAGGCGTAGCCGCGGAGCTTGGCGGCGACTCGGTCGAGTGTTTCGGTGCCGGTGTCGTATTCGAGGAAGAAGTCCAGGGTGAGGCTGTTCTCGGTCCATCGGCCGTAGGCGTCGGGGCGCGCGTGTTTGCCCCACATGGCCTTGCACCGCGTCTCAGTCCACCAGGTGTGCAGGCGGCAACCATTCATATGGCGGGCGTGGCCGGACAGGGCGGCGAAGACGCCGTTGACGCCCACGGTGTGCGCGAGTCGCTGGCTGTATGCGATCGCGAGAGTCTGGCCGCGCCGATACCCGAATTCGGGCAGGGGGACGCCGTCCTCGTGGGCCAGGACGGCGGCGCCGGCCTCTCCCAGGACGTAGTGCCAGGGCGCTGAGCCGAGCGGCGGCCGGGGGCGGAAGCGGTCGAGCGCGCCGAGGCGGTTCAGCTTGACCAGGCGGTGGCGGCCGGTGTGGTCGTTGTCGAACGCCACCTGCAGGAGTTGGTGGGTGGTCAGGACCTCATGCGTCCAGACCATGCGGAGCAGGCGCCGGTCGTGGTCGCTGAGCCGGATGACGAGCGAGTCGAGAACGCGCGGCGTGTAGTGCTGGTTCATGATCCTCCTCTGGGTTGCGTGCGGGGGTCTCCTTCTGACAGGGGGTCGGTGGATGCGGGGTGGCGCCCGTGGGCTCGAGCGGCGGCGAGCCGTACGCGTGCGGCGAGGCCGGGGTCGGGGTCGGGCAGTGGCCGGGTGCGCAGGGTGAAGGGCGGGACCTCCGCGGAGCGCACCACGAGACGTGCGGCGGCCTGGAAGGCGTCCAGGTTGGCCAGGTCATGCGCGGTCAGGTACGGGCTGAAGTGGTGCTCGACCTCGCGGGCGTCCTCCGGGGAGAGCGAGAAGTACACCTTGTTGCGGGCGTCGGAGCTGATCGCCTGACGTAGGTCGCGGGGGAGCTGGGCCAGGTGCTGGTGGGCGAGCACCATCGACAGCCGATACGCGCGGGCCTCGGCGAGCATCTCGCTGAGCGTGTGCGGCAGGTTGAGGAAATTCTGCGTCTCGTCGACGTACAGGGCGGCGGGCGAACGGGCGTGTCCGAGCCTCGCCCTGCGGGCGGCGGCCTGCCAGACCTGGGCGAGGATCAGTGAACCCAGGAGCCGGGCGCTGTCGTCGCCGAGGACGCCCTTGGGCAGGCGGGCGAGCAGGATTCCGCCGTCCAGGACGTCGCCGAGGTCGAAGGTCGACTTCGCCGAGCCGATGACGCTGCGGACGAACGGCCGGAGCAGGAAGGCCCGCAGCTTGTTCATGATCGGCGCGGTGACATGGGCCTGGGCCTGCTCTGACAGGTTGTCGTACCAGTGCCAGAAGCCCAGCAGGAATCCGTCGTTGAGCGCTTCGACGAGTTCGGCGCGGTACGCCGAGTTCGTGAGCAGCAGCGGGACGTCGGCGAGGGTGCCGCCGTGGTGCGCGAGCGTGAGCGCGCAGCCGCGCAGGATGTCGTCGGTGCGTGGTCCCCAGTAGTCGGCGTAGATCTTGTGGAAGATGCCGACGAGGTTGTCCACGCCGATCTCGCTGGAACCGCCGAGCACGTTCAGCGCCGGCCAGGGGTTCCGGTCGTCGGGATCGATGAGCACGACCTTGTCGGCTGCCTGCTCGGGGATGAGCCCGAGTAGGTCGGTGATCAGGTCTCCCTTGGCCTCGATGACGGCGACGCCGCGACCGTCCTCGATGTCGGAGAGGATCATCTGAGCAAGCAGCGTGCTTTTGCCGGTGCCATTGGGCCCCATGACGTGCAGGTGATGGCAGGAGTCGGCCACGCGTAGTGCGACCGGCCGTAGGTGTCCGGCGTCGGAGAAGCCGAGGCCCTTGCCCGTCGATGCGATCGCCGGTGGGGGTGGTACGGATCTCGCTCCGGCCCGGCTCAGACCGGGTACGGCGGCGTCCAGGGGAAGGTGCGCGAGCGCGGCGAGTTCGGGGACCGACAGCAGGAACCCGCGCCCGAGCCGCCGCGACGCCAAGCGCGCGGCGGGCAGGGCGAGCCGGCGCCGTTCCAGCCGGTTGTGCCCGGCGAACAGGGCGAACGACGAGGCGATGGCATGCGCCCGGCCCCGGATGGTGTTCCGCCGGGCCTCGCGGGCCTGCTTGCGGTCACGCTCGTCACCCGACGCGGGCTCGTCTGCCTGTACGGCGTAGCGGATCGGCAGCAGCTCGCTCCGGGCGATCACCAGGTGTCCGCCGGTCGCCTGCCCGGTCAGCGGGACCGGCGGGGCCGCCTCCACAACGGCTGTACGCGCGGACGGCCAGGCGGACTCGACTGCGTGTTCCACCAGGTGCTGGGGGACGGTGCCGGGGACCCACAGCCGGATCCGTACGCCGCCGACGTCGAAGGCGTACTCGAAGGCCAGGTGCGGCTGGCCGAACAGCAGGCGCTTCCAGGCCGGGCGCAGCAGCCCCATCAAGTTGGTCCACAGAGCCTCGGCGCCGGCCATGTCCGCTGCCGGCGGAGCGAGGATCTCCACACACCGTGCCCCCCTCAACGCGGCGCGGTGGCGCAGCCGTACGACCAGGGCGTTGAGTAGTTCGAGGACGATCGCGGCGGCCGAGAGCCCGAAGGTGAGCTGCCAGACGTTGGCATTCACCCAACCCAGCAGCCAGTCGATGAAGGCGTCCGGGTTGTAGAGGAGGTCCTGAATCATCGGGCTTCACCGGTCCTGCCCTGGTAGGTGATGCTGGGCTGGTGCCGAGGATCGAGACATCGTGGGGTCCGTGGGAGTCGGCGCCGCTGGCCGAAGTGATCGCGTTGTTCCGGAATCTGGCCGCTCCGTGGTGGGTGAGCGGCGGGTACGCGATCGAACTGGCCGTCGGCCGCTCCTTCCGGGAGCACGGGGATATGGACATCGCGGTGCTGCGCCGTGACCAACTGGCCGTACGCGCACTGCTGGCCGACTGGGATGTACACGCGGCTGACCCGCCGGGAACGCTGCGACCCTGGCCGGTCGGCGAGGTGCTGCCAGACCACGTGCACGACATCTGGGTGCGTGAGCAGCCCGGCGCGCCGTGGCGGCTTCAGGTGATGCTGGACGATGCCGAGGGCGAGACCTGGGTGTACCGGCGTGACGCACGGATCCGCCGCCCGCTGTCGACGCTGACAATCCGAGAAGACGGTGTCGCGCGGATCGCGCCCGAGGTGCAGTTGCTGTTCAAGGCCAAGAACTCGCGCTCCAAGGACGAGCGCGACTTCGCCGAGGTCCTGCCCATCCTGGACGCCGTACGGCGCCGTTGGCTGGACGAGGCACTCGCGATCGAGTACGGCGACCACCCGTGGCGTGAGCGCCTGCGGACGAACCAGCCATTGGTTGAATGAGGCGTTCACAGATCGTCCTCCACGTACTCGGCGAGTTCTTGAGGGGAGGAGGTCACGAGGCGGTGTTCCTGCTCGCTGGCCAACACCTGGAAGGCACCCTGGAGGCGCCGGAGTCGGCGGCCAGGAGGCCGAAGCCGCGGTCGGCTGACAGTAGGAGCTGACGTTCGCCATCGGACAGGCGGAAGGCGTCGGCGACTCTGTCAATGGCCTGAGGTGCCTGGCGGAGCAGGATCTGGGTGGAGGAGTTGGCGATGATCGCCTGCCCGATGTCGGAGCCGAGCAGGTCGGCGGCATCCTGAGTGACCACCGACAGACCGGCCCAGTGCTTGCGAGCACTCTTGGCCATCCTCAGCAGGAACTTCGCGCCCTCAGGGTCACGCATGAGCAGCCACGCCTCATCGACCACGACGAGGCGGGGGCGGCGGTTACCCGGGTCGGAGACGCGCCGCCAGACCGCGTCCAGGGTCAGCAGCGTGCCGACCGCCTTGAGCTCATCGGGCAGATCCCGCAGGGAGAAGACGATCAGATGGGAGTCGGGCCGGGTGCTGGTCGGGCCGTCGAAGAGCCGGCGATGGCTTCCAGTGACGTACGGCGCGAGCCCGGCGGCGATCTCCGCCGCCGCAGGATCACCATCATCGGTAAGCATGCTTACCAGATCGCTCATCAGTGGCGGTCGGCGTTTCCAGGTGCGCGGGTCGAAGGTGATCCCGGCCTGCTTGTAAGCGGAGATGATGGCCCGATCCAGGGCAGCCTTGCCGCCCCTGCCCAGCGGGCCGCCGAGCATGACCGCGATCAGCGCGTGCAGGAACAACGACCGACGGGTAAGCGGATCCCCCTCGCGATCGGTGGTGCTCCGCCCGGTGGGGACTGGAAGGTCGAAGGGGTTGAGGCGGACATTCGGTGCGCCGAGGTGGAGGTAGGCGCCGCCGACTGCGGCGCACAGGCGGGCGTATTCGTCTTCGGGGTCGATGACGGCGACCTCGACCCCGGTGTAGAGGGAGCGCAGTGCTTCCAGCTTGGCCAGGTAGGACTTCCCGCCGCCCGAACAGCCCAGGATGGTCGAGTTGTGGTTGGGCTGGGCGAAGCGGTCCCAGGCCACGAGGGAGGCGCTGGCCGCGTTCGCGCCGTACAGCACGGTGGTCGGGCCGAGGTCGGCGGTCAGGTCGGGACTCGTGAAGGGGAAGGCCGCCGCGAGCGCCGGGGTGTCGAAGGTGCGGCGCAACTGCAGGTTGTCGTATGCCACGGGCAGCGCCGACACCCAGCCTTGGAGTTGCCGGAAGGTCGCAACTCGCGCGTTCAGCAGGAGGGAGGCGGCCAGGGCCCGGACCTGGGCGCAGGCGTCCTCCAACTCCTCGGCGGTGGTGGCGTGGACGGTGAGGTAGATCGAGGTGCGGAACAGCTTGGCCTGGCCGCGCGCGAGCCGGGAGGCCAGCTCCTGGGCGTCTTCGGCGGCGACCTCCGCGCTGGGGTCGATGAGCCGGCCGTGCTGCTGGTCGCTGCGCAGGCCGGATTCCAGGCGGGCGAGCTGTTTGCGCAGCCGGTCGGAGGCGACCAGGGACGGTACGGGGTCGACGTGGAAGGACACATCCAGCCGGCCGGGGTAGGTGAGCAGGGGTTCCAGCCAGCCGGGTGTGACCTCACGGGGGTAGCCGGTGACGGCAAGCGTCGCGCAATGGTTGTCGCCGACCTGCAGGCTCCGGGGCTGGACCTCGACCGCGTCGGGGCCGAACCCTTGCGCGCGCTGTGTCGTGCGGCGGAAGGCGAACTTCACCAGCGTTCTCCTCTCGTGATGACCTGATCCGGGGCCGCCATCGATGCGGCGGGCAGCGGCGGAGCCGCCGGGTCGAAGCAGGCGGCCAGCACCGCGCTTGTGGCGGGGGTATCGAGCAGGCGGACGGTCAGCCCGCAGGCCGACAGCAGCCGGGCGGCTTCCTCCAGCCGCCGCAGGGCACGGGCTGCCGCGGCCTCCCGCGCCTTGCCTGCCGCGGGCTCACGTACGACCAGGAGGACCTGGCGGCGCAGCAGGTCGTGCCGCTCGGCGATGTCGGCGAGGAAGCCGGCGTGCTGGAGCGCGGCGGCGTACAGCGCGGGGTGCGGGAGCTGGCGGGCGTTGTGCTCGAGGGCGGCGATCGTCTCGGTGAGGTCGACCCGTTCGGCGCGTACGAGGATCTGGCCGGGCCGTTGGCGTAGTAGGTCTCGCGCGGGTGGCCGTACACCGGCGTCGTCGGGGGAATCGGACCGGACGGTCGCGGCGGCCTCCGGTACTTGCCCTGGACGGCGGGAGCGGACGGAGCGTGCTTGACCGGGGCGGCCTCCCAGTCGGCCGGGTTAACCGGGCGGCGGGCGGACACGGGCGCGTGCTTGGCAGGACCCGGACCGCCACGGGCCGCGGAAGCGGCGGTCCCAGCGGTGGTGGCAGCCGTACCGACAGGACCGGCGGCGAGCGCGGGCAGCGCCCGGCCGGTCATCGCGTGGGCGGCGGCCACGTTCCCGGCGGCCCGAGGTGCGCTGCTACGGCGTCCACCCGGGCGAAGGTGCAGGGCGGCCAGAACGGGCGAGGTGAGCTTGTAGGCCAGGGCGTACTTGACCATCCGGCCGATCGTCGAGTGGCCGCCGACCCCGGCGAAGATCCGGCGAGAGATCCAGCCGGGAATGCGGATCAGAATGATCAGCAGGCACAGGGCGAGCACCAGATTGACGAGCTGACCGGTCGGCATGAGCCCGAGCAGCAGCCGGCCGTCCTGGTTGAAGAAGATCCGCACCGCCAGGACGAGCGTGAGCGACTGGGTGACCTGGATGAGCAGGAGCCCGGTGAAGGCCCGCCACCAGAACCGGGCCAGCCCCTCGGTGTACGGCAGAGCCAGGCAGGCCAGCGCGAGCGGCGAGGCGACCGTCAGCAACAGCACCAGCGCCGCCCGCATGACGAACGTGATCAGCAACAGCAGCAGCAAGACGACCGCGACCAGAGCGAGCAGGACGTAGAAGATCTGCTGCGAGGCGCCCGGCGCGATGATCAGCAGCTGGAGAGTGGCGGCCGCGCGGCGACCGTCGAAGTCCTGCCCGAGCAGGGCCGTGGACAGGGCGTTGGCGATCTCGATGACCTTGCCGCACAACAGGAAGCTGGTGTTGGCGGCCAGGATGGCGATGAACAGCCGGGGCAGGACCTCCTTGACCGTGTAGCGCGTCTGCACGGTCTGGTGGCCCATCGCGCTGATCGCGCCGACGGTCGCCAGCAGGACGAACCCGGTGTTGGCGATCGCGGCGGTCGCCTGCCACAGGTCGAAGACCCGGCCGCTGCCGGAGACGTCCGGGGTGGCCAGCAGCGTCACCGCGAGCAGGTCCAGCAACGGCTTGATCGCCAGGTACACCAAGCTCGCGAACCAGGAGTTGATCTGGCCCGTGATCCAGTCCCCGATGCCGAAGCCGATCCCCGTCCCCTCCGGCACCGGCAGCTCACCAGGAGAGGACGGAGACGACCCAGGAACAGGAGAGGGCAGAGGCGTCGGCGTCGCGCGAGCCGAGGCCGCGGTGATGACCACCACGGCGCAGACACCGACAACCACCCCGGCAGCGGCAATGACACGCAGCGCCACCCGGGAGGGTGTCCCAACCGGTCGCCTTGCCGCGCTGCCGGCCGACGCGGCGTGCCGCGCAGGTGCGGCTGCCGTCTGCGGCCGGTCTCGGTCAGCCACGGCGAGCTTTCCGCGGATCGGGGTCACCGGGCTCACCCGCCCACGACGCGCTTGAGGATGCTCACGAACAGCGGGGCCAGGACGGCCAGCGCGTAGCCGAAGGCGGCGGCCTTCAACGCCGCCTTGGCCTTCTGGACCTCGCCGGGGTCACCGCCCGCCACCAGGTAGCGCAGCCCGCCGAGGGTCAGCATCAGCGTGGCCAGCGTCGCGAGCAGGCCGATCAGCCAGTTCCGCAGGTTGGTGAAGACCGTGTTCAGGTCCGACGGAGCGGCGATGACCGACGAAGCCAGGGCGCTGGTTGCCGCGGCGGCAACGAACGGCACCGCGCCGGCCAGCATCGGCAGGACGCGGAAACCGATCATGCGTGCCGCCCGCTGCCGTAGCCTGCGGTACGGCAGCACATTCCAGCGGCGAGCGGCCGGGGCGGTACCGCGAGTGGCGGCACGTCGGGGACGGGAGGAAATCCGCGCGGAGCCAGGGGTAGTGTCCCTGCCTCCCTTCGGGTCGGTTGCGGTTGCTGCATCCGGAGTTCCCTGGCTCCGCGCGGAAGCCGTAGGCGCTTCCTCGTTCACTGAGGAAGCGGGGGGCGGGGGAGTCGCGGGGGACGGTTGCCGCAGCGGCATGCCGCCCAGCCGGGTCAGGAGGATCAGTTCGGCGTCCTGCTCGCTGAGCACGCCGAGGGCCACCGAGTCGGCCAGCACCAGTTCGGGACAGGGCTGCGGACGTTGGCGGGGAGGAGACTCCTCCGGTAGTTGCCGCCGCTCGGCAGTCGAGACGATGTGCTGCACGGCGCGCTCGCCCGCGCACCGCGCTGCCTGGCAGAGCCGGGCGCGTACGTCCGTGGTGTCCAGGTCCAGGCGGCGCAGGGCCCGCAGGTAGCCGCCCAGGATCTCCGAGTCGACGTCGGCCGGGTCTCCGTAGGGAAGGTCCCGGCTGACCGTCGCGGCGATCGTGCGCAGGGCGGGCATCCCCATCCCGACGGCGGCGACCGTCCACGCTCCCTTACGCACCCGCGCCCGTGTGACCAGCTCCCGCCAGACGGCGTCACGCGTCTCGTCGCTGACGTGCCGGCTGGTGAGCAGCATCCGCAGCTCCGCGAGGTTCACCTCACCTCTGGGAAGGGCGGGGGCCCTCTCCGTCGACCTCGGGGGCAGCGCCCGAGTGACGGAAAACCGGGCCGACGCCCCCGCCGAGTGGATCGACCCCGGCCCCGAGGGGGAGGAGATCAACCCAGATGTCGACATTCAGCCTGATCCCGATCCCTCCCTCGAGCCCGAGTGGCAGGATGACAGCCTCGGCGCCGAGGCGGGCACCCGCGCCGCCGCTGTCGCCGTCGAGCAGCGATCGGACGTCTACAACCAGGCCGCGGCCCAGTTCGGCATGATGACCGCCGCGTCCACGAGGGGCTGCGTCACAGAGGCGCGCGGCTGGCATTACGGCGTGCAGGAGCGGTTCATGGAGGCCCACGGCTGGAGCGGCGCCAAGGCGAAGGTCACCCAGTCGTACGGGGTGGACCACCAGCTCGGCGTCGGCTTCAAGAACACCGGCGGGCAGTGGTCGGGCGGCGGATCGCTCAAGGTCGACCTCCTGGCCCACGCCGAGCGCGACGGTCTCATCAGCGTCTGGGTCTACAACAAGATCAACTACCGGGATTACACCCGGGTCTGCACGTTCCTGACGCGGGTGGAGGGTCCGACCGAACGGCGGCCCTACAGCGTGCACAGCCTGCTCACCAAGTTCACCAAGGCGAAGCCCGTGATCTTCCGGGACACCAACAAGTGCGACACCTATTCCGGTGGCACATTGTCCAAGACCACGGGGAAGAACGCCACCGTGAACGGCGGCGTCGATCTCGGGGTGGTGCACGTGTCGGCGCAGTCGGGCTGGAACAGCTCCTCGTCCGTGAGCTGGACCATCCACAAGAAGACCCGGATCTGCGGCAATTCACCGTTGGGCTGGGCCCAATCCGCCTCGCGTATCGCCGAAGCGCACAAGTACTGACAACCGGCCGATCGGGGTAAGGAGTTCCGTCATGCGTGCCCTCACTCGTCTCATCCTGCCGGTCGCCATGGTCGCGGCCATGGTTTCCGGATGCGCGGGTGAGGGCCCGCGCCTGTATCTCAACAAGACACCCGAATCCGACGAGGACGTCACGATCGGCGTCGTGCTGCCCGACACCGTGGCCCATCGGCCGTACTCCCTGGGAGGCTGGGTGATGTGCCTCGACCGGCCCGGTTCGGTCACCATCGACAAGGTCGATCTGCTCGACCCGAGTGGCGGCATCGTCCTGCAGGCGTTCTCCTCCCGGCGGCAGAGCCGTACGCGTGGCATGCTCGGCGAGGAGGAGCGGCCCTTGACCGAACTCGGCTTCCCGGCCCGCAGCCCCGCCGTCACCACGATCTGCGGGAAGGACCGGGACGACATCCTCCGCACGGAGCTCGGCCTGCAGTACGGGAAGACCGGCGACGCCACCGCGCGGGCCGCGGGCGTCCGCGTCTTCTACACTTCGGCGGGCCGGCAGCACACCGTCGACTTCGCCCTGGACGTGCGGCTGTGCGCTCCCGACGACATGGACACCAAGCAGTGCAGGGACATGTACAAGGAGCTCCGGAGCGAAAGCAAGGGCGACGAGTAGCCGCCCTTCGCCGTCCGGTTCGACCAGGCGTCGCCTACCTCGCCCGGCAAAGCCAGTGAACGAAAGAGCCTCCATAAAGGCTGCGGCACGGGCATGGCCTGGTGCAGCGCGCGCTACCGGCTGACCGTCGCGGCACTCTTGAATCGCCGGGTTTCCTTACTCGACGGCCTCACCCCCGTATCGGCCCCGCCCAGCATCGGGTCCCGATTCGCCGGACAGATCATCATTGTCGTAGGGCGCGCAGCCGACGCCATCACCGCCGAACTCGCCGCCCTCACCGTGCAGATCACAGGGACGCGTACGACATCAGCCGATGTGGCCGTCGTCGCACCCGCCGCGAGCAGGAGCTCCCCGACGACGATCGCCTTCGTCAGCGGCGAAGCCCTCGACCGCCCACAGAGGTGGCCCGAAGTTGTTGAAGCTTATGGTCATGGTGAGGCACGCCGACAAGGCCTCCCCTTGCAGCCGGTCCGCCCCGAAGGCTTCCTCATGCCTGCTACCCACCACGTTTCACTGCATGGGCACCTCGCGCCGAGGCTTACGGGGGCGCTCGGCGCTCCTGAACCCGGGCCGCTGCTCATTGCGCGGGTGAAGATCTTCTCGCGCCATCCCGGTGGCGGCGGCCCCGGCTGTGCCACTGCCGATACATCACGACGCTCAACCTCTCCGCTCGGTCCACAGCGCCAGCAGCACGTTCTGGCCCTGCGGGAGCGGCAGAGTGAGCCCGTGAAGCTGGCACGTGTATCGCAGACCTGAGGTCGAGGTTCAACCGGGCGCGGGATCGGATGGGTTTTAGGGCTGCCTGAGGTTGCTAACGGCTACGTGATCGGGTTCAAACCACTAACGCCACGCTAACAACGATCAAGGGCCTGATCGCTGTCTCAGCGATCAGGCCCTTGACCTGCAACTACCTGGTCGGGGTGGCGGGATTTGAACCCACGGCCTCTTCGTCCCGAACGAAGCGCGCTGCCAAGCTGCGCTACACCCCGGTCGCTTGGACTTTTCGTCCTGCGCCTCGGCAAGTCTAGCGGACTTTGCGGCCGCTTGTGCCATCAGACACGACCGGCCGGCGCGGGACGAGGGTCAGGAGGGTCGCCTCCGGCGGGCAGGCGAAACGCGCGGGCGCGTACGGGGAGGTGCCGAGGCCGGCCGAGACGTGCAGCCAGGAGCTCTCGTGCCTGCTCAGCCCCTTGACGCGGGCGCGGTCGATGCCGCAGTTGGTGACCAAGGCGCCGTAGAACGGGATGCAGAGCTGACCGCCGTGGGTGTGGCCGGCCAGGAGCAGGTGGTATCCGTCCTCGGCGAACCGCGACATGTTGCGCGGCTCGGGCGAGTGCATGACGCCCAGCCGCAGGTCGGCGTCGGCGGGGGCCGGTCCGGCGATCTCGTCGTAGCGGTCCCGGTCGATGTGGGAGTCGTCGATCCCGCCCACGTGGACGTCGAGGTCGGCCACCTTCAGGCGGGCCGTCGTGTTGTTCATGTCCAGCCAGCCGGCCTCCCGCATCGCGGCGCCCAGCTCCTCCCAGGGCAGGTTCGGCATGTGCTGCCGGGAGTCTCCCTTCGACGTACGCCAGAGGTAGCGCACGGGGTTCTTCGGCCGGGGGGCGTAGAGGTCGTTGGAGCCGTAGACGAACAGGCCCGGACGGTCGAGCAGGGGATCCACGGCACGCATGTACGCCTCGACGGCGTCGGGGTGCGCCAGCGTGTCGCCGGTGTTCACGACGAGATCGGGGTTGAGCGACGCCAGCGACCGCACCCACCGGATCAGCCGGTGGCGACGGGGGGTGAGATGCAGATCGGAGATCTGCAGGATCCGGACCGGCCGCTGCCCGGGGGCGAGAACGGGGACGTCGAACCGGCGCAGCCGGAACCAGTTCCGTTCGATCACGGCGGCGTAACCGGCACCGGCGACGCCGAGGCCGAGCACTGACAGGGGAATCGCGGCGGCTTTCCTCACACAGCCATGATGCCCGACCTTCGCGCCGTCTCCCGCATAACCTGGCGAAGACCGGGCTCCCGGCACGGCAAGATGGGACGCATGAGTGCGTTGAAGGACAAGCTGAAGGCCGACCTCGCGGCCTCGATGAAGGCTCGTGACGAGGTGCGCCTCCGGACGATCCGGATGGCGCTGGCGGCCGTGAACGTCGAGGAGGTCGCCGGCAAGGAGGCCCGCGAGCTCAGCGACGACGAGGTGGTCAAGATCCTGACCCGCGAGGCCAAGAAGCGCCGCGAGGCCTCCGAGGCGTTCGCGGGCGCCGGACGGGCCGAGCAGGCGCAGGCGGAGCTGGACGAGCAGGCGGTGCTGGAGGAGTATCTCCCCGCCCAGCTCAGCGATGACGAGCTGAACGCGCTCGTCGAGGAGGCGATCGCGGAGAGCGGGGCGCAGGGCCCCAAGGCGATGGGTCAGGTCATGAAGGTCCTGAACCCGAAGGTCGGGGGCCGTGCCGAGGGCGGCCGCGTCGCCCAGGCCGTACGCGCCCGTCTCTCCGCCTGACCACCGGGGCGGCCTCCGCCGGAGTGCCCTAAAGACCGGAGGGTCCTAAAGACCGGAGGGTCCCGGTACGCCGACGGGCCGCGCTTCGGGCAGAGGAGCGGCCCACCGGAGGGGACGCCGGTCGAAGGCCTCCATCGGAGGCCCCGACCGGTCGAACCTCAGTTGAAGGGGTCGAACGGCTGGTTGCCGAACGGCCGGTCGCCCGGCCCGCGGCCGCCGCCGCGGCCGCCGTCACCACCACCGCCCGGGCCACCACCGCCCGGGCCACCACCGTCAGGGCCGCCGCCGGGGTCCGGCTTGGGCTTGGGCGGGGGAGCACACTGGTGGGCGCAGCCACCGAAGCGCGACATGTCCGGCTTCGTGAACGACGACGGATCCACGCCCTTGAGCGCCGACAGGAACGTCGCCTTCCAGATCGGTCCCGGGATGCTGGCGCCGAAGACCGAGCCGTACGACCGGCCGCCGATGACGCGGCCGCTCAGCGGGTAGCGGACCGGGCCCCGCGGGTCGCCGAGGCTGACGGCGCCGGCCAGGTCGGGGGTGAACCCGGCGAACCAGACGGTGCGGGAGACGTCGCCCGTACCCGTCTTGCCCGCCGCGTCACGGCCGATGCCGCCCACGGAGGTCATGGTGCCCTTGGTGAACACGCCTTCGAGGATGTGGGTGGCGGCGTCCGCGACCTCGGCCTCGACGACCTGCTTGCACTTCGGCTTGAACGAGGTCACCTTGTTGAAGCGGTCGGTGATCTCGGTGATCGCCATCGGCGGGCAGTACTTGCCGCGGGCGCCCAGCGTGGCGTACGCGCTGGCCACGGTAACCGGGTCCATCTCGTTGAAGCCGAGCGTGAACGGCTCGAACTCCTGCAGCTTTCCGCCGTCGGCGCGCTTGATGCCGAAATCCTTGGCGGTCTTGACCACGTCGCAGAGGCCGACCTTCTGCTCAAGGGTGAGGAAGAAGGTGTTCACCGAGCCCCAGGTGCCGGTCTGCAGGGTGAGGAACCCGCCGTGGCCCTCCGAGTTGTGCAGCTCGTGCACGATGTCGCCGACCCCGTTGCCCTTGCAGTCCTTGAAGTCGAACGGGCTGCCGGCCTTGTACGTGGCGCCCACGTTGAAGCCGTCGTTGAACTTGTAGCCCTCCTTCAACGCCGTCACCAGCGTGAACATCTTGAAGGTGGACCCGGCCTGGAAGCCGGCGCCGCCGCCGTGCACGGCGTCCGCGACGACGTTGATCGACATCTCGTTCTTCTTCTTGCTGGTGCCGAACTTCCGGCTGGAGGCCATCGCCCTGATGGCACCGGTGCCCGGCTCGACCAGGGCCTCGGAGGCGACCGGCTTGTCGGAGGGGTGGACGTACTTCTTGATCGCTTTCTCCGCGGCCTTCTGCATCTTCGGGCTCAGCGTGGTCCTGATCGTCAGGCCGCCGCGTGCCAGAAAGTCCTGCCGGGCCTTCTTGGACTTGCCGAACTGCGTGTCGTTGAGGATCTCGTTGCGCACGTAGAGGCAGAAGTACGGGTAGTCACTCTCCTCGCAGCCGCCGGGGATCTGCTTGTCCTTCCACCCCAGCTTCTTGGCCCTGGCCTTGTCCGCTTCGGCCTGCGTGATGATCTTCAACTCGGCCATCCGGTCGAGCACGACGTTGCGCCGGGTAGTCAACCGGTCGCGGAACGTCTTGCCCCGGTTGGGGTCGGTGGCGTTCGGGTCCTGTACGGCTCCCGCCAGCGTCGCGGCCTGGGCCAGATTGAGCTCGGAGGCGTGCTTGCCGAAGAAGCGCTTGGCGGCGGCCTCGACACCGTACGCGCTGGCGCCGAAGTAGGCGATGTTGAGATACCGGTTGAGGATCTCGTCCTTGCCGTACTTCTGCTCCATCGCCATGGCGTAGCGGACCTCGTTGAGCTTGCGCCCCACGGTCGGCGCGACGGCGGCGGCCTTCTCCTCGTCGGTCTCCGCCTTGTTGAACAGCACCTGCTTCACGTACTGCTGCGTGATGGACGAGCCGCCCTGGGTCACCCCGCCCGTGGTGATGTTCTTGACCAGCGCGCGGGTCGTGCCCTCGATGTCGAGCGGGCCGTGCTCGTAGAAGCGGAAGTCCTCGATCGCCACGATCGCCTTCCGCATGATCGGGGCGATGCGGTCCATCGGGACCGACTCCCGGTTCTCGAAGTAGAACTGGGCGATCTGCTTGCCGTCCGCGTCGAGGAGCACGGTCTTCTCGGGGAGCGGCGGTTCGTCGAGCTCGGCCGGCTTGAGGCTCAGGGTCTCGATGCCTGACTTGACCGAAACGCCCGCACCGCCCACGGCGGGTAGTGCAATCGCCGCCGCAAGCACGCCCGCGACTCCCGCGGCACCGACGAGGCGCAGGACGGCGGCTGACCGAGATGCCAGTGTTTTACCGTGAGCTTGCACGCAACCAAGGGTACGTCCGTTTGGTGCCTCACCAGGCATCGGCCTCACGGCTCCGCATTACCCCGGCAGGGGGGGACTAGTCATTCCCGGCCACATGGCCTGACTTGACCATGCACGAATTTGGTCCCCCCGGGGTATGTCGCGTCGATCGTTTCGTTGCGTACGGTCTCCTCTGCGGCTACTGCAATACAGGAGGCCCGACGCCCGCGCCCGTCGGCCGAAACAACGACTGACCACCTAAGGGGAGTGGGGTCGAACATGTGGATCACGGATTGGACCTCCCGTGCCGCCTGCCGGGGTGCGGATCCTGACGCGCTCTTCGTGCAAGGCGCCGCCCAGAACCGGGCGAAACTTATCTGCCGTGGATGCCCCGTCCGTACCGAATGCCTCGCCGATGCGCTGGACAACCGCATCGAGTTCGGGGTGTGGGGCGGGATGACGGAGCGGGAACGCCGCGCGCTGCTCAGGCGCCGGCCCGATGTGGAGTCATGGCGGGATCTGCTCGAGTCCGCCAAGGAAGAGTACGAGCGGACCAACGAGTTGATCGCCGGCTGACCGGCGGCCGGTCCCTCCCCGAGGAGGGCCGGACGTCACGACGCGAGGAGCTGCCCGATCTGGCGAAGTCCCGCCAGATCGTGCACGTCCTCCGGCATCGCGGGCACCTGCGCGATCGGCACCGTGGGATGGGCCGACGTGAAGTGCTCCCGCTGGCGCTGCTCCCGTGCGGCGAGCTGCATCCGTCCGGCGTGCAGCCGCAGTACGGCCGCGGTCAGCTCGTGCTCGCCCCGGGCCTCCAGGTCCTCGGCGGCGGCGGAGCTGCGGGCCGCGGACAGCGAGGGCGCCAGCGACCGGTGCACCCGGTTGACGACGAGCCCGGCCAGCGGCATGCGCTCCTCGGCCAGCCGCTCGACGAAGTAGGACGCCTCGCGCATCGCGTCGCGCTCGGGCGCGGCGACGACGAGGAAGGCGGTGCCGGGCGCCTGGAGCAGCCGGTACGTCTGCTCGGCCCGCTGGCGGAAGCCGCCGAACACGGCGTCGAGCGCGGTGACGAACAACTGGATGTCCCGGAGCACCTGGGCTCCGATCACCTTCGTCAGGATGCCGGCGACCACGCCGAAGCCCGCGTTGAGCAACTTGAACGCGCTGCGCCCGCCGACCTTGGCGGGCGCCGTGAGGATGCGGATGAGCCGCCCGTCGAGGAACCGGCCGAGCCGTTCCGGCGCGTCGAGGAAGTCGAGCGCCGACCGCGACGGCGGGGTGTCCACCACGATCAGGTCCCACTCGTTCGAGCGGCGGAGCTGGCCGAGCTTCTCCATGGCCATGTACTCCTGCGTCCCGGAGAAGCTGGACGACAGCGACTGGTAGAAGGGGTTCGTCAGGATCTGCTGCGCCCGCTCCGGATCGGCGTGCGCCTCGATGATCTCGTCGAAGGTCCGCTTCATGTCGAGCATCATCGCGTGGAGCTCGCCGCCGGTCTGCTCGCCGCCGTCGGCGCCGTTCACCCGCCTGGGCGTGTTGTCGAGCTCGGTCAGGCCCATGGCCTGGGCCAGTCGCCGGGCGGGGTCGACGGTCAGGACGACCACGGAGCGGCCGCGTTCGGCAGCGCGCAGGCCGAGGGCCGCGGCCGTCGTGGTCTTGCCGACGCCGCCGGAGCCGCAGCACACGATGATCCGGGTGTCCGGGTCGTCCAGAATCGCGTCGATGTCCAGCGCGGGCGCCGTCCTGGTCACAGCTCAGCCTCTCACTCGGTGGGCACGAAATCGGTCGGCAGCGGGTCGGGTCGGCAGGGGTTCGGGTCGGGTCGGCAGGGGTTCGTCGGGCGGCAGGGCTCACGCGGCGCCCCGGGCGCGCAGGGCGTCGGCCAGCTCGTAGAGCCCGGCGAGGTCGGCGCCGTCGGGCAGCAGCGGCAGGTCGTACCGTGGCGTTCCGGCCTGCTCCAGCTCCGCGCGCTCCCGTTTCTCCAGCTCCGCGCGCAGGGCGTGCTCGGCGACCTCCGCGGCGAGCGCCTCGGCGACGGCCGAGGCGCCCGCGGTGGCGTCGGCCAGCCCCGCGGCCTTCAGGCCGAGCGCGATCTCGGCGGAGTCGAACCGGCCCTTGGCGGCGGCCTTCAGCGCCCGCGCGGGCAGCAGCGCCGGGCGCACCATGTTGACGAACACACCGCCCACCGGCAGACCGGTCTCCCGGAGTTCCGCGACGCCGTCCAGCGTCTCCTGGACGGGCATCTCCTCCAGAAGCGTGACGAAGTGGACCGCCGTCTCCGGGGAGGCGAGCACGCCCCTCACCAGGTCGGCGTGGTTCTTGATCGGGCCGACCCGGGCCAGCCCGGCGACCTCCTGCGTCACGTTCAGGAAGCGCGAGATGCGGCCGGTCGGCGGCGCGTCCATGACGACCGCGTCGTACGCCCTGCGGCCCAGCCTGTCGCGGCGCCGTACGGCCTCGCTGGTCTTGCCGGTGACCAGGACGTCCCGCAGGCCGGGGGCGATCGTGGTGGCGAAGTCGACCACGCCGATGCGGGTCAGCGCCTTGCCCACCCGCCTGATGCCGTAGAACATCTCCAGGTATTCGAGCATGGCCTCTTCGGGGTCGATGGCGAGGGCGTACACGTCCCCGCCGCCGGGCGCCACCGCGATCTTGCGCTCTTCGTACGGCAGCGGAGGGAGATCGAACGCCTGGGCGATGCCCTGCCGTCCCTCGACCTCGACGAGCAGGACCTTGCGCCCGCCCGCCGCGAGGGCCAGCGCGAGCGCCGCGGCGACCGTCGTCTTCCCGGTGCCGCCCTTGCCGCTCACCACGTGCAGGCGCACGCCGTCCCAGTCGGTGTCACGGGTCTCCCCGCCGCCTCCGCCGCGCCTGCTGGTCGGCTGACTCACCGTGCCTCCTCCGGCCGGCCGGCGAGATCGCCTCCGCGGATCGTCGCGCGGTAGTTCCCGTCGGCGTGCCTGCTCCACTCGCCCACGTGAGGAAGGCTACCCAAGGCTCACCTGCCGATTCGCGCCGGTCGTCCCCGAGCGCGGAGAGGCCGTGCCTCGATAGCCTTTGCCCATGACCAAGTGGGAATACGTCACGGTGCCGCTGCTCACCCATGCCACGAAGCAGATCCTGGACAACTGGGGTGAAGACGGGTGGGAGCTCGTCTCCGTCATCCCGGGGCCCAACCCGGAGCAGTTGGTCGCCTACATGAAGCGGCCGAAGTGATGGCCACGCCGGAGGAGCGGCTCGCCGCTCTCGGGATCACGCTGCCGGAGGTCGTGCCTCCGCTGGCCGCGTACGTGCCGGTCGTACGGACGGGCGGCCACGTCTACACCTCGGGCCAGCTTCCGCTGGTGAACGGCGAGCTGAGCGTCACCGGCAAGGTCGGGGCGGAGGTCTCGCCCGAGGTGGCGAAGGAACAGGCGCGGATCTGCGCCGTCAACGCGCTGGCGGCCATCAAATCCATCGTCGGCGACCTGTCGCAGGTCGTACGGATCGTGAAGGTGGTCGGGTTCGTCGCGAGCGCTCCCGGTTTCACCGGGCAGCCGCAGGTCGTCAACGGCGCGAGTGAACTGCTCGGCGAGGTGTTCGGCGAGGCGGGGGTGCACGCGCGGAGCGCCGTCGGCGTGGCGGTCCTGCCGCTCGACGCAGCCGTGGAGGTGGAGGTCGTCGCGGAGGTCCGCTGACCGCGGTGGTAAAGGACCCGTCGATTGCGGTCACGGGACGGCGTACGGGAGCATGGAGCCGGTCGAACCGATCCTTGTTCTGGTTGGGAGGGCTCCATGGGGGTTCCGCTGCCGGGTCGTCTCGGCGAGCGGGCGCGGGAGATCCTGGCCGGCCGCCTGGCTCCCGTCCCGGCCCGTGACGCGGCCACGGTGGTGCTGCTCCGCGACGACCCCCTTGAGGTGTATCTCCTCAGGCGGCAGGCGACGATGGCCTTCGCGGCCGGCGCCTACGTGTTCCCCGGCGGGTCGGTCGACCCCAGGGACGCCGACCAGGCCGTGGCCTGGGCCGGCCCCTCGCCCGCCGAGTGGGGTGAGCTCCTCCGGACCGGCGAGAGCACGGCGCGCGGCCTCGTCTGCGCAGCCGTACGGGAGACGTTCGAGGAGTCGGGCGTGCTCCTCGCCGGGCCGGGCCCGCGGACCGTGGTGACCGACACCACCGGCGACGACTGGGAGGCCGACCGCCTCGCGCTGATCGCGCGCACGCTGTCGTTCGCCGGGTTCCTCGACCGGCGGGGGCTGGTGCTGCGGTCCGACCTGCTCAAGGCGTGGGGGCACTGGATCACCCCGGTCATGGAGACCCGGAGGTTCGACACCCGTTTCTTCGTGGCCGAGCTTCCGTCCGGGCAGCGTACGCGCGACGTGGGCGGTGAGGCGTCCGAGGTGGCCTGGATGCGGCCCGGGGACGCCCTGGCCGCCGCGCGGGACCGTACGGTGTTCCTGATGCCGCCGACCTTCCGGACGTTGACCGAGATCGCCGCTTTCGAGACGATCGGCGATGTGCTGTCCTGCCCCCGGTCGATCACGACCATCGTGCCCGCTCCCGCCGAGGTGGACGGCCGGATGGTGCTGGTGATCCCCGAGGAGATCCCCGAGGAGATCCCCGAGCGGTTCCCCGAGGCCGGGAGAGCGGGCACGTGAGCGGCCTGCGCATCCCCCTGGACGGTGCGGAGGGCCCGGACGGCGCGGGCACGGCGACCGCAGTGAACGTGCTGGCGCCCAACCCGTCGCCGATGACCCTCGACGGCACCAACACCTGGATCGTCGGCGGAGCGGACGCCGTGCTGGTCGTCGATCCCGGGCCGCACGACGAGGCGCACCTGCGGCGGGTCGCCGAGCGGGTGGACGGCCGCCGGGTGACGGCCGTACTGCTCACGCACGGGCACGCCGACCACAGCGAGGGGGCGGGCCCGCTCGCGCGCCTGCTCGGCGCTCCGGTGCGGGCGCTCGACCCCCGGCACCGCCTGGGCGAGGAGGGCCTGGACGACGGCGACGTCGTCACGGCGGGCGACGTGGAGGTCAGGGTCGTCGCCACGCCGGGGCACTCGTTCGACTCGCTGTGCTTCTGGCTGCCCGGCGACCGGGCGATGCTCACCGGAGACACCGTCCTCGGCCGGGGGACGACGATGATCGCCCCCGACGGGGACCTCGGCGACTACCTGCGCAGCCTCGACAGGCTCAGGCAGGGCGCGGAACTGCTGGAGGCCACCGCGCTGCTGCCCGGCCACGGCCCCGTCCTGCCCGACCCGGCCGGGGTCCTGAACGCGTACGTCGTGCACCGCCGGATGAGGCTGGAGCAGGTCCGCGAGGCGATCCGCAGGGGCGCCAGGGACGCCCGGGAGATCGTCGAGATGATGTACGCCGACGTGGACCCGTCGCTGTGGCCGGCCGCGGAGATGTCGGTCGCGGCCCAGCTCGACTACCTCAGGACCACGTTCTAGCGAGAGCGGTTGAAGAGCCGCTCCCTGTCCATGATCACGACGGCCTTGGCCTCGATGCGCAGCCAGCCGCGCTGGGCGAAGTCGGCCAGTGCCTTGTTGACCGTCTCGCGCGAGGCGCCCACGAGCTGGGCCAGCTCCTCCTGCGTGAGGTCGTGGTGCACCCGGATGCCGTCGTCGGTCTTGTGGCCGAAGCGGTCGGCGAGGTCGAGAAGCTGCTTGGCGACCCGGCCGGGCACGTCGGTGAAGACGAGGTCGGCGAGCACGTCGTTGGTGCGGCGCAGCCGCTGCGCGAGAGCGCGCAGCAGGTGGAGGGCGACCTCGGGCCGTCCGGTCAGCCACGGGCGGAGGTCGTCGTGGCCGAGCCCGGCGAGGCGGACGTCGGTCAGCGCGATCGCCGAGGCGGTGCGGGGGCGGGGATCGAACAGCGACAGCTCGCCGAACATCTCGCCCGGGCCGAGCACGCTGAGCAGGTTCTCCCGGCCGTCGGGCGCGGTGCGCGCCAGCTTGATCTTGCCTTCGAGCACCACGTAGAGCCGGTCGCCCGTCTCGTTCTCGTTGAAGAGGGTGCGCCCCTTGGGCAGCTCCACCTCGGTGATGCTCGTCCGCAGCGCCGCGGCGCTCTCGCGGTCGAGCGCGGAGAACAGCGGCGCCTTGCTCAGTACTTCCTCGGTGCTCACGGTGCCTCCTTGCTGCGGGCGCGCTCGGTCGCCGGCTCCGTGCTAGCCATTGTGACCCACACCCTTCCCGGCGCATTACGGGGTGTCCTGTTGCGTCGTACGAGCGCCGGCCCCGGCTCGCAGTCGCGTGCGTCGCGCCTGGCGAAACTAGACAATCTTCGCGAAACCCATCCTGACGCCCATCCCGCGCTCAACCGGCTCGGGCGGCCGGTCGTCCCCCTACGGGCACAGTGTATTGCGCTGCGTACGGACAAATTGGCAAATACAGGCAGCATATGCGGCATGTATGACAAGGCGGTCGGCGCAGCGGGACGGGAGGTGGGCGGTCGCCGGAGGGCCTACGCTTGCGGCATGGCGACGAACCCGGCCGCGAGCACGGCTGTCCCGCGACGGCGCCGACGCGAGGCGGAGACCCGCCTGGGCCTGGTGCGGCGAGCGCGGCGGATCAACCGGATCCTGGCCGAGACCTACCCCGACGCCCACTGCGAGCTGGACTTCGGGAATCCGCTGGAGCTGCTGGTCGCCACGATCCTCTCGGCGCAGTGCACCGACAAGAGGGTCAACATGGTCACGCCGGTGCTCTTCGCCAAGTACCGGACGGCGGCCGACTACGCGGGCGCCGACCGCGCCGAGCTCGAAGAGATCATCAAGTCGACCGGGTTCTTCCGGGCGAAGGCCAACAGCATCATCGGGATGGCGCAGGCCCTCTGCGAGAGCCACGAGGGGGAGGTCCCCGGCAGGCTCGCCGACCTGGTCAAGCTGCCCGGCGTGGGCCGCAAGACCGCGAACGTCGTGCTCGGCAACGCCTTCGACGTGCCCGGCATCACCGTCGACACGCACTTCCAGCGGCTGACGCGACGGTTCGGCTGGACGGCCGAGACCGATCCGGTCAAGATCGAGCATGAGGTCGGGGAGCTGATCCCCAAGTCGGAGTGGACCATGCTGTCCCATCGGCTGATCTGGCACGGCCGGCGCGTCTGCCACGCCCGCAGGCCCGCCTGCGGCGCGTGCCCCCTCGCCGCGCTCTGCCCGTCGTACGGCACCGGCCCCACCGATCCGGAGGAGGCCCGCAAGTTGCTCAGGGCGGGCCCGTTCTCCTGACGTTTCCCGGCGCCGGTGGCGGGGAGTCCGGTGACGGCGCGTCCCCGGCGGGAAGCCGGTGACGAGCCGGCAGGAAACCGGTGGGAAGCCGGTGGGAAACCGGTGGCAAGTTGGTGGGAAGCTGGCACCCCCGCCGATGGTTGTACGGCACACCCGGCCGGCGCACGCCCGTGTGGCCGGTCGCCCCGACGATGTGCCCGACGATGTGGAGGTGGTCGTGGTGGAGTTGGTCGCGGCTCCCGACTGGCTGTCCCAGCTCGCCGCGAAGGCCGCGCACAGCCCTGTCCCCACCGCGCTGCGGCCGCCCGCGAACGGCGCCGGTCGCTCGGCGGCGGTCCTGTTGCTGTTCGGCGAGGGGCCGCAGGGCCCGGACGTCCTGCTCATCCAGCGCAGCTCCAAGGGCAGGGTGCACGCCGGCCAGCCCGCGTTCCCCGGCGGCGGCGTCGACCCCTGCGACGACGGCCCGGTCGGCGCGGCCCTGCGGGAGGCCGGGGAGGAGACCGGCCTCGACCCCGCCGGCGTCGAGGTCGTCGGCACCATGCCCGAGCTCTACATCTGGCACAGCGACAACCGGGTGACGCCGGTGCTCGGCTGGTGGCACACGCCGTGCGCCGTGCACGCGGCCTCTCCCGACGAGGTCGAGACCGTCGAGCGGGTCCCGATCGCCGAGCTGGTCGACCCCGCCAACCGGCTGCGGCTGCGCCACCCGCGCGGAGTGGTCCCGTCCGTGGCGTTCCGCGTACGCGGCCTGCTCGTGTGGGGCTTCACCGCCGGCGTGCTCGACGGCGTGCTGACCGCGGCCGGTTTCGAACGGCCGTGGGACCGTTCACGGATCGAGGACCTGCCCCCCGAGATCGTCGACCTGGCCGCGCGACGCTGAGCTTCGCTTCGCGGGCGTGGCGTTCGGCGCCAGGCCGTTCAGGGAGAGGCCGAGCGCGGCCCAGTCGGCGACATCCTCGTCCGTGTCGGCCGCCAGGCGGCGCAGCGCCGCCAGTCCCGCGGCGTCGGGCGGGTCGCCCATGACGTGCGGAAGGGCGTAGGCCGCGCCGTACCTGACCGTGGAGTGCCCGTGCCCCGCGAGGTCGATCACGGACGGCAGCGCGCGCCCGTCGCGCAGGTGACCGAAGGCGATCAGCACGGAGTAGAGCACCCTCAGATCGTCCTCGTCCGCCGCCAGCGCGCGGAGCACGGGCAGCGTGCGGTCCCTGAACGGATGGTTCCGGCCGAGCTCGCCGAGGATGTCGGCCCCCAGCACCCGCTCCGCCGGATCCGCGCTCGCGCACAGCCGCCGGGCGACGGCGAAGGTCTCCGGGTCGCCGCGCGCCAGTAGCATGGTGATCATCCGCCACCTCACCGGCCCGTCCGGGTCCGTGTCGGTGAGCGCGAGCCTGATCAGCTCGTGCGCGGGCTTCGCGCCGCCGTCGCGGTCCCCAGCCGCGGGTGGCCGTTCCGATACCCCCATGGCGTCACGATATCGATGAGACTCCCGGGACGCCCGCACGACGAAAGGCGTGGCTGGATACCGTGGTAGTTGTGAGCGGCGATCTTCTGGATCTCATCCTGATCGGCCTGGTTGTGGCCTTCGCGGTGTCCGGCTATCGGCAGGGTTTCATCATCGGGGCCTTCAGCTTCATCGGATTCGTCGGTGGCGCCGTTCTGGGGATGTTCATCGCGCCGCCGCTGGCCGGGGCGATCGTGAGCGGCGACACCGAGCGGGCGCTGCTGGCGATCGTGATCGTCTTCCTGGCCGCGACCATCGGGCAGTTCGCGTCCTCGACCATCGGCGCCGTCGCCCGCAGCCACGTCACCTGGGAGCCCGCCCGGACGGTCGACGCGTTCGGCGGGTCGGTGGCCAGCGGTCTGTCGGTCCTGGTCATCGCCTGGCTCATCGGCTCGCTCATGGTCTCGATGAGCTTCGCGCTCATCAAGGAGCAGATCAACGGCTCACTGGTGCTGCAGACCGTCGACGAGGCCATCCCGGACGGCGTACGGGCCCTGCAGAAGCCTTTCAGGGACTTCGTGGAGACCTCCGACTGGCCGCAGGTCATCACCTCCATCGGCGGCCAGAACGTGGCGCCGCCGGACCAGACCCTGATCAACGCCAGCCCCTCCCTGGTCCGGGCCCGCCGGGCGATCGTCAAGGTGCAGGGCACCGCGCCAAGCTGCCGCAAGCGCATCGAGGGGACGGGATTCGTCTACGCCCGGCAGCGGATCATGACCAACGCCCACGTCGTCGCCGGGGTAACCGAGGGACTGCGGGTGACGGACTTCCGTGGTGACCAGCACGACGCCCGGGTGGTCCTGTACAACCCCGAACGCGACATCGCGGTGCTTTTCGTCCCCGACCTCCAGATCGGCACGCTGCGCTTCGACACGGTCGCCAGAAGGGGCGACAGCGCGGTCATCGCCGGATATCCGAAGGACCAGGGCTTCACCCCGCTCGCCGCGCGGATCAGGGTCAAGCAGCGCGCCGAGATGTACGACATCTACAACAGGCGGAAGGTCGAGCGCGAGGTCTACGCCATCCGGGGCAAGGTGCAGCCGGGCAACTCGGGCGGGCCGCTGCTGAGCCCGGACGGCAAGGTGTTCGGGGTGATCTTCGCCGCCGCGACCGACACGCCGGAGACGGGCTTCGCCATGACGGCCGAGGAGGTCCTGCCCGACGCCCAGGACGGCACGCACGCGGTCGGCCCGGTGAGCACCGAGGGCTGCGACTGAGCCCCCCGCCGCGTCCAGCACTCCCCCCCCCGGCTCATCGCCCCCCGCTCATCACCCCCCGCTCATCGCCCGCCGCGTCAGGCCGGCCGCGCCAGGCTCCGCAGGGGCAGGGCGGGCCGAGCTTTCAGGGCTCTGCGGGGGTCAGGAGGGAGCGGACGGCGGAGACGGCGGCGTCGGCGTCGGCGTCTCCCTCGTCGATCGCGGTCGTGATCGCGTCGGCCTGCACGGCGAGCGCCCGCAGGTCCAGGCCGAAGGGCCGGGTCGACCCGTACGCGCCGAGACGGGCGGAGCCACGGGTCAGCAGGGCGGCGGCGCCGGGAAGGTTGCCGCGCTGCAGGTGCGTGAGACCGACGCAGATCTGGGCCAGCCCCTGCCACAGCTCGCGTTCCTCGTCGGGGCCGGTCTTCCAGCGGGCCTCCAGCACCTCGTGCGCGTGGAACGGGCGTCCGTCGGCGAGTAGGCTCCGGGCCTGCTCCAGCGCCTCCTCCGGGCCGGGGGCGTAGTCGTCGGGCACGCGGGGAACCCCTTCGGCCCCCCGGGGCAGTGGCCTGCCGTACTCGTCACGAGGGCGTGCGTTGCGGGGACGTCCCGCTTCGTCACGGTCACGCATGGTCTCTCCTAGGGCGCGCGGGCGGTTCACGGCGACCGAAGGACCAGCGACCTTCCCGGCGAACGTGATAGATCAACCAGGAAGTTGGGCCACTTCAGGGCACATTTCTACTAGCTTCTTCAAGATCACGCGTAGGGTTCCCGGCCCTTGGCCACGGGTGGCGCGCACGTACGGCGGGGGCGGGATCAGCGGTCGGGCTCGGGGTCGGCGAGCCAGGAGATCAGCTCGGTGTTGAACTGGCCGGGGCGTTCCTCGTGCGGGAAGTGCCCGGCGCCCTCGATCAGCCGCCACCGGTACGGCGCGGCGACGAACCGGCCGGAGCCCTGGGCGGTCCGCGGCAGGACGCAGGGGTCGAGCGCGCCGTGCAGCTGCAGCGTCGGGGCCTCGATCTCGGCGCGCATCTGCCGGGCGTAGCGGAAGCCGTCCGGGCGGATCTGCGAACGGGCGAACCAGCGGTAGTACTCCAGGGCGCAGTGCGCCACGGTCGGGATCCGCATCGCGTCGCGGTACACGCGGGTGGCCCCGTCGCCCGGCCACTCCGGCCCGGCCCACCTGTCGATGAGCCGTCCCACGGCGGCGCCGCTCCGCCGGGCGAGCTTCCGCTCAGGGAGGAAGGGAAGCTGGAACCCTAGGCCGTGACGGCTGGCCCTGAGCTGCCCGAGCGGGTCGGTGAACAGGGCGGCGCGCATGCGCAGCGGGTGCGGCGCCGACACGGGGACCAGCCGTCGCACCACCTTGGGATCGAGGACGCTCATCGTCCAGCCGAGGAGGCCGCCCCAGTCGTGACCCACCACGATCGCGCTCGTCTCGCCGAGTGCCCGCACCAGGCCGGCCGCGTCCACGGCCAGCGTGGGCAGGTCGTAGCCGCGTGGCGGCTTGTCGCTGCCGCCGTAGCCGCGCAGGTCGACGGCGACGGCGCGGTAGCCGGCCTCGGCCAGCGCCGGAAGCTGGTGCCGCCAGGTCCACCAGAACTGCGGGAACCCGTGCAGCAGCAGGATCAGCGGCCCGTCTCCGGCCTCCGCCACGTGGAACCGGACGCCGCCCGCGTGCACGACCCGGTGTGCCCAGGGGCCGTCGGCCTCGATCAGTGACTCGTCAGGGGACATCGCGGATGGACTCCCGGTGGGCGCCCACCTGCCCGGCCGTCGGGCCGGTGTGGGGCGGCGGCGCGGGAGCCTCGCCCGCCATGGCGGGGACGGCGGCCGTCTCCGGCAGCGGTTCCTCCGCCTCCTCGGGGCCCGCGAGGCCACGCAGGCTGCGCATGGTGCGCTTCATCCCGGCCAGCCCCTTGAGCCGGCGGTAGCCGACGAAGACCAGCAGCCCGGCCATGAGGAGGTAGAAGACGGTGACGATGGTGAACGCGAGCCACGTGGCCAGCCCGAGCGCCACGAGGCCGTACGCGATCGCGAACGAGGCCAGGATCAGGCACAGGTGCCCCATGAAGGCCGCGGCGCCGAACATCCCGGCGGCCATCCCGACCCGCTTCGCGTCGAACTTGAGCTCGGCCTTCGCCAGCTCGATCTCCGACCGTACGAGGGTCGAGATGTGATGGCTCGCCTGGGCGACCAGCGCGCCGAGCGATTCGTCCTCGGGCATCAGCGATCTCCTATCTGCGACTATCAAACATCATCCCGTGTCCGTCCGCGCACGCGAACAGGAAGACCCTCACCTGTGGACAACCTCGGCCCGCCGGGCGGGCATGCGGGGACCTGCCCACCGGGGGCGGGATTATGAGGCCGAAGGCGATCCGGCTCTCTCCCCGTCATGACGGGTCACCACCGGAAAGCCGGGACGGAGCCGGGCCCGAGCCGGGACGGAGCCGGGCCCGAGCCGGGACGGAGCCGGGCCCGAGCCGGGACGGAGAAGGCGTGGACGCGTCTCGTCCACGCCTTCCGCGATCCGCCCGCGGGCCGGTGGATCAGTCGTCGCTCTTGGCGCTGGGCAGCTTGTCCGCGATGAGGTTCATCACAGAACTGTCGGTGAGCGTGGTGACGTCGCCGAGCGACCGGTTCTCGGCGACGTCGCGCAGCAGGCGGCGCATGATCTTGCCCGAGCGGGTCTTCGGCAGCTCGGGCACCACCAGGATCTGCCGCGGCTTGGCGATCGGGCCGAGCGTCTTCGCCACGTGGGCGCGCAGTTGGGCGGCGATGTCCTCGCTCTCCTCGGCGCCGCCGCGGAGGATGACGAAGGACACGATGGCCTGGCCGGTCACCGGGTCGGTGGCGCCGACCACGGCCGCCTCGGCCACCTTCGGGTGGCTGACGAGCGCGCTCTCGACCTCCGTCGTGGAGATGTTGTGCCCGGAGACGAGCATGACGTCGTCCACCCGGCCGAGCAGCCACAGGTCGCCGTCCTCGTCGCGCTTGGCGCCGTCGCCGGGGAAGTACATCCCCTCGAACCGCGACCAGTAGGTGTCGATGTAGCGCTGGTCGTCGCCCCAGATCGTCCGGAGCATGGCCGGCCAGGGCTCGCGGACCACGAGGAAGCCCCCGCCGCCGTCCGGCACCGACTCGCCCTGGTCGTCGACGACGTCGGCCACGACGCCGGGCAGCGGGCGCATGGCCGCGCCGGGCTTGGCGGCCGTGACGCCCGGCAGCGGGCTGATCATGATGCCGCCCGTCTCGGTCTGCCACCACGTGTCCACGACCGGGCAGCGGTTCGCGCCGATGTGTTCGCGGTACCAGACGTACGCCTCGGGGTTGATGGGCTCGCCGACCGAGCCGAGGACGCGCAGGGACGACATGTCGTACTTCGCGGGGATGTCGTCGCCCCACTTCATGAACGTACGGATCGCCGTGGGGGCGGTGTAGAGGATCGTGACCTGGTACTTCTGCACGATCTCCCAGAAACGGCCCCGGTGCGGGGTGTCGGGGGTGCCCTCGTAGATCACGCTGGTCGCGCCGTTGGCGAGCGGGCCGTACACGATGTAGGAGTGCCCGGTGACCCAGCCGATGTCGGCCGTGCACCAGTAGACGTCGGTCTCGGGCTTGAGGTCGAAGACGGCGTGGTGGGTCCAGGCGACCTGGGTGAGGTAGCCGCCGGTGGTGTGGAGGATGCCCTTGGGCTTACCGGTCGTGCCGCTGGTGTAGAGGATGTAGAGCGGGTCCTCGGCGTCGTGCGGCACCGGCTCGTGCTCGGCGGGCTGGCGGTCGACGAGATCGTGCCACCAGACGTCGCGCTCGTTCACCGCGACGTCCTGGCCGGTCCTGCGTACGACGAGCACGTGCTCGACGCCGGGGCGGTCGGCGACCGCCTCGTCCACGGTCGGCTTGAGCGCGCTGGGGGCGCCGCGGCGGTATCCGCCGTCGGCGGTGATCACGAGCTTGGCGTCGGCGTCGTCGATGCGGCTCTTCAGGGCGGAGGCGGAGAAGCCGCCGAAGACCACCGAGTGGATCGCCCCGATCCGGGCGCAGGCCAGCAGCGCGATCGGCAGCTCGGGGATCATCGGCATGTACACGGCGACCCGGTCGCCCTTGCGTACGCCCAGCTCCTCCAGCGCGTTGGCCGCCTTCGCGACCTCCCTCCGCAGGTCGGCGTAGGTGATCGTACGGGTGTCGCCCTCCGGCTCGCCCTCCCAGTGGTAGGCGATCTTGTCGCCCCGGCCGGCCTCGACGTGACGGTCGACGCAGTTGTAGGCGACGTTCAGTTTGCCGCCGACGAACCACTTGGAGAAGGGCGGTTTCCACTCCAGCGTGGTGTCCCAGCGCTCCGCCCACGTGAGGCGCTCCGCGGCGCGTTCCCAGAAGGCGAGCCGGTCCTGGGCGGCGTCCTCGTAGGCGTCCGCGGTGACATTGGCGGCCGACGCCAGGTCCGCGGGAGGCTCGAACCGGCGCGTCTCACTCAGCAGGTTCGACAGCGTCTCCTGGGTTTCCTGACCAGGGATCTCGGTGGCCACTCCGTACTCCTTCACAGCGTCTTCGGGTTGTCTCTCGTTCGGCCGCCTCGGCCAAGCTGGGGTATGTCGTGTCCCACTTCACCAGGCGAGCGGCGTCAAGTACAAGTAATCCGGGCAGGCACGCCGTAGCTCCGCGTTGTCCGTGGTAACAGGGGTATGACCGGCAAACGTAGTGACGGGTGGGAAGCCCGTTGAGATCGTGTACGCGCCCCTGCGGTGAACGGGCGCACCTCCTCGGCGAACGACGTTCTCCCCGCCGGGTATGGTCGGGGGCTGTGAGCGATCCCCTGGCCGTCGTCGCCGGGCTGCCCGGTGTGCCCGAGGCCGTACAGGAGGCCCGGGAGGCCGTCGACCGGCTCTACCGGCACCGGGTGCTGCGGCGGCGCGGTCCCGAGGTGACGGCCGAGTCGGCGCTGCGCGGGGCGCGCGCCTCCGCCGCCCTCGAAGGGGTCGACGTGCCGCTCGAACGGCTGCGCATCGGGGAGGTGGCCGATCCGGTGGCGCAGGGCGCGCTGCGCGCGTCGGCCGAGCTCGGACGGCTGACCCCCACGTGGCGGCCGGCCCCGCGTCAGGTCCTCGCCCGGCTGCACACGCTGGCGGCCGCGGGCCTCACGACCGACCCCGGCAGGCCGCGTACGGTTCCCACGACCGCCGATCCGCTCGGTCTCGGCCCGGCTCCGGGCCCGGAGGAGACCGCGGCCCGCATGTCGGCGCTGGCCGTGCTGGTGACCGGCTCGTCCGCGGCGCCCGCGCTCGTGCTCGCCGCGATCGTGCACGCCGAGCTGGTGGTGCTGCGGCCCTTCGGCGTCGCCGACGGCCTGGTCGCCCGTGCCGCCGAACGGCTCACGCTCGTCGGCCTCGGGCTCGATCCCAAGTCGCTCGCCGCCGTCGAGGTGGGGCACGCCGATCTGGGCGACGCGTACGCGGAGGGCCTGAGGTCGTACCAGAAGGGGACGGGCGAGGGCGTCGGCGCGTGGATCCGGCACTGCGCCACGGCCGTCGTGCTCGGGGCGCGTGAGACGACGGCGATCTGCGAGGCCATGTCCCGCTGAGCGACCCCTGTTCCGGGCGTGCGGCACGTCCGATGTTCCAGGGCTGTTCCGGGGTGTTCGGGGTGTTCCGGGGTGTTCGGCATGTCCACAAAGCGGACGGCGTCCCTGGTGTGGGACGCCGTCGCCGGTACACGTCACCGGGCTACCAAGCGTGCACCTCGTATTTGTCGGAGCGGGTCAAGCCCGTCTCGACACGCCTCCCGCGGCTGGTCGCGCGTGGGTACCCGATGCGGTACGCGGACCCTCAGGTCCGTAATCCCTTTCTACGTCCGAATCCTCGGTTTGGAAAGCCCCGAGTATGGAAGCTTTACCCGAGAAGATGCGGTATTCGTGGCGTTTTATCCTTCTTCAAGTGCCTTTGACCTGTTTGTGACTGGTGTGAACCATGGGACGAGGCGGCGCAGGTGGTGCGATATCCCCCCTGTCCACCCGTTGCGACCGCGCGTGTCCACATGTAACACTGACTCGGAGAAAAAATTTTAATCAAATCAGTGGTGGGCTCGACCTGCCTCTCCCGATCAGGCAGCATACGGTGCGTCTCTCCCCAGAGGCGGCATGTGTCAGGGAGTGGTGGACCTCTTGCCACGCCCCGGCTTCGTGTTTGAAGCTTTCGGAATAACGGCCCGGCTCTACCCCCCCAGAGCCGGACCCACGGCGACCCCCGCTATCCCCCCCGGCGGGGGTCGCCCTTTTTCTCCGATCTTCTTCGACTGTCTCCGAGTCTCTCCGGCCGGTCTCGGGCCGCTCTCGGGGCACTGTCCGCGCCGCGCCCGTGTGGCGACGGGGCCCCGGCGCCGTCCACAGAACGGGCGTCGTCCACAGAACGCGGTTCGCGCCCCGCCGAGGTTCCGGCTCTCCCGCATCGTGGTCCTCCCGGACGACAGGGAGAAGCGCATGCCACGCCCGCTGGCCGTAACCGACGATCAGGAACTGCTCGACGATCTGCTCCGCATCGCCGCCGCGGCGGGCGTCGAACTGGACGTCGCCCAGGCAGCCGCCCACGCCCGGCCGTACTGGACCCGGGCGCCGCTGGTCGTGGTCGGGGCCGACCTGGCCGACGACCTCGCCGCGACCGGCCCGCCGCCCCGGCCGAACGTGGTCGTCGTCACGCGGACGGCCGGCGATCCCGACATGTGGCGCAGGTGCGTGGCCGTGGGCGCGCACACCGTGCTGGAGTTGCCCGAGGCCGAGCGGCTGCTGGTCGAGGAGTTCGGCGACGCGGCCGAGCCCGCGAGCCGGGCCGGGACGGTCGTCTGCGTCACCGCCGGGAAGGGCGGCGCGGGCGCCACCGTCCTCGCCGCGTCTCTGGCGCTCACGGCGTCGCGTCGCGGGCTCCGCACGCTGCTCGTGGACGCCGACCCGCTCGGCGGCGGCATCGACGTGCTCCTCGGGCAGGAGGAGGCGCAGGGCGCCCGGTGGCCCGACGTCGCCGGAAGGGAGGGCCGGGTGAGCTATGCCGCGCTCCAGGAGGCTTTGCCCACCTTCGGAGAGCTCACCGTGCTTTCGGCGCATCGAGGGGAGCCCGTGCGCATCCCCAGGGAGGCGATGCGCGCCGTGCTCGACGCCGCGCGGCGCGGCTGCGACCTGGTCGTCGTGGATCTGCCACGCCATGTGGGGGAGGGCGAGGCGGAGGCGCTGACCAGGGCCGCGTCGACGATCGTCGTCGTTCCCGCAGATCTCCGCGGAGCGCTCGCCGCCGCCCAGACCGTGACGCTGCTGCGTCCCGGGACCGGCGACCTGCGCCTGGTAATGCGGACCGGATCGCTGGACCCCCAGGTCGTCGCGGCCTCTCTCGCCGTCCCGTGCGCGGGCGTGCTCCCCGAGGTGCGCGGGCTGGCCGAGACCCTGGACCGGGGAGACCCGCCGCCGCTCGGCCGCACCCCTCTCGGGCGCTTCTGCGCGGACCTGCTCGACTCGCTGCCGGGTGAGCTCGATCCCGGACGGCCCGGGTGGGCACAGGCGAGAACGGACGGCCGATGAGCCGCGAAGGCCCGGCGACCGTGCCCGGCGTGAGCGCCGACCTGGTCGAGGCCGTCCGGGTGCGGCTGTCGCACGCCCACGCCGCCCCCACCGCGGCGCAGGTGGCGGCGGCTCTGCGGGCCGAACGCGCGGTGCTCGGCGACGCCGAGGTGCTCGCCGTCGCGCGCACCCTGCGTGCCCATCTCATCGGCGCCGGGCCGCTCGAAGCCCTGCTGGCCGAGCCGGGCGTCACGGATGTTCTGGTCAACGGGCCACGAGAGGTGTGGGTGGACGACGGTGACGGCCTGCGCCGCACGGGCGTGACCTTCTCCGGGGACGACGAGGTGCGCCGGCTCGCCCAGCGCCTGGCCGCGGCGGCCGGACGGCGTCTCGACGACGCCTGCCCCTACGTGGACGCCCGGCTCGCCGGTGGGGTGCGGCTGCACGCGGTGCTGCCCCCGATCGCCGCCGAGGGGACCTGCCTGTCCCTCAGGCTGCCGTCGCGGCGGACGTTCACGGTGGAGGAACTGGCCGAGGAGGAGGGCGCCGCGATCCTTCGGGCGATCATGGCGGCACGGCTGGCGTTCCTGGTCACCGGAGGAACCGGCACTGGCAAGACGACCCTGCTCAGCAGCATGCTCTCCCTCGCGGGTCCGGACGAGCGCCTGCTCCTGGTCGAGGACAGCGCGGAACTCCACCCCGCGCACCCCCACATCGTACGGCTGGAGGCCCGGCCGCCCAACCTGGAGGGCGCGGGCGGGGTCGGGCTGCGCGATCTCGTACGGCAGGCCCTGCGCATGCGGCCCGACCGCCTGGTGGTGGGCGAGGTGCGCGGATATGAGGTTGTCGACTTGCTGGCGGCCCTCAACACGGGTCACGAGGGAGGCTGCGGCACGCTGCACGCCAACAAGGCCGCGGACGTGCCCGCCCGGCTGGAGGCGCTCGCCTGCGCGGCGGGGCTGTCCCGGGAGGCGGTGCACAGCCAGATCGCCGCCGCCCTCGACCTCGTCGTCCACCTCGTCCGGGATCCGGGCGGCGGCCGTCGGCGGGTCGCGGAGATCTGCGTCCTCGAACGCGGGCCGTCCGGCCTGGTGACGGCGGTTCCGGCGCTGGCCTTCGACCCCGGGGGCCGGGTGAGCCGGGGGCCGTCCATCGGCACCCTGCGGGACCTCTGCCCGGAGCCGGGAGGCCGTCGTGACGCCCGCTGACTGCCGGTTCCTGTCCCTGGGGCTGGTCGCGGTGCTCGCCGCGGCGCTCGCCGCCTGGCTGTGGGCCGGGCCGGAGCCCGCGGCGGCGCGGCTGGCCCTGCTCACCGGCTCCCGGCGGGCGACGAGGGTCCCTCTCCGGTTGTGGACGACGCTCGTCAGGCCCCCGCGTCCGGGCGCGACCGCCGCGGCCTGGCGAGCGGCGTCCCTGGAGCTGTGCCAGGGCCTCGCGGCCGAACTGGCGGCGGGCCGGCCTCCCGGGGACGCTCTGGTGCGGGCCGTCTCGTCGGTGCGTCCGCCCGACCCCGCGGCGCTCGCGGCGGTGACCGCCGCCGCGCGAGACGGCGGTGACGTCGCGGCCGCCCTGATCGCCGCCGCGCCGGTCCGAGGTGGGGAGGGCCTGGTCCGGCTGGCCGCGTGCTGGCGGGTGAGCGTGGCCGCCGGGGGTGGCCTGACCGCGCTGGTGGAACAGGTGTGTGTGTCCTTGCGGGAGGCGCAGTCGCATCGCGAGGAGGTGGCCGCACAGCTTTCCGGACCCCGGGCGACCGCCCGGATGCTGGCGGGCCTGCCCGCGCTCGGACTGCTGATGGCCGCGGGTCTCGGCATGAACCCCCTGTCGTTCCTGCTGGGCGGCCCGGCGGGTCTCGCCTGCCTGGCCGCCGGGCTCGCCCTGGACGCCACCGGTCTGTGGTGGACCCACAGGCTCGTCACGCGGGCGGAGGACCCCCCGGGCTCCGGCCCGCGCTGACCGCGAGCAGGGCCGCGAGCAGGGCCGGGAGCAGGGCCGGGAGCAGGGCCGGGAGCAGGCGCCGGGTGCCGGCGGTCGGGCGGCCCGAGTGCTCGGTGCCGGGCACCGGGCGTCGGGAGCGGCCGTTCGGGTGGCGGAAGGCCGGCGACGCACGCCGCTTGCGGAAAGGAGATGACGGATGATCTGCGTGCTGGCCGGGATCTTGATGACGCTGGCGGTGCTGGCGTGGCCCACTCGACCTTCGGCGGCCGGGCGTCTCGCCGCCATCGCGTCGCCGCGTCCGCGCGGGGAAGCGGGCGCGACGGGGCGTCCGCCCGCCCGCGAGAGCCCGTCCCGCCGGGGAGCGGCCGTCGCGCTGCCTGTGGGGTTCGCGCTCTTCCTCCTGGTCGGAGGGGCGCCAGGCCTGGTGGCGGCAGCGGCGGCGGCCTCGGGCGTCTTCATCGCCGTCCGCCGTCGCGAGCCCGCCGAGGTCAGGCGGCGACGGGCTCGGATGGAGGCCGAGCTTCCGCTCGCCGTCGATCTCATCGTCGCCTGCCTGCGGGCAGGGCAGCCGATGAGCGGGGCGGTGGAGACGACCGCCGCCGCGATGCCGGGCCCGGTGGGGGAGCGGCTGACCTGGGTGGGCGCCCAGATGCGCCTCGGCGCCGCCCCGGAGGACGCCTGGGCCGCGCTTTCGGCCGAACCCTCGCTCGCCGCCCTGTCCAGGGCCATGGTCCGTGCCGCCCGGAGCGGTGCGCCCGTAGCCGATCTCCTCACCAGGCTCGCCGACGACGCGCGCCGTACGGCCAGGGCGACGGCGTCGGCGGCGGCACGACGGGTGGGCGTCCACGCCGTGGCGCCGCTCGGGCTCTGCTTCCTCCCGGCCTTCGTCTTCCTCGGAGTCATCCCCATGGTCGCGGGCCTGGCGGGTCAGATCCTCCTGCCGTGAACAGCCTGTGGACATCGTCATCCACACCTGTGGATATTTAGGGGCGAGGGGGCTTGGTGTGCCCTCGTGAGCAGGGTGATCGACACGCGGGGGATCGGCGTTCGCTGTGGAAAAGACGTCGCCGACGCGACGTGAGGTGACGTTCAGGACTCGCGAACGGGCGGCCACAGGTGCCGCCGCCGGGCTGTCCGGGCCGT
The DNA here is from genome assembly GCF_045040095.1 of Microbispora sp. NBC_01389. Taxonomy (NCBI): domain Bacteria; kingdom Bacillati; phylum Actinomycetota; class Actinomycetes; order Streptosporangiales; family Streptosporangiaceae; genus Microbispora; species Microbispora sp. NBC_01389. The sequence goes on from NZ_CP109552.1 coordinate 2,452,207, forward strand.
GCGCGCCCGTGCGCGCCCATGCGTGGCGATTCCGCGCATGGGGCAGCCTGGATCAGGGGCCGGTCTCTTTGCGGTCTTCCTGGCCGTCGACCCAGTACCAGCGCACGATTCCCTCGTCAGGCGTGCGGTAGGCGAACCAGGCTTCGGCGACATCGGGACGGCGCGAGGTGCGCTCGGCCCAATCGATCAGCTTGTCGATGTCGGTTCCCTCAGCTTCGATCTTGGTGTGCAGGACGCCGTCGGCGCGGCGGTAGCCGAGGGTGTACCCGACGGGCGGGTTCGGGTCGCCTTCCAACCGGCTCCTGATGAACATGTATGTGCCGCACATGACCAGGAACGCCAGGGTGAAGTACACCTCACCACCGAACCCGATGTGGCCGAACCCGATGTGGCCGAACCCGATGTGGCCGAACCCGATGTGGCCGGGTGCGTGCTGCGGTAACGCGTCGAGGTCCACGCGGGATCAACGCGTGGACGTGGCCGCCGGTGCCCGTTGTGACGGCGTTCCTGCTGCCGTGATCTGTGGACGCGGGGGTACTGCCGGACGTCGCCCGCTCGGTGCGGGCCGGAACCGGCATCCGGGCGGCATGCCCGGTCGCGCCGCGGGCTGCCTTGACGACGGCCGTCCGGCGGTTTTCCACAGAACCGCGTTCGGCCCCGACTTCGTCGTCCGTCCTGCCGCAACCTGGCCTCGACGCGGGCGGACGAGCCGCCCCACACGGGTCAGGAGAACCGATGAGCAGGCACGCGACGACCGGCCGGACGGGCAGGACGGGCGGCAGACCCCGGCGGCGATCGGCGGAGGCGGTGGGCCGGCACCGGGCGCGCCCAGGGCGATGGACGGCGCTCGGCGATGTCGTACGGCGGATGCTGCGCCTCACGAGGCGGGGATGGGCAGAGATGCGGCGAGCCGCCGGAAGGGGCGCGAGCCGGGCGCGGAGGCTGGGCATCCAGTGGGTGGTGCAGGCCCGGACGAGGGCCGACGCGGGCATGTCCACCGCAGAGTACGCCGTCGGGACCATCGCCGCCTGCGGCTTCGCCGCGCTACTTTACAAGATCGTCACCAGCGCGGAGGTGCGGTCCATGCTGGCCGCGCTGATCCAGAAGGCCTTGAAGCTGGCTGCCTGAGATGCCCGAGACGATGCGTCGGCGAACGCGGGGGTCGGTGACAGCGGAGACTGCTGTCGCGCTTCCGGCACTGGTCCTGGTCCTGATCGCCTCCCTGTGGGCGGTGGCGGCCACGGGTGCCCAGTTGCGATGTGTGGACGCGGCCCGGGCGGGCGCCCGGGCCGCTGCCCGGGGCGAGGCGCCGGAGCAGGTGCGCGCGGTGGTCCTGCGACTGGCTCCCGCGGACGCCACCGTGTCCGTCGGCGCGGGAACCGGCATCATCCGGGTCGAGGTGACCGCGACCGTCCGGCCACTCTGGCGTTCGTTCCTGCCTCCGGTCCGCCTCAGGGCGAGTGCCGTCTCCGACACCGAACCCGGAGTCCTCCCGCCCCCGCCCGGATCGCCCATGTCCGCCACGCTCACGGCCGCCACGCTCACGCCCGCCACGCCCATGTCCGCCACGCTCACGCCCGCCACGCTCACGCCCGCCCGGCCAATGCCACCCCTAGGCGCATCGCGTGGTCGCTCCCCGCGCCGCCGTGGCGAGGTCCAGCTGGGGGAGCGCCGATGAGGGGCCCGCCCGCCGGTGTGGACGTGCCGCGTGCCACCCGGGAGCGGGGTTCGGCGACCATCTGGTCGATCATCTTGATGACCGTCGTCTGGCTGTTGGCGATGGTCGTCGTTCAGGTCGGCGTCGCGCGTGTCGCGCGGCACCGGGCGCAGAGCGCCGCGGACCTCGCCGCGCTCGGCGCCGCCCGCTGGGCGCTCGCGGCGCCGGGGGAGGCGTGTGCCCGGGCAAAGGTGATCACGGCGGCCGATCGTGCGTCCCTGCGGTCCTGCTCCGTCTCCGAGGGCGTCGCGGAGGTCGCGGTGGCCATAACGTTCGAGGTGCCGCTCCTCGGCCCCGCGACGGCTGTCGCGTCCGCGTCGGCCGGGCCGGCAGGTGCGAGGGCATGACGCGGGAACGGGGCTTCCGCAGCGAACCACTTGTGGCGCTTTTCAGATCTTCCGCGATGCGAAACTACTGTGTCGCAATAGAATCACATGTTTTTAGACATAACGTCCAAGAGGGGGTGGCCGACGTAAGGTGCCACGTACTCTCAGTCGCCCTACGCCTTCGGGCGAGGCCGGGGTGGGTGGACGGTTCTCCACGAAGGGATGCGTCGTGACCAGGGTTCCCAGGCTTGGTACCGCGGCGATGATCGTTCCGATCGCGGTGGCGTCCGCGCTGCTGATGGGCGCCAACCCGGCGGCGGCGGACGGCGAGATCCTGTCGCCCGCGAACGGGCAGGTGATCAAGGCGCCCGGCGCGGTGGCCGTGTCCGCCAGGACGGACTGGTACCAGGTCAAGATGTCTTTGTTCGTCGAGGGCCCCTCAGTATCCCGGCAGGAGATCGCTTCCGGGGGAGCGAACCAGACGATCAGCGGATCGTTCGACCCGGGTGACGCCCCCAACGGCACCTTCACGGTGACCCTTCTCGGCGAGGTCACGCACAAGACCTACGCCACCTCGACCTTCGTCCTCAGCCGCCCGCCGGAGGCTCCCTCCGGCGTCAAAGCGCAACTGAAGAACGCCACGACGGTTCTCGTCAGCTGGGCGCGGGGCAGCGAGCCCGACCTCCGGAAGTACGAGATCACCTCGGCGAAGGGCGGGAAGGCCGGTTCCGTGGCTCTCGACTCCGCCTGCCCCGGCTCCACCTGCCGGGCGAGCCTCACGCTCCCGGCCACGATGGCCGGGCAGAAGGTGGACGTCAGCGTGCGGGCGGTGCGCGCGGACGGCGTCGGCGGCACCATCGCCTCTTCCCCCTCCGCTCTCGCGTATGTGACGGTTCCGGCGCCGAAGGCCTCCGCGAGCCCCTCTGCCACGCCGTCGCCGTCGAAGAGGCCTGATCACTCGGCGGTCACGTCACCCGCCCCGAAGACTCCGAGGACCCATCTCCCCACCACGCTGCCGAACCCGGAGCCCAAGCTGCCGAAGGACGCGGACAGCGAGCTCACCCTGCCGGAAGCGACCGGCGGAAGCGATCAGACCGAGCCGGTCCTGGTGCCGGAGCAGACCGAGGCGCCCAAGACGACCGCCCAGTCGTCCTTTCTGCCGCTCGGCGGCGGCCTCGGCTTCGGGGTGTATGTGGCGATCGCCGTCGTCCTGCTGCTCATCGGCGCCAATCTGGGGGCGTGGCTGCGCCGCAAGGGCGTGACCGGCGACACCGCGGGAGACGGAGAGGCCGCCGATTCCCGGCCGAAGCCCGTCATCGGCGGATTCAGCGCCGGGGCCGGTGGTGCCGCGAACGCCGGTGGTGCCGCGAACGCGGGTGGTGCCGCGACGGCCGGCGGCGTCGCCACCGCGAAGAGCCGGGGGAACGCGCCTGTCCGCCGTCCTGCCGTGATCCTGGCGACGCCGAAGAACCGCGGAGCCCAACCGGAGGCGGAGGCCGACACCCAGTCCGACCTGGACGCGGTCCACGCGCCGGACACGAGCGGCGGGACCACGCTGCCCGGACAGCACCCCGCCACGTCCTCGGCCGGGGACGAGCCGGAGCCGGAGAGGGGGCCGGAGCCGGAGCCGGAGCACCGAAAGCCGGGTGACGGGCGCGCCACCCCCGCTCGCGTACCGGTCGAGCAGGTCCCGCTGGTTCCGGCCGGCACGGTGGTCTCGGCCGGGACGGAGGCGGGCGCGATGGTCAGCGGTCAGTTTCCGGACCGGCCGCTGCGCCAGCCCGAGCCCGACGTGTGGACCGACGAGGACGACGATCCCCACCCCGGGCGCCACCGCGACTTCTGACCGCGATCCGGGGCCGTGACCGTCAGGTGGCGAGGAGCACGTCGAGAAGGCGGATGGCGCCCGCCTTGTCGAGCGGTTCGTTGCCGTTGCCGCACTTCGGGGACTGGATACAGGACGGGCAGCCGCGGTCGCACTCGCAGGAGGCGATCGCCTCACGCGTCGCCGTCAGCCATTCGGCCGCCCGGGCGTACCCCCGCTCGGCGAACCCCGCGCCTCCGTCATGGCCGTCGTAGACGAAGACCGTGAGCAGGCCGGTGTCGGGGTGGAGCTCCGTGGACACGCCGCCGATGTCCCAGCGGTCGCAGGTCGCGAAGAGGGGGAGAAGGCCGATGGCGGCGTGTTCGGCCGCGTGCGCGGCCCCGCCGAGATCCACCGCGGGCCCGGCCGGGGCACTTCCGGCGTCCGCCGGGCGTCCTGCGGACCTGGTCCCGGCGCCCGCCGGGCGTCCTGGGGACCGCCGCCCGGCGTCCGCCGTACGCTCCGCTTCTCCGCGGTTCGCAGGGCGGCCTTCCCCGCGCAGGCCGGCGAGGGCGGGGTCGGGCAGCGTCCACCAGACCGCGCGGGTGCACAGCGTGCGGGGCGGGAGGTCGAGTGGCTCCTCCCCGAGCACCTCCCCGGTCTGGGTGCGGCGCTTCAGGTACGAGACGACCTGCCGGGTGACCTCCACGGACCCGAAGTGCAGGGTGCCCGGGCCGAGGACCCTCGAACGCAGCGACTCGATCACCCGGATGTCGGTGACGTCCCGCGCGAAGGTCGCGTAGTCCGGTTCCGCGGCGGTGACCAGGGCGACTCCGGCGTCGAGGTCGAGCGAGTCGACCACGAACGTCTCGCTCTGGTGCAGGTAGACGGCGCCCGGATGGACCATCGTGTGCGACGATGGCTCGTCGACCGTGCCCAGCAGGCGGCCCGTCGACGCCTCCACGACCTGGACCGGGGCGCCGCCCGAGCCCCGGATGTCCGCGAGATCGGCCGCGTTGTCCCGGCTCGTCCAGAACCAGCCGGCGGGCCTTCTGCGGAGCAGTCCCTGGTTCACGAGGTCGTCGAGCGCGTCCCGCGCCGAGGGGCCGAAGATCTCCAGGTCCTGCTCGCCGAGCGGGATCTCCGCAGCGGCGGCGCACAGGTGCGGAGCCAGCACGTACGGATTGTCCGGATCGAGGACGATGGCCTCCACCGGGCGCCCGAACACCGCCTCCGGATGGTGGACGATGTAGGTGTCCAGAGGGTCGTCCCGGGCGATCAGGACCGCCAGCGCGTCCTGCCCGTCGCGCCCGGCCCGGCCCGCCTGCTGCCAGAGCGAGGCGCGCGTCCCCGGCCATCCCGCGATGAGGACCGCGTCGAGCCCCGACACGTCCACGCCGAGTTCGAGCGCGTTGGTGGTGGCCAGGCCGGTCAGTTCCCCCGACCGCAGGGCCTTCTCCAGCACCCTCCGGTCGTCGGCCAGGTAGCCCGCCCGGTAGGCCGCCACCCGGTCGGCCAGCCGTGGTCTCCGGGCGACCGCCGGGGCACTCGCCGCCTCAGCTGCCTCCGTCGTGGCGGCGGCTTCGCCGGGTTCGTCCCGCATCGGGGACTCCCACGGATGGTCCTCTTCGCCGTACGGCGGATCGGCGTCGAGGACCGCCTCGACCTCCTCCAGGCTGTGCCGCGCGGACAGCGCCACGGCTTCCGCGGCGCGGCGGGAGCGGACGAAGGCGAGCGTGCGGACGTCCTCGATCACGAGATCCGCCAGGAGGTCCGCGGCCTCGGCCGTGGCCGTACGGCGCACCGGGGCGCCGCTCTCCCCGCGTAGATCGGTCAGAGGAGGCTCCCAAAGGGCGAAGGTGGTGGAACCCCTCGGAGACGCGTCCGTGGTCACCTCGGCCATCTCAAGGCCGGTCAGGCGCATTCCCGCGGCGGCGGGGTCGCTCGCGGTGGCCGACGCCAGCAGGAACACCGGGGACGCGCCGTATTTGGCCGAGACCCGGCGCAGCCGGCGCAGGATCTGGGCGACGTGCGAGCCGAAGACCCCCCGGTAGCCGTGGCACTCGTCCACCACCACCAGGCGCAGCCGCCGCCAGAAGGACGACCAGGACGCGTGCCTCGGCAGGATCGACCGGTGCAGCATGTCGGGATTGGTCAGCACGTAGTTGGCGTTCTGCCGGACCCACCGGCGCTCCTCCGGCGGGGTGTCCCCGTCGTACGTCGCGGCGCGCACCTGGGTCAGCCGCAACTTGCGCAACGCCCTCAGCTGGTCGGCGGCGAGCGCCTTGGTGGGGGTGAGGTACAGCACGGCGCCGCCGGAGAAGATCTCCGCGACGGCCGGGACGACGTACGCCAGCGATTTTCCGGATGCGGTCCCTGTGGCAATGATCACGTTTTGGCCACGTTTAACCAGCTCGGCGGCGTGAAGCTGATGTTCCCACAGCCCTTCGACACCCTGGAGGCTCAGCCGTGAGACCAGGAGATCGGGGGCCCAGTCGGGCCATCTTGCCTCACCCGCGTGACGTGCTGGAACATGCTCCACATGGGTCACGCGCCCCTGGCGTGCGGGAACCGCGAGCAGACGGGTGAGAAGGTCGCCTGTTCGGGCAGAGGACGAAGAAGTCGGAGTCACTGGTTTCCCGTTTGGCATCTGCGGGGAGAGTCGCCCGGAGTTGTGATTTCGTATAGACACGGAGTCGTAGCGTGGTTGAATGCCGCGCGTCGGGGTCGTGCTTCTGGACTACCAGGATGCAGGACCCGTATCGAGACCTACGCAAGTAAGGCGCTGGAGGATCTGTGGATCTGAAGTTGGACCACCATTCCGAGGACAATCTCACCATCGTGGATGTCGAGGGTGAGATCGACGTCTACACCGCGCCCAGACTGCGTGAGCTGCTGATCGACCTGGTCAACAAGGGCAACTTCCACCTGCTCGTCAACATGGAGAAGGTGGACTTCCTCGACTCGACGGGCCTTGGTGTGCTGGTCGGCGGTCTCAAGCGCGTGCGGGCGCATGACGGCTCCCTGGAGCTCGTCTGCACACAGGAGCGCATTCTGAAGATCTTCCGCATCACGGGCTTGACGAAGGTCTTCGGGATCTACGCCTCGGTCGAGGAGGCCAAGGAAGCCCACGGCCGGGACAAGTGAGGGCCGGGGACCCAGCACCATGGCCACCGTCGAGCTGACGTTCACCGCCCTGCCCGCCCACGTGCGTACGGCCAGGCTGGTCGCCACGGCCATCGCCAGACGCACCGGGGTGGCGGAGGCGATCCTGGACGAGGTGCGGCTCGCCGTCGGAGAGGCGTGCTCGCGGGCCGTGGAGGCGCACCGCCTCCACTGCCCCGGGGAGCCCGTGCGCATCGAGTTACGTGACGACGCGGGGCGTTTCGAGGTGACGGTCACCGACGCCGCTCCGGGTGACGACGTGATGCCTCAGGTCCTGGAGGCGAACGGCAGCCTCATGCCCGAGATCGACAATCTCGGCATCGCGGTCATCGCGGGGCTGGCGGACGACGTCGAGGTGCTTCCCGGGCCGAAGGGCATGCGCATCCGCATGAGCTGGCCCGCCTCCTCGGGCGGCCTCGCCGCCTTCTGACTCCCGCGTTCCGGCTCCGGTTCTCCGGCTCCGCGCGCCGACCACCGCACAGATCGAGTGTCGCCCCCGGCGTGACACTCGATCTTTTGGTATGTCCGGGTGTCCCCCACCGGCCGCGGAGCGCGGCGGCAGAGGTTACGGTTGTCCGAAATTTAAAGCAAGGATGTGCCACAACCAGGGGAGCAGTACCGGACATGATCCTCACCGCGCTGGTCAAAGCACCTTCATAGTGGTGCAAATGTTCGCCCATCATCCGACGCTGCCCTGATTCCCGGGCACGAGGGCCTTCATATCCGCGGCGTCGCTGCGTAGACTCCCGGCACCGGCCAAGGTATTGCGGATGCAACCGGAAGCGGCACTTGCCAACCGCCCGGAAGTGCGCCGCACGGCCAGAGGGTTCGTCCGTTGCGTCGTCCGGGCAGGAGGACCGAAACCCCGTCTGGCCGAGGAGGACGGATGTCTGCCTACCACGCCGCTGGCGAAAGCGCAGCGGTAGCTTTGAACGGTTCCCATCTCACCCTTGTGATCGTCGTCGCCGTCGTGGCGTTGCTCGCTCTGGCCGTCGCGGGCGGACTGGTACGAGAGGTGCTCGCCGCCGGGCAGGGCACCGAGCGGATGCAGAACATCGCGCGGGCGGTGCAGGAGGGTGCCGCGGCCTATCTCACGCGGCAGTTCCGGACGCTCGCGATATTCGTCGTCATCATTCCGTTCCTGCTTCTGCTGCTTCCGGCCGGCTCGACCGGCGAGCGGATCGGCCGATCCGTGTTCTTCGTCGTCGGCGCGGTGTTCTCCGCCCTGACGGGCTTCATCGGCATGTGGCTCGCCGTACGCGGGAACGTCCGCGTCGCGTCCGCCGCCCGGGAGTCGGGCGAGCGGGTCGCGATGCGGATCGCCTTCCGCACCGGCGGCGTCGCGGGCATGTTCACGGTCGGCCTGGGCCTGCTGGGCGCCGCGATCGTGGTGCTCGTCTACAAGGGCGACGCGCCGAACGTGCTGGAGGGCTTCGGCTTCGGCGCCGCGCTGCTCGCGATGTTCATGCGGGTCGGCGGCGGCATCTTCACCAAGGCGGCCGACGTCGGCGCCGACCTGGTCGGAAAGGTCGAGCAGGGCATCCCCGAGGACGACCCGCGCAACGCGGCCACCATCGCCGACAACGTCGGTGACAACGTCGGCGACTGCGCCGGCATGGCGGCCGACCTGTTCGAGTCGTACGCCGTCACGCTGGTCGCCAGCCTGATCCTGGGCCGGGCCGCCTTCGGCACCGAGGGCCTGGTCTTCCCGCTGATCGTCCCCATGATCGGTGTGATCACCGCGGTCGTCGGCATCTTCGCCACCGCCCCCCGCGCCGGCGACCGCTCCGGGATGTCCGCCATCAACCGCGGCTTCTTCATCTCGGCCGCGATCTCGGCCGTGCTGGTGGCCGTGGCGGCGTTCGCGTACCTGCCGTCGAGCTTCGCCGACCTGTCCGGCGCGTCGCCGGACGTCGCCGCGCTCACCGCCGACCCGCGGCTGATCGCCATCGGCGCGGTGCTCGTCGGCCTGGTCCTGGCCAGCGCCATCCAGATCCTCACGGGCTACTTCACCGAGACCAACCGCCGCCCGGTCCGGGAGATCGGCGAGAGCTCGCTCACCGGCGCGGCCACGGTCATCCTGTCCGGCATCTCGGTCGGCCTGGAGTCGGCCGTCTACTCGGCGCTGCTGATCGGCGGCGCGGTCTACGGCGCCTTCCTGCTCGGCTTCGGCAACGTGACCGTGGCCCTGTTCGCCGTGGCCCTCGCCGGCACCGGACTGCTGACCACGGTCGGCGTGATCGTGTCCATGGACACCTTCGGCCCGGTCTCCGACAACGCCCAGGGCATCGCCGAGATGTCGGGCGACATCGAGGGCGAGGGCGCCCGCGTGCTCACCTCCCTGGACGCGGTCGGCAACACCACCAAGGCCATCACCAAGGGCATCGCGATCGCGACCGCCGTGCTCGCGGCGACCGCGTTGTTCGGGTCGTTCCGGACGGCGGTCGAGGGCGAGCTGGCCAAGGCGTCGCAGGGCGTGAAGAACGCCCTGGGCTCGTTCGCGGACTTCAGCCTCTCGGTGGACGCCCCGAACGTGCTGGTCGGCCTCATCGTCGGCGCGGCCGTGGTGTTCCTGTTCTCCGGCCTCGCGATCAGCGCCGTCGGCCGCGCCGCCGGCCGGGTCGTCTACGAGGTGCGCGAGCAGTTCCGCACCAAGCCGGGGATCATGGACGGCACCGAGCTGCCGGACTACGGCCGGGTGGTGGACATCTGCACCCGTGACTCACTGCGCGAGCTCGCGACGCCCGGCCTGCTGGCCGTGCTGACCCCGATCGCGGTCGGCTTCGCGCTGGGGTACGCGCCGCTCGGCGCCTACCTCGCCGGCGCCATCGCGTGCGGCACGCTCATGGCGGTGTTCCTGGCCAACTCCGGCGGCGCCTGGGACAACGCCAAGAAGCTGGTCGAGGACGGCCACTACGGCGGCAAGGGCTCCGAGGCGCACGCCGCCACCGTCATCGGCGACACCGTCGGCGACCCCTTCAAGGACACCGCCGGTCCGGCCATCAACCCGCTGATCAAGGTGATGAACCTGGTCGCGCTGCTGATCGCCCCGGCCGTCGTCACGTACGCCGACAACGTGACGGTGCGTGTCGTCGTGACGGTCGCCGCGGTGGCGGTCGTCGTGGGCGCCGTGGTCGTCTCCAAGCGCCGGGCGACGACCATCGCCCCGTCCGGCGAGGCCGACACGGCCGCCCGCGCGAGCGAGCCCGTCGCGCACTGACGGCCCGTACGCCGCGCTCGACCGAAGGTCCCCTGCTTGGTCAAGCGGGGGGCCTTCGTCCGTACACTGGGCCGTTATGGACAAGCCGAACGGGGGCAGGACGCTGGCGCTGATCCTGCTGACCATGGTGGCGATGCTCGCCCTGATCGTGGGTCTCGCCGTCTGGGCGATGCCGTGAGCGAGGCGGCGAGCGATGCCCTGGGCGATGCCGTGAGCGACGCGATGAGTGATGCCCTGGGCGATGCCGTGAGCGTCCGCACGCTCGTCGTGGTCCGGCACGCCCAGGCGGGCCACGCGCCCGGTCTCCCCGACCGCGAACGTCCCCTCACCCCCAGGGGCGAGCGGGACGCGCGGGCGGCCGGCGAGGAGATCCGGCGGCTCGCCCCCGCGCTCGTCCTGTGCTCACCGTCGGTCCGCACCCGGAGGACGGCCGAACTGCTCGCGCCCGGCGTCCCGGCCGAGATCGAGCGGGACATCTACGAGGCCTTCCCCGACGACCTGCTCGACGTGCTGCGCCGTACGGACGCAGAGATCGCGTCTCTCGTGCTCGTCGGCCACAACCCGGGTGTCCACGAACTGGTCATGGCGCTGACCGGCATCCGGCTCGACGGCTTCCCGACCTGCGCGTACGCCGTGATCGAGCTCGGCGTGCCGTGGGAGGAGGCCGGGCCGGGGACGGGACGGCTGGTCCGCGTCGGCCGCCCCTGACGCGGAGAGGCCCCGCCCCTGACGCGGAGCGGCCCCACCTTTGACGCAGAGAGGCCCCGCCCCTGACGCGGAGCGGCCCCCCCTTTGACGCAGAGAGGCCCTGCCCCTGACGCGGAGCGGCCCCGGCCCACCCCGCGGTGATAACGGTCGCGGATCGTGGGTAGGGGCCTGCTCCTGCCGCTCCGGAACCTCGCATTCGTCCGGGCGCCGAGGCCGGAGGATCCGCGCCTCGCGCTCGGCTTCGGGCTGTCCGGAGCCTGCTGCCTGGTGGTCCCGTTGCTCGTGGGCCTGCTCACCGGCCATCCGGCCGGCGGCGCGACGGTCGGGCTCGGCGCGTGGCTGGTGGCGGCGCGGGCCATCGTGAACCCCGCGAGCGTACGGACGCCGTACCTGTTCGGGGTGGTGGTCTCGGTCGGCGTGGGAACGTCGCTCGGGGTCCTGGTGTCGGGCAGCAGCTGGATGATGATCGGCGCCGCCTCGGCCCTGGCGGGGCTCGGCGGGCTGGTGCGGCCGATCGGCGTCACCCCGGCGCTCACGCTGCTGCTGACGGCCGCGAACCCGCTGCCGCTCGATCCTCTGCCGCACACGGGCCTGCAGCTGCTCGGCGGGCTGCTGCCGGCCGTCCTGCTCACCCTGCCCTGGCCGTGGCGGCGTACCCGCCCGGTCATCACGGCGCTGAACGAGGTGGCCGCCACGCTGGCCGCGCTGGCGGAGGCGGTGCCCGGCCCCGGGCCGACCCGCGGGGCCGGCCCAGACGAGTGGGACGCGCGCCGCCGGGCGGTGGCGGACGCGCTCGCCGAGGTCGGCACGGCCCGGGCCCGGCGGCTGCGCGGCGAACGATCGCGGGCGGCGGACGACGTCGCGCTCGCGCTTCGCCGGGTGTTCCACGAGATCGTCGCGCTGCGCGGCCTGTGCGACACGCTGCGACGCCGGGCGCCCCGCGCGGTGGAGGAGGCCGGAATCGGCGCCCTGACCGGGTCGCTCGCCGGCGCGCTGCGGGCCTACCTGGCCGACTGCCCTCCGCTGCGGGAACCGGTGGTCGACTTCGGCGCCCGGGTCGACCGGTTGCGCGAACGGACCGCCGGCGGGGAGCGGGAGAAGGTCGTGCTCGTCCTGCTGCGTCAGGTCGCCCACAGTGTGGGGCGGATCCAGGCGGCGCTGGACGGGTCCGCCGCGCAGGCCCGCCGTCTCGGCGCACCCGGGTTCGGCGTTCCCGGGTTCGGCGTTCCCGGGTTCGGCGTTCCCGGGTTCAGCGCACCCGGGCTCGACGCCACCAGGGTCGACGCAGCCGCGCCCGGTCGCGCCGGGCTCGCCGGGCTCGCCGCGCCCCCGCCGCTCGCCTTCGACGACCCCCGGGTGCGGCACGCTCTGCGCGTCGTCCTCGGCACGGCCTTCGCCTCGGTGGTCATCGTGCTCTTCAAGCCGGCGTTCCCGCACTGGCTGGTCATCGCGGTGCTGGTCACCATCCAGCCGACGTACGGCGAGACGCGGGCGAGGGTGTGGGCGCGGGTGGGCGGCAGCACGGTCGGCGGGCTGGTCTCGGCCGCCGTGCTGCACCTCACGCCCGGCCACTGGGCGCTCGTGGCGCTGATCGGGGTGTCGGCCGCGCTGGCGTTCGGCCTGGCCCCGACCCACCAGGCCTACTGGGCGACGTTCATGACGATGTGCGTGCTGCTGCTGCTCGACTTCCAGGTGCCGCAGACCGCGCGGATCGCCGAGTCACGGGTCGTCCTCACCCTCGCGGGCGGGGCGATCGCGATCGCCTGCACGCGGTTGCTGTGGCCGCGCGGCGAGACACGGCGGCTCGCCGACCGGGTGGGCCGGATGCTCGGCTCGCACGCGGCGGCCGCCCGCGCGCTGGCCCAGCTGGCGCGGGGGAGGACGGGCGCCGAACGGGCCGAGGACCGGATCAGGAAGGCCGGGGTGGACGCCGAGACGGTCGCGGGCGCGCTCGGCTACATCGCGCGGGAACCGGGCGGCGCCGCACCGGAGGCCGTCGGCGGGGCCCTCGACGCCGCGCAGCGGGTCCGCGACGACCTGCTGACCATGGTCTCGCTGCTCCGGGACGAGCCGATCGGGGCGGGACCGGTCGCCGACGTGCTGGACGCCGTGGCCGGGCAGCTTCAGGCCGCCTCCCAGGCCGTGCAGGCGGGGGAGCCGTACGAGCCGGGCGCGGGCGTGAGCCGCGGGCTGGCCGACGACGCGATGTGGGTCGGCGCGCAGGCCGAGCGCCGGCTCGCCGAGCTGGAGTCGGCGCCGGAGGCCGCCGGATCGCGCCGTGCGCTCCTGCGGACCGCCGCCGCCGACCAGGCCCTGCGCTCGCTGGACGCCGACGCCGTACGGCTGTGCGCCGCCGCGGGCGGCGCCTTCGCGGCCGTACGGTGAGGGGCGTCAGGTGGCGGCGGGCGGCATGCCGTCCTCGGCGTCGGCCGCCTCCACGTCCTCGCGGGAGATGCCGAGGAGATAGAGGATCGAGTCGAGGTAGGGCACGTTGACCGCGGTGTCGGCCGCCTGCCGGACGATCGGCTTGGCGTTGAACGCGATGCCGAGCCCGGCGACGGCGAACATGTCGAGGTCGTTGGCGCCGTCGCCGATCGCCACGGTCTGGCTCAGCGGGATGCCCGCCTCGGCGGCGAACCGCTCCAGCGCGCGGGCCTTGCCCGGCCGGTCGACGATCTCGCCGACGACCCGGCCGGTGAGCCGGCCGTCCACGACCTCCAGCGTGTTGGCGGCCGAGTAGTCGATGCCCAGGTCCGCCACGAGAGAGTCGGTGATCTGGGTGAAGCCGCCGCTGACGATCGCGAAGCGGTAGTCGAGCCGCTTGAGCGTGCGGACCAGCGTGCGCGCGCCGGGGGTGAGGACGACCTCCTTGACGACCTTCTCGAAGACCTCCTCGGACAGGCCTTCGAGCAGAGCGACCCGCCTGACCAGCGACTCGGCGAAGTCGAGCTCGCCCCGCATGGCCTCGTCGGTCACCCGGGCGACCTCGTCGAGGCACCCGGCGTGCCGGGCCAGCAGCTCGATGACCTCGTTCTGGATCAACGTCGAGTCGACGTCCATCACGATGAGCCGCTTGGCGCGGCGGTGCAGGCCGGTGCGCTGGACGGCCACGTCCACCTGCTGGGCGGCCGCCTCGGCGGCGAGCTCGGCCCGCATCGCCTGCGGGTCCGCCCCCGAGACCGCGAGCTCGATGCAGGTGACCGGATAGCTCGACAGCCGTTCGATCCTGTCGATGTTGGCGCCGCTCGCGGCGATCCGCCCGGAGATCCCCGCCATCGCGGCGGGCAGCAGCGGCGCGCCCAGGACGGTGACGTGCAGGCGTCCGCGCCGTCTCTTCTCCTTGGAGGTCGTGCCGGTGGCGATCTCCAGGTCCATGTCGAGATCGGCGGCCACCTGCTCGACGGCGGTCCACAGACCGCCGATGGTGCCTCCGGTGCCGGTGGGCGGCCCTCCGGCGTAGGCGACGAGCACGCCGAGGGTGAGACGGCCGCGGATGACGACCTGCTCCACATCGGCCACGACGACCGGGAACCCGGCCAGGACGGCGAACAGCCGGGAGGTGACGCCCGGGCGATCCGGACCGGTCAGCGTGATCAGGAGCGTGCGCTGGTTCACGTTGTTTGAGGTTACTGTGCGGCTTGTCGTGGCCGCGCACGAGGTTCACAATGCGGACGCCTTCGTGCCCCCGGCCTGAGGCGCCGGCGTCATTTCCGCATGTCGTCATGGTGATGGGCGCTTGCCCCGAGGAAGGACGTGACGACTTATGACGATCTCCCTTGGCCCCGGGCCCCTCATGCCCGGCTCTCTGCGGACCGGCCCCCGCGAAGGCCATGACGCCGGCCGCTACACCGTGCGCCTCGCCGAGAGCGCCGCCGACGTCCGCGCCGCCCAGCGGCTGCGTCACGAGGTCTTCGCCGTCGAGATGGGCGCCCGGCTCGACTCGCCGCTGAACGGTCACGACGCGGACCGGTTCGACGCGTACTGCGACCATCTCCTCGTCCGCGAGGGGGACACCGTGGTCGGCACCTACCGCCTGCTGCCGCCCGGCCGCTCCGACCGGCTCTACTCGGAGACCGAGTTCGACCTCGGGGGGCTGAAGGGCCTGCGCGGCGGCCTGGTCGAGGCGGGGCGCACCTGCGTGCATCCCGAGCACCGCGGCGGGGCGGTCGTCGCGCTGATGTGGGCGGGGATCGCCCGCTATCTGGCCGATCACGGCCATACCTGGCTGGCGGGCTGCTGCTCGGTGCCGCTCGACGACGGCGGCGTGATCGCCGCGGGGGTGGTCGACCGGGTGCCGCTCGGGCCGGAGAAGTATCGGGTGACCCCGCGCACGCCCTGGCGCGACGCCGGTGTGCCCCGGCCCGACCGGTTCGTGCTGCCGTCGCTGCTGCGCGGATATCTACGGCTCGGCGCCTGGATCTGCGGAGCGCCCGCGTACGACCCGGACTTCGGCACGGCGGACTTCTTCGTGCTGCTCTCGCTGGCCGAGATCGACCCGCGCTACCTGCGGCACTTCCTGGGAGAGACGCGGTGAGCGCGGTCACGCCCCTGCCGCCCGCCCCCTCGCCGCCCGCCTCGGGGGCCCTTGAGCGCTCGGTCTGGCTGCCCGTGTCGTCCTGCGCGACCGCCGCGTGCCTGCGGGCGCAGACGCGTACGGCCGGGCCGCTGCGGCGGGCCGCCCGGATCGCGGGTGCGCTCGCGGTCCTCGCCGCCGGCCTGCCGGTCGCGCTCGTGATCGGCCGTACGGCCCGGCGGGGAACGGCCGTGGCCCGCTGGTCGCGCCTGTTCCTGCGGGCCCTCGGCATCAGGGTGGTGACCCGCCGCGGGTTCTCCTGCCTCGGAGGTTCCGCCCGGGCGCGGGCCGTACGCGACGACGACGGCCCGGCCCTGCTCGTCGGCAACCACGTCTCCTGGCTCGATCCCCTGGTGATGGCCGCGACCCTCCCCTGCCGTCCGCTGGCCAAGGCGGAGGTGGGCAGGTGGCCGGTGGTCCGCACTCTGGCCGCCGGCGGCGGCGCGCTGTTCGTCGACAGGGACGCGTTGTCCACCCTGCCGCGGGTCGTCGCGGACATGACCGCCGCGCTGGGCCGCGGCGAGAGCGTCGCGGCGTTCCCGGAGGGCACCACCTGGTGCGGCCGGGAGATGGGACGCTTCCGCCCGGCCGTCTTCCAGGCCGCGCTCGACGCGGGAGTGCCCGTACGGCCGGTCGCGCTGCGCTTCGTGGAGGGCGCGGGCGAGTGGGCCACGCCGTCCACCCGGCCGTCGTTCGTCGGCGACGACACCCTGGTCGCCTCGCTCCTGCGCATCGTCGCGACCCGCGATCTGGTCGTGGAGGTGACCGTCTTCCCCGGCGTACGCCTGGAGCAGCCGGCCCCGCGCGGCCTCCGTCAGGCGGACGCGCGTGGCGAGCCGGGGCAGGGCGAACGGCCCCGGCCGGGCGCGGCGCGGGCGGCACTGGCCAGGATCGCCGAGGCCCAGGTCAGAACGGCACTCCTGCCGGACTCCGGCAGACCTGCCCTGGCCGCCTGAGCCGATCGCCGTAGCCGGGCGATGGTCTTCGGAATGGCGGACGCCCGCCTGCCGGGGCAGACGGGCGTCGTGGGGCTCAGGACGACGAGATCAGCGGGTGATCTTCGTCTTGACGGTCTTGAGGAAGTACCAGTGCTTGACGCCCAGTTCCTTCCAGGCGCGCCGGTTGAGGTCCTCGGCGCCGTTGGGGACGTCCCACTGGTCCACACCGACGCGGGCGAGGGCCGTGCCACGGGCGCCCTTCTTCAGCTTGACGGTGATCGAGAACGAGACCGCGTCGTCGACCTCCAGCGCGCGGGGGATCATGCACCAGAACCCGTCGGAGAAGAAGGCGCACTGCGTGCCCTTGGGAGCGCCGTAGTACACCTTGCTCTCGATGCCCTTGGGCAGCTGGCCGCCGACGAAGTACGTGTCGGCGAGGTGCGGGCCCCGGTTGACCGCACTGACGGTGTAGGTGATCCGCGAGCCGGCCTTGGCCTTCTTCGGGCCCTTCGCGGCCACGTAGAAGCTCGAGTACGGCTCCGCCTTGGCGGTCGCCGCGGCGGTGGACGCCGGGGCGGCCGAGGCCGCCGGGGCCGCGGCGAGGAACAGTGCCCCCGCGAGCGGTGCGGCCGTCGCGAGGCCGGCGATCTTCACGATCGGGTGACGCATGGGTGTGTGTCTCCTGAGGACGATGGGGGGAAATGGATGTTCCCCCGCAATAGGGGAAATTTTGTACCATCCCCCCACATCATCCGTAAAGATCTTTATCGTGAAGATTGTGGATCCGATTGTCAGCGGGTGATTGTGCTCTTCGTCTTCACCCAGCTGATGCTGCCGCCGAACTCGTTGAGCAGTTGCTTGGGGTCGGTGTTGAGTGACGTGTCGGTCACGGCTCCGCCGAAATAGCCGTAGAGCTTGCCCCGCGCGGATCCGCTCACCCAGGCCTTGGCCCAGAACGTGTAACTCCTCCCCTTCTTCAGACCGGGCAGCACGCAGAGCGCCCGGATTCGTTCCCGGGTGCACCGCTCGTTGTAGCGAGAACCCTGCGGAACGTAAATTCGGGCCTTGGTGACGTTCTTGGGGAACTTCGCGGCCAGGAAGATCTCGTCCGTCCTGGTCTTGAGCTTGTTGACGAGGGTGACCTTGAAGGACACCACCCCGCCCGCCCTGACCCGGTAGGGATAGCTCACCTTGATGGAGACCGGGGCGGCGGCGGCCGCGGTGGTGGCCGAGCTGGTGGCCGAGCTGGTGCTCGTGGTGCCGGCCGCCCGCGCCACCGTGGGCGCCATGGACGGAGCGGACGCCGACGCGGCGACGGGGGCGGGGACCACCAGTGCTCCGGCGGCCAGTGATGCGACCAGCGACGTCGTCGACTTACGGATGAGTGTTCGCATGCGATCAGCCTTGACCAACAAAATCTCAGATTCGTCACGCATCACAAAATGAGATGGCTGTCGCCGAACTCGTGCCACAGGTAGCCCTCCCGCAACGCCTCCTCGTACGCGCCGGCCAGCACCCCGGTCCCGGTGATCGCCGACAGCATCATCAGGTGACTCGAACGCGGCTCGTGCAGGCCGGTGATGAGCCCGTCCACCGCGCGGACGCCTTCCGCCGGGGTGACCACATGGGAGGTCCACCCCGAGAGCGCCCGCACCCCGCCGCCGTCCGGCCCCGGCTCCCCCAGGTGCGGCCCGGCGACCGGAGGCCGCGCCGCCGTCTCCAGAGCGCGTACGACCGTCGTGCCGACGGCGATCACCCGGCCCCCGTGCGCGCGGGTGAGGTTCGCCAGCAGGGCCGTACGCGCGGAGACCGAGAACCACTCCGGATAGGGCGGTTCGTCCTTCTCCGGAGACGCGACGCCGGTGTGCAGCGTGATCGGCGCGACGCCGATGCCCCGGCTGACCAGCGCGGTCACGAGTTCCGGGGTGAACGGACGGCCCGCGCTCGGCATCTCCGCGCTGCCGGGCTCGACCCCGAAGACCGTCTGGTAGTCGGCGAGCGGCCAGTCGCGCCGCACGTAGCCGTACCGGATCGGCACGCCGTGCGCGGCGAGGTAGGAGAGCACGTCGCGGTCCAGGCGGGCCCGCCACAGCCGCGCCGTCTCCCGCCCGGCCAGGCGCAGCGTGGCCCCTCCCGGCAGCGGCAGCCATTCCCCCGGTGCCGCGCCGAGATAGGGCTCCGTCGCCGTGGCCGTACGGCGGCGCAACTCCACCAGCCAGTCGCCGGACGCGAGCCGGCCCGAGAAGTGCACGGCCAGGCGGTCGAGCCGTACGGCCGCGGGCAGGGTGGCGGAGTCGTTCACCACGAGCAGGTCGCCCGGGGCCAGCAGCGACGGCAGGTCGGCGAAGACGTGATGGGTGATCTCACCGGTGTCGCGGCGGGAGACCAGCAGTCTGACCTCGTCGCGGCGCAGCCCGCGTGCCTCGGGCGGCTCACGGGCCTCCAGCGGCGCCGCGAGCGCGAACGTCAGCGAATCGCCCGACGCCCGCGGCCTGCCGGGCTCCCCGATCACCCCCGCCGGCCGGTTCCCACGCAGTGCCGCATCCCCGGTCGCCGCCCGCCCGTCGGCCCCCGCCGGCCCGCCGGTGCCGGTCATCGCAGGTCTCCGCGGGTGAAGCGGCCCGGCTCGGGGCGGTCGGCGACGAGGCGCAGCAGGGCCGGCGCCACGCTCTCCGGAGGCGGCGCCGTCCCGGCCTCCTCCTCGCCGACCGCCTCCGCCAGCATGCGGGTCCGCATCTCGCCCGGGTCCACCCACCACACGGCGACGTCGGGCTCCTCGGCGGCGAGGACGTTGGAGACCTGGTCGAGGGCGGCCTTGGTCGCGCCGTACCCGCCCCAGCCCTCGTACGCCCCCACGGCGGCGTCGGAGGAGATGTTCACGATCGCGCCCCGCCGCTTGCGCAACGCGGGCAGCGTGGCCTGGATCAGCGCCAGCGGCCCGATCACGTTCGTCTCGAACAGGGCCCGCAGGGCGGCCGGCGGATAGTCGGCGAGCCTGGGCAGCGGGGCCGGGCCGAGCCCGCTCGCGTTGTTGACGAGCAGGTCCAGCTCGGGGACGGCCTCGGCGAGCCGGGCCACGTGCGCGGGATCGGCGACGTCCCCGGGGATGGCCCGGGCGCCGAGGTCGAAGGCCGCGGACATCAGGTCCTCCTCGCCCCGCGCGGTGAGGAGGAGCGACCAGCCGTCGGCGGCGAGCGCTTTGGCGAGGGCCAGTCCCAGCCCTCGCGACGCTCCGGTGATGAGTGCCTGTCTCATGCGCTTCACGCTAGGAAGCGGCAGGTCAGGCGGGCATCGGACCACGGCCCGGTACGGTTTCGGCAGTTGGCCCTAGGCCCACCGGCCGACGCGCGCCGGGCGCCGGGCGACCTACGCTGGGTGCGTGCCCGAGCCCGCCGACACCGTCCCCCCGCCCGAGCCGCTCCGGCCGGGCCCGGACACGTGCGCCCGGGATCGCGACGACCGGGATCGGGACGCCGTGCTGCACGCGGTCAGTTCGGCCGTGCTCGCGGTGACCCGCCACCTGTCGGTCCGCGAGGTCCTCCAGGTCATCGTGCGGTCCGCGCGGCGGCTGCTGGACGCCCGCTACGCCGCGCTCGGCGTGCCGGACGACGACGGCGCGTTCGCCGAGTTCGTGGCCGAGGGCATCTCCGACGAGCAGTGGAAGGCCATCGGCCCCACCCCGCGCCAGCACGGCATGCTGGGCGCTTTGCTGCGCGAGGGAAGGCCGGTCCGGCTGCCCGACATCCGCCAGGATCCGCGGTACGGGTGGTGGCCGAAGGCCCATCCGGTGCTCACGGACTTCCTCGGCGTGCCGATCACGGACGGCGACACCGTGCTCGGGATCATCTTCCTGTCCAACAAACGGACGCCCGGCGGGTTCGACGAGGCCGACGAGGACCTGCTGACGTTGTTCGCGGCGCACGCCGCCATCGCGCTCACCAACGCCCGGCTCTACGAGCGCGGGCGCGAGCTCACGGTGATAGAGGAACGCACGCGGATGGCCCGCGAGCTGCACGACGCCGTCAGCCAGAAGCTGTTCTCGCTGCGGCTGACCGCGCGGGCCGCCGCGGCGCTGGCCCGCACCGAACCCGAGCGGGCGGCCGAGGCGATCGAGCGGGTCGAGCGGATGGCGGGGGAGGCGCTGACGGAGTTGCGCGCCGTGATCGTGGAACTGCGCCCGCCCGAGCTGGACCGGTACGGCCTCGTGGAGAGCCTGCGCGAGCAGGTGGCCCTGCTCGACCGCCTGCATCCCGCGACCGTCGCGTTCGCGGCCGAGGGCGAGCAGCCCGGCGACCTGCCGCCCGAGGTCGAGGTCGCCGTGCTCCGGGTCGCCCAGGAGGCGCTGCACAACGCCGTACGGCACGCCGGGGCCGGCCGCATCGGCGTACGCCTCACGCGCGCCGCGGCCACCCTGGCGCTGGAGGTGTCCGACGACGGCGCGGGCTTCGACAGCGACGACATGAGCGGGACGGCGGCGCGCGGCCTGGGGCTGCCCTCGATGGGCGACCGGGCCCAGGCCGTCGGCGGCACGCTGTCGGTCTCCTCCACGCCCGGCCGCGGCACGACCGTACGACTGGA
The DNA here is from genome assembly GCF_045040095.1 of Microbispora sp. NBC_01389. Taxonomy (NCBI): domain Bacteria; kingdom Bacillati; phylum Actinomycetota; class Actinomycetes; order Streptosporangiales; family Streptosporangiaceae; genus Microbispora; species Microbispora sp. NBC_01389. The sequence goes on from NZ_CP109552.1 coordinate 2,473,236, forward strand.
GGTGCCCGCGTGATCCGCGTGCTCATCGCCGACGACCACCCCGTCGTACGGCAGGGACTGCGCACGTTCCTGGAGATCCAGGAGGACATCGGCGTCGTCGGCGAGGCGGCCGACGGCGCCGAGGCCGTCGCGCTGACCGAGTCGCTCGCCCCCGACGTGCTGCTGCTCGATCTGAGGATGCCGGTGCTCGACGGCCTCGGCGCGCTGGCGGAGCTGAGCGGGCGGGACGTGCGGGTGATCGTCCTCACGTCGGTGAGCGACCGCGGCGACGTCGCCCCGGCCATGCGGGCGGGCGCGGCGGGCTTCCTCTACAAGGACGTGGACCCGGCCGCGCTCGTGCGGGCGATCCACGCCGTGCACGCCGGGCAGATCCTGCTCGCGCCGGAGGCGGCCGAGGCGATGCTGTCGGCGGAGCGGGAGCGGCCGGAGCAGGCGGCCGCGCTGACCGACCGGGAGCGCGAGGTGCTGCGGCACCTCGCGGCGGGACGGTCGAACCGGGAGATCGCCCGTGCGCTGGTGGTGGCGGAGAAGACGGTGAAGACCCACGTCTCCAACGTCCTCATGAAGCTCGGTGTGCAGGACCGCACCCAGGCCGCGCTCTACGCCGTACGGCACGGCCTGGCCTGAGGGCCTGGGCGGTGGTCAGACCTGGGATTCGACGACGGCGTTGTGCGCGGCGACCCTGGCCCGCCGTACGGCCCGGTCGAGGTCGCGCAGGACGGCGCCGCGCACGGCGACCTGGCCGGAGGTGAGCCCGCGCTCGTCGGCCAGGCGGAGCGCGACGGCGAGCCGGGCGGCGAGCGCGCCGACCCGGTGCGCCCTGCCTGGGTAACCGGGGGCGAGGGCCTCGCCCGCGCGGTCGAGTGCGTCCGCCGCCGGGAAGCCCTGCGCCGGGCCGCCCATGCCGAGCAGCGCCTCGGTGGCGGCGACCATTGCGGTCCGCAGGGACTGCTCCGCCTCGGCCAGCGAGGGCACGTCGGGGGGCGCCGCCGACGCCTCGGCCGTGAGCCAGCGGACGCCGCGGTACGACGAGCCGCGCCGGTCGGCGGACGGCACGAGGCCGAGGCACCTGCCGGACAGCACGGCCACGACGGCCTGACCGGCGTCGATGGCGACGCCGTTGAAGGAGGGCGGGCCGGTGAGCCCGAGCGGGTCGCCGGAGACCGGCAGGGCGAGGCGGAACGCGCTCAGCCCCTCGATCCTGCGGTCCAGGAGGAAGGCCAGCAGGGGGGTCTCGATCCCCTCCGCCGCCACCACCTGGGGCCCCGCCTCGCGCTCGACGCGGTCCAGGGCGGTCTCCAGACTCACATGTCCAAGGAGCCAGGCGTTGCCCCAGGCGACGAGCGTGGCCGAGATCGGTGAATCGGTGTGCACCCGATCCACGATATGTCGTCGGACTGCCATAGTTTTATCCCAGAGGACCACAGGAGGGGGACCACGATGGGCGGTCAGGTGCTTCAGCTTCAGGACGTGGCCGTCCGCAGGGACGGCGCCACCCTGCTGCGCGGCATCGACTGGAGCGTGCGTGAGGACGAGCGCTGGGTGATCATCGGGCCCAACGGCGCGGGCAAGACGACGTTGCTCCAGGTGGCCGCCTCGCTGCTGTTCCCGACCGAGGGGTCGGTGGAGATCCTCGGCGAGCGGCTCGGCCAGACGGACGTGTTCGACCTGCGGCCCCGGATCGGGCTGGCCAGCGCGGCGCTGTCGGAGCGCATCCCGCCGGACGAGAAGGTCATCGATCTCGTGCTCACCGCGTCGTACGCCATCCTGGGCCGCTGGAACGAGGAGTACGACTCCAACGACGTCACCCGCGCCGTCGAGCTGATCGACCAGCTCGGCTGCGCGCACCTGATCCGGCGGCGCTTCTCGACGCTGTCGGAGGGCGAGCGCAAGCGCGTGCAGATCGCCCGCGCGCTCATGCCGGACCCGGAGCTGCTCCTGCTCGACGAGCCCGCCGCCGGGCTCGACGTGGCCGGCCGCGAGGACCTGGTACGCCGCCTCGGCGCGCTGGCCCAGGACCCGGCGTCGCCGACGATGGTCCTGGTCACCCATCACGTCGAGGAGATCCCGGACGGGTTCACCCACGTGCTGCTGCTGCGCGGCGGCGCGATCGTCGACGAGGGGCCGATCGAGACGGCGATGACGGCGGAGAACCTGTCGGCCACGTTCGGCGTGCCGCTGCATCTCGACCGGGGGCAGACCGGCCGCTGGTACGCCCGGCCCCTCTGACCCTCCGGGGTGAGGCCCGCGCGGGCCCCCTCCGGCCGCCCGCGCGGGCGCGGCGCCTACCCTGAGGCGACAGCCGTACGAGGGAGCGGGTACGAGTGACGCCGTGGGAGGCGGTCGCGGTCTTCGCGGCCGGTGTGGGGGCCGGGGCGATCAACGCGGTCGTGGGATCGGGGTCGCTGATCACGTTCCCCACGATGCTGGCCGTCGGGTTCCCGCCGATCGTCGCCAACGTGTCGAACAACGTCGGCCTCGTCCCCGGCGGGGTGACCGGGGTGCTCGGCTACCGCGCGGAGCTCAGGGGCCAGCGCGAGCGCCTGGTCCGGCTGGGCGTCGCCTCGGTGATCGGCTCGCTCGCCGGCGGGCTGCTGCTCCTGCGCCTGCCCGCGGAGGCCTTCCGGGTCATCGTCCCGGTGCTCATCGGCCTGGCCTGCCTCATGGTGGTGTTCCAGCCCAGGATCAACGAGTGGCTGGCCGCGCGGCGGCGGCCGCACCCGCACGGCGGGCCGTGGCTCTGGGCGGGCGTCCTCGGCGCCGGGACGTACGGCGGCTACTTCGGCGCGGCCCAGGGGATCGTCCTGATCGGTCTGCTGGGCAGCTTCCTCGACGAGGACCTGCAACGGGTCAACGCGGCCAAGAACCTGCTGTCGTTGCTGGTCAACGCCACGGCGGCGGTGCTGTTCGCGTTCATCGCGCCGGTGGACTGGACCGCCGCGCTGACGGTGGCGCTGGGGTCGGCCGCGGGCGGCTTCCTCGGCGCCCGCCTCGGCCGCAGACTGCCCGCGCCCTTGCTCCGGGGCTTCATTGTTGTCGTCGGAATCGTGGCGATAGTGAAGCTGGTGTTCTGAAAGGGTATGTATGCCCTTGTGAAGGGCGACCGGGTGGAGATCGTGATCGATGCCGGAGGCACCCCGCGCACGTATGAGGTGATCGCGACCAGGGCGGGACGCCGGATCGAGGTCACCACGGGCCGGGGAGTCGTGGAGGTAACCGAGGTGACGCGGTCGGGCACGCCCGTCCGCACCGCGAGGTTCATGTCCAACCGGGTGCTCGCGCTGGTCGAGCATCCCGCCGACGACCGCGGCCCCGACACCGAGTGATGCCGGTCGCCGCGGTCGAGTGACCGCGCGCGGTCACTCGGCGGGACGGACCTGCACCACGCCGTCCTGCCGCAACCGGGTCTGGAAGGCCGGCTGGCGCGACGTCGCGGGGCCGTGCGTGACCCTGCCGTCGGAGATGCGGAAGGCGCTGCCGTGCCAGGGACAGACGATGCAGGGCTCGCCGTTCTCCATCGCGACACGCCCTTGGTGAAGGGGGCCGCCGAGGTGGGAGCAGTTGTCCGCGAGCACGTTCACGTCGTCGCCGAGACGGATGACGAACAGGTCGATGTAGCCCAGCCGCCGCCGCACCGGCCGCCCGTTGGGCAGGTCCTTCAGGGCGCACAGGTCGTGCCAGCCGAGCGGCACGAGATGGCCGACCGACTCCGCGTGGTTGGCCCCGGCCGCCTGGCGGTAGGACATGTGCCCGCCGAGAAAGCCGCCCGCTGAGGCCGCCGCGAGCCCGGCGTACGCCAGGGTCCGGCCGGCCCGCTCACGTCCCCGCATCCGTAACAGCAGAGAGCCGGTGTAGCAGACGGCCGCCGCCGCGTTGGTCATCGCGTGCACCAGGCCCACCCGCTGCTGCTCACGGTGGAGCGTGGACCAGTCGGTGAGGCCGGCCGCCACCGTGGGCACGGCGCTGCCCAGCCCCGCCAGGATCAGTGTGCGGGCCGCCCGCGGCCCGGTCTTCGTCATGTCGACCACCCCGGCCGACAGCCAGCAGCCGAAGCTGACCATCGCGAGCGCCGGGTGCAGCGGATGTCCGATGGTTACGCCGTGCAGGAAGTCCCGGGTCTTGCCCGGGCCGAGCTTGCGGCGCACCTGTTTGGAGATGACAGCGATCGGCCGGTCGAGCACGGTGGCCCGCTCAAGCCCGTCGAAGACCTCGGCGGCGGGGACTCTCCGCGCCATCCGGCCCGTACGCCGCGAACTCGTCGTCTCTTCCATGTCTCGCCCCCTAACACCGGATCACGTACCCGCGCGTCACAGGTGTGAACATGGACAGGAATGAGACGGTATACGCGGGTTTCAGGCGCGCGAGCCCGAGCCTCCAGGCGGCGGAAGGGTCAGGGCGCGAGATGGCCCCGGGCAACGGAGGCGGCGACGAGCCCGGCGGCGTACTCGCCGAGCGTGGGCGAGCCCTCCTCGATGAGCCGCACCTTCTCCATCACCTGACGGGCGGTCACCTTGTAGAGCGACCAGGTGCCGCCCTCGTTGTGATGGTTCGCGATGATCGGTGCGAGCCGGTCGAGCGCCCGGGCGAACCTCGCCTCCGGCGTACGCCGCTCCTCGAACTCGTCCCACAGGGCCCGCAGGCGCGAGCCCTGATCCTCGGGGAGCAGCCCGAAGATCCGGTCGGCCGCCGCGAGTTCGAGGGCGGCCTGTCCCTCCACCGCGACGGCGTCGTAGATGAAGGTGTCGCCGGCGTCGATCTCCACGATGTCGTGGACGAGCAGCATGGCGACCACCCTCGCCATGTCGGTGCCGGGAGACGCGTGCTCGGCCAGGGTCATCGCCATCACGCCCAGATGCCAGGAATGCTCGGCGTCGTTCTCCCGGCGCGACCCGTCGATGAGAGAGTTCCGGCGGATGACGCGCTTCAGCTTGTCGATCTCGGTGTGGAAGGCGAGCTGGGACTGCAGCCGTTCGTGGATGAGGGCGGTCGTCACCCGCGCAAGCCTAACCGGTCGCCGTCGTCTTCCGCCTGATCCGCGAGCGCGTGCCGCGCCGGGGCGTGCGGCGGTGGTGACCCGGTGTCACGGTGACATGGCGTCACGGTGTGACGGTCACCGCGTCACGCGCGGAAGAGGCGGCCGACCTCCTCCAGCTCCTGGACGAGGTCGAAGCGTGGATCGCGATACTGCCGGGCACCGAAGCCGGTGCGGCTGACGGTCCACCTGAGCTCGCGGGCCCACCTGTCCTGCTCGGCGCACAGGGCGAGGTCGGCCGTCGTCATCCGGCTTCTTAGCAATGAGAACCAGGCGGCACCGGGGGGATTCATGGAGACTCCTTCCGGATGGGTGCCAAGCGGAGATCTCGTCGTGCTGGGTTCGTCGTCTTGCGTTCGTCTCCTGGTGTCAACGAACGGAGAGCGCGCTCCGCGCCCGGAACGGCCCTGTTGTGTCACGCGCACCCGAGGCGGTCGGCGCCCATGCCTCAGGAACGGGCCGGGCGCGTGCCCCGGGTGGGAAATCGGGCTCCGGAAACATCCCGCCGGCGACCGCCGGCGTCCCCACCGTCCGGGAGACCTTTCCCGTATCGATCGTGACCCAGTTCACATTCCGCTGCAATACTTGGCGAAAAGAAATCCGCAACAATCTTCTGCCGATGCAGTGCAACTTTCACCGTAATTTTCACTGCAACTCACATCGGCCGGCGAGGTATCTTCGGACAGGGCGCCCCGCACCCGCGCGGCCCGCTCCACCGGACGAAGGAGGTCGGCCGGGATGCCCGAGCACGGCAGTCCCACCGTCCGGCGGCGGCGGCTGGGGCAGGAGCTGCGCCGGCTGCGTGAGCGCGCCGGCATGACGGGCGACCAGGTCGCGACCCGGCTCGGCTGGTCGGCCGCGAAGATCAGCAGAATCGAGACGGCACGCACCTCGCCTCGCGAGAGCGACGTTGAGGCGCTGCTGGTGATCTACATGGTAGATTCGCGCCAACGCCAAGAGCTGCTCGCCCTGCACCGGGACGCGACCCGGAAGGGCTGGTGGGAGGACTATCGCGACTCCCTGCCCAAGGAATACACGACGTTCCTTGGCCTGGAGGCCGAAGCCACGTCGGCACGCGACTGGGAACCCCAGGTGGTGCCGGGTCTGTTTCAGACCGAGGCGTACGTCCGCGCCATGATGGAGAGCGGGCAGCGGAGCACCCTTGAGGCGCCGGGCGGCGTCCGCAGCCGGATCGAGGTCCGGATGGCCCGCCAGCAGGCGGTTCTGCGGGTGGACAATCCGCTGGCCATCTCGGCCGTCGTCGAGGAGTCGGTCCTGCTGCGCCGGTTCGGCGGCGACGAGGTGATGCGGGAACAGCTCGGGCGGTTGATCGAGGTGTCTGAGCTGCCGAACGTCGAGTTGCGGATCCTTCTGCTCGACACGGCCCACCCGATCAACACCGGAGCGTTCAGCCACCTCAAACTGCCCGAGTTCCATGACGTCGTGTACCTGGAGGCACTCCTGGGCGGACGCCTGGTCGAGGACGAGACGATCGTCTACCGGTACGAGGTGGCATTCGACTACCTGGAGACGAAGGCCCTTGACGTGGACGCCTCCCGCAGGCTCCTGGAAAAAACTGTCCGTCATTGGCGATAGAGCCTCAAGACCGCCCCGGAAATCCGCGCGGAGAATCTCCGGGGGGAGAGAACACCTTTCATGAACTCGATTAACCTGTCCGGCGCAGCCTGGTGGAAGAGCAGCCGGAGCTCTAACAACTGCGCCTGCGTGGAGGTGGCCGTCCTGCCGGGCGGCCACGTCGGCGTACGCGACAGCAAGAACCAGGATGGTCCGGCGCTCGTTTTCACGCCCGCCGAATGGGACGCGTTCGTCGGCGGCGTCAAGGACGGCGAGTTCGACCTCTAACCGGTTTCTCCGGCCGCTTCTCTGACCGGTTCTCCGACCCGGTCACGGCCCCGTGTACGGCCCGTGTCCCACGCGGGCGCGAGCCGTACCCGGGCTTGTCCAGGCTTATTCGGGGTCTGTACGAGGGCGCGCGCACAGGGTGGCGGGGCCGGGCGAGAACCCGCGGGAGGCGCGGGCGGAACGGGAACCCGTCCTCCGCGGGACCGCGGGAGATGGCATGCTCAGGTGCCGTGAGACGTCTTCCCCTCGCCCCGGCCCTGTTCACCCTCCTCGCGTCCGCCCTCCTCGCCGCCGGTTGCAGCGCGGCGGAGAGCGAGTCCGTTCCCGGCGCGTCGCGGCAGGATCGGCAGGAGACGACGACCACCTCCGCGTCGTCCCCCAAGCCGCAGCGGCGGCCCTACACGATCTCCTTCGCCGGGGACGTGCACTTCGAAGGCGTGCTCCGCAACCGGCTGAACGCCGACCCGCGCACCGCGCTCGGCCCGATCGCCGCCGTGCTGCGCAGGTCGAACCTCACCGCGCTCAACCTCGAGACCGCCATCACCACCGGCGGCACTCCCGCCCCGGGCAAGCAGTTCACCTTCCGCGCCCCGGCGACGGCCTTCACCGCTCTCAAGGCCGCCGGAGTCGACGTCGTGACGATGGCCAACAACCACGGCATGGACTACATGGAGAGCGGCCTGCGCGACACGCTGGCCGCCATCAAGTCGTCGAAGTTCCCGGTCATCGGCATCGGTGCGAACGAGACCGAGGCGTACCGGCCCTATCGCAGGACGGTCAACGGCAACCGCGTGTCGATCATCGGCGCCACCCAGGTGCTCGACGAGCAGTTCATCCAGTCCTGGACCGCCGCGGGTGACAAGGCCGGGCTCGCCTCCGCCAAGAACGAGCCGCGCATCCTGCGCGCCGTACAGCAGGCCCGCAGGAACAGCGACACCGTCATCGTGTTCCTGCACTGGGGCGCCGAACTGGTGAAGTGCCCGACACCGGTGCAGCGCGGCCTGGCGGACAAGCTCGTGGAGGCGGGAGCCGACGTGGTGGTGGGTAGCCACGCGCACATCCTGCTGGGCGGCGGCTACTCCGGCCAGGCGTACGTGCAGTACGGCCTCGGCAACTTCGCCTTCTACAACTGGGGTCCGCAGACCGGGACGACCGGCGTGCTGACCCTGACCATCAACGGGAGGAAGGTCCTCAAGGACCAGTGGACCCCCGCTCGGATCAACGGCGGCGTGCCCGTTCCGGTCACCGGCGGCGCCGGGGAGCAGGCGGTCGGCGCGTACCGGGCGCTGCGCGGCTGCACCGGCCTGTCGGCCGCGCCGCAGGACTCGTGACCGCCACGGCACCGGAATCTCGCCGCATTTCCGGCGAGTGACCGCTAAGCCCTGACCGCGGGCCGTGAAACAGGCAAGATGGGTGGGTGTCCAGCCGAGTGGTGTGGGAGATGGGCGATCCCGTCGTCGAAGGCCGGGGTCCCAGGGGTGGTGAGATGATGTCGCCGCGCTCGTCGCATGCCGGAGAGCCGCTGCGGCGGCGGCCCTCACAACGTCGCAGCGCCCGCAGGGTGGAGCGGATGCTCGACGCCTGCGCGGAGCTGCTCGACGAGGGCGGGTACGACGCACTCACGACCACCCGGGTCGCCGAACGGGCCGGAGTGGCCATCGGCTCTGTGTATCAGTTCTTCCCCGACAAGCGGGCGCTCAGCCAGGCGCTGGCCCGGCGCAACGTGGAGTCGTTCGCCGCGCGGGTCGGGCGCCGCTTCATGATCGAGGACTACACCGGCTGGTGGGACGCGGTCGACGCCATCATCGACGAGTACGTCGAGATGCACCGGACCGTGCCGGGTTTCCGCTCACTACACTTCGGCGACGTCTTCGACCTCGACCTGCTCGACTCCGTCGCGGACAACAACACCGTGATCGCCGGACGCCTACGGGCGCTGCTCCTGACGGAATTCGGGCTGGCCGACGGCGAGGATTTGGACCGTGCCATTCTCGTCGCGGTCGAGGCGGGAGACGCGGTGCTCAAGCTCGCCTTCCGTCACGATCCGCACGGCGACCCGGTGATCGTGGCCGAGGCGAAGCAACTCGTACGCGGATATCTCTCCCGGCAGCTCGCCGCCGCCGAGTCGCGCCGGCGGTGACTCACTCCCGTGGACGGGCGGGATCGGACGAGGACGGGGCCTGCGGCCCGGTCACGACGCGCGGGTTGACGACGCGCGGGTTGACGACGTGCGGGTTGACGGCTCGGGGGTAGATCGCAGGAGGGTCGGCGGCGCCGGGGGTGGCGGCGCGGAGGTTGCCCACGCGGGCGCCGGTGATGCCGGGCACCTCGATGGAGGGCCACAGTCCCGGCGTGTTGACCGGCACGTACGCGGTGTTCTCCCATGACCGGGTATGGGTGCGCGGGGGGATCATGAGCTGGCGCGCATCGTCGTCCTCGGCCTGAATCGACGATCGCCGGCCGGACTCACCGGTGCGGCACCGCAGGGCGGCGGGCTCGATCGTGAGCTCCATCATCCGCAACTGCGCCTGCAGCCGGGCGAGTTCGGCGCGAGCCTGCCCGAGCGCCTCGTACTGCGCCGTGAGGTATCCGGCGACACCCGGGACTACGGCGGCGAGCACCGTTGCGGAGGCGAGAGTCAGGATCACTCGCTTGGACATGCTGGACGCTCCTCGCCAGGGCTCGAATGCGCAGGCGTGGTGCGATATGCCCGTCTATCTGCGGAGAAAAGCGCATAGTAGCGGAAGGTCTACTAATCGTTGCTTCGTCAATGCCTCGCGTTGCCCTGCGAAACCAGGCTCGGGTCGGTAGCCTCGGCTCTGTGGCACATGTGACAAATGAGCAGGTGGACCGTCTGCTCGAACAGGCCCTGCTGCTCGATGACCATGGTGCCCTCGCCCGTCGCCTCGACGCGCTGGCCCAGGGGTACGAGTCGGGCGAGATGTCGAGGGCGGCGATCCTCATGCTCGCGGCGGAGGAGTGGCGCCAGGCCGGCCAGCCGGCCGCCGCACTCGACCGCTACCAGGGCGCCATCGAGGACGGCGGAGAGGTGCCGGTGGATCCACGCGCCGGCATCGCCGACACCCTGTTCGAGCTGGACCGGCCCGACGAGGCCAGGGCGCTGATCGCCGCGATCCGGACGGGTGACTGGAATCCGGCCACCGCGCTCACCATCGCCGAGACCCTGGTCGCGTACGGCGACGCGGAGGCGGCGCACGACTGGGCCACCGAAGGCATCCGCGCCTGCGGCCCCACCGGGTCGGGCATCCGCGACTCACTGCTGCGCACCCGTTACCGCATCCGGGTCGATCTCGGGTTGCCCGAGGACGACCTCGACGCCCTCCTCGACATCACCCGCTGAGCAGCCGGCCGCCTCACTCCGGAGCGCCGCGAACGACCCGGTGACAGCCGCCTGTGAGCTCCGGCGTTGTCGGCGTCCCGGAGACGACGTGGCACGGCCACCCCAGTGGAACGCTGTGGACGGCCGCCGACAGCGGTCGCCTGCGGGCATCGGTGGCGCAAGGGTCCCGGGAACGGGAAGGGGGCCGTGTGTCACGATCCCTGGAGCCGGCGCGCCGAGGGCGGCGGTGGTAGCGGTCGCCTGCCGGCATCGGTGGCGCAAAGGTCCCGGGAACGAGAAAGGGGCCGTGTGTCACGGCCCCCTTTGTCGTATGCCGGGTCAGGGCAGGATCTTGTTCCCGGTCGCGGCGGCGAAGTCGGTCACCCCGTGCGTGCCCGTCGCCCTGGTGAGGGCGGCGGGGGTGGTGATGTCGCCGCCCTGCGGATGCGCGGCGGTCCGGGGATACTCGCGCGGCTGGAGACGCGGAATGCGCCTGCCGCCCACCGACTCGGGCTGGACGGCCGGTGCGACGTTCCTGCCCTGTGCCGCCCTGCCCTGTGCTGCTCCGCCCTGGCCGGCGGCCTGGGACCTTCCGGCGTGGGCCGGCGCGGCGGCGTCGTCGCGCTGACGCCTGTGCCCGGCCCCGTTCTTCCGCTCGGTCGCCGTCCCGGTGTCCTCCTGAACCGCGTTCGCCGGCCGTCCTGCCTGGTTCTCCGGCGTCCCGGCCCCGTTCGGCTTGTGCGGATGGTGCCTGCGGTGCCGGTGCTCGCGCGGGAAGGTCTCGGTGCTCTGCTCCTGACCGGAGGCGCCGCTCTGGGAACTGGTGCTGACGGAGCTGGTCCGCGGCGTCAGCCCGGCCTGCCCGGCGGGGCGGGCGGCGGACCCCGGACCAGCGGGGTTCCGCCCCGCAGAGTTGTTCGCGGCCGGGTTGTTCGCGACCGGGTTGTTCGCGGCGGGATTGTGAGCGGCGGGATTGTGAGCGGGGTGGTTGTGAGCGGGGTGGCTCTGCCCACCGGCGTTCTGCCCGGTGAGGCCCTGGGTGCCGAGGTTGTGCGCTCCGCGCTTCTGCCCGGCCCGGTCCAGCCCGGCCTGCTCCTGCCCGGCCCGGTCCTGCTCCGATCGGTCCTGAGGGGAGCGGCCCCGCGACTCCACGCCCTGGGCGGCGTTGCCCGCCTCTCCCTCCGGCCTCGGGTGCCGGTGCGCGCGCGGCCGTCCCTCGGTGAGGGGACGCATCCCCTCCTGCGCGGCCGGCTCGCCGGGTAGCCCCTGCGCCGCCTGCGGCGGGCAGGCCGCGTCCGGGGCGCCGGGCCTGGCGGGCGCGACGGCGAGGAGCGGAACGGCGCTCCTGGCGGGGAGCAGCGTGCCGGAGTTCGCGAGGGGCGCGGCGGCCGGCACCCTCGACCCCACCAAGGCCGCCGCCGGCGCCATGAGCGACCTCGCGGGCGACGAGAGAGCCGAGGCGCCCGTGGCGAGAGGCTTCGTGGCCGACGGGAGCGCGGACGTGCCGAGGGATATCGGCTTCGCCGGTGACGGAGCGGCGGCCAGGCCGACGGGGAGAGACTTCGCGCCGCCGACCGTGCCGGGCACCCCGGGAAGGCCTGCCGCGCCGGGAACACCGGCAGCGCTGCCGCCGACCGCGCCGGGCACGCGGACCGGCGCGCTCCCGGCCGCCGGCGCGTTGGCGGCCCTCGGCACCAGGCCCGTCAGCGTCCTGGCGGACGACGTGCCCGGCAGCGCCCGAGGAGCCGTCAGGGCCGGCAGGACGGGACTTGCCACCGCCCCCGGAACGGCGGGGTCGGGGCCGGGCCTGCCGGGAAGCGAGCGGTGTCCCTGCCCGGCGGCGGATCCGGCGGCGTCCGCGATGCTCAGCACGCCCGCCGCCGGGGCCAGGGTGGCCGGAACGCCCCGCTCGTCCCGGTCGGTGACCTCGCGCCGCGCGCTCTCGTGGCGCGCGACGTCGCGGCCGGTGACGCCGTGGTCCGTGACGTCGTGGTCCGTGACGTCGCGGTTTTGGGGACGGCAGGTGTCGGACGACGCGCCGTCCTTCGCCATCGCCGTGCCCCAGGTCAGCCAGCTCACTCCGGCGGTGACCGCCGCGAGTGCCGCGCACCGCCCTCGAATACTTCGTGATGTCCTGGACATCCACGTCCCCCTGATCGCGTACGGTAGTCCGACGAACGCCGAACGTAGCAGCGGGGGAAAAGAGCGGGGCGCGCTTGCCGCAATGGTGGAGAAGACCTTACCGAGCAGGCCCGATCGTCAGCGTGTCTCCCGCCTCGTCGAAGTCGACGATTACCTCGTCACCATCCCGGATGGATCCCGACAGCAGTTCCTTGGCGAGCCGGTCGCCGATCGCCGACTGGATCAGGCGGCGCAGCGGGCGCGCGCCGTACAACGGGTCGTAGCCGGTCAGCGCGAGCCAGTCCCGGGCGGCGGGGGTGACCGTCAGCCTCAGCCGCCGGTCGGACAGCCGCCTGGCGAGCCGGGCGATCTGCAGGTCCACGATCTGCGACAGCTCCTCGGTGCCCAGCGCGTCGAAGACGATGATGTCGTCGAGCCGGTTGAGGAACTCGGGCTTGAACGAGGCCCGCACCGCGTTCAGCACCGCCTCGCGCTTGCTCTCGGCCTCTATCGTGGGATCGACGAGGAACTGCGAGCCGATGTTCGAGGTGAGGATCAGGATCGTGTTGCGGAAGTCGACCGTGCGGCCCTGCCCGTCGGTGAGCCGGCCGTCGTCGAGCACCTGGAGCAGGATGTCGAAGACCTCGGGGTGGGCCTTCTCGATCTCGTCCAGCAGCACCACCGTGTACGGCCTGCGGCGTACGGCCTCGGTGAGCTGGCCGCCCTCCTCGTATCCGACGTATCCGGGCGGTGCGCCGACCAGGCGGGCGACGCTGTGCTTCTCGCCGTACTCGCTCATGTCGATGCGGGTCATCGCCCGCTCGTCGTCGAACAGGAACTCGGCGAGCGCCTTGGCCAGCTCGGTCTTGCCGACGCCGGTCGGGCCGAGGAACAGGAAGGAGCCGGTCGGCCGGTCGGGATCGGCGATGCCGGCCCGGGCACGCCGTACGGCGTCGGAGACGGCCTGCACGGCCTCACGCTGGCCGATGAGGCGCCTGCCCAGCTCGTCCTCCATTCGCAGCAGCTTGGCGGTCTCACCCTCCAGCAGCCGCCCGGCGGGGATGCCGGTCCACGAGGAGATGACCTCGGCGATGTCGTCGGGGCCGACCTCCTCCTTCACCATCGGTTCGGCCCCGGCCTCCGCCGACTCGGCGGCCCTGGTGGCCTCGGCGAGCTCCTTCTCCAGGCGGGGGACGTCGCCGTACATGACCCGGGACGCGGCCTCGAAGTCGCCGTCGCGCTGGGCCCGCTCGGCCGCGCCGCGCGCCTCGTCGAGCTGCTTCTTCAGCTCGCCGACCTTGTTGAGGCCCGCCTTCTCCCGCTCCCACCGGCCGACCAGCGCGTTGAGGTCCTCCTGGCGGTTGGCCAGCTCCTCGCGGAGCTTCTCCAGGCGCTGGCGGCTGGCCTCGTCGGTCTCCTTCGCGAGCGCGAGCTCCTCCATCTTCAGGCGGTCCACGCTCCGCTGGAGCTGGTCGATCTCCACGGGCCGCGAGTCGATCTCCATGCGCAGCCGCGACATCGACTCGTCCACCAGGTCGATGGCCTTGTCGGGCAGGTAGCGCGCGGTGATGTAGCGGTCGGAGAGCGTAGCGGCGGCGACCAGGGCGCTGTCGGAGATCTGCACCTTGTGGTGGGCCTCGTAGCGGCCCTTGAGCCCGCGCAGGATCGCGATCGTGTCCTCGACGGTCGGCTCGCCGACGTAGACCTGCTGGAAGCGCCGCTCCAGCGCGGGGTCCTTCTCGATACGCTCGCGGTACTCGTCGAGCGTGGTGGCGCCGATCATCCGCAGCTCACCGCGGGCCAGCATGGGCTTGAGCATGTTGCCCGCGTCCATCGCGCCCTCGGCCGCGCCCGCGCCGACCATCGTGTGCAGTTCGTCGATGAACGTCACGATCTGGCCGTTGCTCTCCTTGATCTCGGTGAGCACGGCCTTGAGGCGCTCCTCGAACTCGCCGCGGTACTTCGCGCCCGCGACCATGGCGCCGAGATCGAGCGCCACGAGACGCTTGTTGCGCAGGCTCTCGGGCACGTCGCCCGCGACGATCCGCTGGGCGAGGCCCTCCACCACGGCGGTCTTGCCGACGCCGGGCTCGCCGATCAGCACGGGGTTGTTCTTGGTGCGGCGCGACAGCACCTGGACGACCCGGCGGATCTCGCTGTCGCGGCCGATGACCGGGTCGAGCTTGCCCGCCCGCGCCGCCTCGGTGAGGTCGACGCCGTACTTCTCCAGCGCCTGGTAGGTGTCCTCCGGCGTCTCGCTGGTCACCCGCGCGTGCCCGCGGACCTTCTCGAACGCCTCCAGCAGCGCGTCGGGGGTGGCGCCCACGCCCCTGAGCAGGTCGGCGACCTGCCCCCCGTCGGTCGCCAGCCCGACCAGCAGGTGCTCGGTCGAGACGTACTCGTCTTCGAGCTGCTTGGCCCGCTGCGCCGCCGTGTTGATCACGGTCAGCAGCTGGCGTGAGCTGGACGGCGCGCTCACGGTGGAGCCCTGCGCCTTGGGCAGCCGGCCGAGCAGCTCCTCGGCCTGGGCGCGCAGCCTCGCCGGGTCCGCGCCGACGGCCCGCAGCAGCGACGCGGCGATGCCGCCGTTCTGCGCAAGCAAAGTGGTCAGGAGGTGGGCGGGCGCGACCTCGGGGTTGCCGTCGGCCGCGGCGCGGCGCACGGCCGCGGACAGGGCCTCCTGGCTCTTCTGGGTGAACTTGTAGTCCATATGTCGATGCCTCGATTCCCCGTTAAGGCAGATGGCAGGTTGCAGGCAGGTGGCAGTTCAGGCGGGTGGCAGTTCAGGCGGGCGGCAGTTCAGGCGGGCGGCAGTTCGTAGCGGACCAGTGCCCGCACCATGGTGAGCTCACCCCGCAGCCGCGTGACCTCCTCACGCAGGCGCAGATTCTCGGTCTCCAGTTCGAGAATCCGCTTGATGCCGGCGAGGTTGATGCCGTGCTCCTGGGAGAGCCGCTGGACCTCGCGCAGCAGCACGATGTCCCGGGTGGAGTACAGCCGTCCCCGCCCCGCCGTACGGCCGGGGCTGACGAGGCCGAGCCGGTCGTACTGGCGGAGCGTCTGCGGATGCAGCCCGGAGAGCTGGGCGGCCACGGAGATCACATAGACAGGGGTGTCGTCGGAGATGTCGAAAAACCTGGCATCCATCGGCTCACTCGCTTCTGGCCTGCTTGATCAGCTCTTCGCGGAGGTCCGGCCCCTCGGTCGCGTTCCTGAACTCCTCAAGGGCCGCGCGGGCCTTGTCGTCCAGGTTCTGCGGCACCATCACCTGGACGGTGACCAGCAGATCGGCCTTGGTGCCGTCCTTGCGCGGGGCCCCGCGCCCCCGCACCCGGAAGGTCCGCCCGTTCGGCGTCCCCTCGGGGATTCGGAGGGTCACCGGCATGCCCTTCAGCGTCGGCACCTTGATCTCGGCGCCGAGCGCGGCCTCGGGGAAGGTGACGGGGACCGAGACGGTCAGGTTCTCCCCGCTGCGGCCGAACACCGGGTGCGGCTTCACGTGGACCAGCACGTAGAGGTCGCCCGCCGGGCCGCCGTTCTCACCCGGTGCGCCCTTGCCCTTGATCCTGATGCGCTGGCCGTCGCCAACCCCGGCGGGAATGCGGGCCTGGATCGTGCGGGTGCTCTTGCCGCGCCCGCTGCCCTCGCAGACGGGGCAGGGGTCGTCGACCACCAGGCCCCGGCCGCGGCAGTCGCGGCACGGCTCGGAGAAGGCGAAGTTGCCGAGGTTGCGGCTGGCCGCCCCGGTTCCCTCGCAGGTCGGGCAGACCCTCGGCGTGGTGCCGGCCTTCGCCCCCGTGCCGCCGCAGGCCGCACAGGCGGACGAACTGGTGAGCCGGAGCGACACCGTGGTGCCGTCGACCGCCTCGCCGAAGGCGAGCGTGACCTCGGACTCGACGTCCTGGCCGCGCCGTGGCCGGCCGGTCGTGGTGGTCGTGCGCGGGCCGCCGCCCCGGTTGAACAGGCCGCCGAACAGGTCCCCTATCCGTTCGCCCGAACCGGAGCCCCCGAACAGGTCGCCGAGGTCGAAGTTGAAGCTGCCGCCGCCGGGCCGCTGACCCCCCGCGCCGGTGAACCCGCCCACGCCGGACCCGAACAGCGTGCGCGCCTCGTCGTACTCCTTGCGCCGCTTGGCGTCGGAGAGCACGTCGTAGGCCGCGGAGACCTCCTTGAACTTCTCCTCGGTCTGCTTGTTGCCGGGGTTCGCGTCGGGGTGGTACTGCCGGGCGAGCTTGCGGTACGCCTTCTTGATTTCCTCGGCGCTCGCGGTCTTGGGCACACCAAGGACGGCGTAGTAGTCCTTTTCCAAGTAGTCCTTGGTGCTCATCTATCGCTTCCTTCACACGAAAGGGGAGTGACTGAGGTCTCTCCCGATCCTTCCCGATCGGGAGAGACCCCCGGCTGTTCAGTTCTCGTCGGATCCATCGGCGGCGCCGGAGTCGTCCGCCGCGTCGCTCGGCGCCTCCTCCTCGCTCGGCTCGGCGACGGACACCCGGGCCGGGCGCAGGATCCGGTCGTTGATCCGGTAGCCCGGCTGGAGGATCTCGACGCACGTCGGCTCGGTCACCTCCGCCGAGTAGCTGTGCAGCAGGGCCTCGTGCACGGTCGGGTCGAAGGGGTCGCCCTTCGTGCCGTACGCGGTCAGGCCCAGCTTGCCGACGGCCGCCTCCAGCGACTCGCTCACCTTCGCGAAGCCGCCGGTGAGCTCACCGTGGTCGCGGGCGCGCCCGATGTCGTCCAACACCGGCAGCAACTCGGCGAGCACGCTCGCGACGGCCTGCTCCTTGACGGTGATCCGGTCGCGCTCGACCCGCTTGCGGTAGTTGCTGAACTCCGCCTGCAGCCGCTGGAGATCCCCGGTGCGCTCCGCGAGCAGGTCCGCCGCGGACCCCTCGGCCGCCGCGACCTCCGGCTCCTCGGCGACGGAGGCGGACTCCGCCTGCGCCACGCCGTCGTCCGCCGTGGTGGCCTCGCGGGCCCTGCCGGTCTCCGGGTCGATCTTGCGGTTGTCGCGGATCACCGGCTCCTCCTGGGAACCGTTCTCACGCGGGCTCACTTGCTGCCGCCCTCCCGCTCGTCGTCGACGATCTCGGCCTCGACGACGTCGTCGTCGGCCTTCGCCTGCTGGCCGGTCGCGCCGGCGTCCGCGCCGGGCGCGGCGCCCTCGGCTCCGGCCGCCTGGGACTGAGCGTAGATCGCCGAGCCCATCTTCTGGCTGACGGTGGCGAGCTTCTCGGCGGAGTCGCGGATGACGGCCGTGTCGGTGCCCTCCAGCGCCTTCTTGAGCTCGGCGAGAGAGTCGTTGACCTCGGTCTTCACGTCGGCCGGGACCTTGTCGTCGTTCTCGCGGAGGAACTTCTCCGTCTGGTAGGCCAGCCCGTCCGCGTTGTTGCGGACCTCGGCGTCCTCACGGCGCTGCCGGTCGTCCTCGGCGTAGGACTCCGCCTCGCGCATCATGCGCTCGATGTCGTCCTTGCCCAGGGCCGAGCCGCCGGTGATGGTCATCGACTGCTCCTTGCCCGTGCCGAGGTCCTTCGCGGACACGTTCACGATGCCGTTGGCGTCGATGTCGAAGGTGACCTCGATCTGCGGGATGCCGCGCGGGGCCGGGGCGATGCCGGTCAGCTCGAAGGTGGCCAGCTTCTTGTTGTAGGCCGCGATCTCGCGCTCGCCCTGGTAGACCTGGATCTGCACCGACGGCTGGTTGTCCTCGGCCGTGGTGAAGACCTCCGAGCGCTTGGTCGGGATCGTCGTGTTCCGCTCGATGATCTTGGTGAAGATCCCGCCCTTGGTCTCGATGCCGAGGCTCAGCGGGGTCACGTCGAGCAGCAGGACGTCCTTGACCTCGCCCTTGAGGACACCGGCCTGGAGCGCGGCGCCGATGGCGACGACCTCGTCCGGGTTCACGCCCTTGTTCGGCTCCTTGCCGCCGGTCAGCTCCTTGACCAGCTCGGAGACGGCCGGCATGCGGGTCGAGCCGCCGACCAGCACCACGTGGGCGATGTCGGAGACCTTGACGCCCGCGTCCTTGATGACCTGGTTGAAGGGGCCCTTGCAGCGTTCGAGCAGGTCGGCGGTGATCCGCTGGAACTCCGCCCGGGTCAGCTTCTCCTCCAGGTGCAGCGGGCCCTCGGAGGAGGCGGTGATGTAGGGCAGGTTGATCGTGGTCTCGGTCTGGGCCGACAGCTCGATCTTCGCCTTCTCGGCCGCCTCGCGCAGGCGCTGGAGGGCCATCTTGTCCTTGGCCAGGTCCACCCCGTGCGCGTTCTTGAAGCGCGTCACCAGTTCGTCGACGACGCGCTGGTCCCAGTCGTCGCCGCCGAGGTGGTTGTCGCCGCTGGTGGCCTTGACCTCGACGAACCCGTGCCCGTCCTCCTGGCCGACGTCGAGCAGGGACACGTCGAAGGTGCCGCCGCCGAGGTCGAAGACCAGGATGGTCTGGTCCTTCTCCTTGTCCAGGCCGTAGGCCAGGGCCGCGGAGGTGGGCTCGTTGATGATGCGCAGCACGTTGAGGCCCGCGATCTGGCCGGCCTCCTTGGTGGCCTGCCGCTGCGAGTCGTTGAAGTACGCGGGAACGGTGATCACCGCATCGGTGATCTTCTCGCCCAGGTACGCCTCCGCGTCCTGCTTGAGCTTCTGCAGGACGAACGCGCTGATCTGCTGGGGCGTGAACTTCTTGCCGTCGATCTCGACGGTCCAGTTCGTGCCCATCTCACGCTTGACCGAGCGGATGGTGCGGTCGACGTTGGTCACCGCCTGCCGCTTGGCCACCTCGCCGACGAGGACCTCTCCGTTCTTCGCGAACGCGACCACGGACGGCGTGGTCCGCGAGCCCTGCGCGTTCGCGATGACCGTGGGCTCGCCGCCCTCGAGAATCGAGACGACGGAGTTGGTCGTCCCCAGGTCGATACCTACCGCACGTGCCATGAGTACGTCCTTGTAGTCAAAGTTGAGTCGGTCAGACTCAAATATTGGACCCGATCCGGGATCCTGTCAAACGTCTTGAGTCTACGAGGCTCAACCCTGGGGCGCGCGGATTTAGTCCCCCGCATGCGCGATTCCGTACCCCGCCCGCGCCTTGCCCCATCCAGGGCGAAGCTCACGGCCCGCCTTCGGCCTACTTGGCGCCGTCCACGACCTTCCGGTCGCCGAGAGGGGACTCGAGCCGCACCTGCGTGGTCTTCTGGATGGCGATCGCGATGCAGACGGCGTCGGGCGAGCGCCGGTCCTGCCCCTCGTACACGGTGACCGTCACCTCGCGCGCGGTCTCCTTCACGTCGACGTGATCGAGCACCTGGCAGGGCTCCACCCCCGACCACCACACGACGTCGAGGGAGCGGCCGCCGCCCGCGGCCGTGGCGCTCTCCCACGGGACCGCGCGCGTGTTCAGGGTGGGCCCGGCCGGGGTCACGGGAGACGGGGAGCCGGCGGGCACGACCATCCCCGGCCCCGGCGGAGCCGACTGAGGACCCGTTTCGGCGCCGGCGGGGGAGCCCTCCGGCTGCTCGGGGTGGGCCGAGGTGGAGGAACCCCCTCCGCAGGCGGCCGCCAGGAGGACGGCCAGGAACAGGAGGACCATGAGCCAGAGCTTTCTCATGCCCTTTACACGGCTGTCAAGCACCGGTGGTTCACCAGCGCCCACCGCCGGGACTCACCTTGATCGCGTGACCGAACAGCACAACCTGCCCGACCCCCGCCGTTCGGTGTTGCCGTCATGCGGTCGCCTTACGTGATGGGTAACCGAGCCAGAAGGCGGCGCACGACCACGTGTCGGCGTCGGCGGTCGAGCCGTCGTGCGGCAGGACCTCGGTCGGCGCGATGTAGCCTTCGCCTGGCTCCAGTCGGATCCGCAGGCACCGCAGTGGGTGCCCGCCCGTGACGTAGGCGCGGACGTCGTCGGTGTGCGGCAGGTGCCCGGCCTGATCGCGGCCCAGCGCGCGGCAGATGCCGGTGATCGTGCAGTCGCATACGAGCAGCCAGCGGGTTCCCGGGCCGAGGTTGAGGCACAGCCGCCGCCGGGAGCGCAGCCGGCCCGGGTAGGGCAGGCGGTCGAAGTTGTCGACGTGTAGCCCGATCCTCCGGCCGCCGTTGTGGACGTCGCAGGTGGTCGTCGCCTGCCCATGGAGGCTGTCGGCGCAGGCGAGCAGCTCGCGGGGCCAGCGCCCCTCCAGCGGGTCCAGCGCAGCCGCGTGGCGTCGGCGGCCGTCCAGGTCGCCGGGGTCGAACTCAGGCAGGCGGCGGGCGACCAGTTCGACCACCACGCCGGGCGGGGTCGCCGGGTCCGGCCGCAGGCGTTTCGCTTCCCGCTCGGTGAGCGGTTGCCAGTCCCCGGCAGGGACGACCGCGCAAGGGTGGTCATAGCCGGGTGCGTCACCCGCCAGGGTGACCGAGCCGATCTCGACCCGGTGGGCGATGGTGCCGAAGTCGTCGAACAGCAGCCGCATGGCCGCCTCCGGGGGTCAGGATTCGTTGAGGTCCTCGCCGAAGACCACGCCCAGCTCGGCTGCGACCGCCTGCGCGAGGCCGGGCATCTGGGACCGGTCGATGGTGACCTTCGTGAGCGAGGTGGCGCCGCGGACGCCGGACAGGTCGTTGCCGCGCAGGTCGCAGCCGCGGTAGGTGCCGCCGTCGAACGTGGTCTGGTGCAGGTCGCACCCGGTGAACGCCGCACGGGTCAGGTCGCAGGCGGTGACGGTCGCCTCCCGCAACGAGCAATCCGAGACGATTACCGGCCCGGACGTGCGCAGGCGGATGAGGGTGGCGTAGTCCAGGCGGCACCGCTCGAAGAGCACATCCTCCAGGACCAGGCCGTCCAGGGCGGCGCCCATGAGCTTGCAGTCGATGAACACGACTCGGGTGAGCGTGCTGCCGGACCAGTCCAGGCCGGACAGGTCGCAGCCGGAGAACTCCACGGTGTGCAACCGTGTTCCGCGCCACGTGGCGCGCTGCGTGGTCAGGCCGGTGACGCGGCCGTCGATCAGATGCGTCCCCGCCAGCGACAGCTCCCGCAGGCGCGCGGGACCGTAGCTGAACTCGATGACCTTGTCGCCGTCCAGCGAGCCGACCTCGGTCAGGTCGCCGACCTCCAGGCACGGGAGCGTGATGTGGGTGCCGCGCACGGTCGAGATGGTGTCCATGAATGCGTTTCCTACCAGGGTGGGGCCGGGCCGCGGGCGTGAAGGGATCACGCCCGCAACCCTGGGGTGGTCACTTGCTCCAGTTGTCCCAGGAGGCGCGGTTGTCGAACGTACCGCCCTGGTTGTCCCAGGACGCGCGGTTGTCGTGCGCGGCGTGCGTCCCGCGCGTGGCCTGGCCGTCGTAGCGGCCGACCAGGTCATCGACGAGGGGCGCGGTCGTGCTGGTCAGATGCTGGAGAGGGGTCATGCCGCGTACTCCTTCGTGGCGGTGTCCAGTGCGGTGATCAGGGCTTGCCGGGTGAGGCGGCAGAACGCCGTCTCGGTGCTGGTGAAGGTGCCGTTCTCGAAGTACCGGTTGCCTGCCTGCCCGCCGCGGCAGAAGTCCCAGAAGCTGCAGGTCTGCCGGCAGGCGTTCAGGCCGGTCATGAACTCGCGGACGTAGCGCAGCCGGTGCGCGGTGGCCAGGATTTCGGCCAGCGACCGGTGGTGGATGTTCCCAGCGACGAAGTCGCCGTACGCGGGGGCGGTGATGCCGGCGAGTTCGGGAGATATCAGGGCTACGTCGCCGTTCCAGGCGACGGTGGGGATGGGGTCGATACGGCGGGACTCCCACGCGTCGCGGTGCCCGCCGCGTACGAGGCGCAGGTACTCGGCGAGGCGGTGGATGTCCCGCAGCAGCGGCAGGTGGCCGGGCGCAGCCGACCAGTCCAGCACGCGCCGCCAGAACCGCTCCGCCTGCTCGACGCTGATCGGCACGGCCGCAGTGTTGGTGCCCTCCATCTCCTCGATGTTCAGCCCGATGGAGCCGGGTTCGAGGGCGGCGAGGAAGTCCAACATCTCCTCGGGGCGGTCGATGCTCTCCGGACCGACGACGGCGATAATCGAGAAGGGGATGCCGTGGTCGCGGAGCAGCGAGATACCGGCCAGGATCCGGTCGGTGGCGGGCTTGCCCCGATAGTCCACGCGTCGGCCGGTCAGAGCGGCAGGGCCGTCGATGCTAACGCCGACCCGCACCTGGTGGCGTGCGAGCAGGTCGCACCAGGCCGGGGTGAGCAGGGTCGCGTTGGTCTGCACGAAGTGCTGGACCCGACCGTCCCGGCGCAGGGCGTCGAATGGCGCCAGCATCTGCGCGAAGGCCTGCGTTCCGACGGTGAGGGGTTCCCCCGCATGCCACACCACGTCGAGCGTGCCACCGCCGAAGCTCAGGTCGGCTGCGGAGGTGGCCACCGCGTGAACGGTGGCGGGCGCCATTTGGTGGAGGCGCCGCCGCTGCGGCAGGTAGCAGTAGGAGCAGTCCAGGTTGCACAACGTCGTCGGCTGGAGGACGAGCGTCGCCGGCGGGCCGAACCACCGGTCGAACTCCGAGCGTTCGTCCACTTCGTTCTCCCTTGCTGAGATCAGGGATGGGGTTCGGTCCAGGCGTCCGAGCTGAGGGAGAGCCTGGGCCGGGGTGGTGCACCCGGCGGTAGAGGACGCTCGCGCCGCTGAATCGTTCATCATTGCCCGTCCACTGGCGCTGTCGGTTCGGGGCGGCTCGTAGCCCAGCAGCTGCGGAACCGCTCGCCGTGGTAGCGCCAGACGGTGAGGTCGCCCAGGACCAGGACGGCGGTCCCCCGGTTCGCGGTGATCCTGCCGCCGGGGATGCCGTGCCGTACGCCCAGGTCGTGCCGGAGCCCTTCCAAGGCGCGTACGGCCGCATCCGTAGGGGGCAGCGGGGGAGGCAGGGGTGCGGCGACGAGCCGGTCCATAGGGGATCTCCTGAGTGACGTCAGGTGGTAAGGCTCCCTTCCCGATGGTGACTGTCTGCGATGGGAAGAGTGCGCCACGTGCTTTGCTGTGCCATAGTCGCCATCGATCCCGGGGGAAACCAAGGCCTTCGTTCCGGCCAGCCGCAGTGGCCGGAACGGTCCGGAACCAGAACCAGGAGCTGGCATATGGCCTCTACTGGACGGCCCGCCGATCCGGTCGACCCGCACGAGTCGCCGTGGCACCTGCTCGGCGCGGAGCTGCGCAACTGGCGCAGGTTCCGGGGCCACGAAACCTTGGAGAGCCTGGCCAACGTGCTCCACATGGACGCCTCGATCCTCGGCAAGTACGAGAAGGCCAAGAGAGCACCATCAGCCGAAGTGGTGCGCCGCCTCGACGACCAGCTCAAGGCGGGCGGCGTCCTGACCGCGCTGCACGCCATGGTGACGGCCAGAAAGCCCGCCGGGGACTCGTCACAAGGCGCCGTCCCACCGCATGCTGACGACATGGACCTCACTCGCCGCCGCCTACTCGCCTCCATCGCCGCGGTGGGCGTCGCAGGCGCACTCCCACTGGACGCCGTCGAGCAGACCCGCCACGCGATGGCAGCGAGCATGGGCGGTGACCAGCTCGCCGACTGGGAGGAGACGGTCTGGGAGTACGGCCATACCGTGCTCCGGCAGCCCCCGGCGGCGGTACTGACCGACCTGACGCTGGATGCGCACGCTCTCCAGCAGGCCATCGTGCGCCGCCCGCCGGGCGATGAGCGTGGGTGGGCGCGGGTCAACGCCGCCATGGCGTTCCTCATGGCCCGCACCCTCGGGTTCTGCGGACAACCGAGGGAGGCGCGCCACTGGTGGCAGGCCGCCCGGCGCGCGGCGGACCTCGCCGCAGACGTGGACCTGCAGGCCGCCGCCCGCGGCTTCGACGCGACGCAGGCCCTGTATGCGGGACGGCCAGACGTCGTCGTCCTGCAACGCGCTGACGACGCCCTCCACGTGGCAGAAGGTCGCGCCTGCGCCGGCGCGGCCGAGGCACTCGCGATGCGCGCCCAGGCCGCGGCCGTCGCCGGCAGTAGCGACGTGGCCCTCCGGGAGCTCTACGCGCTGGAAGGCCTCGTCGACCACCTGCCGGACGCAGTCGTCGGCGACGCCGAAACGGCGTTCGGCTGGCCTGTCACACGGCTGCTGCACACTCGTTCGTACGTGCTGTCCCGGGTCGGCGATCTCCACGCCGCCTCGGCGGCCAGCGACGAGGCTCTGGCCGCCTATCCCGCCTGGGAGGTCCGGCACATCAGCCAGGTGGAGATGCACCGCGCGGTAACCGCGGTCCGCGACGGCGACATCACCCACGGCATCGGCCACGCCCGCGCGGTTCTGGAACGCCTCCCCGAGCACGACTGGACGATGTTCGTCCGGGTCACCGCGGCCGACGTCGCGCGCGCCGTCCCCCTCGGCGAAGCCAACCGGCCCCCGGTGGCCGCCTACCGGCAACTGCTCGCGCTCCCCTCCGCCCCCGCGCAGTAAGGAGTCCCACTGTGCTTGAGTACGCCCGTTCCGCCGGCGACGACGCCGCCAAGGCCCTGACCGAGGAGTACGCGACGGTCTACACGGAGGTGTACGCCGAGCCGCCCTACAACTCGGGGCCGCTGTTCAGCGCGGAGCGGTTCTTGGACCGCACCCGCAGACAGGTCGCCTCCGACGGGTTCGAGCTGGTGTCAGCGATCGATCGGGACTCCGGAAAGCTGGCGGGCTTCTGCTTCGGCCTGCATTTTCCCGCCGGGCGGTGGTGGGCGGGAGAGGCCACCGAGCCGCCCGCCGAAGTCGTGGCCGCACCGAAGGTAGCCGTCATCGAGCTGATCCTGCGGAGCCCCTACCGGGGGCACGGTTACGGGAAGCGGCTCCTCGGCGAGCTCCTGTCCGGCAGGGACGAGCCGTACGCCGTGCTCACCTCCGACCCCGCCGCACCGGCACACGCCATGTACGAGCGGTGGGGGTGGCAGGTCGCGGGAACCGTGCGGTCAGCGCCGGACGCGCCGCTGATGGACGCCATGGTGTTGGAGCACGTGAGCTCCTGTTGACAGTCGCCGCCGCAAGGGCGGATCGGCGTGGCGATCTCGGCTGGTCTGGTGAGCACATGACGTTTCACGCTCCGGTGGTTCATTGACGCGCGGGGCTGGTGGGCTTAATTTCATCACATGATGAATTCATCCGGCCCCGCGGTGGCCGTACGCGGTCTGCGGGTGTCCAGAGGCGGGGCCGAAGTGCTGCACGGGCTGACCTTCGAAGTGCCGCGCGGGCAGGTCACCGGGCTGCTCGGGCCGAGCGGCTGCGGCAAGACGACGCTGATGCGGGCGGTCGTCGGGGTCCAGGTCGTCTCCGGCGGGGAGGTGACCGTGCTCGGCGAGCCGGCCGGGAGCGCGGGCCTGCGGCGCAGGATCGGCTACTCGACGCAGAGCCCGGCCGTCTACCGCGACCTGACGGTGCTGGAGAACCTCCGCTACTTCGCCGCCGTGCTCGGGGCGCCGAAGGACGACCCCGAGCGGGTGCTGACCGAGGTCGGGCTCGCGGACGCCGCCCACCAACTCGGCGCCACCCTCTCCGGTGGTCAGCTCAACCGGGCCGGGCTCGCGGTGGCCATGCTCGGCCGGCCCGAACTGCTCGTGCTCGACGAGCCGACCGTCGGGCTCGACCCGGTGCTGCGGCAGGAGCTGTGGGCGCTGTTCCACCGCCTCGCCGGGCGCGGCGCGACGCTCCTCGTCTCCAGCCACGTCATGGACGAGGCCGCGCGCTGTGAGCGGCTGATCGTGCTGCGCCAGGGGGAGATCCTCGCCGACGACACCCCCGACGGCCTGCGCGGGCGCACCCGCACGTCCGATCTGGAGGAGGCGTTCCTGCGCCTGATCGCCGAGAGGGCCGCGGCATGAGCCTCGTGATCACTCTCGCCACCGCGCGCCGCATCCTGACCCAGCTCCGCCACGACAGGCGCACCGTCGCGCTGATGGTGCTCGTGCCGACGCTGGTGATGATCCTCCTCTACTACGTGATCGACGACGAACGGACCTTCGGCCGGTTCGCTCCGGTCCTGCTGTGCGTGTTCCCGTTCCTGGTGATGTTCCTCGTCACCTCGATCGCCACCCTGCGCGAGCGTACGTCGGGGACGCTGGAGCGGCTCATGGCGATGCCGCTCGGGCGGCTCGACCTCCTGCTCGGGTACGGCCTCGCCTTCGGCCTCGCGGCCTGCGCGCAGGTGGCGCTGGCGCTGGCGGTCTCCCTCACCTGGCTCGGCCTGGACGTCCCGGGCCCGCTGTGGCCGCTGGTGCTCGTCGCGCTGCTCGACGCCCTGCTCGGCACCGCGCTCGGCCTGCTGTGCAGCGCGTTCGCCCGTACGGAGTTCCAGGCCGTGCAGCTGATGCCGGTCGTCATGATCCCCCAGCTCCTGCTCGGGGGGATCCTCGTGCCGCGCGGCCGGATGACGCCCGTGCTCGAATGGGTCTCCGACGTCCTGCCCATGTCGTACGCGATCGAGGCCATGGCGCACGCCGCCGCGGATCCGGCCCCGGGCGGCGAGTTCTGGCGCGACGTGGCTCTGGTGGCCGGGTCGGCCGTGCTCGCGCTTCTCCTCGGCGCCGCGACGCTGCGCCGCCGTACGCCGTGAGCGGCGCCAGGGAACGGACGGGCCCCCGGCCTGTCGAAGACCGGGGGCCCGTCCGTGGGGGGTGTATCGGGGTGGCTTGAAGGGGAGGTCAGCGTTCGCCGGGCACCCAGTCGTCGATCTGGGTGGGCGCCGCGTTCAGCGCGGCGGCCCGGGCCGGCGGAACCGGGTCGGCGAACGGCGCGCAGTGCAGGTCCGGCCCCGGACGGCTCGCGGGCAGCGTGCCGTCGGTCAGGTAGGCCTTCCAGGCGTCGTCGACGCAGGCGTCGCCGCGCCCGGTCAGGCCGTGGTTGCCGCCGCCGTCCATGACGACGAGACGCGAGTTCGGGAAGCGCCGGTGCATCTCGACCCCGCCCTCGTACGGCGTGGCGGCGTCCTTGGTGTCCTGGAAGAACAGCGCGTTCTTGACGAGCCGGCCGTCGATGCGCTGCTCGTGCGCCGCCCGCACCGGCCAGAAGGCGCACTGCGCGTTGAACCAGGCGTTGCCCCAGCTCAGGAAGGGCGCGGCGCGGTACGACTGCCACATGTCGCGGTGCCACCTGGGCCAGTCGCGCGGCCAGGCCGCGTCGGAGCACTCGACGGCGGAGTAGACGGCGAACGAGTTGTCGTCGCCGCTGGAGTCGCCGTACGTGCCGTAGGCGGCGAGGAGCGGAGCGGCCTCACCGGCGGTCAGATACCTGGAGAGCGCGTTCGCGAGCAGCGGCCAGCGGCTCTTGAGGTAGCCGCCCGCGAGGTAGGTGTCGTCGAACTCGTCCGGCCCGACCCGGCCCTCCGCCGGGGTGTCCTTCAGCTTGGCGCGGGCCGCGTAGTACGTCTTCTCCACCTCGTCGCCGGTGGTGCCGAGGTGGTAGGTCGAGTCGTACGTCGCGATCCAGGCGAAGAAGTCCTTGGCGCGGCCCTCGAACGCGTGGTTCTGGTCGATGTTGGCCTCGTACCACACCCGCGACGGATTGACGATGCTGTCCAGCACGAGCCGGCGGACCCGGTTCGGGAACAGCGTCGCGTACGTCGCGCCGAGGTAGGTGCCGTAGGAGTAGCCGACGTAGCTGATCTGCTCCTGGCCGAGGGCCCTGCGGATCTGGTCCATGTCGTTGGCCGCGTCGGCCGTGGTCATGTTCCTGAGCAGGTCGCCGTAGATCCGGCCGCACGCCTGCGCGTACTTCTGGGAGCGCTGGGCCCAGGCCAGCTCCTCGGTGATGTTCGCGGGCACGTAGTCGGGCCGCACCGGGTCGGCGAAGTTCGGGTCGCAGCTCAGCGAGGGCTCGCTGGAGCCGACGCCGCGCGGGTCGAAGCCGATCAGGTCGTACTGCGCGGCGAGCGCGGGACCCAGCCGGGTCTGCATGACCGCCGGGTACGCGAGGCCGCTGCCGCCGGGCCCGCCGGGGTTGAACAGGATCACGCCCTGGTAGTGGGCCGTGTCGGTCGCCTTCCTGCGGGAGACCGCGATCTTGATCTTCTCGCCCTTGGGACGGCGGTAGTCCAGTGGCACCTCGATCTTCGTGCACTCGACACCCGTGGGCAGGCCCTCGCACTGGGTCCACTGCGGCGCCGGCGCCGGCGGCGCGTGCTCGGAACCGGGGGGTGCGCCGGCGGCGGGTGACGCGGCCAGCACGCCGCTCAGACCCAGGCCGGCGGCGGCCAGCGCAACGAGGATCTTCTTCACGGGCACCCCTTCGGCGCCGGCGGCCCCGTCGATGGAGCCGAGTTATGACACCTTCGGCCGATCATCCGGGCAAAAGAGTAGTAAAGCGACACTCGCCGTCACTTGGATGCAAAACCGCAACATTCACGGTGGGCATGGAATGACATGACGTGTCGGAGGCCGCCGGGCCGCGGCACGCCCCTCCGGCGGGATCGGTAAGCTGCGCGGAGATCCCGGCGAGTTCAGGAAGGCACAGGAATGATCGCGATTCTCGGGACCGGAAAGATGGGCGAGGCCCTGCTCTCCGGGCTGGTGCGCGCCGGTCGGCGGCCGGACGAGATCGTGGCGACGGCCCGCAGGCCCGAGCGGGCCGAGGCGCTGCGCGAGCGGTACGGCGTGCGGGTGGCGGGCAACGCCGAGGCCGCCAAGCTGGCCGAGACGCTCATCCTCGCCGTCAAGCCGCAGGACATGGGCGCGCTGCTGGCCGAGATCGCCCCGCACGTGCCCGCCGACCGGCTGGTGATCTCCGTCGCCGCCGGCATCACGACCGCCTTCGTGGAGGCCAGGCTCGGGGACGGCGTGGCGGTCGTCCGCGTCATGTCGAACACGCCCGTCCTGGTCGACGAGGCGATGAGCGTCATCTCGGCCGGGGCGCACGCCTCGGAGGAGCACCTCAGGCGCACCGAGGCGCTGCTCAGCCCGGTGGGCAAGGTGCTGCGGATCCCGGAGGCGCAGCAGGACGCCGCCACCGCGCTGTCCGGCAGCGGCCCGGCCTACTTCTTCTACCTCGTCGAGGCGATGGTCGACGCCGGGATCCTGCTGGGCATGCCGCGCGCCGCCGCCCTCGACATGGTCACCCAGTCGATCGTCGGCGCCGCGATCATGCTGCGCGACTCGGGGGAGCACCCGGTGATCCTGCGCGAGGCCGTGACCTCGCCCGGAGGCACCACGATCGCCGCCATCGCCGAGCTGGAACGGCACAAGGTCAGGGCCGCGTTCCTCGACGCGATCGAGGCCGCCTGCGAGCGCAGCCGCCGCCTCGCCTCCGGCTGACGCCCGCGAGCCCGGACGATACCGTTCTGGTATGAGTCACCGCGATTGCGTCGCCGCATGAGCCGGGCGGTGCGGGTCGTCTGGGACGACGCTCTGGTCACGTACGACTTCGGTCCCGGCCACCCTCTCGCGCCCGTGCGCGTCGAGCTCACCATGGCGCTCGCCCGGGAGATGGGCGTGCTGGACGTGGTCGAGACGACCGGCTGCGTCCCCGCCACCGACGACGAGATCGCGCTGGTCCACAAGCGGGACTACATCGAGGCGGTCAAGACCGTCTCCCGGGACGGCCGGCCCGACCTGCGGTACGGGCTCGGCACCGAGGACAATCCCGCCTTCGCGGGCGTGCACGAGGCGTCCGCGCTGGTCACCGGGGCCACGCTGGCCGCCGCCAGGGCCGTGTGGGACGGCGCGGCCGAGCACGCGGTCAACGTCGCGGGGGGCCTGCACCACGCCATGCCCGGCGCCGCCAGCGGCTTCTGCATCTACAACGACCCGGCGGTCGCGATCGCGTGGCTGCTGTCCCACGGCGCGTCCCGCGTCGCGTACGTGGACGTGGACGTGCACCACGGCGACGGCGTGCAGGCGGCGTTCCACGACGATCCCCGGGTGCTCACGATCAGCCTGCACGAGAGCCCGCGCACGCTCTTCCCCGGCACCGGGTTCCCGCACGAGACGGGCGCCGAGGGCACCGCGGTCAACGTCGCGCTGCCGGCGGGCTGCGGTGACACCGGGTGGCTGCGGGCCTTCCACGCGGTCGTCCCGCCGCTGCTGCGGCACTTCCGGCCGCAGGTCCTGGTCACCCAGCAGGGGTGCGACAGCCACGCCCTCGATCCGCTGGCGCATCTCATGCTCAGCCTCGACGGGCAGCGCACGGCGTACGCCGCGCTGCACCGGCTGGCCCACGAGACCGCGGACGGACGCTGGATCGCCCTGGGCGGCGGGGGCTACGAGCTCGTCCAGGTCGTGCCGAGGGCGTGGACGCACCTGATCGCCGAGGCCGCCGGGCATCCCGTCGACCCCGGTGCCGCCACGCCGGCGGCCTGGCGGACGTACGTGACGGAACGGACCGGAGAGATCCCGCCGTTGCGGATGACCGACGGGCGGCACCCACAGTGGCGTGACTTCTCCGAGGGGTACGATCCAGCCGACGCCGTCGACCGGGCCGTCATCGCGACCAGGAAGGCGGTGTTCCCCTTCCACGGTCTGGATCCCATGCCCTGACATGTCCGGAATTGCGCCGAGCCGAGGAGCGCTGTACCAGTCGTGACCCGACCGTTCTCCCCTCCCTCCTCCCCGCCGTCCCCGTCCTCCCCGCCGTCCCCGGCATCCCCGCCCTCCCGGGCCGAACTGCGCGAACACCTCGTACGGACCGCCATCGCCGGCGACGTCGCGACCAGCCGGGAGAACAACCTCGATCACTATCGGTCGCTCGCGCTGCGCGACCCGCACTACCTTTTCGGGCTCACGTTCGAGGGCGAGTGGTCCTACGACGACGTGCTGCGGCTGATGGCCGACCGGGCCGGGGTGGCGGCCGATCCCGGCCACCGCGAGGGCCAGGACACCATCGACCCCGAGCGGACCATCGACGCGGTGGAGGAGATGGGAGACCGGGTCGCCAAGGTCCTGCGGCGCGGCTCGGCCCGGATCGTGCTGGCCACCGGCCACCCCACCGGCCTGCTCACCGTCCACCTCGCCCTGGCCAGGTTCGCGGCCGGCAACGGGGCGACCCTGCTGTCCCCCGCGGAGGGGTGGGCGTACGTCGGCAAGCTCGGCCGCCGCAGGCGGATCCGCTACCTCGACGGCGTGGCGATGCTGGAGGACCGCGGCACGTTCGTGCACACCCACGACCCGCACCCGATGCGGGCGATGCTGGCCGAGGAACGCCCCGACCTGGTGATCGCCGATCACGGCTGGGCGGGGGCGGCGGGCGAGGCCGGGATCGAGACGGTGGGCTTCGCCGACAGCAACGACCCCGCGCTGTTCGTGGGTGAGGCGGAGGGCAAGATCGCCGTCAGCGTCCCGCTCGACGACAACGTGCTTCCCCGGCACTACGCACCGTTGACCTCATATCTGGTCGCGCGCATCGCCCGCAGCCTCTGACACCCTTACGGACCTCCCAAATCGGTCATTTCGCGCCCGCTTTTGCACCGGTGTGTCGGACGGTTGCCAACTTTTTTCTGATCCTGGGCGACTCTTATGTGAGAGAAGTTGGTCCGTTCCAAGATTGAGGCGAGGGGCACGGCCCTGCTGCTGCCAGCGGCTTTCCCGATTTTGACGGCACACGGCTCCGCTGATGATGGAATGGGGGGTTTGCCTACTCGGAGTCCGGACTTACGCTGACGGCAGTACACGTGCGTGAGCGATGGCACCAGTGGGGATAACCCGGAAACACGTGCGGAAGAGGCGTCCGATGGGTGCAGGCGAAAGACCTCTCAGCGAGGTGAAGTTCTTGACGGTGGCCGAGGTGGCGACCGTCATGCGGGTGTCCAAGATGACGGTGTACCGGCTCGTGCACTCGGGCGAGTTACCGGCCATCCGTGTCGGCCGGTCCTTCAGGGTGCCGGAGCAGGCGGTGCACGACTACTTGCGGGACGCGTTCATAGAAGCGGGTTGAACGCCTTCGGACGACCACGCTTGACGGCGGCGTGGTCGGCCCCCGCCCGACGCGGGGTCCCCCGGGGGAGCGATCTACCGTGGATCGCCGGTAGTCTGTTGTGCCGGTGTGCGCTCGCGCGCCGGTTCGACAGTCACCACCTTCACCTGGGGGTCCCGTGGGCTCTGTGATCAAGAAGCGCCGCAAGCGCATGGCCAAGAAGAAGCACCGCAAGCTGCTGAAGAAGACCCGCATCCAGCGGCGTAACAAGAAGTAGCCGAGACGGAGCGCGCACCGGTCCCGAGGGACCGGGCGACCGTCGAACACGCACACCCCCGGCGAGGCGTCGATGACTCGTACCGTGCTGGTCACGGGTGTCCGCGGTCACGTCGGCGCCCGTGTGGCGGCCGCGCTCGCGGGCGATCCGGAGATCGACCGCGTCATCGGCGTGGACACCGCGCCGCCGCCGGCCCCTCGTGGGCGGGGCGGCGAGCAGGACGGCCCGGTGCCCGGCCGCACCGAGTTCGTCCGTGTCGCGCTGCGCGGCCCGGACCTGACCCGGGTCATCCGGGACGCCGACGTCGACACGGTCGTGCATCTCAGCCTGGTCAGCGGCAGCGGCCGGGCCGGTGGGACGGGCGGTGGCCGGCCGGCCATGAAAGAGCACAACGTCATCGGCACGATGCAGTTGCTCGCGGCCTGCCAGCGCTCCGCCACGGTGCGCCGCGTGGTCGTGCGCTCCACCACGGCCGTGTACGGCTCGTCGCCGCACGCTCCCGCCGTGTTCACGGAGGACACCGAGCCCGTCGAGGTCGCGCACCACGGGTACGCCAGGGACGCCACGGAGGTCGAGACGTACGTCCGGGGCTTCGCCCGGCGGCGGCCCGACGTGACGACGACCACGCTGCGGTTCGCCAACCTCATGGGGCCCGGCGTCGACTCGCCGCTCACGCGCTACTTCTCGCAGCCCGTGCTGCCCACCGTGCTCGGCTTCGATCCGCGGCTGCAGTTCGTCCATGAGGACGACGCCGTCGAGGTGCTGTGCCGTACGGCCGGGGCGGACCATCCCGGCGTGTTCAACGTGGCGGGCGACGGCGTCCTGCTGCTCTCGCAGTGCGCGCGGCGCACGGGCCGCCCGGTGGTTCCGCTGCCGTCCCCGGCCTTCCGCCTGGCCGGCGGGCTGGCCAGGGGCGCCCGGCTGGTCGACTTCTCGCCCGAGCAGCTCACGCTGATGAGCCACGGCCGCGCGGTGGACACCGCCAGGATCACCGCCGAGCTGGGCTGGCGCCCGAAATACGGCACGGCGGCGGCGTTCGACGACTTCCTGCGGTCCCGGGCGGTCCCGGGCGGTCCCGGCCACCTGCCCCTCGCCGCGGTCGACTGGCTGGCCGATCTCCTGACGAAGCGGTGACCCCCATGGACGACTTCCGGGACCGGCACGCGGCCGGGAACGGCCCTTCGGCCGGACCCGTGGACGGCGACGGCTCCGGTGAACGGCTCGCGGAGCTGTTCGCCTTCCTGCGCCGCAGGATCACCGGTGACTACGAGGTCGACGAGTTCGGCTTCGACCCCGAGCTGAACGACCGGGTGCTGCTGGAGGCGCTGCGCCCGCTCTACCGGCACTGGTTCAGGACCGAGACCCTCGGCCTGGACAACGTGCCGGCCGACGCAGGGGCCCTGATCGTGGCCAACCACTCCGGCACGCTGCCCGTGGACGCGCTGATGCTCCAGGTCGCGGTCAACGACGAGCTGGGCCGGCCGCTGCGCCTCCTCGGCGCCCATCTGGTCTACCAGCTTCCCGTGCTCGGGCATCTGGCCCGCAAGTCGGGGCACACGCTCGCCTGCCCCGAGGACGCCGACCGCCTGCTGCGCGGGGGCGAGGTCGTCGGCGTCTTCCCCGAGGGCTTCAAGGGCATCGGCAAGCCGTTCTCCGAGCGCTACCGGCTGCAGAGGTTCGGCCGGGGCGGGTTCGTCGCCTCGGCGATCAGGGCCGGTGTGCCGATCGTCCCGTGCGCCATCGTGGGGGCGGAGGAGATCTACCCCAAGATCGGGGATGTCCCCTCGGTCGCGCGCCTGCTCGGCCTGCCGTACCTGCCGATCACGCCGCTGTTCCCCTGGCTCGGGCCGCTCGGCCTGGTCCCGCTGCCGTCGAAGTGGCTGATCGAGTTCGGCGAGCCGGTCCGCACCGACGCCTACGACCCGGAGGAGGCCGACGACCCCGCGGTGGTCTTCGACCTCACCGACCACGTCCGGGAGACCCTGCAGCGGCGGCTCGACGCCCTGCGGCTGCGCCGCGGGGCCGCGTTCCCCCCGATCTGAGGTCCCGGCTCCAGGGATCAGAGGGCGGTTCAGAGGGTGGAGCGGTAGTGGCGGCGCAGGGCGATGCCGGCGGCGACGCCGCCCGCTATGGCCCCCGCCGTCGCCGCGATCGGCAGCCCGATCATCGTCGCCTTCCGGCCCGTACGGAAGTCGCGGGTCTCCCAGCCGCTGTCCCTGGCGTGCTCGCGCAGCTCGCTGTCGGGGTTGATGGCGTACGGATGGCCCACGATCGAGAGCATCGGCAGGTCGTTGGACGAGTCGCTGTAGGCCGAGCACCGGCCGAGGTCGAGGCCCTCACGCCGGGCCAGCGCCCGTACGGCCTCGGCCTTGGCCGGGCCGTGCAGAAGGTCGCCGACCAGCCGCCCGGTGTAGGCGCCGTCGGAGGTCTCGGCGACCGTGCCGAGCGCGCCGGTCAGCCCGAGCCGCTGCGCGATGACCCGGGCCAGCTCCACCGGGGTCGCGGTGACCAGCCACACCCGCTGCCCGGCGTCGAGATGCGCCTGGGCCAGCGCGCGGGTGCCCGCCCAGACGCGGTCGGCCATCACGTCGTCGTAGATCTCCTCGCCCAGCCGGACGACCTCGTCCACCTTGAGCCCCGCGACGAAGGCGAGGGCCATCTCCTTGGCCCTGGCGATGTGGTCGGCGTTCTCGTTGCCCCGGACGCGAAACCAGGCCTGCCCGACCGCGAACTTCGCCAGGTCGCGGGTGGTGAACAGGCCGCGCGAGGCGAGCCCGCGAGCGAAGTGGTAGATGGAGGCGCCGCGCATCATGGTGTTGTCGACGTCGAAAAACGCCGCCGCGGTCAGATCCGGCACGACCTCGGGGGCGGACACCGCCGCGGCGGCGGCCACCTCACCGGCGATCTCCGCCGCTTCCCTCCGTCGCAATAGCCGCCTCATGGCTCCTCAGCTTAACCGCCGGGCACGGTCCCGAACGTGAGCGGGACATGACGTGTCAGCGTCCGGAAGCCGTAAAAGTGTCGATGTAATGCAGGTACTGCGTGGCCTTGTCGCGGTTCTCTCCATCGAGTTTCGGCAGCATCGGCTCCACCATCGTGTGCTGCTGACGCGCGAACCGCCGCGCCTCGCCGTCGGTCCGGTCGCGCCGCGCCACCCGGGTCAGCGCGGCCCTCGTCTTGGTCTCCATGTCGTCGAGCGCCTGGGCGATCAACCGGCGCCGGTCGGGGGCGGCCTCGCCGATCAGCGAGGCGGCCTCCGCCGCCCGCAGCCGGGCCGCGGCCATCTCCCGCTCGGCCCGGTCCCTCTCGTCGTACGCCAGGACGAGCACGGTCGACTCGGCCAGCCGCTTCAGCGGATACAGCACCTGGCCGGGCACCGCGTGGTAGGTGTGCACGCCGGTGGCGAACATCCCGGCCAGCGCGGCGCCGAAGACCAGGACGGGACGCAGCCTGACGTGAAGGGACCGGTGGGGACGGGAACGCCGGCTCCCGGAGTGGGCGGCGGGGGGCGCCGCGTGCCTCCCGGCGGCGCGTTCGGCGGCGTGGGCGCGCATGAGATCGGCCCGCAGCCTCTCGCGGAAGTCGGGGTTCGGGCCGCCGTTCACCAGGGACCGCAGGGCCGTCATCCGCGCGGCGATCCGCCGGGTGCGGGCCGCGCTCCGGCCGCCCTTCCGGCGCGAGGGTCGCCACCAGGCCATCACGGTTCCCGCCATCCCCCGCTCGACGTCGGCGACTGTGCTCCCGGCCGGATCGGCCGTACTGCGAAGATTGGACCTGCGACATGCCCAACGACAGGGTGTGGGAATGGTTACGGGCTGTCAGCGAAATCGTCCGGGAGCGCCCGGGCGAGCGCCCTGATCGCCCGGAACTGCAGGGCCTTGATGGCTCCGGCCTTCTTGCCCATGATCGTCGCCGTCTCCGCGAGCGACATGCCCTCCACGAACCGCAGGATCACGCATTCCTGCTGCTCCGGGCCGAGCTGCTTGAGCGCCTGCATGAGGCGCTCGTTCACCATGTTCGTGACGACCGCGTTCTCGGGGATGTGCGGGCCGTCCAGAGGTGTGTCGAGAATCACCGCGGTGGTGACCTCAAGCCGGTTGCGTCCCGACTTGTAGTGATCGGTGAGGAGGTTGCGGGCGATGGTGACCAGCCAGGCGCCGAAGTCGCGGCCCTGCCAGGTGAAGTCGGCGATGCCCCGCAGCGCGCGCAGGAACGTGTCGCTCGTCAGGTCCTCGGCCAGCGCGTGGCTGCCCACCCGGAAGTAGACATACCGGTAGACCAGGTCGAGGTAATGATCGTAGAGAAGGCCGAACGCCTCGCTGTCGCCGGTCTTGGCGCGCAGCACGAGGCCGCGCATCTCGTCGTGTTCATGGTCGTGGCTGTGCTCGCGGCCGTGTTGCCGGCCGCGCTCGGTGAGATCCGCGGAGCGCGCGGGCTGCGCGGATACGGCGGCCGCCGGAGGCGACAGCCCGGCCAACGGCCACAGGTTCGGCATCCGTTATCCCATGGGGGAAGGGGAGTCGGCGTGCGGCAACACTCTAGAAATCAACGGGAGATAACACAATCCGTTCGAGTGGAAGAACTCGGTGCCGGAGGACGGGCCCCGCCCCGAAACGCGGCGCCGACGGTGCTCGTACGGTGTTCGGGCGTTGGTGGGAGTGCTGGTCGGGGCGCCGATCGGGTCGCCGGTCGGGGACGGGACGGAAGGAAATCCGCCGGAGCCGGAGACCCGCCGCGGCGCCGGATCACGCACCCGTACAGGGCGACCGGCTACCCGTGCGGAGGCGTTGTCAGGCAGCATGGGTGCCACCATGGAAGTCCTCGTCGCTCTCCTCGCGTTCGCCGGCGCCCTGCTCGCCGGCATCACCACCGGCGTCCTCGTCAGACGTCTCCGTGACGAGCCGGCCGGGTGGCTGATCGCGTGGAGCATCGCCACGGGCGCGCTCGCGGTGTCGCTCGGCGCCGTCGCCGTCGGCCACCTGACCGGCTTCGGGCCCGTGACGTTCCGGGCATACCAGATCACCGGGTCGCTGCTGGCCCCGCTCTGGCTGGCCGTCGGCGTGCTCCAGCTTCTCGCGGAGAAGGCGGCGGCCCGCTTCGCCGGGTGGTTGCTCGGCGCCGCTCTCACGGTCGTGGGCACGGTCATCATGGTGCTGGACCCCATCGTGGTCTCGGGGTTCGCCAAGGCGCTGCCGGACGGTCCCACCCACTGGGACCTGTGGCCCGAGTGGCTCCTGCGGGGCGTCCACGGCCTGGTGGTGTTCCTGCTCCTCCTCGCCCTCGGCATCGCGTTGATGAGCTGGCGCGACGGCGACGACTACGACGCCGACAACATGAACGCGACCGTGGTGCTCGCGCCCGCGGGCATGGCCGTCGCGGGCGCGCTGGAGTTCGGGCTCCCGGGGCTGATCGTCGTCCCGCTCATGGCCGCCGCCGCCGGGGGCGTCTGGTACGCCGTGGCCCGTCCACTCGCGCCGTACGACGACGAGGACGAGGAGGACGACGCGCCCGAGGACGAGTGGCAGGGCCCGCGCGGCGGGCGGGCCGACGCCGCCCTGCGCGCCGAGAGCCGGGTGCCCTCCGCGCCCTCGGGTCCGGCCGTCGCGCCGGGAGGCCCGGGCGCCCGGGGCGCGGCGGTGGGGGCGGGGGCGGTCCCGCCCGGTGCCGCGCCGCGCCGCTCGGGGCTGGGCGACCTGGTGGCCGAATACCGCGCGGGCGAGCAGGGCGAGGTCGACTACGCGGCCCGCATGCGCCCTCCGGGCGGCCACCCCGACGGCCGCCCCGATCTCCGCCCGGACGGACGCCCGCTCGCCGACGACTTCGGCGGGCCCGCGACCGGCCAGCTTCTGGCCGCCGACCAGTACGGCCAGCCGCTCCGGCCCGACTACGCCATGCCCGCGGGCCCGGCGGCCGCGCCGGACCGCGCGATGCCCGCGACGGGGGTGGTCTACCCGGGGGCGCCGGCCGGCGCCACCCCGGTGGGCGGGGCGGAGCTGCCCAGCCCGGCCGACCTCGCGGCGAGCTTCGGCGTGGGCTTCGGCCGGTCCCGGCAGGGCGCGAGCCCGGAGGGAGCGCAGCAGGCGGGCCGCCCGGCCCGGCAGGGGGGCTCGGTGAAGCCGTCCCCCGGCATCTACGGCCTGCTGACCGTGTTCACGCTGCTGGACGGCTCGGGTGAGGCGTTCGACAAGCTGGCGGAGGAGACGGTGGAGGCCGTGCAGCGCAACGAGCCCGACACGCTGCTGTTCGTCTGCCACGCGGTGAAGTCGGCCCCGCTCCAGCGCATCGTCTACGAGCTCTACCGCGACGAGGTCGGCTACGGCGAGCACCAGCGGCAGCCGCACATGGAGCGGTTCACCACCGAGCGGGTGAAGTACGTGCTGGCCGCCAACGTCATCGAACTCGCCGTCAACGCCGCCAAGGTCGTCCCGCTCCCCACCCGGATGTGACCGAGGCCCGGATGTGACCGAGGGCCGGATGTGACCGAGGCCCGGATGTGATCGGGGAGCCGACGTCAGCGGGCGAGGGCGGCGCGGAGGCGGGTCTCGTCGACCCTCCAGTAGGTGTGCTGGACGCCGTCGACCAGGACGACCGGGATCATCTCCCAGTATTCGGCCTGGTCCTCCGGCGAGGCGGTGATGTCGCGTTCCTCCCACGGGACGCCGAGCTCGCCCGCCACCCGCTCGACGACCGCCCGGGCGTCGTCGCAGAGATGACAGCCGGGCTTGCCGAGCAGGGTGATCCGGTGATCCGCAGGAGCCATGCCGTCAGCGTAGTCACGCTCCCGGCGCCCCCACGATCCCGGGCGTCGCGATCATGGGCGCCACGACCCCGGCGGACCCGGATCGGCGACCGGCGCACCCTCCTGGGACGCTGGAGAGCACGATCGACTTTGTGCATAGCTTCACAAAGGCACTAACCTGGATTCATTCCGTCGCATCCACCCTTGCGGCCGGGGGCGCACCGGCCGTCCGTCCCCAGGAGTTCCGGCAAGTGATCCGCCGTATCCCGCAGGCACGCGATCGCGGTATCCCCGACGCCACCGTGGCGAGGCTGCCGCTCTATCTGCGTGCCCTGAACGGGATGGCCGAGCGGGGCACGCCGACGGTGAGCTCGGAGGACCTGGCGGTGGCGGCGGGCGTCAACTCGGCCAAGCTCCGCAAGGACCTGTCCCATCTCGGGTCGTACGGCACCCGCGGCGTCGG
Organism: Microbispora sp. NBC_01389; assembly: GCF_045040095.1. Classification (NCBI taxonomy): domain Bacteria; kingdom Bacillati; phylum Actinomycetota; class Actinomycetes; order Streptosporangiales; family Streptosporangiaceae; genus Microbispora; species Microbispora sp. NBC_01389. Next base: position 2,512,896 of record NZ_CP109552.1, read on the forward strand.
CTACGACGTGCAGTACCTCATCTACCAGATCTCGCGTGAGCTTGGTCTCACCCAGGACTGGGCGGTGGCGATCGTGGGCGTCGGAAATCTCGGCCGGGCGCTGGCCAACTACGGCGGGTTCGCCTCCCGCGGGTTCCGCATCGCGGGCCTGCTCGACGCCGACCCGCACGTGGTCGGCGACCGAATCGCCGGTCTCGTCGTCGAGCACGCCGACGAGCTGGAGACGGTGATCGGGCAGCGCGGCGTGTCGATCGTCGTGATCGCCACCCCCGCCGCGCCGGCCCAGCAGGTCTGCGACCGTGTCATCGCGGCCGGCGTCACCAGTATTTTGAACTTCGCCCCCGTCGTCCTGGCTGTGCCTGACGGCGTAGATGTCCGTAAAGTCGATTTATCCATCGAACTGCAGATACTTGCGTTCCACGAGCAGCGCAAGGCTAATGGAGGACCCATCATGGCCGAGGAGTGGCCGGACGGGGTGGTCATGTGAGTGAGCCATCAGTGGGAGCGAGCTCATGAGTATCCTCGTCGTCGGCCTGAGCCACCGGACCACCCCGGTCGCCCTGCTCGAACGCGTGACGGTCAGTGGTGACGCACTCGTCAAGCTGCTGCACGACCTGCAGGCCGACGAGAACGTGTCCGAGGCGCTGGTCGTCTCCACCTGCAACCGCGTCGAGGTCTACGCCGCGGTCGACCGCTTCCACGGCGGCCTCGGCGCCGTGACGAACCTGCTCGCCGCGCACTCCGGCCTGCCGCACGAGCGGCTCGCGCCGCACCTCTACGTGCACTACGAGGACCGGGCGGTCCAGCACCTGTTCACGGTCGCCTGCGGGCTCGACTCCATGGTCGTCGGCGAGGGGCAGATCCTCGGCCAGATCAGGACCGCGCTCCGCCTGGCGCAGGAGGAGGGCACGGCCGGGACGACCCTCAACGAACTGGCCCAGCACGCGCTGCGGGCCGGCAAGCGGGCGCACGCCGACACCGGCATCGACCGGGCCGGCGCCTCGCTGGTCGGGGTCGGCCTGACGCTCGCCGAGCGGGTCCTCGGGCCGATCGCCGGCAGGCGCGCCCTGGTGGTCGGCGCGGGCTCGATGAGCGCGCTGTCCGCCGCGACCCTCTCCCGCGCGGGCGTGACCGACATCGTCATCGCCAACCGCACCCGGGAGCGGGCCGAGCGGCTCGCCGAGACGGTCGGCGGGCGCGCCGCGGACCTGGCCGGCGTCCCCGCCGAACTGGCCGCGGCCGACCTCGTGATCTCCTGCGTCGGCGCCGGGACCCGCACGATCGACCCCGGCATGATCGGCGACCGCGCGCGGCCGCTGTTCCTGCTCGACCTCGCGCTGCCCCACGACGTGGACCCCGGCGTACGGGACCTGCCCGGCGTGACGCTGGTCGACCTGGAGTCGATGCAGCAGGACGGCGTGGGCGACGACGTCGCCGACGGCGGCCGGGCCGAGGCGATCCGGGAGGTCGGGCGCATCGTGACCGAGGAGGTCACGGCCTACCTGCACGCGGAGCGCGCCGCGCTGGTCACCCCCACGGTCGTGGCCCTGCGCAGCAAGGCCGCCGGAGTGGTGGAGGCCGAGATGGGCCGGCTGATGTCCCGCCTGCCCGGCCTCGACGGGCGGACCCGCGACGAGGTCACCCAGACCGTACGGCGGGTCGTGGACAAACTGCTCCACGAGCCGACCGTACGGGTGAAGCGGCTGGCCGCGGCGCCGGGCGGCGACCAGTACGCCGAGGCGCTGCGCGAGCTGTTCGGCCTCGACCCGAACGCCCCCGACGCCGTGTCGTGTCTCGACAGCCTGGACGGCCTGGAGACCTTGGAGAACCTGGACAGCCTGAGGAGCCTCGACGGCATGCGGAGCCCGAACAACCCGGAGGTGGACCGATGAGCACGCCTCTTCGTCTCGGCACCCGCAGGAGCCTGATGGCGACCACCCAGTCGAGGATCGTCGCCGACCGGCTGACCGCCCTGACCGGCCGGGAGGTCGAGCTCGTCGGCGTCACGACGTTCGGCGACGTCTCCCGGGCCCACCTGACCCAGCTCGGCGGCACCGGCGTCTTCGTGAACGACCTGCGCGGCCGGCTGCTCGCCGGCGAGGTCGACTTCGCGGTGCACTCGCTCAAGGACCTGCCGACCAAGCAGGACGAGCGCATCGCGCTCGCGGCCATCCCGGAGCGTGACGACCCCCGCGACGCGCTCGTCGGCCCGGTGAGGTTGTACGACTTGCCCGCCGGAGCGCGCGTCGGCACCGGCTCGCCGCGCCGGGTGGCCCAGTTGCGCCTGCTCCGGCCGGATCTCGAATACGTCCCCATCAGGGGAAACGCGGAGACCCGCATCGGCAAGGTGACGTCGGGCGAGCTCGACGCCGTCGTGCTGGCCGCCGCCGGGCTGGTCAGGATCCGTCGGGACGGGGAGATCGCCCAGGTGTTCGAGGCCGGCGAGATGCTGCCCGCCCCCGGGCAGGGCGCCCTCGCCGTCGAGTGCCTGACCGACCATGACGATCTCATCGAACTGCTGAGCGCCGTCGACGACCCGCTGACGCGGGCCGCCGTGGACGCCGAACGTTCGGTGCTCGCCGCCCTCGAGGCCGGTTGCTCGGCCCCGCTAGGTGCTTTCGCCTCCGGTGACGGGCACATTCTCAATCTGACCGCCACCGTCGTCGCCGTCGACGGCGCACGGTCGGTGCGCAAGTCCACCTCCGGACCTTCTCCGGCGGCAGTGGAGCTCGGCCGTGAACTCGCGGCAGCCATGATCGCCGAAGGGGCCGACACGTTGATGGGGGAGCAGGCCCGTTGAGCCCCGCCGATCACAGCACCCAGGCCCGATCCGGGTTCGTCGCCTTCGTGGGCGCCGGTCCCGGTGACGAGAACCTGCTCACACTGCGCGGCGCCGACCTGCTGAGCAGGGCCGACGTCGCCGTCCTCGACTGCCGGGCGTACGGACCGCTGCTGCGCCACTGCCGCGAGGACGTCGAGGTCGTCGACATCGCCGCCGACGCGGCGGAGAGCCCGGTGTCGCTGAAGACCATCCAGGCCGCCAAGGCGGGCCGCACCGTGGTGCGGCTGTGCTCGGGCGACCCGTCCTTCTTCTCCTCCGTCACCGACGAGGTGGCCGCCTGCGCCAAGGCGGACGTCGACTTCGAGATCGTGCCCGGCGTGCCGCCGGCCACGGCTGTCCTGACGTACGCCGGCATCCCGCCCGCGGCGTCGGCGCCGGAGTTCCGGATCGTGGACGCCGCGCAGGTGGACGACTGGGCGCGGCACGCCGACTGCGCGGGCACCCTCGTGATCTACAACGGCGTCGCGGACGCGGTCCCGATCAGCAAGGCGCTGATCGCGGGCGGCAAGCCCGACTCGACGCCGGTGGCGGTCACCAGCGACGGCACCACCACCGAGCAGTACACGGTGGTCTCCACGCTCGGACGGCTCGGCCCCGACCTCAAACACGCCGGGATGACCGAGCCCGCGCTGATCGTCGTCGGCGACGCCGTCGGCATGCGCGACCGCCTGTCGTGGTTCGAGACCAAGTCGCTGTTCGGCTGGCGGGTCCTGGTGCCGCGCACCAAGGAGCAGTCCAAGGGCCTGTCGGAGCAGCTCCGCTCGTACGGCGCGGTGCCCGAGGAGGTGCCGACGATCTCCGTCGAGCCGCCCCGCACCCCGCAGCAGATGGACCGCGCCATCAAGGGCCTGGTCACCGGACGCTACGAGTGGGTCGCCTTCACCAGCGCCAACGCCGTCAAGGCCGTCCGCGAGAAGTTCGAGGAGTACGGCCTGGACGCCCGCGCGTTCGCCGGCCTGAAGGTCGCCGCGGTCGGCGACGCCACCTCGCGGGCGCTGGTGGAGTTCGGCGTGAAACCCGACCTCATGCCGACGGGCGAGCAGTCGTCCGAGGGCCTGCTGACCGAGTGGCCGCCGTACGACTCGATGCTCGACCCGATCAACCGGGTGCTGCTGCCGCGGGCCGACATCGCCACCGAGTCGCTGGTCGCGGGGCTGACCGAGCTCGGCTGGGAGTGCGACGACGTCACGGCCTACCGCACCGTGCGGGCCGCGCCGCCGCCCGCCCCGATCCGCGAGGCGATCAAGGGCGGCGGGTTCGACGCCGTGTTGTTCACGTCGTCGTCGACCGTACGGAACCTCGTCGGCATCGCCGGCAAGCCGCACAACGTCACGGTGATCGCGGTCATCGGGCCGCAGACGGCCAAGACGGCCGAGGAGTTCGGCCTGCGGGTCGATGTGATGGCCGACAAGCCGTCCGCATCGGCCCTCGCCGCGGCGCTGGCGGACTACGGTGCGAAGATGCGCCACGCCGCGGTGTCAGCGGGCGAGGTGCCCCGCCGCCCCTCCCAGATGCGCCGGGGCGCGCGGCGCAGGGTGAAGTAGACACGTGAAGTAGAAGCGCGAGTGGACTGATCCGCGCGGCCCGCGGGGGCGACCCCGCGGGCCGGCGCGATCTGGAGCGGGGAGATCGCTGTGAACGCCCGATACCCGGTGGCGCGGCCCCGGCGGCTGCGCCGCACCGCCGCGATGCGGCGGATGGTCGCGGGGACGCGGCTGCATCCGGCCGAGTTCATCCTGCCCGTGTTCGTCAAGGAGGGCATCGCCGAGCCGCAGCCGGTGGGCTCCATGCCGGGGGTCGTCCAGCACACCCGCGAGTCGCTGCGCAAGGCCGCCCACGAGGCGGCGGAGGCCGGTGTCGGCGGGATCATGCTGTTCGGCGTCCCGGTGCACAAGGACGCCCGGGGCTCGGGCGCCGACGACCCCGACGGAATCGTCCAGCTGGCCCTGCGCGACCTGGCCGCCGACCTGGGTGACGCGCTGGTCCTGATGACCGACACCTGCCTGGACGAGTACACCGACCACGGCCACTGCGGCCTGCTGACCGCCGACGGCGAGGTGGACAACGACGCGACGCTGGAGCGGTACGCGTCGGCGGCGGTCGCCCAGGCGGCGGCCGGCAGCGCGATGATCGCGCCGAGCGGCATGATGGACGGCCAGGTGGAGGCCATCCGCGCCGCCCTCGACGGCAATGGCTTCGCCGAGATCCCGATCCTGGCCTACGCGGCCAAGTACGCCTCCGGGTTCTACGGGCCGTTCCGCGACGCCGCCGAGTGCGCGCCGCGGTTCGGCGACCGCAGCGCCTACCAGCAGGACCCGGCCGGCCCGGTCGGTGAGGCGCTGCGCGAGGTGCGTCTCGACCTGGCCGAGGGCGCGGACGCCGTCATGGTCAAGCCCGCCCTGGCCTACCTGGACATCCTGCGCCAGGTGCGCGACCTCGTCGAGGTGCCCGTCGCGGCCTACCAGGTCAGCGGTGAGTACGCGATGGTCGAGGCCGCGGCGGCCAACGGCTGGATCGACCGGGAGCGGGTGATCATGGAATCGCTGGTCGCGATCCGCCGCGCCGGGGCCGACATGATCCTCACGTACTGGGCCACGGAGGTCGCCCGGGCACTATCCTGACCTCTCATCAGGGCCCTGCCAGGCGAGGGAAATCAGCAGGTACGTACCATCGTGCCTATCGCAGGGCGGTGGCGGCGACGGAATGTCCGGCGCACGCCGCCGGAGTCGGGCGTGGCCGGGGCAGCGTGGCGAGGCGCCGCCGGGGCCGCGCGGCAGGGCGTGTCTCGTCGGAGACCGCTTGGGTCGCTTGTGGGGAGGAGCGCCATGGTCGGAGTACCGCTGACCCGTCGCGCGAAACGGCGCGCGCATCACGCGCCACCGAAGATGACGTCGGTGCTCGAGTACGCCCAGCTGGGCTGGGCGAGCTGTATGGGAGCCCATCCGCTGGCCGAGGGAGGCAGGGCGTGCTCCTGTGACCGGGTGGGTTGTCCCGACCCCGGCATGCACCCGCTGTCGCCCGCCTGGCAGATGCAGGCCACGACGGACACCGCGCTGCTGACGCGGTGGTGGAAGCAGGAACCGGACGCGAACGTGATCCTGCCCACCGGCAGGGTGTTCGACGTGTTCGACGTGGCGGCCGAGGCGGGCCGCCCCACGCTGACGGCCATGGACGCCGCGGGCTTCGACACCGGCCCGGTCGCCGAGAACGGCGACCGGGTGCTTTTTTTCGTGGCCACGCGCGGCGCCCCCGAGGACGAGGACGAGTGGTGGTCCTGCCACCTCGACGCGGGCCCGGAGGCCATCGCCAGCACACCGGGGCTGCGCTGGCACTGCCGGGAGAGCTACGTGCTCGCGCCGCCGTCCACCACGCCGACCGGCGGCGTCGTGAGCTGGATCAGGCCTCCCGACGGGCGTCCCCTGCCAGATCCGCTGCGCGTCCTCGACCTGCTGGCCGACTTCTGCGATTGACGCGCTCCCCGGTCTGAAGGCCGGGGATTCAGCCCGTGCCGCGTCATGCGGCACCTCTGTGGCTTCCTGCTTCATCGGGCTGTGCCACCGCGAGCGGCGGTCTTACCGGCCCTCGACAGGCGTTTAGCCTGTCCGCCCGTCCGGCGGCCAGGATGTTACGTGCGGCGTTGACGTCCCGATCGTGGACCGCCCCGCAGGGGCAGGTCCACTCCCGGACGGAAAGCGGCATCGTGCCAGTGACGGTCCCGCACGCGGAGCACAGCTTCGAACTGGGGAACCACCGGTTGATCCGGTGGAAGACACGCCCGTACAGGGCGGCCTTGTACTCCAGCATGCCGACGAACGCCGACCAGCCCGCGTCGTGCACGCTCTTGGCCAGCCTCGTGCGCGCCAGTCCCTTCACGGCCAGGTCTTCCACGATCACCGTTTGATTCTCACGAATGATCTTTGTGGATTCCTGGTGGTGGAACTCGCGGCGCGCATCGGCGACCTTCGCATGCCGGCGGGCCACCGCCGACCGGGCTTTGGCCCGGTTGCTCGACCCCTTCTGCTTGCGGGACAGCGCCCGCTGGAGCGTGCGGAGTTTCTTCTCGGCCCGGCGCAGGAAACGCGGGGCGTCGATCTTCCGCCCGTTGGACAACACGGCGAAGTGCCCCAGCCCGAGGTCGATCCCGGTCTCGGGCTCGACGGGTGGCAGGGGCTGTTCGGCGACGTCGATGACAAACGAGGCGAAGTACCGCCCGGCCGCGTCCTTGACCACCGTGACCGAGGACGGTTCGGCGGGCAGGTCCCGTGACCAGCGCACCGCAACGTCTCCGATCTTCGGTAAGCGCAGCTTCCGGCCTGCCGTGATGGCGAAGCGGGCGTTGCGGGTGAAGCGGATCGCCTGCCGGTTGTCTTTGCGGGACCGGAACCGGGGCGGGGCCACTTTCGGCCCCTTGCGTCTACCGGTGATCGAGTTGAAGAAGTTCCGGTACGCGATGTTCAGGTCCGCCAGCGCCTGCTGCAGGACCACGGCTGAGACCTCGCCCAGCCAGGAGCGTTCCGGGTTCTTCTTCGCCTCGGTGATGACCCGCTTGGACAACTCGCCGTCGCCGATGTACGACAGCCCGGCGTCGTGGGCGTCGATCCGTGCGCGCAGCCCGTCGTTGAACACCACCCGCGCGCACCCGAACGCCCGGGCCAGCGCTTGACGCTGACCCGGCGTCGGGTGGAGGCGGTAGTTGTACCGGAGCCGCACCCCATGATTTTACCGACGGCGCACGGCCGATCACAGCGAGATACCAGAACCGGCAGGCACTGCGTTTTCGTCCTGCACGCTCATCTGGTTGCCGTGACCACGTTCCGGCACCAGGTGTTCACCGGCGCCCAACCGGAACGCATAGAGCGCCTAGAGCGCATGGAGCAGATCACGCGGGACGCCTGCGCGCACTTCGAGTGCGAACCTGGCCGAGTTCACGCGAGGCCAGCCATGTACACCTGCTGGTGAACATCCCGCCCACGGTCACCCTGTCCCGGCTCGTCAACTCCCTGAAAGGGGTGCCCTCCCGCAGGATGCGGACCGAGTTCCCCGAGCTGGTCCGCCACTACCACCGGGCGAACAAGCTGTGGTCGGGCTCCTACTTCGCCGGGAGCGTCGGCGGCGCTTCGATCAGCGTCCTACACCAATACATCGAGCAGCAAAACCATCCCGTCTGATCCGCCAGGACGCGTCACCCCCGGCCTGAAAGCCGGAGCACTGCGGACGAATCTGGTAGTTTTCGCGGGTAGCTTCCGCGGGTGGTTCCCGATACGGCCCGCGCGCCGGCCGGCCCGTAACCTGGAGGGCGTGACACGTACGCAGACCTCCGAGGACCTGTTCGACCGCGCCCGCCGGATCGTCCCGGGCGGGGTGAACTCGCCGGTGCGCGCCTTCGGCGCCGTGGGCGGCACACCCCGTTTCATGGCCTCCGGCGAGGGGCCGTACATCACCGACGTGGACGGCAACCGCTACGTCGACCTGGTGTGCTCCTGGGGCCCGATGATCCTGGGCCACCGCCACCCCGCCGTCGTGGAGGCCCTGGAGGAGGCTCTTTCGCGCGGCTTGTCGTTCGGCACCGCGACCGAGGGCGAGGTCCTGCTCGCCGAGGAGATCGTCTCCCGGGTCGCCCCCGTCGAGAAGGTCCGCCTGGTCAGCTCGGGCACCGAGGCCACCATGTCCGCCGTACGGCTCGCCCGCGGCTTCACCGGCCGGGCGAAGGTCGTGAAGTTCGCCGGCTGCTACCACGGCCACGTCGACGCGCTGCTGGCCTCCGCAGGCTCGGGAGTCGTCACCTTCGGCCTGCCGGACACCCCGGGCGTCACCGGCGCCTCGGCCGCCGACACGATCGTCCTGCCGTACAACTCGGCCGAGGCGGTCGAGGAGGCGTTCCGCACGTTCGAGATCGCCTGCGTGATCACCGAGGCGTGCCCGGCGAACATGGGCGTCGTGCCCCCCGCCGACGGCTTCAACGCGCGCCTGCGCGAGCTGTGCACCGAGCACGGCGCGCTGCTGATCGTCGACGAGGTGCTCACCGGCTTCCGCGTCTCCGCCTCCGGCTGGTACGGCGTCGAGCCCGTGGAGGCCGACCTCATGACGTTCGGGAAGGTCATGGGCGGCGGGCTGCCCGCCGCGGCCTTCGGCGGACGGGCGGAGGTCATGGCCGCGCTCGCCCCCGAGGGGCCCGTCTACCAGGCCGGGACGCTGTCGGGCAACCCGCTCGCCTGCGCGGCCGGGCTGGCCACGCTGCGCGCCTGCGACGACGACGCCTACGACCGCATCGACGCCTCCGCCCTGGTCATCGGGCGGGCGGCCTCCGACGCGCTGGCCGCCGCCGGAGTGCCGCACCGCCTCCAGCGGGCGGGCAACCTCTTCTCGATCTTCTTCACCGACACCCCGGTCACCGACTTCGAGTCGGCCCGCACCCAGAACACCGACGCCTACCGGGCGTTCTTCCACAGCATGCTGGACCAGGGCGTCTACCTGCCGCCTTCGGCGTACGAGGCGTGGTTCCTGTCGGCCGCCCACGACGACGAGGCGCTCACCCGGATCGCCGAGGCCCTGCCCGTGGCCGCCAAGGCCGCCGCCCAGGCCGCCGAGGCCTGAAACGGCTCAGGCTCACCGGGCGGTGCGGGACCTGCGGCACAGGCATCCCGACGCCGACGTACGCACGCCGCACCTCGATTGGAACGAGCCGCGTGCGGCGCTGCTCGACCGGCGGGTCGACGCGGTCGTCACCCGGCTGCCGCTGAGAACCGGCGACCTGCGTGTGACGGTCCTCCACGTCGTCGTGGCGAGCCGGCCCGCCTCACTTCACCAGCCCACGGGCACCTGGCGGTGCAGGTGCCCTTACTCATCCCCCGGCCGGTCGGCGGCGTAGACGGCAAGCAGATCCTTGCGCTGCCGCAAGGCGCGGGCGGCGGCGAGGTCGAACGCCTGTGGCTCGTCCAGGGCGGCGATCATCTTCAGGAACCGATCGGCAGCCGCCGCCTCCGGTGTGGTCACCTTCGTCTGCGGCCGTCCGGTCGCAGGCTCCAGTCCACTGCCTTCGGCAGCCAGAGCCTGGTGGGTTCTCCCAAGCAGTCGGCCGAGTCGGTTGGCCTCTCCTATGGTCAGACGGGAGCCCTCGCGGTGGACGCCCCGAGCCCAGGGCAGCAGACAGTAGGCGCGCCCGTCGATCTCAAGCACCGGCTCTTTCTGGGCCGTGAGGAGCGGTGGGCACACAGAGAGGCCACCGGCCGCGAGGGACCGCAGGACGTCCAGACTGCGACGGGCCTTCGGCACCGGTACATCGACGAGCGCGAATACTCCCCGCTCAGTCTCGATACGCCAGTTGCGGTTCATCATCCCCGCGGGGAGGAACACCACCGCACGGGCTTTCCCCAGGCCGTATGCGGCTACGATCTTAGCGAGATCGTTATCAGCGATTCCGCCCCGCACGCCTGCGGCCTCATGAGTCACGTCTCGTAATCCCTCGCGGACGCCGGACCGCCTCACTTCACCAGCTGATCGAGATCCACCTCGATCGGGAAGGGCACCTGCACCGCCAGGCGCCCATGGTGGATCCCGGTCGGCGTGTACGCGCCCGTGGCCGGGTCGCGCTCATACACGTACACGACCGGTCTGCCGTCATGTTCCTCAACCCGCCAGAAATGCGGGATACCCGCCTCGGCGTACCGCCCGGGCTTGAGCTTGCGGTCGCGTTCGACCGACTCCGGCGAGACGATCTCGACCACGAGATGGACCTCCCGCGCGGCGTAGAACGTGCGGCTCATGTCCGCCCCGGCCTCGGCGTCGATGAGCATCACATCCGGGCACGGCCGCGTACGGTCCCCCAGCTTGACGTCCATCCGGTGGACTGCGGTCATGGCCGCGGGAGCCTGCGCGTCCAGACGTTCGGTCAGCCCCCGTACCAGGAGCTGGTGGAGCCGTCGCTGAGGTGCCGCGAAAACGAGCGCTCCGTCGATCAGCTCGACGTGGGTGAAGAGGTCGGGCTCTCCGTCCAGGCCCTCGGACGGCAGGTGATCAAGGTCGTCCGCGGTCCAGCCCCAGGGCGGCGGTGCGGGCCAATACTCGAGTGCGCTGCTCACGTCGTGCACCTTGGCGTCTTCTCCATCGCTCACGGTAGTCATTCCACTCATTCTCGTGACCCTTCCCCATCGTCTCCCGATCCGGACGGCGAGGGGAGCGCCAGTACGTGTGTGCGGCCGTGTCGAGCGGTGGGGCATTCGCCGGACGGGGTGACGGTTCGGCTGATATCACTTTCGGTGTCGAGTTATCAACTGAGCGTGCCGAAGGTGAGGTGAGCAGGGTGAAGCGGCAGGACGAGGTGCTCCACCTGGTGGCCGGGGCGGCCGATCTGATCGCCGAGAGGTTGCGCGGTGCGGCCCGGCTGCTCCCCGCCCTGACGGAGGTCAGGGAGGAATTGCGAGCACGCGGCGAGCTGGCGCTCAAGCGGGCCGCCCCGGCGTCCGAGGCGCACATGGAGATCCTGGCCAGACGGGCCGTCGAGCGGCACTCTCGTGGGTGACCTCCGGGCCCGCGTGGAGGAGGCGCTGAGGGCGTTCGTCGACACGGAGATCGCCGAGCTGCTGGCACTGGACGAGGAGCTCGCGCCCGTCGCCGAGCAGTTACGCGTGTCAGTCTCCGGCGGCAGGCGAATCCGCCCGGTCTTCTGCTACTGGGGATGGCGGGCGTCAGGACAGCCCGATGCGGACGCGTTGGTCCGCGCCGCGGCCGCGCTGGAGCTGGTGCACGCCGCCGCGATCGTCCACGACGATCTCGTCGACCGCAGCCCGTTACGCCGCGGACGGCCCACGGCACACGAGAAGCTGGGCGACGCTCTCGCTGTCATGGTCGGTGACCTGCTGATGGTGTGGGCGGCCCAGATGTTCCACACCTCGGGCCTGCCGCGGGCGTTCCTCGCCCGCGGCGTGCCGCTGTGGACGGCGATGGGCCGCGAGCTGGTGGCGGGCGAATGCCTGGAGATCCTGCATACCGGGGGCTCTCCGGAACTGGCCCGGTCCCTGAAGATCGTGAGGTTCAAGACCGGGTCGTACACGGTCGAGGGGCCCCTGCGGATCGGCGCGGTGCTGGGCGGTGCGGACCCAGCCGTGCTGGCCGCGCTGGCGGCCTACGCCCGTCCGCTCGGTGAGGCGTTCCAGCTCCGCGACGACCTGTGGGGAGTGTTCGGCGAACCGGAGCGGACCGGCAAATCGGCGCTGGACGACCTTCACGGCCGCAAGCCGACCGCGCTGCTGGCCCTCACGCTGGCCGAGGCCCCGGAGCCCGACCGCCGGCGCTTGCACGACCTGCTCGACGACGTCGTCACTCCGGACGGCGCCATGGAGATCCGGGACATCATGCGACGGTCGGGAGCGCCGGAAGGCGTCCGGCTGATGATCGCGGAACGGGCCGAGACCGCGCGGGCGGCGCTGCGGACGGCCCGGCTGGCTTCCAGTGCCGCAGACGCCCTGACCGAACTGATCGACGAGGTGACGGTGAATGCCTGACCGCTGCACGGACGAGTACATGGACGGTCTGCGGCTGCGCGGGGACGAGTTGGCGGACGCGACGGTAGAGGCCCTGTTCGCGGACGGGCAGGTGGGCAGGTTCAACACGTTGATGCGCTGGTTCACGACCTCGGGCCAGGAAGTGCCCGAGGGGCTCCCCGGCGTCGCCAGGGACTACCTGAGGGCGACGGCAATGCCGCCGGATTGGGTCGACTGGGCGGTCATGGAGCAGGCGAGGCAGTTCTTCATCGACAACGACGTGCACATATCCACCGCGCTCTCGTTCGCGGCGATGCCGGCGTGCTATGTCGTCCCGCACGTGGCCAGGCTGCTGTCGGCGACACATTCGCTGGCCTACCCCTCGCGGCGGATGGCCGAGACCGGCCAGTTCACCGTGTATCTGATGCGGCCCGACGCGTTCGAGGCCGGCGGCCGGTTCCTGCCCGCCGCGCAGAAGGTGCGACTGCTGCACGCCTCCATCCGCCGTCACCTCAAGCAGGACGACAGGTGGCCGGAGCCGGTTCCGATCTGCCAGGAGGACATGCTTGGCGGGCTGATGATGTTCAGTCTGCAGGTCCTGGACGCGCTGCATCGCATGGGCGTCCACATCACGCCGGATGGGGCGGAGGCGTACTACTACGCCTGGCGGGTGGTGGGGGCGATCCTCGGCTGCGATCCGGCGGACATTCCACCGGATCTGCCGGCGGCTCGGGAGTTCTCCGACCGGTACATGGTGCGCCACATGGGGCCGTCACCCGAAGGGGCACACCTGACCCGGCAGTTGATCGAGATGTACGAGCAGGTCGTGCCGGGAACGCTGCTGGACCCGGTGGTGCCCGCTCTCATCCGCTTCCTTGTCGGCGACACCGCGGCCGACTGGCTGGAGGTCCCCCGCTCCCGCTGGGACTCCGTCATCAAGGTCGCGCCCGTGCTGCTGCGGGAGCTGGAGAGGTTCGAGGACCGCGGGCCCTGGGCGGCGCAGCTGGCCGACCGTCTCGGGTATCTGGTGACGATGCTGGAGCTGTCGTCGCTGACCCGCGGGCGCGTCATGCACTACGCGGTCCCGCAGGAACTCAAGCCCCTTTACGGCATCCGCCCGGCGGCCGCCCGGTGGACGCCGCCGCCCCCGGCCTGACTGTGACGACAGTCGCGGGGGCCGTACGGGGCGTGAGCCGGTGGAGAGGAGGTCGGCGAGGATGAGAGCGGCGCGTGAACCGGTCGCCCGGAAGGGTCAGCGGGAGGGGCGCCGGTCCCGGCTCTGCCTGGCCTGCTTCGCCAGGGTCTCCAGGTAGGAGGTCTGCTCGGAACGGGACGGCTTCGTGAAGAACTTGTTGAAGATTCGCATGACAAAATCATCGCATCGCTAAACAGTTGAGCACAAGCGAGTTTTTCTTACCCGGACGGTTTAGACTGGCTACATGTTGGATCTGAACCGGCTGAAGGCACTGCACGCGGTCGCCGTCTACGGGTCCGTGGGCGCCGCCGCCGAGGCGCTGATGGTGACCCCGTCGGCGATCTCCCAGCAGCTTGCCAAGCTCGAACGGGAGACCGGCTCGGTCCTGATCGAGCGCAACGGGCGCGGCGTGAGGCTCACGGACGCGGCCGGGCTGCTCGCCGACCACGCCGAGCGCATCCTCGCGCTCGTGGAGACGGCGGAGGCCGACTTCGAGGCGCTGCGCGGCGAGGTGGTCGGCAGGCTGAGCATGGCCGCCTTCCCCACCGCGGCGCGGGGCATCGTGCCGCGCGCGCTCAGCACACTGAAGAGACAGCACCCCGACCTCGACCTGCTCGTGTACGAGCGGGAGCCCGAGCGGCAGATCCGCGAGCTGTCGCGCGGCGACCTCGATCTCGCCGTCCTCCAGGACTGGCTCAACCGGCCGATGGCCCTGCCGGAGGGGCTGTCGCGTACGGCGCTGCTCGACGACGTGGCCGACGTCGTCGTGCCGGCCGATCACCCCCTGGTGGGCGCCGACCGGGTGCGGCTGAGCGACCTCGACGGCGAGAGCTGGATCAGCTCGACCCCCGGCACCGTCTGTCACGACTTCCTGGTGTTCCTGCTGCGCTCCGAGGAACGGGAGCCGCACATCGTCTGCATGGCCGACGAGTACCCCACCCAGCTCGCGCTGGTCGCCGAGGGCCACGGATGCGCGCTCATCCCGCGGCTCGGCCGGGGACCGCTGCCGGAGGGCGTCGCCGTCCTGGCCGTCCAGCCGCCGCCCGTCCGGCGGATCTACGCGGTGTGGCGGACCGACGCCGCGAGGCGTCCCGCGATCCGCGCCGCCGTCGAGGCGCTGCGCTCCGCGTGCCCGGAGCCGTCCGATGGGTAGGCTGTGCAGGTCATGACAGAGATGACCATCGTTCACCTGCTCCGGCACGGAGAAGTCCACAATCCTCGCGGCGTCCTGTACGGCAGGCTGCCCGGTTACCACCTGTCCGAGACCGGCCGCCGGATGGCCGACATCGTCGCCAAGGCCGTCGCGGGCAGGGACATCGTCGCGGTCTGGAGCTCGCCGATGGAGCGCGCCCAGGAGACCGCGGAGCCGGCCGCGCAGGCCCTGGGCCTGGAGATCACCACCGACGAGCGGCTCATCGAGGCGGGCAACGTCTTCGAGGGCCTGCGGATGACCGGCGGCGACACCGTCTTCCGCGATCCCCGGTCCTACCGCCACTTCAGGAACCCGTTCCGGCCGTCCTGGGGGGAGCCGTACCGCGAGGTCGTGGCCCGCATGAAGTCGGTGGTGGACGACGCGCGGGCGGCGGCGCGCGGCCACGAGGCGCTGCTGGTCAGTCATCAGCTGCCGATCTGGGTCATCCGGCTCGCCGCCGAGGGCAGGCGGCTGTGGCACGACCCGCGCCGGCGCCAGTGCGCGCTGGCCAGCCTCACCAGCCTGACCTTCGAGGGAAACCGGCTGATCAGCGTCGGCTACAGCGAGCCCGCCGGGGCGCTGCTGCGGGAGGTCGCGCAGCCGCAGGGCGAGGCCGCGCTGTTCGAGCAGGCCGGCGAGGCCCTTCCGGAGGCGTTGCGCACCCATCCCGGGCAGGCCGACGTCCTCCCCGAGGCGTCGCGCGTCGACCCCAAGGCATCGCGCGCCGATTTCGAGGCGTTGCGCTTTGATCCCAAGGCGGCGGGGGCCGGCCCGGAGGACGAGGAGACGCCCGGCCCGCGAGCGATGCCCGGGGCGTGATCGTCTCCCGGGTGACGCCACACACGCGGCTGTGCCCCGGGGAACGGGGCACCCGCACCGGTCGGTAGGCTTACAGCTCTACCGGTTGTAGTACAAGGAGATCCATCTCCCGTGTCCGCCAAGCGCCTGACCGCAACGCGCCTGACCGCGCTCGCCGCCGCGGCCGCGGCCGTCACGGCCCTCGCCGGTTGCGCGGGCGGCCAGGCGGCCCAGCCCCGCTCCGGCGACACCCGTTTCGTCCCGGGCGACGGCCGGGTCGAGTTCTTCAGCGCGGCGCAGCGCCAGAAGGCGCCCGCGATCGAGGGACAGACCCTGGACGGCGGCACCGCCACACTCGCCGCGGGCAAGGTCCACGTGCTCAACTTCTGGGCCTCCTGGTGCGCGCCCTGCCGGGCCGAGGCGCCCGTGCTCAAGGACATCGCGGCGACCACCAAGCCGAAGGGCGTGGAGTTCCTCGGCGTCAACTTCAAGGACCTCCAGGCGTCGGCGCGGGCGTACGACCGCGCGGTGAAGCCGGGCTATCCGAGCATCTACGACCAGAGCGGCAGGACGCTGCTGAAGTTCCAGGGCACGGTGCCGCCCGCCGCCATCCCCTCCACGCTGATCATCGACGCGCAGGGCCGGATCGCCGCCCGCGCGCTCGGGGCCGTGAAGTACGACGACCTCCTCGCGGCCGTCACCAAGGTGACCGATGAGTGACCTCGGCGGCACCGTCGCGACGGGTTCGCTGCTGCTCGCCGCGCCGATCGCGGCGGCCGCCGGGCTCGTGTCGTTCGTCTCCCCGTGCGTGCTGCCGCTGGTGCCCGGCTACCTGTCGTACGTCACGGGCATGAGCGGCGACCCCAAGCGGAGCCGGATGGTGCTGGGCAGCGCGTTGTTCGTGCTCGGGTTCGCGCTGGTGTTCGTGCTCGGCGGGGCGCTGTTCGGCGGTCTCGGCGCGGCGCTGCAGGGCAACGCCGACGTGATCAGCAGGGTCCTCGGGGTCGTGACGATCATCCTCGGGCTGGCCTTCGTGGGCGTCCTGCCCGGCCTCCAGCGGGACGTGCGCTTCCACCGGCTGCCCGCCGCCGGGCTCGCGGGGGCCCCGCTGCTCGGCGTCGTCTTCGGCCTCGGCTGGACGCCGTGCATCGGCCCGACGCTGGCGGTGGTCATGACGCTGTCGGTGAACCAGGGCAGCGCGCTGCGCGGCGCGGCCCTCGCCTTCGCGTACGCGCTGGGTCTCGGCCTGCCGTTCGTGCTGGCCGGGCTGGCCTACCGCAGGGCCCTCCACGCGTTCCGGGCGGTCCGCCGGCACACCCCGCTGATCACCAGGGTCGGCGGCGGCATGCTCGTGGCCGTCGGCGTGCTGCTCGTGACCGGGCAGTGGGCCGAGATCATCGTCCACCTGCAGGTGTGGGTCGGCGGCTTCCGGCCGGTGATCTGATGAGCGCGCCCGACGACCTCGCCCGCGCCGTACGGGACGAGCCCGCGCTTCTCGACGAGCCCGCGCTTCTCGACGAGGCGGCGGCGGGTGGGGGAACGGAGGCCGGGGGCGCGCCGCGGGAGCCGGCCAGGCCGGTCGGCCTCGGGCCGGTCGGATGGCTGCGCTGGGCCTGGCGCACGCTCACCTCGATGCGCACCGCGCTCATCCTGCTGTTCCTGTTCGCGCTGGGCTCGGTGCCGGGCTCCGTCTATCCGCAGCGCGGCGTGGACCCGGGCAGGGTCGCGCAGTACTTCAAGGACAATCCCACCCAGGCGAAGTGGCTCGACCGCCTCTGGCTGTTCGACGTCTTCACCTCGCCCTGGTTCGCCGCGATCTACCTGCTGCTGTTCGTCTCACTGGCCGGGTGCGTGTTCCCGCGCGCGCTGGCGCATCTCAGGGAGATCCGGCGCAAACCGCCCGCCGCGCCGCGCAACCTGCTCCGCCTGCCGCACGCCGAGGAGTTCCAGGGCGATCTCACCCTGGAGAGGGCCGCGGCCGTGCTCCGGCGCAGGCGGTTCCGGGTGGTCACCGGCGACGGCTGGGTGGCGGCGGAGAAGGGCCATCTCCGCGAGACCGGAAACCTGCTCTTCCACCTCGCGCTGCTCGTGCTGCTGTTCGCCGTCGGCGCCGGAGGGCTGTACGGCTATCGCGGCAACGTGCTGGTGGTGGAGGGCGACGGCTTCTCCAACGCCGTCGCGGCCTACGACAGGTTCATGCCGGGCAGCCGGGTCACCGCCGAGTCGCTGGAGCCGTTCTCCTTCACGCTGAAGGACTTCCAGGCCAGCTACGTCGCCGCCGGGGCCAAGCAGGGCCAGCCGCTCGACTACCTCGCGCGGCTGGAGGTGCGGGACTCCCCGGAGTCCGCCCCGCGCCAGGTGGACCTCAAGGTCAACGAGCCGCTGGACGTCGACGGCACACTGACCTACCTCATCGGGCACGGCTACGCCCCCACGTTCCGGGTGACGGACGGCGAGGGCCAGGTGGCCTACGACGGCCCGGTGCCCTGCCTGGCCGGCGACCAGGCGACGTACACGTCCGAGTGCGTCATCAAGGTGCCGGACGCCCAGCCGTCCCAGCTCGGCTTCCTGGCCCGCTTCCTGCCCACGACCGTGCCGAGCGGCGACACCTGGGTGTCGGTCTTCCCCGGCGCGGCCAACCCGACCGTGCAGGTCTTCCCGTTCGCGGGCGACCTCGGCCTGAGGTCGGGACTGCCGCAGTCGGTGTATCAGCTCGACACCACGCGCCTGAAGCCGCTCGGCAAGATGTCCGCCCAGCCGGCGCCGCTGAACGTGGGGGACACCAAGGAACTCGCCGACGGCGCGGGAAAGATCCAGTTCACCGGCGTCAAGGAGTGGATCAGCCTTCAGATCACCTACGACCCGGGCCGCGAGCCCGCGTTGCTCGCGGCGGCGGCCGCGGTGATCGGGCTCGTGCTGTCGCTCACGATCCGCCGCCGCCGCGTCTGGGTGCGGGTGAAGGACGGCAGGGCCACGGTGGGAGGCTTGACCCGCACCGAAGGCGGCGGCGCGGCCTTCGCCGAGGAGTTCGCGCAGATCGTCACCGCCCTGCGCGGCGGCCCGCCCACCGGAAACGCCACACCGGACGAGCCGCCCACCGGAAACGCCGCACCGGACGAGCCGGACGAGCCGCCCACCGGAAACGCCACACCGGACGAGCCGGACGAGCCGCCCACCGGAAACGCCGCACCGGGCGTCCGCCCGGACGAGGAGTGAAGTCATGCCCGCCCCGGTCAGCCAAGCCGTCAACGACACTCTCGCCATGGTGAGCGACCAGCTCATCCTGGTCACCGTGCTGCTCTATCTCGCCGCGATGATCTGCTTCGCGCTGGAGCTCGCCTTCGGCCGGGTCCGTACGGCGGCGCCCACGCGTACGCGTGAGCTCGTCGGCGCGGGCGGCCCGGCGCTCCCCGCGGTGGACCAGGGGATGGGCCCGGGGATGGGCACAGGGGAGGGCACGGCCGGGACCACCCGCACGCCCCCGCAACCCGCGGCGTGGGCGGTCCGGGCCGGGCTCGCCGGAGTGGCCCTCGCCTGGATCGCGTGGGCCGGCAACCTCGCCGGCATCCTCACCCGGGGCATCGCGGTGGACCGGTGGCCGTGGGCCAACATGTACGAGTTCGTGGTGGCCATCTGCTTCGCGGCCGTCACCGCGTTCCTCGCGCTGCTGATCCGCCAGCCGATCCGCTACCTCGGCGCGTTCGTGACCGTGACCGCGGCGCTCGGGCTGGGCTTCGCCGTGCTGTTCCTGCACGTCCAGGCGGGCCCGGTGATGCCCGCGCTGCACTCCTACTGGATCGCGATCCACGTCACCGCGGCGATCGTGGCCAGCGGGCTGTTCATCGTGGCGGGCGTCTGCGCGATCCTCTACCTGATCCGCCGGGACGGGCGGCCGTCGGTGCTGCCCGCCAGGGAGACCCTGGAGCGGGTCGCGCACCGTGCGATCGTCATCTCCTTCCCGATCTGGACCTTCGCCGTCATCGCCGGCGCGCTGTGGGCCGACCGGGCGTGGGGCCGCTACTGGGGCTGGGACCCGAAGGAGGTGTGGGCGTTCGTCACGTGGGTCGTCTACGCCGCCTATCTCCACGCGCGGGCGACGGCCGGATGGCGCGGCAAGGCCACGATGATCATTTCGTTGGTCGCCTTCGGCTGCCTGCTGTTCAACCTGGTCGGCGTCAACATCTTCTTCTCGGGACTGCACTCCTACGCCGACGTCCCCAAGTGACCCCGGTCAGTCGTCGCCGCGCAGGCGGCGCTCCAGGCTGTGCAGGAAATCCGGGTCGTCGTCGGGCCCGCGCGGTGCGTCGCCGCGCCGGGACCATGCCCCGCCCCGGCCGCCCGACTGGGCCTCCGCCTGCGCCCCCGGCCCGCCCACGGGGCCGTTCGGGCCGTACACGCTGTGCACGACCCGGGGACGGCCCACGAGGAGCCAGGTCAGGGCGCCGAGGTCGGCCAGGAAGACGACGATGAGGACCCACATGAACTTGGGGAGGTTGCGCATGTCCTCCTCGGGGGTCGTGATCACGTCGAACAGGCAGTAGAGCCAGAAGGCAAGCAGCGCCAGGCCGATAAACACGCTAGGCATGCCCACACGGTAAGCCATGCCGGCGACTGATCGTGTCCGGCTTCGGGGTGACGTGGACAGCCGGGCATCGTACGGTGGACCGGTACACGGCGTCCGGAGACCGCGCCCGACGGGGCCGCGGAGCCTGCCGGAGACGCCCGTGGAGACCACGTGACGGAACACCCGACGGAACACCCGACGGAACCAGCAGCCTGACGGATTCGGCCTGAACAGAGGGGCGCGATGGCGGAGCCGGGCGACAGGGGCCGCCACCGGCGCGGGACGCGGTGGTGGCAGCGAGGGCCCTACGTGTCCTCCCGCCGCCGCACCGACGTCCCCGGACGCGCGGAGGACCGCGCCTCCGATCGTGGACCAGACCGCGCCCCCGACCGTTCCGCCGACCGTTCCGCCGGCCGGGCCCCGGAGCGGGCCGCTGACTGGGGCACCGAGTGGGGCACCGAGTGGGGCGTGGAGTGGGGTGCCGAGTGGTCGCCCGAGCGGCACCCGGAGCGCGTGTACGCCGTGACCGCGCCGGTGGTCGACGACCGCCCCCAGTACACCTGGCAGGACTTCGAGCTCGACGACCTGCCGACCCGGGCCGCGCCCCATCCGCCCGACGCCCCCGATCTGCGGGACGGCAGGAGAAACTGCGGGCCGCTGGAACGCGTCCTGTTCCGTGAGTGGGACGCCGCGGAGGGCCCTCCCTCCGCCGACGCCGTACGGGCCGTGGACGGCCTCGCGCGGCTGCCCGAGCAGCTGAAGACCAAGCTCGCCATCGGGCTCGACGGCATCTACGTGGGCCGGGGCGGGGTGCCCGACCTGGACGACATGGGTTACCTGCGCGGCGCCCCGCTGCCTTCGGGCCGGGCCACCTGGGACATCTGCGCCGGCGCGTACGGCGACCGCAAGATCGTGGTGGGGGACCGGCCGTCGCCCACGCCGGACGTGATGATGCACGAAGTCGGGCATGCGCTGGACGACGTCGACGCCGGTCCGGGAGAGTGGGTTTCGGACTCCCCGGAGTTCGCGGCGCTCTACGAGGAGTGTCTGCCGCTGCTCGCGTCGTCGTTCCACCGGCAGCCCGCCGGCCTGGGATGCAAGGAGTTCTTCGCCGACGCGTTCGCGGCGATCGCGTCCCGGCAGCGCCCGGCCCTGGTGGACATGCTGGGCGGTGACACGAGGACGGCCCTCAACGTCATGCTGTTCTTCAACCGGCGTTACGGAATCTAGGTGATTCGGATGTACGTTATCCGGCTCGGCGACGGGACGCTGCGCGTGCCCCGGTCCCTGACCACCGATGACGGGCGCCTCATCGGCAACGCGTACGTGGAGGTCACGCCGGGGGAACCCGGTTACGAAGGCTGGCTGGCCGAGTCGATCACCGAGCAGGAGGACGCCGAGCGACGTCGTCGCTGGCGGGATGGCGACGACGCGCTGGAGCAGGCGTTCCTGGCCTTCAAGGCGGAGCAGGACCGATGAACCCCGGCAAGGGAGCAGGACGAGCCGGGAGGGCCTGTTAGGCAGCCTGAAGTAGAGGTGGGACTGACTCCGGTGACCCTGCGGCGTCTTGGTAGAGCGCAGGATCACCCGGTGCTGGTACTGCGTCAGACTCGCGGTGAGTCGCCGTTCGGCCGATCGGCCGTGAGGACGTCCTCTCCGCGAAGGAGGGCGTGTACTTCCGATTCACGGAACCGCCTGTGCCCCCCGGGGGTACGGATGCTGCTGATTCGCCCGGCCGCGGCCCAACGGGTCACGGTCTTCGGGTCGACCCTGAAGAGAGCCGCAACCTCTCCAGGAGTCAGCAGTCGCTCGCTGCTACTCTCCACAATCTCTCCCCCTCGCGTCCCGCGTCCTGCAGCGGGCGGACAGGTAACCAGTGTGCCGAGCGAAGCCTGATTTATCCGTGGTTTTCGGAGAAGATCACGGGTTGTTACCGGCTCAGTGCCCGATTGTTATATGATAGAGCCTCTTTGGGGCGCTCATGGGTGTTTCTTTACAAAAGCGCCTTGTTGTGAACACTAGCAGTGCTCGCAGCAGATGCGAAGAGCGACCAGCGCACCGGGAGAGTGACGTAACCTCGACGCTGTGCATCCGGTTGTCGTTTACACCCTTTCGCGCCTCGGCCTGTTCGCGGTCGCGGTCGGCGTCCTGTATCTCGTCGGCCTGCGGTCGTTCCCGCTGCTGCTGGTCGCGGTGCTGGTCAGCGGTCTGGCCAGCTACGTTCTGCTGTCGAAACAGCGCGACGCGGTGAGCGAGCGCATCGCCACGAAACGTCGGGGACCCGGGAACTCCTAGGCCGCCGGGAACATGCCGACCCGGGCATGGTACTCATGCCCGAGCTCCGTCGTGTCGCTTCCCACCAAAAGACCTGTCTTTACGGTCAGGAAGGCCTTTACCCCGATTCCCCTTTCCCGCGTCGGGTTCCATCTCAGCGCACGTCCCGTTACAGGGTGTATCGCCCCGATGCCGGGCCTGCGAACCGCTCCCGGGCCGGCCGTGTCGGCCCCCCGCGGGTTGTTCAGCCAGCGCTGGTGTCCGCCCACGTAGACGGCCGAATCGGTCACCGCGACCGCGTAGAGCGAGTCGCCCCCGGTCAGGTTGACCCAGGTCGGACGGATCGCGTCGCCCTTCGCGTACGTCTCGAACCGCGCGGCGGAGTCGCACAGCTTGGTGGTGCGCGGCGCCGGCCCGCCCGTTGTGACGACCACGAAGTAGCGCCCGTCGGGCGACAGGTCCAGCCCCCGGACGTACGACGGGAAGTCGGGCTTGCAGGCGGGGGCGTACGCCTCCGTGTGCCAGCCGGCCACCCGGCCCGTCGTCAGGTCGATCACCCCGAGCTGCGGGCGGCGCAGGCCGTCGAGCGTGGTGAACGAGCCGTCGACGACTAAGCGGTCGGACGTCGCGGCCATCGCGTAGATCCGGACCCCGCCGCCGCGCCCGTCGCCGGGGGTGACGGTGAAGTGCGGGTCCACCGCGCCGGTCCCGGCGTCCACGCGGGCGAGGGCGGTCCGCGCGCTGCGGCCGATCCTGGCGAAGTCGCCGCCGACGTAGAGCGCCCCGCCGAGACGTACCAGGCTGGTCACCTCTCCCGCGTAGACGGGCGCGGAGAACGAGGAGACGGGAGCGCCGTCGGAGACGCGCAGCCGGGTCAGCCCCCGGGCCGGCCAGGTGAAGGCGCCGCCCACGTAGACGGTGCCGTCCGGGCCCGGGGCCAGGGCGGACACCGGCCCGTCGAGGTCCGGCGCGAAGCCGGGCAGGACGCGGCCGGTGGGCAGGTCGAAGGCGAAGACGTTGGCGCGCGGCAGGTCCGCCCCGCCGCGTGCCTCGCGTACCGCGCTGAACTCGCCGCCCACCACGACGGTGCGGCCGACCAGCGCGAACGCGGTGACGATGCCGTCGAGCACGTGCGGAGTGGTGTTCACGGGGTTCTCCGAGACCACGTGGGGCTGCCGGAGGCCGGCGGAGGCCGGCGCGGCCGGCAGGACGGCGAGCGAGGTCACTGCGATCAGTGCGGTGGTGAGACGCATTCCCCAAGTTCTAGCAGACTGAGCGTAATCGATGAACTACGTTCCGCTCATCCTGTCCGGGTGGTGAGGGGGCGTGAGCGCCGCGGCCTAGGCTTGCGTGCATGACGCGCGCATCGCTGGACAAGCAGCCGCACGAGGTCGCCGCGATGTTCGATCGCACGGCCCGGCGCTACGACCTGGTCAACGACGTCCTCTCCCTGGGCCAGGACCGCGTGTGGCGCAGGGCCACGGCGGCGGCGGTGGACGCGGGCCCCGGCGAGCTGGTCCTGGACCTCGCCGCGGGCACCGGCACCTCCACTGACGCGTTCACCGCGCTCGGCGCCCGGGCGATCGCGTGCGACTTCTCGTTCGGCATGCTCAGCACCGGCGTGGCGCGGCGCGGCGGGTCCGGCCTGTACGGCGGGGGCGTGCGCGGCGTGACGTTCGTCGCGGGCGACGCGCTGCGCCTGCCGTTCCGCGACGAGACCTTCGACGCCGTCACGATCTCCTTCGGCCTGCGCAACGTCGCCGACATCGGGCAGGCGCTGCGCGAGCTGCTGCGGGTGACCCGGCCGGGCGGGCGCCTGGTGATCTGCGAGTTCTCCCGGCCGACGCCGAAGTCGTTCGACCTCGTCTACTCGCAGTATCTGATGAAGCTGCTGCCGCCGGTCGCCCGCATGGTCAGCTCCAACCCCGACTCCTACGAGTACCTCGCCGAGTCGATCCGGGCCTGGCCCGACCAGCGGGCGCTGGCGGGGATCATCCAGGAGGCGGGCTGGGAGACGGTGGGCTGGCGCAACCTGACCCTCGGCGTCGTCGCCCTGCACCGCGCCGTGAAGGGCCGGTGATGCGTGGTTGTCCACACCCCTCTGACATCCCGCCGCGAGTAGGGGTTAGACTGCGGCGCGACAGTTTGTGAAGTTGTTCACAAAGGCACGAAGGTCCAAACCAGTTTCGAGGCCTTCCTTCCCTGGAACGGACAGGACTCCGTGAGCGAGCAAACCCGCGTGACGCGGAGAGAGGTCGACGCCGACGTCATCGTCGTCGGTGCGGGTCCGGCGGGCTCGACGGCGGCCTTCCACCTCGCCCGCGCCGGCCTCCAGGTGCTGCTGCTGGAGAAGACGCGCTTTCCCCGGGAGAAGGTCTGCGGTGACGGCCTGACGCCGCGTGCGGTGAAGGAACTCATCGCGATGGGCGTCGACGTCGACGCCCCCGGCTGGGTCAGGAACAAGGGGCTGCGCGTCTACGGCGGCGGTGTGCGGCTCGAACTCGACTGGCCGGAGCTGTCGAGCTATCCCGGCTTCGGCCTGGTGCGCACCCGTGCGGATTTCGACCAGATCCTCGCCCGGCACGCCGAGCGCGCGGGCGTGCGGCTGCGCGAGGGCGTGAACGTTACAGGCCCGCTGCTGGACGAGCGCGGCGGCCACGTGATCGGCGTCACGGCCAGGGCGGACGGCGAGGAGGTCGTCTACCGCTCGCGCCTGGTGGTCGCGGCCGACGGCAACTCGACCCGGCTGTCGATCGCGATGGGCCTGCACAAGCGCGAGGACCGTCCGATGGGCGTGGCCGTGCGCACCTACTACACGAGCCCCCGCCACGACGACGACTACCTGGAGACGTGGCTCGAACTGTGGGACGGCGACCGGCTGCTCCCCGGCTACGGCTGGATCTTCCCCATGGGCGACGGCACCGCCAACGTCGGCCTCGGCCTGCTGAACACCAGCGACGCGTTCAAGAGCATCGACTACCGCGACCTGCTGCGGCGCTGGATGAAGAACACGCCGCCGGAGTGGGGCTTCACCGACGAGAACATGACGGGCCCGATCAGGGGCGCCGCGCTGCCGATGGGATTCAACCGGCAGCCGCACTACACCCGCGGCCTGGTCCTCGTCGGGGACGCCGGCGGCTCGATCAACCCCTTCAACGGCGAGGGCATCGCGTACGCCATGGAGACCGGCCGGACCGCCGCCGAAGTGATCGCGCAGGCACTGGCCCGGCCGACGCCCGCCCAGCGTGAGCGCGTATTACTCGCGTACCCGCGTATCCTCAAAGACGCCTATGGCGGATACTTCACTCTCGGCCGCCTGTTCGTCGAGGCGATCGGGAGGCCGGGGGTGATGAGCTTCGCCACCCGGCACGGGATGCCCCATCCCACCCTGATGAGATTCGCGTTCAAGCTTCTCGCTAATCTCACAGACCGGCGGGGCGACGTCTCCGACCGCATAATCAACGCCCTGTCGAAGGTGGCTCCGCCCGCATGACCGAGGCCCGTATGACCGAGAGTCGGATTGTGATCACGCAATTTCACCGAGTAAGCGAGGACATGTAGCCATGGAGCTGTATGTGCCGATTCTGGTGCTCGCGGTCCTCGCGGCGGGGTTCGCCGTGTTCTCCGTGGGCATCGCCCCCTTCACCGGGCCGAAGCGCTGGAACCGCGCGAAGCTGGACGCCTACGAGTGCGGCATCGAGCCGACGCCGCAGCCGGTCGGCGGTGGCCGCTTCCCGCTGAAGTACATGATCACCGCGATGCTGTTCATCGTGTTCGACATCGAGATCATCTTCCTCTATCCGTGGGCGGTGGCCTTCGACAGACTCGGCGTGTTCGGTCTGGTCGAGATGGTGCTGTTCATCGTCACCGTCCTCGTGGCGTACGCGTACGTGTGGCGCCGCCGCGGCCTCGATTGGGATTAGCCATGGGTCTTGAAGAGAAACTCCCGAGCGGATTCGCCCTCACCACCGTCGAGCAGGTGGCCGGCTGGGCCCGGAAGAACTCCGTCTGGCCGGCGACCTTCGGTCTCGCGTGCTGCGCCATCGAACTGATGGCCACCGGCGGCCCGAAGCACGACCTGGCCCGCTTCGGCATGGAGCGCGCCTCCGCCTCCCCGCGGCAGGCCGACCTCATGATCGTGGCCGGTCGGCTGTCACAGAAGATGGCGCCCGTCCTCCGCCAGATCTACGACCAGATGGCCGAGCCCAAGTGGGTCATCGCCATGGGCGTCTGCGCGTCGAGCGGCGGCATGTTCAACAACTACGCCATCGTGCAGGGCGTGGACCACGTGGTGCCCGTCGACATCTACCTGCCCGGCTGCCCGCCGCGGCCGGAGATGCTGATCGACGCCATCGTGAAGCTGCACGACAAGATCCAGAACATGAAGTTCGGCGCGCACCGCGAGAAGCAGGTCGAGGAGCTGGAGCTCCAGGCGCTGCGGACGCTGCCGCTCATCGACCAGGGGGCCGGGAAGTGACCACCGAGAACCTGCCCGGCCTGCCCGAGGAGCCGGTCGCCCGTACGGGCATGTTCGGCGCCAGGGACAGCGGCGACACCTCCGGCTACAACCGCCTGGTCGTCCGCCGCCCGCCCAAGCTGGTCAGCGGCCGGCCGTACGGGTCCTACTTCGACGAGGTGGCCGACGCGCTGGAGCGGGCGTTCGCCGACGCGATCGAGCGGGTGGTCGTCGACCGCGGCGAGGTCACGTTCCACGTGCGGCGCGAGCGGCTGGCCGAGGTGATGAAGCACCTGCGCGACGACCCCGCGCTGCGGTTCGAGCTGTCGCTCGGCGTCTCGGGGGTCCACTACCCGGAGGAGACCGGCGCGGAACTGCGCGCCGTCTACCACCTGTGCTCCATCACGCACAACCGGCGCGTCCGGGTGGAGGTCTCCTGCCCCGACGCCGACCCGCACATCCCCTCCACGGTTCAGGTCTACCCCACGCACGACTGGCATGAGCGTGAGACGTACGACTTCTTCGGCATCGTCTTCGACGGCCACCCGGCGCTGACCCGCATCGAGATGCCGGACGACTGGGAGGGGCACCCGCAGCGCAAGGACTACCCGCTCGGCGGCATCCCGGTCGAGTACCGCGGCGCCGAGGTCCCCGCGCCGGACCGGAGGAGGTCCTACTCGTGAGCGTTTACCCGCACCAGGCAACGAGGGCAGCGAGGAGAGCGTCGTGAGCACCACGGAGACCGCCGCCGAAACCCAGGGCCGGATCTACGACGTCGCCGGCCAGGACTGGGACGAGCTGGTCAAGACCGTCAGCGAGTCGGCCGAGGAGCGCCTCGTCGTCAACATGGGCCCGCAGCACCCGTCGACCCACGGCGTGCTCCGGCTCGTGCTGACCCTCGACGGCGAGACCGTGACCGAGGCCCGCACGGTGATCGGCTACCTGCACACCGGCATCGAGAAGAACATGGAGTTCCGGACGTGGACCCAGGGGGTCACGTTCGTCACCCGCATGGACTACCTCGCGCCGATCTTCAACGAGACGGCGTACTGCATGGGTGTCGAGAATCTTCTCGGCATCACCGACCGGATCCCGGACCGGGCGCAGGCCATCCGGGTCCTGACGATGGAGCTCACCCGGATCTCCTCGCACCTCGTCGCGATCGCGACGTTCGGCCTGGAGCTGGGCGCGACGACGCCGATGCTGTTCGGCTTCCGCGAGCGCGAGATGGTGCTCGACCTGATGGAGTACATCACCGGCCTGCGGATGAACATGGCGTACGTCCGGCCGGGCGGCGTCAGCGTCGACCTGCCGGCCGGCGCGGTGGACAAGATCGGTGAGTTCCTCAAGGTCATGCCGGGGCGGCTCAAGGAGATGCGCAAGCTCCTCGACGCGAACCCGGTCTACACCCGGCGCACCAGGGACGTGGCCTACCTCGACCTGACCGGCTGCATGGCGCTGGGCATCACCGGGCCCATGCTGCGCGCCGCGGGCCTCCCGTGGGACCTGCGCAAGTCGCAGCCCTACTGCGGCTACGAGACGTACGAATTCGCGGTCCCGACGCAGACCACCTGCGACGTGTACGGCCGCTACCTCGTCCGCATGGACGAGATGGAGGAGTCGCTGAAGATCATCGAGCAGGCGCTCGACCGCCTGTCCGGCCCGCTCAAGGGCGGCCCGGTGATGATCGAGGACAAGAAGATCGGCTGGCCGGCGCAACTCGCGCTCGGCCCCGACGGACTCGGCAACTCGCCCGACCACATCGCGCACATCATGGGCGGCTCCATGGAGGCCCTGATCCACCACTTCAAGCTGGTGACCGAGGGCTTCCGGGTGCCGGCCGGGCAGGTGTACTCCTCGGTCGAGTCGCCGCGCGGCGAGCTCGGCGCGCACGTGGTCAGCGACGGCGGCACCCGGCCCTACCGGGTGCACTTCCGCGACCCGTCGTTCACGAACCTGCAGGCGGTGCCCGCGACGTGCGAGGGCGGCATGGTCGCCGACGTCATCTCCGCGGTCGCCTCGATCGACCCGGTCATGGGAGGTGTGGACCGATGACTTACGCGCCTGAGGTCCGCGAGCGTCTGGAGACGGACGCCAAGGAGATCATCGGCCGCTACCCCCGGCCGCGTTCGGCGCTGCTGCCGCTGCTGCACCTCGTGCAGTCGGTGGACGGCTACGTCTCCGACGACGGGCAGGAGTTCTGCGCCGAGATGCTGGGCCTGTCCAAGGCCGAGGTCGTCGGCGTGGCGACCTTCTACACCATGTACAAGCGCAGGCCGGCCGGCGACTACAACGTCGGCGTCTGCATCAACACGCTGTGCGCGGTCATGGGCGGCGACCAGATCTGGGCCGAGCTCAGCGAGCACGTCGGCGTCGGCCACGACGAGACCACCCCGGACGGCAGGATCACGCTGGAGCGGCTGGAGTGCAACGCCGCCTGCGACTTCGCGCCGGTCATGATGGTCAACTGGGAGTTCTTCGACAACCAGACCCCGGAGTCGGCCAAGCAGCTCGCCGACGACCTGCGCGCCGGCAAGGAGGTCGCGCCCACGCGCGGCCCGGGCCGGCTGTGCACCTTCCGGGAGGCCTCCCGGGTCCTCGCCGGGTTCCCCGACGGCCTGGCCGCCGACGGCCCGTCGGCCGCCGGTCCATCCCTTGAGGGTCTGAAGATCGCCAGGGCCAACGGCTGGCAGGCCCCCAAGGCCGAGGGGAGCGAGAAGTGACAACGCTTACGCCCGTCCTTACCGACAACTGGGACGTGGCCGGCTCGTTCACCCTCGACGGGTACGGCGAGTACGAGGCCGCGAAGAAGGCCCTGGGCATGGACCCCGACGCGGTCATCCAGGCGGTGAAGGACTCCGGCCTGCGCGGCCGCGGCGGCGCGGGCTTCCCCACCGGCATGAAGTGGGGCTTCATCCCGCAGGGTGACGGCAAGGCCCACTACCTCGTCGTCAACGCCGACGAGTCGGAGCCGGGGACCTGCAAGGACATCCCGCTCATGATGGCCAACCCGCACTCGCTGGTCGAGGGCGTGATCATCTCGTCGTACGCGATCCGGGCGAACCACGCGTTCATCTACATCCGCGGCGAGGTGCTCCACGTCATCCGCCGGGTGCAGGCCGCGGTCCGCGAGGCGTACGAGAAGGGCTACCTCGGGGCGGACATCCTCGGCTCGGGCTACGACCTGGACCTCGTCGTGCACAGCGGCGCCGGGGCGTACATCTGCGGCGAGGAGACGGCGCTGCTCGACTCGCTGGAGGGCTACCGCGGCCAGCCCCGGCTCAAGCCGCCGTTCCCGGCGGTCGCCGGTCTGTACGCCTCCCCGACGGTGGTCAACAACGTCGAGTCGATCGCGAGCGTGCCGAGCATCATCGCCAACGGCGCCGACTGGTTCGCCGGGATGGGCACCGAGAAGTCCAAGGGCTTCGGCATCTTCTCGCTGTCGGGCCACGTGACCCGGCCGGGCCAGTACGAGGCCCCGCTGGGCATCACGCTGCGCGAACTGCTCGACATGGCGGGCGGCATCCGCGAGGGCCACGAGTTGAAGTTCTGGACGCCGGGGGGCTCCTCGACGCCGATCTTCACGGCCGAGCACCTCGACGTGCCGCTCGACTTCGAGTCGGTCGGCGCCAAGGGCTCGATGCTGGGCACCCGCGCCCTGCAGATCTTCGACGAGACCACCTGCGTGGTCCGCGCGGTCCTGCGCTGGACGGAGTTCTACGCGCACGAGTCCTGCGGCAAGTGCACTCCGTGCCGCGAGGGCACCTACTGGCTCAAGCAGGTGCTCAAGCGGCTGGAGAAGGGCCAGGGCGCCGAGGAGGACCTGGCGACCATCACCGACATCGCCGACAACATCCTCGGGCGGTCCTTCTGCGCGCTCGGCGACGGCGCGACGAGCCCGATCCACTCGTCGGTGAAGCACTTCCGCGACGAATACCTCAAGCACTTCGAGATCGGCGGCTGCCCGTTCGATCCCGCCGCTTCCACGGTGTGGGGGTCCAAGTGACAGTTCAGACGACGCAGCCGGAACAGCCGGTCGTGGACATGGTCAGTCTGACCATCGACGGCTTCCTGGTCAGTGTCCCCAAGGGCACGCTGATCATCCGGGCCGCGGAGCTGCTGGGGATCCAGATCCCCCGGTTCTGCGACCACCCGCTGCTCTCGCCCGCGGCCAACTGCCGCCAGTGCCTCGTCGACATCCCCGACGCGGGCAACGGCCGCGGCTTCCCCAAGCCGCAGCCGTCCTGCGCGATCGAGGTCGCCGAGGGCATGGTGGTCAAGACGCAGCTCACCTCGCCGGTGGCCGAGAAGGCCCAGCGCGGCGTGATGGAGATGCTGCTGCTGAACCACCCGCTCGACTGCCCCGTCTGCGACAAGGGCGGCGAGTGCCCCCTGCAGAACCAGGCCATGTCGAACGGCCAGGGCGAGAGCCGGTTCGTCGAGCAGAAGCGCACGTTCGACAAGCCGATCCCGCTGTCGACCGAGGTGCTGCTCGACCGCGAGCGCTGCGTCCAGTGCGCGCGCTGTATCCGCTTCTCCGACCAGATCGCGGGCGACCCGCTCATCGACTTCTTCGACCGCGGGGCCAAGGAGCAGGTGGGCGTCGCCGACGGCGAGCCGTTCGAGTCCTACTTCTCGGGCAACACGATCCAGATCTGCCCGGTCGGCGCGCTGACCGGCGCGGCCTACCGGTTCCGCTCCCGCCCGTTCGACCTGGTCTCCACGCCGAGCGCGTGCGAGCACTGCGCGTCGGGCTGCTCGCTGCGCACCGACCACCGCCGGGGCAAGGTCACCCGCCGCCTCGCCGGGGACGACCCGCAGGTCAACGAGGAGTGGAACTGCGACAAGGGCCGCTGGGCGTTCGCCTACGCCACCGCGCCCGACCGGCTGCGCTCGCCGCTGGTGCGCGACGAGAGCGGCAGGCTCGTCCCGACCTCCTGGCCGGACGCGCTGGCCACGGCCGCCGAGGGCCTCGCGCGGGCCCGGGGCAGGGCCGGGGTGCTGGTCGGCGGGCGGCTCACGGTCGAGGACGCCTACGCCTACAGCAAGTTCGCCCGGATCGCCCTCGGCACCAACGACATCGACTTCCGGGCCCGGCCGCACTCCGGGGAGGAGGCGCGCTTCCTCGCCCACGCCGTCGCCGGCAAGGGCATCGAGGTCTCCTACGCCGACCTGGAGACGGCCCCGGCCGTGCTCCTCGCCGGCTTCGAGCCCGAGGAGGAGTCGCCGATCGTCTTCCTGCGCCTGCGCAAGGCGGCACGCAAGCGGGGCCTGAAGGTCCACGCGATCGCGCCGTTCGCCACGCCGGGCCTGGCCAAGATGAACGGCTCGCTGATCCGCACGCTGCCCGGCGCGGAGGCAGAGGCGCTCGGCGACCTCGTCTCCGGCGACCTGCTGCCGCCCGGCACGGTCATCCTCGCCGGTGAGCGGCTCGCCGCCGCCCCCGGCGCCCTGTCGGCGCTCGTACGGCTCACGCTCGCCACCGGCGCCCGGCTCGCCTGGGTGCCGCGGCGGGCGGGGGAGCGCGGCGCGCTGGAGGCGGGCGCCCTGCCCGGCCTGCTGCCGATCGGCCGCCCGGCCGCCGACGAGACCGCCCGCGCGGAGGTCGCCAGGGCGTGGGGCGTCGCCGCCCTGCCCGAGGCGCCCGGCCGCGACACCTCGGGCATCATCGAGGCCGCGCTGAACGACGAGGTCGACGCGCTGGTCGTGGCGGGCGTTGACCCCTACGACCTGCCCGACCCCGCGAGGGCCCTGGCCGCCCTGGAGAACACCCCGTTCATCGTCAGCCTGGAGATCCGCGCCAGCGCCGTCACCGACCGGGCCGACGTGGTCCTGCCGGTCGCCGCGGTGGCCGAGAAGTCCGGCACGTTCGTCGACTGGGAGGGCAGGGGCCGCTCCTTCGGCGTGGCGACCGCCGTACCGGGCATGATGAGCGACCTGCGGGCGATCGGCTCGATCGCCGACCTGATGGACGTGCACCTCGGCCTGCCCGACGACGCCGCCGCGCGGCGCGAGATGGCCACGCTCGGCGCCTGGAAGGGCCCGCGCCCGGCCGCTCCCGCGGTCAGCGGCCTCGTGGTCGCCGAGCCGCGGGCGGGCGAGGCGGTGCTGGCCACCTGGCACCTGCTGCTCGACGACGGCCGGCTGCAGGACGGCGAGCCGTACCTGGCGGGCACCGCCCGCTCGACGGCGGCCCTGCTGTCGGAGGCCACCGCCGCCGAGATCGGCGCCGTGGACGGCGGGAAGATCACCATCGGTGACGACGTCGTCGTGCCGGTGCGCGTCGCGGACCTGCCCGACCGTGTCGTGTGGGTGCCGTCCAACTCCGCCGGCCTGTCGGTCACGCGCGACCTGCGAGCGGTCGCCGGAGACGTCGTCAAGATCGGGAGCGTCTCGTGAACAACCCCGGACCCACGCTGAGCGACTTCGGCCACGATCCCCTGGGGATCACGATCGTCAAGGCCGTCGCGATCTTCGTGTTCCTGATGCTGGGCGTGCTGCTCGCCGTGTGGACCGAGCGCAAGCTCATCTCG
Source organism: Microbispora sp. NBC_01389 (assembly GCF_045040095.1). Taxonomy (NCBI): domain Bacteria; kingdom Bacillati; phylum Actinomycetota; class Actinomycetes; order Streptosporangiales; family Streptosporangiaceae; genus Microbispora; species Microbispora sp. NBC_01389. The sequence continues at coordinate 2,546,229 of NZ_CP109552.1, forward strand.
CGCATGCAGCACCGCTACGGCCCCAACCGGGCGGGCAAGTTCGGCCTGCTGCAGTCGGTGGCCGACGGCCTGAAGATGGGCCTCAAGGAAGACCTCATGCCGCGGACCGTGGACAAGGTGATCTACTTCCTGGCCCCGGTCATCATCGCCGTCCCGGCCTTCCTGGCGTTCTCGGTGGTGCCGTTCGGGCCGATGGTCTGGATGTTCGGCCACCGGACGCCGCTGCAGCTCACCGACCTGCCGGTCGCGGTCCTGCTGGTGCTCGCCACCGCCTCGATCGGCGTCTACGGCATCGTGCTCGCCGGGTGGGGCTCCCGCTCGCCGTACGCCGTGCTGGGCGGCCTGCGTTCGGCCGCCCAGGTCGTGTCGTACGAGATCGCGATGGGCCTGTCGTTCGTCGCGGTGTTCCTGAACGCGGGCACGCTGTCCACGTCGGAGATCGTGGCCAAGCAGGCGGGCGGCGGCACCTGGGACATCTTCGGGCTGCACGTCCCGACGCCGTCCTGGTACGTGATCTCGCTGTTCCCGTCGTTCCTGATCTACGCGGTGTGCATGCTCGGCGAGACCAACCGCGTGCCGTTCGACCTCCCCGAGGGCGAGGGCGAGCTGGTCGGCGGCTTCCACACCGAATACTCCTCGTCGCTGAAGTTCGCGATGTTCATGCTCGCCGAGTACGTGAACGTGTTCACGGTCTCGGCCATCGCGATCACGCTGTTCTTCGGCGGCTGGCGGGCCCCGTGGCCGATCTCCCTGTGGGACGGCGCGAACACCGGCTGGTGGCCCATGCTGTGGTTCTTCGCCAAGCTGGTCATCGCGTTCGGGTTCTTCGTCTGGGTCCGCGCCTCGCTACCGCGCGTCCGCTATGACCAGCTCATGGCCTTCGGGTGGAAGGTGCTGATCCCGCTCAACCTGGTCTGGATCCTGGTGGCCGCGGCGTTCAGGGCGCTGCGCATGCCGGAGATCGACCGGATGGGCATCATGGCCTTCGGCGCGGTGGTGATCATCGTCGCGTTCGTGGTCTGGCTGCGGTTCGACACGGTCAACCAGCGCCGCAAGGAGGCCAGGGCCGCCCAGGTCGAGGAGGAGTTCGAGCAACTGCGTGAGGAGCCGGCCGCGGGCGGGTTCCCGGTGCCGGCGCTCGACCTCCCGCACTATCACGGCGCCGTGCCCGCTGCGCGTGTCCCTACCGACGCCAAGGAGGTGACCAGTGGGAGCAACTGATTGGTTGAATCCGATCAAGGGATTCGGCGTCACCTTCCACCACATGTTCAAGAAGCCGGTGACGGTCAACTATCCCGAGGAGAAGCGGCCCACCGCGCCGCGTTTCCACGGGCGGCACCAGCTGAACCGGTGGCCCGACGGCCTGGAGAAGTGCGTCGGCTGCGAGCTGTGCGCCTGGGCCTGCCCGGCGGACGCCATCTTCGTCGAGGGCGCCGACAACACCGACGAGGAGCGGTTCTCGCCGGGTGAGCGGTACGGCCGCATCTACCAGATCAACTACCTGCGCTGCATCCTCTGCGGGCTCTGCATCGAGGCGTGCCCCACCCGGGCGCTCACGATGACGAACGAGTACGAGCTCGCCGACTCCAGCCGCGAGTCGCTGATCTTCACCAAGGAGATGCTGCTCGCGCCGCTTGGACCGGGCATGGAGCAGCCGCCCCACCCGATGCGCCTCGGCGAAACCGAGGAGGACTACTACCGGTTGGGTCGAAGCAATGGGTGAGTCCATCACGTTCTGGGTGCTCGCGGTCGTCTCGGTGACCGCCGCGCTCGGACTCGTCTTCAGCCGAAGGGCCGTCTACTCGGCCCTGATGCTCGGCGTCGTCATGCTCTCGCTGGCGGTGCTGTACGCCGTCCAGGACGCTCCGTTCCTGGCGGCCGTGCAGATCATCGTCTACACCGGCGCGGTCATGATGCTGTTCCTGTTCGTGCTCATGCTCGTGGGCGTGGACTCCTCCGACTCCCTGGTGGAGACGATCAGGGGGCAGCGGTTCTGGGCCGTCGTGGGAGGGCTGGGCTTCGCCGCCCTGCTCGCCCTCGGCATCGGCAACGCGGTGGTCGGCTCGCCGAAGGGCCTGGCCGCGGCCACTCAGGGGGGCGGCAACGTGTCCTCCCTGGCCCAGCTGATCTTCACGCGTCACGTGTTCGCCTTCGAGGTGACCTCGGCGCTGCTGATCACCGCCGCCCTGGGCGCGATGGTGCTGGCGCACCGGGAGCGCACCGAGCCCAAGCCGACCCAGCGGGACCTGTCCCGGCAGCGCTTCGCCGCCTTCGGCCGGACCGGCAGGAACCCGGCGCCGCTGCCCGGCCCCGGCACCTACGCCCGGCACAACGCCATCGACATGCCGGCGCTGCTGCCCGACGGGACCATCGCGCCGCTGTCGGTCAACCGCTACATCGCCCGGTACGAGGAGTCCAAGGGCATCCTGCCCCCGGAGGTCGCCGAGGTGCTGGAGCAGGAGGAGGCCGCACGGCGCGCCGCCACCCAGGCCAACGGGCACAGCGGCGGTCACAGCGGCGGGCACGGCGGTGAGCACGGCACGCCGACGGTGGCGGACGAGGCCCGGGACGGCGGTCCCGACACCGCGCCGATGCCCGAGGACGGCACCGGGCAGGACACCGTCGTGGCCGGTCGCGTGGTCCGTCCCCGCGGCGAGTCCGCGGCGACCGAGGAGGACGGCAAGTGACCACCCACTATCTGGTGCTCTCCGCGCTGCTGTTCGCCATCGGCGGCGTCGGCGTGCTCGTACGGCGCAACGCCATCGTGGTGTTCATGTGCGTCGAGCTCATGCTCAACGCCTGCAACCTGGCGTTCGTCACCTTCGCCCGGCAGAACGGCAACCTCGACGGCCAGCTCATCGCGTTCTTCGTGATGATCGTGGCTGCCGCCGAGGTGGTCATCGGCCTGGCCATCATCGTGACGATCTTCCGAACCCGCAGGTCCGCGTCGGTCGACGACGTCAGCCTGCTGAAGTACTAAGAGGTGGCCGTGGAACCCGCTGAGATCATCCAGCACTCCGGTGGAGCGATCGGGGCCGCCTGGCTGATGATCGCTCTGCCCCTGGTGGGAGCGGCGATCCTCCTGCTGGGCGGCCGGAGGACCGACAGGTTCGGCCACCTGCTCGGCGTGCTCATGGCCGTGGCGTCGTTCGCGGTGGCCGCGCTGTCGTTCGTCCAGCTCCTCGGCTTCGCCCCCGGCGAGCGCCGCCGGGGCGTCGAGCTGTACGACTTCGTCCCGGGCCTGGCCAAGATGGGCCTGCTGGTCGACCCGCTGTCGATCTCGTTCTGCCTGTTGATCACCGGTGTGGGCTCGCTGATCCACATCTACTCGATCGGCTACATGGCGCACGACCCGAACAGGCGGCGGTTCTTCGCCTACCTGAACCTGTTCGTCGCGGCGATGCTCCTGCTGGTGCTGGCCGACAACTACGTCGCGCTGTTCGTCGGCTGGGAGGGCGTCGGCCTCGCGTCGTACCTGCTGATCGGGTTCTGGCAGCACAAGCCCTCGGCGGCGACCGCGGCCAAGAAGGCGTTCATCGTCAACCGCGTCGGCGACTTCGGCCTGCTGATCGGACTCTTCACGATCTTCGCGACGTTCCACACGCTGGCCTTCAACGACGTCTTCGCGAACGCGTCCAAGGCGTCGTCGGGCACGCTCACCGCCATCGGCCTGCTGTTGCTTGTCGGCGCGTGCGGCAAGTCGGCCCAGCTGCCGCTGCAGTCCTGGCTTCTCGACGCGATGGAGGGCCCGACCCCGGTCTCGGCCCTCATCCACGCCGCGACCATGGTCACCGCCGGCGTCTACCTCATCGTCCGGTCCGGCCCGATCTTCGAGGGTGCCGGCACCGCGCAGCTCGTCGTGACGATCGTCGGCGTGGCGACCCTGCTCGCCGGTGCGATCATCGGTACCGCCAAGGACGACATCAAGAAGGCGCTGGCCGGCTCGACGATGTCGCAGATCGGCTACATGGTGCTCGCCGCGGGCATCGGCCCGGCGGGGTACGCCTTCGCGATCGCGCACCTGATCACGCACGGCTTCTTCAAGGCCGACATGTTCCTCGGCGCGGGCTCGGTCATGCACGCCATGAACGACGAGGTCGACATGAGGAAGTACGGCGCGCTGCGAAAGGTCATGCCGGTCACGTTCGCGACGTTCGCCATCGGCTACCTCGCGATCATCGGGTTCCCGTTGCTGTCCGGTTACTTCACCAAGGACGGCATCATCGAGACCGTGATGGAGCACAACGCCGTCCTCGGCTGGCTGGCCGTGCTCGGCGCCGGCATCACCGGCTTCTACATGTCGCGCCTGGTGTTCATGACGTTCTTCGGCGCCAAGCGCTGGGAGCCGACGGCCCACCCGCACGAGTCGCCCGGCGTCATGACCTGGCCGCTGGTCATCCTCTCGGTCGGCGCGGTCGGCCTGGGCGCGTTCCTGGTCCTCGGCAACCGGTTCATGACCTTCCTCGCGCCGGCCGTCGGCGCGCCGGAGGAGATGCCGTCCTTCCACCCGTTCAGCCTCACCGGGCTGGCCACGCTCGCGCTCGTCGCGGTGGGCGCGGTGTTCGCCTGGTTCCGGTACGGCGCGGCCGAGGTGCCGGCGGTCGCCCCGCGCGGCTCGTTCCTCACCACCTTCGCCCGTCGTGACCTGTACGGCGACGCCCTGAACGAGGCGCTGTTCATGCGCCCCGGCCAGTGGCTGACCCGCCTGGCCGTGTTCTTCGACAACCGCGGCGTCGACGGCCTGGTCAACGGCCTGGCCGCCGGCATCGGGGGGACCTCCGGGCGGCTGCGCAGGATCCAGACCGGGTTCGTCCGCTCGTACGCGCTGTCGATATTCCTGGGCGCGGCCATCCTGGCCGGTGCCTGGCTCGTCGTAGGGAACCTGTGATGCCCTGGCTTTCCACCTTGATGGGCGTGTCCGTGCTCGGCGCGCTGGGCGTGACCCTTGTCCGCAACGACAAGCTCGCCAAGCAGTTCACCCTCGTGGTGTCGCTGATCGTGCTGGCGCTGACCGTCGCCATGGCGGTCCAGTTCAGCCCGAACGGCGACAAGTTCCAGTTCCCGGAGACGTACGACTGGATCCCCGCGTTCGGCGTCCACTACGGCGTCGCGGTGGACGGCATCGCCCTGGTGCTGATCCTGCTGTCGGTGATCCTCGTGCCGATCGTGGTGCTCGCCTCGTGGCACGACGCGGAGGCCGGCAAGCGCTCGGTCCGCACGTACTTCTCGCTGCTGCTGGTGCTCGAGGCCATGATGATCGGCGTCTTCGCGGCGACCGACGTCTTCCTCTTCTACGTCTTCTTCGAAGCCATGCTGATCCCGATGTACTTCATGATCGGGTCGTACGGCGGGGCGCAGCGGTCGTACGCGGCCGTGAAGTTCCTGCTGTACTCGCTGTTCGGCGGGCTGCTGATGCTGGTGGCGGTGATCGCGCTCTACTCGATCGCCGGCAAGGGCACGTTCATGTTCACCGACCTGGTCGGGACCATCCAGGACGTGACGACGCAGAAGTGGCTGTTCCTCGGCTTCTTCGTCGCCTTCGCGATCAAGGCGCCGCTGTGGCCGTTCCACACCTGGCTGCCGGACGCCGCCGCCCAGGCTCCGGCCGGCGCGGCCGTCCTGCTCGTGGGCGTGCTCGACAAGGTCGGCACGTACGGCATGCTCCGCTTCTGCCTCGAACTCTTCCCCGACGCCGCGAAGTTCTTCACGCCGCTGGTCATCACGCTGTCGGTGATCGGCATCGTGTACGGCGCGATCGTGGCCATCGGGCAGACCGACATGAAGCGGCTCATCGCCTACACCTCGGTTTCGCACTTCGGCTTCATCGCGATGGGCGTGTTCGCCATGACGACCAACGCGGCCTCGGGCGCGACGCTCTACATGGTCAACCACGGCTTCTCGACCGGCGCGCTGTTCCTCGTCGCGGGCTTCCTCATCTACCGCAGGGGCTCGCAGTTCATCTCCGACTACGGCGGCGTGCAGAAGGTGGCGCCGATCCTCGCCGGGACGTTCCTGGTGGCGGGTCTGTCCAGCCTCTCGCTGCCGGGCCTGAGCACGTTCGTCAGCGAGTTCATGGTGCTGATCGGCACCTATGAGCGGTACCTCGTGCCCGCCGTGATCGCGACGACCGGCGTCATCCTCGCCGCGATCTACATCCTGTGGATGTACCAGCGGACGATGAACGGCCCGACCGCCGAGTCGGTGAAGACGCTGCCGGACCTCAACGCGCGGGAGAAGTTCGTGGTGGCACCGCTGATCGCGCTGCTGCTGGTCTTCGGCTTCTATCCCAAGCCGCTGCTCGACGTGATCAACCCCGCCGTGAAGGACACGCTGTCCAGCGTCTCGGTCACGGACCCGAAGCCGGCCGTACCCGTTGCTCAGGAGGGCAAGTGAACGGCACCATTGAGGCGCCCATCATCGAGTACGCCCTGCTGGCGCCGATGCTCGTCGTCTTCGGCGCGGCGATCGCCGGTGTGCTGGTGGAGGCGTTCGCCCCGCGTTACCTGCGCTCGGCGATCCACCTGCCGCTCACGCTCCTCTCGCTGGCCGGCGCGTTCGCCCTGACCGTGTGGCAGGTGGTCAAGGGCGTGCCGACCAAGCCCGCGGCCATGGGCGCGGTGGCGGTCGACGGCCCGGCGCTGTTCATCTGGGGCACCATCCTGGTGCTCGCCTTCCTGAGCGTGCTGCTGATCAAGGACGAGGAGCACTTCGTCGGCTCCGCGGCGGCCCTGCCCGGCTCGGCCGAGGAGGAGCAGTCGCTGGTGGAGCGCGCAGCGCACACCGAGGTCTACCCGCTGCTGCTGTTCGCGGTGGGCGGCATGCTGCTCTTCCCGGCGGCCAACGACCTGCTGGTGGCGTTCGTCGCCCTGGAGGTCATGTCGCTGCCGCTGTATCTGCTGTGCGGCCTCGCGCGCCGCCGCCGCCTGCTGTCGCAGGAGGCCGCGGTCAAGTACTTCCTGCTCGGCGCCTTCTCGTCGGCGTTCTTCCTGTACGGCACCGCCCTGCTGTACGGCTACGCCGGGTCGGTCGACCTCGCGAAGATCAACCTGGCCCTCGGCTCGGTCGGCGGCCAGGACACCCTGCTCTACATCGGCGCGGCCATGCTCGGCGTCGGCCTGCTGTTCAAGATCGGCGCGGCGCCGTTCCAGGCGTGGAAGCCCGACGTCTACCAGGGCTCGCCCACGCCCATCACGGCGCTGATGGCCTCCGGCACCCTGGTGGCCGCCTTCGGCGCGCTGCTGCGCGTGTTCTGGGTCGGCCTCGGCGGCCTCGACTGGGACTGGCGCCCGGTGTTCTACGGTGTGGCGATTCTCACGATGGTGACCGGCGCGATCCTCGCGATCACCCAGACCGACATCAAGCGGATGCTCGCCTACTCCTCGATCGCCCACGGCGGCTTCCTGCTCATCGCTGTGATCGCCACCGGCAGCGCCGCGCAGAACACCGCGGCCCTCTCGGGCCTGCTGTTCTACCTGGTGGCGTACGGTTTCACCACGGTCGGCGCGTTCGCGGTCGTCACGATGGTGCGCGACGCGGGCGGCGAGGCGTGGCACCTGTCGCGCTGGGCCGGGCTCGGCAAGCGCTCGCCGCTGCTGGCCGGCACGTTCGCCTTCTTCCTGCTGGCCTTCGCCGGTATCCCGCTGACCAGTGGGTTCTTCGGCAAGTACGCCGTCTTCCAGGCGGCCGTCAGCGGGGGCGCGCTGCCGCTGGTCATCGTCGGCGTGGTGGCCTCGGCCGTCGCCGCGTTCTTCTACGTGCGGGTCATCGTGCTGATGTTCTTCAGCGACCCGGCCGCCGACGGCCCGTCCGTCGTCCTGCCCTCGCGGGGGACCGCGGCTGTGGTGGGTATCGCGGCATTGGCTACGGTAGTTCTTGGGGTGTTCCCTCAGCCCCTGCTTGACCTCGCGCACACGGCTGCGCAGTCCCTGTTCGTCCGATAGGAGATCCCTGTATGGCCGCGCCGCCCGTAGTGGACATTCCTCTCGTCGACGAGCGGCTGGCCGAGGACCTCGGAAACGGGCTCGCGGCGGTGGAGAAGCTGCTGCGCTCGTCGGTCGAGAGCGAGGACGCCTTCGTCACGGAGGCGTCCCGGCATCTCATCGAGGCGGGTGGCAAGCGGTTCCGGGCCATGCTCGTGCTGCTCGCCGCCCAGTTCGGCACTCCCGACGCCCCGGGCGTCGTACCCGGGGCCGTTGTCATGGAGCTGACCCACCTGGCGACGCTCTACCACGACGACGTGATGGACGAGGCCCCGGTGCGCCGGGGCTCCCCGTCCGCCAACGCGCGGTGGGACAACACGGTGGCCATCCTCACCGGCGACTATCTATTCGCCCAGGCGTCGGAGATCCTGGCCGACCTCGGCAGCGAGCTGATCCGGATCCAGGCGCGCACGTTCTCCCGGCTGGTGCGCGGCCAGATCCGCGAGACGATCGGCCCGGCCGAGGGCCGCGACGCGATCGCCCACTACATCGGCGTGCTCGCCGACAAGACCGGCTCGCTCATCGCCACCTCGGGCCGCTTCGGCGCCATGCTGGCCGGCGCTCCCGCCGACGTCGTGGATCGCCTCACCGACGCCTGCGAGGCGATCGGCGTGGCCTGGCAGCTCGGGGACGACCTCATCGACGTGGCCGCCCCCACCTCCGACTCCGGCAAGACCCCCGGCACCGACCTGCGCGAGGGCATCCGCACGCTCCCCGTGCTGTACGCCCTGGCCTCCGGCGACCCCGCCGACGCGCGGCTCCGTACGCTGCTGTCCGGGCCGGTGGCGCAGGAGGACGTCGAGGAGGCGCTCACGCTGCTGCGGGCCAACCACGCGATGACGCAGGCCCGCGCGGAGCTCATCCGCTGGACCGATCGGGCCAAGGCCGCCCTCGCCGGCCTGCCCGACATCCCCGCCCGTACGGCTCTGGTCGCCCTGTGCGACTACGTCGTCGAGCGTACGGGCTGACGCCTTTTCGTAGATCATTGGCGGGGTGAGACTCACCCGGCCCGCGGCCGCCCTGTGTCTTTCCCTGGCTGCGACAGGCTGCGCGACGCAACGAGCGGGCACCTCCGCCGCCCCGGCGCCACCGGATTCGGCGTCCGGCAATGCCATCGTCGTGGACAAGGACCAGACCGTCACGCTCGACCCGGCCGAGGACCCGACGCAGTCGCTCTTCGACGCGCTGAAAAGCCTGCCGGCCTCGCCCGCGCCGGTCGGTCCGTCTCCGGCACCCTCCGCGAAGCGGTATTTCGAGGGACGCGGTGGGCTCCTGCCGCGGGTTCCCCGGCGAGCAGGGCCACTCGACGCACGTCGGACGGCTCAGCGGCCGGTGAGGAGCTCGACGACTGGAGCGAACGCGTCCGCGTAGAAACCGTTGGCGGTGACGTAGGAGATACCAAGCTCGTCACGCCGGCGCAGGAGCGTGTCGGCCATCTCGCGGGGTGAGCCGCGCAGCACGGCGGCCGCGCCGTCGGGGATGCTGCGGGACCCTTCGGGCATCCATGGGGCCGGCACATCGCCGACCTGGAAGAGGTTCAGGCTCAGCTCGATGTCGTCGAACCTCGCCCCGGCCGCCTCCCGCAGCGTGCCGACGGGCCCGCGCAGCCCCTCCTCGGGCGTGTGGGCGGCCACCGCGAGCGCGACGATGTCGGCCTCCTCGGCGGCGAGCGCCAGCATGCGGGGACCGGCGCCCGCGACCAGGATGGGCGGCCCCTGACGGCGCAGGCTGAGACCGCCCTCGGCGAATGCCGTCCGCACCTCGCCGATCACCGACCTGACCTGGGCGACGCGCTCGCCCGCCGGGCCGTACGGCATGCCGAGCGTGCGGGCGTCCTGCTCGGCGCCGGGGCGTCCGGCCCCCACGCCGACCTCCAGCCGTCCGCCGGACAGGAAGTCGAGCCCGGCCAGCTCGTGCGCCAGCAACCGGGGATTGCGGTACGGCGCGGCCAGCACGAACGTGCCCACGCGCAGCGTCGTCGTGGCGGTGGCCGCCGCCGTCATGGCGAGCAGCGGCGGGAGCGTCCCCAGCGTGTCGGGGACGAGAAGGGTCGAGTAGCCGAGGTTCTCGGCCCGGCGGGCCGTGGCCGTCCACGCGGCGGCGTCGGGGGCCAGGCCGGCGACGATCCCGAAGCGGAAGTCCTTGCTCATGGGCCGATCCTCGCCGCCGTGGACGGTCAGGTCGTCCCCCCGTCGGTGGCGGGAGCCGTACTCCCCGGGGCGTACTACACAGTCTGGAGCGCGGCGGCGCGCTCGCGGCGGGACGTGCGGGCGGCGCGGATGCTGTCCCAGGTGAAGAGGCTCAGCGCGAGCCAGACGACGACGAAGCCAGCCCACCGGCTGGCGGGCATGGTCTCGTGGACGATCAGCACGCCGCACAGGAACTGCAGAACGGGCGCGATGTACTGCAGGAGGCCGAGGACCGTGAGGGGGACCAGCAGCGCCGAGGCGGTGAAGAACAGCAACGGCACCGCGGTGATCAGGCCGGCGGCCACCAGCAGCAGGGCGTGGCCGCCGCCGTGGTGGGCGAAGGTGCCCGTGCCGTTCGCCTCCAGGACGAGCAGGTAGGCGAGGGCCGGCACCAGCAGCACGAGGGTCTCGATGGTCAGGCTCTCGGCGCTGCCCACCCCCGCCTTCTTCTTGATCAGGCCGTACGAGCCGAAACTGAAGGCGAGCACGAGGGCGATCCAGGGGAGGCGCCCGTAGTCGAGCGTCAGGATGAGAACCGCGAGCCCGCCCAGCCCGACCGCGGCCCACTGCCACACGCGCAGCCGCTCGCGGAAGACCAGCACTCCGAAGAGCACGCTGACCAGGGGGTTGATGAAGTAGCCGAGGGCGCTTTCGACCACATGGCCGGTGTTGACGGCGTAGATGTAGGTGCCCCAGTTCACCGAGACCGTGACGGCCGCGACGGTGAGGAGGATCAGCTGGCGGCGGGTGACGGTGCGGATCCACGACCAGTGGCGCCGTACGGCGAGGACCGCGACCACCACGACGAGCGACCAGACCATCCGGTGCGCGAGGATCTCCACCGCTCCGGACGGCTTGAGCAGGGGCCAGTAGAGAGGGAAGAGACCCCACATCGTGTAGGCGGCGACGCCGAACAGGAGGCCGCGGCGGGTATCAGGCATGTCGCCTATCTTCGCTGCTTACCAGGATTCAGGACAAATAAGGATCACTATGCCCGGAGTTTTAGGACTCCTTACGCAAGGAACAACGCGGCCGGGTGGGTGGTTGGTGATGGCAGAACAGAAGGGGAGGTTCGTGATGGGCTGGCTGTTCGGCAGGGACAAGACGACGATGGTGGAGCCCACGGACGCGCTGCCGGGCCGGGCCGAGATCATGCCGGTGGCCACGCGCCACCAGGTCCTCGGCGCGCCGCTGGCTCCGCCGTACCCCGAGGGAACGGAGATCGCCGAGTTCGGGCTGGGCTGCTTCTGGGGCGCCGAGCGCAAGTTCTGGCAGACCCCGGGCGTCGTCTCGACGGCGGTGGGCTACGCGGGCGGGTACACGCCCAACCCTACGTACGAGGAGGTCTGCTCCGGCCTCACCGGGCACACCGAGGTCGTCCGGGTGGTCTTCGACCCGGCCCAGGTGTCGTACGAGGAGCTTCTCAAGGTCTTCTGGGAGGCGCACGACCCCACCCAGGGCATGCGCCAGGGCAACGACGTCGGCACGCAGTACCGGTCGGCCGTCTACACCCACGGCCCCGAGCAGCTGGAGGCCGCCCTGGCGTCCCAGGAGGCGTATCAGAAGGTGCTGACCGAAGCCGGGTACGGCGAGATCACCACCGACATAGCCCCAGCCGGCGAGTTCTACTTCGCCGAGGATTATCACCAGCAGTACCTTTTCCGCAACATTAACGGCTACTGCGGCATCGGAGGCACGGGCGTCGCGTGTCCGATCGGCCTGACCACCGGTGAGGCCTGACCTGCGGTAACTGACTGATCCTGGCCCTTGGTCGCCCGGCTAGCCCGGCGCCGATCGAGGGCCACAGTCGTTTCCGGCGAGAACCTTCACTACAGGGTCAAGGGGCTCGCTTCGCTCGCCCCAGAAGGCCGCCCGGCCGCTCAGCGGCCTGGCGGGCTTGCGCATGCGGCCCTGGAGGGCCGTACGCGCCCGCCGCCGCCCGCGTCCGGGCCGGAAGGCGACGATTGCGTTCTATCCGCGTGTCCGCCTTTTGGGTAAGGGCGCCTTCGATGATCTTGTCCAAGGCTTGGTCGAGACCGCTCCGCCATATCTGCAGGCATTACGCTGACTGTGCGATCCTTTGAGGCGGCGCTTGCGAGGCGGGATGGACAGGTTCGACATTGGCCGTTTGACGGACTTCGACATTTCTCAAGCACGGCACCGACCTCATGACCGCCATCCGCGACGCCCTGCTCGGCCGCGCCTGGATCCCCCCCCGACCCGGCCTGATTCGCAGGCTACCACCCGCAATCACGTACGCCCATCAGCGATCACATAACGCGATCACTCAACACCGGAATGCGTCGGACGTGAATGCTTACCTCGGGACAGGCAGCGGTGAGGTCGTCCAACATGCTTCGGTGCTTCTCTCGTACTCTTCTTCGCGGGCGCGACCCTTGTTCGCCTGGTTAGTCTCACGTGGCCTCAAAGGGCGCCGGAAGCAAGTCCTCGACGACGCCAAGTGATAGCGAGGCGGCTCCCGGGACACTTCCCGGGGGCCGCCTGGATTTCTCTCCGTCTAGAAACTAGGAGGGGCAGGTAGGTATGGCTTTTGTGGGATTATCGACGTAGGCACTATAGATCCACCCGGCAGCGTCGCTGTAGTACCACAGGTTTCCAGCCGAATTCACCCACTTGCACCTGATCCAGAACACCTCACCATAACCATAATGCCCGGTGATGTCGCACGCTGCAGCTGGTCCGGTATGGGTCGCAACCGGCGTGGTTTTTATGACGTGAACACTTCCCGGGCTGGAACCAGCTGGCCACCAGTTACATCCACCCACGGTGGCTTGGGATGCAGGTGCGACTGCGGGTGCCTTCCCAGCGGCGTGCGCAGTCGGCATGAACGCCATAGCAGCCATGACCGATGCTGCAGTGACGAGAAATCTGGCTCTGACCACTCAGTCCTCCATGGACGTCTATTTCCGGGGTCGCGTGGTTCCCGAATATAGAGATATCATCCGGCCCTCAGAACCGCTAGAGGGCTTTAACGAATGACGTTATGCAGTTGTATCGTTACGGTGTGATGACAGGAGGCTGGTCGTCGTTCATACCTGGTAACCATTCAGAAGTTCGGTAAGCAATCAGAAGGTTCTGTGACGCTGGGTGATATGCGCTGATCAGGCGTCGAGTGCGACGGGTGGCATCCAGAGGTTGCCGGTGAAGGCGCGGTGGATCGCTTCGAAGGCGCTCAGCCCGTGCTTGCGGGCGCTGTCGAGGTAGGAGCGGACGGTCAGCCAGTGCGCGGCGCCATCTTCGGATTGATGGCAGCCGGAGATCTTCACCTGGGTCTTGACCGGGCGCAGCGCGCGCTCGCCCGTGTTTTTCGTGAATGGCACCCAGCCGGGGAAGTCGGCGAAGCGCAGCACGTCACCGGCCCGGTCCCGCAGGCGTTCCAGCAGGTTACGGGCCTGGGATTGTTTGCGTCCCGGCGCGCGGGGATGCAGCGACAGCCCGACCGCGATCCCCCGGTGGAAGGCTTGCAGGTAGATCCGTACACGCTCGGGTGGGATCTCGGTCAACCCGCTGTCGCGGGCCTTGATGGCCTGTTTGTTCAGCTCGGCCAGTGCCCAGCGGATCTGTGCCGGCCACCGCTGCCCGGGGTGGTCTTCGGCCGCGGCGCTTAGCTCTCTGACCAAGTGGGCTCCGCACAGTTGGTGCCGGGCGTGCGGGTAGCCGTTGTACAGCGACAGCGAGTCGTGCACCAGCACGCCCCGAAACTGTGGCAGAACACCGAGGGAGTTGGCTCCCTGGCGGGAGCGTTCGCCCAGGCCGAGCAGGGTCAAGGTGGTCGTGCAGGCCACGTGCAGCCAGCGGCGCCTCGCCCCGATCCGGGTGGTGGTCTCATCGACGTGCAGCACATGCGTGAGCGTCAACAGCGCGCGGATCAGCATGATGCTGTCGGCGACCAGGGTGGCGGCCTCGGCCAAGACGGACGATACCCAGCCGGGCGAGACCCGTGCTCCGGTGACGTCGGCGATCAGCGGGGCAGCGTTCCACCGGCACATGCTGAAACACCAGCAGGTACGCGGCCAGGGCGCGTAGATTCGGCCCGTACGACGACGGCGCGCCCGCCACCATCTCGGGCATGTCCGCGCTGGTTACAGCACCGCACCCGCCACAACGGCAGCGATGCGCCCGATGCTCGGTCACCGTAACGGTGACCAGGGGAATGTCGCGAACCTGGCGGCGGGTGTACCCGACGCTGTCGGTGGCCGACAGCTTTTTCCCGCATCCGCCGCAGGCGGCCGGGACGTGGTGTTCGACCTCGTCCGGGACCTCGACCATGGCCAGGCCGCTTCCCGGCGCGCCGGGCTGGCGGCCCCGTCTGCGCCCGCTCTTGGCCGGCGTCTTCTTATCCGGCCGGACGAAGGTGTCGCTGGACGGTGGTAACGACGAGTTCCCCGAGTTGCGGTTCTGCCTGCGTTCCAGCTCGGCGACCCGCGCCGTCAGCCGCTCCACTGTCGCTTCCAGCTGCGCGATCGTCTGCCGCTGGGCCTCCATCGTGGCCATCTGGCGGACCACCAGCGCGGCCAGCTCGTCATACGACGGGCGGCGATCCGGGGTCTTCGACACCCAAAGATCATCCCACCGCCCGGGCGATCCTCACGCCACCATGATCACGAACTTCTGAATGGTTACCTCTGACTGGCGGTTCATGGTCCGCCCCCGCTGCTCGATTGTTCGTGGCCCTTGGTCGGTGTCAACGCCGTCTATGCGGGTTGGGTGTGCGGTTGCGGTGTACGTCGTTGGCGGACGGACACGCGAAGACGGCATTGACACCTCGGTCGGGTCACTGATGTCGGCAGCTATCGGGGGCGGGGGAGGAGTGGCGCGGGTCGTAAACGTGAGTGCGGCCCCGCCGGAGGTGAGCGGGGCCGCGTGAGGGCTGAACCGTCTATCGCATCTCGCCGAGGAGCAGGGCATGCCACACCCTGCGCGCCTCCTCCATGGGCCAGCGGTGTGTCTCTTCGATCTCCGGTGTGGGTTCGGTCTGGGTGGTCTTGCGGATGAACGCCTGTCCACCAGCCTGAAGTAGTTCGTAGACGACGGCTCGGCAGTCGCACGTCCATGCGAGTGCTCGCGCCCGCCGGACCCCTTCAAACGATTCGTGCCAGACGAGTTTCACGTGATCTTTGTGGCGCGTCTCCCAGTGCGGACTCAGACACTCGTCCAGGTGCGGGATGGAAGCCACCATGAGTGCCGCCGCCTTACCGTGTCCCGCCGTTGGCCCAGCCGGCGATCCAGCGGACGGCGGACAGTGGTTGGTCGACCGTGGACAGCGGAACGACGGTCCCGGACTTCGGTAGCTTGATCAGGAAACGGCGTGGCTTGTTCTCCAAGTCGATGGTGACCGTCGCGACCTGGCCTCCGAGCCCGTAGATGTCCAGCTCCGAGCCCGCCGAGTCCCAGACGGGGAACCCGGTCATCCGCACGGTGATGTGGCTGATGAGCCGGGTACGGACCTCCTGGGATCGAAGTAGGTCGCCGAGGGCGGCCAGGATGCCCGCCTGCTGGTCGGTGGTTCGGTTGTTGATCGTGTTCTGACGCATGGCTCTCCCATCTGTCTCGCTGACGGGTTGAGCGTACGCCCACCTTCCTACTCCTACCTAGTCCTTCTCCTAGGTACCTCTAGGTACCACTGGTAACGACATGGAACGCTTTCGTTCCTACTCTTGAGCCCGTGATCGAGTTCCGGCCTGACCAGCTCAAATGGGAAGCCGTCCTCGAAGAGATACGACGCCGTATCCGGACGGGCGAATACCAGGTGGGACACCCCATCCCTGGCGAACCCCGCATGGCCGAGGAGTTCGGCATCGCCAAGGGCACCGCACGGCGTGTCATCAACGAACTGCTCAAAGCAGGAGACGTCTACACCGTTCTCGGCAAAGGCACCTTCGTCGCCGACCCCGAGACCGGCGCCCCGCCCAGGAGAGACACCGAAGACGAGTGAAGGCCCTCGAACGAATCCAGGGGCCTTCAGCCTTCTATCGGTTGTCAGCGAGACGATGGAAGGCGCACCAAGCGTAGAGCCGACAAGCCGAGGACAGTAGCCTTCGGCCGTGGCGCCGCCGGCCCAACCGCTTCGCGGCCCTCCGGGTGCCTACGGCATTGCGCCGGCCGCACCACTCCCGCCTCACATCCGGCAAGGTCAGGCCGACTCTCCCCGCTCACGAGCGATCCGGCGCGCCGTGGTGACGCGTTGCCGGATCATCTCGGCCCACAGGTGTTCCCCGTGCCGGTAGCCGCTCCCGGCGAAACGCCACTCACCGACCGTCACCGTCTCCCGCTCGGCGGGATCAGGCAGGCCGCGCCGTTCCCGAGCCTGCTCGGCCTGGTGATCGGCCCGCACCTGGCGCAGCGCGCCGAGCGTGGTCGAGTAGTGACGGCTCTTGGTCGAGAAGTGGCCCCGGTAGCCGAGCATGTGCGCCCACTGCCGCAACGGGATCAGCCGGTAGGCCGGATTGTTCGCCAGGGCGAAGCAGGTGTAGATCATGCGCCGGGGATGCTCGGTTACGTCGAGCCGCGCGACGCCGGCGACCTCCCGGATCGGCCGGTCCACGGTCCCGGCGGACTCGGCCCCCTTCGTCGCGTACTTCGCGATGTAGGCCGCCACCCGCTGATCCGCGAGCCCTTCCAGTGCCGTGGCGACGTAGATGGGGTCCACGTCGAGCTGCGTTCCCCACCGGGCGACGAACGACGGGTCATCGTCCGGCACGGGAACCGAGACCACAGCCGCGGTTTCCCGAATCGCCTCCCGGAGCACCGGCACCGTTGCCCAGTCCGGCGGACGATCCGACGGACCATCCGGGCCGTCGAGACGGATCACCGCGTGGAAGTGGACCAGGCCCCGCACTTGATACTCGGCCACCTTGGCGTACGACAGCCGCAGCCGCCGCCGAAGCTCGGACCGAGAGACGCCGAGGTGCCGGGCGAACGTCGCCGGTAGCGCCTGAGTGAAGCGCCGCCACAACTCGCCCGCGTGCGCGTTCCACAGTACCGCGCCCCGGTAGTCGTAGCAGTCCAC
Source organism: Microbispora sp. NBC_01389 (assembly GCF_045040095.1). Classification (NCBI taxonomy): domain Bacteria; kingdom Bacillati; phylum Actinomycetota; class Actinomycetes; order Streptosporangiales; family Streptosporangiaceae; genus Microbispora; species Microbispora sp. NBC_01389. The sequence continues at coordinate 2,563,427 of NZ_CP109552.1, forward strand.
GCAGATCGGCTGCCCGACCTGGGGGTCATCGTCGGCATGCCGGACCCCGCAGCCTTCCGGCCTGCCGTGCTCGCACACCGGGTTGTCCCTCCGAGGACGACACGGCAGCACCTTGTCACCCTTCTGTCGACGAGCATGGACCGCGCCGAACGAGGGGGCGGTGAACGTGGCGAACACGCGGGGATGCGCGCTCACGTCCTCGGGGACACCCTTGCCGCCACGCAGGCCGGACAAGATCAGGTGGTAGGTGTCGTCCCGGTAGACCTCCGAGCAGGCCGGGCATCGGGACACACGACGGTTGCCGCACGCGGTCAGCAGGTACCCGGTCGGCTCGTCAGCCGTCCGGTAGACGTCCAGCACCTCCAACCCAGCATCGAAGGTGATCCGGTGACCTTGCAGCCGGATCGGCTGGGCACAGCCACCCGTGGCGCGCACCATCTCCTGCCACCGGGCGAAGTCCGGCATGGCGGCGCGCTGGGCAGCAGCGAGGACATCGGGGGAGAGGGGAGGAAGCTCGCTCACGCGGCATCCCTCCCGCTCTTCTCGTCGGCGGGCTCGGTACGGCCAGGTTCGTCGGCCAGCACGGCACCGAGAACGGTGGCCACCCGGTGCCACTTGTCGGCAGACCAACGAGGAGACTCGGCGGCTTTGCGTCTGCCCCACTCCTGGGCAGACATGGGGGTCTGTGTGGTCAGGTGGGCTCCTTTCCTCGCGGGTGGAGCCACCGCCGCGCATGCGGAACAGACGCCGAGCACCGTGAGCCAGCAGCCGATCGGCCGAACACGGGCACGTCAGCGAGAGAACCTGGGAGTGTGCGACCAGAAAGTGAAAGGGCGTGACGCCTGCCGCTGGGCCGGGTCCCTCCAGCGGTACGGCGTTAGTTGTTTTGTTTGCCGCCCGGATCTCATGCACGCCGGAAAATGGGTCGCGTAGCTTCTCGCCTGTGTCATTCCGTCAGGGAGACGGTGACTTCTTGCAGTTCTGTTCTACCCCAGTAGGACGCGTATGCGTACCGGTCAGTTCCGAAACCGGAATCGGCAGGACGTCTTTGACGGCGTCCCAGTGCGTCCGCTGGCGTCCAGCGGCGTCCGTAGACGTCCGGCTGTGGCGGGAGGCCGGTAAGGGGGTTGTCGCCTGGCGGTAAGGCTGGAGGAGCTACCGCCGACCGCAAGACGTCCTGGGCGTCTTGGGCGTTCTCGTGTTCTCAGTCCTCACGCCAAACCAGTTCAAGAAGGTCGGGATCGAAGCGCCTGCGCCCCTTGCCGCTCGGGTAGATGATCACGGCGTGCAGCGCCTCCCGGATGTAGGACCGCTTCAAGGAGAGCGGTAGACCGCCCTCACTCTCCGACAGGAACCACCGCCGCCGTATCTCGGCCACGTCGGTAGCCGAGCGGGCCTGGCGTCGTTGGGCCGTCGCCGCGAAGCTCTGCGCGTCCGTGCGAAGGCGGGATATGCGCTTCTCCAGATCGGGAGCCGCCGAGAAGAACAGCTCGTTGCTGATATTCCCTGCCGTCCATTGCGCGCGTAGCTCTTCGAGCCGGGCCTTCGCGTCTTCGTAATCCTGTTGGCCAGGCCATTCGGTAGGACCTGTGGAAGAGGCCAACTGCACCTCTTCGAGTTTCGCGAGGACCGCTTCCGAGACGTAGAGGTCAACCATGTCCCCACGTCTGCCGAGCCCTCCGCAGCCGCCCACCGTCTTGGCCGGACAGATGTAGATGTGCTGCACGCAGTGCTTCTGGTGCGTGACCCGGAGGGACGCGTTGCACAGCGCGCCGTCCGGTTGGGTCCGGCCACACCGGAGGAACCCGGTGAGCAGGTGGCGGGGCTCTTTGAAGTCTCGCGGAAGGATCGGGCCGAGTCGGCCGTCCCGGTAGACGAAGTGACCCTTGCGCGCGTCGAAGATGGACTTGACCGCCATCCACTGTTCCGGCGTCACGATCGGCTGCCACTGCCCGACCACCGGGTTGCCCTCGGAGTCCCGGATCAACTCGCCGTTCATCTCGCGCCAGCCGCAGACCCGAGGGTTGGTGACCGTGATCTTCAAGGAGCGGGGAGTCCAGAGGTTGCCCAGGGAGGTCTTCACGTCATCCCGCTGCCACTGGTTCACGATGGAGTTGAGCGATCGGCCGGCGACGAGGTCGAGGATCGCCTGACGTACGAGAGGCGCCTCTTTCGGATCGAGGGTCAACCGATCGGGCAGCCAGCCGAAGGGGCGTGTCCCGCCAACGGGTAGTCCCTGCTCGGCCCGTGCCCGATGGGAGCGACGCATACGGCGCTGCATCTTCCGCACCTCCATCTTGGAGATGACCGCGCCGAACAGGCCCATGCTCTCGGTGTCTTCGCTGTAGAGATCCTTCTGACCCCGCGCATCCGCGAACACGCGGCCGTCCAGGTAGGTGATCGCTTCAACGAAGCGCTCGTAGTCACCCGGACGTCGGGCGAGGCGATCCTCAGCCACGATGACGACGCCGCGCACCTCCGCGCCGTCCGGAAGCTCGCCCGAGCGGAGCACCTTCAACATGGCCTCGAACTCGTCGCGGACGACATCGGCCTTCGCAGCCGACTTGTCGTTGTCCGTGAACTCGTGGACGACGGTCCAGCCGTACCGGGCAGCGGTCTCCCGGTTGAGCTTGTGCTGGTCCTGGACTCCGTGTTCGTCCCGCCTGATGTCGGCGGAGATGCGAGCGTAGGAGACGACGGGGATGGGGGATGGCTCAGGCAAGGCGACCTCCGCAAGAATTATTGCTTGAAGCGAAGGTCTACCACCAGCAATACCTTTTTAAGGTGCCAAACGGCTACTGCGGCATCGGCGGCACCGGTGTGAGCTGCCCCGTCGGCCTGACGGCCAGCGAGAGCTGATCAGTCGCCGGGCGGGATCGTGAGACCTCCGAGCGGCCTGGCGCTACTCGGAGGTTTCCTGCGTCCGGTGCCGGTGGTTTGCTACTTGAAGTAGTAAACTGCCGCTATGAGTACACCTGAACAGGCCTTCCCGCCCGGGGACGGGCCCGCGGCCAAGGTGAGCGTCTCCTTGCGAGCCGGCAACATCCGCGCCATCAAGGAGCGTGTCGGCGCGCGCGGGTTCTCCGCGTACGTCGACGCCGCTGTGGAGCGGCAGATCGAGCGGGACCTACTGGAGGAGGCCCTGCAGGCGAACGAGAACGAGTGCGGTCCCATCCCGCAGCATCTGCGGGACGAGGCTGAGCAGCTGTTCCGTAGCGTGAAGTCCGCTCCGGAGCTACACGAGGAGCGTGGATGGCACGCGCACGAAGCAAGCTGAGTGCGGGGACGGTCATCCTCGACTCCGAGGGACTCTCGAAGTGGTGCGCGGCCGACCAGCGAGTTACGGCGATCGTCCGAGAGGCACAGAACAACGACTTCCGCGTTGTTATCAGTGCCTTGACGCCTATCGAGGCCTTCGACGGCCGGGTGACAAACGACCGGTTGCGCTGGCATCTGTCCCGGCTGCGTGTCGAGCCGGTGACCGAGGAGGTCTCCGTCCACGCGCTGGATCTGCTCCGTGAGAGCGGTCTTCACGGCCACAAGTACGCGATCGATGCCGTCGTGGCCGCCACGGCTCTTCGCTCCACCCGGCCCGTCATCGTCCTCACCTCGGACGAGGACGACATGAGCAAGCTCTGCGGAAAGGCAGTCCGCCTCGTGCGGGTGTAGGTGCTGAATTACTGCCCCAGCGATACGACTACCACCAGCAATACCTTTTTAAGGTGCCAAACGGCTACTGCGGCATCGGCGGCACCGGTGTGAGCTGTCCCGTCGGCCTGACCGCCGGCGAACCCTGATCAGTCGCCGGGCAGGATCGTGAGTCGTTGCCCCTTGGGAAGATGACGAGGGGCAACGACGAGGTAGTCGCGCTGATCCAGCGTGGCGACTTGGCGAAGGTCGAAGCGCTCGGCAAGGGCTATCACGCAGGCGTCCACAGCCTGTAGGCGGAGCGAGGCGTAGGCGGAGAGCAGCTCGGACATTCGCCGATAGTCGTGGGGCGTCGCCTCGATCACGCGGAGTTCGTCGTCGGCGATGGCAGCGCAGAACTCGGCGGCGAGAGTGGGGCTGCCGCGGCGCACCGGATCGGAGAGCAGGTGGCAGATCTCTGTTACCGCGAGCGACGGCACGACGAGCCTGGTCCAGTTCTGCGCCAGGAACCGGACGCATCGGGCGTGATCCTTGTCCGCCCTGTTGAATGCCGCGACGAGGGGTCCCGTGTCGCAGAGGATCACGCGGTGATCGCTCCGTCGGACTCCTCGTGATGGGGATAGGTGAGGTACCGGTCATGGTGGACGCCGAGGTCTGCCGGCCCTTGTAGCGCGCCGACGAGCGCGGAGAGATGCCGTGGAAGCGCGGGGGCGTCGAGGGGCTCCTCGATTTCGGCCCAGCCTTCGTTGTCCAAGTCCATGCTTCCAAGTGTAGGCGCCGACCTGCCCGCAGCCAGTGAGAAGTCACAGAGTGCGGTGAGTCGAACTTATTGCCTGAGGTGAATCGCTACCACCAGCAATACCTTTTTTAGGTGCCAAACGGCTACTGCGGCCTCGGCGGCACCGGTGTGAGCTGCCCCGTCGGCCTGACCGCCGGCGAAGCCTGACCTGCATCAACCGACTGATCCTGGCCCTTGGCCGCCCGGTTCACCCGGTGCCGACCGAGGGCCGGAGCCGTCTCCGGCCCGTCACCGGCAGATCAGAACACGTTCTGAGTATGATGGTGATATGAGCGCGAGCCATGCAGAGTCGGTGACGTTCTCAGACTTGTCACGGAATCCGCGAGCGGTCGCGGAGCGTGCGACACGTCTGGGGCGGGTCCGTGTCACGCATCGGGATGCACCGGACTTCTACTTGACGGCTGCAGACCGCGAGGAGCAGCGAGACCGGACACTCGCGACGGCGTCTCGCTTGTTCCTTGCGCTCCTCAAACATGATCCGACAGCCAGGACATTGGCTATCGCAATGCCTGAGGTCTTCCCCTGGGTCCGCCACCTCACCACGGACGAACTGCGGAATTTCACGTTCGAACTGGTCGAGGCTCTGTCCGACGCTGCAGAGCTGGACTTGGACAGCAGGACCGAAGAAGTGATCGTGGGCTGGCGGGCGACGGCTCGGATCAAAGCGGACCCGGCGGAGTACGCGGACGCGCGTAAGCCTACGAGCGGGGACTTCGGACCGGTTGAGGTCTCTGTATGAGTCCCAAACGCGGGGGATCGTGTCACCGTTCCCCCTCCTGACGATGAGTGGGACGTTCGCTTCGCTACCAGTGATGCGGCAAGGGGGTGGGAGGAACTGTGCAGGCACGCCCTGGCGAACGCACGGCGCTGCCTTGAAGCTTTGCGCACGGATCCACGCTCGCGAGCAGATCACGAGCGCCAGCATCGTCTCCGCGGCGACCTCGCAGTTCACCGCCACAACGGCAAGGACCTCGAACAGTGGGAGTTCGAGGTCACAAATGGAGGCCGTGTCCGGTACGTCATCGACGACGGGACGCGCACCGTGTGGTTGATCTACGCTTCGCCTCGCCATCCTAAAGACACGGACGCGTGATCCGTTACTTGCCGCTCCATTGCTTGAAGCAAAGGTCTATCACCAGCAATACCTTTTAAGGTGCCAAACGGCTACTGCGGCTCGGCGGCACCGGCGTGAGCTGCCCCGTCGGCCTGATCGCCGGCGAAACCTGATCAGTCGCCCGGCAGGATCGTGAGTCGTTGCCCCTTGGGAAGGTGACGAGGGGCAACGAGGAGATCGGATTCGCGCTGCTGGCGCATGTGATCGCCTTAACGGAACTGGGCGTCTCCCGCACTCTCTAGTCCTCGCGGAGCTTGGCGGTCACCTTGCGGATGGTCACGCGGGCGACGCCGAACTCGCCTTCCATCTGGACTTCGGTGATGAGGTAGCGAGGCCGGTACTCGCTCGTCTCGATGCGTGTGCGTACGACCTGGTAGATCTGCACCCACCCGGGTCGCGTCGGGTCATAGTCGATCACTCGGCAACTGTAGGTAGTAGCTCCGAACAAGACATACAAGCCCAAACAGGCCGAGGACGGAAGCCGCGCGGCAGCCTATCCGGAAATCCAAGCGCACAGTTCCGTGCCCGGTAGGAGCGCTTCCGCTTCCCACGAGTACCGGCTCATCGCTCAGGCCCGGGCGGCGCGTTCGATCGCCACTCCCACCCCGTCGAGCAGGTGGTCAAGGCCGGCGCGGAAGTCGTCATCCGGAGCGGCCCCCGCGTGGGGGGCGAACACCCCGGCCTCGACGGCGCGGGCCAGCGCCGGGAATCGGCCGGGGTCGGCGAGCTCGGTGAGCAGGGCGGCGTACGCCCCGTCGGCCCTATCCTCTGGTTCGGCGGTCATGGACGTCAAGAGCTGGGCGGCACCGCGCACGTAGTGCAGCACCAGCATGACCACCGAGAACCGGGCCCGCGGGTCCAGCGGCGTGCCGCCGAGGGAGCGCAGCGCGGCGTCGAGCCAGGCGAGCTGGCCGGGGTCCATCGGCGGGGAGTTCGCCAGCTGGGCGATCCACGGATGCCGCAGGTAGACGTCGAACAGTTCGACGGCCCACCGGGTGAGTGAGCCGCGCCAGTCGGCCGGCGCCGTGCCGAACTCCGGCGGCGGGCCGGGCGCGGCGGCCAGCATGAACAGCTGCAGGTCGTCCTTGCCGGTCACGTGCCGGTACAGCGACATGGGCGCGCAGCCGAGCCGTTCGGCGAGCCGGGCCATGGACAGCGCGGCCAGGCCCTCCTCGTCGGCGAGGGCGATGGCCGCCGTCACGATCCGCTCCAGGCTGAGCGCGGGCGTGCGTCCCCGCCCCTTCGGCTTGGCCCGCCCCCACAGCACGTTCAGCGCGTGCGGCAGCTCGTTCCCGATGTCGTCCGGCATTCCAGGGAGCTTACCAGTTTGCGTATGGTCTACGCGTTGCGTATATGGTACGCATTAAGCGTATGACATACGCATTCACTCGACCGTCCCCCTGGAGCCGTCATGCACATGACGATCGACAGACCTCCGCCGGTATCGGCCCGCCGGCGTCCGTGGTGGCGGCGCCGCTGGACGGTGCCGCTCGGCCTGGTCACGGCCGGGTTCCTCGCGTTCTCGCTGCCGCCGTACCTGACCGGGGACCCGTCGCTGTCCCGGGTGCCGCAGCCACAAGGGTTCGGCCCGCACTACCCGCTGCTCGTGGCGCACGTGCTGTTCGCCTCGGTCGCTATGGTCACCGCGTTCTTCCAGGTGTGGCCGTGGTTCCGGCGGCGGCACCCGGTGGGGCACCGGCGCGCCGGGCGGGTCTACGTGTTCGCCGGGGTGCTGCCTGCCGGGCTGACCGGTCTGGTTATCGGGGCGCGTTCCCCGTTCGGGCTGTTCCTCGCGGTCAGCGACGTGCTCCTCGCCCTGCTGTGGCTCGCCTTCACCGTGGCGGGCTGGCGCGCCGCCCGCGCCCGCCGGTACGCCGACCACCGGCGCTGGATGCTGCGCAGCGCCGTGCTGACCTACTCCATCATCACCAACCGGGTGTGGACCGGGATTCTGATCATCGCTCTGCCCCCGCTGCAGGACACTCTCTTCCACGGGGATCCCGATCTGATGGCGTGGACGATCTCCGGCCTGTCCGGCTGGCTCGGCTGGACGATCCCGCTGCTGGTCGTGGAGTGGTACCTGGAGCGCGAGGTGGCCCGCCGCGGCCGCCGCACCGCCCTCGCTACCTGATCCCGGAGGCCGGTCTCAGGCCGACCCCGGTTTCCCTGGCACCACTCGGACTACGCCGAGCAGTATCGGGAGCTACAGCCTTTGCTGTGGCTCTGGCCGGGTGACCAGCGGGGACCGGAGCCCCGATCGTTCGTCTCAGTGAAGGTAAGACCCGCCGGCAGGCCCCTGCCGCGTCGTCAGCGCGCGAACTTATCGCGGGCGGCTGGGGTGACGGGGGTGAAGAAGTTGACGAGGTTGCCGTCGGGGTCACGCAACAGGAGTGAGCGGTTGCCCCAGGGCATCGTGGTGGGCTCGTTGACGAACTCCTCGACGAAGCCGGACAGATTCCGATGCACGCCGTCCACTCCACGGGCAGGTTAGACGGGTAGGCGACCGACGGCTACAGATGTCAGTGCTGACGCTTGGAGTTCAGTGAAGGCGGTTCTCCGCTGCCCCAGGCGGGGCGGCCGGCCTTCGTTATCAGTCAGACGACGCCGAGACTGAAGACCTCTTCTGACGAGTAGATGCCGCAGGGTTGCACTGCCTTGCGCACGCCTCTCTTCGGCTGCCGTCACCAGGTGGCGGGCGGGGCCCAGCGCCTTTCAGGCTACTTGCATTGCGGCGGTCAGCTGTGATCAAGGAATCTGCAATCGGGCGGCCTTTCACTGGTTGCACAAGCCCGGGAGGCACAGGCAGAGGCCAGACCGGGACGCGCCTGCACTCAGGAGATTCCGATGAAGCGCATCGCATTCGGTCTGGCCGCCGCCACGATCACCGGCCTCGCTGTCACTCTCCCTGTCACAGTCACCGCCACCCCCGCGTTCGCCGCCACATCTGGCTGTGACTCCTCCCTGGTGGCACCGGCCGGCAGTCTCATCGGCAACCTGTGGCGCTCCAACGGCGGTGAGAGCAGCGTCTACGGCTGCCCGGTCAGCAAGGAGTACGGCTACCCCGACAAGCGCGGCTCCTGGCAAGAATTCCGCAACGGCAAAATCGTCTGGTCGCCCAACCTCGGCAACGGCACCCTCGTGCGCGCCTACAGGTCCGGCCACAAGGTCGTCTTCCGCTGGAGCGGCCTGGGGCGTGACTGGGACTACTTCAATGTCCGCTGGAGCAAGGATGGCGGCAAGGCCACCCAGGTGAAGGTCGGCAGGATCGATCCGTGGAGCGGTTCCTACTCGATAACCCCCTACTGCGACGGTGAGGTCTGCAGCACCACCGCCGGCCACGAGGTCAACAAGTTCGCCTTCATCGTCCAGGGCTGCGACCGCAGCGGCCTATTCCAGGCCGGCTCCGACTGCGGCCCGTGGAGCGTCCCCACCTCCGTCAGAGTCGCCCACTGATACGCCAGCTGTGGATCGTTAAGTGTTGCGATATGGGTCAGGTGATCGAAGCCGCCGAAAAGCAGGCCTGAGCGGTCAGCGTCTTCCCCGCTAGGTGGACGTAGTGGCTCGGAGGAGATTCTCCGTGCAGAGGACAACCACTCTTTGTGATCGTCATCGACTCGGGTCCGTTGGTTGCCGCCGTGAACGCCCGGGACCGCCATCATCAGGCTTGCGCCCGACTCCTGCGGACCCACCCAGGGCCCTTGCTCGTCCCCGCGACCGTGGTCACGGAGGTGTGCCAACTCGTAGAGAAGCGGCAGGGGAGCAAAGCGGAGGCGGCGGCCAGGTTCTGGACCTGCCGGGGGACAGCCCCCGGTACGTCGTGGCCGACCGCTTCGTCACCGTCGATCAGCGCGACGAGCGGGGGGCTTGCAGGCCTCAGTGATCTTCGATGGCACATCGGCCGGACGGCTCGGCCGATCAGTAGGCGCACTGCACCACGACGTCGTCGAGATCGACCTCCGCGGAGTGCCAGTACGGGTTCCGCTGCAGGACGGCGAATCGCAGCACGACGTCGGAGCGTTGCGCCGTCCAGCTCACCGTCTGGAGCTCCCAGCCGTGGACCCAGTCCTGGGTGATCGACTTCAGGGCGATGTACTTCCACGTGTCGGGGTCGATCACCTCCAGGTTGAACTGGGCCCACTCGCCCCAGAGGTCCGTCCAGACGCCGGCCGTGCATCGTGCCCCGGGATGAGCGCTCACCGGCGTGAGGGTGATGGTCCGCCCGAGCGCGCACCAGTCGCCCTGCGTGAAGGCCGCCATGGCGGCCATGCCGCTCCCCGTACGCGGCGTGTTCGACGCGCTGCCGAACACCGGCCCGCTGCACCCCCCGTTCGCGGTGAACGTCCATCTGGTCGCCGGATTCGTCGACGGCTCGAACCCGTCGGTGAGCTGCCAGATCCCCGCGGACGCGGGCCCCGACGGCACGAGAGTCGCCGCGGCGGCGATGACCGCCGCCATCAACGCGCGCGAGATCGCTGAGCGCATGTGTGAACTCCACTTCTCGATCCGAAACCAAGAGAGATGGTTCACGTCGAGAGGGCGCAACTCGCGACGACACCGTCATTGTGGCCGCTGCCGCCGGAGCGTCAAGAGGGGAGAAATCGGTGTGAATATATTCGGATCCCGTCCGCGGATTCGACCGAGATGGCGGGTCAGGGTTCCGCGCCGCGGTCGAGGCCGAGCGTGGCGATGAGGTCTTCGTGGAGCTCGAACCAGACCCGGTGGCAGGAGTCCACGTCGGTCTGGTCGACCCAGGCGCCGTCTCCGGCCCGGGCGCGCGCCAGGGCCGCGGTGAATCGCGTGTCATATCCGCGGAACCGCGTGAGGACGCGACCGAGCCGGTCCGCGAGTGGCGTGAGCGCCCGGTCGACGCAGCCGAGCTCGTGGAGCACTCCGTCGTCCCAGGCGGGATCGGAGTGGTCGTTGACGGCGAGCCGATCGCCGGCGGCGGGCCGGAGCTGCCAGTCGGTGCAGGCCTGCAGCAGGAGGGCGTTCAGCGGGAGGAACCTGCGGTAGACGTCGCGGACCTCGTCGGCGGCGCCGGCGCGGGCGAGCTCGGCCGCGAGCTCGCGCTCGTTCTGGGCCCGGCCCTGCTCGGTCAGCGACCAGCCCGCGGTGCCGGCGAAGGCGGTGTGCTCGACCCAGCCACGGGCCTCGGCGTCGCGCAGCACCCCTTCGGCAGTGGCTGTGTCGAGCCCGTATCGGTGGGCGAGCACCGGGGTGTCGGCGAATCCGGTGATACGTACGGCGTGCAGGACCAGGAGGCCGGGCGTGGAGTCGCGCGTCACGATTCGGCGTCCTGTCGTGCCGCCAGGCGGGTGTAGTGCTGCTGGCACGCCTGCGGAGAGTTGAACCCCATCACCTGCGCCATCTGCGCCCAGGTCAGGCCCGCGCTCCGGGCGATGAACAGCAGGGCGGATTCGAGTCCTTCGACCTCGGCTCGTGCGGCGGGCAGGAGGGCGAGCGCGCTCAGGATGTCCTCCGGGTCCAGGTCGGCGTTGCGCCAGACGACGAACTGCGCGAGGTCGACCGCCGACGGCGGGGCCGGCGGGGGCCGCCACGGGCGGGCGTCGAGCGCGTTCGCGCCCAGGTTCAGAAGACGCTCACGCGCGTCCCGCTCACGCTGGGCCTGGACGTGGTCGGCGTGCGCGCTGTGCGCCATGTCGTCCTTGCGTTCCATGGGTCCCACAATGCACAATCAACAAATTGTTGTCAATCTTCTGTTGAAAGGAGGGCGGGTGATCGTACCCCTCAGGGAGGCCGCCGCCGACACCTGTGGAGGCAAGGCCGGTGCGCTCGGCGCGTTGCTCCGTGCGGGTCTGCCGGTGCCCGACGGCTTCGTCGTCCCGTTCGCCGCCTACCTCGCCGCCGTCCGCGACCTGGACCTCGGGCGGATCGGCGACGAGCCGGAGGACGCCGATGCGGCGCGGTGGACGATCGCAGCCCGCCCGGTCCCCGAGGCCGTCGCCGACGCGCTGGGGCGAGCGCTCGGCGAGCTCGGCGATCCGCCCGTGGCGGTCAGGTCGTCGGCGGCGGGCGAGGACACCGGACGGGCATCGGCGGCCGGCCAGCACGAGAGCTTCCTCGCCGTGCGGGGAGCCGGCGAGGTCGCCACGGCCGTACGTGCCTGCTGGGGCTCGATGTTCTCCCCGCGCGCCATCGCCTACCGGGCCGCCTCCGGCCGCACCGGCCAACCACCTGACGATCTTCTGATGGCCGTCATCGTGCAACGCCATCTGGACGCCGAGGTGTCCGGGGTCATGTTCACCCCCGCGGACTCCGGCGACGTGACCCGGATCGAGGCGTCCTGGGGCCTCGGCCCGAGCGTCGTCGAGGGCAAGGTCACCCCTGACGCCTACCGCGTCGCCGCGGACGGGTCGGTCACCCGCACCGTCGCGGACAAACGGCGGCGCCTCGACCGGCGCGGCGCGCGGCTCGTGGTCGGGGACGTGCCCACCGCCGCGCGGAACCGGCCGACGGCCGACGACGCGACCGCCACGCGGCTGGCCGAGCTGGGCAGGCGGATCGCCGCCGTGCTCGGCGGACCGCAGGACATCGAGTGGGCGATCGCCGGCGGCCGCACCTGGGTGCTGCAGGCACGGCCGGTCACCGCCGCACCCCCACCGTCGGCAGCACCTTCCGGAGCATCCGGCGTTCCGGCCGCCACGCTCACCGGTACGCCGGGCAGCCGCGGGACCGTGACCGGAACCGCGAGGATCGTCCGCGGTCGCGGCGACTTCGCGCGCGTACGCCCGGGCGACATCCTCGTCTGCCCCTTCACCGACCCCGCGTGGACGCCGTTGCTGCGCGTCGCCGCCGGTGTCGTCACCGAGACCGGGGGCGTGCTCTCGCACGCCGCGATCGTCGCCCGAGAGCACGCCATCCCCGCCGTCCTCGGCGTCCCGGACGCGACCAGCAGGCTCCGCGACGACACCCTCATCACCGTCGACGGCACCGCCGGCACCGTCACGGCGACAGGCGTGTGACCGGGCCCCGCCGCGCCCACCCGGGCATCCCGCCGAACCCGTACGCACCGACAGAAAGGAGAGGGGAGACGGGCCCGCACGGACCCCGCCCCTGACCCCGTATGACGACTCGACGCCTCTACCTGGCACGCCACGGCGCGGCCGACGCGTTCGGTCGACTCACCGACATCGGGCGCCGGCAGGCGGGCCTGCTGGGCGAACGGCTCGCGGGCGTACCGGTCGACGCCGTGTGGCACTCTCCGCTGCCGCGCGCCGAGGCGAGCGCGCACGAGCTCGCCCGTCATCTGCCGGACGTGCCCGTGACCGAAGCCGCCGAACTCGTCGACCACGTGCCCTACGTTCCCGGCGCGGCCGAGACGCCCCGGTCCTGGGCCGGCTTCTTCGACGGCTACGACGAGACCGAGGCGGCTTCGGGCCAGAGGCTCGCCGAAGCCCTGGTCGCCAGGTTCGCGAAAGTTCCCGACCCGACCCCGCAGGGGACCGGGCCCGACGTGAACGAGGTTCTGGTGACGCACGCCTACCCGATCGCGTGGCTGGTGCGGCACGCGCTGGACGCGCCGCCATGCCGGTGGCTCGGGTTGAACAGCGCCAACACCGCACTGACGGTCATCGAGTATCGCAGCGGCCTGCCGCCCACGATCGTGATGTTCAACGACATGAGCCACCTCCCGGCCGACCTGCGCTGGACCGGGTTCCCGGAAGGCATCAGGCCGTGAGGCGGCTACGGGTATTCGACCAGGTCAATGCCCGTGTAGGTGGACATCCTGCAGAGTGAACCGCCGGCCGGCCAGGAGCAGTCCGAAACCGAGCGCCGCGTCCCACAACGACTCGTACAGGAAGGTCGGGTGGTAGAGCACGCCCGGCTCGCCGCCGTGCGCCTGGTCGATCTCCAGGCCCCATGGCAACGTGGTCGGACCGCCGTACAGCTCCTGGTTGAACCAGTTGCCCCAGCGGGCGATCGCCTGCCCGAAGGCGATGGCGGGCGCGACCGTGTCGGCCACGGCGCCCAGGGACACTCCCCGGCGGCGGCAGGCCAGCCACATGCCCACGCCTCCCAGGGCGACCGCGCCCCAGATGCTGAGCCCGCCTTCCCAGACGAACAGCGCCCGGTAGGGTTCCTTGATCGCGCGCGGGCCGAAGTAGGTCTGCCAGTCGGTGATGACGTGGTAGAGGCGAGCGCCGATCAACCCGAAGACCACCGCGGGGACCGCGAGGTCGGTGATCGTGCCCTTCTCGCCGCCACGGTCGCGCCAGCGGCGCTCACTGAGCCAGATGCCGAAGCCGATCCTCGCGGCCGTACGCCCGGACGCGTCCGGGGGTGGCGCCCGGTCGGGCGCCACCCCCGGTGGTACTCGCCGATCAGGCGACGGTGCAGGGGCTCCCGTTGAGGGTGAACGAGGTGGGCTTGCCGGCATTGCCGGTGTGGTTGGCCTGGAAGCCGACCTCAGTGGTGGCTCCGGGCGCCAGCGTGCCGTTGTAGCTCATGTTCTTCGCGGTGACCTGGCCACTGGTGGGCGAGTAGGTGGCGTTCCACCCGCTGGTGATCGTCTGCCCGCTGGGGAGCGTGAAGACGAGCGACCAGCCGTTGATGGTGGAGGAGCCGGTGTTGGTGATGGCGAGGTTCTCCGTCAGGCCGTTGTTCCAGGCGTTGACGGTGGCCGTGACGCGGCAGGCGCCCGTTCCGCCGGTGGGCGACTGGGACGGGGACTGCGACGGCGACTGGGAAGGAGACTGCGACGGGGACTGCGACGGGGACTGCGACGGGGACTGGGAGGGCGAAGCCGAGGGAGAAGTCGTCGGACCGGACTGGAACTGGGTGAAGAACTTCCACACCTCCGCCGTCGTCCAGGTCCTGGCGCCGCTGGTGGAGGTGGACCCGTCGTTCGGGGAGGGGGTGTGGTCCCCGTCGAACGCGGCCCAGACGACCGGGTATCCGGCCCGGCACCCCGAGTAGGCGGTGATGATGTGCGTCAGGCTGCCCTGCGAGGGTTCGCGCGGGCTCTGGGGCGTGCAGCCGTTGTTCGAGACGAACTTGTCACGCAGTGACCGTCCCTGGGAGATGTTGAGCACCGAGTCGTGGATGCCGTGGATCCCCATGTACGCGACGGGCTGCGTGCCGCCGTTGCACCCGCTGAGCTGCGCGCCGGAGTAGACCGCGACCGCGCGGAAGACGGTCGGACGGGCACATGCGACCGCGAAGCTCATCGCGCCGCCGTAGCTCCAACCCATGGCGAAGCGCTGCGTCGTGTCGACGCAGAGATCGTTCTCGACAAGCTTCAGCATGTCGTCGGTGAAGGTCAGGTCCTCACCGTTGGAGTTGCCCCAGCCGTTGTTGATGCCCTGTGGCGCGATGAAGATCGTGCTGTTGTTGGAAAGCTGCTTGAGCCCGTAGTAGGCCCAGACGGCTCCGTCCGAGCCGCCCGAGTCGACGATCTGGGCGGTGCCGTTCAGCCAGTGATAGGCCATGATCAACCGGTAGGGGCGGCTGTTGTCGTAGTTGTCGGGAATCCTCAGGATCCAGCTGCGACTCTTGCCGCCGGTCGTGATCGTCTGCGAGCCGCTTCTCAGCGTCGGGGTCTTACCGCATCCGGCGGTCGACGCCGCGACGGCGCTCGCCGAGGAGGTCTTGGTCGCGCCGAGGCTGTCACTCAGAGCCGTTTGTCCCGTCGCCA
This sequence comes from Microbispora sp. NBC_01389, assembly GCF_045040095.1. Taxonomy (NCBI): domain Bacteria; kingdom Bacillati; phylum Actinomycetota; class Actinomycetes; order Streptosporangiales; family Streptosporangiaceae; genus Microbispora; species Microbispora sp. NBC_01389. Next base: position 2,578,643 of record NZ_CP109552.1, read on the forward strand.
GAACGAGAAGCGCGGCCGCCGCGACAGCGGCGAAGATGGATTTCTGTCTCAATTTCACGCAACTCCCTTTACCATTCGAAATTCGACGTGCGTCGACAGAACAGCCTTTTGTTTTTCCTTCGTCCGGGGCGTCCGCGGCCGGCAGGTGAATGCCTGGCCCGGCGGACTTTCCGGGTTCATACGCAAGTGAGTGAGCCCACCCGTCAGTCGGCCCGGGGCGGCGCGGCGGCCGACCAACGTCGGCGTGTGCGTGCTCGCCCCTGCCCCGCTGCGAAGAGCAGGGCGAGGTCAGATGTCCGTCAGCGTCGGCATGGCGCTCCGCCCGGCGTTGGGTCCAGTGCGTGTTAGCGTTAACAGCGACCGGGGGCGGCCTAGTGCTCCTCTCTAACGGGCGACTGGTCGTGATGGTGAACCGGAGCAAATAAGAAGTCATGCGACATGTCAAGGATCTTGTCTTCGCTTCGGCGGCCCCGCGCCGGCGCGGGGCCATTCATTCGGTTTTGACCAGGGAAAAGGCCGCGGTCACCGCCGCCGCCGCGATGTAAATTTCATCGGCGGCGGTTTCGATGGGAGGGCCGTCCAGGAGTCCCGCGATCGCCTGGGTGGATCGCTTCCGCCGCAGGGCCGGCGATCCCTTCCGCGGGCCACTTCCGGCGGGCCGGATGGCCGATCATGGAGGTGCCGGGGCGGCCGTTCGCCCGGCCGGCATGAGGAGAGCGACGCATGACCTTCGTGAAGGACGTCGAGGCCCGCGGGATGCACCACTGCGAGACGACGGCGCTGGGGGTGCTGTTACGGCACGAAGGCCTCGACCTGTCCGAGCCCATGCTGTTCGGGCTGGGGTCGGGCCTGTCCTTCGTCTACTGGGACGCCAAGGCCATGCCGGTCCCCTTTCTCGGGGGCCGGGTCAAGCCGTTCGAGCTCACCAGGAACCTGACCGCCCGGCTGGGGCTGACGCTGGTGGCCGAGGAGACCACCTCGTCGCGCAGGGCGTGGGAGAACGTGGCCGCGTCCGTCGACGCGGGCCGGCCGGTCGGCCTCCAGCTCGACTGCTACCACCTGGACTACTTCCGCACCAAGGTGCACTTCGGCGGTCACGTCGTCGCGATGTACGGCTACGACGAGCACGAGGTCTACCTGGTGGACACCGGCAGGCAGGGCGGAGCGGTGCGCACCAGCCGGGCCGGCCTCGCCAGGGCACGGGCCGAACGCGGCCCGATGACCGCCAGGAACCGGTCCTTCACCATCACCGTGCCGGAGCGCCCGCTCTCCTGGCAGGACCAGATCATCCCCGCCGTCAGGGACTGCGCCGACGCCTTCCTCGCCGCTCCCATCGCGAACCTGGGCTACCGGGGCATCGAGAAGGCCGGCAGCCGGGTGCCCGGATGGCTGCTCCGCGCCGCCGAGCCGCGGCGGGACCTGCCGCAGGCCGCCCTCCTCATGGAGCGGGGCGGCCCGGCGGCCTGTTCCGCGCCCTCTACCGGAATGCGGGCCAGTGCTCCGTCCTTCAGGCCGGGGGTGAAGGCCCGCGCGGGAGTGCCCGCTAGGGCGCGAACGTGCCTTCACCCGCAGGTCACAGTGGGCGTTGCCGCTGCTCGATGTACTGCTTGTTCGCCGTTGAACTCCCGACGTTCGACCTCGAAGTCGGCGCAGACCTCGCGCATGAGTTCCTCGTATCGGGCCGGCATCGGGCCGGTGAAAGCCCCACGCCGGTACTTCGTCACGCACACCACGTGGGCGTGGAGGGTGTGGACACCATGGCGTTCGATGCGTACATCGGGGTCACTCAGGGTGTGGATTCCATCACGATGACATAAACCAGAGGGATACGATCAGGGCGTGGAGGTGACCAGGCAGGCTCGTGCGCACGTGGCGCGACTCGACCTGAGCACGGCCCAGGTGGCGGTGCTGGACGGTCAGGCGCACACCGCCCGCGCGCTGTGGAACCTGCTGCACGAGTACGTCACCTTCCGGCAGGGCCGGTTTCCGACGGTGAAGGAGTGCGACACCGCGATCCGGGCGGCCCGCCATGAGATCGACTGGATGGGCCGGCTGCCCGCCCAGGCAGCGCAAGCGGTGCTGAAAACCTACCGGCAGGCGTGGGCGAACTTCTTCGATCCCGGCCACCCCGCCAAACGGCCCACGTTCAAGGCCCGGTTCCGGACCCGGTTGGCGGTGGATGTGCCGCAGGCCCGCGATCTGCAGGTCACGCGGGTGAACCGGCGGTGGGGTGCGGTCAGTCTGCCGAAGGTCGGGCGGGTCCGGTTTCGGTGGACCAGGGATCTTCCCGGCGTCACCAGGGGCGGCCCGGCCGGGCGGATCACCGGCGCGCGGCTGGTGAAGGACGCCTTCGGGTGGCAGATCGTGTTCCGCACCGAAGCAGTGGTCGCGGCGGCCCCGGCCGCCCACCCCGGCCCCGTGGCAGGGGTCGATCGGGGAATCGCCGTCGCTCTGGCGTTGTCGGACGGCACCATGCGCGAGCACGGGCCCTGGCTGCGCGACGGCGAGAAACAACGCCTGCGCCGACTGGAGAAGAAGTCCGCCCGGCAGCGCCGCACTCGCACTCCCGGCCGGCCCACGTCCAAACGGCTGGCCCGCACCTACGACCGGATCGCCCGGCTCCGCGCGACAGCCAAGCGCCGAGCCGTCGACTGGCAGCACCAGACCACCACCGAACTCGCGCGCACCTTCGGCGTGGTCGTGGTGGAAGACCTGACGATCACGAACATGGTCCGCTCCGCCAGCGGCACGATCGACCAACCCGGCCGGAACGTGCGGCAGAAGGCCGGGCTGAACCGCGCCATCACCGGGCAGGCGTGGGGCCGGACCGTCACCCTGCTGGAGTACAAAACCCGTGATCGCGGCGGCCTGATGGTGAAGGTGCCCGCCCCGGGCACGTCGCAGACCTGTCACCGGTGCGGGCACCGTGACTCGGCTTCCAGGGACGGCACCCGGTACTCGTGCGTGAATCCCGCGTGCGGGTGGGCCGGGCACGCCGACACCAACGCCGCGATCAACATACGCAACGCCGCAGGAACCGCGGTGTCAGGACGTGGAGACCTCGGGGCTGCCCGGTCCGCGAAGCGTCAACCCCCGCACGCCGCTTGACCGCGACGCGACGGGAGAATCTCCGGCCTTCAGGCCGGGGAGGAGTTCAACGTGACTTCCTCGACGAGTGCGCCGCACTGATCGGCGACGGCCGCCTCCGCGCCGGACATCGGCTGTACGCCGAGGCCGCCGGTCTGTGGACGGGGGTGTCCACCTTGATCGAGAAGGCGGGGGAGAGCGGTGACGCGGGACACCTGGAGCAGGCCGGCGTCATCCTCCACGATCTCTCGCGCGTGGAGAAGGACGCCATGGAGGTGCTGCGTCAGCTGTAGGGACCCCGGGGCGATCGGGTCAGTTCCTCCGCTGGAGGAGGAGCGTGACGAACCCCAGGACGCCCCGATAACCGCGCAGCCACATGTCGCGGTGCTCCAGCGCCGCCGCGCGAGCGTCGTCGGCGTCCGGGCCGGGATGCTCGTTGGCCCAGCGCAGCAGCGTGCCGGTCCAGGACCACTCGTACTCGTCCCATTCGGCCAGGTCGCTGGTGTACCCGTACACCACGTCGAAACCGGCGGCCTCGGCGGCGGCGACGGTGCCGGGCAGGTCGAGGAACTCCGACTTCGTGGCGCCCAGCCGGGTGAGGGCCTCCTCGGTCGGCTCGCGCTCCCAGAACCCCTCGCCGACCAGCGCCAGCCCGTTCGGCCGCAGATAGCGGCGGACGTGCTCGACGGTCGGGCCGAGCCCGCCGAAGGCGTGCGTGGCCCCGACGCAGAGCACCAGGTCGTACTGCTCGGCGACCGGGAAGCCGGCGGCCGGTCGCTCGTGGAACCGGATGCGCTCCCAGACGCCCTGGACCTCGGCCGCGTGCTCCGCCGCCTTGAGCCCGTGCGCGTCGATGTCCACGCCGTCGGCGGTCGCGTCCTGGTAGAGGGCCAGCGCGCGCAGCGTCCAGGCGCCCTCGCCGCAGCCGAGATCGAGGATCCGCGCCCCCTCGGCCAGCCGCGCCCGGCGCAGCAGCCGGGTCACGTTGGCGCCGGAGACCGGTGCGGCGATGGGGTGGTCCCGATGAGCGAGATGGCTGATCAGCTGGCGATCCATGACCCAATCCTTCCGCATCCCTGCACGCTTTCGGCAAGCCGGATTCGCGGCGGCGGGCGGCGTGTCGCCGGCAGGGCCGCCCTCCGGCGGAGACGCCGTCACATGTGACCGGACATCTCCGCCGGGGGTGTCGTCCGCGACGCCGGGGTCACGCTCCGGGGCGTACGGCGGTGACGAAGTTGCTCCGCCAGTAGCCCTTGAGGCGGTCGACCCGGACCACCGCGCCGGAGTGCGGAGCGTTGATCACTTTCTTGTGCCCTATGTACATGCCCACGTGGCCGCCGCCACTGGTGAAGATGAGGTCACCCGGCTTGAGACTCGCCAGGGAGACCTTCTTCCTGACGGCGCTGAGCATGGACCACGTCGTACGCGGGATCTTGACGCCGGCCTTGCGCCAGGCGAACTGGACCAGCCCGGAGCAGTCGAACGCGCGTGGGCCCGTGGCGCCCCACACGTAGGGATCGCCGAGGTGCTTTCTGGCCACCTCGATGGCGTGCTCGGCCTTCTCCTGCTGGAGAGCGGCCTTGGTGAGTTTCGTGTTCACGGAGGCCTCCGCCGTGGTGGCCGTGGTGGCCGCGGCGGTCTCTCCGGCGTACGGGGTGAACGCCGTTACGGGGGGCTCCGGCGGGATGGCCGTCGAGTCCGGGGGCGGGGCCGGCACGGTCCCCGTGACGGCGCCGGCGGGCAGTGCGCCGAAGCCTCCCAGGGAGACGGTGAGCGCTGCGCTACTCAGGGTGACGCAGGCAGCGCGAAGCAGGGTGGTGGGGTTGGCGAACAGGGGATCTCTCCTACGGTCTTCCGCTTGCGCCTACCGGGTTAGCTGACGGATTCGGGCAGGGAAGTCGCCCTACAGCGCTGACGCGCCGATTCACCCCGGACCTTCGGGTCGAAGGTCGATTGGTTCCCCGGCTCCGGGCCTCCTTGCTGCACGGATTCGGCGTCACCGGCGCCCAGGGGGGCGGGAGAGGACATGGCGCCGGTGACAGTGGATGCTCTTTCCGAACACGGACTGCCGGGTTCGTTGGGCAAGGAAACTACCAAGTAACGCCATATTGCCGCAAAGGGTGCAAATGGGATTATGAGCGCATAAAGGGATCATAAAACGAGAAGTCGCAGGTCAGAGTGGTTTCCGGGGTTGCCGAAAGTGACGCGCGTCACACCCTTCCGGGCATGGGCCGGAGCAGCGTGAGATGCGGAACCTTCGCGACGGGACCCGGGAAGCGGCACCCCACAGGGGACGGCACCGCTCCCCGGTGACCTCAGCGGGTCACTGCGTGCGCCAGAACGTGCCGTTCGCCGAGGGGTCGTCGGGGTCACCCTGCGGCACGGTGAAGCCCGCGCCCCACATCGTCGTCGTTCCCGGCCTGCGGGCGACGGAGAACACGACGGCGCCGGTGCCGGGCTTCCGGACGAGCCGGGCTTGTCGCCACGTCGAGCCCGTGACCTGCCACAGAGTGGGGTTCCAGTGCCCCTGCAGGACCCACACGCCGCCCCTGCCGTCCGGCTCGACCCCGGTGTACGGCTGGGCGTCGGCGGCGCCGACGGAGACGGTCCACGACCTGCCGTTCCAGTGCATCACCAGGGTGCGGCCGAAGTTCACGTCGTCACCCTGCTCGTCGGCGCCTTCCCAGCCGACCCCGCCGACGGCCCACACGTTCTTCGACCCCACGACCGCGATGTCCTGGATGGTCACGACGGCGTCCGGCGCGGGAAGGGTGAGGGCCGGCGCCGGGACCAGGGTCCACGACTTCCCGTTCCACCGCATGATCGAGGGCCGGTCGCCCTTGACGCCCGCCGCCCAGGCCACGCCGGTCTTGTACGCGTCGACGGCGGAGGCGCGGCCCGGCAGCCGGACGCTCCGCCACGCGGACCCGGTCCAGTGCCTCGCCGCTGGCGCGAGCCTCTGTGCGGATTCGACAAGTAGCATTGCCGGTATGGCAAACGACGACGCCGCGGTCCTGGCCTCCGTGGGCGCGCGGCTGCGGGCCCTGCGCAGGCAGAACGGCAGCACGCTGAGTCGGCTCGCGGAGTCCACCGGCATCTCGGTCAGCACCCTGTCGCGCCTGGAGTCCGGCGAACGCAAGCCCACGCTGGAGCTGTTGCTGCCGCTGGCGCGGGCCTACCAGGTGCCGCTCGACGAACTCGTCGGGGCGCCGCCGGTCGGCGACCCCCGGGTGCGGTTGAAGCCCATCACCCGCTGGGACTCCACGATCGTGCCCCTGACCCAGCACCCCGGCGGGCCGCAGGCGTACAAGATGATCATCTCGGTGGACCGCTGTGAGCCCGAGCCGCGTACGCACGAGGGCTACGAGTGGCTTTACGTGCTCAACGGGAGGCTGCGACTGGTCCTCGCCGAACACGACCTCGTGCTCAAGGCGGGGGAGGCCGCGGAGTTCGACACCCGGCTGCCGCACTGGTTCGGCAGCACCGGCGAGGCGCCGGTGGAGATCCTCAGCCTGTTTGGCACGCAGGGCGAACGCATGCACGTCCGGGCGAAACCCCGCGGCGCGTAGGAGACGCCCGCTGAACCGTCCCGGGGACGCATCGCGGCCCTCCACCGCATCATGGGGCCACCTTCAGGCCGTCAAGGAGCGACGATGCGGTTCGCGCGGTGGTCGAACGCCCTTCTCCTCAATGGTGAGGCGCTCCGGCCGCGCGGCTGGGACACTGATCGGATGAGGGGCGCATGGGTCACGGTGGCGGCTCTCGGGCTCGCCTGCCTGAGCGCGTGCGGGTCCGTGGTGGCGGGGTCCTCCGGTGTGGACATGGGCCGCCTGCGGGCGCTGGGGGTCGCGCCCGACCTCGTCTATCTGGTCGACCTGCCGGGATACGAGATGGCCGAGCAGTCCATGGGCGGGATCGGCGAGGAGGGGTTCGGCGTCTTCTACACCTCGGCCGGGGGGCGTCAGGTGGAACTGCGGGTGGATCGGGGCACCTTCGGCGACGACGTGTGCCGGAGCACTCCGATCAACCTCGCTACACCGCCGGACGCGCTGGTCCTCTGCGTCCACGACGAGGTCGGCTGGTATCGGATGGCCGGCGACCGTCACGAGTACGTCGCGCTCCGGGGAGACGTCCTCATCAAGCTGGGCGGAGGGGTGACGGACGTCGGACGGGCGGCGCTGAAGACGGCCGTCGGCGGGGCACGACGCGCCACCGGCGACGGGAAGGCCGGCACCACGCCGCCCCGCGTGCCGGTGGAACGAGGCGACCTTCCCACGGCGGGCGACGGCGCGCCGGACAACGCGGTCGGCCCGGGTGGCTGACCCGCGGATGGGCGGGTTTCCGCCCCGTCGGGGAGCTGAAAGTTTCACACCCTTCGCGGGTGCGCAGGCCCCGGCAGCGGCACTCCGGGCACAGTTCAGGACGGGTGGCCCGCGCGCGTGACGCCGCCGCCGTGCGGGCCCGGAACCTTGACCACCACGCCCGTATGGGATTGGCTCCGCGCGGTGGCGATGTCCACGGTCGCCGCGGTACGCGTCGATAATTGTTAGCGCTAACAACTAGCTAGGACCTGGCGCCGCCGAACGTGTCGATGCGCGAGTCGAGTGGTTACTATCCCAGGAGGTGAGTATGGGATCGGCGTTCACGCTTCGGGCCCGGCTCAAGCGCGGTGTCGTCTGGATGGCGGGCCTGCTGTCGGTGATGGCGTTGCTGCCGGCCACCACGGCCAGGGCGGACAACCCCATCGTCCAGACGATCTACACCGCTGACCCGGCTCCGCTGGTCTACAACGGGCGGGTGTACCTCTACACCGGTCACGACGAGGACGGCTCGACCTACTTCACCATGAAGGACTGGCGGGTCTTCTCCACGACCGACATGGTGAACTGGACCGACCACGGCTCCCCGCTGAGCGTGGCCACCTTCAGCTGGGCGAAGTCGGACGCGTGGGCAGGGCAGGCGATCTACCGCAACGGCAAGTTCTACTGGTACGTCCCCACGACCAACCGGTCGACCGGCCGGATGGCCATCGGCGTGGCCGTCTCCGACAGCCCCACCGGTCCCTTCAAGGACGCCATCGGGCGGCCGCTGGTCGAGAACGGCGAGATCGACCCCACCGTCTACATCGACGACAACGGGCAGGCCTACCTCTACTGGGGTAACCCGAACCTGTGGTACGTCAAGCTGAACACCGACATGATCTCCTACTCGGGCAGCGCGACGAAGGTCAGCCTGACCACCTCGGGGTTCGGCACCCGCACCGGTGACGCCAACCGGCCGACGCTGTTCGAGGAAGGGCCCTGGTTCTACAAGCGGGGCAGCCTGTACTACATGGTGTTCGCGGCCAAGTGCTGCTCGGAGTTCATCGCCTACTCGACGTCGTCCAGCCCGACCGGGCCGTGGACCTACCGCGGCACGATCATGTCGACGCAGGGCAGCAGCTTCACCAACCACCCGGGGATCATCGACTACAACGGCGGGTCGTACTTCTTCTACCACAACGGCGCGTTGCCGGGCGGTGGTGGTTACACCCGCTCGGTCGCGGTGGAGAAGTTCACCTACGGCTCCGACGGCTCGATCCCGACGATCAACATGACCACGACCGGGGCACCGCAGATCGGCACGCTCAACCCGTACGTCCGGCAGGAGGCCGAGACGATCGCGTGGGAGTCGGGCGTGGAGACCGAGGTGTCCACCGAGGGCGGCATGAACGTCGGGTTCATCGAGAACGGCGACTACATCAAGGTCAAGGGCGTCGCCTTCGGGTCCGGCGCGACGTCGTTCAGCGCCCGGGTGGCCTCGGCCGCCTCCGGCGGCAAGATCGAGCTTCACCTGGACGGCGTCAACGGCACGCTGGTCGGGACGTGCAACGTCCCCGGCACCGGCGGGTGGCAGACCTGGACCACCGTCTCCTGCTCGGTGAACGGCGCGACGGGCACCCACGACCTGTACTTCAAGTTCACCGGCGGCAGCGGCAACCTGTTCAACGTGAACTGGTGGCAGTTCAGCGGTGCGGGCCAGCCGTCGCCGTCGGCCACGCCCACGCAGTCGCCCTCCCCGTCGCCCTCCCCGTCCCCGACGCAGTCGCCCAGCCAGTCGCCGTCGCCATCTGCCACACCCACGCGGACGCCGACTCCGCCGGTCACCGGTGCCTGCAGCGCGAGCTACAGCACCACCAACACGTGGTCCGGCGGTTTCCAGGGTGAGGTCACCGTGACGGCCGGTAGCTCGGCGATCAGCGGCTGGACCGTCAAGTGGACCCTGGCGAGCGGCCAGACCATCAGTCAGGTCTGGAACGGCACGCTGACCACCAGCGGCTCGGCCGTCTCCGTGAGCAACGCCTCGTACAACGGCTCGCTCGCGCCGTCCGCGTCGACGACGTTCGGCTTCCTCGCCAACGGCACGGCGTCGACTCCCACCCTCACCTGCACCGGCTCGTGAGGCCGGCGGCGCCCTGACGGGGCCGTCCACCAGGAGGCGGCGAACCCACCGGATCCGCGCGAGCACCGGCCTCGCGACGGCGGACGTGGGTTCGCCGCCCTCCCCTGCCGTCTCGCCGCCGTCTTTCCGCCGGTTCGGGGCCGGCCCGGGGCAGACTCGGTGCGCCCGGTTCCGTCGTGGGGGCGCAGCCGGGCGCACCGGCATTCCCGGCCCGAGACGCCCGGCCCGAGACGCCCGGCCCATCGGCCCGGCGGGACGGCTCATACGGACGGCACCCGGTAGTCCCTGATCGTGATCGCGGTCGCGGCCCGGCGGATCGGCCCGGTGACCCGCTCGATCATCCGGTCCTTCCCCGGCAGGTGCGGCATCAGCCGCAGCATCAGCATCTGGAACCGGATCCGCGCCGCGGACCTCAGGACCATGCCCTTCATGTTGGCCGCGGCGAGTCTCTGGTTCTCCTCGGCGAAGTGCCGCATCTCGCGCTCGTACGCGGCGAACCCGGCGGCGTGGTCCCCGGCCGCGGTGGCCAGGCAGCCGGCCAGCACGTACGCGCCGACCAGGGCCAGGCTGGTGCCCTGCCCGGACGCGGGTGAGGGCCCGTAGGCGGCGTCGCCCGCGAGGGCCACGCGGCCCGACGACCAGCGGTCCATGCGCACCTGGCTGATCGAGTCGAAGTAGAAGTCGGGCGCGTCCCACATGGCGTCGAGGAGACGCGGGACGTCCCAGCCCTGGCCCGCGAAGACCTCGGCGAGCAGCTTCTTCTGCCGGGTGACGTCCCGCCCGTCGCCGGCCCCCGGCGGCGAGGAGAACAGGAACATCGCCCTGGCGTCGGCGTCTCGCCGGGTGCCGTACATCCCGGCGCTCCGGCCCGGCGCGGGGTGCATCATCTCGGTGCGGTCCAGGCCGAGGTGGTTGGGCACCGTGAAGATCGAGATGTGGTGGCCGAGGTCGCGGACGAACCGGGACTCCTCGCCGAAGGCCAGCGCGCGGACGTTGGAGTGCAGGCCGTCGGCACCCACCACCAGGTCGAACGTCCTCGGGGGACCGTTCTCGAAGGTGACACGCACCCCTTCGGGCGTCTGGTCGAGGGCGGTGATCGAGTCGTCGAAGACGTACTCGACGCCGTCGCCGGTCGCGGCGTGCAGGATCCGGACGAGGTCGCCGCGCATGATCTCGACGTCGTCGCCCTCGCGGCCGCCGAACACCTCGGCGCTCATCGTCGCGACCTGCCGCCCGCGGGCGTCGACGAAGCGCGCGACGCGCATGTCCGTGTTGTGCCGGCGCACCTCGTCCAGCAGTCCCATGCGGCCGACGACGTCGAGTGCCGCGCCCCGGATGTCGATTTTGTAGCCGCCCTCCCGGACCCGGGGAGCGCGTTCGACGACGGTGGGGGTGAACCCGTACCGGCGCAGCCAGTGGGCGAGCGTCAACCCGGCGACGCTTCCGCCGGAGATCAGGATGTTCGTCACAACCCGGACTGTACAAACGTCTCAATATTTTGTCTAGTACAGATGTCTCAGACATCGGTATGTGGATCGGCTAAGATCTGCGCATGGGAAACCGGGAAGACCTGCTCGCCGGTGCGAGGCGGTGCCTGATGGAGAAGGGGTACTCCGGGACCACCGCGCGTGACATCGCGACCGCGGCCGGCACCAGCCTCGCCTCCATCGGCTACCACTTCAGGTCGACGAAGGCGCTGCTCAACGCGGCCCTCGTCGAGGCGATGGAGGAGTGGGGCCAGGAGATCGAGCGGACCCTGGCCGCCGGACCGGCGCCCGTCGGGACGCCCGCGCAGCGGTTCGAGGCCACCTGGACCCGGATCATCGAGTCCTTCGCGAGGCTCAGGCCCCTGTGGGCCATCCAGTTCGAGCTCATCGCGCAGATGGATCGCCTGCCCGAGCTGCGGGAGGCGTTCGCGGCGGCCAACCGGCAGGCGAAGCTGGGACTCGCGGCGCTGTTCGAGAACCTCGACCCCGCCGCGGACGCGCGGAAGGCGATGGCCGTCGGCGCGTTCTACCAGGCGCTGCTCGGCGGCATGGCGGCGCAGTGGCTCGTCGATCCCGGCGAGGCGCCGTCGGCGGCCGACCTCGCCGAGGCGCTGCGCACGATCACCCCGGGTCTGGCCGCGCAGTGACGCCCCCGGCCCGAGCGCGCCGCGCCCGCCGGCCCACCCGCCGGCCCGCCCGCCGCCCCGGACCCGCCGCCCCGGACCCGCCGCCCCGGACCCGCCGCCCCGGACCCGCCGCCCCGGACCCGCCGCCCCGGAACGCCGGGACGTACGACGTCGTACGGGGGGTCAGCCGCCCCAGCTCACAGCGGCGGCGGACGTCGCGTGCAGTTGCTGGATGACCTTGTGCAGGGCGGGCGCCGCCGGTCCGCCGCGCTCGCTCAGCTCGGCGATGCGCTGCTTGTGCGCCTTCCGCCTGGCCCGCGGCAGCACCGTCCCGAGCTCTCCCGCGGCGGCCAGCGCGACCAGGGCGGCCTCCCGTTCGCCGACCCGGGACATGGGACCGTTGAGCGCGCTGGCGACCTGCGCCGCGAGCCGCTTCACCACGCGCGGATCGCGCACTCGCACCAGGGTTCTGTTGAAGACCAGGAGGACCGGCTGGCGCAGCTCCACGCGGACCCAGTGCCGCGTCTCCAGCTCGTCCCGGACCGCCTGGACCGTCGCGCGGCCGTCCTTGCCGATCCAGTGCCGCCATGGCTTGGGGCGGCCCTCGGCGATCTGGCGCAGCAGGTCGTCCAGGACCGGATCGCCGAGCGGGTCCTCGCTCACCACCCGCACCTTGCCGCGCTCGTCGGCGATCCGGCCGCCGATGAGCAGCTCGGTGAGCGCGGCGGCGCGGAGCAGGTACGGGAAGCGGTAGTTCGTCACCACCCGCTCCTTGCGTGAGTCGTAGCCGAGCAGGTAGAGCCGGGCCGGCAGGGAGCCGGGAACGTCCATACGGTCGCCTTCTCTCAGTCGTCTCCGGGCGGAGCGCCGCCTTCGGGCTTCTCGGGCTTCTCGGGCTCCTGGGGGGCCGCGGAGCCGTCGGGCGGGGCCGAGGCCCTGGGAGGCCGGCCACGCCGGGGGATGCGGGCGGCGTCGCGGGGAAGCCGCCCCGCGTCCGCCAGCGCCCGGCGGAGCAGGAACTCGATCTGCGCGTTGGTGCTGCGTAGCTCGTCGCCGGCCCACCGGGTCAGCGCGTCGTGCACGGCGGGATCGAGCCGCAGCAGGATGCTCTTCCGGTCGGTCGCCACGGTCAGCGGTATAGGGAGCCGGTGTTGACCACGGGCTGCACGTCCCGGTCGCCGCACAGGACGACGAGCAGGTTGCTGACCATGGTGGCCTTGCGCTCCTCGTCCAGCTCGATCACGTCGTGCTCGTCGAGGCGGGCCAGGGCGGCCTCGACCATGCCGACCGCGCCCTCCACGATCCGCTGACGGGCCGCGACGACCGCTCCGGCCTGCTGGCGGCGCAGCATGGCCTGCGCGATCTCGGGAGCGTACGCCAGGCGGGTGATGCGCGACTCGATCACGCTGACCCCCGCCGACGCCACCCGGGCCTGGATCTCGGCCGACAGGCGGCCGGTGATCTCGTCGGCGTTCTGGCGCAGGGAGAGCACGTCGTCGTGCCCGTCGTACGGGTAGCCGCCCGCGATGTGGCGGACCGCGGTCTCGGTCTGGAAGGCGACGAACTCCACGAAGTCGTCCACCTCGAAGACGGCCTTCGCGGTGTCCTCGACCTGCCAGACCACCACCGCGGCCATCTCGATCGGGTTGCCGTCGGCGTCGTTGACCTTGCTGACGTCGGTCTCGTGGTTGCGGATCCGGGTCGACACCCGGCGCTTCTGGGTGAAGGGGACCACGAAGCGGAGGCCGGGCGTGCGGACCGTGCCCACGTAGCGGCCGAGCAACTGGATCACCCGCGCCTCGCCCGGGGCGACCGCGGTGAGCCCGGTGAGGACGACGACGGCCGCCAGGAGGATCAGCACCCCGGCGGCGGCCAGCACGACTCCCGGCCCGGCGCTGCCGTCGGCCGCGATGCTGATCCCGGCCGGGACCAGCACGCAGGGGCTCAGCAGGCCCACCAGGGACAGGATCAGCATCGGCCATCCCGCGGTCTCCCGGGCCGCTCGCTCGTGTGTCTGGGGGGCCGGCATGTCGACGGCGATCCGCAGGTCTGTCATGTCCACGCTCCTCGGTGTCTAGCACGATAGTAGCAAAGTGATATCACTTTGCCTACGGTCGCCCATCGCCGTTTTCGCCGTGCCTCTTTCGCCGTGCCTCTTTCGCCGTCGCTCAGGCCGTTCCGCTCACGGTGACGACGACCTTGCCGCCCGGGTGTCCTCCGGTGAGGTGGCGGATCGCGTCGGGCGCGGCGGCGAGGGGACAGACACGGTCGATCACCGGGGTGACGGCGCCGGACTCGACGAGCCGGGTCAGTTCCTCCAGGTGCTCGGCCCGCTCCCGGCTCATCACCGGGCGCAGCCGCTGACCGACGAACATCGACAGCAGTGGCGCCCGGAACGTGCGTCCCATGCCCCCGGTGAAGCGGTACGCGGTGTGCCCGCCGCCGACGATCACCAGCGTGCCGTGCGGGGTCAGGGCGCGGCGCAGCAGGGACAGCGGCCGGTTGCCCGCGGTGTCGATGACGACGTCGTAACGCGGCCCGTCCCGGTCGATCTCCTCTCGGGCGTAGTCGACGACGTCGTCCGCGCCGAGCGACCGCACGAGTCCGGCCTTCGCCGCCGAGCACACGCCGGTGACGCTCGCGCCGTACGCCTTGGCGATCTGCACGGCGAACGACCCCACGCCTCCCGCCGCGCCGATGACCAGCACCCGCTGCCCCGATCGGACGCGGGCGACGTCGCGGACGGCCTGCAGCGCCGTCATGCCGGAGACCGGCACCGCGGCGGCCTGCTCGAACGTGAGGCCGGCCGGCTTCGGCGCGAGCCTGCCCTGCCGCGCCCTCGCGAACTCCGCGTACGAGCCGCTCTCGCAGGTGCCGTACACCTCCTGACCCGGCCGGAACCGGGTCACGCGGGCGCCGACGGCCGCCACCACTCCGGCCAGATCACGGCCCCGGACCGGGACCTTCGGCCGGCGCACCCCGAAGCCCGCGAGGCGCATGAGGTACGGCCGGCCGGTCATGAGGACCCACACGCCGGGGTCCACGGCGGCGGCGCGGACCTCGACGAGCACCTCCTCGTCCCCGATGGACGGCCGGTCGACGTCACGCGGTTCGAGCACGTCGGCCGGGCCGTACGCGTCCTGGACGATGGCTTTCATGGCGTCTCCTCCGGGGATTCGGGGTACTGGAACACGTCGTCGAGCGGAACGCCGAACACACGGGCGATCCGGAAGGCCATCTCCAGGGACGGCGAGTATCGGCCCTGCTCGATGGCGATGAGGGTCTGCCGGGTCACGCCGATGCGCTCGGCGAGCTCGGCCTGGGTCATCTCGTCGTGCGTGAACCGCAGCGTGCGGATGCGGTTGGTCACGCGGGTCGGCTTCACCATTCCGGAAGGCTCCTGCGATAGGCGACGACCTTGGCGATCCCGGCGAGGACCGCCGACAGCACGAAGCAGAGGTAGACCACGTTGGCGATCCAGAACCGGTCCCACCCGGCCATCGCCATGAGCATCGCGGCCACCGCGCCGATGACGACGAACGCCTGGCCGACGTGGTCGCCGAACCGCCCGATCTCCCGGTCACGCGCGTCCTGCACGCGGGAGGCGCGGGGGTTCACGATCGCCATCCCGATCTCGGCCGCGATCGTGGCGGCGATGGCCCCGCCGACCGACCACAGCAGGGCGGCGGTGTACGGCACGTCCGGTAACGGGCCTCCGTCCGCCCGCCTGAGCACGGCGACGACGTACGCCGTGTAGGCGAGCACGGCGACGACCAGCCTGATCCAGGCGCGCTTCTCCAGGTGAGTCATGACCGACTCCTCTCGATGTCCAACATCTTTGACATCTCCAAGGTAGCCAATCTTTGACTTCATGTACAGGATTTTTTACACGACTCCGGATGGCTACGGCCGCGGGCGGCTGAGGGGGCGGGGGAGCGTGCCGCGCAGGCGGGGGCCGTGCCTGCGCCACCAGGCCCGCGCCCAGGCCACCTGGAACGCGAGCGCGGTCAGCAGCACCGCCGCGGCGTCCAGGACGGGGAGGAGTCCGGTGGGGGTGAGGAGCGCGCGCACGGCCCGGCCGAGCAGGACGAGCGTCGCGGGCAGCGTGACCGCGAACGCCGTCCCGAGGCAGACCGCGGTGCCCACGACCAGCAGCACCGCGTACGCCCGGAGGCTGCGGCGCTCCCGCCGGGGCAGCCCGGCGAGCGGGTCGGGCTCCGTACGGCCGAGCAGCCGGAGCCCCAGATGCCGCGCGCAGGCGGTGGCGTCGCCGTACATGTTCCGGCAGCCGGTCAGGTCCTGCAGCAGGAAGTAGACGTCGGTGCGCATGAACACCAGGAACTGGGTGGTCAGCATCGACACCGAGGTCAGCGTGACGAGGGACAGCACGGTGTGCCGGCCCAGGACGGCGGCCAGGATGACCGCGGCCGAGCAGGCCGCGGCGTCCACGGCCATCCCGGCGAGGTAGACCGTCAGGCGGACGCGCCGGCCGGCCAGCCAGATCCCGGACACCTCGGTCTGGACGGCCAGGAACTGCAACCGGGTGCCCAGGCGGATCCGGCCCGGCACCCCGGCCGCCCTGGCGGTCGACAGATGCGCCATCTCGTGCAGGAAGATCAGCGTCCAGCCGACGGCGATCTGCGAGAGCAGGACGAGCGTGCCGCGCTCGGACCACAGCAGGTCGTGCCAGCCCGGCAACGTCTCGCGCCTGATCACCGCGGTCACGGCTCCGGCGGCGACCAGGCCGGCGACCGCCGTGTGGAGCAGCGGGTTCAGCGTCCACCGCACGTGGCGGGCGCGCAGCCGGGGGAACGTCGGCCGCTCGGGCGGGGTGGCCGGCCCGCCCGGTTCCTCCAGGAAACCGAGTTCGCCGAGGGTGCGGACGAAGTCGCGCACGTCTAGGTCGGCGCCCGTCTCGCCGCGCAGCCGCCGTTCGGCCTCCTCGACGGTCGCCCCCTCCGTCAGCAGCCTGATGGCCCGCATGCCCTCGTACGGCACGGCGGCGAACTCCTCCGTCCGGGCGGCCGACGATCCACTGGGACCCGTCCCGCCGGAACGCGAGGTCACGCAGCCGGATCCGGGTCCCGTCCGCCGTCCGCCGCCCGGCGTCCTGGCTCATCGCGGCCTCAAGGTGTGCGACCGGGGGTCAGCGGCGGAAGGTGCCGCGCGACCGGGAGGAGACGGCGGGAGGCGGCAGCGGGAGGACCTCCCGCTCGACGTACGACCGCACGTCCTCCGCCCGCTCGTAGAGCGTTCCGATCGCGGTGCGGCAGCGGCCGGCGAGGCGCGGGTCGGTGACGCGCCGGGCGCCGACGTGCTCGCCGATCTCGTCGTACAGCACCTCGTAGAGCAGCGACGGGCCGACCACGACGATCTCGGGGAGCGGCGCGGTGCGCTCGAACTCCCGTATGGCGCCGGCGGGGAGCACCCGCGGCCGCTCGCCGGCGGCCGCCCGGACGGCCAGGACGCGCAGTTCCCACTGGAGATAGGGGCTGAGCGGGGTCTCCACGACGCGGAGCCTGCGGGTCTCCGGGTGGGTCCGGTAGTAGCCGGTGAGAGGCTCCCGCATCTCCGCGATCAGGGCGAGGGAACGTTCCCAGTCGCCGGCCATCATCGCCCGCCAGCTGGGGACCTCGGGCTCGTGGAACTCCTGGGCGCGTTCGAGCTTCCACACCACACCGGGGGCCCGGTCGAACTCCTCGGCGAACTCGGCCTGGTAGGCGCCGGCGGGCAGCGTCCGCGCGTCGGCCTGCCGTACGTCGTCAAAGATGGTGCGGGTGGAGTCCACCCTTCCCTCCTTCGGGCCGTCCGTCGGGGTGCGGGGCAGGGCCGGTGCGGGGCCGGTACGGGGCCGGTACGGCGTCGGGGTGCGGGGCAGGGCCGGTCGGGGCCACCGCGCGGGAGCGAGCATCGGCGGTGTGCGGGCGCTCCCGCTGCGCGCCCGCACGCCACGGTGCCGGGACCGGCGGTCAGTTGCCGACGCTGTTGCTGGCGTTCGTCGTCTCGATCTTGTCGAGCAGCCGGATTGTGATCTTCGTCTTGACCGGTGCGGCCGCCTCGTCGGCGGTCTCGATGTCGGGCTCGTTGGGGTTCATCCGGTTCCTCTCGTGGGTGAGGGACAGGGATGTTCTCGCGAGAACGCGTTCAGCATTCGCCGCCGTCGCCACGCAGTCAAGGATTGTGTCAATTCCTTCTGGTAATCGCCGTTTCGGTCATGCCGGGGAAATGTGCTCCGTCGAATCGAAACGGGCGCGTATCCCTGTCCCGCAGACCGGGCAGCTGGGGCGGGGTGGATGGCTGACCCACACGAGGTGGTCCGCGGCGAGCAGGTTGACTCCCCGGATGACGCCGGCCGGCGGCGCGGACACCCCGGTCAGCAGCCCGATCAGCGCGTGGGCGACGAACTGCCCGGAAAGGCCCGCCGATGTGGCGATCACTCCCGGCCCGCCGAGGTCCACCGGCGTACCCGGGCGGCGCCGGGCCTCCTCGCCGTCGCACAGGCACTCGTAGCAGGTGCCGGCCTCCGGGGTGAAGCAGCCCACGGTGACCAGCGGCCCGCTGTATCCGCCGCCCACCCACGGGATCCGGGCCGCGGCGCAGGCGCGGTTGGCCCACACCCTGATGCCGTGCCCGTCCGGCCGGTCCGCGCAGAGGGCGAGCGCGTCGTAGCCCGCGATCAGCGTGTCGAGTTCGCGGCGGCTGCCGACGCGCCGCCGGTCGCCGGTGACGGTGATGTCGGAGTTGACGCCACGCAGCCGCGCGACGGCCGCCTCCGCCTTCGGCCGTCCCACGTCGGCCTCGCCATACAGCACCTGGCGGTTGAGGTTCGACAGCTCGACCCGATCAGGGTCCACGCAGTGGATCCGGCCGACGCCCGCGGCGGCGAGGGCCCACGCCGCGTGGCTGCCCGTGCCGCCCAGCCCCAGCACCACCACCCGCGCGCTCTTGAGCCGCAGCTGAGCCTCCCAGCTGTGCGGGCCCGGGCCGACCACCCGGAAGAACGCCTGGTTCCTGCTGTACCGGTCGAGCTCCCGCTCGCTCAGCGCGGCGGGCGGCGCGGTGGCGGCGTCCTCCACGTATCGGGTCGCGACGAGCTGCTCGACGACCGACTCGGCGTCCGGCAACTCCGGATGGGCGAGGCGGAGCCGGTCGGCGATGTCCTCGCGGGAGCGGGTGCCGTCCATCAGGCACAGGGCGGTCCAGACCCAACCGCGGGGATCCTCGATCTCGGCGGCGATTCCGTGAATCTCGCCGCCGATGCGAATGGTGCCGTCCTCGTACCGGTAGGGCCGGTGCTCGTATTTCACCCGGGGCAGGCGCACGAGTCGAGCATTACTGCCCGGTCACTTATCCGGTCAATAGCCGATTCGGTATAATCGGGATATGGGGTACGGCCAGAAAAGGTTACGGCCGGCTCTTTCTCTCCCGTCGCCGCCGTCTGCCCGGGCGGGCGTGGGTACGGCGGCGCGCGGCGCCCCGGGCGCCGAGACGACGGGAAACCGCGCCGCCGGGCATACGTTGTAGGCGATGAACGATCAGCGTGCCCGTACCAGTCGTGTCCCGTTCCGCTCCGTGTCGCGGCGTCCGCGCCTGCTCGCCGGTCTGCTCGCCGGCGGGCTCGCCGGCCTGGTCTCGCTGTCCGGCTGCGCCGGCGCGCGGGGCGAGGGGTCGCCGGCGGTCTCCGGCGGGGCCGAGGCTCCGGCCGCCTCCGCGACGCCGCCGGAGCGGCCCTCCGGAGACCCGTCCGCGCCGGCGACACCGGAACGGCAGGAGACACCGGAACAGCCGGACGCACAGGCGGAGCCGCCCGCGCCCGACGCGAAGATCCCCAAGGACCCCGCCGCGCTGGCCGAGGCGCTGACCCGGACGACCGCGCTGCTGCGGGACGCCGTCGACGACTGGAGACGTACGGGGGACCCCGCGAAGGGCCAGGCCCCCGAGCCCGTGGTCCTGCTCGCCCTGTACGAGCAGCGCCTCTACCGTCATCTGGCCCGCGACCCCGAAGTCGCGTCCCGCACCTACGGCAGGCTGCCGAAGGACCAGGCCGTGCGGGCGCGGGACAACGTGACGGCCGTACGCGACCTGCTGTCCCTCGCCCACCCCGTGAGCGGGCCGGTGAAGTTCCGCATCGAACCGCCCGAACCGGCGGACGTCCTGCTCGACGGCTTCCGCCGGGCCGGGCGCCGGTTCGGGATCGACTGGCAGGTGCTGGCCGCCGTCATGCTGGTGGAGACGAAGTTCGGCCGGGTCCGGTCGCCGAGCTACGTCGGCGCCAAGGGGCCGATGCAGTTCATGCCCGGCACCTGGAAGGCGTACGGGATGGGCGGCGACATCGACGACACCACGGACGCCCTGCTCGCCGCGGCCAACTATCTGCACGCGTCCGGGGCGCCGGGCGACTACCGGCGGGCGTTGTACGCCTACAACCACTCGCAGGCGTACGTCGACGCCGTCCTGTTGCACGCACGCCAGATGAAGCGGGACATCAGGAACTACTACGCCTACTACAACTGGCAGGTGTACGTGATCACGACGAAGGGCGAGCGGCGGCTGAGCGGCCCCTGAGCGGCCCCTGAGCGGTCCCTGACGGCGGGGCGGCGGCCTTCTCACCCACATTTCGCCTGACTCGATGTAACCAATGCCGCCTTCCGAGCGACTGATCCTCTGGGGGTCTAATCGCGGCGGGGAGGCCGGCTGTGCGGTGGATGACGGCTGTCAGGGGAATGACGCGCGTCGCGGCGGTGTTCGGCGCCGCCGCCCTGACCTCGGCGCTCCTCGCGGTGCCGGCCCTCGGCCCGCGCCCGGCGCTCGCCGCCGCCGCGTCGTGCGCGTCGGGCCCGCCACCGTCCGCCTGGGTCGAGACGTCCGTGACCGTCGAGGAACGCGGTCACGACACCGCCGTGCTGAGGAGCACCACGTGGGTCGGCGTGCCCCGCGACTGGGCGGGGGCCGCCGCCCTGCTCGGCGCCACGACCACCGACGGTTGCCTGCTTCCGGAAGGCGGCCCGTCGAGCGCCACGATGTCGCCGGACGGCGCCGAGGTCGTGGTCCGGAGCACGGAGGAGACTCCCGTGCGGTTGTACGGCGAGGAGTGGGCCGGGGAGTCCGCCGGGCTGTGGTCGAGTCGCACGTCCGGCCGGACCTGCTATGTCGCGCTGCTGCCCGTACCGGCCGATCCGCCGCCCGGGCTGGCCCGGGCGCGGTGGCGGGCCGTGGCCGTGCGGACGCCGGACTCCGAGGTGCGCGGGGTGACGCCCCTGCCGTCGGAGGTGCGGCCCGGCCACACGTACGTGTGGCGGGACGCCGCCGCCCCGCCACGCGTCAAGGTGGCCCTCCGGATGTCCGCGCGGTCCGCGTTCCAGCGCTGGACCGGCTCGCGGGGGGCGGATGTGCTCACGGTCGCGAGCTACCTGGGTTTCGCCCTGCCGTACCTGCTGCTGGCCGTCCTGCTCGTGCTGCTCCGCCGGCGCGCGGCCGACCCGGGCGAGCGCGCGCTCATCAGGATCATGCTCGGCGCACTCGCGATGATCATCGCGGTGGAGACGATCATGGCCGTCCTCGTCCTCAGCGGGACGGCGTTCGCGGCCCACCTCTTCGGCCTGACGGACGTGGGGGCGATCGTCATCCTGGCGGCGCCGCTAGGCACGGCCGCGTGGCGGTCGGCGCGCCGGCGAATCCGGCGGCCCGGCCCTGCGTCCACCGGGGCGGGGCCCACCGGCTCAGGGCTCGACGCGCTCGCCGGTCCGGCGTTCGGCGGCGTGGTGCTCGCGGGAGTGGCGCTCGTCGCCGTCAGCGGCTTGGGGCCCCTGGCCGTGCGGCACGTCGACGAACAGCCGAACCTGACGCTGGTGGCGTCGGCGGCCGCGACGGCGTTGCTGCTCACCGGCGCGGCGTGGGTGATCGCGGTGCGGGCGGCCCGCGTGCCGGACAGGAGGACGCCCCGGGCCGTCCGCGCGCTGCTCCGATGGAGCGTCCCGGGGCTCGCGCTGCTCACCCTGGGGTTCGTGGCCCACGCGGCCGTCACCGGCATGCTGCAGATCTGGGCGAATCTGCCGCGCGTCGTCGGGTCGCCCTTCTTCCTGCTGGAAAACCTCGCGTACCTGATGTGGCCGCTGGTGGTGCTCCTGCTTCTGCTGCTGCTGCGCCTGCACGGACGGCGCACGGACACCGTCGGGCCGCTCACCGCGTGGCTCGTCGTCTTCCTGTTCGTCGTGGGCACGATCAGGTGGCCCAGCACGTACGCGGGGATGCCCGTGCCGCTCGCCGCGCTCGCCGGTCTGACGGTGCTGCCCCTGCTGCTGCGGCTGACGCGCCGGGCCGAGCCCCCGGACCCGGGCGTGTCGCGACGCCGGCTCGCCGTGATCGTCGAGGAGCACCGGGCCCTGGAGGCGCGGGAGAAGGGCCTGCGCCGGCGCTGGGCCGCGGGCGACATGGACGACGCCGCCTACCACAGGGAGAACGAGCCGGTCGTGGAGCGCATCGGGCGGTTACGCGGGGAGATCGGCCTCGATCCCCGACGAGAGGACGGCCTGGCCCCGCTCGACCTCGCGCTGTCGCGCGGCCCGGGAGGCTCGTGGTGGGCCAACGCGCGGCTCGCCTCGCGGTACGCGTCCTCCGTGGGCGCTCCTGCCGCCGTGTTCCTCATCTGGGCCACCTGGAGCACCGACAGCACGGGCCACGACGGCTGGCTCGACCGGCTCCGCGAGCCCAGCGGGTTCTACGGGCTGGCCGGCGACCTGATCGGAGGGCTGCTGATCTGGCCGGTCGCCGGGTTCGTGCTGGGCGCGCTGTGGCGTCGCCTGCCCGGCAGGCGCGGCTATCTCAAGGGGGTGGTGCCGGTGCTCGCGTACGGCGCGGCCACGGGGGCGCACGCCATGGTGAACAACCTCATCGGACAGGCCCCCGTGCGCGGCTCTCTCGTCCGGGTCCTGCTGCTCTTCCTGGTCCTGACCGTGGTCGCCGTCCTCATGGACGCGCGCACGCTCCAGACCCGTCCGGGCGGCCTCGCGTCGCGGCTCACCCCCGTGGCCGTCGTCTACCGGCTCGGCACGGCGGGCAGCGGGATCGCCCTCATCGTGGCCCAGGCAGCGGCGATCCTCGGCCTGTGGACCCAGCTCAGGCACGGCATCGACATCACCTCCCAGGTCGACACCTCGGCACAGGCGCCACCGAGCACCGACGCCCAGCTGTTCCAGAGCCGCCCGGGCGGATAGCCGCCCGGCCTGGCGGCCCGCGCCGTCAGGGCTTGCGGCCGACGCCGCAGAACGCGGCCACCGCGCGGGGGCCGCTTTCGGCGTCCGCGACGTCGGGCCGCCAGCGGGAGGTGGTGACCACGCCGGGGTCGACGAGCTCCAGGCCGTCGAAGAAGCGGGCGATCGCCTCGGGGGTGCGCAGGTGGTAGGAGCTCGCGGAGTTGGCGTTGTAGACCTCGATGGCCCGCACGAGCGCCTCGCTGGTGTCGGTGCCGTCGCTCACCGCCAGATAGCTGCCGGACGGCAGGGCGTCGAGCAGGCGGGCCGCGACCGCCCCCGGGTTCTCCTCGTCGCGAAGCTGGCCCAGGATCCCGAGCATCATCAGCGCGACGGGCCGGTCGAAGTCGAGCGTGTTCCGGGCGGCGGCCAGGATCGTGTCCGTGTCGCGCACGTCGGCCTCGATGTAGTCGGTCCTGCCCTCCGGCGTGCTGGTGAGCAGCACCCGCGCGTGCACCAGGACGAGCGGGTCGTTGTCGACGTAGACGATCCGGCTCTCGGGGGCGGCGCGCTGGGCGACCTGGTGGGTGTTGTCGGCGGTCGGCAGGCCGGTGCCGATGTCGAGGAACTGGCGCACACCGGCCTCGGCGGTCAGGTAGCGCACCGCGCGGACGAGGAAACGCCGCTGCTGGCGGGCGATCCGGGCGATGTCGGGGAACATCCGGAGGATCATGTCGCCGGCCTCGCGGTCCACGGCGTAGTGGTCCTTGCCACCCAGGAGGTAGTTCCAGACGCGGGCCGAGTGTGAGGCGGAGGAGTCGATCGCGGGGGATCCTGATCCGTCGGTCACCGTGGTTCTCCGGTCTGCCGTGCCGATCGAGATCATCAGTCTCCCGCCGGTGGTCGAAATACACAATATGTGACGTCTGTGGCGATCGATGCTCGTGGGATTAGCCCCGATCACCCGGGGCAGTGCGGACGCCATGGGCATCTTGACCTCTCCCGGCGGCCGGGCCGCCGGTGCTTCCGCGCGGGCGGGAAGCGTGCCGGTGGACCTCGACACGCACGGCCTCCGGAAGGAGCACCGCATCTGCCCCGACTGCGTACGCGAGCTGTTCGACCCGCGCGGGCGCAGGCATCTCTACCCGCTGGTCCGCTGTCGTGAGTGCGGGCCGCCCATCGGCGAGCCACGCGTACGGCCGCGCGCCCTGTGCGAGGACTGCCGGCGCGGTCCGTCTCCCCGGCGCCGCGGACGTCTTCGCCGGCGTGGCCTGACTGGACGTCACCGAGGCAGGACGGCAGGCCGGACCCGTCGTCCGCTCCCGTGTCCGCACCCGCGGCACCGGCCGCCCAGTGACGTGCGGGTGCCGTGGCTCGCGGCAAAAGCTGAGTCACGACCCACGACGCGCTTGGCATGGCCGGAACCGAGGTCGTCGAACGGGGTATGAGGGCATCGTTGCTCATATCCACGACGAGGCCCATCGCCGGATGGCCTTGGTGAGTAGGTGTGTTTCCAGATGTCCCGCGACTGCGCGCCCCGGGTGCGAACGGTGCCGGCGCTCGCGGCGGGCCGCCTGACACTGGCCGCCCTTGTGGTCGCGCTCGCCTCGGCCGCCGTCTCGGTCGCCACTGCGGGGGAGGCGAGCGCGAGCACTCCGCCGCTGCGCCGCGGAGTGGCGACGTACGCCGCCGGGCGCGGACACGGGCACGGAGGCGGCGGCGGGGGTCAGGTGGCGGCCGGAGGGGTGGCCACGGCCCGGCAGTTCGGCTCGGGGAACGGCAGGTTCAACCAGAATCTCAACGGCGTCTACAGCCCGACCTTCATGATGGGCCAGCAGCAGACCGGCATCACGGTCGGCGGCCGCATCAACACCCAGGGCGCCTTCTGCGGCCCCGGCCCGAAGCGCTGCAAGATCTGGCAGAACATGCCGGTCAACGCCTTCGGCTGGTGACCTGACCCGCCCCGTTTTCCGGGCTGTGCGTTCATGAAAACAGGTCGTGTGCCACGGAAATGGCAATGATGGCGTAAGACGCCGCGCGTGCCGGACGTCGGGGAAAGCCGGATCACTAGCCTGAGGAACGGCCCGCACGAGGAAGGGCCGCAGGAGCGGTCCGGCTGACGGGAGCGGCGCGATGAGGTGGCGATGGTACGGCGGGCCGGTTCTGCCGAGCGGTTCGGTGCTTCTCGCCTGTGCGTCGCTCGCGCTGACTCTCGCCGCCGCGGCGCCCGCCGCCGCGGGCTCTCATTCGCGGGGGCCACAGCCGGATCGGGGAGCGTCGGCGGGGCGGGAAGAGGCGCAGCCCGCGCTTTCCGCGTCGAGCCCCATCAGCAACCGGGGCACCCAGCAGGTCTCCGTCAACGTCGCGAACGAGGGAATCGGCATCCAGAACGCGTTGTGCCGGGGGAGCCGGGCGTGCGACATCGCCCAGGTGCTCGCCGCGCCCTCCGGGGAGGACCCGCCCGCCGGGCGCCCCGCCCCGCGGGGGCTCTCCCGCCCGAAGGCGCTCGCCCGCCGCGCCGCGCGCACCCTGACCCACACGATGGCACGCAGGACATCACGCGGGATGTCCCGCACCCCCGCCCAGGCCGGAAGACACCCGTCCCGCGCCTCGGGGTAGGCCCTGCTGCTCGCCGTACCGCGCCCGCGGCGCGCTGTGGGCGCGCCGCGGGCAGGGTGAGGGCAGGGTGCGTCAGCTGGTGTACGCGCAGATGGCGTAGACGCTGATGCCCACGCTGTTGAAGCCGGTCTGCCGGCCGAGGGCGATCCAGCCGGTGCCGTCGGCCGTGGGGAAGCTGCCCACGAGGACGGCGTCGTTGCCCTGCGCCTCACCGCCGCCGCCGACGGCCCGCTTGCCGGCCGGGCAGTACACGGTGCGCCGGGTGAAGTTCGGCACGTTCGCGTTGGGCAGCGTGACGATCTGGTAGCCGTCGACCACCGCCCCGGAGGGAGTCGACGGTCCGGCGGCGGCCAGCGCGGCCGCGCTCGTGCCCGTCAGCCCGGCGAGAACCAGGGCGCCTGTTGTGACTGCGTGAACAAATCGCACGTAAAAGCTCCGTTGTGTCGAGAATGACCGGATTTGGACCGAGAAAAATGGGTTTGAATGGCGGAAGGCCGTCCCCTTCGGTTCCGGGACCACATCTACCCGCGATCTTCTTTGGCCACACTCCGCAATGTTCTGTTTACGGAACGTGGCGACTTCTCCGATCTCACGATGATGTGAGGTCACGGTCGTCCCTTGTGGTCCTGTGTGGTCCCCGGAGGCACCTGGGGTGGGTGGTCGCCCGTGGGTACGTTCCTCCTCGGGGGGATCGCATGAGAAAGATCGTCGCTGTCTCCGTGCTCGCCGCCATGACGACGCTCGGCACGGCCGCCGCGGTCGCGGCGGTCGCCGCCGGGACCGGCGTACGCCCGGGGAACGGCCCGCGGAGCGCGTACCGGCAGGCTCCCACGCCGCCCGAAGGCTGGCCCGAGGGAGGGGTCGAGCGGCAGGAGGTGAGCCAGGAGCAGTACGGCGTGCTCATCGGCCAGTGCCGATACCCAAAGACGGGCCAGGCGCGAGAGCGGTGCCGGACGCAGGTGCGCGCGAAATACGTCGTGGGGGCGTTCAACCCCGCTCTCGACTGCCGCACGTACTCCGGGATCTCCGTCTGCGGGACCCTCGAACTCAGCGCCGCGCAGCGGGCGTGCGTGGAGGAGTCGACGGGCGGCGGGCTGACCCGCCGGCGTGCGGAGGTCGAGTGCTACGCCTTCCG
The DNA here is from genome assembly GCF_045040095.1 of Microbispora sp. NBC_01389. NCBI lineage: Bacteria > Bacillati > Actinomycetota > Actinomycetes > Streptosporangiales > Streptosporangiaceae > Microbispora > Microbispora sp. NBC_01389. The sequence continues at coordinate 2,605,227 of NZ_CP109552.1, forward strand.
CTGACGGCCCGCTGACGGCGGTTTCTGGGGAAATTTCCGGGCCGACCTAAATATCCGGCCAAACCGCTACCGGCGGTGATCTACCCTGCGGAGGTGGACGCCAAAAGTCAGGGCGCCGCCGAGCTTCTGCGGGCGTTGCAGCGCACGGCGGCGCGGTTCAGCGAGATGGGACGGTCCCTCTCCCGTGACTTCTTCCCCCATGTCCGCGTCGAGATCATCTCCGACCTGGCCGGGCCCGCCGTACGGCTCGGCGTGGCGCTGGCGCTGCCCGGGCACGACCTCGTGTTCGAGACCGCCGTCGCGGCCGGGGACGGCACGTTCGGCGTGCGGGGCGAGCTCGTGCTGGACGGAGAGGAGGCGATCCTGGTCCTGCCGCCCGTCGAGATCGCCGATCCGGTGGAGTGCGCGGCCCTGCTGGAGCGGTACGCCGACGAACTGACGACTCCGGCCCGCTGGCACGTGCAGCGCCTCGTGGAGTCCTGCGCGGCGGACTCCTGAGACGTCACCCCTGAGACGTCACCCCTGAGACGTCACCCCTGAGACGTCACCCCTGAGACGTCACCCCTGAGACGTCACCAGCGTCACAACGCCTGGAGTCCCTGGATCACCTCGCGCAGGAGACGCTCCTCGGGCAGCTGGGCCACGGTGGCCGGCGGCCGTGCCGTGATCAGCTCCTGGTCGCGCAGGTCGCTCAGCAGGATGCGTACGACGTTCAGCGAGAGGCCCAGCTCCGAGGCCAGGTCGGCCACGGAGGAGGGCCCCCGGCACAGCTGCAGGATCCGCCAGTGCTCCGGGGCCAGCCCCGAGACCCCGCGGTACGCCGCGGGGGCCGTCCTGATGATGGTCATCAGGTCGAAGTCCGGCCCCGTCGGGCGGGTGCGTCCCCGAGTGATCGTGTAGGGGCGTAGCAGGGGCCCCTCCTCCTGCTCGGTCACGAGTCCTCCTGGGCGCGCTGCCAGCCGGACCGGAACGAGGAGAACACGTCGTTCCGATCATCCCTGGGCTGCCGATCATCCCTGGGCTGGCGATCGTCCCTGGGCTGCGGGTCCTCCCTGAGCTGCGGAGCGATGTTGGCCTGTCGTACCCGCTTGGGCAGGGAGTCGTGGCCGCCGCCGACCGGCGGCGTGAGGGCGAGCGCCGGGACCACCTGCTCCGGCTGCGAGAGAGGCTCCATCACCGGCTCGTGGATCCCGGCCTCCACCACGATCTCCTGCGGGAGGAGCATGACGGCGCTCGTCCCGCCGTACGGCGAGCTGCGCAGGGAGACGCGGATGTTGTGCCGCCGCGCCAGCAGGCCCACCACGAACAGCCCGAGCCGGTCGCTGTCGGTGAGGTCGAACTCCGGCGGGTCGGAGAGGCGCTGGTTGAGGCGCTCCAGCTCGTCCGGCGGGATGCCGAGCCCGCGGTCCTCGACTTCCAGCGCGAAACCGCGGCCGACCACCTCGCCCCGGACGTGTACCCGGGTGTGCGGAGGGGAGAAGACGGTGGCGTTCTCGATCAGCTCGGCCAGCAGGTGGATCATGTCGGTGACGCTTCCGCCGACGAGGGAGTATCCGTGCGGGACGGTCACGTCCACCCGGAGGTAGTCCTCGACCTCCTCGATCGCCGCGCGCACCACGTCGTACAGGCGGACCGGGTTGCGCCAGCCGCGCCCGGGGACGGCCCCGGAGAGGATGATCAGGCCCTCCGCGTGGCGGCGCATGCGGGTGGTGAGGTGGTCCACCCCGAACAGCCGCTCCAGCAGGTCGGGGTCGGCGGTCACCTTCTCCAGGCCGTCGAGCATGACGAGCTGGCGCTGCAGCAGCGACTGGCTGCGGCGGGCCAGGTTGAGGAAGACCTTGTTGACGCCCTTGCGCAGCTCCGCCTGGCCCACCGCCGCCTCCACGGCGGTCTGTTGCACGGACGTGAAGGCGTTGCCCACGTTCTCGACCTCGACCGTGTCGCTGCGCTGCACCACGGGCGGCGTCTCCGCCGCCACGTCGACGTCGTCGCCGCGCCGCAGCCGCCGTACGAGGTCGGGCAGGCGCCGCTCGGCGAGGTCGCGGGCCGCCCGGTGGAGGGCGGTGAGCTCGCCGGCCAGCGTCCGGGCGAACCGGAAGGAGACGAACGCGGTCGCGAGCACCGCGGCCAGGCCGAGGACGCCGACGATCCCGATGCGCCAGAGCACCGCCTGCGCCAGTGGCAGAGCCCGGGCGATGGTGATGTCGGAGGCGACGCCGGTCGCGTCGGTGAGTTGACTGGTCAGGGCCTGGGCCGTCGTCGGCCAGGCGATCGCCTCCGTGGGCAGCGGCTGCCCGGGCCGCACCCTGGCGATCACGTCGTTCTCCAGCGCGAGGAACGCCGAGTAGACCGGGGAGGCGTTCAGGGCGCCGAACTGCTTGAGAAGGGTGGAGTCGAGCTGGCTGGTGCCGAGCTGGTAGAGCAGGCGGCGCTTGCCGACCATGCCGGAGAAGGCGTCCCGCTCGTCCTGCGACATCCGGCCGGCCGCCTGCGCGCCCAGCACGAGCGCCGACTGCTGGCTCACCATCTCGCGGCTGCGGTTGAGCAGGATGAGCGCCTTGGTCTGCCCGACGATGTCGATGTCGGGCGAGATCATGAGCCGGTCGTAGACCTGGTGGGCGGTCTCGACGACCGAGCTGTACCCCTCGATCGCCTCGAGACGGGTCAGCGTGTGGTCGTCGATCTGGCCGCGCAGGACGTCGAGCCCGCGCACCTGCCGGATCAGGTCCTGGACCCGGCTCCACATGGCGGGCGGCGTCTCGTCCCGGGCCCGCTCCGACAGGCGGGTCACCTCGGCCGCCCAGGCGTCGGTCCTGCGCCGCTGCCCCTGGAGGTCGGTACGCAGCGAGGTGGTGCGCCACGAGAGGTAGCTCACGGACACGAACCGCTCGGTCTGCAACGCGTTGATCGTCTCGCTGACGGGATAGACGACGTTGTCGTAGACCTTCTGGATGCGCAGGAGCTGCTGCCCCTGCTCGATCGTCACGGTGGCGGCGAACCCCCAGATCACCACCAGAGCAGACACCGGCACCAGCAGGATCGCGAAAATCTTGAAGCGGATGGACCGTTTCCGACCAGCCATGGCCCCGCCCGTCGGTTACATACGTGTTAATTAGTGGCGAAACCCTAGCAATCCATGAGTCGGCCCACCAGGGATCGTTCCTAACGAGTTGGGCCACAGCCCCGTATCAGGACAGTCTCGGCGTCCAGCGGCAAGGGACTTGTCAATTAATGTCTGATTGTCAGACAATCGGCTCCATGCACACCCGATCCGGTCCGCTCGCCGTCGTCGCCGCGGCCGTGCTGTGGGGGACGGCGGGCACCGCGGGCGCCCTCGCCGCCGCCGACTCCGTCTCTCTGGCGGCGGCCCGCCTCGTGCTGGGCGGCGCGGTGCTGGCCGCGCTGGCCGTCTCGGCGCACCGCCGTTCCCTCCGCCCACGCCCTCTGGACCGTTCCCACGAGCGCGTACGGAACGCCGGACCGGACCCGGCCCGGTGGGCCCGCACGCACTGGGCCCGCACGCACTGGGCCCGCACACACTGGGCTCGCGCGCACTGGACACTGGCTCTGGGGGCCGCGGCGGTGGCGGCCTACCAGCTCTGCTTCTTCGCGGCGGTCCACCGTACGGGGGTCGCGATCGGCACGGTGGTGGCCATCGGCAGCGGCCCGGTCTTCACCGGGGTCCTGTCCTGGCTCGCGGGGCGCGAACGGCCGAGCGGGCGCTGGGCCCTCGCCACGGCCGCCGCCGTCGCCGGATGCGCGGTGCTCGTCACGGGCGGGGGCGCGGGAGGGGAGACCGGCGGCCCCGACGCCGCCGGCATCGGGCTCGCCCTGCTCGGCGGGCTCCTGTACGCCTTCTACGCGGTCGTCGCCGCCCGCGCCATCGGCGGGGGGACGGATTCGGGGATCGTCATGGGCGTGCTCTTCGGCGGCGCCGCCGTGCTCATGCTGCCGGTCCTCGTGCTGAGCGGCCCGGTGTGGCTCGCCCGGCCGGGCGGCCTGCTCACCGCGCTCTATCTCGGCTGCGCCACGACGGCCCTCGCCTACCTCCTGTACGGCCGGGGCCTGCGCACGACCCCCGTGGCCACGGCGGCCACTCTCGCGCTGGCCGAACCGGCCGTCGCGGCCCTGCTCGGCGTCGTGGCGCTGCGCGAGCACCTGTCCGCGGTCTCGTGGGCGGGTCTCGCGCTGCTCGCCGCGGGGCTGGCGGTGGTCGCCCTGCCCGCCCGGGCGCGCACTCCGGACGCCCGCGTGCCCGAGACGCCCGAGACGCCGACGGCGACGGCCGGTCGTCGCTGACGGGCCCGGTTAACAGGCCCGGTCAGCAGGCCCGGTTAACAGGCCCGGCCAGCAGGCCTGATCCGATGAGTAGGCTCAGCCCGTGACCACCCTCAGGCCCGTCTCCACCGTCGAGGCGCTCGCCGCCGCGCTGCGCGAGCGGGTGCTGTCGGGGGACGTCGAGCCGGGAGCGGCGCTGCCCGAGCAGGAGCTGTCCGCGCGGTACGGCGTGGCCCGCCCCACCGTCAGGGAGGCTCTGGCGCTCCTCGTCCACGAGGGGCTGCTGCGGCGCGAGCGCAACCGCAGCGCGTACGTCCCGCTGATCACCCCCGCCGACCTGGCCGATCTCATGTACGTCAGAAGGCCGCTGGAGGAGCTCATGGCGGAGGCGGTCGCCGGCCGCCGGGTGTGCGCCGCGGAGGAGGCGCTGGGCCGCCTGTCCGGCCTGCCGCCCGGCGCCCCCTGGGCGAGTGTGGTGGCCGAGCACATGGCGCTGCACGAGGCGCTCGTCGCCGCCGCCGGCAGCCCGCGCCTGGAGCGTCTGTACGGCACGCTGGCGGCCGAGACGCGGCTCGGGCTCGTCGGGCTCAGGCACGCGTACGAGGACCCCCGTGAGCTCGCGGCCGAGCACGCGGCGCTGCTGCGCACGATCGCGGAGGGACCGGCGGAGGCGGCGGTGCGGGCGGTGCGCGCCCATCTGCGGTGGCGGCACGGCTGAGCCGCCTGCCTGAACGGTCTTGCACGGGGCCGCTGTGAGTCGTCACAATCGCGCCCATGCACGGCAACCCAGTGCCGGACACCTATGTGTACGTCACCGAAGAAGGCGTGACGCGTCACTATGCCGACGGCAGCGTCGAGGCTCTCGCGTGGGAGGACGTCGTCGAGGTCCGCGTGGGCGGGCACGAACGCCGGGAACCGTCCGGCCAGCCGGACGACGTCTTCATCGTCCTGCTGGACCGCGAGGGCGAGGGCTGTGTGGTCCCACACTCGGCGACCGACGCGAGCTTCCTCGCCCGGCTGCGGTACCTGCCGGACTTCGACCTCGACCGGCTGAGCACGGCGGTGGCCGGCGCGCACGCCGACTACGTCGTGGTGTGGCGCAGCCCGGAGCCGCCCTCGCCCCTGCCCGACCTCGAATACGACTAGAGGAGCAGCCCTCCCACCAGCGGGGTCACCGGACGAAGGAGGACTCGTTCAGCCCGCCCCGGTCGGCGAAGTAGCGCTCCAGCGTGTCGTTCCGCAGGGCGTCGGTGAGCTTGGCGCCCTCCTTCGCGTCCAGGCGGACGATGCTCGCCCCCTTGACCGTGTCCGTGCCGGCGACGGGGTAGGTGGCCGACCGCAGGTCGTCGCCGCGTACGTCGCGGAGTTCGAGCGCGAGGCTCCTGAGGGTCTTCATGTCGACCCCGGAGTCCACCGACAGGGACCGCGTCAACGCCTGGAGGAACTCGTCCAGTGCGAACGGATTGGTCAGCATTCCCTTGCTGACCACTTTTTGGGCCACTGCCCGTAAGAACGCCTGCTGCCGTTTAATACGGTCGAAATCTCCACCGGGTAGTCCGTAACGCTGGCGTACGAATAGCAACGCGCGCTCGCCCTCGAGATGAACGTTTCCCTGGGGCCAGGTGATTTTGTTGGCGGGGTCGTAAACCTGACGGGCCACATAGACGTCTACGCCGCCCAGCGCCTTGCTCATCTCGACGAAACCCTCGAAATCCAGCGCGGCGAAGTGGTCGATCCGGACCGTGGCCAGCTTCTCCACCGTCTGGATCAGCAGGCGCGGGCCGCCGTACGCGTACGCGGCGTTGATCTTGTCCCGTCCGTGTCCCGGGATGGTCACATACGAGTCACGAGGTATGCCGATGACGAAGATTCGCCTCCGATCGGCGGGTATATGCGCGATCATGAGGCTGTCCGACCGCTGGAAGCCGCTCTCTCCCGGCCGCTTGTCCGCGCCGACGACCAGCCAGTTCTGGGCGGTTCCAGCCGCTTTGGCAGGTCGGTCCCACTCCTCGGGGAACACCTGCTGTACCCGCCGGAGGTTGGTGTCGTACACGTGCTGGCGCTGCATCAGCACCGCGAAGAGGGCGGCCGGCGGGAGGAGGAGCACGAGGGTCATGACGATCAGCACCTTGCGCCGGCGTGACACCCGCGGCGGCGGGGTCTCGGTGAGAGGTAACTGCCCGGATGTCGTCACGAGGTGTCCAATGCTCGGTTCCTTGTCCGCGCGGCGGACATGTTCCAAAGCAGACATCTACCGTACTCACCTGTACCAGGCACACCAGGCGGACCAATGGGTAGCGAAATCGGGACCATCCGTCGAGCACCTCGCCCACGACGCGGCCATGGCGGCGAGTCGCTCCTTCGTGAGCGGGCCGCGAACGCCGCCGAGACCACGGTGCCGGCTGCGTCCGCGGTCACCGGCACGGTCCGCTTCGCAGCTGCGCGCCGGCGGCGGTCGCCGCGGCCGGGAGTGCTGCGGACGACCGACATGAGGGGCATGTTGGAACGTTCCCGTCAAGTCCAATACGCGAAGTCGCCCGGCCAACTGTGGACAGACCGCGTACATTCCGTACTGAGCGGTCGCTGTCTACCATCATGCTCGTGCATGCCCTTCGTCCCTGAAAAAAGATGAGTTGTGCGTCAACCTGTGTGGCGGGGGGTGCGTCATCTTTCTGCGCAGTCTGGCTACTGGGGCGTGGTGACATGGAATCGCGGTTAGAACTTGCGGAACTGGGGGTGATTCCCCGCGGCCTCGGCGTCCGGCTTCCGGCAAAGGTGTCGGAAAGATCCTTTCGTAGAATCCTCACGGCGGGGGATTTCCTGTGCGGGGCTCTCGCCTTCTGCGGAGTCGAACTGACCCGGCTCCAGTTGGGGGCCTACATCCCGGTGTACGACATCGCCTTCGGCGCAGCCCTGACACTCGGCTGGCCCCTGGTCGTCGGCCTCGCGGGCGGGTATCGGGGACGCGCTCACGGTGAGGGCACGGAGGAGTTCCGCTCGGTGGCCCAGGGCGGGCTCGGGCTCACCGCCGCCGTCGCGATCGGGGCGTACCTGACGCAGACGATGGTGGCCCGGAGCTATGTCATGGCGATGCTGCCGCTCGCCACGGTGCTGACGCTGCTTTTCCGGCACAGGATGCGGAAGAGGCTGCACCGCCTGCGCTCCAGAGGCGAGTACATGCGGCGGGTCGTGGCCGTGGGGCACCGGCAGTCCGTTCAGGAGCTGGTGCTGCAGTTGCGGCGACAGCCCTACCACGGCATGCGGGTGGTGGCCGCGTGCCTGCCGAACAGGCAGTTCCGGAGACAGCGCTCCGACATCGACGGCGTTCCTGTGCTCGGAGACTTCCGGGACGTGGCCGCCGTGGTGAACAAGGTCGACGCCGAGGCGGTCGCGGTCCTCGCCTGCCCCGAACTCCACGGCGCCGCGCTGCGCCGCCTCGCCTGGGCGATCGAGTCAGGGGGAACCGACCTGTTCGTCGCCCCGGCCCTGATGGACGTCGCGGGTCCCCGCATAAGCGTGCGCCCGGTCGCGGGGATGCCGCTGCTGCACGTCGAGCACCCCGAGCTCGAAGGATCGCGACGGCTGGTCAAGAACGCCTTCGACAGGATCGTGGCCGCGGCCTTTCTCCTGGTCCTCCTCACCCCGATGCTGGTCATCGCGGCGATCGTCCGGGCGACCAGCCCTGGTCCCGCGTTGTTCCGGCAGACGCGTATCGGCCGGTACGGCCGAGAGTTCGACATGCTGAAGTTCCGCACCATGGTCGTCGACGCCGAGCGGCTCAAGCCGGTCCTCGAGAAATCCAACGAGTCGGACGGCGTGCTGTTCAAGATTCGGAACGATCCACGAATCACCGGGGTGGGGCACTTTCTCCGCCGCTACTCGCTGGACGAGTTGCCTCAGCTCATCAACGTGCTGCGGGGAGAGATGTCACTGGTCGGGCCACGTCCGCCGCTGCCCGCCGAGGTCGACGAGTACGGCACGGACGTGCGCCGGCGCCTGATCGTCCGACCCGGCATGACGGGGTTGTGGCAGGTGAGCGGCAGATCCGACCTGTCGTGGGAGGAGTCGGTCCGGCTGGACCTGCGCTACGTCGAGAACTGGTCGCTCATGATGGATCTTCAGGTGCTGTGGAAGACGTGGTCCGCGGTGACCGGGGGAAGAGGGGCCTACTGACATGAAGGCCCTGGTGCTCGCCGGCGGAGCCGGGACGAGGTTACGACCCATCACTCACACACGGGCGAAGCAACTGGTTCCCGTGGCCAACAAGCCCGTCCTGTTCTACGGACTGGAGGCGATCGCGGCCGCGGGAATCCGGGAGACCGGCATCGTGGTGGGCGACACCCGCGCCGAGATAGAGGCCGCGGTCGGGGACGGCTCGGCGTTCGGGCTCGACGTCACCTACCTGAGCCAGGAGGCGCCGCTCGGACTGGCGCACGCGGTGCTCATCGCCCGCGACTACCTGGGCGACGACGACTTCGTCATGTACCTCGGCGACAACTTCGTCGTCGGCGGCATCGACGGGGTGGTCCGGCGCTTCCGTGCCCGGCGCCCGAGCGCCCAGATCATGCTCACCCAGGTCTCCGACCCGCGCCAGTTCGGGGTCGCCGAACTGGACGCGCGGGGACGCGTCGTCGGACTGGAGGAGAAGCCCCACGATCCGAAGAGCGACCTCGCGCTCGTGGGGGTCTATCTTTTCACCCCCGCCGTGCACGAGGCGGTCGCCGACCTCAAGCCGTCCGGGCGGGGCGAGCTGGAGATCACCGATGCCATCCAGTGGCTCATCGACACCGGCCACGACGTCGAGCCCGAGGTGATCTCCGGGTACTGGAAGGACACCGGCAACGTCACCGACATGCTCGAGGTCAACCGCCTCGTGCTCGAAGCGGTGGAGCCCCGGGTGGACGGCGAGGTCCGCGACTGCGAGCTCATCGGCCGGGTGGTGGTTGAGGCGGGCGCGTCGGTCCGCGGTTCCCGTATCGTGGGTCCCGCGATCATCGGCCCCCGGACCGTCGTCACGGACTCCTACGTCGGTCCCTTCACCTCGGTGGGGGAGGACTGCCGGTTGACGGACAGCGAGATCGAGTACTCCATCGTGCTTGCCCGTGCGTCGATCCAGGGGGTACGACGGATCGAGGCCTCGCTCATCGGACACGATGTCGAGGTCACGCCGGCCCCCAACACCCCCAAGGCGCACCGGCTCGTGCTCGGTGATCACAGTAAGGTGCAGATCTCCCCATGAGAGTGCTCGTCACCGGTGGCGCCGGCTTCATCGGCTCCCACTACGTCCGGATGGCCGCCGCCGAGACCGATGACAAGATCACCGTGTTGGACGCGCTCACGTACGCGGGCAACCAGGCGAATCTGGAGCCCGTGTCAGGGGGCTTCGACTTCGTGCGCGGCGACATCTGCGACGCGGAACTGCTGGCGCACGTGGTGCCCGGCCACGACCTTGTGATCAACTTCGCCGCCGAATCCCATGTCGACAGGTCGATCGCGGGCGCCGCGCCGTTCGTGCGGACGAACGTCCTCGGCACGCAGACGCTGATGCAGGCGTGCCTCAACGCGGGGATCGGGAAGGTCGTGCACGTCTCGACCGACGAGGTGTACGGGTCGATCGACTCCGGCTCGTGGGACGAGTCCGCGCCCCTGCGCCCGCGCTCGCCGTACGCGGCCGCGAAGGCGGGGGGAGACCTGGTCGCCCTGGCCTACGCGGTGACCTACGGGCTGCCGGTCTCCGTCACCCGGTGCGGCAACAACTACGGGCCCTACCAGTATCCGGAAAAGGTGATCCCCCTCTTCGTCACCCACCTGCTGGAGGGGCTGAAGGTCCCCCTCTACGGCGACGGGGGCAACGTCAGGGACTGGATCCACGTCGACGACCACTGCCGGGCGATCCGGCTCGTGACCGAGGTCGGGCAGCCGGGTGAGGTCTACCACGTCGCCGGCACGGCGGAGCTGACGAACCTGCGGCTCACCGAGAAGCTGCTCGCCGCGCTCGGGGCGGAGTGGGACAGGGTCGAGCGGGTGCCCGACCGCAAGGGCCACGACCGCCGCTACTCCCTGGACGACACGAAGCTGCGTGCCCTGGGATACGTTCCCCGGATCGGCTTCGACGAGGGGCTCGCCGACACCGTCCGCTGGTACGCCGACAACGCGGGCTGGTGGCGCCCCCTCAAGCAGGCCCGGCCCTGACACCGACGACGACACGGCACGACCGAGCACCCCGAGAGCGAACCTGATGACCCCCCGATGGATGATCACCGGTGCCGGCGGCATGCTCGGCGGCGCCCTGGTCGCCGTGTTGCGGACCGGACGGCACGAGGTCGTGCCGCTGGACCGCGCCCGGCTGGACCTGCGCGACCCGGCGGCCGTGCGGCTGGCCGTCCGCGAACTGCGGCCGGACGTGGTGGTGAACTGCGCCGGCTGGACCGCCGTCGACGACGCGGAGACCCACGAGGAGGAGGCGCTCGCCGTCAACGGCGGCGCCGTCCAGGTCCTCGCCCAGGCCTGCGGCGAGGTGGGCGCGCGGCTCGTGCAGCCGTCCACCGACTACGTCTTCGACGGCACCGGGCGGCTGCCGTACGCGGAGGACGCGCCGACGGCTCCGCTGAACGCCTACGGGCGCACCAAGCTGGCGGGGGAGCAGGCGGTCCTCAAGACGCTGCCCGACTCCGGCCACGTCGTGCGCACAGCGTGGTTGTACGGCGGGACCGGCGCGAGCTTCGTCCGCACCATGATCCGGCTGGCGCGCGAGCGGCCCGTCGTCGACGTGGTGGACGACCAGATCGGCCAGCCGACCTGGACGGACGACCTGGCCCGCCAGATCATCCGGATGATCGAGGCCGACGCGCCCCCCGGCGTCTACCACGGCACCAGCTCCGCCAGCACTTCCTGGCACGGCCTGGCCCGCGAGGTCTTCACGCTGCTCGGCGCCGACCCGGACCGGGTGCGTCCGGTGGCCTCCACGGCCTTCCCGCGACCGGCTCGCCGGCCCGCCTTCGGCGTGCTCGGCCACGCCGCCTGGTCCCGGGCGGGGCTCGCGCCGATCCGCCACTGGCGGGACGCGCTGCACGCCGCCTGGCCCGCACTGGTGGTCTGACATGTACCTGTCCGAGGCGCGACGGGGAGACACGCCGGCCCCGGAGGAGCGGACGGCCGGACGACGTCCACTGCGGGTCGTCACGGGCAACGTCCTGGCGATCGGGATGGTCAGCCTGCTGACGGACGTCTCGTCCGAGATGGTCACGGCGATCCTGCCGCTCTACCTCGTCTTCGGCCTGGGCATGAGCACGGTGCAGTTCGGGATGCTCGACGGGGTGTACACGGGCGCCACCGCCGTGCTGCGCCTCGCCGGGGGACACGTCGCGGACCGGTTCCGGCGGCGAAAGGCGGTCGCCGGAGCCGGCTACGCCCTTTCGGCGGTGACCAAGCTCGGATTCCTGCTGGCCGGCCGGTCGGCACCCCTCCTCGGGCTCGTCATCGGCGTCGACCGGGCGGGCAAGGGCCTGCGGACGGCCCCGCGTGACGCGATCATCTCGCTGAGCGCGCCGCCCGAGGCACAGGGCCGCGCCTTCGGCGTGCACCGCGCGCTCGACACCGCCGGGGCCCTCGCCGGTCCGCTCGTCGCCTTCGGCGTACTGGAACTGGCGCTCAACTCCTATGACGCCGTCTTCTTCACCAGCTTCTGCGTGGCCGTTCTCGGCGTGCTGGTGCTCGTGCTGTTCGTCCGGGAGCCGGACGGGGTGGTGCGCGGGCGCCCGCGGGTCTCGCTGGCCCAGGCCACGGCGCTGCTCGGTCCCGGCCCCTTCCGGCGGGTGCTCATCGCCGTCGTGCCCCTGTCGCTGACGACGATCAGCGACGCCTTCCTCTATCTCCTCGTGCTGGAGCGGCTCGACGTCGCCGCGCGGTGGCTGCCGCTGCTGCCGGTCGCCGTGTCCGCGTCCTATCTCCTCGCCGCCGTGCCCGCCGGCCGGCTCGCCGATCGCCTCGGCCGGTCGAAGGTCGTCCTCGGAGGGTACGGCGCGTTGCTCGGCTGCTACCTCCTGGTGCTCGCCGCGGACCATCCGGTGGCGTGCGTGGCCGTGCTGGTTCTCCGGGGGCTCGGCTACGCGGCCACGGACGGCGTGGTCAGCGCGCTCGTCGGGCCGCTCCTCCCCGAACGGCGCCGGGCCACCGGGCTCGCCGTCGTGCAGACCGGTCAGGCGCTCGCCGCGATGACCGCTTCCTGGATCTTCGGCGCCCTGTGGTCCTGGCTCGGGCCGCGGGCCGCCGTGGGCGTCATGGCGGCCGGGCTGACGATCACGCTCGGGGCCGCCTTCCTCGTTCTTCCCGCAGACAGGTCCCGCCGGACCACGAGACCACGAAATGGAGGTACCGGTGAAGAGTAGACATCGCGGTACGTCGTTCGGCCGCCGGAGGGCTGAGCGGTGACGCGTCTCGATCGCCTCCGCGCCGCCGACCCCGCCGCCGCCGATCTCGTCGACCGCATGGTCGCCCTGTCGATCCGCGGACTTCCTCCGGGGTACTCCGACGGAGAGTTCGTGTTCACCCGCCGCGGCCGGCGCGGACCCGACGGACGGTGGACGGCGGTGCCGGAGGGGCGCAGCCTCAGGTACAGCGCCATCGTCGCGCTCGGCGCCGCGGCCCTGCCGCAGGACGGGCAGCGCGCCGCGCTCGCCGGCGACACCACCCTCGACCTGGCCGGGCACCTGGTCAAGCGCCTGCCCGAGGTGACCGGACTCGGCGACGTGGCACTGATCTGCTGGGCCGCGGCCGAGAGCGGGCACGGCGACCTCGGCCTCGCCCTCACCCGGCTGGCCGAGGTCGAGGACGCCCTCGACGGGCCGGTCCCGACAGTCGAGGCCGCATGGGCGCTCTCCGCGCTGGCCGCGGCGACGGCGGCCGGCGAGACCTCCGGGCTCGGCGAACGCCTCCGGAAGGCTCGCGGGCGCCTCCTCGATGGGCTCGGCGACGACCGGCTCTACCGGCATGTGATCGGCTCCGCGCCCTGGTACCGGGCTCACGTCGGCTGCTTCGCCGACCAGGTCTACCCGCTGCAGGCCCTCGCCCGGCTGCACGTCGTGAGCGGCGGCGACCCGGAGGCGCTCGCCGCCGCCGAGCGCGTGGCGGCGGGCATCTGCGGGGTCCAGGGACCGCAGGGCCAGTGGTGGTGGCACTACGACGCCCGCACGGGTGAGGTGGTCGAGGGTTACCCGGTGTACAGCGTCCACCAGCTGTCCATGGCGCCGATGGCGTTGCTCGATCTCGCGGACGCGGGCGGCACGTCGTACCTCGACGCGATCCGTCTGGGGCTGGGCTGGATGACCGCGCGACCGGAGACCGGCGAGGAACTGATCGTCGAAGAGCTCGGCCTGACCTGGCGCAAGGCCGCCCGGGAGGATCCGCGCAAGCTCGTCAGAGGCGTACGCGCGATGTCCACGGCGGTCAGCAGGGGCACGCGGATCGGCGTGCTCGACAGGGTCTACCCGCCCGTCGCGGTCGACCACGAGTGCCGGCCGTACGAGCTGGGGTGGCTGCTCTACGCCTGGTTGTTCGAGGAGCTCGCGAAGTGAGGGCGCCCGCCGTGGTCTTCGGTACGCCGATCGATCCGCTCACGCTGCGGGACGCGGTGGAGCGGTGCGTGTCCGCCGTCGAGACGCGCTCGTTCCTGTCGATCGGCATGGTGAACGCGGCGAAGCTCGTGCACATGCGGGCGGAGCCGGAACTGCGGCGGTCCGTCGTCCAGTGCGACATGATCCTGGCCGACGGACAGGCGGTCGTGTGGGCCGCCCGGCTGCTCGGCCGGCCCCTGCCGGAGCGTGTGGCCGGCATCGACCTGTTCACGTCGCTGCTCGGGGAGAGCGAACGCCGCGGCCACCGGGTGTTCTTCCTCGGAGCGACCCGCGAGGTGCTCGACGCGTTGCTCGCGGAGATCCACCGGCGTCACCCCGGTCTGGTCGTGGCCGGAGCGAGGGACGGCTACTTCCCGGACGAGGAGGCGGGCTCCGTGGCCGAGGAGATCCGCGCGGCGGGCACCGACCTGCTCTTCCTCGGCATGTCGTCACCCAGGAAGGAGAGGTTCGTCGAAGCCTGGGGCGAACGCACCGGCGCCAGCGTGGTGCACGGCGTGGGCGGCTCCTTCGACGTGCTGGCGGGGGTCGTCAGGCGGGCTCCCCTGGCCTGGCAGCGGGCCGGGCTGGAGTGGCTCTACCGGCTGCTCCAGGAGCCCCGGCGACTCGGGCCGCGCTATCTCCGTACGAACGGGGCGTTCATCCGCATGACCGCGCTGGAGCGGTTGAGGGGGGCGAGCGCCGCGGCGCCGAGGCCCGCCCGGCCGGATCTGGACGTCTCGGTCGTCGTGGTGACCTACCACAGCGCGGGTTATGTGACCGGATGCCTGAAGGCGGTGAACAGGGCGCTCGAACACGCGCGCGGCGAGGGAGTCACGGGGGAGCTCGTCGTCGTCGACAACGCCTCCGGTGACGACACGGTGGACGTGGTGCGGGGGGCGGCGCCCGACGCCCGCGTCGTGGCCCGCGAGGAGAACGACGGCTTCGCCGGGGGATGCCACGCCGGCGCCCGGATCGCGAGGGGCGGGCGTCTGCTGTTCGTCAACCCCGACGCGGAGCTGGAGCCCGGCGCGGTCGCCGCGCTGCTCGACGCGGCGCGGCGCCATCCTCGTGCCGGGATCATCGGCGGCAGGTGCGTCACCGAGAGCGGGGAGAGCGACCCCCGCTCGTGGTGGGGCCGGCCGACGCTGTGGTCGGCGCTCTGCTTCGGCCTGGGCCTGAGCACGGCCTTCCCCGGCCACCGGCTTCTCGACCCCGAGACGCCCCGGCCGTGGGCCGGCCCCGCGCCGGGCGGCGCTCCGGAGGAGTTCGCCGTGCCGATCGTCACGGGGGCGATGATGCTGGTGGACCGGCACGCCTGGGACGAGCTCGGCGGGTTCGACCGCGCGTTCTTCATGTACGGCGAGGACGCCGACCTGTGCCTGCGAGCGGCGCGAATGGGCTACCGCCCGATGGTCACCTCCACGGCGGCGTTCGTCCACCCGGGCGGCCTGTCGTCGAGCAGCCTGCGCAAGCAGGTCATGCTGCACACGGGGAAGGTCAGCCTGATCCGGCGGCACTTCCCCCCGGGCGCGCGGTGGGTGGCGGTCCTGCTGCTGAAGTCGGGAGTGCTCCTGCGGGCGGTGCTGAGCAGATGGATGAGCCCGCCCGACGCGGCCAGGCAGGGCCGTCCCACGTCGCGGCGGGACGACTGGCGCGCGCTGTGGGCCGCCAGGGCGCAGTGGACGCGGGGATGGCCGTCCCGATCGTCGTCATGACCGGCCTCCGCGACGCCGGCGGGACGGCGCTAGCGACTGCTGTCGTCCCTGAGCCAGGTGGTGAAGTCCCCGCGCCGTACGGCACGGCGGGCGCGGGTGCGGGCGAGCAGGGTCACCGCGAGGAACACGGCGAGGTGGGGGACCAGCCGGGGGGAGCGGGCCATGCCCACGAGATCGCGCACACCGGTCCGCGCGCGCGCCGTCCGCCCGCCCGAACCTCCGTCCAGCTCCGCCACGCCGGTCACCGCGCGGACCCGCCGGCGGATCAGGTCGCCGAGGGTGCGCGGCGGGTGGACCACGACCCTCGCCGTCCCCGTCACGGCCCGCTCGCCCGGCTGGAACGCCAGGGAGGCCGCCAGGTCGTCGGCCATCACAGCGGGAAGGGCGTCGAGCCGCGCCTGGCCCTTCTCGTTCACGGCGATGACGCCCCGGCCGAACAGCCCCGCCCGGACCTCGGGCAGGCGGCTCCAGACGGCGTAGTAGGAACGCACCGGCCAGGGCCGGTCCGCCAGCGGGAGCGCGCGCTCGGGGGCCGTGGCGAGGACGCCGTCGCCCCTCAGCGTGGCGCACATCGCCCGCGCGTCGGCCGTGCCGAGTTCGACGTCGGCGTCCACGTAGAGGATCGGGAAGATGCCGGCCGCGGCGGCCCCCATGCGCAGCGCCTCGCGCTTGGACGGCACGGGCGTCTCCAGCACGCGGACCCCCGGGAAACCGCGGGCGACGTCCGCGGTACCGTCCGTGCAGCCGTTGGCGACCACGACGACGTCCATCTCACCCGGCTCGGCGTCACGGAGCAGCCCGGACAGCAGGCGCCCGATCACGGTGGCCTCGTTGTGGGCCGGGACGACGACGGTCATGGTGGCCAGAACGGTCTCGGTCATGGACCGGATTATTCACCGAACATCCGAGGAGCGGCATGACTACCGAGGAACCCGTTATCGCCCCTTCGGCGGACGTCGACCCGAGCGCCGTCATCGGCCGGGGGACCAGGGTCTGGCATCTCGCGCAGGTCCGCGAGAAGGCGCGGACAGGCGTCTCCTGCGTTCTCGGGCGGGGAGCGTACGTCGGCCCCGGCGTCGTGCTCGGCGACAACGTGAAGCTCCAGAACTACGCGCTCGTCTACGAGCCCGCGGTGCTGGAGGACGGTGTCTTCATCGGCCCGGCGGCCGTGCTGACCAACGATCTCTACCCGCGCTCGGCCGACACGACCGGACGGCTCAAGCGCGACGGCGACTGGGAGGCCCTCGGCGTCGAGGTGCGGGAGGGGGCGGCCGTCGGAGCGCGGGCCGTGATCGTCGCCGGGCGGACGATCGGCCGGTACGCGCTGGTCGCCGCCGGCGCGGTGGTGACCCGGGACGTGCCCGACTTCGCGCTGGTCGCGGGCAACCCGGCGCGGCGGATCGGATGGGTCGGACGAGCGGGCCGGCCGCTCGCCGAGTCTCCGGACGGCGGATGGATCTGTCCGGAGACGGGCGAGCGGTATGTGGAGGACGCGGGGTCGCTCGCCCCTGCTGAAACAGGCGGCTGAGAGCGCCCGAACGGCACCGAACAGCCCTGGCAGCCGTCGGGCACGGCACGGCACGGCGCGGCGAGCGCTTCGCGAGACGCCGGATGCAAGGGGCGGAAAGCGGAGAAGTGACGATATGAGCACGCGGACGCGTCTGGTGGCCCTGGCGGTCGCGGCGGTCCTCCTGGCGGTGGCGGCGTGGGTCTACATGGCCCGTGCGGCGGAGAGGGTGCGGCAGGAGGAGACGACGGCCGCGACATCCGCCGGGCCCGGCCGCGTCGACCTCGACCGGCCCGGCCGGTTGGTGTTCGTGACCGCCGGGGCGGGTGGCGGCAAGGTGGCCTCCACCGGTCTGCCGTCCGGTCCGGTCCCCGCCGACGGGCCGCGGGAGGTGTCGGGGCTGGAATGCGTGCGCTTCTACAGCGCGGCCGGTTCCGGCGTCTGCCTGACGGCGGTGCGCGCGGCGGTGGCGAGGTTCTACGCGGTCGTCGTGGACAGCCGGTTGAAGGAGACGCGGCGGATCGAGCTGCCGGGGGCGCCGAGCCGCGCCCGAGTGTCGCCGACCGGCCGCATGGTCTCCTGGACGGTCTTCGTCAACGGGGACTCCTACGCCGGCCTGGGCTTCTCGACCCGCACCGGGGTCCTCGACACCAGGACCGGCGCCCTGGTCGAGGACCTGGAGTCGTTCACGCTGGTGATGAATGACAAGGTGCGCCGGGCGGCCGACCTGAACTACTGGGGGGTCACCTTCGATCGGGACGACAACCGCTTCTACGCGACGGTGGCGACCGGGGGCTCCACCTACCTGGTGCGGGGCGACTTCGCGAGGCGCCGGATGGAGACGGTGCGGGAGAACGTCGAGTGCCCGTCGCTGTCCCCGGACGGGACGCGGGTCGTCTACAAGAAGCGGGTCGCCGAGGGCACTGCGACCTGGCGGCTGCACGTCCTCGATCTGCGCAGCGGACGCGACGTCGAACTGGCCGAGACCGCCTCCGTCGACGACCAGGCGGCCTGGCTCGACGACCACGACGTGATGTACGCGCGCGTCCGCGGCGAGAACACCACCGACGTCTACACCGTGCCCGCCGACGGCTCCGGGAGGCCGCGTCCGCTCCTGCGCGACGCCCGCTCCCCCGCGGTGGCGGGGTGAGTGATGGATCGATCCATCTGGTCCGTGACGCAGGTAAACCAACGTGGCTGAGGTGGCGTCGATTATGTGGGTTTTCTCTGGTGCACGTCCGGCGTTCGATGCGCCCGCGGCACCTACTCCGTAAGGAACGTCAATGAGACTTCGAGTCGCCATCCTCGGCGCGCTGTTCGCCGTGTTCGCGATTCCCGTCCCGGCGCAGGCGGCGGGGGCCTGCGGCACCGGTGGGAACGCGATCACCTGTGAGAACGACAATCCGGGTACATCTCCGGACGAATGGGATTCAGAGAGTGATACCTCTGACGGATCCACTATTGAGGGTTATTCCGATCAATTCAGCGTCGCCGGCGGCGCTACGGTCAATTTCAAGATCCGTACGAGCGCCACGGCGTTCACCGTGAAGATTTACCGGATCGGCTACTACCAGGGCAACGGCGCGCGGTTCGTCACGGAGCTGACGCCGAACGTCGCCGTCGCCCGGGCCAACCCGGCCACCTGCCCCACGAACGACACCACGGGCCTCACCGAGTGCTCCTGGAACACCGTCACGAGCTGGGCGGTCCCGTCCGGGCAGATCTCCGGCGTCTACTTCGCCCACCTCGTGCGCACGGACGGCACGAGCGACGGCAACAAGATCGTTTTTGTGGTGCGCAACGACGCGAGCACCAGCGCCGTGCTCTTCAAGACCTCCGACACCACCTGGCAGGCGTACAACGACTGGGGCGGCAACAGCCTGTACGGCGGCAGCGCCAACACGGCCACGGGCCGCGCCGTCAAGGTGAGCTACAACCGCCCGTTCCACAACCGGAGCGGCACGACCGCCAGGGACTACCTGTTCAACGCCGAGTACCCGATGATCCGCTTCCTGGAGCGCAACGGGTACGACGTCAGCTACGCCGGCAGCATGGACGTGGACCGGAACCCCGGTGCGCTGCTGAACCACAGGACCCTGCTGTCGGTCGGGCACGACGAGTACTGGTCGGGGGCCGAGCGCGATGCCTTCACCGCGGCCAGGGACGCCGGGGTCAACCTCGCGTTCTTCAGCGGCAACGAGGTCTTCTGGAAGACCAGGTGGGAGAACGGCGCGGGCGACGTCCCGTACCGGACGCTGGTCACCTACAAGGAGACCCACGACAACGCGAAGACCGATCCGTCCGAGGTCTGGACGGGCACCTGGCGCGACCCGCGCTTCAGCCCGCCGGCCGACGGCGGTAAGCCGGAGAACAGCCTCACCGGCACCCTGTGGACGGTCAACTGCTGCACCTACTCCATCACCGTCCCCTCCGCCGACGGCAGGTTGCGCCTCTGGCGCAACACGAACCTGGCCACCCGCGCGTCGCTCGGTCAGTCCACGACGTTGACCGACAGCACGCTCGGATACGAGTGGGACGAGGACGTCGACAACGGGTCGCGCCCCGCCGGTCTGTTCCGCATGTCGAGCACGACGGTCGACGTCCCGGCGAAGCTCCAGGACTGGGGCACGAACGTGGCAGCAGGCACGGCCACCCACAGTCTGACGATGTACCGCGCAGCGAGCGGAGCCCTGGTGTTCGGCGCGGGCACCGTCCAGTGGGCGTGGGGTCTCGACGCCGAGCACGACGGCGACACCCCGGCGGCCGACCCGAACATGCAGCAGGCGACGGTCAACGTCCTGGCCGACATGGGCGTGCAGCCCGCCTCGCTGATGCCGGGCCTCGCCACGGTCGCCGCGTCGTCCGACCACACCGCCCCGACGTCGACGATCACCAGCCCGGCGGTCAACGCCTCGCTGAACAGCGGCGCCACGGTGACCGTCACCGGGACCGCGTCCGACTCCGGCGGTGGCAGGGTCGGTGGCGTGGAGGTCTCCACCGACGGCGGCGCCACGTGGCATCCCGCGAACGGCCGCGAGAGCTGGTCCTACACCTGGACGGCCACCGGGTCCGGCACAGTGAACATCAAGAGCCGGGCGGTCGACGACAGCGCCAACCTGGAGACGCCCGGCGCCGGCCGCAACGTGACCGTCAAGTGCCCGTGCAGCATCTATCCGCCCTCCCACGTCCCTGCGGCCCCGACGGGCACCGACACCTCCGCCATCGAACTCGGCGTGAAGTTCCGCCCGGCGGTCAACGGCTGGGTCACCGGCGTCAAGTTCTACAAGGGCACGGGCAACACCGGGACCCACACGGGCTCCCTGTGGAAGCCCGACGGAACGCTCCTCGCCACCGGCACGTTCTCGGGTGAGAGCGCGACCGGATGGCAGACGATGACCTTCCCCAGCGCCGTCACCGTGACCGCGGGCACCACCTACGTCGCCTCCTACTACGCGCCGGTCGGGCGCTACTCCTCGACCGCCGGGGCCTTCTGGGGCCAGTCGTACACGCGGGCGCCGTTGACCGCGCCCAGCACCGCGGAGGCCGGCGGCAACGGCGTCTACCGGGTGGGCGCCGGATTCCCCAACAGCTCCTACCGGGGCGGCGACTACGGCGTGGACGTCGTGTTCGCCACCCAGGACACCTTCCCGCCGGGCGTCGTCAACTCGACGCCGTACGCCGGCTCCTCCAGCGTCCCGACGAACGTGGCCCCGACGATCACGTTCAACGAGCCGGTCCAGAGCGGTTCCGCGACCCTCACGGTCAAGGGGCCGGGCGGCGTCTCCGTCCCCGGTACGGCGTCGCTCGACGGCTCGGCCGCCAAGCTGACCTTCACCCCGTCGAGCACGCTCGCCAACAGCACCACGTACACCGTGGCCGTCAGCGGGGCCAAGGACACGGCGGGCAACACGATGCAGGGGACCTACAGCTTCACCTTCAGAACGGCGAAGGCGACGCTTCCCCCCGGGCAGTGCCCCTGCTCGATCTGGGACGACCTCGCCCTTCCGGCGACGGCGAGCACGGACGACCCCAACGAGGTGGAGCTGGGCGTGAAGTTCCGCGCCTCCGTCGACGGCCTGGTCACCGGCGTCCGCTTCTACAAGGGTGTGGCGAACACCGGGACCCACATCGGGACCCTGTGGTCGGCGGCGGGCACCGCTCTCGCCTCGGCCACGTTCACCAACGAGTCCACCCTCGGCTGGCAGGAGGTGACCTTCTCCTCGCCGGTGCCGGTCACGGAGGGCACCACCTACGTCGCGTCGTACCACACCATGGCGGGCAACTACGCGGTGACAAGTTCCGGGCTGTCCTCGGCCGTCACCCGAGGCCCGCTCACGGCGCTGGGCAACGGCCAGGACGGGGGCAACGGCCTGTACGCCTATGGTTCCCGGCGGTTCCCCACCGGGTCGTGGGGGGCCTCGAACTACTGGGTCGACGCGATGTTCTCGGTGCCGCCGGACGTCACCCCGCCGACCGTGGCGCGCAAGGCGCCGGCCGACGCCGCCACCGGCGTCCCGGCCTCCACCGTCATCCGGGCGACCTTCAGCGAGGCCGTGCAGAGCGGCACCCCGGTGATCACGGTGGAGGGGCCGGGCGGCGTGCCGGTGACCGGCGGCGCCTCGCTCGACCCCTCCCGGAAGGTGCTCACCTTCACACCGGCCGCCGCGCTGGGCGACGGCAAGCAGTACACGGTGCGGGTGAGCGGAGCCAAGGACGACGCGAACAACACGATGACGCAGACCCAGTGGTCGTTCACGACGACCGGTGACTGCCCGTGCTCCATCTGGGAGAGCGACGCTCTCCCCGGCAACGTGGCCGAGAACGACGCCTCGGGGATCGAGGTCGGTGTCAAGTTCCGGTCCGACGTCGACGGTCAGATCACCGGCGTCCGCTTCTACAAGGGCCCAGGTAACACCGGAACCCACATCGGGAGTCTGTGGGCGGCGGACGGCACGCGACTCGCCACCGGCACCTTCTCCGGCGAGACGTCCGGCGGCTGGCAGACGCTGACGTTCACCACCCCGGTGCCGATCACCGCCGGCACGACGTACGTCGCGTCCTACTACGCGCCGAACGGCCGCTACTCGGGAGACGGGGGCTACTTCAACTCCGGTCCCGTCGTCAACGGTCACCTGACCGCGCTCGCCAACGGCGGCGGCTCGGCCGGAAACGGCGTGTACGCCTACGGCGGCGCGTCCCAGTTCCCGCAGAACACCTACAACGGCGCCAACTACTGGGTCGACGTCGTCTTCCACCCCTAGCCGGAGGCGGCGGGCCGTACCGGGAAGCGGTCCGGCCCGCCGCCGTCCGTCTCGACAGAAGGGACAGCAGTGTCTTCACCGATCGGGCTGGCCGTCATCGGCGCCGGGTACTGGGGGCCGAACCTGGTCCGCAACGCGCAGGCGACGCCCGCCCTGCGGCTGGAGTGGCTCTGCGACCTGGACCTCGGCCGTGCCCGGTCGGTGCTCGGGTCCTACTCCACGGTGCGGGCCACCACGTCCGTCGAGCAGGTGCTCGCGGACCCGTCCGTCGCCGCCGTCGCCATCGCGACCCCGGCGGCCACCCACTTCGAACTCGTCCGCGCCGCGCTCGAAGCCGGCAAGCACGTGCTGGTTGAGAAGCCCCTCACACCGGACGCGGATGAGGCGGGCAAACTGGTCGAGCTGGCCGAGGAATCGGGCCTGGCACTCATGCTCGACCACACGTACTGCTACACCCCCGCCGTCCGGCACATCCGTGAGCTGGTTCGCGGCGGCGGCGTGGGAGACGTCCAGTTCATCGACTCGGTCCGCATCAACCTGGGGCTGGTCCAGCCCGACGTGGACGTCCTGTGGGATCTCGCGCCCCACGACCTGTCCATCCTCGACTTCGTCCTCCCCGACGACGTGCGGCCCATCGCGGTGGCGACGCACGGCGCGGATCCGATCGGAGCGGGCCGCACCTGCGTGGCCTACCTCACCCTCTGGCTGTCCACCGGAAGCATCGCCCACATCCACGTCAACTGGCTGAGTCCCACGAAGATCCGGACGATGGTGCTCGGCGGTTCGCGTCGCACGATCGTCTGGGACGACCTGAACCCCTCCCAGCGGGTCGGCGTCTACGACCGGGGTGTGGACCGGCAGCCCGGCGAGCTCGGCCCCGACGAGCGCCGCCGGGCCCTCATCTCCTACCGTCTGGGTGACATCCACGTGCCGGCCCTGCCCGAAGGCGAGGCCCTTCGCGGGGTGATGAGCGAGTTCGCGAGCGCCATCGCGGAGGGACGGGCGCCGTTGACCGACGGACGTTCCGGCCTGCGAATCCTGCGTCTGCTGGAAGCGGCGTCCCGCAGCCTCGACAATGGTGGCGTACGGGTCGAACTGTGATCATCCCCCCGTCCCCGCCCGGTGATCCGACCAATCGAATGAGGAGTCAATGACACACGCGTACCCGGCACTGACCGGCAGCCGATGCCTCGTCACGGGAGGTGCGGGAACGATCGGGTCGGCCGTCGCCGACCAGCTCGCGCGGGCCGGAGCCGGCGAGATCGTCGTCCTGGACAACCTCGTCCGCGGCCGCAGGGAGAACCTGGCTCAGGCGGGCGGAGCCGTGCGCCTCGTCGAGGGCGACATCCTGGACCGCGACCTGGTCAAGACGCTCACCGAGGGCATGGACTACGTCTTCCACCTGGCGGCCATCCGCATCACCCAGTGCGTGGAGGAGCCCCGCCTGGCCAACGACGTCCTGGTCAACGGCACGCTGAACGTGGTCGAGGCGGCGGTGGACGCGGGCGTGCGCAAGGTCGTGGCCTCCTCCTCCGCCTCCGTCTACGGCCTGGCCGAGGTCTTCCCCACCTCGGAGAACCACCACCCGTACGACAACGACACGCTCTACGGCGCGGCCAAGCTCTACAACGAGGGCATGCTGCGCAGCTTCCGGGCCACGCGCGGCCTCGACTACGTGGCGCTGCGGTACTTCAACGTCTACGGCCCCCGGATGGACGTCCACGGGCTCTACACGGAAGTGCTCATCCGGTGGATGGAGCGGATCGCCGGAGGGCAGCCGCCGCTGATCCTCGGCGACGGCGAGCAGACGATGGACTTCGTCTACACCGAGGACATCGCGAGGGCCAATCTGGCCGCGGCGGCGGCCGGCGTGAGCGGCGAGGTCTTCAACATCGCCGGCGGCGCCGAGATCAGCCTGACCGGCCTCGCCGAAGCCCTGCTTGGCGTGATGGGCAGCGACCTGCGGCCGGAGTACGGGCCGCCGCGCCGGGCGAACAACGTCACGCGGCGGCTCGCGGACATCTCCCGCGCGGCGGACCTCCTCGGCTGGAAGCCGGAGATCGGCCTGGAGGAGGGGCTCTCCCGCCTCGTCGCCTGGTGGCGGGAGACGACGGCCGCGGCGGCGGGAGGCCGGGCGCGGTGAGCGAAGGGCTCCTCGTCTACTTCGCGGGAAGCTACTACGACGGCTCCGTGGCGGGAACCGACCGCCACATCGCCGACCGCCTGGCCACCGGACGCGACGTGCTCTACGTCAACCCGCCCGTCGCGGTGGCGGCCCGCAGGCGGAGGCCGGAGCTGGCGGGCACGCTGGCCCGCCCGCCGCTGGACGCGGCGGGTCCCGGCCTGTCCGTGCTCACCGTCCGGGTGCCGCCCGCCCGCAGCCGGCCGGGCGTCTATCCGCTCGGCGTCGCGCTGACCCGCCATGCGGTACGGCGGGCGCTGCGCCGCCTGGGACGGCGGGCCGAGGCGGTGATCGCCGCGAACTACGACGACGTCCTCGGCACGGCCGAGGGCGCGCGCACCCTGTTCTACGCCACCGACGACCTGGTGGCCGGCGCCCCGATGATGGGACTGCCGGTGCGGGCCATGGTCAGAGCCGAAGCGCGGCAACTGCGCAGGGCGGACGTGGTCGCGGTGGTCAGCCCCGCGCTGCGCGATCGCTTCGCCGCGCTCGGGCGGACCGCCGAGCTGGTCCCGAACGGCTGCGACGTGGCCGCCTACGCGAATGTGGACGACGCGCCGCCTCCCCCGGACGTGCCCTTCACTCCGGCGGACGGCCCGGTCGCGGGGTTCGTGGGCAACATCAACGAGCGGACCGACATCGCGATCCTGGAGTCGGTGGCCGCCGCCGGACCACTGCTCCTCGTCGGCCCCCGGAAGCCGGGCTTCGCCCCCGGCCGGTTCGACGAGCTGATCCGGCGGCCCACCGTCCGATGGGTGGGGAACAAACCCTTCGCGGAGCTTCCGTCCTACCTGCGGGTGATCGACGTGGGAATAACGCCGTACGCCGACACCCCGTTCAACCAGGCCAGCTTTCCCCTGAAGACGCTGGAGTACCTGGCGGCGGGCCGCGCGGTCGTCTCCTCCGAACTGCCGGCCACCGCGCTGCTGCGGGGCGAACCGGACGGCCGGGAACTGATCAGGACGGCCCGCTCGCCGGAGGAGTTCTCCCGGACGGTCGCGGAGGCGGCGCGGGAGCCGCGCACCCCCGGCCTGACGGGGCGCCGCAGGAACTTCGCCGCGCGGCACGACTGGTCGCAACGCGCCCTGGCGCTGGCCGGGCTGCTCGACAACGAGACGAGGGAGGTGTCACGGGCGTGATACCCGTGATGAAGCCGTGGTTCGGGCCGGAGGAGGCGGCCGCGGTCGCCGCGGCGGTGGAGTCCGGCTGGGTGGCCCAGGGGCCGAGGGTCGCGGAGTTCGAGGCGGCGTTCGCGGCGAGGATGAGCGCCGGCCACGGCGTCGCCCTGTCCTCCTGCACGACCGCGCTCCACCTCGCACTGCTGCTCGCCGGAGTGGAGGAGGGGGACGAGGTCGTCGTGCCCTCGCTCTCCTTCATCGCGACGGCCAACGCCGCCCGCTACCTCCGCGCGGTCCCCGTCTTCGCGGACGTCGAACCCACCACCGCCAACCTCACCGCGGAGACCGTGGAGGCGGCCCTCACCGGCCGCACCCGCGCGGTGATCCTGGTGCACCAGGCGGGCACTCCGGCGGACGCCGACGCGGTGCGCGCGGTCTGCGAGCCGCGGGGGATCGCCGTCGTCGAGGACGCCGCGTGCGCCGCGGGCTCGGTCTACAAGGGCCGGCCGGTCGGCGCGGACGCGCTGGTCGCCACCTGGTCGTTCCACCCGCGCAAGCTCCTCACCACCGGTGAGGGCGGGATGATCACCACGGGGAACGGGGAGTGGGCGGCCCGCGCCAGGCGGTTGCGCGAGCACGGCATGAGCGTCAGCGCGGCCGACAGGCACGCCGCCGGCGCCACCCCCATCCTGGAGCAGTACCTGGAGACCGGCTTCAACTACCGCATGACCGACATGCAGGCCGCGCTGGGCCTGGTCCAGCTGGCCAAGCTCGACGCGATGGTCGCCCGCCGCAGGTCGCTGGCCGCCCGCTACCACAGTCTGCTGAGCGACATCCCGGGCCTGTACGCGATCCGCGACCCGCGGTACGGCGAGACCAACTACCAGGGCTTCTGGGTTCTGCCGCCCGAAGACTTCCCGGTCGGCCGCGACGAGCTGCTGCGGCTCCTCGGCGAGGCGGGCGTGTCGGCCCGGCGCGGCATCATGGCGGCTCACCTGGAGCCCGCGTACGCCTCCGACGCGAAGGCCGACCTGCCGGTCACCGAGCGGCTGACCCGCGACTCGCTGATCCTGCCGCTCCACCACGACCTGACCGAGCGGCAGCAGGAGGCCGTGGTGGAGGTCATCAGGGCGGCGAGCCGGGCATGAGGATCCTCGTTTACCCCCACACCATGGAGGTCGGCGGCAGCCAGCTCAATGCCATCGAGCTCGCGGCCGCCGTACGCGACCTCGGGCACGAGGTCATGGTGGTGAGCGATCCCGGGCCCCTCGTCGAGCGGGTCACGGCGGCGGGGCTGGAACACGTCGAGCTGGACCCGGCGAGGCGGCGTCCCGATCCGCCCACCATCCGGATGCTCAGAAGGCTGGTGGCCGAGCGCGGCATCGACGTCGTGCACGGATACGAGTGGCCGCCGGGGCTGGAGGCGTACTTCGCCACGTTCGGCAGGTCGCCCGCCGCGGCCGTGTGCACGGTGATGTCCGCCGGCGTCGCGCCGTTCCTGCCCCCCGAGCTGCCGCTCGTCGTGGGTACGGAGGAACTGCGGGAGCTGGAGGCCGGGCGCCGCCGGTACGTGCGTCTCGTCGAGCCGCCGGTGGACGTCGTCGCCAACGCGCCCGGGCACCCGTCCGGGGAGTTCACCACCCGCTTCGGGCTGGGGGACGACCGGCTCAACGTCGTCGTGGTGTGCCGCCTCGTGCCGGAGCTCAAGCTGGAGGGCCTGCTGACGGCCGTCGACGTCGTGGGCCGCCTGGCCGCCGAACTGCCGGTCCGGCTGGTCGTCGTCGGCGACGGCGCGGCCCGTGACCAGGTGGAGCGCCGGGCGGCCGAGGTCAACGCCGGGGCGGGCGAGCGGGTCGTCGTGCTGACCGGTGAGCTGTTCGACCCCCGACCGGCCTACGCGTGCGGCGCGATCGCCATCGGCATGGGCGGGTCGGCGCTGCGCGCCCTCGCCTTCGGCTGCCCGCTCGTGGTGCAGGGTGAGGCGGGGTTCTTCGAGACGCTCACCCCGCGGACCGCCGATCGTTTCCTGACCGGCGGCTGGTACGGCCTCGGGGACGGCGCAGCCGAGGGTCCCCGCAGGCTGGAGGAGGCACTGCGCCCGCTGCTGGCCGATGCCGGGCTGCGGACCGAGCTCGGCGCCTTCGGCCGCTCGCTCGTCGTGGACCGTTTCAGCCTCCAGAGCGCGGCCCGCGTGCAGGAGGGTGTCTACCGGGACGCGCTGACCGGGGCGGGCCCGCGCGGCTCGCTGCGCTCGGCCCTCGGCTCGTCGGCCGCCGTGGTCGGCTACAAGGTGCGCCGCAAGTACGCGCGGGCGCGGGGCAGGGCGCCCGCCGACGACTTCAACGCCGTGGCCGCGGCCCGTGCCACCCCCCGGGAGCCGATGGTGGACAAGCGGTGAGCCGGTTGCGGAGCATCAGGGTGAGGGACGGCGACTCTCTTTTCGGGCAGGCGTCCCGGGCCCTCGGCTGGAGCCTCGTCAACACCGTCGTGGGAAGGCTCAGCACGCTCGCCATCGGCATCGTGCTCGCCCGGCTGCTCGGGCCGGCCGAGTTCGGCACGTTCGCCGTCGCCATGGTGGCCCTGCTGGCCGTGCTGAGCTTCAACGAGCTGGGGGTGAGCCTGGCCATCGTCCGCTGGCCGGGGGATCCGAAGGAGATCGCTCCCACGGTCGCGACCGTCTCCCTCGTCTCGAGCGGCCTGATCTACCTCGCCTGCTTCGCCGGCGCGCCGGCGTTCGCCGCGGCGATGGGCAATCCGCAGGCCGCGCCCGTCGTGCGGCTGCTCGCCCTCAACGTGCTGGTGAGCGGGGCGGTGGCCGCCCCCGCCGCCATGCTGCAGAGATACTTCAGGCAGGACAGGAAGGCCGTCGCCGACCAGGTCAACAACTGGCTGGGCGCGCTCGTGTCGATCGCCCTCGCCCTGGCCGGATGGGGCGCGATGAGCCTCGCGGTCGGGCGCCTGGCCGGGGCCGCCGGATCGGCCCTCCTGTACATCGGGTTCGCGCCCGGCGGGCTCAGGCTGGGGTTCGATCTCTCGGTGGCCCGCAGGCTGCTGCGGTTCGGCCTGCCGCTCGCGGGGTCGAGCATCGTCGTCTTCCTCGTCGCCAACCTCGACCAGTTCGTCGTGGGGCATCTGCTGGGGGCCACCGCCCTCGGCTTCTACGTGCTGGCCTTCAACCTGTCCAACTGGCCGGTGAGCGTGTTCTCCCAGCCGGTGCGCAGCGTGGCCCCCGCCGCCTTCGCCCGGCTGCAGCACGACCCGCTGGCGCTGCGCGGGGCCTTCACCTCCACGGCCGGGCTTCTCGTCGCGGTGACGGTGCCCGTGTGCCTGCTGCTGGCGGGGGCCGCCGGGCCGCTCGTCCGGTTCGTCTACGGCCCGGTGTGGGAGCCGGCCGCCTCCGCCCTGGTGTGGCTGGCCGTCTTCGGCGCGTTGCGGATCGCTTTCGAGCTGGTCTACGACTACTTCGTGGTGCTGGCCTGTTCACGGGTGGTCTTCACCGTGCAGGTGATCTGGCTGGTCCTGCTCGCCCCGGCGCTCGTGGTCACGGTGCGCGCGTACGGCTTCGCCGGGGCGGGCGTCGCGCACGTCGCCGTCGCGGTGCTCGTCGTGCTGCCCATCTACCTGCGCGAGCTGAGGCGGGTCGGGGTCGGCTCGCTTGGTCTGGCGGCGAGCGTCGCACCCGGCGTCGCCGGTGGCCTGCTCGCCGGGCTGGCCGCCGCGCTGCTCGCGTGGTTGATCAGGATCGACGTGGTGGCCCTGCTCGTGGCGGGTTCCGCCACGCTGGCGTTGGTCGGTGCGCTCGTCTACCTGAAGAGGGGGGCGCTGCGCGGCCTGCGAGGCGCCGGCGCGGTGGCGGCGGAGGCCGCGACGTGATCCCCGAGGATCTGGTGCTCGTGGGGGCGGGGGGCTTCGCCAGGGAAACCGCCCAGCTGGCGCTGGCGTCCGCCGGCCGATGGCGGCTGCTCGGCTTCCTCGACGACGACCCGGCCCGCCATGGGACCCTCGTGGACGGCCTGCCGGTCCTCGGCGGCGTCACCGCGCTGCCGGACCACGCCAGGCTCGTCGTCTGCACCGGGCGGCCGGACGACTACGCCAGCCGCCTGCGGATCGTGGAGCGGCTCGGCCTGCCCGCCGAACGGTACGCCACCCTCGTCCACCCCACCGCCGTGGTCTCGGCCACCTCCCGGGTGGGCCCCGGATCGGTGGTGCACGCACAGTGTGTGCTGACCACCTCGGTCGAGGTGGGCGCCCATGTCGCGGTGATGCCCCATGTCACCCTCACCCACGACGACGTGGTGGAGGACTTCGCCACCATCGCCTCCGGCGTACGGCTCGCGGGCGGGGTGCGGATCCACCGCGGCGCCTACCTGGGCGCCGGGGCGCTCGTCCGGGAGAACCGCACCGTCGGAGCCTGGTCGCTCGTCGGCATGGGCTCGGTCGTGACCGGTGACGTGCCGGAGGGCGAGGTGTGGGCGGGGGTCCCCGCCCGGTACCTCCGCCCGGCCCCCGTGAATCCAACGTGACAGCCTCATGGCAGAAGGAGCTTCCGTGATCCCGTTCGTCGACCTGCGTGCCGCCCACGAGGAAGTGGCGGAGGAGATCGACGCCGGCTTCGCCCGCGTGCTCGGCTCCACCGCCTTCATGCAGGGGCCGGACGTGGCCGCGTTCGAGGAGGAGTACGCGGCCTTCAGCGGCGTCGCGCACTGCGTCGGCGTCGCGAACGGCACCGACGCGATCGAACTGGCGCTTCGAGCGCTGGGGGTGGGACCCGGATCGGAGGTGGTCCTGCCCGCCAACACGTTCGTGGCCACGGCCGAGGCGGTGCTCAGGGCAGGGGCGAGGCCGGTTCTCGTCGACGCCGAGCCGGCCTGCCTGCTGATCGACCCGGACCGGCTCGCCGCCGCGATCACCCCGAGCACCGCGGCGATCGTCCCCGTCCATCTGTACGGCCGGCTGGCCCGGATGGATCGGATCGCCGAGGTCGCCGGGGACGTCCCGGTCATCGAGGACGCCGCCCAGTCCCAGGGCGCGACCCGCGACGGAATCGGCTCCGGCGGATTCGGAGCCGTCGCCGCCACCAGCTTCTACCCCGGCAAGAACCTCGGAGCGTACGGCGACGCGGGCGCGGTCACCACCGGCTCGGCCGAACTGGCCAGAAGGGTGCGCCTGCTGGGCAACCACGGCAGCGACGTGAAGTATCGGCACGAGACGCTCGGCTTCAACTCACGCCTTGACACTCTCCAGGCGGTGGTGCTGCGTGCGAAGCTGCGGCGGCTCGCCGAGTGGAACGATCGGCGGCGAAGGGCGGCGGCCCGTTACGGCGAGTTGCTGGCCGACCTCGTGGACACGGGCGTGACCATTCCGGCCTCTCCGGAGGAGGCGCTGAGCACCGACCATGTCTGGCACCTCTACGTGATCCGGGTGCCCGACCGCGACCGCGTGCTCGCCGGTCTGCACGAGCAGGGGGTGCAGGCCCAGATCCACTACCCGGTGCCGGTGCACCTCCAGCCGGCGTTCGCGGATCTCGGTTATCGGGCAGGCGACTTCCCGGTGGCCGAGCGCGCGGCCGGAGAGATACTCTCACTGCCGATCTTCCCGCACATCACTCCGGAACAGCAGGAAGAAGTGGCCGGGGCGCTCCGCAAGGCGCTGTGACCCTCAGCCCGGGAACTCGGCCGGCCCGGACGCCCGGCGGGACCGTGCGCCCGGGAACTCGGCGGCATGGCCGCTCAGGCGGCGGTGACGACCTCGAGCGCCTGCCGGGCGGCCCGGTCCCAGCTGAACCACTCCACGGTCGCGGCGGCGTCCTTCCGGCACCGGGCGTAGAGTCCGTCGTCGTCCAGGATCCCGACGATCGTCTCCGCCAGCTCGGCCGGGTCGTCGCCGCGGACCAGGCCGCCGTTCTCACCCGGGCGGATGATCTCCGGCATGGCGAAGGCGTCGCGGCCCACGCACGGGACCCCCCGGGCGAGGGCCTCGGCGAAGACGATCCCGAAGGCTTCCAGATGCGATGGCATGACGAACAGGTCGTGCTCGTCCCACAGCGCGGCGATCTCGGCGGGGGGCAGCTGTCCGAGGAACCGGACGCCCTCCGGTGGCTCGCCGGGCAACGGCCAGGCGGGGGGTCCCGCCACGGTGAGGGTGAGGGACGGGTCGAAGTCGCGGCGCAGCAGCCGGGTGGCGGCGACCACCAGCGCTCCCGCCTTGCGCCGGAAGTCCCCGCCCACGAACAGCAGCCGCCGCCGGGGCCGTTCCCGTTCGGGGAGGGGACGGGAGGGGTCGCCCACGGACGTGATGCCCGGATGCACGACATGCACCTTCCCGGCGGGCAGCCCGGTCACCTCCACGAGCGTCCGGGCGAACCAGGAGCTCATCGCCAGCACTCCCGTCGCGCGCGCGTAGATGTCGAGCTGGCGCTCGCGCCTGCGGCGCATCATGCCGGGCGAGATGTTGGGCAGCACGGCGTGCCGGTTGTCCGGGTCGTGCACGCTGAGCAGCGCGTCGTAGCTCAGGTCCTGGTAGAGGAAGAAAGGCGCCGGCAGCGGCGCGATGTCCTGGATCTGCAGGACCGCCTCGCAGTCCGAGCCACGCAGAGAGCTCAGCAGCGCCCTGCGGCAGTACTCGTCGGTGATCCTCGAGTACTTCCACGTCGTGGCCACCCTGCCGTGGCGGGGCCGTACATGGGCGGCGCGCAGGGCGGTGCGGACCGTGTTCGGAATCTCCACACCGAGATCAACCAGGTCGGCCCGTTCCCGCAGGGCCGCGCGCAGGTTCCACGGAGTGTACGACCAGGTCCTGCGTGGATCCTCGTCCCACAAGCAGGCGAAGCCAACGCGGGGATACGGCGACATACGCGCCTCCATACGGGTCGGTGATGCGCCACAGCGCGCCCGCGCAGCCGATCAACAGGAAGGCGGAGCTGACGGCGACGGGGAACGAGAAGGCGTCGAACGTGCCGCACGTCACCGCGAAGACCGCGATGCCCGCGGCGAGGGCCTGGCCGAGGTGACGGGTCGTCGCGTCCGCGGACTTGCGGCGCGAGCGACGTGCGACGACCCACCCGCACACGAAGATGAGCAGCATGGCCGACAACCCGAACGCGCCGGTCTCCACCAGCGTCGCGAGATACTGGTTGTCCAGGATCCGGTAGACGTGCGGCAGGAAGGTGCCGACACCACGGCCGAACAAGGGGTGCTGGGAGAAGTGCTCGGCGACCGCCGCGTAGTCGTCGGTGCGCGCGGTGGCGCTGGAGTCCTCGTTCATCCCGAAGAACATCCGCTTGAACGTCCCCAGCAGGCCGGGCACCGCCACGCCCATGACGCCCGTGAACATCAGCAGGGCGACGTAGGCGGTGTGCCGCCACGCTCTCGGCCAGGTGGGCATGAGGACGGCGAACGTGACGGCCATGCCGAGCACCGCGGTCCTGGAGACGGTCAGCGGGATGGCCACCGCGAGCGCCGCCACACAGAAACGGTTGAACCAGCGCTTCGTGTTCGGGCCGTACAGCAGGTTGTGGAGGGCGAGCGGCAGCGCCATCGCGAGGGTCGCGGAGAACTCGATCGGGTGGATGGTCGTCGAGGTCGGCCGGTTGAAGCCGTCGCGGTTGTACAGCGAGATGAACGTCCCGTTCACCTTCAGCCCGGGAAACGCGAGGTACTGCGACAGGTCGAACGCCGTGGCGAACTGGACGATCCCCACGATGGCCACGAACGTCGCCCCGGTGACGAACCTGCGCAGCAGCACGTCGAGGCGCTCGCGGTTCGAGATTCCGTCGGCGGCCAGCAGGGCGATTCCACACCAGCCGATCACGGGCAGCAGCGCCGTGTTGGCCGCCTGCAGCTCCGCCGCGGCGATCGGCCGGGTCGTGGCCGCCACGAAGCTGGCCAGGATGGCGCACACGTAGATGAAGATCGAGGTCCTGATCGGCTGCCGCCCCCGCAGCGGCGTGGAGCGCTCCGTGAAAATCGACGCGCAGTACCAGCCGAACGCCACCGCGGCGATGAGGATGGCGGGAGTGCCGGCGGAGCCGAGCGGGCCCACCACGTATCGCGACGGAATCAACACGAGCGCCACGACCAGGAGGCTGAGCACGGTCACGGCGTCCACGGAGAAGGGCAGCCGCCGACGCGGCGCCTCGTCTTCGAGAACCGGCTCGGAAAGGTCGCTCACGCCGTCGGCCGCACCGTTGACCATGCCGTCCGCCGTGCCCTAGGGGTATCTTCTCGTGTTCCGGCCATCGTCGGTCCCCCTCGGCCAGGCCGTGTCGTTCCGGCCGTCGGCCCCGTTCGGGTTCCCTTCGGGATTCGGACGGGGGGTTCTGCGCGTGCCCCGGGTCCTGCTCCGGCCCGAACCCTGCCCCTCCATCCTCGGGCGAGCCGGCTCCGGCGGATTCCCGACCGCCGGCGAGTGGGCCGGACCGGCCGCCGCGGGCGGCCAGACGTGGACGGCCGTGGGCGCGTCGTCGTCCAGCCTGAGCCGTCTCGGCTCGGGTCCGCCGTCCGGGTCCTGAACGCGCTTGGGCTGGATCGGCCGGCGCGGGTTTCTGATCGACTCCGTGATCAGCGGCGCGCCGACCGTCAGCATGAGACCGACCGCGAGTACTCCCACCAGCGACCGGATCTTCGACGTCGCCACCCGTTCCGGCTCCTTGCTCTTGGTGAGCACCGAGAGCCGGACCTGGGATATGGAGCTGTTGGTCTTCTGGAGGTCGTCGAGCGCGGCCGGGATCCTCTTGAGGATCGCCTCCATGGTCGCCTGCGCCATGGCGGGGTTGCTGTGGGTGACGGTCACCTTGAGCAGGGGGGCGCGGCTGTCGGGCGGGATCTGCGTCTCGTATGTACCGGTGAGCCCATGCTGCGCGAGATCCTGCGCGGTGAGCTCATCGTCGACCGCGCGGCCGACCAGTTCCGCGGTGATCGACAGGGACCCGTCGAAGGACAGGTACGGGTTGCCGCCGGTGTTCTTCTCGGCGATCTGCTTCGATGTGAGGAACACGACGGTTCCCGAGGACTCGTAGGTCCAGGGCAGCAGGAGGTACCCCGCCGTAACGGCCGCGAACGTGAGCACCAGCAGGGGAACGGTGATCGTCCATCGGCGTGCGAGGACGAACACGGCCTCCATCAGGTCCACCGGACCTCCATCAACCCCACCCCGCGTGAATAGTCGTGACGCCGGTGTGCTCATGCGGGCGGTACCGGACGAGCCGTCCCTTGACCGCCGGACCGTTCCCAGGTAGCGGACTCACAAAGTGTCCCCTACGACAGGGCGTTCCGCCAGCCGGGCCGGGGAAGCACGCGCCCTGATTCGCGGTGCGTCCCGAGTCTCGTGGTGCAACAATGGCACGTCCAGACGGTCCCTTGCACCCCGCTTGGAGCGTTCCGTGACTATTCGCCATATATTCAGGGCGGTTTTCCGGCATCCGCTGGTGGTGCTGTTCGTCGTCATCGCGATCGGCGGTCCCGGATTCTATGCGACCAAGCTGGCCCCCGCCTCGTACCAGGCGCACACGGTGGTCTCCGTGGTGCGGCAGGGCGAGGAGACCAAGTTCACCTCCAGCACGATCGGCACGGCCGAACTGCTGGCGGCGTCCTTCGACGACGACAGGTCCCGGGACGAGGTGGCCGGAGCGGGCGGGCGGGCGGACTACCGGGTCGTGATGGACAACCAGGGCAGTGAGGAGGTGCCGACCCACGACCAGCCGTACATCGTGCTCGACACCTTCGCCCCCGGAGCCGCCGAGGCGGAGAAGGCGATGACCGTGCTGGTCCGGGCGATGCGGGTCAGGCTGGCGTCCTGGCAGATGTCCGCGGGCGCGGACGACGACTACTACATTCTCCGGCTGAAGACGGTGGCCAGCAGCCGCAAAGCCGTCGAGGTGCCCAGGCATACCAAACAGGCCGCCGCCGTCCTCGCTCTGCTGATAGTCATGGTCGTGGTGAAGAGCGCGGTGGTGGCGGACCGGATGCTCGCCTCCCGGCGGAGCTGGAAGCGGTTGCGCA
This sequence comes from Microbispora sp. NBC_01389, assembly GCF_045040095.1. NCBI lineage: Bacteria > Bacillati > Actinomycetota > Actinomycetes > Streptosporangiales > Streptosporangiaceae > Microbispora > Microbispora sp. NBC_01389. Next base: position 2,640,897 of record NZ_CP109552.1, read on the forward strand.
GGGCGCCGGTGGCCGCACCGCCGCCGCGGGCGCCCGTACCGTCGTGATGAAGGGACAACGTATGGCACCGCCAGGGTGGGGGAGGTTGGTCGCGGCGCTTCTCACGGGCGCCGTGGCCGGCGGAGCGGTCGTGTGGCTGGTGGCCGTGCCGCATCCCGGGGATCGGGAGACCCTGCGCGCGCGTCCGGCGAACACGTCGGCCCCGCGCGCCTCCGGCGCCATCGACGCCTCCCGGTGGCCGAACGCGAAGACGACCGGCACCGGCGGCATCCAGCTGATCCCCAGTCCGGTCCTCCGGGTGACCACCCCGGGGGAGGTGATCGACGGCTACGAGGTCCATGGGGACATCAGCGTCGAGGCCGACGACGTCGTCATCCGCCGCACCCGGGTCGTCAGCGACGCCCACCAGGGCTGGGGGATCATCCAGCGGCAGGGCGTCGGCGGCCTGGTGATAGAGGACAGCGAGATCGTCAGCACGCCGCGGCACAAGATCGACCAGGCGGTGCTCAACTTCGGCGGCATGCTGACCGTGCGCCGCACGAACATCTCCGGCACCGCCGACGGCGTCGTCACCTCGCACGGCCTCATCGAGGACAACTACATCCACGACCCGTCGCCGGGCAAGGACGACCACGTCGACCTGATCCAGGCGGGGAGCGGTCCCGCGGCCGGCCTGAAGCTGATCATCAGGAACAACACCCTGTTCAACCAGCAGGAGCAGACCTCGGCCGTGGGCCTGTTCCAGGACTTCGGCGCCCCGCACGACGTCCTGATCGAGGGCAACCTGCTGGGGGGTGGCGGCTACAGCCTCTACGCGGGGCGGGGGGCCGACGACAAACACGCCACCAGCAACATAAAGATCATCAAAAACGTCTGGACCCGGCAGATGTTCCCCAAGGGCGGCCGCTGGGGACCGGTCAACGCCTGGGAGCCCGCCGGGCGCGGCAACGAGTGGCAGGACAACGTCTGGCTCGACACGGGTCGTCCGGTGGAGCCGTGAGGATGGATATTTCCGACACTCGGTTTGTTTAACTGAAAAATGTATGAACTCTGCCATTCCTGTTGTCTGGTCGTGTCGCAGCCGCAACAATGACCGCTTGGGTATATCGCTGAGTCGGCGGAAACGAGGCGCTCGACCGGGCGCGTAGGTCGGAGGCAGAGCGATGGTACGTAGTTCGAGGCGCGCGGGCGGACGGCGGAGCCGTCTGCCCGGTCTGGTGTCGCTGCTCGCCGCCTGCGCCGTCGGCGGGGTCGCGGTCACCGTGATCCTCACCAATCGTTCGCCCGAGACGTCGCTCGGCCCGACGGTTCCCGTCGCCCAGGAGCGGATCCTGCAGGCCAGCTTCGCGCCGGAGCCGCGGGAGGCCAGGCCCCGGCGCGATCCGATGCCGGTCGAGGTCGGCATGCGGTTCGTCCCCCAGGTCGAGGGTCAGGTCGTCGCGCTGCGCTTCCTCAAGGCACGGGGTGACTCCGGCCGTCACATCGGCAGCCTGTGGAGCGACCGTGGGGCGCTGCTGGCACGCGTCACCTTCAGCTCGGAGACCAGCCGAGGCTGGCAGGAGGCTCGTCTGTCGGCGCCGGTGGCGCTTGAGGCCGGACGCACCTACACGGTCTCCTACAACAGCGGCGCCGGCAGGTACGTGGCGCAGCGCGGGGTGTTCACGCGAGGGCCGCTGGAGGCGGGTCCCCTGGTCGCGCCGGCGGAGCGCAACGGCGTCTTCTCCTACGGCCGGCCGGCCTTTCCCCGGCGTTCCAACCGCGCCGGCTACAACTACTTCGTCGACGTCGTCTTCCGTTACACCACTGCCGTCCCGGATCCGGCGGCCGAGGAAAGCGTGCCGCCGACCTCGGTGCCGGCAGATCCCCAGGAGCCGGGGGAAACGCCCGAAGTGCCGGTGACGCCGGCATTGCCGGACGACACGGCGACGACCACACCCGAGGCGACCCCCACGGTGATCGTGCCCGCCACGCCGCGTTTCACCCCCCGCTACACTCCGCGCGCCACCCCGGCCGCAACGCCCGGCCGCCCCGACCCCACGGCGACGTCCGAGCCGAGCCTTCCCTCGAAGCCCACCCAGGCTCCGCCGCCGGTGACCGGATTCCCCGACGCCTCCACCACGGGCCCCGCGAAGGGCACGGTGTTCACCCGGATGAAGGGCGGCGAACTCCGCCAGAACGGCGCCGTCTACGACGGTGTGGAGATCACCGACTCGATCGACGTCTACGCCGACAACGTGACCCTGCGGAACTGCAGGATCATCACCACCGGGGAGTGGGGCGTCCAGCTCAGGAACGGCCACACCAACCTCGTCGTCGACCACTGTGAGATCGCCGGGGACGGCAGGCGCCAGCTGGCCGTGGCCGTCAAGAACATCGGGGACGGCGACATCACGATCCGTGGCAACGACATCCACGACGCGACGGACGCGATCAACACCGGGCGCGGGACCATCGAGGGCAACTACATCCACGACCTGCGCGCGTTCACGGGGGACCACGTCGACGGCATCCAGACCGAGGGCTCGTCGGGAAGCGCGCCATTGGTGATCAAGAACAACACGATCCTCAACCCCGTCGGCCAGACCAGCGCGATCATGCTGGCCACCAGCCTCGGTCCCGTCACCAACGTCCTCATCCAGGGCAACCTGATCGGTGGCGGGGGCTACTGCTTCTACGGTGGCGGTGACAAGGCCGGGTCGAGCAGGAACGTCGTGGTCCGTGACAACGTGTTCAGCCGCTCGCTCTTCTCCAACTGCGGCGCGTACGGCCCGGTCGCGCACTTCGACAGATCGGCGCCCGGCAACGTGTGGCAGAACAATGTGTGGCAGGGCACCCGGAACCTGGTCGAGCTCTGACATGGAACAACTGCCGATCGCCGGAGCGTACGTCCTCACTCCGGCGATCCACGCCGACGACCGGGGCGACTTCCTCGAGTGGTTCAAGGCGGACAGGATAGCCGAGGCGGTGGGGCACTCCATGCGCCTCGCCCAGGCCAACTGCTCGGTCTCCCGCCGGGGGGTGCTGAGAGGCGTCCACTTCGCCGAGGTGCCGGTCGGCCAGGCGAAGTACGTCACCTGTGTGGCCGGGTCCGTCGTCGACGTGGTCGTCGACCTCAGAACCGGGTCGCCCACCTTCGGCCGCTGGGAGGCCGTCGAGCTGGACGACGTCACGAGGAAGGGCGTCTACCTCGCCGAGGGGCTCGGGCACGCCTTCATGGCGACCAGCGAGCAGGCCACGGTCGTCTACCTGTGCTCGGAGCCCTACGCGCCCGGTCGCGAGCACGGCGTGCATCCGCTCGACCCCGAGCTCGGCATCGCCTGGCCGGCCGGCCTGGAGCCGATCCTGTCACCGAAGGACGCCGCCGCCCCCACGCTGCCGGAGGCCATGGCCGCCGGCCTGCTGCCCGTCTACGACGAATGCCTGGCGTACTACGACAAGCTCCGCGCCATGTAGCCGCGGCTCCCGGCGCTCAAGCGCGGTGAGCCGTCAGGTCAGCGGTTCCACCCGCAGGGGCAGCGTGCCGCCGTCGATGCACTCTCCCGTGGTCGCGTCCCACTTCCAGTGGTGGCGGGGGCACTCGACGACGCCGTCGCAGATGACGGCGTGAGTGAGGTCCTCGCCCGCGTGCGGACAGAACCGCTGCATGCGCAGACCGTCACGCTCGATGGTCTCGGTGTTCTGCCGCTCCCGCAGCATCTGCATCGTCTGCACGGGCTGGTTGCCGTACCGCAGCAGGCTCATGAAGGTCAGGTCGAAGACGTCGGGCTCGCGGTGCAGGCCCACCCGCATGGACAGCAGGGCCTCCTCCCAGCCGGTCCGCTCCTCGATCACCGCCCGCATCGTCCGGGGGCAGAGCAGGAGCGTGTATTCGGGGTCGTACGGCTCCTCGCCCTCGATCACGAAGCGCTCGGCCAGGCGGCCCAGGCGCACGTCCCACATGCGGCCGTCCGCCACCAGGCGGACATCCTTGGCGAAGTCGCCCAGGAAGCGACTGTTCCAGCTCTGCAGCTTGGCGAAGTACGCCTCGATCTCCTCGGTGGTGACGGGGTCGGCCGGCTCGTCGTAGAACGCGCCCCACTCGTCGCGGCGCCGCTCCCGGTAGCCGGCCAGGTCATCGGCGGGCGGCGCGTCGCTGTCACGTTCCACCAGCGGGCCGCCGGGCTCGTCGCCCAGCCGTACCACGTCACCCGGGAAGAGCCGCAGCACGTCGACGCCGGGGCACGCTTCGGCGAACTGGTCCGCCACGTCCTCCCACCGTGGGAAGATCGTCGCCTCCCTGTCGTTGTACGCCTCCAGGACCGGATCGAGGAAGCAGGCCGGGCCCGCCGACGGCAGGTAGGCGGCGGCGCCGGTGATCCGTACCTTGCGGTAGAGCGTGTCCAGGAGGTCGCCCCGGACGGCCTCGACCTTCTTCCCCATCACCTCCGGCGGATAGTCGTAGCAGTTCGGGTACCACATCGCACCCGAGTACTGCGCGGCGAGCAGGTCGACGTCGCCGGGCAGCTCCGACATCGGAGTGTTGCAGTCGTTGAGATCGAGGAAGCGGTAGCCGTCCAGGTCGAGCAGGAGCCCGCTGTCCTCCTTGTGACTGGTGTCGAGGTACATCGTGACGGTGAAGCCCGGTGCGAGCTCGTGGGACTCCTTGTGGCCCAGCGCCACGACGTCGTCGAAGCCCAGCGCGGCGAACCGCTTCACCATGATCCTTGAGCGGTACCGGGGGACGATCACGGTGATCGACCTGTCCAGCATGCGCAACAGGCGCTCGTCGTAATGGTCCTCGTGTGCGTGGGAGACGTAGAGGTAGTCGAAACGACCACTGGTCACCACGTCCAGGACGTGCCGGTTGTCGGGGTACGGGAACCACGAGTGCAGGAACGCGGGATAGAACCAGGGATCCATGAGCAGCCGGACGCCCTGGTGCTCGGCGATGAACCCGGCATGGCCCAGATAGCGCAGCCCTGTCCTGGGCGCCCGGCGGTACAGGTCCATCAACAGAGCCCCTCCGTAGCGTTGGCACACTGATCCCACTCGGGCACCGCCCCGCGGCGCGGTTCGAGTATGCCATCGATAGCCCCCGGAAAAGGGGACTTATGGTGATGCTTCTGCCTTCAGAAAAAGCCACGGCCCCGGTCCTGAGGAACCGGGGCCGTGAGGTCTGCGGGTGAGGTCTGCGGGTGAGGTCTGCGGGTCGCGTCAGCCGATGGTCCAGGTGTCCCCGCCGTGGAGCAGGCCGGCGAGGCTGCCCTCGCCCTTGTCGGCCGTGGCCGTGGCCACCTGCTCGTTCAGCAGGTGGTCGTAGGAGGGCCGGTCGATCGAGCGGAAGACGCCCATCGGCACGTGCTCGAACGCCGGCTCGTCCAGCCGCGACAGCGCGAACGCGAGCGACGGGTCGGGGTTGTGGGCGTCGTGCACCAGGATCTCCCCGTCGGACACCTCGGCGCGGCGCACGACCTCGACGCCGCCCGTGGGCGACAGCCGTACGGCCCGCTCGTTCTCGCCGGTGCCGAAGACGATCGGCTGACCGTGCTCCAGCCGTACGGTGATCTCGTCCCGGGTGCCCGGGTCCTTCAGCGTGTCGAAGGCCCCGTCGTTGAAGATGTTGCAGTTCTGGTAGATCTCCACCAGCGAGGCGCCGCGGTGCTCGGCGGCCTGGCGCAGCACGCCCTGCAGGTGCTTGCGGTCGCTGTCCATGGTCCGGGCGACGAACCCGGCCTCGGCCCCGAGCGCCAGCGAGATCGGGTTGAACGGCTTGTCCAGCGAACCCATCGGGGTCGACTTGGTGATCTTGCCGATCTCGGAGGTGGGGGAGTACTGCCCCTTGGTCAGGCCGTAGATCCTGTTGTTGAACAGCAGGATGTTCAGGTTGACGTTGCGGCGCAGAGCGTGGATGAGGTGGTTGCCGCCGATCGACAGCGCGTCGCCGTCACCGGTGATGACCCACACCGACAGGTCGGGCCGGGAGGCGGCCAGGCCGGTCGCGATCGCCGGGGCCCGCCCGTGGATCGAGTGGAAACCGTAGGTGTTCAGGTAGTACGGGAAGCGGGAGGAGCAGCCGATGCCGGAGACGAAAACGATGTTCTCCCGGCGCAGCCCCAGCTCGGGCAGGAAGCTCTGCACCGCGGCGAGGATCGCGTAGTCGCCGCAGCCCGGGCACCAGCGCACCTCCTGGTCGGACTTGAAGTCCTTCAGGGTCTGCTTGGTGTCGGTGCGCGGGATCAGGGCCAGGCCCTTGCCGTTGAGGCCCCCGTTGACTGTGTCAGACACTCTCGATCACTTCCCCGATGACGGCGGCGAGCTCCTCGGCCTTGAAGGGGAGCCCCCGCACGCGGTTGTAGCTGATCACGTCGACCAGGAAGCGCGCCCGCAGCAGCATGGCGAGCTGCCCGAGATTGATCTCCGGCAGCAGCACCTTGTCGTAGGAGCGCAGCACCTCGCCGGTGTTGGCGGGCAGCGGGTTCAGGTGACGCAGGTGCGCCTGGGCCACCTTGTGCCCGGCCGCGCGCACCCGCCGGGCCGCCGCCGCGATCGGCCCGTACGTCGAGCCCCAGCCCAGCACCAGCACGCGGGCGTCGCCGCCGGGATCGTCGACCGTCAGGTCGGGCACGTCGATGCCGTCGATCTTGGCCTGGCGCAGCCGCACCATCCGGTCGTGGTTGTCGGGGTCGTAGGAGATGTTCCCGGTGCCCTCGGCCTTCTCGATGCCGCCGATCCGGTGCTCCAGGCCGGGCGTGCCGGGCACCGCCCAGGGGCGGGCCAGCGTCTCCGGGTCACGCTTGAACGGAAGGTAGGTGCCGTCCTCGCCGTTGGGCTCGGTGGTGAAAGGCGCGGTGATGTCGGGCAGCTCCGACACCTCCGGGATGCGCCACGGCTCCGAGCCGTTGGCCAGGTAGCCGTCCGACAGCAGCATCACGGGCGTGCGGTACTTCACCGCGATGCGCGCCGCCTCCACCGCCATCGCGAAGCAGTCCGACGGCGTCGCCGGGGCCAGGACCGGCACCGGAGACTCGCCGTTGCGGCCGTACATGGCCATGAGCAGGTCGGTCTGCTCGGTCTTGGTCGGCATGCCGGTCGAGGGACCGGCCCGCTGCACGTCCACGACGATCAGCGGCAGTTCGGTGGTCACCGCGAGGCCCACGGTCTCGGCCTTCAGCGCGACGCCGGGGCCCGAGGTCGTGGTCACGCCGAGCGACCCGCCGAAGGAGGCGCCCAGCGCGGCGGCCACCCCGGCGATCTCGTCCTCGGCCTGGAAGGTGCGGATGCCGAACCGCTTGTGCTTGGACAGCTCGTGCAGGATGTCGGAGGCCGGGGTGATCGGGTAGGAGCCCAGGAACAGCGGCAGCTTCGCCTGCACCGCCCCCGCGATCAGCCCGTACGACAGGGCCTGGTTGCCGGAGATGTTCCGGTAGACACCCGGTGTGAGGGTGGCCGGCTTGATCTCGTAGGAGACCGAGAACGACTCGGTCGTCTCGCCGTAGTTCCAGCCCGCCTGGAAGGCCGCGATGTTCGCCTTGGCGATCTCGGGCTTCCGCGCGAACTTGGACTCCAGGAACTTGACCGTGCCCTCGGTCGGCCGGTTGTACATCCACGACAGCAGGCCGAGCGCGAACATGTTCTTGGCCCGCTCGGCGTCCTTCTTCGAGATGTCGAAGCCGTCGAGCGCCCGTACGGTCAGAGAGGTCAGCGGCACCGCGTGGAGCCGCCACTCCTTCAGCGAGTCGTCTTCGAGCGGGTTGCCTGGATAGCCCACCTTCTGCAGGTTGCGCTTGGTGAACTCGTCGGTGTTGGCGATGATGTCGGCGCCGCGGGGCAGGTCGCCGATGTTCGCCTTCAGCGCGGCGGGGTTCATCGCGACGAGCACGTTGGGCGCGTCGCCGGGGGTCAGGATGTCGTGGTCGGCGAAGTGCAGCTGGAAGCTCGACACCCCGGGCAGGGTGCCGGCGGGCGCGCGAATCTCCGCCGGGAAGTTGGGAAGCGTCGACAGGTCGTTGCCGAACTGGGCCGTCTCCGCCGTGAACCGGTCACCCGTGAGCTGCATTCCGTCGCCGGAGTCACCCGCGAACCGGATGATCACGCGGTCGAGCTGCTGAACCTGCTTGGTCACAGCTCCTCAGTCCTCCTTGGCGCGCCCAGGCCTGTCTGCTTGTGGCACGTTGTCATGTCCATGCTAGATCCATCGGGGTCAGGCTGGTTTCTCCGAAGTGCGCACTTGACGCGCTGTCTACCGGGACTTGCCGGCCCGCCATCTGCGGGGTGTTTCCACTGGGTGCTCCGGCCGCCGGGGTGGCGCACCGTCAGTCTCGCGAACCGTCTGGACGACACAGGCCCGACGCGAGCCGGCACAGGTCCACGTGCAAGCGGGCGACGAGCATGGTTCGGGTCACGATCCTCAACTATATGCGGGGAGCCGGGCTGCGGCCGTCAGCGTTCAGCCCTTGAGACCGAGCCCGGCGGGATTCAGGGGTACCCGACACACGGTAAGAGCGGATATTTCGGCTCATGTGCCGTGGTCATGGCTGGTCCCGGGCCGGACGTGACCGGTCTCTCGGCGGAGGACAATGGGGGTTATGGCGGTGAGCACATGCCCGTGAACGATCTTCCGATGCCGACGGCAGGCCCGGTGACGCGGCCGCTGCCCGAGCCGATGCGGTTCGTGCTGAACTGGGGCCGCCGATACTCCCTCTGGGTGTTCAACTTCGGCCTGGCGTGCTGCGCGATCGAGTTCGTCGCCACGTCGATGAGCAGGCACGACTTCATCCGCCACGGGGTCAGCCCGTTCGCGGACGGCCCCCGCCGCGCCGACCTGCTGATCGTGTCGGGCACGGTCACCGACAAGATGGCCCCGGCCGTGCGGCGGCTGTACGAGCAACTGCCCGACCCCAAGTACGTCATCTCGTTCGGCGCCTGCTCCAACTCGGGCGGGCCGTACTGGGACTCCTACTGCGTGACCAAGGGCGTCGACCAGATCATCCCGGTGGACGTGTACGTCCCGGGCTGCCCGCCGCGCCCCGAGGCCCTGCTGCACGGGATCACGAAGCTGCAGGAGAAGATCGCCGCCGAGTCGGCCGGGAACCACTCCCTCCCGGCCGCGGACCGCTCGCTCCCGGCCTCGGGCCGCTCCGTCCCGGGCGCGGAGTCATGAGCGCGCTGCCGGAGCCGTACGGCTCCCGCGCCGGCGACTCCTTCGGGCAGGCCGTGCTCGACGTGGAGCCCGGCGAATGGATCGACGCGCTGACGGCCGCGCGCTCGGCCGGGTTCGCGTTCTTCGACTGGCTGACCGCCGTCGACGAGCCGCCGGAGGCGTTCGGCGTCGTGGCCCACGTGTTCGACCCCGTCGCGTTCGCGCACCTGCTCCTGCGCACCCGGGTGCCGCGCGCCGACCCCCGCCTGCCGACCGCGACGGGCGTCTTCCGCGGCGCGAACTGGCACGAGCGCGAGACGTACGAGATGTTCGGCGTGGTGTTCGACGGCCATCCGGACCTGCGCCCGCTGCTGCTGCCGGACGGCTTCGAGGGCCATCCGCTGCGCAAGGACTTCGTGCTCGCCGCCCGGGTCGCCAAGGCGTGGCCGGGAGCCAAGGAGCCGGGCGAGTCCGGCCAGGGCTCCCCGAGCCGCCGCAGGACACTCCCCCCAGGCGTCCCGCCCGACTGGACGCCCTCCTGAGAGCCCCACAGCCGACGCGCTCCTACCGCACCGCGTGACGGTGGTGCGGCATCAGAACGGGCACCTCCACCCCGGCCACGCCGCCGTCGCCTCGTCCTCCCAGGTGGACAGCGTTTTCCCGCGATAGACCGTGTCCGCGTGGCCCGAAACCCAAACCGTGAAAGTGGCATCGGGTTCTATCCGCCCGTTGCTCAGCCAGGTGCCAGAAAGCTGATTTTCCGGGATGAGTCCGGTGTCCAAGAAGCACTGCACCACAGCGACAAGTGCCTCGCCACGGCGGTGAATGTCATCGGGGGAGGAAAGGGCACGTTGCTTGCCCTGCCCGCACCCAGCGAGCAGGACAAGGCTGCACATCGCCAGCACCGCACGTCGTGTCGTCGTCACTGCTGCATCCTCATGGCGGCCTTCGCTTCCGTGATCCCGCCCGCCGCCGACCGGCATCGAGCGGCATGGCTCTTCTCGTCGCGGCCCTTTATCTGGCCCGTGCGCTGAGGGGGCACTTCCAATCAGGCCACCTCGCCGTCGCCTCGTCCTCCCACGCCTGCAGCGTCTTCCCCTCATACACCGTCTCCTCGTGATCGCTCCTCCACGTCACGAGTTCCGCGCTGGGTTGTACCTTCTTGTCCTTCAGCCACGGCTGGTGTTCAAGATGCGCGGCCGGGATTCTGTCGTGATCGACGAGACACTGCACCACCGCCACGAGCGCGGCATCGCGCTTCTTCACCTCGTCGTTCGCGGGAGAAGGCGGCTTCTCGTCAGTGCACGCGGACAGCAGGACAAGGACGCACATCGCGAGCACCGCACGTCGTGTCGTCGTCACTGCTGCATCCTCATAGCGGTCTGCGCATCCGTGATCCAATCCGTGAGCGTCTTTCCCGCGTAGCGCGTGTCGGCGTGCAGACTGATCCAGTCGACCAGGGCGGCATCGGGAATCACACGCCCGCTTCGCACCCAAGGCGCATCTGGTGGCGGATGCACTGCTCCCGCGTCCAGGAGTCCCTGGATCACAGGAACCTCCACCTGGAACACCTGCCGCCTGGAGGAATCCATGTTGGCCTTGAGAGCCTTCAAGGCGTGCCCTGTGTCCAAAGCACTGTTCAGCGCGGGTGTAGCGAGGGCGGTCATGATCTGTGCCAGCGTTCCTGGCCCGAAGGGATTCGAGAAGCTGAGGGCACCGAACCCGCCGCTTGCCGTCGCGAGCAGCATCTGGTCCCTGGCAGCCTCTTCATCGGCGCGTAGCTCTTTCTCGAAGTGGTGGGTGTTCTCCACCCGCTGGATCAGACCGAAGAGACCGCCCATTTCCCTCAGGTAGTTCCGGTCGGAAGGGTCTTGGATTGTAGCCGCGACGGCTGTGCTCACACGAGAGGCCATCAAGCCCTTGAACACGCCGAACTCCTCGGGCTTCCGCAGGGCCTGCGTGAAGAAGCCCTCCAGCTCATCGAGTTTGTTGATGGCCACCCAAGGATTGGACGGTTTGTTCCCTTGCTGCAGAGCGCCGGAGGCGAAATCGTGATTCACCGACTGTGCGAAGTCGGGAAGGTGGCGGCCGGCGGTGTCGATCAACGCCTGTCGGATTTGGTGGGGAAGCACCGTCTGAGGGTGGAGTTTGGCGAAGGCGGCGGTGGCTTGGACGATGTGGACGACGGACCAGGCGGATTCCTTGGCGTCGAGGGAGGTGCCGCGCTCGGCGGAGACGGCGGCCTTGAGGAAGGCCCCCACGGGAGTGGAGAGGTCCATCCGGCCGGCGAGGGGAAGCGCGCCTCCCGGATGCACGTACGAGCTGAGGAACGCGCCGGGATCGTAGCCGGGGGTGTGCCAGGAGTCGCTGACCAGCATGCGGGCGTACTTCGGGCCGGTGGCGGGGTCGCCGAGCACGTGGCGGGCCGCGATGCCGTTCTCGGCGGCCCGTTGCAGGACGGCCCCCACGGCGTCGAACTCCGCCATGAGGCGCTGGCGACGGGTGGCGGCGGTGCCGGTCTCCGGCTCGCCGCGATCGGGCGGCCAGATCGCCCTGCCCGCGGCGCGGGCGTCGAGCATGGTCCGGGTCAGGTCGGCGAGCAGGCGCGGGTCCCACGAACGGCCGTCCGGGCCGTACTTCGCCAGCATGCCGGCCGACCAGGGGTCGGAACCGCGGGTGATCGCGTCGCGGGCCGCGGTGGAGAGCAGGGGACGGCTCTCCTTGCCGGCGCCCACACGCATCCGGCTCGCGGCGGCCAGCGAGGCGCCGAGCGCCCGCAGGATGCTCACGGTCTCCGCGCCGAACAGCGTGGGTCCGGTGCGGTTGTACAGCGTGCGGGCGGCCTGCGAGGCGAGCGGCCCGGCGCCCGCCCAGAAGGCCTCCTGGTAGTCCTTGTCGGCGAGGTGGCGTTCCAGGCGTTCGGCCAACGGCGCCAGGGCGGCACGGGCCTCCTCGGGGTTCTTGGCCGCGAGGGCGGCGGCCAGCGCCTCGGCGTCACGCCGCCCCTGGTCGCCGCTCTGCCCGGTCGCCTCCCAGTCCAGCCGTACGACCGGGGGGCGGGCGAAGACCGGCCCGAGCACGCCCGGGGCTCCGGTCATCACATTCCACCCCTGCTGCCTGGCCAGCTCGTACGCCCTCGTCGTACGGGCGTCCATGTCGCGGACGTCGTCGAGCGCGGCGGCGATCAGGCGGGACAGCGAGGCGAAGCTGAGTTCACTGCCCCATTTCTGCATCTTCTGCTGAATCGCGGGGCCCTGCCGGGCGAGCATGTCGTGAAGCTGTTCCAGCCGTCTGGTCAGCTCTTTCAGATTTTCGGGATCGACCCCGACGAAATCCCCCATGGTGTCCCTTCTCCCCGGCGAACTCCGTGACGACGGACTACGAGGCGGCGGTCCGGCGTTCCGCCTCCTCGGCACGGGCGACGAGATGCGGCTGCTCGCTGAGAACGGCGTCGAGCAGCGTGCTGAGCTGGGCCTTGCGCGCGTGCCAACCGGCGGCCCACAGATCTGCCGCCGTACCCTGCCAGGTGTGGTCGCCGAACATCGGGGGCACGGCGCCGAGCGCATCGAGAATATCCCGCGCGGCCGTGGCGGCCGCGGCCATGTCCGCTCTGCACTCGGCGATTTCCGGCGCCGTCATCGGTCCCTCCGGTTGTCGCGGCTGACATAACGCCCAAGGAGCACTTCGCAGCCTAGGGAAATGCATCCCGTATAACCAGAGATATGCGACGAAAGCCGGAGCCGAGCGCCTATGGGAGAAAGACGCCGTATTCGGATAGCTCGGTGGTGAGGTGGGGAGGCAGGGCCGCGGCGGCGGAGACGTCCTCGGCCGAGACGAAACTCCCCACCTGCTCCCGGACCCGTACGACCTGGTCGGCGAGGGCGAGGGTCATCCCCGGCAGGCTCGCGATGAGCGGCGCGGGAGCGCGGTTGAGATCGACCAGGCCGCCGTCGTCGTACTGCCGGGGCAGGTCGGGCCGTCCGATCCGCAGTTCGCGCGCCATCGCGGGATCCCGCTCGGCCAGCTCCCTCGCCTGCTGCCGCAGCATGCGCCGGTGCTGCGCGACCGCCAGCGCGTGCTCGTTGAGGGTGGCGGGCTGCGAGGCGAGGCCGAACACCCGCTTCCTGATCAGGAAGGAGTGCAGGGTCCCACCGAGCGAGGGGCCGAGCGCGCCGAAGATGATGGCAATGGTGGCCGGCAACGGGGTGGGGACGCCCTTGTAGACCACGCTGTTCCAGAGCCACCCCGTCGTCAGTACGGCGTATCCGGCGGCGGACAGGCCGAGCGCGACGCTGCGGCCTCGGATGGCGGCGTACAGCATCGAGAAGGGAGTGCCGGCTCCGCAGGTGAAGAGCGGGACGAGCGCCCAGAACACGCTGGCCGTGCCGGACGGCGGCTGCGGTGGTGGCGGCGGATAGCCCCCGTAGTACGGATTCGGTGGTCCCTGTGGTGCGGGAGGGTAGCCTCCCGGTCCCCCATAGCCGTTCATTGTCCAGACGATACGGATTCGTCGCCGTTTGTGCGTGCCCTTCTTCCCCACATTCTGTGGACAACCTTGGGGACGAGGCTGTGGACGATGTGGAAAAACCCGAGGGCGGAGCCGCGTGTCCGGCTGCCGTCCACAGCGCTCGATACGGTGCGCGATGATGAGGTATGGCGTGCGTACCAGGAGAAGGACCGGGCGGGGACCCGGCCGTGATCATGCGGCAGGCGCTGCGCGAGCCGGAGCCGGGGCAATATCCGGAGGTCCGCCCCGACCTGCCCGCGCGCAGCCGGGGCGTGATCGCCCTGGTGGAGGAGAACTGCACCGTCTGCATGCTCTGCGCGCGTGAGTGCCCCGACTGGTGCATCTACATCGACTCGCACAAGGAGACGGTCCCGGCGCCGGAGGGCGGCCGCCCGCGTGCCCGCAACGTGCTCGACCGCTTCGCGATCGACTTCTCGCTGTGCATGTACTGCGGCATCTGCGTCGAGGTGTGCCCGTTCGACGCGCTGTTCTGGTCGCCGGAGTTCGAGTACGCCGAGTACGACGTCCGCGACCTCCTGCACGAGAAGGACCGGCTCGGCGAGTGGGTCGCGACCGTACCCTCGCCGCCCGCGCCCGAGATCGGCGCGGAGCCGCCCAAGGGACCGTCCAGGGGATCGTCGGCGGGCGCGCGCGGCCCGGCGGCGGCCGGTCCGGTCAAAGAGCCGGCGAAGGGCCCCGGGACCCAACCTGTGCCCGCGCGCGGGACCGAACCCGCGACCGGCGCGGCGGGCGGGCCCGGGAACCGCCCTCGGCGCGAGCCGCCGCGCGCCATGCGCGACGTCCGCTCCATCCGGCCGCCCGGCGCACTGCCGAAGAAGCCCCAGCGGCCCGGCGAGAAGGGTGGTCCCGAGGGGGAGAGCTGACCTCTCGCACGCCGGACCGTCCCACGGGAACGTTCGCCCAGGACCTGCGCGTTGGAGGGCTGGACACACCGAACCGTGAGGAGGAGGCGTGCACCACAACCGCCTGCGCACCGCGGTCCTGCTGGGGGCGCTGTCGGCGTTCCTCCTGGCGGCCGGGGTCTGGCTGGGGGGCGGGGCCGGTGCCCGGATCGCCGTCGTGGTCGCGCTCGCGACCTGCGGCGTCGCCTACTTCACGGCCGACAGGATCGCGCTGTCGGCCCTTCGGGCCCGGCCCGTGGCCGAGGTCGAGCAGCCGCACCTCTACCGTGTCGTCCGCGAGCTGTGCACGGAGACCCGCGGGCCGATGCCCCGCCTGTACGTGTCGCCGACCATGCAGCCCAACGCGTTCGCGACCGGCCGCAGCCCGCGTGACTCCGCCGTGTGCGTCACGCACGGCCTGCTCGGGCTGCTGGACGAGCGCGAGCTCAAGGGTGTGCTCGGCCACGAGCTGTCGCACATCAACAACCGGGACACGCTGATCTCGTCCGTCGCGGGCGCGCTGGCCACGATGATCACTTATTTCGGGTACGTCGGCCTCTTCTCCGGTTCGGACGACGACGAGGGGCCGGGGTTCCTCGGCGCCATCCTGGTGATGATCCTCGGCCCGGTCGCGGCGACCATGATCCAGATGGCGATCTCGCGGTCGCGGGAGTTCGCCGCCGACGACGCGGGCGTACGGCTGACCGGCGACCCGCTGGCTCTCGCCTCGGCGCTGCGCAAGGTCGAGATGGAGGCGCGCCGGCTTCCCCTCCCGGAGAACGGCAGGCTCGCCTCCGCGGGTCACATGATGTTCGTCAACCCGTTCCGCTGCGCCGGGCTCGGCCGGCTGTTCGCGACCCATCCGCCGGTCGCCGCGCGCATCGCCCGGCTGGAGCGGATGGCCGGCTACCGGCGCTGACAGGGCCCGGAGAGGGAGCAGGCGGCGTTCAGGAGTGCTGGCGGACCGGGTCGGTCTCCTCGGCGCCGAGCGCGGGCAGCCCGTCGATGCTCTCCCGGTTGTGCTTGGCGCGGTAGTTCCGCCGCTGCTGCACATCCTTGCGTCCGGCCCAATCGTCGAGCAGCGCCCGGTCCTGCTCGTACGCCATGAAGGGCACCGAGTAGCCGCAGGAGTCGGCGATGCGGTCGCAGGACACCACGATGACCGAGCGCACGCCCGGATGCGGCCCGAAGAGCGTGAGCAGATCGGAGAAGCCGGCGTCGCCGGGAGTCACCACGCGGCCGGTGCCGAAGAGCCGCACGATCTTCGGCGGCCCGGCGAAGGCACAGAACATCAGCGTGACGCGCCCGTTGTCGCGGATGTGGGCGATGGTCTCCACGCCGCTGCCGTCGAGATCGAGGTAAGCGACCGTCGTGTCGTCGATGACCGCGAAGGTGTCCCCGTAGCCCTTCGGCGACACGTTGACGTGGCCGCCCCGCTCGGGTGCCGTCGCCACGAAGAAGACCGGTTGTGCGGAGATGAACTCACGCAGTCGGTCGGTGAGCTTCTCGTAGACCTTGCCCATATTGCGACGATAACCCGGACCACGCGCCCGGCAGCCGCCACGTCCACCGGTCGGACAGACGCGTGCGGTGGTCGAGCGGCGGTGGTCGAGGATCTGTCACGAATCAGGCACGCCCAGGTCTCTATCGGTGCCCTTGTGTCATGACAAGGGGTGAAATATGCGGTTTGGTGGTGTTTACTGCAGCCAACCGATTGGGTCGGCTTGGTAGACAAGCCAGGTCACGAGAGAGGTGTGACATGGCGGACGTACATGAGCGCGGCGTCTACAGCCGCCGGAGGCTCCTGAAGGCGGCGGTCACCGGCGTCGGTGTGTTCTCCACCGCCGCGCTGCTGGAGGCGTGCGGCGCCGGCTCCTCGTCCTCGAACGGGACGAAGCCGTCGAACGGCAGCGCGGACGCGGGCGCCGACACGGGCAAGGGCATCGAGGTGCTGCGCGTCTCACTGCCCGGCTCACTGTCGAACCTCTATCCCGGCCAGGAGTCGGGCATCCTCAACTACTACGTCACCGGCATCTGCATGGAGGGGCTGGTCGGCGTCGACGCGGCAGGGAAGATCGTGCCGGCGCTGGCGTCGGCGTTCGAGCAGACGTCGCCGACGACCTTCGTCTACACCCTCCGCCCCGACGCGAGGTTCCACGACGGCACCCCCGTGACCGCGGACGACGTCCTCCACTCGATCGAGATGGCCAAGGACGTCAAGGTCTCTCCCTCCACCGCCTCCTACTGGGCGAACCTGAAGAAGGCCGAGAAGACCGGCGACGCCGAGATCACCCTGACCGCGAAGACCGCCGACGTGTCCTTCGCCTGGCTTCCGTCGAACGCCGACGCGCTGTGGATCGCGCCGAAGGCCCTCTGGGACAGGGCGAAGACCGGTATCGGCACCCCACAGGCGCTCCCCGTCGGCACCGGCCCGTACAAGGTGACCTCCTTCGTGCCCGACTCGTACGTCGAGTTCGAACGGGCCGGCACCTGGCGCGGCCCGGAGCCGAAGCCCGCGAAGATCCGGTTCGAGTTCGTGCCCGACGAGAACACCCGGTTGCTGGCCTGGAAGGCCGGCAAGGCGGACATGGCGCTCAACGTGCCGCTGGCCCAGTCAGGCCAGTGGGAGAGCGCCTCCGACACCAGGGTCGTGTACGCGCCCGACCGCTCGTACGCCGGGCTCACCTTCAACGTGCGGGCCAAGCCGTTCGACGACGTGCACGTGCGCAAGGCGATCGCCCACGCCGTGAACCGGGAGGCCGTCGTCGCCAAGATCCTGCGCGGGCACGGGCAGGTGGCGACGGCGATGTCCACCCCGGAGCAGTTCGGCGGGCTCTGGACACCGCAGGAGGCCGCCGCGAAACTCGGCGGGATTCCGCAGTACGCCTACGACCTGGAGCAGGCGAAGCGGGAGCTGGCGCAGTCGTCGGTGCCGCAGGGCTTCTCGGCGAGCCTGTCCTACCCGAACACCGGCCCGCACCTGGGCACGGCCGCGCTGGCGTTCGCCGCCGACCTCAAGAAGATCGGCATCACGCTCGACGTGAAGGAACTCCCCATCGAGCAGTGGCTGGCGGAGCTCAACGACTTCCCTCCGCTGAGCTACATGTGGTACTTCAACACCACGGGCGACCCCGGCGAGCTCGCCGCCTGGTTCCTCGGTGACGGCAATCCCGCCCAATACACCAACAAAAACATCGCGGCGACGATGGCGAAGGCCGACGGGGAGGCCGACCCGGCGGCACGGGCCCAGCTCCTCATCGACGCGCAGACCACGCAGGCCGCCGACCTCGCCTACCTGCCGCTGTGGTGGGGCCAGGCCGCCGTCGCGTTCGGCAGCGCGGTCGGGATCAAGGACTACTCCTCCTACACGCTCATGGCCGACTGGCCGTCCCAGGTGTACGCGGCGCAGTGAACCGGCCCGTTCTCACGTTCGTGCTGCGGCGCGTCGCCGCGACGCTGGCGTTGCTGGTCGCGCTGTCGCTGCTGGTCTTCGCCCTGCTGTACCTCGCGCCGGGAGACGTCGCCCGCACCATGCTGGGCACGCGCAGCGTCACCCCGGAGGCGCTGGCCCAGGTGCGCGCCCGCTACCACCTCGACGACCCCTTCCTGGTGCAGTACTGGCGGTGGCTGACCGGCGTGGTGACGGGCGACTTCGGCACCTCCATCCGCACGGGCGGGCCGGTCGGCCCGCTGCTGCTGGACCGGACCGGGGTGACGGCGGCCGTGTCCGGGCTGGCGTTCCTGCTGTCGATCCTCGCCGGGGTGCCCGCGGGCGTCGCCACCGCCGTACGGCGGGGCCGGCTCCTGGACCGTGTGGTGGTCACGGCCTCGGTCGTCGGCGTCAGCGCGCCCGGCTTCGCGGTCGGCCTGATCCTGCTGTACGTCTTCGCGCTCGGGCTGGGCTGGTTCCCCGTCTACGGCACCGGCACCGGGTTCCTCGACGCGCTGTGGCACCTGGTCCTTCCGGCCGTGGCGCTCGCGCTCGGCCTCGGCGCGTTCGTCGTGAAGCTGACCAGGGCGGCGGTCGTCCGGGAGCTCGACCAGGACTACGTGACGTTCGCCCGGGGCCGTGGCCTGTCCGAACGCAGGGTGCTGCGCCTGGTGCTGCGCAACGCGGCGATCCCGATCGTGACCAGCCTCGGCCTGATGGTGGCCTACCTGTTCGGCGGGACCGTGCTGATCGAGGTCACCTTCGCGCTGCCCGGACTCGGCGCGCTGATCGAGGAGTCGGTGCTGTTCAAGGACATCCCGGTGGTGCAGGCGCTGACGCTCGTCGTCGCGCTGGTCGTCTCGGTGACCGCGCTCGCCGTCGACCTGTCGTATCTCGCGATCGACCCGCGTGTCCGCACCAGGGCGGTGCGCGGATGACCCGGCTGAGACGGCTGAGGCGGCGGGCCCCGGTCCTGGTCGTCGTGTCCGCCGTCGTGCTCGCCGCCGTCGCGGCGTGCGCGGTGGGCCGGGAACTGCTCGCGCCGCATGCGCTCGACCAGGACATCTACCTGGGCGTGGTGGGCGCGGGGGCCGACGGCCACCTGTTCGGCACCGACCAGCTCGGCCGGGACATCCTGCAGCTGTCGCTGGCGGGCGCCCGTTCGGCCCTGGCCGGTCCGATCGTGGTCGCCCTGGGCTCGATGGTGATCGGGTTCCTGCTCGGCACCTTCGCGGGCTACCGGGGCGGCGTCGTGGACATGCTGGCCGGCCGCTACGCCGACCTGCTGCTGGCGCTGCCGCCCGTGCTGCTGGCCATCGTGGTCGCGGGCCTCGTGGGCCGCGGCTACTGGGTCACGGTCGCCGTGCTGGTCGTGCTGTTCTCGCCGTCCGACCTACGGCTCGTGCGCGGCGCGGTGATGGAGCAGACGCCCCGGCCGTACATCGAGTCGGCCCGGCTCCTCGGCATCCGGCCGATGCGGATCATGTTCCGGCACGTCGCGCCGAACATCGTGCCGATCGTGGTCGCCAACCTCCTGCTCAACGTGGCGTTCGCGCTGGTCGCGCTCTCGTCGCTGTCGTACCTCGGGCTCGGCGTGCCGCCCGGTGCCCCCGACTGGGGACGCCAGCTCGCCGACGGGCGTGAGCTGCTCGGCGACAACCCGCTGGCGGCGGTGGTGCCCGGCGTCCTGATCATCCTCACCGCGACCGCCGTCAACCTGCTGGGCGACTGGCTGTCGGAGCTGCTCGACCGGAGGGTGGTGGCCAAGTGACCGGTGACACGACGGCCGGAGACACGACGGCCGGAGACACGACGGCCGGAGACACGGTGGACTCGGGCTTCGGGACGCCTCTGCTGCGCGCCCGCGACCTGCGGGTGACCTCGGCGGCGGGCCACCTCGTCACGGGTCTCGACCTCACGGTGGCCCCCGGGGAGACGGTCGCCGTCGTCGGCGAGTCCGGCTCGGGCAAGTCGATGACCGTCAAGGCGCTGACCGGGCTGCTGCCCGAGGGCGTGCACGCCAGTGGGCGGCTGGAACTGTCCGGGCAGGCGTACGACCTGGCCGGCGGCCGCGCGCCCTGGCAGCGGATCAGGGGGGCGACGATCGCGCTGCTGCTCCAGGACCCCTTCACCTCGCTGTCGCCGGTGCACCGCTGCGGCGAGCAGATCGGCTGGACCTTGCCGCGCGCCGGGCGCGCCGCCGGGGTCGCCCGGCTGCTGGCCGAGGTGGGGCTGCCCGCCGAGGCCGCCGGGCGCTACCCCTTCCAGCTGTCCGGCGGCATGCGCCAGCGGGTGGCCATCGCCGCCGCGCTCGCCGCGGGTCCCGCGTTGCTCGTCGCCGACGAGCCGACCACCGCGCTGGACGTGACGACCCAGCACGAGGTGCTCGAACTGATCGCCGGGCTGCAGGAGGCCCGGCGCATGGGCCTGATCCTGATCACCCACGATCTCCGGCTCGCCCGCGCCAGGGCCGACCGGATCATGGTGATGTACGCCGGGCGTCTCGTCGAGGAGGGCCCGGCGGCCCGGGTGATGGACACCCCGAAGCACCCCTACACGGCACGGCTGGCGGCCTGCGACCCGCCCGTCACGCACCGCCTCCCGGCGCTGCCGACGATCCCCGGCTCGGTGCCCCGGCCGTACACGGTGAGCGGCGCCTGCGCCTTCGCCGACCGGTGCGACCTCGTGGCCGACGCCTGCCGCATGGCGGAGCCGCCCCTGGCCGAGGTGGCTCCCGGGCACCGGGCGGCGTGCGTGCGGCCCTCCGACGTGCGGCCGATCGCCGCTCCCGAGCCGCCGCCCGTGCCCGCCGAAGAGCCCGTGCCCGCCGAAGAGCCGGTGCCCGCCGAAGAGCCGGTGCCCGCCGAAGAGCCGGTGCCCGCCGAGGAGCCGTCGTCCGCCGGCCGGGAGCCTGCGCCGGCGATGCTGACGGTGCGGGGGCTGACCAAGCGGTTCCCCGGGGCGTCCGCGCCGGCGCTCGCCGGGGTCGACCTGGAGGTCGCGGCGGGGGAGTCGGTCGCGGTGGTCGGCGAGTCCGGCTCCGGCAAGACCACACTCGCGCGGTGCGTGATCGGCCTGGAACGGCCCGACGGGGGAACCGTGGAGTTCGGCGGCCGGGCCACCGGGCCGAGACGGGTGCAGTACGTGTTCCAGGACCCGTACTCCGCGCTGAACCCCGGCCTCACCGTCGGCGCCTCGCTGGCCGAGGCGCTCAGGGCGGCGGGCCGCCCCCGGTCGGAGGTGCCCGCCCTGCTCGACCTGGTCGGACTGCCCGCGGCGTACGCCCGGCGCAGGCCCCGCGCGCTGTCGGGCGGCGAGCGCCAGCGGGTGGCGATCGCGCGGGCCCTCGCTCCCGGCGCCGAGGTGCTGGTCTGCGACGAGCCCGTCTCGGCGCTCGACGTCTCGGTCCAGGCGCAGGTGCTCAACCTGCTGTCGGACCTGCGCCGCGACCTGGGGCTGACCCTGCTGTTCATCACCCACGACCTGGCCGTCGCGCGGCAGGTCGCCGACCGCGTGTACGTGATGCACCGCGGCCGCGTCGTCGAGACCGGGCCGGTCGGCGGTGTGCTGGGCGCCCCCACGCACGAGTACACCCAACGGCTGCTGGCGTCCGTGCCGGCGGCGACCCGAGCGGAGTGAAGATCCTGATGACCGAACTACGCGTCGACGTGCTGCCCGTGACGGGAGACGTGGCCTCCGTCGCCGAAGGACTCGACGCCGTGCCCGCCGACCTGCTGCGCCGCTGGCGGCTCGCGGGCGGCGTGCAGGTGCGCACGCTCGTCACGGCCCGTACGGGCGGAACGCTGGCCGGGGCCGCCTTCGAGGTGCACCGGCCGCTCACGGCGTACCGGAAGATCGTGGACGTGTGGGCGTCCGACGACGCGGTCGCCGACGCGCTCGTCCGGACCATCGAGGGCCGCGCCTGGCGGGAGGGCGCGGTGGCGGTCAAGCGGTGGTTCGCGGCGCGGGACGCGGCATGGGAACGCTCGCTCGGCCGGGGCTACCGGGAGGTGCCGGTGCCCACCTGGGCGGGCCCGGTCGTCGGCGGCCCGGAAACAGGCTCAGAGACCGGCTACGGCCAGGTGCGCTGGCGCGAGCGGCCCCCCGCGCGGGCGCTGCCGTACATGCGCCAGACCACCGACTTCACCTGTGGTCCCGCGGCGCTGCAGATGGCACTCGGAGGGCTGGGGCTGCGGGGCGAGCCCTCCCGTGAGGAGGAGCTGCGGCTGTGGCGTGCGGCGACCACCGTGGCCGGCTGCGACCCCCTGGGCCTCGCGCTCGCCGCCGCCGACCGTGGCGCGACTCCCGAGGTGCTGCTGTCGACCGAGGCCCCGACCCTGCTGGAGCTGTGCCGTACGGACGAGGAGCGCGAGCTGAGGCGCTTCATCCAGACGGGCTTCCGGGCCGAGCTCACCCGGAGGGGCATCGGCGTGGAGACCGTCGCCTTCGACCTCGACCGGCTCCGCGCGCTCATCGAGGGCGGCGGGGTGGCGCTCGTGCTGATAGAGCAGCTCGGCATGCACGATGAGAGCTGCCCGCACTGGATCGCCGTCCACGGGGTGGAGGGAGACGTCTTCCACGTCAACGACCCGTGGACGGACGCCCACCTGGGGGAGACCTACCTCGACGCGCTCGATCTGCCGCTTCCCGCCGCGACGCTGGACCGGCTCGCGTGGTACGGCACGCCGAGCTACCGCGGCATGATCGCGCTCAGACAGCCGGCCGGACGGCAGGCGGGTGCCGGTCAGTCGGCGGGCATCGAGACGAGCGTCAGCAGCCGGGCAGGCTCCGCGCCGGTCCGGTAGCCGTGCTCGGCCTCGGCGGAGAACCGGACGGCGTCCCCCGCCCCTAGACGAACCTCGTACGTCGCGACCTCCAGGGTCACCGAGCCGGACAGGACGTAGGCGAACTCCTCCGACCCCCGCCCGTGCGGTGCGCTCTCATGGGTGTGCTCCGGCGGCAGCGGCGTCTCGTACAGCTCGAAGCGGCGCCGGTCGAGGGAGCTCAGCAGGGTGCGCGCCGCGTCATCGCCGGCGCGGCGCACCACCTGCGGTTCGTACGAAGGCGTCCGGGTGAGGTCGGCGAAGGACAGGTCGAGCGCCTCGGCCAGCCCCGCCAGCACCTCGACCGTGGGGTTGGCCAGGCCGCGCTCGATCTGCGACAGCAGCGCCTTGCTGAAGCCGGAGCGGTCCGCCAGGTCGCGGATGCTGAGCCCGCGCGTGTGCCGCGCGTGCCGCACGTTGCTCGCGATCGCCGCTCGCACCTGCTCCGAGAGCGCGCCCACCCGCCCAGCCCCCCTTTTCGAAGTACGCCATTGTTCCACGAAGGGGGCGGTCCGGGCGTCAGACGCCGAGGGCTGCAGGGTCAGAGGACCTTGGACAGGAACGCCTGGGTGCGAGCGTGCCGAGGGTTGGTCAGCACCTCGCGGGGGACGCCCTGCTCGACGATGACACCTTCATCCATGAACACCAGGGAGTCGCCGACCTCTCGGGCGAAGCCCATCTCGTGTGTCACGACGACCATGGTCATACCCTCGCCGGCCAGGTCCCTCATCACGTCCAAGACCTCGCCGACGAGTTCCGGGTCCAGGGCGGAGGTGGGTTCGTCGAACAGCATGAGTTTGGGCTGCATCGCGAGTGCCCGCGCGATGGCTACGCGCTGCTGCTGCCCGCCGGACAACTGGGACGGGTAGTTGCCCATCCGGTCGGACAGGCCGACCCTGTCGAGCAACCGCTCCGCTCTGGCCTTGGCCGCGTCCTTGCTCTCGCCCTTCACGAGGATCGGCGCCTCCATGACGTTCTGCAGGGCCGTCATGTGCGGGAAGAGATTGAACCGCTGGAACACCATGCCGATGTCCCTGCGCTGCGCCGCGACCTCCTTCTCGCGCAGCTCGTACAGCTTGTCGCCGCGCTGGCGGTAGCCGACGAGGTGACCGCCCACCCACAGCCGGCCGCCGTCGATCTTCTCCAGATGGTTGATGCATCGCAGGAACGTCGACTTCCCCGAGCCGGACGGGCCGACGATGCACATCACCTCGCCCTGCCGGACCGTCAGGTCGATGCCCTTGAGGACCTCGACGTGGCCGAACTTCTTGCAGACCTGCTCGGCCTTGACCATCAGGCCGTCGTCCATGACGTCCGCCGGGGCGTTCGTGGTCTCACTCACCGCGCGTGCCCCTTGCCGTAGTACCGCTCAAGGTAGTGCTGGCCGATCATCATCAGGGACGAGAGGAAGAGGTACCAGATACAGGCCATGATCAGCATGGGGATGATCTGATACGTGTGCGAGTAGATGCTCTGCACCGTGAAGGTCAGCTCCGTGTACGGCACGGCCGCCACCAGCGCGGTGTTCTTCAGCATCGAGATCGCCTCGTTGCCGGTAGGCGGCGCGATGACCCGCATCGCCTGGGGCAGGATGATCCGGCGCAGTGCCTGCATCCGCGTCAGGCCCAGCGCGCTGGCCGCCTCCTGCTGGCCGACGTCGACTGACTGGATGCCGCCGCGCACGATCTCGGCCATGTAGGCCGCCTCGTTGAACAGCAGTCCGAGCGCCGCCGCGGCGGCCGCGCTGTACAGCGCGTTGGTCTGTGCGGTGGCGAACTCGGGGCCGAACGGGATGCCCAGGCCGAGGCTGGGGAACAGCGCCCCGATGTTGCCCCAGATCAGCAATTGCGTGAACAGCGGCGTGCCACGGAAAACCCAGATGTAGATCCAGGCCGCGCCGCGCAGCAGCGGGTTGGCCGAGAGCCGCATCAGGGCGAGCACGATGCCGAGGAGCACGCCGCCGCCCATGGCGGCGACGGTCAGCCAGATCGAGTTGCGCACGCCCTCGAGCACCGGAGGCGCGAACAGGTACTTGAGCTGCTCGGACCAGTTGTAAGCCTCGTTGGTGACGAGGTTGTTGATCAGCATCGCGGCCAGCACCGCGACCGCCACCGCCGCCACCCAGCGGCCGGGGTGACGCACCGGGACGGCCTTGATCGTCGTCCCGGTGCGCGCCTCCGTTTCGCGGACGGACATGGATCAGCCGCCGGCGCCGTTGATCACGGGCTCCGTGATGGCGCCGTCCTGGACACCCCACTTCTCCAGGATCTTGGTGTAGGTGCCGTCCGCCATGAGTTCCTTCAGCGCGCCGAGCACGGCGTCCTTGAACGAGCCGGAGTTCTTTCCGACCGCGAAGCCGTAGGGGGCCGCGTCGTACATCTGGCCGATGCTCTCGAGCTTGTCGCCGGTCTCCTTGATCGCGTAACCCACGATGGGGGAGTCGGCCAGCATGCCGTCGATCTTGCCGGAGACCAGGTCGGCGTTGACCTCGGTCTGGCCCTTGCGGACGACCTGCTCGATCGCGGGCTTGCCGTCCTTGACGCACTTCTCGCTACGTGCCTTGATGTCGTCCACCTCGACCGTGCCCTGCTGGACGCCGATCTTCTTGCCGCAGGCGTTGTCGGGGTCGACGCCGTTCGGGTTGCCCTTCAGAGTGGCCCACGAGACGCCGGCGGAATAGTACGTCACGAAGTCGACGACCTTCTCGCGCTCCGGGTTGTCCGTGAAGGACGAGATGCCGAGCTCGTACTTGCCTGACTGGATGCCCGGAATGATCGTGTCGAAGCCGGCGTTCTGGAAGTCGGCCTTGAGTCCGAGTTTGGCCGCCAGCGCCTCGCCCAGTTCGACCTCCCACCCGACGATCTTCTGGCTGGCCGGGTCGACGGACTCGTTGGGCGGGTAAGAAGCGTCACTACCGATCAAGATCTTGCCGTCCGCCGCGATGTTCTGCGGCACGAGCTGCGCCAGGGTGCTTGTGGCGCTGGGGATCGGGGCGGCGGTGTCGGTTCCGGTCGTGTCGTCGCCGCATGCCGAGAGGGTCAGCCCCGTGGCGAGGGCCAGGGCGCAGGTCACTGCGAGCCGACGCCGCGTTATCGATCGTGAGAGCACGAGGCACTCCTTGGTTCTAATAGGTCGGCTCGTGCTCTGCCGCGCGAGGGGAGCCGTGCCTGGTGGCAGGGACGGCCTGTGCCAGGAGCGGTGATGACGCCTCGGATGCAGAGAACGGCCAGCAGGGCGATGCTCCTTAGTGACTTCTGTGATGGGACACGTTATCCCAAAATTACGCATCGACTGCAACCCTTCCGTCCCGTCTGTCGCCCCCTGTCGGTTTCGGCGCGGCTGCTTCCGAACCTCGCCCCGCGCTCAAGAGATCGGAAGCGGTATGCCTGACAGGAAGAAGCTCCTGGCGGATACAGAGCCTCTCTGTGTGATGCCAGGAGCTTCCGTGTCTTCTGCCGTACCTGACGGCCTCTTGCCCTGTCGCGTCCTCACCTTGACCGGGACTGTCTACATCCGTCCGGTCTCCGGAGTCAGGGGTGCATGCCCTCGGTCAGTGTGTTGAACCTCTCCAGCATTCCGGCGAGCAGCCGTACGTCCTCCTCCGGCCAGGCGGCGAGGAGCGTGCGCAGCTGTCCCTGACGCGCCGCCCGCGCGTCGTCGAGCCGCCTGCGCCCCTCGTGGGTGAGGGCCAGCAGGTGGGCGCGGCCGTCCTCCGGGTCGGGGCTGCGGCTGATCAGCCCGAGCTCCTCCAACACCTTGAGCTGGCGGCTGATCGTCGCCCGGCCCACCCGGAGATACGCGGCCAGGTCGCTGGAGCGCATGGGCGAGCTCTGGTCGATCCGCACGAGCAGGCCGTACGCGCCGGGGTCCAGCTCGGGGTGCACCTTGCGTCCCATTCCGGCGGAGAACGCCTGGGAGCGCCGGAGCAGGATGGCGAGCTGCCGCTCGACCGCGCAGTACGCCTCATGGGCCTCCTGGACCGCCTCGTGATTTTCGGCCGTGGGCGGCCGGAGAGCGGTCTCCGTCTCTCTCATGGCCTGCCTCCTCCTGACTGCCTGTGGCAGGGTCTACCCGCGCACCGCCTGGATGTCCAGCTCCACTTTCAGCGTCGCCCCGATCAGTGAGATGCCGGCCTGGACGACCTGGTTGTAGGTCATCGCGAAGTCCTCCCGGCGCAGCTCCGTGACCGCGCGGAAGGCCGCCCGCAGCCCGCCCCAAAGGTCCGGGCCGGTACCGAGATACGCCAGGTCGAGATCGACCGGGCGGCTCACGCCGCGCAGCGTCAGCACGCCGTGCACCGTCCACCGGTCCGGGCCCGCCGGAGACAGCCCCGTGCTCCGGTACGTGATGACCGGGTGCGCCGGGACGTCGAGAAAGTCCGCCGACCGCAGGTGATCATCGCGCATCTCGTTGCCGGTGTCGATGGACGCCGCGTCGATCTCGGCGACCACCGACGACTCCTCCGGCGTGGCGCCCATGTCGATCCGGCCGGAGAACTCGGTGAACCGCCCCTGCACGCTGCTCAGGCCGAGGTGCCGGGCCGTTGCCGACACCTTGGAGTGCGCCGGGTCGATCGTCCACCCGCCGGGCGGCGGAAGCTCGGTGCCGCCCTGCCGGGCGAGCACGAGCGTGCCGGCCTCCGCCGCCCCCGAGGCGGTCGCGATCGCGGTGGACGCGGCCGGCGCGTACCCGATCGCGGTCGCGACCACGGTGTAGACGCCCGGGGGCAGCGGGGCGGTGGCGACCTGCCCGTCGGCGTCCGCCTCCGCCCGCACGACCTGGCGTCCGGCCGTGTCGGTCACCGTGACGATCGCGTGCTGGACGGCCCAGCCGTCCGGGGTCCGGACCGCCGCGTGCAGCCCCCGGGGGACCGTGGTGGACATGCTCATTCGGGGTGCCCCAGCCACACGTCGTACGGCTCGTCGCCCTGCCCGTCGAGGTTCAGGGAGTTCGCGACGGGCGGATAGCCGGTCGCGACGACGGTGTACCGGCCGCCGGTGAGATCGGTGAACGCGTACTCGCCGTCCTCGCCGGTGGTCACCATGCCGACCACGTTGCCCGCGGCGTCGAGCAGGGTGACCCTGGCGTCCGCCAGCGGCACGCCGTCCCGGACGCGGACCGTGCCGCGCACCCGCGCGCCGGGCGGCAGCACGACGTCCTGCCGGGTCTGCCCGGTGCCGAGCACCTCGATCGGGACCGCCGCCGGACGGTACGCCGCACCGCTGACGGTGAGCGTGTAGGTCCCGGCGACGACGCCGGAGAAGGAGAAGCCGCCCTCGGCGTCGGTCGCACCGGTCGCGACGGCCTCGCCGCGCACGTCGGTCACCACGACCGTCGCCTCGGCGACCGGCCCGCCGTCCGTGCCGCGTACGGTGCCGACGAGCCGGCCCGAGGCCGCGAGCACCATGTCGAAGTCCACCGGCTGCTCGCCGACGACCAGCGTGGCTACCTGCGGGTCCCGGTCGCCGGCCGACGCGATCAGCACGTACGTTCCGCCGCCCGGGGCCGTGAGCGCGTAGCCGCCGTCGTCCCGGGTGACCGTACGGCCGAGCTGGTGGCCGCGTACGTCGATCAGCGTGAGCACGGCGCGGCCCACGGGCGCGCCGTCCCGGCCGGTGACAAGCCCGCGGATCTCCACGCCGTTCTGACCATTCTGGCCGCCGAGGCCGTACGCCTCGGTCGCGAGGCTCGTGTACGGACGCTCGCGCGTGGCGGTGAGGACGGACGGCTCGGGGATGAACGGCCGGGTCTCGAGGTGGTGGGGGACGGTGCCAAAGCCGTTGGGCGAGGTCGTCTCGGCACTCGTTGTCTCTACGCCGGCTGTGAGAGGCGTCTGCCGGTCGCGCTGCGCGTGGCGGCCGGGCGCGGCGCCGTTCCGCCCGCGTGCGGGGTCCGTGAGGGAGGGGTCGGGCTCCGCCGGAGCCTCGGCCTGGACGCTGAGCGCGGTGGTCCGCAGCGGGACCTCCTTGATGAACAACACGGCGATGAGCGCGAGGAAGGCGACCGGCGCGGCGTAGAGGAACAGGTCGCCGATCCCGTGGCCGTACGCGCCCTCCATGGCGGTGCGGATCGGCGCGGGGAGCGCGGAGAGCTTCGGAATCGCGCCGCTCTCGCCGCCGGTGCCGTTGGCGCCGATCGCGGAGAGGTTCTCCTGCAGGTAGGTGCGGACGCGGTTGACCATCACGGCGCCGAGCGCCGAGACGCCGATCGCGCCGCCGAGGGAGCGGAAGAACGCGACGACCGCGCTGCCCGCGCCCAGTTCCTCGGCGCGCACCTGGTTCTGCACGGCGAGCACGAGGTTCTGCTGGCTCATGCCGATGCCCACGCCGACGAGGAACATGAAGACGGCGACGAGCCAGTAGTCGGTGTCGTACCGCAGCGTGCCCATGAACGCGAAGCCGGCGGTGAGGAAGAACGTGCCGCCGACGAGGAAGACCTTCCAGCGCCCGGTGCGGGTGATGATCTGCCCGGAGATGGTGGAGGAGAGCGCGAGGCCGAGGATCATCGGCAGCGTCATCAGGCCGGCCACGGTGGGCGTCTCGCCACGGGCGAGCTGGAAGTACTGGCTGAGGAAGGTCGTGCCGCCGAACATGCCCACGCCGACGAGGACGCTGGCGACCACGGCCAGGCTGATCGTACGGATCCGGAACAGGTGCAGCGGGACGATCGGCTCCCGCGCCTTCGTCTCCACCAGCAGGAACAGCGCGGCGAGCACGACCGCCCCGCCGACCATCGCGCCGGTCTGCCACGACAGCCAGTCGTACCTGGTGCCGGCGAAGGAGACCCAGACCAGCAGCAGCGAGACCGAGGCCGCGATCAGGACCGTGCCGCCCCAGTCGATGCGCACGTGACGCTTGACCACCGGCAGGTGCAGGGTCTTCTGCAGCACGATCAGCGAGATGATCGCGAACGGCACGCCGACGTAGAAGCACCAGCGCCAGCCGAGCCACGAGGTGTCGACGATCAGGCCGCCGATGAGCGGGCCGCCGATCGTGCCGACGGCGAACACCGCGCCGAGGTAACCCGAGTAGCGGCCCCGCTCCCGCGGCGGGATCATCGCGGCCATGATGACCTGGGCGAGGGCGGTCAGGCCGCCGACGCCGAGGCCCTGCACCACCCGCGCCCCGATCAGCATCGAGGGGTTCTGCGACAGGCCGGCGATCGCCGAGCCGACCACGTAGATGGTCAGCCCGAGCTGGATCAGCAACTTCTTGCTGAACAGGTCGGCGAGCTTGCCCCAGAGCGGCGTCGAGACCGTGGTCGCGAGCAGCGTCGCGGTGATCACCCACGTGTACGTCGTCTCGTCCGCGTGCAGTTCCGCCGTGATCGTCGGCAACGCGTTCGCCACGACGGTGGACGACAGAATCGCGACGAACATCCCCAGCATCAGACCCGAGAGCGCCTCCAGGATCTCCCGGTGCGTCATCGCGGGAGCCGCCGCGCCCGGCGGCGTCTCCCTGGTCATCGCGTTCGCCATCAAAGCCCCTCTGTGCTTGAACTTAGTTTCCCTAAGCAATCGTACGCTGATCGTTGCTTGGGGCAACCAAATAGTCATGGCGTTGGGGTGCGTGGGCATGAAAAAGGCCCCGAACCCGCAGGTCAGGGCCTTGGTGCTGGTTTCCGCCTGTGACCGGCATCACCTGCATGCCCAGGGGCGGGTAAACCACCAGCGGGCGATCGCGTTCAGGTGCGCCCTCACCTGCTGTGCGCGCCGCTGACCGACGTTGAGCTCCGGGGGCTATCCACCGGCGCCCTGCGCATCGTCCTGGTCGGCGGAGACGAACGTGCCGACCCCGCGCACCGAGTACGCCGTGCCCTCCTGGCGCAGCCTCGTGAGGACCTTCTGGGCGGTGTTCGGGGCGATCTCGAATTCGCGCACCAGCTCATGCTGCGAGGGAAGCTGGGTGTCCGGCGGGTAGGTCCCGTCCGCGATGCGCTGCTTGAGCACCTCGGCCACCTGTTCCCACTTCGGCGCGTTCGGCCGCCATTCGATCGCCACGGCCGAACCATAAGCACCCGTGCTGATGCGCGGATACGCACGCAGCACCAAGGATAACCATGGTTAAGCATGCGTAAGAGCGCTACGCTGACCCTTGAGTCCTGAAGACACGACGGGCCCGCCAGGCGCTGGAACGCCACGACGGGCCCTTGATCGGACACTGGAGGTCCGACCCATGCCACACGATATGGCCAACGTGCCCCCTGCGGGGATCCCAGGTTGGCGGTTCTGGCGGTCCGACGCCGGCCGATTCTGGGCGACCCGAGACCGGCCGTTCACGGTGCCGCAGATGCGAGCGGGGGCCGAACGCACCGTCGACGCCGACGACCTCGGCCAGCTTCTTGAGACGGTGGCCGCGCAGGAGGCCCGAGCCGAGCAAGCGGTCCCGTGAAGCCCTGTGGCAGGCACCGCGAGGGAACCGAACCGGGCCCATGGCGGCCCCGCGTGTGGGACCTCGCGCAGCGCGCCGACGCGCGCAGCATCGCCCACCGCTGGCCCGGCTGGACCGTGCTGTACGGACCTGGCTCGCGCCGCTTCTATGCCATGGCGGCCTGGCCGCTTCCTGAGCCGGTCGTCCTCCGGGCCCGCACCGCGGCCGACCTCGAGGCCGCGCTGCACGAGGAGTCGGCGGCGTTGCTCGCCCTGCGTCAGATCCCCACGGCGCTGGGCGAGCCGCTGTGACCGGCGGGTTCACCGCAATCCCTGGCCATCGGCCCGGTCTTGGGTGCGAATCAGCGGTAGTTGACGAACTGGAGGGCGATGTCGAGGTCCTTGCCCTTGAGCAGCGAGATCACCTGCTGGAGCTCGTCCTTCTTCTTGGAGCTGACCCGGAGCTCCTCGCCCTGGATCTGCGCCTTCACGCCCTTCGGGCCCTCGTCCCGAATGAGCTTGGAGATCTTCTTGGCGTTCTCCTGGTCGATGCCCTCCTTGAGAGCGACCACCAGGCGATACTCCCTGCCGGACGGCTTCGGCTCACCGGCATCCAGGATCTTGAGGGACAGGTTGCGCTTGACGATCTTGTCCCTGAAGACGTCGAGGACCGCGTTGGCCCGCTCCTCGCTGTTCGCCTTGATCTCGATGTCCTTCTGCCCCGACCAGGAGATGCTCGCGCCCGTGCCCTTGAAGTCGAAGCGGTGCCCGACCTCCTTGACCGTCTGGTTCAGGGCGTTGTCGACCTCCTGCCGGTCGATCTTGCTCACGACGTCGAAACTGCTGTCGGCCATCGGTGTCCGTGTCCTCTCTCCGTTGACCTTCGAGATTAGTGGCCCCTGATGCGGTCAGAGGTCCTTCCTCATCACGACGCGGGGCGCCACCTCTATGCCGAGGGCCCGTTCGTGCTCGACGAGCGCGCTGAGTTCCGGCCCCCACTCGTGGGGGTGGATGACGCGGAAGCCGCGGCGCGCGTACCAGGGCGCGTTCCACGGCACGTCCCGGAACGTCGTCAGCGTCACCACCGCAGCGGTCGCTGTCGTTCGTGGGGCGGCGGCAGTCGCGTAGACGGCCTCCAGAAGCCGGGTCCCGATCCCCTGGTTGGCATGGCCGGGATGCACGGCGATCTGTTCGAGGTGAGTCAGGCCGTCGACCACTCCGAGCAGGGCGAACCCCACCGGCGGCCGGTCGGCCACGATGACTCGCCCGGGATCGTCACACTCCTCGATGACCGTGGTGCCGGGCGGGACGATGATGCCGAGCGGCGCGAACATTCCGTCCGCCGCCCG
This sequence comes from Microbispora sp. NBC_01389, assembly GCF_045040095.1. Taxonomy (NCBI): domain Bacteria; kingdom Bacillati; phylum Actinomycetota; class Actinomycetes; order Streptosporangiales; family Streptosporangiaceae; genus Microbispora; species Microbispora sp. NBC_01389. Next base: position 2,673,394 of record NZ_CP109552.1, read on the forward strand.
CTCGATCTCCGGGAGGGCCAAGAGGTCCGCCGGCTCGGCCTGTCTGATCACCGTCCAACTATGACCGCCGGCCTGCCGCGCCCGCTCCCAGGTTTCCGGACCGGCTGCTGTCCAGGAGCGACCCGGACGGAACCCATGTCACGTGCACCCGGGAAGTCCGCTATTCTTCTACCTGTCGCCGCGGCGAGCGGAAGACACGGCAGGTTGCCCGAGTGGCCAAAGGGAGCGGTCTGTAAAACCGTCGGCTCAGCCTACGCAAGTTCGAACCTTGCACCTGCCACCAGCAGAACCGCAGCTCAGAGGCCCTCCGGGGCCTCTTCTGCTTTCCAGGCCTGTGCAGCCGTAGGCCACCCTGAGCCCCCGTCTGTCGGGGGTTGCGCAATATATGCGCAATGATCTTGAGGGCGTTTCCGCAGGTCGCGCGGGCTGTTCCGCCGCAAGTATGCGCCAGGCTTACCGATGAGCCAGCGGGGACGCAACCAGCGTCAACCTGGACAGCATGAGCGGTCGAGATGACGCCTGCGTCGGTAGTGACGTGACCATGGTGCGACGGATCGACTTCTACGACGACCCCGACGCCCCTGCTCCGAACAGCCTCGTTCCGTCCGTCAACGTCATCGTGATCAACGAGGCCGGCGACATTCTCATGATCCGCCGAAGTGACAACGGCAACTTGGCCGCCCCCGGCGGCGCGATCGACCTCGGTGAGTCCCTCCCGCAGGCCGCGATGAGGGAGACCCGCGAGGAGACCGGCGTGCTGTGCGAGATCACTGGCCTGGTCGGCATCTACACCGATCCTCGGCACGTGATTCTCTACACCAGCAACGGTGAGGCCCGGCAGGAGTTCTCTATCGTGCTCACCACCCGCGCCGTAGCCGGCAAGCCCACCCCGAGCAGCGAGTCGCAAGAGGTCCGCTGGGTGCCCCGAGACCAGGTCGAGGCTCTGCCCATGGACCGCTTGATGGCCCTGCGTATCAGGCATCACCTGACCGGTAGGGACACGCCGCATATTGGCTGAGCAACAGGCCTCCATGCCTTGGGTTGCGACGTCGCCGAGGGCGTTGCCTGCTGTTGGGGGATCAACGGAAATCGGATGTGCCGTCTGAGCTTTGCTGGCCTGGTCACGCTTGCGCCGTGGCCCACCCTCTACCCTCGATCGCTCCATGAAGCCGCCCCCGCTGATGTTTATCCCACACGTTGTGTTTATCCCGCAGGTTGTTTCACGCGCTGGAGAATGCCTCTCCCTGGCTTCACACGCTAAATGAAGGTCCCTTTCCCTGATTTACGCGCTAGATGGCTGTCTCTCTTCGGCGGAAGAATGGCCTTACTTTCTGTCGAGGTCTAGTCAAGGGTTGTTTCTTATGGCACGATCGTCGCGAGAAAGGGGGTCGGGGAGAAATTCCCGACAGTCACGAGATCCGCCCGCTTGAGCGACTGTTCCGCCCCGGAGCAGCGGTGCCCGGCTCTCCAGATTCCGAAATGTCGATGGAGAGGCTGGAGGGAAAAATCATGCGTGGAGGATGGTTCAAGTGGTGGTTGGGTAAGTGCCGCCCGGGTAAGTGCCGCCCAGGTTGCAGGTGCTACCGGGAGATGGACACGATATGTCTCCATGATCCGGATTGGCCAGATGGACTCTGCCCGAGGTGCGCGTCCTACGATCCGGTGAATCTCAGCCGGATCGACACGGACGAGTACGTAGATCGCGCCTTCGGCTGCAACGCCTGCTCTCGCCCCTGGAGTGTCCGGCGCTCACGATAGACGCGGCGTGCCTCCCTCCCACAGTCAAGGGGCGGAGGCACGCCATGGCTTTTCACGCGGATCGCCGCTCTGCTAATAACGGGAGAGGTTGGCAAGATCAGCCGAAGTTGGCGACCAGGTTTAGGCGGTCACGCCGCCAGAGCGTCATCGATTCTCCGGTTGGCGATTTCCTGTTGCCCGTCGAGGCACTTCGCGTAGACCCGAAGGAGGACGTCAACGCCGTGCCCTGCTCGTTCAGCTACGTCAGGCGCCGGGACGCCCGCATTGAGCCAGAGGGAGACGGCCGCGTGCCGGAGGTCGTAGGGCCGACGAGCCAGGGGAGAGGCGACCTGAGCCGGGGTGAAAGCGAGTTTACGGGCTTCCTGCCACACCTCCGTGTAGGCCGTCGAAGCGACCACACCCCCGCGTTCACTCTGGAAGAGCCGCCCGTCCGTGCTGAGGCCGTACTCCTCGATGTGTTGCCGAAGAATCTTGACCAGGGCCGGAGGGATGGGAACGGGCCGCACGTCGTCACGGCCGCGATGCTTGAGCCCCCGTTCCTCGTGAGCATCGCCGGTGTCCGTCCACTGAGTGTTGACCTCAGGCCGGGACACGTCGACGAGGATGCGCCCCCATCCGTGCTCCGGCAGGTGGCAGTCATCCTTGCGCAGGGCGACGGCCTCACCGGGGCGAAGGGCCGCGTAGTACATGCAGGCGAACAGGGCCATCAGCCGCCGGCCACGTCCCCGCTTACCGACATACGTCACCGCGGTCAGCAGCTCCTGAGCCTGCCGGGGGTTGACCACGACCCGGGGGTCTACAGTCTCGGTCGTCTTGGGAGGCTTCCACTTGATCCGGTGCAGCGGATTTGCCGAAAGCTCTTCCAGCTCCACCGCATACTCCAAGACCGCGTGCAGGACGGCCCGCTTACGCCGGACAGTGTTTGCACTGGCCGCCTTGCCGTCGAGGCGAAGCGCGAGCGCGTCGAGCGCCAGCCGTGCCGTCTTCGTCTCGCCGAGGTCGGCCAGGTCGAGCGAGGCCCCTTCCAGCCACCGAATGGCTCGGGCCATGGCCGGGGGAGCGTCAGGCCGCTTACCCTCTGGCAGGAGTGCGTACTTCCGTAGCGCCGTCCGAAGCGTCTCGGCGTCGGGACGGCCGGGGCGTTCCTTCACCAGCGCTGGAAGCGCCGTAGCGAGTGCGTCAGAGACGCTGTCACGGCTCTTGGCCGCCGCATGCGGCCACTTCATCTCGATGTAAGCCTGGACGAAGTCGAAGACGGTCCGGGCGCTCTTGGCCTGGATCATCGACAGGGGGAGCCCCGTCTCCACGTCGAACAGCTCACCCCGCTTGGCGGCCTGCCGCAGGTCGGACAAGAAGTTCTCAGCGAGCGCCTTGGTCCTGAACGTCTTCGACTTCTGCCGACCGCCTACCTTCCAGCGAACGACATAAGAAGGGGTCTTGCTCGACTCGTTTCGCGTGATGGCCCAGAACTTCACGTCGTAGGAGGTGTTCACGCAGCCTCCCGGAGGCTCTCAAGCCAGGCGTCGAACTCGCTGCGGTAGATGCGGATCTCCCCGTTCGGGAGCTTGAAGCCCTCCGGAGCCTTGCCGATCTCGCGCCAGCGGTAGAAGGTCCGGCGGGAGACGCCGCCGAGCGCGTCGAGGATCTCGGGAACCGTCATCAGGTTGTCGTCTTTCTTCATGCCGCCCTCCCTTCAGTTGCCGAAAGATCTTGGCCGTCTGCCTCGGCCTGGAGCCGGTCGAGGTGGTTGCGCCAGCGCTGGCGTTCGTGGACCGAACGCAGGAGTCGGACGCCGATCGGCGCGAGGTCGGGATCACCGGGCTTGACGGGCTTCCAGGTGTAGCGGTGGGGGTCGATGGGCTCGTCTTCGACGCCGAGGGCTTCCAGGACCCAGGTGCGGCGGTCCTGCTTGTGCTCGGTCAGGGTCTTGTTGGACCACTTTCGGGAGACGAGGACGCGGCGGCCCGCGTAGCCGAGGTGATCGGGCTTGTGCGCCTTGCCCCTGCACCGGCCCGGAGCCATCCCGGGCTTGGCGCCCTTGGGCTGCACCCCGTACCGCAGCCAGTTCGGGCAGGTCGGCGCGCACGGTTCGAATCGCAGGGCGTCGAGGAGCCGTTCGGCGTGTGCCTTGCGGCGCGGGTCATCGGTGCCGAGGGCGTCGCCGAGGCTCTTGGTGAGGTACTTCGACAGGTAGCCAATGAGCTGGTCGGCGTCCGGAGTTCCAGCGAGCACGCCTTTGACGTCCATCTGGTCGCCGAAGCGCAGCACGTGCAGGGGTTCGGCGTCCTCGTCCTGGTCGAGCCGGTCGAGGGCCTGTTCCCAGGTCGGCAGCACTTCCCCGGTGTCAGGGTCGAGGTAGCCGGCCCCGTCCTCCCAGACCGGCAGGTGCTCCCCCTCGAAACGCACGTCATCCGTCGAGGGCCACCACACCTGGTGATACGTGGCCGCGATGATCTGCCGCAGCTCCGCACGGGGCAGGGTGCCGCGGATTGCCATGTGCAGGTGCGGAGCGAGCCGCTTCTGTGGTTCGACGGTGGCGAAGTACTGCACGTCGTACCCGGCGACCCGGCGGAGGTTCTGCACGAACCGGTCGACGAGCTTGGAGAAGTGCAGCGCGTCGCGGGCCGCCCGCGTGTAGTCGTAGGCGTCCGGGTTGAGCGGCGCGCCCTCTATCACCCGCCCGTAGGAGGGCAGGGTGAGGGTGACGAACATCGAGGGTCGGTAGACCTTGCCGTCCCAGCCGGTGAAGGTCCGCCCGAGCGTGGTCTTGGTCATCTGCCGCTTGGGCAGGTCCGGCGCGTCCTGCCGCCGCTTCGTCGACCGCGACCGCTTCCCACTGGTCCGGCCGAGGACGTTGCCCCGCATCCCGGCGGCGTTGATCTCCTCGTCCAGCTCGACGATCGCGGCGTCTAGGTCGGTGGTGTCGCCGCCGGCCTTTTCGGCCTCGTCCCGCCAGGCTTGGACGTCGGCCCGCAGCTCCACGAGGTGACGCTGATACTCATCGGCGTTGTCGGGCAGGTTGATCGGTTCGTGGTCGAGGTGCCAGCCCTCCCGGCACTGCGCCCGGCGAAGCTGCCGGTTGCGCTTGGCGCACGGCGGGCACTTGCTCTCCATCGTCGCCCCGCAGGGGACGTCGATGACCTCAACCTGTCCGGTGAGGATGTCTTGGCGCCGCAGCGGAACCGGGCGGATGCACACGCCGTACTGCTTGGCGATCTCTTCGACCACGTCCCGTGCCAGCGGTTGAGCCATCCGTACGGCGCGCGGGGTTGCCCTGTCGGTCGTGGTCACTGGTCACCGCCGGAGGGCTCGACGATCACGACTGCCTTCTCGCCGCACTCGCGGCACTCGACGACGCCCCGCACGGGGTAGAGCCACAGCGCGTTGCGGGTGCCGCAGCCCGCGCAGATGAGCTCGTCGAGGAGGTGGGAGATCTCAACCACGGGCATGCGCCCCCGCCCTGCCAGCCGAGAAGCTCGCCACCATGGCGCGGATGTCCTCGTCCGAGACGTAGGCCGCGCGGACGCGTACGGGGTCGGGCGAGGTCTCCAGCCGGACGTAGCCGACGCCCGCGCCCTGCTCGGGTATCGGTGAGATGCGGTCGGCGAGTGCGCCCCGATCGCGTGCGCCATCGCCGAGGACCATGTCCACCTGCTCGGACTCGTCCAGCCGGAGGGCGATCTTGTCGGGGAACAGGTTGCGGATGTTCATGACCTCCTTGCGGGGGTCCTGGAGCGCGGCCATGACGCCGACCCCGACCGCCCGGCCCTGGGTGGTGAGCGTGGCGAGCGCCGCTTTGGTGCGCTCGCGGAGGTGCTTGTCGGACTGGTAGGCGGTCAGGAACGCGACCTCGTCGACGACGACCAGGACGAAGGGGTCCGCCGGGGTGGGGGTGTGGGAGCGCTGATTGCCGCCGAACCGGTCGGCCCGCTCCTGCATCACCGCCACGGCCGCCTCAAGCAGGTCGGCACACTCGGCAGGGGTCGCGGCGTAGCGCGGGCCGAACAGCGCGCGGCCGAAGGACAGCTCCATCCGCTTGGGGTCGAGCGCCCACACCTGCACCAGCCCGGCCCGCATCGCGGGGAGCAGCCCGCGAATCGTCGACCACAGGTAGGAGCCCTTGCCCGCGCCCGTGGCACCGGCGATCAGGACGTGGGTGCCGTGGACCTTGAGCCGGTACGGCGTGCCGTCCTCGCACCGGCCGATCTCGACCGGCCTCACCGAGGCATCCTCGGGGATGGGGACGGCCGGCAGAGGCTCGGCGAGGGGGTCGTGCCGGGGCAGGGTCAGCACGAGGCGACCGGCCCGCGCGATCGACACCCGGCAACTTCGGGCGCCGAAGCCGTGGGCGAGGTGGTCGGCCCGGTCGGTCCAGTCCTTGACCGCCTGCCCGCCCAGCATTCTCACGGTGACCAGGTCGGCCCAGGAGGTGCAGGTGACCGTGACCAGGCGGGGCAGGTAGTCCCGGCCGCGCAGGTGCCGGCCGAGACCGGAGACCATCATCACGGGTTGCCAGTGCCGCCGGTAGACCCAGACCAGGCGCCACCAGGCAAGCAGGGGCCAGCCGACCAGGCGCAGGAACGATTCGCGCTCCAGCAGCACCCATGACAGCCCGGCCGCGGGCAGGAACCCGGCCAGGACCACGGCCATGCGCCAGCCGTACACGAGGGTGACCACGATGGGGGCAGCGGCGGCGGTGCAGGCGATCGGGTGCCGCCCGATCGTCCGGACCAGCCCGCGCAGCAGGCGGGCCAGCCAGATCACGATGGTGACGACGGCGGGGGTTTTGACGACGGCCGGGCGGAAGACCACGGCCGTGTCCGGGGTGGTGGAGACGAGGTTACGCGCCTCGTCCCCGGGCAGTCTTCTCAGCATTAGGCTGGAGTCCTCTCAAGCATTCGGTGTGCGTGGGAGATCCGAGGGGCCGCCGGAAGTTGCCGCTTCCTGCGGCCCCGCTTTCGTGTCAGGCCGGTGAGTGGCCGACGCCCGGAGGGGTGGGCATCGGAGCCGGGTCGGCTACTGCTCGATCAGGCGCTCGCAGTCGGCGAGGTAGCGCGATGCGGCCTGGAAGATCTGCCGGGCGATCTCCACGTCTCGGGGGGTGGCCGGCCCGGCCGCGATGGTCGAGACGGTCACGTCCACGTTGCTGCTGGTGATCGCGAAGTAGGGCCGCCCGGAGTCCAGCACCGAGGCCTGGGCGCGCACCTCGGTCGAGTACAACGAGATGCCGACGTTGGCGGGGGCGCCGGGGTTGAGCGAGAGCGTGACGTAGGTGTAGGGGTCGCGGAGCATCAGGCCGCCGCCTCCTTACCGGCCATGCCGGTCTGCTTGCCGGTCGTGGCCCCGGGGCGGGGAGCGCGCATGCTCCTGGCTCGCAGGGAGTAGGCCAGGCGTCCGGTGTTCTGGTGGACGTACGGCGTGACCGTCATGCCCTCGAACTCGACCGGGGTGATGGGCAGGCCGGGCGTGGAGGGCGGCGGGACGGGCTGCACCGGGGCGATGATCTTCACCGCGACCGTCTTCTGGGCGAGCTTGGCGGCCGGGTCGGCGTCCATGACGGCGACCTGCCAGACCAGTTCGCCGGTGGTCTTGTCCTTGGCGAACACGGTGCGCCCGCCGGTCGAGGCGGTGAAGTCCTTGACCTGCTCGACCTCCCCCACCAGGTAGCAGCCGTGGGGGAAGACGTGCCCGAAGGCGATCGGGATGGGTCCTGCGATGGCCATGCGATGTGGTCCTTACTCTCGCGACGAGCAGCTTATCCGCTCGTCCACTTGTCCGATTGAGTTCTACTGTAAGTCTTGCCCACTCGTCCGCACAAGTAACCAAGCGAAACGAGCGCGGTAAGACTTAGGTATCCATTGGGTTAGCCCAACGCTCAGGTGCAGCGAAGGTCGAGTCCTGCGCTGGTCCCGTCGTAGAGTTCCACGATCGCTACCGACTCGCCCGGGTAAGCGGATCGCTTGGACGGCTCCGCGAGCCAGACCGTGATGCTTGGCGGCCCCTTCTCGACCCCCTCGATCCTGGCGTGCGCGTAGTACTCGGCGAGCTCAGTGCCGGTGAGCTGGGTCCTGAATGTCCATCGGGCGCGATAGTCGCAATGGTTGCCATTCCCGCGAAGGGCGATCGAAGCATCGGGTTCGCTGTAGTCCAGTCGCTCCGTCTTCGGGGGAAGCGGATAGCTCTCGAACCGGTCCACCAGGGCGGCCAGCTTCGCGTCATCCGCCCACTGAGGGATCTTGACCAGGAAGAACAGCCCAACCGCAGGCAGAAGGATCATTAGCGCCGACACAAAGACATAAGCCCCCTTTCGACTGCGCCAGAACGGCCGCTTGATGATCGGCTTCTCACCCACGGCAGGGGACACAGTCTGCACGGCACCTCTCGAAGTCGGTCTATGCCACGGGATAGACATCTTCTAGCTCATGAAGATCACCAGGCAAGGCCACGCTCATCACGAGGAGCACCGCCCCGCCCGGGTCGTGCACGGTGGCCAGCACGCCGAGAACCGGAGACGAGGAGCCGAGGAGGGCGGCTTCCTCCTTGGTCGGCTTGCGCGCGGTCAGTCGTTCGGTGACATGGTCGATCCGCAGATGCTTGACCGCCTGGAGGTGCTGGCGGACCCCATGCCGTAGTGGATCGGGCTTGTCCAGGTCGGTGCCGAGGGCGATCTCCAAGGGGAACCACAGGGTTTCCGCCGCCGATACCCGGTCGCCCTGCCGGGCGGTGCGCTGGCGGGCGATCACGGGGGTTCGCTCGTCCACGCCCATCAGCTTGGCGACGTGCCGGGGAGCCGGCACCCGGGCGACACTGACAATGTTCTCGGCGCTCTCGGGATGCTCGACCGTCGACAGGCCGGGCCTCACCCGCTCGGCCGGGCTTTCCGGGCGGCCCTTCACGAACGACCCGCGGCCGTGTTCGCGTTCGATCCAGCCTTGCATGGCGAGGGTCTGCAGCGCCCGCACGATGGTGGTGCGGCCGACGCCGAACTCCCGGACGAGTTGCGTCTCCGAGGGCAGCATGTCGCCGGGCGCGTACTCCCCGTCCCGGATACGCTGCTGAATCGCCGTCATCACCTGGGCGTACTTCGGCGGGGCGAAGTCCATGCTCATGTTAAGCGCCCAATCACTTTTCCACTTGTCTGCATAAGCACAGTAGCGGCTAAGCACAGGCCTGTCAGGACCTCAGCCACCAGCAGGAACGGCTATCTCACCCGGCCGGACAGCAGCGCAAGCCACACTGCCTGCGCCTCGGCCATCCGCCAGGCGTGCGTCTGCGCTACTTTCGGCTTCAACTGGCTCCCCTTGAACCGCCGGATGTAGGCAAGTCCGCCCGCCGCACACAACTCGTACCAGGTGTTGCGGTGCTCGTGGCAGGTCCAGGCGAGCACCCGCGACCAGGCGAACCGCCCCGGCTTGTGCCAGGCGAGCGGTTCGGCGTTGCCCACCAGGGGCGGCAGATGCGGGGACGGGCACGGCCCGCCCCATGCCGGGGTGCGGTTGCTCATCGGTCGGTCCGTTCGAAGTGGACCTGACCAGCCGCGTCCAGCGTCGCGCGGAAGACGACGCGGCGGGACCAGTCGTCCGGCACGGTGCCGAAGTCGTAGACCCGGTGCGTGATCCTGCCCCACGGCTGCCGGGCCGGGTCCAACCGGCGCAGCGCTTTACGCAGCTCGTCCATCGAGGTCGCCTGCCCGGCGCTGGTTCCGCACGGCCCGAGATCGTCGGTCCCGTTGCCCGTGACGAAGACCTCCCACTCGAACATCTCCACGACCACCTGCCCGCCGTCGCAGTACAGGCAGTCCTCCCGCGACGAGGTCGCCAGGCCGAACGTCACGGCCGCGACCTGCCCGCGCCGGGTGACGATCTTCCAGCCGCGCCCGTTGCACGCGGTGCACTTAACTGGTGCTGTCATGTCGGAAAGAATGGGCCGAGAAAGAATTCCTTCCTATTCCACGGGGATATATCACCGGGAGATATAGAGTCCCCAGCACGAGCAATGCGCCACCAGCCTGGGCAAACGACCGGAGGCCGGAATGCATGGGAACGCGTTCGACCCGATCCAAATACCCGCACACATATGGGATCGCAACGAAAGCCGGGAAATCCTCAGAAAACGAGACATCGCGGGATTGTTCAATCTCGCTGTCAAGTACGCAGGCGCCAGCCAGATCCGCCTCAGCGCCGCCACCGGCATCGCGCAAGGCCGCATCAGCCAGCTCATGCGCGGACAGCGCCAGGTCACCGACCTTGAGGTCTACGAGCGCATCGCCGCCGGCCTCGCCCTGCCCGACCACGCCCGCGTACTGCTCGGCCTGGCCCCGCTCGACATCGCCTCACCCACCGCAGGCCACGGCGACGAGCACCAGGAGCAGACCGAGGAACTCACCGCCCGCATCGAGGCCGCCGCCGCGATCGACCCCACGATGGTGATGATCCTCAACACCGACACCAACAACCTGCGCCTACTGGACCGCCGGCTCGGCAGCGCCGCCATCGCCGACAAAATGCGCGCCCAGATCTCCCAGATAGAGCGCGCGCACCACCATGCGGTACGGCCCGGCATACGCGCGCAACTCGCCCACATCCTCGCCCAGACCGAGTCACTCGCCGGATGGCAGGCCATCAACACCGGCACCCTCAACGACGCCTGGAACCACTACGAGAACGCCAAGGCCGCCGCACGCGAAGCCGACGACCCCGCCGTCATCGCCCACGTCTGCGCGGAACAGGCCTACGTCCTCATGGACCTGGGGCAGCCCGCCCAAGCAACCGAAGTCCTCCAGCACGTGCAGGCCGTCTATCACGACCGCATCCCCGCCCGGCTGCGCTCATGGCTCTCAGCGGCCGAGGCCGAAGCCGCCGCGATCCTGGGCGACGAGACGACCTGCCGCGCCGCCCTCGACCAGGCCGCCGCTCTCCTACCGAGCGGACACAGCGACGCGTCCATGCCCTACCTGTCGCTCGACATCCATCACCTCGCCCGGTGGCGCGGCAACTGCCTCGTCCGGTTCGGCGACCCCGGCACCATCGAGGACCTACGGTCAGCACTCGCCGGAATGGACGGCACCTACAACCGCGCAGAGGCCGCCCTTCGCTGCGACCTGGGCCATGCACTGCTGGCCCTGGGCGACCCCGAAGCCGCCCAACCCCACATCCAACGGGCGAAGCACCTGGCGACCATGACCGGCTCACGCCGACAGCACAAGCGCATCGACGAACTCACCCGGAGACTTACCCGCGCGCTCCGTTGAGCCGATCACGGGCCGCGTACAGACCGACCAGCGTCCCCGAGGTCCAGATGTCACCCCGGGCGATCATCTCCGGGATCTCCTTCATCGGGACCCACTCGATCAGGTCCGCCTCGATCTCCCCGCTCGGCTCCTTCACCAACTCGGCACCGCGGGCAAGGAACAGGTTGTGCTCGGAGTCGACCATGCCGGCCATCGGCTGATAGGTCACCAGGTGCTCGATCTCCCCGACCCGGTACCCGGTCTCCTCCTCCACCTCACGAGCCGCCGTCGCCATCGGGTCCTCCCCCGCGTCGACCAGGCCGCCCGGCAGCTCCCAACCCCACCGGTCGAACAAGAACCGATGCCGCCACATCATCAGCACCCGCTGTTGCTCATCGACCACCACAGCGATGGCCGCCCGGTCCAGATGCACCGCGTGATGCTCGAACCGCTCCCCATCCGGGATCTCGACGTCCACCAGGCCGAGCCGGATCCACCGGTTGTCATAGATCAGCCGCTCACCGTGCACGACCCACCGCGACCGCTCTTCGTTGGTAGCCACACAGCGAAGCTACCGCCCAACATCACCGGCGTACACGGGAAACCTGGACGGCGGCCTCCGGAGGCATCGCGTCCGAATCCCGCTTGCAAGGAACTCCGAAACCGTCCTCAAGGAGTGCACGGAATGAAGAATCCCAAACGCAGGCAGAGCCTGCGGGCCAACTTCGCGCAGCGCACCGCCTGTGTCATCTGCTGGCGCTACGACGTCCCCGAATGGGGCCAGTCCGTCTGCGCAAGCTGCAGAGATCAGATCACGTCCGCCGACACGCTGATCTCCTCGCTGGACGAGCCTTCTGAGGCGACTCGCGCCAGCGAGGAGATCAGCATCTCGGTCCTGGCCTCCGCGCTGCGATTGATCCCTCCGGACCACCACGCTGACGGCCCGGTGGCTGTCTTGCGCCGGATCGCGGAGCAGCCGGATTCCCTCGCGCCGCTGCTCTGATCGCTCACGACCTACCGGCACAAGCGGATCTTCCGAAAATACGCCTTGGGACGTTCCAGATTGATCGAGATTTCGGCAGTATCTACCCCGATATCACCTTTGAGGATCTTGTGAGGGCATGGTGGACATCAGCGAGGCCTACCGTCGGCTGGGCGAGCTCACCCCTGAGGGCTTCGACATCACGGTCGCCTACTCGCTCGCCGGTCTGCGGCTTCGGGCTGATGCGGCGGGGATCGCCGAGCAGTTGACAATTCCCGGGCTGGACCCGGGCCCGGCGGAACTGGCTGATCTCCTGGTGGATGAGGTCATCCGGCTGGGCTCTGAGTTTGAGCGGCTGGGCAGGGCCGACGACTTCGTGGCCGCGCGAGAGTTGGTGGTGGCGCTTCTGCGCGGCGCAGGGGATCCGCTGAACTACGCCAACGCCCTCGGCATGCTCGCGCACAGCCTCACCGGGTACGGCCGACCGGCCGAGGCCCTCGTATACACCGAGGAATGCGCGGCGGTGCTCCGCCCTCACATGTTCGACGACGACGGCACCCTGGGTCTCTACGCGCGGGCCGTACGGGACTGCGGAACCAATCTGGCCGAGTTGAACCGGCCGCAGGAGGCCGCCGCGGCCAAACGGGAGGCCTTGCGGTTCTACGAGCGCTGCCTGGCTGGTAGCCCCCGGTTCCGCCCAGATGTGGCGTTGACCTGCAAAGAGCTGTTCGGTCTGCTCATGTGGTGCGGAGAGCACGAGGAGGCGTTCACGGTCTCGGATCGGGCGATCGAGCTGATGCAGGAGCTCGCACCGGAGTTTCCCGGCTTCCGCGGGGAACTGGCAGATGTCATGCGGTTGCGCGCAGCCGCGCTGTACGAGCTCGGCCGGGTCGGGGAAGCGGTCCAGTTCGCCGCTCGTGCGGTTGACACCTACCGGGATTTGGCGGCGGAGTGGTGCCTGCCCTTCCTTACCGAGACCCTGCTGTTGCTGTCGGATGTTCTGTCCGCCGTGGACCGTGACGAGGAAGCGCTCGACGCGGCGGCGGAAGCCGTACAGCTCGCGGATGCGACCGACGCGGTGCAGGCCAAGGTGACTTATGGCTGGCGCCTGGTCGAGCATGGCCGTCTCCTGGAGGCCAAGGAGATCCTGCTGTCGGCGGCATCCAGTTGCCCACCTGACCCGGCCGAGCGGCTCACCGGCCTTCTGGATCACCTGTCCCGACTTCTGGCCGGCGAGGGATACCTTGGCGAAGCCGAGTCGGTCGTGTTGGTGACCGCTCGTCGCTACAAGATTCTCAGCGGTGGTGATCCCGTCTGGCTCGTCGCCTACGCGCGGTTTCTCGGATGGCAGGCCGAGCTCCAGTTCCACCGCGGTCATCACGAGGCTGCGCTGCGTACGGCCGAGCGCGCGGTGCGGATCGCGGAACGCTCTGAGAACAGGGAAACCCACGCCCGAGCGCTGGGGCACCTGGGCAGCAGCCTGGCGGGAACCCGCCGCCACGAGGAGGCCGAGGCCACCAGCCGGAAGGCCCTGGCTCTCTGGCAGGAATTGGCCGAGGACGATCCCGAGACCTACCGGAGCGCGCTGGCCAGCGCATGGAACAACCTCGCCAACAAGCTCGGCCCTCTTGGGCGGCATGAGGAGGCCACCCACGCGGCGCAGCGGGCCGTGGCTCTGTACGAACAGACCGATAACGTCGGCGACCTGGCCAACTCCCTCAACGGTCTCGCCGTCCGCCTGCACCATCTGGGCCGCGACGAGTTAGCTTGCGAGGCGGCTGAACGCGCTGTGGCCTACTACGACGAACTGACCCCGGAACAGCCGGGCTATCTTCGCGAGCTGGCGGTCGTGCTGGCGAACCTGGCCGGATATCGGGCGGCGCTTGGTGACCTAGAGCAGGCCTGGAGGGCCGCCGCCCGCGCCGCGAGCATCCGGCACGGACTGTACGCCAAGGACCCGGAGGCGATCGAGGAAGACCTGCTGTCCTCACTACGGGCCGCCTCCGACTTCGCCGCGGCGCTCGGCCGTTTTCATCGGGCCGCGGAAGCCACCGCGATTCGGGTGAACATGTTCGAGGCTCGGGGCGGGGTAGAGCTGGCCGAGGCTCTGATCGACTACGGCGGGCTTTTGACCGGGATACCTCCGCTGGAGAACGCCGTCGCCGTGTTGGAGCGCGCCGATGCCCTGTGCATGGACATCCCGGAGGTGCCGGCGCTGCACGCGTTCTGTCTGGACAAGCTGGCCTGGTGTCGAGCACAGCTCGGTGACCCCGAAGAGGCGGTACGGCTGGCGCGCCGCGCCATCGCGCTGCTCGACCCCATTGAACAGGAGGAGGGCAACCCTCATCTGCCCAATCTAGGTGTCACCCTGGACGACCTGTCGGAATATCTGGTTGCATGCGGTCGTCTGTCCGAGGCGCTGGAAGCGGCCGGCCGCGCCGTAAGCGTGCGGGAACGACTGGGTGCCCGGCACGGTTCCGCGCTTGCCGAGTCATTGCGTCAACTCGGCCGGGTGCTGCGGGCGCTTGGGCGGGAGGTCCCGGCTGAGAACGCCTTCCGCCGTGCCGAGGAGCTGACCGTCCCCACGGCGGCAGCCGCCGTCGCTGAAGCCCCAGGCGGGTTGACCGTGACCGATCTCGCCAGAGGCTATGAGCGGTACCCCGTGGATTTCTTCGCCGGGGTCGACGTGACCGCCGCTGACTTCAGTGCAGGGCTGGTTCCGGAAATGAACCCGCACTTCGATCCCGCGTTTGCTCAGGCGCTGCGCGAACTCGCAGCGGTCGCCGGCGACGTCACTTTCGCCGACCCTGGGCATGACGGTCCGGTCGGCATCCTGCGGTCCCTGACCAACCTGGCAGGGGAGCTTTGCTCGCTTCGCCGCCCCCACGATGAGGTGCTCGCCGTACGGATCATTGTTGCGCTTCTCCATGGCCTCGGCGATGTGATCGAGAATGCCGAGGCCGAGCGGGCTTTGGCGATCGGCAGACTCGGGTCGGCGCTGATTCGGGCAGGCCAGTTCGCGGAGGCGGCACTCACCAGCCTGCAGGCGACAGAGCTGCTCCACGCTCTCGTCGAGGCCGGCCACTCGGGCCTGCGTTTCTTCCAGGTCCAGGCACACGAGGACGCCGGGCATGCGCTACACCGGCTCGGCGACCTCCCCCAGGCCGCCATTCAGCTCCAAGAGGCGATTACGATCTACGACCAGATCTGTGTCGAGGATCCGGTGTATCGATCCCGGCGGGAGACGGCCAGACAGGCCCTGGCCCGAGTGCTGGCTGAGGAAGAGCGCGTGGACGAGAGCCAGGAATAAGAGTGCGGCCTACACCCTTCAGGGGAGCCATCTGTCGAGGAATGCGCCATCGCTATCGAGGTTTCCACGGATCACGGTGAAGCCGAGGTCACGGAGGGCCCGTTCGAGGTCCTCCAGCTTTTCTGACGGATAGAGGTACTCAGCGGGCCAGTAGTCCATGCCCAAGCCGCCGTCACCGACTCCGAAGCGTTCGGCGATTTCGGTGGGCATCCATTCGTCGGTGACCAGATGGAGCGGCGGCCGACGCTCGTTGTGCTGGTACTCATACCAGCCGTCCTCGTCCATCTCCAGGTCGGCGAGTTCCTCGTCGGTCGGGACGGGCGGCTCGGTGGGCAGGCCGTCACGCCACTCCCGGAGAACGGCGAATATGTGGCCGCCATAACTCGCATCGATGATCATCGTTGGAGAGGGCCAGGCAGCGAGGATCTCGGCGGTGGTCTTGCGGGGCTCGCCGGTCAGTTCGGGCATGGGTTGTCCTCGATGGGTGAGGTGATCTTGACGTCCTGCGGTGGCCACGTCTCAGGCATGGCCGGTGTCCAGGTCGCGGGATCGTTCCAGAGCGAGCACAGTCTGTCGGTATCGCCACATGTGACCGACTTGTCGCGTGATCGTATCTCCTGGCTATAGTCATGAGGCTACAAAAGAGACACATGTCTACCTATAGGTACCACCTGTCTCTATCGTGGCTGTCGCTACATTCATTGATCTTGACAGGAGAGGCATGGACGAGGGCCGGTGGGTCACGGTCACGCCTTCCCAGTTCCAGCACGAGCGTGATGCCCTGGAGTATGTCCGCCGCTTGCTCCCGGAGGCGGAGCCGTACCGCGCCTGGTCGAACTTCACCTTCACCGCCGATACGGGCCACGTTCGCGAGGTCGACCTGCTGGTTGCCGCGCCCAGCGGCCTCCACCTCATCGAGATCAAGAGCCTGCATGGCCGGTTGACCGCGAGCGGCTCCAACTGGATCCAGCGGAACCCGTCAGGGTCGGGGACGCGCACGTTCGATAATCCTCTGCACTTGGCCGACTCCAAGGCCAAGCAGCTCAAGACGCTCCTTCAGCGAGCGGCCTCTAAAAGAGGGGTGCGCGAGCACATCCCATTCATTCAGGCCGCGGTGTTCCTCTCGGTCCCGTCCCTCCAGATCCAGCTGCCTGATCACCACCTGCACGGCATCTATGGAACCGAGGGGCAGGAGAATCTTCCCGAGATCTGGGAGGACCTGCTCCGCAGGCCGCCGCAGGACGATCGCAGGCGGTTGACGCCGACGCTGTCGCGGCAGCTGACGACGCTGCTGGAGGATGTCGGAATCGCCCGTAGCAGGCGTCACCTGCAGGTCGGGTCGTGGCAGTTGGAGACCCGTCCGTTCGACGTCGGACCGACCTGGCAGGACCATCATGCCGAGCACTCCCAGCTCAAGTCGGAGAAGCGGCGGATTCGCATTTATCTGGTGGAGCGCAACGCTGACCAGGCCATGCGGGCGAGCATCGAGCGGGCCGCCCGGCGGGAGATGCTTGTTCTGCACGGGATCAGCCATCCGGGCATCGTCCAGGTCGACACGATGGAGCCCCATGAGGCCGGCCCCGCGCTGATTTTCCGGCATCACCCGAAGGCCATGCGGCTCGACCACTATCTGGCTCAGTACGGTGAGAGCCTCGACCTGGACGCGCGGCTGGGCATGGTGCGCCAGCTTGCCGAGGCCGTTTCCTACGCTCACCGGAGGCGCCTCTACCACCGGGCACTGTCGGCGCGGAGCATTCTGGTCACCCCGGCTCGCGGTCGCGAAGCCGGATGGCTCCGGCCGCAGGTGCAGATCAGCGACTGGCAGACCGCGACCAGGGGCGCCGACTCTGCGGGCAGCACCGGTGAGGCGATGGTGCTCAGCTCGATAACCAGCCATGCCGGTGAGCACATCGAGGCCTCTGCCCAGGCCTACCTGGCGCCGGAGCTTTCCGCGCCCAACCCCGACCCGGTGGCGATGGACGTGTTCGGCCTCGGGGCGCTGTCCTACCTGCTGCTCACCGGTCAGCCACCCGCGGACACGCGCACCGAGCTGTTCACCCGGCTCTCCAAGGAGAACGGGCTGCGCCCTTCCACGGTTGCCGACTCGATCACCGAGTTCATGGACGAGATGGTGCAGGCGGCGACGGCTCCGGTGCCGACCCAGCGCCTGGCCACGGTGGCCGAGTTCCTCGAGATGCTGGAGTTGGTCGAGGATGAAGCGACCGCTCCGGAGACCGCCCACCCCGAAGACGAAGCCGTACCTGCAGCTGAGGAGCCTGACCCGCTCGACGCCCGCCCTGGGGACGTCATCGACAGTACATGGCGGATCGAGAAGCGCCTCGGCACCGGGTCGACATCACGCGCTTTTCTCGCCGAGAACCTCGACTCGGGCAGGAAGGAAGTGCTGAAGGTCGCGCTCTCGGACGAGAAGGCGTCGAGGCTGGAGCACGAGGCTTCGGTGTTGAGCCGCCTCGGCAGCGACTCCCGGGTGATCAGGCTGGCGCGCGACGAGCCGTTGCGCGTCGGCGGGCGCACCTTCATCGTGCTCGACCATGCCGGGGAGCACACCGTCGCCCGCAAGATCCGCGAGGACGGGCGGCTCAGCCCCGACGAGCTGGAGGTGTTCAGCGAGTACCTGTTCGGCGCGGTCGATTTCCTGGAAGGCGAGGGCGTCACCCACCGGGATATCAAGCCGGACAACATCGCGATCAGGATCCGGCCCAACCGCACCCGCCAGCTTGTCCTGTTCGACTTCAGTCTGGCCGGCATCTCGGTGAAGGACATCCAGGCGGGCACTCCGGGCTATCTGGACCCCTTCCTGGGTACGGCCTCGCGCCAGGTGTACGACGCGCACGCCGAGCGCTATGCGGTGGCCGTCACATTGCACGAGATGGCATCGGGCGAACTGCCTGAATGGGGCGACGGCAAGACCGAGGCGCGGTTCACTGAGGGACCACCCACTCTTGCGGTGGAGGCGTTCGACCCCGCGATCCGCGACGGGCTCGTGGAGTTCTTCCAGCGGGCCCTGCACCGGGACGCCAAGAAGCGGTTCGACACGCTCAAGGAGATGATGACCGCCTGGCGAATCGTCTTCCAGCGTTCCGATGCCGCTCCACCGGTCGGCTCCGATCATCCGGACGACACCGCGGGCAGGGGCACCCTTCCCGCGGAAGACGACGCCCCGCAGAAGGCCCGAGACAAAGCAGCCGAGGCCGCAACGCGGGCGACAGTGCTGGACGCTGCAGGACTCACGCAGCGGGCAGTCTCCGCGGCAGCCCGGCTCGAGGCCACTACGGTCGGGGATCTGCTCGACCTGCCGTCGAAGGCGCTGTTCAACCTGCCCGGCCTGGGCGCGAAGACACGACAGGAGCTCCAGCGGCGGATCCGGGACTGGCGGGCACGCCTGGGCGAGAACGAGATGTCGCCGCTGGCGACCGCCGAGAAAAAGGCGGCCAAGGCCGAGACCACGCACGCCACCGCAGGTACCGAAGAGGAGAGCCAGGCATTCAGTCGGGTCGGGCTCGACATCATCGCCTCCCTACTCGTCCCCGACCTCCTAGCGAACAGGCGCAACGCCACCGAGGTGGACGCAACCCGGCTCCTCCTCGGCCTCCCGAGCCCCGCCGGCGATCCCTCACCGCTCCCACCGTGGCCGCAGCAGCCCCAAGTGGCGATGGAACTACGGCCACAGGTCACTTCAGGCCGCATCGCCCAGATCATGGTCAAGCAGCGCGCACGCTGGCGCGACGAGCCGCTGGTCCGCAGCGTCCTCGATGAAGTGATCACACTTCTGGCCGGGAGCGGCCGCGTCATGGGAGCGGCCGAACTGGCCGAATCAATCCTCGCCCGGCGCGGCTCGGCCCGCACCGGCAGTACATTGCGCCGGGCGATCGCCATGGCCGCCGTCCGGGCCGCCGTCGAAATCGACCCAGTGCAAGGCGAACCACGGCTCATCACCCGCAGACACCGAGACCGGATCATGGTGGCTTTGGAGGCCACCGAGAGCGACGCGCCCGACACACCCGCAGGTCCCGCGCTGCTCGACTACGCCGACGCCCTCGGCAAGGCCGCAGACAGGCTGGCCGCCCAAGAGGTGCTGCCCACCGCAGCCACCGTGCTGCGCGAACTCCGCGCGGTGAAAGTCCCAGGGGCCGAGGTCATCCTCGATGACCGGCGGCTGGTCTTCCTCGCCGCCACCTCCTCCGACCGTGCGGCGGCGACCGCCCGGCTGGAGATCTACCCGCGCGATCTGTCCCCGGTCCGGGCGCTGCGCCTGACCCAGGCCGGTGTCGTGCCCGCGGTCATGCGGGACGGCAGGCCTCTCGGGCTTACCCCCGAGCAGATTCACGAGAAGGTCCGCGCCCGCTTCCCGGCGCTGCAGCCCCTGCCGAACCACCCGAAGCTGGACGCGCTGCTACGCGACGCGGGATTCGACGTGCGCTGGCGGGTCGACCGCTACGTCTCGCCCCAGGCCGAGGAAGCATCGACCGGCCGGCCGCTCACCCGCCGCGCGACCCGCACCGGCTCAAGCCGCTGGAATGCCGAGACCCCTGAACTCGCCGAGGCCCTGCGAACCGAGGAACGCCTGCGAGTCTCGGCGGACGCGGCACTGGCGGCGGGCGGCTTCCGCGCGCTGACCGTGCAGTTGAGCCTGTACGGCAGGGCACGCGGAGAACTCGTCTCCCGCTTCGGAGCCCGGCCGGTCAGCCTGGCGAAACTGTTCCTGCACGCCATGCAGGAGCAGGTCACGCCCGGTAAGAGACCCACCTGGGAGACGATCCTCGACGCTGATATCGCCGCCCCCAACAGCAAGGCGGCGTTCAAGCTCAGGGAGTACGCCGACCAGGCGTGGCAGCTCGTCGCGCACCGTCTCGCCGCGCTAGTAGAGAAGGGGGCCGAACAGCAGGCAGGAGGGCCGCTGCTCGTCTACGACGCGGCCCCCCTGGCCCGCTACGACGCCGGAGACCTGCTCTTCGACCTCGCCGCAGGCGCCCGCCAGGGCGACACGCCGGTCTGGCTGCTCTGCCCAATGAACAACCCAGGGCACCAGCCCCGCCTGGACGGGATGCTCGTGCCCGCCCAACTCCCCAACGAATGGATCGTGCTGCCCGACGCATGGGTGGCCAACCAACATAGAAGCGGAGCCAAGGCGTCGTGATCGTCTCCAAGGCACTCAAGGACGACCTCGTCAAGCAGGTGAAGTCGCTGGAAGTCGACCTGCGTGAGCAGGCCGAGTCGGTTGTCGACGTCCGCGCCAGGCTCCGCGCGGAGTACGAGCGGGCGTTCAAGCTCGGCCGCACCGGTGCCACCTGGGCGTCCTGGCGCGACGAGCGGGTGACCCAGGCCGCCGCCGCGTGGGCGCTAGGCACGGTGTTCGTCCGCTTCTGCGAGGACAACGCGCTGCTCGCCCAGCAGTACATCGCCGGGTCCACGCACGACGCGCTGCTCTTCGCGGAGGAGGCGCAGGAGGAGTTCTTCCGCGCCAACCCTGCCGAGACTGACCGAGGGTGGCTGCTGGCCGCCTTCGCCGAGATCGGCCGGTCGCAGGCCGGTCACCTACTCTTCGACGTAAAGCACAACCCGCTCTACCAGATCCCACTCTCGCACGACGCGGCCAAGGGGCTGCTCGCGTTCTGGCGGCGGCGCGGCGAGTCCGGCGTGCTGGTCCACTCCTTCGACTCGGGGGACTGGGACACCCGCTTCCTCGGGGACCTCTACCAGGACCTGTCCGAGGCCGCGAGGAAGAACTTCGCGCTGCTGCAGACTCCGGAGTTCGTCGAGGAGTTCATCCTCGACTACACGCTGACGCCAGCGATCGCCGAGTTCGGCCACGACGCCGTTAAGGTGATCGACCCCACCTGCGGGTCCGGACACTTCCTGCTTGGCGCGTTCCACCGGCTGCTCGACGAGTGGGTACGGCTCGCGCCCGCCCGAGACCAGCGGGAGCTGGTTCGGCTAGCGCTTGGCGCGGTTCACGGTGTGGACCTCAACCCCTTTGCGGTGGCGATCGCCCGTTTCCGGCTGCTTATCGCCGCGATGAAGGCCGCGGGCTTCACCTCGCTCGCGGACCTCGAAAACCATGACCTGGGGAACCTCAACATCGCCATCGGTGACGCTTTGATCAAGCACCCACAGCGCGCGATCACCGGCATCGACGATGACCAGGCACTCGCGGATTTCCACTACGCTACCGAGGACCGCGACGATTTCCCCGGCATCCTCGACGAGGGCCGCTACCACGTAGTCGTCGGCAATCCGCCCTACATCACCGTCAAGGACAAGAAGCTCAACCAGCTCTACCGCGATCTGTATGACGCGTGTTCCGGCAAGTACGCCCTATCGGTTCCTTTCGCGCAGCGCTTCTACCAGCTCGCTCGTACGGCTGGCGCTGATGGGCGCGGCTCCGGATACGTAGGCCAGATCACCGCGAACTCCTTCATGAAGAGGGAGTTCGGCAAAGTCCTCATCGAGAGCTTCTTCCGGGACAAGATCGAACTCACCCATGTCATCGACACGTCCGGGGCTTATATCCCCGGCCATGGCACTCCAACGGTGATCCTTGTGGGTCGGAACAAGGATTATCGGTATGCCCGAGGCGAGACCATTCGCACGGTGATGGGAATCCGTGGCGAACCCACCGCGCCCGAGGATCCCAGCAAGGGTCTGGTCTGGCAGGCGATCACCAATCAGATCGATCGAGCAGGAACCGAGAGCGAATGGATCAGTGTCTCTGATCAGAAGCGAGACCAGCTCGCAGGGTTCCCTTGGAGTCTCGCAGGCGGTGGGGCAGGTGACCTGCAAGAAGCCGTGGAGCACGATAGACGGTTGCTGGACGCAATGGCCGACTCAATCGGGATCACGAGCTTTACCTTGGAAGACGACCTGTACCTGCTTCCGATGAGAAGTGCTAGTCGACTTGGAATCCCCATTCAGTTCCGGCGATCCATGTGTGTCGGGGATGCGCTGCGGGACTGGGATTGCGGCGACCTCGACGACGCAATTTTCCCTTACGATGAGGACTTTCGACCCATAACTGTTGAGGGCGAGCGAAACCTCTTCAGGTACATGTGGCCGGGTCGAACGGTTATTTCCCGCAATCTACTTTTCGGCGGTAAGTCGAAGATTGAGGGTGGACTTCGCTGGAGTGAGTATGGGCGCCTCACCGCCAACAAGCTCAGGACCCCGCTATCGATTGCGTTTGCTTTCGTTGCTTCGCATAACCACTTCGTGCTGGATCGGGGTGGGAAGGTCTTCAAACAGTCCGCGCCAGTGATCAAGTTGCCGGAGGGGGCGACGGAGGACGAGCACCTGGAGTTGCTGGGAGTGCTCAATAGTTCCACCGCATGCTTCTGGCTCAAGCAGGTAAGCCAGAAGAAAGGGGGAGCCGGTAACTCGGGTGGAGGCCGGTCCGACCAGCCGTGGTCATGGAGTTACGAGTTCACGGGGACCAAGCTGCAGGAGTTCCCGTTGCCAGAGACGCTGCCTTTAGATCGAGGGCGGCAGTTGGATGCGCTGGCGCAACGGCTGGCATCGGTGTGTCCTTCCACTGTGGCTGCGCAAGCCGTACCGACAGGGGACGCGCTCGCGAGGGCGCGGGACAACTGGTACACGACGCTCGGCAGGATGTTCGCGGCGCAGGAGGAGTTGGACTGGGAGGTCTACTCTCTCTACGGGCTGCTGGACGACGATCTGACCGCCCCGGCGGACGCCGTGCCAGACTTGAACCTCGGTGAGCGTGCGTTCGAGATCGTGCTCGCCCGGAAGATGGCAGCTGGCGAGGTGGAGACCGAGTGGTTCTCGCGGCACAACTCGAAGCCGATTACGGAGCTGCCCGATCATTGGCCTGCGGAGTATCGCGCCGTGGTGGAGAAGCGCATTGCGCTGATCCAATCGGACCGCAACATCGGCCTGATCGAACGGCCGGAGTGCAAGCGCCGCTGGGCTTCCGAGGGCTTCGACGCGATGCAGGAACGGGCCCTGCGGGAGTGGCTGCTCGATCGGTTTGAGGCACGGGAGCTGTGGTTCCATCACGTGGACGGGATGGAGCAGCCTCGGCTGCTGACCACCGCGCAGCTCGCCGACGCGCTGCGGCGCGACGCCGACGTGGTGTCCGTGGCCGAGCTCTACGCCGGGGGCAAGGACCTGGAGAAGGTCGTCGCTGAGCTGGTGGCCGATGAGCACGTGCCGTACCTTGCGGCGCTCCGCTACAAGGACTCCGGCCTGCGCAAGCGCGCTGACTGGGAAGACGTGTGGGATCGGCAGCGCGCCGAGGACGCCGCTGAGTCGCAGGAGGCGAAGAAGAAGATCCGGGATGCGATCCCCGTGCCGCCGAAGTACGGTTCGGGCGATTTCCTCAAGCCCTCCTACTGGCGTAACCGCGGCAAGCTGGACCTGCCGAAGGAGCGGTTCGTCTCCTACCCATACGCGGGGCGGGACGGTGCGTCGTCCACGAAGGATGGGGCGCTGCTGCTCGGCTGGGCGGGCTTCGACCACCGCGAGCAGGCACAGAGCCTGGCCACCCTCATCGTGGAGCGCGAGCAGAGCGACGGCTGGGGTGCCGACCGGCTGGCGCCGCTGTTGGCCGGCCTGCGTGAGGTGCTGCCGTGGGTGCGGCAGTGGCATGGGGAGTTCGACGCCGCCTATGGCGCCAGCCCGGCTGAGATCTACGCGGGTTTCCTCGACCAGATGGCGAGCAACCTGAAGCTCACCGACGACGATCTCGCCGGCTGGCGGCCGCCCGCTGCCGGGCGCGGGCGCAGGAAGTAGGAGCGCGATGTCTACGCCGAACCAGCAGCCGCTGCTCAGGGACTTCATCGACATCCCGGAGGCGATGAGCGACAGCGATCTCGTCCTCGAACTGGCCAGCGGGGTCAACCGGGCCGAGGAGACGCTGCGCGAATACGTGATCACGGATTCGCTCGTGGACAACTTCGACCAGGCGCTGGGCCTGATCAAGACCGCCGTGACCGGCCAGGCATCGAAGGCCGCCTACCTGCACGGATCCTTCGGTTCAGGTAAGTCGCACTTCATGGCGGTCCTGCACGCTCTGCTGCGCAAGGAGAAGGTCGCCAGGGAGCGGACGGAGTTCGCCCCGCTGCTTGCCAAGCACGACTGGATGGACGGCAAGAAGTTCCTGCTGGTGCCGTTGCACCTGCTCGGCGCCAAGTCGCTGGAGCAGCGGGTGTTCGGTCGCTACATCGACTACGTGCGGATACTGCATCCGGATGCCCCGATCCCGGCGGTGCACCGTACCGACGCCCTGCTGGACCAGGCACGCTTCACCAGGGAACGGGTCGACGACGAGGGGTTCATCGCCGGTCTGCCAGGAGGGGACGAGGAAGATGAGTGGGGGGACAGCTCGGCCTTCTGGACCTCGGAGAAGCTTGACGCCGCCTTCGCCGCCGCGTACGACGATGACCTGCGCCGCCGGCTCGTCAACGACCTGCTGCTGAGCTGGGGCGCGGGTTTCTTCCGCGACGCCAAGGAGGACGCCGAGGCGTTCGTCTCGCTGGATGCCGGGCTGAAGGAGATCAGCCGCCACGCCAAGGAGCTCGGCTACGACAGCCTCATCCTGTTCCTCGACGAGCTGGTGCTCTGGCTGATCAACTCGGCGGGTGACGCGCAGTTTGTCAGCCGTGAGATGCAGAAAATCACGAACTTCGTGGAGGGAGGCGACCCGGACCGCCCGGCGCCGGTGGTGAGCTTCATTGCCCGTCAGCGCGATCTGCGCGAGGCTCTCGGCGAACAGGTGACCGGCACCACCGAGCTGAGCATCCTGGACACCCTCGACCTGGCCAAGGCCCGGTTCGACACCATCACACTGGAAGACCGGAACCTGCCGGTGATCGCCCGGGAGCGGGTACTCAGACGCAGGGAGCCGGTGACGGAGTCGGAAGCCGCCATCGCGCGGGCCTTCGACAAGGCCACGAAGCTGCGCCAGCAGGTGAGGGACACATTGCTCGGCGCGGGGGGCGGAACCGGGGCCGACATCGAGGCCTTCCGCAAGACCTACCCGTTCAGCCCAGCCTTCATGGACACGCTGGTCCACCTATCGGCGGCGTTACAGCGGTCGCGCACGGCGCTGAAGCTCATGCGCCGCCTGCTGATCCGCCGCCGCGAGGAGCTCCGGCTCGGTCAGCTCATCCCGCTCGGTGACCTCTACGACGTCATCACCGAGGGCGGTGATGAGCCGTTCACCCAGAAGCTCAAGGTGGAGTTCGAGGCCGCGCAGAAGCTCTACGAGGTGCGGCTGCGCCCGTACCTGCTCGACAGGTACGCCCTTACCGAGGATGACATCGCCCAGGCCCGACGCGGAGATCTTGCCGACGCGCAGACGGCCGGCAAAGTCCGGGCGTTCAGCGGTGACGACCGGCTGATGAAGACTCTGCTGCTGTCGGCGCTCGCGCCGACGGTGCCCGCCCTGCACAACCTGACCGCCAGCCGTCTGTCCGCGCTGAACCACGGCAGCGTGATCAGCCCGATCCCCGGCACCGAGGTCACGCAGGTCGCCCGGAAGGTCGAGGATTGGGCGGGCCAGTTCACCGAGATCAAGTTCACCGGAGGCGACGACCCCGGCGTCGGCCTGGAGCTCGTCGGGGTCGATGTCGAGTCGGTGCTGTCGACGGCCCGATTCGCCAACACTGACGGTGCCAGGAAGAACCTCGTCAAGAAGCTGCTCTACACCGAGCTCGGTGTCACCGAGACCGGGCAATACAGCGGGGACAGGTTCGATCTCACCTGGCGCGGCAGCAAGCGGGCGGTGGAGGTCGTCTTCGGCAACATCCGCGATGCGCACGACCTGCGGGACGACGTCTTCCACCCCGCCGATCCCACCTCCTGGCGCTTGATCGTCGACTATCCCTTCGACCTCGACGACTACACACCCGCCGATGACCGTAATCGGCTGCAGAACATGGCGGTCCACGATCGGACGCTCTGCTGGATCCCGGCGTCACTGTCGCCGGAGCGGCTGCGGGATCTGGGCAAGCTCGTCGTCCTCGACTACGTGCTGTCCGGGCAGCGTTTCGAGGAGCACGCCGGCCACCTGAACCCGACCGATCGGCATCGGGCCCGCCAGACCCTGACCGACCAGCGGAACACCCTGCAGGGCAAGCTGACCGAGACACTTCGTCAGGCGTACGGCCTGATCACGAAGCAGCCCGCCGACGTCGTCACCGGGTTCGACGACCACCTGTTTTCCCTGCATGACGGGTTGCGGCCCAGACTGGCCTCCGGCGCCGCGCTGTCCGAGGCGATGCGGTCGCTCGCCGACCAGATGCTGATGGTGCAGTATCCAGCGCATCCCGACTTCGACCCCGACCGCACCGGCGCGACGGTCAGGCTCGCCGACGCCCGCATGGTTCTCGACTACGTGCGGCAGGCGACCGAGAAGCCCAGCGACCCGGTGGAGGTCGACAAGTCACATCGCGCGACCATGCGGCGGATCGCCAACCCGCTGCTCATCGGCGAGATGCATGAGGCGAAGTTCGTAATCGGGTCGTACTGGCGTCAGCACTTCCAGCAGCAGGCGGCCAAGGAGGGCATCACCGGCGACCTGCGACTGGCCAAGCTGCTCGACTGGATCGACCTCCCCGAGGCGCGAGGCCTGGAGAAGCTAGTGGCCCACCTCGTCATCGTCTGCTTCGCCGAGCAGACGGACCGTGCCTTCGTCTACCGAGGCAACCTCGAGGCGAGGACACCGGAGCTGAACCAGATCAAGGATGAGATGGCGCTTCGTGAACAGCAGCTTCCCGACGAGCAGACCTGGGAGACGGCGCGCCTTCGCGCCATGGAGGTATTCGGGCACAATCCCTCCGCCATCCGCAGAGCCCGGCTTGCCGCGATCTTCGCACGGCAGCTATCAGACGACTCCCGCACCTACCGCGACGCGTCGCACCAGCTCGTCGCACGATTGGAGGCCCACGCGGGGGTGCTGGGCCTCGACCTGGAGGCGAGGCAGGGCCGGCTGCACACCGCCAGATGCGCGGCCGACCTGCTCGACGGGCTGGGATCGCGCCACGGGCAACTGGACATCATTGCTCAGCTCGCCGAAGCCGAGCTCGGCGGACCCGCCCACCGGACCGGCAAGAGCATCAAGAGCGCGCAGGCGGTATCGGCCGCGCTGAAGAGCGCGCCGTGGGAGAACCTTGAGATCATCGCCTCGCTGCCCGAGCCGTACGATCAGGAAGCGAAGCGGATTCTGGAAGATCTCCGGCAGGCAGCGGTCGCGGATGAACTCACCATCGGGCTAGGCCCGGCGCTGGAGAAGGCAGCGACGTCCGCAGCCGCGCTGATCCGGAGAGCGACCGTTCGGCGCCCTGACCCGGACAAGAAGGATCCGCGTCCAAAGCCAGGCGCAGGTGAGCGGACGGTCCGGGTCGCAGAACTGGCGGCTCTCGCCGACGAGATCGCGGCGGCACATCCCGGCGCGACAGTCGAAATCTCCTGGCGGGTGATCGAGCAGCCATGACCTCATCCACGATCCGCCGCCTGCTGCCCGTCACCTCCGCCGCACTCGAGCAGGAGGTGACCCGGCTGCTGCGAAAGTACGCCGGGCAACAGGAGAAGGCACTGCTCATCCGGGCCCAGCCGCTGGGCAACGGGTTCGGGACAATGACCGTGGCAGGCCAGCGAATGCGGGTGGTGTCCTGCGTGTCGCCGCTCGCCGTACTGGAGCAGGTCACCGAGCATGCCGAGAGCGACGACGACGCCGTCCTGGTCGTGCTCACCGGCGCAGAGGATAGCGACCTCGGTACAGGCCTGCTCAGCAGGGTCATCCGGCAGCGCGTTTTCGTGGTGGAGCCATGGCGGTTGATCGAGGAAAGTTTCGGGGCCCAGCACCTGGACCCGCGGCTCGCCGCTGAGAGCTGGGCCGGGGAAGCGCTGGTCGACGCCATGCCGCCGGGCGGCTGGCCGCGGCTGGCGGGACCGCTACTCACCCGCGACACTGCACTTCGGGCGCTGGCCGTCCGCCGCCTGGGCCTGGACCGGATCGGCGTCGATCCCGAGAACCTAGACGCTAGCGCGCTGCTGCTCTGGAGCCGGGACCTCGAACAAGTCGAAGCGTTCCGCCTGCTCCGTGAAGCCGAACGCGCCGGTCTCATCGCCTGGCTCCGTGAGTGTGCCGGGGGAACCGCCGACGTGCTGTTCCCCCTCGTCGAATCGGGCCATGCGGGCGATGCCCTCGCCCTTGGTCTGGTCTGCGCCGCGCTCTGGCACCCACAAGCAGGCAGCACCGCCCAGCGAGCGCAGGGAGGTGTACTGTCCTACATCGCCATGGCCAGGCCCGGCGAGATCAAAGTAACCGACCAAGCCGTCCGGGAGTTCGCGGCAGCCGCCGAGCAGCTCACCGGGTGGATGCTGGCCGATCGGCGCGACGAGAACGCCGGACGGCATGCCCACGCCGTGCTCGACCGGGCCGAGGAGCTGATCGCCCAGTTCGGCGCCGGATCGGCGGCTCAGCACAGCCTGCTGTTGCGCTCCAGCCTCGACGCCCGTATCGAGGCGGTCGCTCAGACGCTGAGGACGTCAATCCATGACCACTGTGCTGTTGGGAAACTGGCCCAGGCGGTAGCCGAGCTGCGCGAACACAAGCTGGCCGATATACACGCCCATCGAGTACGGCGAGCGGAAATGGCACAGCGCCTGGTCCAGTGGCTTGCCACCCCGAACCCCACCGCTTCTGGTGCCGGCGCGGCCGTACAGGCGCAGATGGGCGAGTGGGGCTGGGTCGATCGCGCCCGGGACGACATTTGGGCAGGCGAAGAACTCAATAGGACGCTGCAGAGCGACTACCGGGACCTGTATGCGCTGGTCCGGGACCGCAGACGGGCGTTGGACGAGGAATTCGCCGGCAGGCTCGCCGCCTCAACCGCGGCAGGTGCCGATCCCGGTCAGATTCTAATGGTCGAGACCGTGCTGCCGCGCGTCGTTGCTCCCCTGGTGACGGGAGGGAACGGACACCGGCGTCCGGTCCTGCTTCTGGTGCTGGACGGGATGAGCACGGCCGTGGCCACCGCGCTCGGCGAGGAACTGCGCGCTGAGCGGTGGGAGGAGTACGACCCTGTCGCAGGTGCTGATGAGGAACCGCGCCGCCGGGCCGTGGTCGCCGCCCTGCCCACCGTCACCCAGGTGTCGCGGGCCAGTCTGTTCGCCGCTCGCATCACCACCGGCGGCCCAGACGACGAGCGGGCCGCCTTCGAGAAGCACGCATTTTGGAAGGGTAAGAAAGCGCGGCTCTTCCACAAGGGCGGCCTCCCGGGGGATGCTGGCGAGACCCTCGGCGACGACCTGGTCCAGGCCCTGAACGATGACGCGACCGCCGTGGCTGTCGTCCTCAACACCATCGACGACAGCCTCGACAAGGGCCGCGCCGACGTCCCGTGGCGCATCTCCGACATCGCCGGAATGCGGACGCTGCTCGACTACGCCCGCTACCAGGGCCGCGCAGTCATCATCACGAGCGACCACGGCCACGTCCTGGAACGCGGCAGCGAGCTACGCCGTGCGGACGGCGTCAGGTCGGCCAGGCACCGTAGCGCCGGCCCACCGGCCGATGCGGCCGAGGTGGAGCTGGCCGGATCACGGGTGGCCGCCGCAGACGAGCGGATCGTCGCACTGTGGGACCCGCATGTCCGCTACACAGACAAGAAGGCCGGCTATCACGGCGGCGCGTCGCTGGCTGAGGTGACGATCCCGCTGCTGGCCTTCCTGCCGCTCGGGGCGGCCGCCCCCACCGGCTGGCGCGCGCTGCCTGACCAGAGCCCTTCCTGGTGGTCGCTCGACGCCCCCGGGCCCGTGGCACCCGCCGTACAGGCTCCTGCGCGTACCAAGCCGCGCAAGAACGGGAAGAAGCAGGACCAGCAGGAGCGGCCGGGGCTCTTCGACGTCGCGATGGCGTCCCCCGAGGTGCCACAGGCGCCAGAGACGGCGCTCGTGGCCGAACTGCTGGACACAGAGCTGTTCCAGGCTCAGCAGCGGCTGATGCCGCGCAAGGTCCCGGCCGCCAAGATCGAGGCTGTGCTTGTGGCGCTGCTCGAGTCCGGAGGAGTGCTGCCGTTGCCGGTCGCCGCCGAGCGGGCCGGTGAGCCCGTCGTGCGGGCCGCCGGGTTTGCTGCGACGCTGCAGCGCATCTTCAACCTTGACAACTACCCTGTTTTGGCGGTTGTCGACAATGGCCGCACTCTCAAGCTCGACGTGGCGCTGCTGCGTGAACAGTTCGGCCTGAAGGGGCGGTAGGGGTGTCGGAGTCGGAGTCCGTGTCGGTCAGCGCGGTACGGCGTCGCGAGGTCATCGACGCGCTCCGAAACGGTGCCGTGCCCCAGGCAGGGCTCGACCTGCTCGCCGTCGGCCTCGACCGATTCGCCTCGGCAGTTGATGCCGAGCTGGACACCGTCACGTCCGGGGGATCGGTGTTCAAGGCGGTCCGCGGTGAGTACGGCTCGGGCAAGACCTTCTTCACCCGCTGGCTCGCCGAACAGGCCAAGCGTCGCGGCATGGCCACCGCCGAGGTCCAGGTGTCGGAGAACGAGACCCCGCTACACCGGCTGGAGACGGTGTACCGGCGCCTCACCGAGCGGCTCTCGACGGCTTCATACGCGCCCTCGGCACTTCGACCGGTGGTCGACGCCTGGTTCTACGTCCTGGAGGAGGACGCCTTCGCGGTGGACGCGTCGCTGGAAGGCGCGGCGCTCGAAACCGCCGTCGAAGACCTGCTCGCCCAGCGGCTCGCTGAAGTCAGCCGATCGGCGCCGACCTTCGCCGCGGCGTTGCGTGGTTACCGCAATGCCCTTGCCTCCGGAGACAGCGGCACGGCCGAGTCCATCCTCGCCTGGCTGGGGGGCCAGCCGAACGTCGCCGCGGCGGCGCGCCGGGCCGCCGGAGTCCGGGGCGACCTCGACCATTTCGGCGCCCTGGGCTTCCTCCAGGGCATGCTGACCGTGCTGCGCGACTCCGGCCATCCTGGCCTGGTACTGGTGCTGGATGAGGTCGAAACTCTGCAGCGGGTACGCTCCGACGCCCGCGACAAGGCGCTCAACTCGCTGCGGCAACTCATCGACGAAGTCCACTCCGGCAGGTTCCCTGGCCTGTATCTGCTGATCACCGGCACATCCGCGTTCTACGACGGGCCCCAGGGCGTACAGCGGCTCACCCCTCTGGCGCAGCGGCTCTCGGTCGACTTCACCTCCGACACCCGCTTCGACAACCCCAGGGCGATCCAGATCCGGCTGACCGGATTCACCCTGGACTCGCTTGGAGAGCTCGGACGCAAGGTTCGATCTCTGTATGCCGCGGGGGCTTCCGCTTCGGACAGGGTCTCCTTCACAGTGGACGACGCCTATGTTGCCGAGCTGGCATCGGCGGTCACCGGAGGGCTCGGCGGCCAAGTCGGAGTCGCCCCCCGGATATTCCTGCGAAAGCTGGTGGACGTGCTCGACCGGGTCGACCAGTTCGACGACTTCGACCCTCGCAAGCACTACACGCTGACTCTTTCATCCGTGGAGCTGACCGAGGTCGAACGGAACGTGGCGAACGCCGCTCGGCCTGCGGA
This sequence comes from Microbispora sp. NBC_01389, assembly GCF_045040095.1. Taxonomy (NCBI): domain Bacteria; kingdom Bacillati; phylum Actinomycetota; class Actinomycetes; order Streptosporangiales; family Streptosporangiaceae; genus Microbispora; species Microbispora sp. NBC_01389. The sequence continues at coordinate 2,705,222 of NZ_CP109552.1, forward strand.
TTCGGCTGATGAGGTGGACCTGGACCTGTCGTGACGTCCGCCCTGCTGCATCCCACCCTGCTCCATCACATCGTCAACACCCTCGGCTGGCCCGATCTGCGACCGTTGCAGCGGGCGGCGATCGGACCCCTGATGGACGGCGAGGACGCGGTGCTGCTCGCCCCGACCGCGGGCGGCAAGACCGAAGCGGCGGTCTTCCCACTGCTGTCGCGGATGGCCACGAACAACTGGCACGGCACCTCCGTGCTCTACGTGTGCCCGCTCAAGGCACTGCTCAATAACCTGCTGCCGCGGCTAGAGAAGTACACGGACTGGATCGGGCGTCGCGCTGCGCTGTGGCATGGGGACGTAACCGATACGGCGCGCAAACGGATCCTCGCCGCGCGCCCCGACGTGCTCCTGACCACACCTGAGTCGCTTGAAGCGATGCTCGTGAGCATCAACGTGGACCACCGGCAGCTCTTCGCCGGCCTTCAGGCCATCGTGGTCGACGAGGTGCACGCGTTCGCTGGCGATGACCGTGGCTGGCACCTGCTCGCCGTCCTGGAAAGGCTCACCCACCTGCTCGGGCGGCCCATTCAGCGGGTGGGTCTGTCGGCCACCGTGGGCAACCCAGCGGAGCTGCTGACCTGGTTGCAAGGTGCCCAGGCTGGGGCGCGTCCGGGGCAGGTCATAGCCCCGGACCTCGCCGTAAAGCCCGTGGGGCAGGGCACGCCACCGGGGCAGGTGCAGCTCGACTACGTCGGATCGGTATCCAACGCGGCCAAGGTGATCGCCGCGTTGCACCGGGGAGAGAAGCGGCTGGTCTTCTGCGACTCACGGCAGCTCGTCGAGGAGTTGGGACACTCACTGCGCGCGCTCGGGGTCACCACCTTCCTCTCGCACGCCTCCCTGTCCCTCGATGAGCGGCGCAGGTCGGAGGAGGCCTTCGCCCAGGAGCGGGACTGCGTCATCGTCGCCACGTCCACACTGGAGCTCGGCATCGACGTCGGTGACCTCGACCGGGTCATCCAGATCAACGCGCCGATGACCGTCGCGTCGTTCCTGCAGCGCATCGGCCGTACCGGCCGCCGGACCGGGACCGTGCGCAACTGCCTGTTCCTGGCCCTAAACGAGGATGCGCTGCTGCACACGGCCGGCTTGCTGCTGCTATGGGGCCGCGGCTGGGTGGAGCCGGTGGTCCCGCCGCCGGAGCCTCGCCACATCATGGCCCAGCAGGTGCTCGCGCTGTGCCTGCAGGAGCACCGGGTGGGCGACCGGGTGTGGCCGCAGTGGTGGAACGGGCTCGGCCCCTTCAGCCGGGGAGCCGAGCCGATCGTGCGGCACCTGGTGGAACAGGGGTATCTAGACTCCGACTCGGGGATGCTGTTCATCGGCCCAGAGGCCGAGCGCCGTTTCGGCCGGCGGCACTTCATGGAAATGACCACCGTCTTCACCGCAGCGCCGCAGTTCACCGTGCTGGCGGGGAGGAAGGAGGTGGGACGGACCGACCCGGCTGTCCTGACCGAAGAGATCGAGGGTCCACGCCTGCTCCTGCTCGGCGGACGCACCTGGCGGGTGACCTATATCGACTGGCGCCGGCGGCGTTGCTTCGTCGAACCGTCAGACGGACGGGGCAAGGCACGCTGGAACAGCGCCATGGGGCCGAGCGGGCTGTCGTACATGCTGACCCAGGCCATGCGCTCGGTGCTGCTCGGGGAGGACCCACCGGTACGGCTCACCCAGCGAGGGAAAGAGCATCTCGCGATGATCCGCGAAGAGGCCATCGACACTGTGCACCCTGCCGGGACCGTCGTCACACGCGACAGGAACGGGGAAGTCCGATGGTGGACGTGGGGTGGATTCCGCGCCAACGCCACCCTCCTGTCCACCCTGCCGGGAATTGCAGGGCCAGGACAGCGAGTCGAGGACGAGTCCGTCAGACTCCGTGAGGACCTAACTTTCGAGCAGTGGAAGGAGGCCGTAGCGGATGCCGCCGCTCGGCTCTCCCTCCCGGAGGTCGACCACAAGGCCCTCAACGGACTCAAGTTCAGCGCAGCGCTCCCGCCGCGTCTCGCCGAGGCGACGCTTGCGGCCCGGCTTGCCGACCTGGAGGGCGCCGCAGCAGTCCTCCGGGAACCGGCACGTTGGACGGTTCTCTGATAGGCCAACCGGAGGTTGGGAGGCCGTCCTCCTAAACGAGGTACAACTGTCGTCCCGAACGACCATGGTTCACCTGAGACTGATGTGTCAAGCATGTCCCGGGACCGGACAGGCAGATCACGCAGCTCGTTGCCGAATTGTGCTCATAGGGATCAAGGGCGGCGCTACGCGCCGCCTCGCGGCCCTACGCCCGCTCGGCGGCCGGGCATGCGGCCTGGGGGCCGGTCCCGGCCGACGGCGGCTCGGGACCGCATGCGAGCACACACCAGTCACAGCCCTACGGAGACCGGTCGCGGGAGACCTTGTCCTCCTGGCTGCAAGAGCATCCCGGCCGCTGCCCGCCGAGTCATGGGGATCGGCACTTGCGAGGAGAACGAGGGCGGACCGGGAAACGGGCGACTCATGCTAGTTCACCAGCGGTTGTCAGCGTGCTCGCATCCTTGACTGGCCCGAACAACTCGACTGCCCGTATGACGAACCGGCATCACGCTACGGGCTATCGGCCATTGTCCGTACCCCGACCGCCTCGCAAGCGGTCTTCTGTTTCAGATTTAAGCTCGTCTAGTCTTGACAACAGGAATTGCTCTTGATCAGACAGGAGGTTTCCCGACTTCATTTTACTCATCAAATCATCAATGTTTTTTTGTAAAGTACTCATACAGATATCGGTCGCCTCATCAAAGCCCTTGTCGAATTCATTGTCGAATAACTTCCGTCCAGCTTCTATCGCGATATCGCGAAAAAAAGCAATCACACTCGACATGCTGCCCTCCTTACTCGTCGTAACCCATGCCGCGTCAATCGACACGACCGTCCGACTGGTCTTTGTAGGTGATCTGACGCACTCTCGCGGCCGACGTGTAATCCGTCGTACTTTCGAGGCGTCTTCTTCTCATCCGCAGCTCCGGATCGCGGTGGATGGAGCGCCAGAGCGAACGGCCTCATCTTAGCCTGCTGAGGCAGCCCTGATCGCCCTGGCCATCACACAGAGAAAGATCCAAAACACGTTGGGGATCCAATCCGGCGTTCTTCGATCGTCGCTGACAGTCTGTTCTCTCGCAGCCCTTACGATCGCCTTTCTGTGGTTGGCCGCCGTACGTGGTTGGGGGCGATCGACGGTCCGGAGCTTCGTTCCTCAGCCCCGGCCCAACGGACGTCGTTGGTTGCACTTCGGGTTGCAGTACGAGACCGTACGGGGCGGTTCAGCGCGGACCGCGCATGCATGCTGACCTGCATTGAACTGTCCAGAACCATGATCGGCCGAGCTTTTAATCCGCAGTGTCTCGGTTCGGGCCGCGGACTCCTCGGTCAAGCGACGGCTCTGTGCAATATGCGTGCAATGATCATGATGGCGGGGGAGCCGTGAGCGTACTGCGCACCAGGTCAGCGGCCATGTCACCCGAAGAACGGTCACGAGCTGTAAAACCGTCGGCTCAGCCTACGCAAGTTCGAACCTTGCACCTGCCACCAGCAGAACAGCAGCTCAGAGGCCCTCCGGGGCCTCTTCTGCTTTCCGGCCCTGTGCAGCCGTAGGCCACCGCGAGCGGCCATCTGTCGGGGGTCCACCAATGGGCGTAAGCATTCACGTCCAGCGCGTTTCGAGTTTGGTGATCGCGCTGCGTGGTCGTCCGGAGACGTGCGGGAGTACGGATGCTGGGTAGCGTCAGGCCGTGGCTGGGTCGGGCGGCATCCAGAGCTTGCCGAGAAGTGCGTCGCGCAGGCCGGTCATGACGTCCAGGCCGTGCTTGCTCGCGGTGGATAGGTAGCCGTCGACGGCGTACCGATGCCGGGTGTGCTGCTCGGAGCGGAGTCTGCCGGAGATCTTCTGCTGGGTTTTGGCTGGTCGCAGGTCGCGTTCGGCCTGGTTGTTGGTGGGTGGGATCCGCAGGTCATGGGCGAAGCGCAGGACATCTGCGGCGCGGTCGCGTAGTACCTCCAGCAGTACGCGGCCGACCGGCTGGGTGACGGTCTTGGCCGGGCCGGGGACACGTTTGACCTCCGACAGGCCGACGGCGACCCCGCCGCGGAACATCTTCGTGAACATTGTCAGCGTGCCCGCTGCGATGGCGCCCCTGCCCTGTTCGCGAGCGAGGTTGGCGGCGTGAATCAGACCGCGCAGCGCCATCTGGAGCTGGGCGGGCCAGCGCGCCTGAGGGTAGGTCTCGGCGCAGTCTTCCAGATCGCGGATCAGGTGCGCCGCACACAGTTGGTGATCGTGTATCCCCAGATCGGTGGCGTCGTAGTTCTGGTAGCGGTCGTGGACCGCCACCCCGGTCAGGCCGGCCGGCACGAACCGTTTGAAGGCGTCCAGGTCGCGTCCGCCGAGCATGTACCAGATCAGCAGCTGGTTGCAGGCCACCAGCAGGTACTTCTTGGCCTTCTTCGGCCCCACCCGGATCGGTGTCTCATCGCAGCACACCACATACGCCAGCGTGAGCAGCATCCGGATGCGCGCGTTGGCGACCGCGACCGCGGCGGCGGCCCGGCCGATCAAGCGGTGCACGAACCCGGGCGAGGGCTCCGCGCCGGTCAGCGAGGCCACCAGCTCAGCACACCAGTGGACCGGGATCGCGTGGACGACCAGCAGATACACACACCAGGCCTGCAGATTGACGCCACAACTGGCCGGCGCGGCGCTCACCCCGTCCGGGCGCGGCGCGGTGTGCACGGCCCCGCAACCACACCAGCCCTGTAGGAAGTACCCGAAAACATCGCCGTCAGCGACGTCGTCCGACCAGGCCAGTGGTCTCCACCGAAGCCGGGGCGGTTCAGTTCCTAGCCTCGCTCGCCCTCGCATTGGCACTGGCCGAACTGCACTCGCGCAGTGGATCGCGACTGGGGTCGCTGTTCCTCGACGAAGGCTTCGCAGCCCTCGATACTGCAGCGTTGGAATCAGCCCTCGAGGTGCTGCGCACCCAAGCCGGCGGCGACCGGCTTGTTATGGTGATCAGCCACTTGCACGCCGTCCCCGAGGCTGATTGCCGTGCTGTGGGTAGAACGCGGCCCCACTGGGTTCACAGCACGCTGGCTGACTCCGGCCGAACGCAATGAGCTGGTGCAAGCCGACCTGGCCAGCGGCTTGCAGGCGCTGGCGTAATAGAGGTATTGGCAGAGGGGCCGCCAGATTGTACGGTAGCTTCTCTTCGTCCCACTAGGGGCATTTGCCTAGGGAGGTTGCTTGTCGCACTTCACCAGAGTCCGAACCCGACTGGTCGACGGCCGAGTGCTCCGGCAGGCGCTGGAGAAGATGGGCTACGCCATCGAGCCGGTTGCAAACGGCGTTCGCGGCTTTCAGGGCCAGCGTGCCAACGCTGAGTTCAAAATCTGCCCGCCAAAAACCAAGCATGAGATCGGCTTTGTCCCGTCGAATGATGGATACGCAATAATTGCGGACTGGTGGGGGATACACGGATTGACAAAAACTTCCTTTACACGGGATCTGAATCAGCAATATGCACTCCTGACTACGATCGCAACCCTGGAATCGCGAGGGTTCGAGGTTGCAGAGCAACTCAAGGATGAGACGGGTGCACTGCGAGTCGTTCTTCGTCGATCTGCGGGGATGTGATCCGATGGACGAGATCGTCGAGGTCTCAATCCGCCCAGACGGACGTGTCGAGATCCACGTCACTGGTGTGGACGGCATGGCATGCCTGGACACCACCGAGGAACTGGTCGCACTGCTGGGCGGCGAGGTGGAAACTCAGCAGTTAACGGCAGAGGCGTACAACACAGCATCCGAAGATCAGCAGGATCGCCTGTGGCACTAGGGCGAGACTGGCTTGTGCACGCGACCATCGACCGCAGCGCCGCAAACGGGCCGGGGTTGCGCTTCGTCATCTGGACGCAGGGTTGCTCACTCGACTGCTTCGGATGCTTCAATCCCGAGACACATCGGACCGGCGGTCGTGCTGTCAGTACCCACGAAGTAGTCGAACAAGTCCTCAAGGTTGAGGGAATTGAAGGAGTCACGATCAGTGGCGGTGAACCGCTGGAACAACCCCTTCAACTCATCGAGTTTCTCCGCGAGATCCGTCAGCGATCGGGCATAGGGATTGTGCTGCTTACAGGCTTCTCGGTGGCGGAGATACAGGGAGATCCTGCACGGCTGAAAGCGGCCGCGCTGGCCGACATGGTCATCGCGGGCCGATATAATGCTCGCCTTCACCTTGGGACAGCGCTTCGCGGTTCCTCGAATAAGGAGTACTGGGCGATAACCCCACGATACTCAGCCGAGGACTTCGAGACGGTCCCTGAAGCGGAGGTGGTGATTGCTACCGACGGGACAATTATGGTGACCGGCATGCATGCCTGGCAGGGGGCGCAGACATGAACATTCGCGAAGATCTTGTCCTGTATCTTCGCGCCCGCGTTCCAATGATCGTCCTGGTGACGATTGAGGAGAAGCGTGCGATCGAGATTCTGGAAGACGTCCGCAAGATGCGCAGCGCGACCTTCGAGTCCGATCTCGTCACCTGGGACCTCGCCGAGGGGCTCAGATCCCAGGCCGGTCGGCAGGTTCCAACGGCAGCAACTCCCGACGTGGCACTAGACAAAATCGCAGAACTAGCCAGATCGGCGCCGAACCGCGCGGACCTCTACGTACTGAAGGACTTTCACGAGTTCTGGGAAAAGAGTCCAGCGGTGAAACGGAAGCTGCGTAGCCTGGCGCACCAATTGGTCTCTACCAGGTCGTCTGTCATCATTACCACACATACTCCGGAAATCCCGATGGAGCTCAGCAACGACGTCGTCGTCTTTGACCTCCCACTCCCTGACGTCGAGACCCTCACAGAAGATCTCGAATCTCTCATCAAAGAGACAGGGATCAAAAACGCGCTTACAATTCATGGCCAGGCACGCTTGGCCCAGGCAGCGCTGGGCCTCACGGCTACCCAAGCCCGCCGGGCTTTCTCGAAGGCGATCGTCCGTGACAAGGTTCTGGACGAACAGGATATCATTGCGGTCATCGAGGAAAAAAAAGCGGTTATCCGCGCTTCCCAGGCGCTGGAATTCTATAGCGCGGATCAGACCCCCGACGACGTCGGAGGCCTCGAGATTCTGAAGGAATGGCTGACCATTCGGGAGCGCGCCTTCAGCCAGGACGCCGCCGACTTTGGTCTACCAGCCCCTAAAGGGATGGCGTTGATCGGGATTCCCGGCACCGGAAAGAGCCTAACAGCGAAGATGATCAGCGGGCTGTGGCGGTTGCCTCTACTACGCCTGGACGTCGGGGCCCTTTTTGGATCGTTAGTTGGTGAGTCGGAGGAGCGCCTACGCCGAGCACTCAAGATCACTGAGACGGTGGCGCCCTGTGTCCTTTGGATCGACGAGATCGAGAAATCATTGGCCAACGGCGGTATGGATGGCGGCACCTCTCAACGTGTGTTTGGCGCGATCCTGACGTGGATGCAGGAAAAGACTAAGCCTGTATTTGTGGTAGCCACGGCCAACGATGTGACAGCCCTACCACCAGAGATGCTACGCCGTGGCCGGTTCGATGAAGTGTTCTTCCTCGACCTACCTACGGAGTCGGAACGACGTGAGATTCTTTCTGTCCATCTGCGGAAGCGACGCAGAGAGCCGAACCGCTTTGACCTGTTCCAACTGGCCCGACTATCGGAGGGCTACGTAGGGGCCGAGATCGAGCAGGCGATTACGGATGCAATGTACCGGGCATTCGCCGAGGGCCCGCGCGACATCACTACTGAGGACATTGCCTCCGCCATCAGGCGCCTTGTTCCGCTGAGCAAATCCCAGCGTGAAGGCATTGAGAACCTTCGGTCTTGGCTTCGGGACGGCCGCGCGCAGTCCGCCTCATTCGCTGAGGCTTCGCAGGCTGTGCAGGAGCAAGTCCGCCTGGAACTGGCCTGAGCGGGGCGAGTTGCGTGATCAGTGAGAAGAAGGCCCGACGTTGGGCGGCGCGTTGTTCCTCAAGTACGGGTCCCTTCGCGCGCTGGGCAGCCTGCCGTCTATTCGAAGCAGCGGAGGACGGGGACCGGGTTGCGCGGTCGGCAGTCCTCCAGATTGCTGGAATTGGGGACCATAAGCGCCAGGAGGACGCCAAAAAATCTCTGGGTGTTTGGTGGGCGAGGACACGTGACCCGGAGTTGCGCGGGCTCGTCTTGGAAACCGGGGCTTTGGCACGCGACGGTCTGCCGCGGTTGCAGTGCGCGGCGCTCCTGGAGTGCCTCGACGACCACTGGCGGCCGGAAGACGCGGGGTACGCACCCGGCTTCGTCACCGACGCCGACGAAAGCGTGCGGAACGCGGCACTGCGTTTGTTTAGCACCGCCACAGGGGCGACTTTGGACGCCCTCTGGTTGACGGCGCTGTCTGACGCTCCGCTCCGCGAGGTCCTGTTCAAGAACTCATCACCACCAGGGCTCACGATCCTGCAGCAGCTGTGGGTCGACAGCCTGGCCACCGTCGACCTCGAGACCATCACCCGTCTCACCCGCTGGGCCATACCTCAGTCAATCCACTTGCTCATCGCCGAGCGGTGGGCGACATCACGAGCACCCCTCCTCCGCCGACTCGTCCTGGAAACCGGGGCTTTGGCACGCGACGGTCTGCCGCGGTTGCAGTGCGCGGCGCTCCTGGAGTGCCTCGACGACCACTGGCGGCCGGAAGACGCGGGGTACGCACCCGGCTTCGTCACCGACGCCGACGAAAGCGTGCGGAACGCGGCACTGCGTTTGTTTAGCACCGCCACAGGGGCGACTTTGGACGCCCTCTGGTTGACGGCGCTGTCTGACGCTCCGCTCCGCGAGGTCCTGTTCAAGAACTCATCACCACCAGGGCTCACGATCCTGCAGCAGCTATGGGTCGACAGCCTGGCCACCGTCGACCTCGAGACCATCACCCGTCTCACCCGCTGGGCCATACCTCAGTCAATCCACTTACTCATCGCCGAGCGGTGGGCGACATCACGAGCACCCCTCCTCCGCCGACTCGTCCTGGAAACCGGGGCGCCAGCCAAGGCCGGCCTGGCTAAGGTTCAATCCTTGGCACTACTCGGACGACTCGCCGAAGATTGGCGACCAAAAGAAGCCCGCTACGCCCCTCAACTACTGCTCGATGCAGATGAGGACGTGCGGGAAGGAGCACTTAAGGCCTGCCGCACGGTTACCGGGCCGACACTGGACGCCTTATGGGTCCACGCATCTTCCTCCGGACAGTTGCGTTCGTTACTGCTCGACAACCCCTCGCCACCCCCATCAGAAACACTGAACCAGCTCTGGGAGTCCTGGCTGAGTACACCGGACCCTGCAGTATGGGACGCCCTGTTCCGCTGGCATCTGCCCGCAAGCCAGGGCCGCTCCAGGAAATTGAGCGTGATCGCGTTGGAGGCAGACCCTGAACGCCTCACGGCCCCAAAGTTCCATCAGGCCCTCGTCGAAGCCGTGGCCTTCGGCAAGCACCCGCTGACCAAGCTGGCCCGTGAGAAGGTCCTTGCTACCCGAGAGCAAGCGCTGTTCGACTTGATCTGCGAGGCTGCGATCGACAAGGTTGAATTGGTCGCTTTCTGCAAGCGGCACCGACTGGCGCCGAGGGATCCCGTCCGCCGGGTTGTCTTTTTCTTACTCACAGGTCAGCCCGAGCAGTACCACGGGATGGACCCGGATGGCAGCGTTCTGGCACTCGCCTACGCCGCAGTCGCCCCCAAGACGCGGACGCGTATGCAGCAGGCCATGCTTACCAGTGGCCAGCTCAACCTTGTCCGGATCATCGTTGGCACCGACAGGCGCGCCCGGATCCAAAAAATGTCTGAAGGCGAGCTTTCCTACCTGGCCGAACAACTCGCCTCGCGAGATGAATGGGCGGATTTATGGAGCCTAATTCAGGACCTGTCGATCGCCGTGGGTGTCCGGATTATTAAGCTGTTCGACCGGTGGATGCCCAGAGACGACGACAGCCGACGGATTTTCAATCTTTACCGGAAGACCGATCCTGCGGTCCTCGAAAGAGCCTTCACGCAGATGAAGAAGAAATGGCCGGTAGCGCTACGACAGGCCACCATTCATTTCCAAGGGCGGGTCAACGATGTCTCCTTTGCTCCGGATGCGCCCTTGCTCGCGGTAGCCGGCAGCAGCACAATCGCGGGGGTCATCGACCTAACCCGGGCACGACTCGTTGAGCGATACGACGGGTTCGGATCGTCCGTCGGACGCGTCCTACATGTCGGAGGGGGAGCCTTCGTTGCGGGAGAACGCACGAACAATGCGCAACGTCCCTGCAAAATCATCCGCTGCAAGAACGGTAAGCATCAGACCTTGTTCGAGACGCCCGGGTCCGTGACCTCATTCGCCTTAACGAGCAAGGATGGGGCCTTCGCGGCGGGAACGCGTTCCGGGAAACTCGTTCGCGGCGCACCAGACGCAGGCCCAGTGACCTCCCATTCTGTCAGGATGCTCGGTTTTGACACGGATGACTGGCCAAGATCCATCGCCGCGCACCTTCCCTCCGGCAATATGGCCATTCTAGGCAAACGTCTAGTCATAACAGATCCAACAGCAGCCGTCCTCGCTCGAGGCGTAACCGAACGCGTAATCGCTCGTGCTCAATTCGTCAGCCACGACACCCTCGCCTGTGCAGGGCAGGCGGGTACGATCAAGCTGCTTCGTCGCAACGGCTCCTGGCTTACCGAGCCGGCAGAAATAAATATTTCATCCCTAGGTGGCCTGGGTGCAATTACCGAACTGAATCGGCTTGCAGCCGTCGACCGCCTTGGAACGTTGTACTTTCTCAGTACCGATTCGCTTCAAGTAGTAGCGAAGGTGCATGGCCGCGGATACGGTCTTGCTACCAGCTTGAACGTCTCTCCGCGGGGAGAGTTCCTTGCAGTCGGAAACGATAATGGCCGGACCGATCTGTACGATCTGCGGATCAGTGAGGTTCCCGCGATCGTAGAAAAACCCTTAGTGAACCTAGTGCCGCGCCACCTTGGAATCGTCGGCAGCGCACAGAACTCTCGGGACGTTAGCCATGAAGTTAGAGTCCTGCTGACCCTCCTTTACGCGTGCCTCGAGCATCGGTTCCGCTTTGACATCGAACTCGGCGACGCTGTGAAACTGGGCGTCGGCGATTACGACATCAGCCTGTGAAGGGACCCAATCGGATGACAACACGCATCGGGATCGATTTCGGTACCGCGAACACCGTAGTGGCGCGTTGGGATGAAGTTGTGGACCGTGGCGAACCGATCCCCTTGAACGGACTCGACCTAACACGCGAGGGCCATCGGGGCATCGACCAGCGTGTTATCCCCTCGAAAATTGCTTACTCCAGCACAGACAACAAAAGCTGGATCGGCGCCCAAGTCACGCACAGCATGCATGACAACGCTGAAGTTGTGGTCTTCCAGTCGACTAAAAGCGCCGTCACCGGACGGGCCATCGACATCCCTCGCACGTTCGGAATTAACAAGATCAGCGGTCGGCAGGCCGCTACCAAGTTCCTATCTGACGTTATGGCCGCCGCGATGCTGGCCGTCGGATCGGAAGACCTGGAGATCGTCGCCACCGCACCGGTCGAATCCTTTGACTCCTACCGCGACTGGCTGGTGCGCGAGGTAGGAGACAGTGTCGGGATAGTCCGACTGCGGGTCGTCGACGAGGCCACTGCCGCAGCCGTGGGCTATTGCGCTCGGCTTAACCCAGGGGATGTGTTTCTCGTTTTCGACTTCGGTGCTGGAACGCTCGACATTTCGGTAGTCCGAGTCGTGGAGCCAGCAGACGCCACCGCTGGCGCTGCAGTGAGGACGATCGCCAAGGCTGGTCTTGACTTGGGCGGCGACCACATCGATGGGTTGGTCGCCGAGTATGTAGCAGAGGCCGTCGGAGTCCCTCTGGGAGACACAGACGCCTATAACCGCGTATTCCGTGGGCTCCTGCACTCTGTGGAAGCTGCGAAGGTGACTCTCACATATGCGGACAGCGCGATCATCAAAGCAGAAAAGTACCGCCACGAGATTACGAAGGTCGAGTTCGAGCGCCTACTTAAAGACAAGGATGTCCTCGGACGCGTGAACCGCGTTCTCCGCAAGACACTTGATCAGGCGTCAGCCGCTGGATTCCCGGCCGAAACCATCGCCAAAGTCTTCTTGGTCGGTGGAACCAGCCTCATCCCCGCTGTACAAGATGTCCTGCGCCTGCACTTCGAGCCCGGCATCATTCACCTGGACCGCCCTCTCGAGGCTGTGGCAGCAGGTGCGGCTAGCATCGCAGGCGGCTACGAACTCAGTGACCATATTCAGCATGACTACGCCATCCGCCACGTCAACCGGGACACCGGCGCCTACGAGTTCGAGACCATAGTCACCGCAGGGACTGAATATCCCACACCGGAACCAGTTAGGACCTTAACTATCAAGGCGGTAAGGGACGGTCAGCGGAACCTGGGGATCGCCATTTACGAACTCGCTCACGCAAGCTTCCGTGAGGCCAGCTCCGATCTAGAAATCGTCTTTGACGCCCACGGAGGTGCCAGAACGGTCGCTGTCACTGCCCAGCAGCTCCAGGAACGCTCACGACTTTGGCTCAATGAGGAAAGCCCAACCTTCCTGGAAGCAGATCCCCCGGCCAAGGCGGGAGTAGACCGCTTTCAGCTTGAGTTCCGCGTGGATATGCAGAAGCGCCTGACCGTATCGGCCATCGACCTGGAACGCCGCACGATGGTGCTCGACCAGTTTCCTGTCGTTCGCCTCGCATAACAGGAAATTGGTTGGGATGCGTATGTAGCTGGATGGGCAATATCTTTACCTTAAGCTGGATCTGCTACCCTATAAGGGCGGCGGCAACATGCTCGAGGTATAGGGCCAAGAAGTGCGGAGCCCGGCCGAGCCGAAGCGTGATCGTCTTCAATGGGTACGAGGGGAACGTGAGGTGAGACGGATGAACCTGGACTTGCTTGTCAAGCGAGGTCATCTGCCCTGGCGTCCCAACCCCGGAGCATGTGACGTCGATGTCTGGCACGAGTATGAGATCCCTCTGAATGGGACCTTCCGTCTTGACGACGATGTCATCATGTTCACGCAGGTCCTTGAGAGCTCGCATGGTCTTTCCGCTTGGGCGTATACCTGCTTGACTCCCGAGCAGGTAGAAGGCACTTCTAACGCCTACTTCGAATCGGTCGATGAGCTGCACCGATTCGTGGAGGATTGCTTCTCGGGTAAAGAAGCAGTGCTGGCTCTAGCGAGGGACGATCGGACGGCAGGTCAGTGAACGCGGGTCGAAGTGACCAATGGGCTGGTGCCGGCTGTCGAGGAGTTCCTCAACGGCGTCATCAGCAGCGTCGATCGGGTATCGGATACGGACAGGCGGGTAAGCGCCAAGCTCGCTGGGCTTGACGCCGCTTCCTCCGAGCTGATCGACGTATAGCAAGACCAAAGAGAAAGAGCCACGTGCCTAGCGTCGCTCTTTAGCTATTGCGCACGTTGATCGCAGAGAAGGGCATTCATCGGACCAGGGCCGGTCATTGGTGCAACGCGTTCAACGCCAGGTCCCAGGGGAAGGTGTCGATCTGGTCGCCGCCTGCGTTCGGTGGATGCGGTTCGAACTGTTCAGCGCCCAGAAGTACAGCAATACCTTCACCGCGCAGCGAGTCGATGCTGTGGCGGAAGGGCTTGCGAGCGGCGAGGGCGCTGTTGACAAAGGGCAGGATGACGACGGGGATGCCGAGGCCGGGGGCTTCGGCGAGGAGGCCGAGGGCGTAGGTGTCGGCGATGCCCTGGGCGAACTTGTTGATGGTGTTGTAGGTCGCGGGGGCGACGATAATGGCGTCCGCCCTGGGGGGCTTGGGGTCGCTCGGCTTGCGATATCGGCTGCGGACGGGGCGGCCGGTCCGCTTCTCCAGTGCGGGGACGTCGATGAAGTCGAGCGCGTTCGGGGTGGCGACAATCTGGACAGTCCATCCGTCGTCCTGAGCCAGGGTGACGAGTTCGCCGACGTCGCCGGCGGGTCCTGCGGCGCAGACGATGACGTACAGGACCTTGCCGGACTCGGTCACGCGGTGACTCCCAGGGATTCGGCGTACTCTCGCGCGTCGCGTCGGATGCTGACGGGCGCGGTGGCGAGGATGTCGCGGACCAGCCTATGAGTGGCGGGTCGGGTGGTGATCTCCTCGGGCGCGAGGTCTCCGGCGGCGCGCAGGATGTGAAGGGCGCGGTCGTGCTTGCCCAGGGCGAGGAGGGCTCGGGAGGTGTCCAGGAGGACGGTCGCCTTTCGTTCGTTGACTGGCAGGGCGTCGAGGTCGATCCCGCGGGCGTTCTCGATGGCGGTTCCGGCGTCGCCAAAAATGAGGGCGATGTTCACGCGGTGGCACAGGACGTTGTTCGGGCCGAAGGCGGTCCACATGTGGTTGCCGTCGTGGCCGAGTCGTCGGCCTGCGTCCTCGGCTTCGTCCAGGAGTTCGGCGGCGGTGTGCCGGTTGCCATGGTGCGCGGCGGCGACGGCCCCACGCAACAGGAGCGTCCCGTACACCGACAGATCGTTCGGGGACGGCTGGGACAGGGCGGCGTTCAGACGTTGGGCGGCGCTGCTCGCCATGCCGGTCGCTGCCCGGTGGTGCCCACCGTCCATCAGGGCGTGGGTGATGATGCGGGCGCTTGAGCCCATCATCAGAGGACTCTCGCTGGCCCGGGCGGCGTGGACGCTGCGGTCGGCGGCGAGCCAGGCGAGGCCCTTGTCCTCCTGCTTGAGCAGGATGGAGGCGGCCACATGGTGCGCCTCGGCGGACAGGGTGTGTGCCTTGAGCTGAGCATCTCCATTGAGTTCAAAGCAGGCGAGGCGCAGGGAGCGGATCAGCGCGGGGAGCATGGCCGCGACCTCGGAGTATCGGCATTCCTGATAGCTCCGCTTCGCCCTAACGACCGCGGCGGCGAGTTGCGCCAGCTCCGGGAGGCGGGGGCCGGCGGCCGGGTGTTCGGTGAGGGCCGCGGCGAGAGCGTCGGCATCTGCGGATGGTTCGTCGCGGGTGAGGGGTTGGTCTACTACGGCGCTGAACAGGGCGGCCCCCGCGAGGCCGACGAAGTTACGACGACGCACTTCGGTCTCGTCCTCTCCGTGTCGGACGAGATCAACGGTAGGCGGCGGACCTGCTGGGCGGGAATGCCGCCGTGGGATGGGTGCGGCGGCCAGGTCGCGGGGAGCGAGGCCGAGAGCCATGCGGGCCTGGTCGGGCATGTGGAGGCCGTCGGCGATGCGCTCGAACACCTCCAGGGCGGTGACCTGCTGGCTTCCGCTCATGATGCCGCTGACCTTGCCCTGGCTGTAGCCGGTCAGGCTGCCGATCGCGGTCTGGCTCAAACCGCCGTACTGCCGGACGAGCCGGAAGACCGCGCCGATGTCGCGGGCCCTGAGCGCGGTGAGCGTGTCGGGGCGGTTCCACAGCGAGGCGGGGACCTCGTACGGTTCGGCGACGCGTGGCGGCATCCGCGTGCTTTCCCTTCGCACCGGGGCGGTTACGGAAAGTGCCTTCCACAGGTACGCGGTCGCGACCTATCCCGTCAAGGGATGCCACGTGGGGATGGGCTGGGAGAACGAGAATTCCGACCCTTGCTCCATGATTGCGGAGACGGAGAGGTGCGGGGCCTGCCGAGGGAAGGGCTGGCAGGCGTCGGCGAAGGCCCGATACCGGATCGATAGCGTGATCGTGGAGCTGTCCACGGTCGAGTGCTCGGGCCGTAGGGCGGTGGCGTCATGAGCGCCGATCGGCTCGTGGCGGGGCGTCGCCCGCTGGTCGTCACCGCTGCCCAGTGTGCCGAGCGGCTGCGTGTGGAGCTGGAGCAGTACGGCATCGCCGCCGATGTTCACGAGGGGTACGGGCTGGCGCTGGTGTCGGTCTGGGTCGAGCTGGTCGTGTGGACCGACGGCGGATACTTCCGCTGGCGCTCGGGCCGTACCTCGACCAGCGGGCGGCCGGTCTACGCCTTCGCCCCGGCCTCCGACGTCGTCACCGCCGCGCGCCGGGTGGCGCACCGGTACGGGCAACTACGCCAGCGGTACCCCCGCCCTCCGTACCTGGCGGAAGACGGCTCGTGAACGACCTCGACGACCCCGATACAGGAAGCGGCGGTGGCGGCAGTCAGTGCGTCGGCTGCGCGGCCTGGCGGGCCGTCTCGCGGTGGTAGGCGACGTGCGTGATGCTGATCATGTGTTGCGGTGCGAGGCGCAGGTCGCCTTTGACCTGGCCCGTCACCTCGTCGAAGGCCTGCAGATCGTCGGTGAGGGTGAGGGCGCCACGGTCGAAGAGGATGTGGTCGTTCGGGCAGAGGCACAGGATGTTGCCCGGCTCGTCGGGGCCGTTGTGCGGCTGGCCGACCGGGCGGATGTGGGCGCCCTCGGCGTACGAGCCGTTGGGGAGCCGAAGCCGTACGCCGCAGATCTGGCAGTGGTGTCCGTGTACGTCCTTGATCTGCTGCGCCAGGGCCGAGTCACGGATCAGGCGCATCGTGGTGGACTGGCGGCGCCGTGGGGCCGGAGATCCGTCGTTCAGGGATACCTCGGCCTCCGAGGTGCTCACCAGGCCTACCGCGGTGAGGAGCTCGTCGGGGTCGACGCCCTGGAAGTACTTCTCCAGGAGGCGCAGCACGATCTGCGCGCGTACGTCCGGATGCCGGCTTACGAGGGTGTGGACCCACGGTCGTAGACCTCCCGTAGGCGCACTCCTCTTCATCCATCCCTGAGCAACGCTCGTGCTCGCCCTCGGGGGAACGTCGGACGCGTCCAGCTCCCACAGCCCGTGATGGAACAGCCGCAGGACGGGGAACTCGGGATTCGGCTGGTCGTCGACGTGACCGAACTTCTCGATGAGCGAGGAGATCTCGGCACTTGTCCGCGCCCAGGCTTCTAGACGATTGAGTCCAAGGGATCGCCTGCGGAAATAGGGCGAGGGCGTCCATGATCAATGTGTGACCAATGACATAGACACCCTCGCAACCGCACTCTACGTGAAGATCGACGACGCGGTGAAGGCCTGGCCGGATCTGGCTCCCTGGCGTCCCAAGGTCGGCATCGCGCCTACCCTCAGTGACGCCGAGCTGGTGACGCTCGCGGTGATGTCGGCGCTGCTGGGCTTCACCTCCGAGCGGCACTGGCTGCGCTACGCCCGCGCCCACCTGACTGGCATGTTCCCCTACCTGCCCGGCCAGTCCGGCTACAACAAGCGGCTACGCAAGGCGTCCAGCCTGCTCAAACACGTGATCAGAATGCTCGCCGCCGACACCACGCTGTGGAGCGACGACGTATGGGTGATCGACTCGACTCCGGTGGAGTGCGGCCGTTCCCGGGAGACGGCCAAGCGCAGCGCACTGGCAGGCTGGGCCGAGTACGGCTACTGCGCCAGTCACTCCCGGTATTTCTGGGGACTGCGGCTGCACCTGTTGTGCACCCTGGGCGGGCTGCCGATCGCCTTTGCTCTCACCGGCGCCAAGGCCGACGAACGCGACATCCTGCAAGGCATGCTGGACCATGCTCCCGAACTGCTGACCGGCCGCCCAGGACAGACGATCATCGGAGACAAGAACTACTACGGCCGCGAGTTCGAGCAGAACCTCACCGACGGTGATATTCGATTGCTGCGCCCGGCCCGCAAGGGCGAACCCGAACGGGCCGGATCAGCGTTGTTCAAGCCGTTGCGGCAGACCATCGAGTCGATCAACCAGACCTTCAAGGGCCAGCTTGACCTGGAACGTCACGCCGGACGCACGCCGAGCGGAGTCATCGCCCGCGTGCTCGCGCGGATACTCGCGCTGACCGCCGCGATCTGGCACAACGACAAGACCGGTCAGCCGATCAAGCGGTCGTTGATTGCCTACGACCACTGAACGCACGGCCGTTCCAAGATCGATACCCTGAAGACGGTGGGGAAGACAGTGGGGTGGGCCGGAGGTGGGCCGGGTAGGTCGCGATGTGATCACATACGGCGTGTTGCTCCCAGAATGAGACGAAGCTCCCGCTAGCAAGGGTCTTCCTACAGATCTCTTGCGCGTGGAGCTTCGTCGTGGCCAAGTGTGCCATCCCCACGGTCGAGCCGGAAGCCATCGACGTGGTGACCGCTGGCCCAATCGCTTGCGTCCCGCTCGCCGACGCCTGCGATGACCTGCTGAAACTATTCATGGAGGTCCCGGACGGACGTTCCGATCAAGGCCGCGACCATCCGGCTGCAGCAGTACTCGCGCTGGCCGCGGCAGCGACGGTGGCCGGGATGAAGGGCTACCGCGCAATCACGGGCTGGATCGCCGACGTCCCCGCCGATGTCCTGGCCGAGGTGTACATGCGAGCTGGGGCGGCCCCGGCACCGCCACCGAGCAGGACCACGCTCTGGCGCGTGCTCACCGACACCGATCCAGCCGCGCTCGACACCGCGATCGGCACCTGGCTCACAGCAACCCTCATGAGCTGCATGAACACTGATACTCCCCACGGGGAAAGCAACGCCACACGGCCGCTGACCCACCTGCGGATGGACGGCAAAACCCTCCGCGGCGCCCGCACCGGCGACGGCAACGGGCGGCACCTGCTGGCCATCGTGGCCGGACCAGCGGACCGAGCCGTGGTGGCGGCTCAGGCAGAAGTCGACGGCGCCAAGACCCGGGAGACGGTCACCGCCCGCGAGCTGCTGAAAGACTTCGATCTGACCGGAACCGTCCTGACCGCTGACGCACTGCACACGGTCAAGGCCACCGCGAACATGATCCCGCGAGCGGGGCGGCCACTTCGTGCTGCCGGTCAAGGAGAACCGTGGAGCGTTGTTCGACGCGCTCAACGCGCTGCCGTGGCGCGAGACTCCGATCGCGCACACCAGCACCCAGACCGGTCACGGCCGGATCACCACCCGCACCATCCAGGTCCTGCCCGCTCCCGAGAATCTGCCGTTCCCGCACGTCAGCCAGGTCTGGTTGATCGAACGCTACGTGAAGGCCGGCGACGGCACCGTCGTGTCGGCCATCGCCCAACTCGGCGTCGCCAGCCCCGACGAACACCTCGTCGCCCCCACCGACCTGGCCCGATTCAATCAGGATCACTGGGGTGTGGAGGTTCTGCACTGGATCAGAGACACCCTGTTCCGCGAGGACCACTCCCGCGTTCGTACGCGCTCTGGCCCTCGCGTCATGGCCAGCCTGCGCAACCTTGCCATCGGCGCGTTACGCCTGGCTGGACGGACCGACATCACCGAAGCCACCCGCTGGGCCTGCCGCTACATGAACAGGCCATTCGTCATCCTCGGACTCACACCGTGATCTTGGAACGGCCGTGCCACTGAACGTGGCCAGACCGCCTTGGATTCAATCGTCTAGGCGTGGCTCTGCCTGCGCGGCTCGTCCGAGCGCCCATAACAGCGTCAGCGGCTGGTGCCTGCGGGGCCGGCCGGTCGCCTTCGACGTGTCCGTACGGAGGGAGCCGATCTTCAGGAGAAGATTCTCGATCGTGTGCTCGCCCAGCGACAACCCGGGGGCCTCGACCTTGAAACCGAGACGGATGAGCTGGCGGGCCACGGACTCCCTGCCACCGGAGAACTCTTCAGGCCGAAGTGGCTGCCCGTCGACGCCCCGGTGTGAGACTCCGGCGATGGCCTCCAAGTCGTAGCGCCGATCCTCGTGGACGAGGAAATATCCGCGTGCCCGCCCGAATCCGTACGTGTCCAGGAACGCGTCCCGGCCCAAGTCGTCGCACTCTGCGATGGCGGCGAGAACCATTTCACGACGAAGATCAGAGAGTCCCACGTCGAGATCTTATGAGGCGATTTATCGTGACCGCCTTACTCTCTGGTCCCAGTTGGGACCCGCCGTGGAGTCCTTCGGCCTGGTTGTCCGCCAGGCGAGATATTTGGGTCGCCGCCCACACCGCATTTGGTGATGTCCGAACCGTAGGCGGTTACCTGGGCCGTGGCGTCCTCACGGTGTCTGCCGAATGGCGCAGTCGGCGCCCCGGCGTTCCCGGGCTACAACTGGCCTCGATCGCACGGTATGCCTGGGGAACGTCTCCGTCCCGCACCCATCAGCGGCCACAGCCTCGGCTGAAGAGCGGGCGATCAGCCAGGAGCGAGTTCACCGCCGGGAGCACTGCTCGACTGCGGCGCACTATCGGCTCATACTGCCCTCGGTTTCTTCTCCTGAAGAGGTGGTCGATGTACGGGCTCGGGCTGGCAGAACTGTT
Organism: Microbispora sp. NBC_01389; assembly: GCF_045040095.1. NCBI lineage: Bacteria > Bacillati > Actinomycetota > Actinomycetes > Streptosporangiales > Streptosporangiaceae > Microbispora > Microbispora sp. NBC_01389. Next base: position 2,725,522 of record NZ_CP109552.1, read on the forward strand.
ACTTGTCGTGTTCGAGGTGGCCGTATTGTTCGCGGTCGTCTACTTCGCGGTGCGGCTCGCGCTCCGGCACAACCGGAAGAGGAACGGCGGTCGGTAGGCCGCCACGATTTTCGGCGGGCTTGATCGATTACGCGAGAAAGCACCCTTGGGGCTGGAAGGATTGTGCTCGTTTGCCCGAGGTCCTCTCCGCGTCGGTTCAGAAGGCACTCTGCTGCGCTCATCGCATGGTCGTCATGCAAGGCCGAGATCGACCTTTGACCTCCTGGAGAGCTCCGAGGGTCGGGGGCCCGATCAGACCGGACAGGTGCGACGCCGTGCAGCGCCTCGACAAGGAGAGCCGTGAGCCATCTGAACGCCAACCGCGCACGCATCGTTGAGTTCTGGCGGGCCTGCGAGCTGTTCAGCCCGCAGAGCCTGCCGAGGGCCAATCCCAGAGAGGAGCGTGAGCCGGTGTTCCGGATCGGCCCCGGAGAGGTTTTTCCATGGGAGTCCAGGCACCCTCTCCAACGGAGGCCCATCAAGCCGAACATGACATGGCGGCATATCGTTTACGGCGGCGTATTCCAGCTCGATCGCATACGTGTCCTCCTTGAGAGCGTGTTCGGACCGGATCCGGATGTCTTCGACCAGGCACCGCAGGGATTGAGTGCGCTTCTCTCCGTGACCGTGACGGAGGAGGGGCGTCCGCTCCTGGACACGTTGGGGTTCTCCAGCGCCGCATGGGCGGCGGGCCGCACACGTTCCCCCGGTCCAGATTCACTTTCCTGGCTCGACGGCTTCGACGGCACGAGCGAAGACCTCCAAGGCGTGGCCGAGACGCGCGTCGCCGCGACCGCGGATGACAAGCAGGCCAAGGAGCTGCGGAACAAGGGGGTGCTCGTCGGCCGTCCTCTTGACCACGACGACCTGCTGGAGCTCATGGAGCTCACCAGCGACCGGTTCGGTGTCGAGGACGTTCTGGCCCCCGAGGGGTTCCTGGTCAAGTGCATTCAGGTCTCCCGGCGGCGTGAGCATGTCGTCGAGGCGGGAGCCGATTTCCTCAACAGCTTCATCGTCGGCGACCTCGAACGCGTCGCGTCCGCCGTACGGACGGGTAGGTATGGAGCGGCACTGGACGCCTACCTCCGGTTGCCGGCGCCGCCGCGTACGGACCTGCGCAGGCAACCGCAGGTGGTCTTCGACCACGTGGCGCCTGCCCATGTGCCCGCGGGCCGCTGGCCGCAGTCCCCGGACAAGCCGCTCGCGCTGAGCCAGCAGTTCGCCGTGAACACGATCATGGTGGAGTTGTCTGCGGGAGCAGGGCTTTTCGCGGTCAACGGGCCTCCTGGCACCGGCAAGACCACGATGCTCCGGGATCTGATCGCGGCCAACGTGGTGGAGCGGGCACTGCGCCTGGCCAGGCTCCCCGGCACCGGGGCCGCCTTCACCGGAGAGAGGCGATGGCAGACGGGTGATTTCCGGCGCGTGGTCAGTCTGTGGCGGGAGGACCTCACCGGGTTCGAGATGGTGGTCGCCTCCGCCAACAACGGGGCTGTCGAGAACGTTACGACCGAGATCCCCGGCGAGAAGGCGATCGACGATCGATGGCAGGGCGAGGCCAGATATTTCGACGATGTCGCCAGCCGGGTCCTCGGTGAGCCCGCGTGGGGGCTGGTGGCCGCCAGGCTGGGCAGAAAGTCGAACCGCGTCGAGTTCGTCGGCAAGGCCTGGTACGGCAGCGACGTCGAACCCGGCCTCCGGACAGCCTTCGAGGCCTGGGAGAAGGCCGGGGCCGGATCGTGGCAGACGGCGGTGAAGTCGTTCATGCTCGCCTACGAGCGAGTCGAGGCGCTCCGACGGGAGCGTGGCGAGGCTCACAAGCACCTGCGGGAGGTACTCGCGGTCCAGCACTCCATCGCCCGGATGACCGAGCAGATCACCTCGGCCGAGAGACACGTCGAAGCCCTGCTGAACGAGCTCGATGACGCACTTCGCCTCCAAGCGTCGGCACGGCAGGAAGTCGCGGCCCGGAACGCCAGACGAGAGGATCACCAGCGGTTCCAGCCCAGTTTCATCACCGCGGTGTTCACCTTCGGCAAGGCCTCACGGGAGTGGCACGCGCAGGACCGGGTGCTGGTGGGCGAGGTTCACAGTGCGCAGCAGGCGCTGTACACGGCTGCCGCTCGGCTGAAGGAGCTTGACCAGATGATCGCGCGGATGACCCGTGAACTCGGTTCCAGCCGGGCCGAGCGTGATGCCGCACAGTCACGATTGACCCGGCTCAAGTCGAAGCTCGCCCTCCAGCAGGACAGGTTGCGGGAATTCTTCCCCGACGAGCAATGGTGGAGCGACGATGAGTATCGGGAGCGCCAGACGCTGTGGACGGACGAGACCTGGAACCTCGCGCGTAGCGAGTTGTTCCTCGAAGCGCTGCGTCTTCACCAGGCGTTCCTTCGAGCGGAGGCGACGCGTATGCGGAAGAGCCTCCAGGCCGCCATGGACGTCCTGACCGGGGAGGCCCCCAAGAGCGCACCGGAGGAGGCCGTACGGGCTGCCTGGCAGAGCCTCTTCTTCCTCGTCCCGGTGGTCTCGACCACCTTCGCATCCTTTCACCGTGTGTTCTCCCACCTGCAGCAGGAGGCACTGGGATGGCTCTTCATCGACGAGGCCGGTCAGGCGGCGCCGCAACTCGCGGCCGGCGCGATCTGGCGGTCGCGGCGGGTGGTGGCGGTCGGAGACCCTCTGCAGCTCGAACCGGTGGTGACGCTGCCGTTCACCGCGCAACAGGTGCTGCGCCGAGTGTTCGGCGTCCAGGAGGAGCGATGGCTTCCCGGACGTACGTCGGTTCAGCAACTGGCCGATCACGCGAACGCGTACGGGACCTATCTCCCGGGCGAGGAGGAGCCGATCTGGGTCGGCGCGCCGCTGCGCGTCCACCGACGTTGTGACCAGCCCATGTTCGGCATCTCCAACGCGATCGCGTACGACGGGCTCATGGTGTACGGCAAGACCGAGCAGCCACCTGTCGAACTGCCGGAGAGCATGTGGATCGACGTGACCGGATCCGCCTCCGGCGGCCACTGGATCCCCGAGGAGGGAGTCGCCCTGGCCCGTGTCCTGAGCCGTCTCGCGCGAGCGGGCGTCCAACCCGAGGACGTCTTCGTGATCAGCCCTTTCCGGGACGTCGTACGCGGGATGAACCAGGTGGTGCGGCGATTCCGAGGAGTGGAGGCCGGAACAGTGCATACGGCGCAGGGCAAGGAAGCCACCGTGGTCGTCCTGGTCCTCGGCGGCGATCCTGGGCGGCCGGGTGCGAAACGCTGGGCGGCCACCCGTCCGAACCTGCTGAACGTGGCTGTCAGCCGTGCCAAGCGACGGCTGTACGTGATCGGTGATCGGGCCGCGTGGTCCACACAGCGTTACTTCGACGTGGTCGCTCGCGACCTTCCACGGCTGGAACTGCCGCCCGAACCTCCTCAGGGAGGTTGAGCCCTCTGGGAATCGCCGGGCACGGCTTCCGCTCGGGGTCACCGCCCACATCGCATCTGGTGTTTCCAGGCTGTAGGCGGTGACCTGGGCAGTGCCGCCTTTACGGCACCTGTCGCGGGCTGTAGCTGCCGCCGGTGGAGCCGACTACACGGCGAGACCGGTCGCGCCGACCTGCCCTTCCGCCCTCCGTGCTGAGGCGTCAGGCGTTGTTATAGAAGGGGACGTATCCGGCGCAGCTGGAGGTCGTCAGCCGCTTGAGGGACGAGATCTTGTCGTTGAACTTCCACGGCGACGATCCGAGGTTCTCGACCCACTCTCCCGGCCGGATGCAGAAATGCCGGTCCTTGTAGTCCACGTCGTCGTACAGGACCCACGCGAAGACGTCGACGTTCTTCACGGAGCTGGCCTCGTCGTTCTCCCACCACCCGTACAGTCCCAGGCGGCTGGTGGTATAGGCGTGCGGATATCCCTTGTAACCGGAGTCCTCGTACAGGATGATCCCGATCCAACCGGCGTGGGCCGGCGCCACGGTGACGACGATCGCGGCGGTGGCGAGCACTGCCGTGGCGAGCAGCGTCCTGAGCGTTCTAGACATCTTTCCTCCTGTGCGGTGCATGGGAGAAGCGTGCCAATCGACTCTTGGCGCCCACCGATACCGGGGCTTGGCGTCCACTCGTACGGCGGTTGCAGACCGCTGGACCGCCGGGCCTGGTAGACGGCGAGAGCCCGGCGGACACATACGTCCGCCGGGCCCCGCAGAGGAAAAGACCTACTGAACGGTGATCTTGTCGACCTCGACCGTGATGCCCTTCACCTCGGGGGTGGAGGTGGCGGTCAGGACGGTGCCGGTGCCCGCGGACACGCCCTTCAATGTGAAGGAGTAGCTGAGCGTGCCGCCGGGGGCGCCCGGCGTGCTGGTGACGCGGTAGTCCTGCGTCGGCGGGCCGCTGATCTGGGTGCCGGCGGTGCCCTCGATGTTCTCGGCGCCGACGGTCAGGCCGTACACCGCGCCGGGGTCACCGGGCAGGTTGCCCGGATCGTAGGCGTACGTGATGTCCTCGGCGCCGCCCAGCCCGATCCACTGCTGGAAGACCTTCAGGCTGTTCGTGCCGTACAGATTGAGCCTCCACTCGACGACCAGCCACCTGCTCACCCCGTCGGTGAGGGTCGCGACGTAGACGCCGGGCGCTCCGGTGCCGTCCAGGTCGGTCCAGTACGGCGCGAGCACGCCGTTGGGCTGGGCGGTGTCGGGGAGCGTCTGCGGCGTCGACTGGATGTCCGCCGAGCCGTTCGTGCCGCCCGCGACCGTGTAGCCGTCGGAGACGACGCCGATCCTGGTGAACGTACGGCCGGCGAAGGTGTACGCCGGAACGGTGAAGTTCAGCGCCTCCTCGTCGCCGATGGGCGTCGGGGCGATGCCGAAGGCCGTGAGCGGAATGTACCCGGCCGGGCCCGACCCCGGGGCGATGACCGGCTTGTCCGGCTTCCTCCCCGCCAGCGTCTTCTTGGTCGTCACGATCTGGCTGCCGACCTGGGTCGCACCGGTGACGCCGGTGAGCCGCAGCTTGGCGTCCAGCGTGCTGAGCGCGGTGACGTCGGTGTCCTGCAGGGAGGTGTTCTGCACCGAGACCGTGCAGGTGGACTGCCCGGTGTTCCTGGCGATGGTGCTCGGCGTGCAGGTCTGGTCGATCGGGACCGCGCCCTCGCGCCGGTAGAAGGCCACCGGCAGGTGCTGCTCCCGGCCGCCGCCGACCTGCTTGAGGTTCACCTGGCCGAAGTACTGCCCCTCGGGCAGGTCCGGCGCGGTGATCAGGATGGTGACCTTCTGGCTCTTGCCCGGCTTCACCGTGAACAGCGGCGGCAGCACCGTGATGTTCGCCCCGCTGACCGTGGTGCCCAGCGCGGTGTACGTGAGCGTCTTGGTGGTCGGGTTGACGAACGTACGCTTCGCGCTGATCACGCCCGGCATGATGGGCGCGTTCACCGACGGCAGGTTGAGGTCGATCCGGTTCAGCGGGTCGGCGGCCGAGGCGGCGTAGTTCACCGCGGTCTCGTCCAGGGTCAGGCCCGCGTCGCCCGCCTTCGTCAGGTCGATGCGCCCGCCGCCGTAGTCGAACGGGTCGGCCTGGGTGGTGCGGTCCTCCTTGGTGACCTTCGTCGTGGCGGTGGTCTCCAGGGCCGACTTGACCTGGCCCGGCGTCCAGTCGGGGTGCAGCGCGAACAGGAGCGCGCCGGCGCCCGCGACGTGCGGCGACGACATCGAGGTCCCGGCGATGACCTGGTAGAGGTTGCCCGCCGGGCCTTCCAGCGGTGAGTCGGGAGTCGGGGTCATGCCCGCCAGGATGTGCAGGCCGGGCGCGGTGACGTCCGGCTTCAGGAAGTCGCCGCCGGGGCCGCGCGAGGAGAACGACGTCATCGCGTCGCCCTGCCAGGTGGCCTTCGTCCCCTGGGTGAAGGTCGCCGTCGTGCCCGGGTGGGAGCTCAGCCAGCTCAGCAGGACGTCGGTCTCCGGCTTGTCGATGTGCACCGTCGGCAGCCAGTGGTTGTCGGTCATGACGTCCTGCGGTGTGGCGTTGTAGAGGATCATCCCCGCGGCGCCGCCCTGCTTCACCGAGAAGCCCTTGAGCACCCGGTTCGGGCCGCGCTGACAGGCGACGATCTTCCCGGCGAACAGCCCGGGAGGCGCCGGGCTGAGGCACAGCGCGTCGCTGTACGGCGGGGCCGAGGCGAGCACCACGGGCAGCGGCGAGGAGACGCCCGCCGTGATCGACGCGCCCTTGATCGACGGCCCGCCGGTCAGCGTGATCGTCGACTGGAAGGTGCGGCTCAGACCGCGTACGCCGACCCGCGAAGGCGGTGCCGAGCGGGGCCGGAACGCCGCTCACGCCCGATGCCGCCCTGTCATCGAACCCTCGTACCGGGAGGGCCTCCGGATGTAGATGACCGCTCCTATCGACCCGGCGATGCCCACGACGGCGCAGGCGATTGCGATGGCATCCCAGGAGATCCCCGCCAGCCCGGCCGGCGTTTCCGGGGAGGACGAAGGTGCCTGGGTGTACGTCATGTATGGCTCCGCCGAGGTGCTTTCACCGAGAGAGGTCTGGGGCGCCGGCGAGAATGCCTGCGGATTCGGAGCGTTGTCGTTGTGTAGGTATAACAGGGCGGCACCGCCAGCGAGGGTGAAGGCGAACACTAGGGCACCGATGGCGCAGGCCACCCGATGCCGCTTGACCCAGCCGAACCGCCACCATTGCGGCCTGTTCAGACCCTTCAACCGGCGCCGCTGTGGGCTGGGCTGACCCTCCAATCGGAGACGCACGACTTCCGGCGTACTCTCGGCGTCCAGCAGGGCATTGCAGCTCGTCCACGACAATTTCTCGTCCGGTAGGAAAGCCGCTGCTGCCAACTGCTCGTACAGGTGGGCCGAATCATCCTGGTGATCGAGTACATCGCGGAAGCAGTGATGCCTGGACATGGCTTCCCCCAGGGCAGTCCTGCCGGGCTGGTCCTTGACGGCCTTCAGGAGCGCATTCAACGCCGGGCGGGGATCCATAGTGGGTGCCACATCGGCGAGGGCTTGGGCGAGTGCGTCGACCGTGGGGCCCTGTTGGGTCGCCCCTACCATCCCGCGTTGTCTGCTCACCGCGGGCGCGGGCGCGGGCGCGGGCGCCGGGTCCGGTGGTCGTGGGGGAGGTGACTGGGAGGCCGACTGGCGGAGCAGTTCGAAGACCCGGGGGCGGTCGTCGTCGTTGAACCAAAGGGGTTCGGTCTGGCCCGCGAGCCACCCGATCAGGTCGGGGTAGTCCACGTCACGGTTGCGCAATATGCGGTGGTACTCCGCCGAGTGCTTGTCGAGGGGGATGTCCGCGCCCTGGCCCCAATGGACGGCCTGGACACCCTCCGGGGCGTAGCGGGCGAAGGAGAGCTTGATCCGGTGTTTCGTCGTGCTGCTGGTCCAGGTCGCCGCGCTGAACCTCGTCCGCAGCCCGTACGGCAGCAGCGCCATGACCGTGTCGACGAAGCGCAACCGCTCGGCCATCGGGACGCCGTCCGCGCCGACGAGGCAGACCTGCTGCCCGGAGGCCAGCAGCGCGGCGGCGGCCAGCGCGTCCGACCCCGGCATGACGTCGCGCGGGTCGAGCGCCGGCACGGCCACGGTCAGCGGCGGCTCCGGGGTCAGCGGGAGCGCGTCGAAAGCCGCGTACAGCGCCTGGTACGACACCGGGTGGTCCTGGAGCTGGTGGTACGGCACGAAGAACCACCGTGTGTAGGCGACCTTCCGGCCCGTGAAGTCACGGTGGTCCGACCAGGTGTGGATCGCCAGCACGACGTTGTGGGATTTCTCGCCGGTGTCCTTGTCTTCGATCCCGGCAGGGGCGATCGTCACCTGGGGCAGTTCGGAGGGGGTGCCGGCGGCGTACCGTGCCCTGAGCTTGTCGAAGACGTGCGCGAGCCGTTCGGCGCTCCACCTCAGCAGGCCGTACTCGTCGTAGCTGCCGTGCTCCTTGCCTTCGAGCCCCCACTCGAAGCCGATCCTCCGCGCGCCGTCCCCGTTCATCGCGGGGTCTCCTTGTCGGCGGCGAGCTGCCGCCCGAGCCACAGCATGGGCTCCACCACGTTGATCGGATGGATGGGCCCGCGGATACGCAGGTCCTCGCCTTCGGGCAGCAGATTCTCGTAGTCGTGCCAGTCGAACGCCTTCGTCTGCGGATGGACGTAGAAGCCGATCGACGAGGTGACGAAGAACCGCACGCGGTCGGGGTGGAAGTAGCGGCCGAGCGCGTTGAGGACCATGTCGGCGTTGCCGTTGGCCGACAGGTCGCACAGCTGCCGGAACAGGTCCGGGGCGTCGTCGTCGGACACGCGGGGGAAGCCGTACGGGTCGTCGGGCGCGGAGGCGAGCAGGTGCATCTTCTCGGCCGTCTCCAGCACACGCGGGTCGTCGAACTTCGTGACGCACACGGCGACGTTGTGGGGAAGCCGGCCGCCGGTGAGCCGGCCGAGGTCGCGCATCCGTTCGGTGAGCCGTTTGAGCGGCGGATGCAGATGGTTGAAGGCGTCGCCGCGTTCGAACTCGCGGATCGGGTCGAAGAGGAAGACGATGCCGAGGCTCTTCACCAGGTTGTCCAGCATCCGCTCGCGCAGCTCGTCCAGCACGTCCGGGCCGTAGTCGAGCCGCCGGGGACCCGCGCTGAAGAGGCCGCCTTCCGCGTCGATCATGCCGAGGCCGACCTCGAACGGCTCGGGTTCACCCTGCCTGCGCCACCACCGCCGCCTGCGCCGCTCGCCGGGGCCGTACAACGTCCAGTGGTAGTGCTCCAGGCCGGTGCTCGCCTCGGGGAAGACCTTGCCGGTGGACAGCGCGTTCGTCCGCTCGATCAGGAACTCCGACGACGCGGGGTCCGAGCCGACGATCCTCCAGTCGTCGTCCCTGCGCATCAGGGCGATGTCCAGGGCGGCCAGCAGCGTCGTCTTGCCGCTGCCGGGCGCGCCCCACATGGCGATGTCGTGGGCGGGCCGCCCCGGCTTCGGATCGGGCTGCATGCCGGTGTTCACTCCGTCTCGTCGAGCAGGGGAAACGGGACGTGGACGGCGGCGGGCACGGCGAGGCCGAGGCCGGCGGCCAGTCCCTGGAGGTCGAGGGCGTCGAGGTGGGCCAGCGCCCGCGCGCCGAGATGGCGCCAGATCCGGTGCTGCGGGCCGTCCTCCGGTTGGTCGCAGATCGCGCCGAACGCCATCCCGGGCAGGTGCTCCAGGTACGCCAGCAGCGACCGCCAGTCGTGCCGATGCGGGCAGGGCAGGACGCCGGACCGGTCCGCCCGCATCGGATGCGGGCGGCGGTCGCCGATGGTGAGCAGCACGTGCCGGCCCGGTGGCGACTTTCTCATGCTCCGGTTGAGCCGGGCCGCCACCGTCGCCAGCATGTCCTCCACCTGCGCGGCGTGCGGGTGGTACGGGTAGCCCTGGGTGACGGCCCCCCGGTCCTCCAGGGTGTCGAGCCCTTTCAGGGCCGCCTCCGCCGTGGCCTGCCAGGCGACGACCTCCACCGGCCGATCCGGTACGGACCGGTCGAAGGAGTGCGCGCCGTACGCGACGAGGGAGACGCGCGGCGCGTCCGCGGGCGCGCCGGAGAAACCGGCGAGACCGGAGAGGAACGCGATCATCTGACGGGCGCGGCCCAGCCGTTCCTCGACCTTGACGTCCGGGCCGCACACCTCGACCGCGCAGATCAGGTGGGCCGGGCCGGTCCTGGGCGGCAGCCGGTCCGGCAGGTCGGCGAGGAGTTCGTCCCAGGTCCGCCGATCGGCGGCGAGGCCGGGCAGCCCCGCGAACCGCACCCTGCCCGGCCGTACCAGCTCGGCGGTGACGACGTACGGCCCGGGGGCGACCCTGGCGCTGTGCACGGAGAGCAGCCGAGGCTCCCGGCCCTGCCGGGTGACGACGGCGAGGGCCGTGCCGTGCTCGCCGCCCGGCTCGCAGCGGACGGCGAGCTCCGTGCGGGTTCCGGCGCGGGCGCCGACCGGGAACAGCAGCTTGCCCGCCAGCTCCAGCCGTCCGCCGGCCCCGGCGGGCCGCATCACCACGAGGTCGTACGACCGGCACAGCGGGTCGCCGACGAGGACGTCCCTGACCAGCCCGGTGATCGGCGCGGTGGTGGCGAACACCTGTGCCGTGCGCGCCTCGCGCAGCCACTCCAGCGCCTGCAGGGCCGTCGCGCTCTCGGGGGACGAGCTCGCGACGACGACCTCAGAACCGGGCGCGGGCAGGCCGGCGGCGCGCAGCAGGGCCTGCCGGGCCTCCTCGCCCCAGCCGTGCTCCGCCGTCAGCGTGATCCACTGCAGGGGCCACCGGCGGCCGAGCGCGGTGCCGTGCTCGTCCCGGTGGATCTCGAAGGTCGTCATGCCGTCGGCGGCGACCTCCACGACGACCAGCCTGCCGGTGGCGGTGAGTCCCGCGACGGCCCGGGCGAGGGCCTTGCGGAGCAGGTCCTCGCCGGGCTCCGGCACGTTATCCCCCGTCATGCCTCGTGCCCCGTCCTCGACCCCGGACCCCGACCGGTCCGTGTTCCCGTCCCCGTCCCCGGCGAGAAGTTCTCGGATGCGCCCGCCTTCTGTGATGACATCACGGTAAATTCCGCGATATCGCGAAACGTGACATAGGAGAACTACGATAGCGGTGTGGCGCGCGTCACGCGATGTTTCCGTGTGTACGGCGCAGGCCAGCACTCCACTCTCCCGGGAGAAACATGAGGGACTTTCTGATTGCGTTGTCCGGAGCGAGATCGGAGGTCCTGGAGCGTTGCCCGACCGAGAAACCCAAGTTCGAGGGCATCGGGGGCGCCGTCCTCACGACGGGCGTCCTCGCCACGATCTCGATGACCTTCGCTCTGAGCAGCGCGCTCGGGCTCAACGTCGTCGTCTCCATCCTCGCCGGGCTGGTGTGGGGCCTGATGATCCTGAGCCTCGACCGCTGGCTGGTCAGCACGATGAGGGCGGACGCGCCGCGCCGCTGGCCGCTGGCCGTCCCCCGAATCCTCATGGCGCTCCTTCTCGGTTTCGTCATCTCCACCCCGTTGGTCCTGCAGATCTTCAAGTCCGAGATCGACGCGCAGATCGTCGAGATCAAGCAGCGGCGGGCGGACGTGTTCGTCGCGCAGCAGCAAGAGGGCGTGACCGGCAAGACCATCGGCCAGCTCCGCCAGGAGGTCGCGAACCTGGAGAAGGTGGTCTCCTCCGGCGGTGACGTCCCCGTCGCCACCGACCAGGACCCGCAGATCGTCGCGCTCACCGCCGACCGGGACGGCGAACGGAAGCTCGCCGACCAGCACTACACCGAGTGGCAGTGCCAGCTCTACGGAGGGTCGTCCTGCCCGAAGAAGGGCGACGGCCCGCTCGCCCGGGACAGCAAGCGCGCGTACGACAAGAACAAGCGGCGCATCGACCAGCTGAACGGGCAGATCGAGAAGCGCAGGAAGCAGCTGACCGACAACGGTCAGGAGGCCAAGCAGGTCCGCCTCACCAGCGCGCAGGAGGCGTTGCCGAAGGCGCGGGCACAGCTCGACGCGGCCCAGAGGCGGCAGGGAGACCTGCAGCAGTCCTTCGACGCCGAGAACCTCAACACCAACGGGCTGCTCATCAGGATGCAGGCGCTCAACGAGATCACCGGCAAGGACATGAGCCTCAGCATGACCCGGCTGCTGCTCTTCCTGCTGTTCCTGCTCATCGAGTGCCTGCCGGTCGCGGTGAAGCTGATGCAGCGGCCCGGCAACTACGAGAAGGTGCTCGCGCTCGCCGAGCAGCACGAGTTCCGCGCCGCGCGGGGCAGCTTCACCGCCGGGGCGATGACCCGGCCGCCGACCGCGGGACCCGCCAACGGCGCCACGGACATCTGGGGCATCTGGTCCCGTACGGGGGACACCGGGCCGCTCCCGTCGGTTCCCGGCTCCCGTCCCGACGACCCGTCGGGAGGGCCGACGGGAACCCGCGCCGAGCACGTCGCCGACGGTTACGGCTCGGTCGAGGACCAGGAACTGCGCCGCATGCCGGACACCCGCACCCTCCGGTTGCCGCGGCCCGCCCCGGAGCGCTCCGGCGGGGTCGAGCTGCTCCCCGATGACGACTGACTCCGCCGGCATGACGGTCGGCGGCCCGGCGCGGCCCGGGCAGGTCGTCGTGGGCCGGTACGAACTGCGGTCCCTGCTGGGCCGGGGCGGCATGGGCGCGGTGTGGCTCGCCTGGGACACGGCGCTGGAGCGCCTGGTCGCCATGAAGGAGATCCCCCTGTGGCCGTACGGCGAGCGGACCGAGGTCCAGCGGGAGAGGGCGCTCCGGGAGGCGCGGTCCCTCGCCCAAATCCAGCATCCCTCGATCGTCGTGGTGCACGACGTCTTCGAGGCGGACGGCAGGCCGTGGATCGTCATGGCCCACGTCGAGGGCGTCAGTCTGGAAGACCAGATCAGGGAAGGCGTGCTGGCCGAGAGAAAGGCCGCGTCCGTCGCCCGCGACGTGCTGGGGGGACTGACCGCCGCACACGCCGCCGGCGTGGTGCACCGGGACGTCAAGCCCGCCAACATTCTGATCAGCCGGGCGGAAAAGGTCGTCCTGGTCGACTTCGGCATCGCCCAGATCTCCGGGACGAGCGGCCTCACGGCCCGCAGCCGCCTGCTCGGCACCCCCGAGTTCATGGCGCCGGAACAGATCAAGGGGGAGGCGGCGAGCGCCGCGTCCGACCTGTGGTCGCTCGGCGTCACCCTCTTCTGGGCCGTCGAGGGCCGCTCGCCCTTCCGCCGGGGCAACGAGCACGCGACCATGCTGGCCGTCATCAGCGACGACCCGGAGCAGACGCGGCCCGGGCCGCTGGCCCGCGTTGTGGCCGGGCTCCTGGAGAAGGATCCCGTACGGCGCATGGGAGCGGAGGAAGCCGACGCCATCCTGCGCACGATCCTCGACGGCCCGATATCCCAGGCGCCGCCGGTTGCCTGCGGTCCGCCGCCGGGAGCACCGCCCGGTCCGCCGCCAGGCGCACTGGCCGGTCCGCCGCCGGGGGCGTCTCGGGGGGTGCCGACGGTGGAGACGATCCGGCGGGCGTCTCCGGCCGAGGGGGCGCGCCTGCTGCTCGCGCAGCCGAGGCAGGTGGCCGCGTCGCTGCTCGACGCCCTGGATCCGGCGGTCGCGGGCGCGCTGCTCGACGCCATGGCGGGCGAGCCGTCGGCGGCGGCCACGGTGCTGGCCCTGATGGGGACGGCGCGAGCGGGCCGGGCCGTCGACCACATGGCCGCCACGGGGGCGGCCGCGGTGCTGCGCGTGATGCCCACGGGCCGGGGCACCCTGGTCCTGGCGGGGGTCGCGGACCGGGGCGCCGCCGCGATCCTCACCGCGCTCGGCCCCACCATGACAGCGGTCCGGCTGGTCGAGTCGATGACGACACGGCGGGCCTGGCGGGTCCTCGACAATGTGCCGCCGGCCGTCATCGCGGCCCTGCTGCGGGCGACCACCGACGGCCGTGCCGAACGCCTCCTCTCCGGCCTCAGCCCCGCCGTCCGGCGGCAGGTCGCCGAGTGACGAACCGGCCGGCGGGGGCGATGACACATCGGCTGCGACACATGGGCTGCGACACATCGGCTGCGACGCATTGGACACGACTTTGTCGCCTCTGGTTGGCTCCTCTGTCATGAGACGGCTGGGCGGGTGGAGAACCGCCGTACCGGTGGCCGCCGTCCTGGCGTGCGCCGCCTGCAGTGCCGGTGCGGGGGGCGGCGTGCCGGGTTCGGGCGGACCTCCCGCCACGAACTCGGCCCAGACCACGCCCTCGGCCCGGGCCTCTGCGGTGCCCGCGCACGGCGAGGCGGCCGTACGGAAGACGCTGCGCAGGCTGGAGGCCTCCTTCCGGGGCCGCATCGGCGCGTACGCGATCGACACGGCGACCGGGAGCACGATCGGCTACCGGGAGGGCGAGCGGTTCCCGCTGGCGTCCACCTTCAAGGCGTTCGCCGCCGGGGCGGTGCTGGCCGGCACCACCGATGCCGAGCTGTCCCGCGAGGTGGTCCGGTGGACGGCCGGTGAGGTGAAGCCGCACTCGCCGGAGACGGGCAAGCACGTGGACGACGGCATGACGCTCGCCGCGCTGTGCCGGGCGGCGATCGTCCACAGCGACAACACCGCCGGTGACCTGCTGCTGAAGCGGATCGGCGGGCCGGAGGGCCTGACCCGCTACTTCCGTTCGCTCGGCGACCAGGTCTCCCGTCTCGACCGCTGGGAGCCCGAGCTGAACGTGTGGTCGCCCAAGGAGAGGCGCGACACCACCACGCCCGTGGCGATCGCCCGCGACCTGCGCGCGCTCACCGCCGGCGGCGCGCTCGACGCGGCGGACCGGTCCCGGCTCGCCGGGTGGCTGCGCGGCACCACGACCGGCGGCGCTCGCATCCGCGCCGGGCTGCCCCCGAAGTGGATCGTGGGCGACAAGACCGGCACCGGCGGCACGTACGGCACCGCCAACGACATCGCCGTCATCTGGCCGGCCGAGGACGCGGCTCCGATCATCCTGGCCATCTACACGAACCGCCACGCCGCCGGCGGCTCCGCGGACGACGAGGTCGTGGCGCGGACCGCCGCCGTCCTCGTGCGCGGCCTCGGCCTGCTGTCGTAGGACCGGGTCTCGAACCCCTTTACGGCCCCATAACCTTGTCCTTATCGATTCGGGGGACGGGGAAGTCGAGTTGGGGATGATCACGTGAACGCCACGGGGAAGATGCTGCGTCTGGCCGCCATGGGAGCGGCGGCGGGCGTGCTGGTCGCGGGGATCGCGCTGCCGGCGGTCGGCGGCGCGGGGGTCGGCCTGGTGTCGGCCGTCAGGGACGTCGGCCTCGAACCACGGGACCTCCCCGAGCCTCCGCTCGCGCAGATCTCGGTGGTCCAGGACGTCAAGGGCCGCGAGATCGCGCGGTTCTACGAGCAGTACCGCGAGGTCGTCCCGCTCGACCAGATGGCCGACGTCATGAAGACGGCCATCATCTCGATCGAGGACTACCGCTACTACGAGCACGGCCCGATCGACATCGAGGGCACCCTCCGCGCGCTGGCCAGGAACATGCAGGCGGGCGGGGTGGCCCAGGGGGGCTCCTCGATCACCCAGCAGTACGTCAAGCAGGTGCTGCTGAACTCGGCCGACACCGAGGCGGAGAAGAACAAGGCCCTGGAGGCCAGCTACGCCCGCAAGCTCAACGAGCTGCGGTACGCGATGGGCGTGGAGAAGAAGTACTCCAAGGACGAGATCCTGGAGAAGTACCTGAACATCGCCTACTTCGGCGCGGGGGCGTACGGCGTCGAGGCGGCGGCGAAGCGGTTCTTCGGGGTCGGCGCGAGCGAGCTGACGCTGCCGCAGGCGGCGACGCTGGCGGGCGCGGTGCAGGACCCCAACGCCACCGACCCCAACCTCGGCAAGACCCACCGCGACCGGCTGCTGAAGCGGCGCAACGTCGTGCTCGACCGGATGGCCGAGCTGGGCAAGATCACCCAAGCCGAGGTGGCCAAGGCGAAAGCCGCCAAGCTCGGGTACAAGGGAACGAAGCTGCCCGGCGGCTGCGAGTCCAGCAAATATCCGTACTTCTGCGTCTATGTGCGCAACGAGATTCTCAGCAACTCCGACTTCGGCAAGACGGCCAAGGACCGGTCGCGGTTCCTCAACCGGGGCGGCCTGACCATCAGGACCACGATCGACCCCTCCATGCAGGCGGCGGCGGACGCGGCGATCAGGAAGTGGGTCAACCCGTCCGACGACCCGGTGGCCGCCGAGGCGCTGGTGCAGCCCGGCACCGGGGCGATCCGGGCGATGGCCGCGAGCCGGCCGTACGGGACGCGCAAGATCAGGAAGGAGATGTCCTACAACCTGGTCGCGGACGCGGCGCACGGCGGCGGCATCGGCTTCCAGGCGGGGTCGACCTTCAAGACGTTCACCCTGCTCACCGCGTTGAAGCAGGGCATGAAGGTCAACGACGGGTTCAGCGTGGGCGCCGGCTACACCGCCCCCGGCTACTCCACGTTCAGGAACTGCGCGGGCCAGCCCATCGGCGACCCGAGCCACACGGTCACCAACGACGAGGGTGCGCCCGGCTGGCTGACCCTGCAGACCGGCACCTGGCACTCGGTCAACACGTTCTTCATGGAGCTGGAGCGGCGGGCCGGGCTCTGCGAGGTGGTCAAGACGGCCAAGTCGCTGGGCATCCACCGGTCCGACGGCGGCGCGCTCCAGGAGTTCGAGACGTTCACCCTCGGCATCAACGAGATGGACCCGGTGACGGTCGCGAACGCCTACGCCGCGATCGGGGCGCGCGGGAAGTACTGCGCGCCGATGGCGATCAGCCGGATCACCGACAGCACGGGCAGGACGACGGACTACACGCCCAAGTGCCGTCAGGCACTCGACCCCGAGGTGGCGGACGCGGCGGCGTACGTGCTGTCCGGCGTCCTGACCAAGGGCACGATGGCGGCGGTCGGCGGCATCGGCCGCGATGCGGCCGGCAAGACCGGCACCACCGACAACTCCTCCTCCGCCTGGTTCGCCGGGTTCACCCCCGACCTGGCCGGCGCGGTCAGCCTCGGCGACCCGCGCGGCACGTCGAAGTACAAGCTGAACGGCGTGACGATCGGCGGCCGCTACTACGGCGAGGTGTTCGGCGCCAGCGTCCCCGGCCCCATCTGGAAGGACACGATGCTCAAGGCGCTGAGTGGCACGCCGGCGACGAAGTTCACCCCGCTCGACCCCTCGTTCGGCGGGTGCGGCCAGAGCTGCCGCCCGGTGGCGCCGCCGCGCGACGACACCCCGGTGGAGATCAGGTTCGACTAGTCAGGTCGCCCGGCCGAGGCGGGGCGGGTAGTCGGTGGCGAGGTCGGCCAGCGCGTCGGCGGTGTCGAGCACGCGGAACAGCCGGGTCAGGTTCGTCCAGCGGAGGATCCGCAGCACCTGGCCTCTGGGCGCGATCAGCGCCAGGTCGCCCTCCCGGCCGCGCAGGTGGTGCGCCAGGCGCACCAGCAGCCCGACCCCGGTGGTGTCGATGAACCGCACCTCGCTCAGGTCGAGGGCGAGCCACGGGCCCCTGGCCTCGATCAGGCCGCGCAGGGGCTCGTGAAGATGCCGCACCGCGTGGAGATCCAGCTCTCCGCGCATGCCCAGCACCCACCATCGGGTGGGGGCAGGGCTCGGTGCCGTCCACGTCTCCACGGTGGCTCCCTTCGCTCTTCTCGACGCCGGGGACCACTGACGGAGCCGTGGGGGGCCGTGGGGGAGGTCCGGGGCGACCTGACGAAGCGCTTCGACGGCGGGACGGCGAACGCGTCCTGCCTTCCAGAGGTAGGGCTCAGTTGAACATTGCACTAGTTGGGCCCTACTGAGAGTAACAATTCTTATCCGCTGCGTCGATCGAGTGGAAGAAATTCACCACCGCGGTGTGATGTTGTCTCCTGCTGCCGCAGCCGGATCCGCTACATATGCTTACCCCGTTATGGTGCGATTGAGAATATTGGGGCGAATCGCGGCGGAGGTCGACGGCCGCCGCGCGGACCTCGGGACGTCGCTCCAGCGCGCCGTGCTCGCCCGGCTCGTCTGCGCGCACGGCCACGTGGTGTCGACCGACCGGTTCGTGGACGACCTCTGGAAGGGCCAGCCGCCGCCGCGGGCGCTGGGCGCGTTGCAGGTCTACGTCTCCAACCTGCGCCGCGTGCTGGAGCCGGGCCGCCCGCCTCGGGCCGCCGCCCGCGTGCTGGTGACCGCTCCGCCCGGCTACCGCCTCGCGCTGGAGCCGGACGACGTGGACGCCTGGCGTTTCCCCCGGCTGGTCGAGGCCGCCTCCGGCCTCCTCGCCGAGGGCGCGCCCGCCCGGGCGCTCGACCTCGTCAACGAGGCCCTGGCGCTGTGGACCGGCCCGGCGTACGCCGAGTTCGGCGACGAGGAGTGGGCCGCGCCCGAGGTGAGCCACCTGGACGAACTGCGGGTGGTCGCGGCCGAGTACCGCGCCGAGGCGGCGCTCGCGCTGGGCCGCCACGCCGAGATCGTCCCCGAGCTGGAACGCCACCTCACCGAGCATCCCCTGCGCGAGAACGCCGTACGGCTGCTCGCACTGGCCTATTACCGGGGCGGACGGCAGGGGGAGGCGCTCGCGGCCCTGCGCCGCACCCGCGCCCTGCTCGCCGACCAGCTCGGCGTCGACCCCGGGCCCGCGCTGCGCACGCTGGAGGCGGACATCCTCGCGCAGGCCGAGTCGCTCGACCCCGCGCCCGTGATCGGCCCGCCCGTACGGGAGACGCGGGCCGAGCCCGCCCCCGCCGCCTTCCGGATGGTCGGCCGTACGGCGGAGCTGTCCCGGCTGGTCGCCGCGGCCGGGCAGGCGCGGGACGGCTTCCGCATCGCCTGGCTCGGCGGCGAGGCGGGCTCGGGCAAGAGCACGGTCGCCGACGCGCTGGTGCGGCGGTTGTCCGGGGACGGCTGGCAGACCGTGGTCGGCCGCTGCCCGGAGACGACCGGCGGCGTGCCGCCCGCGTGGGCCTGGAGCGAGGTGCTGCGCGATCTTTCCGCCACCCGGCCGCCGGAGCCCGGGACGGCGGCCAGGCTCGCGCCGCTGCTGACCGACGACGCCGCGCCCGTGGGCCAGTTCTGGCTGGCGCGGGCGGCCGGCGACTACCTGGAGGGCGTGCCGGGACCACTGCTGATAGTGCTGGAGGACGTGCACCGCGCCGACGAGGAGACCCTCCAGCTGCTGCGTCATCTCGCCGGCCGCCTGGCCCGCACGCCGGTCCTCGTCCTGCTGACGCACCGGCCGGCGGAGGCGGGCGACGACCTCACGGCCACCGCCGCCGCGCTCGCCGTCCAGGCCGTGGAGAACATCACCCTGGGCGGCCTCGGCGAGCCGGAGGTGGCGCGCCTGCTCACCGAGCGCTCCGGCGCGGAGGTGGACGCGACGCTGGTCCGCACGGTCACCGAGCGGACCGGCGGCAACCCCCTGTTCGTGGCCGAGACGGCCCGGCTGCTCGCGGTGGACGGCCCGGCCGCGGCCAACGCGCTGCCGCCGGGCGTCCGCGACCTGATCCGCCGCCGCCTCGCCCGGCTGCCGGCCACGGCGCAGACGACGCTCCGCACCGCCGCCGTCCTCGGCCGGGAGGCCGACGCGGACGTGCTCGTCGCGATGCCGGGGGCCGACGAGGAGACGGTGCTCGACGGCCTGGAGGCGGGCGTGCTGTCCGGCCTGCTGGAGGAGCCGCGCCCCGGCCACGTCCGCTTCGCCCACGTGCTCGTCCGCGAGACGCTGTACGAGGACATCCCCCGGCTGCGCCGTACGCGGATCCACGGCAGGGTCCTCACCGCGCTGGAGGCCGTGCGGCCCGGCGACGTGGGGGCGCTCGGGCACCACGCGCTCGCCGCCGCGACCACCGCGACCGCCCTCACGGCGGCGGGGTACGCGGCGCGCGCCGCCCGCCAGGCCTCGTCGGTCTACCACGCGTACGGCGAGGCGGCGACGCTGCTGCAGGGCGCCCTGGACGCGCTCGACCTGCTGACCGAGGGGACCGGCGAGCCGCCCCGGGACGTCCGGCTCGGCCTGCTGTGCGATCTGGTGTCCGCCCAGGCGCACGCGGGCGACGTGATCACCGCGCTCCGGAACCGGGAGAGGGCCCTCACGCTGGCCGAAGAGATGAGCCGGGAGATGCGAGACCTGGCGGCGGTCGCCCGCGCGGTCACGTCGTTCGACGCGCCGGTCATCTGGACCATCCAGCCCGACCGCGCGTACGACCCGCGCCTTGTCGGGGCGATCGAGGGCTCGATGCCGGCGGAGGCGGGGGAGCTGCGCTGCCGCATGCTCGTCGCCCTCTGCCACGCGCTCGAAGGGCACGACGCGGAGCGCGTCGAGACGGCGAGCGCCGAGGCGCTGGCGATCGCGGACGCCCTCGGCGACCCCCGGCTGCGCTGCATGGCGCTCAACGCCCGCTACTGGGCCTGCCTCGCGCCGGGCCGGCGGGCGGAGCTGGAGACGCTCGGGCACGACCTGCTGGCCGCGTCCGCCGCCGCGGGACTGCTCGGCTACCAGACGCTCGGCCACTTCGCGCTGCTCATGGTCGCGCTCGCCCGCAACGACTGGGCGTCGGCGCGCGAGCACGCCGACAGGGGCGCCGCGCTGTCGACGACCGGCCAGCTCGGCCTGGCCCTCGGCATCCTCGCCTTCCTCGACGCCCTGCGCCTGCTGGTGACGGGCGACTTCGAGCGGGCCGGCCGCGCGTACGGCGAGCTCGGCGAACGGCTGGCCCGCACTGGCGACGCGAACGGCGCGATGGTGGGGATGGTCGGCCGCTTCGTGGTCGCGCTGGCGGCCGGACGCCTCGCCGGGATGGTGGAGGAGCTCACCGTCCTCTGGGAGCGCCTGCGTGAGGACAGCATGGAGATCTACACCCGGGCGCTCGTCGGCACCGGACGCGTCGACGAGGCCCGCGCCGTGTGGCTGCCCGGGCACCGGCCCCGGCGCGACTACTACTGGCTGCTGCTGATGTCGCTGCGGTCGGACAACGCGGCGGCGCTGGGCGACCGGGAGGTGGCCGCCGAGTGCTACGAGCTGCTGCTGCCGTACGACGGCGAGCTGGCCGGCCTGCACTCGGGATCGGTCACGGCCGGGCCGGTGGCCCGCACGCTGGGCGACCTCGCCGTGTTCCTGGGCCGGCCCGGCGACGCGGACGCGCACTACCGGCGGGCCGCCGAGGTGGCCCGGCAGGCCGGCTCCCCGCACTGGGAGGAGGCCGCCCGCCGGGCGCTCACGCCGCGCCGAACACGAGACGCTCGCGGCGCCGGTGGCCGGGACGCAGCAGCGCCAGCATGACGACCAGGACGGGCCCGGCCACCTTGCGCAGCTCGGCCAGCTCCTCCGGCCGCGCGTGCCGCTCGATGCGGGGCAGCTCGAACCGCGGGTCGCCGCCCTTGCGGACGTGCTTCTCCAGCTCCTCCCAGTCCTTCGCCGTGACGTGCCGCATGATGACCGGGAAGAGCTGCCGCTCCTCCTCCGCGATGTGCTCGTCCAGCAGGTCGGCCAGGCGGCGCATCGGCTTGGCCAGCTCGGCGGGGTCGCCCGCGACGGCCTGGATCTCCGCCAGCAGCGGATCGAGCTCGGAGTGGTCCTCGCTCAGCTCGCTCAGGTCCACCTCGGCGCCCGCCGACCGGACCAGCAGGGGCCACAGGTGGTCGTCCTCCGCCTTGTGGTGGTGATGGATGCCCTGGCACAGCTTGACCACGTAGTTCTTGATCGCGGCGGCGCGCTCGGGGCCGCACGGCTGCCGGCCCGCGGCGATCTCGCCGGTGGCGTCGGCGAGGCGCCGGGAGTCGGCCCGCATCGCGCGGTGGGTGATGCGGAAGCCCAGCAGGTTGGGGGCGGGCAGGTTGGCGGGGTGCGGGGCGGGGGCGTCGGACATCGCGCGATGCCTTTCGTAAGCGGGGTGGTCGGGCACGCTCACTGTGCGCTCCGGCGCTTGGGGTCGGTTAGGTCCTTACTTAAACCCGATTCCCAAGGGACGCGAGAGAACGGTGGGAAGAACCGATAGCTTGTTCCCCTATGGACAGGCGATGGGTGGGTCCCGGCGGGTACGAGATCGTTCCGGCGTACCACCGCGACCGCCAGGTGCTGCGCGTGCGGCGGCACGGACGGCTGGTCGCCGACTGCCGGTCGGTCGAGGAGGTCGCCCGGTTCGTCGACCTCGCCGACCTGTGCGAGGTGATCGCCCTGCCGGAGCGGACCGGCGGCACCCGTACGGCCGTCAGGTAGGCGGGCCCCAGGCGTAACCCGCGCCGATCTCGGGCACTCAGAGTGCCGAGGGGGAATCGATGCGCCTGGCCACCACTGTCACCACGCTCGCCGTCGCGGGCGCGGCCCTCGCCGTGGGGGTCTCCGGCTGCGGCGCGTCGCCGGCCGGCCCGGCCGCCGAGACACCGGTGTACGTGCTCAACCTGCGGGGTGCGGAGCAGGGGCGCCCCGACCAGCGGCCGGTGAACCTGGTCCTTTCGGAGTTCAGCACGATCAGCGAGGTCACCTGGCGGTCCTGGGGGCCGACCCGGGCCGTCGGCGCGGGCAAGCTCAGCGGCACCTGGTGCCTGCCCGCCTGCGAGGACGCGCCGTACGACGCCACGGTGACGCTCAGCAACGTGACCCCCGTCCGGGGGAAGGGCTACTTCAGCAGGTACGCCGTCGCCGCCGACGTGCCGGTCCGCCAGCGGCCCGCGGCCGATCTCTCCGGGGCGCTGCCGACACCGTGAGCCGGGGATATTCGAGTGCCGCGACCGGCGAGGTTCGCCCGGGGCGAAGATTGCCGGGAGGGGTATCTGGTTCGCATCGGTCGGCGTGGCCGTGTATGGTTACACCTGTCCGCGAGGCGCGAGAGCGCAGCCGGGCCCGCCCCTATAGCTCAGTCGGCAGAGCGTCTCCATGGTAAGGAGAAGGTCAACGGTTCGATTCCGTTTGGGGGCTCTGGCCGGAAAGTCCTATCTGAGTGGTGTTCCTGGGGGAATGTTGCTGGGTGGGGCTTTTGGCTTGGTGGGGGTGCCTCTCCCCATCGGCTGACCGATCCCGATCACGGCTGATCCCGATGCGCGAAGAGCCGTACGGGTCGGGTATCCTTGCGTGGCCGGGTGCGGTTTCTCCGGCCGAGGCGGAGTAGCTCAGTCAGGCAGAGCAAGCGGCTCATAATCGCTGTGTCGCCGGTTCAAGTCCGGCCTCCGCTACTACCCTGCCGGGTCACCTCACGTAGGCGGCCCCGGCCTGGGTTGTCCAGTAGTCCCAGACGTAGAAAGGCACTCCCACGTGGCTGCCACAGACGTTAGGCCGAAGATCACGCTGGCCTGCCAGGAGTGCAAGCACCGCAACTACATCACGCGGAAGAACCGGCGCAACGACCCGGATCGGCTTGAGCTGAAGAAGTACTGCCCCAACTGCAAGACGCACCAGGCGCACCGCGAGACCCGCTGACCGTAGCGCGGTCCGGCGCGCGTGATTCCGCGCCGCGAACGCGGTGGTCGGCTTTCCCGGTGCCGTCCAGGACGTCGCTCCAGGGCATCGGTGTCACCCGGCGTCGACTCGGTCCCACCCTGTCCCAGGCCTCGCACTCCAGGCCGTCGACAGCGGTTCTGGACGCAGTCCGACCTCGATCACGTATGACCGGCGTCTCCGTCGCGGAGGCGCCGGTTTTCGTGTCGGCGCTTCCGTCCCGGTGCTTCCGTCCCGGTGCTGCTGTGACGGATCTGCTGTGACGGATCTTGCGCGGTGCGGCGGTGACGGCGGGCCGGATCGGGTGTTGCTAGCGTACGGTCACCCGCTCATCCCCCGAGGAGCTCATTTCTCTGAGGAGCTCACTGGGGAGCTCATTCTCTAAGGAGCACGGCCGATGCCTCTGAATCGCGACTTCGTCGGGCGGACGTACCAGGCGTCCGCGCCCTACGAGGTCAGCCGCGTCAAGATCAGCGAGTTCGCCACCGCGATCGGCGACGGCAACCCGATCTACCACGACCGGCAGGCCGCCGTGGCGGCCGGGCACCCTGACGTCGTGGCGCCGCCGACCTTCCCGATCGTGTTCAGCCTCCTCGGCACCGGCGACGCGCTCACCGACCCCGAGCTGGGGCTCGACTTCTCCATGGTCGTGCACGGCGAGCAGCGGTTCGAGTACGAGCGGCCCATCCAGGCGGGCGACGAGCTCGTGTGCGCCTCGACCATCGCGGAGATCCGCAGCGTCGGCCGCAACGAGTTCCTGACCGTGCGCAGCGACGTGCACACCACCTCCGGCGAGCTGGTCTGCCGGACCTACAACATCATCGTGGAGCGCGGAGGGGCGGCCTGATCATGGCGGCGACGGTCAAGTACGACGACGTGGAGGCCGGCCAGGAGATCCCGGCCGCCGAGTACCGGGTGCGCCGGGTCGACCTGGTGCGGTACGCCGGGGCCTCGGGCGACTTCAACCCCATCCACTGGAACGAGCGCCACGCGAAGGCGGTCGGCCTGCCCGACGTCATCGCGCACGGCATGTACACGATGGCGCAGGGCGGGCGGTTCGTGACCGACTGGGCGGGTGACCCCGGCGCGGTGGTCGAGTTCGGCGTCCGGTTCTCGTCCATGGTCGTGGTGCCCGACGACGACAACGGCGCGACGATCACGATCAGCGGGATCGTGGAGGAGAAGCGCGAGGACAAGCGCGTCGTGGTCACGCTCACGGCGAGGTCCGGCGACTCCCGGGTCCTGTCCAAGGCCCGCGCGGTGGTCCAGCTCTCCTGACCGGCTTCGATACCGGCTTCGATGCCGGCTTCGATCGGCGCTGACCGGCCATGACGGGGCTTGGCGGCGCTTGGCGGCGCCGGTGCTGGGTAGCGGTCGGATCGTGAGCGAGCGAGAGACTTCAGAGACCGACACTTCAGAGACCGAGGGCGTCGTCAACGAGCCGGTCACGACCCAGCGGGAGCACGACGACACCGCCGGCGTGGCGACGCAGACGCAGGATCCGGGCAAGGCCGGGGACGCCCAGGGGGGTGGGCTGCCGTCACCCCGCGCGGGGAACGCGCGGGAGGCCGCGCGGGCGGCGGGCCACGAGGAGATCACCGAGGTCAAGCGGGACGTCGCCCCCGGCGGGACGATCGAGACGGCGCTGACCCCGTCGGGCGAGGCGTCGATGGTCGCCTCCCAGCTTCTGTGGGACGGCAGTTCGGCCACCTCCCGGATCGACCGGTCCATCGCCGGGACCGGCGTCGAGACCGGCGGCGACACCGGCGTCGAGACCGGCGGCGAGACCGGCACCGACTCACCCTCCGACCGGGACGCCCCTCCCACTCCGTGAACTGGACGGGCCGGTCAGGGTGGCTATCCTGTTCCTCGACACGGCCCCGGGTCCCTCTACACAGCCTGGGGGGACGCGCTGAGGAGACGAATGGCTGAGCGGCTGGCAGGGGTGGCCCTCGCCCGGTACACCACCCTGCGTACGGGCGGCCCGGCCCGGGTGTTCGCCGAGGCGGACACCACCGGCGACCTGGTCGCGATGGTGGCCGAGGCCGACCGCGACAGGGAACCCGTGCTGGTGCTCGGCGGCGGGAGCAACCTGCTCGTCGGCGACGAGGGGTTCGGCGGGCTGGTGGTCCGCGTCGTCACCCGGGGCGTCGAGGCGGCGCCGGACGGGGACGGGCGCGTGCTCGTGACCGCGCAGGCGGGGGAGGACTGGGACGCCCTGGTCGCCCGGTGCGTCGCCGAGGGCCTGTCGGGCGTCGAGTGCCTGTCGGGCATTCCCGGCCTGGTGGGCTCCACCCCGATCCAGAACGTCGGGGCGTACGGGCAGGACGTCTCGCAGACCGTCACCGGCGTCCGCGCGTTCGACCGGAGGACCGGCGAGGTGGCCGGCCTCACGGCGGCGGAGTGCGGTTTCTCCTACCGGCACAGCGCCTTCAAGCAGGACCCCGACCGGCACGTGGTGCTGGCGGTCACCTACGCCCTGGAGCGGTCCGCGCTGTCGGGGCCCGTGGCGTACCGCGAACTGGCCGCGCGGCTCGGCGTGGAGATCGGCGCGCGGGTGCCGCTGGCCGAGGCGCGTGAGGCGGTGCTGGAGCTGCGGCGCGGCAAGGGGATGGTGCTCGACCCCGGCGACCCCGACACACGCAGCGCGGGGTCCTTCTTCACCAACCCGGTGCTCGGCCCGGACGAGGCGGCGGCCCTGGAGCGTCGCGCCCCCGGCCATCCGCGCTGGGACATGCCCGGCGGCTCGGTGAAGGTCCCGGCGGCGTGGCTGATCGAGAACGCCGGGTTCCCCAAGGGCTACGAGAAGGGCCGGGCCCGCATCTCCACGAAGCACACGCTGGCCCTCACCAATCCCACCGGGGAGGCGGGCGCGGGCGAGCTGCTCGCGCTGGCCCGCGAGGTGCGTGACGGCGTGCACGAGAAGTTCGGCGTGTGGCTCGTCAACGAGCCCGTGCTGGTGGGAGCACGTCTTTAGCATCAGTTAAACTAGGACAACACCGAAGGGGAGTAGTCCGAAATCCACTGATCGACACACTGGCGGTTCACCCGCCCGGTCGTGGAGCCCCCGTGGCGGACGAGACCTTCGGCCCGACAGTCATGACCACATGCTGCCGGGCCGAAGTCGTGCCCGTTCCCCGGGTGTCGTACGGCGGCCCGGTCGCACCTCCCCTCGGAAGGCGACCCCGTGCAAGCCCTCTGGATCTCCCTCGTCGTCATCTTCGTGGCCGAGCTCGGCGACAAGAGCCAGCTCATGGCCCTGACCTTCGCCACCCGGTTCAGGACGCTCCCGGTGCTGGCCGGCATCACCGTCGCGACCGCGCTCGTGCATCTCGGCAGCGTCGCCCTCGGCAGGGTCGTCGGCGACGCGCTCCCCACCACCGCGATCTCGATCGTCGCGGGCCTCGCGTTCCTCGCCTTCGCGCTGTGGACGCTGCGCGGCGACGAGCTCAGCGAGGAGGAGGAGGGGAAGGCGGCCAGGACGACCCGCAACGCGTTCGTCGCCGTCGGTGTGGCGTTCTTCCTCAGCGAGCTGGGCGACAAGACGATGCTCGCGACCATCACGCTGGCCACCCAGCACGGCTGGCTGGGCACCTGGATCGGCTCGACCATCGGCATGGTCGCGGCCGACGCGCTGGCGATCCTGGTCGGGCGCTTCCTCGGCAGCCGCCTGCCGGAAAAGTGGATCAAGTACGGCGCCGCCGCGGCGTTCGCCGTCTTCGGTGTGCTGCTGCTGGTGCAGCCCCTGTTCGGTTGAGCGCTGTTCGGTTGAGCCCTTGTTCGGTTGAGCGCTGTTCGGTTAGTCCAGGAGAGACAGGCGGTGGGCCGCGGCGGCGGCCTCGCCCCGGGTCGACACGCCGAGCTTCGGCAGGATGTTCGACACGTGGACGCTGACGGTCTTGGCCGAGATGAACAGCTCCGCCGCGATGTCGCGGTTGCTCCGCCCGGCCGCCACCAGGCGGAGCACCTCCAGCTCACGGGGGGTCAGGTCGGCCTGCCGTCCGGATCTGGACGGCGAGGCGGCAGACGGCGTGGGATCCGGCAGCGGGCTCCTGGAGAGCGGCGACCCGACGCGGCGGGCCAGCGTCTCGATCTGGGCGACCAGCGGGGTCGCGCGGAGCGCGGTGGCGAGCGGGGAGGCCTCGTGCAGCCGCGCGGAGGCCCCCTCGCGGTCGCCGTGCGCGGCGGCGTCCGCCGCCGCGAGCAGCAGCGCCTTGGCCTGGACGTACGGGCGGCCCAGCCGCCGCCACGCCTGCGCCGCCGCGTCGAACTCTCCCCGGTAGACCAGGCCGAACGCCTCGTTCACCGGTCCGCCGCCCAGGTTCTCCGCCAGGCGGTCGCCGTGCGCCCGCACCTTCGCCACCCGCTCGGGCGCGACCGGCGCGGCGGCGTCGCAGACGTACCGGATCGACGCGAGCAGCCGCCCGGCCAGCATCGCCTTGCGCGACAGCGGCGGGTTGCCGAGCGCGGCCTCCAGGAGGTCCAGCGCCTTGAGCGGCTCGCCGCGCATCAGGTGGAAGGCGAGCGCCAGGCGGGTGTTGTGCGTCCACTCCTGCGTCTGCTCCTCGCGGCGCGGGGAGAAGACGCCGACCTCGGAGAGGACGTCCTGCGCCAGGTCCTCCTCGCCCCGGCTGATCGCGATGTCCGCCCGGACGCGCAGCATGTGCCAGCGGGTGCGCAGGGTGGGCCCCATGGTCATGGCCCGGTCGATGACCTCGATGGCCTCGTCCCACCGGCCGAGCGACTCCAGCGCCTCCGCCCGGTTGTTGGCGATGAACACCCCCTGGTGGCGGAACCTGCCGTACCGGCGGGAGAGCTTCTCCCCCTCCAGGGCGAGCTGCACCGCCTCGTCCGAGCGGCCGAGGTTGTCGAGGGCGTCGACGTTGTTGCCGAGGGCGCGCAGGATGATCCGGGGTGAGTCCAGGCGGGTGCCCATCGCCAGCGCCCGCTCGTTGAGCGCGAACGTGGTCTCCAGGTCGCCGTTGATGGAGTGGCCGAGCGCGAGGTTGATCAGCAGGTCGGCCTCCTGCACCTCGTGCCCCTTCTCACGGGCCGTGCGCAGCGCCTCCTGCGTGACCGCCGTGCCCTCGACGACCTGGTCGGAGCACATCAGCACCGTGCCGAGCCGGGTCAGCACGAGCGTGCGGGTGTCTCCGGGCAGCGGCACCAGGCCCTCGGCGCGGCGCAGGTCGTCCAGGCTGCCGGGCTTGGCCTTCTGCGACTTGACGTTCGCCATGCGGACCAGCAGCTCGGCCACCCGCTCCGGGGCGGTCCGCTCGTCCAGCTCGGCGAGCGCGCCGCGCACGTACTTCAGGCTCTGCTCCATGTCGCCGCTGACGTACGCCGCCTCCGAGGCCCGTTCGAGCACCGTGCAGTGGTCCTGGCCGATGTGGCCGGCGGCGCCGGGCACCTTGTCCCACAGCGTCAGCACGCGTTCGAGCAGCTGGATCTGCTCGGTGTAGGCGAACGACTTGGCCGCCTTCTCCGCCGCCTCCCAGGCGGAGATCAGCGCCCACCGGTCGTCGCGGGCGGAGTACCAGTGGTGGGCGATCTCGATGGCCGCCCGCCCCGGGGGCACCAGCGTGCGGTCGCGGTCGATCTCCTCGGCGTACCGCGCGTGCATCCGGGCGTGCTCGCCCGGCAGCAACTCGTCGTGGACCGCCTCGCGGATCAGGGCGTGCCGGAAGGCGTACGCCCCGCCGTCGGCGACCTGCAGCACGTTGGCGGCGATGGCCGGCCGCAGCGCGTCCTCCAGGTCCACGTCCGACAGCCCGCTCACCGCCGCGAGCAGGGCGTGCCCCACCCGGACGCCCCCGGCGGCGGCGACGCGGAGCACCCGCTGGCTCTCCTCGGGCAGGCGCTCCACCGACCCGATGATGAGGTCGTGCAGCGAGTCGGGGAAGGAACACTCCTCGCCGCAGTCGAGCAGCGCCTCCACGAACAGCGGGATGCCGCCGCTGCGCTCGAAGACCCGGTCGACCCTGGCGAACGCGGGGGTGACGCCGAGGATCCCGGCCATCTGCGCGGCGACCTCGTCCTGGGTGAAGCGCGGCAGGTCCAGCCGCGTCACCCCGTCGACCCGGCCCAGCTCGGCCAGCACGGGCCGCAGGGGATGGGTGCGGTGCAGCTCGTCCGACCGGTACGTCATGACCATCAGGACGGGGGCCGTCCGCAGGTTGCGGCTGAGGAAGGCGATCAGGTCGCGGCTGGAGCGGTCGGCCCAGTGGACGTCCTCGATGATGAGGACGACCGGCCGCCGCTCGGCGAGCCGTTCCAGCAGCGTGAGGATCAGCTCGAACAGCCGGGCGCGGGCTGACTCCGTCTCCCCGTCGCCGGTCGGCTCGCCGAACTCGGGCAGCAATCTGGCCAGGTCCCGGCCGGCGCCGTCGGGCAGCAGCGCGGTGACCTCGGCGGCTCCGGACTCCCTGACCAGCTGGCGCAGCGCGGCGGTGAACGGGGCGTACGCGAGACCCTCGGCGGACAGCTCCACGCAGCCCCCGACGAGCACGTGGGCGCCGTCCTCCGCGGCCTCCTCCGCGAACCGGCCGGCGAGGCGGGTCTTCCCCACCCCTGCCTCGCCGCCGATCAGCACCGCCGCGGTGGCCTGCTTGCGGGCCTGGTCGTAGGCCTCGGCGAGGGTCTCCAGCTCCGCGTCCCGCCCCACGAAGACGGGGCTAACCGCCCGGCGTGTCATGTCGTAAAGCATGTCATGACCCTTTGTCTGTCTTCGCCTGCTTTTTTGTCCTACGGGGGCCGGCAAGCCCGGCCGGGAGGGAGGGTCCGGCCGGGCCGTCGTGCGCGGGTCACGAGTTGCGGAGCTTGCCGAACGTCCCGCGCATGCGGCGGGCACGCTGCCGCGCCTTGAGGCCGGCCAGCGCCTGGCGGGCGCGCCGATGCGAGGCGGCCTCCTCCTGGAGCTCGGCGACCCTGTTGATCATGATCTGGTAGTGCAGTTCCGGCCCCATCGGGGTTCTCCTTGTCCGAGGCTTCTTTCCGTACTCCTCAAGGTTCGGTCTAAGACGCCCCCCGCCACATCGGGCGGATGCCCTATCTCTCGGCCGCCCGGTGTGCGACCGCCGGCCTACGCCGTCTAAGGCGGGTGAGGCGATGTCTTAGGAACACCTGGGTCCCCGGGTTTGGAATCATTCGCCGTGGTCGGCGATGCTGGTTCCGTGCCAACTATGACTACTCCGCTCGCGGAGGTCGCCTCCTCAAATTCGACGCTGCGGGCGTTCCTGCACGGCCTTCCCGGGGTCGACCGGGTCGGCGCGGACGCCCGCGCCGCGATGCTGGGCACGCGATCGATCAAGACGACCGCCAAGAAACAGGCCGTCGACATGGCCATCGGAATGGTCGACCTCACGACTCTGGAGGGCGCCGACACCCCCGGCAAGATCAGGGCGATGTGCGCCAAGGCCGTGCGGCCCGACCCCGGCGACGCCTCCGTGCCGCCGGTCGCCGCGGTCTGCGTCTACCCCGACCTGGTCGCGACGGCCGTGAGCGCCCTCGCCGGCTCGGGGGTGAAGGTCGCGTCGGTCGCCACGTCGTTCCCCAGCGGACGGTCCTCCCTGGAGGTGAAGGTCGCCGACACCTCCCTCGCGGTGGCCGCGGGCGCGTCCGAGATCGATATGGTGATCGACCGCGGCGCGTTCCTCGCCGGCGATTACCTCAAGGTGTACGAGGAGATCGTCGCAATCAAGGAGGCCTGTGGCGACACCCATCTGAAGGTGATCCTGGAGACCGGGGAGCTCGCGACGTACGACAACGTGCGGCGGGCCTCCTGGCTGGCGATGATCGCCGGAGCGGATTTCATCAAGACCTCGACCGGCAAGGTGTCGCCGGCCGCGACCCTTCCGGTGACGCTCGTCATGCTGGAGGCCGTGCGTGACTTCCGCGCCGCGACCGGCCGTCAGGTGGGCGTGAAGCCCGCGGGCGGCATCCGCACCACCAAGGACGCGATCAAATACCTGGTGCTCGTCAACGAGACCGCGGGGCCCGACTGGCTGCACCCCGACTGGTTCCGCCTGGGCGCCTCCTCGCTGCTGAACGACCTGCTCATGCAGCGGCAGAAGATGGCCACCGGCCGGTACGCGGGTCCCGACTACTTCACGCTCGACTGAGGCTGAGTCATGTTCGAATACGCACCCGCGCCCGAGTCGCGGGACATCGTCGACATCCGGCCGTCGTACGGCCTTTTCATCAACGGCGAGTGGGTCGAGCCGCAGGGCGAGGAACGCCACAAGACCGTCAACCCGGCCACCGAGGAGGTTCTCGCGGAGGTCGCGTGGGCGGGGGAGGCCGACGTCGACCGCGCGGTCCAGGCCGCCGCCAAGGCGTTCCCCCTCTGGTCGGGCATGCCGGGCGCCGAGCGGGCCAAGTACCTGTTCCGGATCGCCCGGATCATCCAGGAGCGGTCGCGTGAACTGGCCGTGCTGGAGACGCTCGACAACGGCAAGCCGATCCGCGAGTCGCGCGACGTGGACCTCCCGCTGGTCGCCGCCCACTTCTTCTACTACGCCGGCTGGGCCGACAAGCTGGCTTACAGCGGATTCGGCCCTGACCCGCGCCCGCTGGGGGTGGCCGGGCAGATCATCCCGTGGAACTTCCCGCTGCTCATGCTGGCCTGGAAGATCGCGCCCGCGCTGGCCTGCGGCAACACGGTCGTGCTCAAGCCCGCCGAGACCACGCCGCTGACCGCGCTCGCCTTCGCCGAGATCTGCCGGCAGGCCGGCCTGCCGCCGGGGGTCGTCAACATCGTCACCGGCGCGGGCGGGACCGGCGCCGCGCTCGTCGCCCACCCCGGGGTGGACAAGGTCGCCTTCACCGGCTCCACCGAGGTCGGCCGCCACATCGCGAGGAGCCTCGCGGGCACCCGCAAGAAGCTCACGCTGGAACTCGGTGGCAAGGCCGCCAACATCGTGTTCGAGGACGCCCCGATCGACCAGGCCGTCGAGGGCGTCGTCAACGGCATCTTCTTCAACCAGGGCCACGTCTGCTGTGCCGGATCGCGGCTGCTGGTGCAGGAGTCGGTCGCCGCCGACCTGCTGGAGGCGCTCAAGCGGCGTCTCGGCACGCTCCGGCTCGGCGACCCGCTGGACAAGAACACCGACATCGGCGCGATCAACTCGGCCGAGCAGCTCGCCAGGATCCGTGAGCTGTCGGACGCCGGGGAGGCGGAGGGCGCCGAGCGCTGGTCGCCCTCCTGCCCGATCCCGGACCGGGGATACTGGTTCCCGCCCACCCTGTTCACCGGCGTCGCCCAGTCGCACCGGATCGCCCGCGAGGAGATCTTCGGGCCGGTGCTGTCGGTGCTGACGTTCCGGACCCCCGCCGAGGCGGTGGAGAAGGCCAACAACACGCCGTACGGGCTGTCGGCGGGTGTGTGGACCGAGAAGGGCTCGCTCATGCTGTGGATGGCGTCCCGGCTGCGGGCGGGCGTCGTCTGGTCCAACACGTTCAACCGGTTCGACCCCGCCTCGCCGTTCGGCGGCTTCAAGGAGTCGGGGTACGGCCGCGAGGGCGGGCGGCACGGTCTGGAGGCCTACCTTGCGGTATGACCGGTGTGACCGTCACGCGGCCCCGCCGCACGCCCGCTGCGACGCCGGACGTCGCCACCGCCTGGCCCGCCGGGCCGACGCGGGAGCCGGAGAGGGCTTCTCCCGGGGCCGCCGCTCCCGCCGCTTCGCCGTACGGCACGGGTGGTTCGCGCACCGCGGCGGCGTGTGCCGGTGCGGCCAGACCTACCAGCCCGCCCGTCCGCTCGAGATTGGAACCTTCGATGAGTGAGCAGGCCGCGCGGCTGGCCGTGCGCAAGACGTACAAGCTGTTCGTCGGCGGCGCGTTCCCGCGTTCGGAGAGCGGAAGGTCGTATGCCGTGACCTCCTCCAAGGGAGACTTCCTCGCCAACGCCGCCCGGGCCTCGCGCAAGGACGCCAGGGACGCCGTCTCGGCCGCCAGGAAGGCGTTCGCCGGGTGGTCGGGCGCCACGGCGTACAACAGGGGCCAGATCCTGTACCGGATCGCCGAGATGCTGGAGGGCCGGCGCGCGCAGTTCGCCGCCGAGGTCGTCGACGCCGACGGCGTCTCCGCGAAGAAGGCCGGCGAGCTCGTGGACGCGGCGGTCGACCGGCTGGTCTGGTACGCGGGCTGGTCCGACAAGATCGGGGCGGTCCTGGGGTCGGCCAACCCCGTCGCCGGGCCGTACTTCAACCTGTCGAGCCCGGAGCCGACCGGCGTGGTGGCCGTGGTCGCCCCGCCGATGGGCCCGCTGCTGGGCTTGGTCAGCGTGATCGCGCCGGTGATCGTGACCGGGAACACCTGCGTGGTCGTGGCCTCCGAGCGGGCGCCGCTGCCGGCGATCACGCTGGCCGAGGTGCTGGCGACCTCCGACCTGCCGGGCGGGGTGGTGAACATCCTCACCGGCTCGGCCGCCGAGATCGCTCCCTGGCTCGCGGGCCACATGGACGTCAACGGCGTCGACCTGACGGGCGCGGACCCCGAGCTGGCCGTCACGTGCGAGGAACTCGCCGCCGAGAACCTCAAGCGGGTGCTCCGGCCGCCGACCGGCCGCGTGGACTGGCTCGCCGACCCCGGCATCGAGCGGATGTCGGCGTTCCTGGAGACCAAGACCGTCTGGCACCCCATCGGCGTCTAACCCCTCGACAGGGCCAGGAGGAGTTCGGCGTTCGAGCCGGTGTTCTTCAGCGAGCCGAGGAAGCGCTCGAACGACTCCTGGTCCTGCAACGCCCGCCGCAGCCGCCAGATCAGCGGCAGCTCGGCGGCGTCGAGCAGCAGCTCCTCCCGGCGGGTGCCGGACGCGACGACGTCGACGGCGGGGAAGACGCGGCGGTCGGCGAGGCTCCGGCTCAGCTTGAGCTCCATGTTGCCGGTGCTCTTGAACTCCTCGAAGAGGTTGTCGTCCATCTTCGAGCCCGTCTCGACCAGCGCGGTCGCGAGGATCGTCAGCGAGCCGCCGCCGGCGATGTTGCGGGCGGCGCCGAGCACCCTCTTGGGCTGGTGCAGGGCCCGCGCGTCCATGCCTCCGGTGAGCACTCGCCCGCCGCTCGGCGCGGCCATGTTGTACGCCCGGCCGAGGCGGGTGATCGAGTCGATCAGCATGACCACGTCCCGGCCGGTCTCCACCAGCCGCTTGGCCCGCTCGACGGCCAGCTCGGCCGCTGTGATGTGGTCCTGCGGCGGGCGGTCGAAGGTCGAGGCGACGACCTCGGCCCGGACCGTCTCGCGCATGTCGGTGACCTCCTCGGGCCGCTCGTCCACCAGGACGACCATGAGGTGGCACTCGGGGTGGTTGGCCGTGATCGCGTTCGCGACGGCCTTGAGGAACATCGTCTTGCCGGCCTTCGGCGGGGCGACGATCAGGCCGCGCTGGCCCTTGCCGACCGGGGCGAACAGGTCGATGACGCGGGTGGCCAGGACGTTCTGCGTCGTCTCCAGGCGCAGCCGCTCGTCGGGATGGATCGGCACGAGGTCGGCGAAGTCGGGCCGGGACGCACCGGCGTCGACCGGGGCACCGTTCAGCGAGACGACGGAGGCGAGCCTGCCGTTCTCCCCGGCGCCCCGGATGAGGTCGCCGCGGCGCAGGCCGTACCGCGCCACGAGCGCGGCCGGGACGGTCACGTCCTTCGGCCCGGGCAGGTAGCCGCGCGACCGGATCACGGCGTTCCGGCCGGCGAAGTCGAGCAGGCCGCCGACCTCGGTGGCGACGGTCGCGGGGGCGGCGCCGGCCGGGACCCGTCGCGTACGGGAGGAGGCGCGGGGCCTCGGAACGGTGAGAGCGGTGGGGGTCACAGGACTCCTCGGTGTGGGAGTGTGCGGAGTCCTCACGGGACTCACATGCACGAATGATGGGGTTGTCCGCCGGAGGCGGATCGTGGGACGCCGCGCCTGGAACGGACGGGCAGGTCGCCCGTCAGATCACGGATCGCGCGGGAGGTCTCGGGTCGGCCGGCCGCCGACGGAAGATGTGCGGTGCGCGTATGGGCTCGAACGGAGCCAGAACCATACGGTTACCCGCCCACTATAACAGTCGCGGTCGTTCCGGTGATTCCCTCACCTGGCCTGGAGCGCGTCGAGGGCCACGGCCATGGCGATGACCAGGCGGCGGTCGAGGCGCGGGTCGTGGATCTCGATGGCGTACCGGTCGCGCAGGCCCCAGCGGCGGTCGACGGAGAACGCGATCGAGGCGCCGATGCTGAAGTCGAAGTGGTACGGCAGCCACTCCAGCGAGTCGGCGAAGCGACGGAGCAGCGCGACCACGAAGTTCCGCTCGTGGCCGGTCAGCGTCGGCAGGCCGGGCTGCTGGAGATGCCAGGTCGAGCGGAGCAGCGACTGGCCGAAGTTCTTCCGGAAGGTGCCGATCGAGGCTCCGGCGTGGTCCACGACGTCGTACTCCCCGGCGATGTCGAGCACCTTGCGCGCCTTGAAACCGGCGAGGACCGTCTCGCGCGACTCGTCGGTGTAGAGCGTCACCTGCTCCTTGAGCGCCATCCGCTTCTGCTCGGCGAAGCCGACCAGCTCGCCCTCGGAACCGCCGGGACCGGCCACATGGACGACGTACCTGTTCACCATCATGGTGATCTTCTGCCGCAGGTACAGCCGGGTCTGCCCCTGCAGGGTCGCTATGTCCATGTGTAACTCCCACGACGGTCTTTTGGCTCCCTATATGCCCCCTGCGGCGAGAAGATCACCGGTGCTGACCCCCGAATCGCCGATTCAGGGACGGCTCAGGGATGGTCAGGGTTTTATCAGGGTCCCTGGCGGAACGTGATCTGTAGAGCGGTCCGTTGTACCGGATGACGAAAGGAAATCGACGATGTACCGATCGAGACAGCACAAGATGATCGCCGGAGTCTGCGGCGGGCTCGCGGAGCGGTGGGGCATCTCGCCGACCGTCGTCCGCGTGCTGTTCCTGTTGTCGTGCCTGCTGCCCGGCCCCCAGTTCGTGGCCTACATCATCATGTGGGTGATCTTCCCCAAGGCCCCGGCCGCGTCCGCACCGGGGTACGGCTACTCGTACGGCCGCAGGTAGGCGGCGCGGGGCCGCGCGGGCGCGTCTGTAGCTCACATCGGAATAATGCTCACATCGGAATATGCTCGCATCGGGAGAGGTGAGCGATGATGCGGCGACGGCCCCTGACGCTGGTCCAGGACGACCTGGTCGACTACGAGAAGGCCATGGAACGCATGGCCGCCCTGGTCGAGGAACGGCAGGACGACGCGCGGCCCGACACACTGTGGCTGCTGAGTCATCCGCCGGTCTTCACCGCCGGCAAGCGCACCCTGGAGTCCCACCTCCCCGACCCGGCGGCCGGCATCCCCGTGGTGCCGACCGGCCGCGGCGGCCAGCTCACCTATCACGGCCCCGGGCAGCTCGTGGGCTACCTGGTCGTGAAGCTGGCCACCGGCGAGGGCGTGGTCGACTACATCCGCGAGGTCGAGCTGCGTTTGGTGGAGGCCCTCGCCGCGCTCGGCGTCGCCGCCGAGCGGCGCGACACCCCACCGGGGTCGGAACTGCTGACCGGCGTGTGGACCAGGGCCACCGGCCGCAAGATCGTGTCCATCGGCATGCGGGCGAGCCGGTCGGTCACGAGCCACGGCTTCGCCCTCAACGTGGAGGGCGACCTCACGCCGTGGAACCTCGCGATCCCCTGCGGGATGCCGGATGTGGAGATGACGTCGGTCGCCCACGAGCTCGGCCGGGCCTCCATGGAGGAGACCCGCCGAGCCGTCGCCACCGCCTTCGAATCCTCCTGAGCTCCGGCCCTCGTGACCTGCGGCCAGGAGCCCCGGGCCGTACCTGAGCCCTGAGCCTGCTACAGACGGGGAGCGAGCACACCCGCGCAGACGTCCGCGCGGCGGGACAGCGCCTCAGCGACTCGGTCCATGCGCGGGAGCAGTCCGGCGGCCTCGGGTTCGAAATAGCCGAGCATGCGGCAGAGCTTGGCGTAGTCGGCGGCGAGATCACGAGTGTGGACGGGCTCGTGGTGCATGATCCGGTTACGGAACAGGACGAGGGACAGCAGGCCGTCATGCAGGTCGCGGCGTGTTTCGGGGCAGTCGCGAAAAGCTGTGTGCAGCGCCGGGACCCACAGGTGCCGGTCGTAGCGGCGGCTGATCAGAGAAACCCAGAAGCCGAAGGTCAGCTCCGCGACGACATCATCAGGAATGACGGGACGACGCTGGCCGACGTTGGCGGCGGCGTGGTCTGCTGCTTTACGGACCTGGCGCCCGCAGTGCGGGGTCAACAGCGCCGGTTCCCACCAGTCGGGCCTGCCGAACCTGGTGGTGAGAGCCTGATGGAAGGCATTGCGCAGACAGATCTCAAGGAAGTGCAGCGGGCCGTAGAAAGCGGCCGCGGCCTCCAGATTCCAGTAGTAGAGACGCTCGGCCTGAGCGGCGTCCGCCCCGCAACTGCGCAGGTAGGGGGCGAGGCGTGGCTGGGAGATCGCCCGCCGCATCCACTGCGGCAGTTCGGCGTCCACAGGTTCCTCCACGGCGGGTTCGGCCAGACCAGGTTCGGTCAGACCGTGAGGTGGTAACTTGAAGATGTAAGCCCCGGGTCCGCCTCTGCACAGCATGCCGCCCGGGGCACGGCCTTTTCCGGGCTGGACACGATCCCGTAGCCAGAGAGTAAGCCTTGCGACCTGAGGGAACAGGCGTATTCGCGATACTCGGCCGGTCCGAACTCGAAGGTCGTTGCGGCACATCCGGCAAGTAGGCTGGCCGCGATCGTTCGCGATGGTGAGAGGTGCCGCCCATGACCACCGACCCGACGATGACCCGGATCGGTGAGGCGGTGGAGTTGCATCACGGCCAGGGTCAGCGTGACG
Source organism: Microbispora sp. NBC_01389 (assembly GCF_045040095.1). Lineage (NCBI taxonomy): Bacteria > Bacillati > Actinomycetota > Actinomycetes > Streptosporangiales > Streptosporangiaceae > Microbispora > Microbispora sp. NBC_01389. The sequence goes on from NZ_CP109552.1 coordinate 2,763,340, forward strand.
CCGCTCGTGACCTGTTCGCGCGGATCTGGGGTGACATTGGTGGTGAGCAGGGCGACCCGCTGCATGTCTGCGTCCTGGCCCACTCGATGGCCGACGTGCAGGACGACGTGCAGGACGAGCTGATGTGGGATCTGCGGGCGCTCGCCGCCGCCGATCTCGTCACCGACGACCGGGTGGCCGCGGCCGGCGTGCCGCTCTCGGTGGCCGGCCTGTATCCGTCGTTGCACCTGAACCTGGCCGAGTGCTATCGCAAGCTGGGCGATCTCGGCCGCGCCCGGGAGCACCTCCGGCAGGCGCGGGCCGGGATCGGCGCGCTTGGCGACGACGGATACGGGCGGCTCATCAGGGGCGGCCTGGACCGGCTGGCCGAACGGCTGGGCGAGGCCACCTGACAGCCGGGATCAGGCGACCGGCTCGGGCTGGTCCACGTCGTCGACGGTGCGGCGCGGGCCGGTGAACCAGTGCCTGGCCGACAGGCGCCACCACAGGGCGATGCCGACGAGCACGGCGCCCACGGCGATGGGGGCGTAGTTGACCGACGTCCAGGTGAAACCGGCGTCCCCGGGCACGCCCGCGGGTGAGATGGGCAGGACGAAGTAGACCGAGATGATCGCGATCTCGATCACCGCGATCCAGCAGAGCGCCTTGTATTTGCGGCCCAGCGTCCACGGGCCGGTCTGGAAGGCGTCGCCCGCGCGCAGCCGCAGCCAGATCGGGATGAGGAACGCGAGGTAGAGCCCGATGACCGCGATGGACACCACGGCCAGGAACGCCACCGGCGTCGCGGAGCCCTCGGGGGCGTACAACGCGGGGAGCGTGATCAGCAGCGCGACGGCGCAGCCGCCGATGATCGCGTTCACCGGCGTGCGGTTGCGGTCGATCTTCGACCACAGCCGCCAGCCCGGCACCGCGCCGTCGCGGGAGAACGCGTAGGTCATCCGGGACATCGAGGTCACGCAGCTCATCCCGCAGAAGAACTGCCCGATCGTGGAGATGCCGAAGACGACGGTGGCGAGGGTGGACGACAGCGACGAGGTGAAGATGGCCCCGACGAAGCCGCCCTCGGCGTCGACGGCCTCCACGTTCGTCGCCGCGAACAGGAACGCCAGCAGCAGGATCCAGCCGCCGATCGCGGAGTAGAAGATCGACTGCCACAGGCCCTTGGCCGCCGCGCGGGCCGCGCCGTGCGTCTCCTCCGACACGTGCGCGCAGGCGTCGAAGCCGGTGATCGTGTACTGCGTGAGCAGGAAGCCCAGCGGCAGCACGTACAGCCAGAAGGCGGGCCCGGAGTCGCCGCTGCCGAAGCCGGAGTGGTTGAACGTCTCGAACAGGAAGCCCACGCTCTGGTGCTTCGACGGGCCGAAGACCAGGATCAGCACGACGGCCGCCGCGCCGAACACGTGCCACCACACCGAGATGTTCTGCAGCAGCGAGATCAGCCGGTGGCTGAAGATGTTGATGAGGGCGTGCAGCACCAGGACGATCGCGAACAGCAGGAAGGTATGGTGCAGCGCGTTGCCGTTCGCCCAGGAGTCGCTGAACCGGCCGACCACGATGTTGAGGAACGTCGCGCAGCCGTAGTCGACCGACGCCGTGACCGCGATCAGCCCGATCAGGTTCAACCAGCCGGTGAACCAGCCGTGGACCGGCCTGCCGAGCTTGGCGGCCCACCAGTAGATGCCGCCCGCCGTGGGATAGGCGGAGACCAGCTCGGCCATGCAGAAGCCGATGATCAGGATGAACGCCGAGATCAGCGGCCAGCCGACGGAGATCGCCAGGGGTCCGCCGTTGTTCCAGGCCTGGCTGAAGGTGGTGAAGCAGCCGGCCAGGATCGAGATGATGGAGAAGGAGATCGCGAAGTTGGAGAACCCGCTCCAGGTGCGGGCCAGCTCCTGCTTGTAGCCGAGTTCCGCGAGTCGTCGGGCGTCGTCGTCGAGGGCGTGCGCCATTGAGGCCTCCTCTAACAGGTGCGGGACATCCGGCCGGTGACCCCGTCGATCAGCCGGCCGAAACTTGGGTCCGCCAGGTCCCGTACGGCGCGGGCGAACTTCTCCGCCGCCTCCGCGTCGTAGTCCAGGGCGGGCAGGGCGCGGTCGCGGACCAGCCCCTGGTGGACGACGAACCACAGCGCCCAGGTGAGGTTGGCCATGATCAGGTTCAGTCGTACGCGGGGGGCGTGCTCGTCGTCGCCGAAGTAGGCCCGCGTGAGCCGTACGACCTGGCCGGGGTCGAAACCGGCCTCGGCGGCGATGTCGCCCAGTTCGAAGCAGGGGTCGTTGTTGCCGGACAGCTGGTAGTCCACGATGCGGACGCCGCCGCTCGTGGCGATGAGGTTGCCGCAGATCAGGTCGTTGTGGCAGGGAACGGACGGCAGCGGGCGGCGGGCGAGTGCCGCCTCGATGTCGTACGCCGGCGGCAGCACGTCGTCGAACCCGGCCGGCAGCGCCAGACCGTGGGCCCGGCACCGGGCCAGATAGTCCCGGAGCGTGCCGAAGATGGAGAAGTCGTTGCCGAACCGGGGCCCGGCGTGCAGGCGGCGGCAGGCGGCCGCCACCTCCTCGATCCGCGCCGCCACGGCCGGGACGTCGAGGGTGACGCCCTCGACGTACTCCAGCACGAGGGCGCCCGGCAGCACGTGCACGACCCGGGGGCCGACCCCGGCCGCCGCCGCGGCGACCGTGTTGGCGATCTCCTGGTCGAGCGGGATGCCGAGGCCCGCCTCGGTGATGCGCGGATCGAGCACCCGCAGGATCCAGCGGTCGCCGTCGTCGCTGTCGATCCTGGCGACGTGGTGGCTGAGCCCGCCCGTGATCGGAGTGAAGGTCAACGGGCGTCCCGCCCAGCCCGTGACGACATCGCGCACGTCACCGACAGGATCTGGCATGCCCGGCTCCTTTGGTCTGCTTTCAGACCATTGCTCTGATTCTCCGGGCGGGGTGTTACGGGACGGTACCAATGTCGCAACGTCCCGCGTCCCTCATACGGGTCAGCGCACGCGGCCGACGCCGCCGAGCGCGCCCGCCTTGCCCTCCCGTACGGAGAGGTATTCGGCGACGGGCCGCCAGTCCTGCAGCGGCACCACCCCCGGCTCGACCAGGTCGAGGCCGTCGAAGAAGGCGAGGACCTGCTCCCGTGACCGGGAGGTGGTGCCGGGGACGGAGGTGCGGCTGAAGACCTTCCGGCCCTCCTCCTCCTGACCCTCGCTCAGCTCGCCGAGCGAGCCGTGCGAGACCACGAGGTAGCCGCCCGGCGCCAGCGGGGCCCGGAGCGCATGGACGATCTTCAGGGCCTCGTCGTCGTCGGGGACGAAGTGCAGCACCCCGAGCAGGAGGACGGCGAGCGGCTCGGAGAAGTCGAGGTGCGCGCGGACCTCCGGATCGGCCAGGAGCGCCTCGGGGTCCCGCAGGTCCGCGCCGACCGCGATCACCCGCTCGTTCTCGGCGAGGATCGCCCGGGCGTGGACCAGGACGACGGGGTCGTTGTCCACGTAGACGACGCGCGACTCGGGAGCCAGTTCCTGGGCGACCTGGTGGACGTTGCGCTGCGTGGGCAGCCCGGCGCCGATGTCGAGGAACTGCCGGATGCCCTGCCGGGAGAGGTATCGCACGGTCCGGATCAGGAACTCGCGGTTCTCCCGGGCGATGTCCGGAAGGTTGGGCAGGATCTCGATGATCTTCTGGGCGGCCTCGCGGTCCACCGCGAAGTTGTCCTTGCCGCCCAGGTAGTAGTCGTACATCCGAGCGACGCTGGGTGCGAACGGATCCACGCCCGCCGGTGCCCTCTGCTCGTCCACGGCACCCCTCCTCGTCGTACATCACGGATGGTACCGGGCTTGATCAGGATATTGCGGACCTTTACGGGGGAAGCTCGCCGCGGGTGGGGAGGCCCTGCCACGAGCTGGGGCTGGCCACGGCGAAAGCGGCCACGGAGATGCCGCGTTTGAGCCGCTCAGAGGGGTGGAGCCCGTCGAGGATCGCGCTGAGGTAGCCCGCCACGAACGCGCCGCCGACCTCAGCGGGGTCGACGGACGTCACCGGGGCCGCCTGGGTGTCGTAACGCAGGCCCTCCACGGTGGCGCTGGCGCCCTTGGCGCCCCGGGTCACGACCAGCTCGGGGACCGACGCGAGCGCCGGCTCCACGAGCCCGAGCTCGTCCTGGGTCGCGAAGAGCACGTCGGCGCAGGCGGCCAGCTCGGTCAGGCCCTGCCGCGCCTCCTCCACGCTGTCCCACAGGTGCGGGCGGTGGTTGACGTCGACGGAGACGAGCACGCCGGCGTCCTTGGCGAGTTTCGCCGCGTGGTGGACGGCGCTGTAGGCGTAGCCGCTCAGCCCGACGGTGACGCCGGTGACGTGGAGGATCCGGGCCGACTGGACGGCCTCGCCGGGCACGTCGCCGGTCGTCAGGCGCGAGCCCGCCGACCCGCCGCGGTAGTACGCCGCGTGCGACGACCGGCCGATGCGCCGCTGGCGTACGACGAGACCGGTGGAGGCCGTCGGGTCGGCCCGTACGGCCGAGACGTCCACGCCCTCGCCGCGCAGGACGGTCAGCGTGCGGACGCCGAGTTCGTCGGCGCTGACCCGGCCCAGCCAGCTCACCGAGTGGTCGAGCCGGGCCAGGCCGACAGCCGTCGTCAGCTCGGGCCCCTCCACGTCGAGGCGGGTGCCCGCGTCATGACGCAGCCGGTCGGCCGAGACGACGGCCAGCGCCTCTCCGAGCGTGAATACCTCGGTCATGCAGTGTGTCCACGGGGTAGCACCGGAAAAGCATGGCAGACCGTGATCCGCTCGGAAAGAGTTCTGGAACGATCCCGCGTCGTACGCGGGCTCAGCCGCCGAACGCGTCCACGGCGGCCTGGCAGAACGCCTTGAGGTCGTCCGGCTGCCCGGGATCTGCGATCTATGCCGTTCGCGGGGTAGGAACCGGGCATGCCCGTGCTGGTGGGGACCTCCGGATGGCAGTACGCCGACTGGCGCGACCTCGTCTACGGGGGAGTGCCGCAGCGGCTGTGGCTGGAGAGGTACGGCGAGATCTTCGCCACGGTCGAGAACAACAACGCCTTCTACCGGCTGCCGAAGCGGGAGACGTTCGAGTCGTGGCGGGAGCGCACCCCGCCGGACTTCGTCATGGCGGTCAAGGCCAGCCGCTTCCTCACCCACATCAAGCGGCTGAAGGACCCGGAGGAGCCGGTGGAGCGGCTGATGGGCGTGGCCGAGGGCCTCGGCCCCAAGCTGGGGCCCATCCTGCTCCAGTTGCCGCCGACCCTGCGGGCCGACGCCGTACGGCTGCGGGCCTGCCTGGCCCGGTTCCCGTCCTCGGTGCGGGTCGCGGTGGAGCCGCGGCACGCCTCGTGGTGGACCGCCGAGGTCCGCGACCTGCTGACGGAGTTCGGGGCCGCCCTGTGCTGGGCCGACCGGCTCGGACGGCCGGCGGGGCCCCTTTGGCGCACCACGAGCTGGGTCTACCTGCGCTTCCACGAGGGCCGGGCCGACCCCTGGCCGGCGTACGGGCGGCGTGCGCTGCGCAGCTGGATCGACCGGCTGGGCGACGTGCCGGACGCCTACGTCTACTTCAACAACGACCCGGGCGGAGCCGCCGTACGCAACGCCGTCACCTTCGCGGAGATCGCGTGCGCGCGGGGGCGGGAGGTGACCCGGGTGCGGCCGCCGGCGAGTCTGGGCGGCGAGGCCCACCGGTCGCGGAACCGGCTGCAGCCCGCCCCCTCATAGGTGTGTGTCCTATAAGGGGGCGGGCCGCCTCCCGGGCACGCCTGGGCGGGCGCGCCGTTCAGGCGCGCCGGTCGTCGGAGGCGTGCCGGCCACCCGCGACCAGCTGGTCCGGCGACGACTGCCGGGGCACGGAGAAGCGGTGCGGTGCGGTGTCCTCCCGCTCGGTCCTGTCCCCCGCCCGGTCCCCCGCCCGGTCCCCCGCCCGGTCCCCCGCCCGGTCCTCGGCGCGGATCTCGGCGCGGATCTCGGCACGGTCGGCAGCGCGCTCGGCAGCGCGCTCGGCGGCACGGTCCTCGGCTCTGTCGTCGACGCCGTCCCGATCCCGGTCGACCTTGGGGTAGGCCGCGGTGACCGGAGCCACGCCGTCCCGCTCGGCCTCGGCCACGGCGGTGGGAGACGACTGGAGACGGCGCTCCAGCTCGCGCTTCTCGGCCTCCAGGCGGGACACGCGGTCCCGCTCGGCGAGGCGCGCCTCGCGCGCCCGGCGGCGCCTGACGGCCCCGCGGCGCAGGCCGCCGGTGATGAGCATCAGACCGACGACGAACACGGCGGCGGTCACCACGCCGGCGATGAAGAACTCGAACGGGCTGAGGTTGAAGGTGCGGTCAAGGATCGTGACCGGCAGGGTGTTCGCGGTGTCGTTGACCGACACCTCGATCACCGCCGCCGCCGCGACCAAAACCAGAAGCAGGCCCAGTAAGACCATCTGCCCTCACTCCCTGGTGCGGTGTGTGATTCGTGGACGGTCTCTGTCTGCCCCCAAAGGCGCGGATCATGTGCTCCCGGTCACAACGGGGCAGCGGTTTGTCAAGCAAAGAACAGGCGTTAACACCCTGGTTACAAACGGGCAAAGGTTACGAAATGCCAGAACGGCACTCTCAAGCGTGGCGGACGAACGCCAGGCCGCCTCGCTTCGAAAGGGATCGACGTGACCTACAAGGCCGAGTACATCTGGATCGACGGCACGGAGCCGACCGCGAAGCTCCGTTCCAAGACGAAGGTCCTCGCCGACGGCGCCGAGCCGGGGCTGTGGGGCTTCGACGGGTCCAGCACCAACCAGGCCACCGGTCACGCCTCCGACCTGGTGCTCAAGCCCGTCTTCACCTGTCCGGACCCGATCCGCGGCGGCGACCACGTGCTGGTCATGTGCGAGGTCCTGCACACCGACATGACTCCGCACGCCACCAACACCCGCGCCGCGCTCGCCGAGGTGGACGAGCGGTTCGCCGAGCAGGAGCCGTGGTTCGGCATCGAGCAGGAGTACACCTTCTTCAAGGAGGGCCGCCCGCTCGGCTTCCCGCTGGGCGGCTTCCCGGCCCCGCAGGGCGGCTACTACTGCGGCGTCGGCGCCGACGAGGTCTTCGGCCGCGACATCGTCGAGCTGCACCTCGACCGCTGCCTCGCCGCCGGCCTGAAGATCTCCGGCATCAACGCCGAGGTCATGCCCGGCCAGTGGGAGTTCCAGGTGGGCCCGGGGGGTCCGCTGGAGGTCGGCGACCACATGTGGGTCGCCCGCTGGCTGCTCTACCGCACCGCCGAGGAGTTCGACGTCGCCGCCACGCTCGACCCCAAGCCGGTCAAGGGCGACTGGAACGGCGCCGGCGCGCACACCAACTTCTCCACCAAGGCCATGCGTGAGGGCTACGAGCCGATCATCACCGCCTGCGAGGCCCTGGCCGACCACGCGGTGGAGCACGTCAAGCACTACGGCCACGGCATCGAGGACCGGCTGACCGGCCACCACGAGACCGCTTCGTGGGACAAGTTCAGCTACGGCGTCTCCGACCGCGGCGCCTCGGTCCGCATCCCGTGGCAGGTCGAGGTGGACAAGAAGGGCTACATCGAGGACCGGCGTCCCAACGCCAACGTCGACCCCTACCTGGTCACCCGCCTGATGACCGACGCCTGCTGCTCCGCCCTGGAGAAGGCCGGCCAGGTCTGAGCCCGCGCCTCAGCACGTCTTTCCGTACGGCTCCCGGGTCACCCGGGGGCCGTAAGTGTTTTCCGGGCGGGGCGCCACTGGGCGCCGAGTTGTACCACGTTGACAATGATTTTCATTTGCGGGACAGTTGAGTGGGATGTCTCCCCTGATACGCCGACTTGAGGATCTGTCGTGCTCTCGCCGCTTGCCCGAACCCTGTCGTCCGCCGCGCTGCTCGTCCTGTTCGCCGCGGGGTGCGGCGGCGCGGAGCCCGCGACCCCCGATGATCCGTCGCTGCCGCTGAAGGTGGTCGCGACCACCACCCAGGTCGCCGACTTCGCCCGCAACCTCGGCGGTGACCGGGTCGCCGTCCACCAGTTGCTCCGGCCGAACGTCGATCCGCACGACTACGAGCCGTCGCCCGCCGACATGCGGGCCATCGCGGAGGCCGATGTGCTCGTGAAGAACGGCGTCGGCCTGGAGAAGTGGCTCGACGACACGATCCGGGCGGCCGGCTTCGACGGCCCGGTGGTCGACGCCTCGCGGGGCGTGCCCGTCCGCGGGGGCGACGGCTCGGCGGAGGAGGGCTCGGGCGATCCGCACATCTGGCACAACCCGCTGAACGTCAAGACGATGGCCGCCACGATCGGCAGGGCCTTCGCCGCCGCCGATCCGGGCGACGCCGCCGCCTACCAGGCCAACCTGGCGGCGTACGACGCGAAGCTGGACGCGCTCGACGCCGACATCGCCCGGAAGATCGGCTCGATCCCGGCCGACCGGCGCAAGCTGGTGACGAACCACGACGCCTTCGGCTACTACCTCGATCGCTACAAGCTGACCTTCGTCGGGTCGATCATCCCGAGCTTCGACACCTCCGCCGAGCTGTCGGCCAAGCAGGTCGCCGATCTCGTCGCCGAGATCAGGGCGACCGGGACGGCGGCGATCTTCTCGGAGGCGTCGCTGCCGCCCAAGACCGCCGAGGCGATCGGCCGTGAGGCCGGGGTGACGGTCGTGGCCGGCGAGGACGCGTTGTACGGCGACTCGCTCGGCCCCGAGGGGTCGGCCGGTGCGACCTATCTCCAGATGGAGGAGCACAATACCGACACCATCGTCAACGCGTTGAGGGGGACGTCCACATGAGTGAGCGCGCGCCGACCCTGGTGATCGACCGGGCGAGCGTGGCCTACGGCGACGTCCCCGTCCTGGAGGAACTGGACGGCGTCGTCCACGAGGGCGAGGCCGTGGCGCTGATCGGCCCGAACGGCGCGGGCAAGTCGACGCTGATCAAGGCGCTGCTCGGGCTGGTCCCGGTCGTCCGCGGCCGGATCGAGGTGCTGGGCACGACCCCGGCGCAGGCCCGCCGCGACGTCGCGTACGTGCCGCAGGCCGACACGCTCGACCCCGACTTCCCGGTCTCGGTCGAGCAGGTGGTGATGATGGGCCGCTACCGCCGGATCGGCTGGCTGCGCCGTCCCTCCGCCGCCGACCGGGCCGAGGTCGCCGGGGCCCTGGAGCGGGTCGGGCTGGCCGCGCGGGCCCGCGACCGGTTCGGCACGCTGTCGGGCGGGCAGCGCCAGCGGGTGCTGCTGGCCCGGGCCATCGCCGCCGGGCCCCGGATGCTGCTGCTCGACGAGCCGTTCAACGGCGTCGACGCGGTCAGCCAGCACGCGCTGCTGGAGGCGATCGGCTCGCTGAAGGAGCAGGGCGCCTCGGTCGTCGTCAGCACCCACGACCTCGCCATCGCGCACCTCGCCTGCGACGAGGTGTGCCTGCTCAACCGGCACCAGTTCGGCTTCGGCCCGACCGGTGACGTACTGACGCCCGAGCGGCTGCGCGCGACGTACGGCGGGCACGCGCTCGAACTGCGCGGCGACCGCGTGATCGTCACCCAGACGTGAGGGCGGCACGGTCATGATCTTCTTCGAGCCGTTCCAGCTTCCGTTCATGGCGCGGGCGCTGGCCGAGCTGGTCGTCCTCGGCGCGCTCGCGGGCACCGTCGGCGTGCTGGTGCTGCTGCGCCGCCTGGCCTTCGTCAGCGACACTCTGACGCACACCGTCTTCCCCGGGGTGGTCATCGGCCACATCATGGCGGGGGACGGCGGCGTCTTCTGGGGCGCGCTCGCCGCCGGGGTGGTCACGGCGGTCCTGCTCACGCTGCTCACCGCCCGCCGCAGGGTGAGCGAGGACGCCGCGCTCGCCGTGCTGCTGACCACGCTGTTCGCGGTCGGCGTCGTGCTGGTGTCGCGGCAGACGGGGTTCACCTCCGACCTCACCGCGTTCCTGTTCGGCCGGGTGCTCACCGTCACCGAGGAGCAGCTCGTGCAGACCGCCGTCGTGACGGCGCTGGTCGTGGCGCTGCTGGCGGTGCTGCGGCGGCCGCTGCTGCTGCGCGCCTTCGACCCCGTGGGCGCCCGCGCGGCCGGGATCCGCGTCGGCCTGCTCGACCTCGTGGTCAACGTCGCGGTCGCCCTGGTCGTCGTGGCCGCCGTCAAGGCGGTCGGCACGATCCTCGTGATCGCGCTGCTGGTCGTGCCGGCCGCGACGGCCCGCGCCCTGTCGGACCGGCTCGTAATCATCGTGCCGCTCGCCGCGCTCCTCGGCGCCGCCGCCGGATGGCTCGGGCTGGTCGCGAGCTACGAGGCCTCGATCGGGTACGGCCTCCGGCTCGCCTCCGGGGCCACCGTGGTGCTCGTCCTGGTCGGGTTGTACGGCCTGGCCCACGCCGCCGCGTTCGCCCGCCGGCGTGCGAAGCTCGGTCAGGCCGCCCGCCGCACCGCGTCCGAGGATCTCGACGTCCTGGAGGCGGCATGAACTGGTTGGACTCCACCGTCCACCGGGCCCTCGTCGAGGCGGTCCTGGTCGGTGTGCTCGGCGGGGTGACCGGCGTCTTCGTCGTCGCCCGGCGGCTGCCGTTCTTCACGATGGCCCTCACCCACGCGACGTTCCCGGGCATCGTGGTCGCCGCCATGCTCGGGGTGAACCTCTATCTCGGCGGGGGGCTGTTCGGGCTGCTGGTCGTCGCCGCCGTCCTGGTCTTCAGCCGGGGCCGCGGGCAGGACTTCACCACGGCGACCGGCATCGCCCTGTCGGGCGGCTTCGGCCTGGGGGTCGTGCTGGTGTCGTCGCAGGACGGGTTCACCCGCGACCTCGCGGCGTACACGGTGGGCGACGTCCTCGCGGTGAGCACGGGCGACCTCGCGGCGACCGTCGCCGTCACGGTCGGCGTGCTGGTCCTGCTGGCCCTGGTGGGCAAGGAACTGCTGCTCGCGGCCTTCGACCCGGTGGGCGCCGCGGCGCTCGGGCTGCCCACCGTGCTGCTCGACTTCGCCCTGCTGGCGGTCGTCGAGGTGACCGTCGTCGCCACCGTGCCCGCCCTCGGGACGATCCTCGCCGTCGCGCTGATCGTCGGCCCGGCCGCGACCGCACGCCTGCTCAGCGACAGGATCGCGCTGCTGTTCCCGATCGCCGCGGCGATCGGGGTCGCCTGCGCGCTGGCGGGCGTGTGGGTCTCCACGGTGTGGAACGTCGCGACCGGGGCGTCGATCGCCCTGCTCGTCGGCCTGGTGTTCGGGGCGGTCTTCCTCGCGACCGCCGTACGCGGACGGACGAGACGGGCCGTGCCGGTCAGGGCGTGAGCAGGACCTTGACGGCGCCGTCCTCCTTCTTCTGGAAGATCTCGTATCCGTGCGGCGCCTGGTCGAGCGGCAGGCGGTGGGTCGCCAGGTCCTCGACCCCCAGCGGGTCGGCGTCGTCGGTCACGAGCGGCATGAGGTCGTCGATCCACCGCTTGACGTGGGCCTGGCCCATCCGCAGCGCGATCCCCTTGTCGAACATCCGCAGCATCGGCAGGGGATCGGTCATCCCGCCGTACACGCCGCTGATCGAGATCGTGCCGCCGCGCCGCACGGTCTCGATGGCGTCCTGCAGGGCGGCGAGCCGGTCGAGGCCGGCCCGGGTCATCATCGCGGCGGCCGCCTTGTCGGGCAGCATCCCGGTGACCGTCTGGGCGAACTTGCCGACGGTGTAGCCGTGCGCCTCCATGCCGACCGCGTCGATGACCGAGTCGGTGCCCCGGCCGCCGGTCATCGACCGGACCGCCTCGGGCACGTCGTCGGCGTCGTTCGCGTCGATCACCTCGATGCCGTGCCTGCGGGCCATCTCCAGTCGCTCGGGCACGAGGTCCACGGCGATCACCCGGTAACCGCGGTGGCGCGCGATGCGGGCCGACATCTGCCCGATCGGGCCGAGGCCGAAGACCGTGACGCTGCCGCCGCCGGGGATCTCCGCCCACTCGACCGCCTGCCACGAGGTGGGCAGCACGTCGGAGAGGTAGACGAACCTCTCGTCCGGCGGCCCCTCCGGCACCTTGATCGGCCCGAAATGGGCCTGCGGCACGCGGAGATACTCCGCCTGGCCGCCGGGCACCTCGCCGTACAGCTTGGTGTAGCCGAACAGCGCGGCTCCGGTGTCGTACTCGCGGACCTGGGTGGTCTCGCACTGGGCGAACAACGCCCGGTCGCACATGTGGCAATGGCCGCACGAGATGTTGAACGGGATCACGACGCGGTCGCCGGGGGCGATGTGAGTGACCCCCGCGCCGACCTCCTCCACGATCCCCATCGGCTCGTGGCCGAGGATGTCGCCCTCCCCGATGAACGGGCCGAGCACCTCGTACAGGTGGAGGTCGGAGCCGCAGATGGCGGTCGTGGTGACCCGGATGATCGCGTCGGTCGGTTCCTTGATCGCCGGGTCCGGGACCTCCTCCACCCGCACGTCGCGCTTGCCGTGCCAGGTGAGTGCCTTCATGGTTTCCCCTTCCAGAAGGGCCTGGATGTCACGATCGTTCCCGTATGCCCGAGTTATGGAAGAGGAAACAGGCCTTGTCAGAGGTGGAGCACGCTGCCCCGCTCGTCCACGTGGTCGGCGCTCTCGTCGTCGAACCACACGCCGCCCGTCGCGAGGTAGCGGAACCGGTGCGCGCCGGGCGGGAGGATCACCGACACGGTACGGGTGCCGTTCCTGCGCCGCAGCAGTTCGTGGCGGCCGGGCAGCCAGTCGTTGAAGTCGCCGACCACGCTGACCGTCCCCAGGGGCTGGTCGACGGGCAGTGCGAAGGTCACGCGGGTCTTCGGGCCGAACAGCCTGTTGCGCTTCAGCATGCGTCTCCTCCCATCCAATGCGATGACGCATATTGTCGCGTATCGCACCTAAAGGAAGAAACCAGTAAAGGAGGGACGTAACACAATATTCACGGCTTTTTCAGGGTATTCGGCCGACTCCGCAGAGGAACCAGGTGGGCAGGTTGCGCCGAGCCTGCCGTACGAGCGGATTCTCGTCGCCGGGCCGCCAGTCGTCCAGCGGGACGAGGCCGGGATCGAGGAGGTCGAAACCGTCGAACAGGCCGTGGATCTCCTCGCGGTTCCGCAGGGTGACGCCCGCGTCGGAACCCCGGTAGACGGCCGCCCCCTCCCGCGCCGCGCCGCCCCGCTCCTCGTCCGTGACGTGGGACAGCACGAGGTGGCTCCCGGGGACGACGGCGTCCCGCAGCCGGGCCACGAGCGCGGCCGGCTTGTCGTCCTCGGACAGGAAGTGCGCCACTGCCACGAGCAGGATCGCGACCGGCTGCGACAGGTCGATCAGCGACCGCAGCCCCGGATCGGCGAGGATCTCCTCGGGCCGCCGCAGGTCGCCCCGCACGGTGACGGTGGAGCCGGCGCCGGACAGCAGCGCCCTGGCGTGCGCGAGCACGACCGGGTCGTGGTCGACGTACGCCACCCGCACGGTGGGATCCAGTTCGTGGGCCACCTCGTGGACCCCGCCCTGGGCGGGCAGCCCGGTGCCGATGTCCACGAACTGCCGGATGCCGGCCTCGGCCACCAGGTGGCGTACGGCGCGGCGCAGGAAGGCGCGGTTGCGGCGGGCCAGCACGCGTGCCTCGGGCGCGACCCGCAGGACCCGCTCCGCCGCAGCCCGGTCGGCCGCGTAGTTGTTCTTCCCGCCGAGGAAGTAGTCGTACATGCGGGCGGGGTTGGGGACACTCGCGTCGATGCCCGGCGGCGGCGCGTCATCGCCCACGTGTCGTCTCCCAGACCGGCGGCAGCAGAGGTGACTCGCAGTGATCATAAATGCCGCCCAGGGAAAACCCAACGAACACCGACATTGACTCTGTGAACAAAGCTGATCCGCCACCTCACCGCCGTGGCCGCCGCGTCCCGGTTGGCCAACGCCAGGCACACCGCCGGCAGGGGGAGCAGGGCGAGCCACAACCGGTGGGCCACCGGCCACTGGGGGTCGTCCTGCAACGGCCACAGCCACAACTCGGCCGTCAGGAAGAGCGTGACCGACAGCAGGGCGAACTGGGCCGCCGCACCCGCGAGGGCCGCCGCGCGGCCGTGCCGGGGACGCAGGCGTACGGCCACCGCCGCGCCGGACAGTCCGGTGAGCACGCACGTCGCGGCCTCCAGCGCCAGATCGCCGGCGAGCAGCGGGGAGCCCTGCGGCAGGAACACGACGATCAGTGCCAGGGTCGTCCCCCAGGCGCCGAGCGCCGCCCCGGCCGCGAGCGCGGTGCGCAGCCACATCCGCAGCCAGCGGGGCACCGGCGTCGAGAGCGTGTCGTATGCCATGGGGTCGACGAGCCCAAAACCGGCCGTCGCGCCCAGCACCCCGGCGGACAGCCGCGCCAGGACCACGGCGTCGCAGCTCACCACCGCCCCCCGGGTGAGTGCGGCGAGGACGACCACGGCGGCGGAGGCCAGTGACGCCCAGGCGAGCGGAGCCCAGCGGACGGCCCGCAGGAGCGGGCGGGGGAGGATCATCGCCGTACGGATCACGAGCAGTCCTTCCGGCCATCAGGATCGGGGGTCAGGCCGAGAAGCGGGAGCGCCTGCTCGACCGTGGTCTTCGGGTCGGTGAGCGTCGCCCAGTGGGTTCGGACACGCGTCCGGGTGTCCGGGCGTTCCATCAGTCGCTCCGCGTAGCGATACAGCCTCTCGGCGGCGGGCCGCTCGGAGTCCGTCGTGTCGGCCCAGGATGAGGCGGCCGTGCGCACCGGCCCGGCCTGGCCGCCCAGCCACAGGGCCACGAGCGTGCGGGCCTGCCGCCACCCGGCGCATCCGGGCGTGCCCCGGCTGAAGGAGAGGCCGGTGGCGTGGTACAGCGGGTCGCCGACCGGCAGGTGCCAGTAGTCCGGCTCCGGCAGACCGGTCACCCGGGCCGCCACCTGCCCGGCGAGCCAGGCCCGGGACAGCGGCTCCGTCCCGTTCCGGCCCCAGAGGAAGAACGGGCCGGTGGGGTGCGGCCATGCGGGCTTCATCATCGTTCCCCGGCCCCGACCGGCCGAGACACCGCCGACCCGCTGCCGGATCTCGGGCACCCGGCTTCGCCCGGCGGGCGGGAGCGCGGCGACCACGGGCCGTACGGCGCGTGTCCAGAGGGGGATCCACGGCTCGTAGCCCGGATAGGCGCAGTAGCGCACTTCCTCGATCACCCGGCAGCGCTGCGCCCCGGGAGCCATCCACCGTGCCAGTCTCTCCGCGGGGACCGCGTCGTGCGTGCCGCCGGCCGCGGCGGCCCCCGTGGGCACCGCAACCGCCAGCCCGGCCAGCGCCGCGAGCAGACGGCGGGGGCGCGCTCCGTGACGGCTCATCGCCAGCGCGGCGATCAGCGGCACCAGAGCGAGGAGATAGACGAGATGGGCTCCCGACGGCCGGGGGCCGATCTCCACCGGGAGTTCGTGGTGCAGGACCACCGGGAGGAGCCCGGCCCACGAGCCGCCTCCCCGGGACAGCTCCAGAGGTGCCGCGACCGCGAACAGCACGACCGGCCCGGCGGCCGGTCCGGGCAGCCAGCGGCCCGCGGCGACGCCGAGCGCGGCGCCGACCGCCGCCCCGGCCGGCCCGGTCAGCGCCTCCCAGGCGTCGAACCGTCCGGCCGGGTGCGCGGGCAGCAGGCTCAGCAGGTGGAGCGCCACGGCCGCGCAGGCCACCAGGGTGGCGACCGCCGGGGCGGCGACCAGCAGCGCCCGGGTCCTGGCCGGAACCCGGACCGGCAGCGCGGCGATCGTCTCCGGCACACCGTGCCGCCGTTCGCGGCCGACGGCGAGGTTCGCCGCCAGCAAGGTGCCCGCCCCCACCAGCAGGCATCCGTACGCGGTGTCGATCGTAACCTCGGGCCACGCGGGCGCACGCGACCAGGTCTGCCACACGCGCAGCGCGACCATGAGCACCGCGGCCCCCCAGACCAGCGGGCTGCGCAGCAGGCGGCTCGTCTCGAACCCCACCAGACTCATGCCGCCCCCTCCGTACGGCCGACGAGGAGGAGGTAGCCGTCCTCCACGGTCGGATCGGCCGCGACGGCCCCCGCCGGGGCCTCGCCGATCGTGCGATAGCGCCCGTCGGCCGTACGCCAGAAGAGAGAGCCGGGCCCCGGCCGGTCGTCGCCCAGGCTCACCCGGCCGGCCGCGACGGCGGCGAGCCCGGCGGGGGTGCCGTCGAACAGGATCCGCCCGGCGTCCATCACCAGCACCCGTTCGCACAGCGCCGCGACGTCCTCGGTCTGGTGCGTGGACAGCAGGACCGTGCGGTTCTCGCCCAGCCGGGAGACCAGGGCGCGGAGCCGCAGCCGCTGTTCGGGGTCGAGGCCGACCGTGGGCTCGTCCAGGACGAGCAGGCCGGGGTCGCGGAGCAGGGCCTGGGCGAGCGCGAGCCGCTGCTTCATGCCACCCGACAGCTTGCGCACCTTCGTGCGGGCCCGGTCGTCGAGGCCGACCTCGGCGAGCACCCGCGACACCTCCCGGTGGCGCTCGCGCCGGTCGGTCATCTCCTTGAGGATCGCGACGTAGTCGAGCGTCTCGAAGGCGGTGAAATGCGGGTAGAACCCGGGGTCCTGGGGGAGGTAGCCGAGCCGGCGGCGCACGCCGGAGCGCCCGGAACGCGTCGCCGGATCGAACCCGAGGGCGCGTATCCTCCCCGCGTCGGGGGTCAGCGTCGTGGCCAGGCAGCGCAGCAGGGTCGTCTTGCCCGCGCCGTTCCGGCCGAGCAGGCCCGTCACGCCGGTGCCGAACGCGACGTCCAGGTCGTCGAGCACGAGGGCGCGGCCGTACCGCTTGCGCAGGCCACGCACGGTGACGACGGGATCGGGGACGACAGGATCGGGGACGCCGGGATCGGTCATCGGGACTCCGCGGGGTCGAGGCGGTGACGCCTGATGTACAGGACGAGGGCGAGCAGCGCCGCGACGCAGCCGTAGAGCACCTGCGCGGCGGGCCGGAACGGGAGCACGCGGTCGTCCGTCGCGAGGCCGACGGCCGTCACGACCACCGGCCATCCGCCGCCGAGGACCGTGGCGGCGAGGGGCAGCGGCACCCGCGTGGCCAGCGCCAGGCAGCCCGTGCTCAGCGCCAGCGCGGGGAGCAGCCAGGCCGCCGTCGTGGCGGGCAGCAGCGGCACGGCCAGTGTGGTCAGCGCGACGGCGGTGAGGAGCACGGCGACGGAGCGCACCAGCAGCAGGGGCGCGCCCGCCATGGGCGTGGCCGCGTAAGTCTCGTACGCGGGGTCGGCCCACTGGCCGTAGGCCAGGGCGATCCCCGCCGTGGGCAGCACGGGGGCCAATGTGAGGAACACCAGGAAGCCCTCGTCCGAGAGGTGCGCCGCCGTCACCGCGAACGCGAGCGCCACCGCGACCGCGGCCGCCCAGGCCCGGCTGAGGGCGGGCGTCGCGACGAGCAGCCGGGTCAGGTGCTCGGGGACCCCGGCGCGGCGCAGCGCCCGTTCGGCGGGCGACGGCCGGGGCCGGGCGATCTCGGTGGACACCCCGCGCCACGATGCGGCGAGCCAGGCTTCGTCGGCGGGCACCGCCGTGCGGCACCGGCCGCAGCGGACGAGGTGCGCCTCCAGGGACATGACGTTCACGGGGTCGAGCGCGCCGTCCAGATAGCGTTCCAGCAGGCCGCGCGGGATGTGCCAGTCACCGTTGGTCATGCCAGCTCCTCTCGCAGCCGGGCTCTGGCCCGCATGAGCCGGGTCTTCACAGTGCCTTCCGGGATGCCGAGCAGCCGTGAGGCCTCCCGTACGGTCAGGCCGTCGAGGACGGTCGCCTGGATCACGGCGCGAAGCTCGGGGGACAGGCGGGACAGTGCCCCGCCGAGGTCGCCGTGCTCGACGCCGAGCAGCACGGCCTCCTCGGCGGAGGCGACCCGGGCGTCGGTGTCGAGGACGGCGGCGGCGCCGATCCACCGGCCGGAGGGCCGGCGCAGGGCGGACGACAGACGCCGTGCCGCGATCGTCCAGAGCCATCCCGCGGCGTCCTCGCCTCGCGGCGAGTAACGCCCCGCCGCGCGCCAGACCGCGACGAACGTGTCCTGTATGGCGTCGTCCACGAGGTCGGGATCGGCGCACCTGCGCAGCAGGCGGGCGCGCAGCCAGGGCGCGTGCCTGTCGTGCAGCAGTCGCAGGGCCTCCACGCGTTCCGCCGCCACGGCCGCGATCAGGTCGTGGTCGTCGCTGTGCGGACCCACGGGCGGCGGGTGCGGGCGTCTCCAGGGAGGCCAGACGGGGATCGGACGCATGCCCGGTCTATCGCGCGACGCGGGCCAATCGGTTCACCCGTGCGACCTAGGACCATCGTCCGATGTCGCCGGAGGTCGAAAGCGATCTATAACGGACCTGCTCAGATGCCCGCGGAGGGGAGACAACCGCATGTACGCGGTCCGACTGCACGCCTTCGGCCCGGCCGGCAACCTCGTCCACGAGGAGGTCGCCGATCCCGAGCCCGGTCCCGGCCAGGTCCGCGTCGCCGTACGGGCGGCCGGGGTCCACCTGGTCGACACCGTCCTGCGGGCCGGGAAGTACGGCGGGGGCCCGATCCCGGTGCCCGACCTGCCGACGATCCCGGGCCGCGAGGTCGCCGGGATCGTCGACGCGGCCGGGCCGGAGACCGACCCCGCCCTGGTCGGCAGGCGGGTGGTCGCCCACCTCGGCATGGCCCCCGGCGGCTACGCCGAGCTGGCCGTACGGGACGCGGCCGCGATCCACGAGATCCCGGACGGCCTGGGCTTCGGCGAGGCGGTGGCGATGATCGGCACCGGCCGGACCACCATGGGGATCCTCGACGTGGCGGAGATCCGGGCGGACGACGTCGTCCTCGTGACGGCGGCGGCGGGCGGCATCGGCGCCCTGCTCGTCCAGGCGGCGGCGCGGGCCGGGGCCACCGTCGTCGGGCTGGCCGGCGGCGCGGCGAAGACGCACCGGGTGCTCGGCCTGGGCGCCGCCCACGCCGTGGACTACACCGCCCCCGGCTGGCCCGGGACGGTCCGGGCCGCCCTCGGCGATCGGGAGGTCACGCTGGCGCTGGACGGTGTCGGCGGGGGTCTCGGCCGGCAGGCTCTGGAACTGCTCGGCGTCGGCGGCAGGCTCGTGCTGTTCGGCTGGGCCGACGCGGCGGGCGGGCCGACCAGGCTGACCACCGAGGACCTGTACGAGCGGGGCATCACCGCGTCCGCGGGCATCGGCCCGCGGGTGCTGCGGCGGCCGGGCGGTCTGCGGGGCCTGGAGGAGCGGGCGCTCGCCGCCGCCGCGTCGGGCGCGCTGACGCCGCTCGTGCAGAGCTTCCCGCTCAGGGACGCCGCCGCCGCGCACACGGCGCTGGAGACCCGCGCCACCATCGGCAAGGTGGTCCTGATCCCCTGAAGGCGCCGTGCGCGCACGCGGGTGACGATCAGACGGGGGCCTTCGCCGCCGTCATTGGCGGGCCCGATCGAGGAAGGCGCGCAGCCGCGTCGCCTCCTCCGACTCGCCGATCATGCCGAGCGCGGACCAGAGCCCCCGGGCGAGGGGAGTGCGCCGCCAGGCGGGCAGGGCCACCGCGGCGTTGTACAGCGCCGTGAGGACGACGGGGTCCGAACCGACCTCCCCCTGGTTCCGCGTGAACGTGAGCAGTTCGCCGGCGAGATAGCGCTGGGTCTCGATCGTGACGCCGCCTGTCGAATTCACGAAAAAGTCGACGAGCAGCGGCATCACGGCGGCCCTGTCCGCCACATTCTGGAGCGCGAACGCGCAGTAGGAGGCCAGGATGTTGTTCAGGTACCGCGCGGTCAGGGCATCGGTGTCCTTCGCGGCGTCCAGCGCTTTCAGGTGCATCTGCACCGGAGCGATCGTCAGCGCGCGGAGATTGACCGGTGTCTCGCTCGGCTCCGCCGAGCCCGGGGGCGTGCTGGTCGCCAGGTGGCCGAACGCGTAGAAGTACTCGACCATCGCCGCCTTCGACTCGTGGCCGGTGTTGATGCGCACGTACTTGCCCTCGACGCCGCCGGCGCTCGGGATCCCGTCGACGTAGGACGTGCGCAGGAACGAGAAGCTGTCGCGCTTGTCGATGAGCGCGAGCTTCTTGAACAGCGCGTCGGCGTCGCCGGTGGGCGTCGTGCGCAGGATCAGGGGGATGCCCTCCACGTACGGCGTTCCCTGCCGGAGGTCCGAACGGTCGATGGGCCAGCAGAACTGGTCCACGAACCTGGCGTTCCCGGCGGCGCTGCGCATCAGGGCCAGCTCGTCGCGGTGCCCGTGCCTGAGCATGTGCACCACCAGTTGCGCCTCGTCGTGCCCGGCGAGGTCGAGCTCGATGTCCTGCAGCAGCGCCTCGGCCCGCGCGTACGCGGACTTGAGGTTGCCCTTCGCCGACAGCATCGTGAGATCGCCGGCGGCCACCTTGCCGGTGCCGAACGAGGCGTACTTCTGGAAGCTCTTGCACAGGAAGACCTCCAGCGCGCCGGCGGCGACGGCCCCCTTGAGGCCGTCGAGCACGATCTCGATCTGGGTCCTGCCGCCCTTCGCGGGCGCGACCTCGATGGTTGTGTCGATGATCAGCGCGAACGGCACCTCGCCCTTCTTGTGCGCCTGCACGCTCCGCAGCACGTCCTCCACGAGTTTGGCCGGGGACGGCGCGAAGGCGGGCGTGCTCGGGTTCAGCGCCGCCACCAGGACGTCCTTGTGGGGCGTCGCCTGCTCGCCCTTCTTGAGCCGGTCGAGCAGCTCCCCGGTCTCGTAGTAGTCGATCGTCTCGGTCGACCGCGAGACCTCCTCATGGCCCCGCGACGACAACGCGATGTAGAGGGCGGTGGCGATGGCGTCCATGCCGCTCGTCATGAGCTGGCTCTCGACCTCGATCTCGTCGTCGGACATCGTCGCGATGCTCGGCGCCCGCTCCAGCAGGATCGCCCGCATCGTGTTCCGGTAGTCGGTCCCGGTGTAGTACCTGCCCACCGCGACGACAATGGCGATCTCGTCCAGCACCAGGTCGGCGGCGCGCATCGCCACCGTGGGGTTGATCTCGTTCGCCACGACGATGTCGAGGAGCCGGCTCAGCGAGCCGAGAGCGTTGGCGGTCAGCGCGTCGTAGCGGTCGGGGCCGAGCTTGTCGGCGAGGCCCAGCACGAGATGCTCGACCATCGCGCACACCGGCGCGATCTCGCTCTTCGTCCGCGCGATCTCCTGCAGCCGGGAGAACCGGCCGGAGGTGATGAGTTGCACGAGGTCGGCCTGCGTGTCGACCGTGAAGTCCGGCTCGGGCGACGTCTTCTCCCTGTCCATCAGCTCGTAGAGCTGGTAGGCCGACGGCGTCGCGCCGAGCTCGTACAGGAGTTTGTCCCACCCGATTCCGCTGTGCTTGCCGGCGCCGCTCAGCACGCTGATGCCCGAGGTCTCGAAGAGCCGCGTGATCGAGAGATCGGCCCACACCGCCGGGGGCAGCACCATCTTGAGCCTGCGCAGCACGCGCGGGCTGTTGACCAGGATGTCGCCTGGGCCGAGCTTCGGGCTCAACTGCAGCTTCTCCACGAAGAGGGTCACCTTCTCGCGGAAGTTCGTGCGCCAGTAGGAGGCCACGAGGTCGTTCTGGGCCGACAGACCGGCGGGTGCGTCGCGCTGGCTGGGCGCGGCGCGGAAGCCGATCTGCTCGACGATGTGCTCCTGCGTCGTCCCCTTCACCGGCACCTTCTTGCCGATCTCGCCGCGGCGGTCCTTCGAGTACGCGAACCTGCCGCCGGAGATGGCGTTGACGAGCTTCAGCGCCTCCCGCAGATGGCCCATCGAAGAGGCGTCGCGCACGTCGTCGACGCGCTGCGCGAGCGTGACCAGGTCGACGGTGACCTTGTCCGGGGTCGTGCCCCCCGGGGCGAGGTCGAGCGCGTCGAGCGTCCGCCGGTCGCGGCTCGCCTTCACCTTCTCGGAGGGCGCCGACGTCTTCGGCTCCTGGAGATCCAAGCGGTGGCGCACGTCGTCGTGCATCGGCGTGCGCCGCTCCTTCGGCTGCTCCATCACCAGATGGGCGAGCCGGACCGCGGCGGTCGCCCTCAGGAACGCGCGGGCGACGTGGCCCATGAGCTGTGCGGCGATGAGCCGGGACATCGTGCTGCGCTCGTTCGCCGGGCGCTGGGCCAGGGTCTCGGCCATGAGCCGCAAGGACCCGAGCACCTTGGGGTTCGCGTCCTCTCCCAGCTCCTTGGCCACCGCCTTGGCGGTGGGCTCGCCGGGCTTGGCGGCGAACGCCTGCCAGGACTTCGGTAACGCCGCCTCCGTGGACGACTCGCTCGGCATCATTGTCTCTCCTGGATCTCACGCATGCGGACGTACGTATGACTGAGGCGGCGTCGCCCATGCTTGACGCTGGAACGGTCCACGTCAATGGTCCAGGCTCCCCGAAATCAACTCAGGCCACGAGTACGGGGTGGGGCAGCACCGAGTTGTGGCAGTAGCCGAGAGCGTTCCAGGGGGTGGTGTCCGGCTGGGAGCGGCCGTGCTCGTCGGTGGCGCGCACGCGCACCACGTGTGCCCCGGGGGCGGGGTCCCAGGGGAAGCGCCAGCGGGTCCAGACGCCGGGGAGGCCCGGCCCGTCGAGCACGGCCGGCCGCCAGGGGCCGTCGTCGATCCGGTAGTCGACCGCCGCCACCCGGTCCTCCCCGGCGTACGCCCGGCCGCGGACGAGGCGCGGGCCGGGCCGCAGCCGGGCCGGCCAGGGCAGTTCGACCAGGCTCGCGACGGGGGTCGAGGTGACGGGCGCGGCGGGCCGGCCGGGAGTCAGGAGCACGTAGTCCTCGGTGTTCCACGGCACGCGCAGCGGCCGGTCGGAGACCTCGATCCGGCCCACCCACTTGATCGCGGCGGCGCCGAGCCAGCCCGAGACCACCACGCGGGCGGGAAAGCCGTGGTCCGGGGGCAGGATCTCGCCGTTCATGGCGAGCGCGAGCAGGGTGTCGGGGGCCAGGGCCTTGGCGAGGGGCATCGGGCGGCGTGCGCGGCCCTCGTCGAGCCCTTCGGGCATGACCTCGACGGCGGCGCCGGTGAGCCCGGCGGGTTCGAGCAGGTCGCGCAGCGGGACGCCGGTCCACTCGGCGGTGCCGATCGCGCCACGCCCCCACCGCACCCCGTCGAAGCGGCGCCCGCACTCGGCGGCGAACAGGGCGCGCCGGTTGCCGGCGCACTCCAGCGTACGGACGACCGAGACGAGCGGGAACCGGTGCCACAGGTCGTCGTAGGTGTAGTCGACGGCTCGCCGGACGCCGGCGCCCTCGACGCGCAGCGTCCAGGTGCGGGGGTCGAGCCGGGGGGTCGGCGCGTGGTTGCGGACGAAGAACCGGTCGCACGGGGTGAGCAGGCCGGGCAGCCGGTCGGGCCGGGTGCCGTAGTCGAGGCCGGTGCCCGCGTCCTCCATGAGGGCGGCGGGAGTCGGTTTCACCACCGCCGCGCCCGGGACGTCGCGCACCCGCATCCGCGCCTCCTCACACTCTCTGCGCCCGGCGCGGACGGCGGGCGTCGGCCCAGGTGGCTCAGCCCAGGTCGCCCGCCCGCCGGGCCTGGCGCTCGGCCCAGGTCGCGAGGCGCGACCACCGCCGGGCCGCGGCCATGCGGCTCGCGACGCGGGCGTGGTCCGCCGCGCGGTGCAGTTCGCTGACCCTCTCGGTGGCCAGGGAGTAGTCGTAGAACATCATTGCCGCCCCATCGCCGTTGTAACTGTCTTTATTTTCTTAGGCAGTCACAAAGGTAACGTAAAGCCGGTAACTGGTCAAGGTGGATTGGACGGTTACGCGCGCCGGGCGCACCGCGTTTCGTACGCGCGCAGCACGGCGTCCAGCAGGCCGGGGAAGAGGTCGTCGAGGTCGTCCCGGCGCAGGCAGCTCATCTTGGCGGTGCCACGGTAGACCTGCCTGATCACCCCCGCCTCGCGCAGCACCCGGAAGTGGTGGGTGCTCGTGGACTTGCTGACGGCGAGGTCGATCTCCGAGCAGGACGCCTCGCCGCCGCCCGCCAGGTAGTGCACCACCTGGAGGCGGGCGGGATCGGACAGTGCGTGCAGCACGTCTTCGAGCCGGATCTCGGCACTGTCCGGATGGTCGAGCGTCCGGAGCTGTGGGGTGCTGGGTGGGGGGGCGGACGGCATCGGTGGCTCCCTTCGTGAGCCCCTCATTGTACGAATACCTTCGTAGTTTGACAGATGGCGTACTACGAAGGATATCGTACTAGCGTCCCGACGACGAGAGGAGCGCGGCCGTGAGCGCGTTGTTCGAGCCCCTGGCCCTGCGGAACCTGACCATCCCCAACCGTGCCTGGATGTCGCCGATGTGCCAGTACTCCGCGGCGGTGGAGGGCCCGGAGCAGGGCGTGCCCACCGACTGGCATCTCACCCACCTCGGGTCGAGGGCGGTGGGCGGGGCCGGCCTGGTCATGACCGAGGCCACCGCCGTGTCGCCGGAGGGCCGGATCAGCCCCGCCGACCTGGGCCTGTGGAACGAGCGCCAGCAGGAGGCGTTCGGCCGGATCACCCGGTTCCTGGCCGAGCACGGCGCGGTGCCCGGCGTCCAGCTCGCCCACGCCGGCCGCAAGGCGTCGACGGACCGCCCGTGGCGCGGCGGCGCGCCGGTCGGCCCCGAGGAGCATGGCTGGCGGCCGGTCGCGCCGAGCGCGATCCCGTTCGACGAGGGCCATCCGGTGCCCCACGAGCTGGGCGAGCAGGACATCCGGCGGATCGTCGGCGACTTCGCGGCGGCGGCGCGCCGGGCGCTCGCGGCGGGCTTCAGGGTCGTGGAGGTCCACGGCGCCCACGGCTACCTGATCCACCAGTTCCTGTCGCCGTTCTCCAACCACCGCACCGACGCGTACGGCGGCTCCTTCGAGAACCGCGCCCGCCTCGCGCTGGAGGTGGTCGACGCGGTGCGCGCGGAGTGGCCCGAGGAGCTCCCGGTGTTCTTCCGCGTCTCGGCGACCGACTGGCTCAGCGAGAACCCCGAGGACCCCCGCGAGGGCTGGACGGCGGACGACACCGTACGGCTGGCCAAGGAACTGCTCTCCCACGGCGTCGACCTGCTGGACGTGTCGTCCGGCGGCAACGCGCCGCGGGCGCGCATCGCGACCGGCCCCGGCTACCAGGTGCCGTTCGCGGCCCGGGTGCGGGCCGAGACCGACCTGCGCGCCTCGGCCGTCGGGCTCGTCACCGAGCCGCGCCAGGCGGCGGAGATCGTGGCGTCCGGGCAGGCCGACGCGGTGATGCTCGGCCGCGCGCTGCTGCGCGACCCCTACTGGCCGAACCACGCGGCCCGGGAGCTCGGCGCCGCCGGCCACTGGCCCCACCAGTACCACCGGGCCGTCTGACGGGCCGTCTGAGCGGTTCGTCTGACCTGGGCCGACCTGGGTAGGGGTCGCGGTATGGCAGAGATCGGTTTCACACTCATGTGCGAGCAGAGCCCGGCGAAGGATCTGGTGGAGGACGCGGTCACGGCCGAGCGGGCCGGTTTCGACTACGCCGTCATCTCCGACCACTACTTCCCCTGGCTGGACGAGATGGGGCACTCCCCATACGCCTGGTCCGTGCTCGGCGCGGTGGCGCAGGCCACCGAACGGCTGCCGCTGATGACCTACGTCACCTGCCCGATCATGCGCTACCACCCGGCGGTGGTGGCGCAGAAGGCGGCCACCGTGGGAGTGCTCAGCGACGGGCGGTTCACGCTCGGGCTCGGGGCGGGCGAGAACCTCAACGAGCACGTCGTGGGGCACGGGTGGCCGCCGGTCAACACCCGGCACGAGATGTTCCGCGAGGCCATCGAGGTCATCAGGGAGCTCTTCCAGGGTGGCTACCGCAACTACAGGGGCGAGTACTTCGACATCGACTCCGCCCGGGTCTTCGATCTTCCGGAGCGCCCGGTGCCGATCGCGGTCGCGGCGTCCGGCGGCCAGTCGGCGGACATCGCGGCCGAGCTCGGCGACGGCCTCATCGCGACCGACCCGGACGGCTCGCTGGTCGAGAAGTTCGCCGAGTCGGGCGGCGAGGGCAAGCCGGTGTACGGCCAGCTCGCCGTCTGCTACGACCCCGACAAGGACGCCGCCGTCGAGCGGGCGCACCGGATGTGGCGCTGGGCGGTCACCGGATGGAAGGTCATGTCCGAGCTGCCCGCCCCGGTCAACTTCGCCGCCGCGACCGAGACCGTACGGCCGGAGGACGTGGCCGAGAAGGTGCCCTGCGGGGCCGACGTGGACGCCGTGGTCGAGGCGGTGCGGCAGTACACCGACGCCGGGTTCACCCACCTCGCGCTCGTCCAGGTCGGCCGGGAGCGCCAGCGGGAGTTCTTCGAGTGGTCGGAGAAGGAGCTGCTCCCCGCGCTGCGGTCGCTCTAGATTCAGAGGGTCGCTCTACGGGGCGGCGACCCGGTCCGTTTCTTTTCCAGAGGAGTCCGCCGTACGGGTCCAGGGCAGCGGCGGCAGGCCGCAGCGCACCCGCAGGACCATCCAGAAGGCCGGGGCGAGCAGCAGCACGGCGAGCAGCGCCCAGACGGTCTGCGCGTTGCCGACGCCGAACATCTTCAGCGCCGAGGCGAGCAGCACGAAGGCCAGGGCGCGGCGGATCAGGCCGCCGGGGGCGCGGGAGGAGATCCGCGAGCCGAGGTAGACCCCCGGGATCGAGCCCGCCAGCAGCGCGACCGTGACGGACAGCGTGAACTCGCCGAAGAGCAGGTGGCCGAGCGCGGCCGACATGACCAGCGGCACGGCCTGGACCAGGTCGGTCCCGACGAGCTGGTTGGCCTTCAGCGCTGGGTAGAGCGCGAGCAGAGCCACGATGATCAGCGATCCCGAGCCGACCGAGGTGATGCCGACGACGAGCCCGCCGACGGCTCCCACCAGGACGGTCGGCACCGGCCGTACGGTGACCGACGGCATCTCGGTCGCGGCCGGTTCGCCGGGGGCGGCGGTGCGGCGGCCGGTCTCCGGGGTGCGGCCCTCGGCGCGGTCGCGCATCGCGAGGTAGCCGCGGACGGCCAGGCCCGCCGCGGCGATGAGCAGCGCGATGCCGAGGCCCTTCTGGATCACGCTCTGCACGCCCTCGCCGGTGCCGAGGGCGCGGGCGATGAGCACGCCGCAGAACGCCGCCGGGACCGAACCCGCGCACAGCCAGGCGACGAGCCTCAGGTTGACCGTGCCCCGGCGCAGGTGGACGAAGCTGCCCACCGGCTTCATGACGGCGGCGGCGACGAGGTCGCTGGAGACGGCGGCGAGGGGCGGTACGCCGAAGAACGTCACGAGCATGGGCGTCATGAGGGCGCCCCCACCCATGCCCGTCAGGCCGACGACGACGGCGACCAGAAAGGAGCCGATCGCCATGGTGTAGTCGAAGTGCACCTGCGAACCCTACCAAATCGATCGGAATTATGGAAAGCCTCCCTGCCCTTCTGCCCGCCCGGCCGGGTCCTCCCGCGGCCCTTCCCCGCCTCCGCCCGCGGATGTCGGCGTGGCCGAACATTTACCGCTGACGACGGCCTTCAGCCCGGGGATCGAGCCGTCGTGGCCGAAGGTAGTCTGGCAAAGACGACGATCCGAGGACCGAGGCCATTGAGACAGGGGCCATTGAAGAGAACGCACGGGTGAGAGGCGCCACCGGCTCCGCGACCGCGGGAGCCGCGCGGGCGACGCCCGGCGACATGGCGGCGCTGCTGGCGCCCGAGATCGTCCCCGGTCGGCTGATCCCCCCACAGCTGCGCCCGGCGCCCGGCGCGGGCCCGCCCACGGTGACGTACGGCGGCCGGGTGATCCGGGTGCGGACGGAGGCGGTCGGCGACCATCGTGCCCTCTACCTGAGCGAGGCGCCTTCCCTGCCGCGCCGCACCGAGTTCCTGCTGGAAGCCGCGCGCCGCCTGTTCGCGTCGCTCCACCCGCGCCGATGCGCCCGGGCCGCCGTCGATCTGGGCGCCGAGTTCCTGTGCGACGTGGCGATCGTGGTGCTGCCGCCCGCGACGAACCGCCGGGTCGAGTGGGTCCGGGCCGTCGCCGGGCACGCCGGGCCGGAGGAGGGCGTCCTGCCGCTCGCGACGGTGCTGCGGGTGCCCGGCCTGACCGACGCGCTCGCGGGCCTGACGCACGGCTCGGGCGGGCGGCAGGACGCGGGCGCCGTGCCGGACTGGCTGCTGCCGGAGGGGTTCGGCCCGGCCGGTGACCTGCTGGTGTTCCCGCTGCCCGGCAACAGCGTCCCCGCCGGGGCGATGGCGCTGGTCCGCCGCGCCGGCCGGCCCCCGTTCGACGAGGAGGCCCTGGCGATGGCGCGCGACCTCGCGTCCCGGGCGGGCGCGGCGCTCTCGGCGGCCACGCTGTTCCGGGAGCAGAGCGCGGTCAACACCATCCTGATCGACGGCCTGCTGCCGCCCGAACTGCCGGACATCGAGGGCATGCGCCTCGGCGGGAGGCTCCGGTCCTCCCAGCAGGCCGGCGCCGTGGGCGGCGACTTCTACCGAAATGTGGGCCAGTGCTCCGGCGTTCACGCCGGGGGTGAAGGCCCACGCGGGAGTGCCCGCCAGGGCGCGAGCGTGCCCTGGCCGTCTGCCCGTGAACAGCTCAGCTCATGGGTCAAGCCCTGGCGGCAGAGATGCTCACACTGTCCGCTCACACTGTCCGCTCACACTGTCCGCTCACATGGGTCGTTTCTGCTGGTCGAGGTAGTGCTTGAGGACCGTGAGCGGTGCGTTGCCCACGCTTCCGGCAAGGTGACAGCCGCACCCAAAAGTGCCCGCTCCACGGGTACCAGCGGACGGGAGCACTGTATATCTCGCTGGGATCCGCCCGAGACACCCTTCAGTGCGGTTGGCCGCCCACGCCGCAGATCGGGTCACTCACAGTGTGGATTCCGTCACGATGGCGTAAACCCGGGGGTACGATCAGGGCGTGGAGGTGGCCGGGCAGGCGCGGGCGCACGTGGCGCGACTCGACCTCACCGCCGCCCAGGTGGCGGTGCTGGACGGTCAGGCGCACACCGCCCGCGCGTTGTGGAACCTGCTGCACGAGTACTGCACCTTCCGGCAGGGCCGGTTGGCCTCGGTGAAGGACTGCGACGCGGCGATCCGGCAGGCCCGCCGGGAGATCGACTGGATCGGGCGGCTGCCCGCCCAGGCGGCCCAAGCGGTGCTGAGAACCTACCGGCAGGCGTGGGCGAACTACTTCAACCCCGGCCACCCGGCGAAACGGCCCGGCTTCAAGGGCCGGTTCCGGTCCCGGATGGCCGTGGATGTCCCCCAGGGGCGGGACCTGAACATCGCCCGGCTGAATCGGCGGTGGGGTGCGGTCAACCTGCCCAAGGTCGGGCGGGTGCGGTTCCGGTGGACCAGGGATCTGCCCGGCGTCACCAGGGGCGGCCCGGCCGGGCGGATCACCGGCGCGCGGCTGGTCAAAGACGCCTTCGGGTGGCAGATCGTGTTCCGGGCCGAACGCCGGGTGCCTGCCCCGGTCGCCCACCGGGGCGAGCAGGTCGGGATCGACCGGGGAATCACCGTCGCCCTGGCCCTGTCGGACGGCACCACGCGTGACCATGGGGAATGGCTCACCAGCGGCGAGAAGGAACGCCTTCGCCGGCTGGAGAAGAAGTCCGCCCGCCAGCGCCGCGCTCGCACTCCTGGCCGGCCCACGTCCACACGGCTGGCCCGCACCTACGACCGGATCGCCCGGCTCCGCGCGACAGCCAAGCGCCGAGCCGTCGACTGGCAGCACCAGACCACCACCACCGAACTCGCGCGCACCTTCGGCGTGGTCGTGGTGGAAGACCTGACGATCACGAACATGGTCCGCTCCGCCACCGGCACGATCGACCAACCCGGCCGGAACGTGCGGCAGAAGGCGGGGCTGAACCGCGCCATCACCGGGCAGGCGTGGGGCCGCACACCCTGCTGGAGTACAAGACCCGTGATCGCGGCGGGCTGGTGGTGAAGGTGCCCGCCCCGGGCACGTCGCAGACCTGCCACCGGTGCGGCCACCGCGACCCGGCGGCCCGGAACGGGATCAGGTACGCCTGCGTTAATCCCGCGTGCGGGTGGGCCGGGCACGCCGACACCAACGCCGCGATCAACATTCGCAACGCCGCAGGAACTGCGGTGTCAGGACGTGGAGACCTCGGGGTTGCCCGGTCCGCGAAGCGTCAACCCCCGCGCGCCGCTTAACCGCGACGCGACGGGAGAATCTCCGGCCTTCAGGCCGGGGAGGAGTTCAAGACGTCTACCTGCCCGAGACCGGCGCCGGTCACGGCATCGAGTCGGGCATCGTGGAACGGCCGCCTCTGATCATCCTGGGCGACGTCTGCGGCAAGGGCGCCCGCGCGGCCGTGCTGGCCGGTCAGGTCAGGCAGAGCCTGCGCGCGCTGCTGCTGCTGGAAAGCCGACCCGTCCGGCTGCTCCAGTTGCTGAACCGGTCGCTGCTCGCCTCGCCGGCGCCGAACTCCTACGTCACGCTGGTCCTCGCGACGCTCCGCGAGGCCCCCGGCGAGCACGTGCCGGTGGATCTGGCCGTGGCGGGCCATCCGGCGCCGCTCGTCCTGCGCCGGGACGGCACGGTGGAGGAGGTGCCCGCCCGCGGCTCCCTCCTCGGCGCGCTCAAGAAGACCGTGGTACGGCCGGCCACGGTCGACCTGGCCCCCGGCGAGGTGTGCCTGCTGTACAGCGACGGCATCACCGAGGCCTTCGGCGGCCCGACCGGGCGCGAGATGTTCGGCGAGGAACGGCTCAAGGACGCCCTGGCGACCTGTCGCGGCATGCCGGTCGACGCGCTGGTGGAGCGGCTTGAGCAGATCAGCAGCGAGTGGCTCGCGGGCGGCCAGCAGGACGACCGCGCCCTGCTCGCCGTACGGGCGGGCGGTCAGGACCCGGCGGCCGGTACGGCGACGGGCGCCACGACGGGCGCCATGACGGGCGCCATGACGGTGTGGGCGGAGACGACTGGATGACCGGCGTCGAGAACGCGGTGGAGCGCTACCTGAAACTGATCGGCGAGTCCGACGAGTACGGCGCGATCGATCTCGTCCTGGGCCTGATCGACGAGGGCGTCCCCGCCGAGGACGTGCTGCTGCGGGTCGTCGCCGCCGGCCAGCGCAGGGTGGGCGAGCTGTGGGCGGCCAACGACTGGTCGGTGGCCCGCGAGCACGGCGCCACCGCGGTCAGCGAGCGAGCCGTCGCGGCGATCGCCGGGCGGGTGCGGCCCACCCCGACGCGCGGCCGGGTGACGGTGGCCTGCGCCGACGGGGAGTATCACGCCCTCCCCACCCGCATGCTGGCGGAGGTGCTGCGGCTGCGGGGATGGCGGGTCGACTTCCTGGGGGCCAGCGTGCCGGGCCCGCACCTGATCACCCACCTGCACCAGACCGGCCCCGACGTGGTGGCGCTCGGCTGCATGATCGCGACCCGGCTGCCCCGGGCGCACGCCACCATCGCCGCCTGCCGCGCTGTGGGCGTCCCGGTGCTCGCGGGCGGGGCCGCATTCGGCGCCGACGGCCGTTTCGCCCGCCTGCTGGGCGCGGACGCGTGGGCGCCCGCCGCCGACGCGGCGGCCGACCGGCTCGCCTCCGGGCTGCCGTCGTTCGCCGCCGGCAGCGACAGGGAGGTCCACCTGGGCGACGAGGAGTACGGCTACCTGACCCGGCACCGCGCCGACGTCCTGGCCAGGGCGCTGGACCTGCTCAGGGAGTCGTACGCCCCGATGGGCGGATACAGCGAGCGGCAGCTTGAGCACACCGCGGAGGATCTCGGTCACATCGCCGACTTCCTCGCCGCCGCGCTGTACGTCCACGACCCGAGCCTGTTCACCGACTTCGTCACATGGACCTGTGAGGTGCTGACGGCACGGAAGGTGCCCGCCGAGTCGGTGATGCTCGGGCTGCGGATCTTCCGGGACGTGCTGGCCGACTGCCCGCGCGCCCGCGCGCTGCTGACCGAGGGCATCGAGGCGGCGACCGCCGCCCGCCCGTCCGGGGGCCGGTCCGCACGGGTAACGTGAGAGAGACGACTCAGCTGAGGGGGCGTGACATGGGAGGATCCCCGCAGCTCCGCCTTCGGCCGGTGGCCGGGCGATGACGAGCGCCCCGGCGGCGACGGCGGGCTTCACGAGCGAAATCGTCCGCTATCTGCGGCGGATCGAGGAGGTCGACGAGTTCGGCGCGGTCGACCTGGTCTTCGGCATGCTCGACGAGGGCGTGTCCGCCCAGGACGTGCTGCTGCGCGTGATCGTGCCGGCCCAGCGCCGGGTCGGCCGGCTGTGGGCGGCCAACCGGTGGTCCGTGGCCCAGGAGCACGCGGCGTCCGCGGTCAGCGAGCGGGTCGTCGCCGCCGTCGCCCGGAGGGTGACCCCGCCTCCCGCCCGCGGGCGCGTCGTGGTCGCCTGCGTCGAGAGAGAGCATCACTCTCTGCCCACCCGCCTCCTGGCCGAGGTGCTGCGCCTGCACGGATGGCGGGTCGACTTCCTGGGCGCCAGCGTGCCCACACCCCACCTGGTCGAGTGGATCGGGCAGGTGAGCCCCGAACTGGTCGCGCTCGGCTGCACGCTGCCCGTGTGGCTGCCCCGCGCGCACCGGGCCGTCGCCGCCTGCCGGACCGCCGGCGTCCCCGTCCTGGCAGGCGGGGCCGCGTTCGGCGCCGACGACCGGATCGCCCGCCTGCTCGGCGCGGACGCCTGGGCCCCGGCCGCCGACGTAGCGGCCGACCTGCTCGGCACCGGGCCGCTGATGTTCGCGCCGGGGAACGGCGCCGAGTTGCCGCCCGACGACGAGTACGCCTGCCTCGCCCGGCGCCGGGGCGAACTGCTGCCACGGGCGCTGGAGCTGCTCGCGACCTCCTGCCCGCCGATGCGGGACTACGACCCGTGGCAGCTGGAGCAGACGGCGGAGGATCTGGGGCACGTCGCCGACTTCCTCGGCGCCGCGCTGTATCTCGGCGACATGTCGGTTTTCACGGACTTCGTCACCTGGACCTGCGCGGTGCTGGCGGCGCGCGGGGTGCCGGGCGAGTCCGTCGTGCTCGGATTGGCCGTTCTGCGCGGTGAGCTGACAGACTGCCCTCGGGCCCGGGCGTTTCTCGCCGAGGGCATGCGAGCGGCGGGCGCGGCCCGTGGCGCCCCCGATCACCCGGAACCCGAAGAGACGAGCCCCTGATGCAGGACACGCCGCCGTTAGAGGTCGAGTACGTCACCCTCGGGCCCGGCACCGCGCGCCTGGTGCTGACCGGGGAGCTCGACTACACCACCGTGGACGAGGCGGCCGAAGAGGTGGACAAGGTGCTCGCGGACAATCCGCGGGTGATCGAGCTCGACCTGGCCGGGCTGAGATTCGTCGACTCCTCGGGCATGGCGGTCGTGATGAACCTCTACCGGGGGGCCGAGGAACGCGGGGCGGCCTTCCGGATCGTCGCGCTGACCGCCTACCTGCGCCATCTGCTGCGGGTCATCGCCCTCGACGACGTCTTCGAGCTGCCGGACCAGAGCCCCGCCTGAGACAGCGGCCTGAGACAGCGGCCTGAGACAGCGGCCTGAGACAATGGGCCCGTGAGCAGGCGTGCCGTCGCCGTCCGGGTCGAGGGGATCGTGCAGGGGGTCGGCTTCCGGCCCTTCGTGTACGGCCTCGCCACGCGGCTGGGCCTCGCCGGGCTGGTCGGCAACGACGAACGCGGGGTGTTCATCGAGATCGAGGGCGGCGGAGCGCTCGTCGAGGCGTTCCTGGCCGCGCTGGCCGCGGATCCGCCGCCGCTCGCGGTGATCGAGCGGATCAGCACCGGCCCGGCCGCCGTGACCGGCCGCCGCGACTTCGTCATCGCGCCGAGTCTCAACCGGAGCCTCGGTTGGGGGGACCGGCGCGCGCTCGTCCCGCCGGACGTGGCGACCTGCGACGCGTGCCTGCGCGACGTCGCCGATCCGGCCGGCCGCCGGTACGGCTACGCCTTCACCAACTGCACCTGCTGCGGCCCACGCTTCACGATCGTCCATGACGTGCCCTACGACCGGGCGAACACCACGATGGCGGGGTTCCGCATGTGCCCGGACTGCGCCCGGGAGTACCACGACCCCGCCGACCGGCGCTTCCACGCCCAGCCGGTGTGCTGCCCCGCCTGCGGGCCCCGGCTGCGGCTGCTGCTCCCCGGCGGCGGAGAGGGGAGGGGAGACCCGCTGGAGGAGGCCGTACGGCTGCTCCGGCGCGGCCGGGTGCTGGCGGTGAAGGGACTCGGCGGCTTCCACCTGGCGGCGCTCGCCGGGGACGAGACCGCGGTCGCGGCGCTGCGCGCGCGCAAGCACCGCGAGGACAAGCCCTTCGCGGTGATGACGGGCGGCCTCGCCGAGGCGCGGCGGCTGTGCGAGGTGAGCGCCGCCGAGGAACGCCTGCTGACCGGCCCCGCCCGGCCCATCGTGCTGCTGCGCCGTCTGGACGCCGCCGGGGTGGCGCCTTCTGTGGCGCCGGGGAACCGGTGGCTGGGCGTGCTGCTGCCCTACACCCCGCTCCATCACCTGCTGCTCCGGGCGCTGGCCGAGCCGATCGTGCTGACCAGCGGGAACGTCTCCGAAGAGCCGATCGTCCACCGGGACGAGGAGGCTCGGGAACGGCTCGGCGGCGTCGCCGACGCCTTCCTGACCCACGACCGGCCCATCCACGTCCGTACGGACGACTCCGTCGTGCGCGTCTTCCGGGGGCGGGCGCTGCCGATCAGGCGTTCCCGGGGCTACGCGCCCCACCCGCTGCCGCTCGCCGGGGGCGCGCCGCGGCCCGTGCTCGCCTGCGGCGCTGAGCTCAAGCACACCTTCTGCCTGGCCAGGGACGACCGGGCCTTCGTGTCCCAGCACATCGGCGACCTGGAGAACCACGAGACCCTCAGGTCGTTCACCGAGGGCGTCGCCCACTTCATGCGGCTGTTCGACGTCGCGCCCGAGGTGATCGCCCACGACCTCCACCCCGACTACCTGTCCACGAAGTACGGTCTCGACTGGATCCTTGACCGGGACGCGGACCTGGTCGGCGTGCAGCACCATCACGCCCACGTCGCGTCCTGCCTGGCCGACAACGGCGTCGCCGGGCCGGTGATCGGGGTGGCCTTCGACGGCCTCGGGTACGGCCTCGACGGCACGCTGTGGGGCGGGGAGTTCCTCGTCGCCGATCTCGCCGGGTTCGAGCGGGCCGGTCACCTCGCGACGGTGCCGATGCCGGGAGGCGCGGCGGCGATCCGGCAGCCCTGGCGGATGGCGGCGGCCTACCTCGACCTCGCCTACGAGGGCGACGTCCCCGGCGATCTCGGCGTCGTCCGCCGCAACGCCGGTCGATGGGCGGTGGTGACCGCGATGGCCCGGCGTGGTGTGAACGCGCCGCGCACGTCCAGCGCGGGCCGGCTGTTCGACGCGGTCGCCGCGCTGGTGGGCACGCGCGACGAGATCACCTACGAGGGCCAGGCGGCCGTCGAACTGGAGCAGATCGCCGATCCCCGCGTGGACGACGCGTACGCGTGCCGCCTCACCTCAGGCGAAGGGCCGTTCACTGCGCCGTTTGCTGCGCCGTTCACTGTGCCGGGCGTGGACCTGGTCCGCGCGGCGGCCGGCGACCTGCGGTCGGGCACTCCGCGTGAGGTGGTGGCCGCGCGCTTCCACAACACGTTGGCCCATGTCGTCGCCGCCGGCTGCGACCACCTGCGGGAGATCACCGGCCTGTCGGCGGTGGCGCTCTCCGGCGGCGTCTTCCAGAACCTGCTCCTGCTCGACCGGGCCGTCACCCTGCTGGAGGAACGCCGCTTCACCGTGCTGACCCATCATCGCGTCCCCCCGAACGACGGCGGCGTCAGCCTCGGTCAGGCCGCCGTCGCCGCCGCCCGCGACCGGCTGACAGATCCCGGCTGACAGATCCCGGCTGACAGATCCCGGCTAACAGGTCCCGGCTAACAGATCCTCGGTAGGGGGTCGCCCACCAGCATGTCGACGATCCGGGTGCCGCCGAAGGCGGTCCTGAGCAGCACCAGGCCCGGGGGATCGGCCGCGACGCGGCCGATGATGGCGGCGTCCGCGCCGAGCGGATGGCCGCGCAGGGCGGCGAGCGCGTCCTGCGCCGTGTTCCCGGCCGTGTTCCCTCCCGTGTCCCCTGCCACGACCACGACGACCCGGCCCTCGCAGGCGACGTAGAGCGGGTCGATCCCGAGCAGTTCGCAGGCCCCGCGTACGTCCGGGCGGACCGGCACGGCGTCCTCGTCGACGACGACGGCGACGCCGGAGGCGAGGGCGATCTCGTTGAGCACCGTCGCGACGCCGCCCCGGGTCGCGTCCCGCAGGCACCGTACGGACCCCGTGGCCTGGAGGAGCGCGGCGACCAGCCCGTTCAGCGGCGCGGTGTCCGACGTGACGTCGGCCTCGATCTCCAGCTCGCCCCGGGCCAGCATGATCGTCACGCCGTGCTCCCCGATCGGGCCGGACACGAGCACGGCGTCGCCGGGACGGGCGCGCGCGACGCCGAGCCGCGTGTCCCGGTCCAGCAGGCCCACCCCGGCGGTGGTGACGTAGCAGCCGTCGGCCCTGCCGCGCTGCACCACCTTGGTGTCCCCGGTCACGATCGCCACGCCCGCCGCGGCGGCGGCCCGGGCCATCGAGGCGGCGACCCGCCGCAGGTCCTCGACCGGGAAGCCCTCCTCCAGCACGAACCCGGCGGAGAGATACAGCGGCCTCGCCCCGCACACGGCCAGGTCGTTGACCGTCCCGTTGACCGCGAGGTCGCCGATGTCGCCGCCGGGGAAGAACAGCGGCGAGACCACGTAGGAGTCGGTGGTGAACGCGAGCCGGGCGACTGCCCCGCCTGGTGCCGTGAAAGCCGGAACCTGGAACACCGCGCCGTCCTCCAGCGGCTCCAGCAGCGGGTTGCGGAACGCGTCGAGGAAGACCGCCTCGATCAGGGTCTGCGTCGCCCTGCCGCCCGCGCCGTGGGCCATCGTGATGTGCTCCTCGCGCACCCGCGCCTTCCGCCGCCGCGCCCGGTCGACGCGTTCGAGCACCTGCTCCTCGCGGCTCGTCACGCCGTCACCTCCCTGGACGCATCCCGCACCCGCCGCCGCGAGAAGCGGCCGAAGTTGTAGTAGGCCGCGCAGGCGCCCTCGGACGACACCATGCAGGTGCCGATCGGCGTCTCGGGAGTGCAGGCCGTGCCGAACACCTTGCACTCCCACGGCTTGAGCGCGCCCTTGAGGACCTCGCCGCACTGACACGCCTTCGGGTCGGCCACCCGGCCGCCGGGCACGTCGAACCGCCGCTCCGCGTCGTACGCCGCGTACTTCTCCCGGATGCGCAGGGCGGAGCGGGGGATGAGCCCGAGGCCGCGCCACTCGAAGCGCGGCCGCGGCTCCATCACCTCGTCGACGGCCCGCAGCGCCCTGGGGTTGCCCTCCCACGGGACGACCCTGGCGTACTGGTTCTCGACCTCCGACCTCCCCTCGGCGATCTGGAGCATCAGCATGTGGATCGCCTGGAGGATGTCGAGCGGCTCGAAGCCGGCCACGACCAGCGGCTTGCCGTAGTCGCGGGCGACGAACCCGTACGGCCGGCAGCCGATGACCGTGGACACGTGTCCGGGCCCGACGAACCCGTCGAGACGCAGGCCGGGGGAGTCCAGGATCGCCGTGATCGCCGGGATGATCATGACGTGATTGCACATGACCGAGAAGTTGCGCAGGCCCTCGGCCGCCGCCCGCAGCACGGTCACGGCGGTCGACGGCGTGGTGGTCTCGAACCCGATGGCCATGAAGACCACCTGCCGGTCCGGGTTGCGCCGGGCGATCTTCAGCGCGTCCAGCGGCGAGTAGACCATGCGGATGTCCGCGCCCCGGGCGGCGGCGTCGAGGAACGACCCCCGGCCGCCGGGCACCCGCGTCATGTCCCCGAACGAGGTCATGATGACGCCGGGCCGCTCGGCGATGTGGATCGCGTCGTCCACCCGGCCCATCGGGATCACGCACACCGGGCAGCCGGGGCCGTGGACCAGCGTGATCGACTCGGGCAGGTGGTCTTCCAGTCCGTGCTTGTAGATGGTGTGCGTGTGGCCGCCGCACACCTCCATGAAGGTGTAGGTCCGCCCCGGCTCGCACAGGCCCGCGATCGCCGCGGACAGCGCCCGTGCCTTGTCCGCGTCGCGGTACTCGTCGACGAAGCGCATGATTCACCCCTCCGTGCCCAGCTCCGTGCCCGGCTCTGGGCCCGAGTCGCGCAGCGCCGCGAGTTCGTCCTCGTACGCCTGGCCGATGCCCTCCAGGAACTCCAGCGCGGCCCTGGCCTCGTCCTCGTCGATCTTCGACAAGGCGAAACCGACGTGGATGAGGACCCAGTCGCCGGGCCGCAGCGGCTGACCGTCGAGCAGGTCGATGTTGACGGCCCGGCGGACCCCGCTCACGTCGACCTTGGCGAGGTCAGTCCGATCGGACGGGATCTCCACGATCTCGCCCGGAATCCCCAGGCACATGGGCCGCCTCCACCACTTGGACCGACTCCAGGACGAGGCGGTCCCCGCCCTCGCTGTCGATGTCGATGCCCCCGCACTCGCCGCAGATCGTCATCGGGTCGTCGCACAGGGCGGTGTGCCCGCAGCCCCGGCAGATGAGCCGGACGGGCTCGACGACCAGGTCGAGCGCCGCCCCTTCGGCCACCGTGCCGGTGGCGGCGAGGCCGAACGCCTGCGCCAGGATCGCGGGGGAGATGCGGAGCAGGGCGCCCGCCCGCACCCGGGCCCGGCGCACCCGTCTGCCCCTCGCGCGATTCTCCACGGCGTCGAGAACGGCCTCGGCGATCCCGAACTCGTGCATCGCCGTCATGCCCCCCCGACCTGCGGGCCCTCGTCGGCGGGGGCGGGGCCGAACGCTCCTCCGCTGACACCGATCAGCAGGTGGGCCGCCACCAGCGAGTGCCGCAGGGCCTCCTCGCGCGGCGCGTCCGCACGCTCCCAGCGGGCCGTGTTGTGCACCTCGACCCTCAGCCTGACCAGCCCGTACGGTCCGGACAGCCGCTCGGCGGAGACCCGCATCTCCGCGTCGATCGGCTGGTGCTCGCAGATGACGCGGCCCGTCCGCTCACCGCTCGGGGCGATGATCGGCTCGATCTCCCGGCCCCCGGGCACATGGACCTCGATCGTGCGCCGCCCGCCCGTCAGGGGCACGGTGGCCCGGGTCTCCCGCTCGACGGCCTCGTCGAAGCCGAGGTAGTCGTGCCCGCCGACGGTCAGCTTCGGCACCGGCCAGTAGCCGTCGTCCTCCTCCCGCTCCACCGTCCTGCACCTGACGTGCAGGAACCGCAGTCGCAGGTCGATCGTCGCGTCCGGGTCCGCCTCCAGGAGGCACTCGGTCCCGCCGGCCGACGGCTCGCCGGGGAAACCCGGCGGCACGAGCACACCGAACTGCCAGCGCATGTGGTGCTCCACCGGCGCCTTCATCGGGCCCGCCTCTTTCACGAGCGCCTCCATTCACCGGGCACCTCACCGGGGACCTCACCGGGGACCACGGCGATGGCCTCCTTGGCGTGGACCAGCACGACGTCGCCGGGCCGGACGTCCACCAGGGCGACGCTCACCACCTCCCGGCCGCGGCCGGTGTCGGCGACCGCGAGGCCGGCGTCGAGGAGCCGTACGACGGTGACCGCGACCGCCTCGTCCGAGCAGGTGACACACGTCTCGTCGCGGCAGTTCATGAAGACCCCCCGAAAGCCCCGAAGCCCCCGAAAGACGACCGTACGCCGCCCTGGGGCGGGGGAAATCAAAGGAAGTCGGTGATTGCGTAAAGGTCGGTGAAGTCCTGGAACGCGCCGACGGCCCCGGCGCGTGCCGGGGCCGTCGGGGAAGGCGTCGGGGAGGGACTATCCGACGCTTCTGCGCCGGTAGACGGCCACGGCGGCGACGACGCCCAGGGCCGCCAGCGCCACCTGGATGATCAGTTCCAGCCAGTTGATGCCGCGGGTGTTCCCCACTCCGAGGCCTCGCGCGATCGCCGTGCCGATGAGGGCGGCGATGACGCCGATCACCATGGTCAGCCAGATCGGGATGGCCTGACGTCCGGGCACGACCAGCCGACCGAGAGCGCCGATGATGAGTCCGATGATTATGGCGGAGATGATGCCGCTTACGGCCATGCTGCCATCCTCCTCTAGTTCGGCTGCCTACCTTCTCCCCATTCCAGGTGATTTGACACCTTTTGGGCTGTTGTGTCAGGTGGGACCCACGACATGGTTCTCCCAGGCCCATGCGGCGATCTCGACGCGGTTGCGCACCCTGAGCTTGGCCTGGATGCCCGACACGTGGGTCTTGACCGTACTGAGCGAGATGAACAGCTCAGTGGCGATCTCCTGGTTGGTACGGCCCCGCGCGACGGCCCGGACGACCTCGATCTCCCGGTTCGAGAGGGGATGATCCGGCCGGGCGGCCGGATGAGTGGTCCAGTGGGTGGTCAGGTGGCGCAGCAGTCGCAGGGTGACGGAGGGGGAGACGAGGGCGTCCCCGGCCTGCGCGGCCCGCACGGCCTCCACCAGCAGGGCGGGGCCGCAGTCCTTCAGCACGAAGCCCACCGCGCCCGCCCGCAGCGCGCCGTACACGTACTCGTCCAGGTCGAAGGTCGTGACCACGACCACCTTGAGCGGCTCGGGGACTCCCGGGCCGGCCAGGAGACGGGTGACCTCGATGCCGTCGAGCCGGGGCATCCGCACGTCGACCAGGCACACGTCCGGCCGCAGCCGCCGGGCCAGCTCGACGGCCTCGGCGCCGTCGGCCGCCTCGGCGACCACCTCGATGTCGGGCTGGTCCTCCAGGATCAGCCGCAGGCCGCCGCGTACCATCGCCTGGTCGTCGGCCACCAGGACTCTGATCGTCGTCACCTGTCGCGCCGGAGGCCCGGGTGAGGCGCGGGCAGGGTGGCGAGCACCGACCAGCCGGATCCGGGCCGCGGCCCGGCCCGCAACGTGCCGCCGAGCGCCTCGACCCGCTCACGCATCCCGAGCAGGCCGTATCCTCCACGCGATCCTCCACGCGATTCCCCGCCCGGCCCTGGCGGCGCGTCGTCGGTGACCTCCACGACGACGACGTTCCGGTTCCGTTCGACGCTGACCGTGACCGCACGGGCTTGCGGCGCGTGCCGGGCGATGTTGGTCAGCGACTCCTGCACCACCCGGTAGACCGTGGAGGCCACCTCGGGCGGCCACGCCGCCGTCTCCTCCTCGTGCGGCAGCCGCAGGCGCACCGGGTGGCCCCCGGCCTCGAAGCGCCCGACCAGGTCGCCGAGCCTTTCGGGCCCGGTGACGGCCGCGCCGTCGCGGGAGCCGCTCGCCGCACCCTCGGCAACGCGCAGCAGGCCGACGACGCGTCGCATCGCGGCCAGCGCGTCGGACCCGGCCGCCTCGATCTGGCCCAGGGCGTCGCCCGCCTTCTCGGGGCTCCGGCGCGCGACGAGCCGGGCGGCCTGTGCCTGCACCACGATGCCGGTGACGTGGTGGGCGACGACGTCGTGCAACTCCCGGGCCAGCGCCAGCCGTTCGGCCTGGCGCACCGCCTCCGCGACGGCCCGCCTGCGGGCGTCGAGCAGCCGCGGGGACAGCCCGGCCACGACGGCGGCGGCCCAGGTCGTGATGTTCATCGCGGTGACCGACGGCACCCCGGCGGCGACCGTGTGCGCGGTCAGCAGGCTGCCGACGGCCACGGCCAGCCCGCCCCCCGCTACGCCGCAGGCCGTACGGACCGGCAGTCTTCTGACCGCCGCGGCGACCAGCACGGCCAGGCCGAGGGCCATCCCGGGGCCGGGCTCGGCGGGCAGATCGGCGAACCTGGCGGCCAGGACGGCGGTCGCCGCCACGGCCAGGCCCGCCACCGCCGCCCACGCCCGGTCGCGCCGCCGGACCAGGGCGATGACGCAGACCGCGGCGCCCGCGGCGCAGTCGAACCGCCAGTAGCCGCCACCCCAGCTGCCGGCGATGAGGGAGGCCCAAAGGGCCAGGACCACGACGAACACGGCGCCCAGCCCGGCGTCGGCCGCCCGTCTCCGGACCCCCCGCCCCCGTACCCTCCGCTCCCGTACTCCCCGCCCCCGTACTCCCCGGCTTCGAAAAACACAGGCCCGAGGCTATGAGATTGGCGGCCCGCACAGAACCGGCCGAAAGTATGGTCCCGTGCCGCGCGATTCCCGCTTGCGGCCGATGCCGGAGCCGTACGGGTCCGCGCAGGATGCGGCTTCATGCGACCTTCTCCGGAAACTTCTCCGGAAACTTCTCCGGCAACTCCTACGGCGACTTCTACGGAACACACGCGACGTGAGCGCATCACCGCGCTCGACGTGGTGCGCGGCTTCGCGCTGTGCGGGATCCTGCTGGCCAACGTCAAACCCATCTCCCACACCGGAGACCTCTGGCGGGCGGCCGAGCCGGCGACCCCCGACGACGCCTGGATGGGCCTGCTCGTCGAGCAGCGTTTCTTCCCGATCTTCTCGCTGCTGTTCGGCGTCGGGTTCTCGCTGCTGCTGGAGTCGGCCGCCGCCCGGGTGGCACGGCCGAGGGTGATCCTGCTGCGCCGGCTCCTCGTGCTGCTCGCGGCCGGGCTGGCGCACTTCTTCCTGCTCTGGCACGGCGACATCCTGAGCACGTACGCCGTCGTCGGCCTGCTGATCCTGCTGCCCTCGACCTGGCTCCCGCGCCGGGTGGTCGCCGGGCTCGCCCCCGCGCTCGTCGCGGTGTCGCTCTTCCTCGGCGGGGAGAGGTTCACCCTGGTCGCGGGGTTGTTCCTGCTGGGCTCCGCGCTGACCCGATACGGCGTGACGGCCCGGATCGAGCGGTCCACCCGAGTTCCGGCGCTGCTCGGGCTGGCCTCCGCGGTCGCGGCGGCGCCCGCGCTGTGGTGGTCGGTCGGCCAGGAGGGCGGCGACCCCGACTTCGGGCGGGCGCTCGCCCTCTCCGGGCTGCTGCTCGCGGGGGTCTACGTCTGCGCCCTGCTCGTGCTGCTGCGGACGCCGCTCCGGCCGGCGCTGCGGGCCGTCTTCGCGCCGCTCGGCCGGATGGCGCTGACCAACTACCTGACCGCGACCGTCCTCGTCCTGCTGGCCGCCCGCCTCTGCGGATGCTCGCCGGAGGCCTGGTCCTCGGCGAGGGTGGCGGCGACCTCGGCCGGAATCCTCGCCGTCCAGTGGCTGTGGTCCGTGCTCTGGTTGCGCACGCACCGGTACGGACCGCTGGAGTGGCTGTGGCGGTGGGCCACCTGGGGCCGCCGGCCCTGAACGCGGTCAGGCACGGGTATCAAACACGGGGTGGCGCGGTGCTCTCCCGTACGACGAGGGTGGTGGCGAGCTCGACGCGGTGCTGTTCGAGCGGCTCGCCGTCGGCGAGCGTGAGGACCATCCGCGCGGCGGTGGCCCCCATCTGCACGAGCGGCTGCCGTACGGTCGTCATGGGCGGCCCGGCCCACTGGGTGAACGACAGATCGTCGAACCCGATCACGCTGAGGTCCTCCGGGACGCGCAGCCCGGCCCGCCTGGCGGCCTCGTAGACGCCGAGCGCCTGCAGGTCGTTGGAGCAGAAGACGGCGGTCGGCGGGTCGGGCAGGCGCAGCAGCTCGGCGCCGTCGCGTAACCCGCCCTCCACATAGAGGGTGCTGATCCTCAGGAGGGCGGGGTCCACGTACACGCCCGCCGCGTCCATCGCGGCCCGGAAGCCGTCGAGCCGGGCCCGGCAGCACGGCCACTGGGTGGGCCCGCTCAGCATGGCGATGCGGTGATGGCCCAGGTCGAGCAGGTGCCGGGTGGCGGCCATCCCGCCGCTCCAGTTGGTGGCCCCGACGGACGGCGTCTGGTGCAGCGGCTCCCCGGTCGGGTCCAGCACGACCAGGGGGATCGAACGGGTGGCGAGCTGGGACTGCTGCTGCACGGTGAGCTCGGAGAAGACCGCCACGACCCCGGTGGGGCGGCGGGCGAGCACCTGTTCGGTCCAGGCCCTGCCGGGGGTGAGCCTGCCCTGCATCTCGGTCAGCACCACGGCCAGCCCGCG
The DNA here is from genome assembly GCF_045040095.1 of Microbispora sp. NBC_01389. Classification (NCBI taxonomy): domain Bacteria; kingdom Bacillati; phylum Actinomycetota; class Actinomycetes; order Streptosporangiales; family Streptosporangiaceae; genus Microbispora; species Microbispora sp. NBC_01389. The sequence continues at coordinate 2,807,268 of NZ_CP109552.1, forward strand.
CTCCCGCGCGACCTGCTCGACGCCCTGGATGATCTCCAGTGCCCACAGGCTCTCCAGGGCGTGGAAGACCAGCTCCAGGATCGCGGCCGGCTCGCTGTCGCGCCGCCGGTAGCCGTGCTCCCGCAGCACCGCCTCCACCCGCTGCCGGGTGGTCAGGGCGACCCCGGCCTGCCCGTTGAGCACCCTCGACACGGTCGGCGGAGACACTCCCGCCAGATTGGCGATCTCGGCCAGAGTCGGCCGGTGCCGGGGAAGCTCCCCGCCGGGGGCCCGGTCGGTCGCGGTCACCGCCCCAGTATGCAGGACAGGCGATCAGGACTCACCCGCGACTCTCCCCGCCCGTCGTGGCCGCGTACCGTCGGTTTTGGGGGTGGATGTCGTGTTTGTGGATCGTCGTGACGCCGGGCTCCTCCTCGGCGAGCGCCTGCGTGACCTCCGTGACGCTCAGGACGGTGTGGGTGAAGTGGTCGTCGTCGGGCTGCCCCGCGGTGGGGTGCCCGTGGCGTTCCAGGTCGCCCGGGCCCTCGGCGCCCCCCTGGACGTGATCCTCGTCCGCAAGCTGGGCGTGCCGTACCAGCCCGAGCTGGGGTTCGGCGCCATCGGCGAGGGCGGCGTGCGGGTGGTCAACCCCGACGTCGTACGGCTCGCCCGGCTCAGCGACGACGAGATGGCCGCCGTGGAACGCCGGGAGCGGGCCGAGCTGGAGCGCCGCGCCCGCCGGTTCCGCGGCGCCCGCGAGCCCGTCGACCTGGCCGGCCGTACGGTGATCGTGGTGGACGACGGGATCGCGACGGGCGGGACGGCCCGCGCCGCCTGCCAGGTCGCCCGCGCGCACGGCGCGTCCCGGGTGGTGCTGGCGGTGCCGGTGGGCGCGCCCGAGACGATCGCGAGCCTGCGCGGGGACGCCGACGAGATCGTCTGCCTGGACACCCCGGACCACTTCTACGCGATCGGCGCGTGGTACGAGGACTTCACCCAGACGAGCGACGAGGACGTCATGGAATGCCTTCACCGGGCCTAGCGCCCTCATGGGCTCAGTGCTCTTATGGGCTTTCCGGGCGCCACTCCAGGTAGTGCTCGATCCGGGCGTCGGGGCCCGGGTAGAAGCACGGTGTCTCCCGTTCCTCGTCCAGCCAGCGCACGAGGTAGGGCGGCGAGCCGTCGGTGTGGTAGAGCGCCAGCACGATCCCGACGCGGCCCGCCCTGCCCCGTTGGACGCTCTCGACGACCAGCCGGTCGCCGACCGCCGCCTTCATCCTCATCACAGCCCTCTCATCACATGCCTCTCATCACAACCCCGCCGGTGTGGCGACCTCGGTCGTGATCGGCGTCCAGCGGTGCGCCAGGCGCTTGGTCAGAGAGGCCATCGTGGTGTATTCCAGGTCTTCCAGCGGCAGCCGGTGCGGCTCGAAGGGGCCGTGGCGGCGCAGGTAGTCCATCACCTCGGTCGCCTGCCGCCGCGCGCCGTCGAAGGCCGGGTCGTCGAACATGTCGCGGGGGCCGACCAGCCTGCCGTCCTTGATCTGGAAGCCCAGCGCGACCACCCGGGGCGGGCGGTCGAAGCGGGACGGGTGCGCCTGCCCGACGGGCACCGGCACCGGGGCGCCGATGTACATGAGCATGTCGTACAGGTCGGCCGGGCAGTCGAAGACGATGCGGCGGTCCTCGTGCAGGTCGTGGACCTCGAACGCGAACCCGGCGTGCATCTTCTCGTCGATCACCAGGCCGGCGGTGTTGGACGGGTCGGCGAACATCTTGTAGAGCGGCAGGTTCCACGCGCCCGGCTCGGTCTTGTCCGCGAGGAAGCACAGCACGAGCTCGGACGGTCGCTCCTCGAACTCCAGCTCCGCGTAGCCCGGGCCCATGCCGCGCAGGTTGCCGGAGAAGGCGTCCGACAGCAGGTCCTGCCCGGCGCCGTACAGGCCGAGATCCTTGGCGATGTGGGTGGTCGCCTGGAAGGTGTCCCACGCGAAGGAGTGGATCAGCCCCGCCTCCGGGCCGTAGGTGTGGGTCATGATGAGCGAGATGTCGTCGCCGCAACTCTCGACACAGCCGTCGACGAGCAACCCGGCGGACTTCGCCCGCTCGATCTCCCGCCTGGCCTCGGCGACCAATCGGGGATGCACGGCGGAGTGGCCGACGAATCCTCCGGTGTCGGCCTTGATGACGCTCAGCGTGATCACGGTCATCACCTCTAAATACACACTTATCCGGATTTTTGGGAAGAAAAAGAGCACTAGGTCACAAATAGGGCGGGACTTCTGTACGGCGGGTAGGAGTGAGCTGAAGACAGGGCCCTGGGCGGGCGCGGGGGGAGTGCCGGCCATGAAGATCAGAGATGTGATGTCCACGCCCGTGGTGGTCGTCCCGCCGGTCACCCCGGTGCGGGACGTCGCTCGGAACATGGACTATTCGGGCGTCGGATGCGTCGTCGTCTCGGAGGGACAGGGCGTCCTGGGCGTCGTGACCGACCGCGACCTCACCCTTCGGGTGCTCGCCCGAGGCGGGGACGGGGACACACCCGTCGGCCGGGTGATGTCGGAGCGTCCCGTCGTGGTGCGGCCCGGCGACGATGTGGAGGTGGCGTTCGACACGTTCCGCCGTCACTCCTTCCGGAGGCTGCCGGTGGCGGACGAGGCGGGGGTGGTCGGCATGCTGACCCTCGACGACCTGCTCCTCCAGATGCACCAGCTCACCGCCGACCTGCTCACGCCTGTGGTCAAGGAGATCAGCGAACCGCAGCGGCAGAGCGACTAGATGTCCGCCCTTCACCTGCCCGTCCCGCGGCCTGCGCTGCTCGCTCTGCGGATCGTGGCGGAGCTCGCTCCGCTCGGCCGGGATCGCGCCGGCTCGGCGTGATCCCGGGATGGGCGTGGTTTTCGGCCGGGCGGTGGCCGTCGGTCATCCGGCGGGTGCGGGAGGAGGCGGCCCGCGAGCGCCTGTCCCTGCTGGCCGCCGGCATCGCCTTCTGGGGAACGCTGTCGATCTTCCCGATGCTGCTGGTCGTGGTGGCGGTCTACGGGCTGGTGGCCGACCCCCGGCAGGTGGCCGGGCAACTGGCGTCGTTCACCCGGCCGCTGCCCCCGGACGTCGCCCGGCTGATCGTCTCCCAGCTCACCAACGCGGTGCGCGCCGGGCACCGGGGTCTCGGCGCGCCCCTGGCACTCAGCCTGGTCGCGCTGCTGTGGGCCTCGTCCCGTGCCGTCCAGGCGCTCGTCCGGGCCGTCGACGCGGTCTACGGCGGCCGGCGGGACCGCGGCTTCCTCCGTACCCGGCTGACGGCCCTGCTGCTCACGGTCGCCGCCATCGCGGGGACCTCCGTACTGCTGGCGCTCGTGGCGGCGTTCCCGGTGGTGCTGGGTCATTTGGGGCTCGGCGCGGCGGCCCGCGCGGCCGTCTCGGCCGGGCGCTGGGTGATGCTCGTCCTGCTCTTCGGCGCGGGGCTGGCGTTGCTCTACCGGTACGTCCCCGGCGCCCCGCTGGAACCCGGGTGGCGGTCGGTCGGGTGGGGCCTGGGACTCGCCATACCGGCCCTGCTGCTGGTCTCGGTGGGCCTGTCGGTCTTCGTCAGCGGCTTCGGCCGCTTCGACCAGACGTACGGCGCCCTGGGCGCGGTGGTCGTGCTCATGCTCTGGCTGTATCTCTCCTCGCTGGTCGTGCTGTTCGGTGCGGAGATCAACGGCGCGGTCGAACGCCAGGCGCGAGAGGCGGATGCCACGCTTGCCGCCGGACCGCCCCTTGACCGTCCCTGACGCGCCGGGATGAGGGGGCGCTGCACGGCATTTGTCACGATAAATCGTAGATTGTTTGGGCAGTAGGGAGGCGTGTCCGACACCGGTCGTTCCCCAGACAGCGGTATCTCCAGCGGCATCTCCAGCGTCTTCCCCTCACTCCCGGGTCAAAGTGAAGGGACACTGGAGCCGGCCGAATCTCCGACCTCTTCCGACCGGCCGTTCCCCGACCGACCCGTGCTCGGCACGGATGCTGACACGGATGCCGGCACGGGTGGCGGGACCGGCGGCGAGACGGCCCGGGACACGCGTGCCGGCGTCGCCACGGACACGCCCACAGAGGACAGCGCGGGTGACAGCGCAGGCGACAGCGCGGGTGACGGGGTCGCGATGACGCCCCTCGACCGGCCGTTCGGCATGCCCGGGCGCCCGCTGCGGAGCAACCCGTTCATGTTCGGCCTGACCGGCGCCCTCGGGGTGCTCACCGCCTGGCTGCTGGTGCAGGCGATCGCCAGCGCGGGTTCGGCGCTCGTGCTGATCGTGGTCTCGTTGTTCCTGGCCATCGGCCTCAATCCCGCGGTCGAGGCCCTCCAGCGCCGGAACCTGTCCCGCCGCCTCGCGATCACGATCGTGTTCGGGTCGGTGATCGCGTTCTTCGTCGCCTTCGGCCTCGCGGTCGTGCCGCCGCTGACCGAGCAGACCACCGGGTTCTTCGGCCACCTGCCGGAGTACGTGCAGCAACTGCAGAACCACCCGCTGATCCGCTCGGTGGACGAGCGCTACCAGGTCCTGGAAAAACTTCAGCAGTACGTGACCGGCGACAAGCTGGCCACCCAGATGTTCGGCGGTCTCCTCGGCGTGGCGAGCGTCCTGATCAGTGCGCTGTTCAGCGGGTTCACCGTGCTCATACTGACGCTCTACTTCCTCGGGTGCCTCAACTCCATCAAGGAGACGGCCTACCGGTTCGTGCCGCGCTCGCGCCGTACGCGGGTCCGGCTGCTCGGCGACGAGATCATCAACCAGATCGGCGGCTACGTCGCCGGGAACCTGATCATCTCGTTGATCGCCGGAGTGGTGACCTTCCTGTTCCTGTCCATGCTGAAGGTGCCGTACGCGCTGGCGCTGGCCATCTTCGTCGCGGTCACCGACCTGATCCCGCTGGCCGGCGCGGTCATCGGCGCGGTGGTGGCCTCGGGGGTGGGCTTTCTCGTGTCGGTCCAGGTAGGCGTCGCCTGCACCGTGTTCTTCATCATCTACCAGCAGGTGGAGAACTACTGGATCTCCCCGAAGGTGTTCAAGTCGTCGGTCGACGTACCGCCCGTGGCGACCATCGTCGGGGCGCTGCTCGGCGGCGCGTTACTCGGCATCGTCGGCGCGCTGCTCGGAATCCCCCTGGCGGCCGCCCTGCTCCTGATCGCCCGCGAGGTCGTGCTGCCCCGCCAGGATCGGCTGTAGCGACTCATAGCTGCTTCGTCTCCGCTTCATGCCTGCTCCTTCATACCTGCTCCTTCATGCCTGCTCCTTCATGCCTGTTCCGAACGGCGCACGCGCTCGGGGCGATGAACACGTACGCTTTCGGCATGGGCACCCTCGGGGCTTTCGCGGCGGTTGTTTCAGGCTGCCGGCGGTGCGCGTCGGCGTTTGTGAGAAGCGCGCGAACGGCCCGTTTCCGTGGTGCCGTCGCCGCCCCCACGTCAGGCCGCGTCCCACGATGGGTGGAATGGCCGCCGTAGTCCGGGAGTGACGTCCGTACGGGCCTCGAAGATCGGAGGGACGTGTATCCGCAGGAGAGAGCACCGGCCATGCGGGTTCCCTTCCGGATCGCGGGCCTGTGGATACGTGTCGTACTGCTTGTCATCCTGCTCTGGGGCGCTTTTCTGACAGTCCTGAGCATTTTCCCGCGCGAGAGCACGGTCGCCGAGTTCGAGGCTGCGCTGCGCGCGGATCAGGTCACGTGCGTGATCGTCTTCAATGGCGATCCGGTGCGGTTACGGTGGTCGGCCGGTCCTCTGCTGTGGTACGACGTCGATCGGGTCACGAACGCGGCCCGCGTTCGCCGCGATCTTGTGCGCGAATCCGAGGTCGCCGATCAGCGCCCGTTGGTCATCTGGCGCTGGACCAGTGACCATGACAACCCGCACTACCCGTCGTGGCCCTTCCAGGTGCCGTTCCCCGGCGCGCCCTCGATCGTCGGCAGCGCATGGCTCGCCGCTCTCTTCATCATGCTCGGGGCGGGTCCACCCCGCTGGGGCAACAGATGGGCCTGGTTCTGGCTCTTCTGGATGGGCGAGGTGGGCGCGATCCTGTTCCTTCTGCTGGAGCCACGGTCTCTCTGGTACGGCCTGCAGTCGCAGCAACCGATCCCCCGCCCGATGCGCGGGGGCCACGGCTGCGTGCTGTCCATCTGTCTCAACCTCGTGGGTGCCGGCCTCGCCGCCGTCGGGATCTCCAGAGCGGTCCAGGCCCTGGCCGATCTTCTGGCCACCTTCCCCTGAGCCTGAGTTCGCGGTCTCCTATCCCGCACTGCCGGTCCCTCATCGCCGAAGTGCCCTGCCATCCCCCCGTCCAAGACTTTATGCGGGGACATTTGTCTATGTGGGGTGAGGACGCGAAAGTCGCATATCTGGCGAATGGGAGATCTGCCTGTAGCTCCAACAAGTCCTGGCGCGGGGGTGTTCGTGGCCGGCTGGTGTGGAAGAATTAATACAGGCTTTCGAATCGCTTGAGGAGGTGTGATGGATCTGTTCGACGTTGATCCTGAGCGCCTCCCTCGTTCGAGCGACGATGACGGCTTGTGGGAGCGGCTCACCTCCCGCTCGCCCCTTTGGTCTTCCGAGGGTGCGCTTGCCCGCGAATACGTGCCGATCGTCGTTCCCGATGCGAGAGAGTATGCGAGCCGATTCGGTACCCCGGCGCATCGTACCTTAATTCGAGCATTTGCGACTTGTGCCGGCACCGCTGCCGTTGACGACCCCATCGGCGACGAAACCGTAGATGGTCCTACCCCTGATGGCGCTCTTGACGATGCCGATATCCCCGGCCCCGAAGCCGGTTCTCCCGCCGCCCATAACAAAGGAGGCGCCGACAGCGGCACCCGCGGCCCTGCCGGGGATGCGTCCGGCGCTTCCGCGGGTGCTTCCGGTGTGTCTGACGGTGCCTCTGACGGTGTCTCTGGTGGTGCTTGTGGTGCTCGGTCGTCGTGGGCGGTGGTGGCGGCTCTTGTCGAGGCGGCGCGGGAGATGGCGCTGGTGCCGGTGCCTGAGGACGCGGGTGTGTGTCTGGCCGAGGCGGAGGAGTTGCTTGCGGTCCGTGATCGGATCACCTCGGCGCTGGCGGCCCGGGTGAGTCGTGTCCATCGGGCGGGGGAGGCGAGGAATCATGGGCATGCCTCCACCAGGTTGTGGTTGCGGTCTGCCGGGGGGATGACCCCTGCGGGGGCCGGCCGGTTGGTGACGATGAGCATGGAGCTGGATCGCCTGCCGCAGGTGCGTGAGCGGTTCGCCGAGGGCAGCCTGCCAGAGGGGATTGTGGAGGCGATCTGCACCGCCACCTGTGGGCTGACCGATGACCAGGCCACCACCGCTGAGGCGATCTTGCTGGAGTTGGCGAACTCGGCGGGTGCGGCGGAGGTGGCCAAGGCGGGGCGGTACCTACGCGCGGTGCTGGACCCCGACGGGCACGAGAAGGACGAGCAGGCCGACTTCGATCGCCGGTTCTTTAGGGTACGCAGGCGGAGGAACGGCGGGCTGGAGGGCGAGTTCTACCTGCCAGTGGAGGCCGCCGCGCGGTTGCAGCACATGCTGGACGTCTACGCCAGGCCGAAGGCGGAGGGTGACGACCGCACGTTGAGTGTGCGGAACGCGGACGCGTTGATCGCGTTCTTGGAGAACAAGATCGCCACTGAGCTTCTGGTGCTGGTCAACGCCGAATCCCTCCCCGACGACCCCCCAAGCACCGACCCCACAGACACCGCCCCCACAGCCGACCCCACAGACACCGCCCCCACAGCCGACCAGCCCGCCGCTGACCCCGCAGGCACAGACCCCTCAGCCGACCAGCCGTCCGGCACGGAACCCTCAGGCGACAGTGATCGCCCCACCAACCCGGACACCACCGCGAGCGGCCCCGGCAGCGAGCACTTCACCAGCGACACGCTCGTCCCTCATGGCGAGCACCTGGACACTTTCCACTCCCCGGCCGCTCCCGGCGGCGAACCCCGCGCCGGTGATGCGGCGGTGGGTGAAAGTGCGCACCGCGAGAGCGACGCGGCGGTGTGCGATGGCGGGCGGTTCGGGAACGATGCGCCGATGGACGGCGATGAGCACCGGGCCACCGGCTTCGTCGGCGAGAACCCCGCCACGGAGGCTTCCGCTTCCTGCGGGGAGTGCGCCGCTCCCGACCGCCCTACCGCTGCCGAGCCCGCCATGCAAGGACCCTCAGCGTGGGGAGGCGACACCTGGCCGGGAGACAGTGCCTGGCCGGGCGGCGAAGCCTGGCTGAGAGGTGACGCCTGGGCGGGGGTGGGAGCCGACGCTCCGCCGGGGAGCAGTCCGCCGGAGGTGGGGGTGAACGGTCCGCCGGGGGTGTGGTTGCGGGGGTTGCCGGGGCTGATCCTGGCGACCGGGCACCTGCTGCCCGCCTCCAGCGTGCACCGGCTTGCCCGCACCAGCACCCTGGTCCGGATCGTGATGAACGCCGCCGGGCAGGTCCTGGACATGGGCCGCAAGGTCCGCCTGGCCACACCCGCCCAGCGCCGGGCGGTCTTCGCCCGGTACGCCACCTGCTGGGTCGACGGCTGCCCGCTACCCGCCACGATGTGCCAGATCGATCATTGCGACAACTGGAGCAGCGGCGGGCTGACCGACCTGAAGCTGCTGGGGCCGGCGTGCCAGTTCCACAACCGCGACCGCTACCGCCACCCGAGTCGCTACACCCGCCGCACGATCGGCGACGACCGCTGGGCCTTCACCTACCGCAACCCCCGCAGCAGCACCCGATTGTGGGTGTAGGGGCGGGGTGCGAGGGGGGGACACCGAGCCGGCGAAGACACTCGGCGACGCCGCACTGCCGGCTCAGCGTGGCGTGCAGGCATATGCGACGGGGCATATGCGACGGGGCACATGCGACGGGGCACATGCGACGGGGCACATGCGACGGGGCACATGCGACGGGGACATACGGCAGGGCCGTGACGGCGAACTGTCGTCGCCCCGACCCTGTCTCGGATTCTGCCGGTCGAGTCAGTGGGCCTCGACTGTGGGCTCGACAGTGGCCTCGACAGTGAAGGTGGTGGTGAGCACCTGGCCGGTCGCGTCGCGGAACTGTCCCCACAGGCGGTAGAGGCCGGGGCGGGGGAACTCGGCGTGCAGGCCGAGCTCGGGCCCGAAGGTCTGCCCCGGCAGGGCGAAGACCGGGCGGCCCTTGTCGTCCTCGGCCTCGGCGTGCTCGTGGGCGAAGCCGCTGCCGTCGAGCGGCATGATCACGATGTGCCCGGCGGCGGCCAGGTAGGGGCGCAGGCCGGAGACGGGCCTGCCAGTGGCGGCGTCCGCGAAGCGGAACGTGAAGTCGCTTCTGCCGCCGACCTCGGCGTTGCCGGTCAGGGTGACCCGCAGGCCGCCGACGACCTGCTCGCGAGGCGACGGCGACGGCGACGGCGATGGCGACGGCGAGGTGGTCCGTACGACCGGGGCGGTCTCCAGGTCGCCGATCGTGAGCTCATGGTGGCTGAGGATGTCGGCCATCTCGCCCTGCCGCCGGAGTTCGGCGTTGACGAGGTAGCGTCCGGCGGTCGGGAAGGTCATCCGGACGGAGAACTCGCCGGCCCGGCCGGTGGGCTCGGGGTGGACGTGGGCGAAGGTGCCCAGGTCGGCCCGGGCGACGACGAAGTGGATCCACGCCTCGTGGCTGCGTACGACGTCGTCGACGAGGCGGCCGGTCGCGGGGTCCGTGACGCGGATGCGCACGATCGTGGGGACGCCGGGCACGACGTCACGGGGGACCTGGACGTCCATCCGGACGCCTGCGTCCTCCGCGGGCACGGGTTCGGTCTCGGCCGTCATCATCACGCTCATGGTCGGGCGCATCGGCATGCCGGTGTCCTGCACCCAGGCGAGCACCCCGTTCATCCCGCGCTGCGCCGCCTCCGTACGGCTGAGGGCGGTGAACCCGGCACCCACGGCGACGGCGAGTGCGGCGATGCCCAGGAGGTAGCTCCAGTCGGCGAGTCGCGAGCTCCACGACCGGGACATGCCGGGCCTGAACCGGCGCAGGCGCAGCGCGTTGGTGACCACGCTGACCGAGCTCATGGCCATCGCGGCGGCGGCGAGGGAGGGGTCGAGGAGCGCGCCGTTGAAGGGATACAGCACTCCGGCTGCGACCGGGATCAGCAGCACGTTGTAGGCGAACGCCCAGGTCAGGCCTTGCTTGATGGTGGACACGGTGCGGCGCGACAGGTCGATGGCCGAGACGATCCCGCGCAGGTCGCCGCCGACGAGGGTGATGTCGGAGGCGGCGATGGCGACGTCGGTGCCGGTGCCGATGGCGATGCCGAGGTCGGCCGTGGCGAGCGCAGGGGCGTCGTTGATCCCGTCGCCGACCATCGCGACGACCGCGCCGCTCTCGCGCAGGGCGGCCACGCGGGCGGCCTTGTCCTCGGGCCGTACGTCGGCGATGACGTGGTCGATTCCGACCTGCCGGGCGACGACGTCGGCGGTGACCTGGTTGTCGCCGGTCAGCATCCACACGTCCAGTCCGAGCGCGCGCAGCCGTTCGACGGCCTCACGGGACTCGGGCCGGATCGTGTCGGCCACCCCGATCACCCCGGCGAGGCGGCCGTCGAGCGCGACGTACACGGGAGTGGCGCCCTCTGCGGCGACCACTGCGGCGACCTCGGCAGCCGCTTGGGCGGCGGCCGGCTCCAGCTCGGCGGTCGGCACGCCGTGGCGCCGCATCAGCGCGATGTTGCCCGCGAGCACGCTCCGCCCGCCGACGCCGGCCTCCACGCCGTGGCCGGGCACGGCCTCGAAGCGCTCCACCTGCGGCAGGCTGAGCCCGCCCTCCCGGGCCCGGGAGACGATCGCCTCGCCGAGGGGATGCTCGGACCCCGTCTCCGCCGCGGCGACGTACGCCAGAAGCTCGTCGGCGTCGACCCCGGGCGCGGGGGCCAGGTGGGTCACGCCCGGACGGCCCCGGGTGATCGTGCCGGTCTTGTCGAGTACGACGGTGGTGAGGCGGCGGGCCTGTTCGAGCGCGTCGCCGCCGGAGATCAGGATGCCCAGTTCAGCGGCCTTGCCGGTGCCCACCATGATCGCCGTGGGGGTGGCCAGGCCGAGCGCGCACGGGCAGGCGATGATGAGCACGGCGATGGCGGTGCCGATGCCGAACGCGAGCCGTCCCTGGTCGGGGCCGAAGAGCGCCCAGACGCCGAAGGTGAGCACGGCGACGCCGATCACGGCCGGCACGAACCAGCCGGACACGGTGTCGGCGAGACGCTGCAGGGGCGCCTTGGACCCCTGCGCCTCCTCCACCAGCCGGACGATCTGGGCCAGCGTCGTGTCCTGCCCCACGGCGGTTGCCCGCATCACCACCGAGCCGGTCCGGTTGACGGTGGATCCGATCAACGGGTCGCCCTCGCCCCTGCGCACCGGCATGCTCTCGCCGGTGATCATGCTTTCGTCCACGGTGGTGGAGCCGGCGGTCACGACGCCGTCGACGGAGATCTTCTCGCCGGGACGCACCCGGATCAGGTCGCCGACGGCGACCTCCTCGACCGGCACCTCGACCTCGGCGTCTCCGCGCAGGACGCGGGCCGTCTTCGGCCGCAACCCGAGCAGTTCCCTGATGGCGGAGGTCGTCCGCTTCCTGGCTCGCGCCTCCATCCACCGGCCCATGAGGACGAGCGCGATGACGACGACGGAGATCTCGAAGTACACGTGCAGGGGTAGCCCGGCCCGTTCCGCCGCGGCCGGCCAGAGGGTGACGAACGCGCTGTAGCCGTACGCCACGGTCGTGCCCATGGCGACCAGCGTGTGCATGTTGACCGCGCCGTGCCGGCCCGCCGCCCAGGCGGCGCGGTAGAAGGGGCGGCCCGCCCAGAACTGCACGATCGTCGCGACGACCAGCAGCAGCGGCATCAGCCAGTCCATCGCGTCGATGGGCAGCGGCACGTACATCAGCACCATCATCGACAGCCCGGCGGCGAGGGTGACCTGCCAGGTGCGCTTCAGCCGGGTGACCTCCCGGTCCGCGTCCTGTTCGTCCTCCTGCTCCGGCTCAGGCCCGCCGGGCTCCGGGCCCTCGCGTACGGAGGCGGCCGTGTATCCGGCCCGGCCCACCGACTCGGTGAGCATCTCGACCGTGACGCGCGCCGGGTCGAAGGCGACCGTGGCGACCTCGGTGGCGAGGTTCACCTCGGCCGCCGTCACGCCGTCGACGCGAGTGAGGGCCTTTTCCACCCTGCGTACGCAGGACGCGCACGTCATCCCGCCGATCTCCAGCGCGCGGGAGACCGTGACGCTCGTCGCGGTCGTCATCGCTCCCCACCTCCCATGAGTGAGTCCGAGTGAACGACTCGTACGCTTCCGCGCGGCGCTTTCCCGCTCCTGTCCCCGGGCGGCGGCGGGGGACAGGAGCGGGGGACAGCGGGGGACAGCGGGGGACAGGGGACGGACAGCGGCGTACGGGAGGGTGCGAAGCGTCCGGGCCGCACTCGGCGGGCCCGGAACCCGAAGGAGCGAACGATGAACCAGCTTGTGCTGTCCGTGCCCACCATCAGCTGCGGGCACTGCGTGAAGGCGATCGCGGAGTCCGTCGGCGAGGTGCCGGGCGTCGGCTCGGTGGCCGTCGACTTCACCGCCAAGACCGTGCTGGTGACGGGCGCCGCCGATCCGGCCGCCGTCCGCGGGGCCATCGCCGACGCGGGTTACGAGGTGGCGGGATGAGCCCCCGCCCGGACTACGACACGCTGATCGTCGGCGGCGGGCAGGCCGGGCTGGCGCTGGGCTACCACCTGCGCCGAGCCGGTCTGCGGTTCGCCATCCTCGACGCGAACAAGCGGGTGGGCGACGCCTGGCGGCATCGGTGGGACTCGCTCACGCTGTTCACCCCGCGCCGGTACGACGCGCTGCCGGGCCTGCCGTTCCCGGGCGACCCGGACGGCCATCCCGGCAAGGACGAGGTCGCCGCCTACCTGGAGGAGTACGTGCGGCGCTTCGCCCTCCCGGTCCGGCTGGAGCACCAGGTCACCGCCGTACGGCCGTACGGGGATCAAAGCGACGGGTTCCGGGTCGAGACCACGGCCGGGTCCTGCACGGCGGCCCGGGTGGTGGTCGCGGCGGGCGCGTTCCACACGCCGCGGACGCCGGCCTTCGCCTCCGGTCTCGCCCCGGAGGTGGTCCAGTTGCACAGCAGTGCCTACCGCCGCCCGGAGCAGCTTCCCATGGGGGAGGTCCTGGTCGTCGGGGCGGGCAACACGGGCGTGCAGATCGCCGAGGAGCTGGCCGGCAGCGGGCGGCGGGTCCGGCTGTCCGCGCCGTCGCTGGGCCTGGCGTTGCCCCAGCGGACGCTCGGCCGGGACCTGTTCTGGTGGTTCTCCCTGCTCGGGTTCATGAATGTCCGTGCCGGCAGTCGGCTCGGGCAGCGCCTCAGAGGCCGGCCGGACATGATCATCGGTACGGACGTGAAGCGGCTGATGCGCCGGGTGGAGCGGGTGGAGCGCGTCGTTGGGGCCGAGGGACCGGAAGTGCTCCTCGCGGGCGGGAGGCGCTTTCGTCCCGGGGCGGTCGTGTGGGCGACCGGATTCCGCCCGCACTATCCCTGGCTGCACGTGCCGGTGCTGGACGAGCGTGGTGCCCCGATGCACCAGGAGGGCGTCACCGGCCGGCCCGGGCTGTACTTCCTCGGGCTGCCCTGGCAGAGTGCCCGCGGCTCGTCCGTTCTCGGCTGGATCGGCCGCGACGCGGCCACACTGGCCGGCCGCCTGACCACGTCGGCCAGTCAACCCGGCAAATCACTCATCGCCCCGTAATATTGGGCAATCCCCCGCCGTACGGGGATGCAAGAGGAGTGACATGCGGGACACGGCTGTGACGTTCGCGGTCCTCGGGCCGACCGAGGTGCGGGTGGGCGGCGCGGGTTCGGCGGCAGGTTCCGGGGCGGGTTCCGGGGCAGGTCCAGCAACGCTGCCGCCGTCCGTACGGGCGCTGCTCGCCCGGCTGGCGCTGTCCTGCGGCCGGGTGGTGCCGGTCGACAGCCTGACCGACGCGTTGTGGGGCGAGGACCTGCCGGCGGACGCGGGGAACGCGCTGCAGATCCGGGTGTCGAAGCTGCGCCGTGCTCTCGCCGCCGCCGGCCTGGGCGGGGACGTCCTGGTCACGCAGGCGCCCGGATACCGGCTGGCGGTGCCCCCGGAGTCCGTCGACGTCCACGTGTTCGAGCGGCTGCTCGTCTCGGCCCGTGCGGAGACGGCGGCCGGCGACGTCACCGCGGCCCTGGGCCGCCTGGACGAGGCGCTGCGGCTGTGGCGGGGGCCCGCGCTGGCCGACGTGGGCGCCACCGCGTGGGCGACGACCGAGAGCGCCCGGCTGGAGGAGCTGCGGCTGGGCGCGGTCGAGGACCGCTACGAGCTCCTGCTGGAGTCCGGCGGCCACAACGAGGCCGTCGCCGACGTCGAACGCCTGGTCGCGCGGCACCCGCTGCGGGAGCGGCTGCACCGCCTGCTGATGCTCGCGCTCTATCGCGGCGGGCGGCAGGCGGAGGCGCTGGCCGCCTACCAGGCGCTGCGGCGGGGGCTCGCCGACGAGCTCGGGATCGATCCGTCGCCGGAGCTCCAGGCGCTCGCCGAGGCCATCCTCCGCCAGCAGGTGCCGTCCGCCGCCGCCCCGCCGTCAGTCCCCCCGTCAGTCCCCCCGTCAGTCCCCCCGTCCACCCCACCGCCTGTGCGGCTCACCCAGCGGCTGCCACTGCGGCTGCCACTGCGACTGACACGGCGGCTGACGTCGGTGATCGGCCGTCATGACGACATCGCGACGACGCTGGAGCGCCTGGCGGAGGCGCGGGTCGTTACGCTGACCGGCCCGGGCGGGATGGGCAAGACGACCCTCGCGTTCGAGATCGCCCGCCACGTGGACGAGACGCTCGCCGACCGGGTGCTGCTGGTCCGCCTGGCGGCGCTGGAGCCCGGGACGGACGTCGCCGGCGCCTTCGCCGCCGAACTGGGTATCGCACCGCAGGGCACGGCGCCGGCCGACGCTCTGGAGGAGCACCTGCGGGACGGCCGTCCGCTGCTGGTGGTCGACAACTGCGAGCACGTGGTGGACGAGGTGGCCGCCCTCGTGGAGCGGCTGGCCGCGGCCTGCCCGGGGCTGCGCGTGCTGGCCACCAGCCGGGAGGCGCTGGCGATCCCCGGTGAGGTCCAGGTCGCGGTGGGTCCGCTCGCCGTCTCTCCCGGTCCGATCACCAACAAGCCGGAGAACGCCGGGCCGGAGAACGCCGGGCCGGCGGTGCGGCTCTTCGTGGAGCGCGCCCGCGCCGTACGGCCCTCGTTCGCCCTCGACGCCGAGACGGCGCCAGTCGTCGCGTCCATCTGCCGCCGGCTCGACGGCATGCCGCTCGCCATCGAACTGGCCGCCGCCCGGGTGAAGGCACTGTCTCCGGCCGACATCGAAGCCCGCCTGGCCGACAGGTTCTCCCTGCTGACGGCGGGACCGCGTACGGGCGAGGCCCGGCACCGGACGCTGCGCGCCACGCTCGACTGGAGCCACGACCTGCTGCCAGAGGCCGAGCAGCGGCTGCTGCGCCGCCTCGCGGTGTTCCGGGGCGGCTGGACGCCGGCCGCCGCCGAGGAGGTGTGCGCCTTCGACGGTATCGTCCGGGACGAGGTGCTCGACCTGCTGTTCCGGCTGGTCGACCGGTCTCTCGTGGTGCCCGAGCCGGCCAGCGGGCGGTTCCGGCTGCTCGTCACCGTACGCGACTACGCGTGGGCCCGTCTGGAGGAGGCCGGCGAGGCCGGGACCTGCCGCGACCGTCATCTCGCCTGTTTCGCCCGCTTCGCCGAGGAGCACGGCAGGCGGGTCCGGGACATCGCGGTCTTCGCGCGGCTGAGTGACGAGCACGACAACTTCCGCGCCGCCGTGGACCACGCCGTCGACAGCGGCGACGCCGAGAGCGGCTTCCGCCTGGCCTGCGCGCTCCTGTGGTTCTGGAACTACGGGCTGCGTCACGAGGGCACGCGGGCGCTGACCGCGCTCCTGGAGACCGGCGACGGCTCCACCGGCGCACGGGCCCGCGCGCTGCAGGGCATCGGGCTCCTCCACGTCTACTATCCGACGCCGCACTCGGTCGCCGCCGCGGAGAAGAGCCTCGCCGTCTTCGAGGAGATCGGCGACGTGCCCAACGCCGCGATCTCCCGGCTCGTGGTGGCCTGGGCCGGCCAGTACGGCGGGGACTCCGAGCGCTGCCGCGCGATGGTCGCGCGGAGCCGCCGCGACCTCGGCGACTCCGACGACGGCTGGTGGCGGTTCATGACCCAGTATCTCGACTCGCTGCTGACCCTGCGCCTGGGCGACTTCGAGGCCGCGGTCAGGGAGTGGAGGTTCTGTCTCGACCTGTCCCATTCGGCCGGCGACCGCATCATGGGCAGCGCGATCCTGGCGCATCTCGGCATCGCCCTGCGTGAGTCCGGGCGACGGGAGGAGGCCCTGACGGTGCTGGGCGAGTCGGTGGACCGGGTGCGGGGCCAGGGGTCTCTCCACGGGCTGGCCTTCGCCCTCGTGCACACCGCCCACACCCGGCTCGACCTGGACGAGGGCGACGACGTCGCGGCGCTGCTCGCCCAGGCTCAGGACGTGGCGCGCCGGGCGTACAACCCCCGCTGCCAGGCGTGGGCGGCGTGGGGCCGCGCCCGCATGGCGTACGTCCGCGAAGACGCCGGCGCCGCCGTCCGCGAGTGCCGGGACGCGCTGGCGCTGCTGAAGGACGGCGAGTTCCCCTGGGCCAGAGCCCGGCTGTGGTCGTTCCTGGCCGGCTGCGCCGAGACGGCGGGCCTGCCGGACGAGGCCGCCCGCGCCCGGGAGACGGCCGCCGCGCTCACGACCTGAGCGGCCCGGGCGCGTCCGGCGGCAGGTGACGGCACCGGTCGCCCGCGAACCCCGCCGCGGCGAGCGTCGCCTGGAGCTCTCCGGCGTCCACTGACCCGCGTACGCGCAGGAGCCCCCCGGCGGCGTCGATCTCGAACGAGGCGGCGCCGGGAACATCCCGTACGTGCCTGCTGAGCAGGCGGACACACGTCCGGCACAGCATGGCCGGCACCCGCACGATCGTCGTCTCCGCCGCCCCCTGACGGCTTTCGTCTGCCATGCCGGAAAGCGTGCCGTCCTGCTCTGGCGGTCCGCTGTCCGCCCGCTGTCCGGCCCTTTCCGTTCCGGTCTGTCCGCGGGGCATGTGCGGGCAAGCGCGGGCAAGCGCATGGCCAGCCCGCGGACAGCCCGGACCGGGACTGTCGTCATGTCACCGTCCCTGAAACCCCAGGAGCCTTCCATGACCCTCACCGAGACATCCCCGCGTACGGCGGTCGCCGCGCTGGCCCGGGACGTCGTGAAGATCTACGGCCGCGGCGACACCGCCGTCCGCGCCCTCGACGGCGCCACCCTGTCGATCCCCGCCGGGCGGTTCACCGCCGTGATGGGGCCGTCCGGGTCGGGCAAGTCCACCCTGATGCACGCCCTGGCCGGCCTCGACACCGTGGACGAGGGCCAGGTGCTGATCGGGGACACCGACCTGGCCGGGCTGAGCGAGCGGCAGCGCACGCTGCTGCGCCGCGAGCACGTCGGCTTCGTGTTCCAGAGTTTCAACCTGGTGCCCACGCTGACCGCCGCCGAGAACATCGAGCTGCCGCTGACCCTCGCCGGACGACGGGCCGACCAGGGCTGGATCGACGAACTCGTCGAGATGCTCGGGCTGGCGGACCGGCTGCTGCACCGCCCGGCCGAGCTGTCCGGCGGGCAGCAGCAGCGGGTCGCCGTGGCGCGGGCGCTGGCCGCCCGGCCGCGGATCGTGTTCGCCGACGAGCCGACCGGCAACCTCGACTCGCGGGCGGGCGAGGCGCTGCTCGGCTTCCTGCGGCACGCCGCCCACGAGCTGGGCCAGACCATCGTCATGGTCACCCACGACGCGACCGCCGCGGCGTACGCCGACCGGGTGGTCTTCCTCGCCGACGGCCGCGTCGTCGGCGAACTGCCCGGCCCCACCGTCCCCGAGATCCTCTCGCGCATGGCCGGCCTCGGCTCCTCCGCGCGGTCCGGCACGGAGAAGTAAGGAGAAGTGATCAACATGTGGCGTCTGATCATCCGCAACACCCTCGCCCGCCGGGGCAGGCTCGCGCTGACCCTGCTCGCCGTCCTGCTCGGCGTCACCTTCGTCACCGGCAGCCTGGTGCTGACCGACACCTCCCAGCGGCTGCTCGACGAGCAGTTCCGTACGGCCACCGCGGGAGTCGACCTGACCATCCGCGAGGCGGTCGCGTTCGACTCGGCGATGGGCGTGGAGGTGGAACGCGAACCGCTGCCGGTCGAGATCGTCGACCGGATCAGGGCCGTGCCCGGCGTGGCCGCCGCCACCCCCGTCGTACGCGGTCAGGGGTTGCTCGAAGCCGACGGGAAGGCCATCGTTCCCTCGGGCCCGTCGCTGCTCGCCTCCTGGGAGCCCGCTCCCGTCGGGCCGTTCACCCTGCGCTCCGGCCGCGCTCCGGTCACCGACGGGGAGGTCGTGGTCGACGCCGCGACCGCCCGGCAGCACCGCATCGACCTCGGCGCCGAGGTCACCGTGCGGGCCGAGCGGACGGCCCGGCTGCGTGTCGTGGGACTGGCCGGGTTCGCGCAGGCCGACGGGCTGCCGAACAGCACGGTGGCCCTGGTAGCCCGGCCGGCCGCGCAGCGTCTGCTCTCCCTCGGCACGGACGTCTCCGAGGTCGCCGTCGTCGCCGCCGACGGCGCCGACGTCGAGCGGGTGCGCGGCGCGGTGAGCGCCGCGCTCGGCTCGCGGTACGAGGTCTCCTCCAGCCGTGACATCGCCGCGAGCAGCGCCGCCGCGGCGAAGAACCAGGTCTCCTACCTGCAGGTGATGCTGCTGGCGCTCGCGGCGGCGGCCCTGCTCGTCGGCGCGTTCCTCATCGCCAACACCTTCTCGATCGTCGTCACCCAGCGCACCCGGGAGCTCGCCGTGCTACGCGCGGCCGGGGCGACCGGCGCCCAGGTCATGCGCTCGGTGCTGGGCGAGGCGTTGTTCGTGGGTGTGCTCGCCTCCGTCGCGGGCACCGGCCTCGGCATCGCCGTGGCGAGCGGGCTGCGCCGCCTGGCCGGAGCGTTCGGGATGACGCTGCCCGGCGGCGGGCTCGACGTCACCGTGCGGACCCTGGTCGTCTCGCTGGTGATCGGCGTCGGCGTGACCGTCCTGTCGGCCCTGGGGCCGGCCCGCCGCGCCGCCCGGGTCGCCCCGGTCGAGGCCATGCGGCGTACGGCGGCCGAGGGCGTCGCCGGGCGGTCCGGCTGGGGCCGCACCGTGGCCGGCGCGGTGCTCACCGCACTCGGCCTGGCGGGGCTGGCGATCGTCCTGGCCGGGCCGGGCTCGGTCGTCGTGCTCGGCGAGGCGGCGGTGTGCGCCGTCGTGGGGCTGGCCCTGCTCGGGCCGGCGGTCACCCCGGGCATGGCCCGGCTGCTCGGACGGCCGCTCGCCTTGACGGGCGTCCCCGGGCGGCTGGCGCGCGAGTCGGCCGCGCGGGCGCCCCGGCGCACCTCCGCGACCGCCCTGGCCCTCGCGTTCGGTCTCGCGCTCATCAGCTTCACCACCGTGCTGGGCGCCTCGATCAGGGAGTCGGCCGCGCGGTCGTACACCGAGGCGGTCTCCGCCGACTATGTGGTGGAGAGCGCGCGCAACGAGATGCTCGGCGGCCTGCCCGAGCACGCCTACCACCACGTGAGCGAGTTGCCGCAGGTCGCGGTGGCCTCGCGGATCCGTTACGGGCACTGGAAGGACGGGCGGACGACCGAGGCGCTGACGGCGGTCGACCCGGTCACGCTGCCCCGCGTCACCTCGCTGAAGATGGTCGCCGGACGGCTGGACGCACTGGCAGACGACACGGCGGGTGGCGGGATCGTCCTGGCCGCGAACGTCGCCAAGGAACGCGACCTCACGATCGGCGACAGCATCGCGATGACGTTCTCCCGTACGGGGACGCGACGGCTCCAGGTCGTCGGGCTGCTGCGGGATCGAGACGCCCAGGCCCTGTCCACCAGCTACATCGTCTCGCTGGACACCTACCAGCGGAACTACAAGGAGCACGTCGACGCGAGTGTCTTCGTCAAGGTGGCCGACGGGGTGAGCGACGCCGAGGCCAGGAAGGCGATCGACGGCGCCCTCGCGGACTCGCCGACCGCGCAGGTGCGCGACCAGGCGGCGGCGGTGGCCGGGCGGACTCTCATGATCGACCAGGTCCTCGGGCTGGTGACCGTGCTGCTGATGCTCACCGTGCTCATCGCGCTGATGGGCATCACGAACACGCTCGCCCTGTCCATCATCGAGCGGACCCGGGAGATCGGACTGCTGCGGGCGGTCGGCATGACCGGCGCCCAGCTCCGCTGGATGATCCGCGGTGAGGCGGTTCTCGTCGCGGCGCTGGCGATCGTCGCCGGAGTGGCCCTGGGTGTCGCCTTCGCGGCCGGCACGGTCGCCGCGCTGGGCCGCACCAGCGAGGCCACGCTCACGCTGCCGACCGGTCAGCTCCTGCTCGTCGTGGCCGTGGCCGCCCTGGCGGGGCTGGTGGCGGGGCTGCTCCCGGCCCGCCGCGCCGCCCGGCTCGACGTGCTCGCCGCGATCGCCACATCCTGACCGCCGCTTGGCCACGCGAAGAGGGAAACAGACGGGGGGCGAAGGGTATGAGCGGGATGCGCCGCTTGTACCCAGGAGCGGCCGGAGCGGGGGTGGGCCGGATGGGCGGCGACAGCGCAGGGCGAGGGAGGCTCCGGGCGGTGGCGGAGTATGCCCGGCCCCTCGCCCTCGCCGCGCTCCTCGTCGCGATCCCCGGTCACCTGATTCCCGAACTCGCGGAGCCGGTCTCGCGAACGGCTCTCGTGGCCCCCGCCGATCCCGGTCCCGGGTCGGGTACCGGTCACGACGGCTCTTCGTCCGGCTCGGCCCATCCGACCGGTGCGGGCCGTCCGGCCGGCGCGGCCGCCGCGGCCGCCGCGGCGCATCCCGCCGCCCATCCCGCCGCCCATCCGGCCGCCCATCCGGCCGCTCATCCGGACGGCGCAGCTCACCCGGATGGCGCCCCACACGCCGAGCAACCCGGCCACCTCAAGGGGCATCCCGCGAGGCACGGCAGAGGGCACGGCAGAGGGCACGGCGGCTACGGCAGGGTCTACGACAGAGGGTACGGCGGGGCTGGTCAGCGGACGGGCGGAGTCAACTCGGCCGGCGCCCCCACGATGGACAGCCCGCCCTACCAGCTGAGCGCGGGACGGCACAACGTGAACGCCCCGGCGGGCAACAGCGCCGTCGACTACTCCGGCGTCCAGCAGGTGTCGAGCGTCAGCGTCTACACCAACACGATCAACGGCAACTGCGGGAGCGGGGCCCGCGGCTGCTCCATCAACCAGACCCTCCAGAGTGCCGAGGACCCGGGATACCGCGGGCGCTGAGCGCGGAAACGGAACGGGCGTCCTCCTCAGTGGGGAACACCGGGGAGGACGCCCGTTCTCGCGGGTCAGAGCCGGATCAGCAGGGCCGGAAACAGGGCCGGATCAGAGCTGGCCGCTCTCGATCGCCTGCTTCAGGGCCGCCTGGAGCTGCTGGTGGGCGGCGGTGCCGTTCGCCGCGACGAAGTCGATCAGCGCGTCGTCCGCCTCGAAGGTGAGGTTCTCCGTCACCCGGGTCTTCCCACCCGGCAGGGAGGTGAAGACGATCTTCTGGTGCGTGACCACGTTGGGCTGCGACCAGCTGTCGGTCTCGTAGTAGAACCCGTTCTGCTGGAGGCGCTGCTGCGCGTGCGTCCTGCTCACCACGATCATGCCCTCGTACGGGATCTCCTCGATCGCCGTGAGGTTGCGGTAGGTCGTGGACGCCGCCTTCCACTCCTTGTGCGTGACGACCCGCGTCAGGAACGGGTTCTTGCCGAAGTGGTTGTTGAAGTTCGAGTACTTCCTGAAGGTCAGCGGCCTCGGCGAGGCGATGTCGACGGAGATGCTGGTGGAGACCCGGCTACGGCCGGAACCGGGCGCGGGCGGGGTGGCGTCGGTGAAGTGGTAGGTGTCGTACACGCTCTGCCATTCGAGGGCGATGGCGGCGTCGCTCTCGGTCGGGTTGGCGGTCGTGCCGGCGTGCGCGGGGGTGGTCAGGGTGGTGACGACGAAGGCGGCGGCGAACAGCTGAGCCGCGACCACTCGCAGGATCTTTCTCACATGTACCTCAAAGAGCGAGGAAAAAGGGTACAAGTGATCATTGACCGTAATCAGTCCAAAATCCACTAGAGGCTTGATACCGAACCGATCACGACGCGTGGTCGGCGCAGCAGGGGGTCGGGTCCGGCACCTCGGCCGGTGAGATCCGCCCGCCCGGAGCAGGCATGGCGAGCAGAGTCATCAGCCCGTCCCGCCAGATCGGCCGGACGTAGCCGTTGGTGACCAGGACCACGTCACCGGCCGGAGGCTCGGGCTGGGCGAGCACGACCACCCGGTCGATCGCCGTCCGGTCCAGCAACTCGCCGACCGTGAGCGTCTCCGGCAGGTCGTCCCGGCCGGGGAACAGGACGACCCGCCCGCTCGTGCGGGCCGCGTGCTCGGCCGCGGCCACCGCCGCGCCCTCGGCGGCCGGTCCCGTACGGCTGCCGCCCAGGGCGGCCGACACCCCCTCGGGGAGCCGGGACGTCTCCAGGTGCCCGGCCAGGGTCAGCGAGCAGGCGACGTGCGGCAGGTCGCCGGTGCGGACGAAGTGGGTGCAGCCGACGACCCCGGAGGACAGGCCGAGCGCCTCCACCACCTGGTGGAGGAGATGCTCGGCCTGCGCCACCGTACGGGAGCCGTTGTCCAGGCCGGCGATCATCGGCGCGGCACGATCCAGACGGGGTTGCTGTAGAACCACAGGTCCTTCCAGGGGTCGGCGTCGCCGAGCACGTCCATCGCCGGGCCGTGCGGGTCCACCGACGGGCCGAGCAGGCCGGGGGCGACGCGGTTGCCGTCGGTGCCACGGAGCCGCACGTAGACCGGGTGGTCGACGGCCCCCACCTGATAGGTGAAGGTGACGGTTCCGCTGTTCTTTCCGACCTCGTACGACGTGACGACCTTGGTCTTCGGGGTGGTGAAGACGTCCTTGTCGGAGACCGGGCCGGTCACGTCGCCCTGGATGACGTCCACCCGGGCCAGCGTGGGGATGAACTGCGCCCAGTTGGGCCGGTTCGCCAGCGTGATCTGGATGGACACCTCGACCTTGGTGCCGGGGCGGACGGACAGGGTGTCGCCGAGCGTGACGCCGCCGCCGTTGCCTCGTGCCCGGGCGCGGACGACCAGGCCGCTGATCAGGCCGCCGTGGTCCACCCAGACGCGGCCCCGGCGGATGCCGTCCATGACCGCGCCGTACGCGAAGGAGGTCGCGCCGACGTGGGTGCGGCTGTAGTAGCCGGGCCAGAAGTCGCCGTTGGACAGGTTCGGCACGCCCTTGTAGACCGGGTCCTCGTACCGGCCGTTGGCGTCGAAGTCGCTGTTCGGCCCGCGGTCGCTGGCGTCGCCGTGAACGGTGTGCGAGTCGGAGTTGGCGGTGATCCACCACGGCCTGCCCTCGGCGAGCAGGCTGTCCCACAGGCCGCCGACGGTCGCGGTCATCCAGTCGAAGCCGCCGAAGGTCTTGTAGCTCTCCGCCGGATAGCCGGGGAAGGAGTCGGCGCTCGGGCTGTTGTCGTAGTAGCCCCGCCCGGAGCCGGGCCCGTTGGGCTTGGGGATGCCGGCGGCCTGGTGACCCGGCGCGCCCTCCATGCCGACCGCGATCTCCGGCGCCGTGTCACGCCAGGCGCGGATCTCGTGCGGCGAGTCGATGCCCTTGCGCGCGGGGTGGTTGGCCAGGAACAGCGCGTCCGGGACGCGGCGGCGCTTCACGGCCTGGGCCAGGAAGTTCAGCCCTGCGACTGCGAGAGCCTCGTTCTTCGGTGTGCTCGCCGTGGCGCCCTTCACCGCGCCGTCGAAGGAGTTCTCGAACTCCTTCAGGGTCTCCACCTCGCCACGCCCGGGGGCGACGAACACCGTGCCGTGCTCGGCGGCCGGGATGTTCCACTCCAGGCCCTGGAAGACGAGGGTGTCCCTGACCACCTGACGTGCCGCGACGATGTCGGGGTTGACCTTCTCCACGCCGATCTTGGCGTGGGTGACGCTGCCGTGGTCGGTGATGACCATCCAGTCGAGCCCGTACGCGTTGGCGTGCCGCACCTGGTCGACGACGCGGTACATGGCGTCGGAGCTGTACTGCGTGTGGATGTGGTGGTCACCCGCGAGCCACAGGTAGCCGTCCTTCGGCTCGCGGCCGTCCCGGCCGTCCCCGCCTTCCCGGCCGGCGCCGGTCGCGGCGGCCGTGCCGGGGGCGCCGAGCACGCTCGCGGCGGTCAGGCCGGCGCCGAGCAGCCCGGCCCGCCGGAACATCTGACGGCGCGAGAGCTCACCCGGCGAAAGCGCCTCGTCGGGAATGTCCATGTCCACGACCGTCGCCATCTCCCCGGCGTCGTGGCCGTGGCTGTGGCTGTGGGGATGGGGGTGCGGGTGCGGGTGGGGGTGCCCCTCGCTCATCTGTGGTGCCCTTTCGTTCCGCCGGAGGGATCGCTCCGGCTCCGAATGCACCCTGGCGGCAACGGCTGAACCTCGCGTGAACTCCGGAGAGCATCCAGTAAGCCGCGGCTTTACCGGTCAGGTGAGGTCCCACAGCAGGCGGTAGTAGGCGATGCGCTCCGGATCGGGGGCGACGCCGTACGCGTCGTACACCTCGCCGTCGTGGCCCGGGCCGTAGTTCCACTCGGTGCTCCAGGCGGCGACCGCGAGGTCGGCCCACCGGTCGGCCATGCCCAGCGAGCCGAGGTCGACGTGCCCGGCGAACGTCCCGTCGTCGTGCAGGAGGGTGTTGGGGGCGCAGGCGTCCCCGTGACAGACGACGAGCCGGTCGGGAGCGGGTGGGTGGGCGAGACGCACGCCGGCCCGCCGGAGCCGGAGATCGACTCCCCAGTCGTACGGGCACCGCGCCACCGGCAGCGCGTCGTGCAGCAGGCGCAGGCCCCGGCCGATCGCGGCCGCGGCGGTGCCGGGGTCGGCGGTCCAGCGCGGATCCACCGCCGAACGGCCGGGGAGTGCGGCGGTGGCGAGCCAGGCGCCGTCCGCGTCCGATCCGTACGCGAGCACCCTGGGCACGGTGATCCACTGTCGCGCCCAGGCCAGTCGTTCCGCCTCGCCGGCCAGGTCGATCCCGGGTGTGCCGGCGGCGGCCCACTTCACGTACCTCGTGTCACCGTCGCCTGTGCCGCCGAGCCGGAACGTGAGGCCGCCGACCTCGTTGCGCCAGACAGGGGTGACGGCGTCGCCGTCGGCGAGTTCGGCCACGACGCGCGGCACGTCGACGGGCCCGGCCGGAACAGAGGCGATGGGAGGACGGCTCACGACCCCCATTCTCGCCTAGCGAAGATCGCTCGAACTAAAAGTAAACCTTACTATTGGCAGTGGCTGTGAAGGGGTGTTGCATCGGTACCCACGCTCCGAATCGCTTACGGCACTTGCCAGTGCACCTCCGCGGCGGGTCCAACCAGAAGTGGACCCGCGGCTGATCGGCGCGTCAGTGATCGTGGTGGCCCTCTTCCTCGTCGTCGGCCGTGAGCGCCCCGCTGCCGGGCGCGGCCGGCAGGTAGACGTGCTGGTGTCCGTTGCCCGCGTCGATGCTGACGGCGTCGAGGGCGGTGGCCCCGACCGACCAGGTGAAGATCGCATCCATCCGCTGCCGGGCGGCGAGGGCCAGCATGTTCGTGCGGGCCGGTCCCGTGAGCGCCTGCGCGGCCGCGTAGCTGTCGACGGTGGTGGCGAGCTGCCGTACGCCGGAGGCGAGGCCCGACCTCGCCAGGTTGGTGTACGTCTCGCCCGAGGGTGGGTTGGCGAACGACTGAACGGCGGCGGCGGTCGCATGCCGCCAGTTCGCGATGTCGGCGCCGGTCGCCTTCTCGGGCTTCCCTCCCTCGGCGGAGGCAGAGGCTGAGGCAGAGGTGGAGGCGGCCTCGCCGTCATCCACGGGCATCACGCGCTCCAGCCCCTCCAGCACGGGCACGAGCTTGTCGCGGGTGGTGCGGGCCAGCTCGGTCAGCTCCTTGATCTGCGCCTTGTCGCGGACGGCCTCTTCGGCGCGGATCCGGTTCACCGCCTGCTCGGTCGAGTCGGGCCGGGTCGCGGCGAACACCACGCCACCGGCCACCACCGAGCCGAGCACGAACGCGACCACCGGCGCGAGCACCCGGTGGCCCTTGGCCGGCTGCCGGATCACCGTCGGTTCGCTACGCGGGCTCATTGCTGCCACCTCCTGGTCGAAGTTCTCCGCGGGGAGTAATAGGCGGAGCGTAATGGGAAGCGCCACCCGGAAGCGACACCGGGAGCAGAAATGGACGTCCGGAACGTGGAGTCAGACTCGCACACGTTCCGGACGTCCACGGCGTGCGATGGGTCAGGACTGGTTGAACAGTGAAAGCGTGAGGGTGGAGTGGTACTGGCCGGCGGCGACGTCGACGGGGGTGCGCAGGGCGAGGTCGGCGTTGACCTTCGAGGTGCCGATCTCGGTGGCGGAGTCGGCGGTGGAGACGAGGAGCTCCTGGCCCTGGAGACCGACGGTGGGGGCCCCGGTGCCGTCGGAGACGACGCTGGAGATGGGTTCGCCGGCGGAGACGGCGCCGGTGGTGCTGTCGGTCAGCAGGCGGGGCTTCCAGCCGAGGTACTCGGGGCCGATGGGGGGTGCGGCGCTGCCGGTGGCGGTGAACGCGCTGGCCTGGCCGACGACGGCCCAGAAGTCGCCGGCGGGGATCTCGTCGGGCTGGCGGGTGTCGGTGACGGTGACGGTGGGCAGGGTGCCGACGAACTGGCGGGCGGCGGCGTCGGAGCCGTTCTCCTGGAGGGAGACGCCGTTGTTGTCGGCGACGGTCATGGAGACCTGGCCGGGGGTGGTGGTGGGGGTGATGGTGACGGAGACGTCGATGCCGTCGCTGGGCTCGTCGCCGGCGAGGGCGGGGGAGACACTGAGGCCGGTGAGGGTGAGGCCGAGCACGGAGGCGGCGAGTATCTGGGTGGTGCGGGTCATTCGCATGGGGTGATTTCTCCGAATTTATGAGGGGGCGGGGCCGACCGGCTGTTGTGCCGGCCGGCCCCGGTTGTGCTGTGGTGGTGGGTCAGCGCGTGCGCCTTGTCACCACCGGTGCGGTCAGCCGCAGCTGGCCGCGGGGTAGGCCGCGTCGTAGGACGTGGTGACCTGCTTGCCGCCGATGGTGGCGGTGCCGGTCACCGTGGCCTTGCCGGCGGCGAACTGGGTGGTCCGGGTGTTGAAGGACTGGTAGGCCTGCTTGCCCGGAGCCACGTCGGTCACGGTCTGCGAACCGAACGGGGTCTCCAGCTTCACCGTCGCCGGCACGTCGCCGGCGTTGACGGCGGTGACCGCCAGGTACGCCGTGCTGCCGATGCAGCGGGGGGCCGCGGTGACGGTCAGCTTGACCTTCGACGTGGACGCCGAGGACAGCTTGAAGTAGTCGAACTTGACCGTCTTGGACGCCGCCTGGGCGGTGCCGATGGTGAACAGGCCGACCTTCGACGTGTTGGCCACGGCGCTGTTCGTCACCGCGGTGATCGTGCCGCCGGTGGTCAGGTCGGTCCAGGTGGTGCCGTCGGAGGAGTAGGCGCCGGTGAAGCTGTCGCCCACCTTCTTCAGGCGCAGCCACCACACCCCGGTGGTCAGGTCCGTGACCTGCGGCTGCGGGTCCTGCACGACGCCGCCGACCTCGCTGCGCAGTTCGAGCCGCCGGGCCAACGCGGAGCCCGCGGCGTTGTCCATGACGTAGTCGAACTTCACGTAGTTGTCGTCGTCGCCGTAGACGATCAGGCCGCCCTGCTGGTACTGCTCGGTGAGAGCCGAGGCGTCGACCTTGGTCTCCAGCGTCCAGTCACCACTCGGCGCCGTCTGCAGGATGAAGTTCTTCGGGCCGGTGTTGTCGGTCCCGTAGATGTCACCCGTGGTCGTGTCGAGCTGGAGCTGACCACCGTTGACCCGTGCCGCCGTCGCGTCGTAGCGCACGTTGGCGTTCCAGCGGCAGAGGTCGAGCGCGGTGCCCTCGAACTCGTCGCCCGGGTCCGCGGCCGCGGCCTTGTCGTCGGGCGTGATGTGGAACCAGTCGAAGGCCGCGTCCGTCACCGGGTTGTTCGCCCCGGCCAGCGAGATCAGGCCGATCTTCGGGTTGGAGATCCCGGCGAGCGGCTTGGTCTCCGGCATCGCCGTGAAGGTGGTGCCGTCGGCCGAGTAGTGCGCGGTGATGTTGGTGCCGTCGCTGATGAACCGCACGTACACCGTGTCGGGGTAGGCGTCCCCGAGGTTGGCGGTGTTGCTGTCGTTCACCTCGTTCGGGCTGCCCTTGTCCTCCCGGATGAACTGGAAGATGCGGGCCGCGTGGTCGTCGGTGCCCCGTGCCTCCAGCACCATCTTGGCGTAGTTGTCGTCGTCGCCGTAGATGACCAGGCCGGCCTGCTGGTAGGTCGTGAGTGCCTTCAGCGTGAGCTTGGCGGTGGCCGTCCAGGCGCCCGACGGCATCGGCTGCACGACGATGTTCGGCGTGTTGTTGGTCGTCTGGTAGATGTCGGTGGCCGAGGTCGGGATGATCAGGCTGCCGTCGGCGACCCGCAGGTCCTGGTTCTCCCGGATGACCGACCAGCGGTCCCGGTCGAGCTGGTTGCCCAGGAAGTCGTCCGAACGTCCGCTGAAGCACACCGTGTTCGGCGCGTTCACCTTGATCTGCACCTGGGCGCTGCTCGCGGCGCCCTTGGCGTCGGTCACCGTCACCGTGGCGGTGTAGGTGCCCGGGGCGGTGTAGGTGTAGCTCGCGTTGGCCGTGGTCGGCTGCGGCGCGCCGTTCACCCCGAAGTCCCACTTGTAGGTGATCGGGTCACCCTCGGGGTCGCTGGCGGTGCTGGTGAAGTCGACCTTCAGCGGCGCGATGCCCGTGGTCGCGTTGGCGGCCACCGACACGGTCGGGCGCTGGTTCTCCGTGGCGCCCTTGCCGACGAAGTCGACCCAGTTGAAGTTGAGCAGGTAGGCGTCGTCCGCCGCGCTCGCCGGCTTGCGCACGACGAAGTACAGCGGGCCACTGGTCGTCGGCGGGTTGGTCAGGTTGACCGTCACGTCCTTGAACGTCTGCCAGCCGCCGGTGGGCGCGATGTCCACCGAACCGACGAGCGTGCCGTTGTCGGGGTTGCCCTGCCGGATCTGCACGGTGCCGCCGGCGCCGGCCGAGGAGGCGCGGAGACGGATCGCGGTGATGTCGGTCAGGTTGATCGGGTCGAACGACCACCAGTCGCCGTCCTGGACGAACCCGATGTTCTTGTTGCCGCCCGCGGTGTCGGTCGTGTCCTCGGTCTGCACGCCCGCGGCGTCGGTGCCCACGCCGCCGGTGACGCGGCCGGTGGCGCTGAAGTGCTCGGCCTGCTTGCGCTTGGGCTGCAGGATGACCTGACCCCGCCCGGTGAGCGGCTTGGCCGACCCGGCGCCCTTGTCGGTGTAGCTGGCCTCGATCACGTAGAACAGGTTGTCGTACTCACCGTGGCCCGCCATGGCGGTCTGGACCACGCCCTCGCAGCCGGTCGTCTGGTCGAGCGGGTGACCGTGGGTGTCGTGACCCAGGATGGACTGGATCTGCACCTTGGCGCAGTCGATCGTGCCGTCCTCGGCGTCGGTGACGGTGACCTTGAACTTCACCTGGTCGCCGAACTCGAAGAACGCGCCGTTCGGCGGGAGCTCGACCGTGACCACGGGCTTGGTGTTGCCCGCGTTGACCGTCACGCTGGCGGTCGCGGTCCTGCCCTCGGCGTTGGTGATCGTCAGGACGGCGCTGTACTCGCCGGCCTTCGTGTAGGTGTAGGTGGGGTTGGCCTCGGTGGAGTCGGTCGTTCCGTCACCGTCGAGGTCCCAGGCGTAGGTGATGGCCTTGCCGTCGGGGTCCTTCGAGCCCTCGCTGCTGAACTTGACGGTCAGCGGCGTCGGGCCGTCGGTCTTGTCGGCGCTGGCGCGCGCCACCGGCGGGCGGTTGCCCTTGATGTAGTCGATGCGGTAGACGCCGGAGTCGGCGTTGTCGCCGCCGAAGCCCGAGCCCCACTCGATCAGGTACAGGGCGCCGTCGGGACCGAACTTCATGTCCATGGGCTTCTTGAAGCTCAGGGTCTGAAGGATCCGGTTCATCTCGACGAGCTTGGTGCCGTCCTCGTTGAGCTGGAACGACCACATGGCGTTGTTGTTCCACTCACCGAACATGGCCTTGCCGTCCCAGTACGCCGGCCACTTGATGTCCGACTTCACATTCTCGTCGAAGCGGTAGACCGGGCCGCCCATCGGGGCGCCGCCGCTCAGCTCCGGGAAGTTGTTGGGGTCGGAGGCGTAGTGGTACCAGACCGTGGCCGGGATCACCGGCGGCAGGTTGGTCAGGCCGGTGTTGTTCGGCGAGTCGTTGACCGGAGCCGCGCAGTTGAACGCCGCACCCGACTGCTTCGTGGCGAAGTTGTAGTCGATGTAGGGCGAGTTGTT
The DNA here is from genome assembly GCF_045040095.1 of Microbispora sp. NBC_01389. Taxonomy (NCBI): domain Bacteria; kingdom Bacillati; phylum Actinomycetota; class Actinomycetes; order Streptosporangiales; family Streptosporangiaceae; genus Microbispora; species Microbispora sp. NBC_01389. The sequence goes on from NZ_CP109552.1 coordinate 2,837,822, forward strand.
GCCGATGCAGTACGGCCAGCCGTAGTTGCCCGGCTTGGAGATGAGGTTCCACTCCACCGTGTTCTGCGGGCCACGCGTGGCGCTGGAGGAGTTGGAGTCGGGGCCGTACTCACCCAGCATGATGTTGCCGGTCTTGGGGTCCACGCCGATCCGGAACGGGTTGCGGAAGCCCATGCCGTAGATCTCCGGCTTGGTCTTGTCCGTGCCCGGGGCGAACAGGTTGCCCGCCGGGACGGTGTAGGTGCCGTCCGGCTCGGGGTGGATGCGCAGCAGCTTGCCGCTCAGGCTGTTGGTGTTGCCCGCGGAGCGCTGGGCGTCCCAGCTGGACCGGCCCGACTGCTCGTCGATCGGCGCGAAGCCGTCGGAGGCGAAGGGGTTGGTGTTGTCGCCCGTGCCCAGCCAGAGGTTGCCGGTCTTGGGGTCCATGACCAGGCCGCCGCCGTGGTGGCAGCACTCGGCCCGCTGCACCGGCACGTCGAGGATCTTCTTCTCACTCGCCATGTCCAGGGTGTCCCCGGTGACGGTGAACCGGCTCAGCCGGTCGACGTTCTCCGAGCCCGTGGGCGAGTAGAAGAGGTAGATCCACTTGTTGGTGGCGAAGGCGGGGTCCAGCGCCATGCCGAGCAGACCGCTCTCGTTGGCGGTGAACACGTTGAGGTGAGCGGCCTGGACCGTGCCACCACTGGGCTTGATGACCTTGACGTCGCCCAGCCGGTCGATGTAGAAGACCCGGCCGTCCTTGGCGATGTCCAGCATCATCGGGTTGGACGTGTCGCCGTCCAACTCCACCTTGTCGTAGCTGCTGCTCTGCGAGGCCGAGCAGTCGGCCTTGACGGCGCCCGAGGCGGTCTTGATGCCACCCAGGAGCAGCTTGAGGAAGTTCGCCTCGCTGTAGTTCTCCTTAAGGTGGCCCAGGCCGGTGTACCACGAGCGGCCACCGTCGAAGTCCTGACACCACGTGTTGGGGTGGTCGGCGCCCATCGTGCCGCCGCTGTAGGACTTCTCGTCCATCGACGTCAGCACGTGGACCGTGTTACGCGGGTTGGACCGGTAGTCGTACCACTCGTCGGTACGGGTCCAGGTCGTCGGCAGGCCCGCGGTCGACGGGTGCGCCGGGTCCTCGACCTTCACCGTGGCCTGCTGGATGGCCGGGTGCTGCTTGAAGTACGCACCCACCAGCTTGCCGTACCAGTCCCAGCTGTAACCGCTGTCGGCCGCGGCGTGGACGCCGACGTAGCCGCCGCCCTTCTGGATGTAGCGCTGGAAGGCGTCCTTCTGGTCCTGCGTGCTGACCGGGTCACCGGTCGTGGACATGAAGACGACGGCCTGGTACTGCGCGAGGTTCGCGTCGGTGAACGCCGCGCTGTCCTCGGTCGCGTCGACCGCGAAGTTGTTCTCCTGGCCGAGTTTCTGCACCGCCGCGATCCCCTCGGGGATCGAGTCGTGCCGGAACCCGGTCGTCTTCGAGAAGACGAGCACCTTGAAGTCAGGGGCCGCGGCACTGGCGGCGCCGGCCTGGGTCACCGACGCCATGGCGGGTGACGCGAGCGTCAAGGGGACGGGGAGAGCCACTGCGAGGGACATCGCCGCGGCCAGATGGCTCAGGGCGCGATGCCTGTGAACTGTCAAGACAGCTCCTTTGAGGGGTGAACGGGTGACTGCTGACCTGGGGGCTTTGTCACAGCCGCCCCCAGAAGAGCAGGCGTCGCGACCGTAATCCCGTTTCATCCGGTTGTGAAGACCTTTTAATCGAATCGACATGACTTTCTCTCCTTCGTTCTGGAAGTTACGTCTACTCCTATTTGCGTTTCGCAAGTCCGCTGACCAGGGCCGGAGATGGTCTGGCTTCCCCTAAACTGCTAGACGTCCGATGTCTGGCGGCCTCGTCCGCCTGCGCACAGGGGGTGGCTTCGTGGCGGTGACGGACGCGGCGATCGACCGGATCAAGCAGATGATCATTTCGGGTGAGCTGCGCCCCGGGGACCGGTTGCCGAAGGAGGCCGACCTGGCCGAACGGCTCGGCCTGTCCCGCAACTCCCTGCGGGAGGCCGTGCGCGCGCTCGCACTGATCAACGTGCTCGACGTACGGCAGGGCGACGGCACCTACGTCACGAGCCTCCAGCCCAACCTGCTGCTCGACGCGATGTCGTTCGTCGTGGACTTCCATCGCGACGACACCGTGCTGCAGTTCCTGGAGGTGCGGCGCATCCTGGAGCCGGCCGCCACCGCCATGGCCGCGCTGCACATGTCGGACGAGGACGTCGAGGCGCTCCGCGAGGTTCTGAGCGGAGTGCCCGACGAGCCGAGCGTGGAGGAGCTCGTCGCCAACGACCTGCGCTTCCACCAGCACATCGCGGCGGGGTCGGGCAACGCGGTGCTGTGCTCGCTCATCGAGAGCCTGTCCGGGCCGACGACCCGGGCGCGCATCTGGCGCGGCCTCACCCAGGAGGGCGCCAACGAGAAGACGCGGGAGCAGCACGCCGCCATCTGCGACGCGATCGCCGCCCGGCAGCCGGAGGTCGCGAGGGCATGGGCCACGGTCCACGTGGCCGGAGTGGAGGAGTGGCTCCGCAGCGCCCTGTGACGCCGTTTCCGACGCCGTTTCCGACGCCGGCGAGACACGGAACGAGACACGGAACGAGACATGGAGGCGGCCCCGGCGCTCGTGTCGGGAGCGCCGGGGCCGGCCGGTGTAACTCATCGGCGGGATCAGGGCATCAGGGTTGCGTCAGGTCGAACCGGTTGACGGTGACCGAGCCGCCCAGGGACTGGGTGGCGTAGTTGAAGATGCCGAAGCGGTAGCCCATGAAGAACTGCCAGGCGTTGCCCATCGTGAAGGCGGGGCCGAAGGAGGTGAAGTTCACCCCGTCGGTGCTGTAGGAGAACTTGGCCTGGCGGCCGGTGCCGGGCCGGATGTCGGCGTTGACGCGCAGCCAGATCCGGCCGCCGGACACGGCGGTGGAGGCCACCTCGGTTCCGGTGGAGGTGGTCTGCCAGCTGCCGTTCATGGTCAGGTTGTTGGTCGCGACCAGCCGGGTCTGCCCGTTGTCGCGCCGGACGCCGATCCAGGCCGAGGAGTCGCGCAGCATCGCCAGTCCCGCCCGGTCGCCGTCGCGCATCTGGGAGTAGTCCAGCTGGATCGTCGCCGTGGACGACGGCCCGAGGATGCGGTGGGTGAGGGTGTTGCGGGCGGAGTACAGGTCGCTGGTCACGGTGGCGGTCTGCAGCCGCAGCCCGTTGCCGACGCTGAACCTGGTGGTGTCGGGGTTGTGGTTCCACTCCCACTCCGGCCCCAGCTGCGACCCGGTGAAGGTGTCGGTCCCGCCCGGGGACTTCACCTGACGAGGCGGACGCGGCACGTTCGGGTAGGGGTAGGACGCGCCCCAGCCTCCGTTGACGGTCGTGATGGTGGGCCAGCCGTCAGAGGTCCAGGTGACCGGGGCCAGGACGGGGATCCGGCCGCCGGGGTAGGCGTCCTGGAAGGCCATGTAGTACCAGGCGCCGTTCTGGGTCTGCACCAGCCCGCCCTGGTGCGGCACGCCGCCGCCGGAGACCGGGCCGGACATGTTCAGCAGGACCTGGCGCATCTCGTACGGGCCGAATGGCCCGTTGGTGGACTTCAGGATGTACTGCCCGTTGGCGGGCTTGGTGACGAAGATGTAGTAGTTCCCGTTGCGCTTGTACATCCGCGAGCCTTCCAGCGTGCCGACGCTGGAGGGGGTGGAGAACACCTGCTGGCTGCGGACCTCGCTCTTGCCGTCGGCCGACAGCTGGGCGACGCTGATCTGCGTGTTGCCGTAGGCGACGTACATGGTGTCGTTGTCGTCGACGAGCAGGCCGGCGTCGTAGTAGCACTTGTTGATCGTGGTGTGCCGGTTCCACGGGCCTTCGACGGAGGTGGCGGTGTAGATGTAGGTCTTGTTGAAGTCGATGCAGCCGCCCCAGTAGAAGGTCTTGTTGCTGGGCCGGTAGTTCAGGAACGACGCCCAGATGCCGTTGACGTAGCCGCGGCCGCCGTTGAGGTCGTACTTGCTGCCGAAGTCGAGCGTGGGCACCGAGTGGCCGGCGTACTCCCAGTGGACCAGGTCGTAGGAGCGCAGGACCGGCGCGCCGGGCGAGTAGTGCATCGTGGAGGCGGAGTAGTAGTAGGTGTCGCCGACCCGGATGATGTCGATGTCGGCGAGGTCGTCCCACAGCACCGGGTTGGAGTACGTCGACGAGGGGGGCCACGGCCCGCTCGGCGTCGCCGAGGGGCTGGGCGACGGGCTCTGCGACGGGCTCTGCGACGGGCTCTGTGAGGGGCTCGGGGAAGGGCTGGGCGAGGCGCTCGGCGACGGGCTGGCGCTGGGGCTCGGCGACGCGCTGGGGGAGGGGCTGCTGGTCACGGTGCCGGTGCAGGCGGTGCCGTTCACGGCGAAGTTCGTCGGCACCGGGTTGGCCGAACCGCTCAGCCCGCCGTTGAAGCCGAAGCTCGTGCTGCCGCCGGTCGGGATGGACGCGTTGTAGCCCGCGTCGTTCACCGTGACCTGCGCGCCCGACTGGGTGTGGGTGCCGTTCCACAGCTGGGTGATGGTCTGGCCGGCGGTGAACGACCAGGTCAGCTTCCAGCCGTTGATCGGGTCGCCCAGATTGGTCACCTTCACGTCGGCGCCGAAGCCGCCGGGCCACGAACTGGTCACCGTGTAGGTGACCTGGCAACCAGCGGCGGCCTGGGCCGTGCCTGCGGTCGCGACTCCGAGAGCGCCGAGCGCGGCGGCCATCGCGGCCGCGAGCCAGCGCCGATGTCGGATGGGGGGCACTGAAGTCCTCCAGAGAGTAAGTCTCGGACTGTGTCGTCAGGACACGGTTCTTGTCAGGACACGGCTCTTGTCAGGACAGCGTGCAGGCGGCGCCGTTCAGCGTGAACGAGGTGGGCTTGCCGGCGTTGCCGGTGTGCGTGGCCTGGAAGCCGATCTGGGCGGAGCCGCCGGCCGGGATCGAGCCGTTGTAGCTGACGTTGGTCGCGGTGACCCGGCCGCTGCTCGGCGAGTAGGTGGCGTTCCAGCCGCTGGTGATGGTCTGCCCGCTGGGGAGCGTGAAGGCCAGCGACCAGCCGTTGATCGCGGAGGAGCCGGTGTTGGTGAGGGTGATGTCCTCGGTCAGGCCGTTGTTCCACGCGTTGACGGTGGCGCTGACGCGGCAGGCGCCCGTACCACCCGTCGGAGAGGACGACGGGGAGCTACTCGGCGACGCGGAGGGCGACGCGGACGGCGACGGCGAGGGCGACGGCGACCGCGTGGGGGACGCGGACGGCGACGGCGAGGGCGACGGGGAGGTGCTCGGCGCGTCGAGGCCGAGGAAGGAGATGGCGTAGGCGAGCTGGCCGTTCATGGGGAGCTGGTGGCCGACGCCGGAGATGCTGATGCCCTCGACGGTGGCCTGGGTGCTGGTGTTGCCGTAGCGGGTGCGGGTCCAGCTCGACTGCGGGTGGTCGGTGAAGGCGGGGGTCTGGCTCAGCCCGTTGAGGTTGGTCCATTGTTTGATTTCTTCACCGAAGTTGTTGTAGTGCAGGGTGGTGTCGGTGGTGCCGTGCCACAGTTGTATGCGGGGGTAGCGGCCGGTGTAGCCGGGGTACATGGCGCGGGCCTGGTCGCCCCACTGCTGGGCGGTCTTGCTGATCTGGCCGCCGGAGCACTGGCCGTTCCACAGGGAGCCGTCGTTGGTGGCGAAGCAGCCGGCGGGGACGCCGGAGAAGGCCGAGGCGGCGGAGAATACGTCGGGGTATTGGGCGGCCAGGACGTTGGTCATCATGGCGCCGGAGGAGAAGCCGCTGACGACGATGCGGCCGGGGTCGACGTTGTAGCGCTGGCGGGTGTAGTTGACCATGGCCATGATGCCGGTGGAGTCGCTGCCGCCGTCGCGGCGGAGCGCGGCGGGGGTGGACACGTCGAAGCAGGATCCGCTGCGGGTGGCTTCGGGGACGACGATGATGTAGCCGTAGCGGTCGGCGGCGGTGACGTAGTCGTGGCCGTTGCCGTTGAAGATGCCGCTGGCCGAGCCGCTGCAGTAGTGGACCAGGAGCAGCAGGGCCGGTCGTGCGGCGACCCGGTCGGGTACGTAGAGGTACATGTTGAGGTTGGTCGGGTTGGTGCCGAACCCGGTGATCCGGGTGAGTGTGGCGGCCGCGGCGGGCCGGGCCGCGAGCAGCATGCCGACCAGCACCAGCGGCAGCGACACGGCGGCCAGCAGGGATCTGAGCCTTCGTTTCACAGGAGGTCCTTTCGTACGCCGGGTTCGTCAGGTCAGGCTCAGGCCGCCGTGCAGGTCACGGCGGGCACGCTGTTGGCGCCGTTCGAGCTGCCGAGGAAGCCGAACTGTGCGCTCGCGCCGGCGCCGAGCGCACCGTTGTAGCTCACGTTCTGGGCGGTGATCTGTGCGCCACTGGAGGTGATCGTGGCGTTCCAGGACTGGGTGACAGTCTGGCCGTCGCCGAACCGCCAGGTGACGGTCCAGGAGGAGATGGGCGATCCGCCCGCGGTGACGGTCACGTCGGCCTGGAAACCGCCCTGCCACTGCCCGGTCAGCGCGTACTTGGCCGAGCACGACTTGCCACCCGGCGGCGGGCTCGCACTGGGGCTGGCACTGGGGCTGGCACTGGGGCTCGCGCTCGGGCTGGGACTGGCGCTGGGGCTCGGGCTGGACCCCTGGCCCAGGCTGCCCGGCACCGACTGGAGGGCGGCGTACCAGGCGGCGGCCATCTTGTCGTAGCCGCCGGCGGTGGGGTGGATGCCGTCGGTGAGGTCGCCGGTGGTGAGCTTGCTGTGCATGTCGACGAGGTAGACGTGCTTGCCGCTGTTGACCTTGGACTGCACGATGCCGGGGAGGGCGGCGTTGAAGGTGCGGGCGGCCGACTCCTGGCCGGAGTTGGACAGCGGGATGATCGTGGCGACGAACACGTCGGCGTTGGGGGCGGCCGAGGTGATGTGGTCGATCAGGGTGGACAGCCGCTGGGGGGCGGAGGAGACGTTGTAGTTCTGCAGCACGTCGTTGGTGCCGATGTGCAGCAGCACGGTGCGGGGGGTGTAGGTGCGCAGCCAGCCGGTGATGTTGGCGTCGATCTGGTCGATCCGCCAGCCGGGGTGGCCCTCATGGTCGTGGTCGCCCAGGTTGGAGGGGCCGTTGTACTGCGAGCCGACGAAGTCGACGGTGTAGCGGCCGGAGGCCAGGCGCTGCCACAGCCCGATGCGATATCCGCCGGGCACCTGGGTGCCCTCGGTGATCGAGTCACCCAGCGGCATCACCCGCACTCCGCCGTTGGACTCCGCGTTCGCGGCGCCCGCCCCCAGCACCGTACCCAGGACCGGGAGGGCGAGAGCCAGGAGGATCGCGATGAACCGGATGCGAGGGATCTTCATCAGTACTCCCGAAGAATGTGATCTCTGAGGAGAAGGCTTCTGTTAGCGCTCACACTGGCTGTAGTGGCGAGGTGGTGATGGGGCTCGCGGGAGCCGGGCACGCGTACGAGACGGGCGCCGCGACGGCGCGCCGACCGGACCTAGGCCGCCCTCGGCGGCGGGGGATCGCCCCACCTTCGTGCTCGAAGGCGAGTCAAGGTTTGTTAGCGCTCACACGTCTCTGCCGGGCCCGCCTTTCTCGTTGGGCGTGGATGTCGGTGGTGGTGCGGCGGAGCAAATACGACGGGGTCAGGTCCCGTCAAGCGGGCCGGATTCACCAGCCTGAACGCCGTACGGCCGGGTGGGCCTCAACTGCTCCGATGGGCGCGCGATGCACAAGCCGAGGTGGGCGGGGTGCTGAAACATTCATCCTGCCGGCGCCGTCCCGCGACGGGTGGCGAGGCGGCCGGAAAGCGCGGTGGCGGCGCGTGCCACCCGCCCGGCGCGGGTCGCTGTGGCGGGGAGGCCGCTCGCACCTCTCCGGCGCAGTCTTGACACGTTTCGTGGGGATTTCCAGACTGACTTTTCGAAGCGGCCTCTTTCTGCCGGGCCTGGTGGTGGACGGCGGAGGCCGTGGTTCGTGACGCCGAGCGTCGTTGACACGTCGTGCGTCCCGTCGAGGGGCGTGGCGTCTTTCCGCGGGGGCGCGTCCTCGCGTTCCCCTTCAGTGATGCAGCAGTGGAGGCTCAGGCATGAGCGATTTCCCCTTATCCGCCGGTGGCGCCAGGCGACCGCTCAGCGGTCCGCGCCGTGCGCTGACCGCCGGGGCTCTCGGCGTGCTCGGGGTGGTGACGGCCCTGGCGGCGACCCTCCCCGCCAATGCCGCGGCGAGCACCCTCGGGGCCGCCGCCGCGCAGAGCGGCCGCTACTTCGGCACCGCGATCGCGGCCGGCCACCTGAACGACTCGACCTACGTGGCCACCTGGGACCGGGAGTTCAACTCCGTCACCGCCGAGAACGAGATGAAGTGGGGGCCGATCGAGCCGTCCCGCAACTCGTTCAACTGGAGCCAGGCCGACCAGATCGTCAACCACGCGGTCGGCCAGGGCATGAAGGTCCGCGGGCACACGCTGGTGTGGCACGCCCAGCTGCCCAGCTGGATCAACAGCGGCATGTCGGCCAGCGACCTGCGCTCGGCGATGACCAACCACATCACCCAGGTCATGAACCACTACAAGGGCAAGGTCTTCGCCTGGGACGTGGTCAACGAGGCGTTCAACGACGGCGGCGCGGTCGGCACGCTGCGCGACTCGATCTTCACCCAGAAGCTCGGCAACGGCTTCATCGAGGAGGCGTTCCGCGCGGCGCGGGCCGCCGACCCGAATGTCAAGCTGTGCTACAACGACTACAACATCGACGACGCCAACGCCAACAAGACCCGTGGCGTCTACAACATGGTCAAGGACTTCAAGGCGCGGGGCGTGCCGATCGACTGCGTCGGCCTGCAGTCGCACTTCGGTAACCCTCCGTCGAACTACCAGCAGAACATCGCCCAGTTCGCCGCGCTCGGCGTCGACGTGCAGATCACCGAGCTCGACGTCGGCGGCTCCGGCTCCACCCAGGCCGACGCCTACCGCCGCGTCACGCAGGCCTGCATGGCGGTCTCCCGCTGCACCGGCATCACCGTGTGGGGCATCACCGACAAGTACTCCTGGCGCAGCGGCGACACCCCGCTGCTGTTCGACGGGAACTACAACAAGAAGCAGGCCTACAACTCGGTCCTGGACGCGCTCAACGCGGCGACCCCCAACACGAGCCCGTCTCCGAGCGCTACGCCCACCCGGAGCCCGAGCGCGAGCCCCAGTGCGAGTCCGTCTGCTTCGCCGACGAGGTCCCCGCTTCCCGGCGGATGCTCGGCGACGATCAAGACGATCAACAGCTGGGGTGGCGGGTTCCAGTCCGAGGTGACCGTGCAGGCGGGCAGTTCGGCGGTCAACGGCTGGACCGTGAAGTGGACCTGGCCGGGCGGCCAGAGCATCAGCAGCCTGTGGAACGGCCGGCAGAGCGTGTCCGGCTCCTCGGTGACCGTCACCAACGAGTCCTACAACGGCTCGATCGCGGCGGGCGGCTCCACGACCTTCGGCTTCACCGCCAACGGCACCGCGGCCACCCCCACCGCCACCTGCACCAGCCCCTGATCCGCACCTCCTGATCGGCGACCCCTGACGCCCCCGGTGCGCGGGACCTCCACCCGCGCACCGGAGGCACGCCGTACGGACTCGCCGTACAGAATCACTGCCAGCCATTTCGGCACATCGCGCACCGGCCCCGGCGTGGCGGCCGCGAACACGATCTCGGCGTCCGGCAGGAACCTGAGCACCTCGTACGGGCCGACGGCGTCCAGCGGGGTGAACCGGTCGAACAGCGGCATGACGATGCGCACAGGGACACCCTCCGACGGACGGACGGCCAGCGTAACCGGACGGCCAGCCTGGCCCGCTCGCCGGTCAGCGACAGGCGGCGTGGCCGGTTGGCCGGGCGGTCATGACGGCATCTGTCCTGTCTCGGGGGAAATGCAGGGGGAGGTCGTGGGGGAGGCCGGAGTGGGATCGAGATCCGCGAGCGACCCGCCGGCCGAGCTGAGCCAGGCCCGTACGGCGGCGTCGTGTTCGCCGAGCGCCGGCGGCGGCTCCGCCGGGCGGACCAGGTCCTCGGAGTAGCTCACGGGGTGGCGCACCTGCGGCGCGCGGTCCGGCCGGGGGCGTACGGCCGGGGCCAGGCCGAGGCGCTCCGCCAGCTCGAACGCCTCGCCGACGTCCGCGACGCAGCCCGCGGGCACCTGCTCGGCGGTCAGCCGTTCCTGCCATTCGGCCGCGTCCGCGGTGGCGAGGAGGCGTTCGAGTGCCGCGACGAGGTCCTCGCGGTTGGCCACTCTGGCGGCGTTCGTCGCGAAGCGGTCGTCGGCGGCCAGTCCGGGCTCGCCGAGTACGCGGGTCAGCCGGGCGAACTGCCCGTCGTTGCCGCAGGCCACGGCGAGCAGGCCGTCCCGGCAGCGCAGGGTCTCGTACGGCGCGATGGAGGGATGGCGGTTGCCCATCCGCCCCGGCGGCACGCCGGTCTCCAGGTAGCCCTGTGCCTGGTTGACCAGCGCGGCGAGCAGGCTGGACAGCAGGTTCACCTCGACGTGGCATCCCCTGCCGGTGGTCGCCCGGGCGGCCAGCGCGGCCAGGACCCCGATGGCGGCGTCCTTGCCGGTCAGCACGTCGACCAGGGCCACGCCGGCCTTCGCCGGCTCCCCGTCGGCCGCGCCGGTGACCGACATGAGCCCGCCCACGGCCTGGACGATGAAGTCGTAGCCCAGCAGCCCGGCGCCGGCGCCCGCGCCGAAGCCGCTGATGGTGCAGTAGACGACCCCCGGGTTCGCGGCCGCCACCTGCGCGTAGCCCAGCCCGCGCCGGTCGAGCGCCCCCGGTCTGAAGTTCTCCACGAGCACGTCGGCGCGCCGGGCCAGCTCGCGGGCGAGCGTCAGGTCGGCCGGATCGTCCAGGTCCAGCGTGACGCTCCGCTTGGTGCGGTTCACGCTCTCGAAGTACGTCGAGGAGGTGGCCGTCAAGGAGGCGGCCGTTGAGGAGGTGGCCGTTGAGGAGGTGGCCGACCACGGCGGTCCCCACGAACGGGTGTCGTCCCCGGTGCCGGGGCGCTCGACCTTGACGACGGTCGCGCCCAGGTCGGCCAGGGTCATCGTGCAGGAGGGGCCGGCCAGCACGCGGCTGAAGTCGGCGACGAGCACGCCGTGGAGCGGACGGGTCACGACGCAAAACATACTAAATCGGATGTACGCGAAGCTTCCGGGCCGTCTTGCGGCCGTGGCCTTGCGTAAGTCATTCGCGAAGTTTCAAGCGTTAGGGTCGTTTTATGCGGGTTACCACCGACGCCGACGTACGACGGGTGTTCGACCGGATCGCGGATCGGTACGACGACCAGATGCGGGTCTGGGAGCGGCGCCTGTTCCCCGGCAGCCGGGAATGGGCCGTCGGGCAGGCGCGGGGCCACGTCGTGGAGATCGCGGTCGGCACCGGGCTGAACCTGCCGCTCTACGACGCCGCGACGACCACCGTGGTCGGGATCGAGTTGTCCGAGCGCATGCTGGACCTGGCGCGGCGGCGGGTGGCCCGGGACGGCCTCGGCGCGCGGGTGGAACTGCGGCAGGGCGACGCGCAGCGCCTCGACCTGCCCGACGGCATCGCCGACACCGTCCTGTCCACGTTCACGATGTGCACGATTCCCGACCCCGCCGCCGCGGCCCGTGAGGCCTACCGGGTGCTCCGGCCGGGCGGGCGGTTCGTGCTGGCCGAGCACGGGCCCGCCGGCAACCCGATCCTCCGGGCCGGGATGCGGCTGGTGGAACCCCTGTTCGTACGGTTCGAAGCCGACTATCTCACCCGCGATCCCCGGCCGTACCTGGAGCGGGCGGGGTTCGAGATCGAGTCGGTGACCCGGGCGGCGCGCGGCGTCAGCTTCCGGGTGCTGGCCGTACGACCCTGAAACGCCTATGGGTTTTAATCATTTGCCTAGTGCCATTAGGAATGACTAGCCTCGCCGCTCATGAGGCCGGTCACCGAGCACGAAGTGCGTACGTCGTTCATCAACTGTTCCAAGGGCGAGGCCAAGCGTCTCGACCTGCCCAGGGACCTCCCGGATCGTCCGTGGGAAGACCTCGACTTCCTCGGCTGGCGGGACCCGGGCGCACCGGAGCGGGCGTACGTGGTGGCGGAACGCGACGGCTCCCTCGTCGGGATCGCGCTCCGGGTGACCTCCGGCGTCTCGCGCGGCTTCACCTCCCGCAGCATGTGCTCACTGTGCCTGACCACCCACACCAGCGGCGGCGTGGCGCTGATGACCGCGCGCCGGACCGGCGAGGCGGGCCGTCAGGGGAACACCGTCGGGCAGTATCTGTGCACCGACCTCGACTGCTCTCTCTACCTGCGCGGCAGGAAGGAGGCTCCCGGGGCCGGGGTCGTCGAGGAGTCGTTGACCGTGGAGGAGAAGGCCGCCCGCACGAGAGCCAACCTCTACTCCTTCCTCGACCGGGTCGCGAACGGCTGACCGCCGGTGGGATCGGAGAGAATCGGCGATATGAACGCGAAGCCTGTCAACCTGACCGAGGCGCTGGCGTCGTTCGACGACGTCTACAGTCCGCGCATCGTGGCGCGGATGAACGACTACGACGTGAGAATCGCCCACACCCTGGGGGAACACGTCTGGCATGTCCATGAGGACACCGACGAGTTCTTTCTCGTCCTCGACGGCCGGTTCGACATCGCCATACGCGATGCCGCCGGTGTCGAAACGACGGTGGTGCTCCACAAGGGCGACACATTCGTCGTCCCCAAGGGCACCGAGCACAAGCCGTCGTCGCCCGGGGGGTCGATCCTGATGTTCGAGCCGTCGGGAACCCTGACGACCGGGGACCGCCACGAAGGGGACGTTCCGGCCAACGTGGACAGCACCACAGGCCACAATCTCCCCTGATCCGCCCCGTACGCCGTCCTCGCTCATGATGGGCGAGCCGTCGGCGGTCCCGGAGCCGGAGTGTCTCCGCCGGCGGCCTTGTCCTTTCTGCGCCCGCGCGCGATGAGCCAGAGGAGCCACGCCTGGAAGAGCCCGGCGGCGGTGATCGTGAGCAGGAAGATCTGCGGGCCGGGTGGGTCGTCCGGCAGTGATGCGAGCGGCAGGGACAGGAGGAGCAGTGATATCGGCGTGGTGACCGCGAAGAGAACGACTGCTTCCAGGCCCTGGCTGCCCGGCCTCTGCGTCGAGATCGCGACGTAGACGGTCGCGGCGACGACGATCAGCGCGTAGGGCCCGGCGATCGACGCGGCGAAGCCTCCGCGCTCATATCGGGAGACGTAGCGGGTCAGTGCTCGCAGCGGTCGCATGGTCCCCACTTTGACCGACTGCGGGCGCCATGTCCTGAGCGTGAATACTCAAGTGCCACTCAGTGCGTCACCGGGCGCGTCAGCCTGGTGCGGTGGAGGGGGCCGGGTGGTCCTGGTGTTCGTTGCGGATTAGTGTGCGGGTGCCGCGGTCGAGGAGGCTCGCGGTCACGGACAAGGCGATGAGCGCGGCGCCCGCCGTCAACGTCACCTGGGTGTTGAAGGCCGAGGCGGCGAGGGCCGTGACGGCGAGCCCGGCCGGCCGCAGGACGAAGGACCCCGCGTAGTCGAACGACGAGACCCGTGACAGCGACGAGTTGGGGATGTGCTGCTGGAGCGCCGTCTCCCACAGGGTGTTGGGGAAGGTGGTCGCGATCCCGGCCAGGAGCCCGCAGAGGATGAGCGGGATCGGCTCCGGCGCGACTCCGAGCACGACGATCAGCGGGGCCGCCGGCAGCATCATGAGCCGCCCGGTGAGCAGGAGGCGGCGCGGCCGGAACCGTACGGCGAGGGCGTTGCCCAGCACGTCGCCGATGCCGAGGCTCGCGGCGACCGCTCCCCAGAGCAGGCCGCCGTTGTCCGAGCCGGACAGCGACACCGGCCCCAGCACGTAGAGGAAGGAGTAGACGAAGTTGAAGATCATGAACATGGCGATGCCCGTCCAGACCCAGGATCGCTTCGCGACCTCCTGCCATCCGCCGCGGAAGTCGCGGAGGAAGCCGCCGCCCTCGGCCGCGGGCCGGGCGGGGACCGCCAGCCGGCGGAGGAACAGCAGGCTGCCCAGGAAGGTCAGCCCGTCGGCGACGAGCACCCAGCCGGCGCCGGCGAGGACCACCGCCAGTCCCGCGATCATCGGCCCGACGCTCACCGAGATGTTGCGGGTGAGCGACAGCAGGGCGTTGGCCTCCTGCAGCAGCCGCGAGGGCACGGTCTCGGCGACCAGCCCGACCGACGCGGGCATGAACAGGGCGCTCGCCGCGCCGGCGAGGCCGTGCAGCGCGATCATCGCCCACAGCGGCGGATGGCCCGTCAGCAGGAGCAGGCCGAACGTGATCTGCGAGGCCGCGCTGACGGCGTCGGACAGCACCATCAGGCGCTTGCGCGGCAGGCGGTCGGCCCACACGCCGCCGCCCAGCATGAAGACGATCTGAGCCGCCGAGTACGCCGCCAGCACCAGGCCGAGAGCGGCCGCGGAGCCGGTGGCCTCGAGCACGCCGAACGACAGCGCGACGGGTGTCAGGGCGCTGCCCACCGAGGAGAGGGCGCTCGCGAGGAACTGGTTGCGGAACTGCGTGAATCCGGCCAGTTCCGCGAGGTTGCGCCAGTGGACGGCGGCCATCAGAGGCCGGTCGGCTCGAACTCGACAACGTACTCCCGCATGACCCTCCGGGCGGCGGCGCGGACGCCGCGCTCGTCCGGCCCGGTCAGCCTGAAGCGCCCGGGCACGTGGAAGTAGCCGCCGGTCCCGTCGAAGACGTCCCCCGGCTCCGGCAGCACCTCCGCGTACACCTGGGGGACGATGCCCGTCATCGCCGTACGGCGGACCACCCGGCCGGGGCGGAGGGCGGGTTCGGGCATCACCACCCATCCGGCCGGGGCGTCGCCGAAGCGGGCGCCCGCCGACCGCAGCGGGATGCCCAGGACCGTACGGAAGCTCTCCGTCACCAGGTCGATGCCGTGGAGTTCCCGGTGGACATAGGGCACCTCGGCCCCGCCGGCGCGCATCCCCGCTTCGAGGAACACCAGACCGCCGTCGGGCCGGCGGATGATTTCGAGGTGGAAGCAGCCGGTCTCCAGGCCGAGAGCCGTGAGACACGCGACGGCGAACTCGCGAAGCTCGTCCCGCAGCGGGCCCGGGTCGAGCGTCGCCGAGCCGAGCGGCCTGCCCCGCAGGAAGTCCAGGGGCGTGTTGACGTAGCCGGAGACGCTCAGGAAGTGCGGCCGCCCTCCGGAGAGGACGCCGTCCGCGTGGTAGATCTCGGTGGAGACGAACTCCTCGCACTCGAACGCCGTGACGTCGAGACCGTCGAGCTCGGCCGCGAGTTCCTCCTCGTCGCGGATGATCCGCACCCCGACGGAGCCGGCCTCGGCCCGTGGTTTGAGGACGAGCGGGAAACCGATCCCGGCCAAGATCTCGGCGATCGTGGTGGAGGCGCCCAGCTCCATGAACCGGGGCACCGGCAGGCCACGTTTGGCCAGCCGCTCCTTCATCACGATCTTGTCCTTGAACGCCCGCACCAGGTCGGCGGCCGGTCCCGGGGCGCCGAACTCCTCGCGCAGCAGCGCCGCCGTCAGCACGTCGAACTCGGAGAGCGCGACGACCCCGTCGAACCGTCCGTACCGCTCGGCGAGGTCTCGCGCGGCCGGCACCAACGTCGCGAGCCGCAGGTCGGGAAGGGAGCTGACCCGGCCCGGCTCGACCGGGCCCAGCGCCGTCGTCCGCATGGGCAGGGTCACGTACGACAGGTCGCACGGCTGATCCGCGCAGTAGCGGAAATACTCGGCGTCGCTGTCGTCGTAGCGGTTGACGACGAGGTAGTGCGGGCGGTCCGGCATCGTCGTTTCCGTCGGTAGGAGTGACAGTCGGTAGGAGTGACAGTCGGTAGGAGTGACAAAGGACAGTGGCGAGGGTCAGGCCAGGGCGTACCGCGAGGTGGCGGGCAGGACCGGCACGAGGTCGCCGATGCTCATCGTGCCGAACCCCAGCGGACGCGTGGCCTCGCGCGGTGGCGTCGGGGCCGGGAAGTCCGCCAGCCGGGGCTCTCCCACACCGCCAAGATCTTCCCAGATGCGGCGGCTCAGCCGGGGCATGATCGGGAATCCGAGGACGCTCACGCCCTTCAGCCACCAATAGGCGCTCTCGTCGAGGTCCGGGACGCTCCGCCACCAGGCGTCGAAGGCCTCCAGCGCCCGGGAGGTCGCGACGACCGGGCCGTCCAGCGCCGACCGCTGCCGTTCCAGCAGCGTCTCCAGCCGGGTGAGCTGCCTGTCCGAGATCGCCTCCGGCACGGAAACCTCCGCGAGCCCGCGGCGGGCGCGTTCCAGCAGGGGTGTCAGACCGCCGGCCAGCCGCCGGTTGACCACCTCGACGAACGACTCCGGCTCCATGCTCTCCCGGCGCTCCTCCAGCCGGGTCCCGGCGAGGAAGTACCGTACGGCGTCGACGTCGACGTCCGGGGCGCCGGCGATGTCGGCGGCCCCGATGACGTGGCCCCTGCTGGTGGAGAACTTCTCCCCTTCGAGCCCGTAGAACTCGTTGATCAGCGTCCGGTCGTACGTCTTCATGTCCCCATGGAGCAGCGACGTGCCGACGATGCAGACGAGGGTGGGGACGACGTTGTCGACGCCGAGGCTGGTGACCGTGACGACGTCCGAGCCGGGGTCGAACGCGTTGACGCCGGTGCCGCTCAGTGAGCCGTGGACGGCGCCGGCCAGCCGGGCGAACATGAAGATCCCGGCGTACGGGAAGAGCGTCCGCGGCACGCCCGGATCCGCTTCGTCCAGCGGGATCCCCCAGCGTTCCGGGGCGCTGACGCGGACCATCCCGCCCTCGCGGCTCAGGTAGCGCCTGACCGTCTCCCGGTAGCGCGCCGGGACCCCGATGTCCGCCATCCGCGCCCCCAGGTCGCGGGGGTCCGCCGGCCGCAGGAACAGCGAGGTGATCTCCCGCCACTGGAGCGGGCCCACTCCGTTCGTGCCCTCGGGGTCGCGCAGATTCTCCGGGCGGAAGTGTCCTCCGCAGGCCTCGCAGAAGTAGCTGCCCGCCCCGGCGCCGCAGTCCGGGCACCGGCCGGCGAGCCAGGGGCCCACGGCGAACCGCCCCGCGGAGGGGCTGTAGGGGACCCGTTCGCGCAGCGTCGTCACCGCGCCCCGCTCCCGCAGCCGCCGGAGGCAGCCGGCCACCTCGTCCTCGAACGCCGTACGCCACGGCTCCTCGGCCGGGTTGACGAACGCGTCGAGGCCGATGTCCATCGCGGCCAGGTCCTCGGCGATGAGCGCGTGGTATTCGGCGGCGATCTCCCCTTCGGGGCGTCCGTCGACGGCCGACTTGAGCGTCATGTACGGCTCGTAGACGTCGATCCCGGTGATCGTGAGGGGCAGGTCGCCCCTCATCCGGGCGAACCGGCTGAGCATGTCCGATCGCAGGTAGGGACCGGCGATGTGGCCCAGATGGAGCCGTCCGTTGGGGGTCGGCTCGGGCGGGACCAGCAGGTAGTGGCGCGGGGGGAGGGTGCCCGCGCCGCGGATGAGGCCCGTGGAGTGAGTGCTCATTGGCGACCATTTCCAGATCGAGGGAGAAGGCTGAGAGCGCGTTCGGCGATCGCGGGCGCCAGGCGGAAGCCGGATCCGTTGCCGCCGACGGCGACCACGACGCCGGGGTGATCGGGCACCGGCTCGACCAGCGGCAGCCGGTCGGGGGTGTAGCCGTCGTAGAAGGCACGCCCGCCGCAGAGCGCGCCGGCCAGCGACGGAGCGTACCGGCGCAGCACGCGGAGCGCCTCGCTGTAATCCCCGCCGCTCAGGGCGGCCGGCCGGAGGACCGGAGAGCCGCCCCACTCCTGGGAGGTGAAGCTGAAGAGCCAGCGGCCGCTCTCCGGCTGCGGCAGCAGGAACGCGTCGTCGTCCTCGAAGATCAGCACGGGTGCGTCGTGGGCGGGCCGGAGGTCCAGGTGGAACGCGGCGACCTTCTTGATCCGCAGCCCGGCCGCCCGCATCCGCTCGCCGAACGGTCCGTGCAACGCCCACGGGCCGGTGGCGACGACCGCCGCACGGCACCGCGCGAGTGGCCGTCCGCCCTCGCCGGCCAGGAGAAATCCGTCCGCGTACGGCCGCAGGGAGGTGACCTCCTCGTCCTCCCGGACGGCGCAGCCGGGGCGGCCCCGCTGCTCGTCGAGGAGAGCGCGGGTCAGCCCGGCGACGTCGGCGCGCCAGGATCCGTCGGAACGGAGCAGGATCCGGTCGCCCGACGGGCGCAGCCCGGGGAAGACGCCGTCGAGGGCGTCCGGGCCGGCCTCCTCCAGGGCAGGACCGGCCATCGTCTCGCGGAGACGGCCGACGTTGTCGCGCGCCAGCAGCCAGAAGGTGTCGACGGGACGGACGGGCAGGCCGGGCCGCCCGGCCAGGAGCCGCCGGTAGAGGGCGGTGCTGCGCGCCGCGAGCTCGCGCTGCCGCGCGTCCCGCCCCGTCGGCACGTCGAGCCCCGCCGACAGATCCGTCGCGTTGAGCCCGTCCTGATCCAGGGGGAGCTGATCCACGGTGAGCAGGCGCAGTCCCGGCTGTCTCTCCAGGGCGAGATGGCCGGTCATCGCGCCGACGACACCGGCTCCGACGACCGCGAGGTCGAACTCCCGGACGGCGCCGGTCATCCGGTCGTGCCCCACCAGATCGACAGCACGGAGAGCGGGACGCCGCGGTCCGCCATCGCGACATGTTCGGCGAAGGGCGCGAAACCCAGCAGATCACCCTTGCCGACCTCGTACGGCCGGCCCTCGTAGCGCACGGTTCCGGTGCCGTCGAGGACCAGCCAGATCTCCTTCACGGCGTGGCTGTCGGGCGGCGTCGCGCCGCCGGGGGCCACCGTGAAGCGCGCCATGGAGAAGGGCCGGTCGCCGTCGAACGGCCCGAGGAGCGGCCCGAGGAGCGCGGCCCATTCGTCCAGCTCCTCGAACTCGCGCGGCAGCGCCTCGAAGCCGAGCCGGGGGAGGCTCATGTGTTGTACCTCCGGTAACCGAGAATCGCGTTGAGGATGACCGCGCTGCGCCACGCCAGCAGGCTGAGGTTGGGGTCGGCGATGCCCCAGGCGTGCCGGGCGCCGTTCTGCAGGAAGACGCGGCCGGAGGTCCGGAGGTCCAGCGACAGCGCGTAGTCGTCGCCGACCACGAGCCCGTCGGGAGTTCTGGCCAGGTGGGGAGCGAGCTCGCCCATGCAGTCCGGAAGGCGGTATTCGTACCCGGTCGCGAGGACGACGACGTCGGAGCGGACGACCGAGGCGTGCGGGCCCTTCACCTCCAGCTCCCAGCCGCCGGAGAGCGGGGCGCAGCCGGTGACCTCCGACCGGGGCATCAGGCGGAGCCAGTCCTTGCGGCCCAGCAGGCACTCGTGCCGGTAGCGCTCGCGGTAGACGTCCTGGAGCGTCGCGAGGTC
The DNA here is from genome assembly GCF_045040095.1 of Microbispora sp. NBC_01389. Taxonomy (NCBI): domain Bacteria; kingdom Bacillati; phylum Actinomycetota; class Actinomycetes; order Streptosporangiales; family Streptosporangiaceae; genus Microbispora; species Microbispora sp. NBC_01389. Next base: position 2,857,275 of record NZ_CP109552.1, read on the forward strand.
GATCCCGTCGCTCGCGTACTTCTGCTCGGCCAGGAGCTCCCGCTTGTCGGGCCGCGGCAGCCCGTGGAACTCCCGCGCGTACGCCGGGAAGAAGTACTCGTTGGTGAAGGGGGAGTCGTCCATCGGGAGGAAGCCGGGCCTGCGGGTGATCCAGGTGATGCCGCGCGGCGGCTCGTCGAGACGCATGAGGTGGCGGACGATCTCCGCCCCCGACTGCCCGCCGCCGATCACCGCGACGGCGCGGCCGGGCAGTTCCCGAGGCCGTGACAGGAACTCCTCGGCGTGGAACACGTCGGCGCCCAGGTGGGGGCGCAGGAAGCCGGGGACGAACGGCGCCTGGCCGGTCCCGAGCACCACGTTCCGCGCCGCGACCTCGCCGCGTCCCGTGTCGAGGACGAAGTTCCCGGCACGGACGCGGACGCCGCGCACCTCCGCGCCGAACTCGATGGACGGGATGCTCCGGGAGGCCCACTGGAGATACTGGTCGAACTCGGCGCGCAGCACGGCCGGGAACTTCGCGGTGAGGAACTGGTACAACCTGCCCTCGCCGGCGAGGAAGGCGAGGAACGAGTAACGGCTGGTCGGGTCGACCAGCGTGACCAGGTCCTTGAACGGCGAGACCTGCAGGGTCGCCTCGGGCAGCAGCAGGCCCGGGTGCCAGGAGAAACCGGGGCGCGCCTCGAAGTGCGCGCTCCGCAGGTTCTCCACGTCGGCGCCGAGGGCCGCCAGGCTCAGGTTGGCCGGGCCGACGCCCACCGCCGCGTAGTCCAGGACGTCGCTCACGGGAGCACCGCCAGGTCGTCCAGGCTCTTCCAGAAAGCCAGGACGGCCTCATGCGACTCCGCGATGTAGCGCACGCAGGCGAGCCGCGAACGGCAGTCGCCGGTCTGGGGAACGGGCGTGCCGGGCGGGATGAACAGCTGCCTGCCGATGACCTCCGGCCGGCCGTCCAGCTCGTCCCACCCGCGGATCCCGCTGTGGGAGTCCAGGTCGTCGGCCGTGAAGAACCGCATGGCGGCGTACGGCGCGGCGGGCGGGCCGAACGCCGGCAGCTCCGCGGCGCCGACGCCCAGCCCCGCCGCGAGCATGACCGCGGCGAGATCGGTTCCGGTGACGAGCCGGATCAGCTCGGGGATCCCGTCGCCGGGCAGCCGGGCGCCGAGCTCCATCAGGACCGGGCCCTCGTCGCTCAGGCGCACTTCGCAGTGGAACGGCCCGGCGGTGACGTTCAGCGCCCGGACCACCTGGTCCGTGTACGCGATGACCTCGTTCGTCACGTCGTCCGGGAGGTCGGCCGGAGTCAGGTGCCCCAGCTCGACGAAACGCGGCTCGGCGCCGAGGACCTTCCCGGTGATCGCGACGACGGTGACCCGGCCGTTCTCGACGTAGCCGTCGGTGCTGACCTCCTCGCCCGCGACGTACCGCTCGACGACGACGGTGTGCCCCATCGGGCGGCCGAGGTCGAGCTCCCGGTCGCCGGTCAGGGCGGCGTACGCGGCGGCGAGCCGCGCCCAGTCGTCGGCCCTGCTCACGTGGATGCTGCCGGACGACTCCACCGGCTTCATGACGCACGGGAAGCCGACGGTCTCGGCCGCCGTACGCAGCTCCTCCAGCGAGGACGCCTCGGCGAAGCGCGGCGTGCGCAGCCCGGCGGCGGCGACCCGCTCGCGCATGCGCGCCTTGTTCCGTACGGCGTCCACGGTCTCCACGGGCAGGCCGGGCAGGCCCAGCCGCGCCGCGAGCCGGGCCGTCGTGGCCACGTAGAAGTCGCATCCCGGGAGCACCGCGGCGAGCGGTTCACGCTCGTGGTGCTCGGCGACCACGTCGAACAGCGTCCGCTCGTCGTTGGTGTCCACGGTGAGCACCACGGAGGCGAGCTTTCTCAGGTCGGGGGGGATCTCGCAGTCGCCCACGTCCTGCGAGGCGATCACGACTGTCATGCCGAGGTGGTGCGCGAGCCGGGCGACGTCTGCGCCGCCGGAGACCGGTTCTACGACGAGGACGGACGAGCCGACCGGATCGAACACGGACTGACCTCCACTTCCGGGTTCATGACTGCTTGACCGTAGTGTTGACTACCAGCTCCCCCTCTCCGATCACTATCCGCACGTCGATCGAGGCCAGCTCGCCGAGATTCCCCAGGTGCGTGCCGCCGCAGGGGATCCGTGCGTGACCGGGGGGCAGTTCGCAGCTCCACCAGCGGCGGGAGTTGATCCAGGGCCCCTCGGTGTCGATCGCGATCCGCCCGCCGCCGGCGATCCATTCCGACAGCCGGGCCGTGACGCCCTCGCCCACCGCGTCGAGCCGCCCGAGGAGGGCCTCCGCGTCGAATCCCGCCTTGCGGAGCGACTTGCCGAGGCGGTAACGGTCGACGCTCTCCCAGGGGGTGATGCTCGACCGGGTGATCGCCGTCTGGTCGAAGTCGGGGCTGCCGAGACAGTCCGTACGCGGGACCTTGCGCCACAGGTCGCGCAGCTCCATGTTCAGGGCGAGGGACATCAGGTGGCAGGCGGTGTGCGCGGCGCTCAGGCTCGACCGCCGTGCCACGTCCACCGCCAGGCCCACCTGTTCTCCGACGAGATCCGCCGCGTACCCGTCCGGCGGCGTCTCGAGAACGTGACCGACCATGAAGGACCAGCCCGGGTCCGTACGGCGGGCGGGGATCTCCTCCTCCCGGTACAGCGTGCCGTCCGGCCCGACCGCCATCGTGACGGCGTCGACGACGGCGTGCTCCCGCCGCCCGAGCGTCATGGCGCCGCGGTCGCCCGGCTGGTCGGGCCAGGTGTGGTCGAGCGGGTGGAACGGAGTCCGGTCGGTGGCGATCACGAACGGGCCCTCGTCGCCGGCGGCCTCCGCGAGGACGACGGTGGCCTCACAGGCGCTCACGCCCTGCGGGAAGAGGGCGACGGTGCTCGGGGCCGAGGTGGTTTCGCCCATGGCGCGGTCCTTGTCCTTGGATAAAGGGATCAGACGGCGAACGCGGTGTCGATGATACGGCCGCGCAGTCTTCGGTGTCCGGCGGAAGGAACGAGGTCCCGGACCACGCAGACGCGCTGGAGCCATCGGTCCCGGCCGTCGTACCTGGGAGTGAACTCCGAGCGGCCGTGGACGGCCCTGCGGTTGTCGACGATCAGCAGGTCTCCCGTGTCGAGGCACACCCACCTCCTGACCTCGTGGAGCACCGCGTGCAGCCGCTTCAGGGCGGCGTCCGCCTCGGGCACGATCCCCATCATGAGGTCGGGATCCACGGTGAGATAGGGATCGAAGGGGTCGCCGTAGAGCACGCGCAGCAGCGGCCCGTTGCCCTTCGTGCCGTGGGAGCTGCCGAACGAGTAGTCGATCCCCGTCCGGTAGAGGGGCTCGCTGAGGATCGCACGCTCACGGAGGCTCAACCGGGACAGGGCCATCCGCAGGCTGGCGCTGATCGTCCTGGCCGCCCCGTCGTGGTCGGGCCGCAGGCAGTGCAGCAGCACGTAGTCGGGCATGAAGGGGTGGAACGCCGTCTCGGTGTGGTAGTCGAGCAGGATCGAAGAGCTCTCGGAGGAGAGCTTCGCGGCGTTGTGGGGTGTCGGCACCACGTTCTGGAACAGGAGGCCGTTCTTCTCCTGGCGGTAGCCGATGGGCTCGCCCAGCGCCTGCGCGAAGGCCGCCAGCCACAGCTCGCTGAGCGGATTGGCGAAGCGGACGCGCGCCTTCGGGTCGGCGGGGGTGGGGGGAAGCCCGGGGTCCACGGGCAGGCCCTTCACCAGCAGGACGCCCGAGTCGGTGCCGTACTGACGGAACCGGCTCACCGCCTGCCTGACGACGCGCGGCATCTCGTGGAACCGCAGTTCGGCCTCGCGGAGGAACGCCTCCTCGTCGGTCTCCGAGTCGGGCAGGAACCCCTCGGCGAGCCCGGTGAACAGGTGGGCGTAGAGACCGGCGTCGACGACGTGCGGACCGGGCTCGTTCTTCAGGTTCTCGGTGGAGGAGAAGTCCCGGCCGGAGAACCGGTAGGCGCCGGTCACCTCGGCCGCCTGGTCGGCGGCCGATCCTTCGGACCGGCCGTCCAGCAGCCAGGAGAGCAGATTGAGCAGGAGCCGCGCGTTGTCCTCGCGGCCGAGGAAGGGACGCGCGAACATCTCGGCGTTGCCCACCACGGCGACCCTGCCCGCCCCGTGCCGCGCCGTCCCCAGGAAGATCTGCCCGTCCTTCTCCACCAGGCCGGTCAGCGGGAGGCGGGCGCTGACGGGCTTGGGCCGATAGAGATACGCCCGGGCGACGCCCTCCAGCGCGGGGTGCGTGCCGGTGACCCCGGCCGGGAACTGGTAGGGCCGCACATGGGGCTGCGCCGGATCCGCGGGGTCGCCGATCGCCAGATCGCCCGAGACGAACCCGAACGGGGCGGGGCCCCGGGGCGGCCGCGGCCACTCCCCGTCCCCGAGGATCAGCACCGCGCCCCCCTCCTGGACGTACCGGTCGAGGGCCTCGCACTCCCCGGGAGTGAAGACCGCTCCGTCGACGCCCGGAGCGGGGATCAGCACGAGGTCCAGGCCCTTGAGCGCGTCTCCTTGGAAACCGTTCTCGAGAGCGGCCACCGTTCCGCCGAGGAGGTCGACGGCCAATTCTCCGAGGTCGGCGACGACGCTGACTTCGGAGAAGTCGGCGGCCCGGCCGGCTCCCGATTTCCGCTGAATGTCGAACCTCCACACCGCAGCGTGCACCAGATCGATACCGATCACCATGCCGGATCCTCCAGGTGAGACTTCGCGAGGTGAGACTTCGCGTCCATCGGAGAGGCTAGAGGACGAAGTTCGGATTTCTGTACATTCCTCGTATAACGGGGGAAGCTCTCCGGTTCTGTCCCGGGCAGCCGTGCACGCCGCATATACGGCGCTTATACAACGGCCGACTAGCCTCGTGTTCCAGCACGTCGCCCGGAGGAAACCGTTGATGTCGATCGAAGAGCCCGCCGCGCGGAAGACGGACGCGCCGGCCGCATGGATGGCGGAGTCGGGTCTCGTCGTGGTTGCCGCCGTTTTCGGGCTTACTTTCGTCGTCATTCAGGACGCCATAGAAAACGTGCCGCCGTGGTCGTTCGTGGCTCTCCGCTTTCTGCTGGCGGCCGGTGTGGTGGCCGTTCCGTACGCCGCGCAGATCGGCCGGCTGCCGCGGTCGGGCTGGGGCTCCGGGGCGGGCCTGGGCCTGCTGCTGGTCGGCGGGTACGCATTCCAGACGATCGGCCTCGTGTACACCACCGCGTCCAACTCGGGCTTCATCACCGGTCTCTACATCGTGTTCACCCCGCTCATGGCCGCGTTGCTCCTTCGCCAGCGGGTCACCCGCTGGAGCGCCCTGTGCATCGGGGCCGCCGCCGTGGGCCTGCTGCTCCTCTCGGGCTACGGAGGGGCCTTCCACCCGCTGGGCGACGCGCTCACCCTGGGTTCGAGCCTCTGCTTCGCGCTGCACATCATCGCCATGGACAGGGCGGTCCGGCTTTTCCCCACGGGGGCTTTGGTCGCGGTGCAACTGGGGACATGCGGAGTGCTCGCCCTGTGCGTCGCACTGGTCAAGGAGGATTTCCGCCTGCCCGGCGAATGGGACGTCTGGGGCGCGATCGCGTTCACCGGACTGGCCGCCAGCGCCTTCGCCTATTTCGTTCAGGCGTACGCGCAACGACGCACCTCGCCGACCCGGGTGTCCGTCATCCTCGGGATGGAACCCGTCTTCGCCGGCGTCTTCGGATATTGGCTCGCCGGCGACCGTTTGACGCCGCTGGGCTGGGCGGGCGCCGCGACCATGGTGCTCGGCGTGCTTCTCATGGACGTCAAGCCGTCCCGCGCGTCGATGGGGTGGGTCCGGGGAATTTTCACAGGCCGCCCGCAGGCTTTTGACATAGTATTTACCCGCCATGGCCGGGGGAGAGCAGCATCCAGATCTGCGGTTCCGCATACTCGGGCCGCTGGAGCTGACAGCGAATGGCTCCCAGGTCGCCTTGAAGGGCCAGAAGGTTCGAACGCTCCTGGCCCTTCTGCTCTGTTGTCCGAACACCGCCGTACCGGATGATCGGCTGATCGACGGGCTGTGGCCGTCGGATCCGCCGCCGTCCGCGGCCGCGAACCTGCGCGCCTACATCCGCGGCCTCCGTACGACGCTGAGCGACCCGCACCGCATCACCCGCGCCGATCGCGGCTACCTCCTCCACGTACGGCCTCACGAGGTGGACGCCCTGCGGTTCTCCGCGCTGGTCGTCAGGAGCGAGGAACCGGCCGCCGGCGGCGACGTCGCGCAGGCGGCGGAGATCCTCCGCAGGGCCCTCGACGAGTGGACCGGCGTGCCCTTCGCGGGGCTCGACGACTGCCCCGCGCTGCGGGCCGAGGCCGCGGTGCTGGAGGAGCGGCGGTTCACCGCCGCCGGCCAGTGGGTGGAGCACGAACTCGCGCTCGGCCGGCACGCGGACATGATCCCCGTCCTGGTCCAGCTCGTCGAGGAGTTCCCGCTGCGTGAGTCGCTGCGCGGCCGGTTGATGGAGGCGCTGCACCGGTCGGGCCGCCAGGCGGAGGCGCTGCAGCTCTATCGGGACACGCGCGCCCTCCTCGTCGAGTCGCTCGGAATCGAGCCCGGCCCGCAGTTGCGGGAAAAGGAACAGGCGATCCTGCGGGAGGCCGTGTCGCCGGGCGAGGAACCCGCCGCCGCCTCCCCGCGCCCGTGTAACCTCCCGGCCGACACCCCCGACTTCACCGGCCGGGCCGAGGAGATCGGGCGGATCACCCGCTGGCTGACCTCCGGTGACCGGGTCGGCCCGTCGATCGTGGCGGTGTCCGCCCGCGGAGGCGCGGGCAAGACCACCCTGGCCGTACACGTCGCCCACCGGTTGCGGGAGGACTTCCCGGACGGGCAGATCTTCGTGCCGCTCCGCGGGGCCGAGGCGGCGCGCCGCATCCCGCCGGGCGTCGCGCTGGCCGGTTCGCTGCGCACCCTGGGGGTGCCCGACCACCGGCTGCCCGAGCACATCGAGGAGCGCAGCGCGATGCTCCGGGAGGTGCTGTCGGAGCGACGTGCGCTGCTGATTCTCGACGACGCCGCGGACGAGAGCCAGGTGATGCCGCTCATCCCGGGTACGAGCGGCTGCGCCGTCCTGATCACGAGCCGGCACCGCCTCACGGCCGTTCCGGGCATACGGCGGCTCGAGCTCGAGTCCTTCACCGAGGAGCAGGCGATCGACTTCCTGCAGCGGATGCTCGGCGACGACCGCATGAGGAGCAGCCCGGAGGCCGGCGCGAGGCTCGTCCGCCTGTGCGGGCGTCACCCGCTCGCCCTGCGCATCGCGGGCGCGCGGCTCGCCGCCCGGCCGCACTGGCCCGTACGCCGCATGGTCGACCGGCTGGCCGGAGAGCACCATCGGCTCGACGAACTCGTGCACGGCGAACTGGACGTGCGCGCCAACCTGATGCTCTCCTACGCGGCGCTGGGGCCGCGGGCCAGGCTCCTTCTCATGCTGCTCGGCAGTCTCGACCTCGTCGAATACGAGGAATGGGCGGCGTCGGCGCTGCTGGACTGCCCGCTCCGGGAGGCCGAGGACCTCCTGGACCAGCTCGCCCACAGTCATCTGGTCACCGTGGCGACCGGAGACCACAGCCAGCCCCGGTACGGCCTGCACGATCTGGTCCGCATCTTCGCCCGGCAGCAGGCGCAGGCGCAGCTTCCCGACGACGAGGTGCGCGCCGCGCTGGAGCGGGCCATCGCGGCACTGCTGACGGTGACCGAGTACGCCCACACCCAGCTCGCCGGCCACGACCATCTGGTGCTGCACAGCACGGCCCGGCGCCGGCCGATGACGGAAGAGCACCTCAGGGAGATCGTCACCGATCCCGTGACCTGGTGCGAGGCCGAACTGCCGAACATCCAGGGAGCGGTCCGGCAGGCGGCGCACCTGGGTTTCGACGACCTCTGCTGGGATCTCGCGGTGACCGCCGCGCCCCTCCTGGAGGTCCGCAAACACCACGACGAGTGGGAGCAGACGCACGAGATCGCCCTCGACGCCACCAGGGCCGCCGGCAACCGCCGCGGCGAGGCGGTCATCCTCGCCGAGCTCGGCGAGCTCAGCCTGCACCGGCACGACTACCGTGCGGCGGCGAACTTCATCGGGCAGGCCGCCACGATCTTCACGGCGTTGCGCGACCGGCACGCCGAGGCCATCACCGAGCACAAGCTGGCCGTACTCGACCGGCTCGGGGGGCGGCTGCACGACGCCCTCTCCCGCGCCAAACGCAGCGCCGCCGCCCTCAGCGCCCTCGGCGACGTCGGCAACGAAGCACTCGTGCTCCGCCAGGTCGGGCAGATCCATCTCCAGCTCGGCAACCACGAAGAGGCACGGATCAACCTGGAGCAGGCCCTGCGGATGGCGCAGAAGGCGCAGGGCGCCCGCCTGGCCCAGCAGGTGAACTACCGGCTCGGCGAGCTCAGCCTGGAGTGCGGCGAACCGGCCGAAGCATTACCCCGGTTCGAGCGCGTCCACGAGTTCTGCCAGACCATCGACGACCAGGTCGGCATGGCCCACGCCCTGTACGGGATGGGCCGGGCGTGGGCCGCCCTGACGCGATGGGACACCGCGCACCGCACTCTCACGCTCGCGCTGGCGCATGCGAGGGCGGCGGGGGAGCGGATCGTCGAAGCCGACGTGCTCCACCACCTCGGACGGGTCGCTCGCAGCCGGGGGAGAACGGAAGAGGCGGCCGAGTCCTTCGCCCTCGCCGAGGCCATCTGGCGGAACCTCGGCATCACCCCCACCTGGCTCGGCGAACCCGAAGCCGCGGCCCACCCCTGACGGGCGAAGGACCTATAGGCGGCATATCGCATGGCCGAAAACGGTCTTGTGTTCGAAATCATTGTCGCTTACGTTAAAAAAACCGCACACGTAATCGACAACGATCGAGTCACGTCTGGTTGCACGGACGTGTGGCAGAAGAACCTCATCGACCTGGCACCGCGCCTGTTCAAGCGCTAGGTAAGCCCGTCGAGGCGGCACCGCCGGGGCGTGGGCGTTCCCGGCCGATCGGTCGGCCTCAGCGGCGACGCATGACCCTTGTGCGCAGCGATCTCGGAGGGGAAATCATGTCAGCGAAGACGAAAAGGTTATTCGCCACCACAGCAGTGCTCACCGCCGCGTGCGTGCTCGCCGCCTGCTCCTCCGGCGCGGGAAGCGAAAGCAACGCGGGTGCGAGCAACAGCGGAAACGACGCGACCGGAAACGACGCGACCGGAAACAGGGCGAGCAACTGCACGAACACGATCGCCAAGAAGGACCTGCCGGTCGTGACCTTCTGGGGCTGGTATCCCAACATGCGGCTCGTCGTCGACAACTTCAACAAGCAGAACAACGAGGTCCAGGTCTGCTGGACCAACGTCGGCCAGGGCGGTGACGAGTACGACAAGTTCCAGACGGCCATCTCGGCGGGCACCGGCGCGCCCGACGTGATCATGATCGAGGCGGACCGGATCCCGACCTTCCAGATCCAGAAGGCGCTCATCGACATCAAGGAGTACGGCTACGACGCTGTCAAGGACAACTACGGCCCGGGCGCGTGGAAGGACGTCTCGATCGGCGGCGCGGTCTACGGCGTGCCGGTCGACGGCGGGCCGATGGCGATGATCTACCGGAAGGACGTCTTCGACAAGTACGAGATCACGCCCCCGAAGACGTGGGCCGAGTACGAGCAGGCGGCGCGGAAGGTGAAGGACGCGGGGGGCCCGCTGTTCGGCGACCTGGGCGCGAACGTGCCGGCCGTCATGATGGCGCTGCAGATCCAGAAGGGCGCGACTCCGTTCACCTACGACCCGGCGCGGCCCGAGTCGATCGGTGTCGCGCTGAACGACCAGGGGTCCAAGGACGTGCTGGACTACTGGGGGAACCTCGCGCGGAAGGGCCTGGTCGGGACGCAGGACCAGTTCACGCCGGAGTACATCTCCGGTGTGGTCAACGGCAAGTACGCGACGTACATCTCGGCGGCCTGGGCGCCCGGATATCTCACCGGCGCGGGCGTCGGCAAGGGCAAGGACACCGGCAAGTTCGCGGTGGCGCCGCTGCCGCAGTGGGATCCCGCCAACCCGGTGCAGGTGAACTGGGGCGGGTCGGCCTTCTCCGTGACGAGCCAGGCGAAGAACCCCGAACTCGCGGCGAAGGCGGCGTACGGCCTCTACGCCGACGACGAGTCGCTCACCGACGGCTGGACCAACCAGATCATCTTCCCGCTGAACCTCAAGGCGCTCGACGATCCCGAGTTCGTGGACCTGAAGGTGTCGTTCTTCGACGGCCAGCAGGCGAACAAGGAGGTCTACGTCCCCGCGGCGAACGCCTACAAGGGCATGACCTACAGCCCGTTCGGCCAGTACTACTTCGATGCCATGACGAAGCAGATCGGTGCGGTCATCGAGGGCTCCGTCACCGGTGCGCAGGCGGCCGACCGCGTCCAGGAGGACGTGGCGAACTACGCCAAGGAGCAGGGCTTCACCGTCCAGTGACAACACGGGCCGACCCGTCGGCATCGACCTCCCGGAGCCCAAGATGACCCTCCTGATCGAGGAGAGCGCGACGAGCACCCAAGAGAAAGCGCCCAAGGCGCTTGGCAAGGTGCGTCTCCGTGAGCACCTGATGGGGTGGCTCTTCGTCGGGCCGTTCGGGCTCGTCTTCGTGGCGCTTCTCATCGCGCCGCTCGCGTACGCGCTGTACCTCAGCCTCTTCCGCAAGAAGCTGATCGGCGGCACCAGCTTCGTCCTGTTCGACAACTACGTGAAGGCGTTCACCGACCCGAGCTTCCTCTCCGGGGCGTGGTTCGTCGTCCGCTTCTCCCTGGTCGCCATCCCGCTGCAGATCGTCGTCGCGCTCGCGATGGCCCTCATTCTGGATGCCGTCACATCTGCGTTCGCCCGGTTCTCGCGGTTGATGATTTTCCTTCCGTACGCGATTCCCACGGTCATCGGGGCGGTGATGTGGGGGTTTCTGTACAGCAGGAGCTTCGGGCCGCTCTCCGGCGTCTTCGGGTTGTTCGGCGCCACCGCGCCCGACTTCCTCGGCGGCGATCTGATCTTCTACGGCCTGGTCAACGTCGTCACCTGGCAGTGGGCCGGTTACTACATGATCATCCTGTACGCGGCGCTGCAGGGCGTCGACCCGGCGCTCTACGAGGCGGCCCGCATGGACGGCGCCGGCGGCCGGCAGATCGCGCTGCGGATCAAAATCCCGTTGATCGCCCCCGCGCTGCTCCTGATCCTGGTCTTCGCACTCATCGGCACGCTGCAGTTCTTCAACGAACCACAGTTCCTGCGCTTCCTCGCGGCCGGCACGATCGGACCGGACTTCACCCCCAACATGTACGCCTACCAGCAGGCGTTCGCGCTCGCGAACTTCAACTACGGGTCGGCGATCTCCTTCGCCCTCGGCGGGATCGTGTTCGCCGGCGTCTACGCCTTCCTGTTCCTCACCCGCAAGCGGAGGAGCTTCCTGCGATGACCGGCCGTTCCGGCGCGCGCCGCCCGCCACGACGCCACCTGCCCCTGCAGGTGCTTCTCGGCTTCCTGGTCGTCTACTTCCTCGTGCCGTTCTGGTGGGTCGTCGTCAACAGTTCCAAGGACGCCCCCGGCCTCTTCGGCGGCGGCAACACCCTGTGGTTCGGCGACCGGGCCGACTACTTCGGCAACCTCAGGCAACTGTTCACCTACGACGGCGGCATCTACGGCAGGTGGATCCTCAACTCCACGCTGTACGCGTTCGCGGGCGGGATCGGCGCCACGATCCTGGCCGTCATGGCCGGCTACGGATTCGCCAAGTACAGGTTCGCCGGCAGACGCCTCAGCTTCTCCGTCCTGCTCGGCGCGTTGATGGTGCCCGCGACGGCCCTGGTGATCCCCACCTTCGTGATGTTCTCCGGGCTCGGCCTGACGAACACGATATGGGCGGTGATCCTGCCGTCGCTGCTCAACCCGTTCGGCGTCTACCTGATGCACGTGTACGCGCGCGACGCGGTTCCCGACGAGATCCTGGACGCGGCGCGGGCCGACGGCGCGGGGGAGGTGCGGACGTTCCTCCAGGTCGCGCTCCCGCTGATGCGGCCCGCCGTGGTCACCGTGCTGCTCCTGTCCGCCGTGGCGTCCTGGAACAACTACTTCCTGCCCGTCGCCATGCTCTCCGACAACCGCCTCTTCCCCGTCACCGTCGGGCTCGGCCTCTGGCAGGGAATCGCCTCCGCGAACAACGCGGGAACCACCTCCCTCTGGAGCCTGATCATCCTGGGCGCGCTCGTGTCGGTGATCCCGCTCATCGTCGCCTTCTTCACCCTCCAGCGGCACTGGCGCGGCGGCCTGTCCGTCGGAGGACTGCGCTGACGCGCGTGAACCGGCGCCGTGTACGTGGCGTCTTCTTGATCATGACGCGTACGCGCTGGGTCCCCCTCATCACGGCCGTCGCCGTTCTGGTCGTGGCGGGGTCGCTGTGGTGGATCACCACCGAGGACGACCGCCGGCTCGACGGGCACATACGGCAGGCTCTCGAAGCCTATGAGCAGGCGTTCGTGAAAGAGGGGGCGGGGGCCACTCCGACACCCCTGCGGCGGAACGGGTACGCCCCCCTTCTCGGCGTCCCGTCCGTCGAGAAGGTGACCGTCCACGAGGACGATCGGACGCTCACCGCCGAGTTCACCGGTTATCGGACGACCGGGCCCTGCGGCGCGGACTACACCGCCCGAGCCGTCGAGTCCGCGCACGCCGCCCTGATCGTGGTGGAGGAGCATCCGCACGAGAGGGGAGCTTCCTGGGATTGCCCGGATGTGGGATACCTCAGGCAGGTGATCGTACGGCTCGGCCGTCCCCTGGGTGATCGTGCGGTGCTGGAGGCCATGCGCGGGTTGCCCGTTCCCGTCGATCCCAGGTTCCGGCGGCCGTACGGCGCGGCGGAGAGGGCCCCGGTCGACGGTCGAGACGTGGCCGCGGTCATCGCGCGGACCCTGAGCGAGGGCGGGCACGCCGGCGGCGACTACGTCCTGACCGGCCCGGAGTCACTCACGCAGGCCGAACAGATACGCATCATCGGGGACACGCCATCGTTCACCGGGAATTTCACCCGATAAGTTGACCATTACGGGCAGGCAGGGGTCGGGGCTCCGTCAGGCAATCGTGATTCCCTCGCGATTCGCGGCTGACCGTCGTCCGTTCCGGCGTGCACCGGCGAAGCTCACCTTCCGAGGAGGAGAAGAACGAGCCAACCGGCCGGACATATCGACCAGCCGCACCAGAACGACAAGCGTGAGAGGGCTGCTGACGTGGTCGGCTGTGTCCGTCTCAGCATCATCGTGGAGATGGCGGCTCCCAGCACCCCGATCGCCAGGAAGGCGAGCGGCACATACCAGGCAAGAATCGGAATCAGGTAGAGGCTGAGCGCGAATCTGAAGAGAACGAGGGCCACGGCAACGTAAATGACGAGAACCGTGACCACACCCGCCAGGACCCATAACACCTGTCTTACGGATACCTTCATGATCGGATGATCCTCGTGTCCAAAGGGGGCCGCAAGACCAGCAGAGGCGGAAATCGGCGCTCATACAGGGCATCCACGCATTCGCCGAGCTGACAGCATGGATTCGATTCCCGTTGCCGGTATGAGCGACTGTGGCTGCCGCTCGTCGCCTGCCTTTAGGCTCGTCCGATGCCCCGTGCACTCATCCTCGGCGGAACCGGCATGCTCGGCCGGGCCACCGCGCTCCGCCTCCTGGCCGCCGGATGGCGGGTAACCGTCACCGGTCGCAACCCCTCCAACATGCCGTCCGAGGTCGCCGTCGCCGGGGCCGGATTCGTTCCGGCGGACCGCGCCGACGTGGGCCGGCTTCGGGCCGCCCTCGCTGACGGCGTGGAGCTGCTCGTCGACTGCGTCTGCTACACCGCCGCCGACGCGCGACTCCTGCTTCCGTTGGCCAAGGACGCCGACTCGACAGTGCTCATCTCCACCAAGGCCGTCTATGTCGACGCCCACGGCAATCATCCCAACTCCGACGTCGAGCCGCGGTACGACGGGCCGATCCGTGAGACCCAGGCCACCGTGGCTCCCAGCGACATCGACCACAACCCCGTGGGACTCGACGCAGCCGGTCGTGCTCGACATGTCGGCCGCCATGGAGCTCGGATACCGGCCTGCGGGGGACTACGCGACGACGGTCGCCGCCGAGGTCGACTGGCTCGTCGACGCCGTACGGAACGGTGACCGGACGGGCATCCTGCCCGAGGCGGGAGACCCGCGTTTCAGCCGATTCTTCGACTACGCGGCCGAAGACTGGTATCTCGCAGGACCCCGACGCCGGTCCTGAGACAGGCGGAGATGGGCGGCCACCTCGGCGATGGGCACGCCCAACGGGGCCCTGACGCAAGCGAGATCGCAAACGTAGACTCGGTGACCGCCGTCCGAACGGGCACACAGCGGACACGCCTGGCGGACGGTGCGAGGAGACCGATCGACTCTCGCCAACGGACCCCAGCGGCGGGAGGATGAGGAGTAGGATAAAGAGTATGAGCGAGCCCACCGGTAAGTATTCGATCACCATGCCGCGTGACATCGCCGAAGCCGCCCGATCCCGGAGTGGTCCCTCCGGGCTGTCCGCCTATGTCGCCGCCGCCGTCGCCCGCCAGATCGAGCGCGACAACCTCAGTGAACTCATTCAGGTCGCCGAGGCCGAGCACGGCCCCGTCACCGACGACGAGGTCCAGGCACTACGCGACCAACTCCACCGGGCCCGGCAGGGACAGGGCAATGGTGGGGCGGCTGCGTGACCCGTTCTCTCGCCGTTCCGGGCGGCACTCTCGTCCTCGACAGTGAAGGACTGGCCAAGGCCGTCCTGCGCGACCGGGCGGTCACCGCATGGCTCTCTCTCGCCCGTGCTGACGACCTCCGGGTCATCACCTCTGCCGCCACTCTCGTCGAGGGGGTCCACCCTCGCGTCAACCGGCCGGCTCTGGAGTGGACGCTGTCCCGCCTTGTCATCGAGCCGGTCACCGAGCCAATCGCCCGCCATGCCGCCACTCTTCTGTCCAACGCCGGCTTGCACGGGCACAAGTACGCCATCGATGCCATGCTCAGCGCCACCGCCCTCGCTGCCCCAGGTCCCGTCACGGTCCTCACCTCCGATCCCGAGGACCTCGCTGCCCTGTGCGGTGTGCGCGTGACTGTCATCAAGGTTTGAGTCGTGATCCTGTCCCGTTGGTTCTGGCAGGGTAATCATGACGCAAATGGCACGCGGAGATCGATGCCATCAAAGCCACAAGTGCCGAATCCATCGGTCTACCCTGGCTTTTACCGTGAGAGCGGGTGACGGGAATCGAACCCGCGCTGTCAGCTTGGGAAGTCTTTCAAGATCAAGCCCGCTGAGCTGGGAAAACTACAACCTGGGCCTATGGCGGTCGAGTCACCGTGAATCCCCGCGGCTTCCCGCTGATCGCCAACCGAACGGGCACGCAACGGGCACGGCCACCGTGTCCCTGACGCTAGCGAGATCGCAAGCGTAGACTCGGAGCATGAGCGCTGGGCATGCGCATGAGGAGCTTCATCACCTGGTGGATCGGCTGTCGCCGGACCAGGCGGGTCGGCTGTTGCGATTGGTCAGGACAGACCCGGAACTCGCTGAGGCCGCGAACGAGGACCTGCCCGAGCCGGTACGGCGTCGCCGGCTGTCTATCGCTGGGATCGGCGCGTCCGGAGAGGGCGATCTGTCGGAACGGGTCGAAGATCTGCTGGCGGAGCGGTTCAATCGGTCGGTGTGACCGCTACGCTCCTGGACACGGGGCCTCTGATCGCTGTTGTCGATCGCGATGACAAGCATCATGCCTCGTGCGTACGCCTCCTTGAGCAGTTGGAAGGGCCGTTGCTTCTTCCTTCGACCATCTTGATCGAGGCTGGTTGGACGATCAACAGGCATATGGGACCTGCTGTACATGCGCGGTTCCTCGATCTTGTGACCGAGGAGTTCGAGCTGGTCGATCTGCTTACCGCTGACGTACGGCGCATGGCCGAACTCGTCCGGCTTTACAAAGATGCTCGTCTCGACCCTGCCGATGTGTCCGTTGTCGCAATCGCCGAGCGTCTAGGAATCACCCAGATCGCGACGATCGACCGGCGCGATTTCGGCCTGATCCGGCCGCGGCATGTGGCGGCGTTCAGACTGCTGCCGGAGGTACTCGCTTAGATCTTGGAGCGGGTGACGGGAATCGAACCCGCGCTGTCAGCTTGGGAAGCTGATGTTCTGCCATTGAACTACACCCGCGTGACGGGCCATGAGGCTCGTCGCTGCCCCTACTGTAGCGGATTCGGGGCGTGCTCCTGCAGTCCCGACGCGAAGATCCCCGACACGGGTCGCTCGACGGGCCTACTAGCCTGGCAGCGTGCTGCTTTCCGATCGTGACCTTCGCGCCGAGATCGAGTCGGGCAGGGTGAAGCTCGACCCCTTCGACCCGGTGATGATCCAGCCGTCCAGTGTCGACGTTCGCCTGGACCGCTACTTCCGGGTGTTCGAGAACCACCGCTACCCGCACATCGACCCGGCGACGGAGCAGCCCGACCTGACCCGGGAGGTGGAGCCGGAGGGCGACGAGCCGTTCATCCTGCATCCGGGGGAGTTCGTGCTCGCCAGCACGTACGAGGTGATCAGCCTTCCGGACGACATCGCCTCGCGGCTTGAGGGCAAGTCGAGCCTGGGCCGGCTGGGCCTGCTCACGCACTCCACGGCCGGGTTCATCGACCCCGGGTTCCAGGGGCATGTGACGCTCGAACTGTCGAACGTCGCCACGCTGCCGATCAAGCTGTGGCCCGGCATGAAGATCGGCCAGCTCTGCATGTTCCGGCTCAGCTCGCCCGCCGAGTTCCCGTACGGCTCGGGCCGGTACGGCTCGCGCTACCAGGGGCAGCGGGGGCCGACTCCCAGCCGGTCGTTCCTCAACTTCCACCGGACGAGGATCTGAGCCGTACCACGCAACAAGTGTGTCACGGGAGCCGTTCCGGGCAGCTCGGAGGGGAAGAGTAGGTTACAAGCGGGCCTGCATGGCCTGAACTTCGCATTTCCACTGGTAACCCGTACCCTTCTCTGCGGACCGTCCCCGCACACTGGAGAAACGACGTGCGCCTGCGTCTCACGCCCCGTGAGGACAGCTACTACGACTTGTTCGCCGACTCGGCGAACAACCTCGTCACCGCATCGCGTCTGCTGGCCGAGATCATCAGCGACGGTTCCGACCGTGACGCCCTGGCCGAGAAGATGCGCGCCTGCGAACACGCGGGCGACGAGCGCACTCACGCCATCATGAACCGGCTCAACGAGAGCTTCATCACGCCCTTCGACCGTGAGGACATCTACCGCCTCGCGTCGAACCTCGACGACGTGATGGACTTCATGGAGGCAGCCGCCGACCTGATCGTCCTCTACCAGATCGACCATCTGCCCAAGGAGGTCGTACGCCAGGTCGAGGTCCTGGAGAGGGCGGCCGAGCTCACCGCGGACGCGATGCCGCGCCTGCGCTCGATGCAGCACCTCAACGAGTACTGGATCGAGATCAACCGGCTGGAGAACCAGGCCGACCAGGTCTACCGCCGGCTGCTGGCCAAGCTGTTCAGCGGTGAGTACGACGCCCTGACCGTCATGAAGATGCGTGAGGTCATCGAGCAGCTGGAGCTCGCCGCGGACGCCTTCGAGCACGTGGCGAACACGGTCGAGACCATCGCGGTCAAGGAAAGCTAGGTGGAGCTCGCGCTTGTCATCAGCGTGGTCGTCATCGCGCTGGTGTTCGACTACACGAACGGCTTCCACGACGCCGCGAACGCGATCGCCACGTCGGTCTCCACCCGGGCGCTGACCCCCCGGGTGGCGCTGCTCATGGCGGCGATCATGAACTTCATCGGTGCGCATCTCGGCACCTCGGTCGCCTCAACCGTGGGCAAGGGGATCATCGACGCTCCGGACGGCAGGCACGGCCTGATCATCGTCGGCGGGGCGCTGTTCGGCGCCATCGTGTGGAACCTCATCACCTGGTACTTCGGCCTGCCGTCGTCGAGCAGCCACGCCCTGATCGGCGGGCTCGTCGGCTCGGCGCTGGCGGCGAGCGCGTCCGTGCACTGGAGCGGGGTGATCGAGAAGGTCGTCATCCCCATGGTGCTGTCCCCCGTCGTGGGGCTCCTCCTGGGTGCGATCATCATGATCGCCATTTTGTGGATCTTCCGTAAGGCCAACCCCCACAAAGCCAGCAAGGGGTTCCGGTACGCCCAGACGCTGTCGGCGGCCGCGATGGCCCTCGGCCACGGCCTGCAGGACGCGCAGAAGACGATGGGTGTGATCTTCCTCGCCCTGGTCGTCGGCGGCTACGCCTCTCCCGAGTCGCACATCCCCGAGTGGGTCATCACCTCCTCGGCGCTGGCGATCTCCCTCGGCACGTACGCCGGCGGGTGGCGGATCATGCGCACCCTCGGCCGCCGGATCATCCACCTCGACCCGCCGCAGGGCTTCGCGGCCGAGGCCGCCGCGGCGAGTGTGCTCTACACGGCGGCCCTCGGGTTCGGCGCGCCCATCTCGACCACCCACACCATCACCAGCGCCATCATGGGCGTCGGCGCGACCAAGCGGCTGTCGGCCGTACGGTGGGGCATCGCGGGCAGCATCGTGACCGCGTGGGTCCTGACGATCCCGGCGGCGGCCGTCGTCGCCGCGATCGGCTACTTCGTCCTCAACCTCTTCCTCGGATGACCCGGCGGGCCGGCGCCTCTCGGGGCCGGCCCGCCGTCGTCACCGGCGGTACATCACGTCCGTGATCCACCGGGTGAACCCGAGCGACTCGTAGAGCCGGACCGCCGCAGCGTTCTCCTCGTCCACGTAGAGCATCACCCGGGCCAGGCCGAGGCCGCGCAGGTGCGCGAGCCCGGCGAGCGTCAGCGCCCGGCCGAGGCCCGTGCCGCGCTCGCCGGGCCCGACCCCCACGACGTACACCTCCCCGATCGGCTCGCGGTCGTCGCCGTCGCCGTCCCGGTGCACCTTGGTCCAGTGGAAGCCCACCGGCGTGTCGCCTCGTACGGCGAGGAAGAAGCCGGCGGGGTCGAACCACGGCTCGCGTTCGCGCAGCTCAAGGTCGTCGAGCGTCCAGGAGCCCTGCTCGGGGTGGGCGGCGAAGGCCTGCGCGTTGAGCGCGAGCCAGGCCTGCTCGTCGCGCCCGGGCTCGAACGTGCGCAGCCGTACGCCTTCGGGGAGCGGGGCGGCGGGCAGGGGCTCCGCCAGCGGCCGGCGCATCCGCCACAGCGACCGCGCCCGGGTCAGGCCCGCGCTCGCGGCGAGGCGGGCGGCGGCGGGCAGGTCGCCGTGCGCCCACAGGCGGATCCTGCCGCCGCTCGTCTCCAGCACCGCGTCCAGCAACCGCCGGCCCAGGCCGAGCCCGCGGAGGGCCGGACGCACCACGAGTTCGCCGCTCGGTCCCTCGTCGGGACCGGCCGGGTCGCCGGGTGGGCCCAGGTGGGCGAAACCGGCCAGGTCGCCGTCCTTGTACAGCAGTACTGCTCTCGCCCCCGGGACGCCTCCGTAGCGCACCTGGAGCATCACGTGCTCGTTGAGCGGCCGCACCCCGTCGGCCTCGGCGGCCGCCTCCACCAGAGCGAGCACGGCCGTAATCCGCTCGTCATCGAGGTTTTCCGTGATCTCCACGCGTACGTTCATGCCTGGCACGATAGGCGAGGGGCGGGCGCGTCCCGGCGGCGGGCTTCGGCAATACACGCCAGGTCAAGCCTCCCTGAATCGTAATCTTTGCGCCATTTCCCGATCAGATCGCCGTTCTACTGTCGGGGGTCATGACCCGAGCATCACTGACGCGACTGGCCGTCGCCGGCGCCGCCATCCTGGGCGCCGCGGCTCTCACCGTGAGCCCGGCCGCCGCCGATCCCGCTTCCCAGGCGGCCGCCCACGGGGCGAACCACGCGCCGAAGCCCCCGGCGCACCACGCGCCGAAGCCCTCGGCCGGCCACGGCCACAAGCCCGACCCCTCCGTCTCCGTCCGGTTGCTGACCATCAACGACCTGCACGGCAACCTGGAGCCCCCGACCGGGTCCAGCTCCCGGATCCTCGACCCCAACGGGCCGCTCACCGACACGGACGGCTCGCTCACCGGCATCGCGGGGGCCAGGTACTCGATCGCCGGCGGCGCCTCCTACCTGGCCGCGCACCTCAAGCAGCTGCGCGACCGCAACACTCTCCTGGTCGGCGCGGGCGACCTCATCGGCGCCTCGCCGCTGCTGTCCGCGGCCTACCACGACGAGCCGACCGCCGCGCTGCTCGACAAGCTCGGCCTCGCCACCTCCTCGGCGGGCAACCACGAGTTCGACGAGGGCATCAACGAGCTCAAGCGCATCATGAACGGCGGCTGCCACCCGGTCGACGGCTGCTCCCCGGCCGGGAAGTGGAAGGGCACGAGCTTCGACTACCTCGGGGCCAACGTGCTGAAGGAGTCGAAGGGCGACTACGCCCTGCCGCCCTACTTCGTCAAGAAGATCAACGGGATGGACGTCGCCTTCATCGGCCTCGTGACCCAGACCACGCCCAGCATCGTCACCGCCTCCGGCATCGCGGGCCTCAAGTTCACCGAGGAGATCGAGGCCGCGAACAAGGTGTCGAAGCTCCTCACCCGCCAGGGCGTCAAGGCGCAGGTCGTGCTGGTGCACGAGGGCGACAACATCACGCCCAACCAGGACCCCAGCTCGTGCCCGGTCGTCCCCGGCGCCGGCTCGCGGATCGCCAAGGGGCTCGACCCGCAGATCGACCTGGTCATCAGCGGCCACAGCCACCAGGCGTACGTCTGCAAGGTGAAGGACCCGGCCGGTCAGGACCGCGTCTACACCCAGGGCTCCTCGTTCGGCCGCGCGATCACGCAGATCGACTTCAAGATCGATCGTAGGACCAAGGACGTCGTCCGCTCCAGCGTCGTCGCCAAGAACAACGTGGTGACCCGCACCGTCACTCCGGACGCCGACACCGAGGCGTACATCAAGACCTGGCAGGAGCGGGTCTCGACCGTCGCCAACAAGCCGATCGGCAAGATCACCGCCAACATCGGGCGGGGCGCCAACGTCGGCGAGACCCCGCTCGGCGACCTGATCGCCGACGCGCAGCTGGAGGCGACCAAGTCCGGCGGCAACGCCGAGATCGCGCTGATGAACCCGGGCGGCGTCCGCGCCGACCTGACCTTCCCGCAGAGCGGCTCGGAGGGCGACGGGGTCGTGACGTACGGCGAGGCCTTCACGGTGCAGCCGTTCAACAACCTCATGCAGGTCGTCACGCTCACCGGAGCCCAGCTGAAGGCGCTGCTTGAGCAGCAGATCTGGAAGGTCGACCCGGGCACGGGCGGCATCACCCAGCGGATCCTGCAGCCGTCCTCGTCGCTGACCTACACCTTCGACACCACCAAGCCGGAGGGCTCGCGGGTCTCCGATATCAAGATCAACGGAACCGCGGTGACCGACGCCCAGCAGATCCGGGTGGCCGCCAACAACTTCCTCGTCGGCGGCGGCGACGGCTTCACCGTCTTCACCCAGGGCACCAACCTGTGGAGCGGCCCGCTGGACATCGACGCGTTCGTCGCCTACATGGGCGCGCACTCGCCGATCGCCCCGCCGGCCACCGGCCGGATCAACCTCGTCCGGTAGGAGACCGAACACCGGAGGGCCCGTCCCCGTCGCGGGGGCGGGCCCTCCGGCCCGGAGTCAGCGCCGGGAAGTCAGCGCCGGGCGGGCTCGGCCTCGGCCTGCTGCTCGCCGCCGCGGTCGGGCACGAACCGGTAGCCGACGTTGCGGACCGTGCCGATGAGCGCCTCGTACTCCGCGCCCAGCTTCGCCCGCAGCCGCCGTACGTGGACGTCCACGGTCCGGGTGCCGCCGAAGTAGTCGTAGCCCCAGACCTCCTGGAGCAGCTGGGCCCGGGTGAAGACCCGGCCCGGGTGCTGGGCGAGATACTTGAGCAGCTCGAACTCCTTGAACGTGAGGTCGAGCGCCCGGCCGCGCAGCCTGGCCGTGTAGGTGGCCTCGTCGATCGACAGATCACCGCTGCGGATCTCGTCGGGGACGTCCTCCGTGGCGGCCAGCGACAGCCGCCCGACGGACATCCGCAGCCGGGCCTCCACCTCCGCGGGGCCGGCGGTGTCGAGGATGACGTCGTCCACGCCCCACTCCGCCGTCATCGCCGCCAGGCCGCCCTCGGTCACGATCGCCATCAGCGGACAGGTGACACCGGTCGTGCGCAGCAGCCGGCACAGGCTCTTGGCCTGCACGAGCTCACGGCGCGCGTCGACCAGGATGGCGTCCGCGGGGGGCGCGTCGATCAGAGCGGAGGCCTCGGCCGGGGCGACCCGCACCGAGTGGAGAAGCAGTCCGAGTGCCGGGAGCACCTCCGCCGACGGCTCCAGAGCGTTGGTCAGCAGGAGCAGATTGCTCACATGAGCCTCCTCGCACCATGTCGGCTCGGCGCCGTTTGCAGCACTGGAAACCGCGACAGCCGTACAAACATGTAAGGACCCGGGGGCCACATCGCCCGAGTCCATTAATTCGTAGGGTAGCCCACACGAACTTTGCGTCCAATCCGCGTCACCCGTGTGAACAACACGTCACGCGGTTTAAGACCGTAACGTGACGGTGACGGAGAGCTTTCATGGAGGTGACATGGATCGGACGCCGACAGAGACATGCCGGCCGAGACTCACCGGCCGAGACAAGGCGCACGAGAGGAGCGGGCTGACCATGGCCACGGGGACGATTCGCTACTGGGCGGCGGCCAAGGAGGCCGCCGGCGTGCCCGAGGAGGGCGCCGCCGCGGACACGCTGGCGGACCTGCTCGCGGGGATCGGGCGGAACGCGGCCCTGGAACGCGTGCTGCGCCGGTCGTCCTTCCTGGTCGACGGCGCCCCGGCGGGCACCCGCGACCCCGCTGGGATCACGCTGCCCGAGGGATTCGTGGTAGAGGTTTTGCCCCCATTCGCCGGGGGATGAGCGGCACGTGCCTCTCCTGTCAAACTTTGCCCCTCGCGGCGTACAGAGCGAATGGGCGTAACTCGGGACATTGTCCGTTCTCGGGCAAATCTCGCGGGCCGGGGCACTACGCTGATCGTACGGGCGCTTTCGGAGGAGTCGGATGCGCAAGCTGGTTGTGGCCGTGGTTCTGCTCGCCATCCTGCTCGTCGTGCTCGACCGGGTGGCCGTCGTCGGCGTGCAGCGCGAGATCGCCCGCCAGATCGAGGCCCAGTACGACCTGGCGCAGCCGCCCTCGGTGCAGGTGAAGGGCCTTCCGTTCCTCACGCAGGCGTTCTCCGGCCGCTACGAGGAGATCGCCATCGGCATCGGCCAGGTGGAGCGGGAGGGCGTCCGGCTCGAACGCATCGACGCCACGCTCTACGGCGTGACCGCCCCGCTCGCCGACCTGATCAAGAACGCCGCGGCCACCAAGATCCAAGCCGACCGGGTGGCGGGGACCGTGGTCATCTCGCGCCGGACCCTGTCCGCCCACGCGCCGGCCGGCATCAAGGTCGAGGGCACCGGCGACGACAAGCTCCGCGTCTCGGGCAACGTGACCGTGCTAGGGAACCAGGTGCCGGTCACCGCCGACATGAAGATCGAGACGATCAAGGACGGGATCCGGCTCACGCCGGCGAGCGTGAAACTCGTGGGCGCGATTCCGGTACCGAACCCCGAGCGGCTCATCTCCTTCACGGTCCCGGTGAAGAACCTGCCGCTGAACCTGCGGATCACCCGCGTGACCTCGACCAGCGAGGGACTCGCGGTCCAGGGCACCGCAAGCGATGTCTCCTTCCGGTGACGGCCCACGTGACGGCTCACGTGACGGCTCACGTGACGGCTCACGTGACGGCTCACGTGACGGCTCACGTGACGGCCCACGTGACGGCTCACGTGAAGACGGTCACACCGCCGAACCGGCCGGCCACTCCGTACGTGAAGAGGGTGTGAGTCCAGCCGGAACCGCCGACGAGGAGCTCGTACGCGCGCTTTTCGATGATCATGCAGGGCCGTTGTACGGCTACGTGCTGCGGCTGACCGGCGATCCGGGCAGAGCGGAGGACGTGGTGCAGGAGACGCTGCTCCGGGCCTGGCGCAACCCCGGGGTGCTCGAAGGGCGCCCGGTGCGCGCCTGGCTGTTCACCGTCGCCCGCAACATCGTCGTCGACCAGCACCGGGCCCGCCGGTCCAGGCCGCAGGAGACGGGGGACGAGGCGCTCGCCGTGCTGCCCGCCGACGACGAGCTCGACCGCGCCGTCGAGTCGTGGGGGGTCGCGGAGGCGCTGGCCTCGCTCAGGCCGGAGCACCGTGAGGTGCTCATGGAGACGTACTACCGGGGGAGATCGGTGAAGGAGGCGTCGGAGATCCTCGGCATCCCGCAGGGGACGGTCAAGTCGCGGACCTACTACGCACTCCGAGCGCTCAAACTCGCCCTGGAGGAACGGGGGCTGGCACCATGACCTGCGAGGAGGTGCGGATCTCACTCGGCGTGCACGTCCTCGGGGCGCTCGACGCGGAGGAGGCCGCCGAGGTCGAGGCCCACCTGGAGACCTGCGTGGAGTGCCGGGCGGAGCTGGCCGCGCTGTCGGGGCTGCCGCCCCTGCTGGCCCTCGTGTCGGCCGAGGACGTCGAGCGCGCCGCCGCGCCGCCGCGCGCCGTGCTCGACCGGCTGGTCGCCGCGTCGGCGAGGAGAGGGCGCCGGTCCCGCGCGCTGCTGGCGCTCGCCGCGTCCGTCGTCGTCGCGGCCGTGGGCGGAACGGCCTGGCTGTCGGCGGCGCAGACGGCGTCGCAGGACACGGTGGCGGGGTCGGCCGCCGCGGCCCCTCAGTACGAGACCGCACCCGACGGCGGGGCGGGTAGCGCGGCCGCCGCCGGCGCCGCCTCCGACGCCGCGGCGGCCCAGGCACCCAAGGTCGGCAACGACGAGATCCCGCAGATCTTCGGCGCTCCGGACTCGCCTGTGCCGTCACCCGGCACCGTGGCGAGGAAGGTCGAGCAGTCGCCCGCGGAGGAGACCGTCACCGCCTCGCCGGAGGCCCGCGGCAGCAACGGCGACATGCGGCTGACCGTACGGCTCGTCCCGCAGGAGCGCGGGACGCAGGTCGTCGCGAGGGTCGCCGGGGTGCCCGCGGGGACGGTGTGCACGCTCCGCGTGATCGGGAAGGACGGCACCGTCTCGGTCCTCGGCCCCTGGGCGGTGGGGAGCGGGGAGTATCGCGGGCCGAAGATGGTCTTCGAGGGCTCGACGGCGCTGAGCCCCGGCCAGATCGAGCGCGTCGAGCTCGCCGGGGCCGACGGCCGCACACTGGTCGCCGCCAGGCTCTGAGCGTGCTGTGACCGTTCCGTGACCCGGGCCGGGAATCAGCCCCGGCGTACGGAGGGTTGCACACGGCGATGGCAGGCATCGCGACCCGGATGGCCACGCTCGTCCTGAACGTGGCCGCCGGGCCGGTTCACTGGCCCGCTCTCGGGCCGGTTCTCGGGCCGGTTCTCGGGCCGGTTCACTGGCGGCGCGAGGGGAGGGTGCGAGCGATGGAACACGCCCCGGCGGCGAGAGGCGGCCTCGGCGCGGTCCTGGCCGCGCAATGGGCCGCGGATCTCGGCGCCGATCTGGGCGAGCGGGCCACGCTCGTGCAGTTCTCCACCGCGTTCTGCCAGCCCTGCCGGGCGACCCGCCGGATCCTCGGCGAGGTGGCCGGCCTGGTGCCGGGCGTGCGCCACGTCGAGATCGACGCGGAGTCGCGCCTCGACCTGGTCCGGCGGTTCGAGGTGCGGAGCACCCCCACGGTGCTCGTCCTCGACGGCGCGGGAAACGTGGTGAAAAAGGCGTCCGGCCAGCCGCGCAAGGCCGACGTGATCGCCGCTCTCGGCGCCGCCGTGGATGGAACGTCTCATGGTTCATCTCATCCATCGGACAAGGTGTGACAGATGCCGAGACGGGAGGTACTGTCGTGGCCATGACTCCCACGACAGAGCTGCTCACGAAGCGGCGTGCGGTGGACTTCTGCCGCGTCGCGACCTCGCTCTGTCGCATGGCCTGAGGGTGATTCCTGCGGCGTGACGCCGCGCTCCGAGAATCCTTCAGGAGTTTCCCACGATGCACATCGACCCTCGTGGCTCCCGATCCGACGCGGCCGTACGCACGGCCGCCCTCGCGCGCCGAAACCTCGGCGCCGCCGGGGTGCGTACGGATGGCGGGGCTCGCGCGGGTCGCCGGGCCGGGGCCCGGGCTGGTGGGACTGATCGGGTTCGCGTGGAGGATCACCGTACAGGCCCTGGGTGCGGCAGCGGCACCGCCGGCCGCCTTCCCCAACGCAGCGTCCGGGTTCGCCCGGGCTGCGAAACGTACCTGCTCATCCGCCGTCTACAACCTGGGAGAATCCAATGAGCCGCTCCGCCGTTCTGGTGGACGCCGACTGGGTCGAGGCCAACCTCGACACACCGGGTGTCGTGCTCGTCGAAGTCGACGAGGACACCAGCGCCTACGACAAGGGTCACATCCGCGGTGCCGTGAGGATCGACTGGAGGACCGACCTGCAGGACCCGGTCCGCCGCGACTTCGTCGACAAGGCCGGCTTCGAGGCGCTGCTCTCGTCCCGCGGCATCGCCAACGACGACACCGTGATCCTCTACGGTGGCAACAACAACTGGTTCGCCTCCTACGCCTACTGGTACTTCAAGGTCTACGGCCACGCGAACGTCAAGCTGCTCGACGGCGGGCGCAAGAAGTGGGAGCTGGAGTCCCGCGAGCTGGTCAAGGACGTGGTCGAGCGCCCCGCCACCCAGTACGCCGCCCAGGAGCCCGACAACGACATCCGCGCCTTCCGCGACGACGTCGTCGCCGCGATCGGCAAGCAGAACCTGGTCGACGTGCGCTCGCCCGACGAGTTCACCGGCAAGCTGCTCGCCCCGGCCCACCTGCCGCAGGAGTCGGCGCAGCGCGGCGGCCACGTGCCGACCGCCCGCAACATCCCGTGGTCGAAGGCGGCCAACGACGACGGCACCTTCCGCTCCGACGACGAGCTCCGCGAGCTCTACTCCGGCGCCGGCGTGGACCTCGCCAAGGACACCATCGCCTACTGCCGCATCGGCGAGCGCTCCGCGCACACCTGGTTCGTGCTGCACGAGCTGCTCGACCAGCCCAACGTCAAGAACTACGACGGTTCGTGGACCGAGTACGGCTCGCTCGTGGGCGTGCCGATCGAGCTGGGAGAGGCCCGCTGATGACCACCACACAGGGTTGCGCTGCTCCTGAGCAGACCGTCGCGCTGCCGGCCGGCATCGACCTGGCCAACCAGGCCGTGATCCAGGGCGTCGTCACCGGCGCCGGCACGGCGTACGCCCGCCTGCTGGACCACAGCGGCGAGTTCACCGGCGAGGTCGTCGTCTCCGACGAGGGCGTCTTCCGCTTCTTCGCCGCTCCCGGCCAGTGGACCGTCCGCATCATCGCCGGCGGCGGCGTCACCAAGGACGTCGCCGTCGAGGCCAAGCTCGGCGAGGTCGCCCAGCTCTCGGTCGCTGTCTGATCCACCGCTTCACCCGAAGGCCGGTGCGTTCCCGCGAACGCACCGGCCTTCCGGCTTTGGCGACCATGCAGTCACCCTGCGCGAGCGCGCGTCCCGCCATTACGTTTGCATCATGTCTCGGTTGAGCGCGGATCTTCCGACCTCGAGTGGCGTGCCGGTTACGGACGAGCTGATAGCCGCACTGGCGCAAGAAGCCGAAGCCGGATACGACGTGGATGCCCTTCGCCGCAAGCGACCCATCGGTTCCGCGCCCGCCGATGTGGCTTCCGCGAGGCTGGATCCTGAGCTGCGCTCCGCGCTGATCGTGCGCCGGGAGAGCAGCAGCACCCGGGGTCAGCGCGCCGCACACCGGCTTCAAGGCAGCGCCACGACGTCGATGACGACCGACGAGCTCTTGGAGCTGCTGCGTGACGAGTAGCGGGCCTTCGCGGCGCGGGGGTGGGAAGCGATCGCCGCTGCCGGACTTCTTCATCGGCGCGCATGCCGCGGTCCGCAAGTACAGGCTGCTCACCCGGGACGCCGCCCGCTACCGGACGTACTTCCCGACAGTCGAGCTCGTCACGCCTTGAAAGGAAGCGGGAGCCGATAACATGCGGCAGGTGTCCGGAACGTCCGCACTGCCCGCCCCCCGCAGGTTCGCCTGGATGCTGTCGCCGTACGCGTTGCCGTTGCACGCCCTGCGGATCCTCGCGAAGTGCGCGCTGCCGCTGATCATCTGGTTCTCGCTCGGACGGCTCGTCCGGTGGGGCCTGCTCCTGCTGGCCGCGACGGTCTCGCACGGCTCGTGGTACCAGGCCCGGCTGGTCCTGGTGATGTTCCTGTTCACGCTCGTCGTCATGACGTCCCTCGCCACGACCGTCGGCATGCTGTACGTCGTCCGCGAGGCGCTGGTGGAGACCCGGGCCCGGCGCGCCGGCGGCGAGGCCAGGGAGAGCCTGCTGGGCGCCCTCAACCGGACCGCGCTCGTCTTCGCCGGCATCTACACGACCTGGGGGTTCGTCAAAGAGGACGCCCGCGACTTCATGAACATCGACATGATGCGGCAGCCGGACCGCTACGTGCTCGACGCGGGCAGCGGCGACGACAGCGGGGTGGCCGTCGGGCTGATCAACCTGGACCCGAGGGTCTCCCTCGCGACGATGGTGGTCGCCTACGGGGTGAAGTGGTACTTCGGCCGCCGCCACGAGGCGGGGAACGGCCGGTTCTCCGGCGTGCTCGCCACCTTCGGCGAGCTGGCGTTCGCCTTCTTCGGCATCAACGCGGTCGCGGCGGCCGTGGGGGCGCGCTCCGACTGGATCGGCGGCCGGTCCGCCGTCGCCGGCTGGCACGACCTCATGGCCGGAGCGGAGGGCGGCGTCCCCGGGTGGCAGCAGGTCTCGGAGTGGCTGGGCGAGGTCTGGCCGTACGTGATCGACGCCCTGGCCGTCCCGCTCGCGTGGCTGACGGTCGGCATCCTCGTCTACGGCGCGTACGCGGAGGACACGCAGACGACGATCAGGGGGACCCGCCTGGAGCAGGCGGCGGTCCACCTGGAGCGCACGCACAACTGGACGAGGCGGGCGCTGGCCAAGCTGAGCGCCGGGTGGACGGGCCGCTGGATCCCGCTGCTGAACTCCCTGCGCCTGACGGCCCGCGGGGGCGCGCCGCTGTTCGGCCTCTTCGCGCTGTGCTACGTCGGCCTGCACATCGGCGGTGACTTCCTCGGCAGGGCGGGCCGCTATCTCGCCGCGAGTGAGGAGCCGTACCTCTGGTTCGCGACCGATGTGCCGATCGACTACGTGACGGATCTGGTCGTGACCCTGGTGACCATGTGCCTGATCGCCGCCACGTTCGACCTGGCCGCGACCCGGGCCAGGACCGACGGACGGGCGGGCGGCCGGACGGGCCGCCGGGAGCCGGTCACCGCCGGAAGCGCAGAACCTGGTCGTCCTTCTCCGTCGAACTGAAGGCGTCCTTGACGAAGTCCGCCGCCGACTGCCCGGGCACGTCACGGTAGGTGCTCGGGCGGATGGTGACCTCGACCTGGTCGGCCACCGAGGGCGGCACCACCCCCAGCATCTCCATCCGGTACGGCGTGCCGACCTTGTTGTCCTTGACGTCGGGCGGCGTCTCGTTGTTCAGCGTCTCCACCTGCCAGGTGCGCCCGGCCCGGTCGGTGAGCTTGACATCCGCCGGCGCTCCGTGGCGGATGGCGCCCTCGGCGTCGAGCGCGGTCCTGGTGGCCACGATCTTCATCCACTGCCGGTCGGACCGGTCCGGCTTGCCGCTGGGGTCCTTGATCTTCTCGACGGTGGCCTGCCATGACACATGCTGCACGGTCCCGGCCTGGCCGGGTGGCACGACGTGGACGGTGTAGTCGGGGCGGCCGTACCTGAAGACCTGGTAGCCGAAGACCGAGGGGGCCGCGACGGCGAGCGCGACGGACAGCACCGCGCCGCCGATCAGCAGGCCCGTCCGCCGCCGCGCGGGCGAAGCGGGCGCGGGTGAAGCGGGCGCGGCGGCCACGGCGAGGTCCACGCCGGGCGGTTCCGCCGGCACGCCGTACGCCGGGGCGGCGAGGGGAGGCGCCGTGGGGGGAGGGGCCGTGGGGGCGAGGGCCCGGGGCGGCGGCTGCCGGTTCGTCCGCAGCGCGGGGAACGGCTGCGTCGACCTGTCCTCGCCCTCGGGCTCCGGCGGCGGCCACACGCGTATGTCCGTCGGCGGGGCCAGCTTCCCGGGGATCGGGATGGACGGCGGCGCCGTCGGCATGGGCCGCGGCGGCAACGCGCCGCTGTAGGTGATGTCGGAGGCGATGTCGGTGGGCTGCTCGGGAGGCGGCGCGAACCAGTCGCGGGCGTCCTGGTCGTTCCTCGGCGGATTTCCGTCCATGGGCGTCTCGGTCATCGGCTCGGGCCCGCCAGTGTGTGATAGTCCTCCGCCTGCGCGATCAGCCGGTCGGCGGCGGCGCCGGACAGATCCAGGTCGACCTGCGCCTCGGGCGCGAAGTTGTCGACGACCAGTGGGCTGACGGGCGGGATGAAGACGAGGCTCGCGCCCGGCACCGCGTCCTTGGGCACCTCGAAGACGAGCAGTCCGCTCGTCCAGAATCCCGGCTGGATGTACCGGTTGAACAGGGTCAGGCTCTCGTCGACCTTGTCGGTGGGCAGGTAACGCCGGCCGTCCCGGGTGAGGAGGAGGGGCGGACTGTACTTGCTCAGCTTCATGGGCTCACGGGCGCTGGTCGCGGTGACGTCGATCAGCAGGAACAGATGGCTCGTCCCCACCTTGGTCACCTTGCCGGAGTAGTCCGCCGTGTCCACGGCGCGGGCGGCGGTGACCGACACGACCTTCACGGAGAAGCGCTTGGTCGCCACCGTTTCACCGATCCGGCCCTTGTAGGTCAGGAAGGACGTGCGCTGCTCGAAGGACATCGCGAAGTTCTGCTGCGCGTAGACGGCCGCCGCCGCGAGCACGATGCCCGCCACCCCGGCGGCGAGACGCCGGCCCAGCCCGCGCCTGCGGGGCCGCCCGGCGGCGGCCCGGCGGGACGTACGGCTCTCTGCCTGGACCAGTGCCATCAACTGGCCTCCTTCCGCACCGGAAGGGTGATCCGCGAGGCGACCTCGGGCTCGAACGGGCCGTCGTCGTCCTTGTACTCGCCCTTGAGTAACCAGTCACGACCCTGGTTGAGCAGTCCGCGTGACTCGTTCTCGAACGTGCCGAGGTCGAGGCTGATCTCCCCGGGCGCGGTCGCGGTGGGCTGGAGTTCGTACTTCACCACGACCGTGGTGGTGATCCCCGGATGGAGCTGCTGGCTCTCGATCCCGTAGCTCAGCACCGAGGCCCGCGGACCGTACTCGCTCTTCATCTCGGGGCGGGTCCGCAGCAGGGAGCCGGCGAAGGTGCCGGTCTGGCTGAAGCCCTTGCCGGGCTGCGGCACCATGCCGACCGAGGCGGTCTCGTCGCCCATGTTGGTGACCTTGACGACGAGCTCCAGATAGCGCTTGACGCCGCCGAAACCGCCCGCCTCGGTGGTGTCGATCGCCTTGATGAACTGGGTGCGGAACCGCCCCTGGTCGATCGTGTCGCCGGGCGAGGCCGTGGGCGGCGGCTTGTCCGGAGCGTCGCGCAGACCGCCGAAGGCGGCGGTGACGCCGATGCCCACGACGGCCAGCGCGGAGGCGACCGGGACCAGCACCGGGCGTCGTCGGCGGCCGCCACTGGGGGATGACGTCATGGCAAGCGATGGTAGTACGATCACAATCGCCCCATGGGCCCCATAGGTTCCAGGCACTGGCGGGAAATAGGTCCGAATGGCGAGAAGCCCGCCCTGACAGGGCTTCCAGATCCTACGCTGTGACCTTAGGCGGACATGGAGGGCCCGTGGGCGACCCGCACCCCGAGCATGCCCAGTTGCAGGCGGACCGGATCTACCTGGGCTGGCAGTACGCTCTGCTGTACCCCGATCCGGGGCCGCCGCCGAAGCGGCCGGCGCGCGAGGACGTCGCCGAGCCTCCCGCCGACAAAACGGACTGGGTTCACCGGGAGCGGCTGCAGAAGGACCTGCTGAACCGTCCGGTCCGGTTCTTCCGCACGTTCATGGCCGTGCTGGCCGCCGGGATCCTCGTCCTCGGCGTGAGCGGCCTGCTCACCTGGTCGTTCGTGCTGCTCGGGCTGGTCGCCGCGGGCGGCGTGGCCGCCATCTGCACCTACGCCATCCGGCAGGGCGACCGTACGGTCAACGAGCGGCTCGACGAGCGCCGCCGCAAGGCGCTGCGGGAGCAGGAGCGGCGGCAGCGGGAGATTGTCACCGCCCAGGAGGAGCACGCCGCGAAATACCGTGACTGGGCCGAGAAGAAGAACCGCTTCGACAGGCAGATCACCTGGTACGCCGTGGCGGTGCCCGACGACATCGACCGGGTCGACGTGGCCGGCGGCACGCTGACCGGCTGGTCGGCGCTGGTCACGCTGATCGGCGCGACCCGCCTTTACAGCGGCGGCCACCTCACCGTGCTCGACCTGTCCGAGGGAGCGATCGCCAAGGACCTCATCGAGCTCGCCCGCCGGGGCGGGGACGACCCGCTGGTCTGGGTGCTCCCGGTGGACCTGCCCCGGCTCGACCTGGGGGCGACGCTCAAGCCCGAGGCGTTCGCCGACGTGCTCGCCCACGTGGTGAGCGTCAGCGAGGAGACCAGCAGGGACATCGGCTTCGACAACGCGATCCTGGAGCGCGTGCTGGAGGTCCTCGGCGAGAACGCCACGATCAGCCAGGTCACCGCCGCGCTGCGGGCGCTCGCGCAGGTGGGCGACCCGCGCGACGACATGAAGTGCGGCCTGCTGACCGCCTCCCAGCTCGAACGCATCGGCACGCTGTTCGGCCGGGGCGTGGCCGACCGGGTGGTCATCGAGCGGGCCTGGGCGCTGGAGTCCCAGTTGCGCAAGCTGGAGACACTGGGCTCGGAGGCCGTACGGCTGCCGCCCGCGCGGCTGCGGGTGGTCAGCATGGACCGGCAGGCGGGCGTGTTCGGCAACCGGGTGCTCGGCACGTACGTCGCGACCGCGCTCACGCACATCCTGCGCCAGTCGCCGGCCAGCGAGCGGCCCTGGTATCACACGATCATCGTCGCGGGCGCGGACAAGCTCCGCGGCGACGTGCTCGACCGGCTCATGGACGCCTGCGAGACCTCGCGCACCGGGCTCGTGCTGACCTACCGCAGCCTCACCCCGGCCGTACGGGAACGGCTCGGCCGGGGACACGCGGCCGTCGCGTTCATGCGGCTGGGCAACGCGGAGGACGCCCGGGTGGCCAGCGAGCACGTCGGCACCGAGCACCGTCTCGAACTCGCCCAGCTCACCGAGACGTTCAGCTCGGCGGCCCACGTCCCGAGCGGGTTCTACACCTCCACCGTCGGCGAGGGCCGTACGGAGGGGGAGGACCTGCGGGAGGGCGACCCGCGCGACGACATCCGCGAGGACATCACGGAGTCGACCGAGTGGGGCCGGCGCGCGCCCACGGTGGCCGACGGGGTCCTCCAGCGGTCGCGGGAGTTCCTGGTCGAGCCGCACCAGCTCCAGCAGCTGCCCACGACGTCCGTGATCGTCACCTACTCGACGGCGGAGGGACGCCAGGTGCGCCTGGCGGACGCGAACCCGGCGATACTCACCTTCCCGAAGACGACGCTGGGCGAGTTCGAGGAGATCCGCCGGGCCGCCCTGACGCCGCGGGAGCCCGAGCCCGAGCCGGAGCCCGCCGAGCCCACGCTGCCCGAGGTCCCTCCGAACCTCGGCCCCCCGCCGCCCCGCCTCGACTGGCGCAAGCGGCCATGACACGGTCCGCGGCCGGTAAGGGCATCGTCAACCACGGTGTGCGGGCGTGATCGTTGAAGGAGTCTCTTTCCTGTTCGTCGTCGACTGAGGGGTCTCATTGCATCCGTTCCCTCTGAGCGGGCCGTGGTACCGGATCCAGGCGATCACCGCTCCCTCGCGCACTTCGTCCGCGGAGTGGGACTTCGTCA
Source organism: Microbispora sp. NBC_01389 (assembly GCF_045040095.1). Lineage (NCBI taxonomy): Bacteria > Bacillati > Actinomycetota > Actinomycetes > Streptosporangiales > Streptosporangiaceae > Microbispora > Microbispora sp. NBC_01389. The sequence goes on from NZ_CP109552.1 coordinate 2,891,330, forward strand.
CGGTGCTCCCCGCGGTCCTGTCCGCCGCGCAGCGCAACCGGCCGTTCGTCATCGGCTGGCTGTCGCGTGGGTCGGGTGCCCCGCTGGAGCTGATCACCAACGCGGGACCGCTCACGCCGCCCAAGCCGCCGCGCCGGGCGGCCGCGGCCCCGGAGCCGCCGGTCACCGGCCCGCAGCCGCTGCTGTTCCCCGGCGGCGCGCGGGGCGTGGAGATCGGCGACGAGTGGCTGGCCGACCTCGCCGACCTGGTCTGGACGCCGTGCCCCGGCCGCCAGGCCCCGCCGCTCTACGGCAGGCGCGAGCCGGAGCCGGACGAGCCCAAGCGGCCCACGCTCTTCGAGTCGACGCTGGTCACGCTCATGTCCCGGCCGTTCGCCTGGGTGGTCGTCGCCGAGCCGACCGACCTGCTCGACACCGAGGTGGCCCACCTGCGCACCCAGCTCAACGTGCTGCGGCAGTACGGCGACGCCTCCGAGCGGTCGCGGTTCGACGCCGAGCGGGCCGAGCGCCGGATGCAGGAGCTGGACGCGTTCCGCGAGGCCGGTCTGTGGAACGTCCGGGTGCTGGCCGGCGCGGCGGGCCCGGACGAACTGCGCCAGATCGCGCCGGTGCTGGTCGGCTCGGTGGAGATGAGCCACCACCCCTACCGGCTGCGCAGCGCCATGACGCTGCCCGCCCTGTCGGGGGACGGCGCGAGCGAGTCGGTGTACGGCTTCGCCGAGGCGCTCGCCGTCGACCTGCAGGACTCGGCCGACGGCGCGGCGGCGCCGTTCGCGGCGACGGCCGGGGCCCTCGCCGCCCTCGCCGGGCTGCCGCGCCGGGAGGTGCCGGGAGTCCGGGTGCTCGACGCGGGGTTCTTCGACGTGACGAGCGAGGCCGACGTGGACGGCTCGGCGGAGTCGATCGACCTCGGCGCGATCGTCGACGGCCAGGACCGCGCCGTCGGCGCGTTCCGGGTGCCGCTCGCGACGCTGAACCGCCACGCCTTCGTCACCGGCGCCACCGGCTCCGGCAAGTCCCAGACCGTACGGCACCTGCTGGAGCAGCTCACGAACGCGGGCATCCCCTGGCTGGCCATCGAACCGGCCAAGTCGGAGTACGCCGCGATGGCCGGCCGGGTCGAGCACCTGGCCCCGCTGACGGTCATCAACCCCTCGGCGCCGGACAACGTGCCGATCAGCGTCAACCCGCTCGCGCCCGAGCCCGGCTATCCCGTGCAGGCGCACATCGACATGGTCAGGGCGCTGTTCCAGGCGGCCTTCGACGCCGAGGAGCCGTTCCCGCAGATCATGTCGCTGGCGTTGCAGCGCGTCTACGAGGCCAACGGATGGGACGTGGTGACCGGCGGCGGCATCCCGGGGGCCGCCGTGCAGCCGGCCGTGCCGACGCTGGAGCAGCTTCAGCAGCACGCGCTGGAGGTCATCCAGGAGATCGGCTACGGCAACGAGGTCCAGGCCGACGTCGAGGGCTTCATCAGCCTGCGCCTGCGCAGCCTGCGCGTCGGCAGCGCGGGCCGGTTCTTCGAGGGCGGCCACCCGGCCGACATCGGCGGCCTGCTCCAGCGCAACGTGGTGCTCGCGATCGAGGACGTCGCCAACGACGAGGACAAGGCGTTCCTCATGGGCACGCTGATCATCCGGATCGTCGAGCACCTGCGGATGCGGGCCCGGTCCGAACCGCGCTCCGAACCGCGGGCCGAGGACGGCGTCGGCGGCCTGCGGCACGTCATCGTGATCGAGGAGGCGCACCGGCTGCTGCGCGACCGGGGCGCCCAGCGGGCCTCCACCCACGCCGTCGAACTGCTGGCCGGGATGCTCGCCGAGATCAGGGCGTACGGCGAGGGCATCGTCGTGGCCGAGCAGATCCCCACCAAGCTCGTCTCCGACGTGGTGAAGAACACCGCGCTCAAGGTCGTGCACCGGCTCCCGGCCGAGGACGACCGCGCGCTCGTCGGCGCGGCGATGAACCTGAGCGAGGACCAGTCGCGTCAGGTCGTGTCGCTCCAGCCGGGCTTCGCCGCGGTGTTCGCCGACGGCATGGACCGCCCGCTGCGCGTGCGGGTGCCGCTTGGAGAGGACCGCGAGCGCGAGACGCTCGGCCCGGTCCCGCCGATCTGCGGGCGCCGCTCGGCTGCCTGCGGGCGCGAGTGCCGTACGGGCAAGGCCTGCACGCTGGTGGAGTTGCGCGAGGCCGACCTGCTCGCGGTGGCCCCCGAGTGGGCCTGGCTGCGGATCTGGACCGACACGGCGGTCCTGGCGTTCGTGACGAACCGGTCGCTGCCGGGCGTGCCGCGGGTGCTCGCCGACATCTGGGCGGAGCTGCCGGTCAAGCGGCGCGAGTGCCTGCTGGCCACGCTGGTCGAGCGTTCGGTGTCGCGCCGCGCCTGGTCGTTGCGCACCTGGTTCGACCCCGCGCTGCTCACCGAGAAGGCCGCCGAGGTCGCGGCCGGGCTGCTCGCGGCCGGCCAGGCGGACGGCGCGGAGGGCGAGCCGCCGATGCGCGCCGGCGAGCGGCCGGGCGCGGCCTGGGTCATCCCGCAGGTCCGCTGGCTGCACGAGGTGGACCGGTTGTTCCCTCTCGGGCATCCCGCGCCCAACCTGCGCAGCCCGGCCCCGGCGATGGAGTATCCGCTGTTCGGCACCGACCCCGCCGGCCGGCCGTACCCCCACCAGGGCGTCAACGGCGCCGAGCCGGCCGAGGGCGCGGTGGCGGTCGGCATGCGCACGGAACTGCTGGGCCACCGGGCCAAGGCGCTGCGCCACCACCCGCTGTCGATGGAGGTGGACCGCAACCGCGCGCTGGCCTGGCGGGTCATCCTCGGCGACGACGAGCACGAGGGCATCCAGCGGGACGTGACGACGGTCGCCATCGCCGTCGAGCCCCGCGAGCGGGTCAGGTACGTCGCCCAGACGATGAGCGCGGGCTGGCTGGAGACCGTCCTGTCCTGGCCCCGCCGGTTCGTGCTGCCGTTCGACGGCGACACCCCCGCCGAGCTGTCCTTCGGATCGTGATTTCAAGGAGGGGCACTAGTATCGCGGCATGAGTCAGCTTCCGTTGCGGGCCCAGCTCGCCAGTGCTCTGGGCCGTACGGCCGCGACGCTGTCCAGGGCCACCGGGCGCGGCGACGGCTCGGTGATCGGCGGCCGGGTGGGCCTGATGCTGGAGCCCGACCTGCTGCGCAAGCTCGCGGCCGACCGCAAGCTCGTCCTGGTCAGCGCGACGAACGGCAAGACCACGACGACCCGTCTCATCACCTCGGCGCTGCAGGAGCTCGGCGACGTGGCGACGAACGCGTTCGGCGCCAACATGCCCGCCGGGCACGTGTCGGCGCTCGCCTCCAGCAAGGGCGCGCCGTACGGCGTGCTGGAGGTGGACGAGAAGTATCTCCCCGAGGTGTTGGACACCACCGAGGCCGGGATCGTCGCCCTGATGAACCTGAGCCGCGACCAGATGGACCGGGCGGCCGAGATCTGGCTGCTGGCCCAGAAGTGGCGCCGCGCGCTCGCGGGGCGGCCCGCCCACGTGATCGCCAACTGCGACGACCCGCTGGTCACCTGGGGCGCCTCCACCGCCGCCCGGGTGACGTGGGTGGCGGCCGGGCAGCGCTGGCGGGAGGACTCCTGGTGCTGCCCCGAGTGCGGCGGCCCGCTCGACCGGGCTGGGTTCGGCAACGGCGGGCAGAACCTGACCGCCGCCCAGCTCGCCGACACCAGTTGGGCCTGCCGCGAGTGCACCTTCCACCGTCCCGAGCCCAACTGGGTGCTCGACGGCGAGGACGTGATCGATCCCCGCGGGCAGCGCCGGCGGCTGGACCTCCAGCTTCCCGGCCAGGCGAACCGGGCGAACGCCGCCGTCGCGCTGGCGGTCGCCGAGACACTGGGCCTCGACCCGGGCCGGGCGCTGCCCCGGCTGCGCATGGTCACCTCGGTCGCGGGCCGTTACACCACCGTCGAGCGGGAGGGCAGGTCGCTGCGGCTGCTGCTGGCCAAGAACCCGGCCGGCTGGCTGGAGGCGTTCGACGTCGCCGACCCGGCGCTGCCGATCATCCTGTCGGTGAACGCGCAGGGGCCGGACGGCCGCGACACCTCCTGGCTGTGGGACGTCGACTACCGCATCCTGCGGGGCCGGCCGGTGCTGGTCACCGGCGAGCGCCGGCTCGATCTCGCGCTGCGGCTCGCCGTCGCGGAGGTGCCCTTCCAGCTCTGCGATTCGTTCGAGCAGGCGGTGGCCGTCCTCGCCCCCGGCAAGATCGACGTGATCGCCAACTACACCGCGTTTCAGCAGATCCGAGCGGAGTTCGGCCGTGCCGTCTGAATTGTCCATCGTCTGGATCTATCCCGACCTGCTCAGCACGTACGGGGACCAGGGGAACGTCCTGGTGCTGGAGCAGCGGGCCCGGGCCAGGGGGATCCCCACCCGGACCATCCACGTGCGCTCCTCCGACCCCGTGCCGCAGCAGGGCGACGTCTACCTGATCGGCGGCGGCGAGGACCGGCCGCAGATCCTCGGCGCCGAGCGGCTGCGCCGCGACGGCGGCCTGCACGCCGCGATCCAGCGGGGTGCGGCCCTGCTGGCGGTCTGCGCCGGCTACCAGATCATGGGCACGGTGTTCGGCGGCGAGGAGGGCCAGCCGGTGCCCGGCGTCGGCCTGCTCGACATCAGCTCGGGGCGGGGCGAGCGGCGCGCGGTCGGCGAACTGGCCGCCGAGGTCGACTCCGCGCTCGGGCTGCCCACGCTGACCGGGTTCGAGAACCACATGGGCGTGACCCGGCTGGGTCCGGGGGTGCGCCCGCTGTCCCGGACGGTCGTCGGCACCGGCAACGGCGACGGCACGGAGGGCTGCTACGCGGGCCGGATCATCGGCACCTACCTGCACGGCCCGGCGCTCGCCCGCAACCCCGCGCTGGCCGACCTGCTGCTGAGCTGGGTGACCGGCCCGCTGCCCGCGATCGACGACGGCTGGTATCAGGCGCTGCGCGACGAGCGCCTGCGCGCGGTGCTGCCCGCCTGACCCGCCCCCTCGCGCCCCTCGCGGGACCGGGGGCGGCGGTCGCTCTCGAAGGGCGGCCTGGGAGCGGGATCAGTAGACGAGCGCCTGCACGCCCTCGCCCAGGATCTCCTCGACGAACGTGGAGGCTCCCGCGATGCGGACCCTGTCGATGACGTCGTCCACCGTGATGCCCCTGCGGGCGGCGCACTGCGTGCAGAGCGTGACCCTGCCCGCGGCGAGGACGGCCGCCAGCAGGTCCTCCAGTGGCGCGGCCTCGGCCAGGGCGAACTCCTTGACCCGCCCCGGCAGGGCGAACCAGGAGGACTCGCCGGTCAGCCAGAGCGAGACCGGGACACCGCTCGCCAGCGCCGCCGCCGCGACCGTGAAGGCCTGGTTGCAGCGCTCCGGGGCGTCCGCCCCGGCCGTCACCTTGATCACCAAAGATCGTGCCATAACGGAAGCCTAGTCCGCCGGGCCGCCCCGTGCTCCCGGCTCTCGCTCCGTGCTCCCGGCTCCCGCCCCGTGCTCCCGGCTCTCGGTTCCCGTCACGCACCAGATGATTTCGGGGCTCTCCGCGCCGCCTCTAAGCTCGTCTCCATGGACGTACACCCCGACCTTGAGCCGATCGCCTTCCTCCTGGGCCGCTGGGAGGGGGCCGGCGTGATCGGCTATCCCACCATGGAGAGCGCCAATTTCGGCCAGGAGGTCGTGTTCGGGCACAACGGGAAGCCGTTCCTGAGCTACCGGAGCCGGAGCTGGCTGCTGGACGCCGAGGGCGACAAGGTCAGGCCGCTGTCCACCGAATCCGGCTTCTGGCGCATCCAGCCCGGCCGCCAGATCGAGGTGTGCCTCGCGCATCCCACCGGCATCGTCGAGATCTACGTGGGGGAGGTCGTCTTCCACAAGATCGAGCTGCGTACGGACGTGGTCGCGCGCACCACGACGGCCAAGGAGTACAACGCGGGCCACCGGCTCTACGGCCTGGTGAACGGTAACCTCATGTACGCTTACGACATGGCGGCGGTGGGGCACCCGCTGCAGTCGCACGCCTCGGCCGAGCTCAGGAGGACCGGCGACTCCGACGAGCAGGCCTGACGGGAGCGGAGCCGACGGGAGCGGAGGTCGCGCCGGCGGGAAAAGAAAAACCCCGGGCGCGCTCCGCCTCCTGGGGAGGCGGGCCGGCTGGACCATGACCGGGACGTTCGTCCGCGGCCGCCGGCTGCCCGGGGTTCCGATGACTGTCGAGGATTCGCCGGGACGTCGTACGACATCCAGACGGAAGGTCCAGATGGACGAGTCCTAGCGGACAGCCACCTCGCTAGCCCAATAATGATCAACCATTGTTTGGACCACCTCCCTTCTGCGTGCCTTCAAGTTATGCGAGCGTTCCGCGAAGCGGCAAGCGGATTATCGGCCGGTCCCGATGGCGTGGCGGAGCCCGGTTTCCGCGCCACGACCTAAACTTCTGGTCATGGCCGAGACTTGGCACGAAGAGCTGCGGGCCCGCGGCTACCGGATCACCCCCCAGCGCCAGCTCGTGCTGGAAGCGGTCACCGAACTGGGGCACGCGACCCCGGAGGACATCTGCGCCCGGGTGCAGCGGACGGCCCGAGGAGTCAACATCTCGACGGTCTACCGGACCCTCGAACTGCTGGAGGAGCTCGGGCTCGTCACCCACACCCACCTCGGCCACGGCGCTCCGACCTATCACCTCGCGTCGGAGGCCGATCACGTCCACCTCGTCTGCCGCGGCTGCGGCGAGGTCACCGAGGTGGCCCCCCCGCTGGTGGACGGCCTCGTCTCGGCCCTCGACGCGGAGCTGGGCTTCGCGACCGACGTGCGCCATCTGACCGTCTTCGGCACCTGCCGGAAGTGCCGCTGACGCTTCCGGTACGCCGGTAATGTCCCAGTTGTGGGTGGTACTACGTACTCATGACGGTAGCGTTGCGGTGAGACATCTTGGCCCTCGTCAGGAGTGCACGTGACCGTTCCCGCGGACGCCGCCCGGCGGCGCATCGTTGAGATATTCACATCCGAGGAGGGGCCGCTGCTTCGGCGGTGGAGCCAGGTGTCCGGCGCGCCGGTCGACGAGCTCCGGGACCTGCACCAGGCGCTCCGCACGGCCCTCACCGGCGACGGCGACCTCGCCGACGTACGCGGCCTGCTCGGCGAGCTGTCCCGCGCCCGCGCGCGGCAGGGCTACACCCCCTCCGACACCGCCCGGGTCGTGTTCTCCCTGAAGGAAGCGGTGTACGAACAGGTCGAGGCCGACGGGCAGGGCGACGCGCTGCGCGGCTTCGCCTGGCTGTCACGACTGATCGACGATCTCGGACTGTTCACCTTCGAGACCTACTCCGCCGCCCGCGAGAAGATCATCATCGACCAGGCCGAGCAGCTTCTCGAACTCTCGACGCCCGTCGTGAAGCTGTGGGAGGGGATCGTCGCGGTGCCGCTGGTCGGCACGCTCGACTCCGCCCGCACGCAGGTGGTGATGGAGAAGCTGCTGCAGACGCTGGTGGACACCGGCTCGGAGCACGCGGTGATCGACATCACCGGCGTGCCCGCGGTGGACACGGAGGTCGCGCAGCACCTGCTCAAGACCGTCGTCGCGGCCCGGCTGATGGGCGCGGAGTGCGTGATCTCCGGCATCCGCCCGCAGATCGCGCACACCATCGTCACCCTGGGCATCGAGTTCGGCGACATCGTGACGAAGGCGTCGCTCGCCGACGCCCTCGCGTACGCGCTGTCCCGCAGCGGTGTGCAGCTCAAGGGCGCCGCGACCGCCCGGGTCGCGGTCAGGGCGGAGCGCGGCTGATGGAGCGCGTGCCGATCCTCAAGCTCGGCGACATCCTGATCGTCTCCATCCAGATCGATCTGGACGACCAGAGCGTGCTCTTCCTCCAGGAGGACCTGGCCGAGAGGGTGGTGTCCAGTGGAGCGCGCGGGGTGATCATCGACATCACCGCCGTGGAGATCGTCGACTCGTTCATCGGCCGGATGCTGTCGACCATCGCCGCGATGACGCGCATGCTCGACGCCGAGACCGTGGTGGTCGGGATGCGTCCCGCCGTGGCGATCACGCTGGTGGAGCTGGGACTGTCCCTCGGCGGCGTGCGCACGGCCCTCAACCTCGAAAAGGGAGTCGTGATGCTGGAGCACGCGAGGAGCGCCGAGGGGTGAGCGGGCCGCAGGAGATGCCCATCGCCACCAACGGCGACGTCGTACTGGTGCGCCAGAAGGTCAGGAGCGTGGCGGCCGAGATCGGGCTCTCCCTGGTCGACCAAACCAAGATCGTAACCGCCGCCAGCGAGCTGGCCAGGAACGTCCTGGTGCACGCCGGCGGCGGACAGGTGGAGGTCGAGAAGGTCTCCACCGGGCTGCGGCCGGGGCTGCGGCTCGTCTTCTCCGACGAGGGCCCCGGCATCTCCGACATCGCGCAGGCGATGACCGACGGCTTCACCACAGGGGGCGGTCTCGGGCTCGGCCTGAGCGGGTCGCGGCGGCTCGTCGACGATTTCGACCTGGTCTCCGCCCCCGGAGAGGGCACCCGCATCACGGTGACCAAGTGGGCCCGTTGAGCGGCCCGCTGGCCGGACCGGTAGGCGAACCGGGTGAGGGCCGCATGGCCGGCCGTCCCGAGGACGTCTGGGTCCGCGCCACCGACCCCAGCGTGATCGGCGCCGTCCGAAGGTCGGCGGTCGCGCTCGCGACCGCCGCCGGGTTCGACGAGAACCGCACGGGCCAGGTGGCCGTGGCGGTCACCGAGGCGGTATCGAACCTGGTCAAGCACGCCGAGGACGGCGTCGTCCTGGTGCGCGCGCACGGCGAGCGGCCGGGCGTGGTGGAACTGGTGGCCGTCGACCGTGGACCGGGCATCGCCGACCTCGCCCGCGCCCTGCGGGACGGCTTCTCCACTTCGGGAACCCTCGGCATCGGGCTGGGCGCCATCGCCCGCATGGCCTCGGCCTGGGACGTCCACAGCATTCCGGGCCGGGGCACCGTCCTGGTGACGCACTTCACCGCGGACGGCCGGCCCGAGCCGCCGCCGCGCACGAGCGGGATCCGCCGCCCGATCGGCGAGGAGACGGTCTGCGGGGACTCCTACGCCGTGGCCGACACCGGCGACGTGATCACGGCCGTCCTCTGCGACGGGCTCGGCCACGGCGCCGCCGCCGCGTACGCCTCCCGCGAGGCGGTCCGGCTGTTCCTGGACGATCCCCTCGCCCCGCCCGTCGCCACGCTGGAGCGCGTACACCGGGGGCTGGGACACACCAGAGGGGGCGCCGTGGCCGTCGTCAGGGTCGAGCGGGAGACCGTGTCGTACGCCGGGCTCGGCAACATCTCGGGCTGGATCGCGCACGCCGAGGGCCGCCAGGGCATGATCTCCCTGCCGGGCATCGCCGGGCACAAGGGCAGGCGCCCGCAGCAGTACGAGTACGCGCTGCCGTCGCACGCCACGGTGGTGCTGCACTCCGACGGCCTCACCGACCGCTGGGACCCCGCGTCCTTCCCCGGCCTGTTCGCCCGCACCCCGGCCGTGATCGGCGCCACCCTGCTGCGCGACGCCGGCAGCCGAAGGGACGACGCCTGCGTCGTGACGCTGAGGCAACGGTCGTGACGGGCGAGGTGCTCACGCGCGCGGACATCGGCGGAGACCAGGACGTCTTCGCGGTCCGGCGGCTCGGCAGGCGGATCGCCGAGCTCGTGGGCATGGAGTCGCAGGATCAGATCCGCATGGCGACCGCGCTCAGCGAGATCGGCCGCGAGGTGCTGGCCTCGGGCGCCCAGGGGCACGTGACCTTCAACCTGGCCGAGGACCGGGTGGTCGTCACCGTCGATTACGGCGACGGGCACGGCCTGCGGCGCAGCGAGGGCCTGACGCTCGCCGGCCGACTCGTCGACGAGATCACCCTGGCCGCCGAGGAGGGGCGCGTCACGCTGGTGAAGCGGGTGCCCGGGCACCGGCGGAGCCCGTCGGCCGCCGAGGTACGGGCCGAGCTGGCTCCGCTGGCGCCCGCCACCGCGCTGGACGAGCTGCGCGAGCAGAACAAGGAGCTGGCCCGCACGCTGGAGGAGGTCCTGCGGCTCAACGGCGAGCTCGAGGAGACCAACCAGGGCGTGATGGCGCTGTACAACCAGCTGTCGGCGGAGCTGGAGGAGACCAACCGGGGGGTCGTGGCGCTCTACGCCGAGCTGGACGAGAAGTCGTCCCAGCTGCGCAGCGCCGCCGAGGCCAGGCAGCGGTTCTGGGCCAACGTGAGCCACGAGCTGCGGCTGCCGCTGACCTCGATCATCGGTCTGGTCCGGCTGATGGTCGGAACGGGGGGTGAGCCGCTGACCGAGGAGCAGGAACACCAGGTGAACCTCATCGGCGGCAGCGCGGAGACCCTGCTCGGCCTGGTGGGGGAGCTGCTCGACCTGGCCAAGGCCGAGTCGGGCCGGCTCGACCCGGAGCCGTCGCTGGTGGACGTGGTCGCACTGGCCGAGGCGCTGCGCGGGACACTGCACACCGCCGTACGGGCGGAGGGGGTCGGCCTGGTCATCGAGGTGTCCCGCGAGGTCGGCGAGATGCTCGTCGACGAGGTCATGCTCACCCGGATCCTGCGCAACCTGCTCAGCAACGCGCTGAAGTTCACCCGGGAGGGTGAGGTGCGGCTGACCGCCGAGGTCGACCCGGCGATGGCCGAGGTCGTCTTCACCATCACCGACACCGGCGTCGGCATCCCCGAGGAATTCCTGGAGCGGGTCTTCGAGGAGTTCTTCCAGGTGCCAGGCCCGCTCCAGCTCAAGGCGAAGGGGACCGGCCTCGGCCTGCCGTACGCCCGCAGGCTCGCCGAGGCGCTCGGCGGCACACTGGAGCTGTCGAGCACGGAGGGGGAGGGGACGACGGTGGAGCTGCGGGTGCCGCACCGGATGGCGAGCCCCGAGATCGGCCACGTGCTGGTCGCCGACGACGACGCGGGGTTCCGCGCGCTGGCCCGGCGCCTGTTGTTCGGCTTCGCCGCCGTCGTGGACGAGGCCGCCGACGGGTATGAGGCCCTCGAACGGATGCGTGAGCACGTCCCGGACGTCGCCCTGGTCGACCTCTTCATGCCTCGCCTCGACGGCGCCGCCCTGCGGCAGCGGATGGCCGGGGACGAGACCTTCCGGGAGGTGCCTGTGATCACGGTGTCGGGAGCGCTGGACGAGCAGGAGAGCGCGCACCTGTCGCTGAGCAAGCACGGGCTGCGCCGGGACCGGCTGCTGGAGACGGTCAGGGAGGCGGTCGCCGCGCGGCGCGGAGGTGGGGCCGATGATTGACGCCGCGGCGACCGTGCTCGTCGTCGACGACATCCCGACCAAGCGCTACATCCTGTCCAGCTGGCTGCGGCGGGCGGGGCACCGTGTGGTGGAGGCTGGCGGCGGCGAGGAGGCGCTGGCCCTCGTCGCCACGCTCAGGCCGGACCTGGTCGTCCTCGATGTGCGGATGCCCGACCTCGGGGGCATGGAGGTCTGCGAGAAGATCAAGGCCAACCCCGAGACCACCTCGATCCCGGTGATCCAGGTGTCCGGCAACGCGATCACCCCGGCCGACCGCGCCGAGGGGCTGGAGCGCGGGGCCGACGCCTATCTCTCCGAGCCGATCCAGCCCGACGAGTTCGCGGCGACGGTCCGGGCGATGCTGCGCTACTACCGGGCACGGCAGCGGGCCGAGCGGATGGCGGCCCGGCTGAGCACGCTCGCCGAGATCACCCTGCTCCTGAACGAGGCGGGCGACTTCGAGCGGCTGCTGTCGGTGGCCGCCGAGGGCTGCTCCCGGCTGGTGGAGCGGCCCGCGCGGGTGCTGGCCGTCTCGCCGGACGGGAAGCTGCGCAGGTTCTCCGCCCAGCCCGGCGAGGCCGGTGCGGCCCGGCCGGTGCGGCCCGACACCCTCGACAAGCTCACCGCCATCGCGGTCGGGGACTCCACCGGGGTGTGGACGTTCGACCTGGACAGCTCGAGGTGGGCCGCCTTCGTCCCCGACAGCGAGGTGGCCGGTGGCGTGTCGGGCGTGCTGTGCCGTACGAAGTCGGGCCGGCCGCCGGTCTTCCTGGGCGTGGAGTCGGACCCGGCGCTCGACGGCGACGAGGTGAGCCTGCTGCGGCAGTTCGGCCAGGCGGTCGCCCTGGCCGTCGACGCGGCCCGCGCGTACGCCGAGGAGCACACGATCGCGCTGACGCTGCAGCGCAGCCTGCTGCCCGAGAGGATCCCGTCCGTGCCGGGCCTGCGGATCGCCGTGCGTTACCAGCCCGCGGTGGACAACGTGGAGGTGGGCGGGGACTTCTACGAGGTCCTGCGGCTGGGCGACCGGGTGCTGATCGCGCTCGGCGATGTGCAGGGCCACTCGCTGTACGCCGCCACCGTGATGGCGGAGCTCCGGTACGCGCTGCGGGCGTCGGTGATCGAGGCGGTCGACCCGGCCCGGTCGATGAGCCTGCTCAACGCGGTCCTGCGGCGTTATCACCCCCGGATGACGGCGACCGTCTGCCTGCTCCTGCTCGACCCGGAGACGGGTGAGATCGAACTCGTGAACGCCGGGCACATCCCGCCGCTGATGGCGGGCCGGGAGACGGCCTATCACCGGTTCGGGAACCTGCTGCTGGGCGTGGCCGAGGAGCGGTACCGGGTGGACCGGCTCCACCTGGCCGAGGGCGCCACGATGGTGCTGTTCACCGACGGGCTGATCGAGGACCGCGACAAACTGCTCGACGAGAGCCTGGAGATCGCCCGCCAGCAGGCCGAACACGTGGGCGAGGACCTGGAGAGCTTCTGCGACCGGCTCATCGCCACGTTCGGGGCCCGCGAGGACGACGTGGCGCTCGTCGCCTTCCGCCGCGTGCCGCGCTGACTGGTTGTCCGCCGCGCTGACTGGTTGTCCACAGGGGGCGAGCCGGGGCCGCGACGGGCGCCGGGGACCGAATAGCCTTGGGGGCATGCGGAGCCCTTTGCTTGACACACCCGGCGCGGTGGCCGCGCAGGCGCCGGACGAGACGGTGGCGGCCCACTACGGCGACCCCTACGCCGAGCAGCGCGCGCTCGCGGCGGGGCGGGCGCTGGTCGACCGGAGCGACCGCGAGGTCGTGCGCGTCGCCGGGCCCGACCGGCTCGGCTGGCTCAACGACCTCAGCTCCCAGAAGCTGGACACGCTCCGGCCGGGCACGCCCGCCCAGGCGCTGCTGCTGGACGGCCAGGGCCGCGTCGAGCACCACCTGACCCTGGTGGACGACGGCGAGGCCGTGTGGGCGCACGTGGAGCCGGGCACGGCGGCGGAGCTGGTCGCCTTTCTGGAGAAGATGCGGTTCATGCTGCGGGTCGAGGTCGCCGACCTCACCTCGGACTACGCGGTGGTCTCCGTCGCCCCGCCCGCCCCCGCGGGTCTGGAGGAGACCCGGACGGAGGGCAGGGCGCTCCCCGAGGGGACCGTCGTGATGGGCGGCGACCTGCTCGTGCCGCGCGACCGGCTGGCCGGTCTCCCGGAGGAGCTGGGCCTGCGGCCTGCAGGGCTGTGGGCCTACGAGGCGCTGCGCATCGCGGCCCACGTGCCCCGGCTCGGGTTCGAGACCGACCACAAGACGATTCCCCACGAGCTCGGCTGGATCGGCGTGGCGGTCCACCTGAACAAGGGGTGCTACCGGGGGCAGGAGACGGTCGCCCGGGTGCACAACCTCGGCCACCCGCCCCGCCGACTGGTCTTCCTGCACCTCGACGGCAGCGTCGACGACCTGCCGCCCCACGGCGCCCCGGTGACGCTCGGCGTGGGCACCCCGGCCGAGGCGGAGCCCGAGGCGGCCGTGGAGGGCGCCGCCGAGCCCGGCCAGCTGGGGTTCGTGGGTTCCTCGGCCCGCCACTACGAGCTGGGCCCGATCGCCCTCGCGGTCGTCAAGCGGACGGTGCCGGTGGACATCGACCTGCTGGCCGGTGGGGTGGCGGCGAGCCAGGAGGTCGTCGTTCCGCCGGACGCGGGCCGCAACGTGCACATCGACCCCTCCCTGCGCCGCCGCGTCCGCTGACGGTCAGACGTCCAGGACGAGCGTGATCGGGCCGTCATTGGTGAGGGTCACCTTCATGTCGGCGCCGAAGAGGCCGGTCTCGACCCGCGCGCCGAGCGTCCGCAGTTCGGCCACGACCGCCTCCACCAGCGGCTCGGCCACCGGGCCGGGAGCGGCCGACTGCCAGGTGGGCCTGCGGCCCCTGCGGGCGTCGCCGTACAGGGTGAACTGGCTGATGACCAGCAGCGGGGCGCCGACGTCGGAACACGACTTCTCGCCGTGCAGGATCCGCAGCCCCCACAGTTTGGCGGCGAGCCGCGCCGCCTCGGTCCGGCCGTCGGTGTGGGTGACGCCCACGAGCACGAGCAGGCCGGGCTCGTCGATCGCTCCGACGACACGGCCCTCCACCACAACCGACGCGGAACTGACCCGCTGTACGACCGCACGCATGCCCCCGGATTCTGCCATGCCCAGGCGCTTCGTAGACTGCGCCCCATGTCGGAGATGGTGGTAGAGGTCGTCCGTTCGGGATTCGTCGAGTCGGTGCACCGCGCCCGCGTGCACGTGATCGGGGCGGACGGTTCCGAAGCCCTCGTGCGCGGGGACACGGCGAGCCTCGCCTCGCCGCGCTCCGCGCTGAAGCCGCTGCAGGCGCTCGCGATGGTCCGGGCCGGCCTGCCGCTGGAGGGGGAACTGCTCGCGCTGGCCGCCGCCAGCCACAGCGGGGAGTCCTTCCACGTCGACGGTGCCCGGAAGATCCTCGCGGGCGCGGGGCTCGACGAGTCCCACCTGCGCTGCCCCGAGGACCTGCCGCTGGACGAGGAGGCGAGCCGCCAGGTCCTGCGGCAGTACGGCGAGGCCCGCCGGGTCTTCATGAACTGCTCGGGCAAGCACGCGGCGATGCTCGCCACCTGCGTGGTCAACGGCTGGCCGGTGGACGGCTACCTGCATCCCGGGCACCCGTTGCAGCGCGCGATCCGCGCCACGGTGGAGGAGCTCACCGGCGAACGGGTCGCGGCGACGGGCGTGGACGGCTGCGGCGCGCCGCTGTTCTTCGTCTCGATGGCGGCGGTGACCCGCGCCTTCCGCCGCCTCACGCTGGCCCCGGACGGCAGCCCCGAGCGGCGCGTCGCCGACGCGATGCGCGCGCACCCCGAGTGGACGAGCGGCACGACCCGGGCCGAGGCCGTGCTGATGCGGGCCGTTCCCGGGCTGCTGGTGAAGTCGGGCGCGGAGGCGTTCGACGCCTTCGCCGACGCCGAGGGCCGGGCCGGCGCGGTGAAGATCGTGGACGGTGGCGGCCGTGCCCGCGTGCCCGTCACCGTCGCCGCCCTGCGCGCGGCCGGGATCGACGCCCCCGAGCTCGCCGGGCTCGCGACCACGCCGCTGTTCGGCGGCGGCGTCCCGGTCGGAGAGGTCCGCGTCCACGCCGTCTGAGCCGCGCACGCCGCGCCCGCCCTCCGCCCCCCCGACCGGGGGCGGGGAGATCAGAGCGAGCGGAACTGGCGGGAGGACGAGATCGCGCCCGAGGTGGTCAGCGTGAACGTCCGCATCGAGTCGGCGAACCTGGACAGGTCCCACTCCGCCGGTCCCTGGTACCAGTACAGGTGGTCGGCCTGCCGGCCGTCGCCGGTGAACGAGCCGACGAGCCTCGCCCACCGGTCCACGTTGTCGAAGATCACCGCGTACGGCAGGTAGCGGGAGAACAGCTCCACCCGGCGGTCCGGGGGCACGTCGTCGGCGCTCGCGTGGGCGAGGTACTGCCGGAAGCCGAGCGTCTGCGCCAGCGCCTCGGCGCCCTTGGCGGTCTTGGCCGGCATGTACTGGCCGCCGAAGGCCAGGGCCGCGCCCGCGATGATCAGAGCCGGTCCCAGCAGGCCGTACGACGTGAACCAGGCGAGCAGGACCGTGGCGACCACTCCGAGCGCGAGCACCGCCACCCCGAGGGTGGTCCAGCGCGACCGCACCGAGTCGGGCCGCCGGGCGAACCAGCCCTGGTTCACCACGTCCTGGTAGAGCGCGTCGCGCACCGCCGTGAGGCGCGCGGCGAAGGACCCGTGCAACTGCGACAGCAGCACCCTGTCGCGGCCGTCGAAGACCGCGTCCCAGAGCGCGCGCTCGTAGGGGAGTAGGTCGCCGATCGGGGCGCCGGGCAGCTTGACCAGGCACCAGTCCGGGGCCTCGTACGTCTGCCGGGGCTGCTCGTCGATCCGCAGGAAGCCGCGTACGGCGAGGTCGACGAGGGTCGCGGTCACGTCGACCACGTCGGCCTGCTCGTCGACCAGCGTGCCGATCTGCCCGGGCCGCACCCCGTCCGGCGGGGTGAAGCGCCCGTCGCCGCCGGCCTGGGTCGCCCAGGCGCCTGTCGTCCCGCCGGCCGTCTCACCGCCGATCACCCGGGCGTCGCGCCCGCGCGTCCAGTAGAGCAGGGCCACGCCGCCCAGCAGCAGGACCAGCAGCGCCGCGAGCGACCCGCCGGTCACCGCGTTCAGCGCGAACGCGTTGGACAGCTCGAACCTGCGCTCCAGGATCGGGGCCGCGCCGGTCGCGCCCTTCGGATAGCCGACGACGACGGTGAGCGTCTGGCCCTGCCGGAGGTCCTGCTGCTCGAAGGCGGCGGTGGCGCCGGTCTCGTCGGCCGACGCGCCGGTGCAGGCCGTGGCCGCGCCGGGCTCGCCCGCGAAGCAGGACAGGTTCTGCACCCTGCCCGGGCCGGTCACGGTCACCACCGCCTCCCGCACCGGGCCGGACACCGCGAACCAGCGCAGCTCCTCACCCCCGCCGCCCGCGCCGTCGGCGACGGGCGCGACCGCGCCGGTCACGTCGTACTCGACCGTGCCGCCGAACGTCAGGGTCTCCCCGTCGTACGAGCCGCCCTTGACGTTGGAGAGGCGGTAGACGCGGTCGTGGCCGTCGTCGAATCGGGTGCGGGTGATCGGCGTGCGCCGCACGGTCCCGTCGGCGGGGGCGACCGTCTCCTTCACGTGGAGCACGCCGTCCGGGCGGAGCTCCAGGGTCACCTCGTCCCTGGCGACCGGCGCCGCCGCGGCGCGTGCGGGCTGTGCGTACGCGGGCTGGGCGGGTGCGGGCGAGGCATGCGCGGGGGAGGCATGCGCGGGGGAGGCGGCGAGGGCGGGGAGGACGGCGAGCAGTGCCGCCGGTCCGAGCCGGCGCGCGAGATCCAGCATGAGCCGAAACCCTATCGGTCCCCTCTGACATGTTTAGCGGGGTCGGCAGGGCCGCGAGGTCGGTAGGGTTACCGTCCATGGGGCATACCCGGTTGTACCGGAACGGCGTCCTGGAGGCCGAGGGGTTTCCGGTCGCCGACGTCTCCGAGCACCTCAAGGATCCCGCGGCCGTGGTGTGGTTCGACATGTGCGACCCCTCGGAGGAGGACCTCCACGCGATCAGCGAGGAACTCGGGCTGCACGCCCTGGCGGTGGAGGACGCGCTGCAACGCCGGCAGCGGCCCAAGCTGGACGTCTACGACGGCCACATGTTCCTGAGCGTCTACGCGTCGGCCTTCGACTCGGAGTCCGGCCGGGTGCGGGTCACCCCGGCCACCGCTTTCATCACCCCGAACGCGCTGGTCACCGTGCGGCAGTCGGACGAGTTCTCCGTCGAGGAGGTGATGCGGCGCTGGGACGACGGGGCGGACCTCGCCCGGCACGGCGTCGCGTTCCTGCTGCACGGCCTGCTCGACTACGTGGTGGACAGCCACTTCGAGACCGTCGAGGCGATGGACGAGCAGGTGGAGGACCTGGAGGGCACGGTCTTCGGCGAGCGGCCGGTCGGCCCCGGGGAGCAGCGGCGAACGTTCGAGCTGCGCAGGAGCCTGGTCACGCTCCGCCGGGTCGTGATGCCCATGCGGGAGGCCGTGAACACGCTCCTGCGCCGCAACGGCACGGTCGGCGACGGGGAGATGGCGCCGTACTTCCAGGACGTGTACGACCAGGTCCTGCGGGCCAGTGAATGGACCGAGTCGCTGCGCGACCTGATCGGCAACATCCGTGAGACGCAGCTGACCCTGCAGGACAACAGGATGAATCTGATCATGAAGCGGGTGACCAGCTGGGCCGCGATCATCGCGGTGCCGACCTTGATCACCGGATTCTACGGCCAGAACATCCCGTTCCCCGGCTTCGGGCATCACTGGGGCTTCTGGACGTCCAGCGTGCTGATCGTGGCCGTCTCCGCCGCGCTCTACCGGGTGTTCCGGGCGCGCGACTGGCTCTGAGCCGGCTCTGGAGCGCCGCCCCGGTCACCAGGGTCCGTACGGGCCCTGGTTGCCGCCGCCCTTCTGCTCGTTGACCGCGGGCTTCACGTCGGCGAGGTAGATGCCGGCCGCGATGACCGCCGCGATCGTGAAGATGCTCAGCGCGCCCAGGAACTGGACCGCCGCGGCGAAGGTGAACAGCGTCGCGAAGCCGAGAATGATCAGCCAGAGCTGCTTGGTCTGCTTGCCCGCCGCGGGGAAGGCCCGGGCCGGGATGCGCACGGCGTGGACCAGCGCCACGACGCACAGCAGGAAGGCCGCCAGGGAGAGCAGCCAGAAGATGATGGAGAGGATTCCGTGCAGCCCGAACATTGGTTCTCCACATGGTCAAGGTCGCCGACGACCCCAAGACTAATAGGCGCTGACTAGTGGGCGCCGCCGACAGGTGGCGTGGACGGCGGCGGCCCGCCTCCCCTGGGGGGAGACGGGCCGCCGTGTCGCTCGCGGGTGTCGCTCGCGCGGTCGGGAGATCAGCCCCGGCTCGCGGTGGTGGCGCGGGCGCGGCCGGTCGTGGTCCGCTTGCCGGCGGTCTCGGCGGCGATCGCCGGCTCGGCGGTCTCCGAGACCTCGGTGAGCTCCAGCGCGGCCTCGCCGCTCACCCGGCTGACGACCTTGCGGCCACGGCTGGCGAGGTCGTCGTACAGCCGGTTGATCTGGGTGGTGGCGGCGTCGGCGTAGCCCCTGGCCTTGTCCGGCAGCTCACGCGCGACGGTCTCGGCCCTGTCCTGCACCGTGGAGGCGTAGGCGCGGGCCTTCTCCACGGCGAAGTCGCCGGCCCCGGTCAGGGCGTAGAACGGCTTGCTCTCGGTGATCTTCTTGGCCTGGGTGACGATGGTGGTCATGGGTTATCCTTCCAGCGAATCCGGCGTCAAGCCGTCACGCGAGGGAACCGGGCCGTCCCCGGGATGCGCAGCCGATTGCGGCGGCTGCGCGGCGCCGGCCCGGTTCTCCTTGCGGAACGACTCGTAGATATCGACGAGCACCTGGCGTTGCCGCGAGGTGAGCGCCACGTCGGCCCGGACCGCGGCCAGCACGTCGCTGTGCGGCTCACGGTCCTCGATGAGGCCGGCCTGGACGTACAGCGCCTGGGCGGAGATCTGCAGACCCTTGGCGATCTGGTTCAGTATCTCCGCGCTCGGCTTGCGCAAGCCCCGCTCGACCTGGCTCAGGTAAGGGTTCGACACGCCTGCCTGCGCGGCGAGCTGGCGGAGTGAGATCTTCGCCTGCTGCCGCTGCTGGCGGATGTACTCACCGAGCGAGCCGACCTTGGGCAGTTCCATGTCCCCAGTCTGCATCGCGCTGCTTGCAATTGCAAACTCGGTGACTAACTCCAGCTAACACCCAAGTGCCGGCCATGAAACGGCCGGGCCGGGAGGCGGTCTCAGCCGGGCAGCAGCCAGAGCAGCGGCGCGCTGGTGGCGAGCAGCACCGACCCGGTCAGGATCAGGAAGCGCTGCGCGGCGGGAAGGGCCACCTCGGGACGCACGAGCCGGTCGACTCTGGCCATCACGCCCGACGACGCGGACGCGCCGAGCGCGCCCTGCGGTGTGGGCAGCGCGGCCGAGGTGCCGAACCGCAGCAGGGCCGTGGCCAGCCTGCGGGGGCAGCAGCGCCGCCGGGCGCGGTCGTCGGCGGCCATCTCGATCAGCAGTTCGACCGAGGCCTGTGCGTCGCGGACCAGCTTCGACCACGGCAGGGCGCGGCGCAGGGCGGCGAAGGGCAGCAGCACCAGGTCGTGGCGTTCGCGCACGTGCGCGGCCTCGTGCGCGAGCACGGCCTCCAGCTCGGCGGACGACAGCAGGTGCAGGGTGCCGTCGCTGATGACGACCTGCGACTTCAGCCCGGGCAGGCAGTAGGCGGCGGCGCCGGGGAAGTCGACCACCCGCACGCCGGGCACGGCCGGTTCGTCCCTGGCCACCAGCGCGAGCAGCAGCCGGTGCCGGTGGCGGGCCCGCAGCGTCTGCGCCCCCGCCGCGAGCGGCAGGGCCACCAGCACCGCGAGCAGGGACAGGCCCGCGACCAGCGCGGCCAGCCGGACCACGTCGTACGGGTCGCGCACGCTGGAGCCCACGCTCGCCAGGAAGCCCGCCAGGAACTCGGCCAGGCCGTGCACGACCCCCTTGCCGTACGGGCCGAGGGCGAAGGCGAGCAGGGCGCCGGTGGAGGCGAGGCCCCAGGTCACCCCGAGCGACTGCCACAGCAGGATCGCCGTGCGCGGGGCGCGCCAGGTCCAGCGCGCGAAGGTCAGCCGCCACGCGGCCAGCGCGCAGGTCGTCGCGAGTGCGGCCAGGACCGCCGCCGCGATCACTCTTCCCCCAGCTCCGTGAGCGCTTTCCGGAGGATCTCGGCCTCGGTCCCGGAGACGGCCTGGGCGAAGCGGGTCAGCGCCGCGTCCCGGTCGCCGGTCATGTCGAGGGCTTCGAGCATGAGCTCGGCGACGTACGCGTCGCGGCTCGCGGCGGGCTGGTAGCGCCAGGCGCGCCCGTCCCGGGTGCGGGTGAGGAACCCCTTGCGGGACAACCGGTCGAGCACGGTCATCACGGTCGTCGGCGCGAGGTCGCGATCCTCGATGAGACGCCCGACCTCGCGGGCCGTGAGCGGAGCGTTCTCCGCCCAGAGGATGTCCATGATGCTGCGTTCGAGCTCTCCCAGTCCCTTCACACCTCCAAGGCTACCTGGGGTAGTACTACGTCCTGTAGAGAGGTGAGGCACATGGACATCGTTCTGGTCGAGGGAGACATCACCGAGCAGCGGGTCGACGCGGTCGTCAACGCGGCCAACTCGTCCCTGCTGGGCGGCGGAGGCGTGGACGGGGCCATCCACCGGGGCGGTGGCCCGGCGATCCTGGAGGAGTGCCGGGCGCTGCGCTCCTCCCGGTACGAACGGGGGCTCCCGGCCGGGCAGGCCGTCGAGACCACCGCCGGGCGGCTGCCCGCCCGATGGGTGATCCACACGGTCGGGCCCGTGTACTCGCCGGGTGAGGACCGATCCCATCTGCTGGCCTCCTGCTATCGGGAGTCGCTCGTCGTCGCCGACCGGTTGGGCGCCGCCACCGTGGCCTTCCCCGCCATCTCCACGGGGGTCTACCGGTGGCCGATGGAGGACGCCGCCCGCATCGCGCTGACCGCCGTGCGGATGGCCACCGTAGGGATGACCACCGTAGGGATAACCACTGTGCGGCAGGCCGCCTCCGCCGTCCGCGAGGTGCGGTTCGTACTGTTCAGTAACGCAGCCTATGCCGCGTTCGAGACCGCTCTCGCGGAGTCGCCCTAAGCATTGGGCCAAAATTCACAGCCGGCGGAGCATGTAGATCTCGTCCCGGTCGTCGCCGGGCGCCACCCGGATCGATCGGGGCACCCGGCCGACCTCCTGGTAGCCCGCGCTCGCGTAGAAGGCGTCCACTCCGGTGCCACCGCGGCAGGTGAGCTGCAGCGCCTCCAGGCCGAGGGACCGCGCGGCCTCGTCGGCCGCGCGCAGCAGGGCCCGGCCGTGCCCCCTGCCCTGGTGCTTGGGGTGGACCATGACCCGCAGCATCCACCGCCAGTGCGCCCGCAGGCGCGAGCCGTTGTCGGCCAGGATGAGCCAGGCGGCGACCTCGCCGTCGTCGCCGAACCCTGCGAGTAGGCGGTCCGGGGCCGCCGGGCCGCCGGCGGAGCGGGTGCGGGCGAACGCCTTCTCCGCCGTCGGCCTGATGACGTCCGGCGTCACAGGAGGCACGAAGCCCACGGCGCCGTCCGCGTTGGTCACCTCCGTCCAGCAGTGCAGGAGCTGCTCGAAAAGCTCGGGGGTCATCTCCGGGTCGAGGACGAAACGCATGGCCCGGACGTTACCAACCGCCGGAGGAGCCGACTGGGGAGACGCCGCTCCAGGGAAGGGTCAGCTCGCCGAGCCGCCACCGCCCCGGGCCCCCGGCCGGCGGCAGGGTCTCCACCGGCCAGTCCCGCGCCACCAGCTCGGCCGCCCTGATCCAGCGCTGCCGGGCGCCGTACGCGCCGAAGGGGGCGCAGGCCGCCCAGGCACGGTCCCAGTCCGCGAGGAACGCGTGGACCGGCTGCCCGGGGACGTTGCGGTGGATCAGCGTCTTGGGCAGCCGCTCGGCCAGGTCGGACGGCCGCCCGAAGCCGGTGAAACGGGCCGCGAAGGTCAGCGTCCGCGGCCCCTCGGCGCCGAGCGCCACCCAGGTCGCCCGGTGGCCGATCTCCGAGCAGGTGCCCTCGACGACCACTCCCGAGGGGTGCAGGCCCGCGCGGAGCAGGTCCCAGTGCGCCCACGCCTCGTCCTCGCCGTACTGCCGCAGCACGTTGAACGCGCGGACGATCAGCGGCGGGCGGGGGACCGGCAGCTCGAAGCCGCCCCTGACGAACGACAGCCCCTCCCGTTCGTACGGCCTGGCCGCCGCGACCCGCCCGGGGTCGATCTCCACGCCCACCACCTCGACCACCGGGCAGACCCGGCGCAGCCTGGTGAACAGCTCGGTCGTCGTGACGTGGGACGCGCCGTAGCCGAGGTCGACCACCAGCGGCGGCGCCGTCCCCGCGCGGCCCGAGCGCAGCAGCGGGCCATACACGGCGGTGATCCAGCGGTCGCAGCGGCGCAGCCGGTTGTGCCCGGTGGTGCCGCGGGTGACCGCACCGACGGGCCGGGCGGGCCGTCCGGGCCGGGCCGGTCTCATGACCCCGGCGTGACCCGGTGCACCTTGTGCTGGGCGGCCTGGGCCCGCGGCCGCACGACCAGCCGGTCGATGTTCACATGGGCGGGGCGGGTCACCGCGAAGGCGATCACGTCGGCGATGTCGTCCGCGGTCAGGGGGCCGGGGACGCCCTCGTACACCTTGGCCGCCCGTTCGGCGTCGCCCGCGAAGCGGGTCAGCGCGAACTCGTCGGTCTTCACCATGCCCGGGGCGACCTCGATCACCCGCACCGGCTCGCCGCACAGCTCCAGGCGGAGGGTCTCGGTCATCGCGGTCTGCGCGTGCTTGGCCGCGCTGTAGCCGCCGCCCCCCTCGTACGACACGAAGGCGGCCGTCGAGGTGAGCATCACCAGCACGCCGTCGCCCGACGCGACGAGCTTCGGCAGCAGCGCCCTGGTCACCCGGAGCGCGCCGAGCACGTTCACGTCGTACATCCGCTGCCAGTCGTCCACCCGCGCCCCGGCCACCGGCTCCAGCCCGAACGCGCCGCCCGCGTTGTTCACCAGGACGTCGCAGCGGTCGAGCGAGCCGGCCAGCGCGTCCACCGACGCCTGGTCGGTCACGTCGAGCGTCACCGCGCGGACGCCCGGCACCTCGGCCGCCAGCTTGTCGAGCCGGTCCCGCCGCCGCGCCGCGGCCACCACCTGATATCCCTCCGCGGCGAGCCGCCGGGCCGTCGCCTCGCCGATGCCGCTGCTCGCACCGGTCACCACCGCGGTCCTGACCCCCGGATCGGTCGCCCCCGGATCGGTCACCGCCGGAATCGTCGGATCGGTCATCCCCACCGCCCTCCTCACTCCACGCCGCTCCTCTGGACAGCCCCTGGGCACTCCCAGGGCACCCCCTGGGGCGGCCGCAGGGGCAGCCGCCATCCTCTCAGGGCCCCCGGCGCTCACAAGTGTCGGGGAATCCGGTGATGATTTTGGTGGTTGTAAGCCTTTCGGAGGTGGTTCGGGTGTCGGTCTTTCGGCGTCGGGTCAACCGCGTCGCGACCATAAGCGTGCACACGTCCCCGCTTGACCAGCCGGGCACGGGCGACGCGGGAGGCATGAACGTCTACATCGTCGAGGTCGCCAAGCGGCTCGCCGCGCTCGGCGTCGAGGTCGAGATCTTCACGCGGCGCACCGCACGCGACCTGCCCCCGGAGGCCGAGCTGAGCCCCGGCGTGCTGGTCCGTCACGTCACGGCGGGGCCGTACGAGGAGCTCGGCCGCGCCGACCTCCCCGGCCAGCTGTGCGGCTTCCTGTCCGGCGTCCTGCGCACCGAGGCGATGTACGACCCCGGCCGCTACGACGTGATCCACTCCCACTACTGGCTGTCCGGCCAGGTGGGCTGGCTGGCCAAGGAACGCTGGGGCGTGCCGCTCGTGCACACCATGCACACGATGGCCAAGGTCAAGAACGCCCTGCTCGCGGAGGGCGACAAGCCCGAGCCGGCGATGCGGGTGCTGGGCGAGGAGCAGGTCGTGGAGGTCGCCGACCGCCTGGTCGCCAACACCGCCGCCGAGGCCGAGGAGCTGATCGACCTCTACAAGGCGCCGCGTGAGCGCGTGGCCGTGGTCAACCCCGGCGTGAACCTCGCCGTCTTCCAGCCCGCGTCGAAGGGCTCCGCCCGGCGCCGCCTCGGCCTGCCGCAGGACGCGCGCGTGCTGCTGTTCGTGGGACGCATCCAGCCGCTCAAGGCCCCCGACGTGCTGCTCAGGGCCGCCGCCCGGATGCTCGTCGAGGACCCCTCGCTGCGGTCGCGGCTCGTCGTCGCCTGCGTCGGCGGGCCCAGCGGCAACGGCCTCGCCCGTCCCGCGCTGCTCAGCGACCTCGCCGCCGAGCTCGGCATCGCCGACGTCGTACGGCTCGCGCCGCCCGCCCCGCAGCAGGAGCTCGCCGACTGGTACCGGGCCGCCGACGTGACCGTCGTGCCCTCGCACAACGAGTCGTTCGGGCTGGTGGCGCTGGAGTCGCAGGCGTGCGGCACCCCCGTCGTCGCGGCGGCGGTCGGCGGACTGCGCACCGCCGTCCGGGACGGCGTGTCCGGCGTGCTGGTGGACGGGCACGACCCGCACGACTGGGCGCGGGAGCTGGCCCTGCTGACCGGGCGTCCCGACCGGCTCGCCGCGCTCGCCGCCAACGCCGTGGAGCACGCGACCGCCTTCGGCTGGTCGGCGACCGCCGCCCGCCTCGCCGAGGTCTACGCCGGCGCCAAGGCCCAGCTCCACCGGACCCCCATCGCGGTCAGCTCGTAGGCTGGCGGAATGAGAACCGAGCTCGAAGCCGTGATCGAGTCGGCGCTGGAGTCCGCCGAGCTGTCCTACGAGCGACCCAGGCCGGGCGCGTTCCTGGTCAAGCTGCCGGGCCGGCACAAGCTCGCCACCATGACCTGGCTCGTCGTCGGCGACCAGGCGCTGACCGTCGAGGCGTTCTTCTGCCGGCAGCCGGACGAGAACCACGCCGAGTTCTACCGCTGGCTGCTGCACAAGAACGGCTCGACGTACGGCGTCCACTTCGCCGTCGACGCCGTGGGCGACGTCCACCTGGTCGGCCGGCTGCCGCTCGGCGCGGTGACCGGCGAGGAGATCGACCGGATCCTCGGCTGCGTGCTCACCTACTCGGACGAGTCGTTCGACCGCGCGCTCGAGCTGGGCTTCGCGTCGTCCATCAGGCGCGAGTGGGAGTGGCGGGTCAAGCGCGGCGAGTCGCCGGCGAACCTCCAGGCGTTCGCCCGGGTGGTCGGCTCCTGACCAACGGGCCGTCAACCGTACGCCGATAGGATTGGCCGCATGGCTACTTTGGTGCTGCTGCGGCACGGTGAGAGCGAATGGAACGTCAAGGGCCTGTTCACCGGTTGGGTGGACGTCACCCTCTCGCCGACCGGCGAGGAGGAGGCGCGGCGCGGCGGGCAGCTGCTCCTCGAGGCCGGCATCCGGCCCGACGTGGTGCACACCTCGGTGCTCACCCGGGCCATCAGGACCGCCAACATCGCCCTTGAGGCGGCCGACCTGCTGTGGCTCCCGGTGAAGCGCTCCTGGCGGCTGAACGAGCGCCACTACGGCGCGCTCCAGGGCAAGGACAAGGCGCAGACCCGCGCCGAGTTCGGCGACGAGCAGTTCATGCTGTGGCGCCGGTCGTACGACGTGCCGCCGCCGCCGATCGCCGACGACGACGAGTACTCCCAGCTCGGCGATGGCCGCTACTCGCTGCTGCCGTCGGAGCTGGTGCCGCGCACCGAGTGCCTCAAGGACGTCGTCGGCCGGATGCTGCCGTACTGGTACGACGAGATCGTCCCCGACCTGACCGGCGGCCGCACGGTGCTGGTCGTCGCGCACGGCAACTCCCTGCGCGCGCTGGTCAAGCACCTGGAGGGCATCGGCGACGAGGACATCGCCGGCCTGAACATCCCCACCGGCATCCCGCTGCGCTATGAGCTCGACGACGCCTTCCGCCCGGTCGGCAAGGGCGAGTACCTCGACCCCGCCGCCGCCGCGGCCGCCATCGAGGCCGTCGCCAACCAGGGCAAGAAGTAACCCCCGCATCCGTCACCACGGCCGCGCCCCTCCCGAGGGGCGCGGCCTACTTGTAGACGACGGTCTTCTTCGCCCTGCCGGGGAAGACCTCGACGAGGATCCGTACGGCGCCGTCGGGGGGATCGGGCACCTGGGTGACGAGCTTGCGGCCGCGCAGGTGGACCCTGACCCGGTAGGAGCCCGGCCCGCGCGTGGTGAGCCCGGTCAGTCTCTGTCCGTAGCCGTCGACGAGCTCCAGGGAGCCGGTCGGGCTCTCGTACGCCACCTCGATCACCTCCTCCCAGCCTCCGGTCTCCACGGGCGGGCGCCGGGTGTAGGACTCGACGGTCACGCAGGCGTGCCCGACCTCGTCGGCGGCCCAGATCGCGAGCGAGCCCCGGTCGCTTCCCACCAGGTTTCGCACCAGGTCCGGGGGATTGCCCTCGTAGCCGTCCTCCCAGCCGTCGATAGTCCAGAACTCGGCCCACATCATGGCCCGGCGCTGCCGTACGGGCCTGATCGCCGGCCGGTGCCGGGGCAGCGCCGCGCACACCTTCTCCTTCTCGGCGACGTACGCGTCCGACTCCGCCTGCTGCCGATCTTCCTCCGCCTGCTGCGCGCCGGCCACGGCTGGGCACAGGCTCGCGAGCTTGATCGCCAGCGACGCCTCCGGGGCCTCCTGGACGGCCCGCGCGCCGAGGTCGCCTCCGTGCCGGGTCGCCAGCGCGCACAGGTGCCGCCCCTGAGCCAGGACGGCCTCGTCCGTGACCTCGTCCCACTCCTCGACAGGGGAGCCGTACGAGGGGTAGATCGGGAGGTCGTGGCCGCGGACCGCGCAGAGGAAACGCCGTTCCGCAGTGGTCAGCCCCGTGACGGTGCCGTCGCCGTATCCGGCGCAGCCGAGTTCCCGAGCGGTGCTCACCCTGCCGGCGGCGGCCGACGCTGCCGGAAGCAGGACGACCGCGGTCGCCGCCAGGGCGGCCGCCGCCGTACGGGCGACCGGCCCTCGCCGCACGAACCCGCGCCGGGGAGCGCGTACGGCGAGCAGCATGAGCAGCGGCGGAAGGGAGTCGTAGAGCCCCCACCCGACCAGCGAGTCGAACAGCCCGGGCGGTCCCCACTGCTGCCGGCACGCGGGGCCGAGGGCGGCGTCCAGCGTGGGGAGCAGGAACTCGGGGAGGTAGCGGACGAGCAGCACGACGGCGACGCAACGGCCGATGATCCGGCCGAGCCGGAGCCGCCCTCTCCGGACGCCGAGCCACCAGCCCGCGCAGCCCAGGACGACCAGCGGGGCTCCGTCGGTCGCGAGGAGGGGGAGGCCGATGACCGGGTATGCCGGGAAATAGACAAGGTCATAAATCTCCCACCCCGGGCAGGAGCTCCCGAATGAGACCGTCGAGAAGAAGCCTCCGGTCTCGCCGCCGGTCAGGATCGACGCGGTCCAGAAGTAGAGGGTGGGAGCCGCGGAGAGCAGCACCGCCGCCGCCCAGAGCACCAATGATCGTCTCGGGGGAGCGCAGACTACGCGACCCGTGCGACAGAACGCGTGCGAGAGCCCCGGCCCCCCGAGGACCGGGGCTCTCGCGGCTTCCGTACGCCGTCCCCCGTGCGCTTTCCCTTGCGCGCTTTCCTTGTGTCGTGGCGCGTCAGCCGGTGAGGGCGTCCGCGTCGCGGGTGCCCGTGACGAGGTACACCACGTCGCGGGCGACGCGCACGGCGTGGTCGGCGTACCGCTCGTAGTAGCGGCCGGCCAGCGTGATGTCGATCGCGGCCTCGATGCCGTGCTCCCAGTCCTTGGAGAGCAGGACGCGGAACAGGCGGCGGTGCCGGCGGTCCATGGCGTCGTCGTCCTCCTCCAACTCCTTGGCGAGATCGACGTCGCGGGAGGCGATGCAGCTGCCCGCCTTGGTGATCAGGTTCTCGGCGATGGCGCCCATCTCGACGAACGTCTCGCGCAGCTCGGCCGGGATGGCCGACTCGGGGTGGCGCATCCGCGCCAGCTTGGCGATGTGCTCGGCGAGGTCGCCCATCCGCTCCAGGTCGGCGGCCATCCGCAGCGCCGTGATGACGGTGCGCAGGTCGACCGCCACCGGTTGCTGGGTGGCCATCAGTTCGTAGATCGAGGTTTCCATCTCCATGTGCAGCCGGTCGACCTCGGCGTCCTGGGCGATGACGCTCTCCGCCAGCTGCAGGTCGGCGTCGAGCAGGGCGGTCGTCCCCCTCGACATGGCCGACCGCACCAGGCGTGTCATCTCCACCAGGCGGTCGGTCAGGGCGGCCAGCTCTTCGTGATAGGCGTCGCGCATGGCCGCCACGCTACGCGCGCGCCGATGAACGAATTTCGACCGCCGGATGAACATTTCCGGAAACAGAAGAGTCGTGCCTGGTCGGACAGGTGGAGGAACCCGAAATGCCGCCTAGGCTGCTGAATGTGAACGAGTTACTGGCGAGCCTGGCGGCGATGGGCGGATTCGTCCTCGGCTCCTTCGTCATGCTCACGATCCGACGGCAGACCTACAAGCCCCCCGAGCCCGACCCGGTGGACGACACCCTGCCTCCGGGCGTGGCGTCGGTGCTGGCCGTGCTGCCCTCCTCGGCGGTCGTGCTCGACCGCGAGGACCGGGTGCTGCGCGCGAGCTCGGCGGCGCGCGCCTTCGGCCTCGTACGCGGAGAGGCGCTGATGGCCGCCGAACTGCTCGCGCTGGCCCGGAAGGTCCGGCGGGACGGCGAGATCCGCGAGAGCGAGATCGAGACCGCCGGGCGCAAGTTCGGGCAGGAGTCCACGTCGTTCGCCGTCCGGGTGGCCCCCCTGGGCTCCCACGGGCAGGTGCTCGTGCTCGCCGAGGACCAGACCGAGCGCCAGCGGGTCGAGGCCGTACGCCGGGACTTCGTCGCGAACGTCAGCCACGAGCTGAAGACGCCGGTCGGCGCGCTGAGCCTGCTCGCCGAGACCATAGAGGACGCCGCCGACGACCCCGAGGCCGTCAAGAGGTTCTCCGGCCGCATGCAGCACGAGGCCGCCCGGCTGACCTACCTGGTGCAGGACCTCATCACGCTGTCGCGGATCCAGGGCGGCGAGCCCATCCCCGCGCCGGAGCAGGTGCCGGTGGACGAGACCGTCCACGAGGCCATCGACCGGTGCAACACCAAGGCGTCGGCCAAGGACATCACGCTGGTGGCGGGCGGCACTGAGGGGCTCAAGGTCTGGGGCGACGAGGAGCTTCTCGTCACCGCACTGCGCAACCTCATCGACAACGCGGTCGCCTACAGCCCCGAGCACACCCGGGTCGTCATCAGCGCCAGACCGGCCGGGAGCGCCGTCGAGGTGAGCGTGAGCGACCAGGGCATCGGCATCCCCGAGAGCGCCCAGGAACGCATCTTCGAGCGGTTCTTCCGCGTCGACGCGGCGAGGTCGCGGGCCACCGGCGGCACCGGGCTGGGGCTCGCGATAGTCAAACATGTGGCCGGCGCCCACGGGGGCGAGGTCACCGTGTGGAGCAAGGAAGGCTCCGGATCCACCTTCACGCTTCGCCTTCCCGCGTTCGGCGGTCAGGCGGTCCCCGTACCAAGCACGACCATCCCCCTGGAGGCCGCTCAATGACTCGGGTACTCGTCGTCGAGGACGAGGAGTCGTTCTCGGACGCCCTGTCGTACATGCTCAGGAAGGAGGGGTTCGAGGTCGCCGTGGCGGCCACCGGCCCCGAGGCCCTGGAGGCGTTCGACCGCAACGGAGCCGATCTCGTCCTGCTCGACCTGATGCTGCCGGGCCTGCCCGGAACCGAGGTCTGCCGGTCGCTCCGGCAGCGGTCCAAGGTGCCCGTCATCATGCTGACGGCCAAGGACAGTGAGATCGACAAGGTCGTCGGCCTGGAGCTGGGCGCCGACGACTACGTGACCAAGCCGTTCTCGTCCCGCGAGCTGGTGGCGCGCATCCGCGCGGTGCTGCGCCGGCAGGGCGACGTCGAGGAGATGGAGTCGGCGGTGCTGACCGGCGGGCCGGTCCGCATGGACGTCGACCGGCACATCGTGGCCGTGCGCGGCCGGCAGGTGCAGCTTCCGCTCAAGGAGTTCGAGCTGCTGGAGGTGTTGCTGCGCAACGCCGGGCGGGTGCTCACCCGCGGCCAGCTGATCGACCGGGTCTGGGGCGCCGACTACGTGGGCGACACCAAGACGCTCGACGTCCACGTCAAGCGGCTGCGGGCCAAGGTCGAGGCCGACCCGTCCAACCCCCGCTGCATCCTGACCGTACGCGGCCTGGGCTACAAGTTCGACCCCGCCGAGGAGTGATCCGCGCGGCATGAGCCCCTGTCCGGCCGCGGACAGGGGCTCTCGTGTTTCCTCTCAGGGCGCCTTCGGCCCCCTCACCCCGCAGGGGCGCTCGGGGAGCCGGAGGGCGCGGCCTGGCCCGCCTCGGGCAGCGTGGCGTCCGTCGGCGCCAGGCTCTCGCCGGCCGCCGCCGAGGCCGCCGGCGTGGGCGTCGCCTGGGCGGCCGGGGACAGCGTGGCGTACTCGCGGCTGCGGGTGACGACGGGCGCGGTGACCGGGATGTCACCGGCCTTCTCGAACCGCAGCGTGAGCTGGATGGTCTCGCCGCCGCGCAGCGGCGTCTTCAGCCCCTCGATCGTGACGCCGGGGGTCTTGGCGAGCGTGCCGGGCTCCACCGCGATGGGGCTCTGCACCTTCACCGAGGTGGCCTTCTGCTCCTCGGGCACGATGCCGACGAGCTGGTCCGCGACCCCCGTGCCGTTCAGGAGAGTGAGGTGGATCGGCGCCGACCCACCGGCGGCGATCTGCTCGCCGGAGTCCGGCCCGAGGATGAACGCCTGCGGGATCTTGATGCCGTTCATGCCGTAGGCCTGGCCGGAACCGTCATCGGAGATGAGGACCCCGGCCTCGCCAGGGGCGTATGGCACGTTGGTGTTGGCGTCGAAACCGGCGCCACACGCGGCCAGCGCAGGGATGGCGGCGGCGAGGAGCGCGGCAACGGCGAACGCCCTGCGACGGCTGCTGCTGGTCACGGTTCGAGGTCTCCTTGGTACGCACGTGTATGGGCAGCAATCACCTTATCCGCGCCGCTCCCCGGTCCGGCGTCGGCTCCCGCCCGAGACCCGTAGCACCGCAGGTCACCCCTTGTGTAACACCGGCCGATTCACAGAGTGGATAGCTTGTCAAGCCCCAAAACGAGGCTTTGACCTGCAGTTATGTTTCTTTCACTGTTCCGGGAGGCGGTAACCGCGTGGTACTCTGGAGTACAGCGGAAGGGGTACTCGTCACATGACTTTCCAGGTCGGCGACACTGTCGTCTACCCCCACCATGGGGCTGCTCGGATCGATGCCATTACGACCCGAACCATCAAGGGTGAGGAAAAGACCTACCTGGTGCTCAAGGTCGACAAGGGCGACCTGACCGTACAGGTACCAGCAGAGAACGCCGAGCTCGTCGGGGTGCGCGACGTCGTCGGCCAAGAAGGACTCGAGCGGGTCTTCGACGTGCTGCGCATGCCGCACACGGAGGAGCCCACCAACTGGTCCCGCCGCTACAAGGCCAACCTTGAGAAGCTGGCGTCGGGAGACGTCAACAAGGTGGCCGAAGTCGTGCGCGACCTGTGGCGGCGCGACAAGGAGCGCGGCCTGTCCGCCGGTGAGAAGCGCATGCTCGCCAAGGCGCGCCAGATCCTCGTCAGCGAGCTCGCGCTGGCCGAGAAGACCAACGAGGACAAGGCCGAGGCCCTGCTCGACGAGGTGCTCAACTCCTGAACATGACATTCCCAAGGGTGGGCGTCGGCGTCGACGTCCACCCTTTCGCATCTGGAAGAGATCTTCACCTCGCCGGGCTGTTCTGGCCGGGCGAGACCGGGCTGGCCGGTCACTCGGACGGTGACGCGGCCGCCCACGCGTGCTGTGACGCGCTGCTGTCGGCGGCCGGGCTCGGAGACGTCGGCGCGATCTTCGGG
Organism: Microbispora sp. NBC_01389; assembly: GCF_045040095.1. Taxonomy (NCBI): domain Bacteria; kingdom Bacillati; phylum Actinomycetota; class Actinomycetes; order Streptosporangiales; family Streptosporangiaceae; genus Microbispora; species Microbispora sp. NBC_01389. The sequence goes on from NZ_CP109552.1 coordinate 2,923,744, forward strand.
ACCGCGGACCCCCGCTGGGCCGGCGCCGCGGGCGTCACGCTCCTGGAGGAGGCCGCACGGCAGGTGCGGGCGGCCGGTTTCGAGATCGGCAATCTGGCGGTGCAGATCATCGGGAACCGGCCTAAGGTCGCCCCCCGCCGCGCGGAGGCGGAGAAGGCCCTCGGGGCCGCCGCGGGGGCGCCGGTGAGCGTCAGCGCCACCACGACCGACGGTCTCGGGCTCACGGGCCGGGGCGAAGGCGTCGCGGCCATCGCGACCGCTCTCATCGTGCCGATGTGAATGTCCCGTTCCAATCGGACATGCCAACCTGATTGAGACCCGGCGCGTCTCACTATCACGTGGGCGGCGGCACGAACCAGGCGCGGAGTCGAGCCGCCGCCCTCTTTTTTCTTTCGTGGGATGCATATTCCCGTCCCATGGGGTAGCCCACAGTTCGAGGATGAAAGGGTCACCCTCAACGGGAGGTCGATATGACAATCGAGTCCATTCTCGGCGCTATCATCATCGGCGCGATCATCGGCGCTGTGGGCCGTCTGCTCCTGCCGGGGCGGCAGCCGATCGGCTGGGTCCTGACGATCGTCGTCGGCATCGTCGCGGCCCTCATCGGTACCGCGATCGCCCAGGTGATGGGCGTCGACACGACGCCGGGCATCGACTGGATCGAGCTCGTCATGCAGGTCGTACTGGCCGTCGTCGGTGTCGGCATCGTCGCCGGCCTGAAGCGAGGGTCGCGGGTGTAAGGCACTCGCAAGGTAGGGCGGCTCCCGCCCCAATCAACGGTGCAGGCCCGTCCGGCTCCCCAGCCGGGCGGGCCTGCACCGCGTTCGCGCCTGGCCGGCCCACTCCACTCCACGCCGACGGCGGGGACCGGCGGGCCCGGGCCTGTCCTGTTGGGTACGACCCGTCCGCTGCCCCTGCGGGTCCACGTGACCCCCTACGCGGCGCCCCGTCAGGCGGGCGGGCGGGGGGTGCTGCGCATCCGGCCTGACGGCGGTGCCAGGGGCACGGACTCTCCGCCGTCCTCAGCGTTCTCAGCGTCCTCAGCGGCCTCCTGCGCCGAGGCCTGCTCGCCCTCGGCGACGTACGGGTCGTGCCGTCCGGCCTGCTCGTCCGGTTCGGCGCAGTCCGCCGCGTGCGCGGGGTCGGGGACGTCGCGGATGGTGCGGAGCGGCTGGGTGTCGATGCCCGCCTCGTCCTGCGCGTCGTCCACCTGTGCGTCGTCCGCCTGCGGGTCGTCCGCGACGTCGTCCGGCTCCGGAGCCTCCTCCGCCGGCTTCGGCCGTGGATGCACGAGGACGTCGCCGGTGTGGGGCCGGACGAGATCACCCCAGCGCACCGGCCGGTTCCGCCGGGGCGGAGTCTCCTGCACGGCCGGACCAGGGCTCGCTGGGCCTTCGGTGCTCGCGAGGCTCTCAGTGCTCTCGGGGCTCTCGGGACCTGCGGCAGCCTCGGCGGAGCCGGCGACGACCGGGTCGGGTTTCTCGGGAGTCTCGTCGGTGACGGGCTCCGGCGCGGGCACGGCCGCCACGGCCGTCTCATCAGACGATGCGTGCCGAGCCGGCTCCGTTCTCCCCGCGTCGGTCTGCTCAGTGGTCTGCTCAGTGGTCTGCTCAGTGGTCTGCTCTGTGATCTGTTCTGCGGCCTGCTCGGTGACCTTCTCGGCGGGCCCCTCCACGGGAAGCTCCGTAACGGCAGGCGTCGGGGGCGCCGCCGTCGGGGGCACGACCGCCATGGCCTCGGGGTCGTCCCGGTCCTCGGCGGCCTCGGCCTCGGACACCGTCCCGCCGGGGACCGCCTCGGGAGACAGCCGTACGCCGTCCTCGTCGGTGTCAGGAGGGGCGGTGTCAGGGGTGGCGGCGCCGGGCTCGGCGGCGTGGGGCCCGGTCGTGACGCCGTCCGCCGGAGCGATGGCCGGCAGGGGCGGGGCGTACTCGGGTGGTGCGACCGTTTCGGCGACCGGGCTGACCGGCAGTGGGGGGACGTAGCCGGGCGGCGCCACGGCCTCGGGTGCGGGCTGCAGCGAGGCGGCATGCTCCTCGGCGGGGGGATGCGGGGGAGTGCGCCGTTCCCCGCGGACGGTGGGATAGGGGGCGGTGGCGGCGGGCAGGGGGGCGCGCCTGCTCATGGGCTCGCGGTCGAACGGCAGGAGGTCCTCGTCGGAGTCGCCGTCCAGGTCGCCGTCCAGGTCGCCGTCCAGATCCAGGTCGGCCCGGGTGGTCCGCACGTGCTTCAGCAGAAGCAGCAGCAACCACAGCCCGACGGTGAGCATCACCCAGGGCAGGAGCGCGACGACGAGCGTGGCGTCCTCAAGATCGAAGGAGACGCCCATGGCGGCCGAGGCGTTCGCGGCGGCGGCGGACGCGAGGAGGACCAGCAGGACTAAACCCGCCTGCACCCGCACCAGCAGACGCGCTCCCCGCAGCAGGGGCACGCTGACCAGGGCGACGATCAGCAGGATGTCGAACGCGGCGGGATAGAGGTAGGCGAGGCGGGGCTCGGCGCGTCCGGAGACGGCCAGGGCCCGTAGATCCTCGAAGGAGAGCGCGCAGGCGACTGCTGCGAGCATCGCGAGGGCTGCGCCCGCGAGCCCGACGGCGAGGCGGCGCAGCACCAGCGGGATTCCGGAAGGGGTGTTTCGGGACGGGCGGGAGGCCCTGCCTGCCGCGCCGGGGGGAGTCACGTCCATGGCGTCTTCGAGCCTAACGGAATCGGACCAGCGGGTTGATCGCACTGGGGCGCCGGCCCGCTTCGTGTCGTGACGGCGTGCCGTGTGAAGGGTCTGGCTCTGCCCGCGGGTCCCGGGAGGCTTCCGGTGCGCGGCCCTCGACGCGGCTCCGGCGGCCGGGACGGACCCGAGGTATTCGGCGGGGCCACGATTCGATCAATACCGGCTTTGCTGCGGCTTAAATCGGGACTTATGTGACGTATGTTTCACTACTCGGCCAGGCGGCGGCATTCACGGGCGCCCAAGTAGCCCTGTGCTGTGGCGTCAGGCGTTAGCCTAGCCTTCGTGAGCCTGCACCTCTACGACACCAGCACGCGTACGGTCCGTGAATTCGTACCGGTCGAGCCCGGCCGGGTCTCGATGTATCTGTGTGGTGCGACCGTTCAGGCTCCGCCGCACATCGGTCACATCAGGTCCGGCGTGAACTTCGACGTCCTGCGCCGATGGCTGCTACGGCAGGGCTTCGACGTGATCTTCTGCCGCAACGTGACCGACCTCGACGACAAGATCATCAGGGTGGCCGCCTCGGAGGGCGTGCCCTGGTTCGTCGTCTCCGAGCGCAACCAGCGCGCCTTCACCTGGGCGTACGACCAGCTCGGCTGCCTGCCGCCGACCGTCGAGCCGCGCGCGATGGGCCACGTGCCCGAGATGGTCGAGCTGATGCGGCGCCTGATGGACAAGGGCCACGCGTACGCGTCGGGCGGCGACGTCTACTTCGACGTGGTCTCCTACGCCGACCGGTACGGCAAGCTCTCCAACCAGAAGCCGGAGAACATGCGGGCGGCGGGCGACACCGACACCGACTCGCTCAAGCGCGACCCGCGCGACTTCGCGCTGTGGAAGGGCGCCAAGCCCGGCGAGCCCACGTGGCCGACGCCGTGGGGCCGGGGCCGTCCGGGCTGGCACCTGGAATGCTCGGCCATGGCGACCAAGTATCTCGGCGGCACGTTCGACATCCACGGCGGCGGCGTCGACCTGATCTTCCCGCACCACGAGAACGAGATCGCCCAGTCGCAGGCGGCGGGCGACGGCTTCGCGCGCTACTGGCTGCACAACGGCATGCTCAAGCTCGGCGGCGAGAAGATGAGCAAGTCACTCGGCAACTCGCTGCTGATCCCCGACATGCTGCGCAAGGTGCGCCCGGTGGAGCTCCGCTACTACCTGGTCGCGGCCCACTACCGCTCCGCCATCGACTACTCCGACGAGGCGCTCCAGGAGGCGGCGGCCGGATACCGCCGGATCGAGGGGTTCGTCACCCGGGCGGCCGAGGTGATCCACGACGTGGACGCCGCCGCTCCGCTGCCGCAGGCGTTCGTGGACGCCCTGGACGACGACCTGAACGTCTCCCAGGCGCTCGCCGTGATCCACGAGGTCGTCCGCGAGGGCAACGTCGCCCTGGCCCAGGGCAACAAGGAGCAGGTCGCCCGGCTGCTCGCCGAGACGCAGAACATGCTCGACGTGATCGGCCTCGACCCGAGGTCGGAACAGTGGCGTACGACCGGCGACTCGGGGCTGCGGGAGGTCGTGGACGCGCTCGTGGCGGTGGCGCTGGAGCAGCGGCAGGCCGCCCGTGCCCGCAAGGACTACGCCGCGGCCGACGCGATCCGCGACCAGCTCGCCGCCGCGGGCATCGTGGTCGAGGACACCCCGCAGGGCCCGCGATGGGAACTGGCACGGTGAACGTGGCCCTACCCTAGAGACCATGGCGGGTAGGGCTTCAGGGAAGCCGTCGAAGAAGCAGGGGTCGGCGAAGGGCTCCGGTGGCAAGGTTCGTCGCTCCCTGGAGGGCAGGGGAGCGACGCCGCCGGCGGAGATGCGGCACTGGTACAAGGACAAGGCCCGCGCCGAGCGGATCGAGCGGGAGTCCCGGGGCGGCGCCTCGTCGTCCCGCACGCCGAGCCGTACGCGCAGGGACGACGCTCCCGAGGTGATCGGCGGGCGTAACCCGGTGGTCGAGGCGCTGCGGGCCGGCGTTCCCGCGAGCGTGCTGTACGTGGCGCTGCGGATCGACAGCGACGACCGGGTCCGCGAGGCCATCAAGATCGCGGCCGACCGCGGGATCGCGCTGCTGGAGGTCGGCCGCGACAGGCTCGACCGGCTGACCGAGAGCACGGGCCACCAGGGTGTCGGGCTGCAGATCCCGCCGTACGAGTACGCGCATCCCGAGCGGCTCGTGGAGCTGGCCAGGGACGCGGCGGAGGTGCCGCTGATCGTCGCTCTGGACAGCGTGACCGACCCCCGCAACCTCGGCGCCATCGCGCGTTCCGCGACCGCCTTCGGCGCGCACGGGCTGCTCGTCCCGTCCCGCCGCTCCGCGGGTGTCAGCGCGGGCGCCTGGAAGACCTCGGCGGGCACCCTCGCCACCCTGCCCGTCGCCCGCGCCTCGAACCTCACCCAGACGCTCCAGGCGTACCGGGAGGAGGGCCTTTTCGTGGTCGGCCTCGACGGCACCGCCACCGTGGACATCGCCGACGTCGAGCTGGCCTCCGAGCCGCTCGTCGTGGTCGTCGGTTCGGAGGGCAAGGGCCTGTCGCGCCTGGTCAGGGAGTCGTGCGACCAGATCGCCCGCATCCCCATGAACGCCGCCGCCGAGTCCCTGAACGCCGGCGTGGCCGCCGGGATCGCCCTCTACGAGGTCGCCCGCCACCGCCGCCGGTGATTCCGCCGTGACGGTACGGCCCCCGGCCCACTAAACTCGTGTGGGTAGCAGGCCGCCTTAGCTCAATCGGCAGAGCATCTGTCTTGTAAACAGAAGGTCTGGGGTTCGATTCCCCAAGGCGGCTCTCGTACGACAGGCCCCTGACCACGTGATTCACGGTCAGGGGCTTTGTGCTTTCGCGGCTCATCCGGTCTCTTCGGCGTCGTCGGGAGCCACCCTGGGAGCCGCCCGCCTCCGTTGTCCCAGCAGAGCGCCGGAAATGGCCTCCGTCGCCGCCCGCCGGTCACCCTCCATGAGATGCCCGTAGACGTCTTTGGTGATCGCGACGCTGGCGTGCCCGAGGACTTCGGAGACCACGTGCAACGGGGTCCCCTGGGCGAGCATGATCGAGGCTCCGGAGTGGCGGAGTTCGTGCGGGTGCCAGTGGCCTAGACCCGCGCTCTTGGTCAGGCGCGAGAAGACGTGAGAGAAGTTGTCCGGATCGGACGGACGGCCCGACGAGGTGGGGAAGATCAGGCCGTGTTCCCGCCATGCGTCGCCGGCCTTCAGCCGTGCGGCGTTGTGCTTGGCCCGGTGCGCCTTGAGCGCGTCCACCAGTTCGGAGGTCAGCGCCAGTGTCCGGCGTGACTTGGGAGTCTTACCTCGCTGATCACGATCTTCGTCCTGGTCTCGGCGTTCGCGTCCCGGTTCTTGAGCCGCTTCACGGCGTGGGTGATCCGGAGCGTTTTCGCTTCGGGATCGAACGCGTCCCACACCAATCCCAGGGCTTCCCCGCGCCGCAGCCCGAAGACGAGCGAGAGAAGGACCACCAGGCCGAGGCGATGTTCGGCGACCGCGTCGAGGAGCGTGTGCGCCTGATCGATTGTGAGCGTCCGCCCCTCTGACTGCCGAATACGAGGAGGCAGCGAGAGCGCCGCGACGTTCTGCACGATCAGCCCCTCACGCTCTGCCTGGCTCAGCGCCTTCCGGAGTACGGCCCGCATGTTGCGGATGCTGTTGCCCTTGTAGCCCCTTTCGAATCCGCTTGCCGTCCGGCCCGTAGCCGAGCGCAATCGCCCCACGCCACCGATCGCCGTCCTTATAAATGGAATCCTCGTTCTGCCCGGGTTCGACGTAATTCGGTGTCCTGGAGGACCGGATTCGGGGTCTGGCCTGCGAGGACATGGGTTTGGCAGCCTGGAGGGCGTTTCTCTAGGCGGCGATGTTCCTGCTGGTCAGCGGGGTGTGGGCTGAAGGTCGAGGATCTGCTTGGGACGGGGGATGCCGAGCTTGGCGAGCAAGTCGCTCTGCGCCTTGGTGAGGCTGGTGACCTGTTGGAAGGTGCCCGTGGGGCCGGCGAAGGTCCCGATGTGGAGGCGTTGGAGCTCGCGGGCGGGCATGAGGCCAGGTCATGCCGGTCTGGGTCTCAACGATGCGGATGAGCAGCAGGGCGAGCCAGCACAAGATGACGTGGGCGCGGATGCGTTCTTCGAGCCGGTGGTAGACCGGCCGCAGGTCGATGGTCTGCTTCATGTCGCGCCAGCCGCGCTCGACTTCCAGGAGCTGCTTGTAGCCCAGGGAGATGTCCTCGGCGCTGAGGTGGGGGTCACTGCAGCGAAGGAGGTACTTGCCGTCGAGGTTGGCCTCGGTTTTCGTCACCGAACTGACCGGCCTGCTCGACCTGTCATGCTCGCCGCCGACCCGCTGACCTGGCTCCGCCTGCTCATCCTCGACCACCACCCCCACCTGCGCACCGCCACACCCGCGCTCTGCCGGCCCGTCCGACGCGCACGAAAACGCCTCATCCGGCTATGCGCCGACCATCCCCACACCGCCGACCTGATCACGGCCTGGAGCAAGATCCGAGCCTTGGCCGCCCCCACCTGACCGCGACCCCATCCGCCCCGGCCAGCAGAAAGGCCCCGCTCACCCGCCCGCCCCGTGATCAACACGGCACTCGGGAGGACTCGATCATGATCCTGAAAGATCTGGGTATCGGCACTGTGCTCAAGGTCAGTGCCGCACATCGACTCTCGCCCAAGCGCAGCCGGGATCTGCTCAACGGAGTGCGCGAGCTCGTGTCTGGTGGGAGACTTGCGAGTCGTGGTGCGCACCCGGGTCTGGATCTCCAAGCTTGACATTCCGGGCAACATCGATTCGAAGATCAAATCTAAGCACGACCTGACCGGTGAAGACGTCCATGACGCCCTGGTCGCTCAGCCGGGCGTTATCGGTGAAACCGAGGATCACCCTGAGTACGGCACCCGAAAGATCGTCTGGGCCGAGACCTTCAGCGGGGTCAAGTTCCGCGCCTACCTGTACATCGTGGATGAACCAGACGGGCACTACCGGCTGGGCACCGCATATGAAGAGGAATGACAGGTGCGCCATGACGAGAAAGCAGGCATCATGAGAGGTGTGACGACACGATCTGGTGAGCCCTGGGACGATCTCTCTGAGCCTGCCGCGAAGACGGTCGAACGCCCACGTGTGATCCGAATCGTGTACAGCGAAACTGACGACGGGTGGCGGGCCTCATCGCCCGACTTGCGAAGCATCAAGATGACACGGCTAAGCCTCAGCAAGCTGAAGCGCGACCTACGGGCACGGCTGATGGTATGGCTCGATCCAGATATCGCGATAGACGAGATCGTCAAGCATTCCCGCGAACCCATGGCAAGTCACGTCCGCGTGAGCATCACCAGCAGGCCAGATGGAATACCTGTCGCGTTCAGCAGTTCAGGCCATCCGGCTACTCGTTCCGCTACGGTGCGTAAGAAATTCACGGTGGGCTGCTAATGGAGGCGTTTCTGGTTCTGGCCGATAGCGTCCGGAACGAGCATGGTACGGGGAAGATCAGCATCCTGGGCGGGGGCTGGTCGCTCATTGGGCCAGGCCGAACTCACATGTCATTGGCGATATTCGTTCGGGCAAGCGTGCTGGAATCCACCGAGCCCGTTCTCTTCAGGCTGCATCTAGTGGAGATGGATGGCGAGCCAGTCAGTGTCGAGGCTGCCGATGGAGAGATGCGGCCTCTGTTCATTGAAGGGAACTTCAGGCTCTCCGACCGGAACGAATTGGATGAAGATATCTCCGCCGTTGGGGTTCACGCCAATTTCGCCGTCGACGTGGGAATGATCAAACTGCCCCCAGGGCGGGTCTACCGATGGGTGCTCCGCCTCAATGATCGGGAAGCGGCCTCGGTTGCCTTCGCTATCAGGCGAGAAAAGGACGTTGTCGAAGAGGCAGATGACGATCTAGAAGAACTCTGACCGCTGACCCTCCAATGCAACGTGGCCTGTACATCAGACCGCGCGCAATCCCGGTGTACTCGCCACGCGGCAACCGGCGTGGACGAGGGTGGACTCGAATGGCAGCGGTAGTCCGTGTAATGCCTGAATATGGGCAATGATGGATGGTCCTAGACATGTCTGAGTCGGCTTGTAAACAGACGGTCTGGGGTTCGATTCCCCAAGGCGGCTCTCGTACCGAAGGCCCCTGACCAGGTGATTCCCGGTCAGGGGCCTTGTGTTAGTCGAGTCGCCGAGGATTTTGGCGTGTTGCCTGTGTACGCTCAGCGGCATGGCCGCAAATGATCCGAAGCAGGCGGATTCCGGTGGGCTCACGTGGGTGAGTACGTTGGGCGGCCCGCACATCCTCGTGCCGCAGTCAGTGCTTTCGTACTGGCACGGAGCGCCTGTGGACTATCCCGAGGATGAGGGCGACTACGGCCGCGCCTGCTCCGTGCAGTCGTACATCGGGCTGATCGACGTCGGCCCGTCCCAAGCGCTGGTCGTGGCGGGCGAACTTGGCGCTACGACCTACCTGCCAGAACGAAACGTGATCATCCAACGGGTAGGCATGCGATCAGCCGCACGTTACGCGCAGGAGGCGAGCACCCTCACGAAGGCGGTGGTCGGGATCATCGACGCGGGAACCGTGCCGGAGGACGAAGAGGTGACATGGACGGTAGAAGAGTCAGTGATTCTCTTCGACTCCGTTCATGGGCATGAGTACGTCGCATCCGAGGACCATCTGTGGATCGACCTGAGACCCGGCCGATACAAGGTGCGAGCCGCTTACGTCGAACTTCCGGAAGAGCGCATCGTGCTCGTATGGCTGAACCTGTCCGCAGTCGCCTCTTCAAGTTTTTGAAGGCCGCCGGGGGTAAGCATTCAGCTCTGATGCATTCCGGTGTTGCTTGATCGCGGTGTGTGATGGTGCATGGCCGCGAGTCGTCCCGGGGTGGGTGTTGGGGTCAGGCCGGTGTGGGATCGGGAGGCATCCAGGCGCGGCCGACGAGGGCGTCTCGGATCGCGGTCATGACATCGGCACCGTGCTTGGCCGCGGTGGACAGGTAGCCGCGGATGGCGTAACGGTGCGCGGTGGTTCGTTCGGAGCGGAGCCGGCCGGAGATCTTCTGCTGGGTCTTGGCTGGGCGGACATCGCGTTCCGCCTGGTTGTTCGTGGGAGGAATCCGCAGGTCGCGGGCGAAGCGCAGCACGTCGTCCTCGCGGTCGCGCAACACCTCCAGCAGCACGCGGCCGACGGGCTGGGTGACGGTCTTGGCCGGGCCGGGAAGACGGCGAACCTCCGACAGGCCCACCCGCACCCCGTGCCGGAAGCTGCTGATCCACATTCTCCGGGTGCCTTCGGCGATGGCGTCCCTGCCCTGCTCGCGGGCGAGGTTGGCGGCGTGGATCAGTCCGCGCAGCGCGATCTGGATCTGAGCCGGCCAGGCCGCACCAGGGTAGGTCTCGGCGCAGTCCTGCAGATCACGAAGCAGGTGAGCCACGCACAGCTGGTGGTCGTGCTCGCCGAGTTCGGCCGAGTCGTAGTTCTGGTAGCGGTCGTGGACGACGACGCCGGTCAACCCGGCGACGACGAACCTCTTGAACGTGGCCATGTCCCGGTCGCCGAGCATGTACGAGGTGAACACCTTCGTGCAGGCCACCAGCAGGTACTTTTTGGCCTTCTTCGGTCCGACCCGGATCGGCGTCTCATCGCAGCACACCACGTACGCCAGCGTGAGCAGCGCACGGATCCGCGCATTGGCCGAGGCGACCAGGCCCGCGGCGCGGGCGATCAGGCCGTGCACGAACCCCACCGACGGCTGCGCCCCGGTCAGCGAGGCGACCAACTCCACGCACCGATGCACCGGGATCGCGTGGACCACCAGCAGATACACGCACCACGCCTGCAGATTGACCCCGAGGCTGACCGGCGCGGAACTCACCCCGTCCGGGCGGGCAGCGGTATCCACCGCACCACACCGGCAGGCGACCGTGTGCAGGTTGTGCTGCAGGCGGCGGGCGGTCACCAGCGGAATCTCGATCTGCTGATGCCGGCCGGTCACCCCAAGATCGGCCGCGCCGGCCAGATCGGCCCCGCACCCGCAGGCCCCCTCGGGAAAGTGCTCGACCATGTCGCGCTCGGCGACCTCATCCGACCACGCCAGACTCACCCCGGCAGCGCCCGGCTGCTTGCCCGGCCTGCGCTTGCCCGCCCCACGGGCCGCGGAAGAGGCCTTGGGCTGCTTCTTACCCGGCAGATCATCAGCCGAGGGCGGCATCCCCGAGTTACCGCTGTTGCGCGAGATCAGCCGCTCCAACCGCGCGACCCGCTCACGCAGCGCGGCATTCTCCTGCTCCAGCACGGCCACATGCTCGCGCAGCTCGGCATTCTCCTTCTCCAGGATCACCGTCCGCTCGGCCAGAGCGCGCGCAAGAGCGATCAGCTCCTCACGCGACATCTCTTCCAGGCCAGGCACACGGCCATCACAGCATGCCGGAGATCAACGATCAAAGTGACGGAACGTCACACCAGCAAGCCATCGGTCACAAAGCGCGCATGACGTGAATGCTTACCGCCGGGGACGATCAGGTCAACGATGAGGGCGGGGCGGTCGGCGCTGTTTGTAGACGCACCTTCGGCTCGGCGGCCGCCGTCAGGGCGGTGCCGGCCAGACGATGTTGCGTCAAGACGATGCTCGTGTGATCCATCAAGGATGTCTCCAGGTCGCGGTGGCCAGCCTCCGCACCATCGACACCCGCGATACCACTTTTTGTATAATCAGCAGGTGGGCGCGCTTTGGCGGATCGAGATCGAGGCAGAGGTCCGACAGTGGCTGGAGATACTCACCGACCGGCACTACGACAAGGCCGAGCGGGCCGTCGACATGCTCGCCTCCCAGGCGACCACCCTCGGCGAGCCGTACTCACGCCACCTCGGCGGCAAGGTCCGCGAACTGCGCTTCGTTCTGGACGGCAACGCCATCCGCATCACCTACTGGCTCGCCCCCGACCAGCGCATCGTGCTCCTCACCGTGTTCCGTAAGACCCGGCAACGGGAGGACGCGGAGATCGAACGGGCACGGCAAGCACAGAAGGTATGCGAAGCCGAGCACACCCCTGCCGAACACATCTACGACCGGACCAAGGAGGACAAGCCGTGAACCACTCTCAGTGGAAGACCCGGCGGACCAGGAAGCTCCTGGGCGAGACGGTCGAGGAGTCTCCCACTTACGTGGAGGCGGGTCAGGCTCTGGCTCTCGGCCAGGCCGTCTACAACCGCCGCACCGCCCTCGGCCTCTCCCAGGCCGAACTCGCTCGCCACGCCGGCATGACCCAACCCCAGATCTCCAACATCGAAGGCGGTGACTCCGTACCCACACTGCCCCTGCTGACCCGGCTCGCGAGCGCTCTGGACGCTGCCCTGACCATCCGGCTGGACGACAACGGCTCTGCCTTCGTCTTCACGCCCCACGATGGCCCCCGGCCTGGTGAGCCAACAACCGGAGGCCACACCTCAGCAGCGTGAATGCTCGAGGTAACTGGTTAGGCCATCAAGATCGAGACGTGTGGAATTACGCGGTGGCAGGCAGCCAGGGACGTCCCTCGGCGAGTTCAACGAGGGCGTGGAAGAAGTCGACGCCGTGTTTGCGGGCGGTGGCTAGATAGCTGCGGATCGCGCAGAACTGCTCGGCGCCGGCCAACGTGCGCAGGCAACCGGAGACCTTCTGCCTCAGCTTGATCATCCTGATCTCGCGCTCGGCCGCGTTGTTGTCGAAGGGCACCCGTTCGTCTCGGGCGAACCGCAGGTAGTCCTGGCTTGAAGACGTAGAGAAAGTTCTCATCCGGGAGGCAAGCAAGGCAGGCGCGCTACGACAACGCGCTACGCCCCGGACTAGGCAAAGCCGTCTCTGCCGTGTCCTGTCCCGCGCCGTAGCGTGCACCCGTCAGGCATCTGGTGGGACATCAACGGTGTCGTGGGAGTAGTCACCAATGCCCGTGTCCGAATGCTATGACACTGTGCGCGGTCCAGGCCGGACGGCGGTGCTGCATCTTCGGCACGGTCCGTTCAGCACGGGTCGGTCGCGGCAGCTTGTGACCCATGGTTACCACCCGAGGGTGAACCGGCCGAGGCGGTAACTTGCAATGCTAAATTAGCATGTTAAGTTACTGGCATGGAACGCAATCTGAGTTTCAACCTGCACGTGCTCACCGCCCGGCTGGACCGGGCAGCCGACCGGACCCTGCGGGCGGAGCGCAACGTGTCCTACAGCCGCTTCCTGGCGCTGACCGTGGTAGGGGAGCTGGGGGCCTCGACGCAACGGACCCTTGCCGAATGCCTCGGTGTAACCGAGCCGTCGGTAAGCCGCATGACCACTGTCCTTGCCGCCGACGGGCTTCTTGACGTCCAGCCCGACCCGGCCGGGGGGCACCGCCGGCGGCTGAGCCTCACCGATGAGGGAAAGCAGCTGGTGGCCTCGGTCCAGAAGGGGTTCGAAGAACGGCTGGCCGCCCTCGTCGCACACAGCGGCGTGCCGTACGCCGAGTACGCCGAGCACACCGCACGGTTGCTGGGGACGTTTGATCGGCTGGAGCGGGAGCGGGAGGTGGCCAAGTGAGCCAGAGCATCCAGACCCCGCCGGTACGCCAGCGCACGGTCTTCTCGGCTGACGGCACGGCGATCAGCTATCAGACGATGGGCGCTGGGCCGGGTCTCATTGTGCTCGGCGGGGCTCTGCGAACCTCGGAGGACTACCTGCCGCTGGCCTCCGTGCTGGCCCGCTCTTTCACGGTGTACCTCGTCGAGCGGCGAGGACGCGGCGCCAGCGGCCCTCAGGGGTCCCAGTACGCCCTGAGGAAGGAAGTAGAAGATCTCCTTGCCGTGCAGGCGGAGACCGGGGCGCGGCTGGCGTTCGGACACAGCTACGGCGGACTCGTCACTCTTGAGACCGCACGCTCGTTCCAGCTGTTCGATCGCATCGCGGTCTATGAGCCCGGAGTGCCCTGCGCCCCTGTCCCCACCGGCTGGATGGCCCCTTACCGGGAACGGCTGGCCGCAGGCGATCCCTACGGCGCGTTCGTCCACTTCATCCGAGGATCGGACGGCGCGCCGGCCTTTATGACCAAACTGCCGTACTGGTATCTGCGGATGGCGTTGCGTGTGGGATTCCGTGGGCCGAGCTGGCAGCGGATGCGGCCCCTTCTGGAAGCCAATCTGGCCGAGCACGAGCAGATTGCAGCGCAACAGGGTCGGCTCACCGAGTTCGCGAACGTCACCACCTCGGTGCTGCTCCTCTGCGGCGGCCGCTCTTCGCGCGCGCACCGAGCGGAGTTCGCCATGCTCCGCGACACCCTTCCCAACGCCACACTCGAAATCTTGGACGGCCTCAACCATTTGGGGCCATCGGAACGGAAACCAGCCTCGGTTGTGGCCGAGCGGGCTCTGGCGTTCTTCCTGTGATGTTCAGCCAAGCGGTCTCGTGATCGTTCCGGAGTCGGTGTCGCCCTCGACGACGCCCCGTGGTCAGTCGCGCCACACTCAACCTGTCCGCCGTATCAAAGCGGGCTCGTATCCCATGGTCGGGTGGCTCCGTTGCCTGTGAATACGGCACGGGACCTACAAAAGCATGGGCCGCGGGCGGTGCGCGTGTCACCGTCCGCGGCCCGGTGGGACCATTACGTCAGTTGCGCAGGGTCCACTTCTGGTTGTTTCCGCCGTTGCAGGCCCAGAGGATGAGTTTTGTGCCGTTGGCGGTGCCGGCCGCGTTGGCGTCGAGGCACAGCCCGGACTGCACGCCGGTGATGGTGCCGTTGGAGTTGACGTTCCACTGCTGGTTGGTCTGACTGTTGCAGTCCCAGATGATCACCTGGGTGCCGTTCGAGGTGCCCTGGCCGTAGGCGTCCAGGCACTTGTTGCCGAACACCTGCAGCTGCTTGCCCGACGTGTACACCCACCGCTGGTTGGTCTGGCCGTTGCAGTCCCACAGCTGCGCCTGAGCGCCGTTGGTCGCCGTGCCGCCGCTGATGTCCACACACCGGCCCGACTGGGTGCCCACGATCGTGCCGCTCTGCTGGCCGTTCCCGCCGCCGTTTCCTTGCCTGACGAGCGACTTCGACTCAGCCGAACGATTCCCCTGGGCGTCCACGACGTAGAGGCGATATTCACCGTTCGCCGTCGGAACGGCGATGGAGGTCGCGGTTCCGTCCGCCCTGGTCATCGTGGCGCCGGCGGAGAAGGACGTCGTGCCCGAGGGAGCCAGCCAGACGGTCTTGCCCGCGTCGCCGGCGCTCCGGATGGGAATCGACGTCACCCCGGCGGCGACGAAGGTGCTGGCGGGCAGGACGTGATCCGGCAGAGAGAGATTGCTCTGCGGGACGATGTTCCTGTACGCGTCCTCGAGTCCGGAGTTCACGGCGATGCCATACGCCTGCGACGGCCAGACATAGTCGGAGGACACGAGGATGTCCTGGACCGTGCTGTTCGGCAGGTTCTTGTTGGAGACCTTGTTGATCGGGCCGTACGTCTGCGTGATGCTCAGGTCGTGCTTACGCCCGAAGTCGTCGCTGTTGATGAGCCACGTGACGTTCTTGTCCACGCTCAGGACGTTGTCGCGGAAGGTCATGTTCCCCGAGCCCTCGTCCGGGTGGAGTCCGTACTTGTGACCGGACGGGACGCCCTGCAGGTAGTTGTTGGTGATCGTGGTGCCCGGCTGGTTGCCCAGCGTGTAGATGGGCGCCGTGTCGCTCAGCCGCTGCACCGTGTCGATGATGTGGTTGTAGCTGATGGTGTTGTTCTTCGCCGTGGTGGTCGGCCGGTTGGGCGCGATCGAGCCTGACGATCCGTCGAAGTTCCACCAACCCCAGCCGAGCGTGATACCGGACCACGGGGTCTTCTCGATGCGGTTGTGCTGGATGGACAGGGTGTCGGCGAAGTACGCCGAGATCGGGCTGTGCCCGTTGAACAACACGGCGCTGTCGTAGATGTAGTTGTTCTTGATCTCGATGTTCTTGGGCGCGCCTTCGACCTGAACGGGATACTTCTCGCGGTTCGTCGAGGTGTAGTCGCCGATGTAGACATGCTGGGGATGGCCCACGGAGATGGCGGATCCGGCGATGTCGTTGGTGTAGTTCCCGATCAGCTGCGTGTTCACCACGTCGTTGGCCAGGGTGATTCCGTCGACGCCGGTGTGCTGGATCCGGTTGTTCTGCAGGACGAGCCCGTTGGCGTTCTCGACCTGGATCATGCCGGGCGCCAGGTCGACGTTGCGGTAGTAGTAGGCGTGGAAGTTCTGCTTGGCGTACGCGATGGCGCCGAGGTTGCCCTGCTGGGCCTGCTTGAGCACCGAGCCGGCCACGTTGAACAGGTTCCAGTCGGAGTGCTGGACCGTGAGGCCGGAGAACGTGATGTTCCGGGCGCGGCTGCTCGTGGAGGCGCCGGCGACCCGGATAAGGGTGGACACGTTGTTCGGCGCCCAGACCGAGGCGGTCGTCATGTCCTCCGAGCCCGATTTGTAGTAGTACAACGTCCGGCTCGTCTTGTCGAAGAAGAACTCGCCCGGCGCGTGCAGGAACTCGTAGGCGTTCATGACCTTGTGGCTGCCGCCGACCTGGGCGTTGCCGTTGAAGGCGCCCTGGGCGATGGCCGCTCCCGGCTGCTGGAACAGAGCTATCCGGTTCGAGCCCTCGGTGGTGACCTGCCGGACACCCACGATGGCCGTGGTCCAGGTCGTCGCGGTCTCTATTTCGATGTCATCCTGGTTCGTGGCGACGGCGGGAAAGTCGTTCAGGCTGTACTTCGCTCCCGCGCACTGCGAACCGGATTCCCACGCCCAGGACGCCTGCCCCGCCGTGATGGTGTAGGTGCCGTAGCATCCCGCCGAGTTCATCGTCTTCGACGCCATGAACGCTCGCTTGTCGTTGACATAGAGCGCACGGAGCTTGTTGCTGCGATTCAGCGGGGCTTTCCAGATGTTTCCGCTGTGCTGGGTCCATCCGGTTACCTGGACGCCTCCGGTGAGGACCGGCGTCTCGTTTTGGTACGCGGCGTATACGACCCGGTAGCCATTCGTGCCAGAGTCGGCCGGCGTGAAGTCGATGGTGCTGCTGACCGAATAGGTGCCCCCGCGGAGATACACGTAGATGTCGCCTGTCATGTTGGCGTTCACCGTGCGGACGACGTCCCTCGCGCGCTGCAGGGTCCTGAACGGTGACGTGACCGTTCCGGGGTTGGCGTCGTTGCCGTCGGGGGCGACGTAGTAGGTGGCCTGGGTCGCCGCCGAGGCCGGGACACTACCTGCGAAGACCGGCAGCAACACAGCGGCGACGAACACCGCGAGCGCTGCTAACGCCTTCCCAGTGGTGGACAGGGCTGACTTCACGCTCTGTTCCTTTCGCTGGTTCCGAGCACGTTTTCACCGCGCATAACCCCGCCGATACAGGACTCATCGGGTGTACGCCAAAGGCGGCTCATGGTCCTTCGTGACGCAGTAACGTATGACGTATGCCGACTGATGTGTGGGGGTAATGTCGCATTAACAGAGGTTTCTGGCAACAGTCGATGCGGCGCGGGCACGCACCCCTCGGCGCGGCGATGCCGGGTGATCTTCCGGGGCGTCGCGGACCTCCCACGGGCTGCGGTGGGACGCCGCCGGTCGGGCGTACGGTGGGATCCGGCCGGTCGTGGGTCCGTTCTTCCAGGTCGGGTACTGGTACCTCCGCCTTCGCGCCGGTTGCCCGTGGTCTGGCGCAGTGCTGCAGGCGGTGTCAGCGGCGCACCGGACCCTCTGTCCGGGCCGGCCCGCGATCCGGGCGGGCGGAGGGTGGATCGGCTGACATCACCGGCGGTGAATCGCACATGCCGGTGAAACTTTCATCAACAGAATCGATCACATTCGATCGGCGACCCACAGATGGTTCGAGGCTGGAGCGAGTGGACAGCCCGTTGGCCATGTCGGTGGTGGTCGGCGCCTGCCCTGCCGGGCGCCGGCGGCGGTTGGGGAAACTCACCCTCGCACTCGAGCGGACCACCGCGTCGAAGTGCCCGGTCACTTTCAAGGTCTACGGGACGCGAGCCCATCGCGACGCGGGCCCGGTCACCTACGAGGAGGTGTTCGCGACGCTTCCGGCCGGGTTCGCGGTGGACGTGTGGGAGGTCACCGGCGCCGCGCTGAAGTCCGTCCTCGCGTACCCGAACGCGCAGGGCTGGGTGCTCACGCCGTCGTCCTCGCTCCGCTACACACTGGCCGCCTATCTGGTGAAGAACTCACCGGTCAGCGCACCGGCCGGCGCCCGGGTCACCATTCGATGAGCATGGCGTGAACGTGCTGATCGCCGGGCGGAATCCGTTCCGCCCGGCGATCAGTGCACCTTGGGTCCGGTCACGGCCCTGGAGGACCTTTTACGGGACGCTCCAGAGGAACCACAGGTTGTATGGTAATCGCAGCGATACCAGGTCCACATGTGGTTCTGGACGCCGTAGTCCCCGTACCGGTAGCAGTCGTAGGAGGAGTAGTAGACGTTGCGCAGTGTGTCGGCGTGCGCGGGGGCGGCGTTCGCGACGACCGCCAGCCCACTGATCAATGCGCCGGCGACGGCCAAAGATTTGATTTTCCGCACTTACCCTCCTTGGAGCGATGTCGTGCCGGACTTCTACTGTGAAGCATCACAGCGCGGGCGATATTTTGTACATTTGATGTTCTCCGCCGTTGCGACGGCGGATCGACGCCGAGGGGCGCCCGACGGTCGAGGAGATGCGCGGTCGGCTCCTCGGCAATCCGCTGATGGCGGATCCGGGGCTCGGGTTGCTGCCGATCGAACTGCGGGACACCGGTGAGTTCATCGGATACTGCGGACTGACCGTCGGCCAGGCGACCTTCGACGAACCCGAGATCGCGTACGAGCTGGCACGAAAAGCTCATGGCCACGGTTACGCGACGGAAGCCGCCCGTGCGGTCATGGGAGCCGCGGCGCGGACAGGACGCCGACGGCTCTGGGCGACCGTGCGGGAGTGGAACACACCTTCGTTCCGCGTCCTTGAGAAGCTCGGTTTCCACCGAAGCGACCGCGTCACCGAGGACGCCGAACGCGGCGACATGATCTGGATGACCCGCCTACTCGATCAGAGATAGAGCCCTGAGGCGCTGGCCGCAGTCCACTCCCCGAGGAGCGCCCGTGAGGTGATCGCGCGCTCTTGGAAAACGGATTCGCCGGCAAACGGGCTCAGGTCGTGCGCGGGCACGCTCGTGGAGGGGGGCTCGTCCGTAAGCTGAAGGTGTGTCCCCTGAACTTGTCCTGCTCGACGGCGTCCGCTGGCGGGGCGCGCGCGTGGTCGGCTTCCGTGCGCAGACCCTGCTGGCCGTGCTCGCCACGCACGGACGTTCCGGGGTCCGTGACGAGCGCCTGATCGAGGAGCTGTGGCCCGACGAGGCGCCGGCCAATCCGGCGAAGGCGCTGCAGGTGGTCGTCTCGCGGACCAGGGCGGCGACCCACGCCGACGTCGTGGTCCGGGTCCCGCGCGGTTACCGGCTCGGGCTCGCCGCCGACCAGGTGGACGCGCTGCTGCTCGCCGCGCTGGTGGAGCAGGCGCGGGCCGCGCTGGGCGAGGCCGACGTGGCGCTCGCGCGCCGCAGCGCCGAAGAGGCGATCGATCTCGGGAGGAGCGGCTCGGACGGCGCGACGGGCCCGCTCGCCGAGCTCAGGGGCATCGCGGCGGGATGGGCGGCCGAGGCGCGGCGGGTGGCGGCGATCGCCCGCGGCCGCAGTGGCGCGCACGAGGGCGCGCTGCCGCTGCTGGAGGAGGCCGCCGCCGATCGGCCGCACGACGAGGAACTGCTCGCCTGCCTGCTGCGCAGCGAGGCCGCCGTACGGGGTGCCGCCGCCGCGCTGGAGCGCTACGAGCGGTATCGCGCGGGCGTCGCGGAGCGGCTCGGCGCGGAACCCGGGCCCGAGCTCACCCGCGTGTACGCCGAGCTCCTCGCCGCCGACCGGCCGGTGCGTGAGGGCATCCTGTTCGACGGCTCCTCGCTGCTGGGCCGGGACGGCGACATCCGCGCGGTGCACGCCCTGCTCCGGACCAACCGGGTGGTCTCCGTCATCGGCCCCGGCGGGCTGGGCAAGACGCGGCTGGCTCATGTCGTCGGCAGGAACGCCGCGCAGCCCGTCGCGCACTTCGTCGAACTGGTCGGCGTCTCCTCGCCAGAGGGCGTGGTGGGCGAGGTGGGCTCGGCGCTCGGAGTCCGCGACTCGGTCAGCGGGCGCCGCGCCCTGACCGCCGAGCAGCGCTCCGACGTCCGCGCCCGGATCGCCCGGCATCTCGACCAGGCCCCGGCGTTGCTGATCCTGGACAACTGCGAGCACGTGATCGAGGCCGTCGCCGACCTGGTGGGCTTCCTGACCGTGACGACCCGCGACCTGCGGGTGCTCACCACCTCGCGCGCCGCCCTGTCGATTCCGGCCGAACGCGTCTATCCGCTCGGCGCGCTGCCCGCGCGCGACGCGGTCGAGTTGTTCCGCCAGCGCGCCACCGCCGCCCGCCCGGGCGTACGGATCGACGAAGGCGTGGTCGAGGAGATCGTCGCCCGCCTCGACGGGCTGCCGCTCGCGATCGAGCTCGCCGCGGCCAGGGCGCGGGTGATGTCGGTGGAGGAGATCGCACGGCGGCTGGCGGACCGCTTCGCCCTGCTGCGCGGCGGGAACCGTACGGCCCCCGACCGGCACCAGACGCTGCTCGCGGTCATCGACTGGTCGTGGAACCTGCTGGACGAGCCGGAACGGCGGGCGCTCCGGTGGTTGTCGCTGTTCGGCGACGGCTTCACGCTGGCCGCGGCCGAGCAGGTCCTCGGCCCGGACGCCCTGCACGTCCTGGGCGCGCTGACGGAGCAGTCGATGCTGAGCCTCTCCGAGACGGCGTACGGCCTCCGCTACCGGATGCTGGAGACCGTCAGGGAGTTCGGGCGGATGCGTCTGAGGGAGGCCGGCGAGGAGGCGCCCGCCCGGGCGGCGCAACGGGCCTGGGCGACGGCGTATGCCGTCGAAAACGGCCGGGTGCTGTTCACCTCGGCCCAGTTCGCGGCGGTCGACGCGCTTCGGGCGGAGGAGGGCAACCTTGCCGATCTGCTCCGGCGGGCCCTCGGCGAGGCCGATCCGGCCACGACGGTCCAGTTGCTGGCCGGCCTCGGGGCGCTGTGGTCGATCCGCGGCGAGCACTCCCGGCTCCTCGTGCACCTGGACGCGATCTGCGAAGTGATCACCGTCTGGGCGCCGCCCCCGCACCTCGTCGAGGTGACCAGGGGCGCCATGCTGATCACGCTCATGAACAGCATGGTCACCGATCGGCGGGTCGAGCCGGTACGCGACCTCCTCCATACGCTGCCCGTCGGCGCCACGACGGATCCCCGGCTGGCGGCGATGGCCAAGGTGCTGTTCGTGTGCCACACGGGCGACGGCGCCGAGATGTACCGCCGGCTGGCGGAGTTGCGCCGGAGCCACGACCCTTACACAGCCTTCATGGCGACGCAGATGAGCGTCTACATCATGGAGAACGCGGGAGAGGTGAACGGGGCGATCGAGGCCGCCGAGCGGACCCTGACGATGCTCCCCGAGGACGAGGGGCCGTGGCTCGCCGCGATGGTGCGCACCGCGCTCGCCCACCTGGTGATGCGGCTCGGCGACCACCGGCGGGCGGTCGGGCACGCGCGGACCGCCATTCCGGTGTTGAGCCGGCTCGGAGCCACCGAGGACGAGACCCAGCTCCGTACGGTGCTGCTGGTCTCCGCCCTCGCCGACGGTGATCTCGCGAGCGCCGAGGCCGAGTTCGCCGAGATCACCCGGATCAACGCGAACGAGGCGGTGCTCGGGGGGAGGGCGATCGCCTCGCTGTGCGCGGCCGAGCTCGCCCTCGCCCGCGGCGAGACGGCCGTCGCGCTCAGGGAGTACCGCCTGGCCGTCGAGCGGGCGCGTGACCTGCGCCTGCCGGGCGCTCCCCACCCGGCGGACACGCCGTGGGTGATCATCGCGGTGTCGGTCACCCTGACGGCGTACGCGTACCACGCCTCGCCGGAGGACGTCGGGTACGGCGAGACGCTGTTCTCCGTCGCACAGGCCTACAACCCACTGGCCACCGAAATCTCCTCCCCCGAGGCCTGGGGTCACGGCATGTGGACGGTGGACGACCCCGCCTTCGACTACCCGCTGTGCGGCTCGGTGCTCTTCGCGCTCGGCGCCTGGGGGCTGCTGCGGGGAGCCATGACTCCCCGCGACGCGATCGGGTTGCTGGTGCTGGCCGAGCGGTTCACCTACCACAACAACATGCCCAGCATGGCCTTCCAGCGGATTGAACCGTACGCGGAGCGGGCCGCGCCCGGGACGATCGCCGCCGTACGGGCCGAGTACGGCGACCGGCGCGGCGCCGACCTGCTCCCCGAGGCGCGGAGCCTCGTCGAGCAGGTCTTCGGCCGTGCCGGACGGACGTCACATGTGCCGCTTGTAGCTGCGCACCGACAGCGGCGCGAAGATCGCTATGACGACGGCGCACGCGAGGAGCGTCCAGCCCACCTCTCCACTGACGACTGCGTGGTTGGCGAGGTCGCGGGTGGCCGTGACCAGGTGTGAGACCGGGTTGATCCGGACGAACGCCGCCAGCCAGCCGGGCAGCGTCTCGACCGGGACGAACGCGTTCGACAGGAACGTCAGCGGAAACAGGATCATCATCGAGATGCCCTGCACGGCCTGGGCGCTCCGGGCGATCGTGCCGACCCAGGTGAAGGCCCATGCCAGCGACCAGCCCGTGACGACCGCCAGCAGGATC
Organism: Microbispora sp. NBC_01389; assembly: GCF_045040095.1. Lineage (NCBI taxonomy): Bacteria > Bacillati > Actinomycetota > Actinomycetes > Streptosporangiales > Streptosporangiaceae > Microbispora > Microbispora sp. NBC_01389. The sequence goes on from NZ_CP109552.1 coordinate 2,946,201, forward strand.
GCGGCGAGCACTCCGGCCGGTCCGCCGTCCGGGCGGTAGCCCATCACCAGGCCCATGGCGAAGGTCAGCGTGGCCGCGATCGTGTAGCGCAGCAGGTCGGCCACCATCGGGCCGGCGAGCGGCGCGATCCGGGCGATCGGCAGCGACTTGAACCGGTCGAAGACGCCCTTCTCCATGTCCTCGCGGAGTTGGGTGCCCGTGGCCATGCACGTCGTCAGCACCGTCTGGGCGACGATGCCGGGGATCATCAGGGGGAGATAGCTCGCCACGTCGCCGGCGATGGCGCCGCCGAAGATGAAGGCGAACATCGCGGTGAACAGAAGCGGCTGCAGCGCCACGTCGAAGAACTGCTCCGGGTTGCGGCGCATCTTCTTGAGCGCCCGCCACGCCATCATCAGGGTCTGGCCGAGCGTTTCCCCCAGGGAGACGCGCCGCCGGGCGGCCGCCACGCGCTCGGCGGCCCGGACCACCTCGCGGGCAGGTGCGATCACGGTGCTCATCGGTTCTCCTTCGTGCCGTTCTCGTCGTCCCCGTCCGTCTCGTGACCGGTGAGGGCCAGGAACACCTCGTCCAGGCTGGGCTTGTCCACGCTCACCGAGGTGATCGACACCCCGGCGGAGCGCAGCGCGATCAGTACGTCCGCGGCGAGGTCGGCCTGGTCGAGGGGGACGTTGAGGCGGCCCTTCTCCGGGCTGAGGACCGGCTCGGAGCCGAGGACGCGCCGTACGACCTCCACGGCGGCGGGCACCTCGCCGGGATCGGCGAGCAGCAACTGGAGGGTGGAGTCGCCCACGGCGGTCTTCAGTTCGTCGGGGGTGCCCTCGGCGACCTTGCGGCCGTGGTCGATGACGGCGACGCGATCGGCGAGCTGGTCGGCCTCGTCCAGATACTGCGTGGTCAGCAGCACCGTGCACCCGTCGGCGACCAGACCGCGGATGGTGTCCCACATCTGGCCGCGCGTGCGCGGATCGAGACCGGTGGTCGGCTCGTCGAGGAAGATCAGCGGTGGCCTGGTGATCAGGCTGGCCGCCAGGTCGAGACGCCGGCGCATGCCGCCGGAGAACTGTGAGATCGGTTTGTCGGCGGCGTCCTCCAAGCCGAACTGGCCCAGCAACTCGGTGGAGATGCTCCGGGCACGCGGCCCGGCGACGCCCTGCAGGCGGCTGAAGAGCCAGAGGTTCTCGCGGGCGGTCAGGTTCTCGTCGACCGACGCGTACTGTCCGGTGACGCCGACCAGCTGCCGGATCACGTGCGGGTTGCCGGCCACGTCGACCCCGAAGATCTCGGCGCGACCCTCGTCGATCTTCAGCAGGGTGGCCAGCATGCGCAGTGTCGTGGTCTTCCCGGCGCCGTTCGGGCCGAGGACGCCGAAGATCTCGCCAGAACGCACGTCGAGGTCGATGCCGTCGACGGCGCGGTGCTCGCCGAACGTCTTCACGAGCCCTCGCACCCGTACGGCCAGATCGGTGTCCCCGGCCGGGGCCGGGCCGCCCCCGGAAGGCCGGAATTCTGTGATGCTCATGGCACCACTGTCGGCGGCCCGGGTTTCACGGTGCCCTCGGCCAGGTTTCACCGCTTTACGATGACATCGGCACGGTTCAGGCGTTGACCTCCAGGGCCACGCGTACGGCCGACTCCAGGGCGCCCTCGATCCAGGAGTGCTTGAGCGAGGTGTGCTCCCCGGCGAAGTGCAGCGGGCCTTCGGGGACGGCGATGGCGGGGTGGATCTCGGTCATCTGGCCGGGGGTGAAGACCGCGGCCTCGCCGAAGGCGTAGCGGTTGCGCATCCAGCTCTGGGTCTGGCCGTGGCCGGTGTAGAACTCCGCGATCCGGTCGCCGTGCACCTCCTGCAGCCCGCGCAGCGCGTAGCCGTACCGCTCCTCGTCGGCCATGGAGTCCCAGCGGGTCGCGTCGTCGGCCCACGAGTAGCTGGCCAGCACGACCCCGCCCTCGCTCCCGGGCACCGGATGGGAGGGGAAGTACATGAACCGGTTGGCGTTGTCGCAGACCGACCCGCCGCCCGTCACATGCGTCACCGGCCCGGGGCGGTAACGGCCGCCGAGTTCGCGCTTCCAGTCCTCCTCGGTGAACTCCCACCAGCGCCTGCCGAACTCCAGCAGCACCTTCGTCGCGGAGTCGTAGTGCAACTCCATGATCGAGCGGCGCTTGGCGTAGGACAGGGCGGGCGCGATCTCGACGTGGCGTAACGCGGAGAACGGCACCGTGATGATCGCGACGTCGCCCTCGAACGTCTCGCGCCGCCCCTGCCGGGTGAACTCGTCCTCCGTGCTGCCCGCCTCGCTGACGGTCGAGACGCGCACGCCCCGGCCGGAGGTGTCGATCCGCATGGCCCTGCGGTCCATGCGGATCTCGTCGCGCAGCCCGGGCTCCAGCGCGTACGGCAGCGATCCGCTGCCGCCGGTCATCTCCCAGTAGGTGACGTCGGGGTTGACGAGGCTGCGGGTGAGGAACGTGTGCATGAACGACAGCGGCAGGCGGGAGGTGAGGTTCTCCAGCGTGCCGATGGCGTCGATCGCCTCGTCGCCCAGCTTCGCGTGCTCCTTCAGGTAGGCGTACATCGAGTAGCCGTCGAAGTCGTACAGCAGCCGGGCCCAGCCGTCGACCAGCTCCGGCAGCGGCTTGTCGGCCCGGTTGCCGCCCCGGACCACGGAGAAGTAGTCCCGCGCCGGGTCGAGCGCCTCGTCGAGGATCCGGGCCGCGGTCCGGCCGTCCCTGAGCCCGAACGTGGCGTTGATCCTGCGCGGGTCCGCGGCGTACTCGTCCCGCCGCTGGGTGACGCCGTTCACGTGGATGAACGTGTGGTTCATCCGCGGCGGGGCGGTGAAGTCGCCCTCCGGCGGGCCGGAGCGCCACACCTGGCCCTGCCGCGAGGTGTAGACGACCGGCGGCACCGGTCCCTTGGGCAGGACGCCGGGCGTGACGTCGACGTTGTAGAAGGGACGGCGGGTGATCCCCAGCTTGTCGATCAGCGCCAGCGTCAGCGGATGGAAGTCGGGGATGCGCATCGCCCCCGCCTCGGCGTACTGGCGCCGGTCGCGGAACCCCGAGCGGAAGGTCTTGATCCGGCCGCCGATCCGGTTGCCGTTGGCCTCGATGACGGTGACCCGGTGCCCCGCCTGCTTGAGCAGCGTGGCGGCCACGAGCCCGGAGATGCCGGCCCCCACGACCAGGACCCTCTTGGGCGTACGGGCCCGGGGGAGACCCTTGTCGATCAGCACCTGAAGGTACCGGTGCTTGAGGTCGGTGCCGTCCTCCCCGACGAGCAGGAGATCGCGCGCCACCCGAAGACAGGTCTGCCGGCGCTCTCCCGCGTACGGCGCGAGTGCCGCCGAGGCGGGCGCCGTGCCCAGGGACGGGGCGGCGACGGACGCCACCGCCCCCAGCCCGGCCAGCTTGGCGAATCCTCGCCGGTCGATTGTGCCCACGAACTCCTCCTCCACGAGATGGTTGCGGAGAGTGAGTTTCGAGACCGCGGCCGTACGGCGGCGCGCGACGCGCCGGGGGCGGGTAACTGGTGCCCCAGGAAATCGTTAAGCGCGGGTCAAGCGGCGGCCGGCTCCTCGTCGAGCAGTCGTTCCCAGAAGATCTCGTCCTGCCATGCGCCGTCGACGAGGAAGCCCTTGCCGAAGGGGCCGCGCAGGATTGTGCTCTCGGTCACCTGGCCGACGACCTCGCCGCCGGCCACGATGACGGCGGGCCACCGGTCGCCCCGGCGATGGTCGTCGAGCAGGTGATCGGACCGCGTTGACAGGAGGAGAACGCGCCGGTTCTAATGATCGGCGTGCCGCGTGGCGCCGATCACATGGACGCTGCCCCAGGGAGGCAGCGATAGGCCGATCGGCAGCCGGGCCGCACCTTCGTGAAGGGACCTCCGCCGTGAGTACACACTCCGCATCTCCCGCCTGACGCCGCGCTCCGCGCTCGCGCGTCGCGGCTGAGCCGCCGCGTTCCTGTGCCTCCGGTGCGGTTCTCGCCGTCCGGCCGCGTACGGAGATCTCCGCCTGCCGGTCTTTCCGTGTGTCGATGTGCCCAAGCGGCATGCCGGTACGCGCCGTCACCGCACCTCACCCCGGCCTGCCCGTGCCCGCTCGCCGACGCCTGTCGCGACGACCGGCCGGCGGCCCGGCGGCGCACCGCGCCCGCCCTTGTATTCGTTCGTCCCACGCTCTTGGAGTTCATCAGTGTCCGAATCGTTCAACCAGTCCGTCATCGACGAGTTCCGCGCCAATGGCGGTAAGGTCGGCGGCCCTTTCGAGGGCGGCGACCTGCTCCTGCTGACCACCGTCGGCGCGAAGTCGGGAAAGGAGCACACCGTTCCGCTCGGTTACGTCCGCGACGGCGATCTGCTGCTGGTCGTGGCGTCCGCGGGCGGTGCGCCACGCCATCCCGCCTGGTATCACAACCTGCTCGCGCGTCCGGCCGTACGGGTCGAGCTGGGAGAGGAGGTCTTCGACGCCATCGCGGTGCCGGCCGAGGGCGCGGCGCGCGAGCGGTTGTTCGAGCACGTCGTGCGGGTGGCGCCCGGCTACGGCGACTACCAGGCCCGTACGGCCCGCGCCCTGCCGGTCGTCGTGCTGGAGCGCCCGGAGGCGCCGGCCGAGGCGCCCGAGGACGTCACCACCATGGCGGGCAAGCTGCTGGAGATCCACGCCTGGCTGCGCGCCCAGCTCGGGCACGTACGGGAGGAGGCCGGGGCCCACTTCGCCGAGCGGGCACAACACGAGGAGACACGCGGCGCGGAGCATGGGGAAGCAGGGAGCGCGGAGCGTGGGGAGGCAGGGAGCGCGAGGCCGGGCGAGGCGGAGCGTGGCGATCTCAGGCTCGGGTTGCGGCTCAGGCAGCACTGCCTGGCATTCTGCCAGGGCCTGGAGCTCCATCATCGGGGCGAGGACGCCGCGGTCTTCCCGGCGCTCGCGGACATGCACCCGCACCTGCGCGACGCCCTCGACCGCCTCGGCGAGCAGCACCGGGTGATCGCGCGGATCCAGGGTGAGCTGGTCGCCCTGCTGGACGGGATCGGCAGGGCCGAGCCTCGGCGCTTCATGGCCGAGCTCGACCGCATGTCGGCGGAGCTGCGGGCGCATCTCGACGACGAGGAGGAGTGGCTCCTCCCGGTCCTGGTGGCGATTCCGTTCCCGCCGGTGACGGGTGCACCCCAGTCCGATCGGCCGGGAAAGTGAGGCCCGCGGCTTATCGAGCGGGTGGACCGTTTCAAGGCGGGTCCCTACCATTGGCCCGTGCGGCTGAACGTCCTCGGTCCCATGGAACTCGTCGTGGCCGGGCAGGCCGTACCGGTGGGGCCGCCCAAGCAGCGGGCGCTGCTGGCCCTCCTCGTGATGCACGCCGACCGGGTGCTCCCGGCCGACGTGCTGGCCGACCGGCTGTGGTCCGGCAGCCCGCCCGCCAGCGCCCAGGGCAGCCTCCAGGTGTACATCTCCGACCTGCGCCGCCGTCTGGAGCCCGGCCGGAAGGCGAGGACGCCGTCCGCGGTCCTCGTGAGCGCCGCGGACGGGTACGGCCTGATGACCGGCGGGCTCGACCTCGACACGCGGGACTTCGACGCGCTCGTGTCCACGGGCTCGGGCCACCTCGGCGAGGGGCGGAACGAGGAGGCGGCCGCCGTCCTCACCGAGGCGCTCGGCCTGTGGCGGGGAGACGCGTACGCCGACGTGCGCGCCGAGGAGTGGGCGCGCCCCGAGATCGCCCGGCTGGAGCAGCTCAGGCTCGACGCGGTCGAGGGGCTGGCGGAGTCCCTGCTTGACCTGGGCCGCCACACCGACGTCGTCGCACGGCTGGAACCGTTCGTCCACGACCACCCGCTGCGGGAGCGGGCGTGGGAGATGCTGGTGCTGGCCCACTACCGGTCGGGCCGTCAGGCGGCGGCGCTGGAGTGCCTGCGCAGGGTGCGCGAGGTGCTCGCCGGCGAGCTGGGCATCGACCCCGGGCCGCGGCTGCGCGAACTGGAGACCGCCGTCCTGCGCCAGGACGCCGCGCTGACTCCGGCGCGGAGGACTGCCCCGCCCCCGATGCAGCGGCCTGTGCAGCGGCCCGCGCCCGGCCGGCACACGGATGACGGGCCGTTCGTCGGGCGCGAGAGCGCGCTGGGGTTCCTGGCCGGCGCGGCGGAGGCGGCGTCCGCGGGCCGGCGGATCGTGCTCCTGGACGGCGAACCGGGGGTCGGCAAGACGAGTCTGCTCAGGAGGTTTCGCGCGACGGCCGGCGTCCCCGTGGGGTGGGGGTCGAGCCCCGACCACGAGACGGCGCCCGCCCTGTGGCCGTGGGAGCAGGTGCTGCGCGATCTCGCGGACGCCACACCCGGGGCCGTGCTGCCCGAGGAGGTCCGTACGTTCCTGTCGGGTGGGGTGGAGGCGATCCCGGCGTACGACGCGCAGGGGGCACGGCTGCGCTTCTTCGAGGCGGTCGGCGCGTTTCTGGCCGATCTCGGCGCGGTGGCCGTCGTCCTGGAGGACATCCACGCGGCCGACGACGCGACGCTGCGCCTGCTGGTCCATGTGGCCTCCACCGCGCGGCCGGGCCTGCTGGTCGTGGCGAGCTTCCGGCGGCACGAGGCGTCGGCGCTGACCGCCACGCTCTCGGCGCTGTCCCGGCTCGGCGCCCGCAGGCTGGAACTCGACGGTCTCGCGACGGAGGAGGTGCGCGCGCTCGTACGGGAGCTGTCCGGCCGCGACCCCGGCAGCCGCAGGGCCGGGGAACTGCGCGGACGCACCGCCGGGAACCCGTTCTTCCTCACCGAGCTGGCCCGGGCGGGTGAGGAACTGCCGCAGGGCGTGCTCGACGTCGTGCTGCACCGGGTGGCCGGGCTGGGGGAGGAGGCGGCCGGCCTGCTGGAGCTGGCCGCGGTGGCCGGCGACGAGTTCGACGCGGCGGTCATGGCCGAGGTTGCCGGGCGCGGCCTGGGCGACCTGGTGCCCTCGCTGGACGCCGCGCTGGCGGCGGGTCTGATCCGGGAGTCGGGCGCCCGGCTGGGCGGGTACGCGTTCGCACACGCCCTGGTGACCGACGCGCTGCTGTCGCGCCGCTCCCGCCTGTGGCAGGCGGGGGTGCACGCGCGGCTGGCGGGCGTGCTCACCCGCGCGTACGGGGATCGGGACGACCAGGCCGCGACCATCGCGCGGCACTGGCTGGCGGCGGCGGAGCTCGGGCCCGAGCCGGCCCGCATGGCGATGAGCTACGCCGCCCGCACGGCGCGGGTGGCCATGCGCAGGCACGCCCTCGACGACGCGGCCACCTCCTGGCAGGAGGCGCTCGCGGTGTCCGAGCTCGCCGGGGCGGGCGCGGACGAGCGGTTCGAGCTCGCCGTGGGCCTGGCCGAGAGCCGCTACGCCGCCGGGCGGTTCGACGAGGGCTACGAGGCGATCGAGCAGGCGCTGGCGCTCGCCGGCGACGACCTGGACCAGGCGGTGCGGGCCGCCGACATCGCCATGGGCCACGGTGTCTGGGTGCCGTTCAACCAGGACTTCGATCCGGTCGCCCTGCGAGCGGCGATGGACCGCGCGGTCCGGGAGCTGCCTCCGGCCGCGCCTGCCCGGGCCTCGGCGCAGGCCGTACGGGCCGTGGTGCTCGCCCAGACCGGTCGTGAGGCCGAGGTCGAGCACGTCTCGGCGCAGGCCGTGGCGGCGGCCGAACGCCTGGACGAGCCGGAAGCGCTCCGGCGCGCGCTCCACCTGCGGTTGATCGCGCTGCTGGGGCAGGACTTCACGGAGCAGCGGGCGGCGACCGCGCGGCGCCTGCTGGCGGAGCCGCACCTGCCGTCCCACCTGAGGGTCATCGCGCAGCTCCAGGTCGCCACCGAGCTGGTGGGGCGCGGCCGGGTCGCGGACGCCCGCGCGCTGCTGGCCGAGACCGGCGCGTCGCTGCGTGAGCCGCACAACCCGACGCTGGCGCTCCAGGTGGCGGTCACGCGGGTGGGGCTCGACCTCTTCCAAGGGGTGCCGGACGCGTTCCGCCACCTGGAGCCGCTCAGAGCGACGTTGTCGTTCTCCGACCTCGCCTATTTCGAGGCGAGCATGGTCGTCCTGCGGATGGAGGCGCTCTTTCCCGTGGACGACCTCGCCGACGAGGCCGGCCGGTTGGAGGACGCCTTCCGCCGCACCGGTCACCCCGGAGTCGCGTACGCCGCGGCGTACACGCTGAGCGGGCTGGGTGAGCCGGAGCGCGACCGCGCCCGGCGGCTGCTGCACGGGACCCCCATGCCACCGCGTGACTACAGCTGGTCGCTCGCCGCGATGCTCCGGCTTCACACGGCGATCCGGCTGGGCGAGCAGGAGGTCCTCCGGGAGGTCTGCGACCTGCTGCGCCCCTTCTCCGGCCTGCTGCTCGTGGTCGGCACCTGCACCACGGTCCCCGGAGCGTACGACGGCCATCTGGGCGAGGCGCTGCTGGCGCTCGGCGACCGGGCGGCGGCGCGCGAGCGGCTGCGGGACGCGGTGCGCCTCCTCGAACAGGCCGGGGCCGGCTACTGGCTGTCAAGGGCCCAGCTAGCCCTCGACAAGTGTTCGTAAGGGGAGGAAACGCACGCTGTTCCCCACAGACGTGAGGGAGCAGACAGATGATCACACAAGAGGACCTGGCCGGTTTCCTGCTGATGCACGCCGGGTTCCGCGCGGAGTTCGGCCGCCTCGCCGAGGCGTGCCGCGACCCCCGTGACGGCGAGCACCGGGAACTCCTGGAGGAGCAGCTCACACTCGTGCTGGAGATGCTCCACGCCCACCACACGCACGAGGACGTCACCCTGTGGCCGAAGCTCGCCGGCCGCGACCCCGAGGCGGGGACCGCGCTGGCCGAGCTGGAGGCCGAGCACGCCGTGCTCGACCCGCTCCTGGCGGCCGCCGCCGACCGCGCGGTCCCGATTCCGGAGCGCGTGCCCGTCCTGTGGCGGCTGCACGAGCTGGTCGGCGAGCACCTCGACCACGAGGAGCGGACGGCCGTGCCGCTGATGCTCCGGCACCTCACCGCCGACGACATCGAGGCGGACAAGCGCCAGGCGATGGCCGACTTCGGCCGCCGCCGGGTGCCCGTCATCTTCGGCTGGCTCGCCTCCAGCGCGGACGCCGGTCTGCTCGCGACCGCGTTCGCGGACATGCCCGGACCGGCCCGGCTGATGTTCCGCCTGTTCTGGTGGCCCGCCTACCGGCGCCGGTTCACCCGGCTGTACGGCACCGCCGTCGCCCTGCCCGCCGTTCTGCCCGCCGTTCTGGAGGCGTGATGAGCCCGCTCGTCACCTGGCCGCGCGAGGCGGCCGAGCTGTTCGGACGTGCCGTGGTGTGCGAGTACGCCTCGCTCACCCGCGACGGGCGGCCCGTCACCTGGCCGGTCACGCCGTACGTCGGCCGGGACGGCACGCTCGACGTCAGCACCGGCCTCACCTACCCGGACAAGGCGGAGCGAGCCCGTAGGAACCCGCGCGTCGCGCTGCTGTACTCCGACCGTTGCTCCGACGCCGAGGGCAGCGGCGCCGGCCGGGCGCCCGTGGTCCTCGTCCAGGGCCGGGCGACCGTACGCGACGCGGATTTGCAGGCTGGCACCGACCGGTAAGGTCGCCGACGGCCGGCCGCTGCCGGTGCGCACCCGCGCGGCCGTACGCACCGGGACGGGCTTCGACCTGCGGCTCCCCGCCGGCGTCGAGGCGGCAGACGGGCCGGTGTGCCTCACCTTCCACCGGCACGGGCCGGCCCTGACCTGGCAGGAGAACGTGGTGCTGGTCGGGACCGCGACAGGGGAGGGCGACCGGCTGGGCGTACGGGTCGAGCGGGCGCTGAACGACTGGAGTCTTCCCCCGGGCCGCGAGCGGTTCCGGTCGTTCCTCGGTGAGGGCAGGAAGCTCGGGAACCGCCTTCGGGCCGAGGCCGCGCGCCGCGGCCAGCCCGTCCCCGTCGTCCGCCGCCCGCGCGGCTGAACCCGTCCGTACGGCAGCATGACGGAGGTGGAGGGGAAAGGATCATCGCTGTGGCGTGACCGGAACTTCATGGTCTTCTGGGGATCGCAGACCCTGTCGGTGGCGGGGGACTCGTTCGCCCTGATCGCCGTCCCGCTGCTCGTGCTGCACGTGACCGGGTCGGTGGCGCGGATGGGCCTGCTGACCGGCCTGGCGAGCGCGGCTTCGGTGGCGGCGGGGGTCTTCGCCGGGGTCCTCGCCGACCGGCTCGACCGCAGGCGGCTGCTGATCTGGTGTGATCTCGCCAGGATGGCGTTATACGGGATCGTGCCCGTCGCCTGGGCCTTCGGGCCGAAGATCTGGCTGCTCTACGTGATCCTTCCGGCCGCCGAGGCGATCGGCATGGTCTTCCAGGTCACGTACGTCACGGTGGTGCGCACCCTGGTCGAGCCGAGCCGGATCACCGAGGCGAACGGGCGGCTCGGCGCCACCTCCGCCGCGGCGGGGATCGGCGGGCCGCTGCTGGCCGGGGTGGTCGCGGGCTGGGCCGGGCCGACGGCCGCGATCGCGGTCAACGCGGCCAGTTTCGGGATCTCCGCGCTCGGCGTCGTGATGATCAGGTTCGGGCGGCGGCCGTCGGCGTCCCAGCCGGCCCCGCCGTCCCCGTCGTCCCCGTCGTCCCCGGAGGCCTCGGCGGCGCGGGGGGTCCAGCAGGCAGGGGAGTCTCCCGAGGGCCAGGAGGCCCGGGGGCCCTGGCGGGGGATGCTCGCCGGGGCCCGTTTCCTGTGGCGGCAGCCGGTGCTGCGTGCCCTCACCGTGCTGCTGTCGTTCTTCATCTTCCTGACCCTCGGGCTGACCGACGTGCTGATCTACCACTTGAAGCACGACCTCGGCCAGCCGGACGGGGCCGTCGGAGCCGTGCTTGCGGTCGCCGCGCTCGGCACCGTCGCCGGTTCGCTCCTCGTGGGCCCCGTACGCCGCAGGCTGGGGTTCGGCGCGTCCTGGATCGGGGCGATCGCCGTCGCCGGGCTCGCCGTCGTGGGGCTCGGCACGTCGGGCGGCGTACCCGCGGTCGCGGTGGCGGCCGCGGTCTACCTCGGTTGTGTCAGCGTGGCCGGGATCGCCTCGATGTCGCTGCGCCAGCAGGTCACCCCCGACCATCTGCTCGGCAGGGTCACCTCCGCCTTCTGGACCATCCACTTCTCGCTCGGGCCGGCGGGGGCGTCCGTGCTGACCTGGGGCGCGCAGCGTCACGGGGTGGCGGTGGTCTGCCTGCTGGCGGGAGCGGCCTGCCTGCTGATCGCGTTCGCCGCGTTCTTCACCCCGATCCGGCAGCCGAACCCCGAGCTGTCCGGCGCCACGGGCTGACGTTCACTCCTCTCAGCCCCCGGCGCCGGAAGGGGCGCCGAAGGCGGCGGTCAGGGCCGCGCGCAGCGCGTCACCCTCCTTGTCGTCGAGTCGGGGTGAGTCGGAGGCCCAGGCGACGAAGCAGTCCGGCCGGACGAGCAGCGCGGCGGGGGCGTCCTCGCTCGCCTTGCCGACGACCAGGTCGACGCGGTCGCGCCAGCCCTCCAGCGCCCCGGCCAGTGCTGCCTCGGGTGTCAGATCCAGGAGCAGCGGACGGGCCGTCCTGGTCAGCTCGGCCAGCCGTACGGGGCCGTTCTCCGTCTCCAGCGTGAGGTCCGGGGCGGGCCGGCCGGTGAGAAGATGGTCCCCGCCGAGGTCATACCTGATGTCGGCGCCGGACATCAGGTCGGCGATGTGCTTGGTGGTCCGCTCGTCCCGCAGCAACTCGGTGAACAGCGCACGCAGCGCGGTGACCTCCGGTCCGGGTGCGATCAGCGCCGACTGCGCCTGCGTGTGCATGACGACGCGCTCGGCGGCCGGCCGCCGCTCGGTCTCGTACGTGTCGAGCAGGCCGGGCGGCGCCCAGCCGTGGATCTCGGCGGCGAGTTTCCACCCCAGGTTGATCGTGTCCTGGAGACCCAGGTTGAGGCCGGGGCCGCCGATCGCGCTGTGCACGTGGGCGGCGTCGCCGGCCAGCAGCACGCGGCGGTCCCGGAACCGCTCGGCCAGGCGGGTGTTGCCGCCGCTCAGGCGGCGCAGCAGGTGCGGCCCGTCCCCGTCGGGCGGGCCGAGCGGCAGGTCGGCGCCGAGCACCCGGCGCACGCTCTCCCGCAGGTCGTCCAGCGTCGGCGGCTGGTCGCCGCCGCCGTCCCGGTGCCATTCCGTGGTGTTCACGAGCGTTCCGGTGGGGAACGGCGCGTACACGAACAGGCCGTGATCGGTGCGGTGGTGCATGAACGGCGGGATCGGCCCGTACCCGGGGACGTTCAGCCCGCCGGTGGCCGCGTCGACCAGTTCCGCCGGCACGGTGACGTGCGCGCCGATGGAGACCGAGTCGTCCCTGGTCACTCCGGGGAAGCCGATGCCGCACAGCTTGCGGACGCGGCTGCGTCCGCCGTCCGCGCCGACGAGGAACCGGGTACGCAGCGTGTAGGGGCCCTCCGGGCCGGTGATCTCCACGGTGACCCCGTCCTCGTCCTGGGTGAGCCCCGTCAGCTCGTGCCCCCGGCGGATCTGCACGCCGAGCTCCCGGGCGCGCTCCTCCAGGACCTGCTCCACCCGGCGCTGCGGCACCGCGAGCCCGTACATCGGGTTGTCGTCGAGCCTGCTCAGCTCCAGGGGCATCGCGCCGAAGACGAAGGCCGGGCTCGGCCGGGGCGGCTCGGCGCCGCCGGTGAGGCGCTCGTAGAGGCCGCGCCGGTCGAGGGCCCGCACGACCTGGCCGACCAGCCCGTTGGCCCGGTTCTCCTTGGTGTTCTCCGGCAGGCGCTCCAGCACGATCGGCCGTATGCCGCCCAGGCTCAGCTCGCAGGCGAGCATCAGCCCGTTCGGCCCGGCTCCGGCGATCAGGACATCGACGGTCATGGTGGTCCTCCTTGGTTTCCGGGCATGCCCGAGATTTCGGGCACGACGAATCAACCGGCGGCACCGGTGGACGACGGCGCCCGTCGGGTGGATCAGGGAACGGGTGGATCAGGGAACGGGTGGATCAGGGAACGGGTGGATCAGGGAACGGGTGGATCAGGGAACGGGTGGATCAGGGGACGGGCGGATCAGGAATCGAACGGTCGCGTGCCGAGGACACGGCACGTCAGTGACACGGAGTACGGCCGTTCCGACGCTCTCGAAGCGGAACGGGTGACGGTCCGGCGGCCCGCGGGCCGCCGACGACTATGACGATCGGGGTTCGGGCAGGCCGGCGGCGAGCCGGCCGAGCGCGTCCTCGATCAGCGATCTCACAGGCACCGGCGGGTCGGCCCGCATCCACTGGTCCATCGCCACCCTGATCGCGGCCCCCGCCGCGCCCGCCACCAGGCGAGGGTAGAGGTCGTGGGCGACGTCGGTGCCGGTCCGATCGGCGATCGCGGCGGCCAGCTCGTTCTCGGCGACGGCGCTGGCCTTGAGCATCTCGCCCTGCAGCGAGGGCTCGCTGATCATGAGCCGGATGCCGGCCTGCCACTGCTGGTCCGGCCGCCGGTCGTCGTAGTCCGCACCCATCGCGAGCTGGCTGATCACGGCGCTCGTGATCGCATCCCACAGGGGCTCCGACACCGGACGGTGGCGCAGCTCCTGCGCGATCAGGCGGGTGCGTTCGAGGTGCCTGGCGACGATCGCCTCGCTCTTGCTGGAGAAGTAGTTGTTGAAGGTCCGCGGAGCCACGCCCGCCTCCGCGGCGATGTCCTCCACCCGAACGTTCTCCAGCCCGCGCTCCACGACGAGCCGGATCGCCGCCCAGCTCAGCGCGATGCGCGTCTCCTGCTTCTTGCGCTCGCGCAGCCCCGGGCGCCCGTCGTCCGTCATGCGACCACCATACAACTGATTGCGCGCCCCGCAAAGATGCGCACAAAGCAAATTTGCGGAACGCGCAATTTCCTGATGGTGACGTCTCAGCCGTGGGCGCCGGCCAGGCGGACGAACTCCTCTCAGCCGTGGGCGCCGGCCAGGCGGACGAACTCCTCTCAGCCGTGGGCGCCGGCCAGGCGGACGAACTCCTCCAGCGAGAACCGGCCGTCGGCGTCCACGTCGGCGACCCGGTCCAGCGCGGCGATCGCCTCCGGCGGCAGGCCGGGGAAGTAGGAGAGCAGTTCCGCCTCGGTGATGAAGCCGTCACCGTCGAGGTCGATCGCGTCGAATTCACGCTTGAGGGTCTCGAACCGCTCGTGACTGAGCTCGTGCGTCACAGTGACCTGCCTTTGCCGTCAGTGGCTGGAACTCCAGACAACCTATGCCGCGACCGGCGGCAGATCGACGGCCGGTTCCCCTCCCGGGCCCGGCGATGCCGTCCCCGGCGAGGCGTGACGCGCCGGTCGAACGGTTCAGGCGCTGTTCGCGAGGGTCGTGGGCACATAATGAAAGGCGATGGACACGGAGAGTGACCGGCGTGCCGGCCGGGGGGCCCACGGGGGGATCGACGTCAGCGTCGTCGTCCCGGCGTACAACTGCCGGGCGTCCCTCGACCGCTGCCTCACCTCGCTGCTGGTCCAGCGGGTCGCGAAGGAGATCGTGGTCGTGGACGGCGGGTCCCGCGACGGGACCCGTGAGCTGCTCGACCTCTACGCCGCCTGCCACCCGCGGCTGGTCACCGTGATCCACGACCGCCACCCCTGCACCCCGGGCGGCGCCCGCAACAGAGGGCTCGCCCGCGCGGCCGGGCGGTACGTCTTCTTCTGCGACGCCGGGGACCGTCTCGCGCCGGAGGCGCTGGCGCCCCTGGTCGCCGCGGCCGACCGGAACGGCTCGGACGTCGTCGTGGGACGGGTCTCCGGCGCCCGCGACGGGCTGCGGGACAGCGCCGACCGGGCCTCCTTAGCCGCCGTCTACGACGACCTGACCTGCTTCAAGCTCTTCCGCCGGGCCTTCCTGGAACGGCACGCCCTCCGCTTCGACGAGACCCAGCGGACGGGCGAGGACACGACCTTCACCGTGCACGCCTACTGCCACGCCCGGGTCGTCTCCGTGGTGGCCGGCCACGACTGCTACCACGCCGAAGCCGTGGGAGAGGCGACGGGAACGGAGAGCGGGGTGACGGGGTGCGCGGCAGACCCGCTGACCCGGCTGCGCCTGGTCCGCACGCCGATCGAGGTGATGGCGCGGCACGTGCCGCCCGGCGCGCTGCGCGACCGGCTGCTCCTGCGGCACCTGCGCCGTGACGTGCTGGCCCGGCTGGGGGCGCCGTTCCTGGCCGCGGACGAGGCGGACCGCGAGAAGATCGCCGTCGAGGTGGCCGACATCTGCGGCCAGTGGCTGACGCCCGGCGTGCGCGCCGCCCTCGACGACATGGACGCCGCCAGGCTCGCCGCGCTCGACGACACCGCCCGTCTCGTACGGCTCGCACGGGTCGAGGCCGCGCCGCTGCGCCACCGGCTGACCGCCCTCACATGGCACGGCGATCACCTGCTGGTCGGCGGGCACGCCTGCCTGGCCGAACCACCCGCCCCCGCAGCGCCCGCAACCGCAGCGCCCGCAACCGCACCACCGGCGCCCGCACCACCGGCGCCCGCACCACCGGCGCCCGCACCACCGGCGCCCGCAGCGCTCGCCCCCGCAGCGCCCGCCCCCGCAGCGCCCGCCACCGTGCTGCTCGCCCCCACGCCGGAGGACCCCGCCCGGGATGACGGGCTGGGCGGGGTGGTGGGGCTGGTGCTGCGTGAGCGCCTCTCACGGGAGGAACGGGTGCTTCCCGCGCGGCAGGCAGCCGGCACCTTCGCCACCCTGATCGACGTGAGCGCGCTGCCGCCGGGCGTGTGGGACGTCCACGTGTTCGTCGAGTGCGAGGGCGTGCGCAGGCCGGCCCGGTTCGGCTCCGGCCGCGACCCGGGCGTGGGCGTCCCGGGCCCGCGCCTGGTGAACGGCGTCGCCGTGGTGCCCTTCCTCACCCGGTCGCAGGGCACCCGGCCGCAGGGCACCCGGTCGCTCGGACACCTGTCGATCGACGCCGGAGGACACGCGGTCAGGGTTCCGGCCGCCGCGCGGCTGACCCGCGCTCGCCGGCGGGCCGGGCGGCTGCTGATCGAGGGGCGGGTGCGGGTCGGCGAGGAGCCCGCCGCCCCGGCCGTACGGCACCTGGTGTGGCGCGAGCGGGGATCTGGAGAGGAGCACCGGGAGCGCGCCATGTCCGTCTCGCCCGAGGGATTCGCGGCCGAGACGGACGTCCCAAGGCCCGGCACCTGGGACGCCTACCTCGAACTCGACCTCGGCGGGCCGCCGGTGCGCCTCCCGGTCAAGGTGGCCGCCATGGACACGCCCGCCCGGACGATGCGGTGGTGGCGGGGCCCGCTGCGGTGGACGGCCAGGCCGTACGCGACGGCGGTCAACCGGCGGCTAAGCCTGTCGGTGCGCGTGGACACCCCGCTGACCACGGTCAAGCGGGTGATCCGGGCCCTGCGCCGGCGCTAAT
Organism: Microbispora sp. NBC_01389; assembly: GCF_045040095.1. Taxonomy (NCBI): domain Bacteria; kingdom Bacillati; phylum Actinomycetota; class Actinomycetes; order Streptosporangiales; family Streptosporangiaceae; genus Microbispora; species Microbispora sp. NBC_01389. Next base: position 2,962,580 of record NZ_CP109552.1, read on the forward strand.
TGCGAATCATTTGCAACTACAACCCCGTGCTCTAAAGTGGGGTTGAGATTCGCCCGTTTCGGAGGGGTTTGATCGTGCACGTACCCGATGGGTTTTTCGACGTCCCCGTGTCCGTCGGTGCCGGCGTCTTCGCGGCGGCCGGCGTGGCCGTGTGCCTGCGGGGGGCCCGGCGGGAGCTCGACGACCGCACCGCTCCCATGGCGGGCCTGGTGGCCGCGTTCGTCTTCGCGGCGCAGATGCTCAACTTCCCCGTCGCTGCGGGCACCAGCGGTCACCTGCTCGGCGGGGCGCTGGCCGCGATACTCGTCGGGCCGTACACCGCCGTGCTGTGCGTCGCGGTCGTGCTGCTCGTCCAGGGGTTCTTCTTCGCCGACGGCGGGCTGACCGCCCTCGGGGTCAACATCACGCTCATGGCGATCGTCACCTCGGTCGTCGGCTGGGCGGTGTTCCGGCTGGTCACCCGGACCGGCCCGCGCGGGCGCGGCACGCTGGTGGCCGCGTCGTTCCTGTCCGCGCTGGTCTCGGTGCCCGCCGCGGCGCTCGTCTTCACAGTCCTGTTCTGGCTCGGCGGCACCGCGCCGATCGACCTCGGCGCGGTGGCCGCCGCGATGGGCGGCGTCCACGTGCTCATCGGGCTGGGGGAGGGCCTCATCACCGCGCTCACCGTGAGCAGCGTGCTGGCCGTACGGCCCGACCTCGTCTACGGCGCGCGCGGGACGGCCGCGCCGCTGGTGCTGCGTACGGCCGAGGGGGAGATCGAGGTCGGCGGGCGGCCCGCCGAGACGCCCTCGGCGGGGATCGGCCTGCGTCCGGTCCTGGCGGGCGGCGCGATCGTGGCCGTGCTGCTGGCCGGCGTCGTGTCGTTCTACGCCTCCAGCGCCCCCGACGGGCTGGAGAAGGTGGCGTCCGACAAGGGGCTGAGCGCACAGGAGAAGCCGCACGCGGCGGAGGACGCCCCACTGGCCGGATACTCCGTGAAGGGCCTGAGCGGCCAGCGGCTCTCCGGTGGACTGGCCGGGGTCGCCGGCGTCGCGCTGACGGTCGCGGCCGGCGGCGGGGTGTTCTACGCGGTCCGGCGGCGCCGGCGGCTGACCGGCGGCGTCTCGCCCGCCGGCGCCCCGTGAGCCCTGCTTCGGCGATCCCTGCTTCAGCGTCCGGTGAGCCCTCTCGCGGGCACTGCGAGCTCCCGCGTGAGCTCCTCCACGAGCCCTGCCGCCCCTCCCGCGCGGAGGGCGGCGGCAGGTCGGCCATGATGGCGGGGTGAGTACGAGGTGATGAGCGCCGGGCACCGTCATCCGATCTACCGGCCCGCGGACACGCCCGTCCACCGGCTGCCGCCTCAGTGCAAGCTGGTGGCGGTCGTCGCGTTCTCGGTGTGCGTGGTCGCCACGCCGCGCGAGCGTTTCTGGGCGTTCGCCGTCCACGCGCTGCTGCTGGCCGCCGTCGCGGTGGCGGCGCGGGTGCCCGCGGGCGCGATCGCGCGGCGGATGGTGATCGAGGTGCCGTTCGTGCTGTTCGCCCTGGCGATCCCGGTCATCGGCACCGGTGAGCGGGTGCAGGTGCTCGGGATGTCGCTCAGCCTCCCCGGCCTGTGGGCCGCCTGGAACATCCTCGCCAAGGCGACGCTGGGGGTGGTCGCCTCGATCCTGCTCGCGGCCACGACCGAGCCCCGCGTGATGCTGCTCGGCGCCGAACGGCTGCGGCTGCCCCGGCTGCTCGTGCAGATCGCGACGTTCATGCTGCGCTACCTCGACGTGATCCTCGACCAGATGCGGCGCATGCGGGTCGCCCGGGAGTCGCGCGGATTCGTCGCCCGCGACCTGCGGCAGGCCCCGGTGCTGGCGAAGTCGGCGGGCGCCCTGTTCATCCGGGCGTACGAGCGGGGGGAGCGGGTCCACCTCGCCATGCTGAGCCGGGGCTACACCGGCGAGATGCCGACGATTAGGGATATATCGGCGTCTGGGCGAGACTGGGGGACGGCGGCTATCCTTCCCTGCCTCGCCGCGGCGACGGCCCTACTGGCGTGGAGCACCACATGACCTCCGGCAGCCCCTCGCTCGCGGTGAGCAGGCTCGCGTACGCCTATCCCGACGGGACGCAGGCGCTGTACGGCGTGGACCTGACGATCCGGCGGGGGGAGCGGGTGGCCCTCCTCGGCCCGAACGGCGCGGGCAAGACCACGCTGGTCATGCACCTCAACGGCATCCTCACCGCCGGGCACGGCACGGTGGAGGTGGGCGGCCTTCCGGTGCGCGCCGACACACTGGGGGAGATCCGCCGCCGGGTCGGGCTGGTGTTCCAGGATCCCGACGACCAGCTCTTCATGCCGAGCGTCCGTGAGGATGTCGCGTTCGGGCCGGCCAATCTCGGCCTGCGCGGCGCCGAACTCGACCGCCGCGTCCGCGCCGCGCTGGAGCGGGTCGGCATGCTCGACGCCCTCGACCGGCCGCCGCACCACCTGTCCTTCGGCCAGCGGCGCAGGGTGGCCGTGGCGACCGTGCTGGCGATGGAGCCGGAGATCCTCGTGCTCGACGAGCCCTCGTCCAACCTCGACCCCGCCTCGCGGCGCGAGCTCGCCGAGATCCTCAGAAGCCTGGACGTGACCGTGCTGATGGTCACCCACGACCTGCCGTACGCGCTGGAGTTGTGCGAGCGGTCGCTCGTCATGTCCGAGGGGGTGATCGCCGCGGACGGGCCCACGCACACGCTGCTCGCCGACGAGCGACTGCTCGCCGATCATCGGCTCGAACTGCCTTACGGCTTCGCCGTACCCGCTCACCCCGGGTGAGGGATAAGTAAAGTGGGCGCAGCGGAGGAGGTCTCACGTTGAAGCTGCGGCTCGCGCGCCAATCGCTTTCCAACGCCGTCGTGGTGGCCGTCGAGGGTGAGCTCGACCTGTTCACGGCGCCGTTCCTGCGCGACGAGGTGCGCGATGCCATCACCAACGACAGCCCGACTCTCGTGCTCGACCTCGGCGAGCTGTCGTTCATGGACTCCAGCGGCCTGAGCGTGCTGATCGAGGCCTGGCGCCTCGCCACGAGCGAGGGCGGCGGGGTCAGCCTCGCCTCGCCGCGGCCGCCGGTCGCCCGCATCCTGCGCACGACCGGACTGGACCGCCGGATCAAGGTCTACCCGGATGTCGATACCGCGATTTTGCGTCACCCCGAGTAGAACTTCATTCGGTTGTCGCGTTAGGGTCCGGCTATGGATCTGAACGGAGCAGCAGCAATCATCTCGGGCGGCGCCAGCGGCCTCGGCGAGGCGACCGCCCGCGAGCTGGCCCGTGTCGGCGCGACCGTGGTCGTGGCCGACCTGAACGCGGAGCGCGGCAAGGCGCTGGCCGACGAGATCGGCGGCGTGTTCGCCCACACCGACGTGTCCGACGAGGCGTCGGTGCAGGCCGCGGTGGAGACGGCGGTCGCCACCGGGAAGCCGCTGCGCGCCGTGGTCAGCAGCGCGGGCATCGGCTGGGCCCAGCGCACCGTCGGGCGGGACGGCTCTCCGCACGACCTGGCGTCCTACCGCAAGGTGATCGACGTCAACCTGATCGGCACGTTCAACCTCATGCGCATCGGCGCGGCGGCCATGGCCAGGACCGAGCCCGCGGACGAGGACGGCGCCCGCGGCGTGGTCGTCAACACCGCGTCGGTGGCCGGCATCGAGGGCCAGACGGGCCAGGTGGCCTACTCCGCGTCCAAGGGCGGGATCATCGGCATGACCCTGCCCGCCGCCCGCGACCTCGCCGTGGTCGGCGTCCGCGTGCTGACGATCGCGCCGGGCATCATCGACACCCCCATCTACGGCAAGATCGGCGACCAGGACGCCGAGGCGTTCAAGGCCAAGCTGATCGGGCCGGTGGCGTTCCCTAAGCGGCTGGGCAAGGCGTCCGAGTTCGCCCACCTGGTCCGCACGCTGATCGAGAACGACTACATGAACGGCGAGGTCGTCCGCTTCGACGGCGGCATCCGCTTCCAGCCCAAGTGACCCAATTAACCGAGTGAGGTCAGGTTGTCCGAGGTTGACTCCGGGCCGGCGACTCCGTCGGCCACCCCGCCGGACGAGGTGCTCGCCGAGATCGTCGACGGCGGGGTGGCCGTCGTCACCATCAACCGGCCGAGGGCCAGGAACGCCGTCAACGGCGCGGTGGCGCGTGGCATCGCCGCCGCTCTCGACGAGTTCGACGACAGCCCCGAGGTGTCGGTGATCGTCCTGACCGGGGCCGGCGGCACGTTCTCGGCGGGCATGGACCTGAAGGGTTTCCTCACCGGCGACGTGCCCACGGTCGAGGGCCGGGGATTCGGCGGCGTCACCGAGGCGCCGCCGAAGAAGCCGATCATCGCGGCCGTCGAGGGATACGCGCTGGCCGGCGGGTTCGAGCTGGCGCTCGCCTGTGACCTCGTCGTCGCGTCCGAGGACGCCAGGTTCGGCCTGCCGGAGCCCAAACGGGGGCTCGTGGCCGCCGCGGGCGGGATCATGCGGCTGCCGCGCAGGATTCCGTACCACGTCGCGATGGAGATCGCGCTGACCGGCGAGCACTACCCTGCCGCCCGGCTGTACGAGCTGGGGCTGGTCAACCGGGTCACGTACCCGGGCGAGGCCCTGCACGGCGCGCTCGAACTGGCCCGCACGATCGCCGCGAACGCGCCGCTGGCCCTCGCCGCGACCAAGCGGGTCGTCGTCGAGTCGGCCGACTGGCCGAGGGAGGAGATGTTCCGCAGGCAGGGCGAGATCATCGGCCCGGTCTTCGCCTCCGGCGACGCGATGGAGGGCGCCGTGGCCTTCGCGGAGAAGCGCCCTCCCGTCTGGAAAGGCGAATAGCCGCCGGCAGGCATGAAGGGGGTGGTTCCGGGCAGTCCGCTCGTCCATGGGCGTGACTGCGTACGGTGAATCCATGAGTGTATCCGGGTCCGGGCTGCCCCCGTCCGGCCGGTCGATGCGGGAGCGCACGTCCGAGCTGCTCACCGGCGCCCTCGGCAGCGCGATCCTGATGATCGTGCTCGTGTCGGCGATGTGGGCGATCGAGATCATCGACTACGTCGAGAACAACAGGCTCGACCGGTACGGCATCGTCGCGCACGAGCCGGACGGCCTGCCCGGGATCCTGTTCGCCCCGTTCCTGCACGCGGGCTTCGCCCACCTGATGGCCAACTCGGTGCCGCTGCTGATCCTGGGGTTCGTGGCCGCCATCCGGGGCATCGGCCGTTTCCTCGCCGCGAGCCTGATCGTCATCCTGGTGAGCGGCATGGGCGTGTGGCTCACCAGCCCGCCCGACACGCTGACGATCGGTGCGAGCGGCCTCGTCTTCGGCTACTTCGGCTACGTCGTGGCCCGGGGCCTGTTCGACCGCCGGGCCCTCGACATCGTGCTCGGCGTGGTGGTCGCCGTGGCGTACTACTCGATCCTCTGGGGGGCCCTGCCCACCCAGCCGGGCGTCTCCTGGCAGGGCCACCTGTTCGGCCTCATCGGCGGTGTGATCGCCGCCTGGCTGCTCCGCCGCCGCCGGGCCTACTGACGCACGGACTCAGGACCCGGGCGGCGGCCCGGCGGTCCCCATGTCGAACGCTCCGGGATCGTCGACCACCTGGCAGGGCTTGACCGGGCCGTCCGTCAGGCGCCCGCTGAACTGCCAGGCCACTCCCGGGCGGGCGGCGTCCGGCGGCACCGGGTTCTCGTTGATCTCGATCATGACGATCTGCCCCGGCTCGATGAACCGGGGGCGGATCGTGATTCCGTGCTCCGGCCGGATGGCCCGGGCCGAGGCCAGCTTCTCCGCCTCCTTCCGGATCCGCGCCTGCACGGCCGGATCCCTGCTCGCCAGGTCCTCCTTCGAGGTGGACGTGTGGTCGCCCGCGACGAAAGGGGCGCGTCCGTCGGCGCATCTCTTTCCGAGCGGCAGATAGGTGACGTCGGTCCGCACGCCCATCTTCGCCAGGTCCCGCTCGACCTGGTCCGGGTCCCTGAACTCGTTGATCTGAAGGCTGATGGAGCCGTCCGGGTGTCTGGTCAGCGCGTACGCCGGGGTCTGCTGCCCGATCACGAGCGGCACCGCGACGGCCGTGGCGGCGGCGACGGCGATCCCGGCCCCGGCCAGGAGGCGGAGCCGGGGGATCCGGCGCACACCCGGCGCGCGCGTCCGGGCCTCCCGTGCCACGATCTCCGCCTTGAGCTCCGCGAGCAGCCTGTCCTCGAACGTGTCGTTCACTTCGTTCCTCCGATCAGCTCCATGACTCCGGGGACGCGCTGGATCCGCCGCCGGGCGCGGTGCAGCCTGACCCGGGCGGCGCCCGGCCCGATGCCGAGCGCGGCGGCGGCCTCGGCCGGGCTGAGCCCGTCCACCGCCACGAGTTCGAGCAGCGCGCGGTCGCCGTCGGGCAGATCGGCCATCGCCTCCAGCGCCAGGCGGGCCGGCGACTCGGCGTCGACGCGTTCCTCCAGGCGGGCGATGTCGTCGGCGTCGAGCAGGCGGCGGCCCGCGATCCGGCTGGTGGCTCGCAACTCCCGTGCCGTACGGCGGCGCTGCGCCAGCACGGTGTTGCGGGCCACGCCGTACAGCCAGGCGATCTCGCTGCCCCGGTCCGGCCGGTAGGTGTGCGCCGAGTCGAGCACGGCGAGGAACACCTCGGCGGTGAGATCGGCGACCAGGTGCGGATCGGCCGCCCGCCTGGCCAGGAACCGCGTCACGGCGTCGACGTGCCGCCGGTAGAAGGTCTCGAACGCGTCGGGATCTCGGGCGAAGTCCGCCGGACCGGTCTGTTCACGGCGCACCGGCGCTCCCCTCGGTCATGTGGTTCAGCACACCCCTGCTTGGACGGAGCGCCCCGTACCGTTACACGTCCGGAGGAAAAAGAAAAAGCCGACGAGGTGCGGTGGCGTGCCACCCGGCGGCGCACGCCGACCTTGGCCCTGCTCGCCGCCGGGATCGTGTCCACCGTCGGCCGGGAGACACCCGAGGGTCCCCGTACGGCAGGCGGGCGGACTACCGTCCCTTACGGCGGGCCGCGCAACAGACGGCCCGCTCCGACCTGCAACCATGCGAAAGCGACCGAACCTATGACCGATGCCCTGTCCGACGTCCTGCTGTCCCGATTCGCGGAGAGTCCGTTGCGGATCGGCACCCGCACATCCGCGCTGGCGCGGGTTCAAGCCGAGCACGCGGCCGCGCTGATCGGCAAGCAGGCGCCCGGAATCGAGACGGAGGTCGTGCCCACTCAGGTCAGCGCCGACCTGTGGCCCGGCGACCTGTCCGAGCTCGGTGGCAAGGGCGCCTTCAGCAAGGAGATCGACCGTGCCCTCGTGTCCGGGCAGATCGACATCGCGGTCCACTGCATGAAGGACGTCCCCGGAGACGTCCCCCTTGCCGAGGGCACCGCCTTCGGCGCCTACCTGCCCCGCGACGACGTCCACGACGTCGTCATCACCCCCGACGGCACACCGCTCGCCGACCTGCCCGCCGGATCCCTGATCGGCACCAGTTCGGTGCGCCGCCGCGCGCAGCTCACGATGTACCGGCCGGACCTGCGCACCGAACGCATCCGCGGCAACATCGATACCCGGCTGGACAAGCTACTTGAGGACGGGAGCCGCTACGCCGCTCTGGTCCTGGCCCGCGCCGGCCTGGTACGGCTGGGCATCCTCGGCCGGTACCACTACGAGGTGCTCCCCGTGGAGTTCCACCCCGCTGACGGGGGTGTCGTCTCGATGGTGCCCGCGGCCGGCGCGGGTGTCATCGGCATCCAGGCCCGGCAGGCGGACGCCCCCGTGATGCGACTGCTCGACGAGCTCAACGACGCCGCGGCCGCGCGGTACATCCTGGCCGAGCGGACCATGCTGCACATGTTGCGCGGTCACTGCAACAGCCCGATCGCCGGGTACGCCACGCAGACGGCCGACCGGAAGCTGTCGCTGTTCGGCATGGTCTTCAACCGTGACGGCAGCGAGTTCGTCCGCTCCCATGCTTGGGGCGACCTCGACGACCCGGCCACCCTCGGCTCCCGCGTGGCCGCCGATCTGCTGCATCAGGGGGCGCGCCGCCTGATCACCGCCACCCGCAAGTGACCATGGAGGCGGCGGCCACCGGGAGAACCGTCAGAGGTGCTCGACCACGTAGTCGACGCAGGAGGTCAGCGCCTCGACGTCGGCGGGGTCGATCGCCGGGAACATCGCGATCCGCAACTGGTTGCGGCCGAGCTTGCGGTACGGCTCGGTGTCCACGATGCCGTTGGCCCGCAGCACCTTCGCCACCGCCGCCGCGTCCACGGAGTCGTCGAAGTCGATGGTGCCGACGACGTTGGAGCGCTGCGCCGGGTCGGCCACGAACGGCGACGTGTACGACGTCTTGTCGGCCCAGGTGTACAGGCGCGAGGCGGAGTCGGCCGAGCGGGCGGTCGTCCACCCGAGGCCGCCCTGCCCGTTCATCCAGTCGAGCTGGTCGGCCAGCAGGAACAGCGTGGCGAGCGCCGGCGTGTTGTAGGTCTGGTCCTTGACCGAGTTGTCGATCGCGGTCGGCAGGCTGAAGAACTCGGGGACGAACCGGCCGCTCTCGGCGATCTCGGTCACCCGGGACAGCGCCCTGGGCGAGAACAGCGCGATCCACAGGCCGCCGTCGGAGGCGAAGCTCTTCTGCGGCGCGAAGTAGTAGACGTCGAAGTCCTCGGCGGAGACCGGAAGGCCGCCCGCGCCGCTGGTGGCGTCCACGAGGACGAGCGACCCGTCGTCACCCACGCGCTTGATGGGCATGGCGACGCCGGTGGAGGTCTCGTTGTGGGTGAGCGCGTAGACGTCCACGCCCTCCTCGGCGACCGGCAGCGGGTGGGTGCCCGGCTCCGACTTGATCACCGATGGGTCGGCGAGCCAGGGGGCCTTCTTCGCGACCGTCGCGAACTTCGAGGAGAACTCCCCGAAGTTGAGGTGCTGCGACTTCTCCCGGATCAGCCCGAAGGAGGCGATGTCCCAGAACGCCGTGGTGCCGCCGTTGCCGAGCACGACCTCGTACCCCTCGGGGAGGGAGAACAGGTCGGTGAGCCCGGCGCGGACGCGGGCGACGAGGTTCTTGACGGGCTTCTGCCGGTGGGACGTGCCCATCACCTTCGCGCCCTCGCCGGCCAGAGCGGCGAGCTGCTCGGGGCGTACCTTCGAGGGCCCGCAGCCGAAACGGCCGTCAGCGGGCTTGATGTCAGCGGGAATCACGATGTCAGCCACGGTTCAAGCGTAGTGAGACCTGCGAATGCTCTAGACCATGGTCCGGATTATGAGACACCATGGTCGCGTTTCACCGCGCGCACCACCCCGAAAACGGACTCCACCTCCCGGGAGACATCCACGTGGCCGACGTGCACGGCGTCATCGAGAAACTCGTCCGCAGGCCGTTCTTCTGGCTGCCGGACCAGCCGCTGCCCCTGGTGTTCGTGGTCGAACGGGACGGTGACGCGTTCGAGGCCGCGCGCCGTCTCGCCGCGCCGTTCGAGGACTGCCTCCCGCACGCGACGGTGGCGGCCGGCCGGTACGGCACGCTGCACGATCTCGTGGACGCCCTGGCGGGGGAGCAGGGGCAGCTCGGCAGGCCGGTGGGCGGCTCGTTCCTGCCGCCGCCGCGCTTCTCGCTGGTGCAGTTCGTGTTGTGGGCGCGCAGGCAGCGCGACCTGCCGCCGGAGCCGGACCGCGGCGGGCCGCCGTCCCCGCGCTGGCCCGACCCGCAGTCGCGCGGGAACCTGGAGGAGTTCAAGGAACGGCTGAAGCTCTGGCGGGGCGGCAGGCACGGCGGGCACCAGGGCCGCAGGACGGCGGCCGACTTCTTCGGGCGCGCGGCGACGACCTGGCTGCCGGTCGGCACCCTGGCCGCGGTGCTGCTCAGCACCCGGGTGTCCGGCGACCACGCGCCCTGGTGGCTCGACAGCGCGCCGGACCTGGTCGGCGTGCTCCCGTGGGCGCTCGGCCTGCTCGTCTTCGCGGCCGGCACGGTCGTCCAGGGGCTGCTGTCGGTCCGGGGCTCGTTCTTCAACGGCTGGTTCCGGCGGCAGCCGTACCTGACCAGGAAGCCGTTCGAGCGGCTGTCGCAGTACGCCCTGCGGGTGGCGAGCGCGAGCGACGAGGACGCCGACCGGCTGCTGGTGCACGCGTTGTGCCAGGACCTCCGCCAGGCGTACCAGAAGTGGATCATTCCCTGGCCGAGCTGGGGCCGCGGCCTGTACGGCCTGCTGGTCCTGGACGCCACCCTGCCGGGGTGCGCCGGCGAGCGGTTCCTGCGCCTCCTGGAGGAGACCACGGAGGAGACCGGCCTCCTCCCGCCGATGCTGGTGCTGGCCGCGGTGCCGGAGCCGAAGGCCGCGGAGGCGAGGGCGGTCACGGAGGGCCGCCTGCCGGAGCTGCCGGAGCTGCCGGAGCTGGCCGACGCCTGGCGGGCCCGGGTGCGGCGGCGCGTGCCGCCGCTGCGCCTGCTGGCCACCACGTCCGGCCCCACGCCCGACGACGACTACCGGCCGCGGCTGCTGCCCAGCCGGATGCGGGCGCTCGGATACTGGTGCGTGATCGCGCTGCTCGTCGTCGGCCCGGTCACCCTGGCCTGGCGCATCTACCAGGACCAGAAGGCGCGCTGCGGCGGCCTGTCCTGGGCCGAGCTCGTCGGTGACGAGTGCGTGGGCGTCGTCAACGCGGACGGCCCGGCCCCCGACAACCTGTTCGGCAGGAACATCGGCGCCGTCGTGAAGCGGATCGACGACAACAATGCCGCCGCCCGGAACGTCGGCGCGTACGTGAACGTGGTCCTGTTCGGGGAGTACTCGATCAGGAGCCCGCGGCCGGACGGCGAGCCCGCCGAGCCCGGCGAGAACGCGCCGGAGGACGACAGCCGGGTGGCCGGGGCGCTGGCGGAGCTGAAAGCCGTGGAGCAGTACCAGAGCGCGGTCCGGAACGTTCCCCGCCTCCAGGTCCTGATCGCCAACGCCGGGGCCGACTTCCGCCAGGGGCGCCGGGCCGCCCAGCTGGTCAGCAGGCTTGCCGCCGAGGACCCGCACACGCTCGGCGTCATCGGCTTCCCGCGCAGTGTCGAGGGCGTCGAAGAGGCGATCAGCGTGCTGCACCAGGCCAAGATCCCGATGCTCTCCACCACCGCGACCGCGGACGACCTGGGGTACGTGCCCGACACCGCCGACACCGCCGGTACGTCCGACACAGCGCCCAGGCGGCCGTCCCCCTACTACTTCCGCATGGGCCCGACGAACTGGCGTGAGGCGGAGCTCGTCGCCCGGTTCGTCCGCCGGACGCTGCTGCCCGGGAAGGCCTCGCCCACCGCGGTGATCGTCCAGGACCGGTCGCCCGGAGACAGCTACACGAACAATCTCGCCCGCGACTACAAGGAGGCGGCCGGCGACCAGGGGATCAGGATCTCCGAGCGTGACGAGGTCTACTACACCGTGGACGGCGGCGGGATCGCCGAGGCGACGTCGGTCGCCTGCGGGCGCCATCCCGACGTGATCCTGTACGCGGGCCGGGCCACCGAGTTCCTCGGCTTCGTCGACGCCGTCGAGAAGTGCAGCGACGGGCAGGTCAAGGTGATCGCGGGGGACGACGTGATCAAAGTGATCACCGACCACGGCAAGGAGATCGGCGACTACAGGCGCGTGCAGGTGTACTACGCCGCGCTCGCGAGCCGGGAGCTGTGGCGGGAGCCGGCGCGGGACCACGGCACGCAGCCGACCGGATACATCCAGTCGCTCCTCGGCCGCGACTCGACCGAGTCGGAGGACAACCTCATCCTGGGCTACGACGCGGTCGAGCTCTTCTACGACTCGGCCAACCGGGCCTACCAGGGCAGGAGGCTGCCCAGCAGGGGAGACCTCCTCTACCGGCTCGCGCTCGTCTCCGGGCGGCTCGCCCGGAACGGTTCGAGCGGAGTGATCGACTTCGGCGGCAGGGAGGCACACGACCCCGTCGACAAGACCATCGCCATCATGCGGGTGAAGGCCGGCGGCGGCGTGAGCGTGGCGGTCCGCTGCGGGCGTCTCAGCCTGCGGGAGTCCGTACCGCCCGGCGGCGTCTGCGACCACCTCGCCGACGTGTACGGCGAGGACGCCGGATCCCGGCGCTGAGGGCCTCCGCACGCCGAGCGGGCGCGGGGGACGGCCGGGGGTCCGCGGCTCTCTCGGAAAGCCGCGGGCCCTCGGCAGTCCCTCGGGCGGCTGCTCAGACCCTGCCGACGACCTCGCCAGCGCCGGGCACGTCGTTGATCGAGCGCTGCTTCGGGCCCACGTAGTTCGCGCTGGGGCGGACCAGCCTGCCCGTGCGCTTCTGCTCCAGGACGTGGGCGGCCCAACCGGCGGTGCGGGCGCAGGTGAACATCGAGGTGAACATGTGCGACGGCACCTCGGCGAAGTCGAGGACGACCGCGGCCCAGTACTCCACGTTCGTGGCGAGCACCCGGTCGGGCTTGCGGGCGTGCAACTCCTCCAGCGCGGCGGTCTCCAGCGCGGCGGCGACCTCGTAGCGCGGCGCGCCCAGTTCCTTCGCCGTACGGCGGAGCACGCGGGCACGCGGGTCCTCGGCACGGTAGACCCGGTGGCCGAAGCCCATCAGGCGGTTGCCCTTGTCCAGCTCGCTCTGGACGTACTTGCGGGCGTCGCCCATCTGCTCGACGCCCTCGATCATGTGCAGCACCCGCGCCGGCGCGCCGCCGTGCAGCGGGCCGGACATCGCGCCGACCGCCCCCGACAGGGCGGCGGCGACGTCGGCGCCGGTGGAGGCGATCACGCGGGCGGTGAACGTCGAGGCGTTCATGCCGTGCTCCGCGGCGGATGTCCAGTACGCGTCGATGGCCTTCACGTGCTTCGGATCGGGCTCACCGCGCCAGCGGACCATGAAACGTTCGACGATGCTCTCGGCCTCGTCCACGCGCTGCTGCGGGACCATCGGCAGCCCCAGGCCGCGGGCCGACTGCGCGACGAACGACAGGGCCGTGACCGAGGCGCGTGCGAGATCGTCGCGGGCCTGGTCGTCGTCGATGTCGAGCAGCGGGCGGAAGCCGTACGCGGGCGCCAGCATGGCCAGCGCGCTCTGTACGTCTACTCGGATGTCGCCGGAATGGACGGGAACGGGGTACGGCTCCGCCGGGGGCAGCCCCGGCTGGAACCTGTCGTCGACGAGCAGGCCCCAGACGTTCCCGAAGGAGACGTTGCCCACGAGTTCTTCGATGTCGACGCCCCGGTATCGCAGGGCGCCCCCTTCTTTGTCCGGTTCCGCGATCTCGGTCTCGAACGCCACCACGCCTTCGAGCCCGGGTTTGAAGTCGGACATTCTCGGCCGCCTCCCTCTCTTGTGAAGTCCAGAGCCTTGATGTCGAGATACCGGCGGGTCAATTTAACCCGCAGTGTGACACTGTCGTGTCGCCGCCCCTCCCCCACGCCGTTCCCCCTGTTGGGGGCCACCGGGTGAGAAGTGCGCCGGGCGCGCGACAATACCTTTCCGTGGACAGCGCTTCGCACCTGCCCGGGCTCCGGCACAGCTACGAGGGTGAGCCCCTGCTCGAATCCGGCATGGCCGACGACCCGGTGACGCAGTTCGCGCTCTGGTTCGCCGACGCCGTCGCCGCGGGACTGCCCGAACCTAACGCCGTGGTCGTCGCCACCAGCTCCGCCGGCGGCCGCCCCTCCGCCCGCACCGTCCTCCTCAAGGGGTTCGACGAACGCGGGTTCGTCTTCTTCACCAACTACGAGTCTCGCAAGGGCCGCGACCTCGCCGAGAACCCGCGGGCCTGTCTGCTGTTCCCCTGGCATCCCATCCGGCGGCAGGTCCGCGTGGAGGGCTCGGTCACCCGGATCTCGCGCGAGGACAGCGCGGCCTACTTCCACTCCCGGCCGTACGGTTCGCGCATCGGCGCGTGGGCCTCCCGCCAGAGTGCCGTGGTGGAGTCGCGCGAGCGGCTCGACGCCCGCTACCGGGAACTGGCCGAGCGCTGGCCCGAGGACCCGCCGATGCCGGACTTCTGGGGCGGCTTCCGGGTGGCGCCCGCGGAGGTCGAGTTCTGGCAGGGCCGGACCGACCGCATGCACGACCGGCTCCGCTACCGGCTGGCGCGCGGCTCCTGGGTCATGGAGCGCCTGGCCCCATGACCCCGCGGCCGCCGACCGACCTCGGCAGGAAGGAATCGCTGGGCTCCGATGTTTCCCATCCTGGGTCGCTTCCCCAATAGGGTCGGCTGCGAACGCGGGGGAGGTCGTAGCATCGTTGTAGTAGTGGAGGAGCCTTGACCGCACACGGCCTGATCGACACGACGGAGATGTATCTCCGTACGATCTTCGAACTCGAAGAGGAAGGCATCGTGCCGCTCCGTGCCCGGATCGCCGAACGCCTGCAGCAGAGCGGCCCGACGGTGAGCCAGACGGTGGCGCGGATGGAACGCGACGGCCTGGTCAAGGTGCAGGGGGACAGACACCTCAGCATGACCGACCTGGGCCGCACGCTCGCGATCCGGGTGATGCGCAAGCACCGGCTGGCGGAGTGCCTGCTGACCCAGGTGATCGGCATGCCCTGGGAGGAGGTCCACATCGAGGCGTGCCGCTGGGAGCACGTGATGTCGGAGTCGGTGGAGACCCGGCTTGTCGGCCTGCTGCAGAACCCCCGGTTCTGCCCGCACGGCAACCCGATCCCCGGTCTCGACGAGCTGGGGGTGCCCCAGCCCGGTTCGGCCGGAGATGAGATGGTGTCTCCCATGGTGACCCTCGCGGGTCCGACCGCCGTGTCCGTCGTCGTGCGGCGAATCAGCGAACAAGTGCAAAGCGATCCGGCTGTGATGCTTAAACTCAAGCAAGTTGGGATACAACCCGGACGCGAGGTCACGCTCGCGGCGAGCGACAACGGTGTACGGGTGACAGGTGATGGTGAGGTGGGCAGCGCGACCGCGGAGCTTCCGCGCGATGTGGCCTCTCACGTTTTCGTCACCAGACGATGACGGAAAGAGTTGTGCCTGGTTGAATCCCGTAGGGAGTCCCTTCATTTCTCGCGACCCAGCCTTCGCAGGAGCGCCAGTGCCCGGCATAGCGAACCCGCCTCGTCAAGGGAAGGTCGTGGCATGAGGCGCTGGGGAGACTTGTCACAGGACGCGGACGACCGACTCACCGCCGGTTCCGTCCTGGACCACGCGGAGATGGCCGTGGTCGTGACCGACCGGTTCAGCAACGTCCTCTACTGGAACCCCTTCGCCGAGCGGTTGTTCGGCCGGGTGGGGGCCAATCCGGGCCGGGAGTCGCTGCGTACGCTCGGCATCTCCGACCACGACCACCCGCTCGCGGCCGACCTCGCCAAGCAGGTGCTGCGGGGCGGCGTGTGGGAGGGCACCTTCGACGTGGTCCGCGGCGACGGCACGCTGATCTACGTACGGGCCCAGGCGGTGCCGCTGCGGCATCCGTCCGGCTCGATCACCGGCATCGTGATCACCGCACGCGAGGCGATGCGCAGCAACGAGCGCGAGAAGGACCGCTTCGGCCTGCTGGAGCGGATCGGCGAACGGCTGGCCGGCTCCCTCTACGTCGAGGAGACGCTCAACCGGGTCGCGGAGTCGCTCGTCCCGCAGTTCGCCGACCACTGCTTCATCGAACTGGCCGAGGGCGACCGCCTGGTCCGCAAGGTCTCCACCCACGTGAACGGCTGGACGCCGCCACCGGGCTCCTGGCCGCCGGTGGGCGCGGAGATGGCCTACCCCCTCGGGCACTACGCCGACACCGCGCTGCGCCGCCAAGAAACGATCATGGTCGAGGACTTCTCCCAGGTCAGCTATCCGGCGCCGAGTGAGGGCGAGGCTCGCCTGTGGGGCGAGATCGGGGTGACCTCCGCCATCGTCGCCCCCCTGTGCGTGCGCGGCGAGACGCTCGGGCTGATGTACCTGATCCTGTCCAACCTCACGAACCGGCACTCGCCCCACTACGACACCTTCGACCGCGACTTCGTCGGCGCCATCGCCACCCGCGTCGCGCTCGCCGTCGACAACGCGCTGCTGTTCGAGGAGGAACGGCACACCGCCGAGTCGTTCCAGAAGCACCTGCTCCCGCGTGTGCTGCCGTCGTTCGACGGGCTGGAGATCGCCCACCGCTACTTCCCCGCCGCCCCGCTCGCCACCCACGGCCAGGGCATCCAGACCCAGGTGGGCGGCGACTGGTACGACGTGATCCCGCTGTCGGCGGGCCGGGTCGGCATCGTGATCGGCGACGTCGAGGGCCGGGGGGCCAAGGCCGCGGCGGTCATGGGCCAGCTCAGGGCCGCGTTGCGGGCCTTCGCCCAGGACGACAAGCCGCCCGCCGACATCCTCGCCCGGCTGGACGAGTGGACCCGCGTGGTCGCGTCGCCGGAGCACGACGACTTCGGCGCCGACATCACCAACCCGCCGATCGTCACCTGCCAGTACATGGTGTACGACGCCTGGTCGAGGCAGCTGTGGTTCGCCAACGCCGGGCACGCGCCGCCGCTGCTGCTCGTGGACGGCGTGGTCAGGGACCTGGAGATCACCGAGGTCGGCCAGCCGCTCGGGGTGCGGGCCAAGGGCATGCACGCCGACCTGGTCTACAAGGAGGAGACCAGGATCCTGCCGGCCGGCGCGACCCTGCTGCTCTACACCGACGGCCTGGTCGACCGCAGGCCGCCGCGCGACGCGGCCGCGGGTGTGTACGACGACGACGAGACGATGACGGTGCTCCGCGAGAAACTGGCCAAGTCCTCGGCGGAGTCCGTCGAGCGCATCGCCGACCTCGCGACCGGGGCCGTCCCGGGCGAGATCGACGACGACATGGCCATCCTCGTCGTCCGCGCCGCCGGCACCGAGCTGCAGTCGCAGGAGCGGACGTTCCCGGCGCAACCGATCATGGTGAGCGAGGCCCGGCGGATGGCGTCCGAGGCGTTCAAGGCGTGGCAGGTGCCCGAGGAGCGCTCGGAGCTGGCCTGCCTGCTCGTCTCCGAGGTCGTGACCAACGTGGTCCTGCACGCCGCGAGCGCCGGCGTGCCCCGCCGCGAGCTGGTGCTCGACGGCCCGCCGCTGCCTTTCGACGAGTCGTGGGACGTGCCGGGCTTCGAGGAGGAGATGGCCGGCGACAAGGAGTTCACCCTCCGGCTGCGCCGGGGCGGGGAGTCCGTCTGGGTGGAGGTCTTCGACCAGGACCTGCGCCTGCCGCGCATCCGCAGCGCGGGGGAGAACGACGAGGGGGGGCGGGGCCTCTACCTCGTCGACCAGCTCGCCCGGCGCTGGGGTTCGCGTCCGACCCGGGAAGGCAAGGCGGTCTGGTTCGAGATCCCCATCGGCGGCCGGTAGCTTGACGCGCGCGGGCGGCGAAAGACGCGCATACTGATCGTCATGGACCCCGGACTCATCCTTCTGGTCTTCCTGGCGTTCCTGTTCGCGTGGCTGCTGAACAAGGTGCGCCGGTTCTTCCGGCTGGGCACGGTGGCCTACGCGGGGGTGATGATCGTCTTCGTGCTGGTCATGCTGCTCCTGTGGGGCCAGCAGCACCGCTGACGCACGTCGCGGCGACTCCCTCCAGCAGGCAGGCCAGCCCGAACTCGAACCGCTCGCCGTAGGTCTGGTCCCGAGCCTCGACGACCCGGCGGGCGAACTGCGGGTAGGCGCCGCTCTCGATCACCTCGCGGATGTACGGGCCGACCCCCGCCCGCCACTGCTCCTCCGTCAGGCCGGTCCGGCGCTGCGCCTCCTGCTCGGCCACCTCGCGGGAGACGGCTCCCGCCAGGTAGTCGCCGACGAGGGCGACGATGCCGGCCGCCAGCGTGATGTCGGAGGTCAGCTGCCCGGCGGCGGCGAGCGCGTGATCCATGTGGCGCAGGGAGTTCGGGCCGAGCGCGGGCCGGGTCGCCATCACCGCGCCGAGCCAAGGATGGCGCAGGAGCGTTTCCCGATGCCCGCGCGCCATCGCCGCCAGGTCGGCCCGCCAGTCGCCGGTCAGCGGGGCGGGCTCCATCTCGCCCGCGATCGCGTCGACCATCAGCTCCAGCAGTTCGTCGCGCCCGGTCACGTACCGGTAGAGCGAGGTCGTGCCCGAGCCGAGCTCGGCGGCGACACGCCGCATGGAGAGCGCGTCGAGCCCCTCGGCGTCGGCCAGTGCGATCGACGCCTCGACGATCCGCCCGGCCGTCGGCGCCTGCCGCCGGGGCGTGGGCCGCTCCCGGCCCCACACCCGGCCCGGAAGTGAGCTCTCCGCACCCATGGCGTCCATCGTACCGGTATGGGTACAGTGTTCCCGATGAGGGAACACTGTACCCATCATGTAGGGGGAGCCATGCGGACGACAGAGGTGCTGGTTGTGGGAGGCGGCTCGGTCGGGCTGGCCACGGCGGTCTTCCTGAGCCACCACGGAGTGCGGACACTGCTGGTGGAGCGCGCCGAAGGGCCGCAGTCGCACCCGCGCGCCACGGGGATCGGCGTCAGGACGGTGGAGATGCTCCGGGAGGTCGGGCTGGCCGGCGCGGTGGACGCGGTCGCCCTCGACTGGTCGGCGGGCGCCCTGGGCAAGGCCAGGGCGCGGACCCTGGCCAACCTGGCGGAGACCGCCCCGCCCGCGCCCGCCGTCTCCCGGCAGGCGCCCTACAGCCCCGCCGCGTTACGCGGCCCCTGCCCGCAGAACCGGCTGGACCCCGTACTGCTGGCCGCCGCCCGTGAGCGCGGCGCGACCGTGTCGTACGGCGCCGGACTGGTCTCGTTCACCCAGGACGGGGAGGGCGTCACGGCGGTACTGTCCACGGGAGAGCGGGTGCGGGCCCGCTACCTGGTGGCGGCCGACGGCGTCCGTAGCGGGGTCCGGGCCGCGCTGGGCATCGGCGTGACCGGTCCGGGTGCGCTCACAGAACCGGGGCAGAACATCCTCTTCCGCGCCGACCTGCGGGAACTGGTCCGCGGACGGCACTTCGTGGCCTGTGAGATCACCGATTCGGCCGCGCCGGGCATGCTCATCACGATCGACGGCGAGAAGGAGTGGGTGTTCCTCACCGGACTCGACCGGGAGCCGGCCCCCGCGCTGATCCGCGCCGCGACCGGCGTGCCGGACCTGGAGGTGGAGATCCTCAGCACGCTGGTCTGGCGGGCGCGGGCCCAGGTCGCGGAGCGGTTCGCGCAGGACCGGGTGTTTCTGGCCGGGGACGCCGCGCACGCCGTGCCGCCGCTCGGCGCCTTCGGCCTCAACACGGGTGTCGCCGACGGGCACAATCTGGCCTGGAAACTGGCCCTCGTGCTCCGCGGTGAGGCCGGGCCCGCGCTGCTCGACACCTACGACGCCGAACGCCGGCCGGTGGCGTCGCTCACCATGGAGCAGGCGCTGGTGCGGATGTCCGACCCCGCCCTGCACTGGGGCCACGGCCCCGCCGCGGCCGAGGCCAGGGCGCGGGCGGGCGCTCTCAACGCCCCGGTCGTCCACCTCGGCCAGCGGTACGTCTCCGCGGCCGTGATCGATCCGCGGCCCGGACCGCCCTCGGCCGAGGACGTCGTCGCCTGCCTCGACGGTTCCCCCGGCTCCCGGATGCCGCACGCCTGGGTGTCCGAGGGCGTGTCCACCCTCGACCTCGTACGGTCGCGGTTCACCGTCTTCACCAGGCGGCCCGGCGGAGACCGCGACGAGGCGGGCGGCGCCGCGTGGGCGGATGCGGCGGCCCGGCTCGGCCTGGACGCCCACGCCGTCGACCTGGCCGAGATCCCGCCGGGCGGCGCGCTGCTGGTACGCCCCGACGGGTACGTCGCCTGGCGGGCCGAAGGCGGCCCCGAACGGCTCGACGGCGTGCTCGACCGCCTCCTGGCTCGGGGGCAGGACGACTAGAAGCCGAACGACCTGCCGATGATCTCCTTCATGATCTCGGTGGTGCCGCCGTAGATCGTCTGGACGCGGCTGTCCAGCCATGCCTTCGCGACCGGATACTCCAGCATGTAGCCGTAGCCGCCGTGCAGCTGGACGCACCGGTCGACGACCTTGTTCTGCAGCTCGGTCGTCCACCACTTGGCCTTGGCCGCGTCCACCGCCGTGAGCTCCCCGGCGTTGAGCGCGCGTACGCACTTGTCCACATAGTGGCGGGCGATCTCGACCTCGGTGGCGAGCTCGGCCAGCAGGAACCGGGTGTTCTGGAACTTGCCGAGGTTCCGGCCGAAGGCCGTGCGGTCGCGGCAGTACTCGATCGTCTCCTCCAGGACGGTCTCCGCCGCCGCCACGGCCGCGACCGCGATCGACAACCGCTCCTGCGGCAGATTGTTCATCAGCTGGAAGAACCCCTGGCCCTCCTCGTCGCCGAGGAGGTTGGCCACCGGCACCTGGACGTTCTGGAAGAACAGCTCGGCCGTGTCCTGGGCGTGCATGCCGACCTTCTCCAGGTTGCGGCCGCGGGTGAAGCCCTCCATGCCGCGCTCCAGCATCAGCAGCGACGTGCCGCGGGCGCCCGCCGAGGGGTCGGTCTTGACGACGACCACGACGAGATCGGAGTTGATGCCATTGGTGATGAAGGTCTTCTGCCCGTTCACCACGTAGTGGTCGCCCTCGCGGACGGCGGTGGTGCGGATGCCCTGCAGGTCGCTGCCGGCTCCCGGCTCGGTCATCCCGATGGCCGTGATCAGCTCGCCGGACGCGAAGCCCGGCAGCCACCGCTGCTTCTGCTCGTCGTTCGTGAGATCGACCAGGTACGGCGCCATGATGTCGTTGTGCAGGCCGAAGCCCAGGCCCGACGCGCCGACGCGGATGATCTCCTCGACGATCACCGTGTTGTAGCGGAAGTCGGAGATGCCCGAGCCGCCGTACTCCTCTGGTATCGAGAAGCCGAACATGCCCAGCTCGCCCGCCTTCTTCCACACTTCGCGGGGGACGATGCCGTCCTTCTCCCACTGCGCGTGGTGAGGGACGACCTCACGGGCCAGAAACTCACGGACGGTCTCACGGAAGAGGTCGTGCTCCTCGTCGAAGAGGTCTCGCCGCATCAGGTACGCCTCCGGGGGCAGGAACGGTCTGCGGCACCAGAATACGATTCTGGTCGGGCCCCGGTCGATCGGCTCTTCCTTCAACGGCGGGTCACAACTCCGACACCATCGCCATAACGACCCCTTTGACCACTTCCGTGCCTCTAAGATCTAGCTCGCGTTTGCTGTAGGCCCGCCAGGGCGCGGACCTTTGATCGGAGTATGTGGTGAATCGGTGGAGAGCGGGTCTCCCTAGGACCATGGCCGCCTTGGCCCTCGGCCTGGCCGGAACGGCGGCGGTGGTCGTGCCGGCGATGACGGCCACGGCCAGTACCGCCGACCTCGTCGTCGACTACGCCTGCAACCAGGGCATCGCGTCCTCCGGGTCCGGCACGGTCTATCTGCGGACGAAGCTCACCGTCCCGACGACGCTCAACGTGGGCGATCCCCTCAACGTCGGCTGGAACCTGGCCTACCGGGACGCGACCCGCTTCGGAGCGCCCGCCCTGCTGCCCAACGGCGGCAGGATCTACGCGACCGGAGAGGTCAACCTCAGCGACGGCTGGAAGGGACAGCTCCAGCCGGTGGGGAACGTCGACCAGGCTGGGGCGATGAAGAAGGGGACCCCCCTCACTCTGCCGACCACGATCTCGGACTTCGCGTACACGACGAGGGCCGGCACGGTGACGGTCAAGCCGGGGAACCTCTACGTGGACTTCCGGCCCCCCGCCTCGGAGGTCATGGTCAACGACGATGATCTCTCGATCACCTACAGCGCGGGTGACTGGACGGACGTCAACGACCGGCCGAGCGGAGACAACGACTACCACCTCGACTACCACCGGACGAACAAGGCCGGTGCGTGGGCGGCGCTCACCTTCACCGGCACCGGGATCGAGTACGTCGCGCAGCGGGACCGGCATGCGGGGCCGGTCGAGATCTGGGTCGACAACCAGCCGGGAACTCCGCCGCGGGTGGAGCCCAACAAGAAGGACGACGGCACGCTGGTCAACGACTCGAACGTCGGCGGCCAGACCCTGTGGAGCTTCACGGAACTGGAGTACGGCGAGCACACGATCTCCATCAAGAGCGCCGAGGACAAGCGGACGCTGCTGGACGCCTTCCGTGTGATCACCGGTGAGCTGCCCGGCCCGCCGCCGCAGTACCGCGCCACATGCACGCTCATCAGTGCTCCGGTCGCCGTGCAGGTGACGATCGCCGGCGGTGACACGCCGGGCAGTCCGTCCCCCAACGGTTCTCCGTCGGTTTCGCCCGACACCTCGCCGTCGGGATCGCCGAGTGGCACGCCGGACGGCAACAGCCCGCCGCCGGACGGGAACTCGCCGTCTCCGTCGGTGTCGCCGAGCACGACGCCGAGTCCGACTCCGCCGGTGGCGGCGACGCAGAGCTATCTGACCAGTGTGGTCGTCAAGGGCAGCCCGTCGCCGACGGCGACGCGCACCGTGACGCTGACCGCGACGCCGACGGTGGCCCAGGTGGCGGTCACCCCGCAGGGCGGCGCGCAGACCGGTGAGGCTCCGGAGCGGATGGCCGCCTCGGGTCCGCTCCTGCTCGGCTCGGGCGGCGCGCTACTGACGATCGGCGTGCTCAGCGGTGTGGCACTGCTGCGGCGCAGGGCGGCGCACGCGGGCGAGCGGGCCTGAGGAGGATGACGATGAACCCGACTCCCGAGGGCGGCACCCCCGCCAAGGACACACAAAACGGCGAAGCCGTCCAGAAGGCGACGAGCGGCGAAGCCGTCCAGGACGTGCAGAGCGGCGAGGCCGCGCAGAGTTCGCAGAGTGTGCCGAACGCGCAGGGCGCGCCGAGCGCGCCGAGCGGCCAGGGGGATACGGCGGGGAAGCGGAAGGGCCTGCCGCAGCCGGTTCTCGCGACGCTGCTCGTGGCCGGGTCGTTCGGCGGCATCGCCGCCGTGATGGCGGGCATGCTCGCCGTGCTGTCGCCCGGTGACTCCCAGGACACCGCTCAGGTGCCGGGCGTTCAGTTGAACGTGCAGGACGTCGGCAGCGAGGCGTACCTGCCTCCGACCGTCGGCCCGGGCGGGCCGGGCGTGCCGCTCACGGCGGCGAACCCGACCGCGCCGCCGCCGCTGCCCGCCATCCAGCCGATCGGCCCGCTGGCCCTCACCACCACCACGGCCTCGTCGTCCTCCTCGCCGGTGTCCTCGTCCTCGAACACGGCGTCTACGAACAAGGCGAAGACCAGCACGGCGGCGAAGGCCACCGGCAGACCGCTGAAGCTCAGCATTCCGTCGATCGGCGTGAAGGCCCGCGTCGGCTCCGTGGGGGTGCAGAAGTCCGGCGTCATCCAGGCGCCGCCGCTGAGCAGGCCGAGCCTCACCGGCTGGTACCGCTTCGGGCCCGCCCCCGGCGACCAGGGACCGGCGATCATCCTCGGGCACGTCAACACCCGTAAGGGCGCCGCCGTGTTCAGCCGCCTTCGCGAGCTCAAGCGCGGCAACAAGATCGCCGTACTGCGCGCGGACGGCAAGACGGCGATCTTCACGGTGGACGGGATCGAGCAGGTCAGCAAGTCGGCGTTCCCGACCAAGCGGGTCTACGGCAACACGATCACGTCGTCGCTGCGGCTGATCACCTGCGGCGGCGTCTTCAACGCCAAGGAGCACAGCTACACCGACAACATCGTCGTCTACGCGACGCTGACGGCGACCAAGGGCAAGTGATCCCCGCTCGCCCGTGAGGGGCGCCGTCGCGCCCCTCACCCCGGCGGGTGGTCAGCCCAGTCCGATCACCTCCTCGCCCTCCCGCGCCTCGCGCTCGGGCGGGTCGTACGGCTCGCGGCGTCCCGCCGCACGAGCGGCCCGGACCGCGCGCTGCACCAGCAGCGTTCCGGCCACCGCCGCGAGCGCCACCACGATCAGCGCGTACGGCTGCCGCCAGGGCGAGGAGTCGTCGGCGCTCGCGGCCGTGACTCCGTCCAGCCGCTTCGCCTGTGCGGGCTGCGGGGACGGCGGCGCGAGTCCTGCCTGCCCGGCTGTCTGCCCGGCCCCCTGCCCTGCCCTCTGCTCGGACGGGGCGCCCGGCGGGGTGGCGAACCGCGCTCGGGCGGGGATCACGGTCGCCGCCTTCCAGGGAAACCCCGGCGGCTTCACCTGGCCCCAGTAGTCCGTGATCTCCGATCCGGCCTGCATCGCGTACTGCGGCGGGGCCGGCTTCAGCGTTCCCGGCACGGTGAGCGTCCCGACCTCGTACGGCGCGAACTTGCCCTGCACGCCCTGCACCCGCCACCGCCCGGCGGGCACCGTGATCGTCGTCGCGTAGTGGGCGGGATCCGGCAACGGCGTCCCACCGAAACTCAGGGTCGTGCCGTCCTCTCCCGTCAGCAGCAGGCCGGTCGGCCCGAGCGCGCCGTAGTCGTCGTACGGATGCGTGCCGTGTTGCAGCACCCAGTAGCCGACCGTGTAGGACACATCGGGCCGCAGCGTCGCGGGGAGCGGGTCGAGTTCGGTGACGGCCCAGAACCCCGCCCGGGCGTGTGCGGGCGGCGCCGTCACCAGGACCGCCGCCAGTGCGGCGAGGGCCAGGATCAGTCGTCTCATCTCAGTCACCTCCGTCCTCCTTACCGCCGGAAGTCCATGAGGGTTCCCTGAGAATTTCCTGACTTCTCGGTGCATGTGGTTATGGCGATGGTCAGCTCCTGGGAGACTGAGGCCAACCTGTACGTGACTGAGGTGGCGGGAGAGACGTCGTGGCCGACCCCAGCGCCCGGCAGCGAACTGCCCGGCGACGAATCGCGGCGCGGGTGGCGGCGGGAGCGACGGCGGCGTTCGCACTGATGACGTGGCCGGTGCTCGCCGCGAGCGAGACCAAGACCGTCGTCTACTCCTGCACCGCGCTGGGTGGCGGCCAGGGGACCTACCCGGTGAGCGTGACCCTGCTCGGGCCCGACAACCCCGCGGTGGGTGGCAACGTCCAGATCACCTGGCGGATGGCCCCCGCCACGGCCGCTGAGGGACAGACGCCGATGCTCGCGCCGACGTCCATCGCGTCGGACGACGTCGTGGTCGCCGAGGGCGTGATGGAGGTGACCGGCACTCCGGTGGCGAGCGGGTCCCCCTCGCCCTCCCCGAGCGCCAGCGCGACGCCCACCCCGACTCCGACTCCGACTGTGACTCCCACCCCGACTCCGCCCGACGTCGACGCGAATCCGCCGGGCGGCACCGACACGGCCCCGTCCCCGGACGAGTCGGAGCCGTCGAAGGAGTCCCTCGCCGCGGCGGGCGGCCGCACGCTGAGCCCCTCGGCGACGGTGACGGCCGGGACGCCCGTGGCGGCGCAGGCCACCCTGTCGCCGATCCCCGATCTCGTCGTCACTCTGGCCCCGACGGCGGCCGGGGTCATCGGCGTGACGGCGGGAGACTTCACGCTGCGGTTGCTGCCGTCCGGGACGGGCACGGGAGCGGCGCTCTACACATGCACCCTGCCGGCCACCGCGGCCGGAGCCTCGCTCGCGCTCACGGTCGCCGCCTCGCCGTCCCCCTCCACCTCGCCGAGCCCCTCGGACACCGGTGACGCGGACGACACGACCCCGACGCCCACCCCGACCGAGACCACGACGGCGACCGAGACCGCGACGGCGACGGCCACGGTCACCCACACCGCCACGGCCAGGGCGACCACGACCGTCTCCCACACGGTGACCGCGCAGGTCGGCAGGACCCCGATCGGCGGCGCGCAGACGGGCGCGGGCGGCGACGCGGGCCCGGACGCCCGGGTCGTCGTGCTGACCGGCCTGCTGCTGATGGCCGCCTCCGCGGCCGGAGGGCTGCTGCTCCGCCGGTTCGGCCCGCGCCCGCGCCCGTACGGTGGGCGGTAGCGTGGCGTGATGCGAAGATAACGAAAACATGACCAGTTTTGGGGAATCGGCGGCAATGTTGGGGCTTTTGTCCGTAAACTCTCTACCCTGTCGTGACCGTACTCTGGAATGCTGGTACGTCTGTTCATCCTGAGGCACAAGTAGGGGAGAGAAGTCAGTGCTGAAGTTCAAGGCGCGGGGCCGTGTCGCCGGGAGAGCCGCCGCGGCCGGCGTAGTCAGCGCGGGCGTCCTCCTCGGCCTGACCGCGCTCGACGCGCAGGCCGACTCGAAGACCGTGAGCTACAACTGTTCAACCGGGACCAGCCCTTCCACCGAAGTCGCCCATGACTTCACCGTGTCACTCACGGAGATCCCCAGGCAGGCGGGGACCGGCACGCAGTACACCGCGACCCTGACCATCGTGCCGGTCACCTCGGCGGAGTCGCCCTTCCCGGCGCCGGTGGCGATCGAGAGCGGCGCGTCGCTCCAGTTGCTGCCCAGTGTGGCGGCCACGGTGCTGCCCGCCACCGCGACCGCGGGCGTCTCCACGCCCTCGCCGACCAGCGCGGTGGCCGCGAACGTGACCGCCCAGGGGACGATGCCCCCGCTGCCGGCGGCGACGCTGACCATCACCCCCTCCGCCGGGGCGACGTCCGTCGCTCTCACGGCGAAGGACTTCAAGATCAACATGTACGCGCCCGCCGGGACGGGCACCGTCACGACGACGCCCACCCTGCTCTACACGTGTCTGCTCGCGACGTCGGGCACCAGCACGACGCCCGCCTCGGTGACGATCGCGGTCACGGCCTCGCCGAGCACGACCCCCACCCCCACCCCCACCCCCACCCCGACGCCGACGCCGAGCGCGACGCCCACCCCGCGCGGCACCCGCACCGTGTACGAGACGGTCACCGCGAAGCCCGCGACCGACAAGGCGACGACCGGTTCGGAGCAGGTTCCCCACACGCCCGCGGGCGGCGCCGCCACCGGCGGCGGAGGGGACGCCGGCCCCGACGCGCGCCTGTTCGTGCTCACCGGTGCCGCGCTGATGCTGGCGGCGGGGGGCGGCGGGCTCGTGCTCCGGACCCGGCGCAGGCCGGCGAGGCAGTAGGACGGTGCCATGACGACCCCGCCACCTGGACAGTACCCGCCGGGCCAGCCGTACGGCATGCCTCCCGGGCCGGGCGGTCAGGGGTACCCGCAGCCGGTCTACGGCCAGCCCGTCTTCCAGCAGGTCGTGCTGCCTCCTCAGATGCAGCCCGCACAGCAGCCGCAGCAGGAGCCGCCTCCGGGCGGCGCCGCGCTCACGGCCCGCCGCGTGCTGATCACGGCGGCCATCGTGGGGCTGGTCACCGTGCTCGTGGGTGTTGTGATCATGGTGAACCACCCGGACGAGTACGCTCCGTCGAGCCGTACGTCGCTGAAGATGGTGGTTCCGCCGAACGGGCTGGCTCAGTCGGTGGGTCCGGGCGGCGTGGGGCAGCCCCTCACGCAGGCGGTCGCCAATGCCCCGGCGCCGTTGCCGAAGATCCCGGCCGCCCCGGCCCTGCAGCCGTCCACGCCCAAGCGCCTGATCATCCGCAAGATCGGGGTGAATGCGCCGATCACCTCGGTCGGTCTCGACCGCGCCGGCGCGATCCAGACCCCGCCGATCAACAACCACAACCTCGTCGGCTGGTACCGGGGCGGCCCGACGGTGGGAGAGGCCGGTCCGGCCGTCATGCTCGGCCACAAGGACACCGTCTCGCGCAGCGCCGTCTTCAGCCGCCTGCACGAGCTCGCGTACGGCGACACGATCGAGGTCACCCGCATGGACGGGACGATCGCGGTCTTCACCGTGGGCGGCATCGAGCAGGCCGACAAGCAGACGTTCCCCACCAGCCGGGTGTACGGCCAGGCCGCGGACGCCGAGCTCAGGCTGATCACCTGCGGCGGCTCCTACAACCACACGACCGGTCACTACACCGACAACGTCATCGTCTACGCCCTGATGACCGGCACCCGCCTGGCGAAACCGAAGTCCTGAACCGGGCGGCCCGCCGGAAAGGGTCGTGGAGAACGCCCCTGTAGGACTATCGTCTCTTCGACCGATCATCGAAGCCTCCGAGGAGACCTCCGTCTTCAGGCGGGGGAGGAATCGGACTCCCTGCGGAGCAGGGCAGGGGTAGGGGTTTCGCCGGAAGGCGAACCGCTGTGCGAATTTACGCGATCGGCGACTGATCGGGTGGCATGATGTGTTGCGTGGCGCAGATGGTGAAGCGGGCCTACAAGTACCGCTTCTATCCCACCCCCGAGCAGGCGTCCGAGCTTGCCCGGACGTTCGGGTGTGTGCGCCTGGTCTACAACAAGGCCCTGGAAGAACGCACCCGCGCCTACACCCGGGAAGGCGTCCGCGTCTCCTACGCCGAGTCCTCGGCCGCGCTCACCACATGGAAGCGCACCGAAGAGCTGGCGTTCCTGGCTGAGGTGTCGTCCGTGCCGTTGCAGCAGGCGTTGCGGCACCTGCAGGCGGCGTTCGCGAACTTTTTCGCCAAGCGGGCCAGGTACCCGACCTTCAAGTCGCGGAAGAAGTCGCGGGCGTCGGCCGAGTACACCCGCTCGGCGTTCCGCTGGCGGGAGGGGCGGCTCACGCTGGCGAAGATGGACGCGCCGCTGGACATCGTGTGGTCGCGTCCGCTCCCGCAGGGGGCGGAGCCGTCCACGGTGACGGTGAGCAGGGACGCGGCGGGGCGGTGGTTCGTGTCCCTCCTGGTGGAGCAGACCATCGACCCGCTCGACCCGGTGGGCAACACGGTTGGCGTGGATGCGGGGATCACCGCCCTGGTCACCCTCTCGACCGGTGAGAAGATCACCAACCCCCGGCATGAGCGGGCCGACCGGCGTGCGCTGGCCAGGGCTCAGCGTGCCCTCGCCCGCAAAACCGCAGGCAGCGGCAACCGGGCCAGGGCCAGGGTGAGGGTCGCCCGCCTGCACGCGCGGATCGCCGACCGGCGCCGGGACTTCCTGCACAAGCTGACCACCTCGCTCGTCCGTGAGAATCAAACGGTCGTGATCGAGGACCTGACCGTCCGTGCCATGGTCAAGAACCACTCGCTGGCCCGCGCCATCTCCGACGCCTCCTGGCGGGAGCTGCGGTCGATGCTGGAGTACAAAGCGCAGTGGTACGGGCGAGAACTCGTGGTGATCGACCGGTGGTTCCCCAGCTCGAAGCTGTGCTCGGCCTGCGGGGCACTGCGGAAGTCGATGCCGTTGCACGTCCGGGAGTGGGAGTGTGCTTGTGGCGCGGTCCATGACCGGGACGTCAACGCCGCCAGGAACGTTCTCGCCGCCGGGCTGGCGGAGAGGTGAAACGCCTGCGGAGCTGGTGTAAGACCTCAACGGAGTCCTCCGAGCGGGCAACCGGCGGCGAAACAGGAAGACCAACCTGTGAGGGTTGGAATCTCCTCCCTTAAGGGAGGAGAGGATGTCAAGAGGAGGGCCTTGTGGGCTGGTTGTCGAATCTTCTGCTCCCCGGCCGGCTGCGTACGGGCCCCACGGCGCTGCTGCCGGCCCGGCCGGACCCGAAGACACTGCTGGCGATAGCGCAGCTCGCCGATCCCGAGGCGAGGCCGGCCGGGGACGACGTCGTCGCGGGCGGCTCGCGCGTCCAGCCGCCGATCGAGCTCGGCCCGGACCTCCTGGCCAAGCTCGGCGTCCCCGGCGAGGAACCGCTCTGGGCGTGCCGGATCGCCGCCGACGGGCCGCTGCCGGTGGACTTCTTCGACAAGAGCCTGGCCGAGGGCATCGCGTACCGGCTGGGCGGCTGGTCGGTGTGCCAGGGCGATCCGGTCGACCCCGCCGAGGAGGCGGGTGGCGATCCGGTAATCTACCTGCCGGCCGTACCGGAACCCGAGGAGGTCCTGCCCATCCTGGCGGGGCTGCTCCACACGGACGCCGTGGACACCGGCAGGTGGCCGGAGGGCGAGCTCGTCGACGGCGTCGTCCACGTCCCCGTGCGCCGGGGCAGGGTGGCCGACGTGTACGCGGACGACGAACTGGTGGTCACGATCGAGGAGGGCCACCGCGTCCCGCCCGTCGCCCGGGCCCGCTGGCCGTACCTCACGGAGATCGCCGTCGCCGTCGTCTCTCCGGCCGGCCGTACGGAGGAGACGCGGCCCGTCGCCGAGGCGACCGGAGGCGCGGCAGACGCCGAGGGCGCCGAGGACGCTGAAGGCGTGGCCGCTGTCGCGCCGGGCGAGGAGGTTCCCGTCGTAGCGGGCGAGGAGGCCGCGCGATCCGAGGACCCGGGCGATCCGGACGCCGTGGAGACCGGTGCGGAGACCGGGGAGGCGGAAGGCGGTGCCGCGTCCGACGACGACGCGGTCGCCGTCGCGCGGGACGCGCTGGTGCGGCGGGCGGCGGTGGCGCTGGAGATCGCGCAGCGGCTGCAGGGGATCGCCGCCGACAGCCGGGGCTTCCAGCTAGCCGAGCCCGCCGACGTGCTGCCCGGGGGATACGCCGGGCCTACGCCCACCTGAACCCGCTCGCTGACCCGAACCCGTTCACCTGAACCCGCCCGCTTGAACCCGCCCGCTTGAGCCGGCTCACCTGAAGCCGGCCCTTTCCGCGCCCGCCCCGACGAAAGCTCTGGTGTAACCTCTCACTAACCGAACATTGCTCGGTTTTGCTCGGGAGGCACTGTGGCAGAGGCGTACATCGTCGGGGCGGTCCGCACTCCGGTCGGCAGGAAGAAGGGCGGGCTCTCCACCGTCCACCCGGTCGACCTGGCCGCGCACACGCTCTCCGCGCTGGTCGAGCGCGCCGGGGTCGACCCCGGTGCCGTGGACGACGTGATCATGGGTTGCGTGATGCAGTTCGGCCCGCAGTCCATGGACATCGCGCGCAACGCCTGGCTGAGCGCGGGCCTCCCGGAGACCGTGGCCGGCGTCACGATCGACCGGCAGTGCGGGTCGTCGCAGCAGGCCGTCCACTTCGCCGCGCAGGGGGTGCTGTCGGGCACCCAGGACCTGGTCGTGGCGGCCGGTGTGGAGTCGATGTCGATCGTCCCGATGGGGTCGAGCATCACGGCCGCCCTGGAGAAGGGCATGCCGTTCCCGTTCGGTGACAAGTGGGTCGAGCGGTACGGCACGCAGGAGATCTCCCAGTTCCGCGGGGCCGAGCTGATGTGCGAGAAGTGGGGCTTCACGCGGGAGGACCTTGAGGTCTACGCCTACGAGAGCCACCAGCGGGCGGCCAAGGCGATCGCGGGCGGTCTCTTCAGGGAGCAGATCACCCCGGTCGGCGGCGTGACCGACGACGAGGGACCCCGGCCCGACACGACGCTGGACAAGATGGCCGGGCTCAAGACGCTGCGCGAGGGCGGCCGGATCACCGCGGCCACCTCCTCGCAGATCTCCGACGGGTCCGGCGCGCTGCTGATCGCGTCCGAGCGGGCGGTGCGCGAGCACGGACTCGTCCCGCGCGCCCGGATCGTCACGCTGGCGCTGGCCGGAGACGACCCCGTCTACATGCTGACGGCCCCGATCCCGGCCACCCGCAAGGCACTGGACAGGACCGGGCTCTCGATCGGCGACATGGACGTCATCGAGATCAACGAGGCCTTCGCCCCGGTGCCCCTGGCCTGGCTCAGGGAGATCGACGCCGACCCGGCCAGGACCAACCCCAACGGCGGCGCGATCGCCCTGGGGCACCCACTCGGCGGCACCGGCGCGATCCTCATGACCAAGCTCCTGCACGAACTGGAGCGCACCGGCGGCCGGTACGGCCTGCAGACCATGTGCGAGGGCGGCGGCCAGGCCAACGTCACCATCATCGAACGGCTCTGACCCCACCGGCCCGGCCCCGCACCCCACCACGCCGAGCGGCGGTCCTCCCGGCTTCCCCTGGGTTACGCTGAGTCGTGACGATGGGAGTCCGGGGCGAAGGAGGTGGCATGAGCGTCGCTTATGATGACCGTGAGCACTCCTATCACCACGGACCGTATACGATTGCCGATCTCGATCGGATGCCCAGGGATGCTCGGTACGAGCTCGTCAACGGATGGATCGTCATGTCCCCCTGGCCCAGCATTCGTCACGATCACGCGGTCCGGAACCTGCGGAGGCAGTTGGAAGGCGCGATCACACGGTCTGGTGCCGATCTGTACGTGAACGGTCCTGTCGACGTGTTCACGTCCACCGGGATCCGGGTGCCCGATGTCGCGGTCGTCGACGGTGGGGCGGCCCGGCGGGCGGTCGAACGGGACGAGCGGGCCTACCAGGGAGTGGACCTTCTTCTGGTGATCGAGGTCGTCTCGCGGGAGAGCGGCAGCGAGCGCACCGACAGGTACGAGAAGCCTGGTGAGTACGCCAAGGCGGGGATCGGTCAGTACTGGGTGGTGGACCTGCTGCCCAAGCCCAACATCACGGTCTGGGCGTTGGTCCCCGGTCATGGCGCCTATCGGCGGGTCGAGCGGGTCTTCGCCGGGGATCTGCTGGAGATCCGCACACCGGTGGAGCTCACCATCGATCCCGCGGTGCTCGTCTCGGTCTGAGGGAGCCCGCCGACCGGCGAAAAGAGGGGCACTCCGGGCCGGCCGGAGTGCCCCTTCGATGTGGGTGAACGGCCTACTTGGCCTTCGGCAGCCGCCGGGGCTGCCGTACGGGCCGCATGGGCGGCGCCGGGATCTGACGCGGTGGGGGCGGGAAGGAACGCCGGGGCTGCGGGGCGGGCGGGTTCTGCTTGCCGCCGTCGCCGCTTCTGCCGGAAATGCGAGTACGCATAAGGGATCTCCTGGTACGTCGAGACGCGGCACCGAGGTGCCGTCACTCAGCCGCCGCGTCGGATGGACAGGGCCGGAAAGCTGAGCGGATCAGCGTGGGCTGATCAGCGGTCGCCGTAGAGAATCCACATGCCGGTGACACTAACAAGGCGCCACAACCGGGCACAAAGGCTTTTTCGCGCGCCTGGACATCCAACTAAGCGACCGTCGGAGTACAAGCGGAGTCCAAGTCGGCTCCCAGATCATCCCAAGTCGCCTCGTGTCTACTCGTAACTGTCAGAGAGACACACGCACCAGGAGTGATACCAGTGAAGTCCATCAAGCGCGCCGCCGCCGTCCTCGCCACCACCGCCGTGGCCGTCACCACCTTCGGCGTCCTGTCCGCCCCGGCGCAGGCGATGCAGCCGGAGGGCTGGTACCGCTGCTACATCTCGGGTTACGGCTGGATGTACTGCTACGACGTGTGAGCCCTGTCGGCCCGGCCCTCCACGGCCGGCTCCCACGGCCCCGGCCCCGTCCCGCAGCGTCGCGGGGCGGGGCCCGTTCCGTTTCCGGGCGAGGCCGTCCGGACAGGCCGCCCTACCAGGGCGGGTCAGCCGATGCGGCGGTGGACGTCGTCGAACGTGGCCGGCCCGGTGCGCTGCGAGGCGATCCACGGCCCCTCCAGGGACGGGTCCACGATCCCCTCCTCCATGAACGTGTACCGCCCGTCGAGCACCCGCCGGGCCAGCCGTACGTCCTCCGCGTCGGTGTTCTCCCACAGCCGGTCGAACAGCGCCTCTGCCCGTGCCCGGGCCTGGTGACAGAAGGTGTCGGCCAGTTCGTATGGCTTGAGCCCGAACTCGGCGGAGTCCTCCTGCGCGCGCACGCAGACCGCGGTGATCGCGAGCAGTTCCGCGCCGATGTCCACGATCCGCGCCAGGAACCCCTGCCGGTGCTCCAGCCGTCCCTGCCACCGGGACATCCCGTAGAACGTCGACCTCGCCAGCTTGCGACTGGTCCGCTCGACGTACCGCAGGTGCCGGGCCAGCGGGCCGAACTCCGCGTACGACGTGGGCATCTGGCCCGGACCGGTCACGAGCCCCGGCAGCCACTTGGCGTAGAAGGCGCCGGCCCGGGTGGCCGCCCGGCCCTTGGCCCGCAGGTCGGCCTTCGGGTCGATGAGTTCGCCCGCGACCGACAGGTGGGCGTCCACCGCCTCCCGGGCGATGAGCAGATGCATGATCTCGGTCGAGCCCTCGAAGATGCGGTTGATGCGCAGGTCGCGCAGCATCTGCTCGACCGGCACGCCGCGCTCGCCGCGGGCGTGCAGCGACTCGGCGGTCTCGTAGCCGCGCCCGCCCCGCATCTGCACCAGCTCGTCCATGACCTGCCAGCCCATCTCCGAGCCGTACAGCTTGGCCAGGGCGGCCTCGATGCGGATGTCGTTGTGCTCGTCGTCGGCCAGCCGTCCGACCAGGTCCACCACCGACTCCATCGCGTACGCGGTGGCGGAGATGAAGGCGACCTTCCGGGCGACGGCCTCGTGCTCGCCGACCGGGCGCCCCCACTGGACCCGCGCCCGGCCCCACTCGCGGGCGATCTTGGTGGCCCACTTCGCCGCGCCGACGCAGGTGGCGGGCAGTGACAGCCGCCCGGTGTTCAGCGTCGTGAGGGCGATCTTCAGGCCCTGCCCCTCGCGGCCGACCAGGTTCTCGGCCGGCACGCGCACCTGGTGGAAGCGGGTCACGCCGTTCTCGATGCCGCGCAGGCCCATGAACGCGTTGCGGTGCTCGACGGTGATGCCGGGGGCGTCGGCCTCGACCACGAAGGCGGAGATCTTGGTGCCGGTGCGCGCCATCACGACCAGCAGGTCGGCCACGACGCCGTTGGTCGTCCACAGTTTGACGCCGTTGATCACGTAGTCGTCGCCGTCCCGTACGGCGGTCGTCGACAGGCGGGCGGGGTCGGAGCCGACGTCCGGCTCGGTCAGCAGGAACGCCGAGATCTCCCCGCGCGCGCACCTTGGCAGGAAGCGCCGCTTCTGCTCCTCGGTGCCGAACAGCCGCACCGGCTGCGGCACCCCGATGGACTGGTGCGCCGACAGCAGCGCGCTCAGCGCGGGGGAGCACGAGGTCACGAGAGCCAGCGCCCGGCAGTAGTACAGGTGGCTCAGCCCCAGCCCGCCGTACTCCTCCTCGACGGTCATCCCGAACGCGCCGATGGCCGCGAGGCCCTTGATCACCTCGTCCGGGATCACGGCGGTGCGCTCGATGAGCGCGGGATCGACCTTCTCCTGCAGGAACGTCCGCAGGACGCGCAGGAAGTGGTCTCCCTTCTTGACCTGCTCCTCGCTCAGGCGGGGCGCGGGGTGCACCAGGTCCAGCCGGAAGTCCCCGAGAAAGAGCTGCCTGCCGAAGCTCGGGCGGGTCCACTCCGTCTCGCGCGCCTGCTCGGCCACCTCCCTGGCCCTCGCGTAATCGGTCGTCATCGTCGGCCTCCTCGGCGGTGAAGCGAGCTGTGCTCGTTACCTACCCGCCAGTAGCCTTTTGCACCGCCGGGAGCCCGATATGTACGGCCGTGCCTCCGCCGGGGGAGGAGATGATCCGGCACCGGCCGCCGTGCGCCTCCACGATGGCCTTCACGATCGACAGGCCGAGCCCCGCACCGCCCGACAGATGGTCCTCCCCCCGCTGGAACCGGTCGAAGGCGCGCTCGGCCTGCTCCGGGCTCATGCCGGGGCCGGTGTCCGACACCTGGATCGTCACCGCGCCGGGGGCGCGCAGGATCCGTACGGTGGCCTTGGTCTCCTCGGGGGTGTGCGCCCGCACGTTGCCGAGCAGGTTGACCAGCACCTGGCGGATCCTGGCCTCGTCCACCACCGCGACCAGCGAGGACGGAGCGTCCACGGTCACCGGGTACGCCGGGTCGAGGGCCGCCGAGTCGGCCGCGACCTCCCGGGCCAGCTGCGCCAGGTCGGTCTCGGCGAGCGCCAGGGCCGCGCCCCGGTCGAGCCGCGCGAGCTCCAGCATCTCGCCCACGAGGCGGCCCATCCGGTTGGCCTCGGCCTCGATCCTCCCCATGATCTTCGGAAGGTCGTCGGACGGGATCGCGCCCGCCCGGTACAGCTCGGCGTACCCCGAGATGGTCGAGAGCGGGGTGCGCAGTTCGTGGGAGGCGTCGGCGGCGAAGCGGCGCACCCGGTCCTCCGACGCCTGGCGGTCCCGGAAGGCGTCCGCGATCCGGTCGAGCATGAGGTTGATCGCGGCGCCGAGCCTGCCCACCTCCGACGGCCCCTCGGGCATGCGGGCCGAGAGATCCCCTCCCTCGGCCACCAGGTGGGCGGTCCGCGCCATCTTGCCCAGGGGAGCCAGCCCACCGGCGATCAGCAGCCGCCCGCCGGCGGCCAGCAGCAGGATCAGCACCCCGCCGGTCGCCAGTTCGCTGACGAGAAGGTGGCGCACCGGGTCGTCGACCGCGTCCAGGGGCACCGCGACGACCATCAGCCGCAGGCCGCTCCTGGACAACGCGGCCGCCGCGATCATCTCGTTCTCCCCGCCGGGATCGAGGTCGAAGGTGTCGCCCTGCGCCGCGTACGCCAGCAGCCGGTTCCTGCCCAGCGCCTCGGTCAGCCCGGGGACCACCGCGGCGTTGTCGGCGTCACCGCTGACCAGATGGGCCGTCCCGGTGGCCATGTCGTAGGCGGCGACGGCGTAGGTGGAGCCGGTCAGCGCCTGCGCCAGCGGGTCGTCCTCGACCACCCGCCGCGCCGCCGTGACCGTCGCCGCCTGCACCTGCCCCTCCAGGCGCGTACGCAGGTGCCCGCGCAGGACGAGGACGCCGGCGAGGGAGAGCACGACGAGCAGGACGGCGCTCACGCCGAGCAGCCCGGCGAGCAGCCGCGTCCGCAGCGACATCAGGAACCCTGGGGCGGGCGCAGCGCGTACCCGATGCCGCGCTGGGTGTGGATCAGCGGCGGCCCGAGTGGGTCGAGCTTGCGCCGCAGGTAGGAGATGTACGTTTCGAGCACCTGGGAGCTCCCGCCGTAGCCCCAGACCTCCTCCAGCAGGCGCCTCTTGGTGAGCACCAGCCCGGCGTTGGACATCAGGAACGCCAGCAGGCGGAACTCGGTGGGTGACAGGTCCACCGGCACGCCGCCGCGGCGCACCTCCCACCGCGCCTCGTCGAGCTCGAGGTCGGCCACCCGGAGGGTCGGCCCCTGGCCCCGCTCGGCCGCGGCGGGCACGGTCGTACGGCGCAGCACCGCACGGATCCGGGCGACCAGCGCCTCGACGGAGAAGGGCTTGGTCACGTAGTCGTCCCCGCCGAGGCCCAGCCCGCGCACGGTGTCGGCGACCGCGTCGCGGGCGGTGAGGAAGATCACCGGGGGATGGACGCCGTCCGCGCGGATCCGCCGGCACACCTCGAAGCCGTCGATGTCGGGCAGCATGACGTCGAGGACGACCAGGTCGGGCTGATCCCTGCCGACCTCGTCGATCGCCGCCGCCCCGGTGCCGACGGCCGTCACTGTGAAACCGTGGAACCGCAGGGCGACTTCCACGATGTCTCTGATGTTCGGCTCGTCCTCCACGACGAGGATTCTGGTTTCACTCATCGGGGACCCATTGTGCAGGTCTACGTCCTTGGTCGCATTTCGCCGGTCGATTCCGGGACGCGAGCGACCCGCCTCGGGGCGTGTGGGCCTTACCTCGGGACGCGGGCGACGCAGAACACGGTCTGGCCGAACGGCGGGGTGACGAACCGCTCGATGAACCGGGTCACCGGCACCACGGTCCGGTCGTAGATCTTGACGAGCCGGGGGTCGGGGTAGCCCACGCCGCCGCGCCGCACGGCCGCCCACCAGGCGATGCCGCCGAGGAAGTTGATCGGCTTGAGCACCTCGACGCCGAGACCGGCGTCGGTGACCGTCTTGCGGAGCGTGGCCGGGGTGTAGCGGGTGACGTGTCCCACCTTGCGGTCGAAGTCCCCGTAAAGCTGCATGTAGCCCGGCACCCAGATGATGATCCGGCCGCCGGGGGCGGTCACCCTGGCCAGGGACCGCAGCGCCTCGGCGTCCTCCTCGATGTGCTCCAGGACGTTCATCATCACGACCGTGTCGACCGGGTCGTCCAGCGGAATCCGCGTCGGCAGGCCGAACTGCAGCACCGACACGTCGTCGCGGTCGGTGAACCGCTGCCGCAGCTGCTCCACGCAGTAGGGATCGAAATCGCTCACCACGAGCCGGTCCAGGCGCGGCAGGAACTGCTCCGCGAAGTGCCCGAGCCCCGAGCCGATCTCCAGCAGCGACCGCCCGACGTGCGGCGCGACCATGTCGAACTCGTACTGCCGGTAGTTCTTGGCCTCGTCGCCGCCGAGGTGGTTCTCCAGAGCCTCGTCACCGGCGGCCGGCTGGACTACTCGGTCATACCCAGACATAGAATCCTCGTTTGCACGCGCTGACGATCGTGGAAAGTGTAGTGCCCGTCCCATCGGCCGGTATCCGCTTCGCCGCGGGGGTGGGCTGGGACACGCTTCGGGGTTCTCGACGATCTTTTCCCCGTAGTTCGTGGACGGATCATCCGTCCCCCCATCAGATTCTCCCGAGGGGGCCGTCGCCTTGAGGCGACGGGGGAATCGGGAGCGGGCGGGCCGCCAAGGCCAGAGTGTGCCCTGACCTGCGTGGTCTGCGCATCACGGATTTCCTTCCGGGTTTCGTCGGTGCCAGGCGATACCGTGGTGTTCTCGTTCCCGAATGTGGGAGGTGGGCGTGCGCAGATCGTTCACGTTCCTGCTGCGCCCCACGGCCAAGCAGGCGGCCGCGCTCGCCGCGTGCCTGGAGGAGCACCGGCAGCTGTACAACGCCGCTTTGGAGCACCGCCGTACGGCCTACCGCAGGGCTGGAGTGACGGTCCGGTACGGCGACCAGTCGGCCGATCTTAAGCACATCCGCGCCGACGACCCCGCCGGTCAGGGCCGGTGGTCGTTCTCCTCCCAGCAGGCCACCCTGCGCCGGTTGGACAAGGCGTTCGCGGCGTTCTTCGCCCGGGTGAAGGCCGGGCGCACGCCGGGGTTTCCCCGGTTCAAGGGGCGCGGCTGGTTCGGCACGGTGGAGTGGCCGAAGGACGGCGATGGGTGCCGGTGGGACTCCCAGCCCGAGCACCCCTCGGCGACGTTCGTCCGTCTTCAGGGCATCGGGCATGTCCGCGTCCACCAGCACCGCCGTGTGCTCGGCGCCGTCAAGACGATCAGCGTCAAGCGGGAGGGCGCCCGCTGGTATGTGATCCTGTCGTGTGATGACGTGCCCGCCGAAACCCTTCCCGCGACCGGCGCGGCGGTCGGGCTGGACATGGGTGTGGCCTCGCTGGTCACCACCAGCGATGGGGAGCGTCTGGACAACCCGCGCCGCCGTGCCGCGTCCGCCGGCCGTCTCGCGGCGGCACAGCGGGCGCTGGCCCGCGCAAAGCGCGGGTCCAGGCGCCGCGGTAAGGCCGCCGCCAGGGTCGCCGCGCTGCACGCCAAGGTGCGGCGGCAGCGGTTGGACGGCGCGCACAAGGCCGCGCTCGCACTGGTCGGCGGTTACGACGTGATCGTGCATGAGGACCTGCGGATCGTGAACATGACCCGGTCCGCGTCCGGCACGATCGCCCGGCCCGGCCGGAACGTCGCCCAGAAGTCCGGGTTGAACTGTTCGATTCTGGACGCGGGTTGGGGGGTGTTCCTGCGTGTGCTCGCGCACAAGGCTGAAAGCGCCGGTCGCGAGCTGATCGCGGTGAACCCTGCCAACACCTCCCGCACCTGCTCGCGTTGCGGGCACCGCGCGAAGGACAACCGCGT
The DNA here is from genome assembly GCF_045040095.1 of Microbispora sp. NBC_01389. Taxonomy (NCBI): domain Bacteria; kingdom Bacillati; phylum Actinomycetota; class Actinomycetes; order Streptosporangiales; family Streptosporangiaceae; genus Microbispora; species Microbispora sp. NBC_01389. The sequence goes on from NZ_CP109552.1 coordinate 3,001,900, forward strand.
CACCCAGGCCGAGTTCCGATGCCAGGCGTGCGGCCACGAGACGCACGCCGACGTGAACGCGGCAATCAACATCTTGAGGGCAGGGCTTGCCCTTCGCGACGCTGCGGAAGCGGCTTAGCGAGAAGCCGCTCCCTTCAGGGAGCGGAGGAGTCACAGTCTTCACCTTTCCGATGCCGATGCCCCCCCGAGCGACATTTCCCCCCGATGGACGACGACGAGGCTGTCACCCGCGCGCTGGCCGGTGATCTCGGCGCCTACGAGGCGCTGGTCACCCGCTACAGCACGATCGCCCACCGTACGGCGAGCCTGCTCGGCGCGGGCGACGAGGCCGAGGACGTCGTCCAGGAGGCGTTCGTCAGGGCGTTCCGTCACCTGCGGAGCTTCCGCAGGGACGCGTCGTTCCGCCCGTGGTTCCTGCGGATCGTGGCCAACGTGACCCACGACCTCACCCGGTCGCGCGGCCGCCGCTCCGACCTCGCCGTACGGCTGGGCCGGGAGCGGGACCCGTACGCGCCGGACGGGCCGGACGACCCGGAGAGCGCGGCTGTGGGCGCCGACGGCAGGAGCCGCCTGTACGAGGCGGTGCGGCGGCTGCCGGACGGGGAACGCGAAGCGGTGGTGTGCCGGTATTTCCTGCAGTTGTCCGAGGCGGAGACGGCCGAGGTTCTCGGCGTACGGCTCGGCACGGTGAAGTCGCGGACGTTCCGGGCACTGCGACGCCTGCGGGAGGAGGTGGGCCGTGAGCATCTCTGACGACGGCCGCTCCGGCGACCCGGACACCCCTGAGACGCCGGAGGCGGCGGAGACGGATACGGGGGAGACGGAGGCGCTGGAGGCGCGGCTGCGGGCGCTCGGCGAGCGTCTGGGCGCTTCCGGGCCGTCTCCCGCCGAGATGGCGCGCGCTGTCCGGGCCCGGCTGGAGAACGAGGACGCGCAGATCCTTCCCGCTCGCCGGATCGGCCGGGGGCCCGACTGGAGGCCCGACTGGAGGCCCGACTGGAGGCAGGGGTGGCGACCCAGGTGGCGGCCCAGGTGGCGGCTCGGGCGGCCGTCGCCGCGCCTCGCGGCGGCCCTGGTGGCGGTGCTGGTGGCGGCGCTGTTCGGCGCGACCCCGCAGGGACGGGCCGCGGTGGTGTCGGTGCTCCGGTTCGCCGGGGTGGAAATCCACGTCGGCGGCGCGGGGCCGCTGCCGACGGGCCTGCCCGGCCCGCTCCCGGGAGAGCGCCGGGTCACGCTCCCCGAGGCGCGGCGGGCCGTGCGGTTCCCCGTCGTCGTGCCGTCCGCGCTGGGCGAGCCGGCGGACGTCCGCGTGGCCGACGGCGGCCGGGTCGTGACGCTGCTGTGGCCGGGAGTCCGGCTCGACGAGTACGACGGGACGCTGACCGTCGTCTGGCACAAGGAACTGGGAGAGCCGTGGCCGGAGCAGGTGAGCGCGGTCGGCGGCTGGTGGATCTCCCGCAACCACGGCGTGTCGTACGTCTCGGCGCAGGGCCGGGCGCGGGAGGAGCGGGTGGCCGGGCCCACGCTCGTCTGGCAGCACGGCCTGGTCGGGCTGCGCCTTGAGGGCCCCGGCCGCGACGAGGCCCTGCGGATCGCCTCCTCCGTCCGCTGAGGCGGAAGCACGTGGGGGAGCCGTCCCGGCACGTGCCCCGGCTCCGCCGACGTCGCGGTCCGGACGGGAGAGATCAGGCGGGAGCGGCGAGCCAGGCGTCGATCTCGGCCAGGAGCTCCTTCCTGACCGGTTCGGGGGCGGTCGACGACCGGATGGACTGCCGGGCGAGCTCGGCGATCTCCGCGTCGGCGAAGCCGTACACCTCTCTGGCGAGCTCGTACTGCGGCAGCAGCCGGGCGCCGAACAGCAGCGGGTCGTCGGCGCCGAGCGCGATCGGCACCCCCGCCTCGAACAGCCGTCGCAGCGGCACGTCCTCCGGCCGCTCGACGACCCCCAGCCCGACGTTCGACAGCGGGCACACCTCGCAGGTGACCTGCCGGTCGGCCAGCCGTTCCATCAGCCGGGGCGACTCGGCCGCACGCACCCCGTGCCCGATCCGGTCGGCGGACAGCTCGTCGAGGCACTCGGCGACGCTCGCCGCTCCCAGCAGTTCGCCTCCGTGCGGCACGGCGAGCAGGCCCGCGCGCCTCGCGATGCGGAAGGCGTGCTCGAAGTCCCTGGCCCGGCCCCGCCGCTCGTCGTTGGACAGCCCGAAGCCCACCACGCCCCGGCCCTCGTACCGCACCGCGAGCCGGGCCAGCGTCCTGGCGTCGAGCGTGTGCCGGGTGCGGTTGGCGGCCACGATCACCGCCATCCCGATCCCCGCCGCCCGCGCCGCCTTCTCCGTCGCGTCGAGCATCAGCTCAAGGGTCTCGGTCAGTCCGCCGAAACGCTGCGCGTACCCGGACGGGTCGACCTGGATCTCCAGCCAGCGCGAGCCTTCCCTGGCCTCGTCCTCGGCGGCCTCGCGCAGCAGCCGGTAGACGTCCTCCGGGCGGCGCAGCACCGACCGCGCGATGTCGTACAGCCGCTGGAACCGGAACCAGCCCCGCTCGTCGGTCGCCCGCAGTTTCGGCGGCCAGTCCTGCACCAGCGCGTCGGGCAGATGGACGCCCTGATCCCTTGCGAGCTCGATGAGCGTCGAGTGCCGCATGGAACCGGTGAAGTGCAGGTGCAGGTGTGCCTTGGGGAGCGTGTCGAGTGGGCGTGCCATCTCCATATCCTGCCGTATCCCGCTCTCAACCCGCCGCCGGGCTCGCGCGTTGTGGACGGGCGAAAGGGGGGGTCATGACCGATGAAGACGAGGCGGCCTTCGACGAGTTCCTGGCCGCGCGCAGCACCGCCCTCCTGCGCACCGCGATCCTCGTCTGCGGCGCCTCCGCCGCCGACGCCGAGGACATGGTCCAGAGCGCGCTGGAGAAGGTCTACCGCCACTGGCCGCGCATCCGCCACGACAACCCGGAGGCGTACGCGCGGCGGGTCGTGGTGAACGGCGCGATCAGCAGGGCCAGGCGGCGCAGGGTGATCCGGGAGATCGCCTTCGCCCAGCCGCCGGAGACGCCGGTGGAGTCGCCCGACCTCGGGCTGCGGGAGGTGCTGGTCGCCGAACTCAGGAAACTGCCGGCCCGCATGCGGGCCGTGCTGGTCCTCCGCTACTGGGAGGACCTGTCGGAGGCCGAGACCGCCGCGCTGCTCGGCTGCTCGGTCGGCACCGTCAAGAGCCAGGCCGCGCGCGGCCTCGCCCGCGTACGCGCACGCATGGAGAACCTGGAAGGAGCGTCGGCATGAACGTCGAGGAGGCGCTGAGGGACGCGATGGCCGCGCAGGTCGCCGGTGTGCACGCGCCGCCGTCCCTGGGCCAGTCGGTGCGGCGGCGCAGCCGCCGCGCCACCGTCCGGTTTCGTACGGCGGGAGCCGCCGTGCTCACCGCGGCGGTCGCGGTGGGGGTGCCCGTGGCGCTGACCGCCCGGCCCGGCGCCGACCCGATCGTCGGCGGCCTCGCCGGACCGGGAACCGGGGCCGGGGCCGGCGTCACCACTCCGGTGCCGGCGACCCCGTCCGAGACCGGCTCCGGTGACACGGTCGCCGTACCCGTGGGCGTCGTCCCCGACGTGGTCGGCAAGAGCGCCGGGGACGTGATGACCCTCCTGGACAATGCCGGATTCACGGTGCGGATCGTGAAGGTCGTCACCGGCGACGCCCCGGAGGGGACGGTCATCGCGCAGATGCCGGCTCCCGGCACGACCGCGCCCGCCGGGGCGGCGGTCATGATCACGGTCGCGACGACGGTCGTTTCGACGTCCGACACCACGCCGGACGCGCAGACCTCGTGGACGCCGCAGGACCTCGGCGACCTCGGGAACGGCCGGACGCTCGGCGGCGTCCACGTCGGTTACCTGCCCAAGGAACTCGAATGGGGCAAGTGGTCCGGCAAGGACGGGTTCGGCACCGAGAGCTACACCACGAGCTGGGTGGAGCCGGGGCTGGAGCCCGGCGTGTACAGCATCCAGCTGATCGTCTACCGGAAGGAGGCGGCGAGCCTGCTCGCGAAGCGGCTGAGAGGCTACGCCGCGCAGGGCGCCAGGCCGGTCGACGTCGACGGCAGGAGGGCGTACCTGGTCAGCCTGTCGGAGGGCGGCGACCGGATCACGGATGGGGGCACCCGCACGATCACGTGGACGCTCGCTTCCGGCGTCGGGATCGAGGTGATGATGAGCCCCGACTACGAGGCGAAGCTCGGCCGGGCCGCGGCCGACCGGGAACTGCGGAAGATCGCCGCCGGAGTCGCCCTCGACCGCTGACACTCCACCCCGTCCTCACCACGCCTCCGGCCCCCCAAGCCGGAGGCGTCGCCCACCTCCGGATGGGTCATCGTCGCACTCTAACGTGGGTCAAAGTTGTACTGGCGCCTGGGGGAAAATGGTACTGAGGACTGGGTCAAATTGGTAATGTGCCTGGGTGAGCCGTGATTCCTACATCCCGCGCATGGTGGATCCGATCATCGACGGCCTCTTTCGGACGCTACCCGCGATCATGCTGGTTGGCCCACGAGCCACGGGCAAAACCACCACGGCCGTCCGGCACGTCGAGACCGTGGTGCGACTTGACCGGGACAGGGAGAACGCCGCCTTCCTCGCCGATCCGGATGCAGCCCTGGGCCGGCTCCCGGAGCCGGTCCTGCTGGACGAGTGGCAGATCGTGCCCGATGTGCTCGGAGCGGTGAAGCGGGCGGTGGACAGCGACCACCGCCCCGGCCGATTCATCCTCACCGGCTCCGTATGGTCCGACTTCGGCGGCCGGACTTGGCCCGGCACGGGACGGGTGGTCCGCATCGACATGATGGGGCTCGCGGTCAAGGAGCTTGAGCGCAATACGAGGAGACCTGCTTTCGCCGATCTGCTCGCGCACGGACGGATTCAGGAACTCGCCACACCGGCACAGCCGCCCGATCTGGCCGACTATGTGGATCGGGCATTGCGCAGTGGCTTCCCCGAGGCTCAGTGGATGCCGCCTTCGGTGCGGGCGCGATGGCTGGACAGCTATGTCGAGCAGACCTTGACGCGAGACATCGAGACACTCGACGGACGGCGCGACCCTGTGCGCCTCCGGGCTTACATGGAGGCGCTGGCCCTGAATACCGCCGGTGTGGTCACGGACAAGACGCTCTACGACGCGGCGGCCGTGAACGCCCGTACGGGAGAGGCCTACGAGCGCCTCCTCCGCGATCTCCTTGTCGCCGACAAGGTCCCCGCCTGGTTCAGTAACCGCTTGAAGCGGTTGACTCGCGGCTCCAAGCGCTATCTCGTCGACCCTGCACTGGTCGCGGCCCTGCTGCGGGTGGACGAACGAGCGGTCCTCCGCGACGGCGATCTGCTCGGCCGGTTGCTCGACACTTTCGTGGTTCAGCAGCTACGCGCGGAGGCGCCGGTGTGCGACAGCCGGCCCCGCATCTACCACCTGCGGCAGGACCAGGGACGGCACGAGGTCGACATCATTCTGGAGCTCGGCATGGGACGAGTTATCGGGATTGAGGTCAAGGCCGCCGCCACCCCACGCCACGACGACGCGAAGCACTTGCGGTGGTTGCGGGACGAACTGGGTGATCGCTTCGTGGCCGGTGTCGTGCTGCACACCGGTCCGCGCGTCATCGAAATGGACGAAAAAATCGTCGCAGCGCCGATCTGCGTCCTCTGGTCCTGAACGCGGCCACGGCGGCTCGGCCGCAAGCCGTCGTTCACCTGATCGCCGGCATGGCGAAGGCCCGGTCCCACGTGGCGGGGCCGGGCCTTCGTGCCGGGTGAGCCCAGGTGAGCGGGGTCCTGGTGCGCTCGTCCTAGTGCGCCTCGGCCAGGAGCTTGGCCAGCCGGCTGACGCCCTCGGCGAGGTCGTCGTCGCCCAGGGCGTAGGAGAGGCGGAAGTAGCCCGGGGTGCCGAAGGCCTCACCGGGCACCAGCGCGACCTCGGCCTCCTCCAGGATGAGCTCGGCCAGCTCGGCCGACGACGCCGGGCGCCTGCCGCGGATCTCCTTGCCGAGCAGCGCCTTCACCGACGGGTACGCGTAGAACGCGCCGAACGGCTCGGGGCAGACCACGCCGGGGATCTCGTTGAGCATCCGGACCATGGTCTGGCGGCGCCGGTCGAAGGCCGTGCGCATCTCGGCGACGGCGGACAGGTCGCCGGAGACCGCGGCGAGCGCGGCGGCCTGCGCGACGTTGGAGACGTTCGAGGTGGCGTGGGACTGCAGGTTGGTGGCCGCCTTCACCACGTCGGACGGGCCGATCAGCCAGCCCACCCGCCAGCCGGTCATCGCGTACGTCTTGGCCACGCCGTTCAGCACGACGACCCGGTCGCGCAGCTCGGGCACGGCGGTGGCGATGCTGGAGAACTCCGTCTCGCCGTAGACCAGGTGCTCGTAGATCTCGTCGGTGACGACCCACAGGCCCTTGTCCAGCGCCCAGCGGCCGATCTCCTCGACCTGGGCGGGGGAGTAGACGGCCCCCGTCGGGTTGGACGGCGACACGAACAGCAGCGCCTTCGTGCGGTCGGTCAGCTTCTCCTCCAGCTGCTCGACCGAGGCGAGGTAACCCGTCGTCTCGTCGGTGACCACGTCGACCTGGACGCCGCCCGCGAGCTTGATCGCCTCCGGATACGTCGTCCAGTACGGCGCCACGACCAGCACCTCGTCACCGGGGTCTAGCAGCGTGGCGAACGCCTCGTAGACCGCCTGCTTGCCACCGTTCGTCACCAGGACCTGAGCGGCCTCGACCCGGAACCCGCTGTCGCGCAGCGTCTTTTCGGCGATCGCCTGCCGGAGCTCGGGCAGTCCTCCGGCGGGCGTGTACTTGTGGAACCTGGGGTTCCGGCACGCCTCGACGGCCGCCTCGACGATGTAGCCGGGCGTCGGGAAGTCGGGCTCGCCGGCGCCGAAGCCGATGACCGGCCGACCGGCCGCCTTCATCGCCTTGGCCTTGGCGTCCACGGCCAGAGTCGCGGACTCGGAGATCGCGGAAATACGTGCGGAGATGCGAGGTCGGGTCATGCCTCCATCGTTCCAGACGCGCCGCGCGGTTTCGCATCCATATCCGGCCCGCGGGCGGGTCCGCACGGTAGCTTTGAGCCCGGATCGGAGCGGTGCCGGGCGGTCTCCGGACGGCAGGCGAGCGGTCCGGTTCGACGGAGTGGTGATTGCCGCGTACACTTCACCGACTAGTGGGCCACGTGAGCGACGGACGGATGCGTCAACGCGTTTCTCGGGTATCGTGGTGCACGGCCTAGGGCACTAGCGCAATTGGTAGCGCACCGGTCTCCAAAACCGGCGGTTGGGGGTTCGAGTCCCTCGTGCCCTGCGGAGTGCGGTCCGCGCAACAATGGCGTGAAAGCGCGCCGCAAACTGCGACGGACACGACGGATCAGGTGAGGACTGTGGCGATCGACACCCGCGGCGAGACCGCTGGAAAGCCCGGTAAGCCAACCGGCGAGAAGAAGGCAAGGCGTACCTCGCCCGCTCTGTTCTACCGGCAGGTCGTCGCCGAGCTGCGTAAGGTCATCTGGCCGAGGCGCACTGAGCTGATCTCATACACGGTGGTCGTCCTGGTCTTCGTTGTGATCATGGTTGCGCTCGTTTTCGGGATCGACACCGTGCTGGGTAAGGCTGTGCTGTGGGTCTTCGGCGGATCCTGATCCGGCCCGAGACGTCTTAGCACGTCCACGACACCAAGCGAAGAAGGAAGAGTCCCGTGTCCGAGTCCCCGATGCCGGCCGACCGCTCCCATGACGAGCATGACGAGTGGGGCACCGAGCAGGACGAGGCCGTAGAAGAGGTCGAGGAGACCACGGCCGCCGACTCTGACGGCGGTGACGGCGGCGAAGACTCGGCCGAGGCCGCCGAACAGGCCGACACCGCGCAGGCCGACGCCGAAGAGGCCGACGCCGCGCGGGTCGACGAGGACGGCGACGTCCTCCCCGACGTCGACCCGGTCGAGGAGTTCAAGCGTCAGCTTCGCGGTCAGTTCGGTGAGTGGTACGTCATCCACTCCTACGCCGGTTACGAGAACCGCGTGAAGCAGAACATCGAAAGCCGCATCGGAAACCTCAACATGGAGGACTTCATCTTCCAGGTCGAGGTGCCGACCCACACGGTCACCGAGTTCAAGGGCGGCAAGAAGACGCCGATCAAGGAGCGGGTGCTTCCCGGCTACGTGCTGGTCCGGATGGAGCTGTCCGACGAGTCCTGGGCCGCCGTGCGCAACACGCCCGGTGTGACCGGCTTCGTCGGGCTGTCCAACAAGCCGAGCGCGCTGAACCTCGACGAGGTCGCCAAGCTGCTCGCCCCGGAGCCGTCCGAGGAAGTCAAGAAGGCCGCGGCCAAGACGGCCACCGCGACCGTCGACTTCGAGGTCGGCGAGTCGGTCACCGTCATGGACGGGCCGTTCGCCACGCTGCCGGCCACGGTGAGCGAGATCAGTGCCGAGTCGCAGAAGCTCAAGGTCCTCGTCTCGATCTTCGGCCGGGAGACCCCGGTCGAGTTGTCGTTCAACCAGGTCTCGAAGATCTGACCGGCTCGCGTAGACTCGATAGCCGTCCTCACGCACGCCGTGTTCCGGCGTGCCGTGAGGCTTTTGTAGGACCAAGGACCCGGAGAAGGACTAATGCCTCCAAAGAAGAAAGTCGCGGCCCTGGTGAAGGTCCAGCTTCCCGCTGGCCAGGCCACCCCCGCGCCGCCGGTCGGTACCGCGCTCGGTCCGCACGGCGTCAACATCATGGACTTCGTCAAGCAGTACAACGCGGCGACGGAGGCCCAGCGGGGCAACATCATCCCCGTCGAGATCACCATCTTCGAAGACCGCAGCTTCACCTTCATCACGAAGACGCCGCCGGCGCCTGAGCTGATCAAGAAGGCCGCCGGTCTGCAGAAGGGCAGCGCGAACCCGCACAAGGACAAGGTGGGCAAGCTGACCCGCGAGCAGCTTCGCCAGATCGCCGAGACCAAGATGCAGGACCTCAACGCCAACGACGTCGAGGCCGCCGAGAAGATCATCGCCGGCACCGCCCGCTCCATGGGCATCACCATCGCCGACTGACTCTCACCGGCGAATTCGAACGCTGTGGGAGGGCCGAGGCGCGGCCCGGACCACGATCTCCTTAGGAGTACGAAGTGAAGCGCAGCAAGAGCTGGAAGAACGCGGCGGCCGAGGTCGACCGCGCGGCCCTGTACGCCCCGCTGGACGGCGTGCGGCTGGCCAAGAAGACGGCGACCACGAAGTTCGACGCCACCGTCGAGGTGGCCCTGCGGCTGGGCGTCGACCCGCGCAAGGCCGACCAGATGGTCCGCGGCACCGTCAACCTCCCGCACGGCACCGGCAAGACCGCCCGGGTCCTGGTCTTCGCGACCGGTGACCGTGCCGAGGAGGCCCGCGCGGCGGGCGCCGACATCGTCGGTTCCGACGAGCTGATCGACGAGGTGTCGAAGGGCCGTCTGGACTTCGACGCGGTCGTCGCGACGCCGGACATGATGGGCAAGGTCGGCCGCCTGGGCCGCGTGCTCGGCCCCCGTGGCCTCATGCCGAACCCCAAGACCGGCACCGTGACGCCCGCCGTGGCCAAGGCCGTGACCGACATCAAGGGCGGCAAGATCGAGTTCCGGGTCGACCGGCACGCGAACCTGCACTTCATCATCGGCAAGGCGTCCTTCGACGAGCGCCAGCTGGTGGAGAACTACGCCGCCGCGCTCGACGAGGTGCTTCGTCTCAAGCCGTCGGCCGCCAAGGGCCGCTATCTCAAGAAGGTCACCTTCACCACGTCCATGGGCCCCGGCATCCCGGTCGACCCGAACGTGACGCGGGCGCTGACCGTCGAGATCGACGCCTGACCGTTTCACGACGGCCGGACAGGCCGCCGAGCCTGACAGGAGCCCCCGCCCGGGACATCGGGCGGGGGCTCCTGTCTGTCCATGTGTAGGTTTTGTGCATATGTCATGAGGGTTGCGACAGGGACGACGCACGTAAGGCGTTAGGCGAATAGGGTCAAGGGCAGGTAAAGGGGGAACCCAGAAAGGGATGGAAAAATGCGACGACTACTAGTGGCCGCGGGGGCGGTGGCCGCGATCACGGTCGCGGGATGCGGGACGACCGCGACTCCGTCTCTCGAGAAGATCACGCTCTCGGCGTCCGAGGTCCTGCAGCAGAGCGCGCAGAAGGCCGGCGACGTCAACACCTACGCCGCGGATCTCGTGGTCAACGTCACCGACGCTAAGGGTGCCCAGGCGGGGCTTGTGCAGGGCACGATGCTCTACCAGAAGAGCCCGCAGGTCGCCACGGACATCAACCTGAGCCAGGTGTCGTTCAACGGCCAGAATCTGCCCGGCGGCGTACGGGTCATCGTCGACGGCGAAGTGGCCTACGTGAAGGTCGACATGCTCAAGAACCTGCTCGGCGCCACCAAACCGTGGATCAGGCTCGACCTGAAGCAGCTCGGCTCGCAGGCGGGCGTGGACGTCGACCAGTACCTCGCCCAGGCCCGGCAGTTCGACCTGAAGACCAGCACCGCCCTGCTCACGGCGTCCAAGGACGTCAAGTCGGTGGGCAGCGAGCAGGTCGGCGGGGTGGACACGACCCACTACTCGGGCACGTTCCCGGTGGACGAGGCGGTCAAGCAGCTGTCCGACGACCAGCGCTCACAGCTGCGCGGTGAGCTGGCCGGCGCCAAGGACGTCAAATTCGACGCGTGGATCGACGCCCAGGGCCTGCCGCGGAAAGTCGAGCTGAACGGCGGCAAGCCGGACGCGGGCGCCTTCAAGGCCACGGCGATGTTCAAGTCGTTCAACGAGCCGGTCTCCATCACGGCGCCGGCGGCCGACCAGGTGGGCGAGCTGCCGCAGCGCGCCACCGCCGATTTGCCGTCCTGACGGTTGACAACGTAGTCTGTCTCCTGCCGAAGACCGCCGGTCGTCACCGGGCGTGCAGCCCGATGACTGAAGGATCCACGTGAGTGGACGGCCCGCGTAGGTGTGGAGACGCTTGAGGACGTGTGACGTCCGCCCAAGCCCCGTGCGCCTGCGCCGGGGCTTGTCTGTTTTCCGAGGGCCTTCCGCCGGCGGCACATCTGGAAGGAGGCCCATGGCGAAGTCGGAGAAGAGCGTCGCGATCGCCGAGCTCAAGAATGAGTTCGAGGGATCCAGCGCCGCCGTTCTGACCGAATACCGCGGTCTCACCGTCGCGCAGCTCAAGCAGCTGCGTGTTTCTCTCGGTGGGAATGCGAAGTTCGCCGTGGCGAAGAACACGCTGACCAAGATCGCGGCGAACAACGCCGGGATCACCACTCTGGACGACCTGTTCCAGGGCCCGACCGCCATCGCGTTCGTCAAGGGCGACGTGGTGGAGGCGGCCAAGGGGCTGCGTGACTTCGCCAAGGCCAACCCCCTCCTGGTGATCAAGGGCGGCGTCGTCGACGGCAAGTCGATGACCCCCGACGAGATCACCAAGCTTGCCGACCTCGAGTCCCGTGAGGTGCTCCTCGCGAAGCTGGCCGGTGCGCTGAAGGCCAAGCAGTCCCAGGCTGCCGCCACCTTCGCCGCGCTGCCCACCACCATGGCTCGACTGGCCGAGGCTCTGCGCGCCAAGCGCGAAGAGGCCGGCGAGTAGGTCCGCGCAGCGGGCGGGGGAAACGCGCACCGCGGTCCCCTTACACGTTTTCTGCTAGATCCACTGGAGGAACACCATCATGGCGAAGCTCAGCACCGACGAGCTGCTCGAGACCTTCAAGGAGATGACTCTCCTTGAGCTGTCCGACTTCGTGAAGGTCTTCGAGGAGACCTTCGACGTCAAGGCCGCCGCCCCGGTCGCCGTCGCCGCCGCCCCGGCCGCCGGTGGCGCCGCCGCCGAGGAGGCCGAGGAGCAGGACGAGTTCGACGTCGTCCTCGAGGCCGCCGGCGACAAGAAGATCCAGGTCATCAAGGAGATCCGGGCCCTGACGAGCCTGGGCCTCAAGGAGGCCAAGGACCTCGTGGACGGCGCTCCGAAGGCCGTCTTCGACGGCAAGGTCAACAAGGAGCAGGCCGAGAAGGCGAAGGCCGCCCTGGAGGGCGCCGGCGCGACCGTCACGGTCAAGTAGTCTCCACGCTTCACCGAAGGGGCGGGTCCATCCAGGTGCCGGATGGGACCGCCCCTTTCGCGTGCCCGGGCCCGTACGGAATCCAGACCCTATGGGCAGGGCGGGCCCGTTGATCTATGGTCGGGGCGTAGGATCCGGCGCGACGTGATCAGGCCGAGACGGTCGGGTGCTCGGGGAGGTGGACGGGGATGCGGCGCGCGCTGACCGTCGGGCTCGTCCTCGTCGCGGCCGCGCTGGCCCTGGTGGTCCAGCGCCTCGCCGGGGCCCGCACGGAGGCCGAGGCGGCCGTCCAGGACCGGCAGATGGCCGTCCGGGCCGCCATGGCGCACGCCGTGAGCCTCATGACGATCGACCACCACCGCATAGACGACGACATCAAACGCGCGCTGGCCACCTCCACCGGCCCGGAGAAGGCGCGTTACGCCGCGAACCAGGCGGCACTGAGGGCCGCCACGCTGAAGAACAAGGCCGTCCAGACGGGTGTCCTGCGGGCCTCCGCGCTCGCCTCCATCGCGGGAGACCGGCGCACGGCGCAGGTCCTGGTCGTCGCCGACGCGGTGATCCACTGGGAGGACGGCAGGAAGGCCGCGCCGGAGGAGCGCTTCTTCCGCTGGCGGATGGACGTGACCAAGGCGTCGGGCCTGTGGCTGGTCTCCCGGGCGGAGCTGGTGCAGTGAGGCGGCTGCTGCGGGCGCTGCCGGCGCTCGCCGCCGTGGGGCTGGCCGTCGCCGCCGTATGGCTGCTGCTCGACCTGCGCCGTCTCCAGGCCGCCGACACGGCCTCCCGCGAGGCCCTCGCGGCGGCCCGGTCGTACGCGCCCGACATGCTGTCGTACGACTACCGTACGATCGACCGCGACATGGCCCGGGCGGGCGGCCACGCCACCGGGGAGCTGGCCGAGCGCTACCGCACGCTGGCGGCGACGCTGGGCCCGGAGGCGCGGGAGCGGCGGACGGTCCAGCAGACCGTCGTGGCGGCCGCGGGCGTGGAGTCGGCGACGCCCGAGGAGGTCCGCGTGCTGCTGTTCGTGAACATGGTCACGACACGGTCGGGCGGGGGCGAGGAAGAGCCCAAACAGCAGGTCAGTCAGGGCAGGGCACGTCTGGTGATGGTGACGCAGGGCGACGGCTGGCGGGCCTCCCGGCTGTCCACCCTTCTGGGGGACACGCCCGCCCCGTAAGCGCGTGGCTAAATTGTTAGCAAAGAACACGTTTGAACCGTGGTTGCCGATGGGTATTCAAGGGCACGGCAGCGTCGACCCACGGTCAGCGTTGGGCCGTTCGTGTGACTGAGCGTTACCCGTCTCCGGTCCCGGGTAGGGACTGGATCCCCGGCGTTCGCTAAGGTCCCGAGGGCGGGAAAACCCAGCGTGACCCCTGTCGGTTAGGCGAAATGTCGGCTCTCGGGGTTGACGTTTTGGCGCGGACGGGTGATGCTGCCAGCAACGTGGAGCGCAGAGCGAGAGCGGAGTGGACAGGTGTATGCCGATCGGCTACACTGCCCCTTTGCGCTGCCCTTTGACGACCGCTTCTCTGAGTAACCTCTGATCTTGGTCGTCTGGCGTGCGTGTAGTCAGTCCGCGAGCCCTCGGAAGGACATCTGTTGGCAGCCTCGCGCAACGCCTCCGCCGTACCCGCCGGTCCCCGTACCGTGTCGTTCGCACGAATCGAGGAGCCGCTCGAAGTACCCGACCTTCTCGCCCTGCAGACCGAGTCGTTCGACTGGTTGCTCGGAAACGAGAGATGGAAGGGCCGGGTCGAGGTGGCTCGCCAGGCCGGGCGCAAGGACATTCCGGCCCAATCAGGTCTCGAAGAGATCTTCGAGGAGATCAGTCCCATCGAGGACTTCTCCGGAACCATGTCCCTGTCGTTCCGGGATCACAGGTTCGAGCCGCCCAAGTACTCCGTAGATGAGTGCAAAGACAAGGACATGACCTACTCCGCCCCGATGTTCGTCACGGCGGAGTTCATCAATAACACCACAGGTGAGATCAAGAGCCAGACGGTGTTCATGGGCGACTTCCCGCTCATGACGCCGAAGGGCACCTTCATCATCAACGGCACCGAGCGCGTGGTGGTCTCGCAGCTCGTCCGGTCCCCGGGCGTCTACTTCGACCGCTCGGTCGACAAGACCTCCGACAAGGACCTGTTCGGCTGCCGGGTGATCCCGTCGCGCGGCGCGTGGCTCGAGTTCGAGATCGACAAGCGCGACAGCGTCGGCGTGCGCATCGACCGCAAGCGCAAGCAGCCGGTCACCGTGTTGCTGAAGGCGCTGGGCTGGACCAGCGACCAGATCTTGGAGCGTTTCGGCCAGTACGAGTCGATGCGGGCAACCCTGGAGAAGGACCACACCTCCGGCCAGGACGACGCGCTGCTCGACATCTACCGGAAGCTGCGGCCGGGCGAGCCGCCGACCAAGGAGTCGGCGCAGGCGCTGCTGGAGAACCTGTACTTCAACCACAAGCGCTACGACCTCGCCAAGGTCGGCCGATACAAGATCAACAAGAAGCTGGGCGTCAGCGCCGAAATCACCCAGGGCACGCTGACCGACGAGGACATCGTCGCCACCATCGAGTACATCGTCCGGCTGCACGCCGGCGAGGAGTCGATGGGCGAGAACGGCTCGGTCGTCGTCGAGACCGACGACATCGACCACTTCGGCAACCGCCGTCTGCGCACGGTGGGCGAGCTCATCCAGAACCAGGTCCGGCTGGGCCTGGCCCGCATGGAGCGTGTCGTCCGCGAGCGCATGACGACCCAGGACGTCGAGGCGATCACGCCGCAGACCCTGATCAACATCCGCCCGGTCGTGGCGTCGATCAAGGAGTTCTTCGGCACCTCCCAGCTGTCGCAGTTCATGGACCAGACCAACCCGCTGGCCGGCCTGACGCACAAGCGGCGCCTGTCCGCCCTGGGTCCCGGTGGTCTGTCCCGTGAGCGGGCGGGCTTCGAGGTCCGCGACGTGCACCCCTCGCACTACGGCCGCATGTGCCCGATCGAGACGCCGGAAGGCCCGAACATCGGTCTGATCGGCTCGCTCTCGTCCTTCGGGCGGGTCAACTCGTTCGGCTTCGTCGAGACGCCGTACCGCCGTGTGGAGGACGGCCGGGTCACCTACGAGATCGACTATCTGACCGCCGACGAGGAGGACCGGCACGTCGTCGCCCAGGCCAACACGGTCCTGAACGCCGACGGCGGCTTCGCCGAGTCCCGGGTGCTCGCCCGGCGCAAGGGCGGCGAGTTCGAGGCCGTCCACCCGTCCGAGGTGAACTACATGGACGTCTCGCCGCGCCAGATGGTGTCGGTCGCGACCGCCATGATCCCGTTCCTCGAGCACGACGACGCCAACCGCGCGCTCATGGGCTCGAACATGCAGCGCCAGTCGGTGCCCCTGCTGAAGAGCGAGGCCCCGCTGGTCGGCACCGGCATGGAGTACCGCGCCGCCACCGACGCCGGCGACGTCATCAGCGCCGAGAAGGCCGGTGTCGTCGAGGAGGTCTCCGCCGACTACGTCACCGTGATGAACGACGACGGCACCCGTACGACGTACCGGATCGCGAAGTTCAAGCGGTCGAACCAGGGCACCTGCTTCAACCAGAAGCCGATCGTGGCCGAGGGCGACCGGGTCGAGCAGGGTCAGGTCATCGCCGACGGTCCGTGCACCGACAACGGCGAGATGGCGCTCGGCAAGAACCTGCTCGTGGCGTTCATGCCGTGGGAGGGTCACAACTACGAGGACGCGATCATCCTGTCCCAGCGCCTGGTGCAGGACGACGTGCTCTCCTCGATCCACATCGAGGAGCACGAGGTCGACGCCCGCGACACCAAGCTGGGCCCCGAGGAGATCACGCGGGACATCCCGAACGCATCCGAGGACGCGCTGGCCGACCTCGACGAGCGGGGCATCATCCGCATCGGCGCCGAGGTGGTGACCGGCGACATCCTCGTCGGGAAGGTCACCCCCAAGGGCGAGACGGAGCTGACCCCCGAGGAGCGCCTGCTGCGCGCGATCTTCGGTGAGAAGGCCCGCGAGGTCCGCGACACCTCTCTGAAGGTGCCGCACGGCGAGTCCGGCAAGGTCATCGGCGTCCGGGTGTTCAGCCGCGAGGAGGGCGACGAGCTTCCTCCGGGCGTGAACGAGCTGGTCCGCGTGTACGTGGCGCAGAAGCGTAAGATCACCGACGGCGACAAGCTCGCCGGCCGCCACGGCAACAAGGGCGTCATCTCCAAGATCCTTCCGGTGGAGGACATGCCGTTCCTGGAGGACGGCACCCCGGTCGACATCGTGCTCAACCCGCTGGGCGTGCCCGGCCGGATGAACGTCGGCCAGGTGCTGGAGACCCACCTCGGGTGGATCGCCGCCCGCGGGTGGGACGTCAGCGGCATCGAGGAGGCCTGGGCCGAGCGCCTGCGCGAGAAGGACATGGACAGGGTCGAGCCCTGGACCAAGGTCGCCACGCCGGTGTTCGACGGGGCCCACGAGGAGGAGATCGTCGGCCTGCTCGACAGCACCCTGCGCAACCGGGACGGCTCCCGCATGGTGGGGGAGAACGGCAAGGCCCGGCTCTTCGACGGCCGCTCCGGCGAGCCGTTCCCGCACCCGATCTCGGTCGGCTACATCTACATCCTCAAGCTGCTGCACCTGGTCGACGACAAGATCCACGCTCGTTCGACCGGTCCGTACTCGATGATCACCCAGCAGCCGCTGGGTGGTAAGGCGCAGTTCGGCGGCCAGCGCTTCGGCGAGATGGAGGTGTGGGCCCTCGAGGCCTACGGCGCGGCGTACGCCCTGCAGGAACTGCTGACCATCAAGTCCGACGACGTCCTGGGCCGGGTGAAGGTCTACGAGGCCATCGTCAAGGGCGAGAACATCCCCGAGGCGGGCATTCCCGAGTCCTTCAAGGTCCTCATCAAGGAGATGCAGTCGCTCTGCCTGAACGTCGAGGTCCTTTCGAGCGACGGCATGTCGATCGAGATGCGGGACACCGACGAGGATGTCTTCCGCGCGGCAGAAGAGCTTGGCATCGACCTGTCCCGGCGTCCCCACGAGGGCGCGATGACCGTCGACGAGGTCTGATTCAAAAGGGGATTATCTAGTGCTCGACGTCAACTTCTTCGACGAGCTGCGCATCGGCCTCGCGACCGCCGACGACATCAGGCAGTGGTCGCACGGCGAGGTGAAAAAGCCGGAGACCATCAACTACCGGACCCTCAAGCCGGAGAAGGACGGGCTCTTCTGCGAGAAGATCTTCGGTCCGACCCGGGACTGGGAGTGCTACTGCGGTAAGTACAAGCGCGTCCGCTTCAAGGGCATCATCTGTGAGCGCTGTGGCGTCGAGGTCACGCGCGCCAAGGTGCGCCGTGAGCGGATGGGCCACATCGAGCTGGCCGCCCCGGTCACGCACATCTGGTACTTCAAGGGCGTCCCGTCGCGCCTCGGTTACCTGCTCGACCTGGCCCCGAAGGACCTGGAGAAGGTCATCTACTTCGCGGCCTACATGATCACGCATGTCGACAACGAGATGCGTGACCGCGACCTGCCGTCGCTGGAGGCGAAGATCTCCGTCGAGCGGCAGCACGTCGAGCAGCGCCGTGACGCCGACATCGAGGCCCGCCAGAAGAAGCTCGAGGCCGACCTGGCCGAGCTGGAGGCCTCCGGCGCCAAGGGCGACGCCCGCCGCAAGGTGCGCGAGGGCGCCGACCGTGAGATGCGCCAGCTCCGCGACCGGGCCCAGCGCGAGCTGGACCGGCTGGAGGAGGTCTGGAGCCGCTTCAAGAACCTCAAGGTCCAGGACCTTGAGGGCGACGAGATGCTCTACCGCGAGATGCGCGACCGGTTCGGCCGCTACTTCCGCGGCGGCATGGGCGCCCAGGCCATCCAGGAGCGGCTGGGCGGCTTCGACCTGGAGGCCGAGGCGGAGAACCTGCGGGAGACCATCCGCAGCGGCAAGGGCCAGAAGAAGGCCCGCGCCCTCAAGCGCCTCAAGGTCGTCGCGGCGTTCCTCAACACCCGCAACTCGCCGAGTGGCATGGTCCTCGACTGCATCCCGGTGATCCCGCCGGACCTGCGGCCGATGGTCCAGCTCGACGGCGGCCGCTTCGCCACCTCGGACCTGAACGACCTGTACCGCCGGGTCATCAACCGGAACAACCGGCTCAAGCGTCTGCTCGACCTCGGCGCGCCCGAGATCATCGTGAACAACGAGAAGCGGATGCTCCAGGAGGCCGTCGACGCCCTGTTCGACAACGGCCGCCGCGGCCGTCCGGTCACCGGCCCGGGCAACCGCCCGCTGAAGTCCCTCAGCGACATGCTGAAGGGCAAGCAGGGCCGTTTCCGGCAGAACCTGCTCGGCAAGCGCGTCGACTACTCCGGCCGTTCGGTCATCGTCGTCGGCCCGCAGCTCAGGCTGCACCAGTGCGGCCTGCCCAAGCAGATGGCGCTGGAGCTGTTCAAGCCGTTCGTGATGAAGCGCCTGGTCGATCTCAACCACGCGCAGAACATCAAGTCCGCCAAGCGGATGGTCGAGCGGTCCAAGCCGGTCGTGTGGGACGTGCTGGAAGAGGTCATCACCGAGCACCCGGTGCTGCTCAACCGCGCGCCCACGCTGCACCGCCTGGGCATCCAGGCCTTCGAGCCGCAGCTGGTCGAGGGCAAGGCCATCCAGATCCACCCGCTCGTCTGCACCGCGTTCAACGCGGACTTCGACGGCGACCAGATGGCGGTGCACCTGCCGCTGTCGGCCGAGGCCCAGGCCGAGGCGCGGATCCTGATGCTGTCCACCAACAACATCCTCAAGCCGGCGGACGGCAAGCCGGTGACGATGCCCACCCAGGACATGGTCATCGGTCTGTACTGGCTGACCACCGAGAAGGAGGGCGGCCAGGGCGAGGGCCGGGTGTTCACCACCGTGTCGGAGGCCCTCATGGCCCACGACCGGCACGAGCTGGACATCCAGGCCAAGATCCAGGTGCGGCTCAAGGACGTCCCGCCGCCGCGCGGCTGGGAGGCCCCGGAGGGCTGGGAGGCCGGTGACGCGATCCGGCTGGAGACCACGCTGGGCCGGTGCCTGTTCAACCAGACGCTGCCCGCCAACTACCCCTTCGTGAACTACCAGGTCGGCAAGAAGCAGCTCTCGGCGATCGTCAACGAGCTGGCCGAGCGGTACCCGAAGGTGGAGGTGGCCAACGCGCTCGACGCGCTGAAGGACGCCGGCTTCCACTGGGCGACCCGCGCCGGTGTCACGATCTCCATCGAGGACGTCGTGGCGCCGCCGAACAAGGCCGAGATCATGGACCGGTACGAGAAGCGTGCCGACAAGGTCCAGCGCGAGTACGACCGGGGTCTGATCACCGACGAGGAGCGCCGTCAGGAGCTCATCGAGATCTGGACCCACGCGACGGCGGACGTCGAGACCGACATGGTCAACGCGTTCCCGGCGACCAACCCGGTCTGGATGATGGTCAACTCCGGTGCCCGAGGCAACCGCATGCAGGTGCGGCAGATCGCCGGCATCCGCGGCCTGGTGTCCAACACCAAGGGCGAGACGATCCCGCGGCCGATCAAGTCCTCCTTCCGCGAGGGCCTGTCGGTGCTGGAGTACTTCATCTCGACCCACGGTCAGCGGAAGGGTCTGGCGGACACCGCCCTGCGGACCGCCGACTCCGGCTACCTGACGCGTCGTCTCGTCGACGTCGCCCAGGACGTCATCGTCCGCGAGATCGACTGCGGCACCGACCGCGCCGTCCCGCTGCACGTGGGCGAGCGCGACTCCACCGGCGCCCTGGTCAAGGCCGAGAACGCCGAGAGCAACGTGCACGGCCGCATCCTCGCCGAGGACGTCGAGGTGGACGGCAAGCTCGTCGCCGCGGCGGGCGTCGACATCAACGACGACACCGTCACCGCGCTGGTGAACGCCGGCATCGAGACGGTCCGGACCCGCAGCACGCTGGTCTGCGAGGCCAAGATCGGTGTCTGCGCGACCTGCTACGGCCGCTCGCTGGCCACCGGCAAGCTCGTGGACGTCGGCGAGGCCGTCGGCATCATCGCGGCCCAGTCGATCGGTGAGCCCGGCACCCAGCTGACCATGCGTACCTTCCACACCGGTGGTGTGGCGGGCGCGGACATCACGCATGGTCTGCCGCGTGTCCAGGAGCTGTTCGAGGCGCGCATCCCCAAGGGTGTCGCCCCGATCAGCGAGGTCGCGGGCCGCGCGCGGATCGACGAGACCGACAAGACCCGCAAGATCGTCGTCACTCCGGACGACGGCTCCGAGGAGATCGCGTACCCGGTCTCGATGCGGTCGCGGCTGCTGGTCTCCGAGGGACAGCGCGTGGACGTCGGCCAGCTGCTGATCGCCGGTGCGCGCAACCCGAACGAGGTCCTGCGAATCCTCGGCCCGCGGGCCGTCCAGCTCCACCTCGTGGACGAGGTGCAGCAGGTCTACCGTTCGCAGGGTGTGTCGATCCACGACAAGCACATCGAGGTCATCGTCCGGCAGATGCTCAAGCGCGTGAACGTGCTCGAGTCGGGCGACACCGAGCTGCTGCCCGGCGAGCTGGTCGAGCGGCCGCGCTTCGAGGCGATGAACCGGCAGACCGTGGCGGAGGGCGGCCAGCCGGCCTCCGGCCGTCCGGTCCTGATGGGCATCACCAAGGCCTCGCTGGCCACCGAGTCGTGGCTGTCGGCGGCGTCCTTCCAGGAGACGACGCGAGTCCTCACCGACGCGGCGATCCACGCCAAGTCCGACTCGCTGCTCGGCCTCAAGGAGAACGTCATCATCGGTAAGCTCATCCCGGCCGGTACGGGCATGCCCCAGTACCGCAACATCCGGGTGGAGCCCACCGAGGAGGCCAAGGCCGCGATGTACACGGTCGGCGGCTACGACGGCTCCGCGGCGGACTACACCTTCGGCTCCGGCAGCGGCGAGGCCGTCCCGCTGGAGGAGTACGACTTCGGCCAGTACGGCCGCTGAGTCCCGGACAGCAGCTGAGTCCCGAACCCCGAACCGCCCGGAGAGCACCCGCTCCCCGGGCGGTTCTGTGTCTCCCGCTTCGCTCATCGGGGCGCTCACTTCCGCTTGGTCGTGCCGGAGGCGCGCGATGAGCGCTTCCCTCGTCGCGCTTGGTCGCTTCGCTCCCGCGCGCTTCTCGGTCCAGATCGGCGGCGCGCCCCTCCGGCTCGCTCAGTACCTCCCGCTCGGCGTTCTCCTTTTGAGTGGCGTGGGGTGGGCGGAAATGGCGAGGGGAGGGGTGGCGGGCGAGTACACTCTTCCCGAGCCCTCTGGCTGTCTGCCTGCAGGCAGGCGACGGGAACCATGACACGGACCCGACGATCCGGCGGCGGTCGTTTTGACGACTTGCGAACCGCTGGGTAGTCTTTTCTTTCGTGCCCATGGGTTCGTGGGCTCGCATGCGTGCGCTTGACAGCCGTGCTCTCTTGTGGGAGAGCGGGCGGGGGGCGCCGCGTGAATCCTCCAGATCGACCGGGTCTGTCCGGTTGTGGCGCGCGCAGAGCGCGACACACCCGAGCGCGTGGGTCGGCGGGGATGGAAAATCCGCAGGTCATGACACCGGCAGCACCTGCAAACCCGTGAGGGGCGGCATCGCCAGGATCGGGACGACGTATCACCGGCTAGGCACGAAACGGAGACGCGGTGCCCACCATTCAGCAGTTGGTCCGCAAGGGCCGGCAGGACAAGGTCAGCAAGACCAAGACTCCTGCCCTCAAGGGGAGCCCGCAGCGGCGCGGCGTTTGCACCCGCGTTTACACGACCACCCCCAAGAAGCCCAACTCGGCGCTGCGCAAGGTGGCCCGTGTTCGGCTCACCAACGGCATCGAGGTCACGGCTTACATCCCTGGGGTGGGTCACAACCTCCAGGAGCACTCGATGGTGCTCGTGCGCGGTGGTCGTGTGAAGGACCTGCCGGGTGTTCGCTACAAGATCATCCGCGGTTCGCTGGACACCCAGGCCGTCCGCAACCGCAAGCAGGCCCGCAGCCGTTACGGCGCGAAGAAGGAGAAGAGCTGACATGCCGCGCAAGGGTTCCCCTGGCCGCCGCCAGCTGGTCGCTGACCCGGTGCACAACTCGCCGCTGGTCACCGCGCTCATCAACAAGGTTCTCCTGGACGGCAAGCGCTCCCTCGCGCAGTCGATCGTCTACGGCGCCCTCGAGGGCTGCAAGGACAAGACCGGCAACGACCCGGTCGTCACCCTGAAGCGGGCCCTCGACAACGTCCGCCCGACGCTCGAGGTGAAGAGCCGCCGTGTCGGTGGTGCCACCTACCAGGTGCCCGTCGAGGTGAAGGCCTCGCGCAGCACCACGCTGGCCCTGCGCTGGCTCGTCCAGTACTCCCGGGCGCGCCGCGAGAAGACCATGACCGAGCGGCTCATGAACGAGCTTCTCGACGCGAGCAACGGCCTCGGCGCCAGCGTCAAGCGGCGCGAGGACACGCACAAGATGGCCGAGTCCAACAAGGCCTTCGCCCACTACCGCTGGTAGTGAGCACCGACGACGAGTTAAGGACGCGAAGAAGTGGCCACCACGACCGCTCTTGACCTGGCCATGGTCCGCAACATCGGGATCATGGCCCATATCGACGCGGGCAAGACCACGACGACTGAGCGCATCCTGTTCTACACCGGCATCAACTACAAACTCGGTGAAGTCCATGAGGGCGCTGCCACCATGGACTGGATGGAGCAGGAGCAGGAGCGCGGCATCACCATCACCTCCGCCGCGACCACCTGCAGCTGGCTTGATCACACGATCAACATCATCGACACGCCCGGACACGTGGACTTCACCATCGAGGTCGAGCGGTCGCTGCGTGTTCTCGACGGCGCGGTCGCCGTGTTCGACGGCGTCGCCGGCGTGGAGCCGCAGTCCGAGACGGTGTGGCGTCAGGCCGACCGCTACGGTGTGCCCCGCATCTGCTTCGTCAACAAGATGGACCGGGTCGGCGCGGAGTTCCACCGCTGCGTCGACATGATGATCAACCGGCTGAACGCGACTCCGGCGGTCATCCAGCTTCCCTGGGGCGTCGAGGCCGACTTCAAGGGCGTCATCGACCTGGTGAGGATGAAGGGCCTGCTCTGGAGCGCCGAGGCGGCCAAGGGCGAGATGTACGACACCGTCGACATCCCGGCCGACCACGCCGACGCCGCCCGTGAGTGGCGCGACAAGCTGGTCGAGACGGTCGCCGAGAACGACGACGAGCTGATGGAGCTCTTCCTGGAGGGCGTCGAGCCCACCGAGGAGCAGCTCGTCGCCGCCCTCCGGCGGGCGACGATCACCGGCTCGATCAACCCGGTCCTGTGCGGCACCGCGTTCAAGAACAAGGGCGTGCAGCCCCTGCTCGACGCGATCGTCGCCTACCTTCCCGCTCCCACCGACATCCCGGCCTTCAAGGGCCACGCGGTGGGCAAGGAGGAGGAGATCGTCGAGCGTCACCCGGACCCGAGCGAGCCCTTCTCGGCACTGGCGTTCAAGATCATGAGCGACCCGCACCTGGGCAAGCTGACCTACATCCGCGTCTACTCCGGCACGCTCGAGACCGGCACCACCGTGGTGAACTCGGTCAAGGGCAAGAAGGAGCGGATCGGCAAGATCTACCAGATGCACGCGAACAAGCGCGAGGAGCGCCCGTCCGCGACCGCTGGTCAGATCGTGGCCGTCATGGGCCTGAAGGACACCACCACCGGCGACACCCTCTCGGACCCGGTCAAGCAGGTCGTCCTCGAGTCGATGACGTTCCCCGCGCCGGTCATCAACGTCGCGATCGAGCCCAAGACCAAGGGCGACCAGGAGAAGCTGGGCACCGCGATCCAGCGGCTGGCCGAGGAGGACCCGTCCTTCCAGGTCCGCCGGGACGAGGAGACCGGCCAGACGGTCATCTGGGGTATGGGTGAGCTCCACCTGGAGATCCTCGTCGACCGGATGCGCCGCGAGTTCAAGGTCGAGGCGAACGTCGGCCGCCCGCAGGTCGCCTACCGCGAGACCATCCGCCGCAAGGTGGAGAAGGTCGAGTACACGCACAAGAAGCAGACCGGTGGTTCCGGCCAGTTCGCGCGCGTGATCATCCACCTGGAGCCGCTGGGCGAGGGCAACGACGGTTACGAGTTCGAGAACAAGGTCACCGGTGGCCGCATCCCGCGGGAGTACATCCCGTCGGTGGACGCGGGCGCGCAGGAGGCGGCCGAGTTCGGCGTGCTCGCCGGCTACCCGATGGTCGGCGTGAAGGTCACGCTCCAGGACGGCGCCTTCCACGAGGTCGACTCGTCGGAAATGGCGTTCAAGATTGCCGGCTCGATGGCCTTCAAGGAGGCCGCGCGCAAGGCGGACGCTGTACTCCTCGAACCGATGATGGCCGTCGAGGTCACCACGCCCGAGGACTACATGGGTGACGTCATCGGCGACCTCAACGGTCGTCGCGGGCAGATCCAGGCGATGGACGAACGGTCCGGCGCCCGTGTCATCAAGGCGCTCGTGCCGCTGTCTGAGATGTTCGGCTACGTGGGCGACCTGCGCAGCCGCACTCAGGGGCGCGCGAGCTACAGCATGCAGTTCGACTCCTACGCGGAGGTGCCCCCGGGCATCGCCAAGGAGATCGTCGCGAAGGCTCGGGGCGAATAGTTCCGCTCGGTGCGCGGCGGGGGGAGTGATCCCTCCGCCGGGCACAGCCTGAGTTGCAAGACGCAAGTCAAGTCAGAATCTCTAAGGAGACAGACCAGTGGCCAAGGCCAAGTTCGAGCGGAACAAGCCGCACGTGAACATCGGCACCATTGGGCACATCGACCACGGCAAGACCACTCTGACCGCGGCGATCACCAAGGTGCTTCACGACCGTTTCCCGCAGCTCAACGACGCGACCCCGTTCGACAAGATCGACAAGGCGCCCGAGGAGAAGGCTCGCGGAATCACCATCTCCATCGCGCACGTCGAGTACCAGACCGAGAAGCGCCACTACGCCCACGTGGACTGCCCCGGTCACGCCGACTACGTGAAGAACATGATCACCGGTGCCGCCCAGATGGACGGCGCGATCCTGGTGGTCGCGGCGACCGACGGTCCGATGCCGCAGACGAAGGAGCACGTCCTCCTGGCCCGCCAGGTCGGCGTTCCCTACATCGTCGTGGCCCTCAACAAGGCCGACATGGTCGACGACGAGGAGATCCTGGAGCTCGTCGAGCTCGAGGTCCGCGAGCTGCTGTCCGCCCAGGAGTTCCCGGGCGACGACCTGCCGGTCGTGCGCGTCTCCGCGCTCAAGGCGCTCGAGGGCGACGAGAAGTGGGGCGACTCCATCATCGAGCTCATGAACGCCGTGGACGAGAACGTCCCCGAGCCGGTTCGTGACACGGACAAGCCGTTCCTCATGCCGATCGAGGACGTGTTCTCGATCACCGGTCGCGGCACGGTCGTCACCGGCCGTATCGAGCGCGGTATCGTCAAGGTCAACGAGACCGTCGACATCATCGGCATCAAGGAGAAGAGCACCACGACCACCGTCACCGGTGTCGAGATGTTCCGCAAGCTCCTCGACGAGGGCCAGGCGGGTGACAACGTCGGTCTGCTCCTCCGCGGCATCAAGCGCGAGGACGTCGAGCGCGGCCAGTGTGTCATCAAGCCGGGCACCACGACCCCGCACACCGAGTTCGAGGCGCAGGTCTACATCCTGTCCAAGGACGAGGGCGGCCGCCACACGCCGTTCTTCAACAACTACCGGCCGCAGTTCTACTTCCGTACCACGGACGTGACCGGTGTCGTGAACCTGCCGGAGGGCACCGAGATGGTCATGCCCGGTGACAACACCGAGATGACCGTCCAGCTCATCCAGCCGATCGCGATGGAGGACGGCCTCAAGTTCGCGATCCGCGAGGGTGGCCGCACCGTCGGCGCCGGCCGCGTGACGAAGATCATCAAGTAGTAGCACCGCTGGGTGGCGGTCGGGCCCGTGAGGGCCTGGCCGCCGCACCACGGAGGGGCCGGAGACGGCCCCCCACGGACGACGAGACCGTGATCTCGCAGTGCTTTCGGCCGCACTTCGACCGAAGCCACTGCCAGATCACGGAACACCGGACGCGCTCCGGAACGTCGGTCGCGTGGAAACGACCTGCGGCACCAGGCCGCGTGAAGCTTTATAGGACGACAGCGAAGGACACCGAGGCCATTATGGCGGGACAGAAGATCCGCATCCGGCTCAAGGCGTATGACCACGAGGTCATCGACAGCTCGGCCAAGAAGATCGTCGAGACGGTGACGCGGACCGGCGCCAAGGTCGCTGGCCCGGTGCCGCTGCCGACCGAGAAGAACGTGTACTGCGTCATCCGGTCGCCGCACAAGTACAAGGACAGCCGCGAGCACTTTGAGATGCGTACGCACAAGCGGCTGATTGACATCATCGACCCGACGCCGAAGACGGTCGACTCGCTCATGCGTCTCGACCTTCCCGCCGGTGTCGACATCTCGATCAAGCTCTAAGGAACGCACTGACATGGCTAAGCAGATCAAGGGCGTCCTGGGCAAGAAGCTCGGCATGACCCAGGTCTTCGACGAGACGAACCGGGTGATCCCGGTCACCGTCGTCGAGGCCGGTCCGTGCGTGGTGACCCGGGTCCGCACTCCGGAGAAGGACGGCTACTCCGCCGTCCAGCTCGGCTACGGGCAGATCGACCCTCGCAAGGTCAACAAGCCCCTGGGCGACTACCTCCGCAAGCACGACATCACGCCGCGCCGTTACTTCGCCGAGGTCCGCACCGACGACGCCTCCGAGTACACCCTCGGCCAGGAGATCCTCGCCGACGCCTTCGAGGCCGGGCAGTACATCGACGTCACCGGCAAGAGCAAGGGCAAGGGTTTCGCCGGTGTCATGAAGCGCCACAACTTCCGTGGTCTCGGCGCCTCGCACGGTACGCAGCGCAAGCACCGCTCCCCGGGCTCCATCGGCGGGTGCGCCACCCCGGGCCGCGTCTTCAAGGGCCTGCGCATGGCCGGCCGGATGGGCAACGTCCGCACGACGGTTCAGAGCCTCAAGGTGCACGCCGTGGACGCAGAGAAGGGCCTCATCCTGATCAAGGGTGCGATCCCCGGCGCCAACGGCAGCCTGGTTCTTCTTCGCACCGCCGCCAAGAAGGGGGTTGCTGCCAAGTGACCACGACCATCGACGTCCTCGACGCCAGCGGCGCCAAGGCGGGGACCGTCGACCTCCCCGAGGAGGTCTTCGGCGCCAAGGTCAACGTCCCGCTGATCCACCAGGTGGTCGTCGCCCAGCTGGCCGCGCGCCGGCAGGGCACCCACGCCACCAAGACCCGCGGCAACGTCTCCGGCGGCGGCAAGAAGCCGTACCGGCAGAAGGGCACCGGCCGCGCCCGCCAGGGCTCGACCCGCGCTCCGCAGTTCGCCGGCGGTGGCGTCGTCCACGGCCCGCAGCCGCGCTCGTACGAGCAGCGGACGCCCAAGAAGATGAAGGCGGCGGCCCTGAAGGGCGCGCTGTCCGACCGCGCCGGCGGCGGCCGCGTCCACGTGGTGAGCGGTCTGGTCACGGGCGACACGCCCGGGACCCGCGCCACCCTGGAGGCGCTGCGGAAGATTACGCAGGCCCGCAGCGTCCTCGTCGTGGTCGACGAGAACGACGAGCTCACCTGGCTCAGCCTGCGCAACGCCCCCGAGGTCCACCTGCTGGACGCGGGGCAGCTCAACACCTACGACGTGCTCTGCCACGACGACGTGGTCTTCACCCGTGAGGCCTACGACCAGGTCGTGGCGCGGCTGGCGAACAGCGGGAAGGAAGAGGCCTGATGCAGAAGATCGCCGACCCGCGTGACATCATCCTCAAGCCGGTCGTCTCCGAGAAGAGCTACGGCCTGATCGATGAGCACAACAAGTACACGTTCCTGGTGCGCAAGGGTGCCAACAAGACGCAGGTGAAGATCGCCGTCGAGCAGATCTTCGGCGTCAGGGTGACCGGCGTGAACACGATCAACCGCCAGGGCAAGCGCAAGCGGACCAAGCATGGCTACGGCCAGCGCCCGACCACCAAGCGGGCGATCGTGAGCCTGGCCGAGGGTGAGCGGATCGACATCTTCGGTCAGATCGGCTAGCACCTGCCGCAGCGGGGAGAGGGGCCCCTCGCCACCGTGCGAGGGACCGGCCCCCGAGAAAGAGAGCACCGGGGGGACCGCCGTGAGGCGGACCCCGACCGGTACGAACCGACGAAGGATGAACGAAAAAGATGGGCATCCGTAAGTACAAGCCGACGACTCCGGGTCGGCGCGGCGCGAGCGTCTCGGACTTCGCCGAGATCACGCGCAGCACGCCGGAGAAGTCGCTGCTTGCCCCACTGCACAGCAAGGGCGGCCGCAACGTCCACGGGCGGGTGACCGCCCGGCACCAGGGAGGCGGCCACAAGCGCGCCTACCGGATCATCGACTTCCGCCGTCACGACAAGGACGGGATCCCGGCCAAGGTCGCGCACATCGAGTACGACCCGAACCGCACCTCCCGCATCGCCCTGCTGCACTACGCCGACGGCGAGAAGCGCTACATCCTCGCCCCGGCCGGCCTCAAGCAGGGCGACCAGATCGAGAACGGCCCCACGGCCGACATCAAGCCGGGCAACTGCCTGCCGCTGCGCAACATCCCGACCGGTACCTTCATCCACGCGGTGGAGCTTCGCCCCGGTGGCGGCGCCAAGCTCGGCCGCAGCGCCGGCGCGCAGATCCAGCTGCTCGCCAAGGAGGGCATGTACGCCACGCTGCGCATGCCGTCCGGCGAAATGCGCCAGGTCGACGTGCGGTGCCGGGCCTCGGTGGGCCAGGTGGGCAACGCCGAGCAGTCCAACATCAACATCGGCAAGGCCGGCCGGAACCGCTGGAAGGGCAAGCGCCCCACGGTCCGCGGTGTCGCCATGAACCCGGTCGACCACCCGCACGGTGGTGGTGAGGGCAAGACCTCCGGTGGTCGCCACCCGGTGAACCCGAAGGGCAAGCCCGAAGGCCGTACGCGCCAGCCGAACAAGCCAAGCGACCGGCTGATCATCCGTCGTCGGAGCAAGAGGAAGAAGCGGTAGGAGCAGCCGATATGCCACGTAGCCTTAAGAAGGGTCCCTTCGTGGACGACCACCTGCAGAAGAAGGTGGACGCCCAGAACGAGAAGGGCACCAAGAACGTCATCAAGACGTGGTCGCGGCGCTCCATGATCGTGCCCGACATGATCGGTCACACGATCGCCGTGCACGACGGCCGCAAGCACGTCCCGGTCTTCGTCACCGACTCGATGATCGGTCACAAGCTCGGCGAGTTCGCCCCCACGCGGACGTTCCGTAGCCACGTCAAGGAAGACCGCCGCAGCCGGCGGTAAGCGCCTTCAAGCCAGCAGTTAGAGGAGAAAGCGATGGAAGCCAGGGCACAGGCGCGGTTCGCGCGCCACACGCCCCGGAAGGCCCGCCGTGTGGTGGACCTCATTCGCGGGCTGCCCGCTTCGGAGGCGCAGGCCGTGCTGCAGTTCGCTCCCCAGTCGGCGAGCGAGACCGTCTACAAGGTGCTCTCGAGCGCGATCGCGAACGCTGAGCACAACTTCAAGCTCGACCGGGGAACGCTCTTCGTGAGCCGCGCGTGGGTCGACGAGGGGCCGACCCTCAAGCGATTCCGCCCGCGCGCCCAGGGTCGTGCCTATCGGATCAACAAGCGGACGAGCCACATCACCGTGATCGTGGAGTCCCGCGAGCCGAAGGGAAGGACCCGCTAGTGGGCCAGAAGGTTAACCCGCACGGGTTCCGCCTCGGCATCACGACCGACTTCAAGAGCCGGTGGTACGCCGACAAGCTGTACAAGTCGTACGTCGCCGAGGACGTGGCGATCCGTCGCATGCTGCAGAAGGGCATGGAGCGGGCCGGCATCTCCAAGGTCGAGATCGAGCGTACGACCGACCGCGTCCAGGTCGACATCCACACCGCCCGGCCGGGCATCGTCATCGGCCGCCGCGGCGCCGAGGCCGACCGCATCCGCGGCGACCTGGAGAAGCTGACCAAGAAGCAGGTCCAGCTGAACATCCTCGAGGTGAAGAACCCCGAGATCGACGCGCAGCTCGTCGCGCAGGGCGTGGCCGAGCAGCTGTCCAGCCGCGTCTCGTTCCGCCGGGCCATGCGCAAGGCCATGCAGTCCGCCATGAAGAGCGGCGCCAAGGGCATCCGGGTGCAGTGCGCCGGCCGTCTGGGCGGCGCCGAGATGTCCCGCTCGGAGTTCTACCGCGAGGGCCGCGTGCCCCTGCACACGCTCCGCGCGGACGTCGACTACGGCTTCTACGAGGCCCGCACCACCTTCGGCCGCATCGGCGTGAAGGTGTGGATCTACAAGGGCGAGGCTCCGACCAGCCGTTCCGAGCGGGAGGCGGCCGCGGCCGGCGCCCGTGCGGGCCAGCGTCGTGAGCGTGACGACCGTCGTGGTGGCGGCGGCGCGGGCGACCGTCCCCGTCGCGGCGGCGGCGACCGTCCCCGTCGTGGTGGTGCCGGTCGTACCGACCGCGCACCCAGGACCGAGGCGGCCGCGCAGGCCGCCCCCGAGACCGGCCCGGCGGAGCAGCCGGGTGCTGAAGGGAGCTGACCATGCTGATCCCGCGCAGGGTCAAGCACCGCAAGCAGCACCGGCCCGACCGCAGCGGCGCCGCCAAGGGCGGCACCAGGGTCGTCTTCGGCGAGTTCGGCATCCAGGCGCTTGAGCACAGCTATGTGACCAACCGCCAGATCGAGGCCGCGCGTATCGCCATGACCCGGCACATCCGCCGTGGCGGCAAGGTGTGGATCAACATCTTCCCGGACCGCCCCCTCACGAAGAAGCCGGCCGAGACCCGCATGGGTTCCGGTAAGGGCTCTCCGGAGTGGTGGATCGCCAATGTCAAGCCCGGCCGTGTCATGTTCGAGCTTTCCGGCGTCGCCGAGCCCGTGGCCCGCGAGGCCATGCGGCGCGCGATGCACAAGCTCCCCATGAAGTGCCGTTTCGTCAAGCGTGAAGTGGGTGAGGCGTGATGGCTAAGGGTCTGACCGCCGCGGAGCTGCGTGTCGAGGACCAGGAGGCTCTGGTCCAGAAGCTGAAGGAAGCCAAGGAGGAGCTGTTCAACCTCCGCTTCCAGTCGGCGACGGGGCAGTTGGAGAGCCACGGGCGGCTGCGCGCCGTCCGCCGCGAGATCGCCCGTATCTACACCGTGATGCGCGAGCGCGAGCTCGGCATCGTCACGGTCGAGAAGGAGCCGAGCGATGTCTGAAGCAACCGAGACCCCGACCACCGACGCGAGCACCGACGCCACCGCGGCGCGGAACTACCGCAAGACCCGTGAGGGCCTGGTCGTCAGCGACAAGATGGACAAGACCGTCGTCGTCGCCGTCGAAGACCGCGTCAAGCACCCGCTGTACGGCAAGGTCATCCGTCGGACGACCAAGTACAAGGCCCACGACGAGCAGAACGTCTGCGGCGTCGGCGACCGTGTCCTCCTGATGGAGACCCGGCCGCTGTCCGCCACCAAGCGGTGGCGGGTCGTGGAGATCCTCGAGAAGGCCAAGTAACACACCAAGACGCGCCTCGTGGGGGGTGGGAGACCACCCCCCACGACGGTGTCCAAGGGGCGGGGCCGTCCATCGGCCCGGTCCGCCCGCGGCGGCGGTCACAGACTGTCGCCGGGGGAAAAAGACCACATCGGGTTCGGCCAGGCTCACCGCTGGGTGAGAACCGGCACGACACACAGGAGTAGACGTGATCCAGCAGGAGTCGCGGCTCAAGGTCGCCGACAACACGGGTGCCAAGGAGATTCTCTGCATCCGCGTTCTCGGCGGCTCGGGTCGGCGCTACGCGGGAATCGGCGACATCATCGTGGGCACGGTGAAGGACGCCATTCCCGGCGGAGGCGTTAAGAAAGGCGACGTTGTCAAGGCTGTCGTGGTGCGCACCGTGAAGGAGCGCCGCCGCCCCGACGGCTCCTACATCCGCTTCGACGAGAACGCCGCGGTCATCATCAAGGACAGCGGCGACCCGCGGGGCACCCGCATCTTCGGCCCGGTGGGCCGTGAACTGCGCGACAAGAAGTTCATGCGCATCATCTCGCTCGCGCCGGAGGTGCTGTGATGCCGAAGCTGCACGTGAAGAAGGGTGACCTCGTCCAGGTCATCGCCGGCAAGGACAAGGGCGCCAAGGGCCGGATCATCGCCGCCTACCCCGACAGGGAGCGCGTGGTGGTCGAGGGCGTCAACATGATCAAGAAGCACTCCAAGGTCACCAACCAGGGACCGCGCGGCGCCAAGGAAGGCGGCGTGCAGACCATGGAGGCTCCCATCCACGTGAGCAACGTCAAGAAGCTCAAGGATGACGAGAAGAAGCCCGAGAAGAAGGCCGCCGCGAAGGGCGACGCCGAGACGACGAGTGAGGGTGAGGACAGCTGATGACTGCGACCACCACTGCGTCTACTGAGACCGGGCGCACCCTTCCGCGCCTCAAGCAGCGCTACCGCGAGGAGACCATCGCGAAGCTGCGCGAGGAGTTCGGCATCGAGAACATCATGCTGGTGCCCACGATCACCAAGATCAAGGTGAACATGGGCGTCGGCGAGGCCGCTCGCGACTCGAAGCTCATCGAGGGCGCCGTGCGCGATCTGACCGCGATCACCGGCCAGAAGCCGGCCGTCGCCCGCGCCCGCAAGTCCATCGCGCAGTTCAAGCTGCGCGAGGGCATGCCGATCGGCGCGCACGTCACGCTGCGCGGCGACCGTATGTGGGAGTTCCTCGACCGCCTGCTGTCCCTGGCGCTGCCGCGTATCCGGGACTTCCGGGGCCTGTCGCCGAAGCAGTTCGACGGCAACGGCAACTACACCTTCGGCCTCACCGAGCAGGTCATGTTCCACGAGGTCGACCAGGACAAGGTGGACCGGCAGCGGGGCATGGACATCACGGTCGTGACCACCGCGAAGAACGACGAGCAGGGCCGGGCGCTGCTGAAGCTCCTCGGTTTCCCCTTCAAGGAGGCCTGATCATGGCGAAGACGTCGCTGAAGGTCAAGGCAGCGCGCAAGCAGAAGTTCGAGGTCCGGGCGTACACTCGTTGTTCGCGCTGCGGTCGTCCCCGCGCGGTCTACCGCAAGTTCGGGCTCTGCCGCGTGTGCTTCCGCGAGATGGCGCACCGGGGCGAGCTGCCCGGCATCACCAAGTCGAGCTGGTGACATCCCGGTAGGGATGTCATTCCTTGAAGGCATCGCACCCGCTGCGATGCTCTCGGGGTGTGCGGGGGGCCTGCCCCCCCGCACGAAGTCTTATCAACCGGGCGCTGCCCACAGCGCCCACGACCGCACCGAAGGTCCCATCGGGAAACCGCGGTGAGGAAGGCCACCGGCCATGACGATGACCGACCCGATCGCAGACATGCTGACGCGTCTGCGGAACGCGAACTCGGCCTATCACGACACCGTGAGCATGCCTTACTCGAAGATCAAGGCACACATCGCGGAGATCCTCCAGCAGGAGGGCTACATCCAGGGCTGGAGCGTCGAGGACGCGAAGGTTGGCAAGAACCTCGTGATGGAGCTGAAGTTCGGCCCCACCCGCGAGCGCTCCATCGCGGGCCTGCGCCGGGTGTCGAAGCCCGGTCTGCGGGTCTATGCAAAGAAGGACAACCTGCCCCGCGTTCTGGGCGGCCTGGGCGTCGCGATCATCTCGACGTCCGGCGGTCTGATGACGGACCGGCAGGCGAGCAAGCGTGGAGTGGGCGGGGAAGTCCTCGCCTACGTCTGGTAACGAGGGGAGGAACCCAGCATGTCGCGAATCGGACGGCTGCCCATCCCCGTACCGACGGGTGTCGACATCACGATCGACGGCCGGGCGGTCCAGGTCAAGGGACCCAAGGGCACGCTCACGCACACGGTCGCCGAGCCCATCGAGGTCTCGCGCGGTGAGGACGGCACCATCGCCGTCTCCCGCCCGAACGACGAGAACCGGGTCAGGGCGCTGCACGGCCTGTCTCGCACGCTCATCGCCAACATGGTGTCGGGCGTCACACAGGGCTACACGAAGACGCTGGAGATCGTCGGCGTCGGTTACCGCGTCGCGGCCAAGGGCCCGACGCAGCTGGAGTTCTCGTTGGGCTTCAGCCACCCGGTGATCATCGACGCTCCCGAGGGCGTCACGTTCCGCGTCGATAAGCCGACCCTGTTCCACGTGGACGGCATCGACAAGCAGAAGGTCGGCGAGGTCGCCGCGAACATCAGGAAGCTGCGCAAGCCCGACCCGTACAAGGGCAAGGGTGTGCGCTACCAGGGCGAGGTTGTCCGCCGCAAGGTCGGAAAGGCTGGTAAGTAGGCATGGCTGGAAAGACTGCGTTCGGCAAGCACACGGCCGCCCGCACGGTCTCCCGGGCCCGCCGTCACAACCGCGTCCGCAAGAACGTGTTCGGCAGCACCGAGCGTCCGCGTCTGGTCGTCAATCGGTCCACGCGTCACCTGTTCGTGCAGATCGTCGACGACACCCAGGGCCACACGCTGGTGAGCGCCTCCACCATGGACGCCTCGCTGCGCGGGTCCGAGGGTGACAAGACCGAGAAGGCGAAGAAGGTCGGCGAGCTTCTCGCTCAGCGGGCCAAGAGCGCCGGGATCACCGCCGTCGTGTTCGACCGCGGTGGCAACCGCTACGCGGGGCGTATCGCCGCCCTCGCGGACAGCGCCCGTGAAGGCGGGCTGGAGTTCTGATGGCTCCGGTCCGGAGGCCGCGACCGGCGGCCCGTCCCAAGAGCAACGAGAAGAGGAACCACTGATGGCTGCAGCTCCGCGTCGCGGTGCCGGCGGCGGTGGCGAGCGGCGTGACCGTCGTGATGACCGCCGCGGTGGCGCCGCAGACAAGGGCGTCTCGTACATCGAGCGCGTCGTAAAGATCAACCGTGTGGCCAAGGTCGTCCAGGGCGGCCGGCGCTTCAGCTTCACCGCGCTGGTCATCGTCGGCGACGGCAACGGCCTCGTCGGGGTCGGCTACGGCAAGGCCAAGGAGGTGCCCGCGGCGATCGCCAAGGGCGTCGAGGAGGCCAAGAAGCACTTCTTCAAGGTCCCGCGGATCCAGGGCACCATCCCGCACCCGGTGCAGGGCGAGGAAGCCGCCGGCGTCGTCCTCCTGCGTCCGGCCTCGCCCGGTACGGGTGTCATCGCGGGTGGCCCGGTGCGCGCGGTCCTGGAATGCGCCGGGATCCACGACGTGCTGTCCAAGTCGCTCGGCTCGGACAACCCGATCAACATCGTGCACGCCACCGTGGCGGCTCTGAAGGGCCTCAGCAGGCCCGAGGAGATCGCCGCCCGCCGTGGCCTGCCGATCGAGGACGTCGCTCCCAAGGCGATGCTCAAGGCCCGCGCGGAGGGCCTCGCCGAGGCCGCGGCGGCCGCCAAGGTGGTGAGCTGACGATGGCACGGCTGAGGATCACTCAGACCCGGTCCAAGATCGGTGGTCAGCAGAACCAGCGTGACTCGCTGCGTTCGCTGGGCCTGAAGCGAATCGGCGACGTCGTCGTCAAGGAGGACCGCCCGGAGATCCGGGGCATGGTCGCCAAGGTGTCGCACCTCGTCGAGGTTGAGGAGGTCGACTAGTCATGACCGAGAACGCTCCGCTCAAGATCCATGACCTCCGTCCTGCCCCCGGCGCCAACAAGGCCAAGACCCGCAAGGGCCGCGGCGAGGCGTCCAAGGGCAAGACGGCCGGGCGTGGCACCAAGGGCACCAGGGCCCGCAACACCGTGATGCCGGGCTTCGAGGGCGGCCAGGTCCCGCTCCAGCGGCGGCTGCCGAAGCTGAAGGGCTTCTCCAACGCCCTGTTCAAGACGACCTACCAGGTCGTCAACCTGGACAGGCTCGGGGAGCTCTTCCCCCAGGGCGGCGACGTCACGCTCGACGACCTGGTGGCCAAGGGCGCGGTTCGCAAGAACCAGCCCGTCAAGGTGCTGGGCACCGGCGACATCTCCGTGGCGGTGAACGTGCAGGCGCACGCCTTCTCCGCCAGCGCGAAGGAGAAGATCGCCGCGGCCGGTGGCTCGGTTTCCGAGCTGTAGGCATGAGGCAGCACGAGGCGCGGAGGTTCGTTATGAGCCTCCGCGCCCGTAGTGCGTTAGAGTTCGCCTGGCACACGGCGCAGACCGTGGCCGAACAAGCTCTTTGGCAAGAAGTTTCGTCGATGGACGCCTCGCGGGCCATCGCCGACCGTTACCGCGTCACAGGCGCGCAGGAGGGACCGTGCTGACCGCGATTACCCGGGCTTTCCGGACGCCGGACCTGCGCAACAAGTTGCTCTTCACCTTGGGCATCATCGCGCTGTTCCGGCTGGGCTCGGTGCTTCCCACTCCGGGCGTCAACGCCCAGAACGTCGCCCTGTGTCTCGACCAGGCCCAGGCAGGGGACGCCGGCAACATCTACGGGATGGTGCAGCTGTTCAGCGGCGGAGCCCTGCTGAAACTTTCAGTCTTCGCTCTGGGCATCATGCCCTACATCACCGCCAGCATCATCCTGCAACTGCTGACCGTGGTCATTCCGCGGCTCGAGGCCCTGAAGAAGGAGGGCCAGGCGGGCACCGCGAAGATCACACAGTACACGCGGTACCTGACCATCGGGCTCGCGGTGCTGCAGTCGACCGCGTTCATCGCGCTGGCCCGCAGCGGGCAGCTCTTCCCGAGCTGCAAGGAGCAGGTCCTGCTGAGCCAGGAGATCTTCCCGCTCGTGACCATGGTCATCACGATGACCGCCGGCACCGCGGTGATCATGTGGCTGGGCGAGCTCGTGACCGACCGGGGCGTCGGCAACGGCATGTCGATCCTGATCTTCACTCAGGTCATCGCCGTCTTCCCGTCCGAGCTGATCAACATCTACCGGCTCAGCCCGTTCAAGTTCGTCGTGGTGATGGTCGTCGGCATCGTGATGATCGGCGTCGTCGTCTTCATCGAGCAGGCGCAGCGCCGCATCCCGGTGCAGTACGCCAAGCGGATGGTCGGCCGCAGGATGTACGGCGGCACCTCGACCTACATCCCGCTCAAGGTGAACCAGGCCGGCATCATCCCGGTCATCTTCGCCTCGTCGTTGCTGTACCTCCCGCAGCTCCTGGTGACGCTGTTCGGCAACAGCAGCCAGCCGAACGCCGTGATCGAGTGGCTGGCCCAGAACATGGTGCGGGGCGACCACCCGATCTACATGGCCGTGTTCTTCCTGCTGATCATCTTCTTCACCTACTTCTACGTGTCCATCACTTTCAACCCCCCGGAAGTGGCTGACAACATGAAGAAGTACGGTGGGTTCATCCCGGGCATCCGTCCGGGCCGCCCGACCGCCGAGTACCTCAACTACGTGCTCACGCGGCTCACGGCAGCGGGCGCTCCGTATCTGGGTGTCATCTCGCTCATCCCGATCATCGCGCTGGCGGTGGCCGGAGCGAGCCAGAACTTCCCGTTCGGAGGGACCAGCATTCTGATCATGGTTGGTGTGGGTCTGGACACGGTCAAGCAGATCGAGAGCCAGCTCCAGCAGCGTAACTACGAGGGCTTCCTGAGATAGTGCGCGTCGTCCTGGTGGGGCCCCCCGGAGCGGGTAAGGGGACGCAGGCCCAGTTCATCGCATCGCACCTGTCGATCCCGAAAATCTCGACAGGCGACATCTTCCGTGCCAACGTCTCCGGCGGCACGGAGCTCGGCAGGCTCGCCAAGGAGTACATGGACCGCGGCGACCTCGTCCCCGACGAGGTGACGGTCGCCATGGTCCGTGACCGGCTCTCGGAGGACGACGCCAAGGAGGGCTTCCTTCTCGACGGCTTCCCCCGCAACGTGCCCCAGGCCGAGGTCCTCAAGAAGATGCTGGCCGAGTTCGGCACCTCGCTGGACGTCGTCCTCAACCTGGTCGTCGAGGACGACGAGGTCGTACGGCGCCTCGCGGGGCGCCGCACCTGCCGCTCCTGCGGGAAGGTGTGGCACCTGGTGTTCGACCCGCCCGCCACGGAGGGCGTCTGCGACGCCTGCGGTGGCGAGCTCTTCCAGCGGGACGACGACCGCGAGGAGACCATCAGGCGGCGCCTGGAGGTCTACCAGGAGCAGACGGCACCGCTGATCTCCTTCTACGCCGACGAGGGCATCCTGCAGGGCGTCGACGCGACCGGCCCGGTCGAGGAGATCACTCAGCGGGCGATGTCGGCGCTGCGGCGGTTCGCCGACTGAGTCGTTACCACGGCCGGGAACGCCACCCCACATCGTGGGGTGGCGTTCAGGCTTATATGGGACAATTTCGAGAGGGGGTGCGTTACGTGTTCAAGAAGAACAGACACGGCATTCAGCTCAAGAGCGCCGCGCAGGTGGAGAAGATGCGAGCGGCCGGCCTGGTGGTCGCCCGTACGCTTGAGCTGCTGAGGACGACCGTGCAGCCCGGCATGACGCCGCTGGATCTCGACGTCGCCGCCGAGGAGGCCATCCGGAACGAGGGCGCGATCCCTTCGTTCAAGGGCTACCAGGGCTTCCCCGCCACGATCTGCGCCTCCGTGAACGACGAGGTCGTCCACGGCATCCCCACCGACAGCCGCAAGCTTCGCGAGGGCGACATCATCTCCATCGACTGCGGCGCGATCCTCGACGGGTGGCACGGCGACTCCGCGATCACCGTGGGGATCGGAGTGGTCGACCCGGCGCTGACCGAGCTCATGCGGGTGACCGAGGAGGCCATGTGGCGCGGTATCGCCGCCCTGCGGGTCGGCGGGCACCTGTCCGACATCGGCTTCCAGGTCGAGCGGTACGTGCGGTCTCAGGGCCGCTACGGCATCCCCCAGGAGTACGGCGGGCACGGGATCGGCACGGAGATGCACATGGACCCCTGGGTGGCCAACCACGGCCGTCCCGGGCGCGGCCCCAAGTTCGAGGCGGGCATGTGCTTCGCGATCGAGCCGATGGTGAACCTCGGCACCGACAGGACCCGCGTACTCGACGACGACTGGACGGTCGTCACCATGGACGGCCGGCCCTCCGCCCACTTCGAGCACAGCGTCGCGGTGACGGAGGACGGGCCGCTCGTGCTCACCGCGCTGGACGGCGGCGCCTCCCGATTCCCCCGGGCCGGGGCAGGGGTGACCCCAGAGACCGGAGAGACCGGTCTCTGATCGCTCGCCCGGGCGAGGCGTGAACCATAATGGAGCGTAACGTTCCGATGACCGGGAGATGGTGATGGCGGCTACGCCCGACATGCGGGCCTCGGACGGCGACCGGGACCGGGTCGCCGCGGCTCTGCGGGAGCACGTGGCCGAGGGCAGGCTCAGCGTCGAGGAGTTCAACGAGCGGCTGGAGCAGCTCTACCGGAGCCGCACGTACGGCGAGCTGGCCACGCTGACCGCCGACCTGCCCGAGATGGACCTGCACCGCCTGCCCGCCGCGGCGAAAGGCGACGCGCCCCCGCCGGCCCGGCGCAACAAGGCGCGGACCGCGGTGAAGGTGGCGTGGGCCACCTGGGCCAGTGCCGTCGCCGTGAACTGGATGGTCTGGCTGATCATCGGACTCACCGGCGGGCACTTCGTCTACCCCTGGCCGCTCTGGGTCATGGGCCCCTGGGGCACCGTCCTCCTCGTCGGCACCGTGTTCGGCACCATCGGCCAGCCCCGGCCGCGTCGCTGATCCGGGCCCGCCGTCCCGGCGGGCACTGGCCGTACGCCCTCCCTGGGGGGTACTCTGTCATCTGGTTGTGTCGCGACCCCTGCCGTCGTTTCGCATTTCGGCCCGGGTTGTCGTACACTCCTTTGTCGGTTCACTATGACCTTTCGCGCTCAGGCGACCTGGCTGGTCGCCGCTCTCTGGAAGCGCCCGAAGGTCGCGGCTGCTTAGTGTTCCGAAGCCTCTGACGATCCGATCAGCGAAACGCGAGGGCCATGGCCAAGAAAGACGGCGCCATCGAGATTGAGGGCACTGTTATTGAGTCGCTTCCGAACGCCATGTTCCGGGTGCAACTCGACAACGGTCACAAGGTCCTGGCCCACATCAGCGGGCGGATGCGGATGCACTACATCCGGATCCTTCCCGATGACCGGGTGGTCGTGGAACTGAGCCCTTACGACCTCAGCCGTGGGCGGATCGTCTACCGGTACAAGTAGCCCTTCCGTCGTCGGACGGGCCCGTATGCGGAACGAATAAGGACTATGAAGGTCAAGCCGAGCGTCAAGAAGATCTGCGACAAGTGCAAGGTGATCCGCCGGCACGGTCGTGTCATGGTGATCTGCGACAACCTGCGCCACAAGCAGCGCCAGGGCTGAGTCTCTCAGACACGTCGCCACCAGGCCCGCAGGTGAGTCCGTCCAGGTGACGGGCTCGGCCCGCGTGAGGGCCGAACACTGTAGTCGCGTCTCGCACCCGCGCAGGCGGCGAAAGCCGTACCACGCGGGAGACCCCCGGTCGGAGGCCGGGGCCCTCGCCCGGGCATGGGAGGGGAAGCGAGGCGTAAGACCTCCGCCACATCGAAGGAGAATGCCCGACCATGGCTCGCCTGGTTGGCGTCGACCTCCCCCGCGACAAGCGGCTGGAGATCGCTCTCACCTACATTTTCGGAATCGGCCGCACCCGCGCCCAGGAGATCCTGGACGCGACCGGCATCAGCCCCGATCTGCGCGTCCACCAGCTCACGGACGCCGAGATCATCCCGATGCGTGACTTCATCGAGGCGAACTACAAGATCGAGGGTGACCTCCGGCGCGAGGTCCAGGCCGACATCCGGCGCAAGATCGAGATCGGCTGTTACCAGGGCATCCGGCACCGCAAGGGCCTGCCCGTCCACGGTCAGCGGACGCAGACGAACGCGCGCACCCGCAAGGGTAAGAAGAAGACCGTCGCCGGCAAGAAGAAGCCCGGCAAGAAGTAGTCCTTAGGCCCCGGCCCGAGGATCTTGCCGGTCGTACCGGTTGGAAGGTCCAGGGGATGGGGCAAGCAGCCACATTCCAGGAGACAGCGCTTAAATGCCGCCGAAGAGCCGCCAGGGCGCACCGAAGAAGGTGCGCCGCAAGGAAAAGAAGAACGTCGCTCACGGGCACGCCCACATCAAGAGCACGTTCAACAACACGATCGTATCGATCACCGACCCGAACGGGAACGTGATCTCCTGGGCCAGTGCCGGCCACGTCGGGTTCAAGGGCTCCCGCAAGTCCACCCCGTTCGCCGCGCAGATGGCGGCCGAGAACGCCGCCCGCCGCGCCATGGAGCACGGCATGCGGAAGGTCGACGTCTTCGTCAAGGGCCCCGGTTCCGGCCGTGAGACCGCGATCCGGTCGCTGCAGGCGACCGGCCTCGAGGTCGGGTCCATCCAGGACGTGACCCCGGTTCCGCACAACGGCTGCCGTCCGCCCAAGCGCCGCCGCGTCTGAGCTCAGGAGAATAGAGAGAAATGGCTCGTTACACGGGTCCGGACTGCAAGCTCTGCCGTCGTGAGAAGACCAAGCTCTTCCTCAAGGGCAAGAAGTGCGAGTCCGCCAAGTGCCCCATCGAGATCCGGCCGTACCCGCCGGGTGAGCACGGCCGCGGCCGTCCGAAGGAGTCGGAGTACCAGCTCCAGCTCCGTGAGAAGCAGAAGACCCGCCGGATCTACGGCGTCCTCGAGAAGCAGTTCCACAACTACTACGAGGAAGCCAACCGCAAGGCCGGCAAGACGGGTGAGAACCTCCTCCAGATCCTGGAGAGCCGTCTCGACAACGTGGTCTACCGCGCCGGCTTCGCCGAGTCGCGGGACGCGGCTCGCCAGCAGGTGCGCCACGGCCACTTCCTCGTGAACGGCAAGAAGGTCGACATCCCGTCGTACCGCGTGCGCGAGCACGACATCGTCGAGGTCCGCGAGAAGTCGCGCAACCTGCTCCCGTACGAGGTGGCCCGCGCGACCGCCGGCGACAAGACCGTCCCGGCCTGGCTGGGCGCCTCCGCCGAGAACATGCGCGTCCTCGTGCACCAGCTCCCGGTCCGCCAGCAGATCGACACGCTGGTCCAGGAGCAGCTCATCGTCGAGCTCTACTCGAAGTAACAGAGCCCGGCGACCTCGTGACGCCGTACGGCCCGGCGCATTCCCGGCCGTACGGCATCATTGGTTGTAGGCGAGCGGCGTCAAATAGCGGGCGTCGCCGTAACCGAGGGGCCCCTCGTTCGGAGCGACACGGGGGATCCCGGTCAGGAGTAACCACATGCTCATCGCACAGCGCCCGAGCCTCCAGGAGGAGTCGCTCGAGGAGCATCGGTCCAGGTTCATCATCGAGCCGCTGGAGCCGGGCTTCGGCTACACCATCGGCAACTCGCTGCGGCGCACGCTGCTGTCCTCCATCCCGGGGGCGGCGGTCACCAGCATCCGCATCGAGGGCGTGCTGCACGAGTTCTCGACCGTGCCCGGGGTCAAGGAAGACGTCACCGACATCATCCTGAACCTCAAGTCGCTGGTCGTCTCCTCCGAGCACGACGAGCCCGTGGTGATGTACCTGCGCAAGCAGGGCCCGGGTGAGGTGACCGCGGCCGACATCGCGCCGCCGGCCGGTGTCGAGGTGCACAACCCCGACCTGCACATCGCCACGCTGAACGGCAAGGCGAAGCTGGAGATGGAGCTGACCGTCGAGCGCGGTCGCGGCTACGTCTCCGCCGCGCAGAACAAGCAGCCGGGACAGGAGATCGGGCGGATTCCGATCGACTCGATCTACTCCCCGGTTCTCAAGGTCACCTACAAGGTCGAGGCGACCCGTGTC
The DNA here is from genome assembly GCF_045040095.1 of Microbispora sp. NBC_01389. Taxonomy (NCBI): domain Bacteria; kingdom Bacillati; phylum Actinomycetota; class Actinomycetes; order Streptosporangiales; family Streptosporangiaceae; genus Microbispora; species Microbispora sp. NBC_01389. Next base: position 3,044,716 of record NZ_CP109552.1, read on the forward strand.
GAGCAGCGCACGGACTTCGACCGCCTGATCCTCGACGTCGAGACCAAGCCGTCCATGAAGCCCCGCGACGCGGTGGCCTCGGCCGGCAAGACCCTGGTCGAGCTGTTCGGCCTGGCCCGCGAGCTCAACGTCGAGGCCGAGGGCATCGACATCGGCCCGTCGCCGACGGACGCCGCCCTGGCGGCGGACCTGGCGCTGCCGATCGAGGAGCTCAACCTCACGGTTCGCTCCTACAACTGCCTCAAGCGCGAGGGCATCCACACCGTGGGTGAGCTCGTCGCCCGCAGCGAGCAGGACCTGCTGGACATCCGCAACTTCGGCGCCAAGTCGATCGAAGAGGTCAAGCAGAAGCTGCACGAGATGGGCCTCGCTCTCAAGGACTCCCCGCCCGGGTTCGACCCCTCCGCCGTGGCCGGCGGCGGGTACGACGACGAGGACGGCGGGTTCATCGAGACCGAGCAGTACTGATCGCCCGTTCTCCGAGCAGCGGCACCACCGTTTCGTGCCGCCCCGCGAGGCGGCACGAGACGGCGATGACAGTCACGACCGGTATGCCGGTCGGCCCGACCCCGGTACCTGACACGGCCGGGGCGGGTTATCCATGAGGAGCATGAAATGCCCAAGCCCACCAAGGGCCCCCGCTTCGGCGGCAGCCCGGCCCACGAGCGGCTGATCCTGGCGAACCTCGCCACCGCGCTGTTCGAGAACGGCCGGGTGCGCACCACCGAGGCCAAGGCGAAGCGCCTCCGCCCGCTCGCGGAGAAGCTGATCACCAAGGCGAAGAAGGGCGACATCCACAACCGTCGCCAGGTGCTGACGGTCATCCGTGACAAGGGTGTCCTCCACCACCTCTTCACCGAGATCGCGCCGACGTTCGCCGAGCGTCCCGGTGGCTACACCCGGATCACCAAGCTGGGCCCCCGCAAGGGCGACGCCGCCCCCATGGCGGTCATCGAGCTGGTGACCGAGCAGCTCAACCCGGTGCGGACCACCCGTACGGCTCCGGCCGCGCAGGCGGCGCCCGCCGCCGCTCCGGTGGAGGCGGACGTCGAGGAGACGCCCGCGGCGCAGGACGAGGCGGCCGAGGCTCCCGAGGCCGTCGAGGAGTCGGCCCAGGAGTCGGCCCAGGGTGAGAAGAAGGACGAGGCCTGATCCGACAGGCTCCGTGAGCGGGCCCAGCTTCCCTTCAGGGGGACGCTGGGCCCGTTCTTCGTGTTCCGGACCGGTATGAGGGATGTCGTGGAGCGAGAACTACGGCTGAGGCTGGACCTCGGCTACGACGGCACCGACTTCTCGGGATGGGCCCGCCAGCCCGGGCGGCGGACCGTGCAGGGGGAGATCGAGGACGCGCTCGGCCGGATCCTTCGCCTGGATCCCGCGCCGTCGCTGACCGTCGCGGGCCGCACCGACGCGGGCGTCCACGCGCGGGGTCAGGTGGCGCACGTCGACGTGCCGCTCGCCGCGACCGTCGCGTTCTCGTCCGGGCGCGGGCCCGCCCCCGAGAACGCCGAGAACGCCGAGGATCCCGAGGATCCCGAGGAGGCCTGGCGCGAGCGCGGCGCTGAGCTGCTCGCTGTGCTGACGCGGCGGCTGGCCGGTGTGCTGCCGCCCGATGTGCGGGTGCACGCCGTCAGCGTGGCGCCCGAGGGCTTCGACGCCCGCTTCTCCGCGCTGTCGCGCCGGTACGGCTACCGCGTCGGCGACGCGCCGGGAGGGATCGACCCGCTGCGGCGGCGCGAGGTGCTCTGGTACGCCCGGCCGCTCGACGTCGGCCTGCTGAACGCCGCCGCCGCCCGCCTGCTGGGGGAGCACGACTTCGCCGCGTTCTGCCGGAGACGGGAGGGCGCGACCACGATCCGCGAGGTGCAGCGGCTCGACTGGGTCAGGGGCGAGGACGGCATCCTGCTCGCCACCGTGGTCGCCGACGCCTTCTGCCACTCCATGGTCCGGGCGCTGGTCGGCTCGCTGCTGGCCGTCGGGGAGGGCAGGCGGCCCGTCGAGTGGCCCGGCGAGGTGCTGGCGACAGCCGTACGCGACTCGGGGGTGCACGTCGCGCCCGCGCACGGGCTGACGCTGGAGGAGGTGCGCTACCCGGAGCCGGGGGAACTGGCCCGGCGCGCCGCCGCCACGCGCCGGGTGCGTACGCCGGCCGCCTGAGGCCCCGCCGGGCTCAGCGGGTGGCGCGCTTCTGGATGACCTTGGTCATGTGGTCGCGGAAGGCACCGCTGACCGGGCCGAGGCCCGTGTCCTTGGCGTCCGGCGTGTGCCCGTCGGCGTAGGTGGCGTAGCTGAAGACGATGTAGCGTCCCCAGACCATCCCCGCCGCGTAGCCGCCGGAGATCGTCACCTTGTCGGCCCCGCTCGCCCGCGTGCCGTTGAGGCCGCGGAACCAGACGTTGGCGCCGAGGTTCTTCTCCCGGTCCACGGCGAGCGCCGCCACCTTGCTGGGCAGCACCGCGATGCCCGCGGTGACCGCGTAGTCGCGCTTGCCGTCCACGTAAGTGGCCCTGAGCACCCGCCGGCACTGCTGGTCGGTGAGGGCGGTGGCGAACGCGCCCGCGGCCGCCTTCCCGCAGTCGTCGGTCACGTCGACCTTCACGCGGCGGTAGGTGCGTCCGTCCAGCGTCACCTTCTCGTCGGGGAACGCCTCGCCGGGCTTGAGGGTCCGGGGATCGGTCTGCTCGGTGTCCAGGATGGTGGAGGCGACCGCGGCGCTCGGCCGCGGCGCCGCGGAGGACGGAGCGGCGCCGGCCGGCGATGTGCGGGGCCGCGGGCCGCTTTCCGGCTCGCCCGCGTACGCGAAGTAGGCCGCGGTGCCGATGGCGCCCACGACGACCACCGCTCCGGCGGCCATCAGGATCCGCTTGACCTTCCCACCCTGAGGGGGAGGGGTGGTGGACCCGAGCGTCGCGGGAAGGGCGCTGCCGGGTGCGGTCGGGGGCGGTCCGAAACCGGGCGGAGGGGCGGGCCTGCCCGCCTTGGCCGGGGTCACCGGCGTGAACGCGAACGGGGTCTCGCCGTTCGGCTGAGTGGAGGAGCCGGTCGCGGGGGAGGTCGTTGGCATCTGTCCTGAATCGGCGTCGGGGGAGGCCGGCCGCTGAGCGTCGTCGGTCTCGGACAGGCTCACGGGCGGCGCGTCGTACGGTGCCGTGCCGGGGTCCGGCACGGCGGGCGGAGCGTCCCCGGGGGACGTTCCGGACGGTGTGTAGCCGGGAGGCAGGCCCGGAATCTGGCCCGGAATCTGGCCCGGGACCTGGCCCGGGAGGTGGTTCGGCGCCTGGCCGGGCGGCTGCTGCGATGGTGTGGTGTAGGGGCCCTCGGGGGACGGCGGGGGCACCGGCCACGTGCCCTCCTGCGGGGGGCCGCCGTACGGGCCGCCCTGGTCGTGGTGGGCGGCGTGCTGACCCGCGTACGGGACGGGCTGACCGGGCTCGTACGGCCCGCCCGGCATCGGGAACCCCTCGATCGGGGTGACGGCCTGGCCGATCTCCGCTCCGAAGCCCGCGGGCGGCCCCGCCGGAAGGGCGTACGGGCCGGATGCGGCACCGGCACCGGCACCGGCACCGGCACCGGCGGCTCCGGGCGGCAGGGCGCCATGGGGCGAGGAGGGGCTCCAGCCCGTCTCGTCTCCGCCGGCCTCGCCCCTGTGCGCGTCGTCCTCGTGCGCGTTGTCCCTGTGCGCGTCGTTCCCGTCCACGTCGTCCCTGTCCTGAGAGGACGGCCGGTCACCGGCGCCCTGAGGGTACGGCGCGGGACCGGAGCCGGGATCGCCGGGCAGGGCGCCGGAGGCCGAGGCCGCGTTGCCTGCCGTCTCGTCCACCGGGCCGTCCGATACGCCGGAGTGCTCGCCGGACGGGCCGGCCTGGTCACCGGCAATGCCGGGTTGCCCGGTGACGGTGGAGGAACCGGTTGGTCCGCTTCCGCCGCTCCGAGCACCGCTTCGATCGTTGTCGTGGCCGCTGCCGCCGGCACCGGCCGGGCTGCTGTCGCCGCTCGCGTGCGCGCCTCGGTAGACGCTTGAGGGTGGCCACGAACTCCCAACCCGGCCCTCGCCCTGGGGATCGGGCTCACCCGGCAGCCTCGGCGGCCACACGGGCACGTCGCCGGGTTCCCCGGGGCGGGTCGACGCGGCCGAGGAGGCGTGGGCCTCGCCGTACGCGCCGCCCGGCTCGCCCGGAGCCGGGAGCAGGTCGCCGGGCCGGGCGGGCACCGGGGTGCCCGGAGCGGCGGGCGCGTCCGGGGGCGGCGAGGGCACGGGCGCGGCGCCGCCGCTGACGTCCCGCGCCGGTTCCGCCGGTCGATCGGCTTGCGCCGGTTGCGCGGGCACGCTCTGGGCTCCCGGCTGACCGGGGTCTCCAGGTGCCCACCTCGCGTCTTCCGCGGGTCGGTCCTCCACGGGGCCCGGCGTCCACGCGGCGAACGACGGCACGCCAGGCGAGGGCTCGTCGGATCGTGGGGCCTCGGCCTGCGTCCCGTCGGGGCCCACCTGTCGCCACCAGGGGGCCTGGGGCTCCTGCGGCGGCTGCCACGACGACGGGGGCCGTGCGTCCTGCGGCGGCGGCCATTCGGTCGCGCCGGGGTTCTGCTGAGGCGGGACCGGGCCGGGATGGGCCACTCGCTGCCAGGCCGGTGGTCCCCCCTGGGCGGGAGACTGCCAGGCCGGTGGTCCGCTCTGCGCGGGAGGCTGCCAGGACGGCGTGCTCCCGCCCTGGTGTGCTGGGGGCAGGTCCGGCCCGGACGCGGGTTGCCGAGGAACCCAGCCGACGCCCGGTTCGGCGTCGCCCGGACGGCGCGGCGCGGGGAGAGCCCCGGCGTCCGGCTGAGGACCGGGCGGGACATGCTGGATGCCCGGCATGCCGGGCTGCGGGGCGGGAGGGCCGGGCTGCGTCCCCGGCGGAAGAGGGTGAGCGCCGTACGGGCCGTACTGTGCGCCCGGCGGGCCAGACTGGTTCAACGGGCCGGGAGGGACGGCGTGACCGCCGGGCGGAGGAGGCTGCGCGCCCGGCGGGCCAGGCTGCGGGCCGGGGGGAACGGGCTGACCGCCGGGCGGGCCGGGAGGAGCGGGCTGACCGCCGGGCGGGCCGGGAGGAGCGGAGTGGGCGCCGTGGGCGGGGGCCCCACCCCCCTCGGGCGGGGGGGCGTCATAGGCCGGGATGGCCCTGAACCTGTTCGTGTTCTCCGGGTCGTCATCGTCGTCGTAGCCGCCCTGCGCCCGCAGGCCGCCCTGGAAGCCGTACCGGGTCGGATAGGGGACGGCCGGCGGCGTCCACGGGTCTGCCTCGCCCGCCGCGCGGGTGGCGTCGGAAGCCCGGGCGGGGTCCTCGTCCGGCTCCGCCCGGCCGCGGCCGGGCGGCGGCGTCTGCCCGAAGCTCGGCGGTGGCGTCGCGGGTGTCGTCGCCGAGCCGTCGGCGTCCGCCTCGTTGCGAGTCCACGCCGTGTCATGTTCGTGCTCGGAACCGGAATCCTTGCCACGCATAGCCGGAAGCGTAACGGCGCGGACGCGATCGGCGTGCCTTCATGGGGGTTTCGGTCTGCCTTCCCGGACGCGCCCGCGCCGCGCTCACCTCAGTGAACGTGTGGTCTCAGCTGGGACCGCCGTTGAGCGCACGCGTGTCGAGGGCAGGGTAAACAGACGCGTCGGCTATGTCCGTCGCCGCCTGGTACAGCTTTTTGAGCTCGCTCTTGGTGGGTTTGTGGCCGTCCTTGAACTGGAACCACAACAGCACCGCGTAGTGCCCGTACGTCCAGCCTCCCGCGGACGCCTCGCCGCTGCCGAGATGCTTGGTCGCCTCGTCCTTGCCGGGGAGCGGCTTGAGGAAGTCCTTGCGCTCGTCACCGGCTCCGGCGGAGGCGACCTTCTTCGCCATCGCCGAGGTCCTGACGTTGGCGACCCCCACGGTGCCGATGATCGTGCCCTTGGCGTCCGCGAAGCTCGCGCGCAGCAACTGCGTGCAGCCGGCCGCCTTGAGCGCCTTCGTGATCTTCTCGCCGGTGACGCCGTCCGCGCACTTCTTCTCCTTGCGCGTCGCCGTGCGGACGTACACCCGCTTGTTGTTGACCGGTTTGGGCCTGCCGAAGATCTCTCGCAGCGACAGCGGGCTCTTGTCGGTCGTCCGTGAGGCCGCGTAGCCGTACTTGGTCATCGGGCGGTCGGGCACGAGCGCTGTGGGACGGGCCGTGGGACCCGGGTCCGGCGGGGGCGGCTCCTCGTTCTGGGCGGCGTACCACAGACCGGTGAGAAGCGCGCCGATCAGTGCCAGCAGGGCGAGACCGAGCACCCAGGGACGGCGCCACAGAGGTCCGCGGTCGTCGGGGTCCCACTGGGGCTCGGGTGGGGGTGGCACCCGCGGAACGGCGGCTTCGCGCCGCACCTCGCGGTTCTCCTGGGCCTGGTCCGGACCGATCTCACCCGCCCGGGGCGCACTCGCGGGGTCGTACGGCCCGCCCGGCAGGCCCGGGCCGGCCTCCCGGCGCGCGCCGTAGGGCGACTGATCGCGGCCGGAGTACGGCGAAGGCGCCCGGCCGGCGTACGGGGGCTGCTCGCGGTTCTCGTAGGACTGCTCCTCCCGCCCCTGCTCCTCCCGCCCCTGCTCCCACCCGTGCTCACGGTTCCCGTACGGAGGCTGCTCGCCGCCGTAGGGCGCCTCGCGGCGGGAGGGGGAGCGGGGCGAGTCGTCCCCGGCTCCGTACGGCGGCAGGTCCCGCCTGCGGGGATCGGGGGGGAAGTGCGGCTGGCGGGGTGGTTGCTGGTCGCCGGGATAACCCATGGCGCTGAGATTAGTCGGCGATCCGGACAGATGAGGAGATGAGGAAGGGTCAGGAATAACCGAAGTCCTCGGTCCACCACGGGCCTCCGGGGCCCGCGCTCACGCCGACCCCGGTCGCGACCAGGCGGCAGTTGAGCAGTGTGGCGCGGTCGGTGGAGCCGGCCATCCAGCCGCGTACGACCTGCTCGGCGGTGTCGTAGCCGCGCGCGATCGTCTCGGCCCCGCCGTCGCGGTAACCCGCGGCCCCCATGCGGTCCCAGGGGGTGGCTCCGCCCGGCGAGGTGTGCCGGAACCGGTTGCCCGCCGCCATCTCCTCCGAGTGCGCGCGGGCGGATCCGACCAGGCGGGGGTCCACGCGCAGCGGCCGGCATCCGTGCCTGCGGCGCTCGGCGTTCACCAGGCGCACCAGCTCGGCCTCCATCGAGGCGAAGCGCATCGGGTCCTCGCCGTAGGAGCCGCCTTCCCCGCCTGTTTCCGGGGTGAGCGTGGTGTACGACGAGCCGCCGCCGGAGCCGTCGATCATGGTCGACGGCCGCTCGCGCCGGGAGGATCTGGGCACCGGGGTCGTCCTGGTGACGACCTGGGGCGCCTCGGCGCGCGCCACGTGATCGAGGGGAGGCCGGTCCCCCCGCGCCGGCGCGAGGGCGTCCGCGCTGGGAGACGGCGGCCCGGGCTGCGACTCGCGAAGGTAGACGTTCCCGGCGCGGTCCGGGGCGGCGGTCACCCGGCCGATGACGACGCCGGTGAGAAGGACGGCGACGGCGCACGCCAGCAAACCCATCTGAGTCACCCGGAAGGGGCCCCGAAGGGTATTCCTTTTGTGAGGGGTCTGCCACATGCCGTCATCAAATATAGGGACCTGCGGCAGGGAGGAAGAAGGGGCGCATGGGGACGGATTTGATGAACGTTCAATTGTGTCGTTCCAGACACCCCTTCCGTCCGTCGTTTTGACCGTGCGAGACGGGGGCGGTAGTCTGCGAGTTCGTTGTGTGTGGACCGGTCTGCCCGCAGACCGGTGCACGGCGCGTCCGGCGTCTTCTCCCGTACATGTGGAGACGGAGGTTGTCGCCGTGCCTGCGCAACCTACCGAGAGTTCACATTCCGACAGAAGGCACTGCCGTGCGCACGTTCTCACCGAAGCCCAACGACGTCGAACGTCAGTGGTACGTCATCGACGCGACCGACGTCGTGCTCGGCCGGCTGGCCAGTCAGGTGGCGATCCTGCTCCGCGGGAAGCACAAGCCGATCTTCGCCCCGCATGTCGACACGGGTGACTTCGTCGTCGTCATCAACGCCGGCAAGGTCGCCCTCACCGGCAACAAGCTGGAGCAGAAGAAGGCGTACCGCCACTCGGGTTACCCCGGCGGTCTGCGCGCCGTCAGCTACGGCGAGCTCATGGAGAAGCGTCCCGACCGGGCTGTCGAGAAGGCCGTCCGGGGCATGCTTCCCAAAAACTCCCTGGGCCGGAAGATGGCCAAGAAGCTGAAGGTCTACGCCGGTGCCGAGCACCCGCACCAGGCCCAGCAGCCGGTGGACTTCCAGATCACCCAGATCGCCCAGTAATCGCGAGCCAGGAAAGTTAAGAGGAGAACCGTGGCCGAGCCCACCGGTATCGAGACGCTCGTCGAGGGCGAGCCGGAAGACTACTCCCCGGAGGAGTTCCCCTCCGAGTACACCACCGAGTCGGCCCCCGCCGGCGAGGGCGCCGCACGCAAGCCCGTCACCACGGGCAACTCGTACGGCACCGGCCGCCGCAAGGAGGCCATCGCCCGGGTTCGCATCGTGCCGGGCACCGGCAAGTGGACCATCAACGGCCGCTCGCTGGAGAGCTACTTCCCGAACAAGGTGCACCAGCAGCTCATCAACGAGCCGTTCGTCGTCCTCGGGGCCGAGGACGCGTTCGACGTCATCGCCCGTATCGACGGCGGTGGCGTGACCGGCCAGGCCGGCGCCCTGCGCATGGGCCTGTCCCGCGCGCTCGCCATCCTGGACGCCGAGGTCAACCGCCCGCCGCTGAAGAAGGCCGGCTTCCTCACCCGTGACGCCCGCGCCACGGAGCGGAAGAAGTACGGCCTGAAGAAGGCCCGCAAGGCTCCGCAGTACAGCAAGCGCTAACGTGTCGCGGGAGCCCGTAGGCGCCTCCTCCGGGGGGCGCCTCTTCGGCACCGACGGGGTACGTGGGGTCGCCGGGCGCGACCTCACCGCGGAACTGGCCATGGATCTCTCCGTGGCCGCCGCGCACGTGCTCGGAGACGCCGGGGCGTTCCACGCGAGTGTCGGGCGGCGCGGCCGCCCGATGGCCGTCGTAGGCCGGGACCCGCGGGCTTCAGGAGAGTTCCTGGAGGCCGCCGTGGTCGCCGGCCTCGCGTCGTCCGGCGTGGACGTCCTTCGACTCGGTGTGCTGCCCACCCCGGCGGTCGCCTACCTGACCAACGCCCTGGGCGCCGACCTCGGTGTCATGCTCTCGGCGTCGCACAACCCCGCGCCCGACAACGGCATCAAGTTCTTCACGCGGGGCGGCTACAAGCTGCCGGACGCGGTGGAGAACGAGATCGAGCAGCGGCTCGGGGAGAAGTGGGACCGCCCGGTGGGCCCGGCCGTGGGCCGGGTCCGGGAGGCGTACGGCGAGGCGGACAGGTATGTCTCGCACCTGCTGACCACCCTGCCCCACCGTCTCGACGGGCTGCGGATCGTCGTCGACTGCGCGCACGGCGCGGCGCACATGGTCGCCCCGGAGGCGCTGCTGCGCGCGGGCGCGGCCGTGGAGACCATCGGCGCCGCACCCGACGGGCTGAACATCAACGACGGTGTGGGCTCGACCCACCTCGCCCCCCTGCGGGAGGCCGTCGCCGAACGCGGCGCCGACCTCGGCATCGCCTACGACGGCGACGCCGACCGCTGCCTCGCGGTGACCGCCGCGGGCGAGGAGATCGACGGCGACCAGATCATGGCGATCCTGGCCCTGGCGATGCACGCCGACGGCCGCCTCGCCAAGGACACGGTCGTCGCCACGGTGATGTCCAACCTCGGGTTCAAGATCGCCCTGCGGGAGGCCGGCCTGTCCGTGGTGGAGACCACGGTCGGCGACCGGTACGTACTGGAGGCGATGCAGGACGGCGGTTACAACCTCGGCGGCGAGCAGTCCGGTCACGTGATCATGATGGACCACGCAACGACCGGCGACGGCCTGCTCACCTCGCTGCACCTGATGGCGGAGGTGGCGCGGCAGGGCCGTTCTCTCGCCGATCTGGCGTCGGTGATGACGAAGCTGCCGCAGGTCCTCGTCAACGTGCGGGACGTGGCCAGGTCCAAGGCGTCGGCGCCCGAGCTGCGGGAGGCCGTCGCGAAGGCGGAGTCCGAGCTCGGGGAGACCGGGCGGGTACTGATCCGGCCGAGCGGCACCGAGCCCATGATCCGGGTCATGGTCGAGGCCGCGTCACAGGAGCAGGCGAGGACCGTGGCGGACCGCCTCGCGGGGGTCGTCCAAGAGGTCTGCGCCTGACCCCCGCCCGTACGGCCGGCACGCGCCTGCGCGCCTGACACCACGACACTCCGAGGACCCCGCCGGGCACCCACCCGGCGGGGTCCTCAACGCATGCCGCCGCTGTTCGCCGAGTTACCCTTCTGACGCACGGCACGCCGACGTCGGCACCGTCCGCGTCTGGAGTCACTCGTGCGCTTTGAGTTGTCCGTCCAGCGTCCAGATCCCGACCTCGACGCCGATCACGCGTTCTCTGTACATCTCTCGCTCGGTCAGGATGCACAGGTCGCCGAGGCCGAGCCCGCTCATGGCATGATCGGCCAGACCGATCCCCGTACCGCCGCCTTCGAGGAGCTCGCGCAGGAAGGGCTCGCCCCACTCCACCGTGTGCAGCACCCAAGGCGCTACGCCCCTGACGACCAGGTCGAGGAGGGCGTGGAGCTTCTTCGCCCGATCCCGCCGGTCGTGACCGTTCGGGAGTTGCGCAATGTGGTTGCCCGTCTCGATGACCGCGGTGACGGGCAGGATGAGATCACACTGGCGTCGCTTGAGCAGCAGCTCTTCCGCGATCTCTCGCTGGTGCTGGTTCTTGCCCGGTACGTCGAGGAGATTGCACAGGATCGACGTGTCCACGAATTCCACGCGTCGCGCCACCGTCACCCGATCCCCATGAGACGGTCGAACTCGGAGAAGTCGTCGCGACGCTCCTCGCCCAGCAATCCCGCGGTGACGACGGAGCCGAGGTCTCCCTGGGCCATCAGCCGCGGGTAGCCGTCCAGCTCGGGCAGGGGCGTGAGGGTCGACTCCTGAGTCTCCCGGTCGCGGGAACAGACAATGACGGACTTGTGGTCCTCGGCGGACAGTCCCGACAGCAGCGCGGGACTGTGCGTGGTGAACAACACCTGCGCTCCGTCGTCCTTGACCGCCCTGCGTACGAGTTCGAGGGCCTTGCCGGCCTGCGAGGGATGCAGCCCGTTCTCCAGCTCCTCGATGACCACGGTCACGGGGCGCTCATGGTCCGGCATGCCGCCGAGATCCACGTCCCGGCCACGAGTGATCAGGGTTGTCGCGATGGCCATGAAGCGCAGCAGGCCGTCGCTCATTTCCCGGGCGGGGGTGACGGAACGGCCCTCTCGCAGCGCGAGCATGACGTCGTTCAGTTCGGACCGGATGACGTCGATGCCTGTCACCTCGTGTTCGACGAGATCCCGGACGAGCCCGACCAGATGGGCGAACTGGTCAGGATCGCGCTCCGCCATCTGGCCGATCACGGCGGAGAGGTTCTCTCCTGTCCGCCGCAGCCGCACGTCACGCCCAGGCACGTACTGCCGCATGAGGTGCGGGACGGGATCGAGATGGAACACACCCTGAAGTGTTTGGACCACATCCTTGGCGGCCTGGACCACGTGCCTTTCCGCCTCGGTGTCCTGCGCCAGCCGGAGCGGAAGCTGGGCAGTCAGCAGCCTGGTGGAACGGAAGGAGGCCGCTCGATCACGTCCGCGGGTTCCCCGGTACCAGGTGGCCTCGATGCTGCCGCCTCCTGGCGCAGGCTGGCGGGTTTTTAGGAGGTTGTGCAGGATGTTTGCCGTCGGATCTTTCGTGTTGCGGAGCTTGCCGGATGCCCCGGACAGCGTCTCGCTGACGATTTCGGGTTCCGGCCTCACCTTCACGGTGAGGTCGAGGTGGAGGACGACGTAGCCGTTTCCCGTCCGATCAGGCGACAGGACGCTGCAACCCAGACGGAAGCGGTCCGCGCCGTGAGGGGGACATCCCTCGATGCCCCCGCGGAGGGGGCCCTCGTCGCCACGGCGGCTGTCGAGAGCGTCGACCAGGTCCGCGCCCGTGGCAAGCCGGGAGAGCACTTCCAGCCCGTCGAGGGCGTTCGACTTCCCGCTGCTGTTCCGTCCGATGAGCACGGTCATGTCGCCCATCCGCAGCACGGACTCGTTGCGGAAGGACTTGAACTCGGTCAGGCGGAGTTGCGCCAGGCGCGGTGTCATGCGTCCCACCGTAGCGACAACGAGGGGCGTCGGTCTGTGGTCAGTCGTCGCCGGTGAGGGAGAGGGAGCGCAGGCGCTGGCCGGTCCACAGGACCGCCCCGACGGTGACGATGACCATGGCCGGTACGGCGAAGCCCAGCGTCACCTCGGTGGAGAAGAAGGCCGACGAGGAGACGTGGTCGGCGAGCGACTGGGCCCACTGCTGGATGGAGAACTTGCGCGCTCCGGGCACGTAGCCGCCGACGACGCCCTCCCAGACGAGGGCGTAGATCACGCCGATCGCGACCGCGTGCCGAGTGAGCACGCCCAGGAGCAGGAACACCGCCGCGTACGCGACCGCGCCGAACAGCGCCCCGAGCGTGAACCCGGTCGCGACGCCCGACTCCATGCCGGTCAGGAGGTAGGCGGCGGCGAACGTGGAGACCGCCGCGAAGACCGCGATGATGGAGGCCGCGACCACGAACTTCGTCACCGCGATCACCGGGCGGGAGATCGGCTTGGACAGCAGGTGGATGATCGTGCCGTCCTCGATCTCCGGGGCGATGACGCCCGTCCCGCCGATCAGCCCGAGCAGCGGCAGCATCGTGCCGATCGCGAAGCTCTTCATCAGCGTCACGGCCGTCTGCTCGGACGGGCCGTTCATGAGCCTGAGCAGCAGCGCGATCACGACGAGCGCCACCGGGAGCAGCACCAGCAGCCAGATCCGCTTGCGTCCGAGCATGGCCCGGTACGTGATGTCCGCGACCACGGTGTTCATCGGGAGCTCCCGGAGATGAGGTAGGAGAAGACGCTTTCCAGGTCCTCGTCGGTGGGGGAGACCTGCCACAGGTGGACGTCGAGGTCGCGGGCCGTCCGGGGCAGCAGCGCGGTGAAGCGCGCGAAGTCGGTGACCTGCACCTCGATGCCCTGCTCCGTCAGCGAGACGGCGCTGGAGGACAGATCGGCGATGAGGGAGGCGGCGAGCCGCCGGTCGTCGCTCGACCTGACCCGGAACTGATGCGGCCGGTCGGCCATGCGCCGCCGGATCTCCCGGTAGTCGCCCGACGCGGCGTGCCGTCCGGCGACCAGGACCTCGATGTGGTGGGCCACCCGCTCGACCTCTTCGAGGATGTGCGAGCTGAACAGGATCGTCCGGCCCTCCTCGCCCATCCGGCGGACGAGGTCCATCAGGTGGAGCCGCTGCCGCGGATCCATGCCGTTGAACGGCTCGTCCAGCAGCAGCACCTGCGGGTCGTGGACGAGGGCCGCGGCGACCTTCACGCGCTGCCGCATGCCCTTGGAGTACGTCTCGATGCGGCGGCCGGACGCCTCCGTCATCTCCACCAGGTCGAGGGCCCGGCGGGCCGCGTCGTCGGGGGACGGCAGGCCGTGCAGCCGGGCCGCCGACAGCACGAACTGCCGGCCGGTGAGGAAGCCGTACACGGCCTCCTTCTCGGGCACCAGGCCGATCTGCCGGTAGATGTCGTGGTTGTGCCAGATCTGCCGGCTGTCCAGGGTCGCCGTGCCGTTCGACGGCGCGAGGAATCCGGCCATCATGTGCAGCAGCGTCGACTTGCCGGCGCCGTTCGGGCCGAGCAGGCCGGTGACGCCGGGCCCGATCGTCATCGTGACGTCGTTGACCGCCACGACGTTGCCGTACCAGCGGGAGACCTGGGCGAGTTCCAGCACGCCCTGGCGGGTGGTCACGGGGGGACTCGTGGTGGTCACGACGCCGCCTTCCGGTAGCGCAGGAGGACGCCCGTCACGGCCAGGGCGGTCACGGCCAGCAGGATCAGGCCCGAGGCGATGCCCGCGGGGTATGCTTCGCCGCCCGCCGGTTCGGTGCCGAACAGCGCCGACTGGACGGCGTCGACGAGGAAGAACGGGTTGAGGAGCAGGGCCCAGGGGGCCACGTCGTCCCGGCCGGTCGAGGCGAGCACGGCGTAGAAGAGCCCGGAGACGGCGGCGGTGAACATGTAGAACGCGATCACGACGGCGACCCCGAGGCCGCGGCGCGGGGTGAACGACGCCAGGGCGACGCCCAGGGCGGCCAGCAGCACCGCGCGCAGGACCGTGCCGCCCAGCGCGCCGAGGAAGTCGCCCGTGTGCAGCGGCATCGGCATGTCGATCAGCATCTCGCCGACGAACTGGATCGTGATCGGGATCGCCATCAGGCAGAACAGCGCGACCGTCAGCGCGGCCAGCTTCGCCACGACGTAGTCGGTCACGGTCAGCGGGCGGGAGAGATACAGCGGCAGCACGCGGAACCGCAGGTCCGGCGCGACCAGGTACGGCGCCTGCGCGGCCAGGAAGACGGCGATCACCGCCTGCATGAAGACGGCGTACTGCGAATAGGGCATGACGAACTGCTTGGCGATCGCCATCACGCCGATCGACACGACCGTCGGCATCACCATGATCGCGGCCAGCAACAACGGCATGATCTTGGCGCGGATCGTGCGGCCCAGCCCGAACACGCCGCGCAGGCTCTGCACGCCGAGGGCGAGCGTCGCCCGGCCGCGCCCGAGCCGTACGCCGTCGTAGTGGCGGTATCCGATGTCGTGGATGACCGCGGTCGGCTCGATCGTCATGCCACCGGCTCCTTGAACACATCTTCGATGCGGCCCCGGCGCTGCTCCAGTCGCAGGAGGCTGAGACCGAGGTCGCTGACGGCGTCGCGCACCGCGTCGTAGGTGCGGCCGGGGTCGTCGGCGGACACCTGCACCGTCAGCAGCCTGCCCTGCACCGCCACCGTCTCGCCGCCGCCCGTGAGGCGGTCGGCCAGTTGCTGCTGCCCCTCCTCGACCTCCACCGCGATGGTCTGCTCGGCCCGGGTGAACTCCCGGATCGCCGAGGAGCGCAGCAGCCGCCCGCCGTCGATGACGATCACGTGGTCGCACACCCGCTCAAGCTCGCCGAGCAGGTGGGAGGTGACCAGGACGCTGATGCCGAACTCGGTGCCGACCCGCCGGATCAGCCCCAGCATGTCGTCGCGGCCCTGCGGGTCGAGCCCGTTGGTGGGCTCGTCGAGGAAGACCAGCCGAGGGTCGTGGACGAGGGCCTGGGCGAGTTTGACGCGCTGCCGCATGCCGGTGGAGTAGCCCCCCATCGGGCGGTAGCGCTCCTCGTCCAGCCCGACATGGCGCAGCGTGTCCGCCGCGCGCTCACGGGCCGCGGTGCGCGGCAGGCCGGACATCTGGGCCATGTGGACCACGAACTCGGTCGCCGAGATGTCCGGGGGCAGGCAGTCGTGCTCGGGCATGTAGCCCACGGTCCGCCGGATCTCCAGGCCCTGGGTGGCCGTGTCCAGGCCCAGCACCGAGGCGCTCCCCGAGGTGGGTGGCACCAGGCCGAGCAGGATCTTGATCAGGGTGGACTTGCCCGCGCCGTTGGCGCCGACCAGGCCGGTCACGCCGGTCCCGGCCGCGACGGTGAGGTGGTCGAGCGCCGTGACGCGGGGGAACCGCTTGGTCAGCCCCTCGGTCGCGATGCATGGAGTCGCGCTCGCTGTCATGACTGGCACCCTACTCGGCGACGCCCCCGCCGGGCCTCCGTCTGATGGAGGAACCGATCTACGCCTCAGGTATGCCTGTCACGCGCGACTTCCGCCGTACCGGCTCCACAGGAGGCGCTGGAGGAACAGCGTCGAGGTGCCCGCGACGACCATGCCGGCGAGGTTCACGACGAGCTGCAGCGCGGAGCCGCCGACGTCGTCCCAGCGGCCCAGCGCGAGGGCCGCCGCCATGTAGCCGGCCGCGGGGACGGTGGTGACGGAGATGAAGACGCCGACCAGGGCCGACGACTTGCCCGCCGTGATCGACAGTACGCCGGCGGCTCCGGCGAGCAGCGCCACGATAAAGGACCATTTGTCGGGCGTCACGATGAAGCGCACCTCGTCGTGGTGCCGCAGCGTCTCGGGGGAGATCCAGTGGAGGCCGCGCGCCGCGAGTGCGCAGGCCAGGGTGACGGCGACCGCGACCGCGAAGCCGACCGTGAGCGTACGGGCCGCCGCGCCGATGAGCCGCCAGTGGCGGCCGAGCAGGCCGAAGGAGACCGCCGCCACCGCGCCGAATTCGGGACCGAGCACCATGGCGCCGACGATGAGGATCTGTGAGGGGATGACCACACCGATGGCCGCCAGTTGGGTGGCGATGGTGAGGAACGTCAGGAACGCCCAGGTGATGCGGCTGTCGAGGGCGACCCGCGCCTCGAACTGGTCCCACACCACCGCGTCTTCGCCCTCGCCGGGCGCCCGCTCCTCCGCCTCGTCGGCTCCCCGGGAGATGGACAGCTCGATCTCCTCGGCCGTGATCGAGCCGTCCTCCTCCAGGCCGAGCGCCTTGAGCTCCTCGATGACCGTGTTGGCGGCCTCCCTGGCGACGTCGGCGAGCACCATGTCGCCCTCAGGCCGCCGGGCCGCCTTGGTCAGGACCACGATGTTGGTGACGCCCGGCGTGCGGTCGAGCGCCTCGACGACCCGGTCCGTACGCTCATAAGGGGCGATCACCCGCAGATGCAGCACCAGACGATTATCAGGTACGGCGGAGCCGTACGTGGGTGACCGAGTGGTCGGAACCCTTGTGGAGGATCAGCCCGGCCCGCTCGCGCGTCGGCGCGATGTTCTCCACCAGGTTGCGCTCGTTGACGTCGCGCCAGACGCCCTGCGCGAACGTGGTCGCCTCCTCGTGCGAGAGCGCCGCGATGTGCCGGAAGTAGGACTTCGGGTCCGCGAAGGCCGTACGGCGCAGCTTGTGGAAGCGCTCGACGTACCAGGTGCGGATGTCCTCGATCCGGGCGTCCACGTAGATGGAGAAGTCGAAGTAGTCGTAGACGGCGAGGGCGTCCGGCGGCGCGGGCTGCAGGACGTTGAGCCCCTCCACGATCAGGATGTCCGGCCGGTCGACGACGTGTGTCGCGCCGGGCACGATGTCGTACTCCAGATGGCTGTAGACGGGCGCCTCGACCGCGGGACGGCCCGCCTTCACGTCGGCCACGAAACTCACCAGCGCCCGCCGGTCGTAGCTCTCCGGGAAGCCCTTGCGGTGCGTGATCCCGCGCTCCTCCAGCACCTTGTTGGGATGGAGGAAGCTGTCGGTGGTGATCAGGTCGACGCGGGGGTGCTCGGGCCAGCGGGCGAGCAGCGTGTGCAGCAGCCGCGCCGTGGTCGACTTGCCGACCGCGACGCTGCCCGCGATGCCCAGCACGTACGGCGGGGGCGCGCTGTGCTCGCCGAGGAACGCGCCGACGGCGGCGCCGCGCTGCCGCGAGCCGGTGAAGTGCAGGTTCAGCAGCCGGGTGAGCGGCAGGTAGACGTCGGTGACCTCGGACAGGTCGATCGGGTCGTGGACGCCGCGCAGCTCCCGCAGCTCCGCCTCGGTGAGCGTGAGCGGCGTGTTCCTGCGCAGGTCACGCCACTGCTCCCGGCTGAGCTCGACATACGCGTCCCCATCTGCCACGACGGCAAGCGTAGCCATGACTCCTCGCCTGCCTGACCGAGGGGCTCACCGGGGAGCACAGCACACCCCCTAATCACGCAGCGCCTCAGACCGGACCATCCCCGCGTGCGCGGGGAGCACCTGTCCCCGTCCCGGACCTGGTAGTACATGAAGGGGCCATCCCCGCGTGCGCGGGGAGCACCTGTCCCCGTCCCGGACCTGGTAGTACATGAAGGGACCATCCCCGCGTGCGCGGGGAGCACGACGCGGGCCTGCACGCGGACGCCCGACAAATGGGACCATCCCCGCGTGCGCGGGGAGCACAGCATTCCCGAAGGGAGAGTCCCATGTCCGAAGGGACCATCCCCGCGTGCGCGGGGAGCATACGGGGATACCGGCCCCGACCGCGCGGATGATGGGACCATCCCCGCGTGCGCGGGGAGCACAGGCCGGTCGAGATGGCCGCCTGAATCGCGGCGGGACCATCCCCGCGTGCGCGGGGAGCACGGTGACATGCACGTCCACGTCGGTCTTCCCGAGGGACCATCCCCGCGTGCGCGGGGAGCACTTCCGCGTAGGTTCACAAGGGAAATGGTTGACGGGACCATCCCCGCGTGCGCGGGGAGCACATACAGGGCTCGTCAATCGGATTGGGAGTCCAGGGACCATCCCCGCGTGCGCGGGGAGCACGGCACCAAGAAGGCCCCGGCCATGCTCGTCCCGGGACCATCCCCGCGTGCGCGGGGAGCACTTGTGCCGCCACTCGATCGGGAGGTCGAGGGGAGGACCATCCCCGCGTGCGCGGGGAGCACTTCACCGCGCCGGGTGGTGACCAGCACCGCCAGGGACCATCCCCGCGTGCGCGGGGAGCACATTCCAACGGAATGCGCCGCGCAGGTGGCCCTGGGACCATCCCCGCGTGCGCGGGGAGCACGTGATCGCCGGGCCGAACAGCTCCAACCCGGCGGGACCATCCCCGCGTGCGCGGGGAGCACGATCTAGTGTTTCAACAGTGCGACGGATGTCCGGGACCATCCCCGCGTGCGCGGGGAGCACGGCTCGTCCAGCGACCGGGGCGGCTTCGGGTTGGGACCATCCCCGCGTGCGCGGGGAGCACTTCAGCAGGGCCGCGCGCGAGCACCTCGAACCGGGACCATCCCCGCGTGCGCGGGGAGCACCCGCCTCAGGTCGCGAGCAAGCCGACGATCCTGGGACCATCCCCGCGTGCGCGGGGAGCACGAGGCCGGTGGCGATGAGGGCGGCCCAGGGCTGGGACCATCCCCGCGTGCGCGGGGAGCACACGCCGAGGGTGAGGGAGTCCCAGGCGCGCACGGGACCATCCCCGCGTGCGCGGGGAGCACGTGAAGCCGTCCAGGACGATCGAGGAGCAGGACGGACCATCCCCGCGTGCGCGGGGAGCACTGCCCCGCGGTGGCGGGCGTGCTGATGGTGAAGGGACCATCCCCGCGTGCGCGGGGAGCACGTAGCCGCCCGTGAGCGCCTTCTCTGCGGCCCGGGACCATCCCCGCGTGCGCGGGGAGCACACTTCACGACCTGCGAAGACGCGAGCCGCGTGACGACATTACGAGCACTTTCGTAGACTCGGACATTTCGGACTGTATTGGCTTTGGGTCTTGGATGGTCGATCGCTTTGACGTGCCTGGCGGGGCGCCAGGGCCGTCAATGCGAGGACGGCCCCGGCGCGGCGCGGCGGCGGGCTCGCGGTGTGGCGAGCTGGGACTATCCCCGCGTGCGCGGGGAGCACGGTTACTACTATCGTCCGCATGGGACCATCCCCATGTCATGGGGAGCATGCCATCTCCCATGATGGCCTACGTGATTGAGCGGTTGGCACGGCGGCTGAACTGGATCGATTACTCTTCGTGAGGTTGGTCGTCGGCGAGGAGGCCTCTCTTATAGCCCTACTCGCGGTTCTTCCTGTGGTAGATTCCTCGCTCAAAGAACGGCAACATGCGAACGATAGAGCTTCATCTTCCCCCTCAGGAGGTTCTATGGCGAAGGAACCGGAGCCGCTCCTCGACTTGAAGAGCTTCGTGCTCCTTCTGTTCGCGACCTTGGTCGGCTGCGCCACTGGCGTCCTCACTCACCTCGCCGGCGGGAATCAGCCGCAGTCCGTGATCGCGGGCGGGGCTGCCGCCGGCGCGGCTCTCATCTGGGCACAGAAGTTGCTGCGCTAGCGCCGAGAAGACGGTCGCGAATGATGGCTCATCTGGGGCCGGTATGGCGCAAATGTGGTTAGAGTGGACAAAAGTGCGAGTCCGGCCATGGGTGACAAGAAGCAGGTCAATCCGTAGTTCGCCCTTGAAGAGCACCTCTCCTCTGTTACGTTTCGGGTTGTCACGAATTCGGAGTGACACGCAGGCCGTCGCTGCTTATTGGGATGATTCTGTGGTCGATGAAGAGCCAGTAGGTGCCGAGCTCGCCGAAGGGCTTTCCAGGGCGGCGCGAGCGGTGTGGGCCAAGCATGACCGTGACAGCGATGGCTGGTTGCCGTTGTGGCGGCATATGGCTGACAGCGGGGCCGTAGCCGGGTTGTTGTGGGATGAGTGGGTCCCGGCTCAGGTATGGCGGATACTGTCGGACGCGCTTCCCGGCGGTGAAGCGGATGCTCGTTGTCTCGTGGTGTGGTCGGCGATGACACACGATATCGGCAAGGCAACGCCGGCTTTCGCATGTCAGGTGGAGTTGCTTGCCGACGGCATGCGGGCCGAAGGGCTGGACATGCCGCTTCAGAAGCGGTTCCCCGACCGGAAGCTCGCCCCGCATGGCCTCGCCGGCCTGGTTCTCTTGCAGGAGTGGATGGCGGAGCGGTACGGCTGGCGAAAGTCGTCCGCTCTGCAGTTCGCGATCGTCGCCGGTGGCCACCATGGGGTGCCGCCGACGGCCCTGGATATCAAGCAGGTGGTCGATCGCCCGCAGTTGCTTCGTACGCGGGAATGCGCGGTGCTGTGGCGAGAGGTTCAATGGGAGTTTCTTGACCGGTGTGCTGATCTGTGCCGACTTCGGGAAAGATTTCCGGCGTGGCAGACGGTAAAACTGCCACAGCAAGCGCAGGTGCTTTTGACCGGCCTGGTCATCGTCGCTGATTGGATCGCCAGCAACCCCGATCTCTTCCCGTATTTCCCCGATGCTCAAAGCGTTAGTGACCAGGAACGCGTCAGAGCGGCGTGGCACGGTCTGAATTTGCCGGCACCGTGGCAGGCGGCGCATCCGGCCGGCGATGTGGCGGAGCTGTTCTTCTCGCGTTTCACCCTGCCCACTGATGCGAGGATCCGACCGGTGCAGCGCTGCGCCGTCGAGATCGCGAGATCCATGGCCCGCCCGGGTCTCCTTGTCATCGAGGCGCCGATGGGCGAAGGCAAGACCGAAGCGGCCCTGGCCGTGGCGGAGGTCTTCGCCCACCAGTCGGGAGCCGGCGGCTGTTTCGTCGCACTGCCCACGATGGCGACGGGCAACGCGATGTTTCCCCGGCTGCTGACGTGGCTGGGCAGGGTCTTCTCAGGCCAGGAGGGACGGCACTCGGTACACCTGGCGCATTCCAAGGCGGCGCTCAACGAGGCGTACGCCGACTTGATCCGGGCCGGTCGGCGGTCAGTGCGTGGCGTCGACACCGACGGTGGCCGAGAGGTGTGGAGTCCGGGTAGCGATGATCGGGCGGCCTCGGCCGAGTTGATCGCGCACCAGTGGCTGCGGGGCCGGAAGAAGGCGATGTTGGCCTCGTTCGGTGTGGGGACGATCGATCAGCTCCTGTTCATGGGGTTGAAGAGCCGTCATCTGGCGCTGCGTCATCTGGCCCTGGCCGGCAAGGTGGTCGTGATCGACGAGGCACACGCCTACGACTCCTACATGAACTCCTATCTGGACCGGGTGCTGTCCTGGCTCGGCGCGTACGGCGTGCCGGTGGTGGTGCTCTCGGCGACGCTCCCGGCCCGGCGACGCCGCGAGCTGGCCGAGGCGTACGCAGGGACGGCCGGGTTCGCTGAGATCGAGGCCGCCGACGACTACCCGTTGCTCACAGCGGTTGAACGAGATCGGCCGCCGGTGATCGAAGCGGTGGAGGGCTCTGGGCGTACGACCGACGTGCACCTTGAGCCTCTCGCCGACGACCTGCCGACGCTGGGGGATCGCCTGGCGAAGGAGTTGGCCGAGGGCGGCTGCGCGCTGGTGATCCGCAACACGGTGGACCGGGTGCTGGAAACCGCGGCCTACCTGCGCGAACGATTCGAGCATGTGACCGTGGCCCATGCCCGCTTCCTGGACCTGGACCGTTTGGCGAAGGACGCCCTGCTGCTGGAGCTGTTCGGACCTCCGGACAAAAGCCACAACCGGCCCGCCAGCGCGCACATCGTCGTTGCGAGCCAGGTCGCTGAGCAGTCCCTGGACGTCGACTTCGACCTACTCGTGTCCGACCTGTGCCCGATTGACCTTCTGTTACAGCGGATAGGCAGACTTCACCGCCACCAGCGAGGCAAAGGCCAAGCCGACCGCCCCGTACGGCTGCGGACAGCCCGATGCCTGGTGACCGGTGCGGACTGGGCGGCCGTGCCGGTCGAGCCGGTGCCCGGCTCCAAGCGCGTCTACCGACTACACGCCCTGCTGCGGTCGGCCGCCGTGCTGGAGCCCTTTCTCACCGGTACCGCGCCGAAGCGGAATGTCGTATGGCTGCCGGACGACATCAGCTCGCTTGTGCAGTGCGCCTACAGCGACCAGCAGGTCGGCCCGCAGGCGTGGCAGGAGGCGATGGTCCGCGCCCGCGCCGCCCACGAGCTGCACCAGGCGACGCAGCGCGAGAAGGCCGACGCTTTTCAGATCAGTTATGTGGGCAGGCCCGGCCGTGCTCTTGTCGGCTGGGTGGAAGCCGGGGTGGGTGACGCCGACGACACCCGCAGGGGCCGCGCCCAGGTCCGGGATACCCAGGAGTCGCTGGAGGTGCTGGTCGTCCAGCGTCGCCGCGACGGCACCCTGACCACGGTGCCGTGGCTGTCGCGAGGACGAGGCGGCGTGGAGTTGCCCACGGATTCGGTGCCCGAGCCCAGGGTCGCGCGCATCGTGGCCGCGTGCGCTCTGCGACTGCCGCACCACTTCTCGGTTCCCGAGACGATGGACCGGGCGATCGAGCAGCTGGAGGCGGACTGCGTCCCGGCCTGGCAGTCGAAGGAGAGCCACTGGCTGGCCGGAGAGCTGATCCTCACGCTCGACGAGAACTGTCGGACCCAACTGGCAGGCTACGCCCTGCATTACTCCCACGAGGACGGTCTGAAGGTGACTGATGCGAGCTGATCCGTCGTTCGACCTGACTCGGTGTCGCTGGCTCCCGGTCCGGATGCGGGACGGCACCGAGGACGAGCTGTCGCTGCGAGAGGTCTTCGAACAGGCCGCCCAGGTGCAGCGGCTGGTGGGTGACGTTCCCACCCAGGAGTTCGCGCTGCTGCGCCTGCTGCTCGCGATCACGCATGACGCGATCCAGGGCCCGGTCGACCTGGAACAGTGGCAGGAGCTGTGGGACGGCGGCCTTCCCGTCGAGGACATCACCGCCTACCTGAATGAGCACCGGCACCGGTTCGATCTGCTGCACCCCACCGAGCCCTTCCTGCAGTGCGCCCGCCTGGAGATCGCCGGCGAGGCGGGCTCGCCGGACCGCATCGTCGCCGATGTCCCCAACGGCGCGCCCTTCTTCACCATGCGTGCCCGCGGTGCGCCCCGGCTCGGCTTCGCCGAGGCCGCACGCTGGCTCCTGCACGCGCATGCCTTCGACACCTCGGGCATCAAGACCGGTGCCAAGGGCGACCCGAGGGTCAAGAACGGCAAGGTCTACCCCCTCGGTGTCGGCTGGGCCGGCAACCTCGGCGGCGTTCTCGTGGAAGGCGACACCCTCAGCGAGACGCTGCTGCTCAACCTGATCGCCTTCGACACCGACAACCTGCGCACCGACCCCGCTCGCGACCTCCCGGCCTGGCGTCACCCGTCCCCGGGTCCCGGTCAGATGGATCCGCTGGAGCTGAGCAGCCGCCCGGCGGGGGTGCGTGACCTGTACACCTGGCAGTCCCGGCGGGTGCGGCTGACTTACGACGCGCACGGCGTGACGGGGGCGATCCTCGGCTACGGCGATACCCTCGCGCCGCACAACAAGCATCAGTTGGAGCCGATGACCGGCTGGCGGCGCAGCCCGGCCCAGGAGAAGAAGCTGGGCCTGGCCCAGGTCTACTGGCCGCGCGAGCACGATCCCAGCCGCAGCGCCTGGCGCGGGCTCGGCGCGCTGATCGCCGGGAACGCCCCCAGCGGGGAGCAACGCGGAGAGGCCGCCGCCATCGTGCGGCCCCGGATTCTCGACTGGGCGGCTCGTCTCAGCGTCGAAGGCGACCTGCCCGCCTTCCTGATCCGGGCACGCCTGTTCGGCGTCGTGTACGGCACGCAGCAGTCGGTCATCGACGAGATCATCGATGACTCCGTCACCATGCCGCTCGTGCTGCTGCATCGAGAAGATCACGGGTTGGGACAGGCGGCCGTCGACGCGGTCGCCGACGCCGAGGCCGCGGTGAGCGCGCTGGGTTACTTCGCCGCCGACCTCGCCTTCGCCGCCGGAGCCGAGACCGAACCACCCAAGGAGGCGGCACGGCATCTCGCGTTCGCCACTCTCGATGGACCGTTCCGCGCATGGCTCGCCGATCTCCGTCCGCAGGACGACCCCAGCCGGGTGCGCGCGGTCTGGCAGCAGCAAGCCCACGACATGGTCAGGCGACTGGGCTATGAGGTGCTGCGCGAGGCCGGTGACGCCGCATGGGAAGGGCGCGTGATCGAAACCAAGCAGGGTCAGGCGCTGTGGCTGAATGCACCCGGTGCCGAGCGGAGCTTCCACGCCAGGCTACGCAAAGCGCTGCCGCTGGCCGCGACCGACTCACCCGGCAAGGCTCTCGACGAACTGGAGGCACGGACATGACCGCACCCACCCCGACCCGCCGTCCTGTCGGCCAGGTGGTCGGCGAGGTCGCGGGCGCCTACATCGCCGAACTGCAGGCGGGATACCTCGCCGATCGGAGTACGGCGGTCGCCACCTTGGCGAGGCTGCGACGTGGCGCCGGCAAACTCCCCCAGGAGGCCCCGGACCTGTGGGGCATCGCCGGCATCGAGCGGTTGTACGGCGAGCAAGGGCTCAGCGAGCGTGACTCCGAGCAGGTGAAGGACAGGGCCGAATCCGCCCTGTTCCTGGCGGTGACCCTGTACGCGCTGCACCAGCAGTCGCGCACGACGGACAGGATGCACCGCCCCCGGGCAGACCTGGGTGCCGCCGTCCGCCGGCTGATGCCCAAGGGCGGGATCGACGAGCCGATCCGGCGCCGCTTCGTCCGCACGGGCACTGCCACCTCCCTCGACGCGCTCGCCTACCGGCTGCGGGAGATCGTCTCCCTGCTGCGCGGAGCCTACATCCCGCTGGACTACGGCCTGCTCGCCCGGCAGCTCTACCAGGCCCAGTGGCCCGACGGGCTGCGCCAGGTCCGCCACAGCTGGGGGCGAGGCTTCCACGCCTACCTCCCCCCCGCCTCCCCAGACGGCTCCTCCGACAGCACCCCGGACAGCTCCTCCGCGAGCGACGACGACCCCACCGACAAGGACATGTGATGACACGCACCATCGTGGAAGTACACGCCCTGCAGACCGTCCCTCCCAGCTGCCTCAACCGGGACGACACCGGCACCCCCAAGAGCGCCGTGTACGGCGGAGTGCGCAGGGCCCGGGTGTCGAGCCAGGCCTGGAAGCGGGCCACCCGGCACGCGTTCCACGGGCGGCTGGACCCCGCCGAGCTGGGGGTCCGCACCCGGCGAGTGGCCGAGGTGCTCGCCGAGCACATCGCCGAACTGGACGACTCGATCGAGCAGGCCCAGGCGTGGAAGCTGGCCGCCGAGACGATCCAGACGGCGACCGGATCCAAGGTCGAGGTGCCCAAGCGCAAGGCGACCGCGGCCAAGGACAACCCGGAGCCGCCCGCACCGGAGTCGAAGTACCTGATGTTCCTCAGCGCCCACCAGCTGCGGGGCCTGGCCGAGCTCGCGGTCAAGGCGCACGGCTCCGGCCCGGACTTCTTCAAGGACAAGGCCAACAAGGACCGCGCCCGTCAGATCGCCAACGCCCGGCACTCGGTCGACATCGCCCTGTTCGGCCGGATGGTGGCCGACGGTTCCGACATCAACGTTGACGCCGCCGCACAGGTCGCCCACGCCCTCAGCGTGCACCCGGTGGACATCGAGTCCGACTACTACACCGCGGTCGACGACTACAAGGAGCGCGAGGACGACGACCTGGGCGCGGGCATGATCGGAACGGTCGAGTTCAACTCCGCCACCCTCTACCGCTACGCCGCGCTCGATGTGGATCTGTTGCGCGCCAACCTGGGCAAAGGGCTGCGCGACGACGAGCCGGTGACCGAGCCGGTGCGCCGCGCCACCGAGGCGTTCGTCGAGTGCTTCCTGACCTCGCTGCCCACCGGAAAGATCAACACCTTCGCCAACCACACCATGCCCGACGCGGTGGTCGTGAAGCTGCGTACCTCACGGCCCATCAACGTCGTCGCGGCCTTCGAGGAGCCCTGCCGGGCCGAGCCGGAGATCGGCGGCCACATGGGGCAGGCGTGCGAGCGGCTCGCCGCCTACATGCCCGAGATCGAACGCGCCTACGGCATCGCCCAGGACACTCCCACCTGGGTGCTGCGGGTGGGCGGGAGCACCGAGGCCCTGGCCGGTCTCGGCACCGTTCTGTCCCTGCCGGACCTGGTCGCGGAGGTCGGGGCCGAGGTCACCCGCAGGCAGGCCGGTGCATGAGCGTTCTGCTGATGCAGCTCGCCGGACCCTTGCAGGCCTGGGGCTCCTCCTCCCGCTTCGCCCGACGATCCACCGAGGCCGCCCCCACCAAGAGCGGGGTCGTCGGGCTGCTCGCCGCCGCGCAGGGCCGCCTGCGGGGCGACGACCTCGCCGACCTGGCCGCGCTGAAGTTCGGCGTGCGGATCGATCAGCCCGGCACGCGCTTGCGCGACTTCCACACCGCCCACCGCTTCGACACCGACGCTGCCATGCCGGTGTCGGAGCGGTACTACCTTGCCGACGCGGTGTTCGTGGCAGGCGTCGAAGGTGAGCAGGGCCTGGTGGAAGAGCTGCACCGGGCGCTGCGCGACCCGGTCTTCCTGCCCTACCTCGGCCGCCGTTCCTGCCCGCCGTCCCGGCCCGTCGACCTGGGCGTGCGGAACGACCTCACCCTTGAGGATGCGCTCGCGCGGCAGGAATGGCGGGCATCGCGCTGGTACCAGCGGCGACACCGAACCCAACAGCACGTCGAACTGGAAGCGCTGATCGAAGCCACACCGGCGGACGGCGCGGTCGACACCCTGCGTGACCAGCCGCTGAGCTTCGACCCGCTGCACCGCCGCTACGCTCTGCGCGGCGTCCGGCGAATCACCGTCCCTGGGGTGCCCAACCCCACCGCACGCGTTCCGCTCCCACTGAGCCACGACCCCACCGCCGTCCTGCGAGGCGCCTGATGTACCTGACCCGCTTCCGCATCAACACCGCCCGCGTCGGCGCCCGGCGGCTGCTGTCCTCACCCCAACGGATGCACGCGGCGGTGATGTCGTCCTTCGCGGAGATCCCCGCGCCCGCCGGACAGGGCCCCCGCGTTCTGTGGCGCATCGATCAGGACAGCCCCACCGCGACGCACCTCCACATCGTCAGCCCCGCCAAGCCCGACCTCACCCACCTCGTGGAACAGGTCGGCTGGCCGCAGACCGGCCGCTGGGAAACCTTCGACTACGGGCCGTTCCTCGACCTGCTAGCGGCCGGCCAGCGGTGGGCGTTCCGGCTTACCGCCAACCCCGTTCACACCGCCCGCCGAAAGGACGACGAACCCACCAAGATCACCGCGCACGTCGGAGTACGGCATCAGATGGGCTGGCTCCTGCAGCGCCAGGACAACGCCGGATTCCGTGTCATTGAGAAGGCATCGGAGCATCAGCTGGTCCCCGAACGGGACCGCCACGAACTCGTCGTCCACAACCGGCGGGAGCTCGCTTTCACCAAGGCCGGCCAAGGCAAGCCGGTCACTCTGGTCTCCGTCACCTTCGACGGACGCCTGGAGGTGACCGACCCCGCCGTACTGCGGCGTACCCTCACTCACGGCCTGGGGAAGGCCAAAGGCTACGGCTGTGGCCTGATGACTCTGGTCAAGGCGTGACTCATGGCGACAGTAGGCCGGCGAGGAGCCTCCTCACCTCGCGAACTCACCCGAATCAGTGACCGGATCTCCTTCATCTACCTCGAACGCTGCACCCTGCACCGCGAGGACAACGCCATCACCGCCGAAGACGCCAACGGCATCACCCACATCCCCTCCGCCACCATCGGAACCCTGCTGCTGGGCCCCGGTACCCGGGTCACCCACCAGGCGATGAGCGTCCTCGGGGACAGTGGAGCGGGAGTCGTATGGGTGGGGGAGCACGGCGTGCGCTTCTATTCCGGCGGCCGATCCCTCAACCGGTCCTCCACCTTCGTAGAAGCGCAGGCCACCAAGTGGGCCAACCGGCGCACGCGCCTGGAAGTCGCTCGCGAGATGTACCGCATGCGCTTCCCGAACGAGAACCCCGACGGCCTCACCCGGCACGAACTTCTCGGCAGGGAAGGCCGCCGGGTCAAAGACTCCTACCGGGCACAGGCCGCCCGCGTCGGGATCCCCTGGAACGGTCGCGTCTACACCCCTGGCTCATTCGACTCCGGCGACCCCGTCAACCAGGCGGTCACCGCGGCCGCCCAATGCATGTACGGCATCGCCCAGACCACCGTGCACGCCCTGGGCTGCGCCCCCGGCCTCGGATTCATCCACTCCGGCCACGAACTGGCCTTCGTCCTGGACATCGCCGACCTGTACAAGACCGAGATCGCCCTGCCGATCGCCTTCGACATCGCCGCAGAAAGCCCGGAAGACGTCGGCTCTTTCACCCGCCGCGCCATCCGCGATCACGTGAACAAGATCGGTCTCCTGCGGCGGTGTGTGAAGGACATCAAGCATCTCCTCCTGACCGACGGAGGAGGCGACGACCCCACCGGAAACGACATCGACCGAGTCACACTCCAAAGTGACCACGGCGTAGAACTCGAGGCCGGCCGCAACTACGACGGCGAATACTACGAGGTGGACTGGTGACGGTCATCGTCCTCACCCGCTGCCCTGCCGGCCTGCGCGGCTTCCTCACCCGGTGGCTGATGGAAATCTCACCCGGCGTCTTCATCGGCGGCCCCTCCGCGCGGATTCGGGAAGCGCTCTGGAACGAGGTCCAGCACTACGCCGACACCGGCCGCGCCCTTCTCGCCTACACCACGGACAACGAGCAGGGCTTCACCTTCGAGACCTACGACCATAAGTGGCATCCAATTGATCACGAGGGCCTCATCCTGCTCCGCCGTCCCAAGGATCAGCCCACCGTGAGCGCCGCCACGCCCGCTCCCTCCGGCTGGAGCAAGGCCGCACAACGCCGCCGCTACGGCCGCGGAGGCCAGGCCAACCCGGGGTAGGAAACCGCAACAGAAATCCGCAGGGCCGACCCATCGTCGAATATGTCGGAAATGTCCAAATCTCTACAAGTGCTCAAAACTAGACTCTCAGCCAGATAAAGCAGCAGGTCAGCCAGTGTGCTCCCCGCGCACGCGGGGATGGTCCCGCCACCAAGGAGCAGCTCGGCGCGGCAAACACGTGCTCCCCGCGCACGCGGGGATGGTCCCACATAGCCGTGGGGACAACATCCGAACGAGTAGTGCTCCCCGCGCACGCGGGGATGGTCCCCGGCGGGCCGCGTCCGCGCCCTCGTTGAACGCGTGCTCCCCGCGCACGCGGGGATGGTCCCGTCCCGGGGCTGCCGAGGTTTTCGTAGGGCCTGTGCTCCCCGCGCACGCGGGGATGGTCCCAAGGTCGACAAGCACGGCCGCGGAGCGTGGCCGTGCTCCCCGCGCACGCGGGGATGGTCCCTGGCAGGCGAGGAACAGGTGCCCGTACCGGGTGTGCTCCCCGCGCACGCGGGGATGGTCCCGCGACCTCGACCCGCTGACAGCGACGATGGGCGTGCTCCCCGCGCACGCGGGGATGGTCCCGTTGACCGGCATCTGATCTCCTTCGAGTGGTGGTGCTCCCCGCGCACGCGGGGATGGTCCCCGCCGAAGGCCGTGGGCACGCTCGACGCCCCCGTGCTCCCCGCGCACGCGGGGATGGTCCCGATGCGGTCCTCGCCGTCCTGCGGGCGTGTGAGTGCTCCCCGCGCACGCGGGGATGGTCCCCACATATACGCGCTCCGCCGAAAAGTCTCCCCGTGCTCCCCGCGCACGCGGGGATGGTCCCTGGGCGCGGGTGATGTCGTCCACCCGCAACCGGTGCTCCCCGCGCACGCGGGGATGGTCCCGCGGTCGACTTCACCCCCGACGGCGAGCACGGGTGCTCCCCGCGCACGCGGGGATGGTCCCGCCCCCGCGGCGTCGTCCCCGTCCTTCGGCAGGTGCTCCCCGCGCACGCGGGGATGGTCCCGGCGCGAGGTCCGCTGCGACTTCCCTTCCTGAGTGCTCCCCGCGCACGCGGGGATGGTCCCAGCATCACGAAAGCGGCGGCCATCGTGGGCATGTGCTCCCCGCGCACGCGGGGATGGTCCCGAGGACACCGCCGACGTCACGATCACCGACTGGTGCTCCCCGCGCACGCGGGGATGGTCCCCACTCCGGGCGCGGCACCTGCGCCTCCTCCTCGTGCTCCCCGCGCACGCGGGGATGGTCCCGACGCCCAGAAGGCGAAGCTTTTCGAGGACGCGTGCTCCCCGCGCACGCGGGGATGGTCCCGCGGGCAAGCTGAACCTGTCCAACCTCGGTCAGTGCTCCCCGCGCACGCGGGGATGGTCCCTTGGCGGTCGCGCCGCCCGGCGCGGTGATCTCGTGCTCCCCGCGCACGCGGGGATGGTCCCGTCTTGGACCCGAGGAGCCGCCCGAAGTCCGTGTGCTCCCCGCGCACGCGGGGATGGTCCCGGCAAGCTGACGGCGCGCATCGAGGACGCCGTGTGCTCTCCGCGCACGCGGGGATGGTCCCTACCTGGAGTTCTCGCACCGGGCCGAGGTGTAGTGCTCCCCGCGCACGCGGGGATGGTCCCGAGGTGGCCCGGGTGTTCTGCGACGACACGGAGTGCTCCCCGCGCACGCGGGGATGGTCCCCCCGGCGCGGCGGACGCCTCCTCCCGAGATGCGTGCTCCCCGCGCACGCGGGGATGGTCCCCCCGACATGGACAAGCTCACCGGCCACCTCGGGTGCTCCCCGCGCACGCGGGGATGGTCCCTTCCCCGCCCGCGTCTACCGGATGGTCCCGATGTGCTCCCCGCGCACGCGGGGATGATCCCTCGGGCCTGGGACGAAGAGTTGCTGCGCTGGGTGCTCCCCGCGCATGCGGGGATGGTCCCCACCGGCATGGCCACGACGAGCGTGATGACAAGTGCTCCCGCGCATGAGAACGGACACGAGAAACACCTGCTCAGCGGACAGGGAAGTCGCGGCTGATGGACGTGTAGTCCGCGTTGGCAGTCATCGGAACTGGATCTGGCCCACATCTCGTGATCGTTACGACCCCCTGCACCTGGATTTCTGTGATCATGACTCGGGTGTGATCAGCCTGGGCTTGGAGCCCTCCTTCCTCACCTTGCCGGCGTCGTTGTTGACCGCGTGGAGGTGGCCGAGGCGTACGTGACGATCTGGGTTCGTCCCCGTGCCGAGCAGGGCACATGCCCGAAGTGCGGGTGCGTCTCCACTCGTGTGCATAGTCACTATGAGCGACGGCTCGCTGATGCGGCGTTCGGCGGTCGCAGGGTGCTGATCCGGGTGCTGTCCCGCCGGTTCTTCTGCGACAACAGCCTCTGCCCCGCCCAGACGTTCGCCGAGCAGATCGCAGGCTTGACCAGGCCGTACGCGCGGCGGAGCCCGTTGTTGACCGGGATGCTGGATGCGATCGCGCTGGCGTTGGCGGGCCGCGCGGGTGCCCGCCTGGCCGACCTGCTCGGGCTGAGGACCAGCCGCAGCACGCTGCTGCGCCGGATCCGGGCGATGCCCGATCCGGAGATAGGTGTGGTGACTGTGCTCGGGGTGGACGATTTCGCGTTCCGCCGTGGCCACGTCTACGGAACGATCCTGATCAACATGGACACCCATGACCCGGTCGACGTGCTGCCCGACCGGGAGGCCGAGACGCTGGCCGCATGGCTGCGCGCGCACCCGGGCGTCGAGGTGATCTGCCGGGACCGCGCCGGAGCCTATGCCGACGGCGCCCGTACCGGCGCACCGGACGCCATCCAGACTGCTGACCGCTGGCATCTGTGGAACAACCTGGGCAAATACGTGGAGGAGACGGTGGCCGCCCACCACCACTGTCTGCGCCGCGCCGACCCTGCCCAGCCAGCCCCGGTCGCCGGCACCCGACCGCGACCTGCAGCAACTGGCCGACAACGCGGCTAAGGCCCGCGCGGAGACCAGCGCGATCGTGGTCCGCACGCGCGAACGCTACGCCAAGGTCCAGGCGTTGAAGGCCGCAGGTAAGGGCATCAAGCCGATCATGCGCGAGCTCGGCCTGGCCAAGGAGACCGTCCGCCGGTTCTACCGCGCCGAGACGGCCGAGGACGTCGTGGCCACCAGCGTGGCCGGGCGGCCGCAAGCTTGACCCGTACAAGCCTCACCTGCATGAACGCTGGAACCAGGGCTGTACCAATGTCCTGGAACTGCACCGCGAGATCGCCGCGCGGGGGTACCGAGGCAGCTACGGCTCGGTCCGCGACTACCTGGCCCCGTTCCGCGAGACCCGCGTCGCGCCGCCCGCCGTCACCAAGCCGCCCAAGGTGCGCACCCTCACCGCGTGGATCATGACCCATCCCGACAACCTCGACAGCGACGACCAACTCGCCCTCAAGCAGGCACTCGCCGACTGCCCGCACCTGGATGTCCTTGCCGGGCATGTACAGGGCTTCGCCCAGATGATGCTCGAACGTCGCGGCGATCGGCTCGACGACTGGATGGCGAAGGTCGACGCCGACGACCTGCCCTACCTGCGGTCCTTCACCAAAGGCCTCCGACAAGACCACGCGGCCGTCCTCAACGGCCTGACCCTGCAGCACAGTTCCGGCGCTGTCGAGGGCAACGTCAACCGGCTCAAGATGCTCAAGCGGCAGACCTACGGCCGCGCCACCTTCGACCTGCTTCGCAAGCGCGTGCTCCTCACAACGTGATGCTCATAGGGGGTCGTGATGATCACGAGATGTGGGCCAGATCCTCGGAACTGACCCCGTGGGGACGGCTGAAATCTGACCCCCTCCCCTCGAAAGCTGTGCGGGGTGATCAAGGTGGAAGTCTGGGCGAAGATCCGCCGCCTGCACTAGGCCACGGGCATGGTCCTGGAGTGGTCCTCACCTAGAACACATGTTTGGAGTGCTCCCCACACGTGCGGGCATAGCCCCGTACCCCGGACCGGCCGGCCCGCACGAGGCAGGTGCTCCCATGAACGCGGGGATGGTTGTATCGGCTGTGAGGGCGGCCGGTCCCCTCTCCGGCTCACACGCTGCGGCCAGTGAGGATCTTTTCCCACAGCTCCCGTGCCCGGGCGGTTAGCAGCCACTCCGTTTCCGCCACCTCCAGCCCCGTCTCCTCACGGTCGGTCCGCCGGACGAAGACGAGTCCTCCGGCCTGGCACAGCTCGTATATGCGGACTCGGCACTCACAGGTGTGCCGCTGAACTCTGACGTGGGGGCAGCGCGGCTGTGGTTTCAGCCATCGCAGCTTCTGGGCGTCAGGCTGCGGATCAGGCACGTGGATGCCGTGATACGACGGGAGGATCACGCCTTCCCCGTGTGTTCGTCCGCAAGCCGGGTCTGCTCCTCGAGCTGCCGGGCCAGGTCGGCGAGATCGGACGCGTAGATCGTCATGGCCAGGTCGCTCTTGACAAGCACACTGAAGGGGAGTTGGCATCGCCTGGTCGCCGACGGCCACGGTTGGCGTCGGACGACCCAGTCGCCGCGGTACGCGTCGACGAGCCGGCGAAATGACCAATCGTCATCGGGCGGGGCGGAGGGCGTGCGGTTGTTGTCCACGGTCAGGACCTCGGTTCCTGATCTCAAGAGCCCGTCCGGCGGGTTGCATCTCGGCGGGCTCGTTTCTTTTCCGATGGCGGCGGGCTGAATAGGTGGGCGGCCCCGGTAGCCCCCTCAGGCGTGGGGCCGCCCAGCCCCGTCAGTCGTGGCAACGTCGACCAGCGGGGCAGCTTCAGATGTGCCTACTCGATGAGTAGGCGCCTGTTTATGAATTCAGAGCCAGGGGTCGCGGTGGCCGTGCGGCGTCGACCTTCGGAACCTGAGAGATCTGCTGGTTCCCTCAGCTCGGCCCACGTCATGTGTCCGTCCCGAGTGCGGCTGCAGCCGTACCACGGCGTGAGCTCCGACACCCTTGACCATTTGTCCTTCTCGTCGCCTCTCACGGGTTCACCGGGATCGTGGACCTCCACTCGTAGGCCGCCGTCGACCAAGGTGATCGTGGCTGCGATCACCCCGTCCTCAGGCGTGCGCTCCACCGCGATCGCCACCAGCCGGGACGCCACGCGCTCACACAGATCAGCAAGTTCTGGGTGGTACCCGCTCGCCGTGCTACGCGCCCATGACCGGACCTTGTCGGCCGCCTCCGGGACCCCAGCCAAAGTTCGCTTATCCATACGGAGACACCGCCTAAGCTGGTGGCACTGCTCTGCTACTGTGTCCTCAGCTTGCAGGCTGGGGACACAGCCTGTCAACCTGTTCCGGTGGATCCCGATCGCCCTCTATGGCTGCGCATCGTTGAACACCTCCGGCAGCAGATCACCACGGGTGAACTGCCTCCGGGCGCACGCCTGCCGTCCCGTCCGGAGATCATGCGAGAGTTCGGTGTGTCCGATGCGGTCGCCAAGCAGGCCGCGCGGGTGCTGATCTCCGAGGGTTTGGCCGTGGCCAGGCCGGGCTCCGGCACCTACGTACGCGGCAAGCCCGAACTGCAGCGTCTGGTTCGGGCCTGGTACCGAGGCAATCGCTCCGGGAGCCCCTTCGCGGGCGAGATGGAAGCCCAGGGTCGCCGGGCCGCATGGGATTACACCTCGCGTACGGCGCAGGCACCAGCGTCGATCAGGGAGCGGCTGGGGCTGAGCGAACCGGCCGCGGACACGCCGGACGTGCTCCGTACGGACTATGTCTTCTCCGCAGACGGGCACCCGGTCATGCTCTCCACGAGCTGGGAGCCTCTCGACATCACCAGGGGCACGCCGGTCGTCATGCCGGAGGAGGGTCCGCACGCGGGGCGAGGTGTGGCCGAGCGGATGCTTGTCATCGGTCATCCCGTCGACGATTGGACGGAGACCGTTGGAGCGCGACTGGGGACTGCGGAGGAGTGCGCGAAGCTCGCTCATCCGCAGGGCTCCGTCATGCTGACGATCGAGCGAGTCTACGAATCGCGTGGCCGAGCGGTCGAGACGGCCGACATCGTCTTGCCGGCGGATCTGTATCTGCTGGAGTACTCGGCTCAGATGGGCGCGGCGAAATGACCCCCCAGCACGCCTCAGAGGGTTGTGCACAGGCTGTGGATGAAAATCGATGGATTACTTTCGCGTAAGACGGGGAAAGACGGAGGCCCCCCGTACGCTGGCGGTGTGATCGTGGGCATCGGGGTGGACGTGGTCGAGGTCGCGCGGCTGCGCGCGGCGCTGGAGCGCACGCCCGGTCTGCGACGACGCCTGTTCACCGAGGCCGAGGCGGCGCTGTCGCCGGAGTCGCTGGCGGCGCGGTTCGCCGCCAAGGAGGCGGTGGCCAAGGCCCTCGGAGCCCCGCCGGGCCTGAGCCACCTCGACGCGGAGGTGGTGCGCGGCGGGCACGGCCGTCCCGAGGTGCGACTCACCGGCAGGGCCGCGGAAGTGGCGCGGGGCCTCGGCGTGCGCCGGTGGCACGTCTCCCTGTCGCACGACGGCGGCATCGCCGTCGCCTACGTGATCGCCGAGTCCTGATGCCTCCGAATCGCCGGATTCCGACATCCTCGAGCCCTGAGGCCGCCGAGGCATGAGACGGCGTCTTCCGGCGACCGGTGGGGCGCGGTGATCGCGATCGACATGGCGGGAGGCTACGGTCGGACGCATGCGGACCGCCTACACCTCCGACCAGATCCGGACCGCCGAGACGGCGCTGATGGCGAGGCTCCCCGAGGGGACCCTGATGAGCCGGGCCGCCGCCGGGCTCGCCATGGTCTGCGCGAACCTGCTCAAAGGCGTGCGCGGCCGGGTGTACGGCTCCCACGTGGCGCTGCTGGTCGGCGGCGGGGACAACGGCGGCGACACCCTGTACGCCGGGGCCCGGCTGGCCCGCAGGGGAGCCCGGGTGGAGGCCGTGCTGGCCGGTTCACGCGCCCACGAGGGCGGCCTGACCGCGCTGCTCGCGGCCGGTGGACGGGCGGGCCCCTTCGATGCCCATAAAGCCGCCGACCTGTTCGCCCGGGCCGACGTCGTGCTCGACGGCCTCGTCGGCATCGGGGGCGGCGGGGCGCTGCGGGAACCGTACGGCACGCTCGCGGAGCTGACCGCCGGGGCCGCGGGTCTCGTCGTGGCGGTCGACGTGCCGAGCGGGGTGGACGCGAGCAGCGGGCGGGTCGAGGGACCGGCGGTCCGCGCGCACCTGACGGTGACGTTCGGGGCTTACAAGGCCGGTCTGCTCGTCGATCCGGGAGCCTCCCACGCTGGATCGGTCGAGCTGGTGGACATCGGCCTCGGGCCGCACCTGCCGGACCCCGAGGTGACCGCGCCGACCGGCGACGACGTGGCCGGTCTGCTGCCCCGGCCGGGCGCGGAGAGCGACAAATACCGCCGGGGGGTCGTCGGGATCGCCGCGGGCAGCGACAGGTACACGGGAGCCGCCGTGCTCTCGGCCGGCGGCGCGGTGCGCGCCGGGGCGGGCATGGTCCGCTTCGCGAGCGCTTCCGAGCCGGTGCGGCTGGTCAGGGCCCGCTGGCCCGAGGCGGTCACGACCGTGCTCGACCCGTCGTCGTCCCCGGACGGCCTGCTGGAGGAGGTCGGGCGGGTGCAGGCGTGGGTGCTCGGGCCCGGGCTCGGCACCGGCCCGGAGGCGCACGCCGTGGCCCGCGCCGTGCTTTCGGCCGACGTGCCCGTGCTGGTGGACGCCGACGGGCTCACTCTGGTCGCCAAGGACCGGACGCTGCTGCGCAGGGCCGCTCCCACCGTGCTCACGCCGCACGCCGGTGAGCTGTCGCGGCTGCTCGACGTGCCGAGGGAGCGGATCGAGGCCGCCCGGCTGGACCATGTGCGGCGGGCCGCCAAGGAGCTGGGGGCGACGGTGCTGCTGAAGGGCTCGACCACCCTCGTAGCCGAGGAGCACCGGCCGGTGCGGGTCAACACCACCGGGACGCCCTGGCTCGCCACGGGCGGCACCGGCGACGTCCTGTCCGGGATCACAGGCGCCCTGCTCGCCGCCGGCCTGTCCGGCTACGACGCGGCCTCGTGCGCCGCGTACGTCCACGGCCTGGCCGCGCGGATCGCCGCCAGGGGCGGCGACGGTGGAGACGCCGGGGGCCGCGCCGAGGCCGGGTACGGGGGCGACGGCGGGAGGCGCGCCGAGGCCGGGTACGGGGGCGACGGCGGGAGGCGCGGGGAGGCCCCGATCGCGGCCCTCGACGTCGCCGAGGCGATCCCGGCGGCCCTGCGCATGCTCTGACGTGCGGCGTCTATGGGCGCATCCACCCGGGTCCACCTGACACACTGGGAAAGTGAGCTTCTCGACGGCGGGCGCGGCCACCCAGGCTGAGGCACGGGTGGACCTGTCCGCGATCAGGGACAACGTGCGGCTGCTGGCCGAGCGTTCGGGCGGCGCCGAGACGATGGCCGTGGTCAAGGCCGACGCGTACGGGCACGGCCTGGTGCCGGTGGCGAACGCGTGCCTGGAGGCGGGCGCGGCCCGGCTCGGCACCGCCTTCGTACGCGAGGCGCTGGCCCTGCGCGAGGCGGGGATCACGGCGCCGGTCATGTCGTGGCTCATCACGCCGGGCGAGCCGCTGGACGCCGCGCTGCTCGCGGACGTCGACCTGTCCGCCGGCGCCCCCTGGGTCGTGGACGAGATCGTCGCGGCCGCCGGCAGGACCGGGCGCACCGCCCGGGTCCACCTGAAGATCGATACCGGCATCTCCCGGGGCGGCGCCACCGTCGCCCACTGGCCGTCGCTGGTCGAGCACGCCCTCGCCGCGCGGGCGACCGGCGCCGTCGACATCGCGGGCATCTGGTCGCACCTCGCGTGCGCCGACATCCCGGGCCATCCTTCCATCGAGGCCCAGCTCGCCGCGTTCGACGAGGCGCTCGCCGTCGCGGACAAGGCCGGGGTGCCGAGCGACGCCGTCCGGCACATCGCCAACTCCGCCGCGGCCGTCACGCTGCCGCAGGCGAGGTACGACATGGTCCGCCCCGGCATCGCGATCTACGGGCTGAGCCCGGTCCCCGAGCTCGGCGACTTCGGGCTCCGGCCCGCGATGACGCTGACCGCCAGGCTCGCGAGCGTGAAGCGGGTCGCCCCCGGGACGGGCGTGTCGTACGGGCACCTGTACGTCACCGACCGGCAAACGACGCTTGGCCTCGTTCCTCTCGGGTATGCGGACGGCATCCTGCGAAACGGGACCAATCGGGCGGAGGTGCTGGCGGCGGGCCGGCGGCGGCGGATCGCCGGCCGGGTGTGCATGGACCAGTTCGTCGTCGACCTCGGCGACGACGCGGCGGAATCGGGGGACGAGGTGATCCTTTTCGGCCCCGGTGGCCACGGAGAGCCGACCTGTCAGGAGTGGGCGGATTCCTTGGGCACGATTACTCATGAGATCGTGACGAGGATCGGATCCCGCGTGCCTCGCGTCCACACGGACGGACGCTGAGCATGCGGCTGCGAGGAGGGCAGGCATGAGAACACGTCGCAAGGTCGGGATCGCCGGCGCGGTCTTCGGCGCGGCGTCGGCGGGGGTGGCGGCGGCCACGCTCGCCAAGAGATACGCCGTGGGCCGCATCCGCCTGCGGCCCGACCTGGAGGGGAGCGAGCCCTTCGGGGAGCTGCGCGGACGGCCGGTGACGCTCACCACCTCCGACGGAGTCCAGATCCACGCCGAGGTCGACGGCGTGGAGGACGCGCCGCTGACCGTGGTGCTGTGCCACGGCTACTGCCTGTCCTCCGACTCCTGGCACTACCAGCGGCGCGTCCTGCGCGACTCCTACCGTCTGGTGGTGTGGGACCAGCGTTGCCACGGGCTGTCGGCCCGCGCGCCGTCGAGCGACTGCACGATCGAGCGGCTCGGCGAGGACCTCGCGCTGGTGCTCGACGAGCTCGTCCCCGGGCCCTGCGTGGTGGTCGGCCACTCGATGGGCGGCATGACGATCATGGCTCTGGCGGAGCGGCGGCCCGAGCTGTTCGGTGACAAGATCCGCGGTGTGTCGCTGATCGCGACCTCGGCCGGCAAGCTCGCCGAGATCACCCTGGGCCTGCCCGCCCTGGTCTCCAAGGTGGTCAACCTCGCGGTGCCGTCCGCCGTCACGGTCATGCGCCGGAGCGGCGCGCTCGTCGACCGCGGCCGGGAGGCCGGCACCGACCTGTCGTTCCTCGCGCTGCGCCATCTCGCCTTCGGCGATTCCAAGAGTGTCAGCCCGACGGTCGTGGACTTCGTCGAGTCGATGATCCGGGCCACTCCCTCCGAGGTGATCGCCGACTTCTACCCGGCGCTCATGTCGCACGACAAGCTGACCGCGCTCGACGTGCTGAACAAGGTGCCGACCGCCATCATCGTCGGTGAGGGCGACTGGCTGACGCCGCTCGACCACAGCAGGGCGATCGCGGCCGCCGTGCCGACCGCCCAGCTCACCACCGTGCCGGAGACGTCGCATCTCGTGCAGCTCGAACGGCCCGACGTCGTGAACGAGGCGCTGCGCGAGCTGCTGAAGCGGGCCGAGAGGGGAAACGCGTGACCACCGGCGCGTCCCGGGCCGCCGAGTCCGGGACCGCCGAGTCCCAAGCCGCTGAGTCCCAAGCCGAGGAGTTCCGCACCGCTGAGCTTCGGGCCGCTGAGCTTCGGGCCGTGACCGCCGAGGAGATGCGGACGCTGGGCGCGCGGCTTTCCGCGCTGCTCGGGCCGGGAGACCTGGTCGTGCTGAGCGGGCCGCTCGGCGCGGGGAAGACCACCCTGGTGCAGGGCCTCGCCGAGGGACTCAAGGTGCGCGGGCCGATCACCTCCCCCACCTTCGTGATCGCCAGGGTCCACCCGTCCCTGTCGGGCGGGCCCGCGCTGGTGCACGTGGACGCCTACCGGCTCGGCGGCTTCGTGGAGGTGGACGACCTCGATCTCGACGCCTCGCTGGAGGAGTCGGTCACCGTGGTCGAATGGGGCGAGGGCCTGGTCGAGGGGCTGTCGGAGGACCGCCTGGAGGTCCACATCGAGCGCGGCGCCGAGGGCGAGGAACGGCTCGTACGGCTGTCGGGCGTGGGCCCGCGGTGGGCCGCCGTCACCCTCGCCTGAGGGCGTTGGCCGTACGCGATTCAGACCGGTCCGCCGCGCAGTCCTTGACGCCTGTCCGCGTTCCTGTGGATCATCGGGGCACGGAAGATCCTCGGTCATGAATCGGTCTGGATTTTCTGGGTAAGGGACCTGGGTGGAAGAGGTGTGCGGTTGAGCAGGGTCACGCAGGTCGCCGTCGCGGGAGTCCTCCTGGCCGGGGCAATGGGCTGCACCGCGCAGGCCTCGGTGCAGGCCGAACCGACCATGACGCTGACCCCGGCCCTGCCGACGCCGCTCGTCTCGATCTCGCGCCAGGACATCCGGGTGACGGTCGAGCCGAAGCGGATCACGGGAGGCGCGACCAGGAGCGTGCGCGTCAGCGCCCGCTGCCCGCTGTCGGAAGGCGGTCCCGAATATCGCGCGACCGCGCGTTCCGACGCGTTCACGGGGCTCGTCACGCTGGTGCCGCCGCCGGCGAAGTCGGGCACCCCGGCCTCCGCCACGGCCATGCCGCTCGTGACGGGCAGCGCGACCGTACGGGCCGGCGCGAAGGCGGGCGGTTACCGCGTGCAGGTGCGGTGCGAGGCCACCAACGACGTCGGCGAGGCGTCGTTCCGGATCGTCGCGCCGCAAGGGGAGCCGGACGGCACCGAGGACCACACGAGGATTCCCACCCGCGCTCCGCACGCGGGTGGCGGCGGCACGGCCGCCGGGGGCCCCGAGGACGCGTCCGGCCCGCCGGTGGGCGTCACCGTCGTCGTGCTGCTGGCCGCGCTCGGCGTCGGCGTCGGGGTGGCCCGCAGGCGCTCCGGAGCCTGACGTTGGCGCTGTCCACCCGGGGGGTGATCGTCGCCGGGGTGGTCACCGGGCTCGTCTTCGCCGTGATCACCGGGGGCGGGAACGCGGGTGACCAGGCGGAGGTCAGAACGTCCGTCGTCCCCAAGCGGATCGACATCCCGGCGCTCCGCCTCAAGGCGCCGCTGATGAAGCTCGGCCTCTCCGACGAGGGCGACGTGGAGTTGCCGCCCTTCGACAAGCCGACCACGGCGGGCTGGTACACCGGCAGCGCCGTGCCGGGCGACCCCGGCGCCTCCGTGATCATCGGCCATGTGGACACCAAGACCGCTCCCGCCGTCTTCTACCACCTGCGCGACCTGCGCAGGGGAGCGGTCGTGAAGGTGGTGCGCAGCGACGGCAGGACCGCCTCCTACACGGTGGACTCCGTGGAGCGCGTGCCCAAGAACGACTTCCCGGCCGAGCGCGTCTACACCGAGGACGGCCTGCGCCTGATCACCTGTGGCGGCGACTTCGACTGGAAACAGCACGAATACCGCGACAACGTCATCGTCTACGCCTCCCTGGCCCGCTCCGCCTGACGGTGTCCGGCCGCCTGAGCGGAGCGACTACGCTTGACCTTCGTGCTTGTCTTGGCCTTCGACACCGCCACTCCCGCCGTCACCGCCGCGCTGCACGATGGCGAGCGTGTGGTGGCGGAGTCGACGACGATCGACGCGCGGCGGCACGGGGAGCTTCTCGCGCCCGCCGTCGAGCAGGTCCTGCGTGAGTCCGGGGCGACGCTCAGGGATGTCACCGCCATCGTCGCGGGGACCGGGCCGGGGCCGTACACCGGTTTGCGGGTCGGCCTGATGACGGCGACGGCGCTGGCGCTGACCGCGGGCGTGCCGGCGTTCGGGGTGTGCACGCTCGACGCCCTCGCGTACGCCGCGGAGGAGAGCGGGCCGTTCCTGGTCGCGACCGACGCGCGCCGCAAGGAGGTCTTCTGGGCCCGGTACGGCGACCCGCGCACGCGGCTCGACGGGCCGCGCGTGGACCGGCCGCACGACCTGCCCGGCGAACTGCCGGTGATCGGCGCGGGCGGCGCCATGTACGCGGACGTCATCGGCGCCGACCGGACACGCGGCCCGCTGCACCCCTCGGCCGGAGCGCTCGCGGCCCTGGCGGCCGGGCGCCTCGCCACGCTGAGCGAGGCGGAGGCGGCCGAGATCGCCCGCGTGCCCGAGGGGCGGGTCGACTCCGTGGAGAAGGCGCGGGAGCTGTCCGTGCTCGGGCCGCCGCGGCCGATCTACCTGCGGCGCCCCGACGCGCAGGTGCCCGGGACGCCGAAGAGGGTGACCGCGTGACCCGCGCCGGGGAGACGCCGTGAGGCAGGCGGAGGTCGTCCTGCGTCAGATGACCGCGGCGGACCTGCCCGCGGTCATGGAGATCGAGCGGGCCACGTTCCCGGCGGACGCCTGGAGCGAGGCCATGCTGCGGGGCGAGCTGCGCGACCAGCCGCGCACCCGGCACTACCTGGTCGCGGAGGTGGACGAGCGGGTCGCGGGGTACGCCGGGCTCGCGGTGGCGGCCGACCAGGCGGACGTGCAGACGATCGCCGTCCTCGCCGCGCACCGCCGCGCCGGCGTCGGCGCCGCGCTGATGGACGCGCTGCTCGCCGAGGCGGCACGGCGCGGCGCGACCGCGGTGTTCCTGGAGGTACGCGCGGACAACCCCCCGGCACAGGCGATGTACGAGCGGTTCGGCTTCCGCCGCCTCGGCCTGCGAAGGCGCTACTACGAGGACGGAACGGACGCCATCACCATGACGAAGGACCTCGGGAGTGAGCGTCCCGACGCTGAGCGGGAAGCACAGAAGGAGTCATGATGGGGCGCGACGAGCCGATCGTGCTGGGGATCGAGACGTCCTGCGACGAGACGGGCGTGGGCATCGTCCGCGGCCACACGCTGCTGGCCAACACCATCGCCTCCAGCATGGACGAGCACGCCCGGTTCGGCGGGGTGGTGCCCGAGGTGGCCTCACGGGCGCACCTGGAGGCGATGACGCCGACTGTCGAGGGCGCGCTGGCCGCCGCCGGGCTGCGGTTCTCCGACATCGACGCGGTCGCCGTGACGGCGGGCCCGGGCCTCGCGGGCGCGCTGCTCGTCGGCGTGGCCGCCGCCAAGGCGTACGCGCTGGGCCTCGGCGTTCCGCTCTACGGGGTCAACCACCTCGCCGCGCACGTCGCGGTCGACCAGCTCGAACACGGCCCGCTGCCCAAGCCCGCGATCGCGCTGCTGGTGTCGGG
Organism: Microbispora sp. NBC_01389; assembly: GCF_045040095.1. Lineage (NCBI taxonomy): Bacteria > Bacillati > Actinomycetota > Actinomycetes > Streptosporangiales > Streptosporangiaceae > Microbispora > Microbispora sp. NBC_01389. The sequence continues at coordinate 3,088,056 of NZ_CP109552.1, forward strand.
CGGGCACTCCTCACTGCTCCTCGTGCCGGACGTCGCGCAGGACGTGATCTCGCTCGGCTCCACCGTGGACGACGCGGCGGGCGAGGCGTTCGACAAGGTGGCCCGGGTGCTGGGGCTGCCGTTCCCCGGCGGGCCGCACATCGACCGGGCCGCCCGCGAGGGCTCGGGCTCGGCGGTGGCCTTCCCGCGCGGCAAGCACGACGACGGCACGCTCGACTTCTCCTTCTCCGGCCTGAAGACGGCCGTGGCCCGGTGGGTCGAGGCCCGCGAGGCGTCGGGCGAACCGGTGCCGGTGGCCGACGTCGCCGCGTCGTTCCAGGAGGCGGTCGTGGACGTGCTGACCCGCAAGGCGCTGCAGGCGTGCGCCCGCCACGACGTGAAGGACCTGCTGATCGGTGGTGGCGTCGCGGCCAACTCGCGGCTGCGGGCGTTGGCCCAGGAGCGCTGCGACGCGGCGGGGGTGCGCCTGCGGGTGCCCCGGCCGGGCCTGTGCACGGACAACGGCGCGATGGTGGCGGCGCTCGGCGCCGACCTGGTCGCGGCCGGGGCCACGCCCTCGACGCTGCGGATCCCGGCCGACTCGTCCCTCCCGATCACCGTCGTCCACGTCTGAGCATCGGCGGAGTCAGGCGACGGAGTCAGTCGGCGCGGTCGCGGGGGTGACCGTGGCCTGAGCTGTGGCCGGCGCCGTGGGCTGAGCTGTGGCCGTGGACGGGGCCGGGGCCGTGGACGGGGCGCAGCAGGGCCTCCGCGAGCGCCAGCATGGTCTCCTCCAGCGCGGCGAGCCGCCGGGCCACGTCGCCGCGTGCGGGCTCCATGGCGCTGGTGACCGCGTCCGAGACGGTCTCGGCGATCTGCTCGCGGTCGGGCCTGCTCCGCACCGCCTCCGCGAGCGGGGCAACCGCCCCCGCCGTGAGGGTGAGGTCGGCGTTCATGCCCGCCATGGTCGTGCTCATCTCGTCCACGCTCGCGGTGACGTCTCCCACTCCGGCGCTCAGCCCGGCCACGGTGGTGTTCACGCCGTCCACGCTGGAGCCCAGCCCCGCCACGGCGCCGCGCAGGTCTCCGATGCCCAGTTCGGCGGGGAGCATCCCGACGCGTTCGCCGACCGCCTCGACGCCGCTCTCCACCGCCTCGATCCTGCCGCCGACCGACTCCAGCCGCTCGATCACGACAGCCTCCAGCCGTTCGGTCCGCTCGGTGAGCGAGCTGAGGGCCCTGTCGAGCCGGGTGAAGCGCCCGGCGGCCGCCTCCATGCCGCCCTGGAACTTGCCGAGCCGGTGCGCGAACTCCGTCATCCGGTCGGCCAGCCCCTGGGTCCGGCCGCCGGCCTCCTCCACGTGGCCGCGCAGCAGTTCCACGTGCTGGGCGAGACCTTCGGCCCAGGCCGGCGGTCTGGCGGCCAGGTCGTCGAGCCGTTGCGTGATCGCCTCCAGCGCCGCGCCGAGGCCGCCGAGCTCACGCTCCCGCACCTCGCGGAGCAGCCATTCCATGCCCTCCAGTCGCTGGCGGATGTCGTCGAGCGCGGCGCCCTGCGTCCGCTGCTCGTAGACGTGGTCCTGGGCCGCACGGGCGAGCAGTTCGCGCATCCGGTCGGAGATGGCGGTCTGGCTGCCCGCCTGGAGGAGGTTGTGGCTGGAATGCTCCACCGAGGTTGCTCCTTCAGCTCGCCGAACCGCTGTGTCCGGCCCGGTCTCGCGCAGACGAACGAGCAGGCGGCACTGCCCGACGGCCAACTGTAGGCCCTGACCCGCGGCCGTCAGGCGTGGACTGGGAAAGGCGATGATTGCCGGTGAAATGCCGGGAGTTCAGCCCTTCTGGCTGGTCACAGGCTGACAAAGGAACACGAAGGGCCGTTCCTCTATCCGGGTGAGCACTATCACCACGGATTCACCTCCGGAAAGCCGGAGGTCCTTCCGCAGCCGTTCGACATCGACCGCGGACCCGCGCTTTTTGATCGTCACCGCGCCGACGCCCCGCTCGCGCAGCGCCGCGCGCAGCCGCTTCAACGAGAAGGGCATCACGTCGGTGACCTCGTAACACGCGGCCCACGGCGTGGGCACGAGGCGATCGCCGGTGATGTAGGCGATGCGCGGATCGACGAGGTGGCCCGACACGAGGGCCGCCACCTCGGCGACCAGGTGCGCCCGTACGGCGGCGCCGTCGGGCTCGTAGAGAAAACGGCTCACCGGCCCGACATCGGCCTCCGCGCCCGAGGCCGTGAGCGTGGCGCCGGAGGGCAGCAGGGTGGCGCGCCGGCCGCCCGTTCCCATCCTGGTCCAGATGGCCGCCTCCTTCACCTCGCCCCGGTATGAGACCCACTCGGCCTCGGCGCCCTCCGGGATGAACTCGTACGGGATGCCGGGGGCCGTCTTCAGACAGGCGGCCGGAGCACGGGCGACCAGGTCGAGCACAACCGGCCACGAGGGGGAGTAGGCCCTCGGGTCGAACGTCCGTCCTCTCGCCCCCCTCCTGGCCGGGTCGGCGAACAGCAGATCGTATCCCCCCGGCTCCGCCGCCGCGGCGTCCGCCGTACGGACCGTGACCAGGGACGACAGGCCGAGTGCCGCCGCGTTGGCACGGGCGATCTCCACCGTCAGCGGGTCGAGGTCGATCGCGTCCACCGGGCATCCCGCGCGGGCCAGCGCGAGCAGGTCGCCGCCGATGCCGCAGCATACGTCGAGCACCCGCGGCCCCTCCGGGGCCTCCACGCCTCCGGTCAGGCCCTCCGGGACTCCGGCAGGTCCCACGCCGGTCGGCCCCGCTCCGGTGACTCCGGGCCCGGCGGCCCCGATCCCGGCGGCCCCGATCCTGGCGGCCCTGATCCTGGCGGCGCGGTGGGCGGCGACCTCGGGCCGGGTGGCCTGCTCCAGCCCGTGCGGGGTGAAGTACATGACGGCGGCGTCGGCGCCGAACTTGACCTCGGCACGCCGCCGCAGCGACGCCTGCGTGAGCGCCGCGGCGGCGAGCTCGGGGGAGTGGGATCGGCGCAGCGCGCTCGCGGCCGCCACCGGGTCCGCGCCGTCGGCGAGGATCCGCACGGCGTCGTCCAGGGCCGCGCGCCCGGCGGGCGCGAACAGCATGCGCAGGGTGTCCAGATCCACGCCCGCGACGCTACCGCCTCCGCGCCCCACCTCACGGCAGGCGATCAGTGGGAACGGACGTCGCCGAGTGAGGTGAGCAGTTTGCAGAGCAGGACAGACAGCTGCTCCCTGTCTCCGGGGGTGAGGCCGGAGAGCAGCCGGTTCTCGTCGGCCACGTGGCCCTCCAGCAGTTCGTCGACCACCGCGCGGCCCTCGTCCGTGAGAGTGATCATGACCATGCGGCGGTTCGACGGCGCGGTCTCGCGATGCACCAGGCCCTTCGCCACCAGGCGGTCCACGCGGTTGGTGAGGGCGGCGGAGCTGACCATCGCGGCGGTGGCGAGGTCGCCCATGCAGAGCCGGTGATCGGCGTTGGCGCGCAGGAGCGTGGCGAGCACATCGAACTCCCACGGCTCCAGATCATGCCGGGCGAAGTAGTCCTTGACGCCCCTGTCCAGCAGCCGGGACGCCCGGGAGATCCGCCCGGCCACCCCCAGCGCCGCACAGTCCACGTCCGGACGCGCCCGGGCCCAGCCGCCGAGGATCTGCTCGACGGCGTCGTTCAACAGGGTCTGGTTCATAGCGCACGCGGCCGCGGGTCCGCCGCTCCTCCGGTCTCCATGATAGCGCTCACTTTGACGTTTAAATGTCAGTGAGGCATGCCCTGACCTCTTCGGAGTCCGCTCCGGTCCGTACGCCCGCGCACGGGGTGCGCGGCCCTCTTCCCGATCGCGGCCCGCCGGGAGCGCCGCGGCGGCGGCGGGGGTGCGGTGGCAGGGTGGGGTGGCGGGGATGCGGTGGCAGGGTGGGGTGGCGGGGATGCGGTGGCAGGGTGGGATGCCTGGGCGGGATGGTGACGCGCGGGCGGCGGAGGGCTGAACGGGGGGTCTCGGACGCGTTGCCGGGAGGTGGGTCTGACCTGCGGGGCGAGTTCGTGTTGACTGTCACGCGCCACTTGCATACTGTTTCGTGTTGGCACTCTGCCATTGAGAGTGCCAACAGCGACGAGACAGGTCTGACACCCGCGACGGCAGGCCGCTGGTCGCCTCTTCAGCTCATTCATCGCAATCTGAAGGGGAGGTCCGATCGTGACGACCGCCACCAAGGTTCCCGTTAAGCCGCTCGGCGACCGCATCGTGGTCCAGCCGCTTGAGGCCGAGCAGACCACCGCCTCCGGCCTGGTCATCCCGGACACCGCCAAGGAGAAGCCGCAGGAGGGCCGCGTGCTCGCTGTGGGCCCGGGCAACTGGGACGAGGACGGCGAGAAGCGCATTCCGCTCGACGTCAAGGAGGGCGACGTCGTCCTCTACAGCAAGTACGGCGGCACCGAGGTCAAGTACGGCGGCGAGGAGTACCTGGTGCTCTCGGCTCGCGACGTGCTCGCCATCATCGAGAAGTAGTAGGCCGCGCAAGCCATGAGGAGCCCCGGGTCCACGTGCCCGGGGCTCCGACGTGCTCACAAGGAGACCTGAATGCCGAAGATCCTGGAGTTCGAAGAGGACGCGCGGCGCGCTCTCGAGCGTGGTGTGAACGCTCTCGCCGACGCCGTCAAGGTGACCCTCGGCCCGCGCGGCCGCAACGTCGTCATCGACAAGAAGTTCGGTGCCCCGACGATCACGAACGACGGTGTCACCATCGCTCGCGAGGTCGAGCTGGAGAAGCCGTACGAGAACCTTGGCGCCCAGCTCGCCAAGGAGGTGGCGACCAAGACCAACGACGTCGCGGGTGACGGCACCACCACCGCGACCGTCCTGGCCCAGGCCATGGTCCGCGAGGGCCTGCGCAACGTGGCGGCCGGCGCCCAGCCGCTGTCGCTCAAGCGCGGCATCGACAAGGCCGCCCAGGCCGTCAGCGAGCGGCTGCTCGCCAGCGCCCGCCACGTCGAGGACAAGAAGGAGATCGCCAACGTCGCGACGATCTCCGCGCAGGACGCGAAGATCGGCGGCCTGATCGCCGAGGCGTTCGACAAGGTGGGCAAGGACGGGGTCATCACCGTCGAAGAGTCCAACGCGATGGGCCTGGAGCTGGAGTTCACCGAGGGCCTCCAGTTCGACAAGGGCTACCTGTCGCACTACATGGTCACCGACCCCGAGCGCATGGAGTCGGTGCTCGAGGAGCCGTACGTCCTGATCCACCAGGGCAAGATCGCCTCCATCGCCGACTTCCTCCCGCTGCTGGAGAAGATCGCCCAGACCAAGCGGCAGCTTCTGGTCATCGCCGAGGACGTCGAGGGCGAGGCCCTGGCCGTCCTGGTGACCAACAAGATCCGGGGCACCTTCACCTCCGTGGCCGTCAAGGCTCCGGGCTTCGGCGACCGCCGCAAGGCCATGCTGCAGGACATCGCCACCCTCACGGGCGGCCAGGTCGTCAGCGAGGAGATCGGCCTGAAGCTGGAGCACGTGGGCCTGGAGGTCCTCGGCACGGCCCGCCGCATCGTGGTCAACAAGGACACCACCACGGTCGTCGACGGCGCCGGTGACGCCCAGGCGATCGAGGACCGCATCCGCGAGATCAAGATCGCGATCGAGCAGTCCGACTCCGACTGGGACCGCGAGAAGCTCCAGGAGCGCCTCGCCAAGCTCGCCGGCGGTGTCTGCGTGCTGCGTGTCGGCGCCGCGACCGAGGTGGAGCTGAAGGAGAAGAAGCACCGCCTGGAGGACGCGATCTCCGCGACCCGCGCCGCGATCGAGGAGGGCATCGTCTCCGGTGGCGGCTCCGCGCTCGTGCACGTGTCCAAGGACCTCGACAACCTCGGCCTGACCGGCGACGAGGCCACCGGCGTCTCGATCGTCCGCAAGGCCCTGGTCGAACCGGCCCGCTGGATCGCCGAGAACGCGGGCCTCGAGGGCTACGTCGTCACCACGAAGATCACCGCGCTGAACGCCGGCGAGGGTTTCAACGCCGCCACCGGCGAGTACGGCGACCTGGTGGCCCAGGGCGTCATCGACCCCGTCAAGGTGACCCGCTCGGCCGTGCAGAACGCCGCGTCCATCGCCGGCATGCTGCTGACCACCGAGGTCCTCGTCGTGGACAAGCCCGAGGAGGAGGCCCCGGCCGGCGGCGGTCACGGTCACGGCCACGGTCACGGCCACTGATCGACGGCCACTGATCGACGGCGATCGATCGGGAGCCGCTCGGCAGAGGCGGCCGACCGGATCGGCAACCGCGCCCCGCGCCGCCCTCACGGGCGGACCGCGGGGCGCGCGCTTTCTCCGGGAGATTCCCCGAAACCCCCTTTTTGCCGAATCCTGGTCAATACGATCGTCGGCGTGCTATTTGGACTCAGAGCTCTTACCGCCGCGCTGGTCTCGGGTGCCGGTGCCTCCATGCGCGGCGTGACGACGGCCACAATGACGTCGGCCGGGATGACACTGGCCACGGTGACGACGGCCGGGATGACACTGGCCGCGGTGACGGCTCCGCCCGCCGCCGCGGAATCCGTACCGGCGACGCGGGTGGAGAGCCTCAGGGGGACGGTTCCCGTGCCGCCCGAGGCGCGGCCCGCCGACGTCTCCCGCCCGACGACCGTCGTCGGCCGGGGCACGCCCGCGAGCTGCACCTCCCAGGCCTTCCTCGGCGCGGTCGCCCGTGGCGGCGTCATCACCTTCTCCTGCGGCCCCCGCCCGGTGACCATCAGGCTGACCGCCACGGCGAAGGTCCGAAACACCAGCGCCCGCGTCGTCGTCGACGGCGGCGGGAAGGTGACGCTCAGCGGTGCGGGCCGGCGGCGCATCCTCTACATGAACACCTGTGACCGGGCCCAGGTGTGGACGACCTCGCACTGCGACGACCAGCCGACACCCGCGCTGACCCTGCAGAATCTGACGTTCGCCGACGGCGACTCCACCGGCCAGAGGACCGACGGGGGCGGTGGCGGAGCGGTCTTCGCCCGCGGCGGCAGGCTCAAGGTGGTCAACTCGCGGTTCGTCCGCAACCGCTGCGACCGCACCGGCCCCGACCTGGGCGGCGCGGCGATCCGCGTGCTGGATCAGTGGCACGACCTGCCGGTGTACGTCGCGGGCAGCAGCTTCGAGAACGGCGTGTGCTCGAACGGGGGCGCGCTGAGCGGGATCGGCGTGTCCTGGCAGATCGTCAACAGTGTCTTCATCGGGAACCGGGCGGTCGGACGCGGCGCCAACCCGGCCAAGGCCGGAACCCCGGGTGGCGGCAACGGCGGGGCCGTGTACGCGGACGGCAACAGGTACGCCATTCGGATCGCGGGCTCGCTGATGACCGGCAACCACGCCAACGAGGGCGGCGGGGCGGTGTTCTTCGTCAGCAACGACCGCAGCGGCTCTCTGCGCATCGAGCGCTCGACGCTGCGCGGCAACGTCAGCGGCGGGTTCGAGACGCGCGGCTTCCCCGGCGTCTTCTACCTCGGCGCCGGACGCGCCCCCCAGGTGGTCGCCTCCACCCTCCGGTGAGGCCGGCGCCCGAACAGTGGTCTATACCGGTGGGATGCGCGCCGGCTCTCCGCCGGGGGTGCGTTCGGGCTGCGCGGTCCATACCGGTGCCGTACGGCGCTGAAGGGCCGCGCGGCAATAGGCAGACGCCGCATACTTCTTAATACCTGTCAAGGCATCCGGCATATATCTCTCGAATTGGTCATTCTGGTTGGAATGTTCCAACGGTCGCGTGGCCGATTGATTACAAAGGGTTATCGACGCGTCAATGTGACCAATCCGTAGCCGTTAACCATGACGACATGAACGATCGCTGCGGGCATCATGCCTAACGTGACCGAGGGATGCGTCGCCGACGCCGCAACTGGGGTAAGGCTTGCGACGAGATCGGATGAGTCCGACCTCAGGGAACTGACCAGCCTTGCCGTACAAGGAGATCGCACCGCGATCGAATCACTGCTGGGACAACTGCGCCCGATGGTGGTCCGGTACTGCAGGGGCCGACTGGGGCGGGTCTCCGGTCAGTACCACATCGCCGACGACGTGGCTCAGGAGGTGTGCATCGCGGTGCTGTCGGCGCTGCCACGCTACCGCGACATGGGCCGCCCCTTCGCCTCGTTCGTGTTCGGCATCGCTTCGCACAAGGTGGCGGACGCGTTGCGCAGTTCGGTGCGCTCCGCGGTGCCGACGCAGGACCTGCCGGACGGCCCCGACGAGGGCCCGGGGCCGGAGGAGACCGTGGTGCGCTACATCGAGGCGCAGCACGCCCGGGACCTGCTGGCCCGGCTGCCGGACACCCAGCGCGAGCTTCTCATCCTGCGGGTCGTCTCGGGCCTTTCGGCCGAGGAGACGGGTAATGTACTCGGCATGACCCCTGGTGCCGTCCGGGTCGCGCAGCATCGTGCGCTCGCCAGGCTCCGGCAGCTGGCCGAGCTGGAGTCGATTGCGTGACCGTGAAACGTCGTCGTACGGCGGGCCTTCCCGGACCGTACGGCGATGCCGACGTGGAGGGCGACGTAGTCCGGACGGACGCCCTCCTCGACGTCCTCGCCCGCCGGGAGCCCCTGGGCGGGACCGACGCGGCCCTCCGGCTGCTCGGCGCCCTGGTCGCCGACGTGGACAGTCAGCGGCTCTCCTCGGTGTCGATCACGCCGTCCACGTAGCCCCGGGCGTACTCCCAGCTCACGTAGTCGGACGGATCGGGCTGGAAGGCGGGCTCGTGGACCTGCGGCCGGCCGTTGTCGATCATCTGGCGCAGGTTGCCGCGCAGCAGGTCCCAGTCGAAGTAGTGCTGCTCGCCGCACTCGGGGCAGTCGAGGACCAGCCCGAGCACGCCCTGGGGTTCGAGCAGGGAACGGAAGACCTCCACGTCGGCGAGATCGGTCAGTGCCTCGTCGCGCTCGGCGAGCGAGAGCGGTTCCACGTCGTCGGGTGATCCGAGCTCCGCCGCGGGGTCGTCAGGGTCATCCGCGAACGGGTCGCGGGGGACGTCTTCCAGCACGCATCCCACCTTATGACCACGGCCCCCTCCGGGAGCGAAAGTGCGCCTCATCTGCTCGTCAGGCCCTTCGCTCCGCCGGAGTCACGCGCGGCCGGATCCGGGGCCGGATCCGGGGCCGGATCCGGGGCCGATCCAGGGCCGGGTCACAGCCAGCCGCGGCGGGCGGCCTCGACCCCGGCGTGGAAGCGTGACTGGGTGCCCAGCTCCGCCATCGCCTCGGCGAACCTGGCCCGCACCGTGCGCACGGACACGCCGAGACGGCGGGCGACGGCGTCGTCGGAAAGCCCCTGCGCGGCGAGTCGCAGCACCTGCCGGGCGCCGCTGCGCGGGGAGATCGGGGCGGCCCGGGCCCACAGCTCCCCGAACAGGGCGCGCAGGGCTCCCGCCGCCGCCGGGGCGTGGACGACGCAGCAGTTGTAGGCGTTGTCGGGCAGGGGGACGCCCCACTGGACCGGCAGCCAGGCGGTGCCGTCGCCGAGCGCGAGGAACCAGCTCGGCACCTCGTCGAGCGCGCGCAGTTTCGCGCCCGCCGCCGTGAACCGTTCATACATCTCCCGTACGGCGGGCGACGACAGGGCGGCGTGCGGGACGATCGCGCGCAACCGCACGACGCCGTCCGCGGCGGCGCGGATCCACTGCGCGCTGTGGGTGTTCGCGAACCGCACCACGGTGCGGTGGTCGGGGACCGCCATGACGAGATCGGCGGGAGGCGCCTTCAGGGCGTGGCCGATGACGCCCTCGTAGAGCGCGCCGGCGCCGCTCACCCGCTCGACCGGCAATCCCCCGCCCCGCCAGTCGCGCCCGGTGTCGTAGTGGCGGGCCAGGCGCCCGGCCGCCGCGATCATCTCGTCGAGCCGCCGGCTCTCCAGGGCCATGCGGTCCAGCCGTTCCGCGACCAGCCGGCCGATCACCGCGGCCGGATGCCGCGCGACGACCTCCTCCCGCCGCCGGTCGACCGCGCCGAGCCGTACGAGGGTGTCGAGGGCGTCGAGCACGTCGCCGGCGGGCCGGTCGACCGCCTCGGCGAGCTCGGCCGGGGTGGCCCGGTGGAGGCGGAGCGCGGCCGCGTAGAGGGCCGCCTGGCCGGGGGAGAGCCCGAGGCTTTCGAATGTGCCGGTCCGCGGGACGGCGTTTCCCGTCGTACTCATGCTCGCTCCGTCGGTGGTCGCACGTCGGTGGCCGCACGTTGGTGGCGCGCACGTCGGTGGTCGCACGGCGGGAAGCGCGAACTCCCCGCTCAGATCCCCGTCACGCCTCGGGCCGCGAGAATAACCCGGCCTTTTCGCGTTGTCCGTTCCGTTCGCACATTCGGCATCGCCGCGCCCGATTGTTCATGTATGAATGCGATGGTTTGTAATTGTTCTGGGTGGATCTTCGAATTGGCGGGGAATGCATCTTTGTGCAGTTGCAGCTTGCGACATTGCGCGTGGACGCTGCGTGACGCATTCTTGACGCAGCGTTAGCCGGAACGCCGCCTCGGCCGGGCGCGGAGGGGGGCTCGACGAGGCGGTGGGCGGGACGCACCCCGAGTGGGGGGACCGGAATCCGGTCCCCCCACTTTTTCTGCCGTCCCCCTTGACAGGTATGCCCGGTGCGGTTTCGGGCGGCCACTAGACTGACCTCGGGTCTGGCGAGGGATCCAGGAGGAGGGTGCAGTCAGATGGCCAAGTTCACCGAACCGGGACTCACGTTCGACGACGTGCTCCTCGTTCCCGCCTATTCGGACCTGCAGCCGGGCGAGGCCGACACGACGACCCGGCTGTCCCGGAACGTCACGCTGCGCATCCCGCTGGTCTCGGCCGCGATGGACACGGTCACCGAGGCGCGCATGGCGGTCGCGATGGCGCGGCAGGGCGGCATCGGCATACTGCACCGCAACCTCTCCATCGAGGAGCAGGCGCAGCAGGTCGACCTGGTCAAGCGTTCGGAGGCGGGGATGGTGACCAACCCCGTCACCTGCTCCCCCGAGGACACCCTCGCCGACGTCGAGCGGCTGTGCGCGACCTACCGGATCTCCGGCGTCCCGGTCACGGACGCCGACGGCGTGCTCGTGGGCATCGTCACCAACCGCGACATGCGCTTCGAGAGCGACCAGGGCAAGGCCGTGCGCGACGTCATGACCCCGATGCCGCTGGTGACGGCCCCGGTGGGCGTCGACCGCGAGGAGGCCTTCCGGCTGCTGCGGCAGAACAAGGTCGAGAAGCTCCCGCTCGTGGACGAGGCCGGCCGCCTCCAGGGCCTGATCACGGTCAAGGACTTCACCAAGAGCGAGCAGTACCCGCTCGCCACGAAGGACGCCGACGGCCGCCTGATGGTCGGCGCCGCGGTGGGCGTGGCCGGCGACGCCGAGGAGCGCGCGATGGCCCTCATCGACGCGGGCGCCGACGTCATCATCGTCGACACGGCGCACGGGCACTCGCACGGCGTGTGCGACATGATCGCCAAGGTCAAGGCCAACAACGGGCGGGTCGACGTCATCGGCGGCAACGTGGCCACCCGGGCGGGGGCGCAGGCGCTGGTCGACGCGGGCGCCGACGCCGTCAAGGTGGGCGTGGGCCCCGGCTCGATCTGCACCACCCGGGTCGTCGCGGGCGTGGGCGCGCCCCAGCTCACCGCGATCTACGAGGCGGCGCTGGCCTGCGGCCCGGCCGGCATCCCGGTGATCGGCGACGGCGGCCTGCAGTACTCGGGCGACATCGCCAAGGCGCTGGCCGCCGGGGCCGACACGGTCATGCTGGGCTCGCTGCTCGCCGGCTGCGAGGAGTCGCCCGGCGAGCTGATCTTCATCAACGGCAAGCAGTTCAAGTCGTACCGCGGCATGGGCTCGCTCGGCGCGGTGCGCAACCGCGAGCGCGGCGGCGCGTCGTTCAGCAAGGACCGGTACGCGCAGGCCGACGTGTCCGGGGAGGACAAGTACATCCCCGAGGGCATCGAGGGCCAGGTGCCCTACCGCGGCCCGGCCGCGGCGGTGGCCCACCAGCTCGTCGGCGGCCTCCGGCAGGGCATGTGGTACACCGGCTCCCGGACGATCGAGGAGCTGCACGAGAAGGCGCAGCTCATGCCGATCACGATGGCCGGGCTCAAGGAGAGCCACCCGCATGACATCCAGATGACGGTCGAGGCCCCGAACTACCACCGGCGATAGCCCGGTAGCGGAAGAAACAGAAAGAAAAGGCGATATGACTCAGGAGATCGGGCGCGGCAAGAGCGGACGGCGGGCCTACGCGCTGGACGAGATCGGCATCGTGCCCTCCCGGCGCACCCGCGACCCGGAGGAGGTGTCGATCTCCTGGCAGATCGACGCCTACCGCTTCGACTCTCCGCTCGTGGCGAGCCCGATGGACAGCGTCGTGTCGCCCGCGACGGCGATCGAGATCGGCCGCCTGGGCGGCCTCGGCGTGCTCGACCTGGAAGGGCTCTGGACCCGCTACGAGGACCCGGCGCCGCTGCTGGAGGAGGTCGCCACCCTCGACCCGCCGGCCGCGACCAGGCGGCTGCAGGAGATCTACACCGCGCCCATCAAGGACGAGCTCATCGGCCGCCGGATCGAGGAGATCCGCGCCGGTGGCGTCACGACCGCCGTACGGCTGTCGCCCCAGCGGACGGTGCAGCACCACAAGGCCGTCATCGACGCGGGCGTGGACATCTTCGTCATCCGCGGCACGACCGTCTCCGCCGAGCACGTGTCGGGCCGGGCCGAGCCGCTCAACCTCAAGCAGTTCATCTACGAACTCGACGTCCCGGTGATCGTGGGCGGCTGCGCGACGTACACGGCCGCGCTGCACCTCATGCGGACCGGCGCGGCGGGCGTGCTGGTCGGCTTCGGCGGCGGCGCCTCGCACACCACCCGCAACGTGCTCGGCGTGGTCGTGCCGATGGCGACCGCGATCTCCGACGTCGCGGCGGCCCGCCGCGACTACATGGACGAGTCGGGCGGCCGGTACGTCCACGTCGTCGCCGACGGCAGCATGGGCGGCTCCGGCGACATCGCCAAGGCCATCGCCTGCGGCGCCGACGCCGTGATGGTGGGCTCCCCGCTCGCCCGGGCCAGTGAGGCCCCCGGCCGCGGCTTCCACTGGGGTTCGGAGGCCCACCACCCCGAGCTTCCGCGCGGCAAGCGGGTCGAGTTCGGCACGATCGGCACGCTGCGGGAGATTCTGCACGGCCCGTCGTCGCTGTCCGACGGCTCGATGAACCTGCTCGGCGCGCTGCGCCGCACGATGGCCACGGCCGGTTACTCCGACCTCAAGGAGTTCCAGCGCGTCGAGGTCGTCGTCGCCCCGCCGCAGCGCTGATCCGTCGCCAGGAGAGCCGGGCCGCAGGGCCCGGCTCCCGGCTTGTCGGCGACTCGATCAGGGGCGGCGCTTCAGATCAGGGACGGCGCTTCAGATCAGGGACGGCGCTTCAGATCAGGGACGGCGCTTTGATCAGGGGCAGGCGCGGGCAGGAGTGAGCGCGTCAGGGGCGGCGGACCCAGGCGCCGCGCTTCATCACGCCCGCGACGCCCAGGTCCTCGTCGAGCACGACGAGGTCGGCGTACCTGCCGAGCGTGATCGAGCCGGTCTCGCCGTCCAGACCGAGGACCCGGGCGGGGGTGAGGGAGGCCATCCTGGCGGCGTCCACGAGTGAGCGCCCGACCTCCCGCACCGTACGGCGGAACGCCGCGTCCATGGTGAGCGTGCTGCCGGCGATCGCGCCTCCCTCGGCGAGGCGGGCCACGCCGTCCTTCACGTCGACGGTCATCGGGCCGAGCGGATAGCGCCCGTCGCCCATGCCCGCCGCCGCCATCGCGTCGGTGATCAGCGCCGTGCGGTCCGCGCCCGCGGCGTCCATGGCCAGGCGCAGCATGGCCGGGTGCACGTGGACCCCGTCGTTGATCAGTTCCACGGTCACCCGCTCGTCCTGCAGCAGCGCCGCGACCGGCCCCGGCGCGCGGTGGCCGAGCGGCGGCAGCGCGTTGTAGAGGTGGGTCGCCACGGTCGCGCCGGCCTCGATGCCGTCGAGCGTCTGCTCGTAGGTCGCGTCGCTGTGCCCCAGGGCGGCGACGACCCCCTCGGCGGCGGCCTCTCTCACCACGTCGAGCGCGTCCGGCAGTTCGGGCGCGATCGTCAGCATCCGGACATGGCCCCGCCCGGCCTTCACCAGCGCGCGGAACTCCGCCACGTCGGGCGCGCGCAGCAGCGTGGGTTCGTGCGCGCCGCAGCGCGACCTCGCGATGTACGGCCCTTCGAAGTGGACGCCGGCGACGAGACCCTGCTCGCACAGGTCGGCGAGCACCGACGCGGCCCGCGCGAGGGTGCCCGGCGCCGCGGTGACCAGACTGGCCACGAGGGTGGTCGAGCCGCGCCCCAGATGGAAGGCGGCGACCTCGGCGGCGGTCTCCGGGTCGCCGTCCGGGAAACTCCCGCCCGCGCCCCCGTGCGAGTGGATGTCCACGAAACCGGGGACGACCGTGCGCCCGCCCAGGTCGTGCCCGTCGCGAGGCGCCTGCCCGCGCCCGATGTGGGTGATCCTGCCGTCCTCGATGGTGAGCCAGCCGTCGTGGACGCCGTCGGGAGTGACGATGCGGGCACCGGAGAGAGTCGCGCTCATGCCGCCCATCCTTCCGCGTACGGCCCGCGCCCGCCGCGCGGGGTGTCCACGCCGCCGCGAGATCCGCCGCCGGAGGATCATCCCCCGACTTCTCCGTAGATCATTTAGAAAGGGGGGGACATAGGGGGATTCTGGGGTACCTACCGGCGGGTAGATTTACCACGGCAGAGGCGAAGGGCGTACAGAGGAAACCTATGACGGCGAGGATGGGGACGGCGCGGCTGGGCCCGGAGGAACGGACCACCGCTCTGGCGCGGATGGCGGCGCAGGAGCTCGACGTGGTCGTGATCGGCGGCGGGGTGGTCGGCGCGGGCGTGGCGCTCGACGCCGCGACCCGCGGGCTCTCGGTGGGCGTGGTGGAGGCGCGCGACTTCGCCTCCGGCACGTCGTCGCGGTCCTCCAAACTGATCCACGGCGGGCTGCGCTATCTGGAGCAGCTCAACTTCGACCTGGTCAGAGAGGCACTGAGGGAACGCTCCCTGCTGCTGAAGCGGATCGCGCCGCACCTGGTCAAGCCGGTGCCGTTCCTGTTCCCGCTCACGCACCAGGGCTGGGAGCGGCCGTACATCGGGGCGGGGCTCGTCCTCTACGACACGCTCGGGCTCTCCTTCGGCCTCAACCGGGGGGTGCCGGGGCACCGTCACCTGACCCGGCGCCAGGCGCTGCGGGTCGCCCCCTCGCTGCGCAGGTCGGCGTTCACCGGGGCCGTGCAGTACTGGGACGCCCAGGTCGACGACGCCCGCTTCGTGATGACGACCCTGCGCACCGCCGCGACGTACGGCGCGCACGTGGCCTCGCGGGTGCAGGCCGTGGGGTTCCTGCGCGAGGGGGAGCGGGTCACCGGGGTGCGCGTGTGCGACCTGGAGACGGGCGCGGAGTTCGACGTGCGCGCCCGCCAGGTCGTCAACGCCACCGGCGTCTGGACCGACGACATCCAGCAGCTCGTCGGCGGCCGGGGGCAGATCCACGTGCGGGCGTCCAAGGGCATCCACCTCGTGGTGCCGCGCGACCGCATCCACTCGCTCAGCGGGCTGATCATGCGTACGGAGAAGTCCGTGCTGTTCGTCATCCCGTGGGGCCGGCACTGGATCCTCGGGACCACCGACACCCGCTGGACGCTCGACAAGGCCCATCCGGCGGCCTCCCGGGCGGACATCGACTATCTGCTCGACCGGGTCAACTCGGTCCTTTCCGTGCCGCTGACCAGGGACGACGTCGAGGGCGTGTACGCCGGGCTGCGCCCGCTGCTGGCGGGGGAGTCCGAGGAGACCAGCAAGCTCTCGCGCGAGCACGTCGTCACCCACCCCGTGGCCGGGCTCGTCATGGTGGCGGGCGGCAAGTTCACGACGTACCGCGTCATGGCGGCCGACGCCGTGGACGCGGTCGCGCACGGGCTCGACCAGCGCGTCCCGCCGTCGTGCACCGACCAGGTGCCGCTCGTCGGGGCGGAGGGCTACCAGGCCCTGTGGAACTCCCGCCACCGCCTGGCGCGGTCCTCGGGGCTGCACGTGGCCCGGATCGAGCACCTGCTGGAGCGGTACGGCTCGCTGATCGACGAGGTGCTGGCGCTCGTCGAGAAGGACCCCTCGCTCGGCCGGCCGCTCGACGGCGCGGACGACTACCTGCGCGCGGAGATCGTGTACGCCGCGACGCACGAGGGCGCGGGGCACCTCAACGACGCGCTGACCCGGCGCACCCGCATCTCGATCGAGACCTTCCATCGGGGGACCGCGGTCGCCCAGGAGGCCGCCGAACTCATGGCCGGCCCCCTCGGCTGGGACGCCGACCAGGTCAAGCGGGAGGTCGAGTACTACACCAAGCGGGTCGAGGCGGAGCGGGCCTCCCAGGAGCAGGACACCGACCAGGAGGCCGACGCGATCCGCCTCGGCGCGCCGGAGATCGTGCCCGTCGCGCCTCCGCGTGATCTCGCCAAGGCGCCCTGGAACGCGGGCTGACCCCTCTCAGCCGAATGGGTCCACGCCCCGGCCGGTGGCGCTGACGCGTGCCCGGGCCTCGCCGATCAGGCGCGCCCGTACAGCGCGGGCAGGTCCACGAGCAGGGCGGCGGGGTCCCGCGCGGCCTCGGCCCGCAGGTCGTCGTCGAAGCCGGCGCCGCTGTAGCAGGCCAGCACGGTTCCGGAGGTCTCGTAGCCCTTCGCCGACAGCAGGTCGCGGGCCCGGCGAAGGCGCTCCAGATGGCGCACGCTCATGAGCTTGTCCCACTTGGCCTCGCCCAGGGATCGGACGGCCCGGGGTTCGCCGGGATATGCGGGGCCGAGGACGGCCACATCCACGTCGATCTGGGTCCTGGCCACGGGGTCGGCCACCGTGCCGGCCGCGACCTCGCCGATGCCGCCCTCGCCGAAGTGCTCCCGGCCGTGGCGCAACGCGTACTCCCGGCAGAGCGTCTCGAAGTGCGGCCCCATCACCTTCGACAGAAAACGCTGACGGGAACGCCGCCAGACCTCCTCGGCGAGGCCGAGGCCGAGGTCCGACCACTCCGGACGCATGATCGCCTGGTAGAAGGTGATGAGCGGCTCGGCGATGCGGTACCGCGTCCGTCCCGACCGGAAGGCGTCCTTCTCCCTGACCAGCAGCCCGCAGTCCTCCAGGACGTTGAGCGGGTGGGCGATGTCGGAGGACCTGTACCCGATGTGGCCGGCGATGCCGCCCCAGGTGTTGTTCCCCGCCGCGACCGCGGAGAGAACGGAATGGTAGAGGGCGGGGTCGCGGATGTCGGGCTCTTCCGCCAGCAGGTAGCGGCCTTCCCGGAAGATCGACGTCCTCCGGTCGAGGACCGTATGGACCACCCATCGGTCGAAGTCCTCGACCGACTCCGGCCGGTCGCCCTGCACGAACTCGTCCCGGTAGGCCGGGGTGCCGCCGACGACCGAGTGCAGCATCGCCGCCAGGCGCGGGTCGTCCGGCACGCCCCAGAACGCGGCGGCGTCCCGGTACGGCAGCGACTGGATCACGAGCTCCAGGCGGGCCCGGCCCCGCAGCGGCGCCTGTCCGGAGAGGATCTTGCCCATGACCGAGAGCGCGGAGCCGCAGATCAGCACCCGTGCGTTGCTCGTGCCTCCGTGCGTGCGGCCGCGCAGGTCGATCTCCTGCTTGAGCAGGGACGGCAGAGCCGGGTTGGCCTTCATCAGGTACGGGAAGGTGTCGATGATCAGTGGTATCGGGCCGTCTTCGGCCAGCGAGAAGAAGAAGGTGAGCGCGTCGCGCCAGTCCGCGAACGGGTAACCCACCGGGGAGCCGGTGTGTCTGGCCAAGGCCATGCCGAACAGGCGGAGCAGCTCGATCTCCGTGCCCTCCGTCGCCTCGAAGTAGAAACCGCCGAGAGCCTCGGCCAGGTTCCTGAGCAGGAAGGTCTTTCCCTGCCTGCGGCGGCCGCTGACGACGCCGAAGGCCACCTCTGCCTGGGTGCCGGTCGCGAAGGAGGTCAGTGCCTCCCACTCCCAGTCCCGATCGAAGATGTGTCCCGGTTTGGCTACCACGAGCGATCACCTCGCCACTGAAATACGGTTCGCTTAACTGTATTTCAGTGACGGGTGCGTTCTCAGGCGAAGGGGATCCACGCCCGGTCGGCCAGGGTGGCGGCGTCGCTGACCTTGAGACCGGCGCCGGAGAGGGTCCACAGATCGCCGCCGATGACGAGGGAACGACGGATGCCCTGGCTGTCGGGAGCGAAGCCCTTCTTCGCGGCGGGCTTCGGGTGGGCCACGACGCCCAGCCTGGTGATCTCCCGGTCGCCGACCCGCAATGCGAGGGCGGCGCTCTCCGTGACCTCGCCGCCGGCCCAGCTCTGCAGCGGGAGCACGGCCAGCCCGGTGGCGGGCCAGTAGAGGAAGGCGTGCGGGTCCCACTCGGCCTCCGAGCCGGAGTCCTTCCGGTGGAACCGCGACAGTACGGCGGGCGCGGCCGGGTCGGTGACGTCGAACAGCGAGATCTGGGTGCCGAGCGCCCGGCCCGCCCCGCTCGCCTCCTGGCCGATGCCGATGAGCCGTCCCTCGCCCGCCGGGTGGAGATAGGCGGAGAAACCGGTGATCTTCAGCTCGCCGGTCACCTTCGGCGCGGCCGGATCGCGCAGGTCCAGCGCGTACAGGGGATCGGTCTGGCGGAAGGTCACCACGTAGCCGAGGCCGCCGGTGAACCGCACCGAGTAGATCCGCTCGCCCCTGCCCAGCCCCGTCACCGAGCCGGTCGGGGTGAGGGTGCCGGCGTCGAGCACGTACACGCCGCTCTCGCTAGGGGCCTCGCTCGCGCGTCCGAACACCTCGGCGCCGCTGGTCGTCGCCACTCGCAGATGGCCGTCGTACTCC
Source organism: Microbispora sp. NBC_01389 (assembly GCF_045040095.1). Taxonomy (NCBI): domain Bacteria; kingdom Bacillati; phylum Actinomycetota; class Actinomycetes; order Streptosporangiales; family Streptosporangiaceae; genus Microbispora; species Microbispora sp. NBC_01389. The sequence continues at coordinate 3,106,959 of NZ_CP109552.1, forward strand.
GACAGGGAGTACTGGTTCAGCAGCCGTCCCGGCACCGTTCCCGAGGTGACGTAGCGCGGGGCGCCGGGCCCGGAGACGTCGAAGCGGTGCACCTCCGTGCGCTCGGGCGGCGCCGTCGGCGTGGGCGCGGGCCCCGACGTTTCCGGCCCGGAGGTTTCCGGGACCGGAACCACGTCGACCGGGCGGGCCGTCCACCACCGCGGATTGCTGGTGACGTAGAGGCTGCCCGCCGTCCCGTACACGGTGTCGCCGTCGGCCGCGACCGCGATCGGTGACGCCGAGCCGAACGGCGCGGCGGCGGCCAGGTCGATCGTGTGGACGGTCAGCATCGAGGTGCCCGTGAAACTGTCGGGGTGGCTGACCTGGTCGCACCCGACCCGCTCGGTGCGGCCCGCGCCGCCGGCACCGTCGCCGCTCTCGATCGCGTACGACGGCAGCCACGCGTCGGCGGGAGTGGCCAGCACGGCCCGCCGGTTGGCAGCGAGCATCTCCCCCTCCGACGCGCCCTCCTTCGGTGTCGGGAAGGTGACGTCCGGCTGGGACCGGACGACGAGCCGCACCGTGGAGCCGGACTGCCGGGCGTCGACGTGCTGCCCGTGCACGGTCATCGCGCCGAGGACGCGCGGCTCGCCGGAGAGGTCCACGAGCACGTACCTCGGGCCGTCCGGCCCGACCCGGGTCTTGGCCATCGCCCCGAACGGGATGATCCCGCCGCCCTGGAACAGCACGAGCGCGCGGTCACCGTCGACCAGCAGATCGGCCTCGGCCCACCACTGGTCGCGGGCGACGAGCCGAAGCGTCCCGGTGACCCGCCGGGTCCGCGCGTCCGCGACGCGCAGCACGCCCCCGGTGACCGTGATCACCCGATCGCCGTCGGTCTTGACCAGGTCGGGCTCGTCCACGCCCGCCTCGTGCGTGTTGGTGGTGGAGAACGGCTGGGGCGCCGCCTGCTTCGCCCCGCCCGCGTCCTCGCGGGCCGCGAAGAGCATGGCGTCGCCGAATCCCCAGGGCGTCACGTTCCGCGCGGCGGCCCGTCGCAGCCCCTCCGTCATCTCCGCGCAGTCCGTGTACGAGACGAGCCGCACCTTCCCGGTCAGGTCCACCGGAGACGGCGGGGAGTCCTGCGCTGTACGGCCGCCCGCGCAGCCCGCGGCTCCCGTCACGAGCAGAGCGGCGAGCACGCCCGCCGTACGGATCGATGTCCTCATGCCTCCATGACGGATCACGCCCGGCCCCGGTTCGACGGGCCGAAACCGCTTCCCTTGAGCTTGGAGTCCAAGCTAGGATCTAGGGCTATTAGGTAAATACCTAGATATAGAAGGGTGGCGTGCACATGGCACGGGCCGGGCTGACGGCCGACCGGGTGACGCTCATCGGCGCCGAACTGGCGGACGAGGTCGGGCTGGAGCACGTGACCATGTCGGCCGTCGCGCGACGGCTCGGGGTGAAGGACGCCAGCCTCTACGCGCACGTCCGCGGCCTGGAGGACCTGCGTGGCCGGATCGCGCTGCTGGCGGCGGAAGAGAAGACGATCCGCATCGCGGAGGCGATCGCCGGGCGGGCCGGCAAGGACGCCCTGGTGGCCTACGCGAACGCCTGGCGGGAGTACGCCCGCGACCACCCGGGCCGCTACACGGCGACGCAGATCCCGATCCAGATCGATCCGGAGCTCGTGGCCCGGGCCTCCGGCCCGCTACGCGCCGTCGAGCTGACCTACAGCATGCTGCGGGCCTACGCGCTGGACGAACCCGATCTGACCGACGCGGTCCGGCTGCTGCGCAGCACGTTCCACGGCTTCGCCAGCCTGGAGGCGGCGGGCGGGTTCGCGCACAGCCGCCCGGCGGAGGACTCCTGGGTCCGCGGTCTTGACGCCCTGCACACCCTTCTGACGCACTGGCCCCCCTCCTGACCACCGGCCCCCTCCTGACCACCGGCCCGGACACGACCAAGGAGACTCCGCATGACCAGCCCGACCATCGGCCACCTGCGCGTGGACGGGGCCACCCTGCACTACGAGGTGCGCGGCGAGGGTCCGCTCCTGCTGCTGATCCCCGGAGGTACGGGCGGCGCGGCCTCTTTCGACGGCGTCGCCGACGACCTGGCCACCGGCTACACGGTCGCGTCCTACGACCCGCGCGGCCTGTCCCGCAGCCCGCTCGACGACCCGGAGGCCGAGCAGCGGGTCGAGCGGCACGCCGACGACGCGTTCCGGCTGCTGGAGCTGCTGTCGCCGGACGCGCCCGCCCGCGTGGCCGGCTGCAGTTCCGGCGCGATCGTGGCGCTCCACCTGCTGGCCACCCATCCCGAGCGGATCGAACGCGTCGTGGCGCACGAGCCGCCGGTGGTGGAGGTGCTGCCGGACGCCGCCGAGCACCGGGCGTTGCTCGCCCGTGTGCGGGACACGTTCCACCGGGAGGGGCTGATGCCCGCCGCCGCGGTGTTCGCGGCCGGCCTGAGGCGGCCCGGCCCCGTCGATCCCGCCGCATCAGCCGCGCCCGCCCACGCCGTCGCGCCCGCCGACCCCGCGGACACCCCCGCCGCATCAGCCGCGCCCGCCCACGCCGTCGCGCCCGCCGACCCCGCGGACACCCCCGCCGGCGCCTCCGCCTCCGCGGACGCCCCGAAGGCCGCTGAGCTGCCGCCCGAGCTGCCCCCTGAGGCGGCGGCCCGGGTGCAACGGACGATGGCGGACATGCCCTACTTCCTCGGGCGCATCGTGCCGAGCTTCATGGCCTACACCCCGGACGTGGACCGCCTGCGGGCACTGTCGGACCGGCTGGTGCTAGCCGCCGGGGCCGACTCGGCCGGCGAGCTTCCCTACCGCCCCGCCGCCTTCCTGGCCGAGCGGTTCGGCACGCCGCTCGTCCACTTCCCCGGCGGGCACACCGGGCTCAGCACCCACCCCGCCGAGTTCGGCGAGCGGCTCCGCGGAGCGCTGGAGACCGGACCGCCTGAGCGAGCCGGACGTCAGCCGGGCAGCTTCCTGCAGCCGGGATTCGTGGCCGCTACCGCCACGGGGGCGCCCCGCGGAAGCATGTCGACGACATAGAGCACCAGTGGCTCTTTGCCGAGGTTGATTCCGATATGCACGTCCCCGGGGTCGGCGGGCTCCACCAGCGCGTCGCCCGCTCTGTAGACGTGCGGAACACACCTGGCGTCGAAACGGGTCAGCTCCCCCGACTGGATGATGGCGACCTGTTCACCAGCATGGGTGTGCCATCCTCCGGTTCCTCCCGGCTGAACCGTGAGCCTGCGGTGGAGGAAGTGCCTCCGATCCCTCACCTTGATCGTGAAGGGGGCCGAGGTGTCTCCTTCGGAGATGGTCTCGCTCGTCACCGGGGCGGGAGCCGCGTCGCGCACCACCCGTCTTTCCGGGGCGGCGGACGCGCCTGTGATCGACGGCAGTCCGAGGACCATGACGAGCGCCAGAGCCGCGGAGGCCGGGCGGCGTTCGCGGAGCGAGGCCCTCACGAGGTCGCCTCCGCGGGCGCCGCCGCCTCCTGAGCCGCCGCACCGGACATGGCCGGGCGCTGCCGCAGGAAGACGAGGGCGACCAGCACGGCCGCGGCCACGATGCCCGCGTCCGCCAGCAGCCCCAGGCGTACGCCTCCCAGGATGTCCTCGGCCGCCGACGCCGCTCCGCCCGCGCCCATCTGCGTCGCCGCGATCGTCGCCACGACGGGTGTGCCCAAGGTCAGGCCGACCTGCTGCGCGGTGTAGGTCAGGCCGGTGGCCATGCCCTGCTCGTCGTCGGCCAGTCCGGAAGTTCCGAAGATCATGTAGCCGACCACCGCCAGCAGGTGGCCGAGACCGCATATCGCCATGGCCGCCAGGAGCAGGGCCATGGTGCTGTCGGCCCGCAGGACCACCAGGCCTCCCGTGCTGAGCCCCTGGAGAATTAGGCCGAGGACGAGGGTCCTGTGCACGCCGAGTTTGCCGACGATGCGGGCGGCGAAGGCGCCTCCCAGGACGGCGGCGGTGCCGAGCGAGGCGAAGGTGAATCCGGTCTGCAATGGCGACATGCCCCTGACCTGCTGCATGTAGAGGGTGAGGAGGAACACGGCGCCTGTCACCATCGAGAAGGTCACCAGGCCGGTGACGTTGCCCCAGCTGACCGTACGGCGGCGCAGCACCGACAGGTTGATGAGGGGCTGGGAGACGCGGGACTCGACCATGAGGAAGAGCAGGAGAAGCACCACGCCCGCCGCGATCGAATGAGTGTGAGCGGGCTCCCCCAGCCGTTGCGTTCGGCCGAACCGATGCCGAAGATCATCGCGAGAAGGCCGCCGGTGACGGTGACGGCACCCGCCACATCAAGCTTGGGGGCCTCGTGGTTCCGGCTCTCCTTGATCAGGATCGGTGCGGCCAGGAGGGCGAGCGCGCCGATCGGGACGTTGATGAACAGGGTGATCCGCCAGTTGGTCAGGTCGGTGATGACGCCGCCGAGCACGACACCGGTCAGGAAACCTAGCGACAGCAGGGTGCCGTTGATACCGAGGGCGCGATCCCGCTGCCTTCCCTCGGGGAACGAGGTCGTGAGCAACGACATGGCGGCCGGTGTGAGCATGGCGGAGGCGAAGCCCTGTCCCACCCGGGCGCCGAGCAGCATGCCGGGGGAGGTGGACAGTCCGCCGATCAGGGAGGACACGGTGAACAGCGCCATGCCACCGATGTACCAGCGGCGCCGTCCGTACAGGTCCGCCGCGCGGCCGAAGAGCAGCAGGAATCCCCCCGAGGGAAGGGCGAACGCCGTGATGATCCACTGCAGGTCCTTGACCTCGAATCCGAGGTCTCCGCCGATCTTCGGCAGGGCGACGCTCAGAATGGAGAAATCCAGGGCCAGCATGAACTGCGTGCCGCAGAGCAGCGTGAGGATCATCCACTGTCTGGCATCGAAGCGGGCCGGGCCGTCGGTCTGCACCACATCACTAACCATGGCTTCAAGAATCGCGGGCGGTTCCCGATGGAGGGAGCCGGTGTTTATCCTGGCACTGTGAAGACCACCCAGTACGGAATGGCGTCACGGTCTCGGCGGCATCGGGAGCTGAAGGAATTCCTGCGCAGCAGGAGGGCGCGGCTTTCGCCGGGCGAGGTCGGTCTCGCCGGAGGTGGACGCCGGCGTACACCGGGCCTGCGGCGCGAGGAGGTCGCAGTCCTGGCCGGTGTCGGGACCTCCTGGTACATCCAGTTGGAACAGGGGCGGGACATCACCGTCTCGCCGAGCGTGCTCGACGCGGTGAGTAGGGCATTGCGGCTGTCTCCCCTTGAGCGTGAGCATCTGTACCGCCTGGCGGGCACGCAGGTCGCGGAGACCGCTCTGCGGGAGGTCCCCGACGCCGACAGGCTCAGGCGGCTGGTCGACAACTGGATGCCCAGCCCGGCACATGTGGTGGATCGCTACTGGAACGTGTCGGTGATGAACCGCGCGGCCGAGTTGGTGTTCGGATTCACGCCGGAAGACCGGAACTGCCTGGTGTCCTTCTTCACCAGCGACCACTATCGCGGCCGTATTCGCAGCTGGGAGAAGCTCGCGCTCAGCCTTGTGGCGGAGTTTCGTCGAGATGCGGCGCGTTTTCCCGACGATCCCGGTTTCGACAAGCTGGCCGCGATGCTCAGCGAAACCAGTCCGGAATTCGCCGAGATATGGTCACGTCATGAGGTGGCCGTGCCCGCGCAGGGAGTCAAGGCGATTGACCACCCCACAGTGGGACTGCTGACTTTCGAGCATTCCACCCTGCACATGCCCGACCGCCCGGATGTCCGGCTCGTCCTGCACACCGCGCAGGCGGGCACCGTGACCGCCGGGAGGTTGGAGGCGCTGCTCGCCGGGGACGGCGGGCGGGCGCGGCCGGGGCAGGTCGCGCTTGCCCCGGCCGGATGAGTCGCAGATAACCGGTCTCCGGAGGGAAACCGGCGCGCTCACCGGAGAAAGGCGTGCAACTCCCTTTCCCTGCCGAGAGTGCTCGGTCCTCCGTGACCCGGGAGCAGGCGTGTGGCGTCGTCCAGGGGGCGGCAGATCCGGGAGAGGCCGGCACGGAGCCGTCCGGCGTCGCCGCCCGGCCCGTCACTTCGGCCGAGTGATCCGGCGAACAACGCGTCACCGGTGATGAGCAGGGGCTCACCCGATTCGACGTAGTAGGCCACGGAACCGGGAGTGTGCCCGGCGACATGATGGGCCCGGATGGTCAGGCCCGCCGCCTCGACGACCTCGGAGCCGGGTGCTCCGCACGGGCGTACGTCCGAGGGCTCCGCGTTGGGGTGGCCGGCCAGCAGTTCACCGGGGAAGCTCTCCGGAAGCCCCCGGGCGGGCGCGGCGACCATGAACCGGTCGTCGGGATGGACGTACACCGGCACGCCGTAGCGCTCGCTCAGCGGCAGCACATCCCAGGTGTGGTCCATGTGGCCGTGGGTGAGCAGGATCGCCTGCGGTTCGAGGCGATGCCGGGTCACGAGTCCGTGCAGCGCGGCGACCGAGCGCTGCCCGGGGTCGATGATCACACAACCGCGGCCCGGCCCGGCCGCGACCACGTAGCCGTTGGTCTCGAAGGAACCGGCGCAGAAGTCGAGCAGGAGCATGTGAAGGGGGTCCTTGATCTTCCGCGCCGGTCAGTAGCGGGTGCCGACCGGTGCGGGCACGTCGGCCAGCGCCTTGAGGGCGTCCTCCGGAAGGACGATGTCCGCCGCGGCCGTGTTCTCCTCCAGGTAGCGGAGAGTTTTGGTGCCCGGGAGGGCCACCACGTGCGTGCCCTGCGCCAGCACCCAGGCAAGCGAGACCTGCGGCACGGTGACTCCGAAGCGCTCCGCGAGCGCACGGGCCGGGTCGACGACGGCCTGGTTGGCCGCGATGGCCCCGGGCTGGAACCGGGGTGTGCGGTGCCGGCCGTCGATCTCCGGCAGGTCCCCGGGTCCGGAGATCCGTCCCGAGAGGAAGCCCCGGCCGAGCGGTGAGTAGGCGATGAACGTGACCCCCCGCTCGCGGCAGTGTTCGAGCACCCCGTCGGCGAGCGGCTCACGACTCCACAGCGAAAGTTCGGTCTGCACGCTCGCCACCGGGTGGATGCCGTGCGCACGCTCGATCTGCTCGACGGAGACCTCGGACAGGCCGAGCGACCTGACCTTGCCCTCGGCGACGAGCTCCGCCATCGCCCCCCAGGTCTCCTCGATCGGCACGGCGGGGTCGACCCTGTGGAGTTGATAGAGGTCCACGTGGTCCGTCCCCAGCCGGCGCAGGCTGCCGTGCAGGGCGTTGCGAATGTGCTCCGGGCGCCCGTCGCGGTGGCTGGCGAAGGTGTGCGGATCATCCACCACGAGGCCGCCCTTGGTCGCCAGCACCACCTCGCCCCGGCGCTCCCGCAGGGCCTTTCCGACCAGTTCCTCGTTCGTGAAGGGGCCGTACTGGTCCGCGGTGTCGATCAGGGTGCAACCCAGGTCGACAGCGCGATGGATGACCTCGATGGATGTCGCGTCGTCCCGGCCGAGCATGTCGTAGCCCCACGACATGCCCATGCAGCCGAGCCCGATCACGCCGACCTCGATGCCGGAGCCACCCAAGGTGGTGGTGCGCATTACGAAACCCCTCTACCCGGTTCTTCCGCCAATGACAAAGCACTGATATAAGACAGAGTACGATATTCGTTCGGTGATTGGGGACCAATGACGGCGAAGGCTCTCGGGCTGGTGCCCGTGCTTCCTCGGTACGCGGACGAGCAACTGGCGGAGCGGCTCGGCATCGAGATCGACGTCTGCCGGCCGGACCTGGTCGTGGGCACCATTCCTGTACACGGCAATCGTCAGCCGATCGGGATCATGCACGGCGGCGCCAACGCCGCCTTCGCCGAGACCCTGGGCTCGCTCGCCGCGTGGATGCACGCGGGCGCCGACCGGATCGTCGCGGGCCTGGAACTCTCCTGCACGCACCACCGGCCGGCACGCGAGGGCAGGGTCACCGGGGTGTGCCGTCCGCTGCACGTCGGCAGCACCACGGCCACCTACGAGATCGTGCTCACCGACGAGGAAGGCCGGCGCACCTGCACCGCGCGGCTGACGTGCGCGCTCCCGCCGGCACCACGTGGGGCGAAGAGGGATTGACCGGGGTTTCTCGATGTCAGACTACTGATATGACCGATATCGGAGCCGTGGGGACGACGGACGGTCCCCTGTCGGGAACACCCGGGCCCGCCGCGGGGCGACTGGGGCATGTCATCAAGCGCGCCGAGCAGGCTCTCATCGGCCGGAAGACCCACGCGCTGCGCGAGTTCGGCCTGACCGTGCCCCAGTACGCCACCCTGCTGCTTCTGTCCACATCCGATGGCATGTCGGCCGCCCAGCTGGCCCGGGAATGCATGGTGACGCCCCAGACGATGGCGACCGTGCTGACCAATCTGGAGCGGGCCGGCCTGATCGAGCGGCGTTCGTCGGCGCTGCACCAGAAGGTGCTGGTGAACACGCTCACGGCGCACGGGCGGACTCTCGTCCATCAGGCCGACGAGGCCGCCCTGCGCGTGGAGCGGGCACTGGGCGCGGCGTTCACAGAGGAGGAGCGGCGCCTCTTCGAGGCCTTTCTGGAACGTGCTGTGACGACCTTGAACAGACTTCCCTGACCTTCATCGGCGCCTTCACGCCCTCGGGTGGAGGCCGAACGGTTCAGACGGGCACGGGCCGGCCGCCGTCGACCACCGTGTTCGGCAGTCGTCCCCAGCCGTGCCGCGCGGCCAGTTCAGCCATCCGCGGATGCCCGCCGATGACGGTGGGACGGCCGACCAGGGACAGCATCGGCAGGTCTCCCGGGTCGTCGGCGTAGGCGAAGCAGTCCTCCGCACGTGCCCCGAACCTGTCCAGCACCTCATGCACCGCCGCGGCCTTGGCGGGCCCGAACATCACCCGGTCGACCTCGCCGGTGAGCCGCCCAGCCTCGTCGACGGCCGGCTCCGTGCACAGGACCGTCTCCACACCGAGGTCGTCGGTGATGGGCCGCAGGCTCGCGCACCAGGCGCCGGAGATCACCGCGATGACGTGGCCCGCCTCCTGGTGCCGCCGCAGCGCCTCAAGCGTGGCCGCGACGTACGGCACGCCGGTCCGGCACAGTGTGGCGTACCAGTCCCGCCCCTCCTCGATCAATTGGGCGAGCGGGACACCGGCCAGGAGCCGGTAGTACATGGCGCTGACCTCGGCGGGCGCTCCGCCCTGCCGGGCGTGCCGGCGCAGCGGCTCGACCAGGCGCTCGTACGCGGTGCCGTCGTCACCCCGAAGCCCGAGATGATGGCGGAGCAGAGCGAACGGGCTCTTCATCCGGACGAGGGTCTCGTCCGCGTCGAAGAACGCGACCGCCGTGCGGGACGCCGCGGACACGGTCTCGCGGTCCTTGCCAAGGGGAGTCACAACGCTCCTTCATGCTCGCCCGGATCGGTCTTCCCGCGCTTCGCCGGTGTCCCGGTGCAGGCGGGCGGCCAGATGACCGTCGGGCCGCACCAGCACGGCCTCGTCCCGCGTGCCGAGCGCGCGTTCGAGAGCGGGAGGCAGCGGCCGTCCGGCCAGATCGAGTACGGCGACGGCCGAGGCCGGGGAGGGACGGGACCGCCCCCGCACCAGCAGCGTGTATCGGTCGCGCGACACGGCAGGCCATCCCTCGATCCAGGTGGGTTCGTCGGACGCCGAGATCAGTACGGGCACCCGCGCGCCCACGGGTACCGGCCGGCCGGGGTGGGCGCGCCGCCCGTAGCTGATGTCGGTCTGACCGAGCTGCGGGGCGACGCGGCGCTGGAGCACGCCGATCCGGTCCGCGACGCGGAACGTCATGTCGCGGACGGCCGTGCGGAGCGGTGTCGTCATGATCCCCGCCCGGGTCAGCATGGCGGTGTTGCGGGCCACCTGGTGGGAGACGTCGCGCCGCTCGCTGTCGTAGGTGTCCAGGATCGATTCCGGCAGACGCCCTCCGATGACACCCGCGAGCTTCCAGGCGAGATTGCACGCGTCCTGGATGCCGGTGTTCATGCCCTGACCACCGGCCGGGCTGACGATGTGCGCGGCGTCCCCCGCGAGGAAGCAACGACCGGAACGGAAGGTCTCGGCGACCCGGCACCTGACCCGGAAGGTGGCGCTCCACAGCAGTTCGTCGACCCGTCCGCCACCGGCTCGCTCGTCGACCATCCGCTGGAACATCTCCGGGGGCGGCGGCGCGTCGTCGTACAGGCCGTGCGGCACGTTCACCGCCAGCCGGAAGACGCCGTGGCCCATGGGGCCCACCGCCATGGCGCCGCGCGGCGACCAGCAGTAGTGGGACAGGTCGTCGTCGAGTGCCGTCGTCATCCCGGCGTCCGCGATCGCGAAGGTCACGTCGACCGGCCGGCCCGCGTATCCGATGCCCAGTTGCTTTCGTACGGCGCTGTGTGCTCCGTCGGCTCCGACGAGCCACCCCGGTTCGGCCTCCTCACCGCGGCCGTCCGGGTGGGCGAGCAGGGCGACGGGGCGGCCCGACGGGCCGCTGAGGCGCAGTTCGGTGAGGGACACGCCGTCCTCCACCGTGCCCCCGAGGTCGGCCAGGCGGCGCCGGAGGATCCGCTCGGTCTCGTTCTGGGAGATCATCACGGCGAACGGATACGGCGCGTCAGCCATTCGGCTGAGATAGGCCGTGCCGATGCGGCGGCCCGACGAATGGAACGCCGTGCCGGCCAGCCGGTGACCGTCGGCGATGATCTGGCCGGTCACCCCGATCCGGTCGAGCAGCTCCAGGTTGCGAGGCCAGATCACGTTCGCCCGTGACTGGGCGGTGAGGGTGCGGCCGAGGTCGATCACCCGCACGGGGATGGACTGCTGGAGCAGCTCACATGCCACGACGAGGCCGACGGGGCCCGCGCCCACCACGAGGACGTCGTCGCCGGTCGTCACGCCGCCCACAGCAGACCGCCGTTGACCTCGAGCACATGACCGTTGACGTAGGAGGCGTCCTCGGTGGCGAGGAAGACCGCGACCGCCCCCAGCTCCCCGGGACGGCCGAGCCGTCCGGCCAGCAGCCGGGGTCCGTAGCGTGCCCAGACACGGTCGTCCGCGGCGACCTGCCGTCCCATACCCTCGTCGAAATAGCCGGGGGACAGGCAGTTCACGCTGATTCCTCTGGGAGCGAGCTCGGCCGCGGCGCTGATGGTGAACATCTCCACCGCCGCCTTGCTGGCGCTGTAGGCCGCGGTGCCCACCGCGACCCGCCGAGCCACACAGGAGGAGACGTTGATGATCCGTCCGCCGCCTCGTTCCTCCAACACCGGGACGGCTGCCCTGGTGCACAGGAAGGCCCCGGTGAGGTTGGTCGCGATCGTCGCCTCCCAGTCGGCGACCGAGGTTCTGCGGATGGTGCCGTCCCGGCTGATTCCCGCGTTGTTCACCAGCACGTCCAGGCCTCCGAAGACGTCCGTGGCCGTGGCCATGAGCTCCGCCACCGACTCCTCGGAGGTGACGTCGGTCTTCTGGAAGTGGACTCTTCCGGGGTGCGTGCCGGCGAGTTCTTCGACGTCATGGGGGTTTCGGGCGGCGCAGACCACAGCCGCTCCCTCGGCGAGGTAACTCTCGGCGATCACCCTGCCGAGCCCTCGCGTGCCACCGGTCACGATGGCGACCCGGTCTCGTAGGCGCATTGCAGTCGTCTCTCCTCAATACCATCTGGTCAGGGCGCATCCCGCCGTCATGCCGCCTCCGATGGAGGCGAACAGGAGCAGTTCGCCTCGTCGCAGTGGCTGCGTACGGTGTGCGTGGTGGAGGGTGAGCGGAACCGACGCGGCCGCCGTGTTGCCCAGGTGGGGGGCGGTGAGGGCGACCCGCGCGGAGTCGATGCCGAGCGTGGCCGCGAAGGACTCGAGCAGGCGCGTGTTGGCCTGGTGGAAGACGAACCGGTCGACTTCGTCGATCTTCATGCCGCAGTCGGCCAGAGTCTCTTCGATGATCCGTTCGAGCGTCGTCATCGCGTACTCCCTGACCTGCCGCCCGTCCATCTGGAAGAGATGCCGGCCGGCGGCGAGAGCGTCCTCGTCCAGCCGGCTCCGGGTGCCGCCGGCCTCGACACCCACCAAGTGGTGAAGTGTGCCGTCGGAGCGCAGGCGGCTCGCCAGGATCCCGTATCCGTCGGGAACGTGCCCGAGGACGACCGCCCCCGCCCCGTCCCCGAAGAGGGAGACCGTCCGGCGATCCCGCCGGTCCATGATGCGGGAGAAGATGTCCGCGCCCACGATGAGTCCGTACGCGTCCGGTCGTTCCTTGAGCATCGCCTCAGTGATCGTGAGGGCGTACAGGAACCCGCTGCACACGGCGTTGACATCGAAGGCGGGGACGTCCGTCAGGCCGAGCCGGTCCTGCACGAGGGCGGCGGTCGCCGGCTGGGGGTGGTCGGGGGTGCACGTGGCGACGACGAGCAGGGCCAGCCGCTTGCGCACCCGGGGTTCCAGATCCGCCAACGCGTCCTGAGCGGCCAGGGTCGCGAGATCGGAGGTGGCGTCTTCGTCCGCCGCGTACCGACGTTCCACCACCCCGGTCCGTTCGGCGAGCCACTCCTCGGTGGCGCCGGTCCACGCGGCGATCTCGCGGTTGGTGACGACTCGTGGGGGGACGTGTGAGCCGATGGATATCACACCGACGGGCATGACTGAACCTTTCTCTCGGTCAGGTTCCTCTTCGTTCCGGTCTGTTCGGCGCCTGATAGGCCGCCCGCGCTCGCGTCACGGTCTCCCGCTCGCCCCAGGTACATCTCAGACGCCCATGCCGAGACCGCCGCCGACCGGCAGAACGGCGCCCGTGATGAAGGAGGCGTCGTCTCCCACGAGGAAGCGGACCGCCGCGGCGACCTCCTCTGGTCTGCCGGCCCGGCGGAGAGGCGTGGCCGCCAGGTACTCTTCTCGCCGCGCGGGCCGCAGGCCGCGGGTCATGTCGGTGTCGATCAGCCCCGGCGCGACGACGTTGACGGTGATCCCGCGCGGCCCCAGCTCCCAGGCCAGTGATCGGGCCAGCCCGACCAGTCCCGCCTTCGCGGCCGAGTAGGCGGCCTGGCCCGGAGAGCCGGTGAACGCGACCGCCGAAGAGATCAGGACGAGCCGCCCCCAGCGTGCGCCGAGCATCGCCCGTGCCGCGAGCTTGGCCATCCTGATCACCGCACGCAGGTCGGTGTCCAGGACCTCGTCGACGTCCCGGTCCGGTGTGGCGAGGAGGAGCGCGTCGCGGGTGATGCCCGCGTTGGCCACGAGGACCTCGACCTCGCCGTGGATGGCCGCGACCTCCCTGAGGGCCTGCTCCACGGCTGCGGGGTCGGTGACGTCGCAGGTCACTCCGTGGACACCGGCCGGAGGTGTGCCCTGACGGCAGGTCACCGCCACCCGGTGCCCGTGCCCGGCCAGGTCTTCGGCGATCGCCCGTCCGATCCCGCGGGCGCCTCCGGTGACGAGTACGGAGCGGCTCACGCGGAGGTCACCACGAGCACCGCGTTCTGCCCGCCGAAGCCGAAGGAGTTGGACACCGCCGCGCCGATCCGCAGGCGACGCGGTTCCTTGGCCACCACGTCCACCTCCACGTCGTCGTCGAGGCTGACGAGATTGGCGGTCGGCGGAACCGATCCGTTCTGCACCGCCAGCACCGTGTAGGCCGCCTCCACCGCTCCCGCGGCGCCGATCAGGTGACCGATCACCCCCTTGGTGGACGTGACTACGGGGTGCTCACCGAAGACGCGGCTGATGACGCGGGACTCGGTCACGTCGTTCATCGGAGTGGAAGTGCCGTGGGCGTTGACGTGCGAGACGTCCCGCGGTTCGAGGAGCGCGTCGGCGAGGGCGGCGCGGATCGCGCGTTCCGCGCCGGCTCCGTCGGGGTGCGGCGCCGACGGGTGATGCCCGTCCGCGGAGGCACCGAATCCGCTGACGTGGGCACGAACACGGGCGCCTCGGGCGCGGGCGTCGGCGGCCCGCTCCAGGACGAGCACCCCGGCGCCCTCGCCGGCCACGAAGCCGTCCCGCTGCGCGTCGAACGGCCGCGAGGCGCCCGCGGGGTCGTCCGTACGCCGGGAGAGGGCGCCCATCTTGGCCAGGCTGGCGATCCCCGTCCGGGTGAGGGCGGCCTCGGCTCCGCCGGCCAGGACGACATCGCACGCTCCGCTCCCCAGCAGCATGCGGCCCAGCCCGATGGCCGTCGCTCCGGAGGCGCACGCCGTAGACACCACCTGATTGGGTCCGAGCGCCTTGAGGTCCATCGCGATGAAGCCGGCCGTCATGTTGACCGGCGCCATGGTCATGAGTTGTGGTGAGACCACAGACGCGCCACGGAGCAGGAAGGTCTCGTGCTCGCGTTCGAAGCTCGCCGAACCGCCGAACGATGTGCCGATCACCACGGCGACCCGGGCGCCGTCCCATGTGGAGGGATCGAGACCGGCGTCGGTGACCGCCTGCCTGGCGGCGGCCAGGCCCAGATGGCTGACCCGGTCCATACGCAGGGCCAGGCGCCGCCCGAGCGTCTCGTCGGCGTCGAAGTCCTCGACCTGGCACGAGAAGTCGACCGGCAGCCCGGCCAGTGCCTCGGTGCCGCGGGCGGTCGACCTGCCGGACCAGACACGCTCCACGTTGTCGTCCACGCCGTTGCCCGCGGGCGTGATCAGGCCCAGACCTGTGACGGCGACGTCGAGGCGGTGAGTGCGGGCGCTCGTCACCGCACCACCTGCAGCTTCGATCGGACGCTCTCGATCACTTCGGCGAGCGTCCGTTCCGCGGCCAGTTCCTGCTCTTCGACGATGACGCCGAGCGTCTTCTCCACGCTCACGCTGAACTCCACGAGTAGCAGTGAGTCCAGGTCGAGGGACTCCAGGGTCGCGTTGTCGTCGAGCTGCACGGCGGGGACGCCGAACTTGCTGGTCAGAAGATCGTAGATGGAGGCCTTGACGTCAGTCATCTGAAAACTCCTGTTGTGTTGGTGATCACTTCGGCGGAAGCGGCCTACCAGCCACCAGGGCCGTGAAGGTGAAGCCGCCTCCCCCGTTGAGGACCAGGGCGAACTGGCCCGGCTCCAGCCGGTCTCCGACCGCGAGATCGGCGAGTGAGGCGTTGAGGTCTCCGGCTCCGACATGACCGGTGTCACGGCCCAGGTCGAGCAGTGGCGCCGGCGTGCACTCGACGAGAGGCGAAATGTAGGCCTCCGCCATGGCTTTGGTGCCGAGACGTGGCAGCACCGCGTACCGCAGCCGGGGGTCGTCCGGGGCGAGCCCGGCGTCGGCGAGCGCGGTGACGACCGCGGTCTGGATGCGGTCGTGCACGGTCTTGACGAACCGCTCGATGCCGAAAGCCCGGATGAAGCTCCGTTTGGTGCGGCGGACGTCGATCGTCGGGCTGTGCCCGAGCGGTGTGGCGTTGAGTTCGTCGTCTCCCCGATGCATGACCTCCAGGTCGGACGCCACCGTGGTCACGATGGAGTGCAGTAGGAGGTCGGCCGGCAACCGATCTCCCCGATGCACGAGCACGGCGGTGCTCGCGTCGCCGGCGGCCATGCCGTAGTCCGTACGCCAGCGATGCCAGCTGGGCATCAGGAACCGATCGGCGGTGGTGACGAGCACGGGCCGTGGGTCGCGCCCCAGCCAGGCGACGGCCAGTTCGATGCCGACAGCGCCCCCGTTGCACTGCTGGAGCAGTCCGACGGGCACGGCGGAGGAGGCGCCGAGCCGATCGGCGATGAAGTGCGGCGCGGACCAGGCGTCGTGGCCCTGGTGGTGCACGCTGGCGTGGAAGAGCGCCGACAGATCCTCGGGCGCACAGGCGACGCGCCGCAGGACCTGGCGTCCTGCCAGCACCGCCATCTCCGGCGGGCTGCTCTCCGGACTCATCGGCAGCGAGCGATAGCCCAGGTCGGCCGCCGTCCGGGCGTCCACGTCGCCGGCTGCGATCGCTTCGTCGACCGTCTGCCGGTCCGGTGGGTACCAGGCTCCGGCGACGATCCCGTAGGGGTGGGGCAGGCGCATCAGCGGTCCGGTCAGTGAAGGGAGGCCAGTGTCAGGTCGATGTCGCAGACCACCGCGTCCATCTGGCGGAACTCGACGGTTGCCACCTGACGCGCGCGGCGGTGCGCGTGATCGTCTGGTACGCCGGGGGACACGTCCACGACGAGGTCGATCGGCGCGTCGAGTTCCGCGAACCGGTGAAACCGGGCGCGCAGGCCCACGGGCAGCAGGTCGGCGGTGGATTCACCGTCAGAGGCAGCCAGAAGGGAGGCCTGCCGGGCCGCTTCGAGCAGCACCATCGCCGGGACATGGTCGAGGGGGTGGTCGAAGAGGCTGGGATGGGTGACCGGTACGTCGACGCGGGCGGTGGCGTGCCCCGGACGATGGCGGGCGTCGCACAGAACGACGTTCTCCCGCAGTCGGCGCCCCACGAGGTGGCCCGCGACGGCCGCGTCCGGTTCGCCCGCCGGCAGCTCGTCCGACATCGGCGCGGGCGATCCCCGGCGCCTTGCGCGGAAGGCGCGGTAGCCGTCGCCGGGCATGTAGGCCGCCGAGATGTCGCCTGATCCCAGGTGGCGTCCGGCCACCTGGAACTCCGCGACGAGAGTGGTGCTCAGCAGGCGGTCGCCATTTCGCCTCTGGTCTTCGGCGGTCAGGAGAATCAGCAGCTCTCGCGGTCCCCGGCCCTCGTCGGCATCGGCCAAGAGCCGATCGGCGTCGAACCGGACGGCCAGGTCGGCTATCAGGAAGGCGGTACCCCCAGGCACGCCGAGATGGCGGTGAGCCGCGACGGTCCCGGCCTGCCGGAAGCACTCCAGCAGAAGCAGGGGATCCGTCAGGACCGAACCGGTGAGATGGTCGTTGTGGTAGCTGTGCGCTCTGGGCAGCTGGGCCGCGATGGCGTAGGTGTCCGTGCCCGCGGTCGCGGAGTCGGTCACGAACACCTCCGCGACCGCGTCACGGTGAACCAGGGACCTTTCCACGGGCTGGTCGAATGTCAGTTCTCGAGCAACATGTCGGTATTCGTCGCGGGTCTCCCGCCTGGCCTCGGTACTGGTGGTCATCGCATCCCCGTTCGGCTCAGCTCATCTGGTGACCAATCTGCCGGTATGCGCCATAGGTCCGACATGGAAAGAGCTGACGCCCGCCCGAGGCTGGATCTCTACGTCCTCGACGTTCGCTGGAGATTCACCGGAGACCGGTGAGGGGACCGGTGGCCGACCGGTGGCGAGGGCGAGCCGGGAGGGTTACCTGTGGGAGATCCGACTGCTATGCAGGACCGATCCTCAGGACGAACTTGCCCCTGCTCAGGCGCGACTCAAGGATCTCGTGTGCCTTGGCCGCCTCCTCCAGGGGGACCTCGGTGACATCGATCCGGATGTCTCCGGCGGCCACGTCGGCCACGGCCTCCGCCAGCATCCCTCGCACCGCTTCGGGACGCTGGTGTGCCAGAGCGCCGAGGTTGAAGCCGGCCAGTGCCTTGGAGGCGCCCCAGATCTGCACGCCGGTGAACGTCGCGTCCTCGGCGGCGGCGTCACCGAAGATCACCTGCCGTCCGAACTGGGCGAGCAGGTCGAAGCCCGCCGCGCGGACGGGGCCGCCGACCGAGTCCAGCAGGACGTCCACACCCCGGCCGCCGGTGGCGTCGGCGAGTCGCGCTGCCAGGTTCTCGTAATCGAAGATGCGGTCGTAGCCGAAGGAGGCGGCGTACTCGGCCTTCTCGGGGTTGCCGGTCACGCCGTACACCGCCTCCGCGCCCATCCGCTTGTCTCCTTGTCGTTCCTGTCGGGGATCTGAGTGGCCCCGCCGATCACTCGCGGGGTGAAGCGGAGACGATGGTGCCGGATCAGCCGGAGTAGGGCGCGAACCTCGGCTTGCGGCGCTCCCGCACCGCGGTCACCGCCTCCTTGAGGTCGGGCAGTTCGAAGGACCGCGCCATGAGGGTGACGGCCTCTTCGGCGGCCGTCGCCGCGTCCTGCTGGAGGCCATTCCAGACCTGCCGTTTGATCACCGCCATCGCGGTGGGCGAGCACGTGCCGACGAGAGCCCGCGCGTAGTCGAGAGCCGTCTCGAGGACGGCCCCACGCGCCGCGGTGTGCTGCACGAGGCCAAGCCGCAGCGCTTCCTCGGCGGTCACCGTACGCGACGACAGCAGCAGATCCAGAGCATTCGCGACGCCGATCTGCCGGGGCAGCAACCAGGCCGCGCCGTATTCGGCGACCAGACCGAACCGGCTGAACACGGTGGACAGCCGAGCATCGTGCGCCATGAACCTGACGTCCGCGTAGAGAGCGTGCACCAGTCCGAGGCCGGCGGCGCCGCCGTTGATCGCGGCGATCAGGGGCTTGCCCAGGGTCAGCGGGAGGTGGGGCACGTGCCCGAGCGTGGCGACCAGGGCCTCGCGACCCTCGCCGCCGGCCAGCTCGGCGAGGAGGTCGGGGGTCGCTCCGCTGCAGAAGCTGCCGCCGGCGCCCGTGATGACAACCGCGCGGACCGCCGGATCGGCGGCGGCGTCGGCGAGCGCGTCGTAGTACGCACGGAACATCCGCAGGTCCATGCCGTTACGCCGCTCCGGACGGGTGAAGGTGATCACTCGTACCGCCGTGTCGTCGGTGACCTCGATCCCGGTGGGCGACCGTGTCATCGAACCTCCCCATATGTTAGAACTCTGATTAGTAGCAGATATCTGCCATGCCGCAAGGAGTGAGACGTTCATGCGACTGCAGGGGCTGATGTGCCTGAGCGGGCTCAGCACATGGATTCCGCAGGACTGCGAGAAGGTCCAGGACGCGATCGCGCGTGGTGCCGTCGAGGAGGACACCGCGGAGGATCTCGGCTACGAGCAACTCCCCGTCGCGAGCATCGCCGCACCGGAGATGGCCGTTCTCGCCGCTCGCCGAGCTCTGCTGGACACGGTGCCGGTGCTGCCGGCACCGGGGCTCCTTCTGCACGCCTGGATGCACTACCAGGGACACGACCTGTGGTCTCCCGCGCACTACATCGCCGACCGGCTGAACCTGCCGGACGCCCTGCCGATCGGAATCCAGCAGATCTGCAACGGCGGAGCCGCCTCGATCGAGATGGCGGTGGCCAGGCTGATGGCGGACCCGGAGCTGGCCGGCGTTCTGGTGACCACCGCGGACCGTTTCGCCCCGCCGGGCTTCGACCGCTGGCGGAGCGACTACGGCATCGCCTACGGCGACGGTGCCACGGCTCTTGTCGTGCACAGGCCCGACGCCCCCCTTCCCGGACAGATGAGGTTGCACGCCGTCGCCACGGTCGCGGCTCCCGGTCTGGAGCGCATGCACCGGGGGAAGGACCCCTTCAGCGCCGCCCCGCGCTCCATCAGCCCGCGGATCGACATGCGCAGGACCAAGAAGGCCTTCCTGGAGGCCGAAGGGTTCGACGCCTTCGCCCGAGCGAGCAGGGAAAGCCTGCTCAGGGTCATGCGCAGGTGCCTCGCCGACGCGAACCTCACCCCTCAGGATTCCCGCCTGAAGTTCGTCGTGATGCCGAGACTCGGCCGGAAGACGATCGAGACGGCCTACGTGCCCGCCGTGGCCGAGGTGACCGCCGCCGAGATCGTCCTGGCGGGACGCGACACCGGACACCTGGGCGCCGGTGACGCGTCCGCCAGTCTCGCCGACCTCTGTGAAGACCGGCGGTTCGAAACGGGGGACCACGCGATGGTGATCAGTGCCGGAGCGGGGTTCACCTGGTCCTGTCTCCTGGTGAGCAGGTCCTGAGCTGCCCTTCGGGCCGGAGTCGACGATGCGGAGCAGGGCGAGCGGACGGCGAGCTCGGCCCGTACGCTTCCGTCCCCGGCGGCCTGTCCAGTGCCCGGTCGCCGACGAGTATCGCGTGCTGCATCTCCGTCAGGGAGGACGATGGCTCCAGGCCAAGCTCTGTCACCAGCCGGCGACGCAGGTCCCGGTAGACCGCAAGCCCCTCGGCCCGCCGGTCGCACCGGTAGAGGGCGAGCATCAGGTGCATGTGCAGGCTCTCGTGCAGCGGATGGGCCGCGGTCAGCTCGGCGAGTTCCGAGACCAGAGAATGGTGGTTACCCAGTTGCAGATCGGCGATGACCCGATGTTCGACCACGCTCAACCTGCATTCTTCCAGCCGAGCGACGAGCGGGCTGAGCCGGGCACCGCAATCGACATTGACGAAGCTCGGTCCGCGCCATAAATCAAGCGCCTTCGTCAGGGTGGCGGACGCCTCGGTGTATTTGCCGGCGCGGAGCGCCTCCTCCCCCTCCTCCTTCAGCCTCTTGAATTCGAGGAGGTCGATGTGGAGTGATTTGCTGGATAACATATAACCGCGTCCGACTGTGAGAATTATCTCGTTGGCGGACGTGGTCGAATTGTCACCCAGAGCATTTTTGGCCGCGCGCCGGATTTGGCCTACGTAGGTCTGCAGAGTGGCGGTGGCGGATCGGGGCGGATGCTGGTCCCACAACTCCTCAAGGAGGTGTTCAGAGGCAACCGCATGATCGGCATATGCTACGAGCAGCGCGAACACCTGTCGGGGCTTGGGCGGTAAGGATACTTCGCCCCCGTCTTCCGCCAGTATGGTCAGTGGTCCGAGAGCGCGCACCTGCATCTGTTCCCCCAGTGAGCCGAACGACTGCAACCTGATGTCGCGGCGATAGTTGAGGCTGCTCCTGCCGGGATGGTTTCGCGAATTCGTGTGTGGTGACGGGCGAGCGCATCGATGGCGAGTGTACCCGGCCCCCCGGGACCGCCGCCTACCGTTCACATGAGCAAGACGCAACTATCGACCAAGTGCCTCTGACCGATATTTTGTGTGAACCTCGTACGTATTGTCAACCGTATTGGCGTCAGGTTGACAGGGCGGTAGGCGGCGGGCCGGCCGCCGCGACACCGGTAATTGTCCGAATTAATTCCGGCGCCTGGCCGGGTGGCGCGACGAGAACGCCCTCGTGTTACCGGTCGAGGAGGTTATCGGACCTCGGCGGTGGAGTGGGCAGGCGTGGCCGGTCGCCGGCCCTGGTGCGGCGCCTGGGGGCGTTACCTACCGGTAGCCACGGGCGATCCTC
This sequence comes from Microbispora sp. NBC_01389, assembly GCF_045040095.1. Classification (NCBI taxonomy): domain Bacteria; kingdom Bacillati; phylum Actinomycetota; class Actinomycetes; order Streptosporangiales; family Streptosporangiaceae; genus Microbispora; species Microbispora sp. NBC_01389. The sequence goes on from NZ_CP109552.1 coordinate 3,127,964, forward strand.
CGGAATATTCTTCCGGCATGGGTGCCATGAATCGGCTGCTCGACGCGGCCATGGTCGAGCGGATTCTCACGCAGGTCTCCTCCGAGGGTAAGACGAGGGAGATCTTCGCGCCCTTCACCGGCGAGCTCCTCGCCGAAGTCCCGATCTCCACCCCCGAGGACGTCCGCGCGGCGTACGACAGGGCCCGGGCGGCGCAGGAGGCGTGGGCGGCGCTGCCGGTCGGTGAGCGGATCACGCCCTTCCTGCGGCTCCACGACGCGATCCTCGACCGCCGCCGGGAGCTGCTCGACGTCGTGCAGTGGGAGACCGGGAAGGCGCGCCGGCACGCGTACGAGGAGCTCCTCGACGTGGCGGGCTGCTCGCTCTACTTCGCGCGGCGCGCCCCCGGCCTGCTGGAGCCGCAGGGCAGGCAGGGCATCTTCCCGATCGCCACGCGCGCAGCCGAGGTGCGTCACCCCAAGGGCGTGGTCGCGGTGATCAGCCCGTGGAACTACCCCCTGGCCCTGGGGGTGACCGACGTGGTGCCCGCGCTGATCGCGGGCAACGCCGTCGTCCACAAGCCCGACACGCAGACCCCGCTGTCCACGCTGTGGACCATCGACCTGCTGGCCGAGCTGGGCATGCCGCGCGACATCTGGCAGGTCGTGCTGGGCGACCCGGACGACGTCGGCGATCCGCTGCTGGACGGCGCGGACTACGTCGCGTTCACCGGCTCGACGCGCGGCGGGCGAAAGATCGCCGAGGAGGCGGCCAGGCGGCTCGTCGGCTGCTCGCTCGAACTCGGCGGCAAGAACCCGATGATCGTGCTGGACGACGCCGACCTCGACGTGGCCGCCCAGGGCGCGATCAGGGCCTGCTTCACCAACGCCGGGCAGCTCTGCATCTCGATGGAGCGGCTCTACCTGCACGAGTCGGTCGCCGACCCCTTCCGTGACAAGTTCGTCCGGGCGGCGGAGAACATGAGGATCGGCGCCGGCCTCGACTGGGACGTCCAGATGGGCTCGCTCACCCACCGGCGGCAGGTCGACGCGGTCTCGGCGCACGTCGCCGACGCGGTCGCCAAGGGCGCGACCGTGCTGACCGGCGGCCGGCCCCGCCCCGACCTCGGCCCGCTGTTCTACGAGCCGACGATCCTGGAGGGCGTCACCGAGGACATGGCGGTCTGCCGGGACGAGACGTTCGGGCCGGTCGTATCGCTCTACCGCTTCCACGACGAGGACGAGGCGGTCCGCGCGGCCAACGACACGGCGTACGGGCTGAACGCCTCGATCTGGACCGGGGACGTCGCGCGGGGCCGCCGGCTCGCGGCCCGGATCAAGGCGGGCACCGTCAACATCAACGAGGGGTACGCCTCGGCGTACGCCTCCTACGACGCGCCGATGGGCGGGATGAAGTCGTCCGGCCTCGGCCGCCGCCACGGTTCGGAGGGCCTGCTGAAGTACACCGAGGTGCAGACGGTGGCCAGCCAGGCCACCTGGCTGGGCTTCGAGCCGATCCTCGGCATGACCTACGAGAAGTACGCCGACACGCTCGCCGGGCTGCTCAAGACCATGAAGCGCCTGCGCCTCAAGTGAGAAAGGCGGGATAAGCGAGAAAGGGCAGGGCGTTGGACTACGACGTCGTGGTGATCGGGTCGGGGTTCGGCGGGAGCGTGGCCGCGCTGCGGCTCAGTGAGAAGGGCTACACGGTCGGCGTGCTGGAGGCCGGCCGGCGGTTCGACGAGACGACCCTGCCGAAGACCTCCTGGCGGGTCAGGGACTTCCTGTGGGCCCCCGCGCTCGGGCTCAGGGGCATCCAGCGCATCCACGTCCTGCGCGGGACGAACGGCGTGATGGTGCTGGCCGGCGCCGGGGTCGGCGGCGGTTCGCTGGTCTACGCCAACACGCTCTACGAGCCGCTCGACCCGTTCTTCCGCGATCCCCAGTGGGCGCACATCACCGACTGGAAGGCCGAGCTCGGGCCGTACTACGACCAGGCCAGGCGGATGCTCGGCGTGGTGGAGAACCCGACCGTCACCGCCGCCGACGAGGTGATGAGGAAGGTCGCCGAGCGGATGGGCGTCGGGCACACCTTCCGCCTCGCCCCCGTCGGAGTGTTCTTCGGCGAGCCCGGGGCCGAGGTCGACGATCCCTACTTCGGCGGCGCGGGGCCGCGCCGCCGCGGCTGCGTCGAGTGCGGCGAGTGCATGACCGGCTGCCGCCACGGCGCCAAGAACATGCTGACGAAGAACTACCTCCACCTGGCCGAGAAGGCCGGGGCGAGGATCTGCCCGGAGACCACCGTGACCGGCGTGCGCCCGGTCGAGGGCGGCTACGCGGTCACGGTGCGGCGGACCGGCCCGTTCGGGCGCACCCGCACCCTGACCGCCGCGCAGGTGGTCTTCGCCGCCGGGACGTACGGCACCCAGCACCTGCTGCACCGGCTCAGGGTGACCACGCTGCCGCGCGTCTCGCCCCGGCTCGGCGCGCTGACCAGGACGAACTCCGAGGCCCTGCTCGGATTCGAACGGCCGGACACCAAGGGCGGGAAGCTCAACCGGGGCGTGGCGATCACCTCCTCGATCCACCCCGACGCCGAGACCCACATCGAGCCGGTCCGGTACGGCGACGGCTCCAACGCGATGGGCCTGCTGCGCACGCTGCTGGTCGACGGCGGCGGCCGGGCGCCGCGCTGGCTGAGCTTCCTCGGGGCGGCGCTGCGCCGCCCCCACCTGCTGCTCCGGCTGTTCAACCACCGCAGGTGGTCGGAGCGCGCGGTCATCGCCCTGGTCATGCAGGCCAAGGACAACTCGATCACGCTCTCGCTCAGGGGCGGCAGGCTCAGGGCGGGCCCCGGCCACGGTGAGCCCAACCCCACCTGGATCCCCGCGGGGCACCGGGCCGTACGCCTCGCGGCCGAGGAGATCGGCGGCCTGCCGGGCGGCTCCTGGCTCGACCTCTTCGACGTCCCGGCGACCGCGCACTTCCTCGGCGGCTGCGCGATCGGCGATTCACCCGAAACCGGGGTCGTCGACCCCTACCACCGCGTCTACGGGTACGAGGGCCTGCACGTCGTGGACGGCTCGGCCGTCTCGGCCAACCTCGGCGTGAACCCCTCGCTGACGATCACGGCCCAGTCCGAGCGGGCAATGGCGCTGTGGCCCAACAAGGGCGAGCCCGACCCGCGCCCCGCCCCCGGCTCGCCGTACCGGCGGGTCACGCCGGTGCGGCCGGTCAGGCCGGTGGTGCCCGCCGCCGCGCCGGGCGCGCTCCGCCTGCCGATCGCCGGAGTCACCCACGGGCGGGGCGCGTCACCGCGCCGATAGACTGGCGTCACCGCCTCGCATCCTTTCTGGGGGTCCCTTCCAGTGTCCGACTTCGACACCGTCCTCGTCGTGGACTTCGGCGCGCAGTACGCGCAGCTGATCGCGCGACGGGTGCGTGAGTGCCACGTCTACTCCGAGATCGTCCCGTCGACGATGCCGGTCTCCGAGATGCTGGAGAGGAAGCCCAAGGCGATCATCCTGTCCGGCGGCCCGTCGTCGGTGTACGCCGAGGGCGCCCCGCCCGTGCCGGACGGCCTGTTCGAGACCGGGGTGCCGACCTTCGGCATCTGCTACGGCTTCCAGGCCATGGCCAGGGCACTCGGGGGCGAGGTCGCCAGGACCGGCGCCGCCGAGTTCGGCGGGACCTCGCTCAAGGTCCTTCAGGAGGGCCTGCTGTTCGCCGGGCTGCCCGTCGCGCAGACCGTCTGGATGTCGCACGGCGACTCGGTGGTCGGCGCCCCGGCCGGGTTCTCCGTCACCGCCGCCACCTCCGCCACCCCGGTCGCCGCGATGGAGGACCCCTCCCGCGGCCTGTACGGCGTGCAGTTCCACCCCGAGGTGCTGCACTCCGAGCACGGGCAGCAGGTGCTCAGGCACTTCCTGGAGGCGGCCGGCTGCCGCCCCTCGTGGACCATGCTCAACATCGTCGAGGACGCCGTGGAGGCCGTGCGCGCCCAGGTGGGCGACGGCCGGGCGATCTGCGGGCTGTCGGGCGGCGTCGACTCCGCCGTGGCCGCCGCGATCGTCCAGCGGGCCATCGGCGACCGGCTGACCTGTGTCTTCGTCGACCACGGCCTGTTGCGAAAGGGCGAGGCCGAGCAGGTCGAGCGCGACTTCGTCGAGGTCACCGGCGTGAAGCTGCGGGTCGTCGACGCCTCGGAGCGCTTTCTCAAGGCCCTGTCGGGCGTGACCGACCCCGAGGAGAAGCGCAAGATCATCGGCCGGGAGTTCATCCGGGTCTTCGAGGACGAGGCCCGCGCGATCATCGCCGACGGGCCGGTGGACTTCCTCGTCCAGGGCACCCTCTACCCGGACGTCGTCGAGTCGGGCGGCGGCACCGGCACCGCGAACATCAAGTCCCACCACAACGTCGGCGGGCTTCCCGACGACCTGAAGTTCCAGCTGGTCGAGCCGCTGCGCACGCTGTTCAAGGACGAGGTGCGGCGGGCCGGCGAGGAGCTCGGCCTGCCCCCGGCGATGGTCTGGCGTCAGCCGTTCCCCGGGCCCGGCCTCGGCATCCGCATCATCGGCGAGGTCACCCGCGAGCGCCTCGACCTGCTGCGCGAGGCCGACGCCATCGCCCGCGAGGAGCTGACCCGCGCCGGTCTCGACCGCGACATCTGGCAGTGCCCGGTCGTGCTGCTGGCCGACGTCCGCTCGGTCGGCGTGCAGGGCGACGGCCGCACCTACGGCCATCCGGTCGTCCTGCGCCCGGTGACCTCCGAGGACGCGATGACCGCCGACTGGTCGCGGGTGCCGTACGACGTGCTGGCGCGGATCTCCACCCGGATCACCAACGAGGTGCGCGAGGTCAACCGTGTGGTGCTCGACGTGACGAGTAAGCCGCCGGGCACCATTGAATGGGAGTGACCAGTAACAACCGGTGTGAATCCGGCGTGGCTGGATAGTGTTACTCGGTGACTGCCACAGAGCGCGAGACCCCGCGGCCCGGCACCACGCCACCGCACGCCGCTGACAGCCCCGCCCAAAGCCCTGCCGGACGCCCTGCCGGACGCACTGCCGGGGCCGGTCGGCTGGCCTGGCTCGACGCCCTGCGGGGGATCGGGGCGATGGCGGTGGTCGCCGAGCACGCGCTGCCCTGGGTGATGCCGTCGCTCCGCCCCTACTGGTTCAGCCTCGGCATGTACGGCGTGCTGGTCTTCTTCCTGGTCAGCGGGTACATCATCCCCGCGTCCCTGGAGAAGAGGGGCGACGTCGGCGCCTTCTGGATCAGCCGGGTCTTCCGGCTGTATCCCCTCTATCTGCTGGTGATCGCCTTCGTGCTGGTCATGGCGGTCTGGGTGCCGGTGCGCCAGGAGGTGCCCCGCCATCCCTCGGCCGTGGCCGCGCACCTGAGCATGCTGCTCGACGTCGTCCACATCGGCGCCGTCGCCGACCCGATGTGGACGCTGTCGTACGAGATGGTCTTCTACCTGCTGGTGACCGCGTTGTTCGCGGGCGGGATGCACCGGCGCAGCGGAACGCTGGCGATCGTCTTCGGGGTGGTTGCGGTCGCCGCCGGGCTGGTGCTCTCGGCGCCGCTGCTGCCCGGCCACTGGCCGGCCGTCGTCGCCGGCGTGGTGTTCGTCGCGGGCCTGGCCTGCCTGATCACCGGCCGGTTCCGCACCGTCGCGGCGTACGCGCTGGGCCTGATGGCGCTCGTGCTCCTGCTCTTCGGCAGCTTCGTGCCGTGGTTCGGCGCGGCCATCCTCGCGGTGATGTTCACGGGGACGGCGCTGTACCGCTGGGAGCGGGGCACGGCCGGGCTCGGCCCGGTCGCGGTCGCAGCGGTCCTCGTGGCCGCCGCGCCCGTGTGGTCGGCGCAGGCCGGTTGGTGGTGGGTGCAGCCCGGCGTCTGGATCACGACGATCGCGCTCGCCGGGGCGACGTTCGCGATCGGGATGGCGCTGCGCGGCAGGCGCGTCCCCGGCGTGCTGACCTGGCTCGGCCTGATCAGCTATTCGGTGTACCTGCTGCACCATCCGCTGCTGAAGTATCTCAACGCGCTCGTCGGGGACCTGAAGTCGGTGCCGGACACCGGCCGGGCGGCCCTCGCGCTCGGCTACCTCGCGGTGATGCTCACGCTGAGCTGGCTGACCTACCGCTTCGTGGAGTCGCCGGCCCAGCGCCTGGGCCGGCGGATCACTCGACGGTCATCGTCATCGAGTCACGCATCGGGTCGGGATATACCTGTCCCGGGATGAGCTCCTCGCCCTCCAGCAGGGTGGACACGGTGACGAAGTGGTAGCCCTGGGCGGTCAGCTCCTTGAGCACCTTCGGCATCGACTCCACGGTCTCCTTGACCGTCTCGTGCATCAGGACGACCTCGCCCTCTCCGGCCACCTCAAGGGCGCGTGAGGTGAGGAGGTCCACGTTCCGGTAGTCCTTGATGTAGTCCTTCGTGGCGGACGTGCCCGGGATCTGGATGAGCCCGAACTTGGCGGTGATCTCCTCCACGCCGCCGTTGCGCAGCCCGCCGGGCGCGCGGAAGAGCACCGGCGCTTTCCCGGTCGTCTTCGTGATCAGTCGCTGGGTGTCGCCGATCTTCTTGTTGATCTCGGCGTACGTGAGCTCGGTCAGATATCTGCCGTCCCACGAGTGGTTGCCGATCTCGTGGCCGGCCTTGGCGATGCCCTGGGTGAGCTTCGGGTGCTTCTTCACCTCGGAGCCGATGAGGAAGAACGTGGCCTTCGCCTTGTACTTGGCGAGGGTCTTCAGCAGCGTCTGGTTGTACTGACCCGGACCATCGTCGAAGGTCAGGGCGATGCACTTGTGGGTCGCGCAGAACGGCTCACGGGCCGCGCGAGCGTGGGCGGGGACGGGGAGGGCGGCGGCCGTCGCGAGAGCGCACGCGACCGCGAGGGGGATCAGACGACGTACGGCCATGGGGGGTACTCCTCGGAAATCTACAAGGCGGCATCGTAACGCGTCCGCCGCCACTTCCTCCCCTCCAGTCCGGTTCGGGCATGCAAATCCGGCATCCGGTTCCCGTGCCGGGAGCCGGCAAACCTTCGGCCAAGGAAGGGACTAAGGCGGCTCCGCCGGGGACGCGGTTCGCGATGCTGGGCCGGTCGGATGAGAAACCGCGCAGCGTGAGGAGGGCGGGTGAGGCGAGCCGCCACCCGGTCGGCGTGGGGGACGTGGATCGGGTTCGAATCCTGTCCGTCGCTGCTCGGCCGCCTCGTCGAGGGCTTCTCCGGCCCGTGGATGCCGCTGGAGGACCTTCCCGTCCCCGCGCCCACGCAGGAGACCGTGCCCTCGCAGGAGACCGCGACTTCCCGGGGGACGGGGCGCGGGCGGAAGACGGGGGGCGTGCGGGAGGCGGTGTCCGCACGGAAGACCGTGCCCGTGCTGGAGACGGGGTGCGTGGTGCTCGCGGCGCGGTCCCCGGCCGACCTGCGCAGGGCCGTGCCCCTGCGGGTCCTGCTGCCGCGGGCGCCGCGCGTGCGGATCGCCGTCGCGGACGTGCCGCCCTGGGCGGGCCGGCCGCTCCCGGCCGCCGGGCAGGCGTCCTGCTGGCGCCTGCTGACCGGGCTGCGGGTCGCCCGCCGCGGGCGCGGCTGGCACCTGGAGGCCGCCTTCGCCGAGCCCGTCGCCGCCGGGGAGATCCTGGCCCACGTCGCGTACGGCCTCTTCGGCACGGCCGGGACCACCACGCCGGTGGCCGGGCTGCTGGGCGCGGGCACGGCCGACTGGCGGCCCGGCGACGCCAACGCCACCCTCGCGCCCGCGGGCGGCCCGGTGCCGGACCGTCGTGACGCCCCAGGCTGCGACCTGCCGGTGCGCGCCGGCGCCTCCCGCGTCCCGCCGGTGGACGAGGCCGTCGTCAACCCGATCGGGTTCCGGCCGCATCCCGAGGAGGGGGTCGCGGAGCTCACGCCGCACCGGGACGGGTTCGCCGTCATGTGCGGCTCCGCGACTCTCGTACGGCTGCCGCCCGGCGGGCGCGTCACGGACGTGGACATCGCCCGCCTGCGCGACGTCCGCGGGGTCGCGGTGCCCACGTCCGCAGCGCTCATCTCTGCCGGGTCCACATCCTCTGGGTCCACATCCTCTGGGCCCACGTCCGCCGGGTCCGCGTCCGCTGGGTCCGCGTCCGCTGGGTCCGCGTCCGCTGGGTCCGCGTCCGCCGGGCTCGCGCCGGTCATGGCGCGCGTCGTGGCCGCGCTGGCGGCCGCGGGGGTCCCGGTGCTCGCCGAGCCCGACCCCGCGCGCGACGAGGCGCTCGGCTCCGCGGTCGCCGCCGTCCTCGCCACCGTGACCACCGAGGCGCTCGCGTGCGACCTGCGCCGCGAGGAGATGAGCATCCGGCTGCGCAGGACCGCGCTGCGCGAGCACGGCTCCGCCGCGTGCTGGCGGCGGCTCGCCGTGGGGTCCGGCCTGTCCGCGCCGCCGCAGCCACGGGTGTCGATCCTGCTCTGCACCCGCCGCCCGGAGATGCTCCCGTTCGCGGTGGAGCAGATGGAGCGCCAGCGCGGCGTGACGGCCGAACTGATCGTGGGGCTCCACGGCTTCACCGCGCGGGAGGCGCCGCTTCCCCGCACGTCGTTGCCGGTCACCGTGATCGAGGCGCCCGCGACGACGCCGTTCGGCGAGGTCCTGAACCGGATGGCGGCCGCCGCGTCCGGGTCCTACCTCGCCAAGGTGGACGACGACGACTGGTACGGCCCCGACCACCTCGCCGATCTCCTGCTCGCCCGGCTCTACAGCGGCGCCGACCTGGTCGGGTCGGCCGCGGAGTTCGTCTATCTGGAGCAACTCAACGTGACGATCAGGCGGTGCATCGGCACCGAGCGCTTCGCGCCGCTGGTGGCCGGGGGGACGATGCTGGTCACCCGGGCCGCGTTCGAGGCGGCCGGCGGCTTCCGGCCGCTGCCGAGGACGGTCGACGGCCAGCTTCTGCAGGCCGTCGAGGCGGCGGGCGGCCGGATCTACCGCACCCACGGGTTCGGCTACCTGCTGCGCCGCCGCAGCGCGTACGGCCACACCTGGCGGCAGCCGGTGCAGTCGTTCCTCGCGTCCTACCAGGAGCAGTGGCGCGGGCTGGTCTTCAACGGACTGATGAAGGACGGTGCCCCATGGCGGGCGGAGGTGAGGACGTGACGGGGGGCGTGCGCATCCCGCTCAACGACTACGGGGTGCTCGGGCAGCCGCCGGCGCCGGGGGAGTGGACCCCCACGCTCACGGTGAGCGTGGTCATCCCCGCCCACCGCGCGGAGCACACGCTGCCGCTGACGCTGGCGAGCCTGGCCCGGCAGACCTACCCGGCCCACCTGACGGAGGTCGTGGTGGTGGACGACGGCGAGCGGCCCGCCCCGTCGCCTTCACCCGACGCCCGGCCTTCACCCGACGCCCGGCCTTCACCCGACGCCTGGACCGCGCCATCCGGCTGGACCGCGCCATCTGACTGGAGCGTGCCGTCCGCCTGGCCGGTGCCGGAACGGCTGCGCGTGGTCCGCCCGCGCGCCGGCGCGTGGGGGAGGGCGAGCGCCTGCGCGGCCGGGGCGGAGGCGGCCGAAGGCCAGGTGATCCTTTATCTCGACGCCGACCTCGTGCTGTTCCCCGAGCACGTCGAGGCGCAGATGCGCTGGCACCACCTCACGGACCACCTTGTCGTGCTCGGGCATCTGAGGTTCGTGCCGGGCCTGGACGAGATCCCGGCGAGCGAGGTGCTCGCCGCCGTCGAGGCGGGCGCGGTGGACAAGCTGTTCGCCGAGGAGGACACCACCCCGCAGTGGACCGAGGCGCGCTGGGACCAGACCGACGACCTGCGCGCGGCGGGCTTCACCGCGTTCTCCGTCATGGTCGGGGCGACGGCGTCGCTGCCCGCGGCGCTGCTGCGGGCCGCCGGGGGCCTGGACGCGTCGCTCGTTCTCGGCGAGGACACCGAACTGGGCTACCGGCTCGCCCAGGCGGGGGCCGTCTTCGTGCCCGACCGCGGCGCCCGCTGCTGGCATCTCGGCCGCTCGACCGTGATGCGCCGCGAGCCGGAGGTGAAGCGGCACAACTGGCCCTACCTCGCCGAACGCGTGCCCGTCTTCCGCTGGCTGCGCAGGCACCCGCACCGCGCCTACCTCGTGCCGTACATCGAGGTCGTGGTCGACGCGGGGGAGGCCACCTTCGAGGAGGTCAGGGCGACGGTCGACGGCGTGCTCGCGGGACGCCTGCCGGACGTGCGGGTGACCGTGACCGGGCCGTGGGGACGGCTCCGCGGCGGGCGGCGCGACCCCCTCGGCGATCCGTCGCTCGACCTGCGCCTGATGCTGGCCTGCTACGAGGGGGAACCCCGCGTCCGGTTCCGGGAGACCGTACCGGACGACGCCTTCCCGGTGCCGTTCCGCTTCCACTGCCCGCCGGGCTGGGTCCCGTCGCGCGGCACCATCGGGGCGGTCGTCAAGCACGCCGACCGGCGGCGCCTGGGGATCGTCTCCCTCGCGCTGGACGAACGGGAGGACGGCGAGGTCGTCCACGCCCGGCTGGAGCGCACGGCCGCCGTCACCCGCGCCCGCCGCTGCGCCCGGCCGGGTGACGACCTCGGCGACCTGATCCACGAGATGTTCGGCACGGTGTGGGACGCCGGCGACAAGTGGGGGCTCCTGCCCGCCGGGAGTGCGGAGATCGCGAGCAGCACCGGTGGTGTCACGGGTGCCGGGAGCACGGGGAACGCCGGGAGCGGGACCCTGCCTGGTCCCGGCCGCGCCTGGACGGGTGGTTCCGGTGCGCCACCGGGCGCCGGGGGCAGTTCCGGCCGTTCCGGGTCCGGCCGTTTCGGGTCCGGTCGTTCCGGGTCCGGTCGTTTCGGGTCCGGTCGTTTCGGGTCCGGTCGTTTTGGGGCCCGTCGTTTTGGGGCGCGGCCGCTGCGCCGCACCGCCCGCCTGCTGCGCCGGCGCCTGCGCGCCCTTGTGCGAAAGGACCGCCCGTGCCCCGCATCAGTGTGATCGTCCCGATCTACGACGTGGAACCGTACCTCGCCGCCTGCCTGGCCTCGGTCGCCGCGCAGACCTGGGAGGACGTCGAGGTCGTCATGGTCGACGACGGATCGCCCGACGGCAGCGCCGCCATCGCCGCCGGGTTCGCCGCGAGGGACGCGCGGTTCCGGCTGGTCCGGCAGGCCAACGCCGGGCTCGGCGCGGCGCGCAACACGGGAGTGCGGCACGCGACCGGGGAGCACCTCATGTTCCTCGACAGTGACGACCTGCTGCCCGCGCACGCCCTCGAATACCTCCTGGCGTCCCTGGAGCGGACCGGGTCCGACCTCGCCACCGGCAACGTGCTGCGGCTCGACGGCCGGGGCGCCCGCCAGTCGGCCATGCACCGGCCCGTCTTCGCCGACGCGGCCGACGCCACCCACATCACCCGCAGGCACGCGCTGCTGCGCGACCGCCTGGTCACCAACAAGCTCTGGCGCCGTTCGTTCTGGGACGCCCACGGCTTCGCCTTTCCCGAGAGCGTGCTGTACGAGGACATCGCGGTGGCGCTGCGCGCCCACTTCCTGGCGCGGTCGGCCGACGTGCTGCCCGCCCCGGTCTACCTCTGGCGGCGCCGCGAGGGCGGCGGCCCTTCGGCCACTCCTTCGGTCGCCCTGTCGATCACGCAGGACAAGACGCGGGCCGGGCATCTGGAGGGCCGGTTCGCCGCCGTCACCGAAGTGCGCCGTTTCCTGAGCGAGCACAACTTCACCGCGCACATCCACGCCTGGGACCACGCCGTTCTCGACGCCGACCTGACGAACTTCCTCGACGTGCTCGACCAGGGGTCCCCCGCCTTCCAGGACCGCTTCCTCGACCTCGCGGGCCGCTATCTCGACGAGGTGGCGTCATGCGTGCTCGACGACCTGCCCGCCCTGCGGCGGGTGGAGTGGCACCTGGTGCGGGAACGCCGCCTCGCCGGCCTGCTGGACGTCCTCGCCTGGGACCGGGAGGTGGAGCCCGACCGGCGGCTCGTCCGCCGGATGGGCGGCCACCACCTGAACATCACCCTCGCGCGCGACCCGGTGCGCGACCCGGTGCGCGACCCGGTGCGTGACCCGGTGCGTGACATCCCGGCCGCCGTCACCAGGGCCAGGGACGAACTCGTCCCCCGGCACCGCGTCGACGCGATCCGGTGGGAGGACGGCGTGCTCGTGGTCGAGGGCCGGACGGCCCCGCCGTACCTCCGCCCGACCCGGCGCATCCACCAGCAGGTCTTCGCCGCGCTCGTCCACGAACGGACCGGACGCCGGATCCGGGTCCCGGCCGCCGTCACCAGGGCCCGGGTGACGGCGAAGGGCGCGGAACGGGACTGGGGCGGCTTCCGGCTCTCGATCGACCCTGGGGTGCTCGCCAGGCCGGGCCGGCTCGGGCGGTGGCACGTAGAGCTGCGGGTTCTCCACAGGGGGGTCGTCCGGCGCGGGCGGTTGTCCGATCCGCACGCCGCCGCGGCCGTGGTGGAGGAGGCGGGCTACCGGAGCGTGGGCCCCGACCACTACGTCGCGCCGCTGCTCGGCGAGACGGGCGACCTGGTCCTGCGCGCCGTACGGGAGACCGCGCGGGTGGTCACCGGCGAGGTGCGCGACGGCCGCCTGCGGCTCGTGGGTCACGTCGTCAACGACCTCGGCCCGTGCCCGGTGCTCCAGGTCACCCGGCGTCCCGGGGGGATTCCCCGCACGTACCCCGTGAACGTCGACCGGCGCACGTTCGAGGCCGTGATCGATCTGCGCGACCTGCTGCCCGCGTCCCGGCACACGGTGCCGCCGGAGGTCGCCGTGCCGTACACGTGCTGGGAGGTCGAGGTGCGGGCCGCGGGCGGGGAGGCGACGCCGGTGACCGCCGCCGACGATGTGCCGCTCGGCCGGTACGGCCTGGCCGGACCGGCCGGCCGGGAGATCGTCATGTGCCGCGACCGGACCGGCGGCCTGGTCCTGCGCGACCAGCCCATGGCGGCGTACGCCGACCTCGCCGAGTGGCTGCCGGCTGGGCGAGGGGGAGGGGGCGAACTGCTCATCGAGGGCGGGTTCGCCGCGCCGCACGAGGTGTCCGCGCTGGTGGTGACCGCGCTCGACCCCGTCGTCACCGGCTACGGCGAGTGGTCGCTGCCGATCGAGGGCTCCGGCACCCGGTTCCGGGCGCGGCTCACGCCTGAGGAGGTCGCCGGCCCCGCCGGGCGGCTGCCGCTGCCCCGCGGACGGTACGCGTTGTCGGTCCGCGCCCGCCCGGTTCCGGACCCCCTGGCATCGGACCCCCTGGCATCGGGTTCGCTGGCATCGGGTTCGCAGGCATCGGCCGGGGCCGCCGGAAGGCCTGTCCCGCCTGTCCCGCCGGTCCCGCCGGAACCGCTGGGGCCGCTGCGGCCGGTCGTGCCGTTCGCGCCGCTGACACCCATTGTGCCCGTCGAACCGACTGTGCCTCTGGAGCCTCTGGGGCAGATCGAGCGGGCCGAGCCGGTGGACCTGCCGCTGGAGTTCGACACCGACGTGCCCGCGATCCACCAGACGGCCCGCCGTACGTTCGGGATCGTCGTGCCGGGCCGGGGCCGCGCCGTGCTGACGGTGAGCGGCGACCTGACCGCCGACGAGCGGGGAAAGAAGGCCCAGCGGACGCTGCGCACGCGGACGTACCCGCAGATGCGGGGACGGCCGCTACGCGACGCCGTCCTGTTCGACGGGGGAGGCGGCACCCGTTTCGGCGGCAGTCCGAGGGCGGTGTGCGAGGAACTGCGCCGGCGCGGGACGGACCTGCCGCTGCTGTGGAGCGTGCGGGATGGTCAGGTCGCCCTCCCGGACGACGTCGAGCCGGTGCGGACGCAGGGGCGGGAGCACTACGAGGCCCTCGCCCGGTGCCGCTACATCGTCATCGACACGCCGCTGCCGCCGTGGTTCGAACGCAGGCCGGGTCAGGTGGTCGTACAGACCTGGCAGGGCCCCGCGACCACACTCGCCCTCGCCGCGCCCTCCACGACCAGTCCGGAGGCCGGACGGAGGGCTTGCGCCGAGGGCTCCGTGGCCATTCCGGGGGATGGCGTCGCAAGCTTCGCACACGGATGGCCGGTCGGTGCCGAGGGCTTCGCGGCCGGTGCGGAAGGCGGCGTCGCGGGCCGTGTGGCCGGGCGACCGCCCGGCGCGGCGGACAGCGCGGCGGACGGCTTCGGCGGTGGCTTCGGCGGTGGCTTCGGCGGTGGCTTCGGGGCGGACCAGTGGACTCACCTCGTCAGCCCGGGTCCCTGGTGGACGCCGTGGCTGCGGCGGACGTTCGGCTTCGAGGGGGAGGTGCTGGAGACCGGCCTGCCGGGTGACGACCTTCTCGTGGGCCCGGGCGCGCGCGAACGCGCCGCCGAGGTGCGGCGCCGTCTCGGCCTGCCGGACGGCCGTATGGTCGTGCTGTACGCGCCGGGGGAGCACGTCGCGCTCGACCCCGGCCGCCTCGCCGCCGCCCTCCCAGGCGACTGCACGCTGTTGGTCCGCAGGCCGTCACCGGCCGCCGCCCGTCCTTACGCGCGCTCCACGGACGGCTCGCACACCAGGCCCTGCGCCGGGTTCCCTGCCGGGGCCTCCGGTGGGGCCTCCGGTGGGGCCACCGACCCAGGACGCGGATCGTGGGGAGGGGCGGGCGGCGTCGTGGACGTCACCGGCCATCCGGATCCGCAGGAGCTGTTCCTCGCCGCCGACGTGCTGGTGACCGGGGACGTCGCGGCGATGGCCGAGTTCGCGGTCACGGGGCGTCCGATGCTCCTCCACCCCGGCGCGCCACACGACCTGTGCCTGCATCCCGAGGCGCCGGGCCCGACGCTGCGCGACGCCGGCGAGGTGGCCGAGGCGCTCACCCACCTTGACGAGATCGCGGACAAGCACCGGGACGCGCTGGGCGCGTTCCTCCGCGGGTACCGCCCGGCGGCCGACGGGCACGCCGCCGCCCGGCTCGTGGACCTCGTGTTCCGCTGACCGCGCCGTCAGCCCGTCTGGCCCGCGCAGCCGCGCACGCCCTGTCGGGGATCACGGACGTGCCGGTCGGTCCGCTGCCCCTCGCGACGCACCACTCCGGACACCGCTTCGTCCGGGTGAAGCCGGGGGTCGCGACCCTAGTACCATCCGGCTCGGCGGTGCGTGTCGAACGGCACATACTCGGGAGGGTCGGTGTGGGGAACCGGCAGGACCGGCTGACCCATGGCCGCCGAGGGCAGGAACACGGTCGCGTAACCGAGGCAGTGAACCTCGTCGCGCTGGTTGAGGCCGACGATCTCGACGGCCACCGCCGCGTACGGCACGGTTCGCCCCGCTGCATCCGTCTTCTTCGTGACGTACTTGCGGATCACCTTCCCCTTGTAGATCGCCGCGTCGCCGTAGAAGATCGGCCTGCGCATGGTGGTGTACATGCGGTGCACGAACGCGTTGTCGCCCGCCCAGTTGGTGAGCAGCCGGATCGGCGCCTGCGCGCGCTGGATGCCGAAGTCGAAGGGCAGCGGCTGGCACCGATAGGGCGCGAGATGCCTGTCCTCGTGCTCGTCGTAGGGGGTGTAGGGCCACCCGGTCACGGGATGGGTCCGGGCGAAGGCCGGGTTCTGGCGAGAGCGCCGGTAGGCGGGCCGGAACGCACGCACCAGGCGCGTGCCGTCCAGGGCGGCGAGGAGCCCGTGGTCCAGCGACTGATAGGTCAAAGCGTCGCCGACGGTGTACGGCGGCTGCACGATGTTCGGCAGCTCTTCGCCTCCGTCGACTTCCTCCCAGGACAAGACGTGAGCGCCACGACGCTGCTCCTTCTCAAGCGCCTCGCCGAGTTTCTCGATCTCGGCGGACGAGTAGTGATGGGGCTCGCGGTCGTAGAGCATCCGCTCGCCCAGTCGCTCGACCGGCATCACGCGAGTCCCGCCCATCTGCTCCACCGGCAGATGGATGAGGCGTCCGTAGGCCTTCGCTTTCAGCGCACCGTAGTTGGTCCAGTAGAAGTTCTCGGAATGATGGAAGATGACCTTCCCCTGCCGCCCATGGGTGACGACGAGTTCGCGGGGGATCTTCGACGAGGTGAAACGCATCCCGGGACGCAGCACGTCGTAGAACTCCCACGCCACCCCCGACAGGAAGTTCGCCACGGGATATCCCTGCGGTCGCTGCGCGCCATGGTCGGCCGGGAATCGGACGTGGATGAGGATGGTCGGAGGGGCGATCTGACTGCCCAGCCAGGACCGTTCCCCATAGGCCGGATCCGTGTAGAGCGGGTTGTCCTCGCCGATGGCGTAGGCGTAACGCCGGATCAGATCCTCCGTCAGGATCAGGGCGCTGGGCACAGGGACGGCGTCGGGATCGAAGGGCGGAGCAGGATGCGGCGGCGGGCGGTCTTCAGGGCTTTCCCTGTGAAGAAGGCGCCTGCTTCGCTCGATGAACTCCGCCAGTGCTTCGTCGAACGTCTGCATCAGTTCTCCCGCGGTGCGTCGCCGGTAAGTCCTCCCCGTACGGGGAGCCTGACCGGCTTCCCGTGGTCCGGCAGGAACACGACGGCGTGGGCCTCCACAACGGGCTCGTGGAGCTGGTTCCGTCCCATCACCCGGAGAGTGATCGCGTGATAACGGGTCCTCCCCTCGTCTGTCGCCGTGTAGCGGTCGATGACCGTTCCGGTCAGCCACAGCGCATCGCCGTAGCGGAAGGGCCGCATGATGCGCGCGCTCAACTGCCGCAGGAACGCGTCGTCACCCATCCAGTGCGTCACATGCTGGCCGGCGAGCGCGAACAGCAGGCCTCCGGGCGCGCTGGGCCCGTCGGGGGCCGTGGCCGCCGAATCCAGCGAGCTCTCGGCCATGTCCCAGGTCGGCCACCCGGTGACCGGATTCGCCGCCCGGCGTCCCTTGAGCTCGGCCAGGCGAGCGTGGTGCAGGTTGCCGGCTCGCACGGGGCGGCCCTCGGCGAAGACCCAGAGTTCGAGGTCGGCCAGCGTCAGCGGACCCTTCAGGAGGGTCGGTGTCGAATCCCCCAGGGCGACGTCGCTCCAGAAGCGCGGGACCGCGCCACGGGAGGGTTGTTCGGTGTCCAGTTCCCGCGCCATCCGCTCGACGTCGGCGGGCTCGTACCGGTGGATCGAGCGGTGCGAGAACAACGAACGGTCCTTGTCGAGCGGGGCGACCTCGACCTCCGCCCAGCCGCGCGCGAACCCCACACCGTTGCGCCGATATTCGACGGTGGACAGGACGCGGGCCCGGCCCGCCGCGGCGAGGTGCCGGCTGACGTCGCTCACGCAGACGCTCCCGGCGAGGGCATCCCCCAGCCGGACGGTGTCGTCCCAGCTCAGGTGCAACGAGCTCAGCGCGCCGGTCAGCCGGTGCTCCATCAGGTCCAGCACGCCGGCCGAGGCGGGCGCACGGACCGCCAGGACGAACGTCGGGGGCGCGAGCATCGTGTGATGGACCGAGCCCGCGCCATACCGCACATCGAGGTAGAGCGGGTTGTCGTCACCTGACGCGTCGACGAACCGGCTGACATTGATCCAACTCGCCACGTCGACTCCCGGCTCGACATCGGGGGCCAGGCAGCCGATGACTCTTCTGCTCGACTGGATCAGTCGCTCGATCTCGTCGTGTTCCATGGTGTCGTCCTGCTTCACGGTAGAGATACCGACGCGGAACCGATATCACTCATGACCGGTCGCCAGCTCGTCTGTCAGCGCTCCGTAGTCGATCTTCCCGGTGCCGGTCATCGGGAGCCGGTCGACGCCGACGACGTGGATGAAACGTGTCGGTACGCGGATGAGCTCGCCCACGTGCTGGGACAGCTCACGCCCCGATGTCGTCGCGTCACCTGCCGCCCGCACCAGCACCAGCCGCCCCGACAGCTCCAGGGCAGCCACCCGGCCATGTGTCACCAGGAGTATTTCCAGCTCGTCGAGGTTCACGCGCCGACCGCCCAGCTTCGCGATGCGGCGCTTACGGCCGACGATCGAGTAGAAACCCTCGTCGTCGACGTCGGCGAGGTCACCTGTCCCGAGCCGGCCGCGGTTGACATCGCCGGAGGCGAGATCCGCGCGCCCTCGCGCGTACCCCAGCATGATATTGGGTCCCTCGTAGAGCAGTTCCCCGTCGTCGGCGAGTGACAGGTGGCCGCGGGGAACCGGTACGCCGACACGGTCCGGCTTGTCCAGCAGCCGGTCGGGCGGCACATACGCGATCCGCGCGGTGGCCTCGGTCTGTCCGTACATCACGACGAGCCGTCCGCCCTGTTCGGTCATGTGGCGTCCGAAGCGGAGCACCGTGTCAGGCTCCATGCGGCCGCCGGCCTGGGTCAGGGTCCGTAGGTCCGGCAGGCCGGCCTCCTCGAAGCCCAGCCGGGTGAGGATCGCGTAGGTGTAGGGCACACCGGCCAGGGACGTGCACGCGTTGTCCCTCATGGCCTCCCAGAACTGTGGCCGTACGATGCTGGCGCCGGGGAACACCACCGACGCCCCCGCGAGCAGGTGGGAGTTGAGGACCGAAAGCCCATAGGAGTAATGCAGTGGAAGGGCCTGCACAGCCCGCTCGTCGCCGTCGATTTCGAGGATCTGGGTGATCTGGGCGGCATTGGCATCGACGTTGTGCCGGCTGAGCCTCACGTACTTGGGACTGCCGGTGCTTCCTGACGTGCCGAGAAGGACCGCCAGCTCGTCGTCCACGGGGGGCCCGTCCGGACTGCGCAGCCGTTCGCAGCCGTCGCCGTCCAGCAGGAACTCGACCTGGTAGAGATCCAGTAGACGATCGATCGCGCTCCTGTCGGCGGCGCCGTCGAGCATCATGACCGCGTGGCCGGCCGCCATCGCGCCGAGATAGGCGATGGCCGACCGCGCGTCCGCATGACACAGGCAGGCCACGAGGGACTTACGCCGGCTGGGGATGGCCGCGCTCTTCCGGAGGACATCGGCCGCGAGCTCGGCATAGGTCCAGCTCCGGCCGGCGCGCCTGTCCACCAGGGCCGTGCCGGACGGTGGCCGGTCCAACCATTGCAGAAGCGCCGGTCTCATGGGCCGGCGTGATCCTTCGACTTCAGGACGGCGGCGGCGGTGGCGTAACTGTCGATCTCCAGCACGTCCTCCTCGCCGAGCGATACCCCGAAGGTTTGCTCAAGAGTGATGACGAGCGACATGTGGCCCAGGGAATCCCAGTGTCGATGTCGCCCGAAGGCCAACGTGGTCACGTCGGTATCCGGAGGCAGATCCAGCCCCACCTTGAAGGCCTCGGACAGCATCTGCTCGAAACCGAGCCCGTCCTGCATGGGATTCAGCGACGACATTCCGGATCTCCATAGTCCTGAAGTCGAGATGCGTGGTGTCCTGAGCCGCCCGATTCGATGGATGGGTCCGTACGGCATGCACTGTGGGACGCATCCGAAACGATCGCTGGTCCTGTCCGTGCGAAGTGTGGGATGCCAGCAGGTTCCTGGGCATTAGCCAGGTACATACTGGTTCCTCCCCCTCCGGGCGGGTGGCGGAACATCGGTCGATCGGCCCCGGTGGCAGAAGCCGAGGGAAGACCTGTCGGGGGAGAGCCGTTGGCCGGAGACGCGGCGGGGGAGCAACCCCGAACACTTTGGAAGAACCGGAACTTCAGCGTTCTTCTCAGCGTGCAGACCCTGTCCGTCATGGGGGACTCTTTCTCCATTCTGGCGATGCCGCTGCTCGTTTTCCACGCGACAGGCTCCGTCGTCCAGATGGGCCTGCTGACCGGCTCGGCGGGGGCGGCGTCGATCCTCTCGGGGATCTTCGCCGGGGTGCTGGCCGACCGGGTCGACCGACGGGCCCTGCTGATCGCGTGTGACGTCGTCCGGGCGCTCGTCTACGGGCTTGTCCCGCTCGTCTGGATCTTCTCCCCGCAGGTCTGGCTCCTCTACGTCGTCGTGCCGATCGGTGCCGCCCTGGGGATGGTCTTCCAGGTCACATACGTCGCCGTCGTGCCCGGCCTCGTCGCCGACGGCCAGATCATGAAGGCCAACAGCCGTCTCTACGGGACGCACTCCATGGCGAGCGTCGCGGGACCCGTACTCGCCGGTCTCCTCTCGGCGGCGTACGGCCCGTCCACCGCGATCGCGGCGGACGCGGCAAGTTTCGCCGTGTCGGCCGTCGGCCTGTGTTTCGTACGGCCCCGGCCGCGGAGCGCCACCGCGGACGCGCCGGCGGCGCGGGCGGGATGGAAGGACGTCCTGGTGGGCGCGCGGTTTCTCTGGGGGCATCCGGCGCTGCGGGCGCTGACGATCCTCCTGTCGTTCCTGACGTTCCTCACCCTCGGCCTGACCGATCTGATCATCTTCCACCTGAAGCATGATCTCGGGCAGCCCGACAGCGCGGCCGGATATGTGCTGGCATCCGCCGCGGTCGGGTCGGTGGTCGCCGCCGCCTTCGCGGGGCTCGCACGCAGGTCCCTCGGATTCGGCGCCTGCTGGATCGGCTCGTACGCACTGTGCGGTGCCGCCATCTCGTTCATCGGTCTGTCCGCGAATGTCGCCACGGTGGCGGTGCTGGCGACCGTCTTCCTCTTCTGCAGGGGCATCGCCGGGATCTGCTCCATGTCCCTGAGGCAGGAGGTGAGCCCCGATCGCCTGCTGGGACGTGTGACCGCGGCGTTCTGGACCATCCACGCGGCCCTCGGTCCGATCGGCGCGGCCCTGCTGACCTGGGGGGCCGCCCGTTACGGTGTCGCGGTCGTCTGCATGACGGCCGGGATCTCCTGTCTGACGATCGCCCTGTGCGCGACTCTGACCCCCATCCGCCACCCCCGCCCCGAGCTCCTGCCCGCCGAGGCCGGGAAGTAGGCCGGACCCGGAAGTTCACTGACGTTCGTCTCTGTGCGTGAGCAGCTCACAGGTGGGTGCGGCGCAATGCGCGGCATCTCGCACTCCGTTGCTTGTACGTCGCGGGGACGGGCGAACAGCGTGATAGATAGCCAGTCATTCGTGTGGTGATGCGTGACGGTGTCCACGCTGAGGACGGCAAACCCTGCCTGCGTGAGGTGTGGCTCAACGAGAGCCGCGCCAAGGCCGTGAGCGGGTCACAGAAGCCCGCGGAGTGTCACTTCGGCCGTGTCCACGGCTGTGGTGAGAGCGTGCATGTGGGCAGGTGAGAGCTTCCCGGCACCGAGCCTTGATGCGGTGAGCACGTCGTCGAGTTTCTGTCGTTGCTCACTGGCCAGGCGGGAGCAGACCGGGTGGTGGTTCAGGACGTCGCGGGCGGCGTAGGCGTCGAGGATGGCCACGTCCACGACGGCGTCCCGCAGAAGGGCGGGGCAGGGGCTGGTCCGATCGTGGGCCAGGTCGAGTGCGGTCAGTCCGACTCGAGCCTGGAACGTCGCGGTCGCGGGGTCGGGCGGGGCGATCAGAGCGAGTGCCTCCTGCAGGGCATGCTCCAGCTCCGGCTGCGGCGCTGGTGACATCGCTGGGCGGCAGCAGATGCGCAGGAGGGCCGCGATGGCGTTCTCCCACGGTTCCGCGGGGACGGTGGATTCGATCGTGGCGCGAGCCTGCTCGTCGAGGCCGCGTTCCATCAGTGACATGATCATGATTTGACGGCCGTCGAGGAGGCGATTGCCGACGCCGCGATGCGCGGCCATGGCTTCGGCGGCCTCGGTCCAGCGGCCGATCCGCGCCAAGGCCCTGGCGCCGTCGATGAGCACGGTGACCCACAGCTCCTCGCAGACCTTCCGGTGGTCCGCCTCCGTGTCGATCAACGCCGAGAGATCGACGTTGTGGTTACGGATCTCGGCTGTGCCACGCCGCTGAGCAGCGCGGTACAGCCGCGTGAGCAGGTCGTAGGCGCCTTCGCCGTCACCTTCACGGATCAGCAGCCGGGCGATGTTCACCAGCGGCATGAGTGCCATCACGGCGATGTCCCCGGTGAGGTTGCCCGCTTTGGCGAAGACCTGGTGCTGCCTCCAGCACAGCTGCGCGGCCAGGTCCGGCATCCCGACGTCGGAGGCGATCAGCGCGGCGTAGTTGAGGACTCCGCTGGCGCGGGCCACCAGATCACGGTGGCTCGCATTGGCGGGCTCGACGGTCAGCTCGGTGAGGTGGCTGATGCGTTCGGCCAGGGGTAACCCGGCCGCCTTGGGCCGGCGGACCAGCGGGATCCGGCTGGCTATCGCGGGGATCATCGGCTCAGCTCCTGCGCGGCCAGTCGACGACGAGACGGCTGTAGGTCTTGTCGATGACGAAGCGTGGTTCGGCGGCTGTCAGTTGGTCGCGGGCATCGCCTACGGCCATGCGGAAGCCGGGTTGTGGGGCGTTGTTGCCCCAGCCGCGGTCCCATTCGCCGATCTCGGTGGTTACCTGGTCGGCGAGCTCGGCGGCGCGCGGGCCGTGGCCGATGACGCCGATCTCCCAGAACCTGCCCTGCTCGTCCTCGCCTTCGCGTACGGTCAGGTAGGCCAGGGTGTCGCCGTCGAGCGCGGCCATGGAGCCCCAGCCGAAGTGCGGGGTGAAGCCGGGGCGGGACCCAGGCATGCGCGACAGACCGCCTGGCAGCACGCACGCCAGGTACAGATACAGCCACTGCCAGGGGTCGCCTTGGCGGAACTTCACGCCGGAGTAGACCTTGGCCTGCGGCTGGTCCAGCACGGTGCGCATCGCCTCGCGGTCCACGTCCTGCTCGCTGAAGGTCTCCAGGCGTACGTTCCCGTCACCGGCCATCGACACGAGCGTGTAGATGTCGTCACAGACGCCTTTGCGCAGGGGCACGAACGTCGCCATCTCGCACGAGACGGCCTTCCAGGTCTGACCGTCGCGTTCGAAGGCGAAGGATCGCGAGACGCTGCCGCGGATCCGCATCGGGATGACCAGGCGTCCGCCGGGGGCGAGCTGGTCGAGGATCCTCAGGGGGACGTCGCCGGCGCCGACGGTGAACTGGATGCGGTCGAAGGGGGCGTGTTCGGGAAGGCCTGCGGCGCCGTCGGCCAGCACGACGGTCACGTTCGGAGCCCCGGCCTGCGCGAGGTTCTTCTGGGCGCTGTCCACGAGGTCCTGGTCGACGTCCACGGTCCACAGGTGACCGCCGGGGGCCACGAGCTGGCCGAGTAGGTGTGCGTTGTAGCCGGTGGCGGCCCCGGCTTCCAGGATCCTGTGGCCGGGCTTGGCGCCCACCTGCTCCAGCTGGGTGGCGACGATTGAGGGTGCGGAGATGCAGGAGATCATCTCGCCCGTCTCGTCGTGCTTGATGGGCACGGCGTCGTCGACGTACGCGGCCTGAAGGTCGACGCCGGGGAGGAACAGATGGCGTTCGGTGTTCCGGAAGGCGGCGATGACGTCAGGAGTGCGCAGGTGGCCGCTGTCGATGAGGCGCGTCACGAGCGCTTCGCGCAGCTCGGCGGGGTCGGTTACAGGCGTCACGGTGGTCCCCATTCGGGTGAGGTTAGAGTCCGGTGAGGTGGACATGCGGGAAGACACGTCGGCTGCCTCCTCGTCGGCGAAGGCGACGTGTCGGCCCAGCCATGCGGTTGCGGCCTGCTCGTCGGCGGACACTCCGGCACGGTTGAAGGCGAAGATCGCGTGATGGGCGAGTACCGCGCGCAGACCCCGCGTCAGCCGCCCATCCGCGGCCAGCCCTCTCAGCCGGTATCCGGCCTCCTCGAACCCGGCGACGCGCTCGGCCCAGCCGGGCTCGGCGTCCGGCCGCCGAGCGGCGTCGGCGTTCATGAGGCGCCGCATGGCCGCTACCGCCTGGTCACGCGAGGCGATGGCAGGCGGAGTGACGGATGGCCGCAGGGAGCCGAGCTTCGCCCAGACATCGCCGATCTCGAAAGGGTCCAAGCCGGCCGCCCGGCTCATGGCCGAGATCAGCAGGACACAGCGTTCCCGGGCACCCGCCCTGCCCGTCTCGGCCAGGGCTGCGCGGCTGTCCGCGCAGAACACCTCATGGGCGATATCCATGCCTTCGGGGCCGCCGAACGCTTGGGTCTCCGGCTCGTAGACCCCGCCGACCCAGCCGCTGGCCAGCTGGTCGGCGACGAGCCGGTCCAGCAGGGCCGCAGCCGGGCGTTTGATGCGCAGCCGCAGCCCTCCATCCTTGCGGAGGTAGTGGAACCGCTGGTCGTGCAGCGCGGACACCAGCGCCTGGGCAGCCTCCAGGCTCACGGCACCGCCTGGGAACGACACGCTGGCATGCCACCAGCCCTGCTCGGGCGTGATCGGCAGGTCCTCATCGTCGACGTCCATGGTCGTGGGCGCTCCTTCTCAGTGAGGCTCGGGTCGAATGACGGGCGGAGTCAGGTGATCAGCAGGGCCCTGGCCCAGCCGGTGGTGTTCGTGCCGTCCAGGGCCAGTTGCGCGCCGGCACGGCCTTCCATGAATCCGGGCTTGGACAGCCGGCCCAGGTCAGCGGCCAGGCGCTTGGCCAGGTCCTCGATCAGCGGCGCGTATCGGTCCGGGTCGGGGCTGTCGTCGGCGACGGCACGGACGACGGTCAGCAGGCCGGCCCAGCCGTGGCACAGCGAAGCATCGGTGACCCGGTCAAGGCGGGCTCGGTCGGCGAGGACGCGCACGACGGTGTCCTCTGCCGCGAGCCGACGGACCGGGTCGCCCAGGACGATCGCGGCCACCTGCTGGCTGCGGGCGATGCCGAGTTCTCCGTAGCACCACGACGGGCGCGCGACCTGCCGTTTCGGCGGCTCGGGATTGGACAGTTGGTCGCGAGTGACCCAGTAGCAGCAGCCGTACCTGTCCAGCCAGCGCGCGACCACCTCGACGGCGTCGTGCTGTCCCGGCACCTGGACGCCACGCCGGGCGGCGAGGGACAGCAGCGCCAGGGGGCCGGCGATGCCGTGCGCGACACCGTTGTTGCCGTGTCCGCCGGGCATCTGTTCATCGGCAGGCCCGGCATCCGACCACCAGCCCGGCAGCTCCCGGCCATCGAGGCGGACCGGCCGGCACAGGGAAACCAGGTAGTCCAGCACCTCTTCCAGCAGTGGCGAGGCGCTGTCGCGATTCAGCAGCAGTGCGCCCAGCCCAGTCAAGCCCCGGATGAGGTCGAACTCCGCGGCATGCGGTAGTGCCGCGGATACCTGCCGCCGCCGCGCTGCGGCCAGTCGCGCGGTCACGACGCGGTCGACGGCGTCCCGGATGTCGCGGTCGGCACGCCGGGCACGGCTGAGCACGAACTCCAGTGCGGGGGCGCCGTGGAACAACGAGGCGTTGCCTCCGGCACTGACACCGCCCGCGACCGCCTGCGCCAAGGTCTTTCGAGCGGATGCGAGGTCACCACGCTCGATATGCAGCAGCGTTACCCCGAGCGCGCCCTCGGACAGGTCCTGCGTCCGCGGAAGAGCCGCCGTCGCGGTCATGGGCGTGCCCTGAGCGGGACAACGAGGCTGTGGGCGCGCCCGCTGATCCAGCCGTCGGCATCCGGTGGCGGCGCCTCGTACAGGACCGCGGCACCGGTCGGACTGGAGGCAAGGTGGGTGCGCAGCAGGTCCAGGTGCATGTCCTGGCGCAGATCGAGCGGAAGGTGCTGGTCGTCCTCGGCCAAGAGCACGCGGTCCGGCACGCCGAAGCAGCTCATCCAGGCGTGCAGGTGCCCGGCCCACTCATCCAGCGTCGCGGTGCGACCGGGCAACTCGTGAGCCTGCAGCTTCCATCGTGCGGGAACCAGGATCGAACGCCGGTAGTGCAATGCCGGGGTGAACGGAAGGGTCCAGGCGGCGCCCCAGTCGAACCACGTCACCTGGGGAATGGTGGCCCGGCTGATCTCGGCCAGGAACCGACCCAGGGGAGGGGTGTAGTTGTTCCACAGGAAGTTGATCGCGGTCGGTGCGAGCACCTCCACGTGCGTCCCGGTGGCGGCCTCGGTCAAATAGAGGCGGCCGTGGCGGAGACCGACAGCCAGATCGGACGGGAACAGCACACCCTTCCCGCGATGCCGAAACTCCCCGACGCTGACCAGCCGGGGCAGCACCTGCGGGGCACGGGTGAGCAGATCGGCCGGGACGCGGCCGGCGTGGAAGGACAGCTGGACCAGCTCCGCGCCAGGCTCGACCGTGGGCAGACCGGCGTACGTTGCTCCGGTCTGCGGGAACAGATGCCAGAAGCGACCCGTCATCGAGCCGGCCGCCCGAGAGACGGTGAACACCCGAAGACGGAAGTGCCCGGAGTCGAGAGCCTGCGTCGAGTGCGCTTGTACCTGCACACACAGTTCGAGGTGGGGCGGGGTGACCGTACGCTTGCCCGCGGCGGCCTCCAACCGCTCGATCATCGCGCCGGACAGGACCACCGAGCGACTGCCTGTGACGGCCGCGGTGCCGGCCAGTTCCAGAAGCAGCCGGTCCCGGCGGGTCATCGGGCGAGGCGGCTCGGACACCTGGCCGAAACCCTCGGGAAAGCCCAAGCCCGCCTCGGGATCCGTCACCAGCTCCAGCGGCACCTCGACACCCTCGCCGTACCGGTCGGCGAACCGTTCGGCGTAACGGCGCCATGCCGAGGTCCCTGTCGGATAAACGGTGAGGCGCGTCAGGACCGTCGCGGCGGTCTCCACCTCCGTCACGACCGTCGTCGGCAGCCGCACCGCAGCGTCCAGCCGCAGATCCACCGCCGCCCGGTAGGGCGTGTCTTTCAGGGCAGCCGGCAGGGGATCGGCCGGGTCGACGACGGTGGCGGGTGCACGCAGCGACGACCGCAGCAGCCGCACCCGCAGCAGCTCCGCGACCAGCCCGGCCCGGTGGCGTTCGTTCGTGCTTGGGAATTCGGCGGCGAGCTTGTCCGTCAGGGTCGAGTACCGGATCGGGGCCCGGGCCGCATCCAGCACCAGCGCGACCGCGGGGGTCAGCGCGAGGGAGAACTCCGAAGCGCCCTCGGACGGCACGTAGACGCGCCCGCCCCGCAGAGCTGCCAGGTTGTTGACACATACGTCGACGTCGGCCATCCGCTCGCCGTCCGCCTCCAAGTCGCTGACCGCCGCGTCCAGCGCCACCGGGTCCGGCCGGGCAACAGCCTGGTGCAACTCCCCGAAGCGGACCTCGGCCACGTCGCCGAACTCGGTCAGCGCGACGCCCGCGAACAGACCGAACGGTGTCGAGCGGCGCGCGTACCTGATCGTGTATCGGGCGGTGGCCAGTGCCGCCCGGCGTGCCCGGCGTACCTTGACCGAGAGCCCGCCGAGGATCGCCTGGACCTTGCGGTCCAGATCCGGGCTGGCGCTGGACGCCGCCTGCCGAAAGGCATCGTCGGCCCACGCTGCCGCCAGCCACGAACGCCAGCGCTCGAGGGGCGCTGTGGGACCCGGCCAGGGCGGCAGGTCCGGCCCGGTGAGGCGCACCGCGGCGCGCAGCATCCCCTCACCGGCAACCCGGTACAGGCTGTGTCGTAAGCGCGTCATCACCCACACTCCGTTCTAGACAGGAAGGGAGCGGGCCGGAGGGAGACGTCCGTCCGGCCCGCGCCGCCGGGCTGGACCTGGGCTACGAGGTGGTGCAGGCGCTCGGGCAGGAGCTCCCGCAAGTGTCGCCGGTGCTGCACAACAGCACCGTCTCGGTCGCCGGCGTGTTCTCGATGAAGGTGATGTCGAGCTGGAACGGGTCGTCGGCGTCGTCGCCGGCGTGCTGGTGCGGTTCAACGCTCCGCGCGATGGTCTGCGTGCTCATCTTTGCTCCTGATCCTTGTTGGAGGGACCTTGGTAACCGCCCGATGGCCCGGGCTCTGGACACCTGGACCGGCGGGGGAACGGGGCCTCCCCATGTGGGCTCCCCGGACCGCATCGGTCCGGGGGTCGTGCTCGTGGCCGGCGTCCCAGGAAGGACCCGCCACACCGCCCCTTGCCGGCAGTTACAACGGCAGGGACGGAGACTGAGCCTTCGCGGCCGACTCCTCGGGGTCGAACTCAGGTTGCGCGGAGTCGCATGAACGGCGTCCGAGCGCGGGAAGGGCGAACCAGACACTCTTGCCCACCTGCGTGCTGTGATACAGCCGGGCCGGGCGCACGCCGCAGTGCCCTTTGGTCAGGGCGGCGACGATGCTCAGGCCGAAGCCGCCTTCGTCAAGGTGGGCGATATCGGGGTCGTCGGCCACAGCCGGGCACACGAGGGCTTCGGCGAGCCGTTTGGC
The DNA here is from genome assembly GCF_045040095.1 of Microbispora sp. NBC_01389. Classification (NCBI taxonomy): domain Bacteria; kingdom Bacillati; phylum Actinomycetota; class Actinomycetes; order Streptosporangiales; family Streptosporangiaceae; genus Microbispora; species Microbispora sp. NBC_01389. Next base: position 3,155,986 of record NZ_CP109552.1, read on the forward strand.
AACGATGTCCTCCTGGTCGCCGACGTCAGCGATCTCACAGACGATGGGGAACCCCGCGTACTGAACCAGTCGCAGCTCACACGGACCTCCGGTGTGCACGAACGCGTTGGTCGCCAGCTCACTGACCACGACGTCCGCCTCATCGAGCGCGGGGCCGTCCACGCGCTCGGCGACGTGCGAACGCAACAGACGCCGAGCCTGCTGTGGGCCGCCTTCGCGGCTCAACTGCCAGGCGCTAACCCGGATCAGGCGGTCCTCAGCGGGGATCTGCACTGGTTGTTCGGTTGTTGGTTGTGGCGTCTGGGTTGGGGCAAGGAGCACATCCATGCAAGGTCTCCTGAGCAGGCGTCTTCCGGGAGAACGCCGCCCCGTCGTGGTGACCGTGAGCGACGAGAGGGTCTCTCATGGGATTGCTCCTGCGAGCGTGCCCTCTGCCGCGGAGAGAGCCAACGCCGTTGTGTCCCAGCCAGGCCGTCGCGGGTTAGGCCAGATTGGCCTACGAGAAAGGTGAGCTGGAGATACGCTCTCCCCGATCCAACGGCGGCGCGGGCACCATCAAGACGACGTACATCACTGGCTGGCGGAGGGCCCCGATGGACCCGAGTGCGAACGGCGACCGCGTCTGCCCGGCATGCCGCTTCGCCAAGCTCAGCCGGTACAACCCGGACCCGCTCTGCGGCCCCTGCCTCACCTCGGCCCGGGAGTCGACCGGCGTCACTCCCACCTGGGTCTGGGATTCGCTGCCTCTGCGGCAGGCACTCGCCCGGCTCGACATGGGGGCGGTGCTGGCGATCATGCGCGGAGCGTCGGGGCTGAGCCAGCTCGACTTCGGCAACCTGCTCGGTTGGTCCCAATCCGTGGTGACCAAAGTCGAACGACGCCAGCGGTACACCTTCCACGACGTACGGGAAATTCTCCGCGTCTGCGACGAGCTCGGGATGCCCCGAGCGGCATTGCTGCCGCTCATCCTGGGCCGGGAGGATGCCAGTCTGGGAAGCGACGATGAGGCCGGTTTTTGGGGAGTCGACGTGGATCTCGACCGCCGGGAGTTCGGCGCCGTGACCTCGGGCTTGGTCGTGGCCGCGCTGCTGCCCCCTCCCGATCGGGTCGACCGCGCGCACGTCCGCTATCTGCAGGCAATCCTGTCACGGCTGCGCAACCAGGACCGCACCATTGGCGGCGGCGGCCTGCTGCGCCAGGCCATGGAGACCTTCGCCCGGGCACGGGCGATGCTGGACGAGTCCGACTACACCGACCAGGTCGGCAGGCAGCTGCTGGTCACGACCGCCGACCTCGGCATCGTCACTGCCTGGCTCGCCTACGACTCCGGCAACCAGCCCCTCGCCCGCACCTTGTACGGCCAAGCCGCGCTGCTGGCCGGCAGCTCGGGCGACACCGAGCTGGTCGTGCACGTGTATGTGAACATGGCCCAACAGGCGACCCATCTAGCCAGGATCACCGGCCGCCGGGGCACCGCACGTGAGGCGCTGCGGTTCGCCGACCGCGCGGCCGACGCCGCCCGGCACGCCCGTTCCGCCACCCTGCACGCGCTGATCGCGCTTCGCCAGGCACTCGCCCACGCCCAGCTCGACGACGAGGTGGCCTTCCGTGCCGCGATCTGCCGGGCCCGCACCGAGCTCGACCGCGGCGCCCACGACACCGACCACCCCTGGAGCACCTTCGTCACCCAGTCGGAGATAACCGGCTACGAGGCCATGGGCAGGATCGCACTCGGCGACCCCGAGCACGCCGCCCGCCTGTATCGGTCGGTTCTCAGCGACCCGGCCCGCTCGCCCCGTGACCGCGCCTACTACCGCGCCCGGCTCGCCGCGGCCACCTCCGCAGCCGGGGACCACCGGACCGCCGTCGAGGAGGGAACGCAGCTCCTTCCGGATCTGGGAGAACGGCTGACCTCCGTCCGGGTGCTCAATGAACTGCGGCCCGTCCGGCACGAGGCGGAGGGTTTCGACGAGGAGTTCTGCGAACGCTTCGACCAGGCCGCCCGTGCGCTGGCCCCCGTCTGATCCTGAGAACCCGGAGGAACAGCATGACCGAAACTGTGATCTTCAAGCGGTTCGACGCCGCCGGCGCCCGCGAGCAGCGTGAGGTCGTGTCACTGATCCACCGCGACGCCTACGCCGAGCGGATCGCCACCGGTGACGCATTCGCCAGTGACCAGGCCTTCATGACCCGCTTCGACGCCTACACCAGCCGGGACGGCTTCGACCTCGTCATGGCGTACGCGGGTGACGAGCCCCTTGGCCAGGCCTGGGGATGGCCTCTGCCCCCTGACACACGGTGGTGGAATGGGCTGGAGGCCGAACCCGAGCCGGACTTCACCGCCGAGGACGGCGCCCGTACCTTCGCCCTTTCGGAGATCATGGTGCGGCGGGCGTGGACCGGACAGGGCATCGCGCATGCCCTGCACGATGAGCTCCTGGCCGGCCGCGGCGAACGACGCGCCACACTGCTGGTCCGCCCGGAGAACTCCACGGCCTACGCCGCCTACGTCCAATGGGGTTGGCAGCCTGTCGCCCGTCTGCGCCCCGGCTGGCCCGACGCACCCCTCATGGATGTGCTGATCCTTCCGCTGCCCCTGGCACAGTCAAGATCAATGCAGCACCGGGACGCGCCCGACGGGTAGTTGTCCTGAGAATCAGAGGTGTGGCAATAATGGTTGGACCGCGACCGCGTTACGAGGTCACCATTCGGTTGCATCGAAGACGGTGACGGCACTTCACGACGTCTCCTCGGTGCGGCCCGTCGCACGTGCCCAGTCGAGGACGTCTGCGAGCCACCACCAGTCACGACCAGAGATCTTGCCGGCTGGTTCCGGGAACTTCCTGACTGTCACCCACTCCTTCGCGGAACGCCGACGCCATGCCATGACGGTGTTCTGCGAGACGCCGAGATGCAGGGCGATGCCATCGATGCCGACAGGCACCCATGGCGATTCAGGGCGCTGATTCATGCGCCGAAGTGTAGTGGTGAACGATCCGTACGGCCTTTCTGGGCGCATCGCTTGACGGCGCGCATCGGTAAGTCATACGGTCGAGACGCTCCGAGATAACGGGCCCGCCTGGTGCGCCAACACCAGGCAGGCCCTTGATCCCAACCTGCTCACACAGGAAGAGGACCCATGACGAAGCGTAAGCGTTCTCCTGATCCAGTGCCCACCGAAGCGCTCGCCGGAGCCCCTAAGGAGGCCACGAAGAAGCCGTCTGCTGGTCATAACTGCCGCCTCGGATGGTGTCGATCGGCACGATTCGCGCGATCCTCGCGCCAGATGGGACCGATCGAGCACATCGGGGATGGTGGCACGTTCGACTGTGGCACAGCCGTCATCTCGATAATGCTCGTGCAGGAGGAGGTAGCCGGTGAACTTGCCCCGCCTGTGGTCCGTCTGTTCCACGAGCAGTCAGGAGACTGTCGCCACCTCGATGTCACTCCTGCCGAGAGTGAGGTGCTGGCGGCCATCGTCCGGGATGTGAGCAGCGACCGAGTCAAGGATTTCGGGGCGGCACTGGTCTGCGCCGGTCGCATCCTTGACGCTGGGTGATCTGCCAGTTGTCTCATGTCACGGCGAGACATCTCCGCCGTGCCTGAGCGAGAGCAGCCCATGGCTGTGCGTCAAGGATTGGTCAAGAAACGGTAAGGCAATCGAGATCGGCGGGGTGTCGCCTCGCCGTGCCTCGGCATCCTGGCGGCGTGACAGCGCCTCCCAGGCTCTCGGTGGTCGTCCCGTTGCACGGCGGGGAGGAACACGCCGAGGAGTGCCTCAAGTCCCTGCACGACCAGACTCTCGACGACATCGAGGTGATCCTCGCCGGGCGGCCGGAGGGTCTGCGGCCGCCCGGCCCGGGGTTCACGCTGCTCGCCCTCGGCGACGGCGGTGACGACCCCGGCGCGGCCCGCAACGCGGGCGCGGCCTTCGCCACCGGCCGCTACCTCGCCTTCGCCGACCCCGGTTCGGTCGTCCCCGCCGACGCCTACCGCATGCTGGTCGACGCCCTCGACCACACCGGCTCCGACCTCGCCTGCGGCCGGATCCTCCGCTGGAGCCCGTACGCCTCCGGCGGGACCGCCACGGAAACGGGACGGACGACCGGCACCGCGCCGGGCCCGGGGGCGGGATCGAGAGCGGGGGCGGCAACGGGGGCGGCGGCGCGGTTGCGCACTCACATCACCCGGCATCCGAAGCTGCTGGACGACCCGCGGGCGGGCGGCACGGTGTTCCGCCGGGAGTTCTGGAACCGGCACCGGTTCGCCTTCCCCGAGGGGCTGGGCGAGGACTTCCCGGTGACGATTCCGGCGCACGTGCTGTCCACCTCGGCCGACGTGCTCAACGACGTGGTCTGCCTCACGCGCGGGTCCCGGCCGCCGGCCGATCCGCTGCGCCGCCTGCGGGCCATGCTGGAGGTGTCGGACCTGCTCGGACGGCACGCGCCGCGACTGCGCGCGGCCTACGACCTGCGCCTGGCCGAGGGGCCCGACCTCGAAGCGGTGCTGGACGCCGTACGCGACCGGATCCCGGACGGGCTCGCCGAGGCCCTGGGCCGCCTGGACCCCGGCGCGGTCGAACGGCTGCCGGTCCTCGGGCGGCTCCGGATCCACTTCGCCGCGCACGGCATGACCGGCGAGCTGGCGGAGCTGCGGATGTTCGCCGAGTCGGAGATCAGGCACCGGGGAGTGCTCCGGCGCGGGCTGGTCCGCCGCCGCTGGTATCTCGACTATCCCTTCCGCCGCGATCCCCGGCTCTCGCGTTCGCTGTTCGACGCGACCCGCGACCTGCGGCTCGTCGCCCGCGTGGACGACGTACGGCACGTCGACGGCAGGCTCGTCCTGGCCGGTCACGCGTACATCGCCCACCTGGACAGCGGGCGCGGCCGGATCGAGGTGTGGCTGCAGCGGGAGGAGGAGCGGATCGCCCTGCCGGTGCGGCGGACCCGCAGGCCCGACGTGACCGCCGACTCCCGGCAGTCGGTCGCCTGCCACGACGACTCCGGCTTCGAGGCCGTGATCGCCCTCGACGCCCTGCCTCCCGGCCGGTGGGCGCTGCACGCGCGGGTCCGGGCCCGGGGCGTGACCCGGGCCGGAAGAGCGACCGGGGCGCCGGGTGAGCGCGTCTTCGACGTCGCGGGCGCACGGGTCTCCCTCACGCACGAGCGGGGCCTCACACTCACGGCCGGTGTGGCCGCCGGTGACGACCCCGCCGGGTCCGCGGGGCACATCGGCGCCGTGCGCTGGACGGACGCGGGGGAGCTGGTCCTGGAGGCGCCGGACCGGTTTCCCGGCGACCGGATCACCCTGGAGCGCGGCGCCGAACGCCACTCCTGGCCGGTCCTTCAGGACGAGGACGGATGGACGGCCCTGATCGGCAGGACGGCCGACGGGCTGCCGCTCGCCGGCGGCACCTGGCGCGTGCTCGCCGGGGACGAGCGCGTCCGGCTGGGCCCGGCCCTGATCGCCGACCCGCCCCGGCCGCGGGTCGCCGGGCTGCACGAGGTCTCCTTCCGTACGGCCCGCGACGGCGCGCTCAGCCTCGTGGTGCGGCCGGCCCTCGGCCCGCACGAGCGGGGGCCGTACGCCACGCGCAGGCGCCTGGCCGCGGCCCGGTCCCGCACGAGCGGCCGGCTGGGGGGCCGGATCGGGAGAGGCGCGGCGTTGCGGAACGCGGCCGTCTTCGACAGCTACGGCGGCGGCCAGTACTCGTGCAATCCCCGGGCCGTCTCGGAGGAGTTGTCGCGCCGTCACCCCGGCGTCGAGATCGTCTGGGTCACCCGGGACGGGCAGTTCACCGTGCCCCCGGGCGCGCGCCTGGTCCTGCACGGCTCACGCGAGCACGAGGAGGCGCTGAGCACCAGCCGCTTCGTCGTGGCCAACCGGCGCACGCAGCCGGGGTGGTATCACAAGCCGCGCGGCCAGCTTGTCGTGCAGACGTGGCACGGCACGCCGCTCAAGCGCCTGGGGCTCGACCTGGAGGGCATGCCGTACGCGCGGCAGACGCCGCGGGCGGAGCTGACCCGGCAGGTGGCGACCTGGGACCTGCTGCTGTCGCCGAGCCCGTTCGCGACCACCGCGCTGCGCCGCGCGTTCGGCTACGCGGGTGAGGTCCTGGAGTCGGGCTATCCCCGCAACGACGTGCTGTTCGACCCCGCACGCGCCCGGGCCGCCCGGCGGCGGCTGGGCGTGCCGGCCGACCGGCGGGTCGTCCTCTACGCGCCCACCTGGCGGGACGACGAGCCGGAGGGCGCGGGACGGCTCGCCCTGGACCTCACCCGGGCGGCCCGGGCGCTGGACGACGACGACCTGCTGCTCGTACGGGCCCACTATCTGGTGGCGCGGCACCTGGCGATCCCCGAGGGCCTCGGCCACCGGGTCCGCGACGTCTCGAAATTTCCGGATATGGCCGATCTGCTGGCGGCCGCGGACGTGCTGGTCACCGACTATTCGTCGGCGATGTTCGACTTCGCCTGCACCGGGAGGCCGATGGTGTTCTTCGCCCCCGATCTGGAGCGTTACCGGGACGAGGTGCGCGGCTTCTATCTCGACTTCGAGGCCGTGGCCCCCGGGCCGGTCGTCAGGACCGGCGACGACCTGCTCGACGTGCTGCGGTGCGGCGACCTCGAGCCCTTCGCGGCGCGATACGCGGAGTTCGCCCGAAGGTTCTGCCCCTGGGACGACGGGCACGCCTCGGCGCGCGTGGTCGCGCGCATGCTGCCGTGAGCGAGCGCACCAGCGGCCGCGGGGCCGCTCCCGGCACCACACCCCCACGATCAGCGCGGGCGTGGGCGTTCCGCACGAGGGGTGGCGCGCTGAAAGGCCGGGTGGGAAGGCCGTCGGCTGTCACCGTCGTTCCGGCCGCGCTCGCGCTCGCCGCCGGGCTGTGGGATCTCGATGGCCCGCCGCTGTGGCGCGACGAGGCCGCCACCGTGAGCGCCGCCGTCCGCACCCTCCCCCAGCTGGCCCATCTGCTGCGGTCGGTCGACGCCGTCCACGGCCTCTACTACGCGCTGATGCACGTGGTCGTCGGCGTCTTCGGCACGGCCGAGGTGGCGCTGCGGCTGCCGTCGGTCCTCGCTGGGGCGCTGGCCGCCGCCGGGACCGGCGCGCTCGGCCGCGCTCTCGGCCTTCCCCGGGCGGGTCTGTACGGCGGGACGCTCCTGGCCCTCATGCCCATCTTCTCCCGATACGTTCAGGAGGCGCGGCCGTACCCGATGACGACGGCCGCGGCCGTCGGCGTGACGCTGCTGCTCCTGCGCGTGCTGCGGTCGCCCACCCCGGCGGCGCTGGCCGGATACGCGGTGGCGCTGACCGCCCTCGCCTACCTCAACCTCTTCGCGTTCCTGGTCGCGGGGGCCCACGGCGTGGTCGTGGTCCTGTCGCGGGGGCCGTTCGCGCGCTGGGCCTGTGCGACGGCGGCGGCGTCGGTGGCCGTGGCGCCGCTGGCCTGGCTCGGCTCCGGGCAGGGCGCGCAGGTGAGCTGGATCCGCCGGCCCGAGGCGGCCGACGTGGGGCGGCTCGCCGTCCAGATGTTCGGGGATCTCGGCGCGACGACTCCGCCGCGCTGGCCGGGGCTCGCTCCAACGGCGCCGCTCGGCGCCTCCGCGCTCACGGCGCTCGGGGTCGCCCCGCCGGCCTGGGCGCTCACACTCCTCGGCCTTGCCCTCGGCCTGGTCAGCGCCATCCGCGCCGCCCGCGCCGCGAGCCCGTACAAGGTGGGGGTGGGCGAGCGGGGCGACCCGGGTGGGGTGGAATGGCGGGGAGCGGGGGGTTCCAGGGGGTATGCGGCCCTGGTGCGGGTGACCCTGCCGTGGCTGCTCGTCCCCGCGACGGTGCTGCTGGCGGCGTCCTGGGCCGCGCATCCCGTGTACGTCTTCCGGTACGTCCTCTGCTGCGTCCCAGCGGCGGCGCTGCTCGCAGGGGCGGGTCTCGCCGCGCTGCCCACCGGCGTGGCCGTCGCCGCGCTGGCCGCCTGGATCGGCCTCTCGGTGCCGGGGCAGCTCGCCACGCGCGGGCCGGACGGCAGGCAGGACGACCCGCGCCCGGTCCTGGCGCTGCTCGCCTCCACCGCCCGGCCGGGAGACGGGGTGATGTTCGTGCCCGCGAAGGTCAGGAAGTACGTCACGGTCTATCCGTCGGTCTTCGGCAGGCTGAGTGACATCGCGCTGGCGCGGTCACCGGAGCGGGACGGCAGCTTCGCGGGCCGCGAGGTCGGCCCCCGGCTGCTGGCCGCCCGCCTCGCGGGGCTGCGTACGCTCTGGGTCGTCGGCCACACCGGCAAGGCCGGCCTCACCGGTCGCCGGCTCGACGTGGTGACCCGCGCGTTCGTCCCGGCCGGGCGCTGGACGTCGCGCGGCCTGTACGCCGAGAGGTACGAGGCGCGCGACGACACCCGGGGCGAGAGGGGACGGCGGGAGACGGCAGGGGTTGCCGGGGCTCACCGCTCGAACGGCGCCGGGGTGGGGAAGTAGGCCTCCAGGAACCGCGCGAGCAGCGCGTCCTGCTCGTCGTCGGTCGGCGAGGTGTCGTTCAGGCAGAACACGTCGTGCCTGCGCCGGGCGAGCATGCGGCGCAGCCGGGCCGGCGTCTTGGGCAGGGAGAGATCCACGTACGTGTAGTCGACCAGGCCGGGCACGGCCCGCCCGCTGAGATAGCCGTAGTAGTGCGCCAGCGACGACACCACCGAGATGTCCCGCGACGTGCGGAACCTGCTGCGGGCCGTCGCCTGGAACTCGGCGGCGAACCGCTCCTCGATCTCGTACATCAGCGACCGGCGCAGCGCGTACGGCACGTGCTTAAGCTTCTGCGTGATCGTCCGGCCGCTGAGGTCCTCCAGGATGCGCCGGTTGTTCATCCCGGCCGCGTGCACCGGGGACTCCTCGGTCTCCGGCACGCCGAAGGGCACGTGGACCGTGCTGGGGAAGAACCGGGTGATCCCGTTGCCCTCGAAGAACGTCCGCGGCGCCAGCGGCCGGCCGAGGAAGAAGTCGTCGTTGAAGTACAGGAAGTGCTCGCTGAGCCCCTCGATGTGGTGGAGTTGGGTCTCGATGGCGTGCGAGTTGAACACCGGAAGCACCGACGTGTCGGTGAAGATCTCCTTGTGGTCGACCACCGACACCATCGGGTGGGTGGTGTCGAGCCACGGGGGCGTCTGGCCGTCGGTGACGATCCATATCCGGTTGATCCACGGGGCGTGCATCAGCAGGGAGCGCAGCGAGTAGCGAAGCTCGTCCCTGCTGGTGAACCGCGCCTCGGTGGTCGCCATCTCGCTCAGCGGGCAGTCGGCGCGCCGCGCCTCCTCGCGCTGCGCCTGGTCGCGGCGGGCCCGCCAGGCGGGGTCGGCGCCGTCCACCCACGTGTAGACGGCGTCGATCGGGAAGTCGATGTCGTCCAGCAGTCGCCGGATGAACTCCGGCCGGGTCCGGTAGGCGCGGGCGCGGCGGGCCGGGCACGCGAGGGGCAGGAACAGCTCCTCGCCGCCCTCCGCCACCGGGCCGTCGGCGGGGACGCGGTCGCACGCCGGGTTGGGCCGCGGCCCGGCCAGGTCGTCGCCCTCGCGGGCCCAGAACTCCAGATCGAGACCGTTTTCGGGGCCGAGCGTGAGCGTCCGCGACGGGCTGGCGAAATACATGGCGAGCCGCACGACCCGGGCGTCGCCCAGCAGTGGCGCGGCCCGCCGCACCGGGCGCATCCGCCCCGCGTCCGCCTGGGCCCGCGCCCCCGGCCTGCCGTACGGCTGCCGCGCCGCGAACAGCGGGTGGGCGCCGGCGGCGAGCGCGGCGAGCGCGCGGTCGCGGTCCTCCTCGGGCACCGCGACCACCGGCGGGCGGTCGGGCAGCGGGCGCACGCAGAAGTACGGCACCGCCGCTCCGCCCAGCAGGGCGCAGACCACGTCCAGCGTCTCGCGCTGGGCCTGCAGCGGGCTCGCGTCGGCCCGGATGAGCGCGGCCTTCGGCGTGGGCTCCACGGCCGGCAGCCGTCCGCGCAACCGCCCCTGCAACCGCCGGTACAAGGTGACAACGGGCATGGTCTCCCCCTCGGACACGGACTGTAACGGATCGGCCACCGGATTGGGCGATGGTTTACCTACTTGGGATGGCGGTCAAGAACTGGCAACGAGATGCCCTCTCTGTTACAGAAGAGCAGGCGAACGGCTACCGCTTGTAGTCATTGTTGCCTTCATGGGGGGCTTCACGCTGAACGACATACTCGCGACGCGCAAGCCGAGGGACTCGTGGTGGACCGTCTTCATGGTCGATCCGCTCGCCTGCCGACTCGCGCTGCTCGCGGCCAACCACACGTCTGTCACGCCGAACGGCCTGACCAGGCTGTCCATGCTGGTCGGCTTCGCCTCGGCGGCCGCCTTCGCGGAGGGCCTGCTCGTCGCCGGGGCCGCGCTGTTCTACCTGAGCTTCACGGTCGACTGCATGGACGGGAAGATCGCCAGGCTGAAGGGCACGGGCACGCCCTTCGGGCTGTGGCTCGACTACGTCGGCGACCGGGTGCGGGTGGTGTGCTGCGCCTTCGGCTGGGGGTTCGGGGAGTACTCCCGCTCGGGGGATCCGGAGTTCGTGCTCGCCGCGGTGGGCGTCGTCGTGCTCGACCTGTTCCGCTACATCAACGGCCCGCAGCTCAAGCGGGTGAAGGACGCCACCCGCGCGCTCGTCGAGGCGCGCCTGGACGGGCATTGCGTGCTCGCCGAGAGCGTCCTGCGCGCCCGGCCGCGCACTGAGCTCGGGCAGGCCGCCGGCGAGGCCGTGGCCGGGGACGGCGCCACGGTCGTCGACCTGCAGAAGGCGTTCCACGCCCGCTTCCCCTGGTACGACCGGTTGCGGGTCTTCCTGGTGCGGCGGCGGGTGCGGACCCACGTGATGAGCGGCATCGAGTTCCACGCCGCGGTCTTCGTCGTGGGCCCGCTGCTCGGGGCCCGGGCCCTGGTGCCGGTCTCCGTCGTGGCCGGGGGGCTGCTGCTGGTCTTCGAGATGAGCCTCGTCTACCGCGTCTGGCTGGCGTCCCGCCAGGTGCCGGACACCGCCGCGGAGCGCGAGAAGATCACGATCTGACCGGCCCCGGCGGCCGGCTCCACACGTTCGCACGGCACGCGCCGTGGGACCCGCGTCACGGACGCGCCCGGGGGAGGGCGGCGGCCGTACGCCTGGCAACTTCATCACGGGGGATTGATCTCATGCATTCGGACAGGCCTGTCTTCGTCGTCGGCTGCCCGCGCTCCGGCACCACCATGCTCCAGCTCATGCTGCACTCGCACCCGCGCATCGCCGTGCCGCCGGAGACGCGGTTCGTCGTCCCGGCCTACTTCGCCCGCCGCGCGTACGGCGACATGCGGCTGGCCGACAACCGGCGCCGGCTGGCGGGCTGGATCGCCGAGGGCCGGACCACCAAGTTCCACGAGCTCGGGCTGAGCCGGCCCGACTTCGTCCAGGCGGCCATGCTCGGCCCGGGCAGCTTCGGCTCGGTCGTCGGCATGGTCTTCAAGTGCTACGCCGAGCGCTTCGGCAAGCCGCGCTGGGGCGACAAGCGGCCCAGCTACTACCGGCACGTCGAGATGCTCATGCGGCTGTTCCCCGACGCGCAGTTCGTCCACCTCGTCCGGGACGGCCGCGACTGCGTGGCCTCGCTGAAGCAGATGCCCTGGTACAAGGAGGACGCCGTCCACGCGATGGCCAACTGGGCCGAGGCGGCCGACTTCGGCCGGCGGAACGCGCGCAGGCTGCCGCCGGGCGGCTTCTACGAGCTGCGCTACGAGGACCTGACGGCCGACCCGGAGACCGAGCTCAAGAAGCTGTGCGTGTTCCTCGGCGAGGACTACGACCCGGCGATGTGCGAGCCCCGCCACATGGCCGACCTGGCCGTTCCCCGGCACAAGGTGTGGCACAGCAACACGCACGAGGAGGTCACCACCGCCCACTCCGGCAAGTGGGCCTCCCGGCTGGAGTCCTGGGAGATCTCGCTGTGCGAGGAGGTGCTGGGCGAGCGGCTCACCGCGTACGGCTACGAGCTGAGCGGCGCGCGCAAGGCCGACCGCGACCACGTCGACGCGTACAAGGCGGCGGTGAGCAAGCGCCGCACGGCGCGGCAGCGCAAGTACAACCGCGACCGGCTCACCCGGCTGCGCGAGCCGGGGCCGATCGCCGCGCTGCTGACCGAGGACCAGCGCCGGCTCGCCGGCCTGCCCCAGCAGCGCACCCCCGAACTGCTCCGCGCCTGATCCGCTGCGACAGCGGCGAGGTCACCCGGGCGGCCCCGGCGTCAGGTCACGTCACCCTGCGCCGGGGGAGCGGCAGGCGCGACCGGGTGAACACGGCGCCGCCGAGCGCCGCCAGCAGGGGCAGCCCCACGACGAGGAGGGCGATGAGCGGCCACGGGATCGTGAGCAGGAGCGCCGGCGGCTCCGCGCGCACGAGCACGGGCACCCCGTCGGGCCGCACGACGAACAGCGGCTCGTACGACGAGCGGACCCGGGTGGCGGCGGCGCCGGGTGGCAGGCCGGCGAGCACTCCGACGGTCGTGCCGAGCAGCGCGATCACCAGGGCCTGGCCGGCGACGACGGCCCGCTTCGTCCGTGGAGCCGCCCCCACCGCGGCCATCGTCTCCAGGTCGGGCCGCGCCTCCACGGCCGCCAGCGCGGTCGCGACGAAGGTCATCCCCAGCACGAGCACGGCGGCCGCCACGGCGAGCACGAGCAGGGCCACCGAGTCGTCGACGGGACCGCGTCGCGTCTCCAGCCTGACCACGGCGTGGGACGTGATGGCCTCCACGGCCGCGGTGATCCGGTCCGCCGTCGCCGGTGACATCCGATAATCCGCAGGGTTCACCGCGAGGAGGGCGGTGACGGTGCCGTAGCCCAGCTTCTCGGCGACCTCCGGCGCGACGACCGCACGCGCCCAGCCCTGCCCCGTGGGCGGCACCCCGACGGCCGGCAGGGAGATCGGCTCGGGGTTGTCCAGGGGTCCCGCGTCCTGCCTTGTGACATTCGCTGTGATCCTGCCCTTGCGGACGGTGGCGGGATTGAGCACTACCGCCTTGCCCGCGTGCAGCGCCGCGACCGCCTCCGGGTCCTCGCGGCCGAGCACGTAACGCAGCAGGCTCTCGTCTCCGGCCAGCAACCCGCCGTACCCGCGGTCCAGGAAGAGGATCGGCCGGTTCCCTGAGCGGACCGGCTCCGGCAGGCTCACGCCGAGCGGCACGCCGGCCTTCGTCGCGAGAGCCCGTCCTTCGACCAGCGGCACGCCCGCGGGCAGTTCCCGAAGCACGGCGGCGCGGACGCGGTCCCACAGCTGCGGAGTGAGGCCGGCCGCCGAGATCCAGAGTGATCCCGCCGGCCCCTGCGGCCGGTCACGCAGGTACGGCGAGGGGCTGACGGCCGAGGCCCGCCAGGCGATGCCTATCGCGGTGAGCGCCACGACCGTGGTCATCACCGCGGCGACGGCGGGCGCCGTACGGCCCCTGTTGCGTACGGCGTCCCTGACGGCGAACCGGAGCGGCAGGGGGAGCCGGGCGGCGGCCCCGCCCACGAGGCGGACGAGGGTCGGCACCAGCGCCACCAGACCCAGCTGGGTGACCAGCGCAGAGGCGGCGATCCAGTGAACGCCATGCCGGGCGCTCGCCGCCGTCGCCGCGAGGCCCGCGACGACGAGCACCGCTCCGAGCAGCGGCCGGCCCGCGCGGTCGCGGCGCCGCTCGCGCCTGCCGGACAGCACCGCCGCGGCGTCCGTACGGCCCGCGCCGAGGGCGGGGGCGAGGGCGGCCAGCACCCCGGCGACGACCCCGAGCACCGCGACCAGCGTGACCGAGATCCAGGGAACGCTGAACGAGTCCACCAGCGTCTTCGACCACAGTTCGAGCCCCGGCGCGGCGAGCGGCACCGCCGCGATGCCGATCGCGACCCCGGCCATGGCCCCGGCGACGCCGAAGAGCAGGCCGTCGGCCAGCGCGATCAGCCGCAGTTGAGCGGGAGAGCCGCCCTGGGCGGCGACGAGCGCGAACTCGCGGGCCCGGCGCCGCCGGCCGACGGCGAAGGCGGGCCCGGCCGCGAGGACGACCTGCAGCAGCGCGATCCCGGTCCACGGGAGCACCGGTAGCGAGGAGCCGTTGATTTTCAGGTCGTACTGCGGCTTGGACGCCGAAGCGCTGTCGGCGACGGCCCGGCTGGCGACCACGAGACCGCGCGCGTTGAGCCGGCGGACGTCCGGCCATGACAGCGGACGCGGGGCGTCCACGAGCCAGCTGTGCGTCACCTGATCGGGATCGGCGGGCCCGAAGGCGGAGTCGGGCAGACTGCCGGGGAAGACGACAACGCTGGGGTTTGGCCCCGTTGGGGCGAACAGGGCGACGCCGACGACCCGGAGCGGACGCCGTTCCTCCGTGGCCAGGAGCGTCACGCCCGGTCTGATCTGCTCGTCCAGCCGCTGAGCGGAGATGACGGCCTCACCGGGAGCGGCGGGAAGCCTGCCCCGCACGAGCCGGAAGGTGTCCTGGGACATCGGGTCGCGCAGATCCACCTGCCGGACGAGTCCGTGCTCATACCCTCCCGGGGCGAGATAACGGAGGTACTGCTGCGACACCGGGATCAGTCGGCTGCCGGGGAGGAGCCCGGCGATCTCCGCCCGCGTGTACGGCGTCGCCTTCGTGCCGTGCACAGTCCCTCCCCACCCGTCACGGTGCGGCGCGAGATCCGCAGCGCGGCGCGCAGGCCTCTCATCGGGCGCTCACCACGCCCATGCCGTCGGCGCCGTCCGTCCCGCCGGCGTCGGAGGAGTCGGTGATCCGCCCGTCCCGGAGGAAGACGACGCGGTCGGCCCAGGCGGCGTACCTCGGTTCGTGGGTGACCAGCAGCACGGCGGCCCCCGCGTCGGCACGCTGCCGGAGCACGTGGATGATCTCGTCGCCCGCCCGGGTGTCGAGGGCCCCGGTGGGCTCGTCCGCGAGGATCAGGCGGCGCTCCCCGACCAGCGCCCGGGCGATGGCGGCCCGCTGGCGCTGCCCGCCCGACAGGTCGTCGGGATACCGGTCGGCCAGGTCCGCGAGGCCCACCTCGTCCAGCACGCGCAGGGCGGCACGCCGGGCCGTCGCCGTGGACACGCCGTCCAGCTCACGCGGCAGCGCGACGTTCTCGGCCACCGTCAGCGACGGGATGAGGTTGAGGTCCTGGAACACGTACCCCGCGCTCCTGCGGCGCAGTTCCGCGAGCCGCTTGGGTGGCAGGTCCCGCAGTTCGCGGCCTTCGAGGAGGACGGACCCCTCGGTCGGCCGGTCGAGCCCGCCCGCCAGGTTGAGCAGGGTGGACTTGCCGGACCCGGACGGGCCCATGACGGCGACCAGTTCGCCCGCCCGCACGTCGAGGCTGACGTCCCGCAGGGCGGGTACGGCGTGCGGCCCCTCGCCGTGGACGCGGACGACGTCCGCGAGGCGGACGATCGGCTCGCCGTCCGGGCGGGGTAACGGGTCCGCTGGGGACGCGGACGGCTCACGCTCGGTCACGTGGTCTCCTTGGCTGGGCTGGAGTCGGAGGGGCGGGCGAGGACGGCTTCGCAGTGGTCGAGCCAGCGCTGCTCGGCCTCGGCCTGGAAGATCATCGAATCGAGGACCAGGCGCTGCGCGGCCTCGGCGGACGCGTCGAAGCCCCGCTTGGCTCGCGTGAGCTCCTGCAGGTTGCGCATCGTCGAGGACCGCTGCGCCTGGATGACCGCCGCCACGTCCACGCCGGGGGTGGTGGCGGCCATGGCGAGCTTGACGACGAGTTCGTCGCGGGGCCGGTCGGCCCGGGAGACGGGCTTGGCGAACCACCGGCCGAGTTCGCCGTGGCCGTCGGGGGTGATGGCGTACCGGACGCGGCCCTGTTCGTCCTCACCGGCGCGGGACACCAGGCCGTCCCGCTCCAGGCGGGACAGCGTCGTGTACACCTGCCCGATGTTGAGCGGGCAGGTGTCGGCGGTGGACGCCTCGAACTCGGTCTTGAGCTGGTAGCCGTAGCGCGGGCCCTGACTCAGCAGGGCGAGCAGGCCGTGTCGTACGGACATGAATACTAAGTATGCATACTGAGTATGCTCCTGGCGAGCGGATCGCCGAATCGGCGCGTGAAATACCTCGACCCTGGGCGGGAAGCCCGGCCCAGGGTCGACGAGGAGAGGTCAGCGGGAGGGGATCAGCGGCGGATGGCCTTGGCGAGGATGGCGACGAAGGCCGCGAAGCCCAGCCCTCCGACGAGCAGGGGAGCCATCACGACCGCGTCGGGATCGGGCCCGGTCAGGTAGCGGATGCCCATGCCGATGAACAGCAGGCCCGAGAGCAGGCACATCCAGCTCGTACGATGCACCCGGCGCGGGCGCTCGGCGCGAGGATCGACAGCGGGACCGGCATGGGGGTCAGGCAGCACGTCGCACCTCCACGTCGCCGACGCCCGCCTTCACGTGCAGTTCGATCGTGGGCGCGTCGCCCTTGCCGGGCGTCTCGGGCTCCAGGACGCGGTCGAACCGAACGTTCGTGCCGTCCTTGACCTGGTGGTCGATCCGCACCTCGCCCAGCTTCGTGAACCCGTACACCTCGACCCGCGCGGTGGGCGGGACGATCACCGCGAGCTGGCCCAGCGACACCGAGGCGTCGAACCTCAGCCGGGCGCCGGACTTCAGGGGAATGTCGCTCAGGTCGAGCTTGCCGTCGCCGATGCCCAGTTCGTAGGTGCCGGGGGACTGGACGGCGGTGACGGGATGCCAGACGAAGCTGCCGACCTTGCGGGGGATGCCGTTGACCGTCGTGCTTCCCACCAGCACGAGCGCCACGATCGTGCCGGCGGCGACCAGCCCGCCGCCTCGCCCGAACCAGGCGGCGACGAGCAGGCCCGCGCCGATCGTGACGAGCACCGCCCCGCCGACGACCGGGAGGCCGACCGTGCCGGTGCCGGTCCGCTGCATGGTGACCATGATCCCTCCAACGATCAGGGCGAGGCATATGGTGAGGCCGCTGACGAACGACCTCGGACGCTTGGGCTTTCTGGGCCGCGGCGGCGGGGCTACGGGCGGACCGTACGGGTCCGCCGCGTAGGGCGTGCCGAGCGGCCGGTACGGCTCCCGCCTCGTGTACGGGCCGTGGGGCGCGAAGGGCTCACCCGCGCCGTATCCCTGGCCGCTTCCGTAGCCCTGGCCGGCGGCCCGGCCCGGCGCCTGCCCGGGTGAGCCGAGGTCGCCCCGCGCGCTCGCCCGCGCCTCGCGCGCCAGGTCCGACAGCCGCCGGTACCCGTCCGCGGCCCGAGGCGGCGGTAGGGGACCGCGCGCACCGGAGTCACGAGGCCCGGAGCCGAGGGGGCCGGAACTGCGTGGGCCGGAGTCATGCGCGCCGGAGCCGAGTGGGCCGGGGCCAGGCGTGTCGGAGTCGCGCGGTTCGGAGACCTGTGTGTCCGGCATGGACAGCGGGGCCGTCCCGGCCGGAGACTCGAAGGCCCGGGTCGGCGGGTCGCCGTCGGCCCACCCCACAGAACCCGCGCCGTGCTCGGCGTCCTTGGCGGTGTCCTTGGCGGTGTCTTCCGGGGTCGTGTCGTCCGCGATCCTGCCGACCGACGGCTCGGGCCCCCACCCGGGGGCCTGGGGGCCGTACGCTCCCGGCATCGCCGTGGTCTCGGCGGGCTGCGGCGCCGGGCCGTACGGCTCCTGCGCGAAGGGGGCGAACGGCGCGAACCCGGGGGCGGACCTGGTCATGCCGCGCCGGCCGGTCGCCCGTTCCGGCATCGACCTGGCCATGGTGAGCAGGTCGACGCCCCGGGCGTGGGCGGTCATCAGCACGATGGCCAGCAGCGTGCCGACGACGATCGTGCCGCGGTTGATGCCGCCCGAGGCCACGTTGATGATCAGCCCGAACGCGAAGACCGCCGCGAGCAACGCGAGCACGGTCTCGGCGTCGAACATCCGCCGGGTCCACTGCTCCAGATGGCCGGGGCCGCCGTCCGGGCGGCGCATCAGCAGGAACGCCGCGACGTACAGCATGACGCCGATGCCGGAGGCGAGAACGAGCACCGCGAAGCCGACCCGGAAGAGCACCGGGTCCATGCCCGTGTACCTGCCGAGGCCCGCGCACACGCCCGTGATCATGCGTCCGTCCCGGTGGCGGCTCAGCACCCTCTCGGGTTCTGGCTGGCCGGCGGGGTCGGAAGCGGGAGCGGATGGCGCCTCGGTCATGGTCCCATCCTGGCCGTGCCGACCTGGACCCTGCCATCGGGGGAACCCCTGAGCCGTCCCCGAGTCCCTGGGGGCCACATCAGGGAGGCCTGTCAGATGCCGAGCTTGCGGCCCACGTAGGCGACCCTGGCCGTGCGGTCCTCGGGCACCAGACGGAAGTGGAGGCGGCCTGCACCCGGAGTTAACCGGGCGTGCCATTCGAAGACGCGGGTGAGGCCGTCGAGGTCGACGAAGCTGCACAGTCGCTCGCGCCCCTCGAACTCCGGGCTCACATAGGTCTGCCAAAGCGGCAGGGCGGCGGAGCCCATGTTCCATTCAGCGATGGATCGTTCCAATTTGCCGAGTATGTTCGCTGCTGGCCGCACCCAGTCATGCCGCAACTCGCGTAGATCTCTCTCGACGCGAGGGAGGAAGCGGAGGTGGGGAAAGAAGAGACTCCTGTGCTCCCATATCGCGTCGCCCGATACGAGACCGTCGCGTCCCGTCTCCTGCACCCACTCCTTGTGCGCCAAGGCGTGTCCAGAAGTGGCGGCGTGACGGACCTCCACGGTGTCCTCACGCAGTGACACCTCTCCAAGATCATCCTCTACGAGCATCTTCCGTCGAGCCTCGACCGACGTACGGTCCCAAACCATGTCATAGGTGAGGCTTACCGCCAGTCCGTCTGACAGGTGGGCTGCTCCGATGCCTTCAGCGAGCCGATCTCCGTGCCGGTACTCGACCTCGGCGTCCGCGCCCTCGGTCAGTACGGCTCGGTAAGGGGCGCGATTCTGCAGGGCACGGATCAAGCGCCAGCGATCCCGATTGGCGCCGCTGGCAGCGATCCACTGTTGTACGGCGTAGCCGGGTGTGAGCTCCAGGGACTTCAACTCCACGGCGGTGACGAGGGCGACGTCACCACGCCAGCCGCGGACCATCCTCAGCAGATCCACGAGTTCGGCCATGACGTTGTCCGTCCGGCGCTGCGGCGCCTCCACCGTCGTAGAAAGCTCGTTGAAGAACAGCAGGACAGTCATGGGGGGTCCTTTGGGGATCCTTGGGGGCGTGGCTCAATCGAGGAGGCGATCCAGCGAACGCTCCCACTCGTCGAAGAAGCCCTCGGGCCAATGCGAGACCATTCCGTCTGGCCCCACAGTAGGGCTGGCCATCTCTATTTCGCCGACGTTCCTGCGGAAGTAGTGAACCAGGACGTCCCCCGTGGAGAGCCTGCGTTCCTTGACCGCGAGCCGGACCCCGTTGAGCATGTGATCACTGTGTGTCTCCACCACCACCTGGGCCCCGGCGGCGGCCGCCGCGCAGGTGAGAGTCGCCATCCCGATCTGTCCGCGAGGGTGCAGATGAGCTTCGGGGTTCTCGATCAGCAGGAGGCCGCCCGGTCTGGCGGTCAGGCATGCCACCACCACCGGCAAGACGTAGGTCAGTCCGAACCCGACATTCGTCGGTCGGTACCGATTGCTCGCGGACAGTCCGGCGGTGCCGAACCGGAAGCTCAGCCGCACGGAGTCGGTGCCCTCGATCGCCTCCGCCTGCAGGTTGACGCCGGGGCATATCTCCTGCATCCATGCCTCGGCCTGGTCGAGCAGGCGGCTTGAACGTGCCTGCGGATGCCGGAGGTGCTCATCGCGCACCGGCTCGTCCTGGAAGTGCCGCAGGTAGTTGACCGTATGCTCACCACGCGAACCGAGGAACCCACGCCTGACAGCGATCTCGTGAGACCGCGGGTAACTGACCGCGGGGGAGATGCGGTCGGCACGAAGGTACTGGAAGCCCGTTCCGGAAAGTGGCGGCGGTAGAGCGGAGCCGGACCGATCGCAGCCATCGTCTACCCGGAGAAGGTCCGCCTCTCGCTCATAACGCACCGACCAGGAGTATTCGGCGCCTTGGTATCGCAGAGCGAGGCGAATACGTGGTTCCGAGTCGTCCAGGCGAATGTAGTCCTCGTGCAGAACGTCCTGCCCGACCCCGAGTTCGACCAGATCCCCGTTCAGCAGGAAACCGCCGTCCTCCTCGTGCAGGGCCTCGTACGACTGGCGGAGCAGCGCGAACGCCTGCAAGACCGTGCTCTTGCCGCTGGAGTTCAACCCGGAGAGCAAGGTGTAGGGGGCGAGTGGAATCTCTGCGAAGCCGAACGCCTTGAAGTTGGTGACACTCAGCCGGTCAATCACCGGCGACCTCCCGAAGCAGCGTGTCGACGGCCGTGAACCGCCGGTGGACCTTGACGATGTCACCGGTGCTGTAGGAGACGGCCCGTTCGAAGTCGTGCTTACGAATCAGCATGGACAGCCGCTCCAGCACCTCCTCACGCCGCTCGCGCAGCAGGGCGAGCTCCTGGTCGGAACGCCGGGCGAGGCCGACCGCCACCGCTTCGAACAGCGCCTTGTTGATCGGCGAACGACGCTGGCTGCCAACGTACTTACGGAAGGCCCACTGCCCGAAGATGTCCCATGCCGCGTCCATAGCCCGGAAGAACTCCGTGCGAAGCCGTGACACCTGCTCCTCGCCGAGCCGGTTGATCTCGTGCATCGCAGCACGGAGGAAGTCGTCGAAGTCCCGGCGGTTGTAACGCTCGGGTTCGGTGAGACGGAACGCGATGAAACGCAGCACCATCTCGCGATCGTCCATCCGCTCCGGGGAGACCGACCGGAGCGTCGCCCTCTGGTACGGCTCCGACCGGGCGAGCTCCTGCAGAAGGCTCCGTGCCGGGCCGGGAATCAGGGCATGCCGCAATTCCTGTCGAGTCAGCGGTCGTCCCCCGGTGTTGATCCGGGCGAAGATGCTGAACATCACCGGTTCCGGTGTGCCCTGGCGGATGAGATGCACCACCAGTTCGGTTTCCAGCAGGCGGGTCTGCAGCCGGCCTGGCAGGTCGGCGAATCGCCTGCCCTCGTACTCGGGTCCCAGGTACTCGAGATGTCTGAGGACGAGGGGGGCCGCGCCGATGTCTTCGGGAGCGATGAAGCGGGCCATGGCGGTGAGCCGCTGAATGCCGTCGACCATCACCCAACGGGCGTCGTCGGCCTCGGCCGCGTAGAAGGTCGGCAACGGAAGGCGAAGCAGCATGGACTCGATCAGTCTGCTCTGTGCCTGTTGCGTCCAGATGCCCGCGAGCCGCTGGAAGTCCGGCTGGAGGTCGAGCGCACCCCGCTGTATCCGCGACAGCAGTAAGGCCACTGTGGGAGTTCGGGTCGCGACGTCGATCTTCTCCGGGTCGAACGGTTCTCTGATCGCCTCCTCGCCGGAGACTTCCCGCTCGACACCGGTGCTGAGGCCGGCCGAGTCCAGTTCAACCGCGAGATCCGGTTCGTCCTCGCGGTCCAGTCGTGCCTCGAACATGTGTCTCGCCGTATCCTCCAGCGCCGAGCGCCATCCACACCCGACGGCGTGATCCAACAGTATCCGTAACCGTGCGAGCGCAGAGCGATTCCGCCGGGCAAACCTCACGGCTTGCCTGGGCGGACAGCCGAGACGGCGAAGGGCATCGACCCTGAGCCGTCCCCGAGTCCCCGGGGGCCACATCAGGGCATGCCCTGATGCGGGCATGCTCCGTGACGTGTGACGATGCTTTCCGAGATGTCTGAGATGCCTAACGCCCCCGCGGCGTACCCCCGGATGATCCGGCCCGTGTCGGGCCGGGTGGTCGCGGGCGTCGCCCAGGGCGCCGCCGCCCAGTTGCGCCTCGACCCCGTCGTGCTGCGCCTCGCCTTCGTGCTGCTCACCGTCGTCGACGGGCTGGGCCTCGTGGCGTACGCCGCGCTGTGGATGTTCACCCCCAAGGAGGAGGTGAAAGGCCACGAGCCCGCCCGCGAGTGGGGACAGCTCGCGGCGTACGGCGTGCTGTGGCTGACGCTGGGGGCCTTCGCCTGGCTGACGGGCGCGTCCAGCGGCGGGTTCGGCACATGGCCGATCGCGGTGGGCGGCATCGGCGCGCTGATCCTGTGGCAGCAGGCCGACCCGGGCCGGCGGCAGCGCTGGATGTCCGGCGCGGTCAAGCAGGTCAACACGACCTGGGTCCGTACGGGCATCGGCGCGCTGCTCGTCGTCGTGGGCGCGATCGGCTTCCTCGCCGCGAGCGGCGAGCTGGCCAAGGCGCGGACCGGGCTGGTGTTCACGGCGGTGGTCGTCGGCGGCATGCTCATGATCGCCGCGCCCTGGCTCGCCTCGCTGGTCAAGGAGCTCCAGCGGGAGCGCACCGAGCGCATCAGGCAGGAGGAGCGGGCCGAGGTGGCCGCCCACGTCCACGACTCGGTGCTGCACACGCTGACCCTCATCCAGCGCAACGCCCACGACGCGCGCGAGGTGGCCAGGCTCGCCCGGTCACAGGAGCGGGAGCTGCGCAACTGGCTCTACCAGCCCAAGCAGGACGCCGACGCGACCCTCGCCGCCGCCGTACGCCGGGTCGCGGCCGAGGAGGAGGACGCCCACGGCGTGCAGATCGAGGTCGTCTGCGTGGGCGACTGCGAGCTGTCCGAGAACATGGCGGCCCTGCTCCACGCCGCCCGGCAGGCGATGGTCAACGCGTGCAAATACAGTGGGGCTTCGGTCGTCTCCGTCTACGCCGAGGTCGAGCCCGACGAGGTGACGGTGTTCGTCCGGGACCGGGGCAAGGGCTTCGTGCTCGACGACGTCCCCGATGACCGGATGGGCATCCGCCAGTCGATCATCGGCAGGATGGAGCGCAACGGCGGAAGCGCCCGGGTCAGGACCGAGCCCGGCGACGGAACCGAGGTCATGCTGACCATGAAGAGGGAATCATGAAGACCGTACGTGTGCTGATCGTCGACGACCACCGGCTGTTCCGGTCCGGCGTACGGGCCGAGCTGGGCCCGTCGATCCAGGTGATCGGGGAGGCCGAGGACGTGGAGTCGGCGGTCTCGGCGATCGCCGAGCTGGAGCCCGACGTGGTGCTGCTCGACGTGCACATGCCGGGCGGCGGCGGCCAGGAGGTGCTGCGGCGGGTGCTCGGCTCGGGATCGCAGGTGCGCTTCCTCGCGCTGTCGGTGTCGGACGCCGCCGAGGACGTGATCGGGGTCATCCGGGGCGGCGCCCGGGGCTACGTGACCAAGACGATCAGCGGCGCCGAGCTGACCGACGCGATCGGCCGGGTGTCGGAGGGCGACGCGGTGTTCTCCCCTCGGCTCGCCGGATTCGTGCTCGACGCGTTCGCCTCGACCGAGGCGCCGCCCATCGACCCCGAGCTCGACTCGCTCACCCAGCGGGAGCGGGAGGTGCTGCGGCTGATCGCGCGCGGCTACGCGTACAAGGAGATCGCCAAGGAGCTGTTCATCTCGGTGAAGACGGTCGAGACCCACGTGTCGAGCGTGTTGCGCAAGCTGCAGCTGTCCAACCGGCACGAGCTGTCGCGGTGGGCCACCGCCAGGCGCCTGGTCTGACCCCGTCCGCGTCGGCCCGTCCCCGTAGGCCCGTCCGCGTGGGCCCGACTGTCTCGGCCCGTCTGGTGTGATCGCCCCTCGGCGTGCGACGCTTCGGGCATGGGCCGTGACGTACCCTCCGTGTCCTTCACCCGGGAGGACCGCCGTCGCTACCGGGAGAAGGTCAAGCTCTCCCTGGAGGTCCTCGCGGAGATGCTGCGGGGGTCGCGGTTCGAGTTCGAACGGCCGCTGATGGGCCTCGAGATCGAGCTGAACCTGGTCGACGCGCGGGGCGAGCCGGCGATGAAGAACGCCGAGGTCCTGGCCGCCATCGCGGAGCCCGACTGGGCCACCGAGCTGGGCCAGTTCAACGTCGAGATCAACGTGCCGCCGCAGGTGCTGTCCGGTGACGGCAGCCGGCAGCTGGAGGAGTCCGTACGGCGCCGCCTCAACCGCGGGCAGGAACGGGCCGCGCGCGTCGGCGGGCAGCTCATGCTGGTCGGCATCCTGCCCACGCTGCGCGAGTCCGACGTCAGCGAGGGGACGCTCTCGGCCAACCCGCGCTACAAGCTGCTGAACGAGCAGATCTTCGCGGCCCGCGGCGAGGACCTGCACCTCTATATCGAGGGCGTCGACCTGCTCGACACCTACGCCGACAGCATCACCCCCGAGGCGGCGTGCACGAGCGTCCAGCTCCACCTGCAGGTGAGCCCGGAGAAGTTCGCCGACCACTGGAACGCGGCCCAGGTCATCGCGGGCCCGCAGGTGGCGGTCGCGGCCAACTCGCCCTTCCTGTTCGGCAGGGAGCTGTGGCGGGAGACCAGGATCAGCCTGTTCGAGCAGGCCACCGACACCCGTCCCGAGGAGCTGAAGGCGCAGGGCGTGCGGCCCCGGGTGTGGTTCGGGGAGCGGTGGATCACCTCGGTCTTCGACCTGTTCGAGGAGAACGTCCGCTACTTTCCCGCGCTGCTGCCGCTGTGCGAGGAGGAGGACCCGAGGCAGGTCCTGGAGGACGGCGGAGTGCCCGGGCTGCACGAGCTCCGGCTGCACAACGGCACCGTCTATCGCTGGAACCGGCCCGTCTACGACGTGGCCGGCGGCGTCCCGCACCTGCGGGTGGAGAACCGGGTGTTACCGGCCGGGCCGACGGTCGCGGACATCGCCGCCAACGCCGCGTTCTACTACGGGCTCATGCGGGTGCTCCCGTCGGCCGAGCGTCCCGTGTGGTCGCGCATGTCCTTCGCCGCGGCCGAGGACAACCTCCGCAACGCCGCGCGGTACGGCCTGGACGCCCGCCTCTACTGGCCGGGCCTGGGGGAGGTGCCCGCCGCCGAGCTGATCCTGCGGAGGCTGCTGCCCCTCGCCTATCACGGGCTTGACCTGTGGGAGGTCGACCCGGTCCAGCGCGACCGGCTGCTCGGCATCATCGAGCGGCGCTGCGCGACCGGCCGTACGGGCGCGGACTGGCAGGTCAGGACGGCCCGGGCGCTCGGCGGGGACCACGAGGCGCTGCGCCGGATGACCCTGCGCTACCTGGAGCACATGCACACCAACGAGCCCGTGCACCTCTGGAGTTTGTGACCGCTACCGGCGGGTGTTGGTGAAACTTTTCCAGAAATTGGGGTATTAGCGGTGGAATGACCCGTCGAGCGTTCGCCGCGTTCTTCCTCCTGGTGACCCTGGTCGCGTCCTGCGGCACGCTCGCCGGGTCTCCTCCGCCGGACCGCGCGGCGGGGTGACGCGGCGTCCCGGGCCACGCCGTGCGAGGGCGCCGGCGACGACTTCCCCGGCGACGTGAAGCTCGCCCGGTGTCTCACCGAGTGGTTCTGGGCGAACCACTTCGGAACAGGCCCTGCTCTGGACGGCGTTAGGTCACGATGTGGCGCGATGAGGCGGCGGGGCACATGCGAAGGCGGGGCGGGCGGCGTGAGATGGGCGGCATGAGGTGGACGGCGTGAGGCGGACGGCGTGAGGTGGGCGATCGCGACGGGGCTCGGCCTGCTCGCCGCGGCGAACGTGCTCAACAACCGCGTCGCCCGGCGCTGGGCCCCGGTGACGTCCGCCGCCGCGACCGGCGCGCTCCTGCTGATCGCCCGGCGGGAGGGGCTGACCTGGCATGAGCTGGGCTTCCGGAGTGCCCGCGCGGGCGCCGCGACCGGTGGAGCGCTCGCCGCCGCCGTCGCCGCCGGGTACGCCGCCGGGGTGGCGCTGCCTCGCACCCGGCCGCTGTTCCTCGACCAGCGGGCGCTGGCGCTGTCGCGTCGCCGGGTGCTGGAGGAGGCCATGGTTCAGGTGCCTCTCGGGACCGTACTGCTGGAGGAGGTCGGTTTCCGCGGTGTGCTTCCGGCCCTGCTCGGCCGGGTCCTGCCCGCGCGTACGGCGGCCGCCGCCTCGGCCGCGCTGTTCGGGCTCTGGCACGTGCTGCCCGCGCTCGACATGGCCCGCGCCAATCCCGCCCTCGGACGCCTCGCGGCGGGGGAGGACCCCGCTTTCGCCGACGGCGGTCGGGGCGGCGTCGAGGCGGGGCGGCCAGCGTCGGGGGAGGACCCCGCCCTGGGCGCCGCGCGCCCGGACAGTGTGGACGCGCGCCCGGACAGTGTGGAGGTGGGGCGGCTGGTGGCGGGGACGGTGGCGTCCACCGCGCTGGCGGGGCTGGTGTTCCACGGGCTCCGCCACCGCGCCGGTCTGCTCGCCCCGGCGCTGCTGCACGTGGCGACGAACTCCTTCGGCTACGCCGCCGCCCGGGCGGCACGCCGCCTGGACGACCGCCGGGCCGGCCCGACCGGCCGGGATCAGTCGTCGCCGGGATGGGCGAGCCCGGTCCGGTAGGCGTACGCGACCGCCTGGGCGCGGTCGCGGAGACCGGCTGCACGTCCCGACGTTAGCGGGCGGCGTACGCGTCCGGGACGGCGGCGCCGGGGAGGGCGTTCGCGCGCCAGGCGACGACCAGGAACTGGACGCCGAGGGTCACTCCGACGAACAGGAGGATGGAGCCCTGGGACGTGGCGACGCCGAGCAGGGCGGTCAGGGCCATCATGGCGATCCGGGCGGCGACGGAGCCCGCCCACGCGAGCAGCGTCAGGCCCGTGCCCTGGGACCAGGCGACGCCGTGCGGGTCGCGCCACACCCGGGTGGTCGTCGCGCGCAGCGCGCCGAGTCCCGCCGCCACGATCAGGCCCGAGACGAGCAGGGTGACGGCCAGCACCGGGTGGAGGGGGTCCACCAGCGCCGCGCCGTCGGAGGCGAGACCGCCCAGGATCATCGCCACGGAGATGATCAGCCCGGCCCGCCTGGCGGCCGGTCGCGGCGTCGTCTGCCGGTAGATCACAAAGGCGATGGCGGCGAGGGCGACGACGATGATCTGCGCTTTTTCCATGCGTCGACCGTACGGAGAGCGGGCCCGGACGGGATCGGCGCCGGGGTGGAGAAGTGGGTGCAGAACGGGTGGAGAAGGAGGGAGAGGCCGGGATGGAGACCGGCCGGATCTCCACCCCCGGGTGGAGATCCGCCCTCCTCTGCTTGCGCCGACCCGCCTGCGACGACCCGCCTGCGCCGACCGGCTCGTGACGCCTGCGTGTGACGACCCGCTCAGGCGGTGACGACCCGCTGGAACGCCTCGGCGTACGCGCCCTCGGGGAGGCCCGCGGCGGCCGCGTTGGCGGAGAGCCAGCCCTTGATCATGCCGTCGAGGTCGGGGATGTTCGAGGTCTGGCTCTCGTGGGCGCGCAGGGCGGCGATCTTCCGGCCCACGGTGGAGGTCACGTCGACGTAGTGGTTCACGGCCGTCCCGCCGCTCAGCCAGACCTCGCGCACCGTCCAGGCCTCCAGGCCCTCGTCGGTGAGCAGTTCGGGAAAGGCGTACGGATTGCGGGCGTCGGGATAGACGGCGTCGAGGGTGGCGCCGCCGACGGCCCGGTGGTCCGGGTGGCTCGGCCCGAGCCGCTCGTAGTTGCGGTCGGGGGACGAGGTGACGACCAAATCCGGCCGCACCTGGCGGATCACCCGCGCGATGTCGCGGCGCAGGCCGAGCGTCTGCTCGACCATGCCGTCCTGGTATCCCAGGAAGCGCAGGTCGCCGACGCCCACGCACTTGGCCGCCGCCGTCTGCTCGGCCCGGCGCAGCGCCGCCATGCCGCCGTTGTCCACGAGACGGTCGAACCCGCCCGCGTCGCCATCGGTGACCAGGCAGTAGACGACTTCGGCCCCCGCCTCGGTCAGCCTGGCGATCGTTCCCGCCCCGCCGAAGTCGATGTCGTCGGGGTGCGCGACGACGACCAGCACTTTGCGGATATCCGCCTCGTCCAGCACGGGCAACCTCCTCATGGTCCGGCAATTACCTTAAACTGGACTTGCCGGGTGAGTGGGCTCCGGATGTCGGTGGGCGGTCATACCCTAGGGACGTGTCCATCGGAGCCGCCACCCATCCCTTGCTCGACGGCCTCAACCCGCAGCAGCGGGGCGCCGTGACCCACCAGGGCAGCCCCCTGCTGATCGTCGCGGGGGCGGGCTCCGGGAAGACCCGGGTGCTGACCCACCGCATCGCCTACCTGCTGGCGGAACGCGGCGTCCAGCCGGGGGAGATCCTCGCGATCACCTTCACCAACAAGGCCGCCCGCGAGATGAAGGAGCGGGTCGACAAGCTGATCGGCCCGAGGTCCAGGGCCATGTGGGTGATGACGTTCCACAGCGCCTGCGTACGGATCCTGCGGCGCGAGGCCAAGCGGCTGGGCTTCACCTCAAGCTTCTCGATCTACGACCAGGCCGACTCCCAGCGGCTGATGGCGATGGTCTGCCGCGAGCTCGACCTCGATCCCAAGCGCTACCCGCCGCGGTCGTTCTCGGCCCAGGTCAGCAACTTCAAGAACGAGCTGATCGACTACGAGACGGCGGCCGACCGGGCGTCGACCCACCTGGAGCGCACGCTCGCCGAGGCGTACCGCACCTACCAGCGGCGGCTCACCGAGGCCGGCGCGATGGACTTCGACGATCTGATCATGCTGACGGTCACGTTGTTCCAGCTCTTCCCCGAGGTGGCCGAGCACTACCGGCGCAGGTTCCGGCACGTGATGGTCGACGAGTACCAGGACACCAACCACGCGCAGTACACGCTGGTCCGCGAGCTGGTCGGGCGGCCCGAGGTGCGCACCGCCGACGGTGACGTCGTGCGCGAGGGGGTCGAGCCCGCCGAGCTGGTCGTGGTCGGCGACGCCGACCAGTCGATCTACGCCTTCCGCGGCGCGACGATCCGCAACATCCTGGAGTTCGAGCGCGACTACCCGGACGCCCGGACGATCCTGCTGGAGCAGAACTACCGCTCCA
Source organism: Microbispora sp. NBC_01389 (assembly GCF_045040095.1). NCBI lineage: Bacteria > Bacillati > Actinomycetota > Actinomycetes > Streptosporangiales > Streptosporangiaceae > Microbispora > Microbispora sp. NBC_01389. Next base: position 3,184,862 of record NZ_CP109552.1, read on the forward strand.
CGCAGACGATCCTGAACGCCGCCAACTCGGTCATCTCGCGCAACGAGGGCCGCAAGCCGAAGAACCTGTGGTCCGACCAGGGCGCGGGATCGAAGATCATCGGCTACGCGGCCGACAACGAGCACGACGAGGCCATGTTCGTCGCGCAGGAGATCGACCGCCTCTGCGACGACCACGACGTCACGCCGAGTGACGTGGCGATCTTCTACCGCACGAACGCCGCGTCCCGCGTCTTCGAGGAGATCTTCATCCGCACCGGCCTGCCGTACAAGGTCGTGGGCGGGGTGCGGTTCTACGAGCGCAAGGAGGTCAAGGACCTGCTCGCCTACCTGCGGGTCCTGGCCAACCCGAACGACACGGTGTCGCTTCGGCGGGTCCTCAACGTGCCCAAGCGCGGCATCGGCGACCGGGCGGAGGCGATGGTCGAGGCGTTCGCGAACCGGGAGCGCGTCGGCTTCTGGGAGGGGCTGCGCCGGGCCGGCGAGGCGCCGGGGCTGGCCACCCGGTCGCTCAACGCGATCAGGGACTTCGTCGCGATGCTGGAGGAGCTTCGGGCCAAGGAGCTCCCGCTGTCCGACCTCGCGGAGGAGGTGCTCCGCGTCACCGGCTACCGCGCGGAGCTGGAGACCTCGGGCGATCCGCAGGACGAGAGCCGCCTGGAGAACCTCAACGAGCTGATCTCGGTGGCCGCCGAGTTCGAGGAGGCCAACCCGGAGGGCACGCTCGTCGACTTCCTGGAGCAGGTCTCGCTGGTCGCCGACGCCGACCAGATCCCGGGTGGGAACGCGGGGGTCGTTCCCCCGGGCGACCGCGCTCCCGAGACCGGCGAGCACGGCGGGGTGGTCACGCTGATGACCCTGCACACCGCCAAGGGCCTGGAGTTCCCGGTGGTGTTCCTCACGGGCATGGAAGACGGCGTCTTCCCCCACATGCGCTCGCTGAGCGACCCGAAGGAGCTGGAGGAGGAGCGCAGGCTGGCGTACGTCGGCATCACCCGCGCCAAGCAGCGGCTCTACCTGTCCCGCTCGGCGGTGCGGTCCTCGTGGGGGGCGCCGTCGTTCAACCCGGCCTCGCGCTTCCTGTCGGAGGTGCCGGGCGACCTGGTCGAGTGGCGCGGCGATCCCGGCAAGACCGCCTGGTCCGCCGCGACCTCCCGCCCCTCCGCGCGTACGGCGCCGGCGCCGAAGGCGGGCGGCCGCCAGGTGCCGAGCCTGTCGCCCGGCGACCGCGTCACCCACGACAGCTTCGGGCTGGGCACGGTCGTCAGCGTGGACGGCGTCGCCGGGAAGACCCGAGTCAAGATCGACTTCGGTGGGGACGGCGAGAAGACCCTGCTGCTCGCCTACGCGCCCATCGAGAAGCTCTGAGCGGCGGCCGGGCGGGAAGCCCGGCCGCCGCGGACGTCCGGGTGCGGATCAGTCGCCCAGGTCGACGACCTGCGGCAGGTCCGGCACGCTGCCGTCGATGTCAGAGGTGGTGGCGACCTGGTCCTTCGGCGGCGCCTTCACCGTGACCTTCCCGCCCCAGCCGCTGTAGGCGGTCGTGCTGCTCATCTCGATGTCGATGCTCAGCTTCTTGAGCTTCATGGTCGTCGTCATCGAGCTGACCACCTTGCGGACGAGCTGGTCTCCGCCGATCCACAGCTTCCAGCTGATCACGCCCTTCGACATGCTGGAGGGCAGGCCCTTGCGCAGCGACGGCACCGCCGCGGCGAGCTGCTTCACCGTGATCGTGCCACGGTAGAGCGTGGTCCGCGCGCCGTTGACGACACCGCCCGCGCCCTTGGCCTTGGTGGTCGCGAGGACCGCCTGGAGGGCACGCGGGTCGAGCGGGTTGACGAGGCCGCCGTTGCCGGTCAGCGCCGCGTCCGGGTCCTGCCCGGGCAGGCGCAGCCACGACTTGCCGTCGGGGAGCAGGTCCGCGTAGATACCTCCGGAGACGTACGACGTCCGGCCGATGGTGATGGTCCGCATCGGGTCGTTCAGGCCCTTGAGCTCGTCGTCGTCACCCAGCCCGCCACCGTAGTTGTTTTTGGTGGTGAGGTCGGAGGACGCGACCCCGGACCGGCCGAACCCGAAGACGCCCTTCGAGCCGGACTTGACGTCGATGAAGCCGCCGTAGTTCAACCTGGCGGACGAGACGACGCGCACGCCGCGGCCGGGAACGAACTGCTTCTTGAGCGCGGCCACCGGGTTCGCGGGCCGCGCCTGGCTTCCCGCGGTGGTCTGTGCCTGGGCGGGGGCGGCGACGGCGGGCGCGACGAGCGCGGCCGTCGCGGCGCACGCCAGCGCCATTACTGCTCGCTTCACGTGGGGTTCCTCCCGTAAGTGCCCTTGATCATCAAGAGCGGCCCGGGAATCCTCGCCGTTCATGATCACGGAAAAGTCACGGAAATCTAGATTTCCTGTGAAATAGCTGATGAAGGGCGGTATGCGGTTTGATTATCATTTCGCGCGAATAGTTCGCATGCGAAAGGAACACATGGAGAAGAGGCCGGCGGAGGGGTGGGCGCGGGAGTGGGCACGGGGAGGGTTCGCCGCCCCGGCGGTTACGCTTCGGGCAGCGGCACCATCTGGGAGGTCTTCATGGCAGGCAGGATTCGGGTCGTCGTCGCCAAGCCGGGGCTCGACGGGCACGACCGCGGCGTCAAGGTCGTGGCGCGGGCACTGCGGGACGCGGGCATGGAGGTCGTCTACACCGGGCTGCACCAGACGCCGGAGCAGATCGTCCGCACGGCGATCCAGGAGGACGCGGCGGCCATCGGGCTGTCAATTCTGTCGGGCGCCCACATGACGCTGTTCGCCCGGCTCTTCGAGGTGCTGCGCGAGGAGGAGGCCGAGGACATCGTCGTGTTCGGCGGCGGCATCATTCCCGAGGCCGACATCCCCGAACTGGAGCGGATGGGGGTGGCGCGGATCTTCACGCCGGGCTCAACGACGCAGGAGATCGTGGACTGGGTCCGTTCTGCGGTTCCCACCACCGTTTAGGCATTTTGCCCAACCTTGCCGTAATCGAGGGTTGAAGGCAAGGCTCTGGGTGACCCGATGACAAGGCCATGCTCGCGCGGGGACTAGGCTTCTTGCGCGGAATAGCCGGGCGGGACGACGGCGCCCGGCCTCGGACATCAAAAGGGACGGACCCTCGTGGACCTGTTCGAACATCAGGCGAAGGAGCTCTTCGCGGAGTACGGCATCGCGGTGCCGCGCGGAAAAGTGGCGCACACCGCGGATGAGGCGCGGGCGGCTGCCGAGCAGCTCACCGGACGCGTTGTCGTCAAGGCCCAGGTCAAGACCGGCGGGCGCGGCAAGGCCGGCGGCGTGAAGGTGGCCGACGACGCCGCCGACGCGTACGACAAGGCGACGCGGATCCTCGGCATGGACATCAAGGGCCACACGGTCCACAAGGTTCTGATCGAGGAGGCCAGCCAGATCGCGGAGGAGTACTACTTCTCCTTCCTCCTCGACCGTGCCAACCGTACGTTCCTCGCGATCTGCTCCGCCTCCGGCGGCATGGACATCGAAGAGGTCGCGCACACCGCGCCGGAGAAGGTGGCGAAGGTGCCGGTCAGCCCGCTGACGGGCGTCAGCCGCGCCAGGGCCCGCGAGATCGCGGTGGCCGGCGGCCTGCCGCAGCAGGCGCTGGACGGCGCCGCCGAGCTGATCGAGAAGCTCTGGGCCGTCTTCGTGGACGAGGACGCCTCCCTCGTCGAGGTCAACCCCATGATCCTTTCGGCCGACGGCCAGGTGAAGGCGCTCGACGGCAAGGTCACCCTCGACGACAACGCGGACTTCCGCCAGGCGGAGCACGTGACGTACGTCGACAAGGCCGCGGAGGACCCGCTGGAGGCCCGGGCCAAGGAGAAGCACCTCAACTACGTGAAGCTGGACGGCGACGTCGGCATCATCGGCAACGGCGCCGGCCTGGTCATGTCCACGCTGGACGTCGTGGCGTACGCGGGCGAGGAGTTCCCCGGGCGGCCCAAGCCGGCCAACTTCCTCGACATCGGCGGCGGGGCCTCGGCCGAGGTCATGGCGAACGGACTGGAGATCATCCTGTCCGACCCGTCGGTGAAGTCGGTCTTCGTGAACGTCTTCGGCGGCATCACCGCCTGCGACGCGGTCGCCAACGGCATCGTCTCGGCCTTCAAGCTGCTGGAGAGCCGTGGTGAGGAAGTGACCCACCCGCTCGTCGTCCGCCTGGACGGCAACAACGCCGCTCTCGGGCGGCAGATCCTGGCCGACGCCGCGCTCCCGCGCGTCGAGCTGGTCGACACGATGGACGAAGCGGCCAAGCGCGCCGCCGAGCTCGCCGCGGTAGGTGCGTAATGGCTATCTGGCTCACCGAGAACAGCAAGATCATCGTTCAGGGCATGACCGGCGGTGAGGGCACCAAGCACACCCGCCGCATGCTCGCCGCCGGGGTGAACGTCGTGGGCGGCGTCAACGCCCGCAAGGCCGGCGTCACGCACGAGGGCCTGCCGGTCTTTGGCACCGTCACGGAGGCCATGGAGCGGACGGGCGCCGACGTCTCCGTCGTCTTCGTGCCCCCGGCGCACACCAAGGCGGCCGTCCGCGAGGCCATCGACGCCGAGATCCCGCTCTGCGTGGTCATCACCGAGGGCGTGCCGGTCCACGACACGACCGAGTTCTGGGCGTACGCCGTCTCCAAGGGCAACAAGACCCGCATCATCGGGCCGAACTGCCCCGGCATCGCCTCGCCCGGCGCGTCCAACGCCGGGATCATCCCGGCCGACATCACCACCAAGGGCCGCGTGGGCCTGGTGTCGAAGTCGGGCACGCTGACCTACCAGCTCATGTACGAGCTGCGCGACATCGGCTTCTCCACCTGCGTCGGCATCGGCGGCGACCCGGTCATCGGCACGACGCACATCGACGCGCTCCAGGCGTTCCAGGAGGACCCGGAGACCGACGCGATCGTGATGATCGGCGAGATCGGCGGCGACGCCGAGGAGCGGGCCGCGGCCTACATCGACGAGCACGTCACCAAGCCGGTCGTCGCCTACGTCGCCGGGTTCACCGCGCCCGAGGGCAAGACCATGGGCCACGCCGGCGCGATCGTGTCCGGCTCCGCGGGCACCGCCCAGGCCAAGAAGGAAGCCCTGGAGAAGGTCGGCGTCCGCGTCGGCCGTACGCCCAGCGAGACCGCCCGCCTCATGCGCGAGCTCATGTCGTGACGATCGGGCAGTGACCCGGATTCGCCGTTCGTGACCTCGCGCTCCCTGGGCAGCGTGAGGTCACGACGCGTTTGACGGCGGGAGCGCCGACGGCGGTGGCCGCAAGATCATCCCATTTCGGGCGGGGATGAACGGCGTGGCGACGTGGCGTACGGGGGCCGCGCTGGGATTATGAGGTAGCGTGACGGGACTTCTCGATCAATTCAGGACCGGTCCTCGCGCGGTCCTCGGCCGCGTGGGCGCCGGTGACGACGAGGAGAGCCGCCGTCCGCTTCCCGTCTCCGGCATGCTGGCCGCGTTCTGGACACTCGGCGTCGGCATCGCCGTGCTCACCACGCTCACCCTCATCGGCTGGATGGCCGCTCCCCGGGGACCCTTCGGCGAGGGCCTGCCCGGCGTGTTCCGCACCGCCTGCCAGCTCTGGCTGGCCGCCCACCACGCCGGGTTCGCGATCCCCGGCGGCCGGGTGGGCCTGCTGCCCATCGGGCTCATGATCCTGCCCGGCGCGCTGCTCTACCGGGCGGGCCTGTGGATGGCACGCGACGCCGACCTGCGGGTGAGGATGCCGGCCCGGCTGCCGAAGGGCACCCCCCGCGACGTCGAGAACGCCCGCCGCCGCGCCCAGCTCGTGCTCATCGCCCAGGCGGGCATCTCGCTGGCCGCGCCGTACGCGCTGCTCGCCGGGGTGATCGCCCTGGTGTCGCGCAACGAGATCATGCAGCCGTTCCCGGGTGAGGCGCTCGTCAGCCACCTGCTGCTGGCCTTCGTCACGGGGTCGGTGGCCACCGCCCGCACGATCGGGCCGTGGCGGTCGATGCTGCGCCTGCTGCCCGAGCGGCCGCGCTCACTCGTCGCCGGTACGGCCGTCGCGACCGCGCTGCTCCTCACGGCCGGGGCGGTGCTCGTCCTCGTGACCGTGGCGGTCAACTTCACCCGGATCCAGCAGATGTCGGAGATCCTCAGCCCCGGCCTGGTCGGCGGCCTGCTGCTCGTGCTCCTGGAAGTCCTCTACTTCTGCAACGCCGTGATCTGGGGGATGGCGTACATCGCGGGACCCGGCTTCGCGGTGGGCGCGGGAACGCTGGTCGCGCCCACCGGCGTCAAACTGGGCGCGGTCCCCATGCTGCCGCTGCTCGGCGCGCTGCCGCCGCCCGGCACCGCGCCCCCGTGGGTCATGTCGGTGATCGCGGTGCCGTTCGCCGTGGGGGCGGTCGCGGGCGTGGTGACGGCCCGCGTGGCGCCCACCCCCTCGATCGAGGCCGCGCCGCTGTGGGGCTTCGTCTGCGGGATCACCAGCGGGCTCGCGGCGGGGACGCTCGCGGCGCTGTCGGGCGGCCCGCTCGGCGGGGCCGGGCTGGCCGCCGTGGGGCCCTCCCCCTGGGAGGTGGCGCTGTCGGTCGCGCTGGAGGTCGGCGTGGCCGCCGGGATCTCGGCCGGCATCGCCAACTGGTGGCTGATCTCCCGGCGGCCGGCGACCCCGCCGGAGCCGGTCAGGAAGGCCGGCGCAGCCATCGCCAAGGCGGCCGGGAAGGTGCGGCCCGCCCGGGCCGCCCATCTGCCGGGGCACTGGCTGGACGCCACCGAGGCGGAGACCCAGCCGATCCCGGTGATCAGGGACGACTGGACCGACGAGCACGCCGCGGCGGCGGCGGAGACCTTCGACGACATGGGCGCGCGGCGGGCCGGGGCCACGCCCCGGAATCCCGGCGACACGGTTCCTGGCAAGCCGCTTCCCGACACCCCGCGCAAACCGGCCGCGAAGCGTGCCCCGAGCCCCCCGCCGAAGCCGCGCAAGGACATCGTGGACGAGACCGACGACCGCGGCGGCCACGTCATCTACGTCGACCCCTACGCCTGGGACCGCGACTGACGCCTCACCGGCCCGCCGATCGCCCGGCTTCGGGGACGGTCGCGGCAAGGCGGTCCCGCAGGCGGGTGAGGCGGCCGATCTCGTCGTTCAGGGCGGCGACGCGGCGCTGGACGACCCCCGTGCCGCCCGTGCAGCCGGGGGAGCCGTACGGCGGGAGGGTGTCGCCCTCCAGCAGGTCCAGGCGGTCGGCGCAGCCGGCGACGTCCTCGACGGTCAGGCCGAGGGCGAGTAGCTGCCGCACCAGACGGACGCGGGCGATCTCACGCGGGCCGTACTCCCGCTGACCCGACGCGGTGCGCGGCGGGAGGAGCAGCCCGCGCTGCTCGTAGAAGCGGAGGGCGCGCGGAGTGGTCCCCGTCGCCGCCGCGGCGTCGCCGATCCGCATCCCCATCCCGCCTCCACCTTCGCGCCCTGTCGCAGTCGCTTCGACCTGACCGCACCGTTCCCGGTCGTGTCAACTGCGGGCGCGTTGCCCCGGTCGTCGTGATTCGCCTCTACGGTCGCACTTTCACCGTCGCGTTGTCTGGGCCGTCCTGTCGGCTCGTGTCGCCGGGCAGAGGTGTGCGGCGTCACGGCTCCACGACGACCGTGCCGACGTGCCGGCCGTCGAAGAGCTGGCGCAATGCCAGTGGCGCGCGGTCGAGGCCCGGGATCCGCGTGTGCGGAAAGGAGATGGATCCCGAGCGGAGCCAGGCGCCGAACCGCTCTGTCCACTCCTCGGTGGTCGCCGCGTCGACGCCGGTCAGGCCCCGGAGCGTGATGTTCCTCAGGATGAGCCGGAAGGTGTCCAGCTCCACCGGGGCGGTCGCGCCGGTGGACGCCGCCGACAGCTGGGTGGCCAGAGTGCCGACCAGGACGAGGCGGGCGCCGGGCCGGGCCGCGTCGGCCGCCGCGCGGAGCTGTTCGCCGCCGACGTTGTCGACGACCACGTCGACGCCCTCGGGCGCGGCCTCGGCCAGCCGCGCGCCGATCGGGCCGCCGTCGCGGAGCACGACCGCGTCGTAGCCGAGCTCGGCGGTCATGCGCTCGGCCTTCGCGGCCGAGCCGGTGCTGCCGATCACGCGCGCCGCGCCCAGCAGGCGGGCGATCTGGCCCGCGAGTGATCCGACGCCTCCGGCGCCCCCGCTGACGAACACCGTCTCTCCCGGGCGCAGGTCCGCGATCCGCGTCAGGGCCGCGTACGCCGTGGCCCCCGGAGCGAGGTGCGCGGCGGGGTCGGGCAGGGCGCCGTCCAGCGGCTCGGACGCGGGGACCACGGCATACTCGCGCCAGCCCTGGAAGTGCGAGACCAGGTCGCCCGGCCGCAGGCGCACCCCCTCCCCGGCCGTGACGACCTCGCCGACGGCAGGGCCGAACAACGTGTCGCCGGGCCGCAGGGCCGGAAAGGGCGCGCCCGGCACGCCTCCGGCCATCAGCGTGCGCAACGCCGGAAAGACCTGGAACCAGCGGTTGCGCACCAGGACCTCGCCGGCCCCCGGCACGGGCAGCGGGACCTCCACGACGGCCAGGTGCTCGGGGCCGGGCAGACCGGCCGGAACTTCGGCGAGCCGGATCTCCCGTACGGTGCCGGGCGGTGTCTCGGGCATGCGTCTCTCCTCGCGCGACGACGTGAGCGGCCGTGCGGACCCGCCGCACGCCGCCGCGACGGTAAACCCTGACCCGTACGTCAAGGGCAAACCGGAGGAACGCCCGGCCCCCACGCGCCGGTGGGGGGCAGACGGGAGCGTCAGGCGGGGGCGGGGACCCCGGCGGGCCAGGCCATGCCGAGCTTGTCCTCGAAGGCCCGCATGAGCTGGTCGGAGCACTGCTGCTGGGCGGCCACCGTGCCCGCGCCCTTGCGGCACTCGGTGTAGGCGTTGAGCTCCGCCGAGAAGTAGAGCTGGAAGGCCGTCGTGGCGGCGCCCAGGACGAACGCGAGCGTCGACAGCACCACGGCTCCCGTCGCCATGCCGATGCCCTGCCGTGCGCGGTTCAGCAGGCGGAGATCGCGGACGGCCATGACGAACGCGAAGACCGACAGCGCCAGCCCCGCGGGCGGCAGTAGCAGGGTGAAGACCAGGGCCGTGACGGCCAGGGCCAACGCCCTCCGCCCTCCCGTCGTTGGGGCCGAAGTCTCAAGGGATGTTGTCACGGTCTCCTCGCCTCGCGTTCGCATAGCCCGTCGTGATTCCTGATGGCCGGCGCCCGATACGCTTTAGCTGCGTCGAGGGTCCACCCTCCACGCGCGACCATCTCCAAGGAACCATCTCCCGGTATCACCTGCAAAACGAAGCCAGCTCACGAAGGAGTTCCGCCCTGTCCTGCCGGCTTTTGGTCCTCGTCTCGGGATCGGGGACCAACCTGCAAGCGCTGCTCGACGCCGCCTCCGACGACGCGTACGGCGCGACGGTGGTGGCCGTCGGAGCCGACCGCGACGACATCGAGGGCCTGGCGCGGGCCGAGCGCGCGGGCGTCCCGACGTTCGTCGAGAGGGTGGGTGACCACCCCGACCGGGACGAATGGGACGAGAGGCTGGCGGAGCGCATCGCCGGGCACCGGCCCGACCTCGTGGTCTCCGCCGGGTTCATGAAGATCCTCGGCTCTCGCGTGCTGGCCGCGTTCCCGGTCGTCAACACCCATCCGGCGCTGCTGCCCGCCTTCCCGGGCGCGCACGCGGTGCGTGACGCGCTCGCGTACGGCGTCCGCGTCACCGGCTGCACCGTGCACCTGGTCGACGCGGGGGTGGACACCGGCCCGGTGATCGCCCAGGAGGCGGTGCCGGTGCTGGAGGGCGACGACGAGAAGTCGCTGCACGAGCGGATCAAGACCGTCGAGCGCGGGCTTCTGGTCGAGATGGTCGGCCGGATGGCCCGCGAGGGCTGGACCACGACCGGGCGCACCGTACGCCTGGGCACGACATCAGGAAGGACCACGAAGTGACCCGCATCGCCATCCGCCGTGCGCTCATCACCGTTTACGACAAGACGGGTCTGGAAGACCTGGCGCGGGGGCTCGAGGCCGCGGGCGTGGAGATCGTGTCGACCGGCGGCACCGCCGCCGCGATCGCCTCCTACGGCGTGCCGGTCACCAGGGTGGAGTCGCTCACCGGCTTCCCCGAGTGCCTGGACGGCCGGGTCAAGACCCTCCACCCGCGGGTGCACGCCGGGCTGCTCGCCGACAGCGGCAACCCCTCGCACGTGAAGCAGCTGGAGGAGCTGGAGATCGAGCAGTTCCAGCTCGCGGTGGTGAACCTCTATCCGTTCGCCGCCACGGTCGCCTCCGGCGCCTCGGACGCCGAGTGCGTCGAGCAGATCGACATCGGCGGCCCCGCGATGATCCGGGCCGCCGCCAAGAACCACGGCACGGTGGCCGTGGTCGTCGACCCCAGGGCGTACGGCGACGTGCTGGCCGCGGCCGCGGAGGGCGGCTTCACGCTGACCGAGCGCAGGAGGCTCGCCGCCGCGGCCTACGCGCACACCGCCGCGTACGACGTCGCGGTCGCCTCGTGGTTCGGCAACGTGTACGCCACCGAGGGCGAGTGGCCGTCGTTCATGGGCGCGGCGTGGAAGCGCAAGGCGGCTCTGCGGTACGGCGAGAACCCGCACCAGGGAGCGGCGCTCTACACCGGCGGCACGGACGGCCTGGCCAACGCCGAGCAGCTCCACGGCAAGGAGATGTCCTACAACAACTACGTTGACGCCGACGCCGCCTGGCGGGCCGCCTGGGACTTCGCCGAGCCCTGCGTCGCCATCATCAAGCACGCCAACCCCTGCGGCATCGCCGTGGGCGCCGACGTGGCCGAGGCGCACCGCAAGGCGCACGAGTGCGACCCGGTCTCGGCGTACGGCGGGGTGATCGCGGTGAACCGCGAGGTGACCCGCGAGCTGGCCGAGCAGATCGCGCCGATCTTCACGGAGGTCGTGGTGGCGCCGTCGTTCGCGGCGGACGCGCTGGAGGTCCTGCGGGAGAAGAAGAACATCCGGTTGCTCGCGTGCCCGTCCGGGCCGCGGAACGCCGCGGAGTTCCGCCGCGTCGACGGCGGCCTCCTCGTGCAGACGGTCGACCGGGTGGACGCCCCCGGCGACGACCCGTCCGGCTGGGAGCTCAGGGCCGGCGAGCCGGCCTCGCCCGAGGTGCTGGCCGACCTCGCCTTCGCCTGGCGGGCCTGCCGTTCGGTGAAGTCCAACGCGATCCTCCTCGCGTCCGGCGGCGCGACCGTCGGTGTCGGGATGGGCCAGGTCAACCGGGTCGACTCGGCCCGGCTGGCGGTCTCGCGGGCCGGTGAGCGCGCGGCCGGATCGGTCGGCGCGTCCGACGCGTACTTCCCCTTCCCCGACGGTCTGCAGGTGCTGACCGAGGCAGGGGTGAAGGCGATCGTGGAGCCGGGCGGCTCGATCCGGGACGAACAGGTCATCGAGGCCGCCAAGGACGCGGGCATCACGCTCTACTTCACCGGCACCCGGCACTTCTTCCACTGACCAGAGCCCTGATCGCACTGATCAGAGCACGGTCAGTGGGGGAGTGACGCGATCGGAGGGGCACACGGCGGACAGAAGGGGCGGAAACGGCACGATCACCCCTGTGGTGCGGTTAGCCTGAAACGCCCCACTCGTCCTCCACCGGAGTCCCTTCATGCCCGTTGACATGTTCACGACCTCTTTCGCCCTGATGAACGGCGTGTGGAACAGCCCCATCGCGCTGCTACCCATCGCGGTCCTGGCCGCGTACCTCGGGTGGAAGATCGTGGAGTTCATCCCTCTCACCCGCCGGATCATCGAGCGCCGCGAGGGGACACGATAAGACCACCTGGAAGGACTGGGGAGTGCGATGACCGCGCGGCTTCTGGACGGCAAGGCGACCGCCGCCACGATCAAGGGCGAGCTGGCGGAGCGGGTGAAGACCCTGGCGAACCGGGGCATCACCCCCGGTCTGGGCACCATCCTGGTCGGCGACGACCCGGGCAGCCAGATCTACGTCGCGGGCAAGCACCGCGACTGCGCGGAGGTCGGCATCACCTCCATCCGGAAGGACCTTCCGGACACCGCCACCCAGGCCGACGTGGAGGCCGCGGTCGACGAGCTGAACGCCGACCCGGCCTGCACGGGCTACATCGTCCAGCTTCCGCTGCCACGGCACCTGGACACCCAGGCGCTCATCGAGCGGATGGACCCGGCCAAGGACGCGGACGGCCTCCACCCGGTCAACCTGGGCAGGCTCGTCCACATGGTCGACGCCCCGCTGCCGTGCACCCCGCGCGGCATCGTGGTGCTGCTCCAGCGGTACGGCGTGCCGATCAAGGGCGCCGAGGTCGTGGTCGTCGGCCGGGGCATCACCGTGGGCCGGCCGCTGGGCCTGCTGCTCACCCGGCGCGCGGAGAACGCCACCGTGACGCTCTGCCACACCGGCACCCAGGACCTGGCGTCCCACGTGCGCCGGGCGGACATCGTCGTCGCCGCGGCCGGAGTGCCCCACCTCGTGACCGCGGAGATGGTCAAGCCGGGCGCGGCCGTGCTCGACGTGGGCGTGTCCCGGGTCGACGGGAAGATCGCCGGAGACGTGGCCCCCGACGTCCGCGAGGTCGCGGGTTTCGTCGCCCCCAACCCCGGCGGGGTGGGGCCGATGACCCGGGCCATGCTGCTGGCCAACGTCGTCGAGGCCGCCGAGCGGGGCTGACCCCTACCGGACCCGCCCGGCTGCCTCCACGGGACGGTGACCGGGTCGAGGCCGCCGAGTGGGGTGCCGGGACGGCTTCCGGCTCACGGGCCGGGACTGCTGCGCGCCCGTGACCCGGGATGAGGCCTGCGCCGGTGCGTGCAGTTGCTGCGCGAGCCAGGGCAGTGCCTGGGGAAGCTCCCGGTTCCAGGTGGCGAAGTTGTGGCCCCCGCTCGGCAGGATCAGCGAGGACGCACGCATGGGCGCCTTCACCGCCGCAAGGAACTTCTCCGTCGCCTGATAGTTCGACTCGCCCTGGCGGCTGCTCGTCACGAGGACCGACACCGGCGGGGCCGGCAGGTTGGCCAGCCGCCACATCAGGTCGTTCTCGTCCTGGAGTCGCCGGTTCCCGCCGAACAGGTCGCCCGTCGTCATGTCGACCAGGCCGTGGAAATAGCCGGACAGAGACACAGCGGCCGAGAACGCCTCGGGGTGGCGCATGGTCAGCTTGAGCGCGCAGTAGCCCCCGGTGGACCCGCCGAGGACGCCCCAGTTGGCGGCGCCGCCGCCGACCCGGTAGGCCGCGGCCATCGCCCGCGGCACGTCCGATGTGAAGTACGTCTCGACCTGCGGCCCACCCGGCACGTCCATGCACTCGGTGTCGCGGGGCGGCACGACCGTCGGGCGCATGAGCACCAGGACGGTCGCGCCGATCTCGTGGGTGAGGATCGAGGTCGCCGTGAGCGTGGGCAGGTTGAGCCGGGTGACCAGGTTCTCCGCGTCGCCCGGATAGCCGGTCAGCCCGAGGATCACCGGAAAGCGCCGGTCGGCGTACTTCTTCTCGAAATACTGCGGCGGCAGGTACACGTACGCGGATGAGCTCAGCCCCGTCCGGCCCCCGGAGATCGTGACCTGCTCCAGGCGTCCCGCCGGGAGGCCGACCTTCGGCTTGGTGACCTCGACCGGCCTGCTGCCGAGCACCCGGACGAGACCCGCCTCGCCGGCGCCCGTTCCCGCCGCGATCGCCGGCGCGTCGGCCGCGTTCGTGCCCAGCAGGTCGCCCCACGAGCCGAAGAACCCGAAGTACGCGTTGATCGCGACGGCGACCGCGAGCAGCAACAGGGCCTGGCCCGCGACCAGCACGCCCGCCCGTGCGGCGATCGAACGCCAGGACGGCCCGCTCAGCCGGGGCCACAGCCAGACGGTCGTGACCAGTCCGCCGAGGGCGAGCGCGACGAACAGGATCTGCACTTTTGTCGCTGTCAGTTCCAACTCGGCCTCTTCCTGACGCCCCCCGGCGGCGTCGGCCCATGTAAAGGTACTCGACAGGCGTAAGGTCGGGGTTAAGGATGGGTATCTTGGCCCCGAAAGTGGATTTCACCATTTAAGGTCTGCTTCCGTGAGCAGTCGGACAGGCACCTTCCGAAGGGGGATGGCGCGTCCATGGATACCGGCAGCGGCAGCGTACGCCGCCCTGCTGATCGGGATTCTGGACATCGTCAAGGGCGTGTTCCCGCGCGTCCGGGAAAGCCGGATCAGCGAGATCGCGAGCGTCCTGCCAGGTAGCGTCACCTCGCTCGCCCTGTCGGCGTCGCTGGTGGTGGGAATCCTGCTGATCATGCTGGCCCACGCTCTCCGGAGGCGCAAGGTCCGGGCATGGCGTGCGGTTGTGGTGCTGCTGCCGGTGGGCACCGCGCTGGAGGGACTGCGCTGGCGGCACCCGATCGCCGCGTCGGTGTCGCTGCTCCTGTTCGTGGTGCTGCTGGTCAACAGGCGGGAGTTCTACGCCCTGTCCGACCCGCGCTCGCGCTGGCGCGCGCTGTGGAACCTGCTGGCGCTCGGCGCGTTCGACGTGATGCTCGGCTGGGTCATCGTCGACTCGCACCCCAGGACCGTCGTCGGCGACCCGGGCTTCGGCCACCGGATGCAGCACGTCCTGCTCGGCCTGGTCGGCCTGGACGGCCCGGTGGCGTACGCCTCCGACCGGGTCGCCGACCTGGTGTCCTTCTCGCTCGCCGGGCTCGGCGTGCTCACCGCCGTGACCACGATCTACCTCGCCCTGCGGCCGGAACGGCCGGCCGCCGCGCTCACCGAGCACGACGAGGAGCGCCTGCGCGGGTTGCTCGACCGGTACGGCCGGCAGGACTCCCTCGGATACTTCGCGCTCCGGCGCGACAAGAGCGTGATCTTCTCACCCAGCGGCAAGGCCGCCGTAGCCTACCGCGTCGTCGCCGGGGTGATGCTGGCCAGCGGCGACCCGATCGGCGACCCGGAGGCATGGCCCGGCGCGATCAGGCGGTTCCTGGAGGAGGCCGGGCGGCACGCGTGGGTCCCGGCCGTCATCGGGTGCAGCGAGACCGGCGGCGAGGTGTGGACCAGGGAGGGCGACCTGGACGCTCTGGAGATCGGCGACGAGGCCGTCGTGGAGGTGGCCGGTTTCACGCTGGAAGGCCGGACCATGCGCAACGTGCGCCAGATGGTCAAGCGGGTGGAGCGGCTCGGCTACACCTGCCAGGTGCGGCGGGCCGGCGACCTGAGCGAGGCGGAGCGCGAGCGCATCCGCACCGCGGCCGACCACTGGCGCGGCACCGAGACCGAGCGCGGCTTCTCCATGGCGCTCGGCCGGTTCGGCGACCCCGCCGACGCCGACTGCCTCGTGGTGACGGCGCACCGGGCGGCGACACCGGAGGGCGATGACCAGTCGGCCGGGGACATCCGGGCCGTCCTGCACTTCGTGCCCTGGGGGCGCGACGGCATCTCGCTCGACCTCATGCGGCGCGACCGCGAGGCCGATCCCGGGCTCAACGAACTGCTGATCGTCCGAGCCCTGCAGGCAGCGCCGGACTTCGGGGTGACCAGGGTGTCGCTGAACTTCGCGATGTTCCGCTCCGCGCTGGCGCGGGGGGAGCGACTCGGGGCGGGACCGGTGTTGCGCGCCTGGCGTGCCGTTCTCGTCTTCCTGTCCCGCTGGTTCCAGATCGAGTCGTTGTATCGCTTCAACGCCAAGTTCCGGCCGATGTGGGAGCCGAGATTCCTGGTCTACTCGAACACTCGCGACCTGCCGCGCATCGGCGTCTCCGCATTGCAGGCGGAGGCGTTTCTCACGCTGCCGAGCCTCGGCTGGGGGAGTGGGCTGCTCCAACGGTGGCGCCGCCCGCAGGCTTCCGTCCCCCGGCCCTCCCCCGGTGCGGTCATCGGTGAGAACACTGGGTCGGGCGGCGGACCGGAGAGCCGTAGAACGGCCTGACCCCGCTTCCGCCGGCACCCACCCGGTCCACAGGCGCCGGGCCTACCAACAGACGCCGGGGAGATCGCAGAGCTTGGCGGCCATCGTCCGGGCGTCCTTGATCAGTGGACGGAACTGGGAGACCGGAAGGCTCTTGGACACCCGGCCGGTCCCGACGTAGACCGGCCACCGCCCCGCCGACGCCGGCTGCGTGGTGGTGACGGCCCACGGCCCGGCGCAGGCGTCACCCCCCGCCGCCGGGGTTAGGTCCGGGAGTGGGGAGGAGACGGGGGACATCCGGGCCGTCCTGCACTTCGTCCCGTGGGGGCGCGACGGGCTGTCGCTCGATCTCATGCGCCGCGACCGCCGGGCCGATCCCAGTCTGAACGAGTTCCTGATCGTGAAGCCTCTGGAGGCCGCGCCGGACCTCGGGGTGACACGGGTGTCCCTGAACTTCGCGGGGTTCCGGGCCGCGCTGGCCGGGGGGAGCGTCTGGGCGCGGGACCGGTGTCGCGGGCCTGGCGCGGTGTTCTTGTCTTCCTGTCCCGCTGGGTCCAGATCGACTCGCTGTACCGGTTCAACGCGAAGTTCCGGCCGGCGTGGGAGCCGCGGTTCCTGGTCTTTTTCGTGTCGCGCGACCTGCCGCGCATCGGCGTCGCGGCGCTGCGGGCCGAGGCGTTCCTGACCCCGCCACGGGTTCGCTTCGGGAGCATCCCGCTGCCAAGCCGGCGCTGACGTCGCCGGCTGGGGTGCCTCAGTGCTTGGCCGCCAGGTCGCGTGCCTTCCGTCGCAGCCGCACGGCCTCCTGCCGGAGGAATCTCCCCTTCCGCGCGGCCTCACCGCTCATGATCAGCCGAAGTTCTCCTTGGCGTAGTCGGTACGCCTGGCCTCGCACCTGGAAATCGCGGACCGCACGCGACAGTCCTCGTAGGCCGCTGTAGCTGCTATGCAGACATCGGCTTTTGCGGTGACCCCCCAGCTGTTCCGGCAGATCTCATACTCGGCGTTGCCTTCGATGCAAATGTGGCGAGGTATCGCATTATCGCCTGACCGGCGACTTCGACATGCTTCATAGATGGGGCCGGTATCACCACAGAGATCGCCACTTCCTCGCAAGATGCACACTCTGTATGCTGTCGCCGCCTCACAGTCAGGCTTCGGCCGGTCGGCGAGCAGGCAGTTGACATAACTATCGGAGACATCCCCCGCGGCCTTGGCGCAGGTGTTTTCACCGAGTACTACGGAGTCGGCACGCCGGCAATCCGAGATAAAAAATCTCCGATCGCCGTCCACCCTTGGGTTGAAGCTGGTCTATTTTCCCAGGGCCGTGCTGCCGACATCGCGGGGAGAGCCGGTGTCCCCCGTCCTTCCCGGCGTAACCGGGCCATGAGCGCCGCCACGGGATCTCGAGGCGGAGTCGATCCCATCAGGCGAGCATGCGCCGACGAGGGTGACCAGCATGAGGCTGACACATTGGAGCACTCGGGACCCTCGACGACTTCGCGTAGCTCTCAAGGGTTCGTTCGCCTCCTCTCGGCTCGGACGCGATCCACGCCGCCCTCGCAGGACGGCCATGGCTACCCACGCCCGTCATTGGCTGCCCCCGCCGGTTCATGAATGGAAATGTGTGAGTGGTTACTCATGATTTTCTTTCGAAGAGTGCAAGGACAAGTGAGAGAAGTACCAAAGCAGTTCCACCGACCAGCACCGGAACGGCATAGGGGGCAGCTTCCGGAAGAGTCCTTGTCGTCCTTATAGCGGATGAGAAGCAGAGTAGGACTCCAGCTACCCCAATTGACCTGCGAACCCATCTCATACTATCGAACCCTTCGCTCTCGAAATGGGAACCCCTCGCGGGGTTGCCTATTTGCGGCCCAGGGGCGAGCGGAGGAACCAACGGCGGGTACATCGACTCCCAGAGTGTCAAGGGCGCCGAAACCGTCGGCCGCGAGTCCCGCGGCTACGACGCGGGGAAGAAGATCAACGGGTATAAGCCGTTCATCGTCACCGACACCCTCGGATTGCTGCGCAACTCGTCAGCAGCGCATCACCCTCGCTCATCCAGAGGAGTAACCCTTCTCAAACACGCTCT
This sequence comes from Microbispora sp. NBC_01389, assembly GCF_045040095.1. NCBI lineage: Bacteria > Bacillati > Actinomycetota > Actinomycetes > Streptosporangiales > Streptosporangiaceae > Microbispora > Microbispora sp. NBC_01389. Next base: position 3,202,875 of record NZ_CP109552.1, read on the forward strand.
TTAGCTGCAGAGGTCCGAGTTCCGTGTGCAACCTGGGGCAGATGGTCCGCCGGAAGTTCCGGCCGGCGCGGGAGCCGCGGTTCCTGGTCTTTTTCGTGTCGCGCGACCCGCCGCGCATCGGCGTCGCGGCGCTGCGGGCCGAGGCGTTCCTGACCCCGCCACGCCTCCGCGGGGGTGTCAGCCCATGCTCTTGGCGCCGTCGAGGGATTCGCGGATGATGTCGGCGTGGCCCGCGTGCTGGGCGGTCTCGGCCATGATGTGCATCAGCACCCGGCGGGCCGACCACCGGGCGCCGGGCTCGAACCACGGGGCCTTCGGCAGCGGCTGGGTGGCGTCCAGGTCGGGCAGGGTGGCGACCAGCTCGTCGGTCCGGCGGGCGGCCTCGGCGTAGTCGGCGAGCACCCCGGCCAGCGTCTCGCCGGGCAGCAGCCGGAACCCGTCGGCCCTCCGGGCCCAGTCGGCCTCGGTCATGGTGGCGAAGTCACCCATGACCGACGGGCCCTTCTGGATGAAGGCCGTCCACATCCGTTCGACCGCGGCGACGTGCTTGATCAGCCCGCCCAGGCACAGCTCGCCGGCGGTGGTCCGCCGCCCGGCCTGCTCGTCGGTCAGGTCGCGGGTGGTGAAGCGCAGGAAGTGCCGACTCTTGGCCAGCGCCGCCAGCAGGTCGGCGCGCTCGCCGGTGGCGACGGGCGCGTCGGTGAGGTCAGGGGTGGTCGGCTCGCCGGGGTCCGTGGTCTCGCTCATGGTCTCCGCCTTCACTGTCATGTCTCGCTGGTCACGAACCACGCTAGGCCGCACAGCGGTCACTTTCTGACCTTAATTCCAGGAGAATCGCGATATGGCGAACACCAGCGACCGGACGCTGCGGCTGCTGTCCCTGCTGCAGAACCACCGGCACTGGCCGGGCGCCGAACTGGCCGAGCGGCTGGGAGTCTCGGCCCGCACCCTGCGCCGGGACATCGACCGGCTGCGGGAGCTTGGCTATCCGGTCGAGGCGCAGCGCGGCGTGGACGGCGGCTACCAGCTCGCCCCAGGCGCGGCACTGCCGCCTCTGGTCATCGACGACGACGAGGCGGTGGCCCTGGCCCTGGGACTGCAGGCCGCCGCCCAGGGGGCGGTGGAAGGCATCGCCGAGGCCTCGGTGCGGGCGCTGGCCAAGGTGGTGCAGGTGATGCCGGCCCGGCTGCGGCGCCGGATCGACGCGCTGCGCGCGATGACCGTACGCGCCGGCTGGGACGGCGCGGCCAGGGCGAGTGTCGACCCGGGCGTGCTCACCACGGTCGCGCTGGCCTGCCGGGACAGCGAACAGCTCCGCTTCTCCTACACCGCCTCCGGCGGCCGGCGCACTGACCGGCACGTCGAACCTCATCGGCTGGTCTGTCTCGGCCGCCACTGGTACCTGCTCGCCTACGACCTCGTCCGGCACGACTGGCGCAGCTTCCGGATCGACCGGCTCACCGCGCCTCACGACACAGGTTCCCGTTTCCGGCCCCGGGAGCTCCCCGCCGCGGACGTCGCCGAGTTCGTGCGGACCGGCCGGGACAGCCTGCCCCGGCCGTACCGGGTGGAGGTCCTGGTCGACGCCCCGGCCGCGACCGTGCGCGAACGGATCGGCAGGTGGAGCATGATCGAGGAGGTCGACGACGAGCACTGCCGGGTGCGCATGACGGCCGACTCCCTGGACTGGCCGGCGATGACGCTGGGCGTGGCCGGCGCCGATTTCCGGGTCATCGAACCACCCGAACTGCTCGACCGAATCCATGAGTGGGGAGCCAGGTTCATCCGGTCCGAAAAAGCTCTTCCCTCGTCTTAGCCCATTCGCCCATGAATCGCTTTTGTCACCATCGAGTGGCGGTGCCGTACCAGCGGGTTGGGAACGCTCCACCGGCCGCCGGGGGGTGGACGGCTTCCACCTCCTGACGGCCGGTGTGCGCGTGGCTCAGGAGGCCCGGCGGCTCACGGGGGCGCGTTGCGGCTCCGGCTCGGCGGGGCCGCCCGCTCGCTGCGGCGGCACGACCGGCGTGGGCCGTACGAGGCCGAGGGCGACGACCTCGTTGGCCAGCCTGGTCCGCCGGTTGGTGCCCTCCGGGATGCGGAACTTCTGGTAGAGCCGCAGCAGGTGCTGCTTGACCGCCGCCTCGGTCACCACCAGGTCGTCGGCGATCTCGCGGGCCGTGGCCGGCGCCACGAACGCCTCGTCCGACAGGGCGGGGCGGCACAGCGAGGTCAGCACGTCGACCTCGCGGCGGGTCAGTTCCGGCGCGGCGGCCCGGCGCAGTTCGACCTCGGGAGCGAGGTCCTCACGCGGGATCCCGCCGACCCGGGCCCGGGCGGCGCCGAAGGAGACGACGTCGCCGTCGTCCAGCACCCTCCGGGCGATCGGCCTGCCGTTCACCCGTGTGCCGTTGCGGGACAGCCCCAGGTCAACGACGTACAGGTAGGGCCCGCGACGGACGAATTCGGCGTGCAACCGTGACACGCTCGGATCCGCCAGCCGGATGTCCGCGCCCCGGCCGCGACCGATCGTGGTGACGTCGGGGCGCAGCGGTACCACCTCGCCGCTGTCCTCGATCCGTATGAACGGCCCCTCCACGGCAGTTCCTCCCCAGGTAGCCCGCCGTTACTTTCTCTATAGATGCGGCTTACCCACCCGTGGCGAGGGGGAATCGCCTTTGCCATAAGCAGAATCCTCCGTGAAATCGATCTGGGGCTCTGAGGGGCTTCTTCCCTGCTCACGGGTAGACTTCGGGCGGAGATAAGCGGAGGAAATACTATGAAGCAGACTTCCTCGGACGGGGGGGACTTGGGGGGTGGAACCCCCCGAGAGGCGGCAGACAAGCCCACCAAAGGACTCGCCGACGTCGTCGCCGCGTCCACAGCGCTGAGCGACATCGACGGCAAGGCGGGCCTGCTCTTCTACCGTGGCTACGACATCCACGACCTGGCCGGCCGCACCACCTTCGAAGAGACCGCCCACCTGCTCCAGCGCGGGTCGCTGCCGTCCCGGGCGCAGCTCGCCGACTACGGCGCGGAGCTGGTGCGGGGCCGCACTCTGGGCGCGCTCGTCGAGCGCGACATCCCCGAGATCGCCGAGAGGCAGTCGCCCATGGAGGCGCTGCGCACGCTGGTCTCCCTGGCCGGCGGGGACGATCCGGACAAGGATTCCAACGCCCCTGAAGCCAATCAGCGCAAGGCCGCTCGGCTGACGGCCCAGCAGCCGATCCTGGTCGCCCGCTACCACGCGGCGCGGACCGGGGCGACGCTGCCCGAGACCGATCCCGAGCTGAGCATCGCCGGGAACTTCCTGCTCCAGATCACCGGCCGGCGCCCCGGGCGGCGCGCCGCCGAGATCTTCGACACCTGTCTCGTGTTGCACGCCGATCACACCATGAACGCCTCGACGTTCGCCGCCCGGGTGTGCGCCGCGACGCTGTCCGACATGCACTCGGCCGTCGTCGCCGCCATCGGCACGCTCAAGGGGCCCCTGCACGGAGGCGCGAACGAGCAGGTCATGCGTACGCTGGAAGCGCTGGACCCGCGCGGCGTCGCCCAGGCCGTACGGGACAGACTGGCGGCGGGCGAGAAGATCATGGGATTCGGGCACCGCGTCTACAAGACGGAGGACCCCCGGGCGACGCACCTTCGGCGGATGTCGGAGGAGCTGGCCGAGGCCTCCGGCGACGACACCTTCTACCGGATGTCCCGGGAGATGGAGGAGGTCGTCTTCGCGGAGAAGCGCCTGTATCCGAACGTGGACTTCTACGCGGCGACCGTCTACCACTACCTGGGCATCCCGACGGATCTGTTCACTCCTGTGTTCTCGGTCAGCCGGATGTCGGGGTGGACCGCCCACGTGATCGAGCAGCACGCCGACAACCGGCTGATCCGGCCCGACAGCGAGTACATCGGCGAGCGCGACCGGAAATGGGTGCCCATCGGTGAGCGGTGACATCGAGGACCGCGGCGGCAGGCATGGGAGATACGTGAGAGCGGGCGAGAGCACGGCCTGGGGGCCGTACCTGCTGGTGGCGGCGGGTGTGGCCGCCGGCCTGGGCGTGATCGGGCTGGGGGCGCCGGTGTCCACCGGCGGAGCGGTGATGGGCGGCGCCTTCCTCGCCGGGTCCGTCGCCCGGCTGGCGACGCCGGACCGGCGGGCGGGTGTGCTCGCGGTCCGCGGCAGGCGGGCCGACGCGATCACGCTCGCGGCCTTCGGCGCGGCTCTCGTGGCCGGCTCGCTGCTCATGCTGCTGCGCCTGCACGACTCGTAGCAACGCGACCTCGTCGCGGGCTTACCACACCTGTCCGATAGCCTCAACGGCCAGTGAGCCTCAAAAAGGACGTGCTGGCCAGTCAGACCAGAAGGGGAACCCCACGCATGCCCAAGATCAAGGTAGCGGGACCTGTCGTCGAGCTCGACGGCGACGAGATGACCCGGATCATCTGGCAGTTCATCAAGGACCAGCTGATCCTTCCCTACCTCGACGTCGACCTGAAGTACTACGACCTCGGCATTGAGCACCGCGACGCCACCGACGACCAGGTCACGATCGACGCCGCCAACGCCATCAAGCAGTACGGCGTGGGCGTCAAGTGCGCGACGATCACGCCGGACGAGGCGCGGGTCGAGGAGTTCGGCCTGAAGAAGATGTGGAGGTCCCCGAACGGGACGATCCGCAACATCCTCGGTGGTGTCATCTTCCGTGAGCCGATCATCATGTCGAACGTCCCCCGGCTGGTGCCCGGCTGGACCAAGCCGATCGTCGTCGGCCGTCACGCCTTCGGCGACCAGTACCGCGCCACCGACCTCAAGGTGCCGGGCGAGGGCACCCTGACGTTGACCTTCACCCCGAAGGACGGCGGCGAGCCGATCGAGCTGAACGTCTTCGACTTCCCCGGCTCGGGCGTCGCCCTGGCCATGTACAACCTGGACGAGTCGATCCGGGACTTCGCCCGCGCCTCGCTGCGGTACGGCCTCAACCGCGGCTACCCGGTCTACCTGTCGACCAAGAACACGATCCTCAAGGCGTACGACGGCCGGTTCAAGGACATCTTCGCCGAGGTGTACGAGAGCGAGTTCAAGGCCGACTTCGAAGCCGCCGGGATCACCTACGAGCACCGGCTGATCGACGACATGGTGGCCGCCTCCCTGAAGTGGGAGGGCGGGTACGTCTGGGCCTGCAAGAACTACGACGGCGACGTGCAGTCGGACACCGTGGCGCAGGGCTTCGGCTCGCTCGGCCTCATGACCAGTGTGCTGATGACCCCCGACGGCCGCACCGTCGAGGCCGAGGCCGCGCACGGCACGGTGACCAGGCACTACCGCCAGCACCAGCAGGGCAAGCCGACGTCCACGAACCCGATCGCCTCGATCTTCGCCTGGACCCGGGGCCTGCAGCACCGCGGCAAGCTCGACAACCAGCCCGAGGTGATCGACTTCGCCGAGAAGCTGGAGCAGGTCTGCGTGGAGACCGTCGAGGGCGGCCAGATGACCAAGGACCTCGCGCTCCTGGTCGGCGGCGACGCCGAGTGGCTGACCACCCAGGACTTCCTCGCGGCGCTCGACGAGAACCTGAAGAAGAAAATGTCTGCCTAAATTGGGAGAAATCGGCCTCTGCCCGCGGTTCCGCCGCCGGGCAGGGGCCGATTCGCGTCTTCGGGCCGTCGGTAAATCACCCGCGAGCACGCCGGTAATCGTATCCGTATCGGCCGGCAATCCGACGGCGACGGCTCCCGGCGACCCTGGTCGAGGGCCGGGCCACCACGGGCGAAGGCCCTCGACGAAGGAAGCGCGATGGCAGAGACGACGCACACCTCACACAACCCCGCCGAAGAGGCGGTGCCCACGACGAAGGTCAAGGAGTGGGCCGGCGCGGCCCGCGTCGAGCTCGGCCAGTGGCTCAGGGCGGCGAAGCTCAGCAGCGAGACCGGAACAGCCGCCGAGGAGGTGCTGAAGAGGCTCGGCGCGCTGGAAGACCATCCAGAGTTTCATCGCCAAGGCCCGCACGGAGGCCCAGAAGGCGACCAGGACGCAGGGCGGGCTGGGCACGGTGGTCGCCGGGCTGGCCGACCTCGGCACGGAGCAGACCGTCACCGGAACGAGCGGCGCGTACCCCAGACCATCGGAGCGCGCCGCGTCTGACCGCCCGCCGCCAGGCGGGCAGGGGGAGCCGCCCGGAGACATTCCGGGCGGCCCTTTTCCATCACATGCGGATGGGGACCGCTCGCCGCATTGTCACGACTTCCTGACGTCACGGCGTGGTATCGGGCGCCGGAACCGCCGCGCGGGGGCCGTAAAGTTCTGCTGGCCGGTACTTTGCCGAATCGTGGGGAACGGGGATGCCGCAGATCGCGCCGCTCCAACCGGGGGACCCGACCCGGCTCGGTCCCTTCGTGCTGTCCGGACGTCTCGGCGAGGGCGGCCAGGGCGTGGTCTACCTCGGCGAGGACCAGGCCGGCGAGCAGGCCGCGGTCAAGCTGCTGCACGTGAAGTTCACCGGCGACGCGGTCGCCAGGTCCCGTTTCGCCCGGGAGTTGCGGGCCGCCCAGCGGGTGGCGAGTTTCTGCACCGTGCGGGTCATGGCGGCCGACCTGGAGGGCGACACGCCGTACATCGCGAGCGAGTTCATCGACGGGCGGTCGCTGCGCGAGACGGTCGAGGAGCGGGGGACGGTGACGGGCTCGGCGCTGGAGCGCCTGGCCGTCGGCACGGCCACCGCGCTCACCGCCATCCACCAGGCGGGAATCGTCCACCGCGACTTCAAGCCCGACAACGTGCTGCTGGCCGTGGACGGGCCCCGGGTGGTCGACTTCGGCATCGCCCGCATCCTCGACTCGACCGCCACGATCACCAGCCGGGCGATCGGCACGCCCGCCTACATGGCCCCCGAGCAGATCTCCGGCGGCAAGGTCGGGCCCCCGGCCGACGTCTTCTCCTGGGCCTCGACGATCGCGTACGCCGCGACCGGCACCGTCGTCTTCGGCGGCGACTCGATCGCGGCCGTGCTCAACCGCATCCTCAACCACGAGATCGACACCTCGACGCTGCCCGAGCCGCTCGCCGGGGTGGTGCGGGCCTGCCTGCGCAAGTCACCGGACGAGCGCCCGACGGCCGACCAGATCCTGCTGCGCCTGCTCGGCCGTACGGCGTCGGGCGACGCCTCCACGACGGTGCTCTCCGAGGGAGCCGCGCACGCGGCCGATCCCGCGGCCAAGCCCTTCGCCGGACGCGCGGCCCCTCACCACCCCGACGGCCGGCACGGGCCCCCGAACGGAGCCCACAACCTGGCCCACAATGCGGCCGACAACCCGGCCCACAACGCGGCCTGGCGCGGCCGGCGCGAGGGCTCCACCGGCCCCGCGCTGAGCGTGGGGACCTGGGACACCGAGGCGGCCCGTGCGTTACTGTCGCCCGCGGTCAGCACCGACGTCCGTGCGGGCGGGGACACGGGCACCGCCTCCTCGCCGCCCAAGCCCCCGGGGACCGGAGCATACGGATCGGAGCCGCGGGGGACCGGACCGCGCGGGTCGGGGCCGCACGGATTGAAGCCGCACGGATCAGGGCCGCAGGGTTCGGGACCGCACGGGCCGGGTTCGCAGGGGTCAGGGCCGCAGGGGGCAGGGCCGGTGGCGCCGCACGATCCGGGACCGGCGCCGTCCCGGCGGTCCCGGCGCAGGGGCCTGCTGATCGCCGCGTGCGCGACCGCGCTCGCCGTCCTGGCCGGCGGGGGCGCGCTCGTCGCGAGAGAGATGGGCCTCCTCCCGTTCGCCGCGGTCGGCGGAGAGACCGGCGAGGTGGGGACCCCGTCGTCGAGCAGCCCCCAGGCCCGGCCCACATTCGCGTCCGTGCTCGACAAGGTGGCGCGCACCGGGCGGCTGACCATCGGCGTACGGGGAGACCTGCCGGGCGTCGCCCTGCAGCAGGGGACGGGGTCCAGCGGGTTCGAGGTCGACCTCGCCACGTACATCGCCAGGCGCCTCAAGGTCCCCGCGAGCGGGATCACCTTCCACCGGATCGGCGTCGGCGAACGGGTGCGGGCCCTGGCCGACGGCGTGGTCGACATGGTCGTCGCGACGTACTCCTACGACGACAACCGGGGCGACGCTGTCACCTTCGCGGGGCCCTACTACACGGCCCACGCCGACCTGCTGGTGCTCGCCGGCTCACGGATCAGGAAGCTCGACGACCTCGCCGGGCGCCGGATGTGCGCGCCCGCCGGGAGCGCGACGGTCCGGCTCGTCGCGGGCAGGGTGGACGTCGAGCAGGTCCCCACCGACAACTACGCCCAGTGCATGAACCTGCTGACCAGCGGAAAAGTCGACGCCGTCCCCGGAGACGACCTCATCATCGCCGGCTTCGCGAACCGGGAGATGGGCCTGAAGCTGTCGGTGATCGGTGTGCGGCTGAGGGACCAGCGGTACGCCGTCGGCCTGCCCAGGAAGGACGTGCGCACCTGCGCGGCCGTCGAGGGCGCGATCCAGGACCTGTACGCCGACGGCACGATGCGGGGCCTGCTGCACAAGCACTTCGGCAACGTCGACTTCGACTCCGAGGCAAAGGCCCCGGCCCCCCTCTCCTGCCGCTGAGTCCCCGCCCGCACGTCAGGGTTGGGCGCGGATCTCGGCGATCGCGTCGTCCGCCCACTGGAGCACCATGCGGGTCTGCCGGATCCCGAGGTCCAGGGCGAGATTGCCGAACTTGACCCGCGCCGTCCCCTCCGGGATGGGCGCCGAGTGCTTGGCCGTCCAGAGGGCTTCCAGCTCCACCAGCTTCTGTTCGGAGTGGGCCCGGAACCGCTCCAGCACGGCCACCGCCTCCGGCGCGTCGAGCAGTGGGAGGAGGAACGCCTGCAGCGCGACCTCGCTCCGCGTCGGACCCGCGGGATCGTGGCCCACCAGCCATTCGCGCAGCTCGGCGCGGCCCTCGGCGGTGATCGTGTAGATCTTCCGGCCCCGGGCGCCCTCCGCCTCGACCGTCACCAGCCCGTCCGCGGCCATCTTGGCGAGCTCCGGATAGATCTGGCTGTGGCCGGCCTGCCAGACGTGGGCCACCGACTTCTCGAACGACTTGGCCAGGTCGTAGCCGCTCGCCGAGCCGTACGCCGTGAGCAGACCGAGGAGGGCGATGCGCAGGGACATGCCCCTCACTATACCTCCGTGTTGACATGTAAGCGACGACATGTCACTTTTGACATATGCGATCCAAGAACGGACTCCTCCTCTTCGCCGTACTGGGCGGCATGTTCCTCGCGATGCTCGACCAGACGATCGTCGGCACCGCGCTGCCCAGGATCGTCGGCGAGCTCGGCGGCACCGGCCTCTACACCTGGGTGGTCACCGCCTATCTGCTGACCTCGACCATCACGGTCCCGTTGTACGGCAGGCTGTCCGACGCGTACGGCCGCAAGCCGCTCCTGCTGACCGGGGTGGCGCTGTTCCTGCTCGGCTCGGTCCTGTCCGGCGCGGCGCAGAGCATGGGGCAGCTCATCGCCTTCCGGGGCGTTCAGGGACTGGGCGCGGGCGCGCTGCTGCCGCTGTCGCTCGCGCTGGTGGTCGACCTGTTCCCGCCGGAGCGCAGTGGCCGCGTGCAGGGCGCGCTCGGCGGGGTCATGGCGCTGAGCTACCTCGCCGGGCCGTTCCTCGGCGGCCTGTTCACCGACCACGCGAGCTGGCGCTGGGCCTTCTACGTGAACGTGCCGATCGGCGCCGTCCTGGTGGCGATCATCGTGTGGCGGCTGCCGCACCGGCCTGGGCACGGCGGGGCCCGGCCCGACTACCTCGGCATCGCGGTCTTCAGCGCCGCGATCAGCGCGCTGCTCGTCGGGCTGACCGAGAAGGGCGTGGACGGCCACACCTGGACGAGCGGGCCGGTGATCGGGCCGATCGCCGCGTCGCTCGCGCTGCTCGTGGTCTTCGTCGTGGTCGAGCGCCGGGCGGAGCAGCCCATCGTGCCGCTCCATCTCTTCGCGAACCGCACCTACTCGCTGGTCAACGTCGCCTCCTTCTTCACCGCGTTCTGCATGTACGCGGGAGTGGTCTTCCTGCCGCGTTACTTCCAGGAGGCGCGCGGCCTCAGCGCGACCTCCTCCGGGCTGCACATCTACCCGCTGATGCTGGCGATGGTGGTGGGCAGCGCGGTCACCGGCGCGCTCATCTCCCGCACCGGCCGGTACAAGCCCTGGCTCGTCGCCGCGACGGTTCTCCTGGTGGCCGGCACGACGTTGTGCGCGAACCTCGCCGCCGGCACCTCGGAGCCCCTGCTCGTCGCCTGGATGGCGCTGATCGGTCTCGGGATGGGGCCCATGCTGTCGGGCCTCACGGTCGCGATCCAGCGGTCCGTGCCGCCCCGCTACGTCGGCACGGCCAGCGCGAACCTGACGTTCTTCCGGCAGATCGGCGGCTCGGTCGCCCTGGCCGTCGCGGGCACGGCGTACGCGTCGGTGGTGACCCGGGAGGCCCCGGCGCACGGGCTGCCCGCCGCGCACGCCGCCGCGACCGCGACGGTGATCCCCTGGCTCGGGGTCGTGGGCGCGGTGGTAGCCCTCCTCGCGCTCGCGCTGCTGCCCAACCGGAACCTGTTGCTCGACCGGTCCGCGGCGCGGCAGGAGGACCTCGTCCCGGCGTGAGATCACCCCGCGTCGGCGGCGCCGTACGCGGCGTGTCGGGCGGTCGCGGGCACTGCCCGGACGATTGAATTGATCTCACGCTTTCGGGGGAGCAGCATGGGTCGCAGGGTCGTCACGGGGTTGGTCTGTGTCTTCGTCGCGGGAACGCCGCACCCGGCGCTCGCCGCGCCGGGGACGGCGCCGGCGCAGGGCCGGTGGGGGACCGCCGATCTCACGGTCGGGATCACCGCGTCGCCGAAGGTCGCGCAACCCGGGCAGCCGCTGACCTACCACGTCAGCGTGCACAACAAGGGCCCGGGAGACGCGGTGCTGCCGACGCTGCGGGTCCGGCTGCCCCGCGACTTCCAGATCCTCAACGTCGGCGTGGCCGAATGCGGGCCCGGCTCGGTCCGCAACGAGGTGGTCTGCCGGTCCTCCGACGACGTCCTGCCGGGCGGCTCGGGGGACATGACGATCACGGGCATGATCCGGCCGGGGGCGCACGGACCCCTCCGCGCGCGGGCCGACCTGACCTCCGAGGTGCTGGACGACGACGAGGCCGACAACACGGCCGAGGCGGTGACCAGGGTCGACGAGGGCGCCGACCTGGCCATGCGGTTCAGTTCCTCCACCCGGTACACCCGTCCCGGGCACTGGTTCGCCGTACGGGCGGAGGTGCGCAACCGGGGACCACGGATCGTCCGGGACGCCTACGTGTTCTTCCAGCCGCAGGAGGCCCGGCTCCAGTCGGCGACCGGAGCGCGCTGCCACCGGAGTCGCCAGTTCGTCGGCTGCGCGCTGCCGCCGATCAGGTCGGGGTCACGGGGGCTGCTCAGGCTGGTCTTCCGGGTGCCGTCCCGGGCCTCCCACGCCGTGGCGACGATGGCCACCGTCTACTCGCGCCGCTTCGGCGACCGCCGTCCGGCCAACAACCGGGCCAGCATGCGCGTGGCCCTGCGCCGCGCCTGACCGGCCACGCACACCGATCGCGGGAGGCTCAGGCGGGTTTCGCGCAGGCGGCCCAGGCGTCGGCGACCATGTCGCGCAGGGAGCCGTGCGCCTGCGTCCAGCCGAGCTCGCGCTGGATCTTCTCCGACGACGCCACCAGGACGGCCGGGTCACCCGGACGGCGCGGGGCGGTGGTCGCCGGGATGGGGTGCCCGGTCACCTCCCGGCACACCTCGACGACCTCCTTCACCGAGAAGCCGCTGCCGCTGCCCAGGTTGTAGATCCGGTGCTCGCCGGGCGCACAGGCGTCGAGGGCGAGCAGGTGGGCCGCCGCGAGATCGGTGACGTGGACGTAGTCGCGGACGCAGGTGCCGTCCGGGGTGGGGTAGTCGGTGCCGAAGACGCTCACCGACTCCCGCTCGCCGAGCGCCACCTTCAGGACGTTGGGGATCAGATGGGTCTCGACCGTGTGCCGCTCGCGGAACCCGCCGTACGCTCCGGCCACGTTGAAGTAGCGCAGGCTGACCGCGCCGAGGCCGTACAGGCCGGCGAAGGCGGTCAGCGCGGTGTCCACGGCGAGTTTGGACGCGCCGTAGGGGTTGCCGGGCCGGGTCGGGTCGGTCTCCAGGATCGGCGTGCGCTCCGGCTCGCCGTACGTCGCGGCGGTGGAGGAGAAGACGATCCGGTCCACTCCGGCCTGCCGCATGGCGTCGAGCAGCGCCAGCGTGCCGCCCAGGTTGTGCGACCAGTAGAGGCCCGGGCGCTCCACCGACTCGCCCACCAGCGACTTGGCGGCGAAGTGGAGCACGGCGTCGAACCCCTCGGAGAGCACGCCGGCGGCCTCGGTGATCGACGCCCGCACGAACGACGCGCCGGGCGGCACCGCGTCGGCGTGCCCGGTCGACAGGTCGTCGAGCACCGTGACCTCGTGCCCGCGCTCCAGGAGTCGCGCCGCCACAACGCTGCCGATGTACCCGGCTCCACCAGTAACCAGCAACCGCACTGTGCGCTCCTGTTCAAATGTGTTTGATTATGTAGACCCAGGACCTAGCTTACGCGCTTGCCCTGAGGAGCGGGTTAAATGCCTCCAGTACCGCAATCTCCGCGAGCCGCGGAGACCGCGGTGACCGGCTGGCATGCCTGACACCCGAACGGACGACTGACGTGAGCAACGTCGCGGTGACCATCGCCCTGGTCCTCATATTCATCCTGATCGGCGGGTTCTTCGCGGCGGCCGAGATGGCGATGGTCTCCCTGCGGGAGAGCCAGATCCGCCGTCTGAGCCGTGAGGGACGCCGCGGCGCGCGGGTGCAGAAGCTCGCCCGCGACCCCAACCGCTTCCTGTCCGCCATCCAGGTCGGCGTCACGGTGGCGACGGTGCTGTCGGCCGCCCTCGGCGCCGACGCGCTCGGCCCGGAGTTCGCCCCGGTCCTGGAGGGGTGGGGCATGCGGCCGGACGCGGCCGCGCCCGCCGCGTTCGTGACGGTCACGTTCGCCATCTCGTACGTCACGCTCGTGCTCGGCGAGCTCGCGCCCAAGCGGCTCGGCCGCCAGCGGGCGGAGAGCCTGTCGCTCCTGACCGCCCCGCTGCTCGACCGGATCGCCACGCTGTCGCGTCCGGTGATCTGGGTGCTGTCGAAGTCGACCAACGGCATCGTGCGGCTGGTGGGCGGCAACCCGTCCGCCGACCGGGCGGCCATGACGACCGAGGAGCTGCGCGACATGGTCGTGGGCCACAAGGAGCTCACCCAGGACGAGCGCGACGTGATCGCCGAGGTGTTCGCGGCGGGCAAGCGCCAGCTCAGGGAGGTCATGCTGCCCCGCACCGAGGTCGAGTTCATGGCCGCCGACACGCCGCTCGCCGAGGCCGCCGTGCTCGCCGCCGCCATGCCGCACTCCCGCTTCCCGGTCTACCGCGACACCTACGACGACGTCATCGGGTTTGTCCACGTACGGGACCTGCTCGACCCCGTCAGGACCGGGCGGCTGGAGCCGATCAGCGAGGTCGTGCCGATCCGGCCGGTCAAGCTCGTGCCGGCCAGCAAGCGGGTGCTCGCCACGCTCGCCGAGATGCGCGACGAGGGCCACCACCTCGCCATCGTCGTGGACGAGTACGGCGGCACCGACGGCATCGTGACGCTGGAGGACCTCGTCGAGGAGCTCGTCGGCGACATCCGCGACGAGTACGACGAGAGCGGCGACGCCGTACGGGTGATCGCCGGTGACGTGGAGGTCGACGGGCTGGTCAACCTGGACGAGTTCCACGCGCAGACGGCGGTGCGGCTGCCCGGCGGGCCGTACGAGACGCTGGGCGGATACGTCATGGCCTTCCTCGGTCACCTGCCGCAGCGCGGCGAGGTCGCGGAGGCGCCGGGCGTCACGCTGACCGTGACCGAGATGGACGGCCGCCGGGTCTCCCGCGTCCGCGTCACCCGCAATCCCCCCGCCGATCCCCCCGCCGATCCCGCGGGGGAGGCCCCCACCGGAGAGCCTCCGGCCACCACGGCGTGATTGCCGTCCGCGGCCCGGCGCGTGTGTCGCGGGCAGCCCGCGAGTCCTGACAGAATTGCCCCATGGCCCTCGCTCGCGTCCTGTCCGGCATCCAGCCCACCGCCGACTCGTTCCACCTGGGGAACTACCTCGGCGCCGTCCGGCAGTACGTCGCGTTGCAGGACACCCACGAGGCCTTCTTCTTCATCGCCGACCTGCACGCGCTGACGGTCTCCCCGAAGCCGGAGGAGCTGCGCCGCCGCACCAGGGTCGCCGCCGCCCAGCTCTTCGGCGCCGGGATCGACCCGGAGCGCGCCGCCGTGTTCGCCCAGAGCCACGTACGCGAGCACAGCGAGCTGGCGTGGTACCTCATCTGCCAGACCGGCATGGGCGAGGCCGGGCGGATGACCCAGTTCAAGGACAAGTCCGCCAGGTACGGCGAGAGCTCGGCCGGCGTCGGCCTGTTCACCTACCCGATCCTCCAGGCGGCCGACATCCTGATCTACCAGGCCGACCAGGTGCCCGTGGGCGTGGACCAGAAGCAGCACCTGGAGCTCAGCCGCGACCTCGCGCAGCGCTTCAACAGCCGCTACGGCCCGACCTTCAAGGTGCCGAACCCCTACATCCTCAAGGAGGTCGAGAAGATCACCGACCTCCAGGACCCGACCGCCAAGATGTCCAAGTCGTCGTCGAGCCCGCAGGGCATCATCGACGTCCTGGAGGAGCCGAACGCCCTGCGCAAGAAGATCATGCGCGCGGTGACCGACACCGGCAGCGAGGTCGTCGCCGACGAGGAGAACAAGCCGGGCGTCACCAACCTGCTGCGGATCCACTCCGCGCTGACCGGCACGCCGATCCCCGAGCTGGAGGCCCGGTTCGCCGGGCAGGGCTACGGCACCTTCAAGAAGGAGGTCGCCGAGGCGGTCATCGAGACGTTCGCCCCGATCCGCGAGCGCACGGAGAAGCTGCTGGCCGACGAGGCCGAGCTCGACCGGCTGCTGGTCGCGGGCGCGGCCCGGGCCCGCGCGGTGGCCCGCGAGACGATGGCCCAGGTGCGCGAGCGCCTCGGCCTGCTGCCGTCCCCGTCCCTCGACTGATCGGCGGGCCCGCCGTGGGCAGGCATCGAGCCCCCTCCGCGGGGTAGAGAACGGCGATGGGGATCGTCCAGCGGGTCACCCGGCGGGTGGACGCGGTCAAGGCGGCGGGCCGGGTGTGGATCGAGCGCAACCGGATCCGCTTCCGCGCGCTCGACCATCTCATCCGGACCGTGCGGCGCTACCAGGTGCAGACGGGCGACCGGCTCGCGGGCGCCATCACCTACTTCGCGTTCCTGTCGTTCTTCCCGCTGATCGCGCTAGCCTTCGCGCTGTTCGGGTACGTCGTGACGATCCGCCCGGACGCGCTCGCCACGCTCACCGAGGCGATCAACAGCCAGCTGCCCGGGCTCGCCGGGCAGTTGCACATCGACCAGCTCGCCGGGGCGCGGGCGCGGGCCGGGATCATCGGCCTCCTCGGCCTGCTCTACGCCGGCCTGGGCGCGATGGACGCGCTGCGCGGGGCCCTGCGCACCGTCTGGATGACCTGTGAGCCGCCGCTCAACTACTTCGTCGGCAAGCTGCGCGACCTCGTCGCGCTCGTGCTCATGGGCGTCGTCCTGCTCGCCTCGGTGATCGCGAGCGGCTTCGCCACCGGGGCCACGAGCACGGTCGCCGGCTGGCTCGGCCTCGGCTCCTCACCGCTGGCCGGGCTCGGCGTCTGGCTCGCCGGGGTGGCCGCGAGCCTCGTCGCCGACCTGCTGCTCTTCCTGGTCATGCTCGGCTGGCTGGCGAAACCGGCGCAGCCGTTCCTCGTCGTGCTCAAGGGTTCGCTGCTGGGCGCGGCCGGCTTCGGCGTGCTGAAGCAGCTCGCCGCGCTGATCCTCTCCAGCACCCTGCACAATCCGGTGTACGGCACGTTCGCGGTGGTCGTGGGGCTGCTGCTGTGGATCAACCTGTCGGCCCGGGTGATCCTCTACGCCGCCGCGTGGACGGCGACGGCCAGCCTCGGCCCGCCTCCCGAGCCCACTCCGCTGCCCTCGCCCGCGATCACCCCCACCCACGGCACGGCCTGACGGCGGGCCGCCGGTCACCCGGCCGTACCGCCGGAGGGGTCGTCCCTGCGGGACCGGCGGCGCAGGGCGTACGCGCCGCCGAGGGCGAGGACCGCCAGCGCGCCGCCACCGGCGAGGAGGGGGACGGCCAGTCCCGAACCCGCGGGCTCCCTGCCCGCCACCCTGCGCGCGTCACCGCCTGTGCCGTCCCCTGCGCTGCCCCCCGGGCCGGGCGTCCCCGTGGGCCGTACGGCGAGGGCGGACGACGAGGGCGCGGGGTCGGGCACCGGCCGGACCAGCTCGCCGACGGGGGCCACCCGGCTCCGCGCGGCGAAGCCCCAGTCGAGCAGCTTGGAGACCTCCTCCCAGAAGCCGCCGGGGTGATGCATGATCACGACGATGATCGTGTGACCGTCGCGGCGGGCCGCGCCCACGAAGCTGCCGAGAGCCTTCGTCGTCCAGCCGTTCTTGACCCCGAGCATGCCCTTGTAGCGCCCGAGCAGCCGGTTGTGGTTGGCCATCTCGTAGTAGGCGGGCGCCGGAGACTCGCTGGGGTCGGAGTCGTCCTGGTTCTTCTTCTTCTTTTTCTTGCCGTAGTCCTTCGGCGCCGGGAACTTGGCGACCTTCGTACTGATGTACTCGCGGAAGGCGGGCATCGCCAGCCCGGCCCTGGCGATCAGGGCGAGGTCGTACGCCGAGCTGCGCTGGCCCGGGGCGTCCAGGCCGTTCGGCGTCCTGGCCACGGTGTCGTACGCCTGGAGTTTGCGTGCCTGCGCGTTCATGTCGGCGAGTGTCCTGGTCAGGCCGCCGTTGGCCTCGGCGAGCGCGACCGCGGCGTCGTTGGCGGAGACCATGAGGAGCGCCCGCATCAGGTCGTCGACCTTGTAGATCGGTTCGGGGACGATCCCGACGGCGCTGCCCTCGACGTTGCAGGCCTTCTCGCTCGGCTTGATCCTGCGGTTCTTGTCGAGCCTGGGGATCAGCGTCACGGCCGTCAGTGTCTTCAGCGTGCTCGCCGGCAGGTAGTGCCCGTGCGGGTCCTTCGCCGCGAGCACCGCGCCGGTGTCCGCGTCGGCGATCAGGTAGGCGGAGGACTCGGTCTTGGGCGGCGCCTTGAAACCGGCCGGCGCGACGACGCCGTGCCCGGCCAGCCGTTCCCCGCCGACGGTGGCGGCCCCGGCGGCCCCGGTCGTCCCGGTGGCGGACGCGGTGTCGCTCGCCCGCGGCGCCGGTGGACTCGGCACGGCACGCGCTCCGGCGGCGGGAGAGGCGCCGAGCAGCGCCGTCGTCAGCAGCGCCGTCGTCAGTCCCGCGGCCGCCCCGGTCGCGGCGAGTGCCCGTAGGTTCGTCCCCATAGGTGGCTCAGCCTAGCCTCGACTGTTTTCGCATGAAGCGACATATGCCCCATAGGCCTCGGGGCCACGCGGAGAGCCGCCGATACTGGGGGCATGACGAGACGTGTCTCCGCCTTCCTCGTGACGCTCGCCGCGTTCATGATCTTCGAGTGGATCAACCTGGGCTTCAACCTCGCCGACGGCCACAGGACGTCCTTCTACGTTGTCCACGGGGTACTGATCGCGGTGAACATCCTCCTGGCGCTGACGCTCGCGGCCGTGGGCGTGCGGGGGTGGATGAGGGGTAGGGCTGACCTCTGACGACGTTGTCCGGCACGACCAGGTGATGGAGGCAAGCGGTGACCATCGAGTTCAACCCCTCGCGGGGCGCCACGCTCGGGGTGGAGTGGGAGCTTCAGCTCGTCGACACGCACACGCGGCAGCTGCGCCAGGACGCGAGGGACGTGCTCGCCGCGGTCCCCGACCTCAGCGAGGGTCAGCGGCCCAAGGCGATGCACGAGCTGATGCAGTCGCAGGTCGAGATCATCACCGACGTCTGCCACACGGTCGCGGAGGCCGTACAGGATCTGCGCAAGAGCATCGGCCGGCTGACCGAGGTGGTCGAGCCGCGCGGCATGGCGCTCGCCTGCACCGGGACCCACGCGATCAGCGAGTGGCGGGACGCCGTCTACGCGCCCAGTCAGCGGTACGTGGAGCTGGTCGAGGAGATGCAGTGGCTCGCCTGGCGCATCCAGACGTTCGGCGTGCACGTCCACGTGGGCGTGCGAGACCGGGACAAGGTCATCCCGATGGTCAACGCCCTCGCGGCGTACCTGCCGCACTTCCTCGCGCTCACCTCCTCCAGCCCCTACTGGGGCGGGCAGGACACCGGGCTGGCGTCGAGCCGGGCCATCGTCTTCGGCTCGCTGCCCACCGCCGGGCCGCCGCACCTGCTGGCCGACTGGGCCGAGTTCGAGGAGTACATGGACACGCTGATCAAGGCGGGCACGATCCGCAGCATCAAGGAGGTGTGGTGGGACATCCGGCCGCACCCCGACTTCGGCACGATCGAGATCAGGATGTTCGACGGCATCCCCACGCCGCGCGAGGTCGGCATGGTCGCCGCGCTGTCCCAGTGCCTCGTGCAGCAGTTCGACCAGCAGATCGACCGGGGCTACACGCTGCCGCATCCGGCGGCGTGGGTGGTGCGCGACAACAAGTGGCGCGTGACGCGATACGGTCTGGACGCGGACGTGATCACCGACGACCATGGCTCCACGGCGCCGATGCGCGACGTATTGTATGAACTTCAGCGCGAACTCGAACCGGTCGCGGAACGGCTCGGCTGTGCCGAGGAACTGGCGGTCGTGACCGACGTGCTGGAGCAGGGAAGCTCCTCCGAGCGCCAGCGGGCGATCCTCGCCGACGGCGGAAGCCTCCAGGACGTCGTCGATGCCACGATCATCGAGCTCGCCGAGGACAGGTTCGTGACGTCGAACCCCAACCGCGACGCCGGACAATCAGGCTCCTGAAGGGGTACGTCTGAAATGTCCGGGGAAGTGCGCCGCAACTCTGACAATCAGCGGTGACCGGTGTAAATACTGGGTAACCCGCCGTATCAAGGGCTCGCGGCATGGGAGGATTGTGAATGAAGGGTCGGTGGAGGCGAGACACGCCCGCTCGGCCCTTCTGGGCTTTTTCATGACTTCTAGTGATCATATGGACGATCCGATGACCCGTGGCCGGGACGGCTCACCGGAGAAGGGAAGACCCGTGGCCACCTCATCGAAGCTCGCTCCGCCGGACGCGGCCGTGCCGGGAAGCACCGACCTGGCCGCGCAACTGGCGGACTTCCTGCGCGAGCGCAACGATGAGCTGATCGAGTTCCGGCGCGACCTGCACGCGCATCCGGAGATCGCCTTCAGCGAGCATCGCACGACGGAGAAGATCGCCGAGCGCATGACCGACGCCGGTCTCACGCCACACCCGCTGTCCCGCGGGACCGGCCTGTGGGTGGACTTCGGCCGGGGCGAGGGGCCGACGGTCGCCCTGCGCGCCGACATCGACGCGCTGCCGATGGAGGACGAGAAGGACGTCCCCTATCGCTCCACGAACCCGAACGCCTGCCACGCCTGCGGCCACGACGTGCACACGGCCATGGTCATCGGCGCGGGGCTGTTCCTGGCGTCCCAGGCCGACGCGGGCGCGCTGCCCGGCCGGGTACGGCTGATCTTCCAGCCCGCCGAGGAGGTGGCGAGCGGCGCCCTGGAGGTCATGCGCGACGGCGGCCTGAACGACGTCGACCGCATCTTCGCGCTGCACTGCGACCCGCGCCTCGACGCCGGGAACGTCGGCCTGCGCACCGGCCCGATCACCGGGTCCTGCGACAGCCTGCGCATCCGGGTGGCCGGCCCCGGCGGGCACACCGCCCGGCCCCACCTGACCGTGGACCTCGTCTACGCGCTCAGCAAGATCGTCACCGAACTGCCGGCCGCGCTGTCGCGGCGCGTGGACCCCCGGTCCAGCCTCAGCCTCGTGTGGGGCCAGATCTCGGCCGGCTCGGTGGCCAACGCGATCCCGGACGTCGGGATGGCCCAGGGCACGATCAGGTCGCTGGACGAGGAGGCCTGGCACCAGGCCCCCGACCTCGTCAAGGCCCTGCTCGACTCGGTCGCCTGCGCGTACGGCGTGGACGCCGAGATCGACTACCGGCGGGGCACGCCGCCCACGGTGAACGAGGCCACCAGCATCCAGATGCTGCACGACGCGGTCACCCAGATCATCGGCGAGGGAAGCGCCGTGCCCACCCCGCAGAGCCTCGGCGGCGAGGACTTCTCCTGGTACCTCGAGTCGGTGCCCGGCGCGCTCGCCCGCCTGGGCACCCGCCCGCCGGGGGTCGTGGACGAGGTCGACCTCCACCGGCCGCAGTTCGACGTGGACGAGCGCGCCATCGGCATCGGCGTCAAGGTGCTCGCCGCCACCGCGCTCACCGCCCTGTGGGGCGGCAACCGCTGACGCGTCGAGGCGGTGTGTGCCGGGTTCCGATCCGCCGCACCGCCCGCGTTCCCGACTGACTCCTTCGCGCCGCCCTCGCCGGGCAGACCGGTCCCCGGCGTGATCGTCCGGCCCGCCTGACCGAGTTTTCCCAGGCTGTCCCAGGGTCACAGCCCGGACTGGGGTCAATAACGGACATGTTGCGGAGTGGTATGCGGGTTTGGTCTATGCAGGTCAAACAACTATCTTCCGTGCAGGGTTGCCGTGCGTTCCTGCGTGCGTGCGACGAGAGTTGGACGACGGGGAACGGAAGGGGAGTCAACACCTTGCTCCGCAATCGAGTTAGCAAACTGGCCGCCACCACCATGGGCGGCGTCTTGCTCATGGCCGCCGCCGCGTGTGGCGGTGGCGACGACACCACGACCGGAGCCACGGCCGGCGCGTCATCCGCGCCCGCCGAAGCCGGCGGCGGCGCGAAGGTGGGTCTGGCGTACGACATCGGCGGCCGCGGCGACGGGTCGTTCAACGACGCCGCCGCCAAGGGCCTCGACCAGGCCGTGTCGGAGCTGAAGGTCGAGAAGAAGGAACTGGAGGCGACGGCGGGCGAGACCGACGCCCAGAAGGAGGAGCGGCTGCGCCTGCTCGCCAACGGCGGGTACAACCCGGTCATCGCGGTCGGCTTCGCCTACTCGGGCTCGGTGGCGAAGGTCGCCAAGGAGTTCCCCGACGTCAAGTTCGCCATCGTCGACGACGACGCCGCGAAGGGCGACAACATCAGCAACCTGATGTTCGCCGAGGAGCAGGGGTCGTTCCTCGTCGGCGCCGCGGCGGCGCTCAAGTCGCAGAAGGGCAACATCGGCTTCGTGGGCGGCGTCGACGTGCCGCTGATCCACAAGTTCGAGGCGGGCTTCGAGGCCGGCGCGAAGGCCGTCAAGCCGGACATCAAGATCCAGAGCAAGTATCTCACCCAGCCCCCGGACTTCGGCGGCTTCGGTGACCCGGCCAAGGGCAAGACCGCCGCGCAGGGCATGTACGACGCCGGCGCCGACGTGGTCTACCAGGCGGCCGGCGGCTCCGGCGCGGGCGTCTTCGAGGCGGCCAAGGCCGCCAAGGCGATGGCGATCGGCGTCGACTCCGACCAGGCGGGCCTCCCGGCGTACGCCGGCTTCAAGGACGTGATCATCACCTCGATGATCAAGAAGGTCGACGTGGCGGTCTTCGACTTCCTGAAGAACTTCACCACCGGCACGGTCAAGGCCGGTCCGACCGTCTACGACCTCAAGGCGGGTGGCGTCGACTACTCCACCACCGGTGGCAAGATCGACGACATCAAACCGAAGATCGACGAGTACAAGCAGAAGATCATCGGCGGCGAGATCGCGGTCCCGACGTCCTGACCTGCGCAATCAAGGGGCCCGGTGGCACCCGCCCCGGGCCCTTTTGTTCTACTCTGACTACCACTTGACCGTCATCGGGCACTCCGCGAGGAGGAGGCCGCCATTACCGTCGCCACCGCTACGGCGCCCGCAGTAGAGCTCACCGGGATCACCAAGAGGTTTCCGGGAGTCGTCGCCAACAGCGACATCCACCTCCGCGTCGCCCGAGGGCACATCCACGCCATCGTCGGCGAGAACGGCGCGGGCAAGTCCACGCTCATGAAGATCCTCTATGGGATGCAGCGTCCCGACGAGGGAGAGATCCGCGTCGCCGGGTCGCCGGTGAGCTTTCACACCCCCGCCGACGCCATCTCCGCCAGCATCGGGATGGTCCACCAGCACTTCATGCTGGCCGACAACCTGACCGTGCTGGAGAACGTGGTGCTCGGCAGCGAGCCCCGGCGCGGCGGCCTCGCCCTCGACTTCGCCGCCGCGCGCAGGAAGATCAAGGAGATCTCCGACGCGTACGGCCTGGGCGTGCGGCCCGACGTGCCGGTGGAGGAGCTGGGGGTCGGCGACCGCCAGCGGGTGGAGATCCTCAAGGTGCTCTACCGGGGCGCCCGCATCCTGATCCTGGACGAGCCGACCGCCGTGCTCGTGCCGCACGAGGTGGACGAGCTGTTCGACAACCTGCGCGGCCTGGTCCGCGAGGGGCTGACGATCCTGTTCATCTCCCACAAGCTGGACGAGGTGCTGCGGGTCGCCGACGCCATCACCGTCATCCGGCGGGGCACCACCGTCGCGACCGTGGACCCGGAGGACGTGACCTCCCGCAAGCTCGCCGAGCTCATGGTCGGCAGCGAGCTGCCCAGCCCGGAGACCCGCGAGTCGACCGTCACCGACGTCGTCGCCCTGTCCGTACGCGACCTGACCGTACGCGACCTCACCGGGCGCACCGGCGGCGGGCGGCCGGTGGTCGAGAACGTGAGCTTCGACATCCGCAAGGGCGAGGTGCTCGGCATCGCGGGCGTCGAGGGCAACGGCCAGGCGGAGCTGGTCGAGGCGATCATGGGCATGCGCCCCTGTGAGGTGACCGCGCTCACCCTCGGCGGAGCCGACATCTCCCACTGGTCGACGCTCAGACGGCGTGCGGGCGGGATCGGCTACATCCCCGAGGACCGTCACCGGCACGGCCTGCTGCTGGAGTCCCCACTGTGGGAGAACCGCATCCTCGGGCACCAGACCCGCAGGCCCAACGTCAGGGGCCCGTGGATCGACCGCGCGGGCGCGCGGGCCGACACCCAGCGGATCGTCGAGGAGTACGACGTCCGCACCCCGGGGATCGACGTGGACGCCGCCGCGCTGTCCGGCGGCAACCAGCAGAAGCTGATCGTCGGCCGCGAGATGAGCGGCGACCCCGTCCTGCTCATCGCCAGCCATCCCACCCGCGGCGTCGACATCGGCGCGCAGGCGGCGATCTGGGACCATCTGCGCACCGCGCGCGCCGCCGGGCTGGCCGTGCTGCTGATCTCCGCGGATCTGGACGAGCTGATCGGGCTGTCCGACACGCTCAAGGTGATCCTGCGCGGGAGGATCGTCGCCGACGTCGATCCCGCGAACGTGACGCCCGAGCAACTGGGCTCGGCGATGACCGGCGCCGGGGAGGGCGTATGAACGGCTTCCTCGACCGGGTGCTCGGCCGGGTCCGGCTGGGCGGCTGGCTCGCCGTGGCCGCGCCGGTCCTCGCGGTCGTCTTCGCGGTGCTGATCACGTCGGTGGTCCTGCTCGTCGCCGGCAAGGAGCCGGTGGAGGCGTTCACCACGCTCGCGGACTACGGCACCCAGCCGCGGTCGATGGTCATGACTCTCAACACCGGGGTCATGTACTACATCTCCGCGCTCGCGGTGGCCGTCGGCTTCCGGATGAACCTCTTCAACATCGGCGTGGACGGCCAGTACCGCCTGGCGGCCGTGGTCGCCGCCGCGGTCGGCGGAGCGGCCGTGGTCCCCGGCGTGCTGAACATCGTCCTCGTGGTGGTCTCCGCGGTGGTCGTCGGGGCCCTGTGGGCCGCCATCGCCGGCCTGCTCCGGGTCTACCGGGGCGTGAGCGAGGTCATCTCGACCATCATGCTGAACGCGATCGCCACCGGTCTCGGGTCCTGGCTGGTCAGCGAGCACTTCGGCGTGCTGACCGGCAACGACCTCGGCACCCGGCCGATTCCCGACGACGCGCACATGCCGGGCATCCCGCTCATCGCGGGCACGCCGGTGCTGGTCAACGGGTTCATCGTGGTCGCCGTCCTGCTCGGCGTCGCGTACTGGGTCGTGCTCACCCGCACCCGGTTCGGCTTCGAGCTGCGGGCGACCGGCAAGTCCGAGTCCGCGGCGGTGGCCAGCGGCGTCAGCGTGAAGAAGATGATCGTCGTCACGATGGTCATGTCGGGGGCGATCGCCGGGCTGATCGGCATGCCGGAGCTGCTCGGCGCCTCCTACAAGTACAGCAACAACTTCCCGACCGACCTCGGCTTCACCGGGATCGCGATCGCCCTGCTCGGGCGCAACAGCCCGGTCGGCATGGCGGTCGGCGCGCTGCTGTGGAGCTTCCTGTACAACTCCTCCAATCAGCTTCAGCTGCTCGACATCCCCAAGGAGATCGTCCAGATCATGCAGGGCGTCGTCGTGCTCTCCGTGATCATCGCGTACGAGCTGGTCCACCGGTACCGGATGGTGGCGGAACAGCGCCGGGTCGGCCGCCAGCTCGCCGCCCCGGCGGAGCCGCCGAAGGCGGAGGCGGCGGCGTGAGCGAGCGAATCGGTGAACGCGGCGCGGCGGACGAGATCGAGGAGACGGCATGACGGCGACGGACCTTCCGGTTGAGCGTCCGGTCGAGACGCCTCCGGCGCGGCGCTTCCGGCTGTCGGCGCCGCTGCTCCTGCTCGGGCTGGCCGGGCTGGTGGTGCTGCTGTCGGTCGCGCGCCTGGTGACCGGCGCGAACGACATCACGTCGGCGGGCACGGTCGGCACCGCGCTCAGCTTCGCCGTGCCGATCGGGCTCGCCGGGCTCGGTGGCCTGTGGTCGGAGCGGGCCGGCGTGGTCAACATCGGCCTCGAAGGCATGATGGTGCTCGGCACGTGGTTCGGCGCCTGGGGCGCGCTCCAGTTCCACAACCCCTGGGCGGGCGTGCTCACCGGGGCCATCGGCGGAGCGCTGGGCGCGGCGATCCACGCGGTCGCCACCGTGACCTTCGGCGTCGACCACATCATCTCCGGTGTCGCGATCAACATCGTCGGCCTCGGCTTCACGCAGTACCTGTCCCAGCTCGTCTTCGACGGCATGCCGGGCGGCGGCACGAAGAACTCCCCGCCGCTGCCGGATCTGGGCACGGTGAGCCTGGGCTTCCTCGACGACCCGCTGCGGACGGTCGAGGCCACGCACTGGTTCGTATTGTCCGACTTCGCGGGCGTGCTGCGGGGCATCACCCAGGGCGTGTCCTGGTTCACGATCCTGGCGATCCTGCTGGTCCCGCTGTCGTTCTACGTCCTGTGGCGCACGCCCTTCGGGCTGCGCCTGCGGGCGTGCGGCGAGCGGCCGGTCGCGGCCGAGTCGCTGGGCGTGAACGTCTACCGCTACAAGTGGGCCGCGGTGCTCGTGTCCGGCCTGCTCGCCGGGCTCGGCGGCGCGTTCCTGTCGCTGGTGGCCGCCGGCATCTACCGGGACGGCCAGACAGGCGGGCGCGGCTACATCGGGCTCGCCGCCATGATCTTCGGCAACTGGCGGCCGGGCGGGCTCGCCGGGGGCGCCGCGCTGTTCGGCTACACCGACGCGCTCCAGCTCCGCCAGGGCGGCATCTCGGTGCACGCGCTGCTGCTGGTGGTCGCGCTGCTGCTCGCCGCGATGGCGGTCTACCAGCTCGTACGGCAGCGGCGGGGGGTCGCGGCGCTGGTCACCGGGCTCGTGGCGCTCGCGGTGTTCGCGGTCTTCGCCCTGACGGACACCGTTCCGGAGCAGTTCACCTCGTTCACCCCCCACCTGACCACACTGCTGGTGTTGTCGCTGGCCTCACAGCGGCTGCGCATGCCGGCGGCCGACGGAGTCCCGTATCGGAGGGGGCAGGCGAAATGACCATCGACTGGGAGGCACTGCGCGAGGCGGCCCGCGAGGCCATGACCCACGCGTACGCGCCGTACTCGAAGTTCCCGGTGGGGGCGGCGGCGCTCGTCGACGACGGCCGGATCGTGACCGGCTGCAACGTGGAGAACGCGTCGTACGGCGTCGGGCTGTGCGCCGAGTGCGGGCTCGTCTCGGCGCTGCACGCGAGCGGCGGCGGGCGGCTGGTGGCCTTCACCTGCGTGGACGGCCACGGCGAGCTGCTGATGCCGTGCGGGCGCTGCCGCCAGCTGCTGTTCGAGCACGGCGGCGCCGATCTGCTGGTGGAGACGCCAGACGGCCCGATGCGGATGGCGGACTTCCTGCCGTTCGCCTTCGGGCCCGACGACCTTTCGCGATAAAGGGGGAGATGTGGGGTTCGACGCGATCGAGGTCATCGTCGCCAAGCGGGACCGCGGCGAGCTGTCGGCCGCCCAGATCGACTGGGTGATCGACGCGTACACGCGGGGCGAGGCGGCCGACGAGCAGATGTCGGCGCTGCTGATGGCGATCCTGCTGAACGGCATGAACCGCCGGGAGATCGCGGACTGGACCCAGGCCATGATCAGGTCGGGGGAGCGGATGGACTGGTCCGCCCTCGACCGGCCCACGGCCGACAAGCACTCCACCGGCGGGGTCGGGGACAAGATCACGCTGCCGCTGGCGCCGCTGGTCGCCGCGTGCGGGGCGTACGTGCCGCAGCTGTCCGGGCGCGGCCTCGGGCACACCGGCGGCACGTTGGACAAACTGGAGTCGATCCCCGGCTGGCGGGCGTCGCTGTCGAACGACGAGATGCTCGCCGTGATCCGCTCGGCCGGGGCGGTCGTCTGCGCGGCGGGCGCGGGCCTCGCGCCGGCCGACAAGAAGCTCTACGCGCTGCGCGACGTCACCGGCACGGTCGAGTCGATCCCGCTGATCGCCTCGTCGATCATGTCCAAGAAGATCGCCGAGGGCACGGGGTCGCTCGTACTCGACGTGAAGGCCGGCTCGGGCGCGTTCATGAAGACCGTGGACGACGCCCGGGAGCTGGCCCAGGCGATGGTCGAGCTCGGCACCGACGCCGGGGTGCGCACGGTCGCCCTGCTGACCGCGATGGACCGGCCGCTCGGCCTGAAGGTGGGCAACGCGCTGGAGGTCGAGGAGTCCGTCGAGGTGCTCGCCGGCGGCGGCCCGGCCGACGTGGTCGAGCTCACCGTACGGCTGGCCCGGGAGATGCTGGAGGCCGCGGCCGTGCCGGGCGCCCGGGACCCCGAGCAGGCGCTCAAGGACGGTTCGGCGATGGACGCCTGGCGGCGCATGATCGTCGCGCAGGGCGGCGACCCGGACGCGCCCCTGCCGAAGGCCGCGGAGTCGGCCGTGGTGACCGCTCCCGCGTCGGGCACGCTGCGCACGCTCGACGCGCTCAGCGTCGGCCTGGCGGCCTGGCGGCTCGGCGCCGGACGGGCCCGCAAGGAGGACCCGGTGTCGCCGGGCGCGGGCGTCGTCCTGCACGCCAAGCCCGGCGACGAGGTCCGGGCGGGCGCCCCGCTGATGACCCTGTACGCCGACGAGCCCGGCCGGTTCGACCGGGCCCTCCAGGCGCTTGAGGGGGCGTACGAGATCGGCGACCAGGGCGGCGCCGACCTCCTCCCGCTGGTGATCGACCGCCTCACCGCCTGACCGGTCCGGCCGGTCACGGGCGAGGCGCTGACGACTGTGCTGTCCGCCGCTTCACGTGTGCAACGGCGTGGGCAGCGGGCCGCGCAGCGCCACCTCGATGTCGGCCTGCGTGACGCCGGGCGGGGTCTCCCGGACCCGGGCCAGCTCCTCCTCGAAGACCGCCTCACCCTCGCCGGCCGGGGCGGGCGTGAGGAAGTCGGCGGTCCAGTTGCGTCCGCGGGCGGCCTTCAGGAGCAGCGGTGATCGGGTCGCCGGCCAGGCGGGCGCGGTAGGCGGGCAGGTGCGCGACGAAGCGGCTCTCCGCGAGAGTGTCGGCGTCGACCAGCCACCAGCCCATGTT
This sequence comes from Microbispora sp. NBC_01389, assembly GCF_045040095.1. Lineage (NCBI taxonomy): Bacteria > Bacillati > Actinomycetota > Actinomycetes > Streptosporangiales > Streptosporangiaceae > Microbispora > Microbispora sp. NBC_01389. Next base: position 3,230,855 of record NZ_CP109552.1, read on the forward strand.
TCGCCTCCCGGCGAAACACTAACGGTGGCGCGCGATGATGATCGACGCTTCCGTCATGCGAACCTACCGGGAACTGTTCCGCACTCCGGAGTTCACGCCGCTCTTCACCGTCGGGTCCGCGCAGGTGGCGGCGTCGACGGTGAGCGGCCTCGCGCTCGGCACGCTCGTGTACGGGACGACGCGGTCGCCGCTGCTGTCGGCGCTGAGCATGTTCGGCGCCTCCTTCTCCCAGGTGCTCGGAGCGGTGGCGCTGCTGTCGGCGGCCGACCGGCTGCCCCCGCGCGCCGCGATGACGTGCCTGGCGCTGGTGTTCTGCGCCGGCACGGTCGTGCTCGCCGTGCCCGGACTGCCGCTGTGGGCGCTGTTCGCCGTCGTCCTCGGCATGGGGCTCGCCGCGTCCCTCGGCGGCGGCGTCCGCTTCGGGCTGCTCAACGAGATCCTGCCCAAAGACGGATACCTGCTGGGCCGTTCGGTGCTCAACATGTCGGTCGGCGTCCAGCAGATCGTGGGTTTCGCCGCCGGGGGCGTGCTCGTCACCGCCTTCTCCCCGCGCGGCACCCTGCTCGTGGGGGCGGGGCTGGACCTCGTCGCCGCCGCCGTCGCCCGGTTCGGGCTCGCCGCCCGCCCGCCCCGGGCGCAGGGACGGCCCTCGCCCGCCGAGACCTGGCGGACCAACCGGAGGCTGTGGTCGTCGCCCGCGCGCCGTCACCTGTATCTGGCCCTGTGGGTGCCGAACGGCCTGATCGTCGGCTGCGAGTCGCTGTACGTCGCGTACGACCCCCGGCACGCCGGGACGCTGTTCGCCTCCGCCGCCGCGGGCATGCTGGCGGGAGACACCCTGGTGGGGCGGTTCGTCCCGAAGTGGTGGCGCGAGCGGGTGAGCGCTCCGCTGCGGCTGCTGCTGGCCGTGCCGTACCTGGTCTTCCTCCTGCACCCGGCCCTGCCGCTCGCGGTCGCGGCCGTGGCGCTCGCCTCGGCCGGATACGCGGCCAGTCTGCTCCTCCAGGAACGCCTCCTGGCCGTCACCCCGGAGGAGATGAGCGGGCAGGCGCTGGGGCTGCAGTCGTCCGGCACGATGACCATGCAGGGGGTCGGCGCCGCGCTCGCCGGCTCCGTCGCCCAGTTCACCTCGGCCTCGGCCGCCATGGCCGTCATGGCCGCGGTCTCCGTGGCGGTCACCCTGGCCCTGGCGCCTGGTCTGCGTCCCGAGGGCTATGGGAAAGTCTCCTGTGCGCGGACATGAGGGCTTCGTGACCGGCGGTGCCGGGGCGGGCCACGACGGAGGGGGGCACGTGTCCAGAGATATCCGGCATGTCGAGATCGGCGTCGCCGACCTGGCCCGTTCGCTCGACTTCTACCGGAGCCTGCTGGATCTCACCCCCGGCGAGGGTCCGGCGGAGAGTCCGGGCGTCGCGTGGCTGTCGGCGGGTCCCGTGCTGCTCAAGCTGGTCGAGACGGGCGACGGCGACCTCGGCGGCTGGGTGAACGACGACCTCCAGCGCGGCATCCGGCACATCGGCTTCAAGGTCGGCGACGTCGACCTGCGGGCCGAGCGCGTACGCGACGCGGGGGTGCCCTTCACGCTCCCGCCGCTCGACGCGGTCGGCGGCGTGCGGATCGCGTTCTTCCAGGACCCGGACGGCACACACCTGGAGATCACCGACAACTATCTGCGGTATCACCGCGTCGCCTCGCCCGAACTGGCCGAACGCGAACGGCTGGCCACCCTGAGCAGGCCGCGTACGGCGCCGCCGGTCTTCGACCACGTGGCGGTCACGTCGGGCGGGCTCGACGCCGTGCTCGCCTTCTACCGCGACACGCTCGGATACGAGGTGATCGGCCAGATCGCGCAGGACGAGGACTCCCGGGGCTTCCTGATCACCTACCTGATGGCCGGGCCGGCCGTGCTGGAGGTGTTCACGTTCACCGCGGCCACGACGCCGAGCCCGTGGACGGCAGACCCGGCGGCAGACCCGGCGGTCGGCCCGACAGCCGGCCCTGGCCGGCGCGGCTTCCGGCACGTCGCCGTCGCCGTGGACGATCCCGAGAAGGAGGCCGGGAGGCTCGTCGCGTCCGGCGCCCGGGTCGCGGCGGACGGGCTGCTCGTCGACCCGGACGGCGTCCCGCTCGCCCTCACGCGCACCGCCTGACCGGCCCCCACCCGGGCCGTACGGGTCAGCGCAGCGTGCCGGGCACCCACTGACCGCGCACGCCGCCGGCCTTGTCCAGGGGGATCGGCCGGGCGGCTCCGGTGCGCACGTCGACGGCGTAGACCGAGTATTCTTCCTCGTCATCTTCGTCGCCGCCGGGCCGCCTCGCCTCGACGATCACCTCGTGCTCGCTCGCCCAGCCGCGTACGGCGGCGACGTGCGCGTCCGGGGGAAGGGCCGCCTCGCGCCGGGTGAGCACGCGCCCGGTGGCGGAGTCGAGGGTGACCACCTGGCCGTGGTCGTCGTCGCCGGGGTGGGCGCGCTCGGCCGCCACGGCGACGGCGCGTCCGTCAGGGGAGACCGCGACGCCGGACTCGAACAGCGCCGGGTCGATCGGCGCACTGCTCAGCGTGCGTCCGTTCGGCCGCACCCGCAGCAGGACGGTGGTGGCGAGCCGCCCGGGAGCCGCGTCGGTGTCCCACGTGGCCGTGCCGGTCACCGTGCCGTCGTCCCCGACCGCCAGGATCCGCATGCGACGCGGCAACACCGCCACCCGGTAACTGGTGAGGCTCTGCACGCGCGGTAGGGGTGCTCGCGCGCCCGCGCCGAAGTCGGCGGCCATCCACCGCCCTCTGGGTGAGATGACCAGGTGGGTGTTCCATGGTGCCGGGTCCTCGGCGAGCGGGAACATCCCGCTTCTCTCCGCCCGGGCACGACGCCGGTCGAAGACCATGAAGTCGGGTGACGACTCGCCGTAGTAGACCACGCGGTCGCCGTCCTGGCTGATCGCGAGGAGGGGGGTCCAGTGGTCGCCGGGGTGGCGCGTCACGTCCGGAACGCGCCACTGCTCGCCCGTGGTCGTCACCAGCCGCCACTGGTCGCAGCCGTTCGCGAACTCCTCGGCGAACTCGTCCCAGTCGTCGTCCGTGCAGGAACCCTGGTAGGCGAAGCGCACGGGGGCGGGCAGGGGAGCGCGCAGCGTGCCGGGAATCGCGGCGCTCACGTCCGGGGAACCGGAGGCTCCGGGGGCGCTGCCAGCCACCGCCCGCTCCACCCGCCCGGCCAGGCTCGTCACGCCGAAGGCGAGGGGGACGACGACCAGGGCGGCGAGCGTGACGCTCACGGCCGTGACCACGGCGCGACGCCGGGTGACGTGCAGCCGCCCGGCCCGCGCCGTCTCCGCGGCGAGCGGGGCCGGGTCGAGCGCGGGCATCGCCGATGAAAGGGCGGCCAGCTCCCGGCGCAGCGCCGCCTCCCACGGACCGTCGCCGTTGTCGCCCGCGCCCGGGCTTCCCGCAGGAGCGACCGGCGCGACCGCCGGAGACGTGAAGAACGGTGCGGCATGGTACGGCGGCGTGTGCCCCGCCGGGGCGCCGAACGAGCCGGGCGAGCCGGGCGCGGCGGGCGTGGACGAGACGGGCGCGGAGGCCGCCGGCCCGGGAGCCCGGCCCTCCTCCGACGGCGACGCCCACGAGCCGGGCCAGGGACCGGCCGACACGGATGGCGACGCCCAGGAGCCGGGCGAGGGACCGGCTGACTCGGATGGTGATGCCCAGGGGCTGGGCGATGGCCCGGCCGTCGCGATGGCGATGACCACGAGCTGGGCGCGAGACCTGCTGGCTTTGATCCCGGGGCCGTCCCCACCCCGGTGTCCGGGGCCGTTCCTGCCGTGGTCTCCGGGGCAGTTCCCGCCACGAAGAAGGCGGGAAGGCGGTCGCGCATTTCGGCGACGGCGAGCACGGTCTCGGTGTTGGCCGTCCGCGCGTCCATGCGGCACAGACCGGCCGCCTGCCAAGTGGTGTGGCCGTCGTGGAAACAGGCCACGACCAGGGCACGCCGACGCGGCGGCAGCGCGGTGAGTGCCTCCGCGAGAGCCGCCGCGTCCGAGCCGGGAGTGAGGCTCGGGTGCGGGCCGCGCCCGCCCGCGGCTCCCCGGGGTCGCGGGCGCTCCAGGTAGGCCGCGTACAGCGCCTTGCGCGTGGCATCGGCGGGAAACGACCAGCGTGTGGTGACCCACCTGGCCGCCACGGCGGAGAGCGCGGTCACCACGAGCGCGCGGGCGGCCTCCGGGTCTCCGGTCAGCGCCAGGGCCGTACGGGCCAGCGGCCGGACGTGGTCGGCGGCGAACGCGTCGAAGCCCGGCAGATCCCTCACCGCGACTCCTCGTCCGTCCGGCGACAAGGCCCTTGTCGTGTCTGGTCCACGCCTCACTCCCGGCTCGGAGGCCTCTTCCGCCACCACAGCCGCTCAAGCGTAGTGCGAATGTGCGCGAATGACATGATCTCCATATCAACTGACACACTGGTCGGCATGGTCAGGAAGATCGAGGGAGCCACCCGGGTGCCGGTGCCGGGCGGGAAGGTCATCGACGAGTACGTCGGCCGCGTCAACAGCGGTGACGAACAGGTCTCCATCGCCCACATGGTGGCGCCCGCGGGCTGGAGCGAGCCCGCGCAGGCCCCCGCGTTCGCCGAATACACGCTCGTCCTCAAGGGATCGGTCGTCGTCGAGCACGAGGGCGGGACGACCGTCGTGGAGGCGGGGCAGGCGTTCACGAGCGAGCCGGGGGAGAAAATCCGCTACAGCGCCGGGCCGTCCGGCGCCGAGTACGTGGCGGTCTGCCTGCCCGCGTTCTCCCCGGAGACCGCCAACCGCGAGGAGTGAGCGACGGCGAGTTTCGCCAGGCCGCCCGATTCGGGTCCGTGGATAGGATTGCCGGATGTACGACCGCGGTGAGGAGGGCGAATGAACGAGCTGCCCACTCTGGAGGAGATCCGCAGGGCGCCGAAGGTGCTCCTGCACGACCATCTCGACGGCGGGCTGCGGGCCGGGACGATCGTGGACCTCGCCCGGGAGTGCGGGCACGAACTGCCCACGTACGACCCGGACGCGCTGGGAGCCTGGTTCGGGGAGGCGGCCGACTCGGGCTCGCTGGAGCGTTACCTGGAGACGTTCGCCCACACGGTCGGGGTCATGCAGACCCGCGACGCGCTGGTCAGGGTGGCCGCCGAGTGTGCCGAGGACCTGGCGGACGACGGCGTGATCTACGCCGAGGTCCGTTTCGCGCCTGAGCAGCACACCTCGCGGGGCCTGTCGCTGGACGAGGTCGTGGAGGCCGTGCTGGAGGGGTTCCGGCTCGGCTCCGCCGGACCGGACGGCGGCGCGCGCATCAGGGTCGGCACGCTGCTCACCGCGATGCGCCACCAGGCCCGCTCGATGGAGATCGCCGAGCTCGCCGTACGCTATCGGGACCTCGGCGTGGTCGGCTTCGACATCGCGGGCGCGGAGGCCGGATATCCGCCCACCCGCCACCTGGACGCCTTCGAGTACCTCCAGCGGGAGAACGCACACTTCACGATCCACGCGGGAGAGGCCTTCGGGCTGCCGTCGATCTGGCAGGCGATCCAGTGGTGCGGCGCCGACCGGCTGGGCCACGGGGTGCGGATCATCGACGACATCACGGTGCCGGCGGACGGCGAGGCCAAGCTCGGCAGGCTCGCGGCCTACGTCCGCGACAAGCGCATCCCGCTGGAGATGTGCCCGACCTCCAACCTCCAGACCGGGGCCGCTCCGTCGATCGCCGAGCACCCGATCGGTCTGCTGCGCCGCCTGTACTTCCGCGTGACGGTCAACACCGACAACCGGCTGATGAGCGGCACCAGCGTGTCGCGGGAGTTCGCGAAGCTGGTGGACGCCTTCGGCTACGGCTGGGACGACCTGCAGTGGTTCACCGTCAACGCGATGAAGTCGGCGTTCATCCCGTTCGACGAGCGGCTCGCGCTGATCAACGGCGTGATCAAGCCCGCCTTCGCGCAGATGCGGCAGCAGGCGTGAAGCCGCAGGTCTTCCGGTCGAGGCTGGCCTGGATCTTCGGATGGGGCTGGCTGGTGTTCGCCGCCTGGAACGCCTGGGACCTGGTCGCCCACGGCCGGCTGCCCATCGCGCTGATCGCGGGGGCGGTGCTCGGTGTCATCACCGCTCTGGTCTTCGTGATGGCGCTGCGGCCCGCCATCCTCGCCGGGGAGGGCGGGGTCCGCGTCCGCAATCCGCTGAGAAACGCCTACGTCCCCTGGAACGCCGTCGACGACCTGACGGTGACCAGCGCCATCGTGATCGAGTCGGGCGGGATCTCCGTACGCTGCTGGACGCCGCAGGCCACGGCGCGGGAGCGGGCCAGGGCCGCCGGGCAGGCCGTCAAGGCGGCCTCGTCGAAGGACCGCGTCGAGCGGGCCACGGCGGCCGTGGGCGGGCGCACCCACGCCGACTGGGTGGCCCAGCAGCTTGAGGAGATGAGCGGGTCGCGCCGGCGGACCTCCTCCGGCGAGACCCGGGTCACCTGGTCGCCCTCCGCCCTGGCCGCCCTGGCCGCCGCGCTCGCGCTGGTCGTGGCCGCCGTCGTCGCCGGCTGATCATGTAAAGAGACCAGGACCGGGGGCATGCGCCGCGACGTGTCGCGGGACCACCCAGTTCGCCGAAGCCGGCTCCCTGTTCGGTGGCGGGGAGGGCCACGTCGAAGCTTTGCTGCTACCGCTCCATGCCCGGCAACCGCCAAGCTCGCGATCGTGAAACAGGCGTACGCACCGTCCTGACAGGCGCCAGGGATTCAATTGCCGGAAAGTCCGCCCTAATCATTGTGGCCGACACCCTTTCTTATTCCGGATAAGAGTGGCAGGCGGCGAGAAAGTCCTATAAGCCGGACATCTCCATGGATTTGAAGTTCACCTGTAGCTCCAACAAATCACCGCACGGTGGTGCTCGCGGCGGGGCTGTGTGGAAGAATTAATACAGGTTTTCGAATCGAGGTGGAGGTGTGGTGGATCTGTTCGACATTGATCCTGAGCGCATCCCTCATTCGAACGACGATGACGACTGGTGGCAGCGGCTTATCTCCCGCTCGCCCCTTTGGTCTCCCGAGGGTACGCTTGCCCGTGAATACGTGCCGATCGTCGATCCCGACGCGCGAGAGCGGGCGAGCCGGTTCGACGAATCAGCAGAATCGCCTGACTCTGCCCGTGCATTCGACACTCGTCGCGGCCATGCGCCCGGTGCTGGATACACCGGTGATGGGACCGCGAATGGTGTCTCTATTGCCGGCGTTTCTCCTGACAGTGTTTCTACCGACAGCGCTGGAGGCGTCGCCAGCGGCACTCCAAGACATGCCTTCAGTGATATTCCCGACGAGGTTCCCGATGGTGCGTCTGACGGTGCCACGGGCGCTGGCCGGAACGATGCGAGCCGCGACCACGAAGCCGGCCGGGATCGGGATGATCGGGACGTCGGCGGCGCGCCCGGCGGCGCGCCTGATGGTCCGCCAGGTGGCGTGTCTAATGGTGCTTCCAGTGGTGCTTCTGGCGGTGCCTGTGATGCGGGGTCGTCGTCGTGGGTGGCGGTGGCGGCGGTTGTCGAGGCGGCTCGGGTGGTGGCGTTGGTGCCGGTGCCTGAGGACGCGGGTGTGTGTCTGGCCGAGGCGGAGGAGTTGCTTGCGGTCCGTGATCGGATCACTTCGGCGTTGTCGGCCCGGGTGGGTCGTGTCCATCGGGCGGGGGAGGCGAAGAGCCATGGGCATGCGTCCACGAAGTTGTGGTTGCGGTCCGCTGGGGGGATGACGCCTGCGGGGGCGGGGCGCCTGTTGACGATGAGCATGGAAGTGCACCGTCTTGCTGAGGTGCGTCGCCTGTTCGCGGAGGGTGGTCTGCCTGAGGGGGTCGTGGAGGCGATCTGCACGGCCACCGCGGGGCTGACCGACGACCAGGCGGCGACGGCCGAGCGGATTTTGCTGGAGTTGGCGAACTCGGCGGGTGCGGCGGAGGTGGCGAAGGCGGGGCGGTATCTGCGGGCGGTGCTGGATCCCGACGGGCATGAGAAGGATGAGCAGGCGGATTTCGATCGCCGGTTCTTCCGGGTGCGCCGGCGGAGGGGCGGCGGTGTGGAGGGGGAGTTCTACCTGCCGGTGGAGGCGGCCGCGCGGTTGCAGCACATGCTCGATGTGTACGCCAAGCCGAAGGCCGAAGGTGATGACCGGCCGTTGAGTGTGCGGAACGCGGATGCGTTGATCGCGTTCTTGGAGAACAAGATCGCGACTGAGCTTCTGGTGCTGGTCAACGCCGAGTCCCTTCCCGACGATCCCCCAGGCGCCGGCCCCGGGGACGACCCCACCACGGACGACCCCACCACAGACGTCGACCTCGCAGGGGTCGGCACCACAGCCGACCAGCCGTCCGGCACGGTCCCCTCAGGCGACAGTGATCGCCCCAACAACCCGGACACCGCCGCGAGCGATCCCGGCAGCGAGCACTTCGCCAGCGACACGCCCGTCACTCATGGCGAGCACTTGGACACTTTCCACTCCCCGGCCGCTCCCGGCGGCGAACCCCGCGCCGAAGATGGGCCGGTGGGTGAGAGCGCGCACCGCGAGAGCGACACGGCGAAATGTGATGGTGAGCGGTTCGGGAACGATGCGCCGATGGGCGGCGATGAGCACCGGGCCACCGGCTTCGCCGGCGACAATCCCGCCACGGAGGCTCCCGCTTCTGACGGAGAGTGCGCCGCTCCCAGCAGCCCTGCCGCCACCGCTGCCGGGTCCGACGATCCCTACGTGCCCGACATGGCAAGACCCCCAGCGCAGGGAGGCGACACCCGGCCGGGAGATACGCCCTGGCCGGGAGGTGAGGCCTGGGCGGGGGCGGGAGCCGACGCTCCGCCGGGTGTGGACCACGGCGGCGGTGCCCGGCCGAGCGGGAGCGCCTGGCCGGGAGGCGACGCTTGGCCTGGCGATGGCGCCTGGCTGGGAGGTGACGCCTGGCCGGGGGCGGGAGCCGATGCTCCGCCGGGGAGTAGTCCGCCGGGAGCGGGCGGCAATGTGCCGCCGGGGGTGTGGTTGCGGGGGTTGCCGGGGCTGATCCTGGCGACCGGGCAGCTGCTGCCCGTTGTCAGCGTGCATCGGCTGGCCCGCACCAGCAGCCTGGTGAGGATCGTCATGGACGCCGCCGGGCAGGTCCTGGACATGGGCCGCAAGGTCAGGTTGGCCACACCCGCGCAGCGGCGGGCGGTCTTCGCCCGGTACGCCACCTGCTGGGTCGACGGCTGCCCCCTACCCGCCACCATGTGCCAGATCGATCATTGCGACGACTGGAGCAGCGGAGGGCTGACCGACCTCAAGCTGCTCGGACCGGCCTGCCAGTTCCACAACCGCGACCGCTACCGCCACCCCACCCGCTACACCCGCCACACGATAGGAGACGACCGCTGGGCCTTCACCTACCGCAACCCCCGCACCACCCGATCCCGTGTATAGAGGTGGGCGGGCTCATAACTCGGCTCATAGCTCAGAGGGCGAGGGCGGTGGCGAGGTCCTGCTTCAGGGACTCCAGGTCCGCCGCGGCCCGCGCCCTGGCCGCCGTGACATCGTCGTCCCCGACCGGAACGACGACCTCCAGATAGCACTTGAGCTTGGGCTCGGTGCCGCTGGGCCGCACGATGACCCGGGCGTCGCCGGAGAGGCGATAACGCAGGCCGTCGGTCGGCGGCAGCCCGGCCGCCCCCTGCGACAGGTCCTCGGCCGACTCCACCATCCGGCCCGCCAGCCGCGCCGGCGGGTTGGCCCGCAGGCGCTCCATCGCCTTCGCGATCAGTGACAGGTCCTCGACCCGGACCGACAACTGGGTGGTCGCGTGCAGGCCGTACCGGCGGGCCTGGTCGTCGAGCAGGTCGAGCAGCGACCGGCCCTCCCGCCTGGCCGCGGCGGCCATCGCGGCGATGGTGAGGGCGGCCCCGACACCGTCCTTGTCGTGAACCGGCAGGCCCGCGTCCGAGCCGACGCTGTATCCCAGCGCCTCCTCGTATCCGAAGACGAGCCCCGGCCCCGACTTCATGATCCACTTGAAGCCGGTCAGCGTCTCGGCGTGGCGCACCCCGTGGGCGGCGGCGATCTTCGCGAGCAGCGACGACGAGACGATCGACGTGGCGACCAGCCGGTCGCCGCCCGAGGTGTGCCGCAGCACGTGCTCGGCGAGCAGCCCGCCCACCTCGTCGCCGGTCAGCATGCGGTAGCCGCCGCCGGGCAGCGGCGTGCCGACCGCGCATCGGTCGGCGTCCGGGTCGTTGGCCAGCACGAGGTCGGCGCGGGTGGCGGCGGCGAGTTCGAGCGCGAGGTCCATCGCGCCCGGCTCCTCCGGGTTCGGGAACGTGACAGTCGGAAAGTTCGGGTCGGGCATGGCCTGCCGCCCGACCATGACCGGCACCTCGAAGCCTGCCGCGCGGAACGCCTCGGACACGGTCGCGCCGCCCACGCCGTGCAGCGGCGTGTACGCGACCGAGATCGCGCGGGCGTCGCCCAGCGGCAGCGCTGTCAGCGCCCGCAGGTACGGCGTGACGATGTCGTCGTGGCCGAGGGTCGTCCAGTCGTCGCCCAGCGGGAGGGCGTCCACCGGGCCGACCGCGTCGATGGCGGCCGAGATCTCCTCGTCGATCGGCGGGACAATCTGCGCGCCGTCGCCCCAGTAGACCTTGTAGCCGTTGTCCTGGGGAGGGTTGTGCGAGGCGGTGACCATGACGCCCGCGTCCGCGCCGAGGTGGCGCACGGCGAACGCCAGCACCGGCGTCGGCCACTTCCCGCCCATGACCGACGCGCGCAGCCCGGCCCCCGTCAGCACGCGGGCCGTGTCGGCGGCGAACACGTCGGACTTGTGCCGCCCGTCGTAGCCGATCACCACGTGGCGTCCCGGTCCGAGCACGCGGGCCAGCCCGGCGGCGGCCCGCATCACGGTCACCCGGTTCATCCGGTTCGGCCCGGCTCCCAGCGCGCCGCGCAGGCCCGCCGTGCCGAACTCCAGCTTGGCGCCGAAGCGGTCCTCCAGCGCGTCGAGGTCCTGCCGGTCCAGGATCGCGTCGAGTTCCGCCCGCGTGTCGGGGTCGGGGTCCTGGTCACGCCATTCGCGGGCGAGCCGTACGAGATCGGTCACGGGTGCTCCCTACAACTTGTCGACGACCTGGGCGAGCAGGACACCCATCCGGGCGGCGGTGGCGCGGCCGACCTCCAGGACCTCCTCGTGGTTGAGCGGCTCGTCCGCCAGTCCCGCGCCGGGGTTGGTGACCAGGGAGATGCCGAGCACCTCGGCCCCGGCCTCCCGGGCGGCGATCGCCTCCAGCACGGTCGACATGCCCACCAGGTCGCCGCCGAGCGTGCGCAGCATGCGGATCTCCGCGGGCGTCTCGTACGTCGGGCCGCGGAAGGCCACGTACACGCCCTCGCCCAGTGAGGGGTCCACCTCGCGGGCGAGGTCGCGCAGTCGCCTGGAGTAGACCTCGGTCAGGTCGACGAACGTCGCGCCGACGAGCGGGTTGCTCCCGGTCAGGTTGATGTGGTCGCCGATGAGCACGGGGTCGCCGACCTTCTGCGTCTCCGGGCGCAGCCCGCCCGCCGCGTTGGTCAGCACGACCGTGCGCACCCCGGCCGCGACGGCCGTACGGACGCCGTGCACCACCGGGTCGACGCCGCGGCCCTCGTACAGGTGCGTACGCCCCAGGAAGATCAGCCCGTTGAGCCCGGCCGCCGTCCGCACCGCGCGCACCGTGCCCGCGTGCCCGGCGACCGCGGGCGGGGAGAACCCGGGCAGCTTCGTCACCGATAGTTCGGCGACCGTCTCGCCGATCGCGTCCGCGGCCGGCACCCATCCCGAGCCCATGACGAGGGCGACGTCGAAGGAAGGGATGCCGGTGAGGTTCCTCAACGTGGTCGCGGCCTCGGCCGCCAGGTCATAAGGGGTCACTTTGCTGAGCGTACAGAAGGGCATGACGAAGTCCGGCGGCTCCACCTGCCCGTTTTGTCGCTCAGATCGTCGCTGGGGGCGTCGCGGGGGCGGAATCAGTCGCCGAGCGACTTGCAGGGGCGGTTGCGCAGCCCCTTGACGTAGTCGTCGGGAGCCCCCGCCTTCTCCGCGGCGTCGGCGAGGATGCCGATGTAGCGGGCCGAGGGCAGGCCGCCCTCATAGGAGTCGAGCACGTGCGACCAGGCGAGCACGTCGCCCTCCAGGGTCGCGACGCGGAGCCGCACCTTGCGGTAGAGGCCGAGGTCGGTGCCCGTCCACCGGTCGAGGGACGGCTCGTCCCACTCCGGGACGTCGTAAAGAACGACGAATACCTGGTCGTCGGCGTCCTCGACTATCGTGGCGAGAGCGCCCTCCCAGCTGACGTCCTCGCCGCCGAAGGTGAGCCGCCAGCCCGGGAGCCACCCCGTTCCTCGCATGGGCGAGTGGGGCGCCCACTCCGCCATCTGCTTGGGGTCCATGTTGCTGCCGTAGGCCGCGTAAACAGGCACGGCACCCAAGCCTAATCCAAGATCGCCAAAGTTTGACGGGTAGCGCGCGCATAGGGCGGGGCGAGAGAAACATGGGGCTGTGCGAGGGAAATACGAGTAGTTGACCCGTTACGCGGCCCTCGCCGGGAATACGTAGCCAGGATGCGGGACAATGGAGCATGTGACAAGGATCGTGATCATCGGTGGCGGCCCCGGCGGATACGAGGCGGCCCTGGTCGCCGCGCAACTGGGGGCGCGGGTCACCGTCGTGGAGGAGGAGGGGCCCGGCGGGGCGTGCGTTCTCACCGACTGCGTGCCGTCCAAGACCCTGATCGCCACCTCCGTCCGCAAGCAGGCGCTTCTCGACGCGGCGTCCGTGGGGGTGCGCTTCGACGGTGGCCTCGACGGTGACGCGGGCGGCGTCGCCGTGGACATGATCGACGTGAACAAGCGCGTCAAGGAACTCGCGCTGGCGCAGTCCGGCGACATCGCCGCCCGGCTGGCCGCCGAGGGTGTCGAGGTCATCCGCGCCCGCGGCCGGCTGGTCGATCCCCAGGTGGTGCGCGCGGGCGACCGTACGATCCGGGCCGACGTGGTCATCGTGGCCACCGGCGCCCACCCGCGCGTGCTGCCCGGGGCCGAGCCGGACGGCGAGCGCATCCTCAGCTGGCGGCAGCTGTACGACCTGGAGGAGCTACCGGGGCACCTGATCGTGGTCGGCTCCGGCGTCACCGGCGCGGAGTTCGCCGGCGCGTACCAGTCGCTGGGGTCGGAGGTCACGCTGGTCTCCTCCCGCGACCGGATGATGCCCAACGAGGACGCCGACGCGGCCGAGGTGCTCGAAGAGGTCTACCGGCGGCGCGGCATGAACGTCATGGGCCGCTCGCGGGCCTCCTCGGTCAAGCGCACCGAGCACGGGGTCGTCGTCACGCTGGAGGACGGCCGCACGGCCGAGGGCACCCACTGCCTGATGACCGTCGGCATGGTGCCCAACACCTCCGGCCTCGGGCTGGAGGACAACGGCGTGCGGCTCGACCGGGGCGGCTTCATCGAGGTCGACAAGGTCTCCAGGACCTCCGCCCCGGGCGTGTACGCCGCGGGCGACTGCACGGGCGTCCTGATGCTCGCCTCGGTCGCCGCCATGCAGGGCAGGATCGCGGTCTGGCACGCGCTCGGCGAGGCCGTGCAGCCGATCCGCCTGGCCACCGTCGCCGCCAACATCTTCACCGACCCCGAGATCGCCGCGGTGGGGATCTCGCAGCGGCAGATCGAGTCAGGCGAGATCGAGGCGAACGTCGTCAAGCTGCCCCTCGCCACCAACGCCCGGGCCAAGATGCAGGGCTTCAACGACGGTTTCGTCAAGTTGTTCTGCCGGCCCAACACCGGCATCGTGCTCGGCGGCGTCGTGGTCGCCCCGCGCGCCTCGGAGCTGATCCTCGCCGTGTCGGTGGCCGTGCAGCACCGCCTGACCGTGGACCAGCTCGCCCACACGTTCGCCGTCTACCCGTCGCTGTCGGGCTCGATCACCGAGGCGGCCCGCCGCCTCATGTCGCCCCTCACGGCCGGCATCTGACCGGCCCGGCGGTCCGGCCGCCTCAGCGGCTTCCGCCCGTGTTCGGCAGCCGGGACCGCACCTGCCGCAGGGCCTCCCGTCCCCGCGCCACCGTCACGGCCGCCGCTCGCAGTTCGTACGGCGTGCGGGCGACGCCGAGCGCCTGCTTGGCCGCCTCGTAGGCGTCGAGCGCCGCCCGCCACTCCTGCGACGGGCCGCTGATCTGGTTGATCTTCATCTCGAAGTCGAGGGCGTCGATCTCCTCGCCGAAGCGGGTCACGTCCTCCTCGGCGGCGTGCCTGGCCGCCGCCGTCTCCGCCGCGAGGCGCTGCCCGCGGCGGTGCGCGACGCCCCACATGACCAGGGTCAGGACGAGCCCCAGGCCGCTCACGACGACCAGGATCAGCGCCGGTGACGGGCCCCGCGTGCCGCCCGCCTGTACGGTGAGATTGTCGCCGGTGTCACCGCGTACGACGTCCTCCACACCTACCTGGGCGTCCCCCTCTCCGTCCGCGCCGTCGGTCCGTCCGGGCGCGATGGCATCGCCCGGCAGGTTCACGGGCGTGCCGTGGGCGCCGGTGAGGTTCACGTCGCTCGCCTGGATGAAGGACGCCTTGCCGACGTCGGCGCCCCGGAAGTCGGCGCCGTCCAGCTCGGCCTGGGTGAACTCCGCCTCCGACAGGTCCGCGTTCCTGAGCACGGCGTGCTCCAGATGGGCCTGGCCGAGCTTGGCCTCGCCGAGTTTGGCCCGGGTGAGGTCGGCCTTGCGGGCCTTGATCTGGCCGAGTGTGGCGTGCCTGAGGTCCGCGCCCACGAGCGTGGCGTCGGTCAGGTCGGCCTGCGTGAGCACGGCCCGGGTGAGGACGGCGCCCGTGAGGTCGGCGTGCGGGAACTCGGCCTGGACGGCGTCCGCGTCGGTGAGGATCGCTCCGCGCAGGTCCGCCTTCCTGGCCCGCAGCTGCCCGAGGTCCGCGTCCGAGAGGTCGGCCCCGCGCAGGTCGGCGTAGTCGAGGTGCGCCTGGCCGAGGTCGGCCTCCTTCAACGACGCCTTGCGGAGGACGGCTCCGGTCAGATCCCTGGCGGTGAGATCCACCCCGTCGAGCTTCGCGCCGGTGAGGTCGGCGCACCGCAGGACGGCGGGGAGGGTGCCGCCCTGGGTGAGGTCCCTGCCCCGGAGCTTGACGCCGCTCCCCGGCGCGCACGGAGCCCCCGCCGCCCCCGCCGCCCCCGCCGCGTACGGAACGAGTGCGGCGGCCGCCGGGGAGGAGAGGACCGCCGCCGGCAGGAAGGCGAGCGACAGGGCCTGGAAGGCGAGCGACAGGGCCTGGAAGGCGACGAAGCGGGGGGCGAAACGGCGCAAGGGGGGCCTCCTGGGGGAACGCCCCGAGTCTCCCACGCGATCTTTACGTTCGCTTGCACGTCGCCGGCGTCGTCTCCCGGAGCGATCACGGCCGCTCCGGCTCGGGCGAGGCGCTGGTCCATATCGAGAGAATCGGCGCGATATCGCCTTTGTCGCACTCGCCTTATATCGCATAATATGTCGCGCCGGGTCATTCTAATGGGCGTCCGCTCGGCGGCCGCGCAACGCCGCGGCAAATCATCGCCTTCCTGAGGGTGGCCGCCGTACGCGGCGTCCGAGGGAAGTGTCCCGATCTTTCCTGAGGTGATCCAAGGCTGTCCCGGGGGCTTTTATCGGCCTATCGAAAGGGGATCAATCCGGCCGTACGAAGGTGCGGGTCATCGGGGGTAACAATCATGCGTGAAAGCGACCGGGCGGGCGGCGAGGCGAGCGAGCTGACGCGCCGCCGGTTCATCCAGTTCTCCGGCCTGGCGGGGACCGGCCTGCTCGCCGGCGCGGGGCTTCTTTCCGGTGCCGGGCGCGCCCTGGCCGCGCCTCCGCCGAGCCTGGCCAAGGGGCCCGACCCCAAGGAGTGCGGCAAGACCACCGACTCGGACTCTCTCTGGCAGCGCAGCCAGAAGTGCCACAGTAACAACACCTGCCTGCAGAACCATGCCGACTACGTCGTGATGGGCGGCACCAACAGCAAGAAGGGATACGTCAACTACATTCTCGTCCCCACCGAGCGAATCAACGGTATCGAGTGTTCCTGGATCTGCGGCAACAGTGCGCCGAACTATTGGAGTGCCGCCGACTACTACGCCACCCAGTCTCCCACCGTGGTTCCCACTCCGGTGGGGCTGGGAATCAACTCGAAGGCGATCAGGAATTTCGACCAGCTGCACATCCATATGGCACGGGCGCGCTGGGAGTCCCTGAGCGACCTCGTCGCGCAGGACAACCTGGCCGCCTGGCACGTGCCGCACTGGGCGGACTCGCGCGTGTCGGTCCGGGGCCTCAGCGAGCAGCTCGGGATCATCCCGCACACCTACCGGGTGCTCATCTGGCCCGGATTCAACCACGACAATCTCTTCGCCATGCTCAGGAGCATGCTGGTCGCCTCTCTGGGGCACGGAGGGACGACCGCCAAGGCGCAGCCGCTCATGCAGCTCCAGACGCTGATCGTGATCCCCCGGCCCGCCGGGGGCTACTACATCGTCAACAGCGAGAAGGGCCTGGTCGACCCGAACAACCCCCACCTGACGGGGACCGACACCTGCGACCCGTTGCTGCTCATGCACCCCTGACCCGCCACCGCTCGCCTCCCGGATGTCGCCGACGACGAAGGGGGCGGACCGAGGTGGTCCGCCCCCTTCTCAGGTCGTATCCGATGCCGTATCCGATGCCGGGTCAGGCGTTACCAGTCGCCGCCGCCGCCGAAGTCCCCTCCGCCGAAGTCGCTGCCGCCGCCCCAGTCGCCACCGCCGCCGAAGTCGCCGCCGCCGCCACCGCCGCCGCCCCAGTCGCCGCCGCCCCAGTCGTTGCCGCCGCCGGACTCGACGCCCGCGGCGTATCCCGAGTCGTAGCCGGCGCCGTAGCCGCCGTGGCCCCAGCCGCCGAACGCGTTGCCGAGCATGGTGCCCACCAGCATGCCGGTCAGCAGGTCGCCGCCGCCGAAGCCGCCGTAGTAGCCGTAGGCGTAGGGCTGGTAGGCGGGGCCGGCGTCCCAGTAGGGCCTGCGCTGACCGTTCACCACGACCTCGCGCATCTGCGGGTCGAAGCCGCGCTCCACCGCCTCGGCGTCGGCCGCGCAGGCGGGGACGTCGCGCACCGCGCCGCCGGGGGGCGCCCAGCGGACGTTGCGCACCGACGGGCCGTGCTGGGGGTTGAAGAAGCACGGCGGGAGCCGCTCCGGCACCGGCTGGTTGTTCACCCGCGCCTTGACGCACGCGAGCGCGTAGCGGCCGTCCTCCAGCGTCGAGGTCACCGTGCGCAGGTCCTCGGGCCGCTTGATGGCGTCCAGCTCGGTCTTGGCCCGCTCGTAGGAGTCGAGCGCGCGCTGCCAGTCGGTCGTGGTCTCGCTCTGCGGGAGCATCTTGACGTCCACGTCGAGCGCGGTGATCTCCTCACCGAACTTCGTGACGTCCTCCTCGACCGTCTGCTTGACGGCGGCGAGCTCGGCGGCCTCGCGCTCCTCGCGCTTGCGCTTGTTGCGGCGTCCGATGATCCACAAACCGGCACCTCCCACTACGGCGACGCCCAGGATGCCGACGAGCACGCCCGAGCCGCCGCCACCACCGACGGTGGAACCAGTGCCCCGAGCGCCCTTCACATCACCTTCGCGCACCAGGTTCACCCGGTTGACGAAGTCCTGCATGCCGCTGACCACGTCGTCGTTGGCGCTGGTGGACAGCCGTGCCAGCGTTCCCGCCGCGTTCTTCGGCAGGTCGTTGGAGCCGGCGAACAGGCTCATGCCGTCCAGCAGGGCCACGGTCGCCCGCGACCGCCCGGCCTTGTCGAGCTCGGTCATCAGCTGCGGGATGTACGTGCTCACCTGGGCCGTGGTCACGGTGCCGTCAGGGAGCGCGACCATGTAGATCTTGGCCTTCGAGTCCTCCAGCTCCTTGCGGATCTTGCTCTGCTGGTCCGGCGAGAGCGGCGACCCGGGCTGGACGAAGAGCGGGTTACTGCTGTTCTTCCAGGACGCCACGACCGTGGCCGGGTCCGGCGGAGCCGCCGCGTTCGCGGCCGGAGCGAGCGCGAGCGAGACGAAGAGCCCGGCGAACAGAGCCGCCAGGGCGGCCCCGGCCCGTCCGAGCGGTGATTTCATGGTCACGGCTTAAGCCTCCTTCGCCCTACTGGACGAACGGCAGGGCGCGATGGTTCCTCCACAGGAAACTATCGTTCCCCATCGCCGCACCACACCGCACGGTCATCGAGGGTCGTCGCACGGCCGCGGACCGTGATCGCGGGACGGGTCAGGCGTCCTTGATCTCGCAGAGCGCGGTCCCGGCGGTGACCGTCTGGCCGACGGCGGCCGCAAGGCCGGTGACCGTGCCGCCCTTGTGCGCGGTCAGCGGCTGCTCCATCTTCATCGCCTCCAGGACGATGACCGTGTCGCCGGGCTCGACGGTGTCCCCGTCCGCGACGACGACCTTCACGATCGTGCCCTGCATGGGGCTGACGAGCGCGTCGCCGCTCGCCATGGCCTTCTTGGCGCCGCTCCCGCCGGACCGCCTGGGCGCCGCCTTCCTGAGCTCGGGCCGGTCCGCCCCCGGGCCCGCCGAACCCAGCCCCGCGGGCAGCACGACCTCCAGCCGCTTGCCGCCGACCTCGACCGTGATCCGCTCACGGCCGGCGGGCTCGCCGGGGGTCTCCGCCGTCGCCTCGTACGGCGGGATGTCGTTGACGAACTCGGTTTCGATCCACCGGGTGTGGACGGAGAACGGCTCGCCGGCGAAGGCGGGGTCGTCCACCACGGCCCGGTGGAACGGCAGCACGGTCGGCATGCCGCCGATCTCGTACTCGGCGAGCGCCCGCCGCGCCCGCTCCAGCGCCTGCCGCCGGGTGGCCCCGGTCACGACCAGCTTGGCCACGAGCGAGTCGAACGCCTGCGGGACGCTCATCCCGGTCTCATAGCCGCCGTCTAGGCGTACGCCCGGCCCGGAGGGGACGCGCATCGAGGTGATCGTGCCCGGCGCGGGCAGGAAGCCCCGGCCCGGGTCCTCCGCGTTGATCCGGAACTCGATCGAGTGGCCGCGCAGCACCGGGTCGTCGTATCCCAGCGGCTCTCCGTCGGCGATGCGGAACATCTCGCGGACGAGGTCGATGCCGGAG
Source organism: Microbispora sp. NBC_01389 (assembly GCF_045040095.1). Classification (NCBI taxonomy): domain Bacteria; kingdom Bacillati; phylum Actinomycetota; class Actinomycetes; order Streptosporangiales; family Streptosporangiaceae; genus Microbispora; species Microbispora sp. NBC_01389. The sequence continues at coordinate 3,250,027 of NZ_CP109552.1, forward strand.
ACCTCCTCGGTCACCGGGTGCTCGACCTGGAGCCGGGTGTTGACCTCCAGGAAGGAGATCGTGCCGTCCTGGCCGACGAGGAACTCGCAGGTGCCGGCGCCGACGTAGCCCGCCTCGCGCAGGATCGCCTTCGACGACGAGTAGAGGAGGTCGCGCTGCTCGTCGGTGAGGAACGGCGCCGGGGCCTCCTCCACGAGCTTCTGGTGCCGGCGCTGGAGCGAGCAGTCACGGGTGCTGACGACGACCACGTTGCCATGCCGGTCGGCCAGGCACTGGGTCTCGACGTGGCGCGGCCGGTCGAGGTAGCGCTCGACGAAGCACTCGCCGCGCCCGAAGGCGGTCACCGCCTCGCGTACGGCCGACTCGTAGAGGTCGGGGATCTCCTCCATCGTCCGGGCGACCTTGAGCCCGCGCCCGCCGCCGCCGAAGGCCGCCTTGATGGCGATCGGCAGGCCGTGCCGCCCGGCGAACTCGACCACCTCGTCCACGCCGGACACCGGGTCGGGGGTGCCCGCCACGAGCGGGGCGCCGACGCGCTGCGCGATGTGCCGGGCCTGGACCTTGTCGCCGAGCGCGTTGATCGCCGAGGGCGGCGGGCCGATCCAGATGAGGCCGGCGTCGATCACGGCCTGGGCGAAGCCCGCGTTCTCGGCCAGGAAGCCGTAGCCGGGATGGACGGCGTCCGCGCCGGTCTTCCCGGCCACCGCCAGGATCTTCGCGATGTCGAGGTATGTCTCCGCAGGGCTCTGCCCGCCGAGCGCGTGGGCCTCGTCGGCCACCCGCGCGTGCAGCGCGTCCAGATCCTGGTCGGCGTACACCGCCACGCTGGCCAGGCCGGCGTCCCGGCAGGCCCGGGCGATCCGTACGGCGATTTCGCCACGATTGGCGATCAGGACCTTGTGCACAGGGATGTCCCTTCCCTTCAGCGCTCGCGAACCCTGCCTGGGAGTGTAGAGGCGCCGCCTGGCCGGAGGGGGCCCCAGGGGCACCCCTGACCTCCGCCGGGCGGGGATTTCCGGGGTGGGTGGCCGGGGTCGCCTCCCGGACGGAGCGCCGGCCGGGCGGGGCCCCGGCAAGGCCCGGCGGAAGAGGAGTGAACTACCAGAAAAGCCACATTCTCCTGCCCTGCTGATATAGCCACTCGGCATAAGGTCTCCACAGGATTGACATGCGTTTTACGGTGAGGGCGGCCCCTTTGTCGATGGAGGAGTGACTGAATGAGTAACAGCTTGCTCGGCGGCGACCCCGCGGAGATGCAGGGCATGGCCGCGCAGTTCGGCCAGCAGGCGGACCAGGTTCGCACCACGATGGCCGCCCTCGACCGCGAGGCGGCCAAGGTCGGCACCGCCTGGACCGGCCCCGGCGCGCAGCGCTTCCACGACGCCTGGCAGAGCTACCGGACGGCGTTCCAGCGCATGTCGGAAGAGCTCAACGAGGCCTCCCGGGTCATCACCACCTACCGCGGCAACATCGAGTCCGCCACCCGTTAACGAAATCCGCACGATCTCGGCCGGGCGCCTCGGCTGACGAGGCGCCCGGCGATTCGTGAAAAAAGGACGGTCTTTATGCCGAAAAAGGGCTGAAATAGTCGTCCTCGTCCCACCGCCGGACGCCGCCCATGCGGCGTCCGGCGCTGTGTCACCCGGTCACCCGGTCAGGTCACCCGGTCACCCGGTCAGGTCACCCGGTCACCCGGTCAGGTCACCCGGTCACCGGGTCACCGGGTCACCCGGCTCAACACCCGGTCACCCGGTCACTGGGGGACGGCCGCCTGGATCGGGGTGGCGGTGCCCGAGATGACCAGCAGCCCCCGCCCGGGAGGCCCGCCCACGGCGCCACGCGGCAGCCGTACAGTGAACAGGTCCCCGTCGGCGGGGCTCTGCACGTTGAGCAGCAGGCCGGTCCGGCCCTTCCGCGCCTCGGCCGCGAAGCCCCGGTAGGCCGTCGCGAGGTCGCCGGTGGTCCCCGCGACGAGCAGGCCGTGCTCGCCGTCCCGGCCGGTCCGCAGGATCTCGTCCAGGGCCAGCCCGAGCGGCGAGTCGGGGGAGATCAGTTCCGCGTCGTCCACGACCACCACGTAACGCTCGTGCCCGGAGACCAGGGCCAGCGGATCGAGCGCGCCGGGCAGGCCGCCGAACTCGTCGGCGCCGCCCCCGGTCACGCTCCTGGCGTTGCCGTCCAGGACGGCGAGCACTCCGGACACCCCGGCGAGGTCGCGCAGCGGGCTGCGGCGCGGGGTCACGACGAGCACCGGCGTGCCCCGGCCGAGCAGCGAGCGCGCCGCCGTGACCAGCGTGGACGACCGGCCCGATCGGGGCGGCCCGGCGATCACCGCCGCCGGGCCCTGGCCCTGCAGGTCCACGCCCAGCGGCGTGAGCGCGTCGCCGCCCGCGCCGAGCAGCGCCCACAGCGCCGACGGCGGTTCGAACGCCGGAGCCAGGTCCATCGTCTGTTCCGCCGTTATCCGCATCGGCAGCGCGTCCACCCGCAGCGGGGGCTCCGACGGCCAGGCCCAGGCGCGGGCCGCCTCCCCGCCGTCCCCCGCAGCGCCCGTCCCGCCGCCGGTCGCGCCCTCGGTCGTGCCCCCGAACCTGGTCGCGGCCGTACGGGCGAGATCCTGCAGGACCGCCACCTGCGCGGGCCCGGAGGGGTCGTCGCCCAGCAGCGCGAACTGGCTCTCCACCAGGCCGTGGTCGCCGACCGACAGGGCCCGGCCCGGCGGCATGGAGGTCGGCAGGTTGCGTACGGGCAGCCCGGCGAGCCCGTAGTCGGCGGGATCGGCGAGCCGGAGCACCAGCCGGTCGTCGAAGACGGTGGAGATCTGCCCGATCAGGCCCGACCGGTCGGAGGTGACGACGGCGCGCAGCCCCACGGCCGGTCCCTCCCGCAGCAGTTGCAGCATCGCGTCGACCAGTCGCCCGTAGTCGTAGTTCTCGAAGGCCGCGACGTATCCCTCCCAGCGGTCCAGCAGCAGCACCATCCAGGGCAGCGCCCCCACGCCTGAACGGTCCCGGGCCGCCGGCGGCCTGGTGCCGGCCCGGGACCTGGCGGCGCCCCGCGCCTCGGCGAGCGAGGCGTACCCCGCCTCGGCCAGCAGGTGCTGACGGCGCCCGACCTCCGCGCGCAGCCGGGTCAGCAGGCGCTCCACCCGGTCCATCTGGTCGCGGGTGACCACGGCGCCGCAGTGCGGCAGCGCGACGAGCGGCAGCAGCGCGCCCGACCCGCAGTCGACGGCGTGGACGTGCACGTCCTCGGGGGAGGCGCCGGCCGCGATCGACCCCGCGATCGTCCGCAGCGCGCTGGACCTGCCACTGCGCGCGCCGCCCGCGATCAGCAGGTGGCCGCCGTGGCGCGGGTCGAGCGTGAGCGCCCGCCGGTCCTGCCGCCAGGGCAGGTCCGTCACGCCGTACGGCAGCGGCGGCACCTCCTCGATCCCCGGCCGGTACGGCGGCGCCGCCGTCAGCGCCCCGCCGTCGAGCGGGTCGCTCCCGGACCGCCCAGACCCGGACCGCTCAGACCCGGACCGCCCCGCGGCCGCGGCCTCGACGTCGAGGACGACCCGGTCCGGGAGGGGCGGCAGCCAGGGGCTGGGCTGGCGGGGCAGCCCGTTCCCGGCCTCCAGCAGCGCGTCGACGAGCAGGGCCAGGTCGCTGCCGCTCCCCGCCTGGGCGGGCGGGGCGGGCAGCGGACGGCCGAGCGCGGGCCAGGGCAGGTCGAGCACCCGCAGGTCCTCGGCGCCGCCGTCGGCCGTCCCGTTGCCGCGGACCCGGGCATGGGGGGTCCGCCCGCCGATCCTCGCCGTCTGCACGGCGACCGGCGTGGACGAGCCCGCCCGCACGTAACAGCGGCCCGGCGTCGCCCGCGAGATGTGCGCGGCGTCCGGCACGTCGATGACGTCGCCGGACTCGCGGGCGTCGGTCACCCGCAGCGCGATCCTGAGCGAGGTGTTGGCCTGGATGTCGGCGGTGACCACGCCGCCCGGCCGCTGGGTGGCGAGGATCAGGTGGATGCCGAGGGAGCGGCCCCGGCGGGCGATGTCGACCAGGCCGTCCACGAAGTCGGGCAGCTCCGCCACCAGCGCGGCGAACTCGTCGATGATCAGGACGAGCCGGGGCAGCGGCGGCAGGTCCCTGTTGTTCCCCGCGCTCTCCGGCACCGGCGCGGCGAAGATCCCGCCGCCGCGCGCCCGCCGGACGCCGCCGGTGCCGAGGACCCAGGTGGCCCCGCGCGACCGCTGGTAGTCCTCGATGTCCTTGGCCCCCGCGTCGAGCAGCAGGCGCTCCCTGCGCCGGATCTCGGCGGCCAGCGACGACAGGGCCCGCTGGGTCAGGTGGCCGTCGAGGTCGCTCACCATGCCGACCGTGTGCGGGAGCCGTACGCACTCCTTGAAGGCGGCCCCGCCCTTGTAGTCGATCAGCACGAACGTCATCTCGTCGGGCCGGTTGACCACCGCGAGCGAGCAGATCAGGGTCTGCAGCAGCTCCGACTTGCCGGCGCCGGTCGTGCCCGCGACCAGGGCGTGCGGGCCGTCCCTGCTCAGGTCCACCTCGAACGGCCCCTCCGGCCCCACGCCGATCAGGGCCCGGGTCGTGCGGCCCTGCCGTTCCGCGAGGGCGGCGGGGTCGGGCGAGACGTCCAGCAGGTCCAGCAGGCGGACCGCGTCGGGCAGGGCGGCCGACGGGTCCTCGCGGCTGACGTCGCGCAGCGGGGCGAGCGCGCGGGCCAGGCGCTCGGCCCAGGACGGCGAGACCCGGTCGGCGCGGATGCCCGTGATCGGGTCGAGGCCGCCGCCGTGGAGCCGTACGCCGCCCGCGGCGTCGCAGGACACGACCGTCGCGCACTCCTCGGGCAGCAGCCGCTCGTCGTCGTCGATCGCGATCGTGTAGACCCCCGCCCGGGGGCCCTGCCGCAGCACCTGCGGCATGCCGGGCAGGCCGCGCAGCACCTGCGCGCCGTCGAGCACGACGAGCACGTCGAACGGCCGCTCGTCGTAGGTCGTGAAGGCCGGCTCGGCGGGCCGGTTCCCGCCGCGCCCCAGGTCGTCCCAGCCCGCCGGGCCGCCCGACAGGCGGGCGCCGCGCGGCGCCCCGGGGTAGGGGCCGGAGCCGTTCTCGGTGTCGAGCCGTTCGGCGACCAGGGCCGCGAGCTCGGCGACGCGTCGGGCGGCGGCCTCGGGGTCGGCGCCGACGAGCGCGGCGCAGTCGGACGACAGGGCGCCCCCGCGGGCGGCGTCCGGGGCGCAGTGCGGCAGCCAGCGGACCCAGCCCCACTGCTCGCCGCCGTCGGCGTTGGCCGACAGCACCACGACGGCGAGGTCGCGCGGGCTGTGCAGGGCGGCGGCCTGGCCGACGAGCCACCGGGCGCAGCCGAGGGCCACCTCCCGCGGCCCGGTCAGGCCCGCGACGCCGAGGCGGCGCATGACGAGCGCGACCGGCACGTCGTGGCAGACCGGCGGCTCCCGCCGGGCCGCGTCGGGGGGAGTGCCGGTCTCCGGTTCGAACTCCAGGTCGGCGGTCAGGTCGGCCAGCCCTATCCGCAGCCGCAGCGCGTCCTGGTCGTGCACCCGGCGCTCCCAGAGGCGGCGGCGGGGCCCGGTCGCGGTGAGCAGCACCTCGGCGGGGTCGGGGGCGCCCTGGCGGCGGGCCTCCTCGTCCTGCCGCACCGCGCGGGCCACCTCCGCCTCGAAGGCGGCCGTCCGCTCGCGGTACGCCTTGACCGCCTGGCGGTGCTTCTTCCTGCCGTGCCTGCGGTCGCTCACCCACTGGCCGATCATGATGAGCGGCGTCATGAACGCGATCAGCAGGTAGTACCACGTGTGGGTGACGAGGGCCATGACCACGCCGAGGACGGCCGGCAGTATCGCGGCCAGCAGCTGCAGCCGCATGCCCTCGCCGCGCTTCGGCTCGGCCGGGACGGTGAACCGCCGCTGCCGCTCGGGCCGCTGCAGGCGCGGGGGCCGGTTGTAGGCGAGGCCGCCGTCCGGCAGCGCGTCGAGGTGGGCGTCCGGGGGCCGCACCGGGCCCAGAGACAGCACGGAGCCGCCGCAGGAGAGCATGCCGCCCGCGGGCCACTCGACCGCCTCGGTGACCGGCTCGCCGTCCAGCCGGGCGACCGGTTCGCCGGCGGGCGCCGGTCTGTCGGGAGCGGGTCCGGCGGGCTCCACGGTGGCCGTTCCCAGGGCGAGCCGGACGACCAGCGCGACCGGCGGCATCCTCGGATCGGGCACCGAGATCGCGCAGGCGGGGTCGGCGCCGACGGTGTGCGCGCCGAGCCCGATCCGGTGGACCACCCCCGCGCCGGGCCCGCCCACCACGCGCACCTCCGCCGGGCCGCCGGGCTCCTCGGTCACCGTGGCGGCCGCGGCGTGGCCGTCCAGGGCCACGAGGTCGCCGTCTCGCAGCAGGCCGAACACGACCGCGTCGGGGTCGAGCGGCCGGCCGTCCACCCAGAGCCGCGTCTCCTGACCGGGGGCGGGCACGGCGGGCCGGTCCCGGTCCATGTCGTACGGCGCGCGGGCGCGCGGGAGCCGTACGACGTTGGCGGGCCGGGCGGACGCGCCCTCCAGCGTGGCGGTGAGAGCGCCGGTGAGGGCGGCGACCGTGGCGGTCCCGTCTCCCTCGACCAGCACGTCGCGGTGGCCGTGCTCGGTGACCACGGTGAGCGTAACCCGCATGCGCAGACTCCCAGACGGCGGTGGTGCGGCGGAGAACTCCGGAAAGCGTTTCATCCCGGGGCGTTCCAGTGAAGATCTTCGCCGAGGTCCGCTCCGGTGCCGCCCCGCGTCCGGCTGTTCTCCCGCGGGACACCGTAGCCGCGCACAGGCCGCTCATCTGGGCGTTTCCCGGAATAGGTAAAAGCGCCTGTCATCAGGCGACGTGTGACGGACCGGGAGACATGCCCGGCACGACCCCGGCCGCGCTTCGCGAGATGCGCCTGTGAAGGATGTGACAAGTGGGGAAGAAGTGGTCAGTTACTATCATGAAATGTCGGGATAGTAAAGCCTTGTGTCGATATGGCGATAGATCGACTCCCGTTGACAGGCGTATTCCTAACGGATAAGCATGGGTCGCCACTTCGCGCCACTTATGGCGGCGGTAGCTGGCCATAATGGAGTGAATTCGGAGCACCGGTAAGACCGTAATTACAATCAAGCGGCCCGAAAACAGAAGGGGCGCCGTCATCCTGGGGGTCCCCCGCCCATGAGGATCAGCGAGAAGCCGTCGCAGGACGCCCGCGCGGCCGCCCGGCCCGGCCTGTCCGGGCCGGCCTCCCGCAAGCTGCCCGTCCCGCCGAGGGAGCGCAAGCCCGCCCTCGCCGCGCTCGCCGTCCTCCTCATCCTGGGCGGCGCGCTGGCCACCACCCTCCTGGTGATGCGCAGCGGCGACCGCGTCTCGGCCGTGCAGGTCACCCAGCAGGTGGGCGCCGGACAGCTCATCCCGGCATCGGCCCTGAGAGAGGTGCAGATCGCCGACACCGGCATCGACTACGTCGCCTACCGCTACAAGGAAGAGGTGGCCAAGACGTACGCCGCGGTGACGCTCCTGCCGGGCACGCTGCTCACCCAGCAGATGACCGCGAAATCGACCGACCAGGTCGGCCCGGCCAAGGCCAAGGTCGGCCTCTCGCTCAAGGCGGGGCAGATGCCCACCGACCTGAGGTGGAGCGAGATCGTCCAGGTGGTCTACGTGCCCACGGCCGGTCGCGGCTCCGCGACCATCCCGCAGAAGGTGCTGACGACCGCCGCCCGCGTGGTGAACATCTCCACCGGACGGTCCGGCGGTGGGCTGGTCACGATCGTCGTCGACACCACGGTCGCGCCGACGATCGCGCAGTACGCCTCCAGCGGGGAGATCGCGCTCATCTCGCTTCCGGGGGTCAAGTGACGTGGCGCTGATCGTGCTCGCTGCCGACAAGGGGGCGCCCGGAGTGACCACCGCGGCGACGGCCCTCGGCGCGGTGTGGCCCCGCCCGGTGCTGCTCGCCGAGTGTGATCCGTCCGGCGGCGACCTCGCCTACCGCCTGCCCGGGGCCGACGGGAGCGTTCTCAACCCCGGCCGCGGCCTGCTCAGCCTCGGCGCGGTCGCGCGGCGCGGGCTCCACACCGATCTCGTGTACGAGCACACGCAGAAGCTCGTCGGCGGCCTCGACGTGCTGGCCGGGCTGACCAGCGGCGAGCAGGCGGCGGGCCTCACCTGGCTGTGGGGGCCGCTCGGCCGGGCGTTCGCCGCCCTGCCGCAGGCCGACGTGCTCGCCGACTGCGGCCGCCTCGGGCTGCACGCCCCGATCAACGACCTCATGGCCGAGGCCGACCTGGTGGTGCTGTTCACGCGGGCCAACCTCGACCACGTCGCCCACCTGCGTGAACGGCTGTCGCTGCTCGGCCGCAAGGCCGGTGTCGTCGTCATCGCCGACCCCCGGTCGTACCGCACCTCGCTGGAGGAGATCCGGCGCATCGTGTCCGGCTGGGACGTCGCCTTCGTCGGCGGCCTGGCGCACGACCCGAAGGGCGCGGAACTGCTGCGCGGCCAGTGGGGCGGCAAGCTCGACCGCAGCCTGCTGATCCGTACGGCGCGGGAGCTGGCCACCCGCCTCGCCACGCACCTCGCGGGCGGCGGCGAGGAGTCGCCGGCGGCGCGGCGGCAGCCGGGCGGCCGGGCCACGCGGCGGGCCCCGGAGGTGCGGTCATGAGCGCCCAGGGGCGGACCGTGGACCACGGCCTGGTGAAGCGGTTCCGGCAGGAGGTCGGCGACCGGCTGGCGCACCAGCGGCGGCTCGACCAGGCGAGCGGCCTGCCGCCGATGTCGGGGGAGGACGAACGGCAGTTCGCCCGGGCGCTGATCGCCCAGGTGCTGGAGGAGTTCGCGCGCGGCGAGATCGGCGTGGGGCGCACACCGCCGACCGCCGAGGAGGAGGAGGGGCTCGCGGCGGGCATCCACGCCGCCCTCTTCGGCGTCGGCCGCCTCCAGCCGCTGCTGGACGACCCCGAGGTCGAGAACATCGACATCAACGGATGCGACCGGGTGTTCGTCAGCTACGCCGACGGCCAGGAGCTCATGCACGACCCCGTCGCGGAGTCGGACGAGGAGCTGGTCGAGCTGATCCAGATCCTCGCGGCGTACTCGGGCCTGTCGTCGCGGCCCTTCGACACCGCGAACCCGCAGCTCGACCTGCGCCTGCCGGACGGCTCGCGGCTCTCGGCGGTCATGGACGTCACCGTGCGGCCCGCGCTGTCGATCCGCCGCTCCCGCCTCGGCAAGGTCTTCCTCTCCGACCTCGTCGGGAACGGCACGCTCACCCCCGAGGTGGGCAGGTTCCTCACGGCCGCGGTCGCGGCGCGCAAGAACATCATGCTCGCCGGGTCGACGAACGCCGGGAAGACGACACTGCTGCGGGCGCTGGCCAACGAGATCCCGCCGACCGAGCGGCTCATCACCGTGGAACGCGCCCTTGAGCTGGGGCTGGACCAGTTTCCCGAGTTGCACCCGAACGTGGTGGCCTTCGAGCACCGCCTGCCCAACTCCGAGGGGCAGGGAGAGATCACGATGGCCGAGCTGGTGCGCCGCTCGCTGCGCATGAACCCCTCCCGGGTGATCGTGGGCGAGGTGCTGGGCGACGAGATCGTCACGATGCTGAACGCGATGACCCAGGGCAACGACGGGTCGCTGTCGACGATCCACGCCAACTCCAGCATGGAGGTGTTCAACCGCATCGCGACCTACGCGCTGCAGGCCGTGGAGCGGCTGCCCATCGAGGCCACCCACATGCTCATCTCCGGGGCCATCGACTTCGTGGTGTTCATCGAGAAGCGCAACGACTACCACCGGGGCGGCACACTGCGCCGCTACGTGTCCAGCGTGCGCGAGGTCACGGGCTGCGACGGGCGGGTGCTGTCCTCGGAGGTGTTCGCGACGTCGGGCGGCTACGTGGTGCCGCACGCCCCGATCTCCTGCGCGGACGAACTGGCCGCCCACGGCTACGACCCGGCGATGGGAGCGTGGCGATGAGCGGCCTGCTGCCCGTGCCCCCGGACCTGCTCGACCCGCTGGTGCTGCTGCCCGGCGCGATGGCCGGCGGCGGGATCTTCCTGCTCGCCCTGGCCGTGTACGGCGTGCGTCCCCGGCCCGCCGCCCCCGACGGCAGGGCGAAACGGGCGGCGCTGCTGCGCACGCTGTCCACCAGGATGGCGGTGGCCCTGATCACGGGGGTGCTGGTCCTGGTGGTGACGGGGTGGCCGGTCATCGCGGGAGGCGCCGTACTGCTGGTCATCGCGTGGCGCGGGCTGACCGGCGGCGCGGCCGAGGAGCGGACCGCGATGCGGCGGCTGGAGGGCCTCGCGGCCTGGACCGAGTCGCTACGGGACACGATCGCCGGCGCCGCGGGCCTGGAGCAGGCCATCCCGTCGTCGATCCGGGCCGCGGCCCCGACGCTGCAACCCCACCTGCGGGCGTTGGTCGACCGCCTGCACATGAGAATGCCGCTCTCGGACGCGTTGCGGATCTTCGCCGACGAGCTGGACGACACCTCCGCCGACCTCGTCGTGGCGGCGCTGATCCTCAATTCCCGGCTGCGCGGGCCGGGCCTGCGCGACGTGCTGTCGGCCCTGGCCGTCTCCGCCCGCGAGGAGCTCGACATGCGCCGCCGGGTGGAGGCCGAGCGCAGGTCCACCCGCAAGAGCGTGCAGATCGTCGTCGGCACCGCCCTCGTCTTCGCCGGCGCGCTCGTCGTGTTCAACCGGTCCTACGTGGAGGAGTACAACTCCGTGCTGGGCCAGGCCGTGCTGGTCGTCGTGGCCGGCCTGTTCGGCGCGGGCTTCGCGTGGATGCGGCGGCTCGCCCACTTCGACAAGCCCGCCCGGATCCTCGCCCCGCATCCGCGGGCCGAGGTCTCTCAGCCGCAGACCCGCCCCCCGGCGCGGCCGGCCCCCGCCGGAGGAACCGCCGGCGGTCTCGCGGCAGAAGGGAGGACGCCGTGATCAACACCGTGCTCGCCGGGGTGGTGCTCGGGCTCGGGATCTTCCTGCTGCTGCGCGCGCTGTTCCCGGCCCGGCCCGGCCTGCTCGCCCGGCTCGCCGCGCTCGACCAGGCCCGCGACGGCACGAGCGTGCCACGGGCTCCCCTGATCGCCGCGGAGGAGGACGTCAGCGAGTTCCGCCGTACGCTCGGCGTCCGGCTCGCCCGTTTCTACGAGAGCCGCGGCTGGGAGGTGCGCTCGACCAAGGCCGACCTCGCGCTGCTCGGCAGGTCGTTCGAGGGCTTCCTGGCGACGAAGCTGCTGCTGGGGGTCTCCGGCCTGCTGGCGTTTCCGCTGCTGGTCGGCTGGCTCGCGCTGATGGGGTGGGGGGGCTCGCTGCAGGTGCCACTGTGGTCGGCCCTGGTCGTCAGCGTGGTCTTCTTCCTGCTGCCCGACCTGCAGCTCAAGCGGGACGCCGCCGAACGGCGCGGGGACTTCCGGCACGCCGTGGGGGCCTTCCTCGACCTCGTGGCGATGAACCTCGCAGGCGGCCGGGGCGTCCCGGAGGCGCTGATGATGGCCGTCTCCGTCGGCAGCCCCGCCGCCGCGCCCGGCGCGCTCAACGGGACCCTGAACGGCGCCTCGACCGGCACCGGGAGTGGCGCCGGGAACGCGGCCGGGCCCGCCCCCGGCGCGAACTGGGCCATGGAGCGCATCCGCGAGGCGCTGGCGAACGCCCGGATCGTCGGCATCACCCCGTGGCAGGCACTCGGCCAGCTCGGCGACGAGATCAACGTCGACGAGCTGCGAGACCTCTCGGCCGCCCTCGGGCTGGTCGCCGACGACGGCGCCAAGGTGCGCTCGTCACTCACCGCACGGGCCGCCACCCTGCGCCGCCGCGAGCTCGCGGAGGTCGAGGGCAAGGCGGGCGAGCGGTCCCAGTCGATGCTCGTCGCCCAGCTCCTGCTGTGCGCGGGTTTCGTGATTTTCCTTACCTTTCCGGCAGCCATGAAGATGTTGGGGGCCTGATGCTCTGGTTTCACTATCTGGTCGCCGTGCTTAACGTACGGCTCGACCGCGCCAGGACCGCTCCGTCCAGGGGAGCCTCGGCGGTCGAATGGGTGATCATCACCGCCATCATCGCCGGCGTCGCGTTCGGCCTGGCCGCGCTGATCAGGACACTGGTCGAAGGGCGGCAGGCCGACATCGAAAACGGCTTCGGCGGTGGCGGCGGTGGCGGCGGTGGCGGCGGCGGCGGAGGATGACAAGGGTGCAGGGCGGACGCGGCCGCGGACCTCGCGGCTCCCGTCCCCGGCCACATGCCGCCGAGCCGCACGGACCAGGCGCCGAAGGGCCGGGCGGCTCCGTGCGACGGCGGCGTGGCGAGAAGGGCGGCGAGCGGCGGGGTGAGCGGCGGGGTGAGCGGGGCGCGGCGGTGATCGAACTCGCCATCCTGATGCCGATCGTGCTGGCGATCGTGTTCCTGATCGTCCAGGTCGCGCTCTGGTTCCACGGCCGTCAGGTCGCCGACGCCGCCGCCCGGGAGGGCGCGCGGGTCGCCAGGGCGGCGGGCTCCTCCGACGGCTGGCAGGACGCGGCGGAGGGCAAGGCCCGGCAGATCGTGCAGGCGATCGGCCCGCAACTGCTGCGCGACGCCGAGGCGAAGGCGTGGGAGCAGGGCGACCAGCGGGGCATCGAGGTCACCGGCGACGCCGTACTCGTGGTGCCGCTGCTGCCCGAAATGGCCATCCACATCACCTCGCGCTTCGGCGGGCCCGTCGAGTGCTTCCGCCCGGACGACGGCTCGGAGGGGTGCGAATGACCCCCCGCTCCGCCCCGGATCCCAGTCGCGACCCGGCTCCCCGGTCTGCCCTGGACTCCCGCTTCGTCAGGAAAGGAGAGCGCGGCTCGATGACGGTCGAGACGGTCATGCTCGCCCCGCTCTTCCTGCTGTTCCTGACGTTCCTGGTCGCGGCGGGCCGGATCGTGGAGGCGCAGGGAGAGGTGAACGGGGCCGCGCGTGACGCCGCGCGGGCCGCCTCGGTGCAGCGCACGCTGTCGGAGGCAGAGTCGGCCGCCAAGGAGGCCGCCGAATCGGCCCTTTCCGGCGAATGCTCGCCGCAGGTCGACATGTCCGGCACCGAGTGGAAGATGAGCACCGACGAGGATCTCGCGGTCGTCCGCGCCACCGTGACCTGCGAGCTCGATCTGGCGATCCTCGGCTTCGGCGCGGCCAAGCGGATGTCGGGCACCTCGGTCGTGCCGCTGGAGCAGTTCCGGAGGGTGCAGAAATGATCTCTCTCGCCCGCCTCACCCCACAACCGGCCGCCGCCGCCTCGCGGCCGGGGTGGCCGAGCGCGTGCGCCCGCCGGGCCGTACGGCGGAGAGCGGCGGAGCGGGGCTCCATGTCGGTGTTCGTGGTCCTTTTCTCGGGGGCGGTGTTCCTGCTGGCCGGGTTGCTCGTGGACGGTGGGGCGGCCATCAACGCCCGGCTGAAGGCGGCCGACATCGCCGAGCAGGCCGCCCGCGCCGCCGCCGACCAGATCGACGTCGAGACCCTTCGAGCCTCCGGCCAGGTGCGCCTGCTCGCCGACGAGGGCGCGGTGTGCGGCCGGGCCGAGGAGATCGCGACGGACCGCGACGCCGAGGGCGTACGCATGACCGACTGCACGGTGGGTGGTGGCCAGGCGGACGTGACAGTGGGGGTGGCGGTCCACTGGAACGCCTTCTTCCTGTCCGCGCTCGGCTTCGCCGGCTCCGACATGGAGGCGGAGGCCACGGCCGCACCGGATCCGGGGGAGGAATGACGGACAGGTCCACGCCGCAGGGCCGGCACTCCGCCCACGACTCCACCCGTCAGGACCCCGGCCGGGGGCCGCGACCGCGTCCCGAGGGCATGCCGTCCGTGCTGGCGCCTCAGCGCGCGCCGGAGCACTGGCGCGACGACCGGTCGGTGCGGCCGCGGCCCAGGCGCGGGGCGAAGGACGTGTTCGCCGGCATCGGGGCGTTCATCGCGCTCGTCGCCCTGGTGGGCGGCGTGCCGTACGCGCTGCTCCGGTTGGCCGGGCCGCCGATCAGCGGCGATCTGCTGAACCTGGACCTGTTCACCGACCACGTCGGCCCCGAAACGATCATCGCGATCCTGATCCTCCTGGTGTGGCTGGCCTGGCTGCAGTTGTTCCTGTGCGTGGTCGTCGAGGTGTACGCGGGGCTGCGCCGGGTCGGGATGCCGGCCCGGGTGCCGTTGTCGGGTGGCACCCAGGCGCTCGCGAACCGCCTTGTCGGCGCCGTCCTGCTGCTGTTCACGGCGACCGCCGCGGTGGTGCCCATCGCCCGCGCGGGCGCGCCCGTCGTGATCAAGCCGCAGACGGTCGCCGCCGTGTTGTCCGCGCCGGTGCCCCAGACCGAAGCGGAGCGGCCGGCCCTGCACGCCAGGGAGGTCAAGAAGGTCTACGTGGTCCAGCCCCCGCACGGGCGTCACCACGAGAGCCTCTGGGAGATCGCGGACAAGTGCCTGGGCGACGGGCGCCGCTACCCGGAGATCTATCAGCTGAACCAGCACAAGGAGCAGCCCGACGGCAGCCGTCTCCACATGGCCGACCTCATCCGCCCCGGATGGGTGCTCGACATGCCGGACGACGCCAGGAACGTCCACGTCGTGCCCGTCGACGAGGACCGGCCGGAGATCCTCAAGGAACACCGGAACGCCCCCGCCGAACTCGACGGCACCACCCGTTACGGCGGCGGCTCCGGGGGAGCGGACGCCAAGGGCGGCGACGTCCGCGCGCATCCCCGCCCGACCCCTCACTCCACGGCCGGCTCGCCCGGCGGCGCCCACGAGCGTCCGCACGCCACGCCCGATCCGCGTGCCTCGGCCGGAACGGGTGCCCACAGTGGCTCAGCCGGCGGCTCGGCCGGTGGCTCGGCCGGTGGGGAAAGGGACACGACTCTGCCCGACCAGGGCTCGGGAGACACCCCGGCCGGGCCGGTCGGGAACGCGCGGCACACCCCGCCGACGGCCGGGCCCGCCAGCCCGCGGCCGGAGGGGACCGCTCAGCATCAGGGCGACGCACGGCACGAACCCGGCAGGGTGACCCCTCAGCCGGGTAAGCCGGGGGTCGTGCTGCCGCCGCCCGCGATGCCGCAGGACCCCTCCGCGGCGCAGCAGCCGGGACACAGCGGCCGTACCGCCACGCCGGACGCCCACGCCACGGGCAAGGCCGGCGCCCCCGACGCCCACGCCACGGGCAAGGCCGGCGCCCCCGACGCCCACGCCACGGGCAAGGCCGGCACGCCGGACGCGCACGCGACGGGCGAGGCGCCGCGGACGCCCCGGCCGATCACGACCACCACCGCTCAACCGGCCGCCGTGGGGGAGGCGCGCCCCACCGGCCAACCGGCCGGGGACCCGGGTGATCACGCCTCCGAGCAGCCCGGCACGGGGTCCGCGCGGGACGAGGGGCAGCCCCCGGGGAGCAGCCGGCCCGCCGCCGAGGGCACGGCGCCCGGCCACCACGCCACCGGCTCCCCGTCCCCGTCCCCGTCCGCCTCCGCGCCCGGCGCGACGGCCGATGGCCACGGAGCGCCCGTCGCGGCGGCCGGTGACCCCGACGGAAGCGGGGCCGACGAGAACGGGCGGCAGGGCGGGCCGGTGCTCGCCGACTACCTCGCGGCGTCGTCGCTGGCGGCGGCCGGACTGCTGGCCCTGCTCGGCCGCAAACGGCGCGAGCAGCTGTGGCGCAGGGCGTTCGGACGGCGGATCGCGCGGCCACGCGGAGACGCCGCCGAGGCCGAGGTCGCGATCCGCCTCGGCGCCGACGCCCCCGGCAGCCGGATGCTCGACATCGGCCTGCGGCTGCTCGGCCGGCTGCTGGCCGACTCCGGCAGGCGGCCGCCCACGATCTACGCCGTGCATCTGTCCAGCCGGGGTCTCGACCTGTGGATCCATCCGGCCGAGCAGCACGCGCCCGAGCCGTGGGAGGCCTGCGACGGCGGGCAGGTCTGGCGGCTCCCGGCCCACGAGGGGCGGCGCATCGACGAGCACGCGCTCGCCGGGGTGCCCGCGCCCTACCCCGGACTGGTCTCGCTCGGCACCGGTCAGGGCGGCCGGGTCCTGGTCGACCTGGAGGCCGCCCACGGGATCATCGCGATCACCGGCGCGCACACCGTCGCCGCCCTGTCCGCGCTCGCCGTTGAACTCGCCACCAACCGCTGGTCCGACGACATGCGCCTCACGCTCGTCGGGTTCGGCGAGGAACTCGCCCTGCTCGCGCCCGACAGAATCAGGACGGCGGGCAGCCTGGCCGAGGTGCTGCCCGAGTTCGAGGAGCGCGGCCGGCACGACGGCGACGTGCTGACCGGCCGCGTGCACAGCCGGGTGGCCGATCCCGCGTACACCCCCCACTATCTGCTGTCGGCCATCCGGCCCGACGAGGACGAGGCACGCCGGCTGGCGCTGCTCGGCAAGGGCACCCGTACGGCGAGCGGCTTCGTGATCGCGGGCGAGGTGCCGCACGCCACCTGGAAGTGGGACGTCGCCGACGACGGACGGACCCGCGTCGACGCCCTGGGCCTGGACATCGAGGCACACCTGCTGCCGCGCCGGCACTACGACGCGGTGGTCGGCCTGTTCCGGACCGCGCTGCGGCAGGAGAGCGAGCCGCTCACCCCCGTGACGGAGCGGCTCAGCGAGGAGCCCCCGGCCATCGAGGTGCGCGTCCTCGGCCCGATCGAGATCAGCCCGGTGAACCCCCTCGAAGAGGGGCGGGCGGCCCTCGCCCACGAACTCGTCGTCTATCTCGCCGCGCATCCCGAAGGCGTGCATCCGGTCGTCCTCGCCGGGGTGCTGTGGCCGCGCGGCGTGCAGACCGCGGTCCGTGACGCCACCATCGCCCGGGTCGCCGAATGGCTCGGCCGCGACTCCGAGGGGCGTCCCCACCTCTTCGCCGACCGGTCCGGGCGGTTGCGGCTCGGGCCGGAGATCCGTACGGACTGGCGGTTGTTCCAGGACCTCGTACGGCAGGCGAGCGAATGGGCCGGGACGTCCTCCTCCGGCGAGGTCGAGGAGGACCTGCTGAACCGCGCGTTGCGGCTGGTCCGCGGGCCGCTGCTGAGCGGCAGGCCGCCGGACCGGTACGCCTGGCTGGCGGCCGACCCGCTGGAGTACGACGTGACGGCCTGGGTGGCGGACGCGGCGCACGGACTGTGCGAGATCAGGCTGCGGCGCGACGACCCCTACGGCGCGGTGGCGGCGGCCCGTGCCGGGTTGCTGCTCGCGGCCGACGACGAGGGGTTGTGGCGCGACCTGCTCCGCGCCTCGCACGCCACCGGGGAGCCGGTCCGGCTGCGGGCGGTCGTCGACGGCCTCGTGCGCCGCTCGGCCTCCCACCCGTACGGCGGCGGGATGGCCCCGGAGACCGAGGCGCTCATCGACGAGTTGCTGCCCGACTGGCGCCGCACCCTCTCACCCGATCTCCGACCCCAACGTCTCGCCTGAGCGGAGCGCCGATGCCCGACCCATGCCGATTCGCGCATGACGCTGGATCATCGCCGACGACCCCTTCTAGGGTGGGCCCGGCGGGGGATCGCGTACAGCGGAGGACCCCTTTGACGCGTCCGGCACTCGCCACGGCGGCGGCCACACTGCTCGTGTCGGCCTGCGCGCTGCTCACGTCGGCCTGCTCGGCGCCGGGCGCGGACCACGGCTTCACCCCGGGCGGCGGCGCGAAGGCGCCCGCCGCGGCGGCAGGCGCGACGACCGGGGTGACCGGCGACGACACGGGTGACGGGACGGGCGACGGCGTCGTGACGGCGGCGCCCGGCCTGCGGATCGAGATCGAATGGCCGGGAGGGCTCGACCCGGTGCGGTCGGCCGTGGTCAAGGCGTTCGCCGACGACTTCACGGCCCAGTGGCGGGCCGTCGGCACCTCCGGCGCGGACCGGTCGTACACCAAGGGGCTCCACCCGGAGTCGTCGGCCTTCCGTGACGCCGACAAATGGGTGCACGGGTTCCTCAAGGACGGACGCTCGGCCCGGGGCGTCGCCAAGATCTATTCGATGACCGTGCCCGCGATCATGGGACGCGGGGCCGAGGCGAACGCCTGCGTCGACCTGACCGGTGTCCGGCTGACCGACGAGGAGGGCACCCCGCTGGCGGCCCAGCCCGCCTGGGTGAAACGCCCGCGAGCGGTCTTCCTGCAGAACGCCGGGCTGCGCCGCGGGGACGACGGCGCCTGGCGAATCGCCATGTACCACCACGCCGACTATCCGGACGAGCGCGCTAAGGAGTGCCTCCGTTGAGCACGAGACCGACAATCGCGGTGATTTCCCTGCTGACGGGCGGCATGCTCGCGGTTCTCACGCCGCTCGCCACGCCGCCCGCCGCGGCGGACCAGGGCGACGGGCCGCACGGCGAGGCCTTCCAGCACGACAGGAAGGCCGGCGTCAAGCTCACCAACTCGCAGATCACGCTGTCCGGCAGCGGGATCGGCGGCAACGGCAACGGTTACCAGATGCCCAGTCCATGCTGGTACGAGCCGAACATGACGGCCGACCAGGCGCGTGACCTCAAGGCGCGGGAGAAGAAGGAGTCGGTGGAGACGGGCGGCGACTACCGGCCGGACCTCGACAAGTTCTCCAGCAAGCTCGACGAGAAGGGCCAGTGGTGGGGCATCGCCTACAACGCGGGCGACCCCAAGGGAGAGGCGTGCGCGGCCGGGCGCGACCCGCTCGTGTGGGTGCCGGAGGGGGGCACGCCCCCCGGAGGCATCACGTTCGAGCAGCTCAGGGAGCTCGCCCGGGCCGCGCTGACCGTCCCCGAGCCGACGATCAAACTGAGCCCGGACGCCAAGAGCTATGTCAACCTGGGGACATGGGTCTGGCTGGCCGGGGCCGACCAGGCCCCCAGGTCCGTCACCGCCACGCTGCCTGGGGTCATGTCCGCCACCGTCACGGCGACGCCGGCCGAGAACAGCATGCACATCGAGGCCGGCACCGACGACAAACGGGCCACGGTCTACGAGAAGGGGTGCGGCGAGACCGGCGAGCCGTACGTCAAGGGCTCCGCGAAGGGCTCGGACGAGGACCCTCCATGCGGGGTGCGCTACCTGCGTTCCTCCATCGACCAGCCGAACAAGGTCTACACGCTCACCGTGACGACCACCTGGGACGTCGTCGGCAACGGCCAGAACCTCGGCGGCGGCGCCGTCGATCCGTTCATCTACGCCCCGCTCGCCTACGCGCCGATCCAGGTCAACGCCCAGCGTGACGTGCCCGTCGGGGAGGTCCAGAGCGTCGTCCAGAACTGATGAGCCGCCCGGCTCACCGGGCGGCTCGGCTCAAGCGGTCACGCCGGACTCGTGGGCGAGCAGCCACTCCTTGACCGGCGTTCCGTAGTAGTAGCCGCCGTAACCGCCGGTCGAGGGCAGCACGCGGTGGCACGGCACGAACGGCGCGACGAGGTTCTGCGCGCAGGCCGATCCGGCGGCCCGCGCGGCGGTCCGGGGCAGCCCCGCCCGCTCGGCCAGCACGGCGTACGACACGGTGGTCCCGGCGGGCACGGCGCGCAGCGCCTCGTACAGGCGCTGTCTGGTGGGGGTGCCCGGCTGCTCGGCCGGGACCCGGTCGAGCGCGTCGATCTTCCCGTCGAGGTATTCGCGGACGGCCAGCGCCGCGTCGCCGAGGTCGTCCTCCCGCAGGGGGAGCGTCCGCAGGGACGGCGAGAGCCGCGCGTACATCTCGCGGGGGTCGGCGGTGAAGCCCGCGGCGACGAGCACGCCGTCGTGGGCCAGCAGGGCGAGAGGGCTCACGGGGGTGGGCACGATCTGGGTGAGGATCATCGGTTCTGTCACGTCCATGTGGTGTCCTTGGGCTGAAGCTGTGCCTTGGTCGGTGTCCCAGGCTCGGGCTGGCCCGTGCCCGGGTGCGTGTCCGGGGTGAGGGCTGAGGCCGGGGTCCGCTGCGCGGTGTGGCTCCACAGGTGGACCGCCGCGTACGCGCGCCAGGGCCGCCACTCCTCGCTCTCGCCGGCCATGATGCCGAGCCGGTCCATGGTCCTGCGCAGCACGAGGTCGCCCTCGGGCCAGGCGTCCGGGTCGCGCAGCGCACGCAGCGCGATGTAGCTCGCGGTCCACGGGCCGATGCCGGGGATCGCCAGCAGCCTGGCCGTGGTGTCGGCGGGGTCTCCGGCGCCGTCGAGGTCGATCTCGCCGGAGGCGACTTCCTCGGCCAGCGCCCTGATCGTGGCGGTCCTGCGGGTGGTGAGCCCGAGGCCGTGAAGATCGGCGCCCGCCAGCCGGTCGGCGGTGGGAAACAGCAGCGCGGTCTCGTTCGCCGCTTCCGAGGAAGGGTTCGGGTCGGTGACGGCGGGGACGCCGGCGCGGGCGGCGATGCGGCCGAGCAGTGTGCGGGCCCCGGCCACCGAGATCTGCTGCCCCACGACGGCCCGGACGGCCGCCTCGAACCCGTCGTACGCTCCCGGGACCCGCAGTCCCGGCCGGGCCTCGACCAGCGGCGCGAGCGACGTGCGGCCGAGGATCTCCCGCACCGCCCCGGGGTCGGCGTCCAGGTCGAGCAGCCGGCGGCACCGCGCCACCAGCGGCGACAGGCGGTGGGCCTCGGTGGTCCGCACGGTGAGCCTGACGTGGTCCGCCGCGGGCCGCAGGGTGATCGAGCCGCCCGGAACGGCTCGGGTGTACGCCGCGACGTCCGCGCCCGCCCAGCGGACCGCCTCCACCCCCGGGATTACCCGGGCCGCGAGGAAGCGCAGCACCGACTGCGCGTCGTACGGCCGCCGGTGGCCGAGCCGCAGCGTCAGGCCGCTCGCGGGGGAGCAGTGCCCCCCGCCTTGCCCCCCGCCGTGACCCCCGCCGCCGACCGGCCCGTTGCCCTTGCGCAGCTCACCCGGCGCGAAGCCGTACGACTCCTTCATGGCCGCGTTGAACTGCCGTACGCTCCCGAACCCGGCGGCGAACGCGACGTCCGTGATCGGCAGGGTGGTCTCGGTGAGCAGCTGCTTGGCGAGCAGCAGCCGCCGGGTGCGGGCGACGGCGAGCGGCCCGGCGCCGAGCTCGGCGGCGAACAGACGGTGCAGGTGGCGCTCGGTCACGTGCAGGCGCCGGGCCAGCCCCGCGACGCCGGAGTCGTCGGCGACGCCGTCGTCGATCAGCCGCAGCGCGCGTCCCACCAGGTCGGCGCGGACGTCCCAGCCGGGGTCGCCCGGGCTGAGCTCCGGGCGGCAGCGGCGGCAGGGCCGGAACCCGGCGGCCTCGGCCGCGGCGGCGTGCCGGTAGAAGCGGACGTTCGCCCGTCCGGGGGTGCGGGCCGGGCAGATCGGGCGGCAGTAGATGCCGGTGGTCGTGACAGCCGTGTAGAAACGCCCGTCGAAGCGGGAGTCCCGGGCGGACACGGCCAGGTAGCACGCGTCGAAGTCGAGCTGTCGTGTGGTGGTCACACGCACGACGGTATGCCCAGGCCACCGATGCGGGCTCGCGGAAATCGGACCTGACCGTCACTTGCTGGAGATGCCGACCCCGAGGTCGAACTCGCGGTACACCCGGGCCCAGAAGCCGTCGCGCAGCCACACGCGGGCCTCGGGATAGGGCCGCAGGGAATGGCCGAGTTCCTTCTCGGCCTCGATGAGCAGTTCGGTGTCGATCACCGTGGGCAGGATCGGGCCGGGCAGCAGGTCGCGGATGTTGTCCCGGCCGCGCGTCAGTATCCATTTCTGCGCGACGTGCTCGCCGACCTCCTCCACGTGGGGCCGGCCCGGGCCCAGCTTGGAGGTCTGGCCGACCGGCGTCTTCGGCGGCATCGGCTTGGCGCGGCCCGCGAAGACCTGGGCGGGCGACGGCGCGGGCGGGACGGACACGGGCACGGGAGCGCGGGTGAAGAACGGACGCAGGAAGTCGGCGCTCAGGATCTCGACGGTGTCCGACTCCCAGACGAGCCGTTCGGCCTGGTTGGTCCCGAACGGCGGCTCGACGCCCCACAGGTGGACGCGCACGCCGTAGGCCTGGGCGGCCTCCACGGCGGGCACCATGTCCTCGTCTCCGGCGATCAGCACGGCGTCGTTCACGGCGTGGTGCCGGGCGAGCGCCTCCAGGTCGCTGCGGATCTGCGCGTCCACGCCCTTCTGCTGACCACGGGCGTTCAGGTTGCCGAGCCGCACCTTCACCCAGGGCAGCTGGGCGATCACCCGCTGGTCCACCGTGGGCACCCGGTCGCGTGCGGCGTCGTACCAGTAGACTCGCAGCAGCTCACCCGAGATGCTCTGCACGACGTGCTTCTGCAGCGCCTGGATCAACTCGTCCGCGGAGACGCGGTACTCCTTACGCTCCTTGGCGCCTAAGAGAACTTCACCGGCGGCCGCGTAAAGGTAACCCACGTCCACCAGAACGGCATACTTCGCGGCAATCCCATGTGCGCTGAAGTCCGGGATGGCCATGGTGTCCTCCAGGACTCGTCACTAGATGATCAGGCGACTATATTCCCCCGCTTTCTAGATAGTCCCAACTCTTGGGCCAGTTGACACCCGGTTCCGTCGATGTAATCAGGCTGGGGTCCCCGGCTGATTCCCGGCCGATCCCCGGCTGATCCCCGGCCGATCCCGGCTGATCCCGGGCTCTCGGCTATCGGCTGCCGGGGAGGAAGGCGGAGCGCCACGCCCCTGGGCCGTGCGGCAGCGCCGGGCGCATGCCGCGCCCCGCGTACCTCCAGTTTCCCCTGGTGACGGGCCGGGCCTCCCGGGGGGTGCGCACCGACGCCCGGGCCGGCAGCGCGGCGACCAGGGCGGCGACCAGGGCGGCGGTCTCCTCCGGGGTGGCGTCCCCCCGGATGATCTCCAGGTACGGCTCGCGAGCGCTCACAGCGGGATGTTCCCGTGCTTCTTCGGCGGCAGGACAGCCCGTTTGTTGCGCAGTGCCCGCAGCGCGCGGACGATCCGGACCCGGGTGTCCGACGGCCGGATCACCGCGTCCACGTAGCCGCGCTCGGCGGCCAGGTACGGGTTGGCCAGCGTGTCCTCGTACTCGGAGACGAACCTCGCCCGCGCCGTGTCCGGGTCGTCGGCGGCGGCCAGCTCGCGCCGGTAGAGGATGTTGACCGCGCCCTGCGCCCCCATCACCGCGATCTGGGCGGTGGGCCAGGCCAGGTTGACGTCCGCGCCGAGGTGCTTGGACCCCATGACGTCGTACGCCCCGCCGTACGCCTTGCGGGTGATGACGGTGACCAGCGGCACGGTCGCCTCGGCGTAGGCGTAGAGGAGCTTGGCGCCGCGCCGGATGATGCCGTTCCACTCCTGGTCGGTGCCCGGGAGGAATCCCGGCACGTCGACGAAGGTCAGCACCGGGATGTTGAAGGCATCGCAGGTGCGGACGAACCGGGCGGCCTTCTCGGAGGCGGCGATGTCGAGCGTCCCGGCGTAGCTCATCGGCTGGTTGGCGACGACGCCCACCGAACGCCCCTCGACCCGGCCGAAGCCGACCAGGATGTTCGGCGCGAAGCCCGCGTGGATCTCCAGGAACTCCCCGTCGTCGAGGACGTGTTCGAGCACCGTGTGCATGTCGTACGGCTGGTTGGCCGAGTCGGGGATCAGCGTGTCGAGCACCCGGTCCTCGTCGGTCGTCTCCAGGACCGCCTCCGCCTCGAAGGCCGGCGGGTCGTCCATGTTGTTGGACGGCAGGAACGACAGCAGCGCCCTGGCGAAGTCGAGGCAGTCCTGCTCGTCGGCCGCCTCGTAGTGGGCGACGCCGCTGCGGGAGTTGTGCGTGTGGGCCCCGCCCAGCTCCTCGAACGTCACCTCCTCGCCGGTGACGGTCTTGATGACGTCCGGCCCGGTGATGAACATGTGCGACTTCTCCCGGACCATCAGGACGAAGTCGGTCAGCGCGGGGGAGTAGACCGCGCCGCCGGCGCACGGGCCCATGATCAGCGAGATCTGCGGGATCACTCCGGAGGAGTGCACGTTGCGCTTGAAGATCTCGGCGTACAGGCCGAGGGAGACCACGCCCTCCTGGATGCGCGCGCCGCCCGAGTCGTTGATCCCGATCACCGGGCAGCCGGTCCTGAGCGCGTGGTCCATCACTTTGACGATCTTCTCGCCGAAGACCTCGCCCAGTGAGCCGCCGAACACGGTGAAGTCCTGCGCGAACACCGCGACCGGGCGGCCGTCCACCGTGCCGTACCCGGTCACGACCCCGTCGCCGTACGGGCGCTCGCGGTCCAGGCCGAAGGCGGTCGCCCGGTGCCTGGCCAGCTCGTCGAACTCCACGAACGAGCCCTCGTCGAGGAAGGCCGCGACCCGCTCGCGGGCCGTCATCTTGCCCTTGGCGTGCTGCTTGTCCACCGCCCGCGCGGAGCCTGCGTGGGCCGCCTCGCCGAGGCGCCGCTCCAGGTCGGCGATCTTGCCGGCGGTGGTGTGGATATCGATCTCGTGGGCGCGTTCCGCGCTCATCGGTCCCTCACCGTTCCTCGCATGCTCGGCGGCCCCGGGCCCCGCGATCAGCTTCGGCCGCGTCGGATCCATGGCCGACAGGTTAACGAGACTCCCGCCGCGAGGTCGCGCCGGGGCGCGGCCGGAAGCCGCCCGGGAGGAACGGAGGTGGCGTGTCGTTCGTTCGGCTTTACGATCAGGCCTTCATGACCAGGCCTTCATTACGACGGCGGAGAAGGGGACGCGATGGCTGACGCCGTACGCACGCAGGGCCTGCACAAGCGCTTCGGGCGGCAGGTGGCCGTCGGCGGGGTCGACCTGGTGGTGCCGGAGGGCGGTTTCGCCGGCCTGGTCGGCCCCAACGGCGCGGGCAAGACGACGACGCTGAGCATGATCACCGGATTGCTGCGCCCCGACGGCGGGCGGATCGAGATCGACGGCCACGACGTGTGGGCCGATCCCGTCGCCGCGAAGTCGCGGATCGGCGTGCTGCCCGAGGGCCTGCGGCTGTTCGAACGGCTGTCCGGCCGCGAGTTGCTGCTGTACGGCGGCCAGTTGCGGGGCATCCCCCTGGACGAGACCGGCAGGCGCGCCGACGAACTTCTCAGGGTCATGGACCTGGTCGAGGCCCAGGACAAGCTGGTGGTCGACTACTCGACCGGCATGCGCAAGAAGATCGGCCTCGCGGCGGCGCTGCTGCACAACCCCCGCGTGCTGTTCCTCGACGAGCCGTTCGAGGGCGTCGACCCGGTCTCGGCCAACACGCTGGCCGAGGTGCTGCGCAGATACACCGCCTCGGGCTCCACCGTCGTCTTCTCCAGTCACGTGATGGATCTGGTCGAGCGATTGTGCGACTGGGTGTCGGTGATGAACGGCGGGCTCGTCGTCGCGCAGGGGCCGCTCGACGACGTACGGCGGGGCCGCACGCTCAACGAGGCGTTCCTCGACCTCGTCGGCGCGCGCGGCAACGGGGAGGAGGGCCTGTCGTGGCTGGGCACCTCGGCCTCCTGACCGCGCGGACCACCGGACCGGGGAGCGCGCCATGACGTGGCTGTTCGTCCGGATGAAGCTCAGCCTCGTCCGCGGGGGCCTGCGCGGCGAGACCGCCAGGCAGCTGGGGTTCGCCTTCTCGTTGCTCGCCGCGGTCCTCATGGCGGTCGCGGGGTTCGGGCTGCTGGCACTCCTGCGGTTCGCGCCGCACGACATCGCCCTCGACGCCGTGCCGGTGGTGTTCGCGATGTTCGCCGCCGGATGGATCGTCGT
Source organism: Microbispora sp. NBC_01389 (assembly GCF_045040095.1). Classification (NCBI taxonomy): domain Bacteria; kingdom Bacillati; phylum Actinomycetota; class Actinomycetes; order Streptosporangiales; family Streptosporangiaceae; genus Microbispora; species Microbispora sp. NBC_01389. The sequence goes on from NZ_CP109552.1 coordinate 3,275,669, forward strand.
GCCGCTGATGGCCTTCGGCCTGGACGAGACGCTCGACCCGGCCCGGCTGGCCCTGTTCCCGCTGACCACCCGGCAGCTCGCGACCGGCCTGTTCGCCGCGTCCGCCGCCGGGCCGTGGCCGATCGCCTCGCTGGTCGCGCTCCTCGGCGGCGTGGTCGCGCTCGCCCACGGCCCGGGCGGGGTGCTGCTCGGGGTGCCCGCGGTGGTCCTCCAGTTCGCCTTCTGCATCGTGGCCTCCCGGCTGGTGACCACCGCGTTGTCCGGCGCGCTGCGCACCCGCCGGGGCCGCGACGTGCTCGCGGTCGCCGCCGTCTTCGGCGTGCTGTTCGTCCAGCTGCCGAACCTGCTGCTCAACCAGCGGCTGCCGGGCGACCCGGCGGGGATGCTGGCGTCGGCGGCGGACGTCCTGCGCTGGACGCCGCCCGGCCTGGCCGCGCACGCGATCGCCGACGGCGGGCTCGCCGGTGCGGCCGACCTGGTCGTCGTCGCGGTGACGGTGGTCGTGCTGGGATGGCTGTGGATCACCGCGCTGCGGCACGCGCTGGTGCGGCCCGACTCCTCCAACCAGAGCGGCGGCTCGGTGCGCCGGTCCTGGGCCGGTGGACTCCTGCCGGGCGGCGTGATCGGCGCCGTCGTCGCCAAGGAGCTGAGGTATGCCCGGAGGGAGCCGCGTGGCCGGGTGAACTGGATCGCCGCGATCTTCGTGAGCGCGGTCGTCATGTTCTCCCTGCACGGTCCCGGCGTCTCGGCGGGGCCCACGTCCGCGATCGGCCCCGCCTGCCTGGCCGCCCTGGTGATCGGCCTGCAGTCGGCCAACTCCTTCGGCATCGACGGAAGGTCGCTGTGGTTGAACGCGGTGACCTTCGGCACGCCCCGCGACCTGCGCACCGACCTCGCCGGGCGGCACCTAGCCATGGCGGTCATCGCGGTGCCGCTGCTGGCGCTGGCGTCACTGGCCGCCGCCCTGGTGGCGGGTGACGCCGCCTGGGCCCCCGCCGCCGCGCTCACCGCGTGGGGCGTGCTCGGCGTCGGCATGGGAGTCGGCGCGCTCACCAGCGTGACCGTCCCGTACACCTATCCCGACCGGCTCAACGCCTTCAGCGGCGCCGCGCCCGGGCAGGGCGGGCAGGCGTTCGTCTCGGCCTTCGCCACGATGCTCGCCGTCGCCGCGCTCGCGCTGCCCGTCGTGCTGCCGGTCCTGCTCGGCACGACCTGGCTCGCCGTGCTCGCGGTGCCGTACGGCGTGGCGGTCGCCTGGGCGGGCCGCCGGCTCGCGGCCGGCATCGGCTTCGCCCGGCTGCCCGAACTCCTCGCCGCCGTCTCCCGCCCCACCTGACTGCGTCTTCTGCCCCTTCTGTCGCGTAACGGATCGGTCGTCGGGACAATCTGATCTGTCCCTTTTTAGTGGTCTAGTCCAATTAGTGAGACCGCCCTCGGGGCGCGGAGCGTCATTCGCTAGCCTTCCAACCATGGCCGCCATCGCTCCTGCCGAACGACACAACGCCGTAGCGGAGATGCCGGATGAGCTCCGCGCGGACGTGCGCCTCCTGGGTGGACTGCTGGGTCAGGTGATCGCCGAGCACGGCGGCCCCGACCTCCTCGCCGACGTGGAACGGCTCCGGAAGGCGGTGATCGCGGCCCGGCGCCGGGAGACGACCGCCGACGAGGTCGCGACCCTGGTCGCCGAATGGCCGGTGGACCGCGCCGTGCACATCGCCCGCGCCTTCACCTGCTACTTCCACCTCGCCAACCTCGCCGAGGAGCACTACCGGGTGCGTACGCTCCGGCAGCGCGACCAGGACGACGTGCCGCTGCGCGAGTCGCTCGCCGAGGCCGTCCAGCGCCTGCGCGGGGACGACCGCCTCCAGGAGCTGATCGACGGGCTGGAGTTCCGGCCGGTGCTCACCGCGCATCCGACCGAGGCGCGGCGCCGCGCGATCGTCACCGCCATCCAGCGGATCAGCGCGCAACTCGACGCCTACAACATGCCGGGACGGGGGGCCGCCGAGCGCGAGGAGGCCCACCGGCGGCTGCTGGAGGAGATCGACCTCCTCTGGCGGACCGAGCAGCTCCGGCACACCAAACTCGACCCCCTGGACGAGGTCCGCACCGCGATGGCGGCGTTCGACGAGACGCTCTTCCGCACGGTGCCGCTGATCTACCGGTCGCTCGACGCGGCGCTCGGCCCGGGCACCGGGACGCGGGAGCCGCAGGCCAGGGCGTACATCCGCTACGGAAGCTGGATCGGCGGCGACCGCGACGGCAACCCCAACGTCACCGCCAAGGTGACCAGGGAGGCCATGCAGATCCAGGCCGAGCACGTGCTCATCGCGCTGGAGAACGCCACCACCAGGATCGGCAGGTCGCTGACCCTGGCCGGGATCTTCACGCCGCCGTCCGCCGGGCTGCGAGCGGCGCTCGCCCAGGCCGAGGACGACCACCCCGACCTGGTGTCGGAGATGGCCACCCGCTCGCCGATGGAGCCACACCGCCAGTGGCTGATGTTCGTGGCGGCCAAGATCGCCGCGACCCGCCGTCGTGACCTCGATCTCGCCTACCGCGCCCCGGCGGAGCTGCTCGCCGACCTGCGGCTCGCGCAGGACTCCCTGCGCGGCGCGGGCGCCGTACGGCAGGCGTACGGCGAGCTGCAGCACCTGATCTGGCAGGTCGAGACCTTCGGCTTCCACCTCGCGGAGCTGGAGGTGCGCCAGCACTCGGCGGTCCACGCGGCGGCGCTGCGGGAGATCGCGTCCGGCACGTTGTCCGAGCGCACCGAGGAGGTCCTGGCCACGATCCGGGTGATCGGCTGGATCCAGGAGCGCTTCGGCGTGACCGCCTGCTCCCGGTATGTCGTCTCGTTCACCCGATCGTCCGAGGACATCGCCGCCGTTTACGAGCTGGCCCGGCACGCCCTGGGTGACCGGGCTCCGGTGCTCGACGTGGTTCCGCTGTTCGAGTCGGGGGAGGACCTCGACAACTCCACCACGGTTCTCGAGGGCATGGCCGCGCTGGAGCCGGTGCGCAGGCGGCTCGCCGCCAACGGGCGGCGCATGGAGGTCATGCTCGGCTACTCCGATTCGGCCAAGGAGCTCGGCCCGGCGGCGGCCACCCTGCGCCTGTACGACGCGCAGGCGGCGCTGACCGCCTGGGCGGCGGCCAACGACGTCCGGCTCACGCTCTTCCACGGCCGCGGCGGCGCGCTCGGCCGCGGTGGCGGCCCGGCCAACCGCGCCGTGCTCGCCCAGGCCCCCGGGTCGGTGGCCGGCCGGTTCAAGGTCACCGAGCAGGGCGAGGTCATCTTCGCCCGGTACGGCCACTCCGCCATCGCCAAGCGCCACATCGAGCAGGTCACCAACGCCGTGCTGCTGGCGTCCACCTCGGCGGTGGAGTCGAGCACGGCCGAGGCGGCGGCCAAGTTCCGCCGACTCGCCGACCTCGTCGCCTCGGCCTCCGAGCGCGCGTACCGGGGGCTGACCGAGGCCCAGGGCTTCCCCGAGTGGTTCGCGCTGGTCAGCCCGCTGGAGGAGCTCGGCTCGCTGCGGCTGGGCTCCCGGCCCGCACGGCGCGGCCTCGGCGCGCCCCGCTCGCTCGACGACCTGCGGGCCATCCCCTGGGTCTTCTCGTGGGCGCAGACCCGGGTCAACCTCCCCGGCTGGTACGGCCTCGGCAGCGGCCTCGCCGCCGTGGTCACCGACGGCGGCATGGCCGAACTGCGCGCGGCGTACCGGGAGTGGCCGCTGTTCGCCGCGCTGCTGGACAACGCGGAGATGTCGCTGGCCAAGACCGACCGGGCCATCGCGTCCCGCTACCTGGGGCTGGGCGGGCGGAGCGACTTCGCCGAGCAGGTCCTGGAGGAGTACGACCTGACGAGGCGGCTGGTGCTGGAGGTGACCGGCCACACGCGCCTGCTGGAGAACCGGCGGGTCCTCTCGCGGGCCGTGCAGCTCCGCGATCCGTACGTGGACGCGCTCAGCCACCTGCAACTGCGCGCGCTGTCGGCGCTGCGGGCGTCCTCCGACCTGTCGGAGGAGGAGCGCGAGCGCCTGTCCACGCTGCTGCTGCTGAGCGTGAACGGCGTCGCCGCCGGCCTGCAGAACACCGGCTGACCGGCCGGTCCGGCGTGCGGGCGCGGTAAGAACGCGCGCCCGCACGCCGGTCAGCCGCGAAGTGTCACTGTGCGGGAGCGGCCGGGACCGACGGCTCCCGCTCGACGTCGATCCTCTCCGGGCAGGCGTAGACGTTGAAGCGCTCGTCGCGCAGGAAGCCCACGAGCGTGACGCCGAACTCGCGGGCGAGGTCGACGGCGAGCGACGAGGGCGCGGAGACGGCGCAGACGATCTGGATCCCGGCGCTCGCGGCCTTCTGCATGATCTCGTAGCTGACGCGGCCGCTGACCAGCAGGACGTGCCGGTCGAGGGGGAGCGTGCCGCCCATCAGCGCCCAGCCGACCAGCTTGTCGACCGCGTTGTGCCGCCCCACGTCCTCCCGTACGGCCAGGGGAGCGCCCTCGGGCGTGAACAGCCCGGCGGCGTGCAGCCCGCCCGTCCGGCCGAACACCCCCTGGGCCGCGCGCAGCCGGTCCGGCAGGGCGTACAGGGTCGTGGCGGACACGCCGACCGGCGGGCGGACGGCCGGCGCCGGGCAGCGGTCACGCAGGGCGTCCAGGCTGGCCGTGCCGCAGACGCCGCACGCGCTCGACGTCAGGAAGTTCCGCTGGACGGAGGTCATGTCGGGCAGTTCGGGCGCGGTGAGCCGTACGGTCACGGTGTTGTAGCGCGCCTCGGGGTCCAGGTCCTCGTCCGTGCAGTAGCCGACGGCGGCGATGCCGCCGGGGCCGATGATCCCCTCGCCGTGCAGGAACCCCGCCGCGAGCTCGAAGTCCGCGCCCGGCGTCCGCATCGTGATCGCCACCGTGCGGGCGTCGCCGCCCGCGGCCAGCAGCCGGATCTCCAGGGGCTCCTCGGTGGCGATATCGTCCCGCCGGTCGTGTACGGCCGATCCCGACACCCTCCGGACGCGGAACCGCGTGACCGGCCCCGGACGGGCCGGCAGCCCCTCCCCGCCGTCCTCTCGCATCTGCTTCCTCCTTGGCGGCACGGCCGGCATGGCTGCCGTTCTTTCCCGTACGCGGCTCTTTCCTGTACGGAGCCTGCCACGCCTCGTCCCGGCCTCGTCCCAGGGGTCCTCCGCCCGGGCGGCGCACGGGAGGGCCGCCGGTCGCCGATGCGGCTTCGCGGCGCCGGGGGCGACCCCCGGCCGATAGCCTGGACGCGTGCCCGACTCGCCGTACGCCGACCTCGATCGGCCTCCGCTGTCCGAGGCCGCGCTGACCAGGGCGCTGGTGCGCCCCGGATCGCTGTGGTCGTCCGTGCGCGTGGTCGAGCGGACCGGTTCCACCAACGCCGACCTCGCCAGGACCGTGCGGGACACCCCCGGCGAGGGCGCCGTGCTGGTCGCGGAGGCGCAGTTCGCGGGCCGGGGACGGCTCGGCCGCCCCTGGAGCGCGCCGCCGCGCTCGGGGCTGACGTTCTCGATGCTGCTGCGGCCGGAGGTGCCGCTCGCCCGGCAGGGCTGGCTGGCCCTGCTGGTGGGCCTCGCCGCCGCCTCCGCCGTACGGCGGATCGCCGAGCTGGACGTACGGCTGAAGTGGCCGAACGACCTCATGATCGGAGAGCGCAAGCTGGCCGGCATCCTGGCCGAGCGGGTCGACCGGGTGGTCGTCATCGGCATGGGCCTCAACGTCTCGCTGCGGCGGGAGGAACTGCCCGTCGAACGGGCCACGTCCCTCGCGGTGGAGAACGCCGCCTGCACCGACCGCGACCCGCTGCTGCGCGCGATCCTGCGGGAGGTCGAGTCGCACTACCGCGACTGGGTGGCCGCCGGCGGCGACCCGGACGCCTCGGGCCTGCGCGCGGCCTATCTCGCCTGGTCGGCGACCGTGGGCCAGGACGTACGGGTCGAACTGCCCGGCGAGCGGGTGATCACCGGCCGGGCCGCCGGCATCGACCCGGCGGGCCACCTGCTCGTGCGCGGCGAGGACGGGGAGCACTCGCTCAGCGCCGGCGACGTCGTCCACGTCAGGCCCGGATCGATCACGTAGCCGGGGAACGCATGCGAACGACCCGGGATCGTGTCACGATTTGCGCCATGGGTCTCCCGGATCACTATCTGACCGAGGGCGAGCGGGTCGTTCTGTCGTTCCATCCGCACTGGAAGCGGCTCATCCTGCCGGTTCTCGCCTTCGTCGTCGTCCTCGCCGCCGCCGTCGCGGCCTTCGTCCTCATCCCCGGCGACTACGAGTACGCGGGGCTCGCCCGCGGCGCGGTGGCCGTGGTCGCCTTCGTCGCGCTGGTCCTGTGGACGCTCACCCCCTATCTGCGCTGGGTGACGACCTCCTACACGCTGACCTCGCACCGCTTCGCCATCAGCGTCGGGGTGCTGAACAAGTCGGAGGACGACATCCCGCTGGCCAAGGTGAGCAGCGTGAGCTCCGACCAGCGCTTCCTGGAGCGCATCCTGGGCTGTGGCACGCTCCGGGTCGAGTCGGCCTCGGAGAAGGGCGACATCGACTACCGGGAGATCCCCCAGATCCAGCGCGTACGGCACGAGCTGTTCCGGCTGGTGGAGGATGCCGCGGACGGGAACATCGACGGGGACTAGCGCGGCGCGGACCACGTGCCGTACGGGGGAGGGAGACGTGGAGACAAGCGGGCGGCCCGGCGCCGACGACATGCGGCGGCTGTTCCTGGGGCCGCCGCCGGTGTACACGCGGCGGCAGGTCGCCGAGGCGGCGGGGATCCCGCAGGACCTCGCCGCGCGGATCTGGCGGGCCCTCGGCTTCGCGACGCTCGCCGACGACGCGGTGGCGTTCACGGACGCCGACCTGGAGGCCCTGCACCGCATCCGCGACCTGCTGGACGCGGAGATGCTCGACGAGCGGTCCGTGATCCGCATGGCGCGCGCGCTCGGCCGCAACACCGCGCGGCTCGCGCAGTGGCAGGCCGAGATCATGGTGGACGCGCTGATCGAGCCCGGAGCGCGGCAGGGCGAGGAGCGGCTCCGGCAGGTGATGGACACGGTCAGCCGCCTGCTGCCGGACTTCGAGCGGACGCTGGTGCACGTCTGGCGGTCGCAGCTCGCCGCGACCGCGAGCCGGCTGGTCAGCCTCGCCGAGCCCGGCGAGCCGGGCGGGGACGCCTCCCCGACCCGCCCGAGGCTCGCGGTCGGGTTCGCCGACCTCGTGGCCTTCACCCGGGTGTCCCGCGAGCTGGACGAACTGGCGCTGGCCGACCTGGTCGAGGGGTTCGAGTCGCGGGCCTCCGACGTGATCGCCGCCCACGACGGGCGGCTGGTGAAGACGCTCGGCGACGAGGTGCTCTTCACGGCCTCGGGCCCGCGCACCGCGGCCCTGATCGCGCTCGACCTGCTCGACGAGCTCAAGCGGGACGCCGAGGGGCCGGACGTGCGGGTCGGGCTGGCGTACGGCCCGGTGCTGCCCGCGATGGGCGACGTCTTCGGCACGACGGTGAACCTGGCGGCGCGGCTCACCGCCATCGCCCGGCCGGGCACGATCCTCGCCGACAGCGAGATGGCCGCGGCGCTCACCGGCGCGGCCGGCGTCGACCTGGTGAAACTGCGCCGCCGCCCCGCACGCGGGCTCGGCGTCGTGGAGCCGTATGTTCTGAGGAGATCCAGCAGAGAGAGTTGAGGTGCGGGGCATGCCGTACGAAGTCCAGGGCGTGGTGGCACGGGGCAAGGGAGAGGCGGTGACACTGGAGACGGTCGTCGTCCCGGACCCGGGGCCCGGCGAGGCGGTCGTGAACGTGCAGGCCTGCGGCGTCTGCCACACCGATCTCCACTACCGCGAGGGCGGCATCAACGACGAGTTCCCGTTCCTGCTGGGCCACGAGGCCGCGGGCGTCGTCGAGGCGGTCGGCGAGGGCGTGACCGAGGTCGCGCCGGGCGACTACGTCATCCTCAACTGGCGGGCGGTCTGCGGGCAGTGCCGGGCGTGCCTGCGGGGCCGGCCGTGGTACTGCTTCAACACCCACAACGCCGCCCAGAAGATGTCCCTGGCCGACGGCACCGTGCTCAGCCCGGCGCTCGGCATCGGGGCGTTCGCGGAGAAGACCCTGGTGGCCGCGGGCCAGTGCACGAAGGTCGACCCGGCGGCCATCCCGGCCGTCGCCGGCCTCCTCGGCTGCGGCGTGATGGCGGGCCTCGGCGCCGCGATCAACACCGGCGGCGTCACCCGCGGCGACTCGGTGGCGGTGATCGGCTGCGGCGGCGTGGGCAACGCGGCGATCCTCGGGTCGAACCTCGCCGGGGCGCGGACGATCATCGCGGTGGACGTCGACGACCGCAAGCTCGACTGGGCCCGCCGCTTCGGCGCCACCCACACCGTGAACTCGCGGGAGGCCGACGCCGTGGCGGCGATCCGCGACCTGACCGGTGGTTTCGGCGCCGACGTGGTGATCGAGGCGGTGGGCCGCCCGGAGACGTACAAGCAGGCCTTCTACGCCCGCGACCTGGCCGGGACCGTCGTGCTCGTCGGGGTGCCGACGCCCGAGATGACCATCGAACTCCCCCTGCTCGACGTGTTCGGCCGCGGCGGCGCGCTCAAGTCCTCCTGGTACGGCGACTGCCTGCCCAGCCGCGACTTCCCCATGCTGATCGACCTCTACCTGCAGGGGCGGCTCGACCTCGACGGGTTCGTCTCCGAGACCATCGCCCTCGACCAGGTCGAGGAGGCGTTCGGCAAGATGCACCGCGGGGAGGTGCTGCGCTCCGTCGTGGTGCTCTGAGTCACGATGCTCTGAGTCACGGTGCTCTGACCTCTGCGGACGACGGCCCGTCCGCCGAAGGGGGCGGCGTTCCGGCTCCCCGGGTCCTCCTCGGACAGCGGGTTTTGCCGGACGCCGCCCCTTTCTGTGCCTGGGATCACATAGGCAAGCCTTACCAAAGTGAGTTATCTTAGGTATGCCTAACCTTCCTCATGATCCCTGAGAGGGCGACCCATGTACGTGTGCATCTGCCGCGCGGTCACCGAGAACGAGGTGCACGACTGCATCGCGGCGGGGGCGCGGACGGCTCGTCAGGTGCGGGACGCCACCGGCGCCGGGGGGGACTGCGCGTCATGTGTCCGAAAGATCTGTGCCATCCTGAAACGGTCAGACGACCTGGTCACCAGCGCATAGATCGAGGTACGCGATGCAGGGCGACAAGGAGATCATCGCGCTGCTCAACGAGCAGCTCACCTCCGAGCTCACCGCCATCAACCAATACTTCCTGCACGCCAAGCTGCAGGAGAACTGGGGATACACCAAGCTCGCCGCCCTGACGAGGGCGGAGTCGATAGACGAGATGCGGCACGCGGAGGAGCTCACCGACCGGATCCTCTTCTTAGAGGGCCTGCCGAACTACCAGAAGCTCAACACCCTCCACATCGGCCAGACCGTGAAGGAGCAGCTCCAGGCCGACCTGGAGCTTGAGGTGGAGGTGGTCAAGCGGCTGCGGCCGGGGATCGCGCTCATGCGGGAGCGGGGAGACATCACCTCCGCCACGCTCTTCGAGCGGATCCTCGCCGACGAGGAGCACCACATCGACTATCTGGAGACCGAGCTCGGGCTCCTGGAGAGTCTGGGTGAGCAGCTCTACCTCCAGCGGTACGCGGAGCCGCCGTCGCCCGCCTGAGACCCGCCGGCGCGGCCGGTAACCCGGTCGGCGACTCGGCCGAAACTCGCGAATACAGATGGACAACGCCCGTCGGCATCGGTTCGGCGGGCGTTTCTCATGTCATCGCCCGCATTGATCCGAGGCTGTTCGAATTGGCGGAGAACGCCATAGAAGATCGCTGCCCTTCCGTACTGACTATCCCGGATTTATCAGTGTTTGCCCAGGTCAATTGATGAGTCAACGACAAGTCAAAGTGCGCGCTGTAGCCGGGAAACGATCGCTTAAGGTCCTACGATCGCACCATGACCTGCGTACTTCTCGCCGAGGATGACACCTCGATATCCGAGCCCCTGGCGCGCGCACTGCGCCGGGAGGGCTATCAGGTGGAGGTGAGCCCGGATGGCCCGCAGGCCCTGGAGAGGGCCTTGTCGGGGGGCGTCGACCTGATTGTTCTCGACCTCGGTCTGCCAGAAATGGACGGGCTGGAGGTCGCGCGCCGCATTCGCGCGGAGGGACACGGGACTCCGGTCCTGATCCTCACCGCCCGTGTCGACGAAGTCGACACCGTCGTCGGTCTCGACGCGGGGGCCGACGACTATGTGACCAAGCCGTTCCGGCTGGCGGAGTTGCTCGCCCGTGTGCGGGCGCTGCTCCGGCGCGGAACATCGGAGACCCCGGTGGTGCAGGGCGTCCGCATCGACGCCGACTCCCGCCGGGCCTGGATGGGGGACAAGGAGCTGCATCTCACCACCAAGGAGTTCGACCTGCTGCGCGTGCTCGTACGGGATGCCGGCAAGGTCGTCACCCGCGAGCAGATCATGCGCGAGGTGTGGGACACCAACTGGTGGGGTTCGACCAAGACACTGGACATGCACATTTCCTGGCTGCGCCGGAAGCTGGGCGACGACGCGGCCAAACCGCGCTACATCACCACCGTTCGTGGGGTCGGCTTCCGCTTCGAGCGCGAGTAGCGGCCGTGGGGCGGTCGCGGGGGAGGGGCTAGCCGCATGCGCCGGCGCCTGCTTGCCTCCATGCTGCTCGTCGCGGTCATCGCGGTTCTGCTGTTAGGCGTGCCCCTGGGCGTGGTCGTCGTACGGTTGATCAACGAGGACGCCGCCCAGGAGCTGCATTCGGAGGCGAACCGGCTGCTGATCGGGGTGGAGTATTCCGTCAGCCAGCAGCAGCCGATCAGTCCGGAGCAGCTCGCACGGAACTACCCGGACAGATACCTCCAGGTGTACGTCCGCGGGAACCGGCCGATCATCGCCGGCACGCCTCCGCCGGACGGCCGCGACCTGACCGAGGAGGCCCGTTCCGAGAACGGCTACGTACGCGTCAGCCGTGACTCGGCCCAGATCCAGCGGGATACCCGGGCGCGGCTGGTGCTGATCATCGCGCTCGCGATCGCGGCGCTCGGCGCCGCGATCGGGCTGGCCACCGTGACCTCGCGCCGCCTGAGCCTGCCGCTCCAAGACCTCACCAGGATCGCGGAGCGGCTGGGCTCGGGCGACGCGAGGCCCAGCAGGCACCGCTACGGCGTTCCGGAGCTCGACCTCGTGGCGGAGGTGCTGGACCGCAGCGCGCTGCGGATCTCCGATCTGCTCGCCCGTGAGCGCGAGTTCGCCACCGACGCCTCTCACCAGCTGCGTACGCCGCTGACCGGGCTGACCATGCGCCTGGAGGAGATCGTCGCCGCGGCCGGGCAGCCCGAGGTGGTCCGCGAGGAGGGCGAGGCCGCCATCGTGCAGGTCGAGCGGCTGACCGCGGTGATCGACGAGTTACTCGCCGCGGCCCGCAGGCAGCGCCACGCCCAGGCCGGGCCGCTCGACGTGGACGACGTGGTCGGCCAGCAGATCGTCGAGTGGGAGCCCGCCTTCCGCCGGGTCCATCGGTCGCTGGTGCTGGCGGGAGACCGCGGCCTGCGCGCCCTCGGCACGACGGGCGGGCTCAGCCAGGTGCTGGCCACCCTGCTGGAGAACTCGCTGAAGCACGGCGACGGCGTGCTGACGATCAACACCTCTAGTGCGGGCAAGTCCGTGGTGATCGAGGTGGGCGACGAGGGACCGGGCATCCCCGAGGCCCTCGGCCATCGCGTCTTCGAGCGGAACGTGAGCGGCGGCGGCGGCACCGGCCTGGGGCTGACCCTCGCCCGCGCCCTCGTCGCCGCCGACGGCGGCCGGCTCGAACTCGTCAGGCGCCGCCCGGCGACCTTCGCCATCTTCCTGCGGCACGACCGCGACAACGACCGCCGCCGCGTCGTCTCCGGCCCGGCCTGACCCGGGCGGCGGGCGAAGCGGGGGACGGGAACGGGGTCAGCGGGCGGTGATCGGGCCGGGCTGCGCCGAGACGTCCGCCGCGACCGCCGCTCTCGCCTTCGCCCGGGCCTTCTTGCCGGTCTTCCGAGAGCCGTTCCCAGGGGAGCCGTTCCTGGGCGAGCCGTTCTTCGGGGCGCCGATCTTCGGGGCGTCGTTCTTCGGAGAGCCGGCCTTCGCGGCGGACACGACCAGCGCCTCGACGCCCCCGGCGGGGCCCTCGCTCTCGACCGGCTCCGGAGTCGCGAGGAAGACCCACTTCTTGTACGACCAGAGGCGGAACAACGTGCCGAGGACCAGGCCGACGGCCTGGGCGATGTTGTAGCTCACCGTGTCGTGCAGGTTCAGCGTGTACACCACGAAACCGATGGTGAGCAGCGAGGGCAGCAGGCCGACGCCGTTCAGCAGGAAGAACAGGACATACTCGCGTGCCAGGCCGCTCTGCTGACGATGCCGGTAGGTCCAGAAGCGGTTGCCCGCGTAGGCGAACGTGGCGGCGACGATCGTGGCCGCGACCTTCGAGGACAGCGGGCCCAGGCCGACGCCGAACCGCAGCAGGTTGGTGCCGCCGAAGTCGATGACGAACGCGATGGCGCCCACCGCTCCGAACTTGATCAACTCGTGGATGAGCGTGGCGAACCGCTCGTAGGCGCGTCGTAGAAACTGCACGTCCCGATCGGTCCTTCCTGATCTGCGGCCTGGTCGGCGGCGAGGTCCTCTCAGGCTACCCGCCGGTGGCACAAATGAGGGTAGTAGCGCAACCTCTCGCCGCTCCGTCGCAGGTCACCAAAGAACATTTCACGGAAAATCCCGTCATCTGGAATTTGGAGGCACTCTTCGCACTACGCTCTCGCCCCACTGGATCACTTGGCGCGGGGCCGTGCCGTTGTGGAAGAGGTGGCCTTCACCGTGGTTCGTCGTACCTTCGGGGCTCGTCCGCCGAGCCTCGTCCCCGGCCGCGTCCTGCTCGCGGTTGTCCTCGTGGTCTTCCTCGCGGGGTGCGGAACCGAGAGCGCCCGGGAGCTCCCGGCCGATCCCGGGGAGGCCTCCGCGCCGATGGCCGAGATCGCCCGGGCCGACGCCGAGGCGGCCTTCGGCGGGCTCGGCGACCTCGCCGCCGCCTGGAAGGACGGCGACTGCGCGGAGATCGAGCGGCTTACGACGTGGGCGGAGAAGGCGATCGGGAGCCGTGTCTGCGCGGCGGCCCGCGAGGGCCGCGCCGCGCCCGGCTTCGGCGTGCCCAAGAACCCGGAGTTCCTGCTCCCCGCACACGAGGACGGCGAGGACGACCCCTGGTTCGCCGTCCTGGCCCGCAAGCCCACCCCGGCCTACTTCGTCTTCGTACGCACGGACGGCGCGTGGCGGCTCGGCGCCGGGCCGATTCCGCTCGCCGGCGACGCGCCCGAGGCGGAGGGCGAGGTCGTGGACGCCGCGGCCGGCCCGGGCTCCTGGGTCGGGGCACGGCTCGTGTCCACCCGGCACGTCGCGTTCCTGACCGATCCCGCGGGGCTGAGCGGGGTCCGCTTCGCCTCCGGCGACCCGATGCGCGGCCTGCTCGGCGAACTGGTCCGGGCTCCCCGCAGGGTCCGTCCCGACCGCCTGTCCACCGACGTACGCATCGAGGGGCCGGCCCGCGCGCTCGCCCTGCCGGACGGCGGGGCCCTGGTTTTCCACGCGCTGCGCCTCGTCTTCACCCAGAAGCCCGGCCCGGGCCGCTCCTCCCTCGCCCATCGGCGGTACGGCGCGGCCGACGTGCGGGCCTTCACCGGCGGCGCGCCGAAGACCGTCACGGGTGCGGAGATCGTGCTGCTCGCCACCAGGGTGGGCGCGGACAACAGGATGACGACCGTGGGCATGCGCCGGGTCCTCGCCGGCATCACCGAGGACGCCGACTGACAGAACGAGCTGACGCTACGGGCTGACGCGTGACCCGTGGCGGGCGTACGCGCGGGCCATAGGTAGGCTGACCTGTCGTGAACAGCCCGAAGGATTCCCCTTCCCGGCCGCCGGCCACGCCCGCGGCGGGCCCTGTCGCGGCGCCCGTGGTGGGCATGGTCGGCGCGGGACAGCTCGCCCGGATGACCCAGCAGGCCGCGATCGCGCTCGGCATCGAGCTGCGCGTGCTGGCGGGCGCCCGCGACGAGAGCGCCGCCAAGGTCATCGTGGACACCCGGCTGGGCGACTACCGGGACCTCGCCGACCTGCGGGAGTTCGCCAAGGGGTGCGACGCCGTCACCTTCGACCACGAGCACGTGCCCACGGGCCACATCCAGGCGCTGGCCGCCGAGGGGCGCGCCGTACACCCGGGGGCCGACGCGCTCGTCCACGCGCAGGACAAGGCGGTCATGCGCGAGCGGCTCACCGCGATCGGCGCGCCCTGCCCGGCCTGGGCCCGGGTCGAGGACCTGGCCGGCGTCGAGGCGTTCGCCGGCGAGCACGGCTGGCCGGTGGTGCTGAAGGCGGTCCGCGGCGGGTACGACGGCCGGGGCGTGTGGGTCTGCTCGTCACCGGACGAGGCGCGGGCGGCGCTCGATACCGGCGTCGACCTGCTGGCCGAGGCGTTCGTCCCGTTCGAGCGGGAGATCGCCGTGCTGGTCGCCCGGTCGCCGCACGGCCAGGGCGTCAGCTACCCCGTCGTGGAGACGGTCCAGCAGGACGGGATCTGCGTCGAGGTCATCGCGCCCGCGCCGGACCTCGGCGAGGAGGAGGCGGCGTACGCCCAGCGCGTCGCGCTCACCATCGCGCGCGACCTCGGCGTGACCGGGCTCCTCGCGGTCGAGATGTTCGTCACGAAGACCGGCCTCGTGGTCAACGAACTGGCCATGCGCCCGCACAACAGCGGCCACTGGACGATCGAGGGCGCGCGTACGTCCCAGTTCGAGCAGCACCTGCGGGCCGTGCTGAACCTGCCGCTCGGATCGCCGTCGATGACCGCGCCGGTCGTCGTCATGGCCAACCTGCTCGGCGGGCCCGACCCGGACGTGTACGCGCGGTACGAGCACGTGCTGGCCAACGACCCGGGCATCAAGATCCATTTTTATGGCAAGGACGTGCGGCCCGGCCGCAAGATCGGGCACGTCACGGCCCTCGGCACCGACCTCGACGAGGTGCGGGCCCGCGCCCGCCACGCCGTCACCTGCCTGAGAGGACCCGTGGATGCCTGACGTCGGGATCGTCATGGGGAGCGACTCGGACTGGCCGGTCATGCGCCTGGCCGCCGAGGCGGTCGCCGAGTTCGGCGTGTCCTTCGAGGCCGACGTGGTCTCCGCGCACCGGATGCCGGCCGAGATGATCGAGTACGGTTCCCGCGCGGCCGGGCGCGGGCTGAAGGTGATCATCGCCGGGGCGGGCGGCGCCGCCCACCTGCCGGGCATGCTGGCCTCGGTCACCCCGCTGCCGGTGATCGGCGTCCCGGTGCCGCTCAGATATCTCGACGGGATGGACTCGCTGCTGTCGATCGTCCAGATGCCGGCCGGGGTGCCCGTCGCGACCGTCGCCGTCGGCGGCGCCCGCAACGCGGGACTGCTCGCCGTACGGATCCTGGCGGCGGCCGACGAGGGCCTGCGGCGGCGGATGGAGGAGTTCCAGGCCGCCCTGCGCGACCAGGCGCACGCCAAGGGCGAGCGGCTCCGCGCCGAGGCCGCCGCCCTCCACGGGGAACTGGATCAGGGGCGGCCGAGCGCGCGGTAGTGCCAGCCGGCGCCCCGCCAGAGCTCCACGTCGAGCGCGTTGCGGCCGTCGACGATGACCCGGGCGGCGACGACCGCCCCCAGGTCCTCGGGGTCGAGGGAGACGAACTCCTGCCACTCGGTGAGCAGCAGCACGACCTCGGCTCCGCTCGCGGCCTCCAGGGCCGACTCGGCGTACCCGAGCTGGGGGTGGGCGGCCCGCGCGTTGGCCAGGGCGGCCGGGTCGTAGAGCGTCACCAGCCCGCCCAGCTCGGCGATCTTCACCGCGACGTCCAGCGCGGGCGAATCGCGGATGTCGTCCGAGTTGGGCTTGAAAGCCGCGCCCAGCACCGCCACCCTCCGGCCGCCAAAGGAACCGCCGAGGACCTCACCGGCGAGGCCGACCATCCGGGCGCGGCGCCGCAGGTTGATCTCGTCGACCTCCCGCAGGAAGGCGAGCGCGTGACCGGCGCCCAGCTCGTCGGCCCGGGCGGTGAACGCCCTGATGTCCTTGGGCAGGCAGCCGCCGCCGAAGCCGAGGCCGGCGTTGAGATATCGGCCGCCGATCCGCTCGTCGTACGCCAGCGCCGCGGACAACTGCGTGACGTCGCCGCCGGCGGCCTCGCAGACCTCCGCCATCGCGTTGATGAACGAGATCTTCGTGGCCAGGAACGCGTTCGCGGCCGACTTGACCAGCTCGGCCGTGGGGAAGTCGGTCACCACGATCGGCACCTCGCCGAGCGGCGCGTAAACGTCCCGCAGAATCTTCTCGGCCCGTTCGGAGGTCACTCCGATCACGATCCGGTCCGGCCGGAGGGTGTCCCGTACGGCGAAACCCTCGCGCAGGAACTCGGGGTTCCAGGCCAGCTCGGTCTGCGTGCCGGCGGGCGCGAGCCGTACGAGCTTCTCGGCGAGGCGCTCCGCGGTGCCGACGGGGACCGTCGACTTGCCCACGACCAGGCACTCACGGTCCAGGTGCGGGGCCAGCGACTCGACGACCGCGTCGAGATAGGAGACGTCGGCGGCGCGCTCGCCCTTCTTCTGCGGCGTGCCGACGCAGACGAAGTGGACGTCGCCGAACTTCGCCACCTCCTCGTAGGAGGTGGTGAAGCGCAGCCTGCCCGAGTCGAGGTTGCGGCGGAGGACCTCCTCCAGCCCGGGCTCGTGGATCGGCAGCTCGCCGCGCCGCAGACGTTCGATCTTGCTCTGGTCCACGTCGAGAGCGAGCACCTCGAAGCCCAGCTCCGCCATGCAGGCCGCGTGCGTGGCACCCAGGTATCCGGTCCCGAGCACGGTGAGGCGGTACGGCACGGCAGGCTCCCCTCTTGCCGACTCTTCGTGATCTGGCATGGTACCGGGCCTGTCATTTGCCCGAGCAGCCACCTGGGCAAACCGGGGCCTTGGCCCCAACGGTACGGCGAAACGCCCAGGTGGTCGATGCGTGCGGTGTGCTGAGGCCATTACGACCGTTGTCAGGACGAGCTGTCAGGGCGCGTGTCGTACCGACTGGTAACTTTCTGGTCGGACGTCCTAGTATCGCGTCATGAGCTTCCCTCTCTACGCCCTCGCCGAGGAGCACGAGATGCTCCGGGAGACCGTACGGGCCCTCGCCGACGACAAGATCGCCCCGCGGGCCGCGGCGGCGGACGAGAACGAGGAGTTCCCCTGGGAGGTCTACAAGGACCTCGTCGCGGCCGACCTGCAGGCCGTCCACATCCCCGAGGCGTACGGCGGCGCGGGGGCCGACGCCCTGGCGACCGTGATCGTGATCGAGGAGGTCGCCCGCGCCTGCGCCTCGTCCTCCCTGATCCCGGCCGTCAACAAGCTGGGCACCATGCCGCTGCTGCTGTCGGCGTCCGAAGACCTCAAGCAGCGCTACCTGCGGCCGGTCGCGGCCGGGGAGGCGATGTTCTCCTACGCCCTGTCGGAGCCGGAGGCGGGCTCGGACGCCGCCGCGATGAAGACCAGGGCCGAGCGCGACGGCGACCACTACGTGCTCAACGGCACCAAGATGTGGATCACCAACGCGGGCGTGTCGGAGTACTACACGGTCATGGCCGTGGCCCACCCGTCGGCCGGCGCCCGCGGCATCTCCGCGTTCGTGGTGGAGAAGGACGACGAGGGCGTCTCGTTCGGGCCCAAGGAGAGGAAGCTCGGCATCAAGGGCTCGCCCACCCGCCAGGTCATCCTGGAGAACGTGCGGATCCCGGAGTCCCGGATGATCGGCGAGCCGGGCACCGGCTTCAGGACCGCCCTCGCCACGCTGGACCACACGCGCATCACGATCGCCGCGCAGGCGCTCGGCATCGCCCAGGGCGCGCTGGACCACGCGATCGGGTACGTCAAGGAGCGGAGACAGTTCGGCAAGCCGATCGCCGACTTCCAGGGCCTGCAGTTCATGGTCGCCGACATGGCGATGAAGCTGGAGGCCGCCCGCCAGCTCACCTACGCCGCCGCGGCCAAGTCGGAGCTGGCCATGAACGGCACGCGGGTCAAGGACCTCACCTTCTTCTCCAGCGCCGCCAAGTGCGCCGCCTCCGACGCCGCCATGGAGATCACCACCGACGCCGTCCAGCTCCTCGGCGGGTACGGCTACACCCGCGACTTCCCGGTCGAGCGCATGATGCGCGACGCCAAGATCACCCAGATCTACGAGGGCACCAACCAGATCCAGCGCATAGTCATGGCCCGCCAGCTCCTCAAGTAGCCGCTGAGCAGCGAAAACCCCGCCTCCCGTACATGAGAGGCGGGGTTCGCTGCGTCTGGACAG
Source organism: Microbispora sp. NBC_01389 (assembly GCF_045040095.1). Lineage (NCBI taxonomy): Bacteria > Bacillati > Actinomycetota > Actinomycetes > Streptosporangiales > Streptosporangiaceae > Microbispora > Microbispora sp. NBC_01389. The sequence continues at coordinate 3,294,094 of NZ_CP109552.1, forward strand.
AGCCTCTTGGCCTCGGGCTTTCGCGGCGAATTCGAGTCGGCTTGATCGTGTGCTCTGAGCTGGGATGATCGGACTTGTCTAAGGCCCCGTCCACGCCAGATCACAAAGCACTTTTCACGTGAACTGCGAGGTCAACCCAGGCCACGAAGTCGATCTGCAGGTCGCCGTGCAGCCGAGAGGCCGAATTCGTGGGCTGTGTGCAACTTTCAGGCTGTCCTCTTAAACCGCGGCCGGGTCGTTACGGGGCGGCCAAGGCCTGACCAGGAGACGTACCAAGTCAGGGGGCCAGGGTTTCCTGGTACCGCCTTGCCGCCCGTCTCCGCGCGACCGCAGTGTCTTGACTCGTGTGAAGCATACGGTCAGGCTCCTCGATTGGTCACTGATGGATCGATTGACGGGAGCGTCGATGATGGGTGCTCAACGGCGGCGGAAGCTGCGATCGGCCACGACGCTCGGCGTAGCGGTCTCCTTCGTGGCGGGGACGATGACCGCCCAGGCGGCCCTGGACCCGGCTGTGGCCGCAGCGGGCCCGACGTTGTCGGTGGACCTGTCCGCCGCCCGGCACGCGATCAGTCCGGACATCTACGGCATGAACGGCGCTCCCCCGGCGTTCGCCGCCGAGATCGGCCTGCCGGTGGCGCGCTGGGGCGGCAATTCGACCACGCGTTACAACTTCAAGAACCACACCTACAACACGGGAAGCGACTGGTACTTCGAGAACATCGTCGCCGGGCCCGACAACACGGTCGAGGCGTTCGTCAAGACCAACCGGGACCGCGGTACCAAACAGGTCGTCACCGTGCCGATGAGCGGGTGGGTGGCCAAGGACTCGCCCGACCAGCACCCGTTCGCCTGCGGATTCCCTGCCAGCCGGTTCCCCGCTCAGGACGGATTCGACCAGTGGGACGCCGGCTGCGGCAACGGCAGGCTCAACAACGCGAACCTCACCGGGGCGGTGCCCGAGGACACCTCGATCCCGGTGGGCGCATCCTTCGACGGCGAGATGGTGTCGCATCTCGTGAGCCGGTTCGGCAAGGCGGCGCGCGGGGGCGTGCCGATCTACGAGCTCGACAACGAGCCGGTGTTGTGGAATTCCACGCACCGCGACGTGCACCCCGAGGCGGTCTCGTACGACGAGCTGGGCGGCAAGAGCACCGCGACCGCCGCGGCCATCAAGGCCGCCGACCCGGGCGCGGCGGTGCTCGGCCCCTCCGGCTGGGGATACTGCGAGTGGGTCGCGTCCGGGGTGGACGGATGTGCGCCGGGAGCCGACGCGGCCGCGCACGGCGGGCTCAACCTGTCGCAGTGGTTCCTGAAGAACATGAAGGACTACAGCGACGCGCACGGCGGCAAGCGCATGCTCGACTACTTCGACCAGCACTACTACCCTCAGATCAACGGCGGGAAGGACCCCGAGTCCAACGCGTTGCGGCTGCGGTCCACGCGTTCGCTGTGGGACCCGACGTACGTCGAGGAGTCCTGGATCGGCCCCACGGGCGTGAACGCGCCGCCGCTGCAGTTCATCCGCAAGATGAAGGAATGGATCGCGCAGTACTACCCCGGCACGAAGACCGCGATCACCGAGTACAACTGGGGCGCGCTGGACGACATCAACGGCGCTCTGGCGCAGGCCGACGTTCTCGGCATCTTCGGGCGCGAGGGTCTCGACCTCGCCACCATCTGGGGCGAACCCCAGCCGACGCAGCCCGGCGCCTACGCGTTCCGGATGTATCGCAACTATGACGGCGCGGGGAGCCGGTTCGGCGACGTGAGCGTGTCGGCGACGAGCAGCGATCAGGGGCAGTTGGCGGTGTACGGGGCGCAGCGCTCACGCGACAAGGCGCTGACCCTGATGGTCATCAACAAGACCGGCGGTGAGCTGACCTCACCGTTGTCGATCGCCGGACTGCACGGCAACGCCAGGGCGCAGCGGTTCACCTACAGCCCGGCCGATCTCAACTCGATCGTGCGCGGCAACGATCTCAAGGTGCATCAGGGCCGGGTCACCGCGACGTACCCGGCGAACTCGATCACCCTGCTGGTCCTGCCGGGGCATCGGCGTTGACGGTTCCCGGGAGGGAGCGGCCCTGGTCGGCCGACCCAAGAATCCCGCTTCCTACCTATGGGGAGCGGGGTTCGCTGTCTCTGGATACAACCTTCAGATGATCACCGTTCCGTCCCTTTTTCGGGAGAGACCGTACGCGGACGGAACAGCCGGTCGTCGATGGCCTTGCGGGCGCGGTCGTGGGAGCCGGACATCATGCGGAGGCGCGACGTGTTATGGGCTCCCCGTTATCATCGCGTTGGCTGGCCCGGTCGACGCCCTTGTGCACCCGCACCGTGCGGTCGATGAGCTCACGCAGCGCGCTCTCGTCGACCTCGTCGAGCCGTTTCAGGTAGAGGCATCCCTTTCCGGTTTTGTGTGGACCGAGCCGGGCGAGCACCGATGCGTATCGCTCCTCGAACCCGCCCACCAGGTAGACCACCAGCTGCTGCTTGCGCGGCGAGAAGGCAGCCAGGGGCCAGTCGCCCGTGCGCCCGCTCTCATAGGTGTAGCGGTAGCTGCCGAAGCCGACGATGCTCGGGCCCCACATCACCGCGGGCTCGCCGGTCACCTCGCGCAGAATCGTGCAGAGGCGCTCCGCGTCGGCCCGCCGGCGTTCGTCGGGGACTGCAGCCAGGAAGTCGTCGACGTTGGCGTCGGTCGGGACCGTCACCGGCTGTTTCGATGTCGCCATGAAGTCATGCTCCCACGTCAGTACGACGAAGTTCACGGGGCGCACAGGGACGCGACGAGGAACGACGTCTCGATGGTCGGGGACGATGCGCGCACCTCTATGTCTCCGACGCCGGCGTTGATCCGCAGTTCGATCGTGGGCGCATCGCCGGTGCCGGTCACCTCGGGCTCCAGCACCCGGTCGATCTGGATGTTCGCACCGGCCTCGACCTTGTGGTCGATCTTCACCTCGCCCAGCCGGGCGATACCGTGCACCTCGACCCGGGCGGTGGGGGGCACGATCACCTTGAGCTGGCCGACCGACACCGACGCGACGAACCTGGCCCGGGTGCCTGGTGCGAGCGAGACATCGGTGAGGTCGAGCCGGCCCGCGCCCACGCTCACCGCGTAATCCTGGGTTGGACCTGCGCCGACCGGGTGCCAGACGAAGCTGCCCATCTTCTTGGGGACGCCGGTCATCGTCGACCTCACGACCAGAATGAGCGACACGATCACGCCGGCTACGACGTGCGCGGCGCTCCGGCCGAACCACGTCGTGATGAGGAGGCCGGGCGCGAGCACGAGGGTGGCGATCTCGCGACGCGTCGTCTCGCCCAGTTCGGGGGTGAGCCAGGCGAGAACGCCGGTGGATGCGCCGAGCAGCCCGAAGACGCCGGCCGTGATCGCGAACGTCACCGCGAGCGGCCGCCACTCCACCCAACCCGGCGCGGCCCACGCCAGGTCGCCAGGCACGGTCTCCTGGCGGGCGGGTCGAACAGCCTGGTCAGCCGTCATGTCAGGTACCTCCGAGATTCCATGTCGCGGCCACCGGCCGTGTACCTCGATGCTCTCGGAGGCGATCACTTCACCGAATCGGCAGACAGACGGCACCCGGCTCAGCCGTTCCGCCATCGGCCCGCTACGTCAAAAGTCTCAGATCGGCGGCATGACCAGCGCGTTCTCAGGCATCCCGACCAGCGGGGGAGGGTCCCTTGTCGAAAAGCGACCGGGAGTAGCATCGCCGTGGACCGCTCCCGCGGCGGTGCCGTAGCCGTGGCGGGGGAAGTCAGGAGGAACGAATATGGCGGTCGCGCCAGAGGACGCCAGCCGTGTTCCCGGCCCAGACGCCGTCCTGGCCGCCGTACTGTTCGCCGCCGACCGGTTCCTCGCCAGTGCCGAGCCGTGGGAGACGAACATCGCCGAGGTCCTGGCGCGTCTCGGGACGGCGGCCGGAGTGAGCCGGGTGTACATCTTCGAGAACCATCTCGACGCTCACGGTCGGCAGTGCAGTGGCCAGCGGTACGAATGGGTCGCCGAAGGGATCACCTCGCAGATGGACAACCCCCTGCTCAGGGGGTTCGACTACGTGGACGTCGGCTGGGGACGGTGGGCCGAGCTACTGGTGCGCCGGGACGTGATGGTCGGCAACACCCGCGACTTCCCCGCATCGGAGCGCCCCGAGTTGGACGCCGAGGACATCAAGTCGATCGCACTCGTACCGATCCACGTCGAAGGCCTCTGGTGGGGGTTCATCGGGTTCGACGAATGCGCGGCGGAACGGGAGTGGCTGCCCAATGACGTGGCGGCACTCCGGGCGGCCGCGGACACCTTGGGAGCCGCGATCCAACGCACGCGCACCGAGCGGCGGCTACGCGCGCAGCAAGCGCAGTATCGTGCCGTGTTCGAGGCGACCGGCGACGGGCTGGTGATCAGCGACCTCGACGGCCGGCTCGTCGAGGCGAATCCCGCCTTCCACAGGATGCACGCCTACTCACCCGGGGAACTGGCAGGCACTCACCCCGAGGCATGGACGCATCCTGCCGACCTGACGATTGTCACCGAGTTCCTCTCGGCCCTTCCGCATACCGGGGCGGCGATACGTGTCCGTCACATCCGCAAGGACGGCACGACCTTTCCCGTGGAGGTTCGCGCGGACTCCGTCATCTTCTCCGGTGAACCACACACGCTCACAGTGGTGAGGGACGCCACCGACACCGCCAATGCCATGGATCTCCTGCAGCGGCGGGTGGCCGCGCTGGCCCGAGTCGCGAGCGACATGGTCGTGGACCAGCCACTGGAGACGACATTGCGGAACGCCGTGGCGACGGTGGTGCGGGCGAGCGGAGGTGTCGCCGCCGCGGTCCACGTGATGGAGCGTGACAGCGACCGGTTGCGGTTCCTGGCCACCGACGGTCTTCCCGACGGCTATGAGGAAGGTTTACGAGCGTGCTGGGGCCTCGGGGTCGACTCGCCCGCCGTGAGCGCCCTTCGCGAGCAGCGCGTGGAGGTGATTCGCGGCGCCCCGGCGCGGACCCTGGCGCGGCCACGAGCCAAGCCGATCCACCGGTTCCTGCCCCATGTCGACTGGGACATCCTCGTGGCCGTTCCCCTGGGGGCCATGGGTCAGATGTTCGGTGCGCTACACGTCTACTACCTGCCGCATGACGAGCCGGCGGATGAGGAGCTCAGATTCCTCGTGGCGTTCGCGGATCAGATCGCCGTCGCGGTGGAGAACGCCACCTTGCTGGCCGAAGGCCGGCAGAACGCCGCACTTCTGGAGCGGCAGCGGCTGGCTCGGGAGCTCCACGACTCGGTCTCCCAGGCGCTGTTCTCGATGACGCTGCACGCCCGTGCCGCCGAGCTCGCCATGGAGAAGCAGGGCATCGACGGGAACGGGCCACTGGGACGAGCAGTGGCACAGCTCCGGGAGCTGACGCAAGGAGCCTTGGCGGAGATGCGAGCCCTCATCTTCGAACTGCGCCCGGGAGCGTTGGCCGAGGAGGGCCTGATCTCCGCGGTCCGCAAACAGGCCGCCGCCATCGCAGCCCGCGAGGGTCTGCCCATCGTTGTCGTCGACGAGACGGGCGAGCGTCCTGTGCTGGACGAAGAGGGCGAAGAACACCTCTACAGAATCGTCCTCGAGGCGCTGCACAACACCGTCAAGCACGCCGATGCCCAGCGGATCACCGTGTCGGTCAGCCGGACCGAGTCGGACTTGACGGTCGTGGTTGAGGACGATGGTCGCGGCTTCGACCCTGCTGCCGCTTTTCCAGGACATATGGGACTTGGAACCATGCGGGAGCGGGCGGCACGCATGGGTGCCGACCTGCGTATTGTGAGCGCGGCCGGTGCCGGCACCAGCGTCATGGTCACCGCGCCGATCACGAAGCAGATGGAGACAACCAGCCGGTGAGCACCGTAGAGAGCACGATCAAGGTGTTTCTGGTCGACGACCACCGCGTCGTTCGTACGGGCATGCGGGCCTTCCTGAACATGCTCGACGACATGGAGGTGGTCGGTGAGGCAGGAACGGGAAAGGAAGCGCTCGACCGCCTGGCGGTTCTCGACCGTTCCGGCGAGCTTCCCGATGTCGTCCTGATGGACCTGATGATGCCCGTCATGGACGGCATAGAGGCGACCCGAGAACTCAAGGTCAGGTTTCCCGCCGTCGAGGTCGTGGCGGTGACCAGCTTCGTGGAGGAGAGAAAGGTCCGTGCCGCCCTGGAGGCGGGAGCCGCCGGCTACCTGCTCAAGGACACCGACGCGGACGAAGTGGGGCGGGCCCTTCGTGCCGCGGTCCGCGGCGAGGTGCACCTCGACCCGGCTGCCGCTCGTCAGTTGACGGCTGCGATGCGAGCACCCGCGACGGCCGCGACGAGCTTGACACCACGCGAACGAGAAGTTCTGGCCCTCATCGCCGACGGCCGGTCCAACCGGGAGATCGCTTCGGCTCTGTCGGTCAGCGAACGCACGGCACGTACCCATGTCAGCAACATCCTTGCGAAGCTGGACCTGTCCTCCCGCACCCAGGCGGCCTTGTGGGCGACCCGGGAGGGCATCACTCCGTCCGGATGAGCCCCTGTCGTGCTCTACGTCATTCCGCCGATGAGAGCCGGTACCAACCGCCGAATCGGCAACAGTCCTTCGAACGAGGTTCTCCGCCCCGTAACCGTGCAGACTTGCGTCTGTGACGCGCGCCGCCGGCTGTGGAGGGAGAGTCGCCTGTCCACCACACCGGCCGAAACGCCGCAGCCATTGAATCTGCTGGTCGTCGACCCTGACCGCCGGGTTCGGCATGCCCTGGCGATCTTCCTTGACGCCCTGCCGCACGTCACCGTCGCGGCCGCCTGCGCGACCGGGGCCGAGGCCGAGGCACTTGCCGCGCGATTGCGGCCTGACGCCTGCCTGATCGACCTCCACTTGCCGACCATCGAGGAGGGACTGGCCACCGCCTCAGCCCTCGCCGCCCTCGGCACGAGGGTGATCGCGGTGTGTACCGATGTCACCGTTGAGGCCGCCGCCATAACGGCCGGTGCCGCGGCCTTTCTCGGAAAGGACCGGGCCGCCGAGGCACTGCCCTCGCTCCTCGACGCCCAGCGGTGAACCGTTCGGGGTCCGTTACAGTCCTTGTCACCATGACGATCACGGCACAGGACCTCAACCGCGCCACGCTCGCCCGGCAACTGCTGCTGCGGCGGGAGCCGGTCGGCGTCGTCGACGCGGTCCGGCGCGTGGTCGCGCTCCAGGCCCAGCAGCCCGCCTCGCCGTACATCGCGTTGTGGAACCGGCTCGCCGCCTTCGACCCGGCCGACCTCGACGTCGCCTTCGCCGGTCGGGCGCTGGTCAAGGCGACATTGATGCGGATCACGCTGCACGTGGTGCACGCCGACGATCATCTGCCCATGCACACCGCCATGCAGCCGACGCTGCGCGGCGCGAGGCTCGGCGACCGCCGCTTCACGGAGAGCGGTCTCGGGGCCGCCGACGCCGACGCCCTCCTTCCCGACCTGCTGGAGTTCGCCGACCGGCCGCGCACCAACGCCGAGATCCAGGGCTGGCTCGCCGAACGGCTCGCGGTCCCGCCGCAGGGCGTGTGGTGGGCGGTGCGGTCGTTCGCGCCGCTGCGGCATGTCCCGATGGGCGGGCCGTGGTCGTTCGGCCCCCGGCCGTCGTACGTCGCGTCGGGGACGCCGCCGACGCCGTACGACAGGGACCTGTCCGACAAGCACCTGCAGACGTTGGTCCACCGCTACCTGGAGGGATTCGGGCCCGCGTCCGTGGCGGACGTGGCGCAGTTCGCCCTGGTGCAGCGGTCCAGGGTCCGCGAGGCGCTGGGCGCGCTCTCCGCCGTACTGGAGCGACTGGAGGGGCCCGGCGGCGCGGAACTCTACGACGTGCCGGGCGCGGCGCGGCCCGCCGCGGACACCCCTGCCCCTCCCCGGCTGATGGCCATGTGGGACAGCGTCCTGCTGGCGTACGCCGACCGGAGCCGAGTCCTCCCACCGGACTACCGCAGGCTCGTGATCCGGGCGAACGGTGACGTGCTGCCGACGCTCCTGGTCGACGGGTACGTCGCCGGTGTGTGGCGCCAGGTCGAGGGCGGAATCGAGGCGACCGCCTTCCACCCGTTGCCGGCCGAGGCGTGGGAGGGGCTCGCGGAGGAGGCCCGGGCGCTGGTGGCGCTCCTGGCCGGCCGCGACCACCGGCTCTACCGCGCTTACGACCGCTGGTGGGCCGACCTGCCCGCCGCCGAGGTGCGAGTCCTCCCCGGCTGAGCGATCTCTTGCCGTCTGCCCCCGAACATCCGTGACGGTGTGCGAAGATGCCGGAATGCCGTACCGGGTGCTCCTGGCCGCGGTCGTGACCGCCGCCCCCCTCACGATCACTCCCCATGCCGAGGCAGCGGCGGCCAAGCCGGTGATCCACTATGCCGGGCTCAGCTCCTGCCTCCAGAGCGACGGCGGCCGGCACGCGTGCGGCCCGTTGAAGCTGTGGCTGAGCAACGGCCGCGTCGTCCCGCTCCCGGACGCGCGCAGGACGGTGGGCGACGGCGAGTACGTGGCCGCCGCCGTGGTCGCGGTCTCCCAGGACGGCGCCCAGGCGGCGTATTTCAGCGGCAAGGACGGCGTGCTCACGATCTGGACGGCCGCCCCCGGCCGGGCGCGCGAGATCCCCAAGGTGACGTGGCCGGACGATCTCCAGATGAACGCGCTGACCCTTTCTCCGGGCGGGCGGTACGTCAGCATGCTCGGCGTCGACGCCTCCGAACGGGAGGTCGACCGGGTCGCCGACACCGCCACCGGGAAGGTCTTCACGCTGCCCAGGGGATACCAGGCCTGGGACTTCAGCCCCGACGGCAGACGGATGATGGCGGGCAACAACCGTACGGCGGTGCTCTACGCGACCGGCACGTGGTCGGTGAAGCTGCGGCGATCGGTCTACATGCGCGGCGACCTCGGCCCCGACGGCGTCACCGTGGCCGGCACCAAGTGGACGAAGACCGGTAAGACCGTCCGGAACATGGTCGTCACCCGCAACCTCGCCACCGGGAAGAAGAGCACGATCCCCATCCGGCTCCGTACGGGGGAGAGCCCGCTGCGGACGCGCTGGGACAAGGCCGGCCACATCGACGTCCTGACCCGCTCCGACCGCCGGGTCGGCGGCGAGGAGCGCAGGCTCCACACCTGGTATCGGCTGAACCGCGCGACGCACAAGCTGAAGCGGATCGACTCCTTCGTGATCCCGCCCTCCGTGGGAGGCTACGTTCTCCCCACCTGACGGCGCGCACAGAGCCATGGTTCCGGGAACTATACTTCTGTAATCACCGAGAGTGGAGGCAGGAGTGGTTCCGAAGCCGGAGCGGGTCTTCGACCGGGTGCGGGAATGGCAGGGACTCGCCTCCTTCGCGTCGGCGGAAGCGCAGGCGGGGCGCGGAGCCACGCTCGGGATCGTCAGCGGACGCCGCCGACAGGGCAAGAGCTATCTCCTGCAGGCGCTGGCCGAGGAGACCGGAGGCATGTACTTCGCCGCCACCGAGGCCACGGAGGCGGAGTCGCTCCGGCTCTTCGCGGACGCGCTGGTACGGCACACGCGTGAGGCGCTCGATCAGCCGTTCCGCGACTGGAACGACGCGGTCGCCGAGCTTTTCCGCAGGTCGCGCGGCGACCGGCCGACTCTGGTGGTCGTGGACGAGTTCCCGTTCCTGTCCAGGGTGACTCCGAGCCTGCCGTCGATCATTCAGCGCGAACTCGGCCCCGGCGGCAGCGGCCGGGACAGTTCCGCGCGCCTGGTCCTCTGCGGGTCGGCCATGGCGGTGATGGGCGGCCTGCTCGCCGGGCAGGCGCCACTGCGGGGACGAGCCGGGCTCGAACTGGTCGTCCAGCCCTTCGGCTACCGGGACGCCGCGCGGTTCTGGGACCTCACGGACCCGCGTCTGGCCGTACTGGTCCACTCGATCGTCGGAGGCACTCCCGCCTACCGGTACGAGTTCACGCAGGGGGACGCTCCCGCCGGCCTGGACGACTTCGACTCCTGGGTCATCAGAAGCGTCCTGAACCCGCAGAAACCCCTCTTTCGCGAGGCCCGCTATCTGCTCGCGGAGGAGTCGGACATCCGAGATCCGGCGCTCTATCACTCCGTGCTGGCGGCGATCGCCAGCGGCAACACCACGAACGGCGGTATCGCGAGCTTCATCGGACGCAGGTCCGATCAGATCACGCACCCTCTCAACGTCTTGGAAGACTGTGCGCTGGTCACCCGTGAGCCGGACGTCTTCCGCCCGGGCCGTCTCCGGTACCGCATCGTGGAGCCTCTGATCACCTTCTACGAGGGGGTGATGCGCCGCAGGTGGCCCGAACTGGAGGCGTACCGCGGGGAGACGGTGTGGGGTTCGGTGCGCGAGACCTTCCTGGCCCAGATCGTGGGCCCCCACTTCGAGGCCCTGTGCCGCGCCTTCGCCCAGGACGCCGACGAGGAGGTTTACGGCGGCTTCCCCGCCACGGTCGGCGCGGGCGTCGTGAACGATCCGGAGAACCGTACGCAGATAGAGATCGACGTGGCTGTCTTCTCTCCTCCCGACGGAGGCCGGGCGGGCAGGCTGCTGTCCCTGGGAGAGGTCAAGTGGGGTGAGACGATGAGCCGTCACCACGTGGCGCGACTGGCCCGCGCCCGCGACCTCCTCGCCGCCAAGGGGTACGACACGAGCGCCACGACCCTGGCCTGCTACGGCGGTGCGGGGGGGTTCACGGGGGAGTTGCGAGCCGCGGCCGCGTTTGACGAGAGCCTCCGCCTGGTCGGCCTGGACGAGATGTACGGCGTCGGCTGACGGCGCTCAGCACGTGCGCCGGGTCGTGAACGATCGTTCGCGGGGCCGTGGCGTTCCCACCGGTCCCGGCCGCCTCGTGGCCCCCGGTGACGACGATAAGAACGGGCAATCCACACCGGAGCATTGCCGGGTCATACGGTGGCTTTGCCCGCGATGCCGCATCGTTGAGGGTGCTCAGCGGTTCTCAATCCATTCCAATCCGGACAGACGGCTCTCGTGACCTGCCCTGTCCGGCGACCGGCGCGTTCTCCACGGGCTCCCCGGGCGTGAGCCGTACGGCCCGGCACTTTCCGCGTCTCGTACGGGCGCTCCGCTGGCCGGCCGCGCTCGCGGCGGGAGGCCTCGCGGCCGAACTGGTGGGGCAGCGGATCCCCGCGCCGCACCTGCTCGTGCCGATGGCGCTGGGCCTCTGCCTGGCCCTCGCCGGGGTGATGCCCGACAAGGCGCCGAGGTGGGCGCACCGGGTGGCCCAGGCGCTCCTCGGGGTCCTGCTGGGCACGCACCTGAACCCGCACGCCCTGGCGGAGTCCGCGGGTGCCGTGATGCCGCTCACCACCGTCACGGGAGCCGCCGTCGTCATGGGCGTCGGCGCGGCGGCGATCCTCGCCCGCCGCGCCGGAGTCGACCGGGCGAGCGCGACCCTGGGCATGGTGGCGGGAGGTTCCACCGCCGTGGTCGCCTCCGCCGAGGACCTCGGCGCGGACACCCGGCTCGTCGCGTTCATGCAGTACTTACGGGTCGGCCTGGTCGCGGCCACCGCTCCCGTTGTCATCGACTGGATGACCGGAGGAACGAGCGCGCGAGAGGCGCCGGTCACCGCCCGTGAGTGGGGACGGCTCGTCACGGGCGACCATCAAGGGGCGGGGCTCCTGGTGCTGGTGGTCATAGCGGTCCTCGGCGTGTTCCTGGGCACGAGGACGCGGCTGCCGTGCCCGGCGTTGCTCGGCCCGATGCTCCTCACCGCTCTGGGCACGGCGCTGGTCACCCTGACCGGCACGCTGACGGAGATCGTCCCGGTGGACGCGCCGCCGGCGTACGCCCCGGCGGGCGCGCTGAGAACGGTCCTGTTCACCCTGGTCGGCCTCGACGTGGGCCTGCGTTTCACCCGGCACACGCTGCGCCGGGTGCGGTCGCTGCTGCCGATGCTCCTCGCCCTGACGGCGGTGGTGAGCGGGGGATGCGCCGTGCTGGCGGCGGGACTGGCGCGGGTCCTGGACATCCCGTTCTCCGACGCCTATCTGGCCACCACGCCCGGCGGGATCAACGCCGTGATGACCACCGCCGTCGTCACCGACGCCGACGTGTCCCTGATCTCCGGCGTGCAGAGCCTCAGGCTTTTCATGATGGCGCTGCTCGCGCCGCTGCTGGTCCGGTTCGCCCTCTTCGTGATCCGCAGCCCCGCGCGGACACCCGGCCACCCCAGCCCGGCCACGTCGTCGGAGGATGCGCCGGCTGACGAACTGCGATCACTCAGCGGGGGAAAGCGGGCCCCGGCCCGTATCTGACCCCGGTGCCGCCCCGCGCGTCTCCGATCTTCTCCAGGATCCGGCGTGCGCGCAGGTCGTCGAGCATGTCGCGCGCGGCGTACACCTGGATGTCGAAGAGGCGCTGCAGGGTGCGGTTCGTCACGAAGCCGTATTCGCGAACGTGATCGATGACTTTCTGGTCCGTTCCGTCCACACCCCGGTGTCGGTAGGCGACCGCCCGGCGCGAGGATCTGCCCATCGTCGTCGTCGACGAGACGGGCGAGCGTCCTGTGCTGGACGAAGAGGCCGAAGAACACCTCTACAGAATCGTCCTCGAGGCACTGCCCTCGCTACTCGATGCCCAGCGCCCGTAGGGCGTGTCAACGGCCCGGACATCACAGCCGCGCTAGAGCCAGCCGCGTTCCTCGGCCACTCGAGGGGATTGCCAGTGGTCGCCCCGGCCTTCGCCGAATGGTTCGAATCGGAGGAATTCGGGGCAAATGTGATCCCAATGTCATAAAGATCCGGCATCGTGGAGGAGTGCGAACGTGGCTCGGTGATCAGGTGAGGAGACGTCTGGGCACGTTCGGCCTGATTGTGCCCTCTATCGCGCAGTGTGCCCTGGGCGCCGCGCTGGCCTGGGTCGTCGCCGTTCATCTGCTCGGCCACGCCCACCCCCTCTTCGCGCCCATCTCTGTGATGATCTGCGTGGGTGTGGGGCTCGGGCAGCGGCTGCGCAGGGTGGCCGAGCTGGTGATCGGCGTCAGTCTGGGCGTGGGCATCGGCGACGTGCTGGTGTCCTGGATCGGCTCGGGCCCCTGGCAGTTGGCGCTTGTGATCGCGCTGGCGATGGCCGTCGCGGCGCTGCTGAACAGCGGCGAGCTGTTCGTGTCGCAGGCCGGGTCGTCCGCGGTGCTGGTCACCATGCTGGTGCCGGGCGAGGACGCCGGCGGGCTGGACCGGATGGCCGACGCGCTCACTGGCGGCATCATCGGCATCGCCGCAGTCGCACTGCTGCCCGCCAGCCCGCTCACCATCGCGGGCAAACATCTGTCCGGCGTGCTCGACGCCTTGTCCACCGTGCTGGAACAGGCGGCGGAGGCGATCGAAAAGGGCGATATGGACCTGGCCGCCGAGGCACTGGAGTGCGGTCGCAGGACCCAGACCGCGGTCGGGGAGTTCGCGGCGGCGCTGGAGAACAGCAACGAGATCATCAGGATCTCGCCGCTGCGCTGGCATCACCGGGCCAGACTGGCCAGGTACAAGACCGCCGCCGTACCGGTCGATTTGGCGCTGCGCAACGCACGGGTACTGGTCCGCCGCACGCTCGCGGCGATGGGGGAGTCCAGCCCGCCACCGGTCGCGCTGGCCGAGTCGCTGCGCGAAGTCTCGGAGGCGGCGCTGCTGCTCCAGCTCGAACTGGGGGCTGGGCGCGAACCGATGATGGCCAGGCAGGCGTTGCTCGCCGTCGCCGCACGGGAGCGACCCAAAAACCTGGGCTTCTCGGCGAACGTCACCATCGCGCAACTGCGCTCCATCGCCGTCGACCTGCTCGAGGCGACCGGGATGGATCACGACGAGGCTTCAGCCGCGCTGACCCCGCTGGACGAGCTGAGCGACGAGAGTATGCGCGGCTGAGGCCGAACGCCTGCTCACCGTCACCCAAGGCCCCGCCGGGCGGGGTCAGGGCCGGGCGCTGCCCCGGCACGGTTCCCCTGGTGGCGTCGACCGTTGCGCGCATCACCGGTACGGTGAGCGAGTCGCGACAGCGTCCGGTGGCCGGAGGTGGCGGTGGTATCCCGAGTGGTCAGTTGGCTGGGACTGGCCGGTCAGTTGTGCACGTTGCCGTTCTACTTGGCGAGCGGGCTGGTCGCCCCGCTCTGGGCGATCGTCGTTCTTCTCGTGGTGTGGGCGGGGCTGGTCGGCACGGCAGGCTGGGCCGTGTACAGGCGATCCGCCTGGGGCCTGATGGTGCCGTTCCTCGGTATCGGCCTGTGGCTGGGCGGCGTCTCGGCCGGCGAGGCGTTCCTGGGCTGGACGGCCTGACCACCGTCTGTCCGCCCGGCCGTGGCAGGTTCGCTCGGCTCCAAGGCCAGGAGATCCTGGCCTGCTACGGCGTCCCGCGCTCAGTGCGGGAAAGCGGGGCCCGGCCCGTATCTGACTCCGGTGCCGCCACGCGCGTCCCCGATCTTCTCCAGGATCTGGCGTGCGCGCAGGTCGCCGAGCATGTCGCGCGCGGCGTACACCTGGATATCGAAGAGGCGCTGGATGGTGCGGTTCGTCACGAAGCCGTACTCGCGAACGTGCTCGATCACTTTCTGGTCCGTGCCGTCCACGCCCCGGCGTCGGTAGGCGACCGCCCGCGGCATCGCGGCCACCGTTTCGGCCCGCAGGCGATAGGTGGGGAACGGTTTCCTGACCGTGCGTCTGGTCGGCTCCAGCAGGGCGAACTCCTCCGCCATGCGCGAGAGCACTTCCTGGGCTTCCGCCGGAGGGCGCTGGATGACGGCGGCGAGCCGGAGCGCGTCGACCATGCTGGTGCCGCGCAGATGCGACAGCGTCAGCAGAACGTTGACGTCGCGCCCTGCCTTCGCCGGCAACTCCCCGACGAATCGGACGAAGGCGTCGTTTCCGATGCCGCCCGGAAGTGTCGCGCGTACGAAGGTGCCGTTGTCCTCGATGGCCGGGGGTTCCTTACCCACGCGAAGCATCTCCCGGTAGGCCCGGTCGATGCCCTGCCCGGTGCGCTCGGCGAGTTGCAGTGTGGAGATCGCCTCGGTCAGGAGCCGGTTACGAGGCGTCGAGGGATGCGTGAGGATGTTGTCCGGCGTGACCCCCGCGACCAGCCCGCCCGGGCTCGTGATGACGAGCCGTTCGGGAGAGTGCTCGATGTCCACCGTGCCGCCGGTCTCGAACGACCGGTGGACGAACGCGTTGACGATCAGTTCGCGTACGGCGTCCTGCGGATAATCGGTGAGTTGGAGTTGTACGCCACCGGAGATGGTCAGTGGGTGGATCTCCCGGCGCGTGGCGACCGCCTCCGCCATGGCGTCGATCGCGGCGAGCAGAGGCTTGGTCCCTCTGGCCCTACCCGTCGCCTCGCTACCCAGGGTCGGGCGGAACTGATACGAGTACCCGTAGCTCGGCACGACGGTGCGCAACACTCGTTCGTCGGCCAGCAGGAGAACGCCGGCGTTTGTGACACCACCGTCCGGAGCGACGAGCCGCAGTGATTCGAGCATCGCACGGTCGGACAGTTCGGCGATGTGATCGCGGCCGGCCGTCACCAGCAGATCACGGAGACGGGCGACTTCCACAGCGCTCAGGTCGTCGAGCCCGGCGCCGGATCCCTCGGCGGACCAGTCGATCTGGCCTCGCGCGATCATCACTTCGCGCTGCTGGGCGGGCGGAAACGGAAGGCAGCGCCTCCGGTTCCATGCACTGATGCTAACTGAGACAGCGTCACTACTGAACGGTTTCTCAGTTGTCCCTCAGTGGCCCGGCTGGGGGAGGCGCCTCGTGCCGGGTGACCTGCCCGGGGGTTACTTCTTGCAGATGTTCTGGGTCGCGGTGCGGGCCGAGGGGGTCGCCATGGGCGCGGAGGCGGGGGAACCCGTGGCGGACGCCGTGGGGGCCGCGGTCACGGTCACCTTCTTCACGTCGTGGTTCTTCTGGCCCACGACCACCTCGATGCCGGTCACGTCCGGCTGCTCGCGCAGTTCGGCGCCCGGGATGGCGGCGGCCACCGTACGGGCCGAGTCCTCGCGGCCGGACGGGTAGCGGACGACCGTGTTCGCGAAGTCGCGCCGGGCCGTGTCGCCGGGGGCCGACGGCACCAAGAATCCCGCCTCGACGAGCTTGGTCTTCGTGGCCGCGCCGAGGCCGGTGACGAGCGTGCCGTTGAGCACCTTGACCGAGATCCGCGCGGGCGGGATGGTGAGCGCCCCCGGCGATGCGCTGGCCGAAGGGCTGCCCGAGGGAGACGCCGACGGCTGCGCGGACGCGGACGCCTTCGCCGGCGGCTCCACGAGGGGCTGGTCGGCGTCGAGTCGCCGGAACAGCTCACGGGCGGCCGGCTTGTCCCACAGCACCGCCGACTCGCCCGTGGGCGAGCGATAGTTCACGTCGGCCAGCGGCACGGTCGCGAACGACACGTCGTCGGTCGAGACGTCCCTGAACTGGCTGACCATGCCGAGCAGATCCTTCTGCAGGGCGGGGTCCACCGTGATCGTCCTGAACGTGGAGTCGAGGAACCCCGCGAGCTTGGCCGGGTTGGCGAGTGTGCCGCCGCTCAGCGCCTTGTCGAGCAGCGCCGAGATGACCTGCTGCTGCCGGTCGATGCGGTCGAGGTCGGACCGGGCCGTGGCCCTGGTGCGGGCGTACGCGAGCGCGTTGACCCCGTCCAGGGTGTACGTCCCCGGTCGCAGGTCGAGCTTCGTCTTGGGGTCGTCGATGGCCACCGGCGTGCAGACGGTGACGCCGCCGAGCGACTCCACCACGCCGATGAACCCGAGCACGTTCACCTCGACGTAGTTGTTGATGCGCAGCCCGGTCACCTGCTCCACCGTCTTGACGGTCAGCTTCGGCCCGCCGAACTGGTACGCCGCGTTGATCTTGTGGTCGCCCTTGCCGGGGATCGTCGTCCAGGTGTCCCTCGGCAGGCTGACGACGGTGACCCTGCTGTGGTCCTCCGACAGGTGGAGCACCATCATCGTGTCGGTACGCTCGCCGACGTCGCGGCCGAGGTGGAGCTGGACCTGCTGGCGCCTGCTCAGGTCGTCACGCTTGTCCACGCCGACGAGCAGGATGTTCTTCGCGCCCCGTGACGACTCGCTCGTGCCCGCGTCCACGGACTGGATGCGGCCGGAGGCGAAGTTGGGCACCGTCCACAGCACACCCGAGCCGACCAGCACGATCCCGGAGAGCGCGCCCGAGATGACCAGGGATCGGAGGTTGCTCCCACGACGGCGGGCGCGCTGGGTCGTCAGCCGCACTCCGCCGTACCCGTCGCCCCCGATACGGACGCCGGAGTCCTCCTGATCCTCGCCGGGCATTCCCGTCCTCCGGTTGCCGTCTCCACCCCTCCGTACAGTAGCGTGAGCGCCGCCATGAAGCCCTTTCCCGACTCGCGACAGTCGAGCCAGAATCCCGCGCGGACCTGGCCGCCGGTATCGGTGATCATGCCGGTGCTGAACGAGGAGCGGCACCTGCGCGACGCCGTACGGCAGGTCCTCGAACAGGACTACGAGGGCCCGCTTGAGGTCGTCATCAGCGTGGGCCCGTCCCACGACCGCACCCAGGAGGTGGCCGACGCCATCGCGGCCGAGGATCGCCGCGTCGTCGTCGTGCCGAACCCCACCGGCCGCACGCCCAACGCGCTGAACGCCGCGATCGCCGCGTCCCGCAACCCGATCATCGCGCGGGTGGACGGGCACGCGATCCTGCCCCGCGACTACCTCCGTACGGCGGTCGAGACGCTGGAGCAGACCGGCGCCGACAACGTCGGCGGCATCATGGCCGCCGAGGGGATCACGCCGTTCGAGCAGGCGGTCGCCTGCGCCATGACCTCGAAGATCGGCGTGGGCAACGCCCGGTTCCACACGGGCGGGGAGGCCGGCCCGGCCGACACCGTCTACCTGGGCGTCTTCCGCCGCAGCGCGCTCGACCGGGTGGGCGGCTACGACGAGCACTTCCAGCGCGCGCAGGACTGGGAGATGAACCACCGCATCCGGGAGACCGGCGGGCTGGTGTGGTTCCAGCCGAGGATGCGCGTCACCTACCGTCCCCGGCCCAACGTGCGCGCCCTGGCCAAGCAGTACTTCCACTACGGCCGCTGGCGGCGGGTCGTCTCCCGCACCCACCAGGGCACGATCAACCTGCGTTATCTCGCCCCGCCCGCCGCCGTCGCGGCGATGGCGCTGGGCCTGGTGGCCTCGCCCGTGTTCTGGCCCGGCCTGCTCATCCCCGGGGGCTATCTCGCGGCGATCGTCGCGGGCTCGGTCCTCACCGGCCGCCACCTGCCGCCCGCCGCGCTCCTACGCCTCCCGGTGGTGTACGCGGCCATGCACGTCTCGTGGGGGACCGGCTTCCTGACCAGCCCCCCGAAGCTCAGCAAGCCCCGTCCCAAGCCGGAACGGGCGAGCCTAGACGACCTTTTCGAAGACTGAGGTGTCCAGCGTGCAGCCGATCGGGTGGGGGACGAGGATCTCCCGCCCGAACGGCACCGTCGAGGTCACCTGGTACTGCCCCTCCTTCGGGTCGCTGTAGACCGTGACCGACGCCGGCGTCGTCAGCGGATCCACGAGCAGGAACACCGGGACCCCACCCTTGGCGTAGATCGCCGGCTTCTTGCCCCGGTCGTCCTCCGCGCTCCCCTTCGACACCACCTCGGCCACCAGCATCAGCCCGGAAGAGAACAGCTCTCGTTCTCCCCAGCGCGGGCAGTCGAACGGTGCGATGACGAAGTCCGGTTCGAGCGGATCCCGGCTGCCGTCGATGCACACGTCCACGTTGCCGCTGAAGCCCTCCCATCCGCGCTCGTCCATGAGGGGGATGAACGCTCGGAACAGCCGCATGGCCGCTCGGGCGTGTTCGGGGGTGCCCACGGGGCTCACTATCAGTCTCCCGTCGATGATCTCGGTCCGCAGACCCGGAAGTGGGGGCAGCGAATCGAAGAGCTCACGAGGAGTGCCGGGCAGCGGCTGATCCGGTATGCGTGCCAGACCGGGGCCATGGGTCTTGCGTGAGGTCGCGACCATGGGTTCGCATCCCTTCGTGTCCGCGTCGATACGCTGAGTTGGCATCGCCAGTATCTCAGTCGCGCACGGAGGGGGCGAGGGCTTCGAGGCCGAGGAAGCGGGCGCGTTCCCCGGCGCGGGCGGCGGCCCGCCGTACGGCCTCCTCGAAGCGGGCCAGCGGGTCCGGATGGTCGGGGCCGAGCAGATAACCCCGCAGGGCGCGGCGGGCGCCGGCCATCTCGTCCTCTCCCGGGGCGTCCAGGCGGCGCAGGATGCCCGGCAGCTCCGCAAGGCCGGGGCCGAGCAGATAGGCCGCCCCGGCGGCCGGGTAGCGCTCGCGGAAGCGGTCCCCCGGCAGGGCGGCCACGTTCGTCACGACGTACGGCTTGCCGCTGGCGACGAAGTCCGAAACCACGCTGGAGATGTCGGAGATCAGCACGTCGGCCTCGTTGAAGCAGTCGTACAGCGACGGCTCCCGGCCGGTCACGGCCACGTGGGGGATACCGGTCCGCTCGCCCAGCAGCGCCATGATCCGCCGGTGGGCCGTCCGGGCCGCCGGGGAGCGGTGGCCGGTCAGCGGGTGGGGCTTGTAGATCACCCGCACCGGCTGCTCCAGCAGCGCGCGCACGATCGCGGGCCCCATCGCGTCGAGCGAGCTGTGGAACACGTCGTCGCTCCACCCCTCCCACGTCGGCGCGTACAGGACGGTCCGGTACGGCGCCGTGCCCTCGGCGTACGGGCCGGTGCGCCGGATCCCGGCGAGCTGCGGGCGGCCCACCTCCTCGACGGCCTCGTCCCGCACGCCCACCTGGGCGCGCAGGTAACGGTCGCGCCCGGCGGGCCCGGCCACCCAGACCTCGTCGTACACCTTCGTGTACGGATTGAACGACGCCTCCTTGTCGCTGTCGCCGTGGCCGATGAACACGCTGCGGACGCCCGGCACCCGCAGCATGTGGATGTTGTTGCCGACGTTGGCGGGAAACAGCGCGACCCGGACGCCGTCCAGCGCGCGGAAGTTCATGAGGTCCACCGACGAGGGGATGCACACCACCGGCAGCGTCGTCGGGCCGAGGGCCGCGGCGAGCGACCGCTCGCGCAGGACCACCAGCGTCCTCGGCCTGATCCGCTCCAGCGTGCCCAGCCACATCGTGGCCTGGTAGGCGGCTGTGGCCGGGCCGGAGAAGTACATGACGATCTCGGGCCGGTAGGCGGCGACCCACTCGTCCACGGCCGACAGGACGCGCCGCCGGTCGCCCAGGTGGGCGGCCCGCCGGGTGTGGACCAGCAGCGCGGCGGTGACGACGGCCTCCAGCGCCACGGCCGCGGCGGCGCCCGCGGCGCCCGCCCAGCCGAGG
This sequence comes from Microbispora sp. NBC_01389, assembly GCF_045040095.1. Lineage (NCBI taxonomy): Bacteria > Bacillati > Actinomycetota > Actinomycetes > Streptosporangiales > Streptosporangiaceae > Microbispora > Microbispora sp. NBC_01389. The sequence continues at coordinate 3,314,472 of NZ_CP109552.1, forward strand.
CCGGACGGCGTGAGGGCCGCCGCCGGCACGATCGCCAGCGCGTCGAGGTAGAGCGGGCGGGTGCCGCGCCAGGCGAGCAGCGCGCGGGGCGGCGCGGGCGGGATCGGCGGCGCGGCCAGACGGATGTTGCGCGTCACCACCGGCATCTGGTGGTGGACGCGGTCGAGCCGGCAGGCGAGCCAGGTCTGCGCGGCCCGCACGCCGTGGAACAGGAACAGCCCCGTCGCCAGCGCGGCGTACCACCACGGCCGTCCCGGCGCCAGCCGCGCCAGCAGCACCACGGCGGCGGTCTCCCGCGCGAGGAAGCGGACCGTCGCGCCCAGATGGGCCCGGCTCAGCGCCGCCGCCGCCCGGCCCGGCAGCGCCGCCTCCGCGGCGTACGACAGCGGCGCCAGCACCGCGAAGGTCGCGGGCAACGGCCAGACGGCCGCCGCGAGCAGGGCCGGGTACGACGCGAGCGTCAGCGCCGTGAGCAGTCCTCTGCGTCCCCCGGCCAGCCTGCGCAGGCCCCGACGGCCTCGGGCCGGCATCCGCAGGCCCCGGCGCCCCCCGGCGGCCAGGGCCAGGCGGCGTGCGAGCGGCGTGCGCCGCGCCTCGGAGGCGATGCGCCCCCTGATGTTTCCCCCCATGGGCGAGCGCCCGTCCCTCCGTGCGTGGTTGCGGTCATCGGCTGAGCCGCACGTCCACGACCTGTCCCGTGAGACGGGACAGCAGCACGTCGAGGCTGGTGCGGGCGACGGCGGCGGGGGAGAGAAGCGTTCCGGCGGGTTCGTCGCCGAACGCGCGCAGCCGCATGGGGGTGGCGGTGCGCTCGGGGTTGACGCAGTTGACGCGGACACCCTGGCAGGCCCACTCGTCGGCGAGCGCCTGGGTGAGGTTGACGACGGCGGCCTTGGTTGAGGAGTACAGGCTGTAGTCGGCGCGGCCGCGCGTGTAGGACGAGGACGTGTAGAGCAGCAGGTGGCCGTGGGTCTCCATCAGGTATTTCACCGAGGCGCGGGCGATGTTGACCGGGCCGAGGTAGTTGACGCCGATGGTCTCCTCGATGGTGTGCTGCCCGGCCTCGCCGAGCCTGCCCATGTGCAGCACGCCCGCCGTGTTGACGACGTGGTCGATCCGGCCGGTCGCGGCGTACACGCGGGCGAGGGCGTCCTCGACGGCGGCGGCGTCCTCGACGCGCACGCCGTTCTCGCTGCGGGAGAACGAGTGGACGCTCGCGCCGTACCCCCGGGCGAGCGTGACGACGTCCGCGCCGATGCCGTAGCTGCCGCCGAAGACCACGACGGTGCGGCCCTCCAGCCCGGCGCGGTACTGCTCGTCGGTCAGCGCGGGCGCGGTGTTCTCGGCGAGCTGGAAGAGCTTGTCGGCCAGGTAGACGTCGACCGGGTGGGTGACCTTCATGTTGCGCTCGCTGCCGGGCACGATGTAGATCGGCACGTCGGGCAGGTAGCGCAGCACCACGCCGCAGTCGTCGGTCGTCGGCAGGGAGGGAAACGCCGGGTCGGCCAGGGCGCGCTCGTACGCCGCCCGGATCACCGACAGCCGGAAGCACTGCGGGGTCTGCCCGCGGCGCAGCCGGGAGCGGTCGGGGATGTCACGGATGATCTCGCCGCGCGGGCCGGGGGCGGCCACGACGATCGTGTCGGAGGACGGGATCGCCACCTCGACCGCCTCGTAGCGGCCGAGGGCCGCCACGCACTCGCTGATGACGCGCGGCTCGATGAGCGGCCGGACCGCGTCGTGCAGCAGCACGTCACACTCCCGCTCGCCCAGCGCGGACAGCGCCCGCCAGGTCGTCTCGGTGCGGCTCGCGCCTCCTTCGAGCACCCGGGAGACCTTCGCGTAGCCGCCCCGCCTGACGAGCTCCTCGGCGTCCGGGACGAAGCCGGGGGTCATCGCGACGATCACCTCGTCGATCTCCGGATGGCCGTCGAACACGTCGAGGGTGTGCTCCAGGATCGTCTTTCCGGCGATCTTCAGAAGCTGTTTCGGGGTGTTCAGCCCCACGCGCTGGCCGACGCCGCCGGCCAGCACGACCCCCACCCTGCGCAGACGCGATTCCGCGATCATGATGTCCTCCCCGACAGCAGACCATACCCGTGCCGGAAGCCGCAGAAGGTGATTGCCACCTAGTGATCACTCGGTTACTTTGCGAGGTGAGCACGTGCGGCCAACGTGAAACGGGTTTCCATATGGGGGCGGATCCGAGCAAGCCCGGTACGGTACGGGACACACAGACGGTGGCGGTCGTCCTCGCGACCTCGCCGGCCGCCGGGCTGCCCTGCTCCGACGGCGCCAGGTCGGAGGGCAGCCTCCTGGAGCGGCTCGTCGCCCAGCTCCTCACCCTGCCGGTCCGCGAGGTGGTGATCGTGGTGAGAAGCCAGGACGGCTGGGAGGGCGAGCGAAGACAGATCGCGGCGGACGGTCCGGGGCCGGAGGCCGCGGACGGCCGGCGGCCGGGTCTGGCGGGCGGGCGGGAACGGGAGATCGGGAGCGGTCCGCGGCACCAGATCTGCGTGAGCGACGGCCTCGCCGAGGACCTGCGGATCGTGGCCAAGGCGGCCCGCGCCTCGACCTCCCCGGTCGCCGTGCTGGCCGCCGACGTCGTCGCGCACACCGACGCGCTGGCCCTGCTGCTCGAACATCCCGCCCGCCCGACCGGCGCGATCGTCGCCGGCGGCGACCCGGCCCCGCTGCGGCCGCCCGTGCGGACGGAGTGGGGCCGCATCGTGTCGGCCGGCACCTCCTTCCACGAGGTCGAATGGGCCAACGGCACCTTCCGCGGCGTCCTGCAGGTGGGGGAGGCGCACCTCGCCGGGCTCGCCGACCTGGCCGAGGAGCTGGCCGACCTCGCCCAGCGCCGCCACCTCGGGCGGGTGGGCGACACCGAGGTGCCCGAGCTGCTGCTCACCGGGCTCACCCGGGCGGGCGTCCCGGTGCACGCCGTCACACTGGGCGCGCTGCACTGCGGGCGGGTCGCGACCCGCCCGGCCGCCGAGCGGGCGGTGCGCGAGCTCGCCGACGTCGACGAGCCGCGGGCCCGGCTGGAGGCCGCCGTGAAGAGCGGAGACGGTTGCTTCACGACCTTCTGCGTCAGCTCGTGGTCCCGCCACCTGATCCGGCCGGCCGTACGGCTCGGCCTGACGCCCAACTCGATCACCGGCATCTCGGTCGCGTTCGCGCTCATCGCGGCCGTCTGGTTCTCCGACGGGCACCGGGCGGGGCTCGTCGTGGGGGCCGTCGCGTTCTACCTGTCGTTCGTGCTCGACTGCCTGGACGGCCAGGTCGCGCGGTACACGCGCCGGTTCTCCCCGCTCGGCGGCTGGCTCGACGCCATCTGCGACCGGATCAAGGAGTACGTGGTCTACGTCGGGCTGGTGCTCGGATACACCTCCGGTCCCGAGGGGTCCTGGCGGATCTGGGCCCTGGCCGTGGCCGCGCTGGTCCTGCAGACTATCCGGCACATGGTCGACTTCGCGTACGCCGGAGCGCTGGCCGACCGGGCGCGGGCGGCGAGCCTGCGGGCGGCGGCCCCGCGTTCGATGGCGGTGCCCTGGGACGAGGCCCCGGCGGCCGCCGCGGCCTCGGGCACCGGGTCGGTGCTGGCGCTGGCGCGGCGGCTCGACCGGGGTGTGGCCTACTGGCTGAAGAAGACGATCGTCCTGCCGATCGGGGAGCGGACCGCCCTGATCTGTGTCACGGCGGCGCTGTTCGACGCGCGGGTGACGTTCCTCGCGCTGCTCGGCTGGGGCGGGGTGGCGCTCGTCTACACGGCCGCCGGGCGGATGGCGAGGTCCTTCGCATGAGCGAGCGTAGCGAGCGAATCAGTAAACACAGCGTCTGGCAAGGTGCTGACTTGCGCGCCTCCGGCATGACCCTGCTCCGAGCCGAAGGCGAGGAGGTGGCATGAGCCGCCCCGCCCATGACGCCGCCCACGACGCCGCTCGGGAGGGCTCCGACGTGATCTCCGTCCACATGACCCCGGTGCCGCGCAGCGTCGTGGTCGCCCAGCGTGACGACGGCCCGCTGTCGCGGGCGATGGGGCTGCTCGTCGCCGGGCAGCTGCCACCCCTGCCGCCCGCGCTCGCCGGGGCGTTCGTGACCGCCGTGCTGCTGGTCCTCGGCATCGCCGGGGCCGACGACTTCGCGGTCTTCGCGCCCGCGATCGCCCTGCTGCTCGCCGGGGCGGGCAGCGCGCACCGGCACGACGGGCGGCTCGACTGGCTGGCGCCCCCGATCCTGCGCCTGACGGAGTACGGCTTCGTCGCCTCGGCCGGGTTCGCCCGCTCGGTGCCGCCCGTGATCACCTTCGCGCTGCTCGGCGCGATGGCCTTCCACCACTACGACATCGTCTACCGGGTGCGTCAGCACGTGTATCCGCCGTCGTGGCTGGCCACGGCGGGGCTCGGCTGGGACGGCCGGATGCTCGTCGTCGCCCTGGCCGGCCTGCTCGATATGGTGGCTCCCGCGTTCGTCCTGCTCGCGCTCTACCTGTGGGGACTGTTCGGCTGGGAGAGCCTGACCTGCTGGCTGGCCGCCCCCCGCACACCCGACCAGGCGGTGGAACCGGCTCCCCAGGATTAACGTCAGACCAACGGCGGATTACCCAAGTGCGGCCCCGGGCCAACTAACCTTTGGGTTTACTGTCTGACGCTCGACCTCAAGGAGTGCGGGAAATTGCTCGGAATGGTGCTGGCCGCCGGAGCCGGACGTCGCCTGCGGCCGTACACCGACACGCTGCCCAAGGCGCTGGTGCCGGTCGACGGTGAGACCACGATCCTCGACATCGCCCTGCGCAACCTGGCGGCCGTGGACCTGCGCGAGGTCGTGGTCATCGTCGGCTACCAGGCCCAGGCCGTACGCGAACGGCAGGCCGACCTGGAGCGCCGCCACGGCGTGTCGCTGACGCTGGTGCACAACGACAAGGCCGAGGAGTGGAACAACGCCTACTCGCTGTGGTGCGCGCGTGACCACTTCTCGCGGGGCGCGCTGCTGGTCAACGGCGACACCGTCCACCCGGAGTCGGTGGAGCGGACCCTGCTGGCCGCCGAGGACACCTCCGACATCCTGCTCGCCGTGGACGACGTGAAGTCCCTGGCCGAGGAGGAGATGAAGGTCACACTGGGGGACGGCCGGCTGAAGCGGATCACCAAGCTGATGGACCCCGCCGAGGCGTACGGCGAGTACATCGGCGCCACGCTGATCCGGCCCGGCGCGGCCGAGCGGCTGGCCGACGCGTTGCGGGCCACCTTCGAGCGGGACCCGCAGCTCTACTACGAGGACGGCTACCAGGAGATGGTCCGGCGCGGCGAGACCATCTCCGTGGCGCCGATCGGGAAGGTCGACTGGGTCGAGGTGGACAACCACGACGACCTCGCGAAGGCCCGTGAGATCGCGTGCCGTTACTGATTTCCGCGGCCTTCTGAGGAGTTCGCATGCCGATTCTGGCAAGGATGCTCCCCGCCCCCCTCACGATGGAGGTGCGGCGGGGCGCGATCGCGCAACTCGGCACCCTGCTGGCCGACAGCCGGGTGGCCACCTCCGGGCAGGTCGCGGTCGCGGTCGGCCCGAACCAGGGGGACCGGATCACCGAGGTCATCACGCCGTCGCTCGGTGACGCCAAGGTCTTCCGGGTCGCCGACGGAACGGTCGACGCGGCCATCGCGCTCGGCGCCGACCTGCGCAAGGGCGCGTTCGAGGCGGTCGTCGGGATCGGCGGCGGCAAGACGATCGACGCCACCAAGTACGCCGCCTCGCTCGCCGGGATCCCGATGGTCGCGGTGGCCACCAACCTCTCGCACGACGGCATCTGCTCGCCGGTGGCCTCCCTCGTCCACGACGGGGGCAAGCCGTCGTTCGGCGTGCCGATGCCGCTGGCGATCATGGTGGACCTCGACTTCGTCCACGACGCGCCGCCGTCCCTGGTGAGCGCCGGGGTCGGCGACGTGGTGAGCAACCTGTCGGCGATCGAGGACTGGCAGCTGAGCCGGGCCGAGCGCGGCGAACCCGTCGACGGGGTGGCGGTCTCCATGGCCCGTACGGCGGCGGAGGCGGTGCTGGGCAGGTCGGACTCCATCGAGTCGGACACGTTCCTGACCGTGCTCGCCGAGGCGCTGATCCTGTCGGGCATGTCGATGGTCATCGCCGGGTCAAGTCGTCCGGCGAGTGGCGGAGATCATGAGATCATGCATGCCGTGGACCAGCTCTTCCCCGGGACCGCCAATCACGGCGAGCTGGCCGGGATCGGCGCGGCCTTCTGCTTCTTCCTCCGGGAGGACTCCCACCGGCTCGGCCAGATCACCGGCTGCCTGCGGCAGCACCGGCTGCCCGTCACACCGGGCGACGTCGGCCTGACGCACGAGCAGTTCACCGAGGCCGTCCTGCTGGCCCCCAGCACGCGGCCCGGCCGCTACACCATCCTTGAGCACCTCCGGCTGTCGGAGCCCGAGGTCCGCGCGAGAGTTGAGGACTATGTCCGCGCCGTCGGTAGCTGAGCTTCGCGCGGTCGCCCAGCCGCAGACCACCATGGACCGCCGCAGCGGCGAGCACTGGGCAGGCCTGCTGTACATGCGGCGGCTGTCCGTCTACGCCACCTGGCTGCTGGCCAAGACGCCCGTCACCCCCAACCAGGTCACCGGCCTGATGATCCTGTGCGGGGTGGCGGCGGGCGCCGTCCTCGCCCTGCCCGGGCTCTGGGCGGCGCTGGCCGCGGCCCTGCTGATCCAGGTCTACCTGCTGCTCGACTGCTCGGACGGCGAGCTGGCCCGCTGGACCGGCCGCACCTCGATCACCGGGGTCTACCTCGACCGGGTCGGGCACTACTTCGCCGAGGCGGCGCTGCTGATCGGCCTGGGCTTCCGGGCGTCGGAGACGCTGCCCGACTGGTACACGGTCATGGGCGTGGCGGCGGCGCTGGGCGCGATCCTGATCAAGGCGGAGACCGACCTGGTCGACGTGGCCCGCGCGCGGTCCGGCCTGGTCGCGACCACCGAGGCGGCGGCGCAGCAGTTCGCCTCGCCGCGGCTCGCGCTGGCCCGCCGGGCGGCGGCGGCGCTGCGGTTCCACCGGGTGATCCAGGCCGTCGAGCTGTCGCTGATCGTCGTGGCCGCGGCAGTGCTGGACAACTGGTTCTCCGCCACCCGGATCCTCATGGTCGCCTGCGTCGTCATCGCCGTGGTCCAGCTCGTGCTGCACCTGGTCAGCATCCTCGCCTCCCGGCGGCTGTCGTGACGGGGGCGGCGCGGCGTGCCGATCGCTCGTACATCCGCGGTTGGGTGGGGGTTTGGTGGCAGTTCCGATACCCTTGTGCCACGGTAAACCAGGCAGCTCCCGGATCGCCCGGCCATACAGACTCGGTGAACATGAAGTCGTGTGCAGTGCGCCCCGCGTCGAGGCGATGACGCGGTGAAGATCTCCTGTGTCATCCTCACCATGGGCAACAGGATCGCCGAGCTCGACCGGGCGGTGGAGTCCGCGCTCACGCAGACCGACGGCGACATCGAGGTGGTCGTCGTCGGGAACGGCGCGGACGTCCCGGAGCTGACCGCCGCGCCGCCGCCGGGCACCGCGGCGACGATCAAGACCGTCCGGCTGGAGCACAACGCGGGCATTCCCGAGGGGCGCAACCGGGGCGTGCAGGAGTGCTCCGGCGACATCGTCCTGTTCCTCGACGACGACGGCTGGTACGCCAACGCCAAGGTGGCCGCGCACATCCGCGAGCGGTTCACGCACGAGCCCGACCTCGCGGTGATCTCCTTCCGGGTGATGGACCCCGAGGGCGGCCTGGTGCAGCGGCGCCACGTTCCCCGCCTGCGGGCCGGAGACCCCGAGCGCTCCTCTCCGGTGACGACCTTCCTGGGCGGCGCCTGCGCCATCCGCAAGTCGGCGTTCCTCCAGGTCGGCGGGTTGCCCGAGCGGTTCTTCTACGCCCACGAGGAGACCGACCTCGCCTGGCGGCTACTTGGCGAGGGCTACCGCATCGAGTACGACGCCGAGACGGTGATGTACCACCCGCTGGTGCTGCCGAGCCGGCACACGCACTTCTACCGCCTGAACGCCCGCAACCGGGTGTGGCTGGCCCGCCGCAACCTGCCGTGGCCGCTCGCCGCGCTCTACCTGCTCAACTGGATGGTGCTCACGCTCGTGCGGGAGCGGTCGCTGCCCGCCGTCAGGGCGTGGTTCGGCGGGTTCGTGGAAGGGGTGCGTGAGCCGGCGGGCGAGCGCCGCCCGATGGCCTGGCGCACCGCCTGGCGCATGCTCCGCCTCGGCCGCCCTCCCATCGTCTGACGCCGCGCTCACGACCACTCCGTACGGGCGGCCTGGTGATCGTGCGCACCGTCGGCCCACCGGCCAGGACGGGACATATGGCCACCGGAACCACATGCAGCCGCGAACTATAGGATTTCGGGCGATTGTTGTCGTCTGAACTCCTGGGGTGTGGGATTGCCGGCTCATCGCGAACGACTCCGCGTCCTCGTCGAAACGCCGGCCTTCCAACGGGTGGTCATCGCGGTCATCGCGCTGAACGCGGTGACGCTCGGGCTGGAGACGTCGCCCGAACTGGCCGACCGCCACGCCACGGCCTTCCTCGTGGTCGACCGGGTCATCATCGCGATCTTCGTCGTCGAGCTCCTCGCCCGGATCTCCGCGCACGGGAAGGCCTTCTTCCGCGACCCCTGGAACTGGTTCGACCTGATCATCGTGGGCGCCGCGCTCGTGCCGGCCTCGGAGTCGCTGTCGATCCTGCGGCTCTTCCGGTTCCTGCGCGTCCTGCGGCTGATCTCCGTGGTGCCGGGCATGCGGCGGGTCGTCTCCGCGCTGTTCACCGCGATTCCGGGTCTGGCCTCGGCGCTGGTCCTCCTGCTGCTGTCGCTCTACATGGCGGCCGTGATCGGCGAACAGCTCTTCCGCGAGGCGGCCCCGAAGTACTTCGGAGATCTCGGGACGTCGCTGTTCACCATGTTCACGGTGCTCACGGTCGAGAACTGGCCACAGATCGCCGAGGACGTGATGGTCAAGGAGCCGATGGCCTGGATCTTCTTCGCCACCTTCATCGTGATCACGGCGTTCTTCGTCCTCAACCTCCTCATCGGCGTGATCGTCTCCGCGATGGAGGCGGAGGTCAACGCCGCGCGGTGGGAGGAGGACCAGGCGCTGGAGCTGGAGCAGCACACGGCGGTGATGAACGAGATCCGGGCGCTGAACGAGAGGATCGACCGGCTGACGGCCGGCCTGCCCGCCTCCGCCGCCGCCCGCGCGGCCCCCGGTGACGCTCCTCGCGCGGAACCCGGCGAGGGCCCTCAGGCGGCGGCCGCCGACGCCGCTCGCGGTGCGCTCGCCACCGAGCCCGAGGCCGTGGAACCCGGCGGCCCACCGGAAGGCGAGCTCTGCTCCTGCCGCCGGGACCCGTGACCCGCCGATCCCCGGCCGGGTGTCACGCCTCCCGCGGCTCCTCGAACGTCATCGACACGCGTTCGGCGGTGACCGTCAGCAGGGCCCGCCGGGGCAGCCCCAGCTCGCTCAGCTCCTTGGCGATCGGATGGTTGCCGAGCCGGACGAGCGCGCCGCCCGGCCGCCACCGGATTCTCCTGGCCCGGGCGGCCCAGGAGACCCGCCGGGTCACCCCGTCCAGATGGGTGTAGGCGTCCGGCACCGGAACGGACCCGCCGACCAGCGGTGCCGGGGCGGCCGGCATCCCGGGCCTGATCAGCAGGTCGACGACCATCCGGCCGTCCCTGCGCAGCACGCACCGCTTGTACGGCGAGCCGAGCCGCAGATCGACGTCGGCCAGCTCCTTCGGGAAGCCCCAGATGCTCCTGCCCGCCTCCACCGTGAAGCCCTGGTCGACCGGGAGCCAGTGGACGAAGGCGCCCGATCCCGCCCCGCGCAGGTCCTTCAGACCGGCGAGCAGCCCACGCCTCGGCGGGGCGCCCGCGCCGGACGGCCGTACGAGGAACATCACGCCGAACTCGTCGTAGGAGCCGAGGTCGGAGTCGCGGTAGCGGACGAACGCCAGCGTGCACAGGGCCTTGCCGGGCAGCACCTCGGTGACGTCCATCCCGGAGTACGCGAGGACCGCACGGGCGGCGTCGGCCCGTACCAGATACGCGGCGAGGCACATCGAGGCGTCGCGGACTTCCACCGGCATCTCGACCCGGCGCCCCTGCACGACATGGCTTGCCATGGTTCCAGTACAGCAAGCCCGGCCGCCGGAGGACAGTCGTACGGCGGCAAGGTTGTCCCAGACCTCCACATCAGGGGTGGTCGCCTCAGGGGTGCTCGTCGCCCGCGTCAGGCCCGCGAACGGTTGAGGTAGAGCACGACGGCCAGCACCCGGCGGTGGTCCTCCTCCGAGCCGGGCAGGCCGAGCTTGGCGAGGATCGAGCTGACGTGGGTCTCCACCGTACGGTCGGTCAGGTAGAGCCGCCGGGCGATGCCGACGTTGGTGCGGCCCTCCGCCATCAACGCCAGCACCTCGCGCTCACGCGCGCTGAGGGACCCGAGGGGGTCGGTGGCCCGGCGGACGCCGATGAGCCGCGAGACGACCTCGGGGTCGAGGGCGGAGCCGCCGGCCGCCACCCGACGCAGTGTGTCGAGGAAGTCGTCGACGTCGAAGACCCGGTCCTTGAGCAGGTAGCCGAACCCGCCGCGGGACACCAGATCGACGGAGTGCCGGGTCTCGACGTGCTGGGAGAGCAGGACGATGCCGAGGCCGGGGTGAGCGTCGCGGATCCGGCGCGCCGCCCGCGCGCCGTCGTCGGTGTGGTCGGGCGGCATCCGGATGTCGGCGACGACCAGGTCGGGATCGGCGGCGTCGACGGCGGCGACGAGCCCGGGGGCGTCCTGGGCCTTGGCCACGACCTCGTGCCCCGCGTCGGCGAGCAGCCGGGCCAGCCCCTCCCTGAACAGGGCGGAGTCCTCACCGATCACGACGCGCACGGCAGCACCGCCTCCACCGTCGTTCCGCCGCCCTCCGGACTGGACAGCCGCAGCGCGCCGCCCGCCGCCCGGACCCGGTCGGCCAGGCCCGCCAGCCCGGCGCCCGGCCGCATCTCGGCACCGCCCCGCCCGTCGTCGCTGATCCGCACGGTGACCCGGTCGCCGGCCCGGCTGACGCGGACGCCGATGGCGGCGGGGGCGGCGTGCTTGACCGCGTTCGTCATCGCCTCGCTCGCCACGTAGTAGGCGGTCGTCGCCACGTCGTCGGGCAGGTCGTCGGCCGACACGTCGAGCGCGACGGGCACCGGGACCTTGCCCGCCAGCGTGACCAGCGCGTTGCCGAGGCCGTCGTCGAGGCTGCTCGGCCGCAGGCCGTGCGCGATCTGCCGCAGCTCGGTGACCGCGACGGCCAGCTCGGCCACCCACGCGTCAAGCAGGGCGCCGACGTCGGCCGTGCCGTCGCCGAGGTGGCGCTGGGCGAGCCGGATCGCCATGCCGAGGGACACCAGGCGCTGCTGGGCGCCGTCGTGCAGGTCGCGTTCGAGCCGCCGCCGCTCCTCGTAACCCGCGTGCAGCAGCCGGGTCCGGCTGGCCTCGGCCTCCTCGAGCGCCCGGCTCACCTCGATGCGCAGCCGGACCACCTCGATGAGCAGCGCGCTCGCGTCGGCCGCCTCGCGCAGCAGCTCCCGGCTCCCGGCCCGGCCGCGTACGATCGCGCCGATCTCGTGGCCCCCGAGCCGCACCGGCGTGACCTGGGCGTCACCGGGGTCGAGCGGGTGTCCGGCCGCGTCGACGAGGCCGGCCGCATCGTCGTCGGCGTCGTTTCGGGGGCCGGGCAGCCGGTAGCCGACGCGCAGCGCCGGGTCGCGCAGCGCGCCGCGCAGCGCCGCCTCCAGTTCCTCCGGCCGCGCCTGCCCGGCGTGCACCCGGTCGCGCAGGTGCGCGATGGCGGTCAGCACGGCCTGCCGGGCCGGGTAGAGCCGGCGGTCCACCCGGCGCTGGAGCCGGACCCGCAGCGGGGACAGTGCGGCGGCGCAGACGGCGGTGGCGGCGGCCGCCGCGACGGGTGAGTCGCGCCCGGCGCCGAGGCCGGCGAGGAACGAGGAGGCCGTGTAGAAGGCCAGCAGGATCGTGGTGACCAGGCCGTAGGTGATGGCGGCGCTGATCGCCCGGTCGACGTCGTAGAGGTCGTGACGCAGCATCGCGATCGCGGTCGCCACCGGGATCGACACGGCCGTCGCCACCAGGCCGAACACCACCAGGTCGGGACTGCCGGAGAGCAGGTAACCGGCCCAGCACAACAGCAGCGTGAGCGGCAGGAAAACGCCACCGAGGGCGAACCACTTGAGCCGCGCCCGGCTGACCTCGTCGGCCGCCCGCCGGTAGCGGATCACCATCGCCGCCGCCGACGCGACCAGCAGCCCGAGGAAGACAGGCAGCAGCGCCACTCCCACGATCCCCAGCGTCGGCAGGTACGCCTCCGGCGGCCGCAGAAGGGGTGGCGTGCGCTCGAACGGCGGCTCGTACGAATCGGGGAGGCATGCCGCGATCAGCATGAACAGCACGGGCACGACCAGCAGCCCGGCGGTGATCCAGCGCCATCGCCGCCCCGGCAACAGCCGCCCGTCGGGGAAGACGAGCGTGAGCAGCGCCGCCGGCACGTACAGGAACATCCAGTCGCCCTGCGACAGCGCCGCGTAGACCTCGGCGAACAGCCCCGGCCGCCGCGCGGCCAGGCTCGCGTACGACTCACCGACCCCGAGGCGCACGGTCGTCGCGCCGGTCAGCACCAGCAGCAGGCCCACCACGCTGCGCGGACGCCGGGTGGCGACCAGCACGCCGAGCACGACGGAGGGCAGGGCGAGCGCGATGCCGATCACGAGCGCCGTGCCGTCCTGCGCCACCGTTCCGTCGCCGGCGACGGCCGGCACCACCGCGACGCCCATCAGCGCGCACACCAGCATCGCGGCGGCGTACGCGAGCAGACGGGGGAGTGCCACGAGCACACCGTAGGCCTCGGGGCGGCCGGGGTGAATACGTGCCAGCACGGAGACCGGTCCAGGGGCGGCCCGGATCCGCCGGCGGGGCCGGCGCGCCCACACTTCGGACATCGACATCCCGCGGCTCAGGAGAAGCACATGAAACGCTCCGTTCCCCTCATCATCGGCCTGGTCCTGGCCGGCCTGTTCGGTCTCATCGACGTGGTCTCGCTGCCGTTCGGCGACGGCGAGCACCCGCCGTTCGCGGTGGCCCTCGCCGACGGCGTGCTCGGCCTGATCACCGTCGTCGGCGTCGTGCTGGCCTGGCGCGGCAGCCGCGCCGGGGTGGTGGCCGTGATCGTCACCAGGCTGCTGTCGGCGCTCAGCGCCGCGCCGGCGTTCTTCGCCGACGGGGTCCCGGCGCCGGCGGTCGCGGTGGCCGCGGTCGGCATCGTGCTCACCCTCGCCAGCGTCGCGCTGGTCGCCCCGGCGCTGCGCTCCCACGCCTGACCATCCCCGTCGTCTTCAGCGGTTGAGGAGAATCCATGGAAACGTCCGTCGCGTCATCCGGCAGTCAGGCGGCGGCTCCGCCGCGCGCTCGTCATGTGCCGCTCGCCCTGGCGCTGTTCACCGCGCCGTGGGGTTTCGTCGTCGCCAACGCCGCGTACGCGTGGGCCACCCGCGACGGAGGGAGCGACAGCACCGGCGCGGAGGCGCTGGCGCTCACGGCGGCCCACCCCGGCGAGATGCGCCTGTCCACGGTCGCCGCGATGCTGGGCAGCCTGCTCATGGTCCCGGCGGTCCTCGGCGCCAGGCGGCTCATCGGAGACCGGAGCCGGACGCTCGGTTTCCTCGGCGCGACCCTCATGGCAGCCGGATACATCTGCTACTTCGCCGTCGCCTTCGCGGGAATCACCGGCACCGTCATGGCCGAGCGCGGGGGCCCGGTCGCGGATTACGCGGCGATTCTCGACGGCGCCCAGAACGACCCGTCGGTCATCTGGGTGTTCCTGCTCTTCGTGCTCGGCAACCTGGTCGGCACGCTGCTGCTCGGACTGGCCCTGCTCCGCGCCCGCGTGGTGCCGCTCTGGGCCGCCGCGGGGATCATGCTGTGGCCGCCGCTGCACGTGATCGGGCTCGTGGCCGGCACCGAGTGGTTCGAGGTCGCGGGCGCGGTCACCCAGGCCGTCGGCCTGGTCGTCACCGGTGCGCGCCTGCTGGCCGCGTCCCGGTGACCGGGAACGTTCCCTGGACGCCGGGACCGGTGTCTCTGGAACCGGGGGCGCGCGGTGTCGCGGGCTGGGCAGTGAGTCACGCTGCCGACGACGCGGCCTGAACCGTCGAATCCGTCGACGGCGAGGAGCTGTAAGCTCGGTCGTTTGCGGCCGAGAAGCTGACGAGAGATCGCTACACTGGGCCCGGTTTGCCGCTACTGCATCTCGCCCTCGGCACAAGCCGTGGTCCGACCCCCAGGAGCACGATCGTGGGTCATGTCGATGTCCGCCCCGCCCTCCCGGCGGAGGACCTACCGGCACCGCCTCGCAATGCCCCCAAGTGGCGAGCATGGCTCTGGGTTGTCCTGTCCGGGGTGGTCGGCGTCGTCGCCGGCGGCGCCACGTTCGCGGTGGGGGGCTACGTCAAGCTCTCCGGCAACGTGAGGCACGAGCAGGTGACCAAGCAGGAGCTCGGACCGCGGCCCGCGAAGATCAGCAAGGCGCTCAATGTCCTGGTGGTCGGCTCCGACCAGCGAGACGGGGCGAACGCCAAGTACGGCAAAGTGCCCGGGGAACGGACTGACACCATCATCCTCACGCACATCTCTCCCGCGCGGGACGGAGCCCTGCTGATCAGCTTTCCGCGCGACTCGCTCGTTCAGCTGCCGGCCTGCCCGGCCAAAGGCGGGCTCCCCGGCCAGCAGGCGCATGTCGGCATGATCAACGAGTCGTTCAACTTCGGCGGTATGGCATGCACGTGGCGGACCATCGAGTCGCTGACCGGTATCCACATCGACCATTTCGTGAAGGTCGACTTCACCGGGTTCAAGGCGATGGTGAACGCCCTGGACGGTGTGCCGGTCTGTTTATCCGAGCCGGTCGATGACAAGAAGGCGCTTCTGAAGCTTCCCGCGGGCAGGCAGCTCCTCGACGGGGAGAAGGCGCTTGGCTATGTGCGGGCGCGGTACAAATTTGGTGACGGGTCGGACATCGGGCGGATCCAGAGGCAGCAGATGTTCCTCGCCTCGATGGCCAAGCAGGCGATGAGCGGGGAGACACTGACCAACCCCCAGAAGTTGTTCCACTTCCTCGACGCCGCGACCAGATCGATCACCACCGACCCCGAGCTCACCATGGGAGTCCTGAAAGACCTTGTGACGAGTGCCGAGGGCATCACGGCAGGGCAGATCCGGTTCGTGACCACGCCCTGGCGCTACTCGGTCACCAATCCCGGCCGGGTGGAGTGGGTGCACCCGCAGGCGGATCGCCTGTTCAAGATGGTCGCGGCCGACCGGATCAGCAAGAACGTCAAGACCGGTGAGCAGAAGATTCCCAAGTCCCAGATTCATATCGTCGTCCAGAACGGCAGCGGCCGACAGGGCCTCGGCGGCGAGGTCGCGGCCGAGCTGGAGCAGCGCGGCTATCACATCGTCAAGATCGTTGCCGCGCGCAAGCCGTACGCGCGGACGGTGATCAAGTATTCCCCCAACGGGAAGAGCCGGGCACCGCGCCTGTTCCGTGAACTCAAGAAGACGACGAGCCACCCAGTCGAGAACGCGCAAACCCAGACGCTCGTTCTGGTCCTCGGCGCGGACTGGCAGGGGATGAAGCCTCCGAGGACGCTGGACGACGTGGAGGGCTTTGACGCTACCCAGGACAGCTGCACCGCGTCCTGAAGCGAAGCGGCTCCGCCCCTCGAACCAGGGTGAACGCGGCGGCTAAAGGACTGCGGCGCGAGGGACGGCGACCCGATCGGGGGCCTCGGTCCACCGCTCCAGCAGGGCGACGAACTCCCCGGCCACCACGGGCCAGTGGTAGTGGTTGAGCGCCTCGACGTATCCCCGGGTGCCCATCGCGGCCCGCCGGTCGGGGTCGTCGCGCAGGCGCAGCACCGCCCGTACGACCGCGTCGGCCACCGTGCCGGACGCCGACCCGGACGCCGACCCGTACGGGCCGGTGACCGGCTCCGCCTCGCCGAAGGGGACGATCGTGCCGCAGTCGACCCGTCCGACCAGGGACGCGGCGTTCGGCAGCGGGGTCGTCACGACGGGGATGCCGCGCGCCATGTACTCGATGATCTTCGTGGGCGTCGACTGCCGGTAGTTCGGCAGGTCGTGCAGGAGGGACAGCCCGGCCAGGGCGCCCTCGGCCATTCGCAGGGCGTGCCGGTTGGGGACGTACCCGAACCAGTCGAGCACGCCCTCGCGCTGCGCGTCGCGCAGCATCGGGCGGACCGCGGCGTCGGCCGGCCCGATCAGGTCCAGGCGGATGCCGTACGGGCGCAGCCGCCGGGCCACCTCGATCATCTCGGCGGCGCCCCGCGCCGCGGAGATGTGCCCGACGTAGACGACGCGGGAGTCGCCGGGCGGCGGAGGCGGCGCCGGCGGCACGTACGTGTGGTTGGGCACGACGGGGTGCGGGCCGGGGAAGCGCGCCCGGTAGGCCTCCTCGGCGAGGATCAGGTGCAGGCGGCGCTCGGCCCGGGTCTCGATCGCCCGGATCAGCGGCGTCAGGACGCCGCGCAGCGGCCCCGGCAGGTACGACTTCGTGTCCAGCGCGGCGATCGTGTCCTCGTGGACGTCCCAGACCGTGGGCGGCCTTCTGCGCGGCAGGGTGAGCAGCAGTTCGATGTCGTGCACGAGCAGCAGGTCGGCATCCCGCGACGCCCTGCGCAGGGCCGAGGAGGACGCCCGCAGCGCCCTGCTCCGGTGCAGGCCCACCGCCCGGGGCACGTCGACGGCCCGGATCCCCTGTGACGGAGTCACGTTGCAGTGGGTGAACGGCGCGACGAAGGTCACCTCGTGTCCCGCGTCGAGCAGCGCCCGGATCTGCCGGTGGGTGATCCGCGCGTCCTCCGGGTGATGCACGGTCGTGGCGACACATACCCTCATACAGGGAGGCTGGCCGCGCAGTCCGAAATGACCGGATGCCTCGGGTGAATGCTCCCCGAAATGCGGTTGAACTTCCCGTGCGGGCGCTACTTCGTCGCCTGGACGCTCGGCCTGCGGTAGAGCCAGATGAGCCGGGGCTCCAGCAGCCACTTGAACGCGGTGCGGGTCACCGGCAGGCACAGCACGATGGCCAGGGCGAAGCACGAGCACGCGATGGCCGCCACCCCGAGGGGGCCGTACAGCCAGGGCACGTTGAGCCAGCCCATCTCCTTGGCGATCATGACGGGCACGCCGTGCAGCAGGTAGCAGTAGAGCGTGCGGGTGCCGAGGTCGGTGAACCACGTCTGCCGCCGGGGGACCAGCGACATCACGGCCGCCGACATCGCCAGCGCGGCCACGAGCAGGCCCGCGCGCAGGGCCATGCCCTTCCACCACACCAGGTGGAGGTCCTTGAAGCTGTTCTTGTAGTAGATCGGGCCGAGCTTGATGGAGTAGTTCGTCACGAGGAAGACGGCCACGGCCGCCGCGCCGAGCAGGACGACCACCGACAGCGCCCGCACCCAGCGCTGCTTGAGGAAGTCGAAGACCTCCGGCTTGAGCACGAGGCCGAGCACGAAGAACGGCAGCAGGCCGAAGAACCGGTCCATGCTGAAGTCACCGGTCAGTTCGGAGAACCCGGCGAAGAGATACACCGCGATCGAGATGACGAACGGATAGCGCATGCGCTTCCACACGGGTGTGGACAGCCGCCAGAACAGCAGCGCCAGCAGATACCAGTTCAGCCACGCCGGGTCCATGATCGTGATGCTGAACTTGTGCCCGAAAGCGGTGCGCAGCAGGGCGTAGCCCACCTCGACGATCACGTACGGCACGAGGAACGTGTCGACCAGTTTGTTGGTCTTGGCGTTGGAGTTCCAGAAGTTCCTCGACAGGTAGCCGCTGATGATGACGAACAGCGGCATGTGGAAGACGTAGATGAACAGGTACGCCGCCCGGGACGAGTCGGCCGCGAGCGTCGGGACCAGCGCGTGCCCGATCGGCACCAGGGCGATGCCGACGAACTTCACGTTGTCCAGGTAGGGATCGCGCGGCTTCCTGGCCCGGGGCGCGGGCTCCTGTTCGGACTCGCCGCCCTCCATCCCGTCCTGCCGGTCCGTACGCCGGGCGGACGGATCGGCGGACCGGCTGGGCGCCTCGGCCCAGGCGGGCAGCGGAGCGCGCAGCGGCCTGCCGAGCGGGCCCGTCGGACGGGAGTCCGGCACGCCGTCGTCCTGGGCGCGCCGCCAGGGGTCCCAGTGGCCGGGGTCGCCCTCCGGGCCGGGCCACGCGGGGGCCGCCGGGGCCTCCGGTACGGGCGCGGCCTGGAAGGCGGCGGGCGCGGCGGGGAAGGCGCCGGGCGAAGCCTGGGAGGCCGCGCCTCCGAGGGGCGGGGGAGGGGCCTGGAAGTCGGTGATCGGCGCCTGGAAGGCGGTGGGCGGGTCGTCGTCCGGGAACGGCTGTTCGCCGCGACCACCGGACGCGGTCCGCTGCGGGTAGGGCGGGGCGCCGAAGGGATCGTCCGCCGGCGAGGAGAGCGCGGCGGTGCCGGTCGGCGGGGTGTCCAGGAACGGGTTCACGGACAGGTCGGGGCCGGCCTCGGGGCCGCCGAAGGCCGGAGTGGGGAAGGCGGGCGGTGGGCAGGCGGGAGCCGGCGGCGTCCCGAAGACATCGGTTTCGCCGCCGCCGAAGGCCGGTGCGGGGAAGGCGGGGATGTCGCCGGGGATGGGCGTGGGGGCGTCCGGGCCGGACGCCGGAGGCCGCCTTCCCGGCCCGTTCGGTCCCCGGCCAGGACCGGTCTGCCCCCGCCCGGCGGAGAAGTAGTCGAATCCCGGGGGGGAGGGCGCGGACTCGGGCGGCGCGCCCAGCCGGGCGGCCCCCGGCCTGCGCGGCGTGCGTACGGGCAGGGGCTGCCTCTCGTACGTCGCATGGCCCAGGGGAGCCGCCCCGCCTGCCGGGGCCTGCGCCTGCGGCGTCGCCTCGCCCGGCCGGCCGTCCTCGTGGCGTCCGCGCACGGGCAGACCGGGGCCGTCCTCCGGGGCCGAACCCGGAAGGCCGCCCTCGTGGCGGCCGTGAACCGGAACGCCGGGCTGGTCCGCGTGGGGTTCCCGCACCGGAGCGCCCGTGGCCGGCGGCTCCCGGCGGGCCGGGCCGCCGTCCGGAGCGGGCCAGTCTCCGGTGATGCGGCCTATCACTCCGGTGGGGGCCTCTTCGGCGTCGGCGTCGACGCCTGGCGGGGAACCGGGAACCGGGGGATGACGGCGGATGTCACTCACGGGAGAAACGCTCAGCTATCTGTCGGGGGAGGCTCGGGGGACGGCCACGCTCCAGGGGCACCCGAGGCGTGTCACCGCGTCCTTTCGGACACTAGCGAAGGCGCCCCGGCGCATCAGCCGAACGGGCGAACAAGGGCGCGTTCGCCAGATCACCACCCTAACGTTCTTGGACACCTCTGTCGCCTCGGGGGCCGGACGTAACCCAGGTGTATCTGTCCCGTCCGGCCCCCGGCGACGTGTCTAGCTGGAGCAGATGTCGGTCTCGGAGGTGACCGCGTTGTCCCCGACCTGGAGGGGAATCCGCACACCCTTCCAGTCGGCGCCGATCACCAGCTGCACGATCGGCCCGCGCACCCGGCCCTTGGGCGCGTCCGGCGGCGGCGACGCCGGCGTGAACGGCGTGACCGGACCGGTCGCCGCCTTGCCCGTCTCCGGGGAGACGGGGTTGAGCAGCTTGCTGATCAGGATCTTCGAGTAGTTCCAGCCCTGGCCGGTGTAGCGGACCATGGTCTTGGGCTGGTCGCTGCCGTCGGGCTTCTTCGCGTCGCCGACCCCGACGACGTTGAAGCCGAGCGCGGTGAGCTCCTCGGCGACCTCCTTGGCCCGGCCGGACGTGTTCGTGCCGTTGAACACCTGCACCTTGACCTGCTGCGGCTGGGTGACCACCGGGCCGCTCGGCGAGGCGGCGGCGGACGCGGCCGGGCTCGCGGAGGCGGTGGGCGTCACCTCGGTGTCGTTCGCGATGGCCCGGAACAGGTTGCCGGCGGCCGGTTCCTTCCACTGCACGCGGTTCTTGTCGGCGGCGTACGGCTCCCACGGGACCGTGGTGGCCTTGAAGCCCTTGGCCGAGAGCTTCTGGGCGCTCGTCGCGATCTTGATGAGCTCCTGGGTGTTGAGCGCGTCGTCCATCGTGACGGACCGGGCCGCGGCCGTGATGAACTTCTGCAGCCTGGTGACGTCCGTGAGCAGCGCGCTGCTGGTCGCCTTCTTCACCACCTGGGAGATGAAGACCTGCTGGCGCTTGATCCGGGAGATGTCGCTGCCGTCGCCGATGTGGCGCAGCCGTACGTAGCCCAGCGCGGCCTCGCCCATCACGACCTGCTTGCCCGCGGGGAGCGTGAGCTTCGAGTTCTTGTCGTTGACCGCCTGCGGCAGGCAGATCTGGATGCCGCCGAGCGCGTTCACGATGTTCTTGAAGCCGGTGAAGTCCACCTTCATGAAGTGGTCGATGCGGATGTTCGTGAGGCTCTCGATCGTACGGCGGGTGCAGATCATCCCGCCGTCGGAGAACGCGGAGTTGATCATGCCGGTGTGCGCGGGGACCAGCGTCTTGTTGTGGGAGTAGCAGGCGGGGATCAGCACCATCGAGTCGCGGGGGAAGCTCAGCAGCGTCGCCGTGTCCCGGTTGGGCGACACGTGCAGCAGCATGATCGTGTCGGTGCGCTCGCCGTCGTTGACCAGGTGCTGGCCGTACTTCTTGTTGTCGCCCGCACGGGTGTCCGAGCCGACGAGCAGCACGTTGATCGCGCCGGTCGGGCTCACGGGACGGTTCTTGTCGAGCTCGTCGGTGGACGCGCCCCGGTTGATCAGGCCGAGCGTGCTCCGGTAGACCTTGTAGGCCGTCAGCGTGCCGATCACCAGCACGCACGTCAGCGCGATGCTGATCCAGCCGCCGACGCCCAGGCGCGACCGGCCGCCGCCCGATCCGCGCCGGGAGGGCGGCTCGTCGTCCGGAGGCAGGCCGTCGCCGCCATCCGACGCGCGAGGTCCCCGCTCGTCGCCGGGCTCGCCGCGCCGCCGACGACCGGCGGGTTCGCCGGGTCCGCCAGGTGTGGCGGGTCCGCCCGGCCCGGCGGGGGAGGCGCCGTACGCGGTCTCCTCGTCGCCGCGTCTGCGGCCCCGCCGCCGGGGCGGCTCGCTCTCGTGGCCGTCGCCGGCCGGGCGGCGGGCCTCGCGGGTCGGTTCGAAACGGGCCTCGTCACCATGCCCATAATCCGGCCCATAACCCGGCCCATAATCTGGCCCGTAACCCGGGTCATGGCCGGGGCCCTGACCTGGCTCGGGGTGCTGGCCGGAGCGGCGGCGTCCCCGGCCGCCCTCCTGCGGGCCGGGAGGAAGGTCGCCCTGCTGCCTCCGTCCGCGCGGCATGTCCGCGTAGCCCGCGGGGTCGGCCGGCAGGTCGGCGTACCCGGCGGGCACGGGGGCCGCCCCTCGGCCGTCACGCGACGGCGGCTGGAAGGCGCCGCCGTACGAGCCGTCGTCGGAGTGCCCCCAGACCCTCTGGTCTGCGGAGGCGGGAGGAGGCCCGGCGGGCGGGGTGACGCGCCTGCGCTCGCTCACCGCGGGCCCGCCCAGGAAGGGGCCGGACGAGTGGGCGAGAGGCGGCCAGGATCAACGTTTCGCTCGCACACTTGTCCTCCTTGCCTGGCGATCACTGGGCGCGCTCCGAGCGTAGGTCACGGGAGCGCCTGAGGGCGCCACGATTGGGAGGATCCAGGCCCGGCATGCGCCGTACCCATGCCCCCCTGATCCAGGGCCAGAGCATACTAAACACCGACATTTTGGGTATGAGAATCAGTTTGTCTTTACCCTGAATTTGTGTTCTCCATGCCATTCGTCCAGGTCACATCACGTGACGGTGCGACGGCCAGCGCGGCGGCCAGGCAGGCGAGCGGCACCGCGGGCAGCGTGTAGCGGTAGTCGAACTGCGCCGTCGCGGCGGGAACGAGCAGCAGTGCCCAGGCCGTCGTCCAGCCGAGCCTCCAGCCGCCGGGCGCCGGCGTTCCCGGCGCCCTCCGGGCCGCTGTCATCCGCCTCGCCGCCCACGCGGCGGGCGGCACCAGGAGGAGGGCCAGCAGGGCCGCCCCGGGCAGCCACGCCACCCGCTGGTAGCCCCGCATCCAGCCCGCGAACGGCTCGGCGACGCGGACCGTGATCGGCCCCTGCTCGTAGCGCCGGGCGAACTCCTTGCCCACCAGGGCGGGGTACCGGCCGGGGGGCGGCGGCACGGTCGCGGGGAAACGGTAGTAGCCGTAGGTGTCGGCGTCCGGGTAGACGGGCCGCCCCGGCGTGAACGACCGGCCCAGCTCGGTCAGGGTCGTACGGAGGTAGTCGAGCGGCTGGCTGCGGATCGCGAGCGAGGCGAACCTCCCGGCCAGCGTGTCGGTCTCCTTAGTGAACGTGATGCCGGGCAGCCGGACCAGGGGCGACGCGGCGTCCCAGATGTACTCCTGGGACACCGGGCGGGCCGCGGGCGGCCGGGGATCGCACAGCACGGCGAGGTCGGCCGGCGGGTCCATCACCGCGCAGTCGGCGAACGACATCGTCCGGGCGTAGAGGAAGACGCCGTTCGAGCCGATGATCCCGAACCGCTGGTGGGTCGCGTAGAACCAGCCGGCGTACGCGGCGACCGGCACGAGCGCGGTCACCAGGAAGGGCAGGACGATCGCGGCCACCACCCCGCCCGGCCGTACCGTGCTCGACCGCGCCGTGCTCGACCGCGCCGTGCTCGACCGCGCCGTGCCTCCGGTCCCCGCCGTCGTTTCGGCCGGGCTTTCGGCCGGGCTTTCAGCTGTGCTTTCGGCCATGGCGCCCGCTCGCCGCATGCCGTACGCGAGCAGGAACAACGCGAAGACGGCGATCAGCGGGAGTCCGATGGTCCTGGTCAGCGTGGCGGCGGCCAGCAGGAGGCCGAGCGCGGCGGACGCACGCGCCGTCAGCGGCCGGCGCATCGCCAGGCACACCGCCGCGACGAGCAGGAACGTGAACAGCGAGTCGGAGACGAGCAGGTGCTCCAGCTCGACCTGGTAGGCGTCGAGCAGCACCGGCGCACCGGCCAGGACGGCGGCCCACACGCGGCCTCCGCGCCGCAGGACGGTCACGTAGACCATCACGCCGACGAGCAGCCCGAGCACGTGCTGTACGGCCGCCACCAGAGCGAAGCTGTGGAACGCCTCGAACAGCCGCAGGAACATCGAGTAGCCCGCCGGGCGGACGAGGTCCGGCCTCGGCCGCATGGCGGTGACCACGTACGTGTAGGAGTCGGGGAACCACAGCGCGGGCCGGTAGCCGAGCACGGTCACCAGCCGCAGCAGGGCCCCCAGCCCGAAGACCCCGAGAAACCACCGGTGCCGGCGCGCCCACCCCGGAAGGTCCTCGCGCGCCCATGCCACCGGGCGTACCGGATTCCGGGGAGCCGGCCGGCTCCGCCCCCAGCGCCGGAGCCGCTCCAGCGCGGGAGGCCCGCCCCCGCTGTCCGACACCCGCACTCGCCCCCCTGCCCGCTTTCCGGCGTACGCTACCGGCTCCGTAACCCCCTCTGCGCGAGCCGCTGTGCGTCTGTGGACGACGGCGACGCGTGGGGTGGGGAACGGCCGGGGGAGGGCGTGGGCCGGGGGCGACCGATAGTCTCGGCTGCATTCCAGCGAACAGTCGTGGGCGTACGCGGCTGCCGACCGGCGGCCCCTCGAACGGGGCGGCGGGCGAGGCGGCCGACGGGGCGGTGGGCACACCAATGGGCAGGGTGCTCGCGGCCGTCTCCGTCGTGCCCGCCCTCGCGCTGAGCGGATGGCTGCTCGCCGGGCTGCCGCTGCTGCTGCTCGGCTGGTTCCGGCCGCTGCCGATGACGCTGCTCGGCGGCGGGGCTGCCGTCCTGCTGTGCGCGTACGGCCTGCGTCGCCTGCCCGGGGCCGCGGTGACGCAGCGATGGGCGACGGCGGCCGTCCTCGCCGTGGCGCTCGGGTCGGGGGTCCTCAACGGGCTCCTCCACGGCGAGCAGTTGATCGTCCGGCGCGACCCGGCGACGTACGCGCAGTACGCCGTCTGGCTGGCCCGGCACGGGTCGCTGCCGATCCCGGTGGGCGACTTCGGCGGCGCAGATCCCGCCCTGCGCTTCGACAGCATGGGCTTCTACCTGGTCGACGGCGGGATCGTCCCCCAGTTCATGGCCGGGCCGCCCATGATCCACGCGATCGGCCACTGGCTGGGGGGCGTGCCCGGCCTGCTGCTCGTGCCGCCCGTGCTGGGCGTGCTCGCGGTGCTCACTGTCGCGGGGACCGCGGCGCGGCTCGCGGGCCCGCGCTCGGCGCCCCTGGCCGCACTAATCTTCGCGGTCAGCCTGCCGGTCCTCTACGCGTCCCGGACCACCTTCAGCGAGATCCCGTCCCTGATCCTGCTGTTCGGCGGGATGAACCTGCTGCTCGACGCGCGGACCCGGCTCCGGGCCACGCCGTCCCGCTCGGAGCAGGACCCGGGACCCGGGCCGGGCACAGAGTCGGGTCCAGTGGACCAGGAGCCGGCCACGCTCGCGAAACGGCTGAATCCGGGCTTCGTGCCCGCCGCGCTCGCGGGGCTGTCGTTCGGGCTGGCGCTGCTGGTCCGCATCGACGGCCTGCGTGACGTGCTGCCCGTCCTGATCCTCGCCGGGGTGCTGATCGCGCTCGCCAGGATCACCGGGAACCGGAGGGCGGAAGGCCGGCTCGGCGTGCCCCTCCTGGTGGGCCTGGCCGTCGGCGCGACGTGGGGCTTCACCGATGGCTACGTCCTCGCCCGGCCCTACCTCGCCTATCTGTCCGGTTCGCTCACGCCCCTCCTGGCGATCTGCGTCGTCGTCGTGGTCCTCACGGCCGCCGGCGCCGCTCTCGCTCCGTGGCTCGCGTCGCGTACGCGGTCGTCCGTCCCTCGTGCCCGGTGGCTGCCCAAGGCCGCGGCGGCCTTCGTCGTACTGGTCATGGCGGGCTTCGCCGTACGGCCCTGGGTGCAGACCGTGCGGCGCGTCGCGGTCACGCCCGAAGACCGGCTCACCTCGGAGTTCGTCGAGAAGACGCAGATCGCCAACGGCCTGACGCCCGACGGCACACGGCTGTACTACGAGCACTCGCTGAACTGGCTGTTCTGGTACGTCGGCGTTCCCGTCGTCGTGCTCGCGACCGTCGCGGTGGCGGTGCTCGCCCACCGCCTGCTCAGGGGGCGCGAGTTCGCCTGGCTGCTGCCCCTCGCCGTGATCGGATGGACGACGGTGACGACGCTCTGGCGTCCCGCGATCACGCCCGACCATCCCTTCGCCTCCCGCAGGCTGGTGCCGGTCGTCATCCCCGGGCTGGTGCTGCTGGCCGTCTGGGGGCTCCGCTGGCTCTCCGGACGGCTGCGGGAGCGGCTCGCGGCCCGCGCCGCCGGGGAAGAGTCCGCCGGGCCGTTCGGGTGGCTCGCCTGGTTCGCCGGTCGGCCGTGGCGCTCGCGTGCGGCCGCCGGGGCGGGAGCGCTGCTGCTGGTCGTGCCTCCCGCGATCACCTCGATCGGCACGGCGTTCACGCCGGTCAACCGGGGCGAGGCCGCGGCGGTGGCGGGCCTGTGCGGTGCGCTGCCGAAGGACGCCTCGGTGCTGATCGTGGAACGGGTCACCGGCGACCGCCTCACACAGGTCGTGCGGGGTGAGTGCGGACTGCCGACGGCCCGGGTCGTCTATCCCAAGGGCGCCGACGTGCCGCGCCCCGCCGACGTACTGCGCCTGGCGGGAGCCGTCCGGCGTACCGGCCGCGTGCCCGTGCTGCTCGCGGCCGAGCCCGAACAGCTCATGCCGTACGGCCCGGCGAGCCGGGTGATGAGCCTGCACACCCGGCAGGACGAGCGGTCGCTGGCAGACGCGCCCAACGGCACTTGGTCGCTGAGCATCGACGTCTGGATGACCGTTCCCACCGGATAGACCGACAGATCCGGCAGCGCGCCGTTGATGCCGGTGCCGCGTGAGGTCAAGCGGGCACTGCGCGGCGCGGACGGGGTGCTCGTGGTGGGAGCGGTCGACGCGACCACGAAGGGGAATCGGCTGTGAGGGCGGCGCCCGCGAAGTGAGACCGGCACTTGGCGGGGGAGAGTACCCTTGCCGGACGTGACCACGCCCGAGACCTCTGGAAGCGCCGTGACTCCCGCACAGACACCGTACGTCACGATCGTCCTGCCCTGTTACAACGAGCAGGACCACGTCGTCGACGAGGTCGAGCGCATCTCCGCGGCGATGGACGCCAGCGGTTACACGTACGAACTGCTGGCGGTGGACGACTGCTCCACGGACGAGACGCTCGCGCGCCTGCAGGAGGCCGCGCCGCGCTTCCCGAACATGCGGATCAGGGCGTTCCACCGCAACGGCGGGTCGGGCACCGTACGGCGGATCGGCAGCCAGGAGGCGCGCGGCGAGATCGTCGTGTGGACCGACGCCGACATGAGCTACCCGAACGAGCGCATCCCCGAGCTGGTCCAGATCCTGGAGAAGGACCCGACGATCGACCAGGTCGTGGGCGCGCGGACCACCGAGGAGGGCTCGCACAAGCTCCTGCGGGTGCCCGCGAAGTGGTTCATCCGCAAGGTCGCCGAGCGGCTGGCCGGGCAGAAGATCCCCGACCTCAACTCCGGGCTGCGGGCCTTCCGCAGGTCTGTGGCGAGGCCGTACCTGCGGCTGCTGCCCCCCGGCTTCTCCTGCGTCACGACGATCACGCTGGCGTTCATGTCGAACCAGCACGACGTCTACTACCTGCCCATCGAGTACGCGAAGCGGGCGGGGAAGTCGAAGTTCAACTTCGTCTCCGACGCCTACCGCTACATCCTGCAGGTGCTGCGGATGGTCATGTACTTCAACCCGCTCAAGGTGCTCATGCCGCCCGCGCTCTGGCTGGTCGGCATCGGCCTGGTCAAAGGCGTGTACGACATGATCAGCCACCTGGCCTTCTACCTCACCAGCAACACCGTCGTGACCTTCCTGTCCGGCATGCTGATCGGGGCGGTGGCGCTGCTCGCCGACCTGATCGTGCGATCCAGAGGCGATTCGTGAGGATCGCGATCGTCGGCCCGACGTATCCGTACAAGGGCGGCGGGGCGCAGCACACCACAGAACTGGCCCACCGGCTGCGGGCGGCCGGGCACGACGTCGTCATCGAGTCGTGGCGGGCGCAGTATCCGTCGTTCCTGTATCCCGGGCAGCAGACGATCGACAGCCCGGAGGGCGAGCCGTACCCCGGCACCCGCCGTGACCTCGACTGGCGCAGGCCGGACGGCTGGGTCGCCTGCGGGCGGCGGCTGCGCGGGGCCGACCTCGTCGTGCTCGCCGTGCTCAGCCCGGTCCAGGTGCCTTCCTACCTGGGGATCCTGTACGGCCTGCGCCGCCGGGCCCGGGTCGTCGGGCTGTGTCACAACGTGCTGCCGCACGAGACCAAGCCGTACGACCGGCCGTTGATGAAGGTGCTGCTGCGCCGGGTGGACGGCGTGCTCGCGCATTCGGAGCAGCAGGCGGAACTCGCCCGCGGGCTCGGCGCGGCGCCGGTGCGGGTGGCCGCGCTCGCGCCGCACCTGCCCGCGCGCGGCGCCCGGGCCGTCGAGGGCCGCGAGCCGTACGGCAGGCTGCTCTTCTTCGGCATCGTCCGGCCGTACAAGGGGCTCGACCTGCTGCTGGAGGCGCTCGCGCAGGTGCCGGACGTACGGCTGACCGTCGCGGGGGAGTTCTGGGGCGGGCTGGAGGAGACGCGCGCCCTGATCGGCCGTCTCGGCCTGGCCGGCCGGGTCGGCCTGCGGCCGGGGTACGTCGCGGCCGGCGACGTGCCGGGGCTGTTCGCCGAGGCCGACGCGCTGGTGCTGCCCTACCGTTCGGCGACGGCCAGCCAGAACGTCTGGCTCGGGCACGAGCACGGAGTGCCGGTGATCGCCACCCGGGTCGGGGTGCTGCCCGACAACGTGCGCGACGGCGTGGACGGCCTGCTCGTGGAGCCGGGCTCGGCCGGGGCGCTGGCCGAGGCGATCAAGAGGTTCTACGAGCCCGGGACCCCGGAACGGCTGCGGGCGGGCGTCGCGCCCGTCGATCCCGGGCCGCACTGGGCCGCCTACCTGGACACCCTGCTCGCCACCGCCCCGCCGGCCTGAGCGGTTCAGCGGGGCCGGGGGGCGAGGTCGCCCGGTGCTTCGGCGCGGACGCCGCGGGCGAGGAGGAAGCCGAGGCCGGCCCAGGTGACGTCGGCGAGGGTGAACATCACCCGGGACACCACGGCGACCACCAGGGCGCTGGGCGTGTCGAGCAGCGGGGCGAGGGCCACGACCATCGCGCCCTCCCGCACGCCGATCCCGGCCGGGACCACGACCGTGAGGATGCCGGTGGACCAGGCCAGCGCGTACGCCCCGGCCGCGATCGCGTAGAGGGACACCCCGCCAGGCCGCAGGCCGCCGACCAGCGCCCACAGGTGCACGCCGTACACGAGCCAGCCCGCCATCGTCCAGGCGGCGGCCCTGGTCATGTCCGCCCCGCTCGGCACCCGGTCGAGTGGGTCCCGGCGGGCGACGCGGAGGGCCAGGTTGAGACCCCAGGCCAGCACGCGCGGGTGGAGGCCGACGAGGATGAGCGGGACCAGCGCGAGCAGCCACCACGCCTCGCGCGCGATCTGCCCCGACAGCGTCGCCGCCGTGAGGGCGAGCGCGCAGCCCAGCGAGGTCACCAGCCCGAGGGCGGTGGCGCCGAACGTCCGCCTGGGCGGCGCCCCGTGCTGGCGGGCGAGCTCCATCATCGCGGCGAACGCCCAGACCGCGCCGGGGATGTACTTCCCGAGCTGGCCGACGAACAGCACCCGCGCGGCCACGCGCAGCGGCAGCGGGGAGCCGAGCCCGGCGAGGATGTCGCGCCAGGCGACCAGCATGAACGCCAGCCCGGCGAGCACGGCCAGGAACGAGACCCCGAGCGACCACCACGACAGCCGCTCCAGGGCGGCCCAGGTCTCCGTCCCGTTCCGGGCGAGGCCGTACGCCAGGAAGGCGAGGGCGGCGAGGGCGAGCAGCACGCGCGGCAGCGGGCCGGAGCGCAGGCGGTTCGGCAGGCCGTTCAGCAGGCGGTTCGGCAGGCCCTTTGGCAGGCGCGGCACGGGCACAGGGTACGGCCTGACGCTACCTGCCGGTAGGTCCGGCGCGCGGTTGCCCACAGGGTCGGTTGATCGGCGCCGGGGGTGGGGCGGGCACGGGTAGTGTTGGGCCGCGTGGACGACCGTCAGGACGCGAGGGTGATCGACCGGTGAGCGGGGAACGCGCGGCCCAACTGGAATACTCCGAGCTCCAGGCCGCGATGCTCGACGAGGAGAAGCGCCGCCGCAAGGCCGCCAAAATCATCGCGGTGCTCGCGCACTTCCTGGGCAGGGACGCCGGCAAGCCCGACGAGGCGCTGTCCGGGCTGACCGTCGGCGACGTGGGGTGCTCGGCCGGGTTCATCGCCGACGAACTGGCCGCCGCGGGCGCGCGCCGCACGCTCGGGCTCGACATCGACGTCCCCGGCCTGCGCAGGGCGGCCGACCGCTTCGGGGCCCGGGTCGGGTTCGTCTGCGCGGACGGCTCCCGGCTGCCGCTGCCGGACGGGTCGGTCGACGTGCTGGTCTTCAACCACATCTACGAGCACGTCGTGGACCCCGACGCCGTGATCGCCGACATGCACCGGGTGCTGTCCGACGACGGCGTGCTCTACCTGGGGCTGGGCAACCGGCTCGGGGTGATGGAGCCGCACTACAAGCTGCCCTTCCTGTCCTACCTGCCGCCCGCCGCGGCCGACCGTTACGTGCGCGCGTCCGGCCGGGCCGACCACTACTACGAGCGCTTCCGCACCCGCCCCGGCCTGCGGCGGATGCTCGCGGACTTCCACGTGTGGGACTACACGTTCCCGGTGCTGGCCGCGCCCGAGCGGTTCGCGGGGGGCGAGTTGTTCGCCGGCGCCGTGGGCCGGGTCACCAGGGCCACGCTGGAGCGCACCCCGCGCCCGGCGCTGCGGGCGCTGCTGCCGGTCGTGCCCACCTATCTGTGGGTGGCCACCAAGACGCCTCGCCGTCCGCTCGGCGCGGCCCTGCCGCAGCCGCCGGAGCCGGTGCGCACGTCGCGATGAACCGCCGCAAGCTTGTACGCACGCTGTTCCTGCTGGTCGCCCTCGGCTTCGGGATCTGGGCCGTCGCGGGCAAGTGGAGCGACGTGGCGGACGGTTTCGCCCGGCTGTCGTGGGCGGAGCTCGCCGGCTCGCTGGCGGCGGTGCTCGGCGCGCTGCTCGCGGGGATGCTGATGTGGCGGGCGCTGCTCGCCGACCTCGGCTCGCCGCTCGTGTTCACCGACGCGGCGAAGATCTTCTTCGTGGGCCAGCTCGGCAAGTACATCCCCGGGTCGGTGTGGCCGATGATCGCGCAGATGGAGATGGGCCGCGACCACGGCGTGCCCCGCTCCCGGAGCGCGGCCGCCTTCTTCCTCACCTATCCGGTCTATCTGGGCACCGGCCTGCTGGTGTCCGCTGTCACGCTGCCGGTGCTCGCCGGGCAGTCCGTCGCCCGATATGCCTGGCTCCTGCTGCTCGTGCCCGTGCTCGTCGCCGCCCTGCATCCCGCCGTGGTCAACCGGATCATCGCCTTCGGACTGCGCAAACTGCGCAGGGAGCCGCTCGAACGGCCCCTCACCCGCCGCGGCCTGCTCGTCGCGTGCGGCTGGGCTCTGGCCGGCTGGGCCGCGTACGGCGTGCACCTGGCGCTGATCGTGCACGGCCTCGGGGCCGGTGGGCCCTCGGCGATGATCCTGAGCGTCGGCGCGTTCGCGCTCGCCTGGTGCCTGGGGTTCGTCTTCATCGTGGCGCCGGCCGGCGTTGGTGTGCGCGAGGCCGCGATTATCGCGGCGCTCGCGCCCGTGCTCGACCAGCCCGGCGCCTGGGCCGCCGCGCTGTGCTCCCGGCTGATCGTGTCCCTCGGCGACCTCGTGTGCGCCGGAGTCGCCGGGCTCGCCGCCCGACGGACCACCCGTACGCGGGAGGAACCCGTCATCCGGGCCTGATTCCGTGGATTGACCGCGCATTGCGCATCCTGGGAGACAACCCCCATGTGATAACCCTCACGTTTCGGGGGACGCCGGAAATAGAGTGACAAGGGAGGGATGCTGGGCAGGCGTCCGTGTGTGGCGGGGGCCCCAGGTCCCTGCCGGACCACCTGCCGGAACAGCGGGACCGCGAGGACGGGGGGAGCTCCGCCGGAGCGGGCCCAGTGAGGGGAGCGATTCACTTGACACCCCGAGTGCTCGTCGACGCCGCCGCCGTTCCCGCCGACCGCGGCGCCCTCATCAGGTATGTCGATGGCCTGGTCGCGGCCCTGCACGAGACGGGCGCCGATCTCGCCCTGGTATGCCAGCGCGCGGACGCCGAGCGGTACGCGGCGCTGGCCCCCACGGCCCGGATCCTCTCCGGGCCGCCCGCGATCACTAACCGCGACAAGCGGCTCGCCTGGGAGCAGACGGGCCTGCCCGTCCTCGCCCGGCAGGCCGGGGCCCAGGTGATCCACGCCCCCTACTACTCCATCCCGCTGGGCTGCGGCCTGCCCACGGTGGTCACCGTCCACGACGCCACCTCGTTCACCGACCCCGACCTGCACGACCCCGTCAGGGCCTCGTTCTTCCGGTCGGCCACCCGTACGGCCGTCCGCCACGCCAACCGGGTGATCGTGCCGTCCAAGGCCACCCGGGACGAGCTGGTGCGGGTGCTCGCCGCCGACCCGACCCGGGTGGACGTCGCCTATCACGGGGTCGACTCCGCGCTGTTCCACCCGCCGGCGCCCGAGGACGTGCGCCGGGTGGCGGGCCGCATCGGCCTGCACGGCCGGTCGTACGTCGCCTATCTGGGCGCGCTGGAGCCGCGCAAGAACGTGCCGAACCTGGTGACCGGCTTCGGCCGGGCGGTCGCCCACCTGTCGGACCCGCCCGCGCTTGTGCTGGCGGGCGGCCCGGCCTGGGACGAGGAGGTCGACGCCGCGGTGGCGGCGCTGCCGCCCCGGGTGAAGGTCGTGCGCCCCGGCTACCTGCCCTTCGCCGACCTGCCGGGCTTCCTCGGCGGGGCGCTCGCGGTCGCCTCGCCCTCGCGGTGCGAGGGGTTCGGGCTGCCGGTGCTGGAGGCGATGGCCTGCGGGGCGCCCGTGCTGACCACCCACCGCGCCTCGCTGCCGGAGGTGGGCGGCGACGCCGTGGTCTACACCGAGCCCGACGCCGACAGCATCGCGCGGGCGCTGCGGGCCCTGCTGGAGTCGCCGGAACGGCGCGAGTCCCTGGCCGCGGCAGGGGTCACCCGCTCGCGCGAGTTCACCTGGCAGCACTCCGCCGAGGCCCACCTCGTCGCCTACCAACGCGCCGTCGAGGGTTAGCGGCGCCCGTGAATACTTTGGCCGCGCCGACACATGTAATGTGCCGGTTAAGTGGTATGTCACACCGCATTGTGCTGATTGCTACCCCAGTACGGGTGTGAGGGATTTGCGCAGCTTCGTCGTTTCCCGTCATGACCAGCAGCGATGCGCTGATGTCTGCGCGACTGACAATGGATCGGGAACCCGCTTAGGGCTGTATGTCCGATCGGATACGCCGCCAAGCCGCCGCGAGTGAGAGAAAAAGCGTGCCGGAACTCCAGCCTCCGGGATGCGGCCGAGGATACGGCCGACAAAAAGTGAATTATGGTTGGTTCGTTTTCGGTCGTCCGTTTGTGGCCCTGCGTGCCGTCCGGTTTGAGAGTTCGAGGACGGAGATAGCGCGCCTGCCAGGAAATACCGGACACTGGTCTGTGGCGGGACGCCATACGAAGGTTCTGTCTAGGCTACTCTCGCGGCTGTGAGGGACAGTTCTGTGCGGTCGCCGGACGGTCTTGAGGCGATCCTTCTCGTGGGCGGCCAGGGCACGCGTCTCCGGCCACTGACACTCAGCACGCCGAAGCCGCTGCTGCCGACGGCGGGGGTGCCCTTCCTCGCGCACCAGCTGGCCAAGGCGCGGGCGTACGGGGTGCGCCGGGTGGTCTTCGCGACGTCCTACCGGGCCTCGATGTTCGCCGAGGCGTTCGGCGACGGCGCGGGGCTCGGCCTGGAGATCGTGTATGTGACCGAGGACACTCCGCTCGGCACCGGCGGCGCGATCCGCAACGCCGCACAAGCCCTGACCTGCCCGCCCGATGCGCCGGTGCTCGTGCTGAACGGCGACATCCTGTCGGGCCACGACATCGCCGCGCAGGTGGACCTGCACGTCTCCCGCGACGCCGCGGTGACCCTGCATCTCACGGAGGTGGACGACCCGTCGAGGTTCGGCTGCGTGCCGACCGATGATGACGGCCGGGTCACCGCCTTCCTGGAGAAGACGCCCAATCCGGTGACGAACCGGATCAACGCCGGCTGTTACGTGTTCCGGCGCTCGGTCATCGACACGATCCCCGAGGGCCAGGTGGTCTCGGTGGAGCGGGAGACCTTCCCCGGCCTGATCGCGGCCGGTGAGCCGGTGCTGGGCTTCGCCGACGCGTCGTACTGGCTCGACGTGGGCACGCCCGCGGCGTTCGTGCAGGGCTCGGCCGATCTTGTGCTGGGCAAGCTCGGCTCGCCCGCCCTGCCCGGCCCGGCCGGTGAGCGGCTCCTGCTGGACGGGGCCGTCGTGTCGCCCGAGGCCAAGGTCACCGGCGGCACGGTCGTCGGCCCCCGGGCCACCGTCGAGGCGGGCGCCAGCGTGCGCGGCAGCGTGCTCTCCGAGGACTGCCACGTCGCGTCCGGCGCGACCGTGGTGGACTCGGTCGTCGGCGTGGGCGCCCGCGTCGCCTCCGGCGCCGTGCTGCGCCAGGTCGTGGTCGGTGACAGCGCGTCCATCGGCCCCGGCAACGAGCTCACGGCCGGCATGCGCGTGTGGCCCGGGGTCACCCTGCCCGAGTGCGCCGTCCGCTTCTCCAGCGACGTGTGACACCGGTCCCGCGCCCACCCGTCATCGGGGGGAGCGGCAGACTGGGCGGGTGGAGGCGAGCCGAATGCCCAGATCATCCGCGCCCGGCGGCGTGCCCGTCGCGGCGGGCACCGCTCCTTCCGGTGTGGCTCCTTTGGGCGGGGTTCATGCCGGTCGCGGCCCGGGGGCGCAGGCGCGGGAGCGGCGGTGGCGCCCGGCCGCGCCGGTCGACGTGGCGCTGACGCTGTCGCCGCACCGGCGCGGGGGAGGCGACCCGGCCTGGCGCCGTACGCCGGACGGCGCGTTCTGGCGCACCTCGCGCACCCCCGAAGGCCCCGGCACCCTGCGCGTGACGGGGAGCAGTGACGGCGAGATCCTCGGACAGGCGTGGGGCCCGGGGGCCGGGTGGCTCCTGGAGATGCTTCCCTGCCTGCTGGGCGCCGACGACGACGTGGCCGGTTTCGCCGCGTTGCTCGCGCGGCTCGCCCGTTCCGGGGATTCGCGGCAGGTCCGCGCCGCCGCGTTCGTCGCCGATCTGGCCGGACGCGCCGGCGGGTTGCGGATCGGGCGCAGCCTGCGGGTCTTCGAGGCGCTCGCGCCCGCCGTGCTGGAGCAGAAGGTGGTCGGCAGGGAGGCGTGGCGGGCCTGGCGGTTCCTGCTGCGCCGGTACGGCGAGCCCGCCCCCGGCCCGGCTCCCGAGGGCATGTACGTCGTCCCGTCGCCGGACGTGTGGCGCGTGGTCCCGTCGTGGGACTGGCACCGGGCCGGGGCGGAGGCCGTACGGGCCAGGACGATCGTCAACGCCGCACGCCACGCGGCGAAACTGGAGCGCACGACAGGCGCGGCCGGCTCGGCGGATCTGCCGGATCCGCCGGACCCGGCGCGGCCACCTGACGCGGCATCGATCTCAGCGGGCCCACCGGGCGCGGCACAGGTCGTGGCCGACGTGGATAGCGTGACGGGGATCGAAGGCTCGGCGGAGGCGGACCGGTTGCTGCGGGCGCTGCCGGGGATCGGCGTGTGGACCTCCGCCGAGGTGCGCCAGCGCGCGCACGGCGACCCGGACGCGCCGAGCGTGGGCGACTTCCACCTGCCCGGCCTCGTCGGCTACGCCCTGACCGGCCGGAAGACCGACGACAACGGCATGCTCGAACTGCTGGAGCCGTTCCGCGGCCACCGCCACCGGGTGGTCAAGCTGATCGAGCTCAGCGGGGTCAGGCCGCCGGCCCGCGGTCCCCGCATGGCCGCCCGCGACTACCGCTCCTTCTGAGCGCCCCGCGCGGCGCCGCCCGCCGGACCGGAACGCAGGGTCTGGTTGATCCCGCAGTGGACCACCGCCGGCAGGCATCCGCCGTTCAGGGTGTTGAAGAAGACGCTGTCGCCCGCCACCTGCTGCAGGCCGGTGACGGCGGCGCCGCTGTTGCCGCCGGGAGCGTTCACGTTGCGCCTGCCCGTGGACACCTGCCGGACGGGGCTGCCGATCTGCGGCGCGCTAGCCGATCGCACGCCGCTCGTGACCTGCCAGGCGCCGCCGCGCTCGCCGCCCTGCCGGCCTCCCTGCCCGCCTCCCTGCCCGCCGCCCTGCCCGCCGCCCCGACCACCGCGCCCACGCCCCGCCTGCCGCACCTCCCGTGCCTGCCCAGTCCCTCGGGCGTGCCCCGCCTCCCTGGCTCGCCGCGCCCGCGCGGTGTCTCCGGCGGGACGGCCATGCCCGCCATGCCCGCCGTGGCCCGGACGGTCGGCGTGGCCGGCGTGGCCGGCGTGGTCGGTCACCGGAATGGGCCGGGGGTCCGGTGCCGCGAACGCCTGGGCCGTCGGTGGTCCCGGCGTATTCAGGACGAGCGTCACGATGACCAGTCGCGCTACTGATCGGAAGTACACGACCGGCTGATACCCCACCACCCGGCACGGCCGCGCCGTCCGTGGTCCAAGAGTTGGTCCGGAGGCGGCCGCGCCGTCCGTACGCAGGGCTCATAGGCTGCGGGCTATGACGGCGCAGCGACCTCCGGACCCCGACGGCACCCCTTCGACCTCGGCATCCACCGGTCCGGCCACCGCCGGCTCGTACGCCGGCCCGGCCTCCGGCGGCGGGACACGCCGGGCGCTCGCGCGGGCCCGGGACGGCAAGACGCTCGATCTCGCCGAGACGGCGGTCCTGCTGCGCGCTCGCGGCGCCGACCTGGACGCGCTGCTCGCGTACGCCTCGCGGGTCCGGGACGCGGGCCTGGAGGCGGCCGGGCGGCCCGGCGTCGTCACCTACAGCCGCAAGGTCTTCATCCCGCTGACGCGGCTGTGCCGGGACAGGTGCGGCTACTGCACGTTCGCCACCGCCCCCCACCGGCTGCCGGCCGCCTTCCTGTCGCCGGACGAGGTGCTGGAGATCGCCCGCCAGGGCGCGGCGACGGGCTGCAAGGAAGCCCTGTTCACGCTGGGCGACCGCCCCGAGGACCGGTGGCACCAGGCGCGCGAGTGGCTCGACGCGCACGGGTACGACGACACCCTGTCGTACGTCCGGGCGATGGCGATCCGGGTGCTGGAGGAGACCGGGCTGCTGCCGCACCTGAACCCCGGCGTGCTGACCTGGCGGGATCTCCAGCGGCTCAAGCCGGTCGCGCCGTCGATGGGCATGATGCTGGAGACCACCTCGCGGCGGCTGTTCACCGAGAAGGGCGAGGCCCACCACGGCTCCCCGGACAAGGACCCCGCCGTACGGCTGCGCGTGCTGGAGGACGCCGGCCGCTCCAGCGTGCCGTTCACGACGGGCCTGCTGATCGGCATCGGCGAGACGATCGAGGAGCGGGCCGAGTCGGTCTTCGCGATCCGCCGGGTGGCGCGGGAGTACGGCGGCGTCCAGGAGGTCATCGTCCAGAACTTCCGCGCCAAGCCCGACACGGCCATGCGCGGCATGCCCGACGCCGACCTGCACGAACTGGCCGCGACGATCGCGGTGACGCGGCTGGTGCTCGGGCCGAAGGTCCGCGTGCAGGCGCCGCCCAACCTGATCGGCGAGGAGTACGCCCTCATGCTGCGGGCGGGCATCGACGACTGGGGCGGCGTCTCCCCGCTGACCCCCGACCACGTCAACCCCGAGCGGCCGTGGCCGCAGATCGACGACCTCGCCGACCGGACCGCCGCCGCCGGGTTCACGCTGCGCGAGCGCCTGACGATCTATCCGGAGTATGTGCTCGCCGGGGAGCCCTGGCTCGATCCCCGGCTCGCCGGGCACGTCGCGGCGCTGGCCGACCCCGCCACCGGGCTCGCCCGGGAGGGCGCCGTGCCGCGCGGCCGTCCCTGGCAGGAGCCCGACGGCGGCCTGGGGGGTCTCGTCACCGGCGGACGCGCCGACCTGCACACCGCCGTCGACGCCGAGGGCCGCGCGAGCGACCGCCGCGACGACTTCGACATCGTGTACGGCGACTGGGACGCGCTGCGTGAGCGCCTGCCCGGAGGCGGGCACACGACCGATGGCTCATCCAGCGGTCACCCGTACGGCAGGGTGGACGGCGGCGTGGACGGCAGGGTGGACGGCGGCGTGCGGGAGGCGCTGCGGCGGGCGGAGACGGACCCAGCGCGGCTGACCGACGAGCAGGCGGCGGCGCTGCTCGGCCTCGCCGGAGACCAGACGGGCGCGGGCGCCGACGACGCGGGCCTGGACGAGCTGTGCCGGATCGCGGACGGGCTGCGCCGCGAGGCGGTGGGCGACGACGTGACCTACGTCGTCAACCGGAACATCAACTTCACCAACGTCTGCTACACCGGCTGCCGGTTCTGCGCGTTCGCCCAGCGGCGCACCGACGCCGACGCGTACACGCTGTCGCTGGGCGAGGTGGCCGACCGGGCGCGGGAGGCGTGGGACGCCGGGGCGACGGAGGTGTGCATGCAGGGCGGCATCCACCCCGACCTGCCGGGCACGGCCTACTTCGACATCGCCCGCGCCGTCAAGGAACGCTGTCCCGAGATCCACGTGCACGCGTTCTCGCCGATGGAGGTCGTCAACGGCGCGAGCCGGGCGAACCTGTCCGTCGAGGAGTGGCTGCACGCCGCGCGGGAGGCGGGGGTCGACTCGCTGCCCGGCACGGCGGCCGAGATCCTCGACGACGACGTCCGGTGGGTGCTGACGAAGGGCAAGCTGCCCACCCGGGAGTGGGTCGAGGTCATCACGACCGCCCACCGGGTCGGCATCCCGACGACCTCGACCATGATGTACGGCCACGTGGACACCCATGAGCACTGGGTGCGCCACATCCGGTTGATCCGGTCGATCCAGGAGGAGACGGGCGGGTTCAGCGAGTTCGTGCCGCTGCCGTTCGTCCACCACAGCGCCCCGATCTACCTGGCCGGGATCGCCCGGCCGGGGCCGACCGCGCGGGAGAACCGGGCCGTCCACGCGCTGGCGCGGATCATGCTGCACGGTGCGATCCGCAACATCCAGTGCTCCTGGGTGAAGCTGCGCGACGACCTGTGCCGGGACGTGCTCGCCGGCGGCGTGAACGACCTCGGCGGCACGCTCATGGAGGAGACGATCAGCAGGATGGCCGGCTCGGAGAACGGGTCCTACAAGACGATCAGCGAGATCGCGGCCATGGTCGCGCCGACCGGCCGTCCACTGCGCCAGCGCACCACGTCGTACGGCCGGCCGAGCGAGGAGCGGGCCGAGGCGGCCCGGCGCAGCGACGGGGTGTGCCAGTCGGTCCGCCGTGTCCGGTTCCTCGAGACGCCCCAGACCGGGCGGTAGCCGATCGGCTAGCCCGGCCCGCCGCGCCGCACGTCGCTTCCAAGCCGACTGCAAGATCATGATCTTATTCTCCGTCGGCATGGAGAGACGAGTGGCGCTCGGCGTCCTGCTGACGGCGGCTCTGAGCGGATGCGGGATCGTGGAGGAAGGCCAGGTGAGCGGTTCGATGCGCGGGGAACGGCCCGGGCGGGGCGGGGAACTCGGAGAGGTCGAACCCGGCGTGCTGAAGGGGCGGGTGGTCGACGCGCAGGGCAGGCCCATCGAGGGGGCCGAGATCGTCGCCGACAACCAGCTGCTCTACAACAGCAACGCGGTCGCGCGGACCGGTGGCGACGGCCTCTACCGCGTCGGCACCGACGCCAGGGCGACCTTCCACGCGTCGGCGACGGTGGTCAGGCCGTACAACGGCCGGGAGTACACCCTGAGCCTGGCACCCGACGACGACGCGCCCTTCGCCGGGCCGAGCGGCGCGATCCGGAACTTCACCTGGAGGCTCACGGGAAAGAAGCCCGACGATCTCGGCTTCTACGGAAGCAAGGTGCTGTTCCGCCTGGACCTGAACGACCAGATCAACGCGGGCGCCTTCCTGGAGGACGAGAAGGTGCGGCTCACCCTCACTCCGGAGGGCCCGCTGATCGACGGCTCCGAGGGCCCCCGGATCGTGCGACGGGCGACCCGGAACGGGGACGGCTCGGGCCTGGAGGACATACCCATCGGCCGCTACCGGATCGCGGCCGACTACGAGGGCCGTCCTCTCAGGGTGAAGCTCCTCGACGGCGGCGACTACGCGGAGGAGGTCGTCGCCGATTTCAGCCCGCTCATGACCGGCGTCTACTGGATCGAGTTGGAGCTCGGGCTCCCACAGGGGTGACGCGGACGGGCCCGGCGGCGGTCGTGATCGGACCCGCTGTATACGCCAAGTCACCTGGTGACGTAGAAGTCGGCCGGGTCGCGCGGCGGCCGGTCCTTCGGCGGCGCGGCGGGATGGCCGACGGCCACGGCGCCCATGGGGTCCCAGTTCTGGGGCAGGTCGAGCACCTTGCGGACCACCTCGCGGCAGAACATCGTGGACGACACCCACGCCGAGCCAAGCCCCTGCACGGCGAGCTGGACGAGGAAGTTCTGCACGCCGGCGCCGGTGGCCACCACGAACATCTCCCGCTCGGCGGCATTCCTGCGTTCGTCCCGGTAGGTGTGCGAGCCGTCCATCACCAGGCACGGCACCGCCAGGTAGGGCGCGTTTCTCAGCACGTCTCCCCGCCGGATCCGGCGGGTGATCGACTCCTCGGAGAAGCCGTCGGAGCGCAGGTCGGCGATCCAGGCGTCCCGCATCGCGTCGAGCAGTTCCGTACGCGCCCGCGGGGTCTCCAGCAGCACGAACCGCCACGGGGTGGTGTGGTGCGGGGCGGGCGCGGCGATCGCGGCGGCCACGGCCCGCCGCACCGCCGCCGGGTCGACCTCCCGGCCGGAGAACTCGCGGATCGTGCGGCGGGCGAAGACGACGTCGGCCGAGCCGTAGCGGAACATGTCCTCGTCGGCGGGCCGGACCAGCGCCCGTCCGCCAGGCCCGTCCTCCTCGGTCACCAGGCCGGCCAGCCCGCGCACGACCGCGACCGGCACGCCGGACAGCTTGCCCTTCGCGAGGTCGCCCGCCGCCGCGATCTCGTCGGCCAGCGCGACCACCGTGGCGTTGAGCGGGTTGCCGTAGGCGTCGGCTCCGCCGCGCAGGTCCTCCAGGGGCCGTACGCCGGACGCGCCGATGGCGACGTCGGTGAGGCCGTGCCGCCAGGGCCGGCCGAACGTGTCGGAGACGACCACCCCGACCCGTACGCCGAGCCGCTCGCGCAGCCCGCGACGGATCCGGCTCGCCGACGCGTCCGGGTCCTCGGGGAGCAGCAGCACGGTGCCGGGGGCGGTGTTGGAGGCGTCCACGCCGGCCGCGGCCATGACGAAGCCGTGCCGCGTCTGCGCGATCACCGTGTCACCGCGCCGCGCGACCACGCGCTGTGTCTCCTCCTTGATCGCGGCCGTACGGCTGTCGCGCGGGGGCGCTCCGCGTCCGGCCGCCGTCGCGTCTGGTGCGTGCGGCTGCAGCTGCGGGTGTGGGTGCGGTGGCGCTCCGCCGCCGTCTCGTGCCTCGCCGGCGTCGCTGTGGCGGATCCGGCCCTCGGCCTTGCTCACGATCTTGGAGGTCACGACCAGGATGTCGCCGTCCTCCAGGACCGGCGCGGCCTCGGCCACGAGCAGCGCGATGTCGTCGCCGGGCGCGACCTCGGGCACGCCGGTGACGCCGATTACGGTGATGTGGGTCATGGACTGCCTCGATGCGTCGTGGAAGGGGATCACCGGAGGGACGTCACCGCAGGGACTCGGCCAGGGCGAGGGCCGCGGCGGCGAGGTCCCTCGTCGCACCGGGGTCGCTCATCAGCAGCGGACGCGCCTCCACCGTCACGCCGTCGAGCGCCACGCCCTTGTCCTCCTCCGCGACGAGCCAGCCGTCGACCAGAGCCGGTCCGTACAGTTCGAGGACGGCCTGGGCGCTCGTCTCGACGCCGATCGCCGTCAGGCAGGCGTCGGCCATGCCGCGCACCGGAGCGCCGCCGATGATGGGGGAGACGCCGACGACCGTCTTGTCCTCCAGCGCCGTCCGGATGCCCGGGATCTGCAGGATCGTGCCGATGCTGACGACCGGGTTGGACGGCGGGAGGATCAC
The DNA here is from genome assembly GCF_045040095.1 of Microbispora sp. NBC_01389. Classification (NCBI taxonomy): domain Bacteria; kingdom Bacillati; phylum Actinomycetota; class Actinomycetes; order Streptosporangiales; family Streptosporangiaceae; genus Microbispora; species Microbispora sp. NBC_01389. Next base: position 3,355,957 of record NZ_CP109552.1, read on the forward strand.
GAGGTCGGCGTCGCGGATCGCGTCGAGCACGCCGGGGGCCGGGCGGGCCTCGTCGGCGCCGACGAGCACGATCTGCTCGGCCGGCACGGACGCGCGCAGCCGCACCCACCACTCCTGGAAGTGGACGGCCCGCCGGCCCGCGTCGTCGGCGACGACGACATGGGTCTCGGTGCGGTCGTCCGACATGGGCAGCAGCCGCACCCCGGGCCGCCAGCGGTCGCACAGCGCCTCGGTCACCTGGGAGAGGGGATATCCGGCGGCGAGCATCTGGGTGCGGATGATGTGGGTGGCGAAGTCGCGGTCGCCGAGGCCGAACCACTGCGGCTCCATGCCGTACGCGGCGAGCTCCTCCTTGACCGTGAACGTTTCGCCGTCCCGGCCCCAGCCCTGCTCCTCGTTGATGCCGCCGCCCAGCGTGTACATGACGGTGTCGAGATCGGGACACACCCGTAGCCCGAAAAGAGTGATGTCGTCGCCGGTGTTGCCGATGACGGTGATCTCCGAATCGGGCGCCGCGGCCTTGAGACCTCGGAGGAAGCGGGCGCCGCCGATACCTCCGGCGAGGGACACGATGCGCATGCCGCCAAGTCTTCCACCGGGCGGCGGGCGGGCCGCCCACCCACCCCGCCTAACGCGTTAACCAGGGAAATGTAGGGTGTGTCGGGCCTGTGAGGTTCTTGGGACTGCCGACACTTAAGTCCGGCATGTGCGAAACTTCCCCGAGGGCCATCTGGACCGTTGGGGGTAGCCGTGCTGAAGGTCGATACCGACCGGCTCAGAGAGCCGGCCGCGTGGACGATGCTCGCGGTGGTGATCACAAGCGTTCTTGTGGGCATCGCACGGTTACTCATCGGCTCCTCCGCGCTCGGCGGCACGTTCGGCCTACGCGCGGCCGCGAGCCTGCACACTCTCGCATCCCCCCTCTCGACCGCGCTCGCGGCCGGCGCGGTGCTGCTCGTGGCCAAGGCGGGCGCCCCGACGCCCCGGGCCCGCCTGGTGGCGCTGGGTGCGGCCGGGTCGCTCGGCCTCGGCGCCGTCTTCGGCGTGATCGGCGTGCTGGGCGTCCTCGTGGGCGACCTGCCGAGCTTCCGCGACCGCTTCGAGTCCCTGATCACCGGCCTGCCGATGCTCGCTCTCGCCGTCTTCGGGGCGCTGTTCGCGATGAGCACGGCCGCCGCGCTCCAGTCCGGGCAGCGGCCCGCGGGTGACTTCTTCGGCCGGCGCGACGACGCCTATCCGTCCCGGCCGAACGTCCCGGCACTGCCACAGGGGTACGGCGACGCCCAGGGCCGCCCATCCTCCTACGGCCAGCAGCAGAGCCAGCCGCAGAGCCAGCCGCAGAGTCCGTCACAGGGCGTCCCGGTCGCCAACGGCATGGTTCCGAACGGCATGGTTCCGAACGGCATGGCTCCGAACGGCATGGCTCCGAACGGCATGGCTCCGAACGGCGCGGTTCCGAACGGCGCGGTCCTCAATGGGCCGGGCCACGAGGGGCAGAGCCGGCAACCCGTCAGCCACGACTTCCACGGCGAGCCCGACCAGGGCCGGCAGAACGGCTCGCAGAACCTCCACCACACCGGTCAGCCCCCCTTCGGTGAGCACGCCGCCCAGCACGCGGGTCAGCCCGCCGGGATGTCCGCGCCGGGCGCCGGTCCCGTCCAGGCACCGGCGTACGGCGATCCGCAGTCGCAGCAGGCCCAGCACGCCCAGCAGGCGCCGGCGCAGCAGGGTCAGGCGCAGCAGGGTCAGGCCCAGGGTGCTTCCGCATATCCCCAGCCCGCGATGGCCGCCGAGCAGCAGCACGGCCAGGAGGCCTACGCTCCGCAGGACCGGTCGCACGCGTCCTACTCCCAGGAACGCGGCCAGGGTGCCTTCGGACAGGAGCGGCCCCAGGACGTCTACGGCCAGGACCAGCCGCGTGAGCCGTACGGCGGCGCGGCTCCCGGGCAGGGTGACGCCTACGAGCCGCAGGGGGGCTACACCCCCGCCTCCACCGCCCCGCAGCCTCCGCTGTTCGGGCAGCCCGGCACGCCAGGCCACCCCCAGGCACAGGAGCAGGCACCGGGACAGGCACCGGGACAGGCACAGGGGCAGCAGCCGTGGCAGGCTGAGCAGCAGGGCCGGTCGTCGATGCAGGATGTCCAGACCGGCGCGCACTACTCCGACTACGGCGCGCCCGGCTACCAGCAGGAGCCGGCCTCGGGTGGTCAGCACGCGGGGCAGCCGGAGAGCGGACGGTACGGCGGGCAGCCGGAGGCCGCCCCCTATGGTCAGCAGCCGGGCCATGCCTCCTACGGTCAGCAGCTCTCCGGTGCCTCCTACGGACAGCAGCCCGAGGGCGGCTCCTACGGCCGGCACAGTGACAACGGCGGCTATGGACAGCAGGGCGACAACGGTGCCTATGGTCAGCCCGCCACTGCTTCCTACGGCCAGCAGCCCGCCGGCGCTTCCTATGGTCACCAGCCCGAGGGCGGCTCGCACGCCGGCCAGGGTGACAACGGCGCCTATGGCCGGCAGGGCGACAGTGGCTCGTACGGCGGTCAGGGCGACAGCGGCGCCTACGGCAGGCAGCCGGAGGCCCTTCCCGCCCACCAGCGTTCCGAGTATCCCGCTCCGCCGCAGGGCCCGGTGTTCGACCAGTACGGCTACGCCGGCCAGCAGAGCGAGAACGGCGGCTACGGCCGCTTCCCCAACCCGCCCGAAGTGCCCGGCTTCCCCCCGGCCGGCGCCGAGGGCAGGCCCTACGAGCAGGAGCAGCCGTACGGTCACTCCGGATACCCCGGCTCAGAGCCCGCGGCGGGCGGCCCGGGCTACGACGCTCCCCCCGCGTACGAGAGCCCGGCCGACCCGAGGGAACAGCAGCTCGCGCAGGCCTACCAGCAGGCGCAGAGCTACCAGAAGATCGTCCTGCCGGACCACCCCACCGGTCCGCAGGACCTGCCCGAGTACTACGACAACCCGCTCGGCCACCCCCAGAGCTCCGAGCCCGCGCCGTTCCAGGCCCCGCCGCCGGGACCCGGCGAGCAGACCCTGCGCTTCGACCCCTCCGGCTACCGCGGCGACCCGCTCACCGACCCGCTGCGGCGGGAGGAGCCCATCGATCCGACGGCGATCTACACCCCGGACAGGTCGCAGGCAAAGTATGAGGAAGGTTCCGCCCCCGATCAGGCAGGCCGCGGAACCGACCCCAACCTCCCTTGGTATGGTTCCGAACGCTGACAGGACCGAACAACGGGGCATACGAACCGGGGCAAGCAGGTCTTTCCCCGGGTATCGTTATGCCGCTTGACGCCACACGCGCCACGCGCGTGTAATTACAGACATGTTGTTACGCCTTCCCGACGGTGGGTATGGGGCAGGCGTTTTTATGGGGGGCCTCATGTGGGCGGGCGAGCGACAGGGAGGTGTGCAGTGACCGAGCTGGTCATGGCACAGGCGCTCGATGGTGAAGATCTTGGGTGGCAGGAACGCGCCCTGTGCGCGCAGACCGATCCTGAGGCGTTCTTTCCTGAGAAGGGCGGCTCCACCAGGGAAGCCAAGAAGGTGTGCCGTTCGTGCGAGGTTCGTGCGGAGTGCCTTGAGTACGCACTTCAGCATGACGAACGTTTCGGCATCTGGGGCGGTCTGTCCGAGCGCGAGCGACGCAAGATGAAGCGCCAGGCCGTCTGACGACGCGAACGGGGCCGTGCGCTCGGCGCGCGGCCCCGCGTCATGTCCGGCGGGGTTCGGGTGCGGTGGTTCGTCCGGGGAGCCGCGTCGGGGAGTGCCCCCGAAGTCTGTGCTGACATCCTGTTTCGCCTGGATGTGATCGGGTGAGTCCGGGTTGCCGTATCGTGGTCGGCGCTCAGCCGTACGACCCCCTTAGGACTCGACGTGCACTCGGTGACCGCGATCGTCGTCGCTCACGACGGCGCCCGCTGGCTCAAGGAGACGCTGGCGGCGCTGCCGCGCCAGACCCGGCCTCTCGACCGTGTCGTCGGTGTCGACAACGGCAGCCGTGACGGCAGTGCGAAGCTGCTGACCGAGGCGTTCGGCTCGCACAACGTGCTGACCATGCCGAGGTCCACCGGATTCGGCGAGGCCGTCCACGAGGTGCTGCGGCGGCTGCCTCCCGCGCCCGGCCAGGAGTGGGTCTGGCTGCTCCACGACGACTGCGCTCCCGACGCGGGCGCCCTGCAGGCCCTGCTGTGGGCCGCCGAGCAGGACCCCAAGGCCGCGATCCTCGGCCCCAAGCTGCGCGACTGGCTCGACCGGCGGGTGCTGCTGGAGATGGGCGTGACCGTCAGCAGGTCCGGACGGCGCGACACCGGCCTGGAGCCGAGGGAGTACGACCAGGGCCAGCACGACGAGCTCGCCGACGTCCTGTCGGTCTCCACGGCGGGCATGCTCATCCGCAGGGACGTCTGGGACGAGCTGTCCGGCCTCGACACCGGTCTGCCGCTGTTCCGCGACGACCTCGATCTGTGCTGGCGCGCCCGCGCGGCGGGCCATCGCGTGCTCAACGTGAGCGACGCGGTGGCCTGGCACGCCGAGGCGTCCGCGCGGCGCCGCCGCCGCATCTCCACGAGTGAGGAGCACCCGCGCAGGCTCGACCGGCGCAACGGCCTTTTCGTCCTGATGGCGAACCTCCCGTTCGGCGCGTTCGCGCGGTCCGTACTGCGCAACGTCTTCGGGTCGGCGCTCCGGGCCCTGCTGTTCCTGCTGGCCAAACAGCCGGCCAACGCCCTGGACGAAGTGGCCGCGCTCGGCTCGGTCCTCGGCCGTCCGTGGCGTCTGCTGCGGGCCCGCAAGGCGCGCAGGAACGGCAGGAAGCAGAGCTGGCCCGCGATCAGGCGCAAGCTCACCCCGCCCGGCGCCGCGCTGCGCCGTCTCGCCGACATGGTGCAGGGCTTCCTGGCCGGGACGGGCCCGGTCGACTCGGCGGGCCGCCACCACGCCGCCGCCGAGACCGGCGAGGAGGACGGCGACGAACTGCTCACCGATTCCGGCGGAGTCCAGCGCCTGCTGAGCAGCCCCGGAGTGGTGCTCTGCCTGATCCTCGCCGCGATCACGCTGGCCGCCGAACGGACACTGCTGCCGGACGGCCTGCTCGGCGGCGGCGCGCTGGTGCCCGTCACCGGGAGCGCGGCCGACCTCTGGCGGCTCTACGTCGAGGACCACCACGCCGCCGGGCTCGGCTCCGGCACCTGGGCCCCGCCGTACGTCGCCGTGCTGGCCGGGCTGTCGGCGCTCGCGCTGGGCAAGACCTGGCTGGTCGTCGGCGTGCTGCTGCTCGGCTGCGTGCCGCTGGCCGGGTTCTCGGCGTACGCCGCGACGAAGCGGATGATCCCCTACACGCCGGCGCGGGTCTGGCTGGCCGCCACCTACGCGCTGCTTCCGGTGACGACGGGCGCGGTGGCCGGCGGACGGCTCGGCACCGCGATCGTGATCGTGTTGCTGCCGGTCTACGCGGCGCTCGCCATCCGGGTGACGGCCGGGTCGAGCCGGGCCGCCTGGGGGTTCGGCCTGCTCCTGGCCGTGGGCACGGCGTTCGTCCCGCTCGTGTACGTGCTGGTGGTGATCCTCGGCGGCCTCGCCGCGGTGTCGTTCGGCGGCGTCCGCAGGGGAGCCACGAGGTCGATCGCGATCGGTCTCGGCACCCCGGTCGTCCTGCTGTTCCCGTGGCTGGTCCAGATCGCTCAGGAGCCGGGGCGCATCCTGCTGGAGTCCGGCCTGCACGACCCCCGGCTCTCCGACCCCCGGCTCGCCGCGGAGTCGCTGCTCATGCTGAGTCCCGGCGGCCCGGGGGTGCCGCCCGTGTGGACGACGGCCGGCCTGGTCGCGGTGGCACTGGCCGCCCTGCTGCTGCGGCGGCACCAGATGGTCGTCGCCATCGGCTGGGGCGTGATGCTCTTCGGCCTGCTGGTGGCGATCGTGGTCAGCCGGATCACCGTCCACGTGGGCGGAGCGATCGGGGAGGCCGCCGGGGGAGCCGTCCCCGTATGGCCCGGCGTGCCGCTGGCGTTCGCGGCGACCGGCCTGCTGGTCGCGGCCGCGCATCCCGCGCACCGGATCACCGAGTTCCGCGCCGCCCGCGGGCTGCGCCGCCTGGGCGCGATGCTCATCGTCGTGGTCGCCTTCGCCACGCCGCTGGCCGCCGCCGGGCTGTGGGTCGCCAGGAGCGCGGACGGCCCGCTGCGGCACGACGTGGCCGATCCCGTGCCGCTGCTCGCCGCGGTCGAGTCGGCACCGGGAGAGGGCACGCTGCTGCTGCGCTCCAGGGACGGCGAGATCGGCTACACGCTGTTGCGCGGCCGGGGGCCGCTGATCGGCGAGTCCGACCTGGAACCGCCGGGCGAGGCGAGCACCGGTTTCGGTGCGGCGGTCGCCGGGCTCGCCTCCGGGCGGGGGGGCGAGTACGCGCGGACGCTCGCGTCGTCCGGAGTCCGCTTCGTGTCGGTGCCCGCCCCGGTCGATCCGGCGTTGCAACGGGCGCTCGACTCCGAGCCCGCCCTGGCCAGGATGAGCCTGTCGGAGGCGGGTGGCCTGTGGCGCATGTCGGGCCAGGTCACGGTGCCGCCGCCCGCCGCGCCCGCGAGCGCGCTGCACCGCGGGTGGCTGTGGGCGCAGGGCGCGCTGCTCGTGCTCGTCCTCGTGCTGGCCTCGCCCGGCGCCCGTACGGCGGATCCCGACGGCGGCTCCGCCGACGGTCCGGCCGAGGAGGGGCCGCGTGGCCGCCGCCGAGGCCGGGATGACAGGGCCCGGAACGACAAGGGCAGGAACGACAAGGGCCGGGAAGGCGGGGGCCGCGGCAGAGGCGGCGAAGGCAGGGGCGGCGACGACAGGGGCAGGGAAGAAACGGTGCCCGCGTGAGAAGACTGATTGAGAACCGCTTCGGCCTGCTCGCCCTCGTGCTGATCGCGTCGGGCGCGCTCTTCGGCGTGGCCTTCGTCAGCAGGCCCGCCCCGGTGACCCAGGTGCGGCCGCAGGCCGTCCGAGCGCCCGTCGAGTCGGTGACGGCCGTGTGCCCGGCGCCGGCGGGCAGCAGGGTGAGCGTGGTCACCCCGCCCGGCGCCGGTGGACCCGGGAGCGCCACCGTGTCGGCGATCGCCGCCCCGGACGCGAAGGGCACGGACAAGAAGGCAGGCGAGGACCCGGGGAAGAAAGACGCCGTCATCGACCGGCCGGGTCTGCTGTGGCAGCGGGAGATCGCCTCCGGAGGCGGTCCTCTCATGGTCGACGCCACCGGCTCGATGGCCGCCGGGCTGGAGAGCGCGCAGACCGCCAGGGAGACCTCCGGCGCCCAGCGGGGCCTCGCCGGGGTGCGCTGCGTCGAGCCGGGCGCCGACACCTGGTTCGTCGGGCCGGGACCCGCCGCGGCCGAGATGACCCTCTATCTCGCCAACCCCGACTCCGCCCCGGCCGACATCACGTTCATGGTCTACTCGGGCGAGGGCCCGGTGCTGAGCGAGCGCGGCAACGGGGCGGTCGTCAAGCCCGGGGAGCACCGCGTGATCAGGCTGCGCGACCTCGCGCCGTCACCGCTGATCATGGCGTTACGGGTGAGCACCCGCAGCGGCCGGGTGGCCGCCGCCGTCAAGGCCGTGCTCGGGGAGGGCCGGGGCGCCGACTGGCTGCCCGTCGCCGCCGCCCCCGCCACCCGGGTCGTCGTCCCCGGCATCCCGGGCACCGCGGGGAAGCGCGAGCTGTACGTCGCCGCACCCGGGGAGACCGACACGGTCGTACGGATCAAGGCGGTGCTGGAGGACGGCTCCTACGCGCTGAAGAACAAGGAGACGATCGAGGTCCCGGCCGGCTCGACGGCCTCACTCGACCTGTCCACCGGCATCGGCGGGCAGCCCGCCGCGCTGGTGCTGGAGTCCGACGTGCCGATCGTGGCGGGTCTGAAGATCACCGGAACCGGCGCCCGGCAGGACGTCGCCTTCACGGCCGGCGCCGACTCCATCGATCTCGGCAGCGTCGTCGCGGACGCCCAGGCGACGGGAGGCAAGCAGGTCTCGCGGCTGGTGCTGTCGGCGCCCTTCGCCCCGGCCACGGTGGAGGTGCGGCTGCTGCCCGCCAAGGGGGAGGCGCCGGCCCCCGTCGAGGTCAAGCTGGCCGCCGCCCACACCCAGGAGATCAGGCTCACGCCGCGCGGAGGCAAGGACGCCTTCAGCGTCGTCGTGCGCCCGCTGCCCGGTTCCGGCCAGGTGTACGGCGGCCGGGTCCTGGACGAGGCGACCAAGGACGGCCAGCTCGTCACCGCGCAGCCGCTGGCCGTGGGCCGGATCTGGGCCCTGGTGCCCCCGGCCGTCGACGCACCGGGCGTCGTCCTCCCCTGAACGGCTGGACCCGGCTCCCGCGCCAGGGCGTGGTATCGGGAGCGTGGTCTCAGTGACGGTCGTCGTAGCCGGGGTCGATCGTCTCCGGGGTGAGGCCCAGCAGGCTCGCCACCTGCTCGACCACCACGTCCAGCACCAGCGTGCCGAGCGTGTCCCGGTCGCGGGCCCGCGCCTCGAGCGGCCGGCGATACAGCACGACGGTCGCGGGGTCGTCCCCGGCGGCCGACTCCGCCCGTCCCAGCGGGATCGGGTCCGACGACAACCGGGCCGGGCCGTCCACCAACTCGTCGGCCGGCGGCACCTCCTCGACGGCGAACTCGACGGCGGCGAGCTGGGCGCCCCACCGGGGCTTGAGCCGGTCGACCGCGTCGAGCACCAGGTCGTCGAAACGCTCCCCGCGGGACTTGGCGATGGGGACGTGCGAGGGCGCGAGCGGGCCACGCATCCCGCGACCGTGCCGGTCGCGCCGGCGCACCCGCCGCCGGGGGTCCGGCCCGTCACCGCTCCGATCGCTCACGCAGTCAGCTTAGGGCGTGCCGGCGTGATCCGCCGGACACCGCCTGAGCCGCTTCCGCGGGTACGACGGACCGCGTGGCGTTGTGTCCGCTTTGCCCGACAATCTCATGAGGACTTCTCAGAACGCTGAATTGTGGCGACACGCTCGATAAGAGCGGCGGGGTGGTGGCAATGTGAACGCGGACCGGATACGGTCCCTCCGTGAGCCCCGTCCGCAGCTGTTCCCGTACCGCCTGCAGGCAGCCTGCCGTCTTCACACTCACGTATGTCTACGCCGACTCGACCGCCGTACTCGGCCCTCTGGCGACGTACGTCGAGCCCCATTGCTACGACCTGTGCGCGGAGCACGCGGAACGGCTCACCGCGCCCAGAGGCTGGGAGGTCGTGCGCCTTCCGTCCGAGTCCGTGTCCCCGAGCGGAGACGACCTGGAGGCGCTGGCGAACGCGGTCCGCGAGGCCGCCCGCCCCGCCCCCGCGGCGGGAGAGCCGGTCGGTCAGGCGGTCGAGGTGGGGCGCCGGGGTCATCTGCGCGTGCTCAAGTCGGCGCAGCCCAATCGGGAGCGCTGAAGCGTTCAGGCTCCGCGCGACGAGATCGCGCGCACCGCGTTGGATCGCCCGTTGTGGGGGCAATCAGGCGCTATAGGCTCAGGTGCGAAGACTTAACGACTTTTTAGGGGCTGCAGTGGCCGACCTCAGCAGGATCTTCAAGGCGTACGACGTGCGCGGTGTGGTGCCCGACGAGCTCGACGAGGAGATCGCGCAGGCCGTAGGGGCGGCGTTCGTGGAGCTGACCGGTGCGACGTCGGTGGTGACGGCCCACGACATGCGCACCTCCTCCGGCCCGCTGGCCGCGGCCTTCGCGCGGGGCGCGACCTCCCGCGGCGCCGACGTCGTCAACGCCGGCCTCGGCTCGACCGACATGCTCTACTACGCCAGCGGCAGCCTGAACCTGCCGGGCGTGATGTTCACGGCGAGCCACAACCCGGCCAAGTACAACGGCATGAAGATGTGCCGCGCCGGGGCCGTTCCCGTGGGCACCGACACCGGGCTGCTGGAGATCCGCGACCGCGCGGCCGAGCTGCTCGAAAGTGGGCTGGGCGGCACTCCCGGCGCGGGCACGGTGACGGAACGCAACCTGCTGGAGGGCTACGCCGCCCACCTCAAGACCCTGGTCGACCTGTCGGGAATCCGGCCGCTGAAGGTGGTCGTCGACGCCGGCAACGGGATGGGCGGCTACACGGTCCCCGAGGTCTTCGAGGGCCTGCCGATCGAGCTGACCCCGCTCTACTTCGAGCTCGACGGCAGCTTCCCGAACCACGAGGCCAACCCGATCGAGCCGGAGAACCTGCGCGACCTGCAGAAGGCGGTCGTCTCGCAGGGCGCCGACATCGGCATCGCCTTCGACGGCGACGCCGACCGCTGCTGGGTCATCGACGAGCGGGGCGAGTCGGTGCCGCCGTCCACGATCACCGCGCTGGTCGCGGTGCGCGAGCTGGCCAAGGACCCCGGCGCGACGGTCATCCACAACCTGATCACGTCCAGGGGCGTGCCGGAGATCGTCGCCGAGCACGGCGGCAAGCCGGTCCGCACCCGCGTGGGCCACTCGTTCATCAAGGCCGAGATGGCCCGCACCGGCGCGGTCTTCGGCGGCGAGCACTCGGCCCACTATTACTTCCGCGACTTCTGGTTCGCCGATTCCGGCATGCTGGCCGCGCTGCACGTGCTCGCCGCGCTGGGCGAGCAGGACCGGCCGCTGTCGGAGGTGCTGTCGCGCTACTCGCGCTACGCCGCCTCCGGGGAGATCAACAGCAGGGTGGACGACCAGACGGCGGCCCTGGCCCGCGTACGGGAGACCTTCGCGGCGCGTGAGGGTGTTACCTTCGACGAGCTGGACGGACTCACCGTCAGCGGTCCGGACTGGTGGTTCAACCTGCGTCCGTCGAACACCGAGCCGCTGCTGCGGCTCAACGCGGAGGCCTCCGACGAGGAGAAGGTCGCCGCCGTCCGCGACGAAGTGCTCGCCGTCGTAAGGAGCTGACGACTTGAAGATCGACGACTGGCTGCTGGACATCCTCGCGTGCCCGGCGTGCAAGTCCCCCCTCCGCGCCGTGCCGGAGGCGGACGAGCTGGCCTGCACGTCCGAGTCGTGCGGCCTGGTCTATCCGGTGCGTGACGACATCCCGGTCCTCCTCGTCGACGAGGCCCGCCGGGCATGACCGGTGCCGGTGGGGCCCGGTTCGAGCCCGACCGGCTCGACGACCAGGCATATCTGGTGGAGGGCGACCCCTCCGGCATGCTCCGTACGGTGGCCTCCTCGGCCGCCGAGGTGCGCACGGCGTACCGGGCGGCCGTGGAGAGCGGCCTCGCGCGGATCGGCCGCGACGGCCGCCCGCGGGCGATCGTGGTGGCGGGCATGGGCGCGAGCGGGCTCGCCGGCGAGGTGCTCGAGGCGCTGTGCCGGTACGGCTCCCCGGTTCCGGTCGTGACGGTGCGCGGCTACCGGCTGCCCGGCTGGGTCGGCGCCGCCGATCTCGTCGTCGCCGTCTCCCGCTCGGGGACGACCGAGGAGACCGTCGCCGTGACCGCCGAGGCCATACGGCGCGGCTGCGGGGTCGTCGGCGTGGGCGCGCCGGACACGCCGCTGGCCGCCCTGGTCGCGCGGGGCGGCGGGCCGTACGTGCCGGTCGGCGGGGAGGCCGGGCAGCCCGAGGCGACCCTGTGGTCGCTGATGGTGCCGCCGATCCTCGCGGCGGCGGCGTTCGGGCTGGTCCCCGTGGACGAGGACGAGTTCGAGGCGGTCGCGGGGCGGCTGGAGGACCTCGCGCACCGCTGCCGCCCGTCGAGCGAGTCGTTCATCAACCCCGGCAAGACGCTGGCCATGGAACTGGCCGGCACGGTTCCGGTCGTCTGGGGCACCTCTCCGGTGGCCGCGGTGGCGGCCCACCTCCTGGCCACCCGGCTCGGCGCGCACGCGGGATATCCCGCGATCTGGGGCGAGCTGCCCGAGGCGGCGCACAACCAGATCGGGACGTTCGACGGCCCCCTCGCCGGGCGTGACATCTTCGCCGACCCTCATCTGGACGAGCCGGGAGGCGGCCCGCGGCTGCGCCTGTTCCTGCTGCGTGACGTGGAGGAACACCCGCAGGTGACCCGGTCCCGCACCGCCGCCGTACGGATGGCCGAGGACCGCGGGGTGCCGGTGTCGGAGATCACGGCCGACGGCGTGCGCCCGCTGGAGCGGCTCGCCGCCCTCGCCGGGCTGTGCGACTACGCGACTGTCTACCTGGCTCTCGGGTACGGGATCGACCCGGCGTCGGTGGCCGTGTCCACGGAACTCCGGGCCAGGATTTCGCAGTAGGGCACTAGGATCGCTTCGGCCTGTAGACATCGAGGAGTTCAACGTGAGTGCGGGTGGCGGTACCAAGGCGATCCTCGCGGCGCTCGGCGCCAACATGGCGATCGCGGTGGCGAAGTTCGTGGCGTTCCTCTTCACCGGGTCGTCCTCCATGCTCGCCGAGTCGGTCCACTCCGTGGCCGACTCCGGCAACCAGGCGCTGCTGATGCTGGGCGGCAAGCAGGCCACCAAGCGGAGCACCCGCAAACACCCGTTCGGCTACGGGCGCGAGCGGTACTTCTACGCGTTCGTCGTGGCGGTCGTGCTGTTCACGATCGGCGCACTGTTCTCGCTGTACGAGGGCTGGCACAAGATCTCCGACCCGCAGCCGGTGGAGTCGCCGCAGTGGGCGTTCGGCGTGCTGGTCTTCGCGATCGTCGCCGAGGGGTTCTCGTTCCGTACGGCGATCAAGGAATCGAGGGTGCACAAGGGCAAGGAGTCCTGGCTGTCCTTCATCCGGCGGTCCAAGGCGCCCGAGCTGCCCGTCGTGCTGCTGGAGGACTTCGGCGCGCTGCTCGGCCTGGTCTTCGCGCTGTCCGGCGTCGCGATGGCGGTGATCACCGGCAACGGCGCGTGGGACGGCGCGGGCAGCCTCGTGATCGGCCTGCTGCTCGCGGTGATCGCGGTCATCCTGGCCATCGAGACCAAGTCGCTGCTGATCGGCGAGAGCGCCGCCCCCGAGATGGAGAAGAAGATCTGCGCGGCGCTGGAGTCGGCTCCCGAGGTCAGCCGGGTGATCCACCTGCGCACCCTGCACCTCGGCCCGGAGGAACTGCTGGTCGCCGCCAAGATCGCGGTCGAGCACGACGACACCGCGAGCGAGGTGGCCCGGGGCATCGACGAGGCCGAACGGCGCATCCGCGAGGCCGTGCCGATCGCCCGGGTGATCTACCTGGAGCCGGACCTCTACCGGGCGGACGCCGCCTCGACGCAGCCCGCCGGTGCCTGATCGGCTTCTCGCTCGGTCACCTTCCCACTGCGCACCGTGATCGAAATGTGATCCCGAGTCACTTCAACCTCCCTGGTACCGGTCGGTAACTTTACTTGTGCATCTGACCGGTTCCCCCCTCCGGAGGTGACTCATGATCCAGCAGGGACGCGTGCGCTGGAAACGGTTCGCGCTCGTCTTCGTACCCGCGCTCGCGGTCGCCTCCGTGCTCGTCGGCGCGACCGCCGAGGGCGCCATCGGCGCGTCGTTCGTGGTCTCGGGCGACACGTTCAAGGTCTCCGCCGACAGGCTGCAGGGCCAGGGCTTCGTGCAGTACGGCAGCGTCACCGAGAACAAGAAGGGCCGGAAGATCCCGGTCGCGGTCTCCGGCATCCGGAAGGCCACCCTGACGAACATGTGCCAGACCGTCCTGATGAAGTCGCCGGTCGGCGCGGTGACGCTCCGGATCACCGCGGGCACCGGCAAGGACCCGGTGACCGCGGAAAACATGATCGTCGATGCCTCCCAGATCCAGGGCAACGCGGTCTTCACCGGCATCGAGGCCGGCCGCGACGCCGGCACGCTCGACCAGGTGCCGGAGGCGCAGGGCGCCGCGGGCATGTTCGGCCAGCAGGCGAGCGCGGTCTCCATCGAGAACTTCCGGCAGGTCTCCTGGTCGGTCAACGCGGCGACCTTCAAGCTTCCGGGCCTGAATTTGACCGTCGAACCCGGCGAGCACGAGTGCTTCTGATGCGGCGGCCGGTCGAACCCCTCGGCGGGCGGCGATGAACGGATCCTGGCGGAGGTCCAGGCCCTTCTGGGGCGGCCTGCTGGTGCTGCTCGCGGGCCTGGAGCTGCTGAGCATCCCGTTCGCGACGAAGGCCCTGCCGCTCGTCATCCGGTCGGGCACGGTCGGGGCCACCTACCTCATCGCGCTCGTACTGGTCATCCTGGGCCTGATGATCTGGCTCCAGCCCGGTCAGCGGGCCTTCCTCGGCGTCGTCGCCATGCTGGTCTCGATCGCGTCGTTCGTATACGCCAACCTGGGCGGCTTCCTCGTCGGCATGCTGCTCGGCCTCGTCGGGGGCGCGCTCGCGGTCGCCTGGGCTCCGGAGGAGACGGCCCCCCGCGCCTCCGGGACGCCCGCCGAGCCCTCCGGCGCCGCCGCCCCGCCCGCCGAGCCCGCCGTCGCGGCCGCCCCGCCCGCGCCCGGCGGCGGAGAGATCACCTTCACCACCCGCCGGGTCGTCGGCCGCGACGAGCACCTGCGGCCTTCGGGCGGGCAGGACGGCCCGCCGGGGCGGTACGAAGGGAGCGGGGGGCCGGGTGCGGGGAGTAGGGCGCTGGCGATCGCGATGCTTCCCGTCCTCCTGGTGACGGGGACGGGCGTGCCACAGGATGACCCCGGTGCCTCCGCGCAGCACGGCACCATCTCCCGCGCCGTGTCCCATGCCGTGCCGGATGCGGTGTCCACCCTGCTTCCCGGGGCAGTGCCGAGCGCCGTCTCCGGCGTCGTTCCGGACGTGGTGCCCACGATCGTGCCCACCGACCTGCCGGGAGCCCTGGGATCGGCGAACCCCCTGGCCCCTCTCACCGGCGGGAGGTCCCGTTCGCCCAGCGCGTCGCCGTCCCCGGGCATGGACGACCAGGAGGGCCAGGCCCCGCCCGCCGGACCCGCGGGCGGTCAGGTGAGGGTCGCGGTCGAGTCCGCCGCCGTACGCGCCCCCTCCCTCACCATGACCGGCATGAAGTTCACCGGGGTCGTGGAGATGCCCACCGCGACCGGCATGGTCAAGATGCTCCGCTTCACCATGCGGAAGGCCGTGCTGGAGCGGCCTCAGCAGACCATAGGCTCGACGACGCTCGTCGGCAGCACCTTCACCTTCGAGGGCAACGTGGTGATCTGCACGACGAAGATGACCGGCAAGCTCCTCGGCGTGCCCCAGCGGTTCACGGCCGAGCACCCGAACATCCTGGTCAGGGCGCTCACGCTGGTGCCGTCGCTGAACGTGCCGCTGACGATGACCGACGTCGTCAGCGAGCAGCCGTACGTGACGGCCGACTCCCTGCGCGCGGACGATCTCCACCTGGTGGCCGGCGCCTGACCGGCCGCACACACCGCGCCGCACGGCCGGGAACGGTCAGTCGAGGTCTCCGGGCCGTACGAGCCCGGTCTCGTAGGCGTGGATGACGGCCTGAGTGCGGTCGCGCAGGCCGAGCTTCGCCAGGATCCGGGCGACGTGCGTCTTCACCGTGTGTTCGGTCACCACCAGGGCCGCCGCGATCTCGGCGTTGGACAGCCCCCGGGCCATGAGCCGCAGCACCTCGGACTCGCGCGCGGTCAGCGGCGCCCGCGCCCGCGACGGTCCGGCCGGTGCGGGCTCGGCGGCCCGCCGCCGGGTGAACTCCGCGATGAGCCGCCGGGTGACCTTGGGCGCGAGCAGGGCGTCGCCGCGGGCCACGATCCGTACGGATTCGGCCAGTTCCTCGGCCCGGATGTCCTTCAGCAGAAAGCCGCTCGCCCCCGCGAGGAGCGCCTGGTAGACGTACTCGTCCAGGTCGAAGGTCGTGATCATCAGAGCCTTGGCGCCGATCCCGGTGACGGTCCGGGCGGCCTCGATGCCGTTCAGCACCGGCATCCTGATGTCGAGCACGGCGACGTCCGGCCGTTCGGCCCCGGCCAGCCGTACGGCCTCCCGGCCGTCGGCTGCGGCGCCGACGACCTCGATGTCCGGCTGGGCGGCCAGCACGGCGGTGAACCCCCTGAGCACCACCGGCTGGTCGTCGGCCACGAGCACTCTGATCATTCCGTCGGCAGTCCCGCCTGGAGGAGGAAGCCGCCCTCCGGGCCCGGTCCGGCGACGAACCAGCCGCCCAGGGCCGTGGCGCGCTCGCGCATGCCGATCAGCCCGTGTCCGCTCGCCTCCGGTGTCTTCTCGGCCGGGCCCGGTCCGTCGTCGGCGATGCGGAGCGCGAGCAGCGCCGGCCGGTAGGCGACCTCGATCGACACGCGGGCGCCCGGAGCGTGCTGCCTGGCGTTCGTGAGGGCCTCCTGGATGATCCGGTACGCCGAGATGTTCACGGCCTGCGGGAGCTCCCGCACCTCGCCGACGACGTCGAGGTCGACCTCCCCGCCGTGCTGCTCGATCAGCGCGGGCAGCCGCGCCAGGCCCGGTTGCGGCGCGGTCTCCGGCGGCGCCTCGGCGCGCAGGACGCCGAGGAGCCGGCGCATCTCGGTGAGCGTGCCGCGGGCCGTCGCGGCGATCTCCGCGAACTCCTTCCTGCCGTCGTCGCCCAGGTCGGCGAGCGTGTACGGCGCGGTCTCCGCCTGGACGGCGATCATCGAGATCGAGTGCGCCACGATGTCGTGCATCTCCCTGGCGATGCGGGCGCGCTCCGCCATGGCCGCCTGCTCGCGCAGCGCCTCCAGGTTGTCCACCCGGGCTTCGCGCACCTCGTGCCGGCTTCGCCGCAGGTCGGCGAGGAGCGCCATCGCGACCGGCAGCGCCGCCCAGCCCAGGGCGGCATCGGGCCGCTGTGCTCCTGCCAGAAAGACGAGGATGAAGGCCCCGGCAGCCGAGCCCGACCCGAGGAGCCAGGCGGTCCTGCGGCCGACCATGCGGAAGACCGTGTAGGCGGACAGCAGTCCCGACACGTACACGGGATAGCCGAGGCCGAAGATGTTCCCGGCGATGGCGCCTTCGAAGACCAGCAGGGCGAGCGCCCCCACACCGGTCAGGGCCACGGCCCCGACGGGGTGACGGTGGCGCACGGTGTGCGGCAGGGTCGCGAGCCCGGTGGCGAGTATCCCGATGGGACCGAGATCACCGCGGAACGCGCCGAGCTGGACCAGCGCGAGGAGGAACAGGCCGAGGCCGACGGCGATGTCGAGGAGCGGAGATTCGAGGGCTCTCCGGACGTCGAAGGCTGCCACCTGCCGCTCCATCGATCCGAGCTTCGAAGAGATGTCCACGGGGGAGAGTCTGTCTCCGATCGGAGGGAGGATCGTCACTCTGAGGAGTGAACTCGGGGGTTCATCGACGCCGCAGCAGGGCCAGGGCCTTCTCCTTCTCGAAGTCCAGCGCCCGGCGCGGCGCCTGGATCCGGCCGATGCGCACGCCGAGGTCCCGTACGGCCTGGGCCACCGCGGGCTCGGACAGCGCCCGGAGCGCGAAGGCCAGTTCCGCCGGCGAGACGTCGAAGCGGCGTTCCAGGTCCACCGCCTTCCGCACCGCCTCGATCTCGTCCGGGCCGAAGCGCCGGTGGGAGCCCCGGTCGCGTACGGGCGGCAGCAGGCCGAGCGCCTCCCGGTAGCGCAGCATGCGGGGGGACATGCCGAGCCGCCGTGCCGCCTCGGTGATGCGCATGTTGCCTCCGGTCCACGTTCCCGGACCCCACGCTAGTGCTGTGACCTCATAGGTTCGCCGGGTGGCTGGATCAGGCCTTGATCGCCAACCGACGGCATGTGGAATGTCCTCGGCGAGGCGTTGTCGTACCCCCGGTGTAGCGTCCGGGCCGGAGTCGGGTTCATGCTCTGCGGTTAACGGAGGCACGCGGATGACGAGTACGACAGGCGAGCCCGTGGTGGTGGTGTCCCGGCGCATCGGGGCCCCGGCGGAGGAGATCTTCCGGATCCTGGCCGACCCCGGACGGCACCCGGACCTCGACGGCTCGGGGATGCTGCGCGGTGGCGTCTCCGACGCCGTGGTCTCGGGCGTCGGGGACGTCTTCGTGATGCGGATGCATTACGAGCGATACGGCGACTATGAGATGAACAACCACGTCGTCGAGTACGAGCCGGACCGTCGCCTCGGCTGGGAGCCGAGGCCCGGTCGCGGGCACCCGGACGCCACCGCACCCGGGGCCGCGTGGGGCCACCGGTGGATCTTCGATCTGCTCCCGGACGGAGCCGGGGCGACGGTCGTGACCGAGACCTTCGACGGTTCGCGCATGCCGGAGGACAAACGCGCGGAAGTGGACAGCGGGCGCGCCTGGTGGCAGACGCAGATGGCGAGCACCCTGGAACGCCTCGCCGAACTGTGCGCCGCCCGGTGAACGCCGAACTCGACGCCCTCAAGGGAGCCCTGGACCGTCAGCGCGAGCATGTCCTCGGGGTCCTGGAAGGGCTCTCGGAGGAGGATCTGCGGCGGCCGGTGCTGCCCAGCGGCTGGAGCTGCCTGGCATTGCTGCGCCACCTCACCCTGGATGTCGAACGCTTCTGGTTCCCCGGGGTGATCGCGGGCGAACAGGATGTGGCCGGACAGCTCGCGGCAGGCGCGGAGGCGCACTGGTACGTACCCGAGGGGATGACCATCGACGAGGTCTACGCCGACTACCTGGCGGCCATCGCGCGTGCAGACGCCGCCCTTGTGGGCGGACAGGTTGTCCAGGATCACGTAGATCGGGGCGCCGTCGGGCCGGGCGGCACGGATCGATTTCAAGGCGGCCAACGTGTTGGCGGCGCCCTTTCTGCGGCGGTTGACGCCCCCCACAGGGTGTCGTCGCCGACTGAGTAGCAGCCGTGGAAGTAGCGCACGCCGTGGGTGCGGTGGTAGGTGGCGGGCAGTCGGTCGGGGCGCTTCTGGGTGACCCAACCCGAGCCCGCGGTGGGACGGATCCCGAGCGGGCCGAACTCGTCGAAGGCGAAGACCCGGTCCGGGAAGCGGTCCAGGGCTTCCTCGATCCGGTCCAGCTTCGCCTCCCGGTCGGGGTCCGGGGACTCCTTCCAGGTCTTGGTGCGCTGGAAGGAGATGCCGCGGCGGGCGAGCAGGCCACGTAACGCCTCGCGGCCGATCCGAATCACGCGGCCGGGGACCTTCCGCAGGTAGGCGACGAGTTCGCGCAGTGACCAGCGGGTGAAGGGCTGGCCGATCTTGGTCGGGCGGGTGGTGGCCGTCTGGATGACGAAGCCCTCGTCGTCATCGCTGAGCAGGCGGGGACGGCCTCCCGCCCACTGAGGGTCCAGGCAGGCCAGGCCGATCTCGTTGAACCGATGGATCACATCTCTGACGGTGTCTTCATCGGCCTGCACCAGCTGGGCGATCACCGGCACCCGGTTCCCGCCGGCGGAGGCCAGCAGCATCATCGCGCGCCGGTAGCGCACCGAGCTGGTGCTGCCGCGGCGCACGATCTGCTGCAGCTTCTGCCCCTCCTGGTCGGTCAGTCTGCGCACACGGACGGGCTCGGCCACCGCGCCTCCAACGGTCGGATCGGACGTCAGCGCACATCCAACCGCCACGACCACCAACCCGGCGAACCTATGCGGTCACAGCACTAGACAGTCCCGGAGCCTTCCGGCACCCGTCGACGGCCGAATCTCACATTCTTGTGTCAGGTTCGTGCCCCCGCGTATGCGTCCCGAGTCCCGCGACGCCTAAACTCGCACCGACGAGACAACGGAGAGGGACACATTCATGGACTTCAAGGTCGCCGACCTTGCGCTTGCCGAGTTCGGCCGCAAAGAGATCCGCCTCGCGGAGCACGAGATGCCGGGCCTCATGGCGACCCGGAAGGAGTACGCCGCGGCGCGGCCGCTGCGGGGTGCGAAGATCATGGGCTCGCTGCACATGACGATCCAGACCGCCGTGCTGATCGAGACGCTGGTCGCGCTGGGCGCCGACGTCCGCTGGGTGAGCTGCAACATCTTCTCCACCCAGGACCACGCCGCCGCCGCGACGGTCGTCGGCCCGGACGGCACGGCCGACAACCCCTCCGGTGTCCCGGTCTTCGCCTGGAAGGGCGAGACGCTGGAGGAGTACTGGTGGTGCACCGAGCAGGCGCTCCGCTGGCCCGACGGCTCCGGCCCCAACATGATCCTCGACGACGGCGGCGACGCCACGCTGCTGGTGCACAAGGGCGTGGAGTTCGAGAAGGCCGGCGCCGTCCCGGTCGCCGGTGAGGACGACCCCGAGGAGTGGGCGGTCATCCTCGACACCCTCCGCCGCACGGTCACCGGGGACAAGTGGTGGACCCGCGTCGCCGAGGACATCAAGGGCGTCACCGAGGAGACCACGACCGGCGTGCACCGCCTGTACGAGATGCACAAGACCGGCAATCTCCTCTTCCCGGCGATCAACGTCAACGACTCGGTGACCAAGTCGAAGTTCGACAACAAGTACGGCTGCCGCCACTCGGTGATCGACGGCCTCAACCGCGCCACCGACGTGCTGATCGGCGGCAAGGTCGCCGTGGTCTGCGGGTACGGCGACGTGGGCAAGGGCTGCGCCGACGCGCTGCGCGGCCAGGGCGCCCGGGTCATCGTCACCGAGATCGACCCGATCTGCGCGCTCCAGGCGGCGATGGACGGCTTCCAGGTCACCACCCTGGAGGAGGTCGTCGGCATCGCGGACATCTTCGTCACCTGCACCGGCAACTACGGCATCATCAGCGCCGAGCACATGTCGCGGATGAAGCACCAGGCGATCGTGTCCAACATCGGCCACTTCGACAACGAGATCGACATGGCCGGCCTCGGCCGGATCGACGGCGTCAAGCGGATCACCATCAAGCCGCAGGTCGACGAGTGGGTGTTCCCCGACGGGCACTCCGTCATCGTGCTCGCCGAGGGCAGGCTGATGAACCTGGGCTGCGCCACCGGCCACCCCTCGTTCGTCATGTCGAACTCGTTCACCAACCAGGTCATCGCGCAGCTCGAGCTGTTCACGAAGACCGACGAGTACCCGACCGGCGTGTACGTGCTGCCCAAGCACCTCGACGAGAAGGTCGCCCGCCTCCACCTCGACGCGCTCGGCGTGAAGCTGACCACGCTGAGCAAGAAGCAGGCGGAGTACATCGGCGTCGACGTCGAGGGCCCGTACAAGCCGGACCACTACCGCTACTGACGGCGGGACGGCCGCGGGGGCCGCAGGCCCTCGCGGCCCGAACGAGAAGGCGCCTACGAGAAGGCGCGTACGAGAACCGCACGAAAGACGGAGGGCCGGCGTGATACAGCCGGACATCGCGGAGGCCGGGGAGCGGCGCATCGAATGGGCGGCCCGGTCGATGCCGGTCCTCCAGGCCATCGGCGCCGGGTTCGGCGCCGACCGGCCGCTCGACGGCCTGCGCATCGCCGCCTGCCTGCACGTGACGGCCGAGACGGCCGTGCTCATGGGCGCGCTGCGGCAGGGCGGCGCCGAGATCGCCCTGGCCGCCTCGAACCCCCTGTCCACGCAGGACGACGTCGCCGCGGCGCTGGGGGAGTACGGCATCGCCGTGCACGCCCGCGCCGGGGTCGACAGGGCGACCTACTACCGGCACATCAACCAGGCGCTCGACATCGCGCCGCACATCGTCCTCGACGACGGCTGCGACCTCGTCAACATCCTGCACACCGAGCGGGTCCAGCTTCTCGACGGCGTTCTGGGCGGCTGCGAGGAGACCACCACGGGGATCATCCGGCTGCGCCAGATGGCCTCGGAGGGCGCGCTGCGCTTCCCGGTCGTCGCGGTCAACGACACCCGGACGAAGCGGATGTTCGACAACCGCTACGGCACCGGTCAGTCGACGCTCGACGGCATCATGCGGGCCACCAACGTGCTGCTCGCGGGCCGCACCGTCGTCGTCGCGGGCTTCGGCTTCTGCGGCAGGGGAGTCGCGGAGCGGGCCAAGGGCCTCGGCGCGCGGGTCGTCGTCACCGAGATCGACCCGGTCAAGGCCCTCGACGCCGCCCTGCAAGGCTACGACGTGCGGCCGATGAGCCGGGCCGCCGAGATCGGCGACGTGTTCGTGACCGTCACCGGCAACCGCGACGTCATCCGCGCCGAGCACCTGGCCGCCATGAAGGACGGCGCGATCCTCGCGAACGCGGGCCACTTCGACGTCGAGATCGACGTGCGGGCATTGGAGGGGATGGCCCGGGAGGTGCGCTTCGGCATCAGGCCCAACACCGACGAGTACGTCCTGGCGGACGGCCGCAGGCTGCTCCTGCTCGCCGAGGGCCGCCTGGTGAACCTCACCGCCGCCGAGGGCCATCCGGCCGCGGTGATGGACATGTCGTTCTCCGCCCAGGCCCTCACCGTCGCCTGGCTGGTCGAGGAGCCGTCCCGGCTGCCGCCCGGCGTGTACGACGTCCCGGCCGGCATCGACGTGGAGGTGGCCCGCCTGAAGCTCGCCGCCGCCGGGATCTCGATCGACGCCCTCACCGCCGAGCAGGAGGAGTATCTCCACTCCTGGCGGCTCGGGTCCTGACGCGCGGCCGGGACGACTATTCCGGACGGCCGGGACCGGTCAGGTCGTCGATGGTCTCCCGGAGCCAGCGGATCTCCGTACGGCTGGTCGCCGTGGCGACGGTGAGCAGGCCCCTGCGGAACGGATCGTCGAAGTCCGCGGCCCGCAGCGGCCGGTCTCCCTCCCAGAAGAAGGACGCCGGCTGGGTCAGGAACGCGAGTCTGCGCCGAAGGACCGCGGCCTGCTGGGCGGGATCGCCGAGGTGACGGAGGAACGCCAGCACGGTGAACCAGCGGTTCTCGTCGGTGATGAAGAGATCGTCGGGTTCGCGTAGCCGCCGCAGGAGTTCGGCGGGGCGGTCGCGGCGGTCCTCGCTCGCTGACCGCCGGTGGAGGCCGGGACAACACGGAGGCGGGCACCGTCGGTGTGGCCTCTCCCTCAACACACCGGCGGCGCCCGCCTCAACCCCACTGCAGGATGCCCCATGACCTGCAATTGCCACAGGTGCCCCCCAATCGCGGGTCTACACCTACGTCGGCGGAACAAATCCTCCGGATGTCGTCGCCGGCCCTTCCGGCGCCTCTCCGCGAGGGGTGCCAGGCGCGGCCTGCCGCGCCTCCACCTGACGGCTGACCAGGGCATTTCCCCCGGGCGCGCCGTGCCCGCGCGGGCCGTGCCGCTGCGCGTCGTACCGCGTGCGATTTCTGTAGCGGGCGCGGTTCTCGCGGATTCCGGCGAGCCGCGCCTCCTCGCGACGCCTGCGCTCGGCCAGCACGGCGGCCAGATAGGCGTACGGCGGGACGCCGGGCGGGGGCGGCGGCGCGATCCGCGCGCTCACCTGACCGGCCACCCGCATTCCCATCTCCTCCCGCATCGGCGGGCTGAGCTGATGCCACCGGACGAGGTACTGCCGGGCGGTGGCGGCGAGCTCGCCGGACAGGCCGGAGAGCTCCAGCGTGGCCGCCCACGACGCCAGCGCCGGCGGCATCTCGGGAGGCGGGGTCTCGCCCGGCCCGCGCTCGCCGATGACGATCGTCCCGGCGAACACGTCGCCCAGGCGTTTGCCGCGCGGGTTCAGCAGCGAGGTGATGAGCGCCGGGGCGCCGAAGAACGGCGTCCAGAACTCCAGGAACCCGGCGAGCCCGCGGAACAGCGCCTGCCGGAAGCGTTCCGGCCCGCCGTCGTCGCTCACCACCCGCAGGCCCAGCGCGAGCTTGCCCGGTGAGCGGCCCCGGGTGAGCGTTTCGAACGCGACCGGATAGCCCACGGTGACGAGCACGGTGAACAGGATGATCAGCGCGACGGACAGCGCGTCGTCGGTCAGCACCGAGGCGTTGGAGACCAGCACGGCCGCCACGATGAGCACGGTCCACTGCGCGACGAAATCGATCAGGAAGGCCAGGGCGCGGCTGGGCAGCTGGGCCACGCGGACCTCGACGACGACGGCCTCACCCGTCACGACTTCGGACACACTGCGCACCCTACTGTGTTCAATTGCCGCGCCTTCGGCACGGCGGCTCGGGCGCCTACAGTCCGTGTCTTCCCTCGGTGCGTGCTCGCTCGTTCCTCGCTCCGCGCGCTCCTCAGTCCAGACACGGCCGCGCACCTCGCGGCCGTGGTCGATAGGGTCCGATCCGTGGACATCGATGCGTTCGTCGCCGCGAGCAAGCCGTCGTGGGACCGGCTGGACGACCTCGTACGGCGGCGGCGCTCGCTGCGCGGCGCGGAGATCGACGAACTGGTGGAGCTCTACCAGCAGGCGGCCACGCACCTGTCCATCGTCCGGTCCGCGTCGACCGACGCGCTGCTCGCCGGTCGCCTGTCGTCGCTGGTCGCGCGGGCCCGCTCGGCCGTCACCGGCGCCCACAGCCCGGCCTGGCGGGAGGTGGCCCGGTTCTTCACCGTGTCGTTCCCGGTCGTCGCCTACCGGGCCCGGCGCTGGTGGATCGGCGCCACGGTCGCCTCGCTCGTCGTGGCGTACGTCATGGGCGTGTGGGTGGCGACCGACCCGGCGGTGCAGGGCGTCGTCGGCACGCCGGAGGAGATCCGGCAGATGGTCGAGCACGACTTCGCCGACTACTACTCCGAGAACCCGGCGGCGTCCTTCGCGGGCCATGTGTGGCTCAACAACGCCTGGCTGTCCATGCAGGTGGTGGTCTCGGCGATCCTGCTCGGCCTGCCCATTCCGTGGATGCTGTGGCAGAACTCGGCCAACGTCGGGGTGCTCGGCGGCCTGATGCACGCACACGGCAAGGCCGACGTGTTCTGGGGGCTGATCCTGCCGCACGGCATGCTGGAGCTGACCGCGGTGTTCCTGGCGGCGGGGGCGGGCATGCGGCTGGGCTGGACGGTCGTCGACCCCGGCCCGAGGCGGCGGGCGGACGCGCTGGCCGAGCAGGGCAGGGCCGTGATGAGCGTCGCGCTCGGCCTCGTCGTGGTGCTGTTCGTCTCCGGGCTCATCGAGGCGGGGGTCACCCCCTCGGGCCTGCCGACCTGGGCGCGCATCACGATCGGCGCGCTCGCGGAGGCGCTGTTCCTCACCTACGTCGTCGTCTTCGGCCGCCGGGCGGAGCGCCGGAACGAGACGGGCGACATCGAACGCGCCCCCGACCTGGCCCCCACGGCCTGACGGGCCGCACCTGCCGAGTCACAGCCGGCCGGCGGCCTTGAGCGCGAGATAGGCGTCGGCGAGCGCGGGGGCGAAGTCCTCGGGCAGCGCGTCGACGACCTCCACGCCCTGGCGGCGCAGCGTCGCCGTGACCTCGCTCCGCTCGCCGCGCAGCCGTTCCGCGGCGGCGGCGTCGTACACCGCCTCGGCGCTGCCCCGCCCGGCCGCCATCTCGGCCACCCGCGGGTCGGCCACCGCGGCGACCAGGACCAGGTGACGCGCCGACAACTGGGGCAGCACGGGCAGCAGCCCCTCTTCCATGGCCGCCGTGTTCAGGTCGGTCAGCAGCACCACCAGGCAGCGCCGCCGGGCCCGGGACAGCACGGCCGCCGCCATCCCGGCCGCGTCGGCCTCGACCAGCTCCGCCTCGACCGGCGCCATCGCGTTCACCATCGACGACAGCAGTTCGGTGCGCGACGCGCCGGACACCTGCGCCCGTACGGCCCGGTCGTAGGCGAGGAAGTCCACCCGGTCGCCGGCCCGCGCGGCGAGGGCCGCGAGGAGCAGCGCGGCGTCCATCGACCAGTCCAGCCGGGGCCACCCGGCGGCCCCCGAACCAGGCCCCGAACCGGCTCCCGAACCGGCTCCCGAACCGGCTCGCGGACGTCGTCCGGGGCCCGCGGCCGCTTCCGGGCCCGGCGCGCCGGCGTCCGGTCCGAAGCCCAGGGGCGCCGTCCCGATCCGGCCGGCCGAGGTGCGGCCGGTGTCGAGCACGATCAGCACACGGCGGTCGCGTTCCGGCCGCCAGGTGCGCACGACGACGTCGCTGCGCCGGGCGCTCGCCCGCCAGTCGATCGAGCGGACGTCGTCGCCGACCACGTACTCGCGCAGCGAGTCGAACTCGGTGCCCTGGCCGCGCACCAGGGCCGGGTGCCGTCCGTCCATCTCGCGCAGGCGGGCCAGCCGCGCCGGCAGATGCCTGCGGCTGAGGAACGGCGGCAGCACCCGGACGGTCCACGGCGCCTCGAACGTCCGCTGCCGCGCCGCCAGGCCCAGCGGCCCGACCGAGCGCACCGTCACGGCCACGGCCTCCCGGTCACCCCTGCGTACGGGCGTCAGCGTCGTGACCAGGCGCCGTCGCTCGCCGGGCGGCACGTCGAGCGCCTGCCGCCGTGGGGCGGCCCCGGCCGAGGGCTGCCAGGCGTCGCGCAGCACGCCCCGCAGCCGGCGCGGGCCGGGGTTGTCCACGACCAGCCCGATCGTGAGCGACCCGCCGAGCCGTACGCGGCTCTCGCCGTCCCGGTGGAAGCGCAGCCCGCGTACGCCGCCCGCGAGCAGCAGGTCGGCCGTCACGAGCGCGGCCAGCACCAGCGCGGCGGCCGGCACGACCAGGCCGGGCTCGGGGGCGAGGAGCACCACGATCGCGGCGAGGGCGGCGAGCAGCCCCACGCGCCCCGTCAGCGCCACGCGGCCCTCACCGGGGCACCGGTACGGCCGACAGGATGCCCTCCAGGATGCCGTCCGGGGTGGCGCCCTCCAGCTCGGCCTCCGGGCGCAGTCCCACGCGGTGCCGCAGGGCGGGCCGGGCGAGGGCCTTCACGTCGTCGGGGGTGACGTACGACCGGCCCGACAGCCAGGCCCAGGCCCGCGCGGCGGCGAGCAGCGCGGTGGCGCCGCGCGGCGAGACGCCGAGCTGGAGCGAGGGCGACTGCCGGGTGGCCCGCGCGAGGTCCACGATGTAGCCGAGCACCTCCGGGCCCACGTGGACCTGGGCGACCGCCCGCCGTCCCGCCGCGAGGTCGGTCGCGGACGCCACCGCCTTCAGCTCCGACAGGTCGCGCGGGTCGAAGCCGAGCGCGTGCCGTTCGAGGACGGCGATCTCCTGCTCGCGCGGCGGCAGCGGCACGGTGAGCTTGAGCAGGAACCGGTCGAGCTGCGCCTCGGGAAGCTGGTAGGTGCCCTCGTACTCGACGGGGTTCTGCGTCGCCACCACGATGAAGGGGTCGGGCAGCGCGCGGGCCGCTCCGTCGACGCTGACCTGTCGTTCCTCCATCGCCTCCAGCAGGGCGGCCTGGGTCTTCGGCGGGGTGCGGTTGATCTCGTCGGCGAGCAGCAGGTTGGTGAAGACCGGTCCCTCGCGGAACTCGAACTCCGCCGTCCGCGCGTCGTAGACCAGTGATCCCGTCACGTCACCCGGCATCAGGTCGGGGGTGAACTGCACGCGTTTGAAGTCGAGCGCGAGCGTGGCCGACAGTGTGCGGACGAGCAGGGTCTTGGCCACCCCGGGCACGCCTTCCAGCAGCACGTGCCCCCGGCAGAGCAGCGCGATGACCAGGCCGGTGACGACCGGGTCCTGGCCTACGACCGCCTTGCCGACCTCCGCGCGCAGCGCCGCCAGCGCCTCCCGCGCGGCGTCGGCGCCGGGAGGCGCCGGCAGCGGCGGAAGCGACGCGGACGACGGAACCGGCTGCGTCGAGGGCGTCGAGGGCGCCGGCGGCATCGGCGGTGGGGTGGCCGGGGGCACGGGGGACGACGCCGAGGGGGCGGCGCCCGGTCCGGGGGTGGTCACGAGTCTCGAACCTGCCTTTCCAATGTGTCCAGGTCGGCGGCGAGGGCCACCAGTGCGGCGTCGTCGGCCGGTTCGGGACCGCACAGCAGCGCCCGCACCGGTCCCGGGTCCTGCCCGGTACGCGCCGCCGCGGCGTCGGCCACCTCCTCGGCCGTCGCCGTACGCGGCACGCCCAGGAGAGGGGCGAGCCGGTCGGCGGCGGCGGCCCGCAGGGCGAGGGCGGCGCGGTCCCTGGCCCGGCGGGATCGGTAGAGCAGGCCCCGCCCCTCCACGGTCTCCGAGGCCCGTACGACCACGGGAAGACGCTCGGTCACGACCGGCCCGAGGCGGCGCGCCCGCCACAGGGCGGTCACGGCCACCGCGACGACGAGCTGGAAGACCGCCCAGTTGACGCCGCCCGGGATGAGGTCGCCGAGCGACCTCGCCGGTTCGCCGTCCGCCCCTGTCGCGCCGTCGTCGGCGGGATCGCCGGCCTGGGCGAGCCAGATCAGCTTCGGCCGCGCACCGGCCAGGTTCAGCGCGAGCGCCGCGTTGCCGTCGTCCGCGAGCCACAGGTTGGTCATGAACGTCGCGTCGCCCAGCGCGGTCACCGTGTGCCCGTTCTCCGTGTAACGGACCAGCGTGTGGCCGTCGCCCGCCGGGTAGCAGCCCGTGGACCCGGGCGGGCTGGAGAAGGAGATTCCGCCGGTGAAGGCGTCACCGGCCCGCACGGCCTCCCGCAGCGCGCACCGGGGCGCCCGGGAGCGGGCGCGCTCGACGCTCTCCCTGTTCAGGCCGGGGGCGAGGACGTCGAGGAAGGACGCGTGTCCGGCGATGAGCCGGTCGCCGGGCGCCTCGGCCAGCCGGACGGCGGCGTCCCGGTCACCGAGCAGGCTCGCCTCGGTGATCAGCAGCAGGGTCTCGGGCCCCGCGGCGGCCACCGCCGCACCGGCCGTCTCCACCCGGACGACCTCCACCCCGTGCGCTTCGAGCAGATGGGCGAGGGCGGCGCTCCCGAAGACCGAGGTGTCGGCCGGGTCCAGGAGCCACCCGGCGGGCCGGTCCGGTGCGAGCAACGCGGGCAGCGCCGCCGCGCCCAGCACGAGCAGCACCACCAGCGCGCCCCAGGCCGTCCCCCGGCCCCGCCGCGCCCTCGTTGCGGTCTCGGTCATGGGGTCACGTCCGGCGCGAGCGTCATCGGTGTGATCCTCGCCGTCCGCCGGCGTCGGAGGCGTGTGCGCATGGTCATGCCGTCACGCCCGTGCGGGCCGATCGCAGGCGCTCGTCCAGGGCGGCGAGCGTCAGGTATTCCTCGCGGGTGCCGCCGGCCTCGCCGTACGTGACGTCGTCGAACAGGCGTGCCGCCGCCCGCAGGTCCGCCGCGTGGGACGGCAGCGCCTGCCCGGCGGCCTCGGCGAGCTCCATCGCCGTACGACCCGGCAGCGGGGCGACGACGGCGCGCTCCTCCAGGTCGCGGGCGACGGCGCGCAACCGTTCCCGGACGGCCCCGGCCCAGTCCTCCTCGGCCGCCAGGCGTTCGGCCTCCGACCTGTGCTCGGCGGCCGTCCGCTCGCGTCGTCCGAACACGGCACCCGGCTCCGCCCTCCCCGAGCCGGAGAAGCGGCGCAGGGCCCACAGGAGCAGCAGGGCGAGGACGACCAGGACGACGACGATCACCACGAGCGACAGCACGCCGCCCGTGCCCGCCCCGTCGCCGCTCATCAGGTCACCGATGAACTGGAGGAACTTCCGCCGTAACCGGTCGAACAGCGGCTCGTGCTGGTAGGCCATCCTCGACAGCTCGCGCGCCGCCTCGCCTGCGGCCTGGTCGCGGCCGATGTCGACGGGCGAGGCGAACGACGGCACGAACGACGGCACAAGCGACGGCACGAACGACGGCACGAACGACGCGGCGAGCGGTGCGAACGGCACCGTCGTCACCCCTGCGGTCCGTTCGGCGGGGTTCCGTAGTAGGGCGAGGCCCCGGGTGGGGTTCCGTAGTACGGCGAGGCTCCGGGTGGGGTCCCGTCGTAGGGTGGAGATCCGGGGCCGGGCGCCGGTCCCGCCGCGGCCGCGTGGCTCGGGTGCCACAGGTCGTCGACGCCGGTGTGGACCCAGCCCTGCGACTGGTTCTGCGCGGCCGCCGTCTGCAGCACGAGGTCGAACGCCTCGGCCCGCATCCGCCGGTCGGCGTAGAGGAGCCCGGCCACGCCCGCCTGGAAGGGATAGGTGATCATGGAGGCGACGACGCTGCCCGCGGCCAGGAGGACCGTGGTGAGCGCCGTGGCGGCGACCGTGCCGCCGCCGAACATCCCGATCAGGGAACCGCCGATCGTGAACGGGACGCCCAGCACGCTGGAGGTGATGCCCGCGAGCACGGCGGCGAGCACCAGGATGCCGAACACCCGCCAGCTGCCGCCCTTCACCAGCCGCCACGACCGGGCCATCGCGTCGGTGACCCCGCGGCCCTCCAGCACGACGGCCGGGGCCGCCAGCGAGAAGCGGGTGTAGAAGAAGGCGGCGTACGGGATGTAGGCCAGGACGAACACCAGACTGACGGTCACGAAGGCGCCCGCCGTCGTGTCACCCAGCCCCAGGGCCACGAGGAGCGCGAGGAGAACGAGCAGCGGCGCCATGAGGATGAGGGCCTGCAGCAAAGCCAGCCCCAGCAGGGCGAGCACCCGCGACCGTGCGAGCCGCCAGGCCTCACCCACCGTGATCCGGCCGCCGAACACCGCGCGGCCGAGCACCCGGGTGAGGATGCCCGTGAGGATCATCGTGCCCAGGAACGTCATGATGTAGGTGATGATCGCGCCGACGTACTGCGCGGCCACGCCGACGACCGGGAGCGCGGATGAGGTGGTCGTCCCGTAGGAACCGGAGCCGAAGCTTTCCAGCGTTGTCCCGACCATGCCGAGGCCGACCGCCTGGCCGAGTGCGCCCGGGATCGAGGCGACGGCCGCCACGATCGCCGACAGGCCGAGCGTGGCCTTCGGGTTCGAGCGGATCAGCTTGATCGTGCCGTCCAAGATGTCGCCGAGCGTCAGCGGGCGCAGCGGGATGATCCCCGGACGGGGCGCGTCGGGCGGGCGCTGTCCGTAGGGGCCCTGGACGTACGGGCCCTGGGCGTACGGGCCCTGGGCGTGGGGACCTTGGGCGTGGGGACCGGACCCGTGGTGCGGCCCGCCCGCCTGCGGGCCCGGACCATACGGCCCGGTCTGGCCGTATCCGGGCTGCCCGTACTGCTGGCCGTATCCGGGCTGACCAGCTTGGCCGTACGGGCCGGAAGGGCCGGGCTGACCAGGGTGTCCGGGCTGACCGGGCTGGCCGTACGGGCCGGGCTGACCATAGGAAATGGGCTGGCCGTACGGGCCGGTCTGGGGGCCGGCGGGGCCTTCCCGGCCGCCGGGGGCGGCCCAGGATTCGCCCGTACCACCGGTCCCGGCGGCTCCGCCGTACGGCGGAGGTTGCTCGGCCGCCCAGCCGGAGGGCACGTCGGGGGAGGAGCCGGGGCCGTCAGTCATGTCCCAATCCTGGCATGATGTACGTGCGTGTGCCGCGTGATCACCAAGCGTCCCTTCACAGGCGGAAGCGAGCCGACAACGGGGATGGCCGAAAACGGGACGCGGGCGCACACTTGGAACGTGACCGCACCACGGGATTCCCGCCGGTGTGACCGCATCTGGTCAAATAATCCCGGCCATGGTCTGCTGCGCCCACGCTCCATCCCGCCTAAACTCCAACCTCTGTCATGGTCGTGTAACACCCGAGCGGCGGCCACCGGTAGCCTGCGGGGGTACCTGTGACAAACGCCCAAATCTCCCAAACGCGTACGAATGAGGGGCCATGAAAGGACGTGTGCTCGTCGTCGACGACGACGCAGCTCTCGCCGAGATGCTCGGCATCGTCTTGCGCGGGGAGGGTTTCGAACCGTCATTCGTGTCCGACGGCGACAAGGCGCTCGACGCGTTCCGGGACACCCGGCCGGATCTCGTCCTGCTCGACCTGATGCTCCCCGGCGCCGACGGCATCGACGTCTGCCGCCGCATCCGGGCCGAGTCCGGGGTCCCCATCGTCATGCTGACGGCCAAGAGCGACACCATCGACGTGGTCCTCGGCCTGGAGTCCGGCGCCGACGACTACATCGTCAAGCCGTTCAAGCCGAAGGAACTCGTCGCCCGGGTGCGCGCCCGCCTGCGCCGCACCGACGAGCCCACCCCCGAGATCCTCCAGATCGGCGACATCACGATCGACGTGGCCGGTCACTCGGTCAAGCGCGGCGAGGAGGCCATCAACCTCACGCCGCTGGAGTTCGACCTGCTGGTCGCGCTGGCGCGCAAGCCCCGCCAGGTCTTCACCCGCGAGGTGCTGCTGGAGCAGGTCTGGGGTTACCGGCACGCCGCCGACACCCGCCTCGTGAACGTGCACGTCCAGCGCCTGCGCGCGAAGATCGAGAAGGACCCCGAGCACCCGGAGATCGTGGTCACGGTGCGCGGGGTGGGTTACAAGGCCGGCCCCGCTTAGGCGCCCGCTCCCACCATGCCGGCACCCGCGAGAAAGTCCCGCCGCCGGACCCCCGGTCAGATCGCCCGTGGGGTCCGCAGACGCGCGCGCCGTCTCGCTGGCCGGCTCCGGAGGGTCTGGCGGCGCTCGCTCCAGCTCCGCGTCGTCACCAGCACGCTGGTGCTGTCGATGGCCGTCGTGGTCGTCCTCGGCGTGTTCCTGATGCAGTCGATCTACGCGTCGGTGCACAAGGCCAGCGAGGTGTCCGCGGTCGCGGAGTCGCAGGCCAACAACGCCACCGCGAGCGGTTACCTGAGCCGGCTCTCCGACATCGGCGACACCGGGCAGGACGGTACGGCGCCCGGCCCGGTGGGCGACCCCGCCGACACGGCGGCCCAGGCGCTGGCGGACCGCTCCGGCGGCCGCTACGACGTCGTCATCTACAACACGAGCATGGTCGGGCAGGGCAGGGTCTCCGGCCAGATCGACCCGCTGAGCATCCCCGCGTCCCTCCGGGCGGACGTCCGGAACAGCGACGAGGACCACCCTCTGTGGCACCAGACCGTGACGGTGCGCTACATCGGCGCCAAGCAGCCCGAGCCCGCCCTGGTGGTCGGCGCCATGGTCAACGGGACCTACGAGATCTACCACGTCTTCCCGCTGGGCGACGAGGAGAAGACCTTCCAGGCGGTCCAGCGGATGCTGATCGGCGCGGGCGCCGCGCTCGTGCTGCTGCTCGCGGGCGTCGCCTCGCTCGTCACCCGCCAGGTGGTGATCCCCGTACGGCTCGCGCGTCAGGCGGCGGAACGGCTGGCGGCCGGCCGCCTGGAGGAGCGGCTCAAGGTGCGCGGTGAGGACGACCTCGCCCGGCTGGCCACCTCGTTCAACGAGATGGCCTCCAACCTGGCCGTGAAGATCCACCAGCTGGAGGAGCTCTCCCAGGTGCAGCGCCAGTTCGTCTCCGACGTCTCGCACGAGCTGCGTACGCCGCTGACGACCGTCCGCATGGCCGCCGACCTGCTGTACGAGGGCCGCGAGGACTTCGACCCCTCGTCGGCGCGGGCGGCCGAGCTGATGCAGAACCAGCTCGAACGCTTCGAGTCCATGCTCGCCGACCTGCTGGAGATCAGCCGGTACGACGCGGGGGCCGCGACCCTCGACCTGGACCCCGTCGACATGCGCGACGTGGTGCTGCGCGCGGTGGGCGACTCCGAGACGCTGGCGGAGCGCCAGGCCACCCGGTTCGAGCTGCGCCTGCCCAACGAGCCCTGCATGGCCGAGGTGGACTTCCGCAGGGTCGAGCGCATCCTGCGCAACCTGCTGTTCAACGCCATCGAGCACGGAGAGGGCCGCGAGATCGTGGTCACGCTCGGCGCCGACCGCGACGCCGTGGCCGTGGCCGTACGCGACCACGGGGTCGGCCTGAAGCCGGGCGAGGAGAACATGGTCTTCGACCGCTTCTGGCGGGCCGATCCCTCGCGTGCCCGCACCATCGGCGGCACGGGTCTCGGGCTGGCGATCTCGCGGGAGGACGCGATGCTGCACGGCGGCTGGCTCCAGGCGTGGGGCGCCGCGGGCGAGGGCAGCCAGTTCCGCCTGTCGCTGCCGCGTGTCGCGGGGGCGCCGCTGCGCGGATCGCCGCTCCCGCTGGTCCCGCCGGAGGTGGAGATGCGGCGCACCTGGCGCGGCCACACCACGCCGGTCCTGACCCCCGCCGTCGGCGCGATCTCCGAGGCCGGGCCCCGCGTGCGGGAGAGCGCCGAGGCGGGCGGTTTCGATGCCGACTGAGCGTCGCGGCGCGGTGACCCGCCGCCTCGCGGCGTTCGCGGGCGTGGTCCTCGTGCTGGCCGGCGGCGGGGCGGGCTGCGCCACCGTGCCGACGAGCGGCCCCCGCCTCGCCCAGGAGGACAAGACCAAGGACACGCTCAGCGAGCCGTACGTGCGGATCATCGCGGAGCCGCCGAAGCAGGGCGCGTCGCCCGACGACATCGTCAAGGGCTTCCAGGCCGCCATGGCCTCCTTCGACGACGCCGAGTTGCGGATCGCCAAGCAGTACCTCACCCAGGGCGCGGCCCAGCGCTGGAACCCCAGGCGGCAGACCCGCGTCTACGAGGGCAAGATCGAGCCGGACCGTACGCAGGACCTCGAGCACGCCACCCGGACGACGGTGACGCTGAAGGGGACGAAGGTCGCCACGATCGACTCCGAGGGCAGGTACAACCCCGCGACCGGCACCCTCGTCGAGCCGTTCACCCTGGTCAAGGTGGGCGCCGAGTGGCGGATCGACATCCCGCCGGACGCTCGTCTGCTGTCGAGCGACGACGTGCGGCGGGCCTACCGGCGGGTGGATCTGTACTATCCCCCGGCAATTCCGGCGACGGGGCTGGTGGCCGACCGGGTGTGGGTGCCCATCGAGCCGAGCAGGGGGGTGCCCGAGACGCGGGTCCGCCGCCTGCTCGCCGGGCCGACCTCGTCGATCGCGAGCGCGGTGCGCAGCGCCTTCCCGGCCGGCACCGACCTCAACCGGATCACCGTCGAGGGCGACACGGTCGTGGTCGACTTCACCTCCCAGGTGGACACGGTGCCGGTCGACCGCCTCGACGCGCTCAAGGCGCAACTCGTGTGGACGCTCGGCGACCTGGTGACCGGCCGTACCGTGGAGATCCGCGTCAACGGCAGCAGCCCCGGCGTCCGGTTCCGGCCCGCCGACTACCACGCCTACGACCCGAACGTGCTGACCGGTTCGCCGCAGGCCTACTACATGCAGGGCGGCAGGCTGCTGCAGTACAAGGAGAAGGGCGCCGGCACCCCCGTGCCGGGCGCGGCGGGCGAGCAGGCCGGGAAGTTCACCGAGCCGGCCGTCCTGACCCAGTATCCGGTCTCGGTGGCGGCCCTGGTCAACGGCGACGGCGTCTACGTCGCGCCGATGACGCCGGGCAGCGCCTGGCAGCGGTGGATCGCCGGCCGGAACATGAGCCCGCCCTCCTGGGACCGGTACGGCGCCGTCTGGTCGGCCGAGAAGGTGAGCGCGCACGAGAGCCGCGTCTGGACGGCGGTCGCCGGCCAGCCCCGCAGGGTGGAGATCTCCGAGGAGCTGTCGTACGGGCGCATCATCAAGCTGCGGGTCTCCCGCGACGGGGCGAGGGTCGCCGCCATCCTCGACGACGGGCTCGGCACCTCTGTGCGGGTCGGCACGATTCTCCGCCTCGGCGAGCAGGTGCGGATCGACGACGTGCGGACGCTCATCGACTCGCGCGACGACCAGCAGATCGAGGACATCGCCTGGCAGGATGCCACCGATCTGCTCGTGCTGTCCAAGGTCAAGAGCGGCCAGGAGCTGACCCCGTGGTCGGTGATGGAGGGCAGGACGGACCCGGACGCCGGGCCCATCAAGCTGGATTCGAAGATCGAGTCGATCGCCGCCGCCCCCGACCACGTGATCGCCGCGGCCGACGAGGGCCAGGTGATCAGCTACAGCACCGACAAGCAGGCCTGGAACCAGCTCGCCAAGGAGGGCGCCACCAATCCGGTCTATCCCCTCGGCTGACCGGCCGTCCCGCCGGAATGTCGGTGGCGGGCGGGATGCTGGGCGCGTGGTGCCGGCGCTGCTCGACCTGATTTTCCCGCCCCGCTGCGCCGGATGCGGCGCGTGGGGCGCGACGGCCTGCCCGTCCTGCCTGGCGAGGCTGCTCGGGGAGGCGGCTCCACGACCGCCGGACCCGGCGCCGCCGGGCCTGCCGGACTGCTGGTCGGCCACCGCCTACGAGGGCGCGGCCCGCCGGATGATCCTCGCCTGCAAGGAACGCGGCCGTACGGCTCTGGTGCCGGTCCTGGCCGCCTGCGTGGCGACCTGCGTCGCCGCCTGGCAGGCCGAGGCCGAGGCGGCGACGGAGCGCGCGGAGGGCCCGGCGGGCGGGAGCCGGGCAGGAGCGGGGCCGACGTCTGGAGTCCTGGCGGGCGGGGGCCGGGCAGGAGTGGGGCCGGCAGGCCCGGTGCCGGTGACGTGGCTGGTGCCGGTGCCGAGCGCCCGGGCCGCCGTCCGCCGCCGGGGGCACGACCCGGTGCGCGCCGTCGCGACGGCCGCCGCCCGGGAGTTGTGCGCGCGGGGCCGCCCCGCCGTGCTCGCGCCGCTGCTGCGGCAGCGCCGGCGGGTGGCCGACCAGGCGGGCCTGGGCTCGCTGGAGCGGGCCGCCAACCTCTCCGGAGCCTTCGAAGTCGATCTCCGCGCCCTGGAACCCCTTACACTCGCGCTCCGCGCTCCGCAGCCGCCAGGAGTCGCGCTCCGCGCTCCGCAGCCCCTTGCCGCGCTCCGCGCTCTGTGGCGGACGGAGCGGGCCGACGGCCTGCCGGGGGGCTCCCGGGCGGATCTTCGCGCCGCGGGGACGCTGGGGCCGTCTCACAGCGGCACAGGGCGTGGTGTGGGGTTCCGGGTCGTCCTGGTGGACGACGTCGTCACGACCGGGGCGACGCTGGCGGAGGCCGCGCGGGCGCTGCGCGCGGCGGGCGTCGCACCGTCGGCGGCGGTGACGATCGCCGCCACCCCCCGGCGTGTCCCGTATGGCGCGACACGCCGGAAGCGCCACATTGCCGATAATCACGGATGGTAAAGCTTGAGGCGGATTCGCCCCTCGCCGTCTCCTCGCCGCCGAGGAGACGGCGAGGCGGAGGATTCGGCGAGCCACCTGCTCGGTGGAGGTGTGGACACCGGATCTGCGGGGATTCCAGG
This sequence comes from Microbispora sp. NBC_01389, assembly GCF_045040095.1. Taxonomy (NCBI): domain Bacteria; kingdom Bacillati; phylum Actinomycetota; class Actinomycetes; order Streptosporangiales; family Streptosporangiaceae; genus Microbispora; species Microbispora sp. NBC_01389. The sequence continues at coordinate 3,392,666 of NZ_CP109552.1, forward strand.
AATATGACCGCGAGTTTTCCAAGGGTGAGACGGCAACCCGGATCACGCAAAGTGATCGTCCGGCTCTCCTCTTGGCTGACATCCATGTCGGTAGCGACTAGCGTTCAGACATGGCACCCGTCCGGGTCCGTGGTTGCGCCGGGCCGACTCCCTCGTGGGGTCCGGCCTGGCAAGCCGATGCCAGCCGCAGGCGAAACGGTCCACGTAAGGCGACTCTTGGTCGACCGATCACGGTGCGGCTTAGAGGTAAGTCCTGCCCTCCCGGGGGTCCAGATGTCCCCCGCAAGAGGAGAAGGGCAGTAGTGGCGACTGAGCTGCGAACCCCTCAGCAGGCGGATGTGGGGACGAAGACCAGGTCGGCCGGACGGGTGCTCCGAAAGCCGTGCACCGCAGTCGATGTGCGAAGGGAGGCTTTGCGTGGAAATCATCGTCAAGGGACGGCACACCACAGTGAGTGACCGCTTCCGTGATCACGTGACGTCCAAGCTGGCCAGAATCCAACGACTGGACAACAAGCTCATCCAGGCCGATGTGGAGGTCTCCAAGGAGTCCAACCACCGGCAGAGCGGGCAACGCGAACGGGTGGAGCTCACCATCCACTCACGTGGCCCCGTCATCCGCGCCGAGGCGTGCGCGGACGACCGCTTCTCGGCCCTGGACATCGCCATCGGCAAGCTCGAAGAGCGGCTGAGGCGGCTTGCCGACCGACGCAAGATCCACCACGGGAAGAACTGCCCGCCCTCGACGGCCGAGCTCACGGCGGTGATGGAGGACGCCCGAGGGGTGGTCCGCACCGCCCGGGAGGAGCCCGGGCCGGTCGCGGAGGTCGCGGCGGTGCGGGCGTCCCCGGCGGCCCCGGCGTTCGCCGAGTGGGAGCGGGAGCCGGAGCGGGTCGAGGATTCCGGGCCGATCGTCCCCATCGAGATGGACGGCGACGGACCACTGATCGTGCGCGAGAAGTTCCACAAGGCCGACCCCATGACGATCGACCAGGCGCTCCTCGAGATGGAGCTGGTGGGTCACGACTTCTACCTCTTCCGTGACAAGGAGGGGGGACTGCCCAGCGTCGTCTACCGGCGGCGGGGCTACGACTACGGTCTGCTCAGGCTCGTCGAGCCCTGAGGCAGGTCCTCGTGCGGTCCCCGGCCCCGACGGACGCGCGGGGATCCAGGTGGATGCATCGCAAGGCGGAGGAGGAGGTCGGAGCGGAGCCTCCGGCCGACGACGACAACGCAGCGAGGCGCCGCCTGGGTCCCGCGCAGCGGGCCGGGGCACCGCGCGATCCCTCGGAGGAGGCCCGGTCCGGCGCGACGAAGATCCCTAACACTCCGGAACCCGTGTCATGATGGCGATCCAGCGTCCTTGGCCCCCGCAAGGAGGTTCCGTGACCCGACCCGACGAGGCGGCTCGAGCAGCCGGTAGAAGCGAGCCGATCCGTGTCCTGATCGTCGACGATCACGCACTGATCCGCCGCAGCCTGGAGCTCGCGCTGGCCGCGGAGGCGGACATCGAGGTGGTAGGCGAGGCCGGCGACGGCCAGGAGGCGGTGGAGCTCGCCGACCGGCTGATGCCGGACGTGGTCCTGATGGACGTCCGGATGCCGAAGCTGGACGGCATCGGAGCGACCCGGAAGATCAAGGAGTCGGTGCCGAGCACCCGGATCATCATGCTGACCGTCAGCGACGAGGAGGAGGACCTCTTCGAAGCGATCAAGGCGGGCGCGACCGGGTATCTGCTCAAGGACGTCCAGATCGACGAGGTGCCCGACGCGGTGCGCGGGGTGCACGAGGGGCAGTCGCTCATCAACCCGGCCATGGCGGCCAAGCTGATCACCGAGTTCGCGAACATGAGCCGCAAGGAGGCCGAGCGGCCCCCGCAGCTTCCCGTCCCCCGCCTGACCGAGCGTGAGATGGAGGTCCTGCGGCTGGTCGCGAAGGGCATGAACAACCGCGAGATCGCCAAGGACCTGTTCATCTCCGAGAACACGGTGAAGAACCACGTCCGCAACATCCTGGAGAAGCTGCAACTGCACTCCCGGATGGAGGCGGTCGTCTACGCGGTGCGCGAGCGCCTGCTGGAGATCACCTGAGCCCCGGCCGATCCCTGCCTTCGCCGTGATGCCCGGCCCGGCGAGTGCCGGTGCGGTGGTCAGCGTGGGTCGCGGGCCACGGCGGCGCGCAGCGGGGCCTCCAGCTCGGGCGCCCCGACCCGCTCGACGCGTACGTCGGCGCAGCCGGCCCAGCTCGCGGCCTCCCACAGCGCGTCGCTCATCGCCGTCACGTCCCTGGCCCGCGCCCCGGGCTCGAACCCGACCTGGCGGGCGACCAGGGTGGCGCCCTCGCGGGCCGGGTCGACCCGGCCGATGATCCGGCCGCCCGCGAGCACGGGCATCGCGAAGTAGCCGTGGACCCGCTTGTCCCTCGGCACGTAGGCCTCCAGCCGATGGCTGAGGCCGAAGACGCGCTCGGCCCGCGCCCGCTCCCAGATCAGCGAGTCGAACGGTGACAGCGGCGTCGTGCGGTGCCGCCCGCGCGGCTCGCCGTCCAGCGCCGCGGGGTCGGCCCAGGCGTTGGGCCCACCGGCGCCCCCACCGCGCCGGGCGGGCCAGCCCGACACCCGTACGGGGACCAAGCCGGCCGCTCCGCTGCGCAGGGCCTCGTCGAGCAGGGCGCCGTGAGCGCCCCTGACGCGGGTGAAGTCGGCCAGGTCGGCCCGGGTGGCCACGCCCAGCGCGCGCCCGGCGATGCCGGTCAGCCGGGTCACGCACTCGGCGTCGGACAGGTCCCGGCCGAGCAGCTCCGCCGGGACCGCGCGCTCGGCGAGCTCGTAGACCCGCCGCCAGCCGGCGCGGCGGGTGCAGACGACCTCGCCGATGTCGAGCAGCCACTCAATGGCGATCTTGGTGTCCGACCAGTCCCACCATTCACCCGCCTGTGTCGAGCCGGAGGCGCGCCGGTCAACACGGGATCCGCCGATGTCGGCGGTGGTCAGCGGGCCGTCGGAGCGCACCTGCTCCAGCACCTTGTCGACCACGGGCGGCACCTCGTGCCACCGGAACCGCCGTTCCCGGAACGCGCGGCGGCGGAAGTCGTACAGCGGCCACTGCTCGATGGGCAGGACGCAGGCGGCGTGGCACCAGTATTCGAAGGCGCGGGCGGGGGAGTCCCAGTAGGCGCGCTCGACCGCGTCCCGGCCGACCGCCCCGAGCCTCGCGTACGCGACGAGCTCGTGGGAGCGGGCCAGGACGGAGATGGTGTCGAGCTGGACGGCGCCGACGCGCCGCAGCATGGCGGGAACCCCGCCGCCGCGCGCGGCGGCGCCGAGGAAACCCTGGGCCCGGAGGATGATCCTGCGGGCCTCGTCGGCGGTCAGGTCGGTCACAGGAGGAGATGGTAGACGCGGTGACCGACAAAACGCCTACGGCGGTTCAGGGCCGGGTCTCCCGGGCGGGCCGGTGAAAGCTTCAGCGGCCTCGTGACTGTTTCAGGAACCGATGGACCGGTGCTCGAACGGGGAGTGGTGCTCCTGCACCTGGATGTCCCGGGGCGCGTCCACGATCACGTCCGAGAAGATGTCGAACGCGAGGGCGAGCAGTCCGCCCACCGCGCAGATGCCCGCGCCGATCCACACGAACAGCCAGTTCGGGCCGAGGGTCAGCGCCACGCCCCCGATCGTGAAGCCGATGAGGATGATGCTGACGGCGAGCCACGATTTGGCGCTTCCCGCGTGGCTGCCCTGGTGTCCGCTCTGTGCCATACCCCGTTTTCTACCTGATGGCCCGGGCGGTCGGGACATCGGGGAACCCCCTGGGCGGTTTTCTCCCTATGGGTAAGGAGATTGTGCCGCGGCGCTCCGTCGTTTGCGGGTGGCTGTGTCTGGTGATGGAACCGCCTACGATGGTTAGCGGGGAAGTATGTCTCGTCCTCACACCCCGGTGGTCGGCCGGGGTGAGACCTGCGAGGAGCTTTACTAAAAGTGCCAGCCATTCTCGACAAGATCCTTCGCGCCGGCGAAGGCAAGACTCTGCGGAAGCTCAAGCGCATCGCCGAGCAGGTCAACTCCATCGAAGAGGACTTCAGGAGCCTGTCCGACGCCGAGCTCCGCGCGCTGACCGCCGAGTACAAGCAGCGGCATGCCGACGGCGAGTCCCTCGAAGACCTGATGCCGGAGGCCTTCGCGACCGTGCGCGAGGCCGCCCGCCGGGTCCTCGGGCAGCGCCATTTCGACGTGCAGCTCATGGGCGGCGCCAACCTGCACATGGGCAACATCTCCGAGATGCGCACCGGTGAGGGCAAGACGCTTACCTGTACGCTTCCCGCCTACCTCAACGCGATCTCCGGCAAGGGCGTCCACGTCGTCACGGTCAACGACTACCTGGCCAAGCGCGACGCCGAGACGATGGGCCGGGTGCACCGCTTCCTCGGCCTGGAGGTCGGGGTCATCCTGGCCAACATGCCGCCGGACGAGCGCCGCAGGCAGTACAACGCCGACATCACGTACGGCACGAACAACGAGTTCGGCTTCGACTACCTGCGTGACAACATGGCGTGGTCGATGGAGGAGTGCGTCCAGCGCGGCCACAACTACGCCATCGTCGACGAGGTCGACTCGATCCTGATCGACGAGGCCCGCACCCCGCTCATCATCTCCGGCCCCGGTGAGCAGTCGGGTAAGTGGTACCAGGAGTTCGCCAGGATCGTGCCGAGGCTCCGCCGCGGCACCGAGGGCAAGGACGGCGAGGAGAGCACCGGCGACTACGTCGTCGACGAGAAGAAGCGCACGGTCGGCATTCTGGAAGCGGGCGTGGAGCGGGTCGAGGACTGGCTCGGCATCGACAACCTCTACAAGCCCGAGCACACCCATCTCGTGCAGTTCCTCAACAACGCGCTCAAGGCGAAGGAACTGTTCAAGAAGGACAAGGACTACATCGTCGTCGACGGCGAGGTCCTGATCGTCGACGAGTTCACCGGGCGCGTGCTGCACGGCCGCCGTTACAACGAGGGCATGCACCAGGCCATCGAGGCCAAGGAAAGCGTGAAGATCAAGGACGAGAACCAGACTCTCGCCACGATCACCCTCCAGAACTACTTCCGCCTGTACGAGAAGCTCGCCGGCATGACCGGTACGGCCGCGACCGAGGCCAACGAGTTCCACCAGACGTACAAGCTGGGCGTCGTCCCGATCCCGACCAACCGGCCGATGGTCCGTCAGGACCAGGCCGACGTGGTCTACAAGACCGAGGACGCCAAGTTCCAGGCGTGCGTCGACGACATCAAGGCGCGCTACGAGCAGGGCCAGCCGGTCCTCGTCGGCACCACGAGCGTCGAGAAGTCCGAGAAGCTGTCGCGCATGCTCAAGCGCCAGGGCGTGCCGCACGAGGTGCTGAACGCCAAGAACCACGCCCGTGAGGCCACGATCGTCGCCGAGGCGGGCCGCAAGGGCGCGGTCACCGTGGCCACCAACATGGCCGGTCGAGGCACCGACATCATGCTCGGCGGCAACCCCGAGTTCCGCGCCGACCTGGAGCTTCAGCAGCGCGGCCTGTCGCCGTCCGAGACGCCGGACGAGTACGAGAAGGCCTGGGCCGAGGCGCTGGAGAAGGCCAAGGAGGCCGTCAAGGCCGAGCACGAGCAGGTCGTCGACGCCGGCGGGCTCTACGTGCTGGGCACCGAGCGGCATGAGTCGCGGCGCATCGACAACCAGCTCCGCGGCCGTTCCGGCCGTCAGGGCGACCCCGGCGAGTCGCGGTTCTACCTGTCGCTCGAAGACGACCTCATGCGCCTGTTCAACGCCGCCCGGGTCGAGATGATCATGACGCGGCTGAACATCCCGGACGACGTGCCGATCGAGTCGGGCATGGTCTCCAAGGCCATCGCGTCGGCCCAGCACCAGGTCGAGCAGCAGAACTTCGAGATCCGCAAGAACGTCCTGAAGTACGACGAGGTGATGAACCGGCAGCGCACGGTCATCTACGCCGAGCGGCGGCGGGTGCTGGAAGGCGCCGACCTGCACGAGCAGGTCCGCGGCTTCGTCACCGAGGTCGTCGACGACTACGTCAAGGGCGCCACCGGCGAGGGCTTCGCCGAGGAGTGGGACCTCGACAAGCTGTGGAAGGCCTTCGGGCAGCTCTACCCCGTCTCCCTCACGGTCGACCAGCTCGTCGAGGAGGCCGGCGGCGCCAAGGAGGACCTTGACGCCAAGCTCATCGCCGACAAGATCAAGGAAGACGCGCTCCAGGCGTACGACCGCCGCGAGGAGGAGCTCGGCCCCGAGGCGATGCGCGAGCTGGAGCGCCGGGTCATCCTCTCGGTGCTCGACCGCAAGTGGCGCGAGCACCTCTACGAGATGGACTACCTCCAGGAGGGCATCGGCATGCGCGCCTATGCCCAGAAGGACCCGCTGATCGAGTACCAGCGCGAGGGCTTCGAGATGTTCGCCGCGATGCTCGACGGCATCAAGGAGGAGTCGGTCGGCTACCTGTTCAACCTCGAGGTCGAGGTGCAGGCCAACCCGATCGTGGAGGAGAACGCCGAGGAGGACACGGCGCTGTCGGAGACCGGGTCGATCATCGCCCGGGCGCTGCGGCAGCCGTCTCGGCCGACCGAGATGGTCTACACCGCGCCCGGCGAGAGCGGCGACGTGGAGGTCAGCCGGGTCAGGTCGACCCCCGAGCAGCGCGCCGCGTACGGCGACGTCGAGCGCAACGCGCCCTGCCCCTGCGGCTCGGGCAAGAAGTTCAAGCGCTGCCACGGCGACCCGCGCAACCAGCAGGCGTGACCGTCAGGCGTGACCTGAGCTGAGGAGGACCCCGCCGGACATGTCCGGCGGGGTCCTTCCATGACCGGGGAAAGAGCCGGTAAAGGGGGCCGGGGGGCCTGCGGGGTCAGGCGGTCTCGAAGTCGGTGACCAGCCACTGCATGCCGTGCCGCTCCAGCCGTACGGCGAGCACCCGGCTGCGCGGACCACAGTTGACCAGCAGGCACATCTCGATGACCCCGTCCAGGGGCCGTTGCACGTGCGGCAGGCCGGTCAGCGGCGGCCGCTCGGTGTCGATCATCTTTCCGGCCCGGACCAGCTCGCGGTAGGCCCGCTCGGTGAGCCGGCCGGCCACCGTCTCCGGCGGCCGGCGGCCGGCCAGGATCTCCGCCAGCGCCTGGCCGAGCCCTCGCAGGCGGCGCTCGTCGGTGAGCGAGCCCCCCGGCCGTCCGTACGGGTACGACACGGGCGGCGCCGGGAGGGTGGCCGGGGCGAGGGCGAGCGCGCCGTACGTCACGGGACCGCCGTCCCGCTCGTCGTAGGGAGGGTCCGCCGGGGGGACGGCCGCGAGCCGTGGCAGGGGGACGGGCTTGGGCATCGTGACTCCGCTCTCGCGCGCCAGGATCTGACGCCTAATAGAGGTTGCGGTCATCCCGCCTGATACCGGGCTCGCCAACTTTGCCGAGAATCGCCGCTGCGTGCCGCCATTCGTCCGGGAAGATCCGGCCGAGCTGGGGGGAACATCCCCCATTAGTGGAACGTGGCGAAGGGCCTTGAGGTCATCCGGAATTCGCGGAGAACGCGACAGGGGCGCCCGGGATCGCCGGGCGCCCCTGTTCCCCGCGAGGGGGCGTGACGCGTCAGGCGCGGGCGCGCGCCGTTTCGGCGCTCTCCCCGGAGTCCACATCGGGCTCGGGTTCCCGGCCGGGCGTCATGATGTTCAGCTTCTTGATGAGGAAGCTGAAGATCACGTAATAGAGGACGAAGTACACGACACCGATCAGCATGATCAGCCAGAAGTTGTGCGTGTTGTCCTTCGTCGCGTTCAGGCCCGCGTCGATGGCTCCGGCGGAGAACCCGAAGCCGAGGCGTCCGTCCAGGAACGCGACCAGGGCCATCGAGACGCCGGTGAGCAGCGCGTGCACCGCGAACAGCACCGGCGCCACGAAGATGAACGCGAACTCGATCGGCTCGGTGATGCCGGTGAAGAAAGAGATCAGCGCGGAGGAGATCATGATGCCGCCGACGGTGGCGCGGCGGTGCGGCGGGGCGGCCCGCCACATCGCGATGGCGGCGGCCGGCAGGCCGAACATCATGACCGGGAAGAAGCCCGCCATGAACGCGCCGGCGCCGTCCTGCCCGGCGAAGTAGCAGTTCAGGTCGCCTGCGGCGTGGGTGGCCCCGACGGTGCACTCCGGCACGGCGAACCAGACGATCGAGTTGACGAAGTGGTGCAGGCCGAAGGGGATGAGGCCCCGGTTCACGATCCCGTAGATGCCCGCGCCGAGTGCCGAGTTGTTCGCCAGCCAGCTGCCGAAGGTGGACAGCCCCTCACCGATCGGCGACCAGATCAGGCCGAAGACGACGCCGAGGACGAGCCCGGCCAGCGCCGTGAGGATCGGCACGAAGCGCCGGCCGCCGAAGAAGGCCAGGTAGGCGGGCAGTTTCGTCCGGTAGTACCGCTGCCACAGGACGGCCGCGACGAGGCCCATGAGGATGCCGCCGAGCACTCCGGTCGGGTTGGCCGAGGCCAGGTTGAGCGCCTCGGCCGGCTTGCCGTCCGCCCCCAGAACGGACTGCGCCACCTTCTTGTGGACCGCCGCGTCCGCGGCGGCGTCGAAGAACATCAGGTGGGTGACCCGGTCCCAGACGAGGTAGCCGACCACGGCCGCCAGGGCGGTCGAGCCGTCGGCCCGCCGGGCGAAGCCGACCGCGACGCCCACCGCGAACAGCAGCGGCAGCGCGTCGAACAGGGCGCCGCCCGCGCCGCCGACGACCTGCGCGATCTTGTCCAGGGTCGCGTTGTCCGTACGGCCGAGCAGGTCGTCCTGGCCGATCCGGAGGAGGAGCGCCGCGGCGGGCAGCGCCGCGATCGGAAGCATCAGGGAGCGGCCGATGCGGGACAGCGCGGCCATCAGCGCGTTCTGGCCCGAGGGTGCGGCGGGCAGGCCCGCGTCGGCGGAGGTGGAACTCATGGGCTGTTCCTCCAGGATGGGGGGAGTGCTAGAGGCGTCTGGCCGGGGCTCCGAGGAGCGTCCGGAGTTGGTAGCGGTCGGCCCGGTAGGTCGAGACGCCGAGTTCGGCGCAGACCCCGCCGGCGAAGGACCGGCGCTGCAGCAGCAGCACGGCCCCGCCCCGGGGCAGTTTGAGCAGGTCGGCGTCGCTCGGATCGGCGACGCCGCCGTCGATGGTCAGCTCCCCGGCGTCCATCACGAGCGCGTAGCGCGACTCGAGCAGGGCGTAGAGGGATCGTCCCGTCAGGTCGAACTCATCGAGGCCGGGCGCGAGCTTGACCGGGATGTGGGCCCGTTCGATGCTCAGCGGTTCCCCGTCCGCCGTGCGCAGCCGCTCGATGAAGTGGACGGCGTCGCCCGGCTGGATGCCGAGCTGCCGCGCGAGGTGGGCACTGGCCCGGACCACCCGCCGGTCCAGGTCGCGGGAGCCCGGCTCCATGCCCCGCGCTCGCATGTCGTCGGTGAAGGAGGTGAGCTGGAGGGCCAGCTCGATCTTCGGCCGTGCCACGAACGTGCCCTTGCCCGGCACCCGGTGCAGCCGCCCCTCGGACACCAGGTGGTCCACGGCCTGCCGTACCGTCATACGAGACAGGTCGAAGCGCTGGCTCAGGTCGCGTTCGGAGGGGATCGCCGCGCCGATCGGCAGCTCGTTGTTCTCGATGAGATCGAGCAGGATCTCCCGTAGCTGGAAATACTTCGGCACCGGGCTGTCCGGATCGATCTGGGCCACTGATCCCCCTTCTCGCTCCGGATCGTGTGGATAAGTTAAGATTCTTACTGGTCTAGTCCGGACTAGACCACAGCCGGGAAATATGTGTCAATGTATGGGCCGGCGACGGATCCATAACAGACAAATCTCGCCAAGCGGGGGATGATCACCTATGACGACCAGAATGCGCGGTGAGATCGCCGAGCAGCCCGCGGCGATCCGGGCGACGCTGGACGCCCTGCTCCCGCGGACCGGCGAGGTCGAGGCCGTCGCGCGCGGCACCCGGCACCTGCTGTTCGTCGCCCGGGGGACGTCGGACAACGCGGCGGTCTACGGCCGCTACCTGATCGAGGCGCGGGCCGGCCGGTTGGCCGCGCTGGGCGCCCCCTCGATCGCCACCGCCTACCGCCGCAGACTCGACCTCGACGGCGTGCTGGCCGTGGGCCTGTCCCAGTCGGGCCGTACGGAGGAGATCGTCGAGACCCTCCAGTGGGCGAAGGACTGCGGCGCGCGGACCGTCGCCGTCACCAACGGCGGCGAGCAATCGCCGCTCGCCCAGGCGGCCGACCTCGCGCTGTGCACGCTCGCCGGCGAGGAGAAGGCCGTGCCGGCCACGAAGACCTACACGACCCAGCTCGCCGCGCTGGCCGTGCTCGCCATCGGCCTCGGCGCCGACGTCGACCCCGACGACCTGCGCCGGGTGCCGGACGCCGTGGAGAAGCTCGTCTCCGACCCCGGCGACCTCGACGCGGTGGTCGAGGGCCTGGCCGACAAGCCCGGCGTCGTCGTCTCCGGCCGCGGCCTGGCGTTCTCGACCGCGCTGGAGCTCGCGCTCAAGCTCAAGGAGGCGTGCTACCTGCACGCGATGGGCCTCTCGTACGCCGACCTGCTGCACGGCCCGATCGCGGTCGTGGACGCCGACACCCCGGCGATCCTGGTCGCGTCCGGGCAGGGCCCCACCCTCGCGGGCACCGTCGCGCTGGCCGAGCGGGTCACCGGCGCGGGCGCCGCCGCGTACGGCGTCGGGGGCGGCGAGCGGCTCGCCGCGGCCTCGACCGCCGCGCTGAACGGTCCGGACCTGCCCGAGTGGGTGGCGCCGTTGGGACTCATCGTCCCGGGGCAGTTGCTCACCGAGGCGCTCGCGCGCAGGCTCGGTATCGACCCCGATTCCCCCCGCGGTCTGAAGAAGGTCACCCAGACCGACTGAACGACGGGCCGATCGAACACAGGAGGACCCCCATGGCTGCAGACGCCGAGGCGATCATCGCCGGGCTCGGTGGCGCCGGCAACATCATCGAGGTGGAGCCGTGCATCACGCGGCTGCGCACCGAGGTGCACGACGCGTCGAAGGTGAACCAGGCCGCGCTCAAGGCGGCCGGCGCCCACGGAGTGATGGCCGCGGGCAACGTCGTCCAGGTCGTGGTGGGCCCCGAGGCCGACACCATCGCCAGCGACATCGAGGACATCATCGGCTAGACCGGCAGGTCACGACGGGTCCGCCGGTCCCTCGCCCGTCCCTCACGGGCTTCCGGCGGCCCCCGGCGTGACGCCTGCCCGGATCACCAGGGAAGGGCCCTTCATTGACGACTGTTCTCGCCCCTGTCGCGGGGGCGGCCATCGGGCTGTCCGCCGTGCCCGATCCGGTGTTCTCCCAGGCGATGGTCGGCCCCGGCGCCGCGATCGATCCCCGCAGGGAGCCCGTCGAGGCCCTGGCCCCGATCGACGGCACGATCGTGAAACTGCACCCCCACGCATACGTCGTGGTGGGCGACGACGGCAGGGGAGTGCTGGTGCATCTCGGCATCGACACCGTCCAGCTCAAGGGGGAGGGCTTCCGCCTGCTCGCCGCCGAGGGCGACCGCGTACGGGCCGGTCAGCCGGTGGTGGCGTGGGACCCCGCGGCCGTGGAGGCGGGCGGCCGGTCGCCGGTCTGCCCGGTGGTGGCGCTCGACGCGGTGCGGGACGCGGTCGGCGGGATCGCCGAGGGCAGCGTGAACGCGGGCGACACGTTGTTCGAGTGGTCGTGATGGCGTCATGAAGGCCGCGCTCTTCGACCTCGACGGCACTCTGATCAACACGGAGATACGCAGCCGGGCCCTGTGGCGGATGCTCTTGGAAAACCACGGGATCGCCCACGACGAGACGCTGCTGCGGCGCTTCATGGGCCGCCGCGGCTCCGACGTCATCCCCGAGGTGTTCCCCGACATGGACGTGCGGACGTTGATGGACGAGATCTCCTCCTACTACGGGCAGCCGGGTCTACCGGACATCGTGCCGGTGCCGGGGGCGGCCGACCTGGTCCTGCGGGTCGCCGGGCACGGGTCGCCGCTCGCGCTGGTGACCTCGGCGGATCGGGACTGGGCGGTGGCCCGGCTGACCGAGATCGGGGTCCTGGAGGTGGTCCGGACCATTGTGTCCGCCGAGGACGTGATCGTGGGCAAGCCCGATCCGTCCGGCTATCTCCTGGCCGCGGACCTGCTCGGGGTGAACCCCGCCGCGTGCGTGGTGTTCGAGGACTCGCTCGCCGGCATCGAGGCGGCCCGGACGGCGGGTATGACCTGCGTCGCGGTGGCGACCACGCATCACCCGGATGAACTGTCGCATGCAGATCTGGTAATCCCCGACATGTCGGGTATTGACTGGCCTTTGACGGAAGCACCGGCGGTCTAGACCACCGCCCACAGAGGAGGAAACGTGGCCGAACGTAGAGTCAGCGTCACGTCGGAGGTCGGGCTGCACGCCCGCCCGGCGGCGACGTTCGTGCAGACCGCGGCGAAGGCGTCGTACGAGATCACCATCGCCAAGGCGGGCGGCACGCCGGTGAGCGCGAAGAGCATCCTGTCGGTGCTGGCGCTCGACGTACGGCAGGGGGAGGCGATCGTCATCAGCGCGGAGGGCGAGGGGGCCGACGCGCTGCTCGACGAACTCGCCCAGATCGCCGCGGCCCCCTGACGCCGGCGGACGCGCGATGAACACGCGGCGGACGCCGGCGGGCGGCGAGGCGACGGGCCCGGGACCGCTCACGGGAGCGGGTGACGGGGCGACCGGCCCGGGGTCGCCTATCCGCATGGGGTCGCTCTCCGGTACGGCGGTCAGCCCCGGCGCCGGATACGGCCCGGCCCACGTGCTGGCGGGGGAGATCCCCGAGCCCGACAGGGAGTCGCGGCACGGCGGTGACGCCGCCGCCGAGCGGGCCCGTGCCGAGCGGGCGGTCGAGGAGGTGGCCGCCGACCTTGAGGCGCGCGGCGGCAGGGCGGGCGGGGAGGCCGAGGAGGTGCTCGGAGCGCAGGCGCTGATGGCCCGCGATCCCAGCCTGGCCGCGGAGGTCGGCGCGCTGATCGACCGGGGCGTGGCCGCCCCGCGCGCCGTCTTCGACGCCTTCGGCAAATATCGCGACCTGCTCGCCGCGGCCGGAGGCTACCTCGCCGAGCGGGTGACCGACCTCGACGACATCCGCGACCGGACGATCGCCGTGCTCACCGGCCGGCCCATGCCCGGTGTGCCGGCGAGCGCCGCCGAGCCGTTCGTGCTCGTCGCCAGGGACCTCGCCCCGGCCGACACCGCGCTGCTGTCGAAGGACGTGGTCGCCGCGTTCGTCACCGAGCAGGGCGGGCCGACCAGCCACACCGCGATCCTCGCCCGCGCGATGGGCGTGCCCGCCGTCGTCGGCTGCGCGGGCGCCACCGCGATCACCCCCGGCATGCCCGTGCTGGTGGACGGAGGCTCGGGCGAGGTGCTGCTCGCCCCCGGCCCGGACCGGGTCGCGGCGGCCCGCCGGGCCGTCGAGGCGCGGCGCGCGGCGTTGTCGGCGGCAGACGGCCCGGGCGCGACCGCCGACGGTCACGCCGTGCCGCTGCTCGCCAACATCGGCGGCCCGCGCGACCTGCCGGACGCCCTCGATCACGGCGCCGAGGGCGTCGGTCTCTACCGCACCGAGTTCCTCTTCCTCGACCGTGCGTCGGCGCCGTCCGCGAAGGAGCAGGAGGAGGCCTACCGCGCGGTGTTCGAGGCGTTCCCGGGCGGCCGGGTGGTGGTGCGCACGCTCGACTCCGGGGCCGACAAGCCGCTCGCGTTCCTGCCGCCGCCGGAGGAGGAGCCGAACCCGGCGCTTGGGGAGCGCGGCCTGCGGATGTTCCGCCGGTATCCCGAGATCATGGCGGCCCAGCTCGGCGCGCTGGCCGCCGCTGCGGCGGGCACCTCCGCCGAGGTCCAGGTCATGGCGCCGATGGTGGCCACGGCCGAGGAGGCCGAGTGGTTCGCCGAGGCGTGCCGCACGGCGGGGCTGGACAGCGCGGGAATCATGATCGAGGTGCCGTCGGCGGCGCTGCGGGCGGCGGACCTCATCCGGGCCGCCGACTTCTTCTCGATCGGCACCAACGACCTCACGCAGTACGCGCTCGCGGCCGACCGCCAGGTCAGCGCCGTCGCCGGGCTGCAGGACCCGTGGCATCCGGCGGTGCTCGACCTGATCGCGATGGCGGCCTCGGCCGCCTCGGAAGCGGGCAAGGGCTGCGGCGTCTGCGGCGAGGCGGCGGCCGATCCGGTGCTCGCCTGCGTGCTCGTCGGCATGGGGGTGACCTCGCTGTCGATGGGCGCTTCCGCGCTCCCGTGGGTGCGCGCCGCGCTGGCCCGGCACACGCTCGACGAGTGCCGTTCCGCCGCCGTGGCGGCCCGCTCCGCCGTCTCCGCCCGGGACGCGAAAGCCGCCGCGCGCACGATGCTCCCCGGCCTGGCGGACCTCGGCCTCTGACCCGTACGGATCCATCCGTACGGCCTGGGCGGCGGGCGCCTCGTCCGCCGCCCACGCCGGTCCGGGAGCCGGTCTGAGCGCGGGTCCGGGAGCCGTCGGCGAGCTGGTGCCCAGCGGGTCGGGGAGCCGGTTCACCGCCGGGTCACAGCCGGTTCGCGAGCCGGTGGGTGAGCAGGCCCGAGGTGCGGTTACGGTAAAAGGCGTGCCAGGACTCAGACAAGGCGGGGTCATGCTCGCCGCCCTCCTCGTGGCCGGATGCTCGTCCGGAACCGGCGCCGTGGGCGCGCAGACCTCGCCGGGTGCGTCCGCGCCGGTGTCCGCGTCCGCGGCGGCCTCCTCCGCCTCCTCCGCCGCCTCAACCGACGCGACGACCCCGGCCGCGTCTTCGGAGGGGTCGTCTGGAGGGTCGTCGAAGGGGCTGGCCGAGCGGACGCTCGCCGCGATGAGCCTGCGGGACAAGGTCGCGCAGTTGTTCACCGTCGTGGTGTGGGGCCCGAAGGCCGGGGCGCCGAGCAAGGAGAACCAGGCGCGCTACGGCGTGGCGACTCCGGCGGAGGTCGTGGAGAAGTTCCGGCCCGGCGGGGTGATCCTGTTCGACTGGGCGGGCAACGTGTCCGGGGCCGGGCAGGTGGCGGCGCTCACGACCGGTCTGCGCGAGGCCGCCCGCGCGGACGGTGGTGCGCCGCTCGTGATCGGCGTTGACCAGGAGAACGGCATCGTCTCCCGGCTCCGGGCCCTGGTCACCAAGCTTCCCGGCGCGGCGCAGATCGGCGCGACCGGCCAGACGGCCAACGCGCGGGACGTCGCCCGGGTCACCGGTGAGGAACTGCGCGCTCTCGGCATCTCCCTCGACTTCGCGCCGGTCGCCGATGTCAACGTCAACCCGCGCAACCCGGTCATCGGGCCGCGCGCCTACGGCTCCGACCCGAAGAAGGTGGCGCCGATGGTCGGCGCGGCCGTCGACGGCTTCCACGCCGCGAAGGTGGCCTCCGTCGCCAAGCACTTCCCCGGCCACGGCGACACCTCCGTCGACAGCCACACCGGCCTCCCGGTCATCAAGCACACGATGTCCAAGTGGCGGACGCTGGACGCGCCGCCGTTTCGTACGGCCATCGCCCACGGTGTGGACGTCGTCATGTCGGCGCACGTGGTGATGCCGGAGCTGGACCCGTCCGGAGACCCGGCGACGCTGTCGCACCGTATCCTCACCGGCCTGCTCCGCGACGAACTCGGCTTCGGTGGCGTGATCAGCACCGACGCGCTGGACATGGCCGGGGTGCGCGAGAAGTACGGCGACAGCGAGGTGGTCGTGCGGGCCGTCCTCGCCGGGGCCGACATGCTCCTCATGCCGCCGAACCTGCCCAAGGCGTACGACGCCATCCTGAAGGCGGTCAAGTCGGGGCGGATCTCCGAGAGCAGGATCAACGAGTCGGTGCTGCGGATCCTTCGGCTGAAGGAGAGACGCGGCCTCTTCGGGCCGATCCACACCGATCCGGGCTCCCTGCGGTCCCCCGAGCACCTCAAGGTGGCCCAGCGCGTCTTCGCCCAGTCCCGCTGACCCCGCCTTACAAGAGCATCCTTAGGCTGCCCACCATGCCGATCAAGCGGGCTGCATCCTGATTTGCCCCTCCGGTGACCTCTGCTGGGCGCGGAGGAACTCGGCGAGCATCGCAATGCGCCGGAGCGGGTTCAGGTCCGGGGGCGGGACCAAACCGGGGCCCATCAGGGTGGCGACGGCGTCGCGAATGGAGGTGTGCAGGGGCGAATCTTGAACCACCTCATCGTGAAGGAGTTCCCCGGCCCGCTCCACCGTCACGCGATGGTGGTTACGCTCCAACTGCCAACCGCCGGTGGCCGTCACCGGGTCCAGGTGGGCGGTGAACTGCGTCCGCCCGGCGTGCACGGTGATGTGCCGGTGACGGTCGTCGGCGGGGCGTAGGCCGCGCTGCCACAGGCCCGGCCGGCCCAGCCCCGGACGCGGGGTACTGCCGAGCACGACAGTAGGGCTGGTGATGCTCGACGTCAGCTCCACCCGCAGGTGCATGTCTGCGACAGCGACACGTCAAGCCGGGCTTGCACCTCCGTCGCCGGCCCGCTGCCGCTCCGCGGTGGGGTCGACGGCAGACGGGATGGACAGTGCGCCGGTGTGCGCTGGCCTGGCAAGCAAAGGCCTGATCAGGCCGACCTCGGAGGGCACCACGGCAGCGAGGCGGCGACTACCGAGGGGAGTGCCAGCGATGTGGGTCTCGATCAGACTGACCACTCGGCGAGCTGCCCGCGCTCATTCTGACCAGCATGATCAGGATGAAAATGGCTCAGTAGCGTTCCTGATCAGCCTTAAGCCGACTCTCCACTAGCGCCGCATCCGAGCCGAACGGCAAACTTGCCCGTATCATGAACGACTACGTTACTCCGGTCATCGCGGCCGCTTCAGCGCTGGCGGGTGCCACGATCACAGCGGTAATCAACGCTCGCTCCGAGCGACGACGCGAACAAGCTTTGGAACGACAGCAGTTACACGAGGAACGTGTTCGGCTGAATCACCAACTCCGTGATCTCCAAGCTGATCATCAGCGATGGCTACGAGACCGAAGACATGAGGCGTATCGTGCTTTGATCGATTCGATGTACGACACAAGGCGCGCTCTCAACGAACATTGGGCCAGCGTCGCCGGCGCTGACTTCGATGCCCAACATGCAATGACTTGCCAAATCGCCGCGTCTAAACAGTTGAGCGAGATCCAGGCCCTCAGCCGAGCAGTCCAACTAGACGGTCCAGCAAACGTCGCTGACATCACGGATGCCTACTGGACGCAGCTCTGGAAAGCCCACCTGCTCATGGTGGACTGCCACGAGCGACGAACTCGTGACGACAGGGCCACTCCAGGTGAGGAGGATCAGAAGCGGGTCCGTCAAACCCTTCGTGATCTGGAAAAAGTCCAGGGGCACTTCACGAGGACGGCTCGGGATGTGCTCAGTGCGTGGCAGCTGCCATCTATCGGGTCAACGGACGAATGATCACGTTTGGTGCACAGTATGGAGACCGGCCTCGATGAGCTCACACGTCAGCCACTTAGCGTCAGGGCGCCGCTGCTTCTGGGGGGTGAAGCGCCGCCTTAGCCTCCGCTATTCAGCACTGAAGGCGGAGCAAGATCGTTGAAATGAAGAAGGTGTTGGGCTTCCCCTCCTAGCCACCGATGTCCCTTCCGTAACGCCCGTGCCGGGCGTGAGAATCGGGGATGGTTGCCCGCCGACGTCGTCCACGCTTTGGTCCCCGTACGAGGCCGTCTCTTAGCCTGATGTCGGGAGCTGGTCAGGAGCCCTGCACTGTTGCCATGAGCACGCGAGTCCGCATCTCCTTCTTCCGCAGCTCCTGTGGGCAGCCGTTGATTCACGACAACGGCAGGAGCGCGGATGAACACAGACGACGCCGAAGGGCCGCTCGAGATCGTGCAGCGTGTTTGCGCGATCGACATCGCCAAGGCGGACTTGGTGGCATGCGTTCGGGTCCCCCATGACACCGACCAGGGCAAACGCGTGCAGGAGATCCGCGAGTTCACCACGCTCACCGCGTCACTGCTGAGACTGGCCGACTGGCTGCGCTCCCAGCAGGTCGAACTGGTGGCGATGGAGGCCACGTCCAGCTACTGGAAGCCGGTGTTCTATCTACTGGAGGCCGAAGGCTTCACCTGCTGGCTGCTGAACGCCAAGCACGTCAAGAACGTGCCCGGCCGGCCGAAGACTGACCGACTGGATGCGGTCTGGCTGGCCAAGGTCGTCGAACGCGGGATGTGCCGCCCCAGCCTGGTTCAACCCGCTCCGATCCGGCAGCTGCGTGATCTCACTCGCTACCGGCGCACACTCGTGCGTGACCGCAGCCGTGAGAAGCAACGCCTGGAGAAGCTCCTGGAAGACGCGCAGATCAAGCTGTCCAGCGTGATCGAGGATCTGTGCGGTGTCTCTGGCCGGCAAATGCTGGAGGCACTGATTAACGGAGAACGCAATCCCTCTGTACTGGCGCAGATGGCACGCGGGCGGATGCGGTCGAAGATCCCAGTGCTGGAAGAAGCACTCCGTGGGCATTTTCAAGAGCACCACGCCTTTCTCACCCGCATGATGCTGGATCGCATCGACGAAATCGACACCAAGATCACCCAGGTCGCCGCTCGCATCGAAGAGCTCATCATGCCCTTCGCCTCACAGGCTGAGCAGCTGGACGAGATCACTGGCGTCGGGGTCATCTCGGCCCGGGAGCTGATCGCGGAGATCGGTGTGAACATGGCAGCCTTTCCTACCGCGGCTCACCTGGTGTCGTGGGCGAAGTTCGCGCCCATCGACAAGAACTCCGGTGGTAAGAAGCGGGGTGGATCCACCGGCAAGGGCAACCCCTGGCTGGCCGCCACGCTCGGAGAGGTAGTGGCTGCGGTTTCCCACACCGACAGCTTTCTGGGTGAACGCTATCGGCGGCTGTCCAAGCGTCGAGGCAAGAGTCGCGCCATCGTCGCGGTCGGCAATTCGGTGCTCACCATCATCTGGCACCTGCTATCTGATCCGCAGGCCCGCTTCCACGATCTCGGCTCAGGTTTCTATCAGTCCCGCATCAACCACAACCGCCAGGAACGGACCCTCATCCGCCAGCTGGAACGGCTTACCGGACGCAAAGTCACCCTCACCGACCTTGCCCACGGTGGTGCATCCGCCTGACCCATCACCGTCCTCACGCCCCAACCTCAGGTTCACTGGTTGGGGTTCGCTCCCGCGCGCCTGGTGACGGTCCGATTCTCGAGTCAGCGTGGAGACCGAACCGGAAGAGGTTTGGTCGTGGCAGGAACCACGAGGCGTCGCTTTGATCCGGAGTTCCGGGCCGGAGCGGTAAGGATCGTTAAGGAGACCGGTAAGCCCGTCTCGCACGTGGCGCGAGACCTTGGTATCAACGAGTACACGCTGCACAACTGGGTGCAGATGGACCGGCTCGCCGGTGGGCAGGCCGGCGGGAACGGCGGAGGCGGGACGCTGAAGGAGTCGGCCGAAGAGGAGCTGGCACGGCTACGGCGGGAGAAGGCCGAGCTGGTCAAGCAGCACGCGCGCGAGAAGGCGGCCTGGGAGAAGGACCGCGCTGAGCTGGAGGACGAGCGTGATGTCCTCAAGCGCTCGGTGGTCTTGTGGGTGAAGGAGGCGATGGGCCGGTGAGCGTGGCGGCCTTCATCTGTTCCCAGAAGACCGAGTTCGGTGTCGACCACGCCACCTCCTGCCGGGCGCTGGGGGTGTCGCAGGCGTGGTTCTACAAGTGGAAGCCGTATCGGCGTCGAGGCGCCGACCGGTCGTGAGCAGCGACGAGCCCGGCTGGACACGGAGATCAAGCGGCTGTTCGCTGCGTCGGGCAGCACCTACGGCTCGCCCCGCGTCACCCGTGACCTGCACGAGTTGGGCTGGCGCGTGTCGGAGAACACGGTCGCCGCGCGGATGGCCGAGCTGGGCCTGGCCGGACGCGCGCCGAAGAAGCGCAGGTCGCTGACCCGGCAGGGTAAGCGCAAGGCTGCGCCGGACCTGGTCGGGAGGAAGTTCACCGCGGTGGCGCCGGACGTGCTGTGGGTCGGCGACGGCACACAGATCGACACCGACGAGGGTCCGCTCTACTTGGCCACGGTCGAAGACCTGTTCTCCCGGCGGCTGCTCGGCTACGCCATGTCTGAGCATCACGACGCCGCGCTGACGGTCGCCTCGCTGCGGATGGCCGTCGTTACCCGAGGTGGGAATGTGGACGGGGTGATCTTTCATTCCGACCGGGGCAGCGAGTACACCGCCGCCGCTTACCAGGCCGAATGCCGCAAGCACGGCGCCGTACAGTCGATGGGCCGGGTCGAGTGCTCCCTCTTAACCGGCTAACGTTTGCGTTTCCCCAGGTCAGCGACACGCCGTGGCGTGTTTCTTGCTGGCTGGATGTGGTCATCGCCGGTACATCTGTCTCTTGTGATTGCAGAGTCGGGGCTTCGGCTTGAGGAACGGGACGGCGGCTGGGGGCTGGCCGGCCCGAGTGCCGCACGGTTCGTGCTGGTGGATGAGTATCTGGCGCACCTGGCCGACCGGAACTACTCGCTCAAGACCGTCCGCGCCTACGGGTATGACCTGCTGGCGTTCTGCCGGTGGCTGGCCGCCGAGGATCTGCCGCTGGCCGAGGTGTCGACGGAGGTGCTGCTGCGGTTCCTGCGGGCCTGCCGGGAGGCGAGGATTCCCGGCCGTCCAGGCCCGAACGTGGTCACCTTGTCCGGACGCCGGATGGATCAGTACGCCGCCACGACGATCAACCGGAGGCTCGCGGCCATTTCAGGGCTGTTCACGTTCGTCTCGATGCGCGACCCGCAGGCGAAAAACCCCGTCCCGAAAGGCCGGGAGGCCCGCTGGCGGGTGCCCGGCGAGCGGTCGGGAATGCTGGCGCACACGGTGCGTCGGCCGAAGAACCGCTCGGCGCTGCGGCTTCGTGAACCGCGCCGCCTGCCCAAGGCGCTGTCCCAGACGGAGGCGGCCGAGCTGCTGGCGAGTTTCCGCACCTGGCGGGACCGGGCGATCGCGGGATTGATGTTGTATTGCGGGCTGCGCTCGGCTGAGGTCCTCGGCCTGGACGTCGCTGACGCCGACATCGGCGGCCGGTGGCTGAAGGTGGTCGGCAAAGGCGACCGCGAACGACGTGTCCCGCTGGATGCGGATGTCGCCTCGGTGATCCAGGTCTATCTGCTGGCCGAACGCCCGGCCTCCGGCAGCAGCCGCCTGTTTGTGGTGGCCAAGGGCCCGAACCGGGGCCGGCCGCTGACCGCGGCCGGGCTACGCACGATCTTCCGCTATCACCGCGCGATCACCGGGATCGCCGGCGGGCATCCGCACGCGTTGCGGCACACGTTCGGCACCGCTCTGGCCGAGGCCGGGGTTGATCTTGCGGTGATGCAGGCTCTGCTCGGTCACGCGCATGTCGACACCACCGCCCGTTATATCCATCTGGCTCCCGCCCACGTGAAAGCCGAGTTCGATGCCGCCCGCACTCGCATCCGCGCCCAGCAATGACCTGCACGCCGCCTACCTGGACTACCTGGAGCGGACCGGACGGGGCAACCATGCCTACTGGTGGGCCGCCCGAGTGTTCTTCGCGTGCTGGCCCGACCCGCGGCGATGGGCGGCCGAGCCGTTGGAGGTCCGCTTGTCGGCCGGGAGTTCGACCCGGCCGATCATCACGTTCCTCATGCTGCACCACGGACTTCGGCCCGGCTATGACTACCTGCTGGAACGCAAGCTGTCCACCTTCTGGCGGGAGATCACCGACTCGCCCATCGCCGGTGATCTGGATCGGTTCATGGCTGCGGCAGCCGAGCTCGGCTTCACCCAGCGGGTCCGGTTCGCCACCGGCTCTCAGGTGCCGGCCCGGCTGCTCATCCAGGCCGGACGCCCCCTGGAGCAGCTCACCCTGGCCGACCTGGAGGAGTTCACCGCGGCCTGCGCCGAACGGCACCAGCGCACCGGTAAGGGACACCGCCACTACCTGTCGGCGATCAGCAACGCCCAGCGGGTCCTGTTCCACCTCGGGATCATCGACACGCTGCCTCGGACCGGCAGGCCGGTCCCCTTCGCCGAGCGGCTGGCCGGGGTGGCAGAACCGATCCGCACGACGATGATCGCCTATCTGGAGCGCAAACGCGCGACCTGCCAGCCCAAGACCGTCTCGGGGATCGCGACCCGCCTCAACCACTTCGGCCTGTTCCTGGCCCGCGTCGATCCTGGGCTGGCGTCGATCTCAGCGTTGGACCGGCAACGCCACATCGAGCCTTACCTCACCTTTCTGGTCGACGCCGTCAACTCCAAGACCGGCCAGGCCATCACGGTCGCGGACCGATCCCGGCGGGTCATCGCATTGATCGCCTTCTTGACCGACATCACCGAGTGGGGCTGGGCCGAGGCGCCCGCCCGCAAGCTCGTCTTCCGCGACGACAACCCCAAGCTCCCGCAGGTTCTGCCCCGCTACCTGCCCGTCGATGCCGACCGTCGCCTGGCCGAAGTGTTGCGGGACCGCCCTGGCAACGAACTGGCCGCCTGCGCCCTGCGGCTGCAACGCGCCTGCGGGCTTCGGATCGGGGAACTGCTCGACCTTGAACTGGACTGCGTCCACGAGGTTCCCGGCCACGGCAGCTGGCTGAAGATCCCACTCGGGAAGCTGGAAACCGAGCGCATGGTCCCCCTTGATGACGACGTCCTGGAGTTGATCGACCACATCATCGACCGCCGCTCACACGGCAGGCCGATGCCGCACCCCCGCTATCGGCGCCCGGCCCAGTTCCTGTTCACCCACCATGGACGGCGTCTGGGGCAACAAGCGGTCCGGGCCGAACTCGACCGCGCCGCCCAGCAGGCCGGTCTCGGCCACATCACCTCCCACCAACTCCGGCACACCTACGCCACCGCCCTGGTCAACGCCGGCGTCTCGCTGCAGGCACTGATGGCGCTGCTCGGGCATGCCTCCGCCGAGATGAGCCTGCGCTACGGACGGCTGTTCGACACTACCGTCCGCGCTGAATACGAGCGCGCCCTCGACCTGGCCAAACAACAAGTCCCAACCCCAGCCCCCGGCCGCGTCAGCCTGCCCCTGGCCAGCATCACCGGTGGCGCGGACTGGAAAGACACCCCGCTGATCAAGTCCAGGATGTCCGGCGGGTTCTGCCTGCGCGCGCCCGCCCAGGGCGCGTGCACCTACGCCAACATCTGCGAGCACTGCCCGAGTTTCCACGCCGAACCCAGTTCGCTACCCATCCTCGCCGCCCAGCGCGTCGACGCCGAAGCCCTCGCCAAGGACGCCGAAAATCGAGGTTGGATCGCCGAAGCCGAACGGCACCGCAAGCTCATCGCCCGACTCGACAACCTGATCAGCGAGGCCCAAGCCGGATGACCAGCAACGAAACCCTCAACCGGGTCGAGCGGGCCTGCACCCGACTCCACCACGACGGCCAGCCCGTCACCTTCACCGCCGTCGCCGCCATCACCGGACTCGGCCGCACCACCCTCTACCGCAACCCCACGCTCCGCGCCGTCATCGACGAGCACCGGCACCGCACCACCGCCAGCGGAACCCTCACCGGCATCACCGACGAGATCGCCACTCTCCGCACCGCTGTCGATGCCATCGCCGACCGCGTCCGCCGACACGAAGAGCAACTCCGCCGGCTCACCACCCGCACGAACTGAAAGCGTTAACCGGCCAACCCCGAGGACCACGATCATTAGCCGGTTAAGCGCTCGATAACGCCGCCGCCGAGTCCTTCAACAGCACGCTCAAGGTGGAGTTCGTGCACCGGCACCGCTTCCGCACACGGGCCGAGGCCCGCCTGAAGATCGCGACTTGGATCGCGGACTTCTACAACGTCAGCAGGAGGCACACCGCCAACGACGGGCTGCCGCCTGTCACATTCGAACGTCAGATGATCGAGAAGAGGCAAACCTCAACGGCCCTGCTGAGGGCCGCTGTGGCGTAGGACCGTCTCCACGATTTCAGGGGATTGACACCCCGACGCTCCCCCCGCAGACCATCCTTTCCTAGCCGCGTGAGGCGATGCCTTATCCGTCCACAACGGCCTCGGGTCCTGCTTGACCCTGCTGGTCAACTCGGATGTGCGGAGATACCGACACCGCAGCAGACGCCTATATTTGAGACACGTCGGCTGGGAGGCGCGGTGCTCAAGGGTGTGCTGATCGATTGGGGCGGGGTTCTGACGACGAGCCTCACCGAGTCCATCGTGGAGTGGATCGAGGCCGACCGGATCGACCCCCGGCACTACCGGGAGGTCATGCGCGCGCTGGTCGCCCAGGCGTACCGGGCCGGTGCCGAGCCCGGAGCCGAGCCCGGAGCCGAGATCGGCGTCGAGGCAGGCGGCGGCAACCCGATCCACGCGCTGGAGCGCGGCGAGATCCCCATCCTGGAGTTCGAGCGCGACCTGGCCGCCCGCCTGCTGACCCTCGACGGCGGCCCGCCCGAGGCCGACGGCCTGCTGACCCGGATGTTCGCCGGGTTCCGGCCGGTCGAGGAGATGAACGAGATGCTGCGCCTCGCCCGCGTCGCGGGGCTGAGCACCTGCCTGGTGTCGAACTCGTGGGGCGACCACTACACGCGCGAGGGCTGGGAGGCCATCTTCGACGCCGTCGTCATCTCCGGCGAGGTCGGCATGCGCAAGCCGGAGGAGCGCATCTTCCACCACGCGCTCGGCCTGCTCGCGCTGGAGCCGGGGCAGTGCGTGTTCGTCGACGACATCGAGGAGAACATCACGGCGGCGCGGGCCGTCGGGTTGGTCGGCGTCCACCACACCGATCCCGTGGCGACCATCGCCGAGATGGAGCGCCTGTTCGGCCTGCCGCTGCGCGCGGCACGGTCCACGCAGCAGCCGCCCGGCCGGTAAATTCAGCCGCAGGGACGGGCCGGGGGTGTCCCGGCCGCACCGATATCGAGTCGAGGAACGCATGCGCGTGTATCTGCCGTCGACGCTGCCCGCGCTGGCGCGCGTCGTCGCCGCCGGTGAGCTGGGCCCGGCTCCGCTGGACGGTTTCGCGGTCACCCCCTCGTTGATCGAGTGGTACGCCTCGGGGGACACCGAGGAACTGGAGTACGTCGCGCTCACCGAGGCCGCCCGCGCCTCGCTGCGCCTACTGGCCGCCGGATCGGCCGCCGGCCACGAAGAAGGGGCCGCCCGGCGGGTGGTCCTCGCGGCCGAGGTACCGGACGAGACCGTGAAGGCCGGTGCCGGCCTGGAGGAGCGCGCCCGTGTCCGGGTGGTCGAGCCGGTCCCGCTGAAGCTGCTCGCCGCGGTGCACGTGGACGACACGGCCGCCGTACGGGACGTCGAGGCGGCGATCGCGGTGCTGTCCGCGGCCGACGGCGGGGACGACGACGCCCGGTTCGTCGTGGACGGCGTGGAAGACCACGAACTGCTCTGGTACGCCACGCAGGAGGTCCCCGATCTGCTGAGCTGACCGGCGCCGTTCACGATTTCGTCACAGGCCCCGTCTAAGCTTGGGACGAGATGACACACATAGTTTGGGACTGGAACGGGACGCTCTTCCACGACGTCGACGCCGTCATCGGCGCGACCAACGAGCTCTTCCAGTCGTACGGCCTCGGGCCGTACGACGTGGAGGGCTTCCGCGAGGTCTACACTCGGCCGATCTGGGTGGCGTACGAGCGCATGCTCGGCCGGCCGCTGCGCGAGGGTGAGTGGGAACAGCTCGACACGGGTTTCCACGAGCACTATCACCGGCTGATGGAGGTCTGCAATCTCGCCGAGGGGGCGCAGTCGAGCCTGCGCGCCTGGGACGAGTCGGGCCGCACGCAGTCGCTGCTGTCCATGTGGGGCCACGAGCGGCTGGTCCGCAAGGTCGGCGAGTTCGGCATCGACGGTCACTTCCGCCGGGTCGACGGGCTGCGCTCCGCCGCCGGGGGCCACAAGGCCGAGCACATGGTCGAGCACCTGAGTGCGCTGGGCATCGACTCGGCCAAGGTCGTCGTCATCGGCGACAGCGTCGACGACGCCCACGCCGCCCTGCACGTCGGGGCCCGCGCGATCCTCTACACGGGTGGCATGACGCGGCGGTCCGACCTGGAGGGCGTCGGCGTCCCCGTGGTGGACTCGCTGGCCGACGCCCTCGACTTCGTCTGACGGTCCCCCCTGGCCGCCACCCGGCGGCCGCCCGAGGGCGGGCCGCCGGACAGGCGCCCGGGCTCACGCGCCCCGGCGGGCCTGGCGTTCCTCCTCGTCGAGGAGCCACCGGGGCTTGACCCTGCGCGGCGGCCGGTAGAGCCGCTTGATCGCGACACCGCCGAAGACGAACGACGCGAACAGGAACAGGCCCATGACCGCGTCCCAGGTCTCCTGGCCGGAGACCCGGGTGTAGGCGAGCATCACGGCCCACATCGCGAGCATGACTGCCCCCGGGAGCTGCGCGAACGGCAGGTTGCGCAGCTCCTTGGGGTTGTCGGTGTCGAAGTAGCGGGCCGCCCAGGTGCTGTCCGGCCCGCTCCGGACGAACCTCACGTGGTTGACGACGCCGAGGATCGCGAGCACGGCGGCGGCGAGCACCGCCCACACCGGCGCGTGCGGGTAGCCCGCGACCTCGGCCGGGGCGGCCGCGAGACCGGCCGGTCCGGACAGAGCGCCCGTCACACTAGCCAAAGACACTCTTCCACCCCTTCTTGATACCCGACCCCATCGACTTGACGGAGTTGATCACCGGCTGACGGAGGTGGTCGTAGGCCGCTATCGCGGTGTCGCCGACCACGCCGCCGACCATACCGCCGACGTACGCGCCCGCGGCGCCGCAGACCGCGGCGAGCACGACGCCGGGGCTGCACGCCGCCGCGCCGATCGCGGCGCCCGCGTAGGAGCCGCCCGCGACCGCCGCCCCGCGGATGGTCGCCCGCGCGATCTTCTCCCCGGTGTTGACGTCCTTGCCCGAGTCGCTGTTCCACTGGGTGAGCGCGCCGTCGGCGAAGGTGGCGACGACTCCGAACCTGCCGACGAACTTGCCCGCCTTGCCGAGCCGGGCGCCCCACTTGATGCCGCGCGCCTCGACCCGGAGGGACTTGGCGTCGTACCACTTGCTGAGCCCCTGCCACAGCCACTTCGTCAGCCAGTTGCCCTCCGGATAGCTGACCGACTTGAGTTTGTAGACGCCGGCCATGACGCGGCGGCTCTCCTTGAAGTTCTCCCCCCAGGTGTTGAGCATGTCGGCGGGGCCGCCCAGCCCGTACGCCAGCCAGCCCAGGGCGGTGAATTTTCGTGGATCGACGCTCGACAGGGTGTTGCTCTTGACCGTCGAGCCGAAGCCCGGGCCGGAGCGGTGCGGCGCGCCGCCGCCACCCCCGCCGGTGTAGCCGCCACCGCCGTGCTTTCCGCCACCGCCGCCGCCACCGCCGTGGTTCCCGCCGCCACCGCCGTGGTTGAGGAGGGCCAGCAGGGCCCGCATCAGCGCCAGCAGGATCGCCAGCCAGCTTCCCCAGAACTTGCCGTCGGGGTCGGTGAAGGTGACGGGGTTGTTGCCGGCGTAGGCGTAGCCGTTCATCTGCTGCGGGTCGTGCGGGTCGATGATCGGGTCGACGCTGATGAACCGGCCGGTGGCGGGGTCGTACTCGCGCGCCCCGAGATGGGTGAGGCCGGTCGACTCGTCGACGGTGCCGCCGACGAAGCCCTTCTCACCCGGCCAGGAGCCCGGGGGCGAGCCCCGCAACTGGCCGAAGGGCTTGAACCGGCGCTGCGTCAGCGACTGGTTCGCCGCGTCGATCGCCAGCTCCGACGTGCCGTTCTGGTCGGCGGCCAGGAACTTCACGCCCGAGGTGGTGCGCACGGCGACCGTCGCGGTGTCGTGGGTGTAGTACCGCGTCGCCTGGGTCTTCCCGGTGGCCTTGTCCAGGCGAAGCTCCATTCCCGGGAGATACAGCGTGGTGCCGCCGGGATCGCGCCGGATGAGCCGGTTGCCGTCGGCGTCGTACACGAAGGAGGTGACCTTCGTGCCCTCGGTCACCTTGGCCAGGTGACCCTCGACGTCCCATTCCAGGGTCTGGGCCGTGCCGCCGATCGTGCGCCCGGTGGTGTTGCCGGTCTCGTCGTAGGCGTAGGACTCGGTGCGGGCGCCCGCGCCGCCGGTCTGGGTCACCCCCGACAGGGCGTGCGGATGCGGCGAGCCCGGAGTGGGGTAGCCGTAGGTCCGCGTCGTGTCGGCCACGCCGCCGGCGCCGTGCTCGACCTCCTTGGTGCGGTTGCCGGTCACGTCGTACCCGAACGACTGCCAGTACGGCGCGACGCCGCCGACGAGGCTCGCGCTCGGCGTGCCCGCGCACGTCCGGGTGCCCTGCGTCCAGGCCTCGGCGAGCCGGCGCAGGTAGTCGTAGCCGAAGCACTGGGTGTCGGTGCCGGTGCGGGACACGTCGGAGATCGAGACGACGTTGCCCACGTCGTCGTAGGTGTAGGTGGCGTCGCGGTCCACGCCCGGCACGTTCTCGCGGTCCACCCGCGACGAGTGGAGGCGCTGCGTGCCGTACTCGTAGGAGTAGGTGAACCAGGTCTTCTTGCCGCCGGTCGACAGTTCGTACTGCTCCGGCTTGCCGGTGAGGCTGTGGATCGAGCCGGTGACGTACGGCGACAGGCCCGACATGGTGGTGGGCCGGCGCAGGTCGTCGTAGGAGTAGACGACCGTCTCGGCCGGCAGGCCGCCCGCGTCGGGATAGGTGGCCGACTGGACGGTGCCGTCCAGCTTGTACCGCGTGTCGAAGACGTAGCTGCCGCCGAGCGCGCCCTCGGTGGACGGGACCGTGACGGTTGTGCGGATCGCCCGGTAGAGGTTGTCGTAGGCGTTGAATGTGGTCGTGTACGCCTGGCCGCCCGAGTACCGCGTGGCGCTGGACGCCTGTCCCTTGCGCACGGTGTCGTAGGTCCACGCCGCGAGCAGCGGGCCGGTCGCCGAGCCCTCGCGGCTCTCCGTCTTGCGGCCCATGGAGTCCCACACGTTGAAGATCACCTTGTCGCGCGCGTCGGTGGTGGTCAGCACGTGGTCGAGGTCGTCGTACGTCGTCTTCGTCGTCCCCTTGTCGGGGTCGCGCACCTCGGTCTCCCGGCCGCGCAGGTCGTAGAAGTGCGTCCAGACGTTGCCCGCCGGGTCTCTGACCGTCGACAGTTTGCCCGCCGGCGTGTAGGTGTACGTCGTCCTGTCGTAGTCGCCGGTCGGGGAGTCGCCCTTGTACTGGCGCAGCTCCACGACCTGGTTGCGGGCGTCGGTCAGCGTCGTCACCGGCGTGTCGCCCGTCGGCGGGTCGACGGTGACCCGGCCGCCGCCGTAGCTCGTGACCGTGCGCCACTTCTCCTTGGTCTCGCCGTTGCCGACGAGGAACCGTTCGAGGGTCACCCGGTTGCGGCCGTCGTAGTCGAACACCTTCTGCGACTCGACGTCGCCGTCGTACGCGCCGAACAGCTTCGTCGCGGGGGCCGTGGTCGAGTAGTACTGGCCGTACTCCCGGGCCACGTTGCCGCGCGAGTCGTAGAACTTGTCGGTGACCAGCCGCCCGCCGTCCGGCCCCGGCTCCTGCGTCTGGCGCAGCCGCAGCCGCCCGTCGTACAGCTCGTACGTCGGCGGGGTCTGGCCGCCCTCGGCGTCGAGCCTCTTCGTGCCGATCGCGACGATCTGTCCGTCCACGATGCGGTAACCGAACTCCAGGTTCGGCGTCTGGCCCGCCGCCTTCGACCGGTCGGGCATCCACACCTTGAGCAGCCGGCCGAGCGCGTCGTAGTCCAGGTCGGTGCGCTTGCCGTTGGCGTCGAGCTTCACGGTCTCGAACCCGTACGCCGGGTCCTTCTGCTGGCTGGTGACGTGGGCGGTGGCGGTGTCGCCGGGGACCACCGGCGGGCCGGTCACCTGCACGCCCGTGTTCAGTCCGAGGGTGTCGGTGTAGGCCGTGGTCGTGACGTGGCCGCCCGCGTTCTTCGTGGTCAGCTCGCGGCCGTAGGAGTCGTACGTCGAGACCTCCTTGGCGACGTACGTCGCCGTCGTGCCGTCGTGCGCGGCGATCGTCTCGACCCGGGTGATGTCGCCCTTGGCCGGCGTGGCCCCGAAGGCGCCGTTGTCGTAGAAGGTGCGGTCGTCCTCGACGACCTGCTTGGACCGGTCGGGGGTGGCCGCGCACAGCACGGCGACGGTCTCCACCCTGGACGGATATTTCAGCATCCACGCCTTGGTGTTCTGGGCGTAGGTGGTGCGGGTGCAGCGGTCGTCGGCGGAGGTGGACAGGTCGCCCTTGTCCTCCATCTGGGTGGCGAGGCCGGCGACGGGCTCGTACTTCGTCGCGGTCTCGGTCTCCCGCCAGCCGCCGCCGTCCATCGCGGTCCACGTGTGCGCCGCGGCGACGTTGACGATGTTCGCGGTGACCGTGCCCCAGCTGCGGGTGCGCTTGGCCGTCTCCTGGTGCCACGGCGTGTTGACGGTCTTGACCGCGACCGCGCCGTTCACGCCCTCGTATTCGGTCCGCTTGAGCTCGAAGCCCTGGAGCGGGTCCTCGTCGACGACGCTGCCGCCCTCGTCGTCGGAGACGGTGACCTTCTTCGTGCCGCCGCCCGGCCCGGCCCGGTCGCCGTCCATGCCGCGCAGATAGCGCGTCTCGACCAGGGACCGCAGGTCGTTCCAGCCGCCGGTCCGCACCCGTACGCGGCCGTAGCCGCGCCACTGCGACCAGGTCTTGTACTTCTCCTTGGTCATGCCGTCGTCGTCGTAGTGCCAGGCGGCGCCGTCGAGATACTCGTACGTCGTCAGCGCGTCCGGCGACCCACCGGTGCGGTCGGTCTCCACGACCTGGGTGACGACGTACTTGTGGAACCAGTCGGTGATCGGGTCGGCGTATCCGGCGGGCGACCACTTGACGGGGAAACAGCGCCGGGTGTTGGTCTGCGGCGTGGGCAGCGAGCCGAGCGCGCAGTCGGCGTCGGAGTAGTTGATGTCGATCTGACCGCCCGACTCGTCGTAGATCGCCCCGAGCCGGTACTTGATGAACGGCGGGATGTCGTCGCCCTGCTTGTCCACCCGGTTGGGCAGTTGCACGTGGTTGAAGGTCACCGCGGGGAGCGTCACCGGGGTGCCGGTCGCGCGGCCGCTGTGGGTGATCGACTTCACCAGCAGGGCCTGGTCGATGTCCGCGTCGCCCCACAGGTGGTCGATCGCCCAGTCGTCCACGTCGCGGTAGGTGCCGTCGGCCTTGATCACCTGCGTCGTGACGCCGGTCAGCCGCTTGCGCGACCAGAACGTGGGCGCGAGCGTGCCGTGCGTCCCCTTGCACTCGGTGCCCGAGGCGCAGTTCAGGTCGTACGGCACGTCGGGCCACTTGGTGGGGTTCGAGCCGATCTTGCTCGGGTCGCAGTCGAAGGCGTCGGTCTTCAGGCACCGCTCGGAGACGCCGAACACCACCCGCGCCGGGGCCTTCGCGGTGAAGAGGGTGTCGGAGCGCTGACCGTACTCGATGCGGTCGAGCCAGCCGCCGCGCACGTACGGCGTCTCGTCCTCGGGCTTGAGGTTGCGGCCGTAGTGGTTGCCCTCCTGCTGGTAGAAGTACGAGATCGCGTTGCTGCGCGGGTCCACGACGTAGTCGAGGTTCCACTGGTAGGCCTGCTGGCACCACGAGGAGGCGAAGGTGGAGGCGTGGCACGGCTCGTTCGCGTCGTTGCCGAACACCGGGTGCGTCCAGGCCGACTTCGTCTCGGGCTTGCCGCTGCTCCAGCCGGGCAGCCGGTTGAGCCCGAAGAAGAACTGCACGCCGTCGGGGGTGGTGAGCTTCCAGTACTCCCCGTCGTCGTCGCCGTTGGCCTTCGCCGTGTCCTTCAGGCGCTCGACCCGGGTGCCGTCGTCGTTCTTCATCCGCCAGGTGCCGTCGGACGCCTGGATCAGCTCGCCGCCGCGCCCGTTCCAGCTGATCACGGCGTTGTCGTACGCCCAGCACTGGTCGCCGGGCGGGGTGCCCCACTGGTCCTTGGGCGCGCCGTCGTCGGCGCAGGGCTTGTAGGCGCGCTTGATGTAGCCGGGCCAGTAGTCGAAGCCCTCGCCCACCCAGGACGGCTGGTTGTTGGTGTTGGACGTGCGGCCGTCCACCGCGCCGGACGAGTAGCCGATCTCCACCTTGGGCGCCAGCTCACCGGGGACGGGCGGCACCCGCAGGGGATAGGACCAGGAGAAGTCGCCCGACTGCTCGGCCACGGTCCAGGTGGCCGACGGCGACAGCTTGGTGGCCTTGTAGTCGCCCTTGTCGCCGGAGTCGCCGGAGACCGCGGCCAGCACGGTCGCCTGCTCTCCCGCCGGCGCCGCGGCCCCCGCCGCCAGCCCCGCCGGTGCCTCCGCCAGCCCCGCCGGTGCCTCCGCCGGTGCTGCCGGGACGGTGGCGGTGAGCGTGCCGTTCGCCGCGTCGTTGCGCGCCGGGACCGGCGTCTCCGTACGGCAGGCCGGATCGTCGGGGGTGGTCAGCACGCACGCGGGCAGCCGGACCAGCCGCAGTCGGCTGCCGTACGAGCCGCCGAAGTCGCCGGCGAGGGCCGAGTAGTCGACCGTGACGCTCGTCGTGCCGCCGGCCGCCGCGTCCTTGGCGGCACTGTCCTTGGCGGCGCTGTTCGTCGGCTTGGCGACGGGAGCGAGGGTGAACAGGGCGCCGTCGACGCCCGCGCGCTCGGCGGCGCCGCGGTCGAGCATCCGTACGGCGGCGGGGGAGGTGACCTTCACCTCCCCGGAGGCCGGCCGCCGTTTGGCGGGGGTGCCCGCGGGGTCGGGGCGGCGGGGCTTGACGCCCAGCGTCTCGCCGCGGACCACGCGTTCGGCGCTCTTCACCTCCGGCCGTCCCGCGTCCGGGGCCGCCGCCTGGGCGGGCTGGGCCACCAGGGACGCCGCGACCGTGGCCAGCGCCGTGATCGCGGCGACCCCGCGTCTGAACCGCTGCCTCGACCGCCGGGCCAACAGGCGGCTCACGGGGTGGCGGCCGGAACCTCTCTTCGGGTGGGGGAACCCGTTCATGCGTGACCTCCCGCCCGGCCGCCGTACGGCGGCCGGGCCTGGTTCGAGTTCGAGTCGCCTGCTGTCAGAAGTTCGAGTCGGTGGCCAGTTCGGCGCCGCCGGCCAGCATCTGGATCTGCTCCTCGGTGGCGATGCCCTGGAAGGCCCACACGTCGTCGATCACGCCGGGCCAGTACTCGCCCCACGCGCCGTCCGCCTTGCTGCGGCCGAGCTGGAGCCCCTTGGCCGCGTTGAAGCCGATGACGTTGTGCCGCCAGGACACCGTGTCCTCCACCTGCTCCAGTTCGCCGTTCACGTAGAGCCGCATCTCGTCCTGGAAGGCGTCGTACACGATCGCCACGTGGTCCCAGTCGAAGCCGGACTGGAAGGCCGAGTGCTCGGCGGTCGGCCGGGCCGCGCCGCTCGCGTCCTTGTCCGGCATCTCGATCTGGTAGCCGCCCGCGTTGGCCGGGTCGCCCGCGTCGGGCCGGTAGCGCAGGGTGAACGCGCTGTTGACCGAGCCCTCCTGGCTGAAGACCGCCGCGGCCCTGGACGGCCGGCCCGCGGTGGTCACCCAGCCCGCGATCGTGAAGCTCTCGTCGGTGCGGACCACCGGGACGGAGGTGGCGGCGTAGTCGCCGTCGCCGTCGAGCACCAGCCCGCCGGGCGGGGTGCCGACCCAGCCCGCCCCCTGGTCGATCTTCGCGTTGCCGTTCAGCGTGACGTGCCGCCCGGACGGCCCGTCGTCGGCCGCGATGGTGAGGGAGGCGCCGGAGGCCAGGGTCGCGATCTCCGAGTCGCTGATGATCTGGTCGAACAGCCGCACGTCGTCGATGTCGCCGGGGAAGTAGGACTTCAGCGTGCCGTACCAGCCGGCCCCGATCTGCACCGCGCCGCCGGCCTTCCACGGCGTGGTGAAGGCCGTCGTCGAGTTGAGCTTGCCATTGACGTAGAGCCGGATCTGCTTGTTCGCCGCGTCGTACACGCCGGCGAGGTGGGTCCAGACGCCGCCTTCGGGCACGGCCGTCGACTGGGCCCGGGTGATCACGTCGTCGTCGTTGTCGTTGTTGTAGCGGTTGAAGATCCACCGGTCGTAGCTGGAGGAGTAGTACAGCTCGAACCCGCTGCGCCGGGTGCCGGCCTGCGTCGCGATGATCGAGGCGTGGGTCGGCTTGGTCGCCGGGAGCTTCGCCCACGCCGTCACCGAGAAGCTCTTGGTGGTGTCGGGCAGGGCCGGCCCGGTGGTCTTGAGATAGCCGGTGGTCCCGTCGAGGTGCACGGCCTTGCCGAAGCGCCCGGCCGCGCCGAACGTCACGCCGCCCGCCGGTCCGGCCGGGTAGCGGCCGCCGGCCTCCTCCGCCCGCCCGGCCCCGGCCGCCTCGTCCATCTTCCAGTAGGCGGTGGAGGCCCGTACGGCCGAGGCGGAGTCGTTCAGCTTCCAGCGCGCGGCCACCACCGGGTGCTGGGTGAACAGGTTGCCGACCTCCTCCGGCGTGACGATGCGGTCGAAGAGCCGGACGTCGTCGATCTCACCGGGGAAGAACGCGTCGAGCTTGCCGTACCAGCCCGTGCCGATCTGCACCGGGCCGGTGGCGTTCCACGGCGTGGTGTAGGCCGTCGTGGCCTGCGGCTGACCGTTGACGTACAGCGTGATGGTCTTGGCCACCGCGTCGTAGACGCCGACCAGGTGGGCCCACTCGCCGCCCTGCGGCGCGGCGGCGCCGACCGCCCGGGTGATCGAGCCGTCGGTCGTGTCGTTGTTGTAGCGGTTGAAGACCCACCGGTCGTAGCTGGAGGAGTAGTACAGCTCGAACCCGCTGCGCAGGCCGCCCATCTGGGTGGCGATGATCGCGGCGTGCCCGGGCTTGGTCGAGGGCAGCCGCGCCCAGGCCGACACCGCGAACCCGGCGGTGGTGTTCAGCACCGGCCCGGCGGTCCTGACGTAGCCGGTGGTGCCGTTGGTCTGCATGGCGGTCTTCGAGACGCCGTCCACGCCGAGCGTCACCCCGCCGTACACCGTCGCGGGGTACGCGCCCGAGACGTCGGTCACCTGCGGGGAGTCGATCGGCTCGTCCAGCGCCCACTGGGCCTTGGCCGGGGAGCCCGCCTTCACCCGGAACACGTAGCGCCCGATCTCACTGGAGTTGCCGGCCGCGTCGAACGCTTTGACCGTGAGGTAGTTCGGCCCGGCGTGCTCGGGCGCGATGTCGATGGTCACCGGCCCGCCCGTGGCCGACGGCTTGCGCTCGTTGGCGGAGGTGGGGTTGGAGTTCACGCCGAACCAGTACTTCACCACGTCATTGGAAGACGAGGTGGCGGTGAAACGGCCGTAGCGGCCCACGCCGTCGTACCACGGGTCGTCCTCGTTCTCCGGGTCCGACTGCGGGTACGCCGTGGACGACAGCACGGGAGCCGCCGGCACGCTCTTGTCGTAGCTGAAGTAGCACGCGGTGGCGTCGCCCGCGTAGCTCCACGGGCTGTACTGGTAGCCGTCCCAGGTGCGGACGTACCAGTTGATGGTCTTCTTCTCGGGGATCGAGGACGGCAGCGTCACCTGGAAGGTCGAGCCGGTGGTCTTCGGGCCGATCTTGCCCGACGACCACTTCTGCGCGCCGTCCCAGGTCGCGCCGAACTCGGCGTACACCTTCTTGGCGTCGGCGGAGTCGGCGTCGTGCAGGACCGCCGAGATGGTGGGCGGCACGCGCACGGCGGGCGCGGGGGAGTAGACGCACTTGCCGCCGGGGTTCATCGACAGGTCCGACATCTTCGGCTGCGGCGGCGGGGTGTTGTAGTTGACCCGAAGATAGGCGTCGTCGGCGAAGCGCTTCCAGCCCCCGGGGTCGGTCTCGTAGCCCGCGCGCAGGCCGAACGTCGTGGTCGACCACTTGCCCGCCGAGGCGTCCTTGACGGCCTTGGTCGCGTTGAACTCGACGTCGCCCGCAGGGCAGCTCGACGACCAGCCCTTGGCCACGTCGCGGGTGTCGAGGTGTTCCGTCCAGTTGTCCTTGGTGGAGTTCCAGGTCGAGCTCTCCACGAACCCCTTGGTGCGCCACAGCTGCACGGTGCGGCCGTCGCACGAGTACGACCAGGTCTCCTTGGCCACGAAGTCGGCCGAGATGATGTACTTGCCGGAGTACGCGCTGGTAGGCATGCGGTAGAAGATGCGCTTGACATCGGACGGCGCGCATTTGGAATCGCCCTGGCACAGGCCCATGCCCGAGTCGGCCTTGCCGCCGAACTTGTAGTACGACTGGCTGGGATAGGTGCGCGACACGTACGCCCAGGCCGACGCCTTGACCGTCTTCCACACCGGGTCGATGTAGACGGGATAGCGGGTCTCGGGGTTGTCGAGCAGGGCCCGGTCGGGGGTGAGCGTGAGGTTCCCGCCCTCCACGGCCGCGTTCAGGGAGGCGACCTTCGAGGTGTCGGAGGGGCCGCGCTCCAGCGGAACCGAGGTGGCCGCCTTCAACGCGGGGGTGGGTGCGCCGGAGTCCCACATGACCGCCGAGGGCGCCTCGAACAACGCGCCGCCGCCCGCGGCGTCGACCGCCTCGACGGCGCCGCCCTCCTTCGTCCGCACGCCGACGCCCGCGCCGCCGAGCCCGAGCGTGAGCCGGCCAAGCGCGCCGCCCGCGGCGGCCTCCCTGGTCTTGACGACGAGCGTGTGCGCGAAGCCGTCCACGTCGGCCCGTACGACGAGGTCGACGTCCTTCATGACGTCGTGGTAGGTGGCCGAGTCGCCGTTCAGTTCGGGCTCGGGCAGCCCGCCCGGCCACTTCAGCGACATCTCGCGGCCAGCCCTGGCGATCCGGGCCAGCGGCGCGTCGCCGCCCCCGGAAAGCGACAGCCCGACCGTGCTCGCGCGGGGCCCGATCGAGCCGTCCGGCCGCCTGACCAGCGTGGTGTCGGGCGTGACCCAGGACTCGCCCTGCCGCACCCGCACCGGGCGCAGGTGCTCGACCGTGGTGAACGTGCCGTCGGGGTTGGCGTAGGTCTCGCGGTCCTCGCCGCGCTTGGCCAGGACCTCGACGGGACGGCCGGTCTCGCGGGCCGCCCGCCCGGCCGCCTCGTCGGTGGGAGCCGTCCCGTCGGACGGCCGCGGGTCGGTCTGTGCGGCACGGGGAGCCGCGTACGCCGCGGTCCCACCCCCGGAGTTTACGGTCAGGCCGGTCGCGAGGACCGCGGCCAGCACTGTGAAACCCAGCTTTCGGTACACGACTTCCGCCTCATTCTGGACAAGGTGGGGCGAGAGCTAAGAACCGCAAGGAAAGGACATAAATCGGTTAAGGCCCCCTGATCGTTAAGGGAACCCCCGGTGACTGGGCTTGTCAAGATCTTGTCTTGCTTGATCGTAGGAGGTTAGGATCAGTTGATTCGGATGGGCCGCCGGGGTGGGATTGCGGCTGTTCCGTATGTCGTCCCCGCCGTTTTCCGGTCATGCCCGATGGTTGATAACGGGCCGTCCGGTGTGGTGTCGCGCCGATTTTCGGCCGCGCACTCGCCGCCGCCGGCTCGCCCGGCCGGTATACCGGTGGCGGCCGCGGCATCGTGTGCCCCGCCCGTGGGCCGTACGCTGGGCACGATCCCCGACGCACCCCCACGGAGGCCGCGATCAACCGCCTCGTTCTCTGGAACGTCGACCTCACGCTCGTCGACGTCGCCATCGTCACCCGCGACGCCTACGCGGCCGCCTTCCGGATGGTGACGGGACGGCCGCTGGTGAAACTCGCGCCCCCTGCGGGCCGCCCCGACTCCGAGATCGTCTTCGAGACCCTGGCCGTCAACGGCATCGCCGTCGAGGACCATCACCTGCCGAGGTTCCTCGACGCGCTGGCCGTCTGCTTCGCCGAACGGCGCGACCGCCTGACCAGGGAGGGGCGCGCGATGCCCGGGGCCAAAGACGCGCTCAAGGCCGTCTCCCGCCTCGACGGCGTCGTGCAGTCGGTGCTCACCGGGACCGTCAAGAGCAACGCGATCCTCAAGCTCAAGGCCTTCGGCCTGGACAAGTGGATCGACTCCGAGGTGGGTGGCTATGGCGAGGAGGTCTATCCCAAGGCCACCCTGCTGCAGGTCGCCCAGGGCCGGGCCAGGGATCGGCACGGCGCCGCCTTCACCGCGGGCAACACCGTGCTGGTCGGCGACTCCGCCCGCGACGTCCAGGCCGCGCGGATCGGCGGCGCGGCGATGATCGCCGTGGCCTCGGGCCGGTCCACCCCGGCCGAACTGCACGAGGCGGGCGCGGACATCGTGCTGCCCGACCTCACCAACCCCTCCGAGGTCGTCGCCGCCGTCGCCCGCCTCACCACCCCCGCCGGCCGCGCCCCCCGGTAACCCTCCCGGTGCCCGGCCGGCCGTACGGCTCCTTTCTCGTCAGGAAATGAGGGCGAGGATGAGGCGGGGGCGCTTGATGCCGTATTCGTGCCGTCCCCGTTGCACACCTGGAAGTTCGCCTGCAATTGCGGCATCGGCGTGGCGCTCGAACAGGCGCATGGCGGCCGGCGTACTGGATCCATTAATGTCATGACCATGTCCTCTGACACGCCTTTGCCGCTACCGTATGAGCAGGAACTTGTGGCCACGAGCACCAAGACCGTATATGCGAACAAATGGATGACTGTCAGGGAGGACGAAACGCTCCGTTCTGACGGCAGGAAGGGAATTTACGGTGTTGTCGAGAAACTTGATTTCGCGCTCATCATTCCGTACGAGCACAATGGGTTTCATCTTGTCGAGCAGTACCGCTATCCCGTCAAGGGGCGCTATTGGGAGTTTCCGCAGGGCTCCTGGGAGGATCAGACCAATGTGGATCCGATGATGCTGGCACGCGGTGAGCTCGCCGAGGAGACAGGACTGACCGCTGCGACGTTGACTCCACTCGGGCATCTGTTCGAGGCCTATGGGTACTGCGACCAAGGTTTCCACGTCATCCTTGCGACGGACCTCACAAGCGGCCAACCCGACCTCGCTCCAGAGGAGGAAGGCCTTGTTACCCACTGGTTTTCCGAGGCTCAGGTCTGGCGATTGATCAGCACTGGTGCGTTGAAGGACGCACCCTCGATCGCCGCGCTGGCGCTCTTTCAGCATTATCGGGGAGAGCAGGCAGGGTAGGAGATCGCCCTGTCTCGACTAGCCACAACCGTTCCTGCTGACCATGGCCGCCTGCGTTCTGCTGCCGGCATCCTCTTCTCGCGGGTGCGGGACAGTTCGACGCCCAGGTCTCACAGCTCAGGGCCGCCCTGTGGATATGACTGTCGGCAACACATTCTGTACGCCTCGTCCGCATACTGGGTATGAACGGTGCGCGCTTCCTTGAAAGGGTGAGAGCCGGCTACGCCGGGCATCCGGCGGGAGGAGAGGGCAGGCCGATGACCCGGTGGAGTGACTATACGACTGGCGAGCGGATCAAAATTCTGCGCGCGGGGTTGACTCAGGAACAGCTAGCCGAGGCGACTGAGCTGTCGGTCGCGACGATCCGCAAAGTCGAGCGAGATTTAGGGGTCGGGCTTCCGTCCCTTCTGAGGATCTCGGCCGCGCTGCACACGGACGTGTCGGTGGTGCTCGGCCAGCAGGAGCCCCGTCGAGCGATGCGCCGAAATGACCGGGCGATGCTGCGAGAGCTGTCGCGGGCTGTCCACGACACCGCGGCTGGAGTCGGTGACGGCCTTGAACCCGTGTCCTCCAGCGAGCTGACGGCCGGACTCGTGGCGGCGTGGGACCGGTACCGCGCCGGGTACTACGCCACGGCGGGGGCGTTGGTGGCCGTCGCCGTCCGGCAGGCCGCGGCCGTCACTCATGCGATGCCCGCAGGGAGGAAGGGGGAAGCCGCGTCACTGATGGCCGACGCCTACCGGCTGGCGTCCTACGTCGCCAACCAGTTCGGCGCGCGCGACCTGGCCTACGCCGGAATTGGGCATGCCGCCGCACAGGCCGATCTCGCAGGTGATGAGGTGCGGTCGGCGATGGTCGCTTCGGGGCGGTCGTGGATTTACCTGCGGGACGCCCGACTCGACCAGGCGTCGGTTGCGGCCGAGCGTTCCTACGTGGTGATCGAGCCTCGCTACAGTGACAACGATCCCGCACTGCTCGCCACTTACGGGTGGCATGTGACGTTCGCGGCGGTCGTGGCGGCCCGCGGCGGGAACGTGGCTCGGGCCGACGACCTGCTCTCCCAGGGGCACGCGGTCGCGACGAGAATCGGCCGGGATGTGTCGGTCAACGGGACGGCGTTCGGCCCGGCGACCGTCCAAGCACAAGCGGTCGGCCTCCAGGTGTCGACCGGCAGGCCTGATAAGGCCCTGGAGACCTACGCCGCGATGGGCGACACCTCCGCCCTCACCCCCGCCGCCCGCAATCGGCTCCGCGTCGATGTCGCGCTCGCCCTCGCCGAGACCCGTCAATGGGATGCCTCCCTCGACATCTTGCTGGAGGTGTGTACCGCCAGCCCCGGCTGGGCCCGCCACCAGGCACTTCCCGAGGTCATCGCCCGCCGCGCCCAGCATGCCAACCCCACCGCCTCCCGTTACCGCAAACTTGCCGCGATCCTCGGCGCCTCGCGCACCGCTCCCTGACAGCGTTCTCCGTTGATACTCTCCGTATCGCTTTCACGCCACATGGTCACCTCAGTGACACATGGCGTGCCTTCACACTCGCGGCCGCCTGGCTCATTGTGGGGGCAGGCCGGGTCGTTCGACTGAGAACGGTTCGCCGGTCGTCAGCATGAGAGTCCGCCACCGGGATCACCGCGGGGGCAGTCAGAGGCCGCCGGCGCTGCGGCGGCCCACCTGCATCGGGAGAGGGCACCGTCATGAGCGTCGGCACGACAGCCAGCGAAAGTCTCCGCAACAAGCTGGTCGACTGCCTGGCAGCGGATCATCGCGCGAAGGGTCTGGACCTGCGTCCCGAAGTGGAGGCCGCGATGCGGACCGTCCCCCGTGAGCTGTACACGCCGGGTATCCCACTGGAGGAGGCATACGAGAACACCGCGATCATCACCAAGCGGGTCGGTAAGGAGAGCATCAGCTCGGTGTCGGCTCCGTTCCTGATCGCGGAGATGCTCGGTCAGGCGGTGGATGCGCTTGGCCGCATGGAGGGTCGGCACGTACTGGAGGTTGGCAGCGGCGGTTACAACGCGTCGCTGCTACGTGAACTTGTCGGCCCGGCCGGGTCGGTCACGACCGTGGACATCGACCCTGACGTGACTGGCCGGGCCGCCGCCTGCCTGGAGGCAGCGGGTTACAACGACGTCGTCGTGGTGTGTGCGGACGCCGAGCAGCCGATCGAGCCCGGCCGACGTTACGACCTGATCATCGTCACAGCCGGGGCGTGGGACGTCGCCCCCGCGTGGTGCGACCAACTCACCGAAGACGGTGTTCTCGTCGTACCACTTCGTACTTTTGGAATGACCCGCTCCTGGGCGCTGCGACGTCACGGCCACCGCTTGGTCAGTTACAGCCACCGCCAGTGCGGGTTCGTCCCCATGCAGGGCGCCGGAGCCCACGACATGCGGTACGTCGACATCGGCGATGGTGTTCATCTACGGCTGGACGAAGGCCAGCAGATCGATCCCGCCGTTGTCGCCGGCCTCCTCACCATGCCCCGCGAGGAGGCGTGGGCCGGGCTGAGCCTGCCGCCCCGCACCGTCCTGGCCGACCTGGATCTGTGGCTGGCGACCCGTCTCGTACGCGAGGTACAGGAGTTCGTGGTGCTGTCAGCGCAGGAGGCGGCCGTCGCGTCCGGCATCGTCGCACCCTCCTGGCGTTTCGGTACTCCTGCCACCCTCCACGATGGCACGTTCGCCTACCGGTCGGCCCTTCGTTGGACCGGCAGGCTTTTCGATCTCGGCGCGCACGCGCATGGGATCGAGGCCGTCGCGGCGGCCGGGCGGATGGTCGAGCACATGCGCGCGTGGGTGGACTCGGGCAGCCCGTGCCCGGTGCTGCACGTCCTTCCCGCGCATATCCCCGACGGCGACCTGCCGGACGGGGTGGTTCTGGACAAGCGGCACAGCCGCCTCGTCCTCGCCTTCACCCCCCGATGAGAAAGGAAACTCTGATGGATTACGAACTGAACCTCCGGCTGGTCGACGCCGGGCCCGCCGCGAGCGGTTACGCCACCAGCACCGACGACGACTGCGGCTCGGGCAACACGGGATCGGACGCCTGCTCGGGCGGCGACTCCCGCTGAACCCCGCCCAACCATCGGGCCCGGCCTCCAGAGGCCGGGCCCTCCCCTTCCTTCCGTCCAGGCCCCGGAACGCGGAGTGAGAGATGCTCCAAGCGGCGGACGCGGTGTTGATCCGAGCCGCCTCCTACCCCCCAGAACTGACACTGCCCGCGTGGCCCGACCTGACCTTGGACCATCCCGAGCAGTGGCTGGATTGGCTGCGGAAAGTGTGGATGCTGCCGGAGTTCGCGGCCGCCGTCGAGCAGGCCGCGCCGCACCTGGCCGCCCAGGTCACCCGGGCACTGGCCCATGAACCGGTCCAGACGCGCAGACTACGGCGCCTGGTGGAGGCGACGGCCCGGTATCTGCTGAGGTGGACGACCCGCGCGACGCCATTTGGCAGGTTCGCCGGCGTGGCTGCGGCCGAGCTCGGCGCCCGTGCAGCGGTCCGCTGGGGGAATCGCCATCACGACGTGGCCCGCCCAGACGACCGTTACATCGCCGAGTGCACGGCTGTAGCCGAACAGGATCTGCCCACACTCCGCACTGTCGCAGTGGTGACGAACGCGCTGGGGTACGCCCGTGGCGGGATGTGGGTGCTGCCCTGCGTCCGAACCGAGGACGAAAAGGTATGGGATGCCGAGATCGATTTGACTACTCCGGTG
Organism: Microbispora sp. NBC_01389; assembly: GCF_045040095.1. Lineage (NCBI taxonomy): Bacteria > Bacillati > Actinomycetota > Actinomycetes > Streptosporangiales > Streptosporangiaceae > Microbispora > Microbispora sp. NBC_01389. The sequence continues at coordinate 3,435,473 of NZ_CP109552.1, forward strand.
CGGGTGGCGGTCAAGGCGGCCAGCGCCCCGATCGCGTTCGGAGAACTGACGGCGAAGGTGGCCGAGGAACTTGGCATCGACAGGTCGGCTGCCGAAGGGCTGCTGGTCACATTGGTGAACACGGGGGTGCTGCTGTCGGCGGTCCGGCCGCCGATGACTGTGACCGACCCGGCCGCGCACCTGGCTTGTTATATGGACCTTCCCGGCCCTGACGAGAGGGTCGCGTTGGATCTGCGGGTCGACTGCTCGGTGACGCTGCCGCCCGCGGTGATTCGTGAGGCTGAGTCGGCCGCCTCCGCGCTCGTCGCCGTCGCACCACACCTGCCCGGTTGGGCCGCCTACCATCGCGCTTTCATCGAACGGTGGGGGCCGGGCGCAGCCGTGCCGCTGCGCGACGTCCTGCACATTCTCGGGTTCCCCGCGGGATATCGCGGCTCAAGCCGCCGTGCGCCAAGAGTGTTCACCGCCCGCGACACGCTTCTCGTGGCACTCGCCCAGCAGTCCGCCCTGGACGAATGCGCTGAAGTGGTACTCGACGACACTCTGATCGGATCGCTGCGCGGCGACGACGACCGTCCGCCAATCCCCCACACCGAACTGCGTTTCACCCTGGCCGCCGGTACACCACGGGACCTCGAACGTGGCGCATTCACTCTGACGGTGGTGAGCGGGGCCCGTCACGCAGGAGTCGCGGCCGCCCGGTTCCTCCATCTGCTCGCCCCTCCCGATCTGGAGCGTTTCCGCCACGTCTACGCGAGCCTGCCGACTGCCATGCCCGGGGCGGACACGGTTCAGTTGTCCGGACCTCCACTCGACGCTCGCTTGGCTGCCCTCGCCCGCACTCCCGAGCTGCTGCCTGTTCTGCCCGTCGGAGACTTCCACCACGGTCAGTCGTGGACGCTGGATGATCTTGCTGTAGTGGGCGACGGTCAGCGGCTGTGGCTGATGTCTCGCGCCACCGGGCGGCCGGTTGAGCCGCTGCTGGTCAACTGTGTGCTCCTGCCGACCCAGCAGCAGCCACTCATCCGGTTCCTGACGGAGATCTGGACGGCGTGGACGGCTCCATGCTGTCGGTTCGACTGGGGGCGCGCCAGTGGTCTGCCGTTCCTGCCACGGATCCGGCGAGGGCGCTCGATCCTGCACCCGGCCCGCTGGACCATCCCCGCGACCGCGCTCCCCGCTCGCACCGCGACGTGGCCGCAGTGGCGGGCAGCCTGGCAACGGCACCGCGAACGGCACCGGTTGCCGCGGAGGGTGATGATCGGCGCGAATGATGTCCGGTTGCGCCTCGACCTGGACGAGAATGCCCATCTGGCGCTGCTGCGGAGCCACCTGGACCGGCACGCGAGTGCCGTTCTTGTCGAGGCCGACGGGCCGTCCGGCTGGATCGACGACAGGCCAGCCGAAATCCTGCTCACTCTCACCCGCAGCTCACCGGTCCATCGACCGCCAACCCGGCTGGTACGTCCCGCCAGCACCCTTCAGCATCGGCCCGCCCTGTCACGGTGGCTGGACGCCCGCCTCTATGGCCAAGCCGACCACATCCTCGCTCACTTGGCCGAAGTCCCCAAGCTGCCGGCGGGGTGGTGGTTCCTTCGCTATCCCCACCCCGAAACACATCTGCGGCTACGAATACCGCTGCGCGCCACTGACCGATTCGCCGGCATCGCCCGCGATCTCGCGTTGTTGGCGGAGCGCCTGCACGACGACGGCCTGCTGACCGACTACACGCTGGCCACCTATCGGCCCGAGGCCCGCTACGGAATCGGAGCGACGCTCACGGCGGCCGAGGCTGTGTTCGCAGCCGACTCCCGGGCCGCCCTGCAACGGCTGTCCGGTGACCGGCAGGCCACCGCAGGCGCGGGGATGATCGCCATCGCCCACGGGTTCACCGGCAACGGTGCGCGCTGGCTCGTCGACCACGTGCCCCACCGCAGCGGTCCGCGCCTGGCGCCTGCCCAGCTCGCCCAGTCCCGCCGTCCTTACGGAGACGACGACCTGGCCACAGCGCTGGCACTTTACGAGACCCTCGCCGGCCGAGACGGCCTGGACACCGACCAGGTGCTGGCCGACCTGCTGCATCTGCACCACGCTCGCGTGATCGGTGTCGACATCGCGTCCGAACGACACTGCCTGCGTTTGGCTCGTGCCGTCGCTCAGACCAACCTCGCCACGGGGACCTCATGACGGCCGGACAGTCACTCGCCGAGGGAGCGGCGGGCAGGGCCCTCCTCCATCTGGAGAGAGGCATGTGGGAGGCGGCGTACGCGGAGCTGGAGCAGGCCGTCGCCGCCGGCGTCAGCGTCGCCGACGCTGCCAGCCTCTATTACGGCGCTCCTGCCCTCGCGTTCGTTCTCGCCGCATCGGACCAGCCAGGACTCGCCCGAGCGAAAGCCGCCGCCGCGGCAGGGACCGCGACGGTTACCCGTCACCGTCTGAAGACCGCCCATCGCCGCATCGACCAGCGCCTTCGGCCGGAGTACGCCGAGTACGACCTGATCCGCGGACTGACGGGACTTGGCGTCGCCCTTCGCCGCACCGGTAATGTCGACTTGCTCCGGGAGGTGCTGACCTATCTGGTGCGCCTCACCGATCCGATCGGACCGCTGCCCGGCTGGTGGTGCCGCCACGGACCGCACCGTGAGGACTTACCCGGCGGCCACGGCAACCACGGCATCGCGCACGGCATCACCGGCCCTCTCACCCTCCTGGCCCTCAGCCGCCTCGATGGCGTCCACGTCGACGGCCATATCGAGGCGATGGGACGGATACTCGAATGGTTGGATGCCTGGCGACGCCAAACCGATGACGGCACCGTTTGGTGGCCGCAGACCATCACCCTCGCCGACCTCGAACGCGCAGAGCCCGCCCAGGCCGGCCCGCTTCGCCCGTCCTGGTGCTATGGCACCCCGGGCGTCGCCCGCGCCTGCCAACTCGCCGCCCTCGCCATCACCGACCCTGCACGTCAGGAGTCCGCTGAAGCCGCGTTCAGCGCGTGCGTGAGTGACCCCCATCAACTGATCCGCCTCACCGACCGGGGCCTGTGCCACGGGACCGCAGGACTCCTGGCTTCCGCCCGCCGCATCGCCGCCGACGCCCGTATCCCGATTCCCCTCGCCCTGATTGAGAAGAAACACCGGCACACGCCGACGTCCTCCGACGAACCCTTCGGATTCCTGGAGGGAACAGCAGGCATCACGCTGGTCGAGACCGCAACAATCACCACCGGCTGGGACGCCTGCCTCCTGCTCATCTGAAAGACGACCATGGACGACACCAACACGCGGTGGCGGCAGATCAACATCACCTATCCCGGTGACGGCCGCGACCGCGAACAGCAAGCCTCCGCCCACCTGTCCCGCATCCTCCCCGCCGCTGAAGGCTCTGGAACGATCACCGCATGGTGGTTTATCCGCAAAGGTCCGTGGCGTGTCCGCTACCGGCTTTCAGACCCGACGCGGACCGACCCGGTACGCGACCTGCTCGGCGCCGGAATGAGGTGGACAAGCGATATCTACGAGCCAGAGGTCCACGCCTTTGGTGGCCCCGAGAGCATGACAGCGGCTCACACGCTATTCCATGACGACAGCCGCCACATGGTCGCCTTCCTCTCCGGAGAAGCGCTCGACCGGCGGGAATGCTCTCTCATCTTGCTCACCACGTTCATGCGAGCCGCAGGTCTGGATTTTATCGAACAGGGTGATGTGTGGGCACAGGTCGCCGAGCAGCGAGCGCCTCTACTCGGAGAAACACTCGACCCCACCACATGGGCGGAGTTCACCAACGCGGTCCGCCGACTCCTGCTCGGCACCACCCGCCCAGGCGCTCTCCCTGACTACTGGCTGGCCGCGTTTCAGAAAGCAGGCTCCGAGCTACGGCAGATCAGAGAGCGCGGCGATCTCACCCGAGGAATCCGCGCAGTGACCGCACTGCACGTGATCCACCACTGGAACCGGATCGGGCTCCCCGGCCCAGGACAAGCCATGCTCGCACAAGTCGCGAAAGAAGCTGTGTTCGGTGCCGGGCCTCGGCCGAAGGGCACAAGCCCCTGACCGTCAGCCGGCAGCGCCCAGGAGCGGGTCATTCGCGTAGCAGCGACGCGTTGTAACCGCCGCTGCCAACCTCCAGTTCAGTCGAACGACCCGCCTGCCCCACGATTAGCTGCTCTTCCGCTGGGCGCCCCTGGCTACAGGGCGTTGAGGAAGCGGGCCGCGGCGGGGGCGGCCACCTGGGCTCCGGTGCCGCCGCCCTCGACCACCACGGCAAAGGCCAGGTCGCCCTGGTAGCCGATGAACCACGAGTGGGTGGGCGGGTTGGTCCCGGAGCCGTACTCGGCCGTCCCGGTCTTGCCGGCCGTGCCGGCGGGGAAGGACACGCCGCTCGCGGTGCCCTCGCTGACGACGGCGGGCATGAGGCGGCGCAGCGCGGAGGCCACCGCGGGTTCGAGCGTACGCGGGGGAGTGCCGCCGTCCGGGACGAGCGAGGCCGGCACCAGCCGTGGCTGCCGCCAGGTGCCCGCGGCGACGGCGCCCGCGACCGCGGCCATGTTCAGCGGGCTGGCCAGGACGCGTCCCTGGCCGATGGCGGCGGACGCGAGGTCGGTGTCGTCGCGCGGCGCGGGGAAGGCGGCGTCCACGGCGGGCACGCCGATCTTGATGCTCGCGCCGAAGCCGAAGTCGGCGGCCACCTTGGCCAGGCGGTCCGCGCCGAGACGCCGCACCGACATCTCGCCGAACGTCGTGTTGCACGAGTGGGCGAAGGCGTCCACGAAGGGCAGCGTGCCGTAGTCGTGGTGCTCGGCGTTGTGGAACGGGAAGCCGCCGATCGTCTTCTCGGCCGGGCACTCGACGTTCTGGTCCGGCGTGACGCCACCGGCGACCAAGGCCGAGGCCGTCACGACCTTGAAGGTGGAGCCGGGCGGGTACGCGCCGAGCAGGGCGCGGTTGTAGCCGCCCGGCTTGTTCACCACCGCCAGGACCTCGCCCGTGGACGGGCGCAGCGCGACGAGCGAGGCGGGTTTGTCCACGCCGTCCAGGGCCCGGGCCCCCGCCCGGTGCACCCGCAGGTCGAGCGTGGTCCGCAGCGGCTCGCCGGGCTTCGCCCCGCCCTCGGCGAGGGTGACGACCCTCGCGCCCGTCTGCGTGTCGACGAGGTCGGCCCGTGCGGACGCGGTCCCGGTCAGGCGGGAGCCGTACCCTTCGCGCAGCCCCTCCACGAGCTGCCGCACGGAGCCGGGAGTGTCCGGCGTGTCGATGCGGGTGCCGTCAGCGGCGGTCGTCGGGGCGCGCTCGGCGGGCACCGTGCTGAGCTTGGCCCGTACGCCGCCGGTCAGCCGCGGGTGGACGGCCGCCGGGGTCCAGGCCACCTTCCAGGCGCGGTCGCGCTCGACCAGCCGCAGCCTCCCGTCGTACGCGACGGGCAGCGGGCCGGTGAGCCGGGCCCGGAACCGCACGGTCTCCTCCTGGACGCCCGTCACCTGGAACCGCTGCCCGGTCAGCTTCAGGTCGTCGTGGAAGCGGCGGTAGGTGCTGTCGAACGCGGCCGGCGGGTCAGCGGTGAGCGTGCGCATCGCCGCGTAGTCCGAGCGCGACCAGGCCGCGAGGAAGTCACGCGCGGTCTCCTCGGGCGAGCCCTTCGTGCGCAGCGCCCAGATGGTCGCCCCCGCGGCCACCACCGGAACGAGCACCCCCGCCGTGACGTACGGCCACCGCCTTCGCCTTCGCTCTCGCATGCGTCCCCCTTGGATTCGAGTGCGCGTCAAGAGCAGCAGACCGGCCTGGAGTATGTCCAATATGGATATCAACGCGCTTCATGTGTGGTTTGGATATGCTCCCAGCTCGTGGACCTTGTCCGGCATCTCGGCTACTTCCTCGTCGTGACGGAAGAGCTGCATTTCGGGAACGCGGCCGCGCGGCTGGGCATGGCCCAGCCGCCGCTGAGCCAGCGCATCAGGCGGCTGGAGGAGGAGCTGGGCATGCGCCTGTTCGAGCGGTCGAGCCGCCGGGTCGCGCTGACCGAGGCGGGCCGGCTGCTGGTGCCCGAGGCCCGCGAGATCGTCGCCAGGGTGGAGCGGATGCGCGACCTCATGGCCGACCTGGCGCGCGGCGACGCGGCGGTCGTGCGTGCGGGCGTGCCCGCCGACCTGGGCGCCCCCGTGCTCGCCGCGCTCATCGCGGGGTTCCGCGACCTCCGCCCCGACGTACGGCTGGCGCCGGCCGAGATGGGCACGGCCGCGCAGGTCGCCGCGCTGCTGGAGGGCAGGCTCGACGTCGGGCTGCTGCGGCATCCGGTCGCCGTGGACGGGCTCGCCTACGGGCCGATGCTCGTCCGGCACCCGGGCGTCCTGCTGGCCGAGGACGACGAGCTGACCGCCTGGGCGACCGTGCACCTCGGCGACCTGGCCGGGCGGGAACTGGTGCTGTTCCCCCGGGACGCCGAGCCCGGCCTGTACGACGACACGCTGGCATCCTGCCGCCGCGGCGGCTTCGTGCCCACCGCGATCACCCGCACCGACCGCGCGGAGTTCGCCCTCGGCCTGGTCCTGTCCGGCACCGCCGTCGCGTTCGGCGCCCCCGCCGAGATGCCGGGAGTGGTGTGGCGGCCCCTCGCGGGCACGCCCCTCGCCTGGCGCTGGCTCCCGGCCTGGCGGGCCGAGCCGGGGCCGTACGTGCGAGACTTCACGGCCGTGGCCGTACGGGTGCTGAAGGAGAGCGCGGGCATGGTGGACGAAGGGGCGCCGCCCACGCACCGGCCGCCCATGCCCCGCGTGGCGCCGCGCCCGGCGACCGGGTTCCTCGCGTGAGCCCCGGCGTGGACCCGCTGGAGCGCGTCTTCCGCACCGCCGGCGTCACCGGATGGCTGCACGCCGTCGACGTCGACGGCGGGCGCGAGGTGGGCCTGCGGGCCGGCGAGCCGGTGGTGCTCGCGTCGGTCTTCAAGCTGCCCCTGCTGCTGGAACTGCACCGCCAGGCCGAGCGCGGGCTGCTCGACCTCGCCGGGCTCGTCCGCGTGCCGGCGGAGGGCCGTACGAGTGGAGGCACCGGGCTGGCGGCGATGCTGGACGACGCCACGCTGTCGCTGCGCGACCTGGCGTACCTGATGATGACGGTGAGCGACAACGCGGCGGCCGACGTGCTGCTGGCCCGGGTGGGCCGGGAGGCGGTCAACGCGCTGCTCGACGGCCTCGGGCTCACGGAGACGCGGGTGGTGCACGGCTGCCGCGACATGCTCACCAGCCTGTGGGAGGACGCGGGCGTGGCGGACCAGTCCGATGTGACGCAGGCGTGCGCCGATCCCGAGGTGGTGGCGCGGCTGCGCGCGCTCGACCCGGGGCGGAGCAACCGGAGCACGCCCCGCGAGATGACCCGGCTGCTGGCCATGATCTGGCGGGACGAGGCGGCGGGCGCGGCCTCCTGCGCGGCGATCCGCCGCCTCATGGCCCTGCAGGTCTGGCCGCACCGGCTGGCCTCGGGCTTCCCGTTCGACGACGTCGCGGTGAGCGGCAAGACGGGCACGCTGCCCACGCTCCGCAACGAGGTCGGGGTGGTCGAGTATCCCGACGGCGGGCGCTACGCCGTGGCGGTCTTCACCCGGTCGCTCAGCACGGCGCAGAACCAGCCGCGGGCCGACGCCGCGATCGGAGCCGCCGCCCGCGTCGCGATCGACCAGCTCAGAACCCACACATGACAGGCCCGTTCTGTGTGGGCCGCGAGGGTGACACGTGGCCCGGGCGTGGCGAAGATGGGGGGATGGTCGAGGAAGGCGCTCTGCTCTGGGAACCCACGCCCGACGTCGTGCGTGCCGCCCGGATCACCCGATACATGGAACAGCTGGGCCACACCGGGGCGTACGCGGACGTGTGGAGGTGGTCGGTCGAGTCTCCGGCCGACTTCTGGACGTCGATATGGGACTACTTCGGCGTGATCGGCACGCGTGGCGACGGGCCCGTCATCCAGGGAACGATGCCGGACGCCGAATGGTTCGCCGGCTCGGCCCTCAACTACGCCGAGAACGCGCTGCGCGGCCACCCCGGCCGTACGGCGGTGGTCTTCCGCGACGAGTCGGGCAGCCGCTGGCAGTACTCGCTCGGCGAGATCCGCGAGGAGGTCGCCCGGGTCCGGGCGGGGCTGGTGCGGCTCGGCGTCGGACGCGGCGACCGGGTCGCGGCCTACGTCCCGAACATCCCCGAGGCGCTCATCGCCTTCCTCGCCACCGCCTCGCTCGGGGCGATCTGGTCCTCCTGCTCGCCCGACTTCGGCGCGCCCAGCGTGACCGACCGGTTCGCCCAGATCGAGCCGAAGGTGCTGATCGCGGTGGACGGCTACCGCTACGGCGGCAGGGCGTACGACCGGTCGGAGGTGGTGCGGGAGATCGCCGGGAAGCTGCCGGCGCTGCGGGCGACCGTCTGGATCCCCCGGCTCGGCGCGGACGCGCCCGAAGGCGCGCCGAGCTGGGACGACCTGCGCGCCGAGTCCGCGCCGCTGGAGTTCGAGCGGGTGCCGTTCGGCCATCCGCTGTGGGTGCTCTACTCCTCGGGCACCACCGGCCTGCCCAAGCCGATCGTCCACGGCCACGGCGGGATCGTCCTGGAGCATCTCAAGTCGCTGTCCTTCCATCAGGACCTCGGCGAGGGGGACGTGTTCTTCTGGTACACCACCACCGGCTGGATGATGTGGAACTACCTCATCGGCGGCCTGCTGGCGGGCGCCACCGTCCTGCTGTACGACGGCAGCGCGGCCCATCCCGGCACCGAGGCCCTGTGGCGGCTCGCCGCCGAGGAGGGCGTGACCTACTTCGGCACGGGCGCGCCGTACATCGTGGCGTCGATGAAGGCCGGGCTGAGGCCGGAGGGCCTCGACCGGCTGCGCGGCATCGGCTCGACCGGCTCGCCGCTGCCGCCGGAGGGGTTCGCCTGGGTCTACTCCGAGGTCGGGCCCGGCGTGCAACTCGGCTCGTTCTCCGGCGGCACCGACGTGTGCACCGGGTTCGTCGGGCCGGTGCCGCTGCTGCCGATCAGGGCCGGCGTCATCCCGTGCCGCTGCCTCGGCGCGTCCGTCGAGTCGTTCGACGCCTCCGGCGCCCCGATCGTCGGCGAGGTGGGCGAGCTCGTCATCACCCGGCCCATGCCGTCCATGCCGGTCATGTTCTGGAACGACCCCTCCGGCGACCGGTACCGGGAGTCGTACTTCGCCGACTATCCGGGCGTCTGGCGGCATGGCGACTGGATCAAGATCCTCCCCGACGGCGGCTGCGTCATCTACGGCCGGTCCGACTCCACCCTGAACCGCGGCGGGGTGCGCATGGGCACCAGCGAGTTCTACCGGGTCGTGGAGCGCTTCGAGGAGATCGCCGACAGCCTGGTCATCGACACCGGGCAACTCGGCCAGGAGGGCAGGCTTCTGCTCTACGTCACGCTCGCCGGCGGCGCGACCCTGTCCGACGACCTGGTCTCCCGGCTGCGTACGGCCCTGCGCACCGAGCTGTCGCCCCGGCACGTGCCCGACGAGATCCACGAGGTCCCCGGCATCCCCCGCACGCTGTCGGGCAAGAAGCTGGAGGTCCCCGTACGGAAGATCCTGCTCGGCACGCCCGTCGACCGGGCCGCCAACCCGGACGCCATGGCCAACCCCGAGATCCTCTCCCACTTCGTGCCAGACCACTGAGATCGCCCTCCGTATAAGTACACTTCTAAGAAGTCCACTTATAAGAAGCGCACTTATATCGAGACGTCGGATTGTGGAGCCGGATCGACGGCTTCACCCAGGCCCGGCTGGGCGTCCTGCTGGACAAACGGATGGTGGTGCGCTCGGCGCTGCTGCTCAGCACCCAGCACCTGGCGGTGGCCGACGACTTCCGCCGGTTCCGGCCGTTGCTGCAACCGGTTCTCGACCGTACGGCGGGCAGACAACCTGCTACTCGGCCACGCCGACCGGACCCGCGTGATCGGCGACGCCGATCGGAGACGGGTGAGCCGGGCGCGGCGACGGTGCTGCCGACCTTCCTCGTGGACGGGTTCGTCCACGGCAGCTGGTCGGTCAAGGGCGGCATCTTGCGCCTCGTCCCGTTCCGGCCGTTGGGGGCGGCCGGGACGAGCGCGGTGACGGAGGAGGCCGAACGCCTGCTGCCGTTCCTCGGAGCCGAGGACGTCGCGTACGTGTGAAGGAAGCGGTTACGGGACGAGGGCGTACGCGCGGACGGGGAAGGTGCCCATGCCGGAAACGGCCACGGGCGCCGCGTGGAGCCGGAACCCGGTGTGCGGCAGCCGTTCCAGTCCGCGCATGTGCTCGATGATCGGAATGCCCGCGGTCAGCAGGGCGGTATGGGCCGGGCGGAGCCCGTCCGCCATGTCGTCGATGTTGACACTGTCGATGCCGACGACGGCCGGTTGCCGCTCGGCGAGCAGGGCGGCCGCGTCCGCCGTCAGGAAAGGGTGGTCCGGGGCGCCGTAGGCCGGTTTGCCCCAATGTCTGTCCCAGCCCGTACGCAGCAGGACCGCGCGTCCTCTGACGTCGTGGCCTTCGAACGCGTCGGCGCCGATACCTCGCCGGGGAGAGCCGGAGACGTCGATCAGCAGGCCGGGGACGTCGACCAGCCGGGACAGGTCGATCTGGGCAAGGTCCTCGCCCTCCGCGAGACGGTGGAACGGCGCGTCGAGGTACGTTCCGGTGTTCGCCACCATCATGATGCGGCCGATCTGGAACTCGGTGCCCGGAGCGTACCGGTCGCGGGAATCCTCGCGCGTCAGGTAATCGGTGATCTCCGGTGCGGGCAGGCCGGGATAGGTGACCATGCCGTGCCGGACCACATGACTGAGTTCGACGACACGGGCGCGCGGGTGCTGCTGATCCTCAGACATCACGTGGTCAGGATGACGTAGCCAGGACGCGTTCGTACGCCTCCTGGAGGAGTTGGGACGCGCGGGGGCGGCCGGGGTCCGGGCGGGGGATGCCCAGGTGCGCCTCGCGCAACTCGTCCATCAGGTCTTCCCAGAGAGGCGGCCCGCCCTCCTCCAGCAACCGTGCCCGTACGGCCAGCTCCGGTGTCGCCGGGAGGTGGCGCAGGCCCCAGGAGCCCAGCGCGACCATGATCGGGACCGTCTGGATGCCCGCCTCGGTGAGACTGTAGGTCCCTCGCCGTCCTCGCCCCGCCTCCTCGTGGGTCAGGAGCCCCTTGGCGACGAGGGCCTTGAGGCGGCTGCTGAGGATGTTCGACGCGATCCCCTCCACGGAGCCCGCGAGCAGGTCACGGAAGTGCCGGCGCCCACCGAAGATCATGTCGCGCAGCACGATGAGGCTCCACCTGTCTCCGAGCGCCTCCACCGACCCGTTGATCGGGCAGCCCGACCGTGGCTCGTCCCGCATGCTCGACCTCCGGCTGGTTGCGTTTTACAACCACCTACTTTACGCTCTTTCCCAGTGATTGCAATCTGCAACCACTTCTTGAGATCAGGAGACCGACCATGTCGCTTGTGAGGTTGCACAACTTCGCCGTCTCGCTGGACGGCTTCGCCACCGGCGAGGGGCAGAGTCTCGAGGAGCCGTTCGGTCACGCGGGCGGACGGCTGCACGAGTGGTTCGTCGAGACGCGGACCTTCCAGGCCATGCAGGGGAAGACCGGCGGGAGCACCGGGGTCGAGGACGCCCTGGCCCGTGCGTGGGACCCGGGCATCGGGGCGGAGATCATGGGCCGCAACAAGTTCGGGCCGCAGCGGGGCCCGTGGGAGAACCACGACTGGAACGGCTGGTGGGGGCCGAACCCGCCGTTCCACACGCCGGTCTTCGTCCTGACCCACCACCCCCGGCCCTCCGTGGAGATGGAAGGGGGCACCACCTTCCATTTCGTCGACGCCACCCCGCAGGAGGCGCTGCGTCAGGCCCGCGAGGCGGCGGGCGACCTCGACGTGCGCATCGGCGGCGGGCCGAGCACCGTCCGCCAGTTCCTGGCCGCCGACCTGGTCGACCACATGCACGTCGCCGTCGTCCCGATCGTCCTCGGCCGCGGCGAACGGCTGTGGGACGGGCTGGAGGAACTCGAGAAGCGCTTCCGCATCGAGTCGGTGTCCACCCCCAGCGGCGTCACCCACGTCACCTTCACCCGGCCGTAAGCCCAGCCCGTAAGCCCACGACCCGAAGGCCGACCGACATGACCGAGCACCAGGTTTCCGAGCACCAGGTTTCCGAGCACCAGGTTTCCGAGCACCAGGTTTCCGGGGACGACGTTTCCGGGCACATCGCGCCTGTGGACATCACGTCCGTGAACGTCGTCTCCGAGGACGGCACGACCCTCGCCGTCGACACGATCGGCCAGGGCGCGCCGGTCGTCCTCGTCGGCGGCGCGTTCAACGACCGCTCGACCGTGGCCGCGCTCGCCGCCGAACTCGCGCCGGCGTTCACCGTGCTGACCTACGACCGGCGCGGCCGGGGGGCCAGCGACGACAGGAGCGAGGACTACCAGGTGGTCAACGAGGTCGCCGACCTGGCGGCTGTCATCGAGCACGCCGGTGGCCGGGCCTCGCTGTTCGGCCACTCCTCCGGTGCCGTCCTCGTGCTGGAGGCGGCCAGGCGCGGGCTGCCGATCGACCGGGTCGCCGTGTACGAACCGCCGTACCATGCCGACGATGACCAGCCGGGCCCGGCGGCCGACGTCTACGACCGGCTCAGGGCACTGGTCGCGGCCGGGGACCGCGACGGCGCGACGGAGCTGTTCCTCCGCGACGCGGTCGGCGTCCCGGCCGAGGCGATCGCCGGGATCAAGGCCGGCGAGGGGTGGGCGTTCATGGCGGACAAGGCCCTCAGCCTGCCGTACGACGTGCTGGTCACCGCGCCCTGGCAGGGGAGGCCGCACGAGCGGGTCGCCGGGATCGGCGTGCCGGTGCTGGCGGTCTACGGCGACCGGACCTCGCCCGGCCTCGCGAAGGCGACGGAGGCCGTCGCGGCGGCCCTCCCCGGCGCCGAACTGCGGGTGATGCCCGGGGAGGACCACGCGGTGCTGCAGCGCCCGGCCGCGCTGGCGCGCATCCTGACGGAGTTCTTCGCCTGACCGTCCACGGCGCTTGTACGGCCGAGGGGTGCCGGGCGGGCCGGAACTGTCGGAGCGGGCGGATGCCTTCGGATCGGCATGCGAATAGATGACACGATTCCGCTTTGAGCCAGGCATTGGCTTGGTCGCCCGGCTCGCATGACAGTCGACCAAGCCGACTCCACGGAACCCTAGGCAGATCAGAAGAAGGCGGGGTTGCGGGAGGCCCAGGCGAAGTAGGACGACGCCTGCTCCCGGAAGGGCCGGGGCCGCCAGGACAGCGTCCGCCGGGCCAGGGAGACGTCACTCGCCGCGTCCCTCCCGAGACGCGCGTCCGGATCGAGGTCGAGGTCCAGGTCCGCGGCGTTTGGGGGGGACGACCCGTATGAGCCCGTGCCCGGCGTGGTCCTCGGCGATCCGCAGCAGCTCGCCGAACGGGACGCGGCGGCCGGTGCCGAGGTTGTAGACGGCGCCGTCGGGTGCTGACGTAGACCAGCCGCTTCGGCGGCCGCGCGGCGGCCAGGACGGCGTCGAGCACGGCGCTGGTCCCCATCACGTTGACGTCCAGATAGTCGGCCGGGCGGGTCCGCTCCCAGCTCGGCACGTGGGTCAGCGCGGCGCCGTGCACGACCACGTCGAACCCCTCCGCGAGCGCCTCCCGCATGCGTCGGCCCGGCACCTGCACGCTACCGGCATCCCGCCCGCGCTGTCGGCGACGGCCCGCCGGTTCGCGTACGAGGCGATGGAGGCGGCGCGGGACGCCGGGGCGGGCGTCACCTTCGACCCGAACCTGCGTCCCACCCTCTGGCCGGACCACGGCGAGATGACGCGCCTCGTGGGCGACCTGGCCACGCGGGCCGACTGGGTGCTGCCCGGTGTCTTGGAGGGTGAGGCGCTGACCGGACGGCGCGAGCCGGAGGCCATCGCCGACCACTACCTGTCGCGGGGAGCGCGCGGAGTCGCCGTCAAGCTCGGCGCGGCGGGGGCCATGCTGTTCACGCCCGAGGGGTCGTGGACCTGCCCGCCGTTCCGGGTCGTCACGGTCGACACCATCGGGGCGGGCGACGGATTCGCGGCCGGGTTCGTCAGCGGCCTGCTCGACGGGCTCGACGAGGAGCAGCGGCTCCGGCGCGCGTGCGCGGTGGGGGCGCTCACCACCAGCAACAAGGGGGACAACGAGGGCATGCCCATCCGCGCGGAACTGGACGCCCTCCTAGCGGCCGACCTACCGGTGGAAGGTACGCGATGAGCGCACGCAGCCTCCTCGACGTCGTTCAGGCGGAGGTGGCCGGAGTCCTGGCGGAGATCGATCCGGCCACGCTGCAGACGGCGGCCGACCTGCTGGACCGCGCGCCGCGGATCTTCGTGGCGGGGGAGGGCAGGTCGGGCTACATAGCCCGGGCGTTCGCCATGCGCCTCGTGCACCTGGGCCGTACGGCGTACTTCGTCGGCGACACCTGCACGCCGTCGACCGGGCCGGGTGACCTGCTCGTCGCCGTCTCCGGGTCCGGGACGACGGCGGCCACCGTACGCGCGGCGCGGGCGGTGACCGACGGCGGCGGGGGAGTGCTGGCGGTCACCACCGCGCCGTCGTCGCCCCTCGCCTCCGGCGCGCTGCACGTCCTGCACGTGCCCGCCGCCACCAAGCACCGGCGCGAGGGCGAGGCGGCCACCGTGCAGCCCCTGTCGAGCCTGTTCGACCAGTGCACGCACCTGCTGCTCGACTGCGTCTGCCTGGAGCTCGCCCGGCGGCACGACGTGACCGACGAGCAGGCCAGGAAGGCCCACGCGAACACCGAGTGACACCGCCGACCTGGTGAGTACGGTGTGGTGATGGACGTGAAGATCAGCGGCATTCCGGTGCACGTCGTCGAGCACGGCGGCGGAATGCCCGTTCTGGCGTTGCACGGCGCGGGCGTGGACCATCGGGAAATGGCCGGTGCGCTGGAGCCGGTGTTCCGCGACCGGCCCGGCTATCGGCGCATCTATCCGGACCTGCCGGGAATGGGGCGCACTCCGTTGCCGGACTGGTTCCGTGGCTCCGACGACACCCTCGACGTCGTGCTCGGTCTGATCGACGCTCTTGCCGGAGACGAGCCGTTCGCGGTCGTCGGCCACTCCTTCGGCGCGTACCTCGCGAGGGCCGTCGCCAAACGGCGCCCGGAGCGGGTCGCGGGGCTGGCGCTGATCTGCCCCATCGGCGAGGAGGCGCGCGACGTACCCGCGCACGCGCTGCTGCACGGCTCGGCCGGCGTGGCCGACGCGCTGAGCCCTGACGAACAGGCCCAGTTCCGCGACTACTTCGTGGTGCGGACGCCCGCCATGGTGGAGCGGTTCCGGGAGTACGTGGCTCCGGCCCTGCCCCTGGTCGACGACGACGGCCTTGAGCGGATCTCCGAGCGCTGGCGGCTGAGCGACGCCGCCGTAAACGCGGCACCGTACACCGGCCCGGCACTGATCCTCGCCGGACGCCAGGACGGCACGGTCGGGTACGCCGGTCCGTGGGAACTGATGGAGCGGTATCCACGGGCCACGTTCGCCGTCCTGGACCGGGCCGGTCACGCGCTGCCGCATGAGCAGTCCGGGCTGTTCACCGCCCTCGTCGCCGAATGGCTCGACCGGGTGGACGAGCACCGTACGGCGTGAGCGTACGGGAATAAGCCTCAGCCGCTGACGGCGCGGAGGGCTCCGGGGTGGCGGCCGGTGAGCCGGTCGAGCCTCGCGGCGGTGGAGTCGTCGGCGGGCAGATAGGCGATCAGTAGCTGGCTGTCGTCGTCGGACAGGCCGAGGGTCTCGTAGGCCAGTCGCAGTTCGCCCTCCTGCGGGTGCGCCAGCCGTTCGACGCCGGTGCGGCTGTGCGGGCCGGGCGAAACCGTCAACCGGTCGATGAAGGGGGCGCCGGCGGCGAGGGTCAGCTCGTCGACGAGATGGCCGACGTGCGGGTCCTCCCGGCGAAGGCTCAGGCCGAGGACGGCGATCCGCTCGTCGGCCACCCGCTCCCACTCCGGATAGGCGGCCCTGGCCCTCGGGTCGGCGAACAGGTAGCGCAGCAGATTGGCCGGCCGGTGGTCCAGCAGACCGATGGGACCGGCGAGCCGCTCGAAGCCGTCCGTATGGGCGAGCACGTCACCGAGCCGGTTGACCACCAGCGCGGGGGCGGGTTCGAGCCGGTCGAGCAGAGCCCGCACGGTGGGACGCACCGACTGCGCGGGCGGCCCCTGGCACATGCCGACCAGCCGGCCCGCGCCGTCGGCCGCCTTGTAGTGGTTCAGCAGACGGAGGCGCTCGTCGGCGGACAGGCGCAACGCGTCGGCGAGGGCGGCGAGCACGGGCATCGAGGGGTGGCGGTCCCGCCCCTGCTCAAGCCGGGTCAGGTATTCGATACTGATCCCCGCGAGCGCGGCCAGCTCGGAACGGCGCAGGCCCGGAGTACGGCGCCGGCCGCCGCCGGGCAGCCCGACATCGGCAGGGGTGACGGCCTCGCGGCGGGCCCGCAGGAACTCGCCCAGAGTGTTGTCGCTCACGATCGCAGGCTATCGAGTGACCTCGTCTCCGATCGTGGCCCTGCCGGGGCCAGCCTCGGCCCGGCCTCCCTCCGATGGTCGCCGCCGCCGGATCCTTGGGTTTCCACTGTGATGAGGAGCGTCGAAATGGATCTGGGACTCACCGGCCGTACGGTCATCGTGACGGGAGCCTCCGGCGGCATCGGCCGCGAGATCGCCCGCGGGTTCGCCGCGGAAGGGGCCGACGTCGTGCTCACCTATCACCGCTCCCAGGAGGGCGCGGAGCGGCTCGCCAAGGAGATCGGCGGACGCTCGCTCGTCGTGCCGTACGAACTGGACGACGACGAAGCAGCCCGCACTCTGGTCGAGACCGTGATCGAGTGGTCCGGCCGGATCGACGTGCTGGTCAACAACGCGGTGCACTGGGGCGCCACCGAGCCGGACGCGGGCCTCGCCTTCGAGGCCGTGTCCGACGAGAGGTGGCAGAAGGTGATCCGGGCCAACGTCGAGGGCGCGCTCCGGCTCAGCCGGGCGGTCGTTCCGTCCATGCGAGAGCGCGGATGGGGCCGGCTGGTGCACATCTCCTCGGGCATCGCGGTCGACGGGATGCCCGGCGGTGAGTACTACGGCGCGGCCAAGGCGGCACTGCACGGGTTCAGCAGGTCCGCCGCGTTCGGGCTCGGCAAGGACGGCGACATCCTGTCCAACGTCGTCATGCCCGGCCTCACCCGGACGGAGACCAACGTCGCGATCGTCGAGCAGGCGGGCGGGCACTACGGCGCGCTGGCCCCGATCGGCCGCCTGCTCGACGCCGCCGAGGTGGCCAGCGCCGTCGTCTATCTGGGCTCCGCCGCCAACACCGGTATCACCGGACAGGCGGTCAAGGTCACCGGCGGAGCGTGAGTGCGGCCGCTCGTCTCCTATGGCGCGAGCAGCGGGAGCGCCGGGAAGGCGTGGTCCTGCCACAGCAGTCGCGAGGCCTCCTCCGGGTAGGCGGCGACCGTCGACGGCGTGTCGAAGAGCTGGGCGAGGCGGCGCTCGGCGTCGTACGGAGGCCAGCCCGGGTCGCCGTGCGCGGCGAACGCCGTCCACGCCGTACGGATCCGCGCGGACAGCTCCTCCGCCGCCGGGGAGGGCGGGTCGCCGATCAGCATGGCGGGCTGTCCGCTGCTCAGGTTGCCGAACACGAGCGGCACGTCCAGGCCGTGGCAGGCGCCGAGGGCGCCGCCCAGCCCTGGGGCGGGCCACGTCAGTTCGTAGAGGTGGGCCTGGCCGCCCCCGGCGATCTGCGCGTCGGCGAGGCGGAGGCTCGGCATGCGGAACAGCCAGTCGGCGTTGACCAGCTCGTACAGCTCCTCGTCGGCCGCGGCCGGGAACGCCTCGCGGTAGCGGCGCGCGCCGTCCGCGCCGGGAGCGAGCAAGCGCAGGGCGGTCTCGGTCTGCTCGGGTGCGACCTGGCCGAGCACGCCGTCGATCGGGCTGAACAAGCGGTGTTCGTCGCGCGTGTGCCCGAGCTCGGCGGCGCAGGCGGCGGTGATGTCGGCGGCCAGCTCGGGGGAGAAGAACGTGCCCGGCACACTCTGCGCGACCGCCCGGCGGAAGAGCCCGGCGGCGCGCGGCATGGCGAGCAACGCGGCGACCGATCCGCCGCCCGCCGACTGCCCGAAGACCGTGACACGGCCCGGATCGCCGCCGAACGCCCGGATGTTGTCCCGCACCCACCGCAGGGCCTCGACCTGGTCGAGCAGCCCCCGGTTGGCCGGGGCTCCGTCGATCAGCGCGAAACCCTCGATGCCGAGCCGGTAGTTGAGGGTCACGACCACGACTCCGCTCGCGGCCAGGCGCCCGGCGTCGTACTCCGGGAGGCCGGAGTTGCCCGCGACGTAACCACCGCCAGGGATCCACACCATCACCGGGAGCCCCGCCGCCGGGTCCGGTTCCGGCGTCCACACGTTGACGGTCAGCCAGTCGTCACCGGCGGCCTCCTGGGACCCGCCGAGCAGGCCGGACTGCGGGGGCGGCGGGCCGTACGCGACCGCCGGGCGCACCCCGACCCAGCCGCCCACCGGCCGCGGCGCGGCGAACCGCAGGGCGCCGACCGGCGACTCGGCGTACGGGATGCCGCGGAAGACCGCTATCCCCGCCTCCCGGCCGCCACGCAGGACGCCGGCCGCCGTGCGGACTTCCGGCTCGGACGCGTACGGCGTGCCAGACGCGGCGACGGCCACTTCGTGGTCTCCTCTCCGAACCTGCCCGGTCGAGCATGCCAACGCGTACGGACCACGGGCAAACCATTTTGGAAAGCGACGCCGGGTGGGCCTGAAAGCCTGATTTCGGCCGTCCGCCACTGTGGTGTATATGGCATTGGTAATTTCCCACATCCCGTTCACATCCAAATGCTTAAGGAGCGAGCCGGCTCATAGGTACTGTCATCGATCGCTAGCATGGGCCGAATGCTCACAACTCGGGACGTACCGCGGCGCACCAGCAAACGCTTGGCGTGGCTCGACGCCCTCCGTGGCCTCGCCGCCCTGACCGTGGTCTTCGAGCACGCACTTACGCCGTTGTTGCCCGAAGCGCGGCTACCGGTGAAAGCGGTGTTCGACCCCGGCTGGTACGGCGTGATGGTGTTCTTCTTGGTCAGCGGATACATCGTGCCGGCGTCCCTGGAACGGCGGGCGAGCTTACGGAAATTCTGGATTTCCCGTTTCTTCCGCCTGGTAACTGGATAGGTCCTTCGGCTGGTGCGTGTGATGTCACGCAACTGCGAGTAGCGCGCCGCCTTGGGTGACGTCGCGGAGGCGGTCCAGGAGTGTGAGTGGCCGGGCGGTTCCGGGCAGCCAGGGGCGCCCCTCGGCGAGTTCGACCAGGGCGTGGAAGAAGTGAACGCCGTGTTTGTGTGCGGTGGCCAGGTAGCTGCGGATCGCGCAGAACTGCTGCGCTCCGGCCAGGGTACGCAGGCAACCGGACACCTTCTGCCTCAGCTTGATCATTCGGATCTCGCGCTCGGCCGCGTTGTTATCGAAGGGCACCCGCTCATCTCGGGTGAACCGCAGGTAGTCGTCGCGGCGGTCAAGCATCCGCCTGGCCAGCGCGTTGTGCTTCTTCATCAGTTTGCTGGAGCGAGCAGCGGTGTCGTTCTTGGCGATCGTGGCGGCGGCGCGCCACAGCCGGGCCTGCCCGGTCAGGGCGGCCTGGTCCAGGTGCTTCAGCCCACCGGCCTCGATCGCGGCTTCGACCAGAGCTTTCATCTCGATCAGAGCGTCGCTCGCCTGCTGGGCCCAGCACCAGTCCCCTTCGGGGGTGGTGTCAACGACCTGCTGCAACTCACGCAACAGATGAGCACTACACAGAGCATGCGTGGCATCGGTGTAGGTGTCGTAGGGGGCCCAGGCGTCGTGCACCGCGACCCCGGTGAAGATGGGCAGGACCCCGGCGGCGTCCATGGCCTCGACACCACGCTTGCGATGCACGGTGATCAGGCTCCACTTCCCCGTGGAAGCCGAGTGCACCCAATGCAGCCGCCCCTGGACCCGGAACCCGGTCTCGTCGAAATGCGCGACCGGCGCGGCGGCGATCTCCCGGACCGCGCGGGCCAAGAACCCGTCCAAGCGGGCGGCGGCGCGCCTGCCCACGTTCAGCACGGTCGCTCCGCAGACCGGAACGCCGAACAGTTCCTCCAGCGCCTTGGCGGTGCGGTCCTTGGACAGGAACTGCCCGATGTACAGGTACAAGATGATCGCGGTGATCCGGGTGCCGTACTGCACCGCCGCCGTCACACCCTCCGGAGCCTGTCCGCGGGTAACGGTCCCGCACGAGCACTGCCGCGCAACCAGTTGATGCTCGGTGACCTCGACCGTGATGGGCGGGATGTCGAACACCTGGCGGCGCTCCATACCCGCCTCGGGCGCGCCGGCCAGGCTGTTGCCGCATCCCCGGCACGCGTGCGGTTCGTGCCGCTCGCGCCGGGTGGGGTTGTCGACCATCTTCAGCGTCTCGCCCGGATGGCCCTTGGCCCGGCCAGGCTTACGCTGCCCGGTCTTACGCAGCGATTTCGGCGCGGGTTTGGCAAGTCCATCCGACGATGGAGGCTTGGAGGAGTTGCCAGAGTTGAGCCCGAGCCGTGCCTCCAGATCAGCGATCCGCGCGTTCGCCTTGGCCAACTCACCGCTGGCCTGCTCCAGCATCTCGCTCAGCCGTACCACCAGCGCCGCGAGCTCGTCGTACGACGGCTTCGGCACGGAGGAGGTCGACACCCGACAGATGATCGAGCATCACGCACTGCTGATCAAATCGGACACCCTTGCGAAGGGCCTAACCAGTTACTCCGCCTGTATCCGCTGTTCGGAATCGCTGCGGCGGCCATGGCTCTGTTAGCGCTGGCGGGCTGGGACGACCCGCACATCTGGTGGAGGTCCCGGCCGGTCCCCCTCGTCCTGGGCCACCTGACGATGCTGCAGGACCTGCTGGGCATGCCCAACCTGCTCAACGTCCTCTGGACGCTGTCCTACGAGATGGCGTTCTATCTGCTGCTGACGGCGATGTTCACGCTCGGCGTCAACCGGAGGAGCATCACCGGCGCACTCGGCTTCACCGCGGCGGCCCTGCTGGGCGCCGGCACCCTCCCGGTCGCCCTGCTGTCGGCGGGCGACTCCGGTCGGATGCTGACGGTCGCCCTGGTGGTGACCACACTGATGACGGCCGGACTGGCCGCTGCCATCAGGGGTTCGGGCGCGGTGCGGCACGCAGGCGCGATTCTCATCGGGCTCACTGTGCTGACACTCCTGGCGGTCAACCAGAGCTATCCCGGGCCGTGGCGGGGCTTGCTGATCCTGGCCACGATGTTCGCCGGCACCGCGCTGTACAGAGCGGAGCAGGGGGAACTCTCCTGGAGGCAAGCAGGCTGGGTGGCTCTGGTCCCGGTCGCCGGGATCTGGCTGGCGCGTGACGACGTCGGCACACAGACGGCCACGGTCGCCGCCTGGCTCACCTTCGCCGCCGGCCTGGCCCTGCGGGATCAGAAGATGCCACGCGTACTCGCATGGCTGGGGCTGGTCAGTTACTCGATCTACCTGCTCCACCCCCTGCTGCTGGAAAGCGTCGAGTGGTTCTGGCCGGAACCGCTGGCCGTACCCCTGCATCTGCGCATCGCGGCTCTGGCCTTCGTGGTGACGCTGCTGCTCGGGCTGAGCGCGCTGACATGGCGTTTCGTCGAAGCCCCCGCACAACGCCTGGCCAAGCGCCTCGTGGACATGGCCATAGCCAGCCCATGAGGCAGGACATCGGATCCTGCGCGAGCCGCACGCCGAGGAGCGCGCCGTACGGCCCTGTACGCCGGAGAGCGTCCGGCCCGGCTGAGGCTTCACCCGGCACCGGACTTCAAGAAAGCAAGCGTCCGCTCCGGGAAGAGTAAAATGAGCGACGTGACCACGGCACGCACGTACGGCGACCCCTGCGCCGCCGCGCGCGCTCTCGACCTGCTCGGCGAGCGCTGGGCGCTGATGATCGTGCGGGATCTGCTCTTCGGCCCCAAGCGCTACAGCGACCTGCAGAGCGGCCTGCCCAACGCCAGTCCCACCGTGCTCTCGCAGCGGCTGCGCGATCTGGAGGACGGCGGGGTCATCCGGCGCCGCAAGCTGGGCCCGCCAGCGCGCGCGTGGGTCTACGAGCTCACCGAGTGGGGCCATGACCTGGAGCCGATCCTCGTCCACCTGGGCCGATGGGGCCGTCGCTCTCCCCGGAAGGAGACGACGACGCCCCTGGGGACCGATTCGCTGATGCTCGCCGTGAAGAGCCATCTCGACCCCGCCCGGCTGGGCGACCTCGACGCCACGTTCCTGGTCGGCGTCGGTGAAGAGGTCTTCACCATCCGCGTGTCCGGCGGCGAACTCGCGATCCGCCGGGGCGAGCCGGACCGGTGGGACGCGGCCCTGCGGACCGATTCCGCCGTCCTCAAGGCCCTGATCATCGATGGGACGCCGCCACCCGGCCAGGCCGGGGCGGAGATCACCGGCGACCGCGCGGCCCTCCAGCGGCTGCTGGACGCCCTTCATCCGGGAGATCAAACGTGAGCGCGTCGAGTGACATTTCATCCCTCCTCGGTTACCTGAACTGGAAGCGGCGGCACGTCCTCGACATGGTGGACGGCCTGGACGAGGCCGATCTCCGGCGGCCGGTTCTGCCGTCCGCCTGGACCCCGGCCGGGCTCGTCCGCCATCTCGCCATCGACGTCGAGCGCTTCTGGTTCCGTGCCGTCTTCGGCGGTGACCCCGACGCGGTGGCCTCGCTCGCCACCCCGGCGGACGCGTGGCAGGTGCCGGGCGACCGGCCCGCCTCGGAGGTGTTCGCCCTCTACCGCGAGGAGACGGCGCGCGCCGACGAGGTGATCGCCTCCAGCGCTCCGGACCAGGCGCCGCGCTGGTGGCCGGACTACCGCGACGACCAGCCGCCGAGCGACCTGCGTGAGGCGATCCTCCACGTCCTCGTCGAGACGGCGACCCACGCCGGCCACCTCGACGCGGTCCGTGAACTGATCGACGGCAAACAGTTCCTCGTCCTGGACTGATCGGTCCGCGTCACGATCTGCCGGTCGAACCCTCAGTATGGAAGCACAGGTGTGGAATCGGAAAATCATCCATACCAATTCACTTTCCCTGATATGGCGCTATGTAGCACTGCTTACTTTTGGCTCCCCTGGTGGCGCGGCGAATGAGAAGCTAGCATCAAGGCCAGGTCAACCCAGGTAAGGAGTTCCTCCATGGCGGCTCCGCTCACCGGAATGAAGAGTGGTATAGCTCTTCTCGAAGATCCCCACTTTCCCGGCGACGACGATGCCGCTCTACGCCTCTTCAACCGGATCGCCGACCGCATCTCCCAGGACTACGCCGTCCCCAGGAGCACGGCGGGAGACGCGCTCGACCAGGCGTTAATCTTCGTCGCGGTAGCCGGGCAGAAGAGGGACCTCATGCTGTCGCCGTCCCCTCTGGTCGACTGGGCATGGGACACGTTCATCCTTTACACCCCCTATTACCACGCTTTCTGTGAGCGCTTCGGCGGCTACGTCCATCACGTGCCGAATGACGCCCCCGAGCTTCTGATCACGTCCAGCCGGAAACTTCACAGCCCGTACGAAACGGCATCGGTTCTCCGCGAGGCCGGATACCACGTCCTGGACGAGCTTTGGCCGCGGGACGCGATGGCCAGGGCCAAGGCCAATTGCACCTCCTGTTACAACGGCGACCACGAGGGCGACCTCGACGATGTGGGCTGACCGGCTCGCGATGCGCGGCTCCCGGCGATGGGCGCCCTCGTACGGCGTGCCGCCGTCCGCAGGCCCGAAAACTTTTACGCTTCACCTGCCATGACAGCGCTGGGTAACCTCCCGGGCACAGATGCGGATGAGGGAAACTGAGGGCCGGCCAGGATCACCCCCGGATCCGAGCAGAGGTGCTTTCGATGAGCGATGACCTTCCCGCGTGGGCTGTACGGCTGCGGGCCGAGCGGCGTAACCGGTTGTGGAGTCAGCGTGAGATGGCCCGCCGTCTGGTGGAGGCCGCCGACGAGGACACCCGGCCGCGGTTGCCGTCCCGGGAGACGATGGTGCGCCGCATCAAGGCGTACGAGGCCGGTCACAACCGCCCCGGCGACCCATACCGCGTCCTGTACGCCCGAGCCTTCGCGCTCACCGAGGCCGACCTGTTCGGCGAGAACCGTGGTTCCCGTGCCGCCGACAAAGGCTGCGGCGTTGGGGGGCCGCGTCAGTGTGTCGCCGCGCGATACGACATCTCCATGGACCCGGCAGACGCCGACGTACACCATCACGGTCCCGTAGCCCCGGAGGTCGTCATGTACTTCCTCGAACAGCTTCCCGGCCACTACAAGGCGGACATGTGGCTCGGCCCCCGCCACCTCATCCCGACCGTCGCGACGCAGGCGGAGCTCATCAGGGAACTCGCACAAGCCGCCGACGCGCCCGTACGCCGCGGCCTCCTGAGCGCCGGCGTCGCGTACGCGGCACTGCTCGGCTGGCTCTACCAGGACGCCGGTGACCTGGGTCGCGCTCGAGCCTGGCGGGCCGTCGCCCTCAGCATGGCGCATCGTTCGCAGGACCCGCAGCTCATCAGCTACGCGCTCACGAACAAGGCGATGCTCGCGGTCGACTTCGAGGACGGGCGCACGGTCGTGGACTACACGGAAGCGGCCCTGGCCGACGAGGCCAAGCTGTGCGCGAAGGTACGCATCCTCGCGCGCTGGTCCACCAGGCGCACGGACACTCGATGCTGCCCGCCAGAGACAGGGATCTCGTCGACCGGTTGTTGGACCGGGCTGCGGTGCTCGTCGACCGGGTCGACGACGAATATCCCTGGGGCAACGCCTGCCGTCGCACTCTCGGATACATCGACGTCCAGCGAGCGACCGCCTACCTGCGGCTGGGTGCCTACCGAGAGGCCGTCGCCCTGTGGGATCGGATCCTCGGCACCGCTCCCGAATCGGCGCGCCGCGACAACGGCGTGTTCTGGGCTCGTCAGGCCGCCGCTCTGGCCGCCGTTCCCGAGCCGGAACGCGTCGTGCAGATCGCGTCAGCCGCCGCGTCTGTCGTCGGTGGGACCGGGTCGGCCCGGTTGCGCAAGGAGATCAAGGCCGTCTCGCGGTACGCGACCGCCTGGGCCGGTACGGGTCCCGGCCGCGAGCTGGCCGATATCGTCGTCCAGCTCGCCTGACCTCGTCCAACTTGTCCAACTTGTCGAACGTGGAGACGCCGGATGCCCCCCGAGCCGTTGTCCGAAGAGGAGATAGCCGCACACCTGGGCGAGCTGCCCGGATGGGAACGCCAGGGCGAGATCATCGTCCGAACGTACACGCACACGTACCACGAGTGCGTTCACCTGGCGATGTACGTCGCCGCCAAGGCCCGGGAGGTCGGCCACCACCCCGACATCCACATCACCTGGCAACGCATCCGCTTCGTGATCACCACACACGACGCCGGTAACCGCCTGACCGCCAAGGACTTCGAACTCGCCCGCCACATCGACACGATCGCCGCTGGCCATGGCGCTGAGCCTGTGTAAGCCCGATCCGCCGCCCGTGACTGAGGAAGACCATCTTTGGGGAACCCACCGCGGCTCTGGTGAGCGCCCCGATCGAGGCGGTTACCAGGGAGTTGAGGGTCACCCCCGGATCTGCAGCAGAGGTGCCTTCGATGAGTGATGACCTTCCCGCGTGGGCCGTACGGCTGCGGGCCGAGCGGCGTAACCGGTTGTGGAGTCAGCGTGAGATGGCCCGCCGTCTGGTGGAGGCGGCCGACGAGGACACCCGGCCGCGGTTGTCCTCCCGGGAGACGATGGTGCGCCGCATCAAGGCGTACGAGGCCGGTCACAACCGCCCCGGCGACCCCTACCGCGTGCTGTACGCCCGAGCCTTCGCGCTCACCGAGAGCGATCTGTTCGGGGAGTCGACCGCCGTGGTCGATGGCTCGCTGTACGGAAGCGATGTGATCGATCTCGTCGCCTGGGTCGAGCAGACCAACGCGGGCGACGGCACCATCAGCATGCTCGCCGAGGAGACACAACGCGTCGGCGGAACTCACGCCCACGTTCCTCCTAAACGCGTGCTGTCTGATGTCATCCGCCTTGAGCGGCACACTCGCGCGCTGCTGTCTGGCGGCAGGCAGAGGCTTCGTCAGACGCGCGAACTGTTCCGCATCGAGGCCGATCTTCTGGCGCACGCCTGCATCCTCCTTGGGGACCTGCACCGAAACGCCGCCGCCATGACTCACGGCACGGCCGCCGTCGTGTGTGCCGAGGAAGCGGGCACGAGCCCGGCCGTCGCGCTCAGCGCCCAGGCGAAGACCGAACGATGGCGGCGTCGCTTCGCCGCGTCGGCGGACCTCGCCCGGCGAGGGTACGAGTGCAGCCCGACGAGCCCGCTGCGAGTGCTGCTCGCGAGTCAGGAGGCCAACGCGGCGGGCCTCCTCGGTGACCGAATGCGGGCACGAGAAGCCCTTCGACGTGCCGAAGAAGCCGCTCACGGTCAGCAGGCTCAAGACTCGGGCGTATCGCCATGGTCGTGCCCCCGCCCACGGCAGGCGTTGTACGCGCTCTCGGTGGCTCTCCAGGCCGGCAATCCTGAGGAGGCTCTTCAGGCCGCTCGAATGGCGGAGTCGGCCTGGGCCTCGGGGGATCCACGCGTACCCGCCACCTGGGCACAGATCAGGTTCGGAGCGGCCAACGCCTACGCGATGCTGGGCGACCTTCACGGCGCCGCCGAGCAGATCGCGCCCGTGATGGGCATGCCGCCGGAGTTCCGCATGTCCACGGTGACGAACTACCTGGTGGAGTTGGACGCGCGGCTGGATGACCGGCGCTTCCTGGGCTCTGGCGTCGCGGCGTCGCTCCGGGAGCAGATTCGCGACTTCACCTCCGCAGCCCTGTCGGCGGTCGGCTCCGGGGAGGACTCTTGAGCCCTCTGCCGAAGTTCATGGCGGACCGCTGGGGGAGACGGGAGATGCTCCCTGCCGGACAGGGCCGGATCTATTGGCACGTCCTGTTCCGCGACCACCCTGAAGTCCGGGCGATAGCGAGCGAGGCCCATCGACGGCTGGCCGGGATAGAGGGGCTCGATCTGGTGCCGCGCGAATGGCTGCACCTGACAACGCTCGTCGTCGGCCTGGCGGACGAGATCACGGACGAGCAGCTGACCACCCTGGTCGCCGAGGCCCGGAAGCTCCTGGCGGACGTGCAGCCCATCACGGTGACGCTCGGCCGCGTGCTTTATCACCCCGAGGCAATCGCCGTAGAAGCACGCCCCGCAGAGGCCCTGGCGCCGATGCTCGACGCCGTACGGGCCGCGACACGCACCGCGACCGGCCGTGATGGTGTCCTGGGCACCGACCCCTGGACACCTCACGTCACCGTCGCCTACAGCAGCGCGGCACAGCCCGCCGAACCCGTCATCGCAGCCCTGGGCCGCCACCTACCTGACTGCAAGGTGACGATCGACCACATCAGCCTGGTCCTCCAGGACGGTCCCGAGTACCTGTGGAACTGGCACCCGTGCGCAGAAGCCCCTCTTGGCACTCCGGCCGACGGGAACGGCTTATAAGGGCAGCTCGGCTGGAGGAGCAGCAGACCGCCAGCCGGAATCAGTGCCGCTGAGGATTCATCGAACCCGGCCGAGGAGCAGTTCCGTCCACAGCGAGCGCATCCGCGCGTGCGGCAGGCGTTCGGTTTCGCGGATCTTCGGCTGGTCGCCGCTCCGGTCCGTACGGCGGATGAACAGCAGCCCGCCGCTGGCGCACAGTTCGTAGGCCAGCGACGAGCAGTCGTCGCAGGTGTGGGCGACGACCCGGACGGAGGCACTGCGCGGGGTCTCGCGCATCCACCGGATCGCGACGTGGCCAGGCTGCTCAGGAGCTACATGCAGCCCCGGACAGGCGTCTTCAAACTGGCTGAGGGCTTCGAGCGCCTTGACGGCGGATGCTCTCAGGGCAGATGGTGCCGCACTCATTGGGGCGGTAGCTCCGAAGCGAGCCGCTCTTGGTCGCGGAGCTGTTCACCGAGTTGGTGCGCGTCGTCCCCGTCGATCGTGTGACTCAGCCCGTGGTTCATCTCCACGTCGGTGAGCTGCCGATTACGCGTCGCCCAGAGGCGATCTGCGGAGCTTCGCCAGATTGTCCAGCCGGGGAACGCGGCCTGCAGTTCCTTCAAAGGTGTCGTCGTACGCATGGCCACAGCGTGACGTTTGGTGGTGGATCGTTTACACTCCGTTCTTGGGACGTGCGGGACGTTTTGCGTTGCCGCTCAGGTGCGTCCTCAACGTCCTCCCGATTCGAGGTCGCGCGTGTCAAACGACTCTCTACGGCAAGCAATGACCGATGCGAGACTTACCGAAAGGGACCTCGCATTGCGATGCGAGGTGGACATCAAGACGGTGTCCCGCTGGCTGGCTGACGAAGCGCGTGTCCCGCATCCGCGTCACCGGTGGGCGGCGGCCGATGCTCTGGGGGTGGATGAGTCGGTGTTATGGCCCGAGGCGATACGGAACACGGTCAAGATCGGACCCGATAGGGAGATCGTTACGGTCTACCCCTACCGTTCCGCCTGTCCCAAAAGCGTATGGCGGGCGCTGATCACTGAAGCGCAGTCGAACATCACCATCGCCGGATACACCAACTACTTTCTCTGGCTTGAGCACCCCAACTTGGCCAAAGCTCTCAAGCGGAAGGCCGAGCAGGGCTGCCAGATCCGATTTCTGATCGGCGATCCCGACAGCGAGGTGACTCACCGCCGTGAGGACGCCGAAGCGGTCCCGCTGACGGTGTCCACCCGCATCCGCATCACCCTCGCCGAGCTGGAGCACCTCAAGGGGGTGTCCGGTATCGAGGCGCGCTTCGGCGACGAGCACATCGCCATGTCGGTGTTCCAGTTCGACGACGAGATGCTCGTCACCCCGCACCTGGCCAAGCTGGTCGGCCACGACTCACCAATGCTGCACCTGAAGCGCTACCAAGACGACGGCCTCTACGACCGCTTCGCGTACCACGTCAAGGAGCTGTGGTCAGTAGGCCGAGGCGTCTGGCTGGACACAGCACCGGCATGACCGACACTGCTCCCTACGAGCGATTGCCGCAGGTCGCAACGCTGAAAGGATCTGAGCTGATCAGCAGCTGAACACGAAGAGTAGGAAGGCAGGGACCTGCGGGAGGCGCTCAATCTACGAGGGGTGCTTGACCGCCCTTCCGAGCAAGACCGCCACGCGCTTGGCGGCGTCCGCCGGATCCTCGTGTTCCCAAACGCGGAGGACACGCCAGCCGGCCTCCTTCAACAACTGATCGGTCTCCGCGTCCCTCTCACGGGTGCGACGAACCTTCTGGGCCCAGAAGCCGGCGTTTGTCACGGCGACCGTGTGGTGGAGAGGACAGCCGTGCCAGAAGCAGCCATCCAGGAAGACGGCAACTTTGGCCTTCGTGAAGACGATGTCGGCGGTCCGGCGGACGGACTTCACTGGACGGATGGCGACGCGGTATCGAAGGCCGAGGGCGTGCACAGCGCGACGAAGGGCCAGCTCCGGCTTGGTGTCGCGCCCCTTGTTCGACCGCATGCTCCTGCGAACGGCCTCGCTCGACGCCCACGACTCGGTCTCCATCCCCACGAGGCAACGTTAGAGCGGCGGGGCGCTTCAGGCATCTCAGCGAGACGGCAAGCGAGAGTGTTGCGAACTGGTGCTCGATTTTTCCTGGACCGCCGTGGAGACTGTTCCTCCAGCACCTCTGGGCTCGCGTGCTCGCTCGCGGGCCTCGGGCATCAACCGCCAGTTGCGGCAACGATCGCCCCTATAGTTACGGGGGGTTTAAATCACGGGGAGGGTGGCGTTGACGACTGAGGCGATCACAGTGATCGACCTGTTCGCAGGCGCAGGGGGCCTTGCCCAAGGGTTCAAGCAGGCAAAGCTTGGCTACCAGACCGTGTTCGCGGTCGAGATAGATCCCGCCGCAGCACGAACCTTCAAGCAGAACTTCGGATGTCCAGTCTACGACGGACCTATCGAGAAGGTCTCCGACGAGGACTACCCCAAGGCAGACGTGATCATCGGAGGTCCTCCCTGCCAGGGGTTCAGCCCGCTCGGGCGTGATCGGGACGATGCCAGCCGAGCCGTGCTCAACGAGCTGTGGCAGCAGTACCTGAGGGCCGTACGGTTAGTACGGCCCAAGGCGTTCGTGATCGAAAACGTACCGGAATTTCAAAAGTCAGCTCAGTTTGCGCGTCTGCTCCAACTCATGGAGACAGACAAGGACCTCAGGGACTACAAGTTCGGATACGGAGTCCTCAACGCCGCTGACTATGGAGTCCCGCAGAACCGGAGGCGGGGAATCTTTGTCGCGGTACGCGACGTCGAGGAGGTCCCCTGGCCTCCAGAACCGACCCATGGTCCGAACTCATCTGGTAACACACCTTATGTGTCTCTAAGCGCCACCATTGCAGATTTGCCTGACTATCCTGAGCGAACCGAAATAACAGTTGACGAGTCCGGCCGGCAGGACCTTCATATCCGTCGGACTCCGACACAGAAGTCTCTAGAGCGATATCGTGCGATCCCTCCCGGTGGAAACCGGTTTGATCTCCGGCGAAATAGACCAGACCTGGAGCCCCGTTGCTGGGCGGAGAAGGCGACAGGAACAACCGACGTCATGGGGCGGCTTTGGTGGGATCGTCCCAGCGTGACGATCCGGACCGAGTTCTACAAGCCGGAAAAAGGGCGCTACCTTCACCCCGTTCACGATCGACCCATCACTCACCGCGAAGCCGCGAGGATCCAGTCTTTCCCCGACGACTTCGTGTTCGTGGGCTCGAAGAGCGAGGTTGCCCGTCAGATCGGCAACGCCGTGCCACCTCTACTTGGCCAGAAGCTTGCCCAATTCATATACGACATGGCTTTTGCTTCTGAATGCCCATAGTTCGGGTGACATCAGGGAGTCTTGTCGGAGTTGTGAATACTTCTAGTCGCCTCGTGATCGCTCAAAGAGCTCGCGAAACATCGCGAAATCCTTGGCATCGCTTTTCTTCGGGAACCTCCTGATGACCATAGCTCCCAGCAACAAGTACACAATCTTCTCGACGGTCTCGGGGATTGCGCATGCCAGGCCGACAACAAGAAGTGCCCATACAGATGGAAGCGGCGCGCCTGATAAGAGGGACGTCAGGGAGTACCCCGCAACTCCAACAGTGGGCTGAACAGCCTTACGTGCTGCGCCGAATCGACGCTTCAAGCTCCCCGGCATGGAATCATCATGGCTCTACACCAACACCCTTCTCTGGATCGGAGACAGATGCTATTTGGACCATTGAAGTAGAGGTTCTTGCAGTACGCCACTTTCGGCTCACGCTCGTCCGGCGGCGCACGCAAGTACCCTGTGCAATGGCTTTTGTGGTTCTGTATCATCCACAGTCATCTCCTGCGAAACCGTGGATGCGTTCAGAATGGCCTATCTCGAAAGTTGACACAAGAGGCAATCACGAAATACGCCCTAGATACACCTTGTGACATATAGCAACCCCCTAAGCGGTTTTTGGGGTCACATGCCCATTTTATGCATCTTTGCCCAATTTGACCCATCGTGAGTGGTGTCCAAATTGCCATGTCTTGACATCCCTTGCGATGGCCATCTAGTCTGCAGGGCAGGTGCTCCTGGGAGCACCAAAATGTTCTGCCCGGATGAGCTGGAAGCCTGAAGGCTGGACCGCCTAACTGGATTGCGTGACACCACGACAACGAGCCATGTTTCCTGGACAAAAGCCACCTGGCTCTGCGTAAGCGTGCCGCGACCTCAGTAATTCCCCCAGGCTGGGGAATCCGCTAGCCGTCTAGGACCTAGAGGTTGAGTGAATCATGGCAGTGTCAGGCGGAAACACTCATGGGCGACAGCGTGTGGAACTCGCACGGCTCGAAAAATCGCTCAAAGACGCTCTCGCCATCGTGCAGGCTGCTCAGGAGGAGTTGAAGCCGCAGGAGTGGTTGGAGACAGCAGCCCGAGTCGGGACTCATCTCGCCGAGTCCAGGGAGGCATTGGCCGATGTGCGTCAAGACCTTCTCGGTGGCGCCCGAACGGCACTCCTCCTCTACTTCCGTAATCACCCTGGAGAGGCTCTCTCACCTCAGCAGCTGGAGGGGGTCGCTGCAATCCGTGCGTGGGCGCGACGCATCAGGGAACTCCGCGAGGTTGGCTGGGACATCGAAACCCTGGGAGCAGGCGCCGGCGCCCCCTATCGCCTCAACGTGTCCCAACTGGACGAAGCTGTCGCTGCAAGCGAGGAAACCATCGAGTCGATCGGCGGCGGAAGCCCTGCAGAGCGACTGATTGAGTATCTCCTTCACATCAGCCCCTGGCCGGCAAGCCCGCAACAGCTCGAACGTGTGGCCAAGACACCCACGTGGCGGCAGGAGGTCCGGGAGCTCATTGACCAGGGGGGATGGCACATTCAGTCGCATGATGACGACCCGGATGTCCCGCCTGGTCACTATCGGCTCGTGAATCTTGAGGCTTAGGTCGAGTCCTGCGCTTTTGTCTGCCCTCGCGGTTGGCGTAGGGTCCTAGGCCAACGAGTGTGCATTCGCAAGGAGAGCGAGTCTCAGTGGTCGATCCAGACGAGGACAAGTTCGCGGCCGGCTCCTCCGACTGGGCCGGCGCGGACAGCCCTGTCTCGCAGGTCGTTCTCCAACAGTCAGAAGCCTGCCTCCGGTCGTACAAGGAAAACTCTGCTCTGATCGAGGAGCACGCGAACATCGAGCGCTCCGTGAAGGAGGGCGG
This sequence comes from Microbispora sp. NBC_01389, assembly GCF_045040095.1. Classification (NCBI taxonomy): domain Bacteria; kingdom Bacillati; phylum Actinomycetota; class Actinomycetes; order Streptosporangiales; family Streptosporangiaceae; genus Microbispora; species Microbispora sp. NBC_01389. The sequence goes on from NZ_CP109552.1 coordinate 3,468,299, forward strand.
CTACGGGCACCGGCAGCTGTACGAGCTGATTCAGAACGGCGCCGATGAGCTCCGGGAAACGCCCAACGGTCTCATCCACGTTGTCCTGACAGCGGACACGCTTTACTGTGCCAACCGCGGTAGGCCGGTCACGCCATCCGGAGTTGGAACGATCCTGGCCTCGCACCTGTCGCGTAAGAAGGGTGCGGAGATCGGACGCTTCGGCCTCGGCTTTAAATCTGTATTGAGCGTCTCCGATCAGCCCCAGTTCTTCAGCCGTAGCGGGTCCTTCGGTTGGTCCGCCCAGCTGTCTGCGCAACGCATCCGAGAACGTGTTCCTGGGACGGGTCCCACCCCGGTGCTCCGCATCGCTCACCTTCTCGATGCTGAGAAAGAACGTACCGCGGATAAGACGCTTGATGAGCTGATGGCATGGGCCTCAACGGTGATCAAGCTCCCTCTGGCCACGCCTGATTACGCTACTCGTCTTTCCATGGATCTTGCAGAATTCCCTGCAGTCTTTGCGGTCTTCTCCCCGCATGCAGGACGAGTAGTGCTGGAGAACCGACAGGCGTCAACGCTCAGAGAGATCAGCGTGAGCGGCGAGGGCCACCGTCGGTCGCTGAGGGTTCGCGAGAGTGATGGCGAGTACGTATCCGAAGAGTGGACGGTTTTCGAGAGCAGTTTCCAGCCGCCTGACGAAGCCTGGACTGATGCCGGTGAGTATCGTAACCGCGTCGAGGTGCCCATAGCGTGGGCGGTTCCGTCTTCCGGGTCTCGGGAACGACTGGGAGAGTTTTGGGCATTCTTCCCCACGACCTATGCGACCACCCTCCGCGGGGTCTTGAACGCCGCGTGGAAAACCAATGAGGATCGCCAACATCTTCTTGAAGGAAACCGTTTCAATGAAGCTCTGATGAAAGAGGCCGCCCGCCTCGTTGTGGCCTCGCTTCCCGCGCTTTCTACCCCGGAAGACCCGGCACGACCTCTGTCGCTCATGACGGCACGTGGCCGAGAGACGCGGAACTGGGCGGATGCGATGCTTACGAATTGCGTCCAAGAAGAGGCCACACGAAACCCCTCTCTGCCTGATCAACTGGGCAGATTCCAGCGCCCGAGCGCGATCAAGATCCACCCTCGGGGCACAGCGGCAGACGACAGACATTGGAAGATCTGGGTCGAGAGATGGGCCGGCTACCCTGGTCGTCCAACCAACTGGTGCCATCCCACCGTTGAGAGCTCCGCGACCCGCCGAGCCCGCGCCGACTCGTTGATTGAGTCGGCAGGCGCCAGGGTGAGTAGCGTCCAGGAGTGGCTGGAGGCGCTGGTCTCTGACGGAACCGCCGCTGCCTCTGCTGTAGCACTGTCCATCGTGGCGGAGATGGTCGCAGAGGGGCATCCGTACGCGGAACAGGCACGCGAGTCGGCCATTCTCAGGACGGCAAGTGGACGAATGGTTCCACCACAGGGGGACCGTGTGTTCAGGCGCACGTCCATGGACCCGTCCAGTGAAGTCACTGTGTACGTCGACCCCGAGTTGGAGAACGACTCCGCGACATCTCGGTTCCTTGACATTCTTGGCATTCGAGAAGCCGACGCGTTTGGCCGATTTGCTGCTGCCGTCTCCGGAGGCTTTGTCTCCTACCGAAACGCCGACTGGGATCGCTTCTGGCTACTCGCACGGCAAACCGGGGCGGAGCGGGCGGTGGAACACCTGACGAGCCAAGGCGTGAGCACACAACTCAAGGTCCGTAACCGCTATGGAACGTACAAGCGGCTGAGCCAGGTCCTTCTTCCCGGCGCCGTCATCCCTTCCGGAAGTCCCGACGACGGCGACTTCGTGGTTGATGAGGACTTCCATCACGATGACATGAGGATGCTCCGCCTCCTCGGCATGTCCGACAGCCCGAGCGCCGGCGTGGATCCCTCCTCTGCCTCGTGGTATGACGACTACCGGTCGAACATGATTGAGCGGTACTACAAGGCTTTGCCGCCAGATGTCCGTAGGCCTCAGGCAGCTAAGATCGTAGTCGCAGGTCCCCATCCCGCCGGCCATCTGGGTCTGTTGTACGGCCTTACGCCCGGTGCGCGTGCTCGTTACATCCAGCAGCTCCCTTCCGAAGGATTGGTGACGACCTGGACCGTCTACGCGCTGACTCGCTCGAATGAAGCTCCACTATCCATACCATCACCATTGATCTGGACTATTGAACAGAACGGCAGGCTAGCCACCTCAATGGGTATCCGCCGTGTTGTCGACTCTGTGGGCCCAGGCCTAGAGGAGTACGCTCGCGTCCTACCGGTCGCCGATGTGGACCCAGGTCTAGCCCGTGCTCTCGGACTGCCGAACACCTTGGAGGCCATCAAGGGGGTTCTGTGGTTCTCCCTTCTGAAGGACGCACTTTCGAGTGAGAATCACATAGAGCTGGGCAGCCTCTACGCGGTTGCGGCGACGCAATTGAGCGCGCCTCCCAAAATTCGCTGCCAGCAGGACTCTCAGTGGGTGTCCTCTCCTCCAGGAGACGTGGTCGCCACTGCGGATCCTGTGCAGTACCGGCGTCTGCAGGCCGGTGGTATGGCCGCGATCCTGGTCCCGCAGTCAGACGATGTCGCAGTGCTTGTGGACGCGTGGGGGATGAAGACCTTTGATGAGGTCTACATCACCGAGTTGCGCGCGACCCGACCAGGCGAGCCAACTCCCCTTGAAGACGTGTTTCCTCAGCTCAAATTCGAGCCTGGACGCCCGCTGCGAGGTCTCGCCCTCGTGCGGTGCGACGAGTTGGATCAACTCGTCCGTACCCCGTCCGGCCAGTCCTCGGAACCGGTGGACATCGGCCGGCGTGAAGACACCATCTACTGGCATGACCGCGGGGACGATCTCGCCCTACTGAGGGAGTTGAACCACCTACTCAGACTCGGGCTGTCGGAGGAGCGTTGCCGAGAGGTGCTTCGGCACCGCAAGGACGTCCAGCGGGACCAGCAGATTGTCAAGGTCCGGCAAATGTCGGACCTACGGGACAAGCTGGTGGCCATGCTCGGTGGTGACGTGCTCCGTGAACGACTGCCGTATGGCCTGATCGATGCTGTCGAGTCCGAGGAAGGGCCGATTGACGATCGAGGAATTGCCGAACTCGCGATGGCCGTTCATGGCCCCGGTGTGTTGCGTGAGTTCCGGCAGGAGTTGGAGGAAAAGGGCTTCCCGGTGCCAGTCCAGATGGCTGGCAGCCATCAGGCCAAGGCGTTTGTCTCCGACCTTGGCTTTCCTGCGGAGTACGCCGGGTTCCGGCAGCCAGGGCTTGAGCCCTTGCTGACTGTCCAGGGTCCGGTGGACTTCCCACCCCTCCACGAGTACCAAGAGCTCATGGTCGGACGAATCCTGGAGGTGCTACAGAGTCGGCCGGCACAACGAGGAATGGTCAGCCTCCCCACAGGGGCGGGTAAGACACGGGTCGCCGTCGAGGCTCTCATCCGACGGCTGCGGACACTTCCCCCTGAGGCGATCTCGGTTCCAGTTCTCTGGGTGGCTCAGACGGAGGAGTTGTGTGAGCAGGCCGTGCAGAACTGGCAGTCCATCTGGCGCCATACCGGTCCGTCACAGCAGCTGACCATCAGCAGGCTATGGAGCACGAACGAGGCTGACCCCGTTGTGGAGGGCTATCACCTCGTTGTCGCAACCGACGCCAAGCTAGAAAAGATCATCGAGACCGATGAATACGCATGGTTACGAGGGACCCAGGCTGTGATCGTCGATGAGGCTCACACGTCAATCAGCCCTCGCTACACGCAGGTGCTGGCTGCTCTGGGGCTGACTCCGCACCGATCCCGCTGCCCACTCATCGGTTTGAGCGCGACCCCCTTCCGTGGAGCGAACACGGTAGAAACCGAACGTTTGGTTGCTCGGTACGGAAGGAACCGGCTCGATCACAATCGGGACGGTACTGAGATCCTGGGCCCTCAGCCGTACCGGACGCTACAGGAGCTCGGCGTGCTGGCTCACGTCAGGCATGAGGAGCTACCAGGCGCGACGCTCGACCTCACTGCTCGCGAGCGTGACACGCTGCAACAGCTGCGCCGCCTCCCTCCAACGGCGGAGGAGCGGCTGGGCCTCGACAGTGCCCGCAACAGGATTTTGATCGACAAGATTCTTGCCCTGCCGGATGACTGGCAGATCCTGCTCTTTGCCACTTCGGTCAACCATGCCCAGGCCATGGCGGCCCTTCTCAACCGCAGGGGGGTCACTGCCGCCGCGGTGTCAGGCGACACCGATCTTGGCCAGCGGCGATACGTCATTGATCAGTTCAAGAATCGGGGGATTCGAGTCCTCACCAACTACAACGTCCTCTCCCAAGGCTTCGACGCGCCTGCGACACGAGCGGTGATTGTGGCCCGCCCCACCTACAGCCCCAATGTGTATCAGCAGATGATCGGACGAGGGCTGCGTGGGCCTCTGAACGGGGGCAAGGATGAGTGCCTGATCGTCAACGTCGCTGACAACATCGCGCAGTATGGCGAGGAGTTGGCGTTCCGCCAGTTCGAATACCTGTGGAAGACCCAATGATCGATTCTGCGCACTGGACGGAGGCCCAGCAGCGGCTGATCGAAGAGCCGGCTGATGCTCGTCTCCTGGTGACGGCTCCTGCAGGTAGCGGAAAAACCTTTTCACTCATCCATCGTCTTACGTATCTCATTGACGAGGAGGGTCTGGAACCATCAGAACTTCTTGTCCTGAGCTTCTCCCGAGCAGCGGTCCGTGAGATAAGGAAGAGGCTGGTTGCGCTCGACAGTGCTGCCGCCCAAGTTGAGGTCCGAACATTCGACTCCTATGCGACCTGGCTCTTGTCGGAGCTCGTGCCGGACGGCCCTTGGCAACGCCTGAGCTTCGATCAGCGCATCCGCGAGGCGACTCGGTTGATCAAGGAGGATCCGGAGGCAGCAGAGCAGATAGGTGAAGTCAGGCACCTGGTAGTGGACGAAGTCCAGGATCTGGTCGGTGTTCGAGCACAGCTCGTCCAGGCGCTTCTCGAGACCGATCTTGACGGCTTCACCTTGTTGGGTGATCCAGCCCAAGGCATATACGGCTTCCAACTCGACGATCCACAGGAGCGCTTGGCCGGGGCGGCTCGGCTGTATCAGTATGTGCGCAGTAGCTTTGGAACCGAGCTTGAGGAGATCTCTCTCCGCGGCAACTTCCGTGCCCGCGAGCCAGAGGCCGAGGTAGCGCTCTCGTTCGGCGACGCGCTGGGTGCGGTTGACGTCCCCTTCGCAACCATCCAACGAGGGCTGCGGACCGCGCTTCTGGAAGGCGATTCGCTCGGTACGCTGGACCAGGCCGCACAGGTGCTGTCGCGAGTGGTAGCGCCGACCGCGGTGCTTTGCCGGTCAAACGACCAGGTTCTCCTGGTCTCACGGCGGCTTCACGAGCTTGGCGTGGCCCATCGGCTCCAACGCTCTGCCCAGGAGCAGCTAATCCCGTCGTGGGTCGCCGCGATCTTCCGCGAACTCGACTCCAAGCAGCCGGCCAAGGACGATGTTCTGGCGGTGGTCGGCAAGGCCGGCATGGACGCGGAAGAAGCCTGGCAGATCCTACGTCGTATGGATCCGAATCGCCGTGGGGAGAAGCTCGACCTCACGACAGTCCGTAAGCAGTTGCTTGGCGGGGAGTTTCCTCAGCAGCCTCCAGAACGACTCGTCGTCTCGACTATCCATCGGGTCAAAGGCCTTGAGTTCGATCAGGTCGTGCTCGTTGATCCAGGTGACGCGCCGGACGACGACCCTATCGAGCAGGCCGAGCGTGCACGTCTGATGTATGTGGCGATGACCCGTCCCAGGGACCTGCTGATGCATGTAAAACCGGTCGGCAAACTCTCAGCTGGTTATCTCAAACGGCAAAATGACGGCCGGTGGGCGGAACTGGGCTTCAAGCCAGGGCGATATCTGGGGATAGAAATACGTCCAGAGGACGTGAATGCGGAGGAACCCGCAGGTACGGTTGGCTATGTTGAAGACCCCCGAGAGATCCAGAACTATCTGGCCACCAGGGTGCGAAGTGGTGATCTGGTCAGGTTCGTTGCGGCTCCTGAACACGCCTCTGAAGAGGCTCTCCGATACATCGTGGAGCATGAGGGCCAACGCATTGGCGTGACCACCGCTTCTTTCGCCAGAGCGCTCCAGACGCTCGTTCCCGGCCGGGGCCGCCGACTGCCTCCATCCATCGAGGACCTTCGGGTGGACGATGTGGAGACTGTCATCGGGCGGGAGGCCGCTGCCCTCAACGCGGGCCTTGGTTGGTCAGGTGTATGGCTTCGGCCACGAATCGGAGGATTAGGGCGTTTCGCCTGGACTGGGGGGCAAGCGTGAGCTTTGACAAGCACTATGCGTTTCGGCAGGAACTGGTTTCCAGGTTAGAACGAGACCTGATCGGACCTAGCGGTTCCTCAAGCGAGACGATCAGTGACCCACCGATCACCAAGTACGCGGCCGGCATCCTCTTCCCTCAGTCCCAGGACGTGGTGGCCGACGTCAACGCCCTGGACGAGGAGCCAGAGAACAAGCATCCGGGCGAGGCGCCCGACCCGGCCATCACTATGGCCAACATTCGGTATCCCTCCTCGATGGGAATGACCTTTTCTGTTGACATCAGGGCAGCGGACAGCATCCTCGTCGAGGTGGAAGCTGCACGTTATGTGCCTGAGACGACTCTCGAAGAACGTCGTGGACGCACCGGTCCTGCCGCCGAGGGTTCCTGGCGGCGTGAGCCCCTTTCGATCGCGCCTCGGAGGATCAGAGTCTCGGCCGCGTCTCAAGACCAGATACCACTTGCTGACAATCTGGAACTGTTCGTCCGTGTGAGGCCTGCGGATTCCAACATGGTTTCAGCCGTCACATTGGCGCTGTTGAACAAGAATCGATCGGTGGCGAAAACCGCTGACCGAGATGCGATGGCCTTCTTTCAACCTCGAATCACAGTCAGGGGGGCCGACGGTTCTGCTCCCTTCGTAGAACGCCCGTCGCTCGGACTGGCGACCGATGCGGACGAGGAACTCAACTCTTACCGACTCCTGTACAGGCATGCGCCGACATTCGCTACGGGCCACGGTTGCGCTGTGGAATGGCAACCTTCGGAAGTTGCCATCAATGATATGACTTCGGTTACTTCGACCGGCTGGATACGCACGACCTTCGTTCCAGAACACGATCTTCGACTTGCCGACTCCAACCCAACCATCGACGTTCGCCGACTTGGAATGCATCATCTGGCGACGTCTTCTGATGCCGAGGTTGTTTCCGCCCTAAAGGCGCTCACGGCTGGCTATCGGGAGTGGATTAGATTAAGGGCCGCTCAGGCTGAAAGCATCGCTACCGAGAGCCTCCGTAAGACCGCTAGGGAGCACTTGGACAGGTGTAACGCAGCTTGCGATCGCATGGAGGCGGGGATTGAACTTCTCGCAGACACAGCAGACTCGATCCCTATGGAAGCATTTCGTCTTACCAATCAGGCTATGGCCATGCAGCGATCTCGGACGGAGTGGCTGAGGTCATCTGTACGGAAGAGTACGTCTCCTGACGATAAAGAAGGCGTATGGCGGCCTTTTCAGATTGCCTTCATTCTCCTGTCGCTGCGTGGTCTGGCTGAACGGGAGTCCGCCGATCGTGACATCGCCGACGTGCTGTGGTTTCCCACAGGTGGTGGCAAGACGGAGGCTTACCTGGGCCTGATCGCTTTCTCGACGTTCCTGAGACGACTGCGTGATCCGAGAGACGGTGGTGGCGTTACCGTTCTCATGCGCTATACGCTCCGCCTGCTCACGGTTCAGCAGTTCGAACGTGCGGCTCTCCTCATGTGTTGCATGGAGTGGCTCCGTCGCAAGCAAGCCGGCCGTCTGGGGCGGAGTGAAATATCCATCGGCATGTGGGTGGGTCGTGGGTCCACTCCAAATACTCTGGACGAAGCTAAACGGTCGCTGCGGAAGCTGGCGAAGAACGAAGTGGTGCAGGAGGAGAACCCTGTCCAACTTCGATCCTGTAGCTGGTGTGGGACTGCTCTCGATCACTACAACTACAAGGTTTCGGACGACCGTCTGGTAATTGCCTGTGGTACGCCGGGTTGTGACTTTGCCGACGGCCTTCCGATCCATGTAGTAGACGAGGTCATCTACGCGGCGCGGCCCACACTGATCATCGCGACAGCGGACAAGTTTGCCGGGCTGCCCTGGAAACCGGAGATTGGGCACCTCTTCAACCACTTCAGTGCCGAGCCTCCTCCTGAACTGATCATCCAAGACGAGCTGCACCTCATTTCCGGTCCCTTGGGCACTCTGGCAGGCCTCTACGAGACGGCAGTCGACCTCATCGGTCGTCGCCCGAAGGTGGTGGCGTCAACGGCCACCATCCGCCGTGCGGTGCACCAGGGACGCGCGCTGTTCGACCGACAGGTTGAGCAGTTTCCACCGCCTGGACTCGACGCTCGTGACTCCTACTTCTCGGTCGAGACGGCGCCGTCCCGTAAGGCGAGCAGGCTGTACGTGGGCCTCATGGCGCCGGCAACCAGCCAAGCCAGTTTGATGGTACGGGCCTATGCCGCGCTTCTTCACCATGCCCAGGCGATAGAAGGAGACGGCGCGGTTCGAGATGCGTATTGGACGCTCCTCGGGTACTTCAACAGCCTGCGGGTCCTCGGTGGCGCCAAGCTTCAGGTTCAGGACGACGTCAATGACCGCCTTGATCTATTGAGTGAGGGGTCACCTCAGAGGCGACGTGACATCGGCCGTGACATCGAGCTGACCAGTCGGGAGCCGTCAAGCGCTATACCAGGCCATCTCCAGGACATGGCCACGCCCCTGCCTGATGCTCTCGGTGTGATCCTCGCCACGAACATGATCTCCGTGGGAGTCGACGTCGATCGGCTCGGGTTGATGGTCATGATGGGTCAGCCTCAGTCCACTTCCGAGTACATTCAGGCCACCAGCCGTGTCGGACGAAAATGGCCAGGCCTGGTGGTCACCCTGTTCAACGCAGCAAGATCCAGGGACCGCTCGCACTACGAGAACTTCACCGCCTACCACTCAGCCCTGTATCGCCAGGTTGAAGCAACAAGCGTGACGCCGTTCTCCGCCCGCGCCCGCGACCGTGGTCTGCACGCCGTCGTCGTCGGCCTGGCGCGCCTACTGATTCCCATGGCGCGCCCCAAGGAAGGGGCCGCGCTCATCGCCGAGTTCGAGCAAGACCTGCGGAAGTACTGCGATCAGATCTTGGCCCGAGTCGAGAGGATTGCCGGACAGGCTGAGCGTGACATGACCGCCAACCAAATCGACGAGATCATTGTCCAGTGGCGAGAGGCGGCAGAGGCAGACCCGGAGCTCAAGTACGGCACCTACCGGCAACCCGGGCTCCTCGTGGATGCCGGCCGGTGGGACGAGTCAGATGATCAACTTGCTTATTCCTTCGAGACTCTCTGGAGTCTGCGGGATGTGGACGTGGAGTCCACCCTCTACCTGGACAGGGGAGCACGGTGAAGGGGAAGCCCATTGGGGGAGTACGCCGCGCCCAACTCATCACTACCTATGGGGTCGGCTCCCTGATCGCGGTCGGCAGCGAGTCATTCATGGTCGCCGGACTCGACCTCTGGTCCGAGGTCGGCCCCTACGATCAGATCATCCATGAACGACGGCTTGAGAGGGAACTTGGAGTTAAGAGGTTCCGCCTCCCTCCGGCGTCCGACAGTGAAAGATACGGTGATATCCCGGTCGTCCGGTTCCCAGAGATGCTGTCCTGTTCGAGCTGTAACCGGCTCGCCCAGGCTCGGTTCTTCGGCGCTACACGCAGTCCGGCAAAGTGTCAGAAATGCAATCGCGAGCTAGTGCCATCCAGGTTCGTCGTATGCTGCGCCGCCGGTCACATCGATGACTTCCCCTACTATCGCTGGCTGCATAAGGGTGGTGGTTCGTCCGGTAGCGATGGTTCCAAGCATGAGCTGAAACTGAAAGCGTCGGGACGCAGCGCATCGCTCGGGGATATCGAGATTTCATGCGCCTGTGGCGTACGCCCAGTTACGATGGAAGGTGCCCTTAGCAAGGGTGCTTTGAGTGGGATCAGTTCATGCACAGGTAGGCGCCCATGGCTTGGTGACCTTCCGCGGGAAGAATGCCAGGAGCTGCCGCGAGCAATGCAGCGAGGTGCGTCAGGGGTCTGGTTCTCCGACGTCCGATCCGCTCTTTCCATTCCGCCGTGGTCAGAAGGCGTTCAGAAGCTTGTCGCACGTCATTGGAATTCGCTTAGGAAGGCTGCTGACCTTCGCGATCGCATCGAAGAGCTCGAACTGGCGAACCGTATGTACAGCGTTGAGCAGATCATTCAGGCCGTAGAGAGGCGTCGCCAGGACGAGGCAGGTCACACGGATACCTCCGAGGAGGCGTTGAAGTTAGAGGAGTATCAGGCGCTCAACAGGACCACTGAGGAGAAGCCCGAGAAGCAGGACTTTGTCTGTGTACCATGGCACGATGAGTCGCTCGGTGCGGAGTTGGCCGTCGATCAGGTCATGCGGGTCAAGCGGCTGCGGGAGGTCCGGGTGCTCCGAGGATTCAGTCGCTTGGCTGCGCCCAGCTCCGCGAATCCGCGTCAACGGGCGTCGCTCTACTCAGCGGAGAGCCGTCCCGACTGGTTGCCGGCGATCGAGGTCATCGGTGAAGGAGTCTTCCTACGCCTAGATGGTGCTCGACTCGCAGAATGGGAAAAGCGTCCCGATGTTCTCGCACGTGTCGCACCGATGGACGCAGCGTACCAAGAGCGCTTCATTCGCTTTGGTCTACCGTCCGATCGCGAGATAACGCCTCGCCTGGTTATGATCCACACCCTTGCTCATTCGATCATCAACGAGTGGAGTCTCGACTCTGGCTACCCGGCCGCCTCCTTGCGTGAACGTCTATATGTATCGGATGAGATGTCGGGATTCCTTGTCTACACGGCCACTAGCGACTCGGCCGGTAGTCTCGGTGGAATTGTGGCGCAAGTGGAATCGGGTAGGCTTGCAGCCTCCATCCATAATGCACTCGACAGGATTTCGTGGTGCTCGTCGGATCCCCTGTGCATCGAGTCGGACAGTAGCGGCACCGATAATTTGAATCGTGCCGCCTGTCATTCGTGCGTACTGCTTCCCGAGACCAGTTGTGAGGAGTTCAACGTCCTTCTTGATCGTGCCCTTTTGGTCGGGACGCAAGGCAATCCCACTCTGGGATTCTTCGCCGGAGCATAGAGAGAGGTAGGCCAAGTACTCCAAGTGGGGCGGCGATCCGGTTGACGCTTTGGGGCAGCCGCCGACCTTGCTGGCTAACTCGTTCTCACGAGGCTAGGCCGAGGTCGGCCAGTTCAAGGCGGGCGAGGTGGCTGGTGTGACCTCGGTCGAGCGGATGTCCGTTCCACCAGGCGTCCAGGAGGATGAGGTTGAGGGCGACCGCTGAGAAGACGTGTTCGAGGTGGACCTTGTCGATGCCGCGGTAGCGGGCGCGGCGGATGCCGGTGACCGCGATGGCCTGTCGCATGGTGCCGAGCAGCTCGCGGCAGTGTTCATGAGTGAGGGCAGACCGGGCTCGCGCGTAGTTCCTATCGCCCAAAACATGCCGGCACCGCTTCCGGCGTGGCATGGCGAGTCGCCGCAGGGGTTGCAACCCTGGTCGAGCAGTTTGCTGAACCATGTTGCTGGCGGCAGCAGGCAGGGGGCATCCTGACCTGGGGCACCAAGAGTGAGCGGGCTGTTACCGTACGCGTCGCTCGGCACTAGATGCTCTCATGATCTTGTCTGGTCTCACCTCAGGAGGACTGACGCGATGCTCCGTCCGACGTTGTTCCGACTTCTCATCCAGGAGCGCCACTGGGACAACTGGGCGGTGTTCTGCAACCGCTTCAAGGAAGCGGCGCGCGTGCTCGCTCACGGAATCGGCGCTCCTCAACTCGCGCGCACCATGGAGTGTGGCCGGTGACTCACGGCGTGCCCGGACAAGTGGCCTTGGACGCGGCGCTGGCCGATTCTCGCCTCGCTGTGCTGGAGTTCGACGACGCTCGGCCTGGCTGGGGCAGACCGGCGAGCCGCCGAAGTGGTTCGAACTCGACGACGAGTGGGAGAGCGTCTTCCCTGAGGACCGCGACCGCATCCAGATGTACGTACGCCGCCTGCCGGCCGAGCGCTCCGGACAGGAAGACGACGTGGTTCCCCTGAACGAAGGAGTTCACCGCATGCCGAAGCATGAGGGGCAGAAGCCGTCGAGCAAGCCCTTCACACCCGAGAAGCCGACCCCGGACGGGGACCGCCCCAACCCAGGGGGCGGTCAGCACGAGAAGCCCCAGGGCAAGTGACGTGACGGATAACGCGCATCTGATCGCACAACTCCAGGACCTCGACTCGCGATGGGCGGACGCCATGCGGGCGGTGCCGCGTCACCTCTTCATCCCTGACCGGGCGTGGTGCTCCCCCGACGACAAGCCGGGGTACCTGGTCGACCGGATCGCCGACCCGGACGGGTGGATGGACGCTGTCTACTCGAACACGGCGATCGTCACCCAGCTTGACGACGGGACGACCGACCTGGGCGCGGGAAGCGGGGACTACACCTCGTCATGCTCCATGCCCAGCATAGTCGCGGCGGGCCTGAACCTGCTCGATCCCTACGACGGTGACGAGGTCCTGGAGATCGGCACCGGAACCGGATGGACGGCGGGCCTGCTGGCCCATCGCCTCGGCGACGGCAACGTCACCAGTGTCGAAATAGATCAGGCCGTCCTTGCCGCAGCGGCCGAGAGCCTCAAGAACGCCGGGCATCTCCCCCGACTCGTCCTGGGAGACGGGAGTGCCGGGTGGCCGGATGGCAAACCCTATGATCGCGTCCACGTCACCTGCGGCGTCGATGAGGTGCCCCATGCATGGGTCGAGCAGACGCGTCCGGCGGGCCTGATCATTTTCCCCTGGATGCCTCGGTGGGAGGCCGGTCACCTGACCAGGCTGACCATGACCGGGGACGGCACGGCCGTGGGGAGGTTCTACCGGGGCTGTTCCTTCATGATGCTGCGGTCGCAACGTCGCGGCGTACCCGAGGCGGCGGGCGACTACCGGGAGTCGTCAAGCTACCTGGACCCCCGCCGGATCGTACGCTCCTCGGTCGGTGCCGATGTGGCGGTCGCGGGCATGATCCCCGACCTGAACGGCCGGCACGCCGACGAGGACAACGGCGAGTTCCACCTCTGGCTGTGGTCGGACGACTCCGATGCTCAGGCGCACTACTCGCCTGAGTACAAGGACGTGGCCGTTCTCCAGAAGGGGCCGCGCGATCTCTGGGACGAGCTGGAGGCCGCGTTCCTGCGGTGGGTCTCCTCCGGTTCCCCCGGCCGTGACCGGTTCGGCCTGACCGTCACGCCGGAGGGTCAACGCGTCTGGCTCGACTCCCCGGCGAATGTGATCGGATAGGCGCCTCCGGAGCTGGGTGCCGCGGCATGAGTGACGACCCCTGCCGCCTTCGCCGAAAGCCGCTGACATCCCTCATGAGCAGGGAAAACGCATGCGCGCCACCCATTACAGCCGCGGCCGCGAGCTCGTCTTCGCCATCGACCATGGGGGAGACTGCCTGGCACCGCACGTCCACGTCTCGGCCGGCTTGAAAGCCGACTCCGCCGACGGACGGACCAGCCATGTGCCCGCCACTCAGGTGCAGTTCATCGCCGAGCTCGTCGTCGAGATCATGGCTCCCACCCTGACCCGCTCCCGGCAACCGAGCCTGTTCGACGTCCCGCTACTCACCTTCAGGCGGGCCTGACGCACCGGAAGCGGGTGCGTGCGCATTGACTCGCGCTGGACGTCGTAGCGGACGCGCCGGAAGGCAGGCGTAGCGCACGCTTGGAGTGTCAACGGACACGGGGCCTTCCAGGGGGCCACCCCTCAGCTCAGACGGTGCGGTCGAGGAATTCGCGGACCGCCGGGAGCTGCTGGTGGGCCTGGAGCTTGGTCCGCAATTTGGTGAGGGTAGTCGTGCTTCGCGCGGAATTCACGCCACCCATGGCCTGCACCGCCCGGTCGGCCGTGTGCACCGCCGCGTCCACGTCGCGGAGCGAGAGATGGGCGTGGGCTTCGCGACTCAGCCGTAGTGCACGCGATCGGGGATAGGCGTCGTCGTCGTACGCCTCGCCCTCGTGGGGGCTGACGGCGGCGGCGTAGTGGGCCAGCGCCCGGCGGGGGTCGCCCAGATCGGAGGCGTTACTCGCGGCCCAGCTATGCAGTTCTGCCGGGCAGACCCAATACACGCAGGCCGGTTCATCGTCCGGGTGGCCCGCGCGGTGGTAGGCGGCGAATGCGGCTTCCTCGGCATGACGGCTGGCGCGCAGATCACCGGACTTGGCGTAGGCGCGGGCGGCGCGGGCGTGGACCATGGCGATCACTCGGGGGGATCCGGTGCGTCGCGCGTTCCTCAGAGCTTCATTGACGTAGTCCAGGGCGCCGAAGATGTCGCCCTCGCTATAGCGGGCCATGGCCCAGAAAGCGAACAGGTTGGCCGCCACGACCGGGTCCTGGGCGCTCGCGGCGGCCCGCGCGGCTCCCAAGTAATGACGCTCCGCCGCTGCCGTGTCCCCTGAGTCAAAAGCACACCAGCCGCAGATCCGGGATGCTTCGGCGGCGGCGGAAAACAACCGGCGGGCAACGGCCTCACTATAGGAACGGGTACGCAGCACCGCGATGATCGAGCTGCGCTCCGCACGGGCTAGCGCGTACGTTTCAGCGGACCCGATTTCATCATCGAGCTGCCGCAGGGCCGCAAGGCGAGCCTCGATCAGTACCGCGCTGCGGTCGGTAACGCGTGGCCGGCCGGAGACAAGTACAGCCGTAGCCGGCGAGGCTGTGACCCAACTGGCGAGAGTAGTGACGGCCAGAGCGCCGCCGGTGAAAAGTGCTGCTCGTCGGTCCATGCTTTCCGACCCTCCTAAGTGGTCCAGCGCTGCGAGTGCACCAGCCGGGGTCCACGGGGCGGTCAGTAACACCTGGTCGGCGTTTAGGGCCACGTTCAGCCAGTTCGGCCAGCCCATGGTACGGACCTGCTCGGTCGACACCCCGAGCATGGCAGCCATAGCCGTCTCGGCGTAGCGGTCGGGACGTACCCCCCGCTTCCATCGACTGACCTTCTCCGGTCTGGTCGCCATACTCCCGAAGCCGAGGGATTCGTGCCATCCCGACAGGCGCCGCAGGAACGAGGCGTGGTCGTGGCAGCCGAAGAGGTCAAGTACGCGCTGGAGCAGGTCGTCTTCTGCGGATACGGCCATGTCCCCCTGCGCCCCCGTTCTGCTCGCTCCGACCCGGTACAGCCAGTGTCAGGCGTATCAGGGTCGATAGGTCAAGAGGCGACGACCAGAAGGCATAGGAAGGCAAAAGGAAGCAACACGAGGCAGTCGCACCTTGCTTCTACAGCCGCTGACGGCGCGTCAGGATTCCACTCGGTGAGACACCCAGGAAGGGAGTTCTCGGTGGATCGATATGTGCCTTACCGCCGCCTGCTGACCTCCAGCAGACCCCTGCCGGACTTCGACGTCGTGGCAGCGAGTGGGCCGTGGCTCCACTGCTCTGACGGCCGCCGAATGTTCGATGGATCGAGCGGACTCATCTGCGTGAACGCGGGCCAGAGCAGCCCCAAGGTCTTCTCCCGCATCGAGCAGCAGTTCTTTTGCGCCTCGTTCGCCGGCGCCGCCGTCGTGCGCCCCCACATCCAGATGGAGCTGATGGACCGCCTGTGCCACGCCGTGGGCCGCCCAGAGGACTCCGTTGCGCTGGCGACGTGTGGCACGCTCGGCGTGGAAGTCGCCGTCGGGCTGGCCCGGAACATCGCACGCGTCCGCAGCGGGAAGCGGCGCGGGGACATCTTGACGTCGACTTTGAGTTATCACGGGAACAGCGCGCTCACCCTCGCGCTCGCCGGCAACCACGCCCGGCGGCCCCATCCGGAGGACGCGCTCGGCCTCGGCCCGGCCTTCCCAGCGCCCTACCCGCCAGTCCACGACCATGGCCAGGCGGGTGCGTGTGATGCCTCGTGCGCCGAGGAGGTGGCGAAGGCGATCGACAGCAGGGGTGCGGAGAACGTCGCCGCGGTCCTGCTGGAACCCGTCAACGGCACCACCGGCGGCGCCTACGTGCCGCCCGACGGATACCTCCAGCGCATGTCGGAGATCTGCCGGGAGCGGGAAGTCCTCGTCATCCACGACGAAGTCCTGACCGGGCTGTGGCGCACCGGCACACCCCTGGCCAGCAACCATTGGGACGGCACCGAACCAGACCTGTGCATCCTGTCCAAGGGGCTGGGCGGCGGATACACCAGTGTCGGCGCGGTGCTGGTGTCCCCCGAGATCGCACCGCTGCTCCACCACAAGGACGGCGACTCCCTGCCCGCGATGGGCACCATGGCCGCCCACCCCCTCCAGGCGGCGGCCTGCCTCGGTGTCCTGGACGAGCTGGAATCCATGGACTTCGACGCCTTCCACGCACGCGGAGACCGGCTCGGCGCATTCCTGCGGACCCTGACCGGCATGCCGTGTGTGCGGGATGTGCGAGGGCTCGGCCACCTGTACGGAGTGGAACTCGCGCCCGGCCTGCTCTGGCCCCTGATGGAGGAGTGCGAGAAGCGGGGCGTGTTCTTCTACCCGTTCACCGGGGCCGGGTACCCGAGAAGCGAGGGACTGGTCGTCGCCCCTCCGCTGAACTCGACGGACGAGGACATCGGCTACCTGACTGCGGCGCTCGGCGACGCGGTGACCGCCCTCGACCGAAACGGCTAGACCCGGCACCACACCACCGGCCCCCTCGCTTGCCATCCACATCAAGAAGGAGGACACCGTGTTCCTGCCCTATCCCGTGATCGAACACCTCACTCCCGAGCAGGTGACCATCTGGGAGCAGCACTTCGCCGGTAACGGCCACGGGCGGCGACGCAGCATCGAGGAAGGGATCTGGCGGCGCACCCAGGACCCGGCCAACGCCGAACTGTCCGGCTGGGACGAAGACAACCAGGGCCGCAGGCGTGTCGTCCACTACCGCTACAACTACGACCTCGATTACATCTTTCCGGTGCCACGGCTGGTGCTCTCCGAGCTGTACCTGTTCCACTGCATCACAGCACCTGCCGGGGAAATCAACGTCTACCTGAAAACCCTTGACTCCTGGCTGAGCGACGGCCGGTGGCGGCGCAAGCAGGACGGGTGCTGGCTCAACGGCGACCTGCGCGTCACCATCACCGAATACGACGACCACCCGCAGGACGAGCGGGCCGGACGCGAAACACCCGAAGGGTTCCGCTCTGTCGACGTGTGCTTCACCTCCGACGGCTACGAGGTATCCCGCGCGGTGCGGAACCTGCCATGGGATGTACTCGCCGGCGGAATGCGCATCAAAGAGCGGCGAGGCAATCCCACCATCACCACCGACCTAACCGAGCTGCTGGACTTCCTGCCGTTCCAAGTCGAGGTCGGCTGCGGCACTTCCATCGAGGCCGGAATCCCACCGCTGCACTTCTTGCATGAGGTGTACCGGGTGACAGCACGCAACGACAACACCCTCACCCAGTCGCACGCCTTCACCATGAGCCCAGACGCCGACACCCTCGTGCAGGAGATGCTGCTCGACGCACCGCACAAGGCCGTGGACCTGGTGCGGATGTTCAGGAAATGCTTCCTCGCGGAACCGACACCCGCGCACCATGCCTTGAAGGCCCTGCACGACGCCGGTCACCTGGTGGGGCCGGTGATCACGCACAACTTCGATGTCCTCGCCGCCCGTGCCGGGCTGGAGGAGGTGTTCGTCCGCCGGTACGACCAGAAGATCCCCCCAGTGCCGCTTCTGCCCGAGGCGAAGGCGCTGCTGGTGATCGGACTGCACGCGGACAGGCGTGCCGTCCAGGCACGGGCACGCGAGCGGGGCATGCGGATCTTCTTCGTGGACCCCGAGGGTCTGGAGGAGAACGGCACCTTCAAGGAGTACCCGATCGAGGGTGCACGAGAAGGCGATGTCGTCGTCCGGCAGGCGGCCGTCCCCGCGCTCAAGCGGCTGTGCGAGCTGTTGGGCATCTCACCCTGATCAACACCGCGAAGCCCGCCTACATGCGGATCTTCACGCTATAGCGTCGTCCCGGGCGCACCGGGGAGTGCGCCCGAGACCCCCAAACGACAAGGACAGTCATGCGTGTTTCCGTGATTGGTTGCGGTCACCTTGGCATCCCGCACGCAGCGGCGATGGCCGAACTCGGCCATGAGGTCATCGGCGTGGACGTCGACCAGGCCAAGATCAACCGGCTCAACGCCGGCGAATGCCCAATCTACGAAACCGGCCTGCCCGAACTCCTCACCCGCCACACCACGAGCGGGCGCCTGCGGTTCACCACCGACACCCGCGAGGCCGCCGACTTCACCGAGGTGCACTTCATCTGCGTCGGTACCCCCATCGACGCCGACGGCCGCTCCTACGACACCCGGCAGGTCTACGGCACCATCCGCCAGCTCGCCCCCCACCTCACCAGGGCTTGCACCATCGTCGGGAAGTCGACCGTCACCGTCGGCACAACCAGCCAGGTCACCGCCCTCGCCCAACGCTTGGCCCCCGCAGGCCAGGATGTCGATGTCGTGTGGAACCCAGAGTTCCTCCGCGAAGGACATGCGGTGCACGACACCCTTCGCCCAGAACGCATCATCGCCGGCCTGGCCACCACCCAGGCAGAGAAGACGATCCGCGCCGTCTACGCCCCCATCCTGGACGCCGGTGTCCCCCTGTTCGTCTGCGACCCGCAGACCGCCGAACTCGCCAAGGGCGCAGCGAACACCTTCCTCGGCCTGAAGATCAGCTATATCAATGCCGTCGCCGACATGTGCGAAGCAGCCGGCGGCGACATCTCCAAGATCGTAGACATCCTCGGCATCGACCCCCGAATCGGCAGCGGCGGGATGAGACCCGGCATCGGCTACGGCGGCGGTTGTCTCCCCAAGGACATCCGCGCCTTCACCGCCTCCGCGCGGCAGCTCGGCGCCGACCACGCAGCGACCCTCCTACGCGCGGCCGAGAAGATCAACGAAAACCGGACCAGCGTCGCCATGGGCCTCATCACCTGCGCCCTGGGCGACCGCCCCATCAAAGGTGCCCGGGTCACCGTATGGGGTGCCGCGTTCAAGCCCGGCACCAACGACGTCCGCGAGTCCCCAGCCCTCGCCCTCGCCCACGCCCTCCAGCAGGCCGGCGGCGTCGTCACCGTTCACGACCCGCAGGCCGTGGCCACGGCCATGACGCGCAACCCCGAATTCGACTACACAGCCGACCTGCCTGACTCCCTCAACGGCGCCGACCTCGTCGTCCTGGCCACCGAATGGCCCGAGTACCAGCAGGCCAACCCCCGCACCATCGCAGACCGCCCCGCCAGTCGCCTGCTCGTCGACTGCCGCACCACCCTGGACCCCGAGCCCTGGCGGGCGGCGGGCTGGACCGTCCACCAGCTTGGACGCCCCGGAAGGTAGAGGAGACCTCGCCATGAACAGTGATGCCGCCGTCATCCGACGCGCCGGCAGCGCCGACGCACCCAACGCCGCCGACGTGTGGCTGCGCTCCTACAGGGCCGCACTACCGACCGTGCAGTGCGCGCACAGCGATGCCGAGGTGCGCACCTGGTTCTCCGATGTGCTCGTACCGCAGTACGAGACCTGGGTGGCCGTCACCGGAAGCGGCGTGGTGGGGGTCATGGTGCTCCACGGTGAGGAAATGAAACAGCTCTTCCTCGACCCCTCCTGGCGCGGGCAAGGACTGGGCGATCAGTTCATGGCCCTAGCCAAACAGCAGCGACCAGACGGACTAACGCTGCGAACCTTCCAGGTCAACACGGCGGCCCAGCGCTTCTTCGAACGGCACGGCTTCATCGCAGCCGAACGAACAGACGGGCAACGCAACGACGAACAAGAACCGGACGTCCACTACATATGGCAGCCGCAGAACTGACCACGCAAGGCCCCGAGGGGACGCCTTCTGAGCCGCCGGGGTCCGGGGCTACATCGCCGGCCCCGCCCTTGATCCACATCATGCTCATGGGTTGCCGGAAGATGCACGCGGGATAGGCCGGCCTTGCAACTCTTCAGGGGAACCGGGCGGGCGGAGGAACTGGTAAAGGACGCTCTGACCAGGGGACTTGAGCGACTGCTCAAATCGGCCTACTCTCACGTTTGAGCGAACGCTCAAATTGTGGAGGTGGCGTGTGGGTCGCTTCGTGTATGTCGAGTGCCTGGTCCGGGCGCCCATGGATGCTCTCTGGGAGCTGACGCAGGCTCCTGGCCAGCATCAACGCTGGGATCTGCGGTTCAGCGAGATCGACTACCTGCCGCGTGCCGACGGCGAGCCGCAGTGGTTCCGGTACGCCGTACGGCTGCTGCCGGGCCTTGTCATCACCGGTGCCGGCGTCACGGCCGGGGACCGCCTCGACCCCGACGACAGGACGTCCGCCCTGCGCTTCGCCTCGGCGCATCCGCTGTCGCCGATTCGCTCGGGCTCCGGTTACTGGCGATATGTCCAGACCTCCGACGGCGTCCGCTTTCTCACCCGGTACGGCTACCGCCCCGGTTGGGGCAAGGCCGTGGACCTCGTCTTCCGGCCACTCATCGGCTGGGCGACGGCGTGGTCCTTCGACCGGCTCCGTCTCTGGTTGGAGACAGGAAGAACGCCCGAGCGCTCCCTGTGGCAGGCCCTTGCCGAGGTGTGCGTACGTGTGCTCGTCGCCGCCACGGCCGTCGCACTGGCCCCGCCCGCGGCCGCCGTACTGGTCGCGGCGCTCGCGGTCCTCCTGCCGCCGCTGCCCGGCACCCCCGCGGCCCGCCGCTGCCTGCGCCACCCAACCAGCCGCTCAACCAGCCGCCCGCCCGACCGGCAGGCGGCGACAGCCCCGCTGCCGGAGCTGGAGACCCGATGACCTCGATCTTCGAACGTACCCTCGGCTCCGACTTCGCCCGCCTGCACCCGCAGTTACGCCGCCGCTTCGGCGTCAGCGTGACCGGCGGGCGGGCCTGCGTCGGAGAGGGAGTGATGGACCACATCTGGCACGCCGCGTTCACCCGGCCGTTCCTGGCCCTGGGCACCTGGCGCAACATCCTGGTCCCCGAGAAGGGCCGGCGGGTGCCGTTCACCATCGAGAACTATCCGTACGTCGACTCCCACGGCCGCGAGACCGTCACGTTCGTCCGCACCTTCGACCTGCCCCGACGACGGCGGCGGTTCGACGCCACGATGGTGTACGACCAGGAGCGGCGCGGCATCGTCGACTATCTCGGCTCGCACCAGCATCTTGCGGTCGACCTGGACATGGAGGTGGACGAGCACGGGGGCCTCGTCATCCGGTCCCGCGAGTTCCGCCTGCACGAAGGGCTCGTCTCCTGCCGCCTCCCCGATTCCATAACCGGGACCGCCGTCGTCAGGGAGTCGTACGACGACGACGCCGGGCTGTTCCGCGTCGGCGTCACCGTCTCCAACGCGAAGCTCGGCCCACTGTTCGGCTACTGGGGGGCGTTCCGGGCGCGCTACGTCGACGTCGTGGAGCACGGCGTACCCGCTTCGGTGAAGCCGCGGCGCGAAGAGGCGCGCCGTTGAACGGCAGCGCAATGAGAAAAGTGCCGCGGTGCACCGGTCGTCTGAGGAGAAAGCCAGAAAGGCCGCAACGCGAAGATAGGAGTATCCGTAAAACCTCCGACCTGCGCTGCTGCCATTGCCTCCCTGAGGGCTCTTGTCACGCTCCAAAACTGAGGTTTGGATCTAGAGGGTGATCTTCTGCGGTGCGTCCGCAGAAGGCGGGTCCCGGATTTGTCACCCGTGTCGCCGCCTGTCTCGCCTCGGCCCGGACCTTTCGTAGTGGGCAGGTCAACGGCCTGCGCCGTCCTCAAAGGAGTCGTGACCATGACCGCGCTGACCTACACCATCCTCTCCGACCCGGCGCCCCTGGAGGCGTCGGTGTCGGGGCGGCAGTCCAAGTCCGTCGGGACGGTGCACCTGATCGTCACCAACACCGCCAGGAGGACGGACTGGTCCGCGATCGAGGTGAAGGTGCCTGTCGGCGACGATGACGGCGACCTCGGTCCGAATATCACGGAGATGAAAGGCACGTACACCGAAAACCAGTGGGGAGGCCAGGCGAGAAACCGGAAAGTGACCATCGAACGGCAGCAGGGAGGCAACATCTTCAAAGTCACCCCCCAGGCCGATGGCACAGCCTCCTTCAGACCCGGCGACTACATGGTGCTGACCCTGGAGAACTTCACCGTCGCATCCACCCCGGGGCCGGCTGTGCTGACGGTGAGGGAGAAGACCGAAGACGACGACGGGGAGCACACCCGCTACACGTCGGTGGCACTGGTGAAGTTTGCTCCAAAGGAGATTCCCGCGCCGCGTGACTTCCGCCCGGACAAGTCGATGGTGGGCACCGGAGAAAACCTCACACTGAGCTGGGAGGGCTCCGCCGACCTCACCTACGAGATCGTGTTTCCGGGCGGGCGGAACACCGTTTCGGGTGGCACCTGGTCACCACCCGTCCCGAGGCGCGCCACCACCTACATCCTCATCGCCACCGACCCGAGGACCCAGAAGCAGCACTTCCTCACCACGACCGTTCAAGTGCGCCACCCCGTCCTCGAAACGCTCACCGCCACCGCCGGCATCGACACACCCTGGGTCCAGGGGACGGCGAACGCGACCAAGGGGCGCATCACCTTCACCGGCACAGGGGTGCAAATCACCGACAACTCCGGTGGGCAGGGAACCGTCCAGGCCGGCAAGGCCGACCTCAACGGCGTCAACACCGAGTGGGTCCAGGGGAGAAGCGCCGACGACGGGAAGATCACCTTCCCCAAGGACGGACTCAACGTCCGCCAGGGAAGCGGGTCGTGGGGAACCGTCCACGCCGACAAGGCCGATCTCAACGGCGTCAACACCGAGTGGGTCCAGGGGAGAAGCGCCGACGACGGGTGGATCACCTTCCCGAAGGAAGGGCTCCACGTCCACCGGAAGGACGGTTCGAAACTGACACACCTGGTCGTCGGTTACGCGACCCTCGACATCGTGAAGACCAGAATCGTGCGAGGACTGAAAGACGACGACGGATGGATCAGCTTCCGCAGAGAAGGGCTCAACATCCACCGGGAGCGCGGGATGGACCGGGGGACCCTGTTCGCCGCCGACACCGATCTGAGCGGATGACGGCAAACGGCGCGACGTCCGAGCATGGCGTACCCGCTACCGTGAAGCCGCGGCGCGAAGAGGCACGCCGCTGAGGGAGAGACGATGGGCGACACCCGCACGAGGCTGCTCGAAGGAGCGCTGGAGACCCTGCGTACGCAGGGCATCGCGGGCGCCTCCGCGCGGGCCGTCGCCACCGCCGCCGGGGTCAACCAGGCGCTCGTCTTCTACCACTTCGGCACCGTCGACGAGCTTCTCGCCGCGGCCCTGCGGTACGGCTCGGAGCAGCGGGTGACGGTCTACCGCGAGCGGTTCGCGGCGGTGACCTCGCTCCGCGAACTGCTCGACCTGGGCCGCTCGCTGCACGCCGAGGAGCGCGAGGCGGGGAACCTCGCCGTGCTCGCCCAGATGCTCGCGGGCAGCCAGATGGACGGCAGACTCGCCCCCGCCACCTCGGCCGGCCTCGGCATGTGGGTCACCGAGATCGAAGAGGTGCTGCAAAGGGTGCTGACCGGCACGCCGCTCGCCGAGTTCGTGGACGTCGCCGGGCTCGCCCGCGCCACCGCGGCCGCCTTCGTCGGCCTCGAACTGTACGAGGGGGTCGACGAGGACGGCGCGAAGCGCGCGTTCGACAGCCTGGAGCAGCTCGCCGGCCTGGTCGCGGCGCTGGACGACATGGGCCCGCTGGTCCGCCGTACGGTCCGGGCCCGGCTCCGCAGGGTCAACTCCGGCTGACCGCTAGAACTCCAGTTCCGACCAGTCGATGGTGATGGGGATGGGGTTGGCGACGGCGGGCCGGTCTCCCGGCTCATCCTTCATGAAGGTCTCGATGTGCTTGTACAGCGCCGAAGCGTGATCGAGCCGGTAGCGCTCGATGACCGACACGCCCGTGCCGTCGAGCCGGACGATCCAGTAGTGCTCTACTCCGGCCTTCGCGTACTCGCCGAACTTGTCGGTGGTGTCCTGTGTCTCCGACCCTGCGGACACGATCTCCAGGACCAGCAGGGCGTGCTCGGCGCGGAGCCGCTCACCGCGTTCCCGATCAAGACACCGGTAGAGGACGATGTCCGGTCGCCGGTTCAGCAGCGGTACGTCGCGCAACCGCAGGTCCACGTCGGTGTTGACCGTCAGGCATCCGCGCCCCCGGCCCATCGCGGCCTTGGCCTCCCGCTCGATCAGATTGGCGAGCCGACGGGCCGCCGTCTGGTGCTCGGGGCTCGGAGCTTCGCAGTAGACCACGTAACCGTCCACGATCTCGATGGCCCGGCAGATCTCCTCTGGCAGGGCCTCGTACTCCTCTGCCGTGACCCGGGAGGGCTGTGGGCGAAGGTGGTAAAGCCAGCTGTCATCGGGCAGAGCTGTCATCCGCCGTCTCCCATGGTGTTCGTTACGACCTCGCACCCAGTTTAGGGCGCGGCCCATCGGGACGGGCGAGGCCAGCGCAGCGGGGGGACGGCGTTGCGGGCGAGGGCGAGGGCGAGGGTGGCCCACCAGGTGCCGCAGGCGGGGTCCACCTTGCCGGGGTCGTCGCCGCCGTCCGCCTGGGGCACCTGTGACGCGGCCGGGGCGGAGGATGCGCCGGTCCGCGGCGCGGCGTGGTCTCCGGCCACCGCGGCGGAGCGCGTGAACGTCGCGGAGGTCCCCCGGGCGGCGCGTCACCACCGCCGAGCCGTACGGCGACCACCGTCGCGATCACGGCCAGCCCGGCGATCCCGGCCCCGATCCCGGTCAGCAGCCCGCGGCGCGGCGGCGGAAGCCGGGGTCGGCGGCGATCGTGTGGTGGAGCAGTTTGACCGCTACGCGCGTGCCGTCCGGCGCCTCGCCGAGGTAGACGACGCCCATGCCGCCCTCGCCCAGCCTGCGCACCAGCCGGTACGGCCCCACCTGGCGCGGATCGCCCGTACGCAGGTCGGCGGGGTGCCGCGGACCGGACGGCCATCCGCCCCGGCCGGAGCCGTGCCCGTCGCCGGAACCGCGAAAGCCGGAATCGGGTAAGCCCCCCACCTCGCTGTCGCCGTTCGTACCGGAATGCGACATCGCTCGCCCCCGCTGGAATGCCCTCGACAGATCAGTAAGGATCCTATTGACCGCCGCCGGGCGCGGCCATCGCCCAGCGCGGGGGCTGCTGCCGTCCGCTCAGCGGCCGCGGCCGTTCTCCCGGTCGGCATCGTCCTTCCCGCCGCGGTCGAGGCCGGTGAACTGTCGCATGAACGCGTGGTAGGCGTCGGCCCGGACTCTGGCCGACGGCGATCGAACACCTTCGGCGATGTGCTGGGGGATGTCGCCTGCGCCGGCCCGCCTGGACTGGTGGTCCCGCAGTCGTTCCCGGTGATCGTCCGCCCAGTCGTCGATCGCCCCCTTGCGGGCGAAATGAAACGCCGCGCCCAGCAACGGCATGAGGAGAATCGTCGTCAGGATGACGCCGACGTCATGCAGGAGCACCCCGAAAACCAGCACGAATCCGACCACGAGGCCGGCCCTGAACAGACCCCTCCGAGTTCTCCCGCGGTCGGCCCGGGCCTCCTCGGCCCACGCGCGCACGCGCCGCAGCGGAGGCTGGTACGCCGCGCCGAGCCGTATGACTCTCGGCAGCCAGCCTGCGTACGCCGCCAGGGTCAGCGTGACGAGATACCAGGAGAGCCTCGCGGCGATGTCCGGCCGGACCCAGCCCCACATGATCCAGGCCACCGGGATCGTGGCCGCGCCCCAGGCCCCGAGCCACAGCGTCGCGCGGACCACCGCTTCCAACCGGGCGGCGGGCGAGAGCCGCCGGCCCTCGTAGTCGGCCCACTGCCGCTGCCGCAGAGCGGAGGCGGAGTCCAGCGCGGTCCGGGTCCGCTGGATCTGCCGGTCGGCTTCCGCCTGCCGACGCCGCTGTTCCGCCTGGGCCGCGGCGAAGGCGGCGAAGTCGGCGCGCACGAGCCATCCGACAGGGGTGTCCGAGCCGCCGTGCCGCGCGCGCAACCAGTCGTACCACTCGATCTCACCGGTGGGGGGTGGCGTCACGCTCTCGCGGCCGGTGCGCAACCACGTCCTGGCCTCCGCGTAGGGCAGAAGGGCCGCCAGCAGCAACCCGCGCGCCCCGCTCCCGGCCCATTCCCGGGCTTCGGGCGGCAGCCCGGGAACCTGTACGGCCAGCCGCCGCCATGAAGCCCAGACCTCGTCCCAGGCCCGCTGCGTTCCTCGCAGCGCGCTCAGCGCGGTGAATCTGGAGAGGGCGTCCAATAGCCCGCCCTCGCAGAGGTCGCGGTAGAGCTCCCATTCGGGGCCGCCTTCTCCCAGACGACCGATCCTGCATGCCTCGGAAAGCGACTCCGGGGTCACCACCGTCCCTCGCCAGACGGCTTCTCCCTTCGGATCGAGCCAGCCCAGCAGGTGAAGCAGTTTCAGATCGGCCGGGAGTCTGTCGTCTCGGAGCCGATGGTCGATGAGTTCGATCTGAGCGGTCAGGTCATCGGCGGTGAGACCGTCGAGTTCGTGCAGCCAGGCGAGAAGGCTGAGCCAACCATCGGAGGCCGCGCCGGTCGCGACCGCGCCCTCGAAGAACTGACGCCTCGCCGCGGCCCAGTTGCCACGGATGGCGGCGGCCAGTTCTTCTCGGGTCGTGACCGCCACGCCCGCGAGGACCAGCCGGCGACGCTGCGGCGCCGGCTGGTGGATGTGATTGATCTGGACGTTGCGATCGCCGAGTTGGAAGGGGGCCGGGCCGTGGAAGACGTTTCCCGACACTCCGTCTCCGCCTGGTTCGGAGTCGCGGGTCATGCCCTCGGCCCGAAGTGGTTGTCCTGACGGTTGCGGTCCCCGACCTGGAATGCGGTCGGTCCATGGAAGACGTTCCCCGACACGCCCCCCACTGATGCCTGACGAGCCTGGTCGGCGATGTCGTTCAGTTCGCGGGCGACCCGTTCGCGCTCGGCCTCGCCGAGGCTCTCCAGCAGCATCTCGAATCGGGCCGTCCAGGACGCCTCCTGCCGTGCCCGTATCAGCGGCGCCTCCCCCGGGGCGAGCGAGGCGAGATCCGCCGCGGTCTGATCCAGCCGCATCAGTTCCGCCTGCTCACGTTCGGGATCGTCGCGGCCGAGCACCTGCGCCACCCGCTGCCGCACAATCACCCACCCGTCCGTGCCCGCGGCCTGCACCACCGCGGTGCCGCCCGCCGCGGCCACCGCTGCCAGCCATTCGACCAGCATTCCCGGCCTCCTTACAAGATTCGATGACACTGTATATCTGGCCTTGACGAGGTCGCCGGATGTCCCGATATACAAATCGACCCGGAAAACGAGGCCGCCTGGTTCAGATCTGAACCGTCATCGCGCCGTCGACCCCCCGGAAGCCGAACCTTTCGTACACGCGGCGGGCGGGGTTGCCCTCGGTTACCACCAGACCGATCATGGTCAGACCGTCCGCGGCTGCACTGACCAAGGCGGTCGACAGCATGAGCGCACCGAGACCACGTGGCGACTGCTCCGGGCGCCGGAACACGTCCGCGATCCACGGCCACGGGTCGTCGCAGCGGCGTCCGGGCCGATGTCCTCGATCGCGTACGCCCAGGGGAGGTTGTCACGGACGCCTTCCCCGGTAGCTCATGACCGGGATGCCGGCAGCCGGTGAGGCTTCGCCGCTCGTCGCCCATACGCCGAAGGAGCGCGCGGCCCCGGCCCGGCGGACAACCCGTTATCGGTTCGCGAGCACGTCGCGGAACGCGATCGGCTTACGGCCGAGCAGCTCCCCGAGGGCGGGGCCGACCTCGGCGAACTCTCCCTGACGGCTGGCCTCGAACATACCCAGCAAGAAGCGAGCCTGCTGCTCGGGCACGCCGCGCGCCACCATGCCCGCGACCCACTCGTCGTCCGGGACGATGACGCGGGTGATCTCGCGTCCCGTCAGGTCGGAGGCGACCGCGGCGACGTCCGCGAGGTCGAGTGACCTGGGACCTGTCAGCGGCGGGGTGATCCCGTCGAGCCGGCCCTCCTGGGTCAGTGCGACGGCGGTCGCCTCGGCGAGGTCGGCGTGGGCGGTCCAGGAGACCGGGCCGTCCTCCGGTGCGACGAGCGTGCCGGTCTCGAGCGCCTGACCGGCGAACTGGA
Organism: Microbispora sp. NBC_01389; assembly: GCF_045040095.1. NCBI lineage: Bacteria > Bacillati > Actinomycetota > Actinomycetes > Streptosporangiales > Streptosporangiaceae > Microbispora > Microbispora sp. NBC_01389. The sequence goes on from NZ_CP109552.1 coordinate 3,496,565, forward strand.
GTGCGGTGGTGGCGTAGAAGCCGTTGCGCAGCGCGGTGAACGCGACCCCGGCTGCGCGCAGGTCCTGCTCCGTCTCAGCGTGGGACGGCATCGGAAGGAAGGGGGAGGCCGGGTTCGCGCCTTGATCACGATCCACTCCTTGCTATCGCTGAGATCGGTAGAACGCTAACACTGGAAAATCGGTGATAGCAATAAGCTGATATCGTTGGAAGCATGAGTGATCCGGAGAGCGAGACGGCGAGCGGCCGCGACAGGACGCGGGCGCGCATCGTGTCGGTCGCGGCCCGGCTGCTCGCAAGCGGCGGGCGCGACGCCCTCTCGACCAGAGCGGTGGCCACCGCGGCCGGGACGCAGGCGCCGACGATCTACCGGCTGTTCGGCGACAAGGAGGGCCTGCTCGACGCGGTCGCCGAGTATGGCTTCAGCTCCTATCTGCAGGACAAGAAGGCGAGCCCGCCCGCCGGTGACCCGGTCGAAGGGCTGCGCGCCGGATGGGATCTGCACGTCGGCTTCGGGCTGGCGAACCCCGCGTTGTTCTCGCTCATGTACGGAGACCCCACGCCGGGACGGCGGTCGCCCGCCGCCGTCGCGGCCTTCCGCATGCTGGGCGAGCGCATCCACGCCATCGCCGCCGCCGGCCGGCTGAAGGTCGGCGAGCGCCTGGCGGCTGACCTCGTGCACGCCGCGGGCTGTGGCACGGTCTTCACGTTGCTCGCACTGCCCGAGGAGCGGCGCGACCCGCGCCTGTCGGAGGTGGCCCGCGACGCGGCGATAGCCGCCATCACCACCGACGCCCCCGCGGTCGAAACCCCCGGACCGGCCGCGGCGGCGATTGCATTGCGCGCCGCGCTGCCGGACGCCACCGCTCTCACCGACGGCGAACGCCACGTGCTCGGCGAATGGCTCGACCGCCTCGCCGCGGACGGACCCGGCTGAGGTCCCGGCGCACGGCCGGAAACAAGCGGGCCGGGGTCAGCGGGCCGCGACGGTCTCGGCGTATTCGAGCAGGAGCGCCCGGCGCAGCCGGGCCAGGTGCGTCCCGCCATCGGTGGACGACGAGCTGTAACGGTCGACGTCGTGGATGGCGCGCCAGCCCGGAAGCCGATCCCGGACGACTCCCAGGATGCCGATGACCGGCGCGGAGGCCGCGCCACCCGAGGCGGGCCGCAGGATGGCCGGCCCGGAGGTGAGTATGGCGTCCACCTGGGCGTAGCCGTCCTCTACCTGGCGGGTCACCTCGTCGATCGCCTCCTGCCTGGTGCAGCCGGCCTCATGGCGGAGCACCCTGACGAGGTTGTAGGGACTCCCGGCGGCCTCGTCCTGATCCAGGGTCCGCAGGTCGTTCTCCGCGAGCACGGTGGCCGAGCCGAGGTCCAGCAACCGCCGCAGGAGCGGATGGTCGCGTACGGACGGCTCGAACTCCCGGCCACACGTGATCTCGAAGGCGTCCAGGAAGACGGGCACTCCGGCGCTCCCCAGGCGCAGCGGGACCTGGTCGCGCAGGCTGGGGACGAACCCGCTGAGCCGGTGGCATGCCTCGCGCTCGGCCGCGTCCAGCCAATCGAGCAGGTGGCCGATGGCCCGCCTCCGCCACGAGGGCGGCTGCACCAGGCGGATTCGTTCCCATGCCTGGGCCAGAGCCGTGGCGAACGCTCCGCCGGTCGGCGGGGCGTCGTCGAGCCCGCCGATGAGGTGGGAGAGCCGCCGGCGCAGCCGGGCGGCCTCCGCGTGGTCGGCGAGACCCGGCTCGTCGAAGAGGTCGTCGAGCACGACGCATACCAGCATCCACCGGGCCAGGGTTTCGAGCTGCTCGGCGTCGGCGCCCGGCCACATCAGTGCGGTGGCCGCGGCCAGGCCGTTCCATCGAGGGTGGCGGGTCTCCTCCCGGGTGGCGGCCACCCCGGTGTCCAGCAACCACGCGTCCAACCGCTCCTGCACCACCCGGACCAGGACGTCGCCGTGACCGGAAGCGGGGGCGGGATCGGGAGAGGGCACGGGCACGGGCACGGTGACGGCAGCCGGACCGGCCTGTCTCACGGAGCCCATGACCGACCGCACGTAGTCGGCCAGCGCCTCGCGTGACGCCGGATCGCCGACGCCGTGGAGCCGCAGGAGAGCCGCCTCCGCCTGCTCGTCGGCGACCTTCCGGGCTTCGTCCACGACTCCGCAGGACAGGACCAGTTGCCGTGCGCGCTCGGCCTCGGCCGTGGTCAGGCCGCGGCGGAGTAGCCGGGCGAGTGCGGGTTCGCGGTTCAGGGCCCTGATCACGGGGAGCGTGTAGACGCCTTCGACGACGTCGGAGTTGGCGGGCTTGCCGAGCTCCCCGGCGGTGGAGGTCAGGTCGAGGATGTCGTCGCGCACCTGGTAGGCGATGCCGAGATGCCAGCCGAACCGCGCCATGGCCTCCTCCGCCTCCCGGTCCCGCCCGGCCTGCATGGCGCCCAGCCGGCAGGCGAGGGACAGCAACTCGGCCGTCTTGGCGCCGGTCACCTCCAGGTAGGCCTCCTCGGTGCGGGAGAGCAGGAAACGGTCGGCGGTCTCGGCGATCATCCCCGAGCAGATGTGCTGGACGGCTTCGGCGGACACCAGCGCCTCACGCTCGCCCAGCTCGGCGACGATCCGGCTGCCGCTGATGAACAGGAGGTCGCCGGCCAGGACCGCCAGGCGTGTTCCCCACACGCTGTTGAGGCTCGGTCTGCCCCTTCGCTGCCGTGCGTCGTCGATGACGTCGTCGTGCTGCAGCGACGCCATGTGCAGCAGCTCGACGGCCGCCGCGGCCTTGACGGCGCGGACGTCGGCGGCCCGCTCCGGGCCGGCGAGCAGGTAGTACGACAGCAGCGCCAAGGTGGGCCGGATCAGGTGGCGGTGACCGGTCGGCTGCCTGGTCAGCGCCGTCAGATCGGCGCGGCTCGGCACGTCCGCCAGGCCGACGATCTCGCGCACCCGTTCCAGATCGGATTCCAGGGCGGGAAAGGCACGGGAGACTATCTCAGATGTCATGGATGCTCCTGACAGGGGATTCAGGGGGAAACCGTCGCCGGCCCGCCCACCGGCTGGTGTACGCGCGTGCGGCCGGCGAAAGCGGAGACACCGAGGACCACTGTGCCCAGCGCCCAGCACACGGCCGGGGCGACGGCGCTCCAGGGCACCGTGTCCAGACCCACCGCCGCGACAGCCGCCTGCATCGGCCCGTAATCGGGCAGGTAACGCACCAGGGTGTCGGCCGCGGCCGGAGTGGCGAGCGGGCTCTGCAGGGCCAGATCGACCGAGCAGATCACGGTGACGAGGACCAGACCGGCCAGGTCGCTGGTCAGCACGGCGGCCAGCACGATGCCGATCCCTCCGTAGATCAGCGCCCCGCCGAAGAGGGCGGTGGCGAGCAGCAGGGGCTGCGCCGGCCGATGGGTCAGGCAGATCAGGCCGGCCGCGTACATCGCGACGCAGAGTGCGACCACCACCAGGGCGGTGAGCTTCGCCGCGATCAGGCACAGCCGGGGGAAGCCCGACCGCACCAGCCGGCGATCGAAGGCCGCCGAGTTCAACGTGGTCACGAACATCATGAACCCGGTGATCAGCGCGAGGATCTGCAGCGCCCCGGCGAGCTGGTTGAGCACGTTGGCCGGCAGGGTGACGACCCGCTCCGCGGCGCGTACGTGGAACGGGAGCGCGATCTCCAGGGACAGGGCGTAGATGAGGATCGCCCACACCGGGATGAAGACCACAATGATCACGAGAGCCAGCCGGTTGCGTAGATGCTCCACGAACGTCATGCGCACAGCGGTGGCGTAACAGGCCCAGTGGCATCTCATGCGGCACCGGTCCTGTCCGCGACCCGCAGCACGCCGCCCTCCAGCCGGTGGAGCGCGTCGAGGCGTGCGGCGTCGTACGCGAGGTGGGAGACGACCAGCACCGAGCGGCCACGCCCGCGCAGTTCCTCGGCTAGGTCCCAGAACCGGACGTACGTCTCCCAGTCGAAGCCCTGGTAAGGCTCGTCGAGCAGGAGCACGTCCGGGTCGTGCATCAGGGCCAGGACGAGGTTGAGCTTCTGCCGGGTCCCGCCGCTCAACGTGGCGGGGCGGGCCCGGCGGGAGCCGGAGAACCGCAGCGCGTCCAGCAGTTCCTCGGCTCTGCGCAGGCTTTCCAGGCCGTAGGCGACCTGGAAGAACCGCAGGTGCTGCTCGACTGTGAACGCGTCGTGCAGCACCGTCTCCTGCGGGCAGTGACCGACGCGCCCGCCGTGGCGCACCGACCCGCCGTCCGGCCGCAGGTCGCCCGCGAGGACGCGCAGCAGCGTGGTCTTGCCCGCGCCGTTCTCCCCGACGATCCCCACCAACCGGCCGGGTGGCAGATCGAGATTCACCGCACGCAGGACCGGGCCACCCCGGTAGCCCTTCCGTACGTCCCGCACCCGCAGCACGGGCTCATCCGACGGCATGCGCCACCTCCCTCGACCCGGTCCCACCTGACTGCGCTACTTGGATGCGTCGCTACTTAGTCGCTACTTAGGTGTGTCGACGGCGATGAACGCGACCGTGCCGCTGCCCTGGACGCTGCTCACGCCCTTGCTGGAGCACTGGCCGATGTCCGAGGTGGGAGCGGCATTCCCGGCGATCCGCTTGCCCTTCAGCTTCCCTTCGGTGACCTCGCCGACCAGCATCATGTCGCCCGGGTTGTACGAGGCGATCCCGTCCATGTTGGGGCGGATCGTGGAGGTGCCCAACGTCTGGCCCTGGGCGTCCTTCCAGGTGACCGTGCCCGTGCCGGTGACGTTCTGGACACCGGTGCAGGACGCCTGGGCGCTGCCCTGGAGGGTGACGGTCCCCGAGCGGATGTTGGGGAAGCTGCCGTCGGGCGAGGCGCAGTCGGTGAGTGTCAGGACGCCCCGGGCCGTCACCGTGCGGGCCTCCTTGCCCACCGCCGGGTCGGCGGTGATCGGCTGGGCGCTGCTCGTGCTCATCGCGCACGTCAGCACGGTGTGGCCACCCGGCTGCTTCGGAGAGGGGTCGGCGACCGGCCTGGTGCTCTGGCTGCTGCCGCTCGACGCGCCCTCGGCGACCGACGGGACGACCGTCAGGGCCAGGCCCAGCACGCCCGCCGCGGCGGCGCCGAGACCGCAGGTCAGGTATGCGCGAGATCGAGAAACGTTCATGAACATCCCCCCCGAGTGATTGCTGTCAGCAAACTATCTATCACACTCAGTAACGAGCGGGGGTGGGTCGGCTCGGGATCAGTCCAGCCGCCGTCAACGCCGACGGGCGGTGTGAGCTGCTTCGTTCACACACTCTGGGGCAGGCGGAACAGGCGGCCGGGGTCGTAGGCCGCCTTGACCTGGGCCAGACGGGTGGCGTTGGCGCCGTAGTACTGCTGCCGCCAGTTCTTCAGTTCAGGGTCGATGTAGTTGACGTACGCGTGGTCGCCGAGGTGCGGCCGCATGGCGGCGTGGGCGGCGCGGGTCCAGGCGGCGGCGCCGGACATGTGGGCGTAGTACTGCACGCTGAACAGCGCCTTGCGGTGCGGGAAGGCGGTCGCGTCCGGGTGCACCCGGGCGACGGCGCCGCCGAGCGCGTCGAGCAGCACCGAGTGCCGTCCGGGCGCGGCGACCTGGGCCAGCAGCGCCTTGATCCCGGCGGACGACAGCGGCGTGTAGGCGAAGTGCGACTTCGCGGTGAACGAGTCGCGGACGAGCCTCCCGCTCGGGTTCTGCCCGGGGAGCGTGCCGGGGCGGTGGCACTGCGCCACCGTCAGCGACGAGCAGCCCGCCTCCACCATCATCGCGTGGTCGTAGGCGGAGACCGCGACATAACGGGTCTTGGGCCCGGAGCCGATCCGGTCGACGAGCTTCTGCAGCAGGTTCTCGCACGCCGTCCTGCCGCCGAGGTAGATGCCGCCGACCATCACGTCCGGGGACGGGTCGTGGTTCAGGTGGCAGTTGGACCACAGCGCGTCGGGGGCGGACGGCGCCCACGCCTGCCACGCCCTGAGCACGGCGGCGGCCTTCGACCAGGGCCAGTGCAGGAAGAACAGCGTCACCTGACGGGTGGCGTGCGTGCGGAACGTGAACGACGTCGCGACGCCGAAGTTGCCGCCGCCGCCACCCCGGGAGGCCCAGAACAGGTCCGGGTGCGAGGTCTCCGAGCAGGTCAACGTCTTCCCGTCGGCCGTGACGATCTTGAGTGACTCCAGCACGTCGCAGGTCAGGCCGTACTGCCGCGACACCACCCCGATGCCGCCGCCCAGCGTGAGACCCGCCACGCCCACGGTCGGGCAGGAGCCCGCCGGGATGCTCACCCCGTGCGCGGCCAGCTTGGCGTACACGTCGACGAGGCGCGCGCCGGCGCCGACCGTGGCGTGGCCGCCCGCGTACGCCACGCCGCTCATCCGCGACACGTCGACGACGAGCCCGGCGCCCGTGGACCAGCCCGCGTAGCTGTGGCCGCCCGACCGGGAGGTCACCGGCACGCCGAAGCGCCGTGCGAACGCCAGGCACTCCGACACGTCGGCCGGCCCCGTGCAGTACGCGACCCCGGCCGGCCGTACGGAGTCGAAGGCCGAGTTGAACACGTGGCGCGCGTTGTCGTACGACGCGTCGCCCGGCCGGATCAGCCTGCCCTCCAGCCCCCGGCCGAGCGCGGACCAGTCGGCGGGACGGGGACCCGCGGCGGCGAACGCCATGCCCGAGAAGGTGCCGGAGAAGGCGGCGGCCCCGGCGAGGGCCGAGACGCGAAGGAAGCTCCGTCTGTCGATCATGGTCGTACTCCCGAGGTGGTGATCTACCTCGTGAGACGCGCGCTGATCTGGTCCGGTTGGTTACAGTGTCATCACTTCGTCCCGTGTGTCGTGTCTCACTTCGCGCCGACCCGCAGGGCCAGCGCGGGGCACATCTCCACCGCCTTCTGCGCGTCGCCGAGCAGCCACGAGGGCACGCCGGTGTCCATGAACACCGGGAAGCCGTGGTGATCCAGCTTGACCAGCTCCGGCACGAGATGCGCGCACAGGCCGTGGCCCTGGCAACCAGCACGACCACGATGCCCGCGCCCAGCTCGCCGCCCGCCTCCTTCGCGCCGCGCCGCGACAGGAACGTGCCGTACGCCGCCTCGGCGGACATCCAGGTGCCGTGAGATCCGCCGAGCAGCAGCCCGTCTCCGATCCTCGCTTCGCACAGGGTCAGCACGTCGGCCAGCGGCACCCCCGGCGGGGCCTCGACCACCGCGGGGGCGCCCACCGACCCGCCGACCGTCAGCAGGATCGTCCCCGGCTCCTGCACCGTGCCCACCGCGGCGTACTCCTCCGGCCCCAGCTCGGCCAGCACGGCGAGCTGGGCGAAGGTCTCGGTGTTCGACAGCAGGGTCGGCAGGCCGTACACGCCGCTGTCGCCGGAGCGGACCCTGCGGCCCGGCGGCAGCCCGATCTCGCCGTTGACGGCGCGGACGAGCGCGCCCTCGCCCGAGACGAACCGTTCCTCGATCGCAGCGACGCGTACGAGCCCGGTCAGGCCGCGCTCGGCCACGGCGGCGGTGACCGAGGCCTCGGCCAGCTCGCCCGCGCCGACCGCGACCACCACCTCGCGGGAGCCGAGCGCGCTCGCCGCGAGCAGGGCGCCCTCCAGCACGAGGTGCGGCGCCCGGGTGAGCAGGGTCTTGTCCTTCAGGCTGGCGGGCTCGCCCTCGGCGGCGTTCACCAGCACGACCGTCTCGCCGTCCCGGGCGGACACGGCGCGCAGCTTGCGCGCGAACGGGAACGCGGCCCCGACGCGGCCCCGCAGGTCCACCTCCTCGGTCATCGAGATGAGCGCGTCGACCGTCTGGCCCGGCAGCCGGTCGTGGTACTTGTGATGGGCGTTGAGGTCGAGCCGGCGATGCTCGTCGAGCCCGGCAAGCTGTCGACCGCGAACGACGGCCCGCCCGGCACCGAGTAGGCCAGCGTCATGCGCAGTTGCGGGATCGCCCGGGTGCCCGCCGGGCAGGCGCCGTTCCGGCCGGGGAAGACGACCTGGGTCCGGTGGTTGGCGCTGTCGGTGTTCTGGCCGTCCCAGCAGCTGGGGAAGTCGAGCACGCGCAGCACCGGGCTGCCCCGGGGACAGAGCGGATATCTGCCGGTCAGCCGGTTCGTGAAACCGCTGCAGGTCCACTGGGCGCGGGCGCCCGCACCGCCGTTGGTGGCGGCCTTCGCGTCTCCGGTGATGAGCCGGAGGAACCTCGGCATCGCCACGACCCTGCTGACGGGGTTGCCCCGGAACTGCAGCATGACCGACCGGGGGAGGAGGATCGTGCCGACGTTGCCCTCGGCCGCGCCGCCCGGCTCCTCCGTGTGTCGCGCCGGCACATCCTCTCCAGCCACGTCCTGCCGGCTGCGCAGCACCGGCCAGAAGTACGTGGACCTGTCGCCGAGCCGGCAGGTCGTGCCGCCCGCGGCGAGGCTCTCGTCGGTGGAGGACCCGTTGGTCGTGAGGTTGCCGACGTAGTCGTGGACGTGGTGCGCGCCGTTCGACACCCCGGGCGCGACGATGTAGTTGTCGGAGTTGCGGTGGCCGTTCTCGTTGCGTCCGCAGCGGGAGGTGAACGAGCCGCGCCCGGCGCGTACGCCGCCGTCGCCCGGCGGCACCTGCCGGATGTCGGTGAAGTCCTCCAGGGCCGGGCCGACGTCCTCGCACCCCGCGCCCTGGACGGACGGATCGCAGTGGTCGGCGAGGGCGGGCCGGGCTCCGCCGGTGAGCGGGCTCAGCGAGCCCCCGATCAGCAAACCACTTCGTACGGCCCTGAAGGAGAGGGGGGTGGCCAGCTGATGTCCGCGTCGTCGCCGCACTTCGACGTGGCAGAGTACGCCCTGGGAGTGCTGGACGACGACGAGGCCGAGGAGTTCGAGCGGCACCTCGCGTTCCGCCCGCCCCGGTCAGCGCCTACCCCCCGTCAGTGCAGGGCCGCCGCCGGGAGGCCGAGCAGCTCTGCCAGTGCGCGTTCGCCTTCGGGGGTGACCTGGACGGCCCGGGTCGAGCCGATCCGCACGCACCACCCCGTCTCCAGCGCGTGGCGGCACAGCGCCGCTCCGGCGAGCCCCGCCAGGTGCGGCCTGCGCTCGGAGCAGCGCCAGGCAGAACCGCGCCCGTGTCTCGTCGGCGAGGAGCGCGGCGAGTGCGGCCAGACCGGAGGTGACACGCCCGGAAGACGGCCTGGAGGGCGTGGACGGCATGGACGGCATGGCCCCAGGATGCGGCACCCACGTTGCGGTCGCGACCGAAGAGTCCGTGGCGACGCAGGCCGGGCGGAACGCCGGGCCGTCCGGCTCGCGGAAATTTCGTTATCGGGCGAAACGTCCTGGTCCTAACGTTGGCCGGGTGAGAACCGGAACGCGCGTCGACCGCAACCAGAAGCTCCACCGTCCTGCGGCTCGCGCCGCCCTCGCCGCCGCGGGGGTCACGGTCCTGTTGTGGGCTTCGGCCTTCGTCTCCATCCGCAGCGCCGGAGAGGCCTACTCTCCCGGAGCCCTGGCCCTGGGACGGCTCCTCGCCGGGGCCCTGGTGCTGGGCGTGATCACGCTGGTTCGCCGGCCGGGATGGCCGGCCCGTGCCGCCTGGCCAGGGATCGTCTGCTCGGGAATCCTCTGGTTCGGCGGCTACATGGTCCTGCTGAACTGGGGTGAGCGGGAGGTGGACGCGGGCACGGCGGCGCTGCTGGTCAACATCGGGCCGATCCTCATCGCGCTCCTCGGCGGCAGACTGCTCGGCGAGGGTCTGCCGCGCCCGCTGCTCGCCGGCATGGCGGTGTCGTTCGCCGGCGCGGCGGTCGTCGGGCTCTCCATGTCCGGCGGTGGCCGTTCCTCCCTGCTCGGCGTGGTGCTGTGCCTGCTGGCCGCGGCGGCGTACGCGGGCGGGGTGGTCGCCCAGAAGCCGGCGCTCCGGCACGCGGGGGCACTGCAGGTGACTACGTTCGGCTGCCTGATCGGGGCGGCGGCCTGCCTGCCCTTCGCGGGGGTCCTCGTCTCCGAAGTGGCGCACGCCCCGCTGCCGGCGACGCTGAACATGCTCTATCTCGGCGTCGGCCCGACCGCCGTCGCCTTCACCACCTGGGCGTTCGCCCTGGCCCGCACGACGGCCGGCCGGATGGGCGCGACCACCTACCTCGTGCCTGCCCTGGTGGTGCTCATGTCGTGGTTGCTGCTCGACGAGGTTCCCGGCCCGCTCACGCTGGCCGGCGGGGCTCTGTGCCTGGTGGGGGTGGCCGTCTCCCGTCGCCCCGGCCGGGCACGGACCCCCGGGTAGGTCCGGTGCGCGCCGAGTTGACGTCTGTGATGTCATGGGGTGATATCGGGTGCGGTGGTGCCGGGCTTTCGGTCAATGGGGATCGGAAGGGACGTGCTCATCGTGGAGGAGTGGCGCATGCCTGCGACGCCGTACGGCCGGGCCGGGTCGGGAGACGTGCTGCCCCCGCCGCGCAGCTTCGGCGAGGAGGGCGGGCGCCTTTCCTACGGCGGCTACCTCCGGCTGCCCGAGCTGCTCGCCCAGCAGGAGCAGCGGTCCGGGGCCAGCGACGAACTGCTGTTCATCACCGTCCACCAGGTCTACGAGCTGTGGTTCAAGCTCCTGCTGCACGAGCTGGAGCGGATCAGGGACGCGATGGCCGAGGGCGCGCTGTGGCGGGCCAGGCACCTGTTCCGCCGGGTGCACGCGGTCGAGAAGGTCCTGGTCGACCAGGTCCAGGTGATGGAGACCATGACGCCGCAGGACTTCCTGGAGTTCCGGTCGGTGCTCGCCCCCGCGAGCGGCTTCCAGTCGGTGCAGTTCCGGGAGCTCGAGTTCCTGTCGGGCGCCAAGGACCCCTCGTACCTCGGCCGGTTGCGGGGCGCGGGCGACGCGGAAATCGCCAGGCTGCGGCGTCGGCTCGCCGAGCCGACGCTGTGGGATGCTTATCTCACCGCCCTCTCCCAGCGTGGCCTGCCGGTCTCCGACGAAGAGATCATGGACTCCCTGCTGGCCGTGGCCCGCGACCGGGGATCGTACGACGATCTGTGGGACCTGGCCGAGGATCTTCTCACCCACGACGAGACGACCGCTCTGTGGCGGATGCGACACGTACAGATGGTCGAGCGCCAGATCGGGACGAAATCCGGTACCGGCGGCTCGTCTGGGGCACCTTATCTCCGGGGACGGACGCGTTTGCACTTCTTCCCCCTGCTATGGGAACTACGGGCCTGGCTTTGAGATCCTCACAAGGGAGTGAGTTAGCGACATGCCGCTCGAGATGGCGCTGAACCGGCAGGAATCGGATGAGGCGCTGGAGGCGCTTCTCCGCACCGCCGCCGAGACCTGCGCACACGCGCCGGGGGCGCCGCACGTGGACGGGGAGGACCCCCTGTCCTTCCTACGGCAGTACTACCGGAACGTCCCCCCGGAGGACCTGGCCGACCGCGACCCGGTGGACGTGTACGGGCCCGCGACGGCCCACCGCCACCTCGCGCAGAACCGTCCCCAGGGCCGCGCCCTGGTGCGCGTCTACACCCCGACACTCGAAGAGAACGGCTGGGACCCGGGCCGTACGGTGGTCCAGATCGTCACCGACGACATGCCGTTCCTGGTCGACTCGGTGACGACCGAGCTGGACCGGCACGAGATCGGCACCCACCTGCTCATCCACCCGCAGATACGGGTGCGCCGGGACATGACCGGCAGACTGCTGGGCCCGGACCAGGAGAACATGACCGGGCAGGTCATCCGCGAGTCGTGGATGCACATCGAGATCGACCGGCAGTCCGACCCCGCCGTGCTCAAGGAGCTGGAGGGCGACCTGCAGCGGGTGCTGCAGGACGTGCGCTACGCGGTCGAGGACTTCGCCAAGATGCGGGCGCTCGCCGTTGGGGCCGCCGACGATCTGTCGTCCGATCCGCCGCCGCTCGACCCCGCGCAGGTCGAGGACGGCATGGAACTGCTGCGCTGGCTCGCCGACGGCCACTTCACGTTCCTCGGCTACCGGGAGTACCGGCTTGAGGACACCGACGGCGGCGCCGCGCTGCGCGCCCTGACCGGCACCGGGCTCGGCATCCTGCGGGCCGACAAGGCCGGATCGGCCAGCTTCGCGGCCCTGCCGCCGGAGGTCCGCGCGAAGGCGCGGGAGAAACAGCTGCTGATCATCACCAAGGCCAACAGCCGGGCGACCGTCTATCGGCCCCACTACCTCGACTACGTCGGGATCAAGGTCTTCTCGCCCGAGGGCGAGGTGATCGGTGAGCGCCGGTTCCTCGGGCTGTTCACCCACGTGGCGTACAACGAGTCGATCTCCCGCATCCCGGTGCTGCGGCGCAAGCTCGCCGATGTGCTGGACCGGGCCGGGCTGTCGCCCGACGGCCACGACGGCAAGGACCTCATCGAGATCCTGGAGACCTACCCCCGCGCCGAGCTCTTCCAGATCCCCGTGGACGAGCTGCTGCCGATCGCGCTCGGCGTGCTGCGGCTGCGGGAGCGCAAGCAGGTCAAGCTGTTCCTGCGCCGCGACGACTACGGCCGCTACATCTCCTGCATGATCTTCCTGCCGCGCGACCGCTACACCACCAAGGTCCGCCTGCACATGCAGCGGATCCTGCTCAGGGCCCTCGGTGGCACCTCGCTCGACTACAGCACCTCGATCGGCGAGTCGGCGCTGGCCCGGCTGCACGTGGTGATCCGCGGCGAGCGGGGCAGGCCGCTCGGTGAGACCCCGGTCGACGTGGAGGAGCTGGAGGCGCGGCTGGCCGCCACCACCCGCTCCTGGGAGGACGACCTCACCGACGCGATCAACGAGCTGTGCCCGGAGGAGGACGCGCCCGCGCTGCTGCGCCGGTACGGCGTCGCCTTCCCCGAGGGCTACAAGGCCGACTTCCCGGCCCGTACGGCGGTCGCCGACCTCAGACGGCTGGAGGCGCTCGGCGACGAGCCGAACGCGATCGGCATGAACCTCTACGAGCCGTACGGCGCGGCGGAGGGGGAGCGCCGGTTCAAGGTCTACCGGCTGGGCGCGCCGATCTCCCTGTCGCGGGTGCTGCCGCTGCTCCAGCGGATGGGCGTCGAGGTCGTGGACGAGCGGCCGTACGAGATCGACCGCGACCACGACCCCGCCACCAAGGACGCCTGGATCTACGACTTCGGCCTGCGCTACACCCCCTCCGGCGAGGTCCACCGCGACGAGTTCAGGCGCCTGTTCCAGGACGCGTTCGCCGTACTGTGGCGCGGCGAGGTGGAGAACGACGGCTTCAACGCCCTCGTGCTGGCCGGCGGGCTGACCTGGGAGCAGGCCGAGATCCTCCGGGCGTACGCCAAGTATCTGCGGCAGGCCGGGAGCACGTTCAGCCAGTCGTACATCGAGCGGGTGCTGCGCGGCAACGTGCGGCTGGCCCGGCTGCTGGTGCGGCTCTTCGAGGCGAGGCTCGACCCCCGGCGGCCGGACGACGCGAGGCCCGAGGTCTGCGACGCGCTGACCGAGGAGATCCTCGCCTCGCTGGACGAGGTCGCCTCGCTCGACGAGGACCGCATCCTGCGGGCCTACCTGGAGATGATCCAGGCGACGCTGCGCACCAACGTCTTCCAGGCGGACCGTACGGACGGGCGCGACGCGGGGGCGGCCGGCAGCCAGTTCGTCACCGGCAGGCGCAAGCCGTACATCGCGCTGAAGTTCGATTCGCAGGCGATCGGCGTGCTGCCGCTGCCGCGGCCGAAGTACGAGGTCTTCGTGTACTCGCCCCGGGTCGAGGGCGTGCACCTGCGCTTCGGCAAGGTCGCCCGCGGCGGCCTGCGCTGGTCGGACCGCATGGAGGACTTCCGTACGGAGGTCCTCGGCCTGGTCAAGGCGCAGATGGTGAAGAACACCGTCATCGTGCCGACCGGGTCCAAGGGCGGCTTCGTCGTCAAGAACCCCCCCGGGGGCGGGCGCGACGAGATGATGGCCGAGGGCGTCGCCTGCTACCGCCAGTTCATCTCCGGCCTGCTCGACCTGACCGACAACCTGGTCGCGGGGGAGGTCGTGCCGCCGCCGGACGTGGTGCGGCACGACGGCGACGACACCTATCTCGTGGTGGCCGCCGACAAGGGCACCGCGACGTTCTCCGACATCGCCAACGGCGTGGCCAAGGAGTACGGCTTCTGGCTCGGCGACGCCTTCGCCTCCGGCGGCTCGGTCGGCTACGACCACAAGGCCATGGGCATCACCGCCAAGGGCGCCTGGGAGTCGGTGAAGTACCACTTCCGCACGCTCGGGGTGGACGTGCAGACCACCGACTTCACCGTGGCCGGCATCGGCGACATGTCCGGCGACGTGTTCGGAAACGGCATGCTGCTGTCGGAGCACATCCGGCTCGTGGCGGCCTTCGACCACCGGCACGTCTTCGTCGACCCCGACCCCGACCCGGCGCGGAGCTTCGCCGAGCGGCTGCGGCTGTTCGGGCTGCCCAGAAGCTCGTGGGCCGACTACGACAGGTCGCTGATCTCGGCGGGCGGCGGCGTGTGGCCGCGCACCGCCAAGTCGATCCCCCTCTCCCCGCAGACGCGCGCCGCGCTCGGCCTGCCCCACGGCGTCACCGCGCTCGCCCCGGGCGACCTGATCAGCGCGATCCTGCGGGCGCCGGTCGACCTGCTGTGGAACGGCGGCATCGGCACGTACGTCAAGGCGTCGTCGGAGACCCACGCCGACGCCGGGGACAAGGCCAACGACGTGCTCCGGATCAACGCCGCCGACCTGCGCTGCAAGGTGGTGGGCGAGGGCGGCAACCTCGGCTTCACCCAGCGCGCCCGGATCGAGTTCGCGCTGAACGGCGGCCTGATCAACACCGACTTCATCGACAACTCGGCCGGCGTGGACACCTCCGACCACGAGGTCAACATCAAGATCCTGCTCGACCAGGTCGTCCGCGACGGCGAGATGACCGACAAGCAGCGCGACCAGCTCTTCCTCGACATGACCGACGAGGTCGGCCGGCTGGTGCTGGAGGACAACTACGCCCAGAACGTGGTGCTCGCGGCGGCCCGCGCCCAGGCGCCGGAGATGCTGCACATCCACTCCCGCTACCTGCGGAGGCTGGAGCGCGCCGGGCTGGTCAACCGGGAGCTGGAGTTCCTGCCGTCGGACAAGGTGCTCGCCGAGCGGCGCCAGGCCGGGCTGGGTCTGGCCAACCCCGAGTTCGCGGTGCTGCTGGCCTACACCAAGCTCGTCGTGGACGCGGAGCTGCTGCAGTCGGACATTCCCGACGACCCGTCCCTCGCGTCGTGGCTGGTGTCGTACTTCCCCTCGGCGCTGCGCGACCGGCTCCGGCCGTACATGGACTCCCACCCGCTCCGCCGGGAGATCATCACGACCCGGATCGTCAACGACGTGGTGAACTTCGGCGGCACCAGCTTCGTCTTCCGGTTCGGCGAGGAGAGCGGCGCCACGGCGCCCGACATCGTGCGGGCCTACCTGGTCACCCGGGAGGTCTTCGACCTGCCGTCGTTCGTCCGGCAGGTCGAGGCGCTGGACAACGAGGTCGACACCGCGACCCAGCTCGCGATGCTGCTGGAGGGCCGCAAGCTGTCCGAGCGCGGCACCCGCTGGCTGCTCGGCAACCGCCGCCCCCCGCTCGACCTCGCCTCCACGGCCCGCCACTTCATCGACGGCGCGGGCGGCCTGCTTCCGCACCTGCCGAAGCTGCTGACCGGCCCGGACCTGGCGGCGTACGAGGAACGCAGGGACTCCTTCACGGCCAGGGGCGTGCCGGGGGAGCTGGCCGAGCGGGTCGCGGCGATGGTGCCGGCCTACTCGACCTTCGACCTCGTGGAGATCGCGACGTACGCCGGCAGGCCGGTGAGCGAGGTGGCCGAGGTCTACTTCGACCTGGCCGACCGGCTCCAGCTCGCCCGGCTGCGGGAGCGGGTGATCGCGCTGCCGCGCGACAGCCGGTGGAACTCCATGGCCAGGGCGGCGCTGCGCGACGACCTGTACGCCGCCCACGCCACGCTGACCCGGGACGTGCTGATCCACAGCCGGCCGGGCCTGTCGCCGGAGGAACGGCTGGCGAGCTGGACGGAGGCCAACCAGGCCGCGGTGACCCGGTCGCGGCAGACGCTGTCGGAGATCTGGGAGAGCGACACCTTCGACCTGGCGACGCTGTCGGTCGCGCTGCGCGCGGTGCGGACGCTGGTCTCCACCAGCAACCTGCCCCACGCCGAAGCGTAGCCTTCTCAGCGGTTGAAGCCGCCGGTGACGAGGCCCTGGTAGCCGACGACGTGCACGGGCGCGGTGGATGCCTTGGGCGGCACCGCGCTCACGTACTGCTGGGTCTCGACGATCTGCCGCTTCTGGTGGATGAAGAGGTCCTTCGTGGGGCTCAGCAGCCAGCGGGCCGCGGCGGGGACCGCCACCGGGCGGCCCTCGCTGCACTTCGCCCCCCGGCCCTGGCCCGGCCCCTGCGCACTGGTGATCCAGGAGGACGTCCGGATCAGTGTGTACATCGTCAGTGCGCCGCCGTCCCGGGTGCGCAGCGCGAAGATCGGGAAGTTCGGCGCGGAGGCGAAGATCGATTCGTACGCCATGCAGTCGTCGGCCTTCGCCTTCACCTTGGTCCGGCTGATCTCGTCGTAGAAGCCGGTGGTCTGCGGGCCGGGGGCGATCAGCCCGGAGGCGTAGCCCTTGGGGCCCTCCTCGGCGACCGTCGCGTGCAGCGGGCCCATCAGGTTGGGGCTGATCGCCACCGACGAGTCGCGCGAGCCCAGGGAGGTGGCGTACCCCTCCGCGTCGAGTTCGACCGCGGGCGGTTTCGCGCCGGGATTGAGCAGCGACGTGAAGCTGTTGCGCCACGGGCCGTCCTGGCTCTGCCGGACGAAGACGAACACGCCGGTGCGGGCGCCGCCCGGCCCGCCGTGCCGTTCGGCGGTGGCCGCGAACCACTGGGCCGCGCCGCTCTGCCGGGGCACGAGCACCGTGCGATGGTCCCACCGGTAGCGGGCCGGCCGCCGGCCGCCCTGCGTACGGATCCCGGCGATCGTGATCGGGCGCTGGCCGTCCTGGGTGAGCTGATACGCCCAGCGGTCCGCGTGGGCCGCCCTGAGCACCTCGTCGGTCTCCAGGAACGTGTCGAGCGCCAGCGAGGCGTCCTTCAGGGCCAGGGCGGGCGGGCTGGGCGACGCGGAGGGCGAAGGGGACGGGCTCGCGGCACGCCCGTCGCCGGCGCCCGGCACGGCGGAGACGGCCGCGGCCGGGCTGGCCGGGGCCCGCGGCGGCTCCCCGCCCGAGCAGGCGAGGACCGTGCACGCCAGGAGGGACGCCAGGAGGGCGAGGGCCAGCGCACTCCGAACGACCCCGTTCACGCCAGCCTCCCGATGCGATCGATGCACATGCTACCGAGGTGCGCTGCCTGACAGGGTCTCCGATTCGCGTACCCTTTACAGACGTGGCAGTCATCGATCCAGCCGAAGAGATCAACGAGCTTGGCGGCACGCTGAGAGGCATCCAGGACGTGCTCGACCTCGACGCCCTGCGCAAGCAGATCGCCGAGTTGGAGGAGCAGGCTGCCGCGCCCGATCTGTGGAACGACCCGGACCAGGCGCAGCGCGTCACCAGCCGGCTCTCCCACATCCAGGCCGAGGTGAACCGCGTCGACGGCCTGAGCCGCCGCCTGGAGGACCTTCCGGTCCTGTTCGAGCTCGCGGCCGAGGAGGGCGACGAGGACGCGCTGGCCGAGGCCGACAGGGAGCTCGCCGCGCTCCGGGCCGAGGTCGGCGCGCTGGAGGTGCGCACGCTCCTGGCGGGCGAGTACGACGCCCGAGAGGCCCTGGTGACCATCAACTCCCAGGCGGGCGGCGTCGACGCGGCCGACTGGGCGCAGATGCTGCTGCGGATGTACCTGCGGTGGTCGGAGCGCAAGGGCTACCCGGCGGAGGTCTACGAGACCTCCTACGCCGAGGAGGCCGGCATCAAGTCGGCCACCTTCGCGGTCAAGGCCCCCTACGCGTACGGCACGCTCAGGGGCGAGCACGGCACCCACCGGCTGGTCCGGATCAGCCCGTTCGACAACCAGGGCCGTCGGCAGACCTCCTTCGCGGGCGTGGACGTCGTCCCGGTGGTCGAGCAGACCGACCACATCGACATCAACGAGGACGACCTGCGCATCGACGTCTACCGGTCGTCCGGGCCGGGCGGCCAGGGCGTGAACACGACCGACTCGGCCGTGCGGATCACCCACCTCCCGACCGGGATCGTGGTCTCCTGCCAGAACGAGCGGTCCCAGCTGCAGAACCGCGCGACGGCGATGGCCGTCCTCTCGGCCAAGCTGCTGGAGCGCAAGCGCCAGGAGGAGGCCGCGGCGATGAACGAGCTGCGCGGCGAGTCGACGACGTCATGGGGCACGCAGATCCGCAACTACGTGCTGCACCCGTACCAGATCGTGAAGGATCTGCGCACGGGCGTGGAGGCGGGCAACCCCTCCGCCGTGCTGGACGGCGACCTCGACGAGTTCATCGAGGGCGAGATCCGCTGGACGCGCCGCCAGGAAGCCGGCGACGCCCAGTAGAGACGGCGGGTTTCAGTAACCGCTGACGTGTCCGACCGTCGCGACCAGGGCCACGACGAGGAGCACGATCAACGTGATGGTCAGGGGCGTCAGCCCCATGAACCCATGGTTGTGCAGCTTGGCGCGGCCTTCGCGGCAAACGGGGCAACGGCCCTCCACCACGGGGCCCGCGCACGCGGCGCAGATCAGATGTTCGCAGCTCATAGCAGCTTTACCGGCCCATCGCTCGAGGGCTAATTGTTTTGTTTCCGTTATGGACGTTCCATGCCAGTGTTACCCCTAGACTGGCCTTCGGCCAACGGAACGTCGATCGACAGCAAAGTGACCGGCGACCCCCGCACCGGCCGTCCCACCCCCTAGACTGGCTAGCCGTGATGCGCCCGTGATCCATCTCGATAATGTCACCAAGGTCTACGCGAACCAAAACCGGCCCGCCCTCGACCACGTGAGCGTGGATGTCGACAAGGGCGAGTTCGTGTTCCTGGTCGGTCCCTCAGGATCGGGGAAGTCCACCTTCCTCCGGCTGGTCCTGAAGGAGGAGCGGCCCAACTCCGGCTCGATCCACGTGGCCGGCAAGGATCTGGCGAAGTTGTCCAACTTCAAGGTGCCGCACCTGCGCCGCCGCATCGGCTGCGTGTTCCAGGACTTCCGGCTGCTGCCGAACAAGAACGTCTACGAGAACGTGGCGTTCGCCCTGGAGGTCATCGGCAAGCCGCGCCGGTTCATCCGCAAGGTCGTGCCGGAGGTCATCGAGCTCGTCGGCCTGGAGGGCAAGGCCCACCGGATGCCGGAGGAGCTGTCCGGCGGCGAGCAGCAGCGGGTCGCGATGGCCCGCGCGTTCGTCAACCGGCCGATGATCCTGCTCGCGGACGAGCCCACCGGAAACATCGACCCCGCCACGAGCATCGGCATCATGAAGGTGCTCGACCGAATCAACAGGACCGGCACGACCGTCCTCATGGCGACGCACGACGCCGCGATCGTCGACTCCATGCGCAAGCGCGTGGTCGAGCTCGAGGACGGCAAGATCGTCCGAGACCAGTCGCGCGGCGTGTACGGCCAGGCGTATTAGGAGTAACTGGGACCATGCGGGCCAACTTCATCTTCTCCGAGGTCTGGATCGGCCTTCGGCGCAATCTCACGATGACCATCGCGGTGATCGTGACCGTCGCCGTCGGCATGGCGCTGCTGGGCGTCGGACTGATGATCAACTCTCAGGTCTCGAAGCTCACCGGCTTCTGGAGCGACAAGGTCGAGGTGTCGGTCTACCTGTGCGTCAAGGACTCCCCCTTCCCGGCCTGTGAGAACAAGAGCGGCGTCACCAGGGAGGAGAAGGCCAACCTGGAGCAGGCGATCAAGGCGCTCCCGGAGGTCGAACGGGTGGAGTACGAGAGCCAGGCCGAGGCGTACAAGAAATGGCAGCAGCAGGAGACCAACCAGACCCTGCTGGCGGTGATCAAGGTCGACAGCATGCCGGAATCGTTCCGGGTGAAGATGAAGGACCCCGACAAGGCGCCGGCCGTCGTGACCAGCCTGAAGGGCCAGCCGGGCGTCTCCAACGTCATCAACGAACGCGACCTGCTGCAGTCGGTCTTCGGCTTCATGGACACCCTGCGCAACATGGCGCTCGGCATCGCGATCCTGATGGTCTTCGCGGCCACCCTGCTGATCGGCAACACCGTGCGACTGTCGGCGTACAACCGCCGCAGGGAGACCGGGATCATGCGGCTGGTCGGCGCGTCCAACATCTACATCCAGCTGCCCTTCGTGATGGAGGGGCTGATCGCGGGCCTGATCGGCGGCGTCCTGTCCGGCGTCCTGCTGATCCTCGTCAAGATCTTCATCTTCGAGGAGATCCAGACGTACATGGTGGCCCCCCTCGGCTGGGACACCGTCGCCGGTGTGATCACCGGCACCATGGCCATCGGCGTGCTGATCTGTGTCTTCGCTTCGTTCGTCACGCTGCGCCGCTACCTGCGGGTGTGAGTTCCGCGCACCGCGTAGCCCGTCGTAGCTCGTTTTCGCCCCTCGCGGCGACGGTAGGCTCCCCTTATGCCACGTGAGACCGGGCGCAAGCTCATCGCCCAGAACAAGCGTGCCAGGCACGACTTCTTCATCGAGGACACCTACGAGGCCGGGCTCGTGCTGACCGGCACCGAGGTCAAGTCCCTGCGGGCGGGTAAGGCCAACCTGACCGACGGCTACGCCTCGGTCGAGGGCGGCGAGGTCTGGCTGATCAACGTGTACATCCCGGAGTACAGCCAGGGGACCTGGACCAACCACGCCGCCCGGCGCACCCGCAAGCTCCTGCTGAACCGCAAGGAGATCGGCAAGCTCGACGCGACGCTCAAGGAGAAGGGCCTCACCCTGATCCCGCTGTCGATGTACTTCAAGGACGGCCGGGCGAAGATCGAGCTCGGCATCGCCCGGGGCAAGAAGGACTACGACAAGCGCCAGACGCTGATGGAGAAGCAGGCCAACCGGGAGATGTCGCGGGCGATGTCCAACGCCGTCCGCCGCCGGGGGGGCCGCTAGACCGTGCGCGCCAGAGTGGTACGGGCCGCGCTCGCCCTGGGTTTGACCGCGCCCCTGCTGACCGGCTGCTTCGAGGAGCCGTCGCCCCACGAGGCGGTGCGCGACTTCCTCGTCGGCTGGCAGACGGGAGACTACGCGGACGCCGCGGGGCGGGCCGACGGCGACCAGGCGGCCGTACGGAAGGCACTGGAGAACGCCCGCCTCCAGCTCGACGCCGCCTCGATCCGTTTCTCCCTCAAGGGGATCAGCCAGGACGGCGAGACCGCGCGGGCCGCCTTCCACGCCGAGGTGGACCTCGGGGAGAACAACCCCCTCTGGCAGTACGACGGCGCCCTGCCGCTGCACCTGGTCGGCGGCCGGTGGAAGGTGCGGTGGTCGCCGAGCGTCATCCACCCGGACCTGCACGCCGGGCAGCGTCTCGCGGTCGCCACGGTCCCCAAGGGCCGCAGGCCCATCCTCGACCGCGCGGGCAACCCCCTGCAGGACGAGACGATTCTGCACGTCGCGGGGGTCACCCCGGCCGAGGTCAAGGACCCGGCCCGCCTGTGCGAGCAGCTGTCGAAGATCACCGGGTTCGCCCAGGACCGGCTGCTGAGCCGCGTCCTGTCGTCGCCGCCGCAGGACTTCGTCCCGCTCGCGACGTTCGGCCGGACGAAGTTCGCCCAGCTCAAATCGAAGCTGGAGGCCATCGGCGGGCTGCGTTTCGAGATCGACAACGCGCCGGTGGCCCCCAAGTCGCCGACGCAGATCGTCGGGGTCGTCACGGCCATCACCCCGGAGGCGGAGCAGCGGCTCGGCGGGCCGCAGCGGGCCGGTGACACCCTCGGCCGGGACGGCCTGCAGAAGGCCTACCAGGACCAGCTCACCGGCTCCACCGAGACCCGGGTGGTCGTGCTCGACAACGCCACCGGGCGGCAGGTCAAGGAGCTCAAGACGTGGCCCGGGCGGGAGAACGAGCCGGTCCGCACCACGATCGACAGCCGCCTGCAGAGCGCCGGCGACGCCGCCGTCGCAGGGTCGCGCCCGGCCGCTCTCGTCGCGGTCAAGGCGTCCACCGGCGAGGTGCTCGCCGTCTCCACCAACCAGCTCCACCAGGAGCGGGACGCCCTCGCGGGCAGGTACGCGGCCGGCACCGCCTTCTCGATCATCGCGGCCGAAGGGCTGCTCAGGGCGGGCCTCGATCCCAAGCAGAAGGTGCCGTGCAGCTCCGACCGGACGGTCGGCGGGGCGCGCTTCCAGCAGCCCGGTGTGGACGGCGTGACGGTGCCGAGCTTCCAGACCGACTTCGCCCAGGGCTGCGTCACCGCGCTCGCGTCGCTGGCCAGGCGGATCAACGGCCAGGCGCTAGGCCGCAGCGCGCAGCAGTTCGGGATCGGCTCCGGCTGGAAGCTGCCGCTGCGGACCTTCAGCGGCTCGGTGCCCGCCGCCCAGGGTGACGCCGCGGTCGCCAAGATCATCGCCGGGCAGGGCGCCAAGGTGAGCCCGCTCGCGATGGCCCTGGTCGCGGGAGCCGTCAAGTCCGGCACCTGGCGGCCGCCGACACTGGTCACCTCGCCCGCCGCCCCCGACCCGGCGGCGGAGGAGGCGGGCGGGTCTCCCGCGGTCTCGCCGGCTTCGCTGGACCCGGCGATCACGGCCAAGCTGCGCACGCTCATGCGGGCCGGCGTCACCTCGGGCGCGGCGGCCCCCGCCACCGCTCCCGGCGAACCCGTGTACGGAGTGGCGGCTCAGGTGACCCAGGTGGAGAAGAAGGAGCGGACCAGGCTGTCGTGGTTCGTCGGCTGGCAGGGGGACGTGGCGCTCGCCGTACTGGTGAAAAGCGGCGACCCTGAGGCCGCTCCAGTGGTCGCGGGAGCCTTCTTCCGCGGCGCCCAGCCGCAGGCCTGAGAAAGCGCGGCCCGAGAAAGCGCCGACCTGAGAAGCGCGACCTGAGAAAACCGGGGAGCGCGAGCAACCATTCGGGACGCGACCAGCGTCTTTCAGGGTGACTGGGACCCGATCGGGGGGTTGCGGGCCCAGTCGCCGTGATGAGGACAGGGCTCCATCTCGGGGGGAGCCCTGCCATCCGGACCGGCTCGACCCTGCCGGTCGGCCCCCGGGGCGCCGCGTCACGCCGCGCTCCGGGGGCTTCGGCGGGTCTCGGCGGGTCTCGGCGGCAGGAATCGAAGTCGCGTCGCGGGTGTTGTCATGAGTAAGCTTGTGTTGCCGGGCTCTCGGGTCCGGTTCGACAAGAAGATCAGCTGAACCAGGGGGTGACCGGTTTCGACTTCGGCATTGCAAGTCAGGAGAAGCGGGTCGGGGACTGCGGACATAACCCCGTCAACACTGTGACCGCGACAACTAAGTGCCAATAAGAAGAGCACTGAGGTGAGCCAGGCTTCCCTGGCTCTCGCCGCCTAAGCAGCAGCGAAAAACCTCTGTCAGCCCGGGAGTGCCTCCGGCCCGGAACTGACATCGCTAGGAGGCTCAACCGTCCGACCCGGTCACGGGGCCGTACGGGAAACCAAACAGTGACTGAGCCCGTCGGCGACTCGCCTGTGTGATCGCCGGGGCTGAGAAAAGCACAACAGGCTGCACCCGGAGAAGCCCTGTCTTGGTGTTGAAGGACGCGGGTTCGATTCCCGCCACCTCCACCGGACGTGAAGGCCCACGCGGCGAGCGGATGCTCGCTCCGTGGGCCTTCACGGTGTCTGAGCTCTCGTGATGTCTGGCCTTGTTTCGGGTGACCGAATTGCCGCCTAGAGTATCCGGATGGTAGCGGTTAGTGCCGATCGGCGGATCCGTCCGCCGGGAGATCGCCATCATGTGCGGGTGAACCGGCGCAGATCATGGATCGCGTTCCCCGCCGTCGCGCTCTGCGTGGCCGCCTTGGGCGCGGCCGTCGTCTTCGTGATCTTGTCTGTGTCCCTGACGGAGTCTCCCAACGTCGCCGACGCGGTGGCGGTCGCGCTGGCCGCGGTGGGTTGTGGGGCGGCGGCGCTGGGAGCGGCGTGGAAGTGGGCCGCGGCCCGTGCGACCCGTCCCGATCAGGTGTCCGCGGCCAAGGACGCGCTGGTCGCCCTGGTGCGCAACGCGTGGCGGGTCGAATCGATGATCCGCGGACTGGAGCCCGACCCGATTCCGGTGGTCTGGCGGCCCACCGACGACACCGGCCTGCCGGCGGTCCCGGCGCCGGCAAAACCACCCTGGCGATCCAGCTCCTGCTCGAACTGACGGGGAAGGGGCGAGACCCGGCCGATCCCGTACCGGTGTTGTTGTCGCTGTCGAGCTGGGACCCCGCGGCCGAGGACCTGCACTCCTGGCTGGATCGAAGCCTGGAGCGCGACTACGAGGCCCTGGGCTCGGCGGAGTTCGGCTCCGGGGTCGCCCTCGAACTCGTCAGAGACGGCCACATCCTGCCCGTCATGGACGGTCTGGACGAGTTGCCCCCGCCCGCACCGGGCCGCGATCGTCAGGGCGCTCAACGCCTCTCTGGACGCGGCGGAGTCGTACATCCTCACCAGTCGTACGGAGGAACTGGCCGAGGCCGTCGACGACGCGAAGCAGCCGTTGCCGTCCGCGGCCGTCATCGCGCCGGCGCCGCTCACCCCGGCCGACGCCGAAGGGTACCTGCGCACCTGCCTGCCGCCGGCGCCCGGCCCCGTCTGGGAGAACGTCCTGGACGGCCACCCCTCTCGGCCTGTGGCTCCTGCGTGCCGTCTACATCGACCCCCATGCGCCCCGCTGACCGGGCGGCTGGGGCAGGATCCGGACGAACTGCGGGGCCACCTGTGGGACGGCCTGATCCCGGTGCTTCTCGCCGCACGTTCGCCCGGTGCGTCGCCGCCGGGCCGCGGTCTGGGACGGTGCCGCCGGACCCCGGATCGCCCAGGTAATCGACGCCTGGCCCCGCGGCGACAACCTCTTCCCCGCCGCACGAGGCAGGGTCGGGTAGGCCTCCGGCCCGGACGGCGGCCATGACCGACGGAGGACAGGAAAGGTCTATACGGACCCCGCCTGCCGACCGACCTTGAACGTCTTAGGGCCGACGACGCGCAGACGCTGTCGCTCTCGCGAGCAGAATCAGCGCGAAGACCACACCCAGAATGAGGAGCACAAACCCAATCAGCAGGTTCCAATTTCCCAGCTCGTCGATAACCGGGAGGGTGGGGTCCACGTAATATACGACAATCCACAGAATGCCAACGATCCACGAGGCGGCCATCGCCAGAGCGGGCCGTCGCAGTGGGCGTTTGCCGTGCTGCGCCGACTCGTCCGTGTCCTCGATATAAGAGTCAGACACTTGCTTTGCTCCTGCCCATGGCCAGAAATCAGACGTATACCCGCACGATAGCCAAAGACCAGACTATCCCACCACGGCAGAGCGAGATGGCCTGTTTTCGCGTTCCTGCGGCAGGTGACGCGGACGTGGCCCGCGGGTCAGCATCGTGACCCAAATGCCCCCTAGTACTCCAGTCGTAGTTCCTCATCATGGCTCGTAAAGAGCTTGCCGCCGGTAGCGGCTGGCCTGGGCGCGGGCTTGATGACGTCGTCGCCACCGCGACCAGCGGAGTAGGTCGGTCATGCTGTGGGCGGTCTGGAAGGACTCCTCGATGGTCCAGCGGCGGCCGGCGACCATGACCAGGACCGCCAGCGGGACCAGGGCGGGGGCATAACAGCGGTAGAAGGCCAGCTCGCTGGTGCGCCGCTGCCACGACGCCTGCGCCACCGAGAAGATCACCTGGTCGGCTCGGCAGGCTCCCGCGCCGGTGGTCAGGCGACCGCGAGCACGTACCCGACCTGGCGGGCTTCCAGCTCCGCGCGCAGGTGCGGGCTTTGGCCGTACACCTCATCACCGGCCACCCACCTCGTGCGGACGCCGGCGTCCAGGGCGCGGGCGACCATCCGCGTCGCCAGTTCGCCCTCGGTGGCGAACTGGCGGTCCTGCGGTACTCCCGCCCGCCTGCACCTGCCGGCATCGTCGGTCCATGCCTGGGGCAGGTACAGCTCCCGGTCGATGAACGCGTGCCCGGCGGGGGTGGAGTAGGCGAGGAAGACGGCGACCTGGCTGTTTTCGATCCGTCCGGCGGTGCCGGTGTACTGGCGCTGCACGTCGACCGTGGCGGTGCCCTTCTTCAGGTCGCCGGTCTCGTCCACCACCAGCACCGCCTCGTCCTGCCCGGGGTGCTCCACCACATAACCGCGCAGGTCGTCGCGGACGGCGTCGGCGTCCCATACCGTGCGTGACAGCAGGTGCTGCATCCCATCCGGTGTACGGTCTCCGGCATGCTCAGCCAGCGTCCAACAGTTCTTGCGCGGTAACTCCGCCAGCAGCCCGCCCAGCTGGGAACGGACCCGCCGCCGCGGCTCCACCCGGGAGAACCTGTTGCTGATCCGGTCGGTGAGCTCGTCGAACATCGCCTGCCACCGCGAGGCCGGTACGCTATCGCCTGCGGCCACCGCACGATCTTTGATCGTCAGCACAACACTCGATGACCGCAGTGGCCGTCCCCATATCTGCCACCAGCCCACGCGCAAGAACGCCATCTACGGCTGGAGTACTAGATTCCCTGCCGTGCGGTGTGAAGTCGATTTATAGAATACTTCGCCCCGCTTTCAGTGGTATGCCGGAAACCTTAGCGTGGCAGGATTCGGGCCCGCCTGTAGCTCCAACAACTTGCTTGCGCGGGCGTGCCTGCGCCGGATCGGTGTGGAAGAATTAATACAGGGTTTCGAATCGGCGGGGAGGTGTGATGGATCTGTTCGACTCTGACCACGCACACCCTCATCGTTCGAACGATGACGACGATGGCGACTGGTGGGATCAGCTCACCGCCAAATCGCCCCTCTGGTCTTCCGAGGGGGCGCTTGCCTGTGAATATGTGCCGATCGTTGATTCCGATGCGCGGAATCGTGTGAGCCGATTCGGCGCTCCGGCGAGTTTTTCCTTTTTTCGTGCATTCGCGACTCCTGCCGCTGCAGACCCCATCGGTGACGAAACCGCGAATGGCGGTTCCGTTGAGGGTTCTGCTGGCGGCGCTACCGTTCCCGGTCCCAAAGCCGGTTCTCCCACCGCTGCGGATCACACAGGAGATGCCGGCCGCGGCACTCTCGGCCCTGACAGCGTCGGCTCTGACGCCCTGAGTGCCGACGCCGGAGACGTCGATGGTGGCGCCTCCGAGGGTGCCTTTGGTGGTGCTTCTGGCGGTGCTTGCGGTGCTGGGTCGTCGTCGTGGGTTGCGGTGGCGGCTCTCGTCGAGGCGGCTCGGGCGGTGGCGCTGGTGCCGCTGCCTGAGGACGCGGGTGTGTGTCTGGCTGAGGCCGAGGAGTTGCTTGCGGTCCGTGATCGGATCACTTCGGCGTTGGCGGCCCGGGTGGGCCGTGTCCATCGGGTGGGGGAGGCGAAGAGTCAGGGGCATGCGTCCACCAAGTTGTGGCTGCGCTCTGCTGGGGGGATGACGCCTGCGGGGGCGGGGCGCCTGTTGACGATGAGCATGGAACTGCACCGTCTTGCTGAGGTGCGTCGCCTGTTCGCGGAGGGTGGCTTGGCCGAGGGGGTCGTGGAGGCGATCTGCACGGCCACCGCGGGGTTGACCGATGAGCAGGCCACCATCGCCGAGCGGATTCTGTTGGAGTTGGCGGGGTCGGCGGGTGCGGCGGAGGTGGCGAAGGCGGGGCGGTATCTGCGGGCGGTGCTGGACCCCGACGGGCACGAGAAGGACGAGCAGGCGGATTTCGATCGCCGGTTCTTCCGGGTGCGCCGGCGGAGGGGCGGTGGGTTGGAGGGGGAGTTCTATCTGCCGGTGGAGGCGGCCGCGCGGTTGCGGCACATGCTGGACGTCTACGCCAGGCCGAAGGCTGATGGTGATGACCGTACGTTGAGTGTGCGGAACGCGGATGCGTTGATCGCGTTCTTGGAGAACAAGATCGTCACTGAGCTTCTGGTGCTGGTCAACGCCGAGTCCCTCCCTGACGACCCCCCAGGCACCGACCCCACAAGCACCGACCCCACAGCAGACGGCCCCATAGCCACCGGCCCAGCAGCCGACCACCCGTCCGGCACGGACTCCTCAAGCGACCCTTCAGCTGACCACCCCACCAGGGACCCTGCAGGCCCCGGTCCCAGCCCTGGTTCCGGCCCTTCGGGTGCCCATCCCTCGGAGACCGGGCCGTCGGAGACCGGCCCCTCAGACACCGATCCGGGTGACGAACCTGGCCCTGCCCCCGGCTTCTCAGGCACCGGCTCTGCCCCCGGGCCTTTCGCCTGCGCCACGGAGGGCGCCGGGACCGACGCCTGCGCGACCTGCTCCGACACCACCGCGAGCGGCCCCGGCAGCGAGCACTTCACCAGCGACACGCCCGTCCCTTATGGCGAGAACCTGGACCCCGGCCACTCCCCGACCGCTCCCGGCGGCGAACCCCCCGCCGGTGATGCGCCGGTGGGTGAGAGTACCCACCGCGAGAGCGACGCGCACCTGCACGATGGCGAGCGATTCGGGAGCGACGCGTCGCTGTACGGCGATGAGCACCGGGCTACCGACTTCGTCGGCGAGAATCCCGCCACGGAGGCCCCCGCTTTCGGCTGGGAGTGCGCCGACCCCGACCGTCCTGCCGCTGCCGAGCCCGACATGCAACGCCCCCCAGCGGGGGGAGGCGACGCTTGGCCTGGCGGTGGCGCCTGGCCGGGAGGTGACGCATGGGCGGGGGTGGGAGCCGGTGCTCCGCCGGGGAGCAGTCCGCCGGGAGCGGGCGGCAATGTGCCGCCGGGGGTGTGGTTGCGGGGGTTGCCGGGGCTGATCCTGGCGACCGGGCACCTGCTGCCCGTTGTGAACGTGCATCGGCTGGCCCGCACCAGCACCCTGGTCCGGATCGTCATGAACGCCGCCGGGCAGGTCCTGGACATGGGCCGCAAGGTCAGGTTGGCCACCCCCGCCCAGCGCCGGGCGGTCTTCGCCCGGTACGCCACCTGCTGGGTCGACGGCTGCCCCCTGCCCGCCACCCTCTGTCAAGTCGACCACGCCGAGAACTGGTGCAGCGGCGGGCTGACCGACCTCAAGCTGCTGGGGCCGGCGTGCCAGTTCCACAACCGCGACCGCTACCGCCACCCGAGTCGCTACACCCGCCGAACGATCGGCGACGACCGCTGGGCCTTCACCTACCGCAATCCCCGCAGCGCGCGACGATCTCCGGGGGTGACCTGAAGGTGGGTCGCCTAGAGTCGTGGCGTGCGTGGGAGGGAACCCCATGCCAGGAAACAGGAGGGGCAGCAGGTGGGGGAGCAGTTGGGAGAGCGGGTCGCGGAGCCTGCGGGAGAGCCGCGCGTGGTGGTGCGAAGGTCCCTGCCGTCGCAGCCCGCCGTACGGGCCTCGGCCTCGCTGTTTCTGACCGAGGCGGAGCGGCAGGGAGTGCGGGCCGGCCGCACGATGCTGTACGTCGGGCCGGAGCCCGCGCCGGAGCACGTGGCGGCGGGGCTGCGGGTCGAGCCCGGGACGCCGGTGCTGGCCCGGCGCAAGCTGCTGCTCGCCGACGAGGTGCCGGTGCGGGCGGCCACCAGTTTCCTGCGGCTCGACCTGTTCGGGGAGACGCCGCTGGTCGAGCCCGGTTTCCTGCGCCCCAGTCTCCAGGCGGCGATCGAGGCACTGGGCCACCGCTTCGGCCGGGCCGAGGAGCATCTGGTCGCCCGGCCGCCGGAGGGGGAGGAAGCGGTCACGCTCGATCTCGGCCCCGGCGAGTGGGTGGTCCAGATCGTGCGCGCCGCCTACTCAGCAGACGATCTCCCGATCCATGTGCTGGAGACCGTCTGCGCCGCCTCTCGCCACATCTTCGAGATCACTCAGGTGAGCGGCGCCGACGAGTTCTGAGCGGCGTAGGCGTCGATGTCCCTGAGCAGGGCCCGCTTGCCGGCGGCGTCGAGGAAGGACGCCCGGACGGCCGCGCGGGCCAGGTCGGCGACGCCGTCGGCGTCCAGCGAGAGCAGTTCGGCCGCGACGGCGTACTCCCGGTTGAGATCGGTGCCGAACATGGGCGGGTCGTCGGTGTTGACCGTGACCGGCACCCCGGCCGCGACCAGCGCGGGCAGCGGGTGCTCCGCCAGGTCCGGTACGGCCCCCGTCCGGACGTTGGAGGTGGGGCAGACGTCCAGCGTGATGTTGTGCTCGGCCAGGTGCTCCAGCAGCGCGGGATCCTGCACGCTGTGGATGCCGTGCTCGATCCGTTCCGCGCCGAGTTCCCGTACGGCGTCCCAGACGCACTGGGCGTCGGTGACCTCGCCGGCGTGCGGCACCGAATGGAGCCCGGCGGCGCGGGCCGCGGCGAAGTGCGGTGCGAACCACTCCCTGGGCACGCCCGCTTCCGCGCCGCCGAGCCCGAAGCTGACCAGGCCGTCCGGCCGCTGGTCGAGCGCGATGGAAAGCGTCTCGTCAGCGGGCGGGCCTGGGATGCCGGGGATGTCGAAGCACCAGCGCAGCACGGTGCCGAAGTCCGCCTCGACCCGTCGCCTGGCGTCCTCGATCACCTCGCAGATCTCCTCGGGCGCGAACCCCCGGGCCAGGTGGGAGTGCGGGGTGACGGTGACCTCGGCGTATCGCACCCGCTGGGCGGCCAGGTCGCCGCCGACGCCGTAGATGAGCGTCCACAGGTCCTCGGGCTTCCTGATGAGGTCCACGACCTGCAGATAGACCTGGAGGAAATGAGCGAAGTCGCGGAAGTCGTAGAACTTCTCCACCAGCGCGGGGTCGGCGGGCACGGGCGTCGAGCCTTCGTAGCGGGCCGCGAGGGCGGCCACGATGTGCGGTGACGCCGCGCCAACGTGGTGAACGTGCAGCTCTGCCTTGGGCAGCCCGGCGATGAACCGGGTCAGTTCGGGGGAGATCACGCCCCGACCGTAACAACCGCATGGAGGCCCGCTCCAAACGATTTCGGGGTATCTCACACCACTTTGTCAGGATCGCGTTTTGGGGTTGCGGCTTATTGTCCCGCAGGTAGTTCGCTGAGGACGGCCGAGACCGTGCTCCTGGTGCCGTCCGGGTGCAGGATCTCAACCCGCGCGCTGTCTCCTGGCCGGAGCGTGGCCATGATCTGTGACAGGGCGGCGGCGGTGGGGGTCGCGGTGCCGTTGACCCGCACGATCACGTCGCCGGGGCGGATGCCCGCCTTGTCCGCGCCGCCTCCGGGGGCCACCGAGCCGACCACGACGCCGATCGGGTCGCCGTTCGCGTCGACCGCGGTGCCGACCCGTACGCCGAGGGCGGCCCGGCGGGTGTTCACGACCCGGCCATATCGAATGATCTGCTGGGCCACGTCGGTCGCGGTGTCGCTCGGGATCGCGAAGCCGAGGCCGGGCGCGGCGCCCTGCTCGGGATCGACGGCGGCCAGCGTCGGGATGCCGATGACCTGGCCGGACAGGTCGACCAGGGCGCCGCCGCTGTTGCCGGGGTTGATGGGCGCCGAGGTCTGCACGGCGTTGGTGATGGTCGCGGCCCCGCCACCGGCGTGCCGCTCGCCCGTCACGGTGCGGCCGAGGGCCGACACGATGCCCTCGGTCACGCTGCCGGAGAAGCCGAGGGGGTTGCCCATGGCCAGCACGATCTGCCCGACCTTGAGATTCGAGGAGCGGCCGAACGTCGCGGGCGTCAGCCCGTCGGCGTCCTCCACGCGGATCATCGCGAGGTCGCCCGCCGGATAGCTGCTCACAAGCCGGGCCCTTCTGGACTTGCCGCCGGTCGCCAGCGTCACACGGAACTCCGTGGCATTGCCCACGACGTGGGCGTTCGTCAGGATGTGTCCCTCCTTGTCATAGATGATGCCGGAGCCCAGCGCCTGCCCGGTGGTGATCTGCACGGTCGACGGAAGAACCTTCTTGATGACCTGCTCGTAGGCCGACTCCAGCGCGACCGCCCGCGTGGGCACGAGCGGGGTGCTCGGCGTCGTCGTCCCCGCCGGGGGCGGGGTGGTCTCGACGCCGGGGGTCCGCGGCGCGCA
Organism: Microbispora sp. NBC_01389; assembly: GCF_045040095.1. Lineage (NCBI taxonomy): Bacteria > Bacillati > Actinomycetota > Actinomycetes > Streptosporangiales > Streptosporangiaceae > Microbispora > Microbispora sp. NBC_01389. Next base: position 3,528,557 of record NZ_CP109552.1, read on the forward strand.
CCCTCCGATGACCAGCGCCGCCACGGCCGTGCCGGCGGCCGTACGGAGGGCCTTCCGTGTGAGCTGCATAGCCCCTGTCTACCTGCGGCGATCGTGGTCGCAAGGCGGCGCGCCGCCGCGAGCGCAGGTCATGACCGGCCCCGGACCCGTCGGCGAATATTCCTCTAGAATATGGTTCTACGCGACGTCAGGGCTGGAGGATCAGATGGAGATCGGGCTGAACGAGGAGCACGAGGCGCTCCGTGAGTCGGTGTCCGGATGGGCCGAGCGGGCCGTTCCCGCCGACGTCGTACGGCGAGTGGTCGGCGTCCTCGCCCAGCCGGGAGCACAGCCGGGAGCACAGCCGGAAGCACAGCCGGGAGGCAGCGGCGCGGAGACAGGCGCGGAGACAGGCGCAGAGGCAGGCGCAGAGGCAGGCGCAGAGGCAGGCGCAGAGGCAGGCGCAGGGGAGCGCCCAGCCTTCTGGCCTGCCCTCGCCGGCCAGGGACTGCTCGGGCTGCACCTGCCCGAGGAGTACGGCGGATCGGGGTACGGCCTGCTGGAAGCGGCGGTGGCGATCGAAGCCCTGTCGGAGCGGATGACGCCCGGCCCGATGGTGCCCACCATCCTCGCCAGTGCCGCCATCCTCGCCTCCGAAACGAAAGCGCGGGCGCATCTGCTGCCCGGGCTCGCGGACGGTTCCCTGACCGGCGCATTGGCCCTCAACAGCGAGATCAACAGCGAGATCAACAGCGAGCGTGAGGAGGGCGGGCTCACGATCACTGGAACCGCCGCGCACGTCCTCGGCGCGGGGACGGCCGACGTGCTGGTGCTCCCGGTGGCCACGGACACCGGGGAGGAGTGGGTGGCGATCGACGCCGTCCGGGCGACGGTCACGGGGGTCCGGCCGCTCGACCTCACCCGCGGCGTGGCCATGGTCGAGGTGTCCGGTCTCGAGGTGCCCGCCGAGCGCGTGCTGACCGGCCTGACCAGGAACGAGGTGCTCGCCGCGGCCGCGATCGTCCTCGGCGCGGACGCGGCGGGGGTGGCCGCCTGGTGCGTGGCCGCCGCGGCCGACTATGCGAAGGTGCGGGTGCAGTTCGGCCGGCCGATCGGCCAGTTCCAGGGCGTCAAGCACAAGATCTCCCGCATGCTGGTGGCGCTGGAGCAGGCCCGCGCCACGGTCTGGGACGCCACCCGGGCCGAAGGCGCGGAGCGCGACCACGCCGCCGCGATCGCGGCCGTCATGGCGCCCGACGCCGCCGTGCAGTGCGCCAGGGACGCGATCCAGACCTTCGGCGGCATCGGCTACACCTTCGAACACGACGCGCACCTGTACTACCGCCGCGCGCTGACGATCCGCGCGCTGCTCGGCGCCTCCTCCGAGTGGTCCGATCGGGTGGCCGCGCTGGCGCTGAAGGGCGTCACCCGGGAGATGGAGATCGACCTGCCCGAGGAGTCGCGGCCGTTGCGCGCGGCGATCCGCGAGGAACTGGCCGGGATCGCCGCGCTGGAGGGCGCGGCGCAGAAGAGGGCCCTCGCGAAGGCCGGGTTCGTCATGCCGCATCTGCCCCGGCCCTGGGGCCGTGCGGCCTCCCCGCTGGAGCAGGTGCTCATCCACCAGGAGGTCAGGGCGGCCGGGATCAGGCCGCCGCAGATGATCATCGGTGCGTGGGTAGTGCCGTCGCTGGTCACGTACGGCACGCCGGAGCAGCAGGAGCGCTTCCTGCCGCCCACGCTGAGCGGTGAGCTCGTCTGGTGCCAGCTGTTCTCCGAGCCCGAGGCGGGCTCCGACCTCGCCTCGCTGCAGATGAAGGCGGAGAAGGTCGAGGGAGGCTGGCGGCTCGACGGCCAGAAGATCTGGACCTCGGTCGCGCACGTCGCCGAGTGGGGCATCTGCATCGCGAGGTCCGACACCTCCAGGCCCAAGCACGACGGCATCACCTACTTCCTGGTGGACATGAAGGCGCCCGGCGTCACCGTGCGGCCGCTGACCGAGATGACCGGGGAGAACCTGTTCAACGAGGTGTTCCTCGACGACGTCTTCGTCCCCGACGGGATGGTCGTCGGCGAGGTGAACAACGGCTGGCGGGTGGCCAGGAACACGTTGTCGAACGAGCGGGTCAGTCTGTCGTCCGGCTCGGGCGGCACCGGGGCGTCGGTGCCCGACCTGCTCGGCCTGGTGGGCCGGCTCGGCCGCGAGCTCACCCCCGCCGAACGGCAGGGCCTCGCCGCGGTCGTCTGCGAGGCGCACTCCATCAACGCGCTGGCGCTGCGGGTGACCCTCAGACAGCTCGCCGGCGAGGAGCCGGGCGCCGACGCCTCGGTGCGCAAGCTGCTGTCCACCGCGCACGCCCAGCACGTGTCGGAGACGGCGGTCTCCCTGATCGGCCCGGCCGCCGTCACCGCCGCCGACTGGAGGCTCGGCGACGCCGGCTACTGGAACCGGGCCGTGCTCGCCACCCGCGCGATGACGATTTACGGTGGCACGACCGAGGTGCAGCTGAACATCATCGCCGAGCGCCTGCTCGGCCTGCCCCGCGACCCCGAGCCGGGCAGGTAGCCGGCTCTGCCGTTGGAACTGGGTGACATGTCTTTCTGGGACGCGGCCGGTCGCCGCTGGCCGATCTGGGGTGGGTTGCTGGTCGGCGTGCTCGCCCTCGGCCCGGCGCTCGGGCCCGGGTTCACACTGGCATACGACCTCGTGTTCGTCCCGACGCCGGTGTTCGGCGCGACTTCCTTCGGGCTGTCCGGCACGCTGCCTCGCGCCGTCCCCAGCGACGCGCTGGTCGCGGCGCTCGGCCTCGTCCTGCCCGGGGCGCTGGTCCAGAAGGCCGTCCTGCTGGGGATCTTCGTGCTGGCCTGCTGCGGGATGGCGGCCCTGACCGAGCGGTGGCCGCCCACGGCGAGGGTGGCCGCCGCCGTGTTCTACACCTGGAACCCCTTCGTCGCCGAACGGCTGCTGCTCGGGCACTGGGCGCTGCTCCTGGGGTACGCGGGCCTGCCCTGGGCCGTACGCGCGGTGTCCGGCGGAGAGCGGGGGGCAGGGCGGCGGGTGATCGTGCTGGCGCTGCTGCCGGCGGCGGCCGGCGGGTTCATGGCGATGATCATCACGCTCCTGACCGCCGCGCCCGTGGCCGCGTACGCGCGCAACAAGACAGGTAACAGGTCACGCGACAGAACACTGCGCGTTTTCGCGGTGTCGTGGGTGGTGCTGAGTCTGCCCTGGCTGGTGCCGAGCCTGCTGCGGCCGGGCGGGGTGCCCGGCGACCCGGCCGGAGTCGACGCGTTCGCGGCCCGCGCGGACACGCCGTTCGGGGCGCTCGGTAGCCTCCTCGTGCTGTCCGGGATCTGGAACGCCGAGGCCGTGCCGCCGGGGTACGACGCGATGCTGCCGCAGGTCCTGCGCCTGGCGGCGGCCGTCGTGATGCTGGCGGGCTTCGCCCTGGGGAGAGGGGTCCCGGCACGGCCGGGTCTGGCGGTGGCGGCGGTGGCGGGCTTCGCGGTGGCCGCGCTGAGCGTCACCGAGCCGGGCCGGGCGGCCCTGCGGGTGCTGGTGACGCACTGGGCGGGGTTCGCCGTGCTCCGGGACGCCCAGCAGTACGTGGCCCCGCTCGCGCTGGCGCAGGCGCTCGGCCTCGGAGCGGTCGCGGCCCGGTTACGCGGTGCGCCGTCGCGCGCGGTTGCAGGGGGTGCGGTAACAGCGAGTGTGGTGGCGGCGGGGGCGCCGCTGCTGCTGCTCCCCACGCTGGCCCTGGGCGGCATGGGCAGGCTCGCGACGGTGCCGTATCCACGGGACTTCGACGAGGTGCGCGCCCGGGTCGCGGCCGATTCCGTCCCGGGAGACGTGCTGCTGCTGCCGTGGGAGGCGTACCGCGCCTACGACTGGAACGGGGGGCGCTCCGTGCTCGATCCGATGCCCCGATATCTGCCCCGGCGGGTCGTGTGGAACGACGCGGTGCGGGTGGGTGACAGCGCGGGAGACAACACGAGGGGGAGCGCGGGAGACGGCGCGAGGGGGAGCGAGGGAGACAGCGAGGGGGACACGGTGGTCGGCGCCGAGGACCCGCGTGCCCTGGCGCTGACTCCACTGGTGCGGTCGGGGGCTCCGCTGACCGAGGGGTTGCGGCGGGCCGGATTCCGCTTCGTCGTGCTCGACGGCGACCAGTCGAACTGGAACGAGTTCCACTTGCGGCTCCGGGGCGCCCGGCCCGTCTACACCGGCCGGTACGCCGCGCTGTACGCCATCGACGCCCCTGAGCCGACGCCTGAGCCGACGCCTGAGCCGACGACTGGGCAGGCACCTGCCGGGAGCCCGCCTGCCTACGCCGTTATCCTGGGCTGGTTTGTCGCTCTTTCGTATATCTACTTTATGGTAAGAGAATCTGGTTCCAGTGTCGTCAGGCGTCGATCGTCAGGTGTCGACGAAACGGTCGAGTGAGGAGCCCTTCCATGCGCGTGCTTCTGGCGGTGGCCGTTGGCGGTCTGCTCGCCGTGGGTGCCACGGTGGGCCTGGTCCATGTGGCCGACACGTCTCCGAGCCCGGTCAACAAGCCCCTGTACAACTACGGCAGCCGCTGACCCCCGCCATGCCCCCGCCGAAGGGCTCTCCCCTGCTGGAGATCGTGATCCCCGCCCGCAACGAGGAGGCGCGGATCGCCAAAGGGCTGTCGGAGCTGTGCGCGAAACTCGCCGCGCTGCCGTATCCCGCGCGGATCGTCGTCGTGGACAACGCCAGCACGGACGCCACGCCGGACGTCGTGCGCGCGCTGCCCTCGCGTACGACGCCGATCCGGCTGATCCGCTGTGAGACGCGCGGCAAGGGGGCGGCGGTCCGGGCCGGGCTGCTCGCCACCACCGCGCCTCTCGTCGGGTTCTGCGACGTGGATATGGCCACCGACCTCTCCGCACTCGACACGGTGGTCCGGCTGCTCGTCGCCGGGCAGCCCGCGGTCATCGGCTCCCGCGCCGCGCCGGGCTCGGTCGTCGAGGCGCGGCACAGCCGGGTGCGCAGGCTGGGCGCCCGGGTCTTCCGCGCCCTGGCCCGCCGGGTCACGGGCCCGATCGGCGACACCCAGTGCGGGTTCAAGTTCTTCCACGGCGACCTCGCCCGCCGGGCCGCCCGGCGCCTGCGCACGACCGGGTTCGCCTTCGACGTGGAACTGCTGGCCCACGTGCACCTGCTCGGGGCCGGCGTACGGGAGATCCCGGTGACCTGGAGGGACGTCGGCGGCTCGACGTTCTCGTGCTGGCGGCACAGCTGGGGGGTCTTCCTGCAGATCGCGGTCATCTGGGTCAGGATGGTCAAGATGGTCAGGATGGCCCGCCCCCGCCTCGCCCTGGCCGCCACCCGCCCGTTCGCGGAACCCCTGTCACCCGATCACACGCCGCCCGTCACCGCCTGAGCCCTGCCGGAACACCTCATGCCGATGAACACGTGAACGGACCGAACGCCGTGCCGCCGCGACTGTCCGGCCTGCGCGTCGCCCTGGTCAACTGGCGTGATCCCTGGCACGAGCGGGCCGGGGGCGCCGAGGCGTACGCCTGGGAGATCGGCAGGCGGCTCGCGGAGTGGGGGGCGGACCTCACGTTCGTCACCGCGCGCGGCCCCGCGCAGGCGGCCGCCGAGACCGTGGCGGGGGTGAGGTTCGTCCGCGGAGGCGGCACCTTCAGCGTGTACGCCCGCGCGGCGGCCTGGCTGTGGCGTCACCGCCGCGCGTTCGACGTGGTGATCGACTGTCAGAACGGGATCCCGTTCTTCACCCCGCTGCTCGTGCCGCGGGAGGTGCGGGTGCTGTGCGTCGTCCACCACGTCCACGACGCGCAGTTCGGCGTGCACTTCCCGGGCTGGCTCGCCCGGCTGGGCCGGTTCCTCGAAGGCCCGGCGGCCCGCCGGGTCTACCGGCGGCGCCTCTGCGTGGCGGTCTCCCCGTCCACCGTCGCGGCCATGCGGCGCAGGCTCGCCTGGACGGGGCCGATCACCGTCGTGCCCAACGGCGGGCACCCGCCCCGGCAGGCCCGTCACGAACGGACCGAGCGGCCCTCCCTCGTCTGCGTGGGGCGGATGGTGCCCCACAAGCGGATGGAACTCGTCGTCGGCCTCGCCGAGACGCTGCGCGCGGAATGGCCGGGTCTCACCGTCGACCTGGTCGGCCGTGGCCCCGAACTCGGACGCCTCACCGCCCTGGTGGCCGAGCGCGGGCTCACCCACGTCGTACGGCTCCACGGGCACGTCCCGGAGGAGGAGAAGGAACGGCTCGTCGGCCGCGCCTGGGCGCATCTGTCCGCGTCCCAGGGCGAGGGCTGGGGGCTGAGCGTGCTGGAGGCGGCGGCGCTCGGCGTGCCGACGGTCGCCTTCGACGTCGACGGCCTGCGCGACGCCGTACGCGACGGGCGCACGGGCTGGCTGGCCGGGGAGAGCACGGGCGAGGGCACGGGGGAGGGCCGGTCGCTCGCGAAGGTGACGTCGGAGGCGCTCACGCTGCTGTCCGACCCCGCGCGGGCGGCCGAGACCGCGCGGGAGTGCCGCGCCTGGGCGGCCGGGTTCACCTGGGACCGCAGCGCCGAGATGTTCGCCGGGCTCCTGCCGGACGCGCCCCGGAAGGGCCGATGAGCAGCCACACGAGCATCCACACGAGCAGCCACACGAGCAGCCACACGGGCGACCTCCGGATGCGGAACGGGCTGCGGCTGCTGGCCGCCTCGCTCCTGCTCGTCGCACTCGTGTTCCGGACCAGGCCGGGTGAGCTGCTGGCCGACACGAAGATCGACCTGACGATCGTGCCCGCGGCGTTCCTGGGGCGGGCGCTCGACCTGTGGGATCCGGCGCAGTTCGGCCAGTTGCAGAATCAGGTCTCCGGCTATCTCTTCCCGATGGGCCCGTTCTTCCTGCTCGGGAAGCTGCTCGGGCTCGACGGGTGGGTGGTCCAGCGGCTGTGGATGGCGCTGCTCGCCGTGACGGCCTTGGCCGGGATGAACCGGCTCGCGGCCCGGCTGGGAATCGGCACGCCGGAGACCCGTCTCGTCGCCGCGCTCGCCTTCGCGCTGGCCCCCCGCGCGGTGTCCGACCTCGGGGTGCTGTCGGCCGAGGTGCAGCCGATGGCGCTGCTGCCGTGGATCCTGCTGCCGCTGGTCACCGCCGCGCGGGGCGGCAACCGGATGGTCTGCGCGGCCCGCTCGGCGTTCGCGGTGGCGTTGTGCGGCGGGGTCAACGCGGTCGCGGTGGGCGCGGTCCTCGTCGTCCCGGTGCTGTTCGTCGCCACCCGCGACCCGGACACCAGGCGGGTGCGGCTGCTGGCGTGGTGGCTGGCGGGGGTGGCCGCGGCGACCCTCTGGTGGACCGTGCCGCTGCTGCTCATGGGCAGGTACGCGTTCTCGTTCCTGCCCTACACCGAGAGCGCGGCGACGACGACCCAGGTGACCTCGCTGCCGAACATCCTGCGCGGCACCGCCGATTGGGTGACCTCGATCGCGGGCGGCGCGGGTCCGACGATGCCGGTCGGCTTCGAGCTCACCCACGCGGCCTGGGCGGCCGTGGCGACGTGCCTGCTGGCCGCGATCGGGCTGGCCGGCGTGCTGCGGGCCGACGTGCCGCACCGGCTGTTCCTGACGCTGACGCTGCTGACGGGACTGCTCGTCATGTCGGCGGGCCACCTGGGCGCGCTGGAGCCGCCGCTCGCCCCGATGGTCCGCGAGCTGATCGACGGCCCCCTCGCGCCGCTGCGGAACCTGCGCAAGTTCGACCCCGTGGTGCGTCTGCCGCTCGCGCTCGGCATCGCCCACGTGCTCGCGGTCGTACGGCGTCCCCAGTTCGGAGCGTGGTTGAGGGCCGGGGTCGCGGGAGCAGCGGTGGCCGCGCTGGCGGGAATCATGCTGCCGGTCCTCCAGCTCGGACTGGCCGGGCCGGGGACGTTCCGGGAGATCCCCGGCTACTGGCACGACGCCGCCCGATGGCTGAACGGCCGGGCCGGTGACCAGGCGGTGCTGGCCCTGCCCGGCTCCGCGTTCGGGGAGTACACGTGGGGACGGCCGCTCGACGAACCCATGCAGCAGCTGTTCACGGTGCGCTGGGCGGAACGGCAGATCGGGGCGGCCGGCTCGACCGGGCTCACCCGGGTGCTCGACGCGGTGGACCGGCAGGTGGCCGCCGGGCGCGGGTCCCCGGGCCTGCACGAGGTGCTGGCCCGCCTCGGCGTCCGGTTCCTCCTGGTACGCAATGACCTGGACCGCCGCGCGATGGAGGGCACCCTTCCCGCCCGCGTGCACCAGGCGCTCGGCGACACCGAGGGCATCACCAGGGTCGCCTCGTTCGGCCCCGGCGTCGGGTCGAGCTGGGACATGGACGACGCCGTCCTGGGCCAGGACCCGGCCTACCCCGCGCTGGAGGTGTACGAGGTCGGCGGCGCAGCCGGCGTCGTCTCGCTGCTCCCGGCCGGGGACCTGCTGCGGGTGTACGGGGCTCCGGAGGGGCTGCTCGATCTGGCCGACCACGGGCTGCTGAGCGGTCGATTCGGGGAGCGGCCCACGGTGCTGAACACGGACCCCGGCGACGCCCGTGAGGCCGTCGTCACCGACTCCCTCCGCCGCAGGCAGCGGCACTTCGGCACCATCCGGAGAGGCGTCTCGCCGACGCTCGCCGACGGAGAGTCGCCGCCGGGAACCGGGGTGGTGGACGACTACCTGGAGCCGGGCTGGGCGCCGTTCTCCGCCACCGCCGCCTACACCGGGATAGCGGGCGTGTCGGCCTCGTCGTCGGCCTCCGACCCCGGAACCATCGCCATGCCGCAGTCGCCCGGCTATCTGCCGTACGCCGCCCTCGACGGGAACCCGTGGACGATGTGGCGGTCGGGTGGCACGGAGGGGCCGCTCGGGCAGTGGATCAGGATCGACTTCGAGCGGCCCCTGCGGCTCAGCCGGATCGCGGTGCGGTTCGTCACCGATCCCGTCCTCGGGCCGCCGCCCGTCCGGGTCGCCGTGGAGACGGCGGCCGGCCGCGTCGAGCAGGACCTCGCGAATGTCGCGGAGACCGGCGGCTCCCAGAGCCTGGGGGTCCCCGACGGGCCGTCGTCCTGGCTGCGGCTGCGTGTCCTGCGGCTGGCCGAACAGCCGGAGGACGCGTTCGGCACCTCCTTCGGCACGTCGGTGGGCATCGCGGAGATCACCGTCCCCGGCCTGACCACCGGCCGGACGTACCGGTCGCCGGACGTCTCCGGGCGGACCGCCGGGACGCCCACGACGTACGTCATGACCAGGGCGGCGGGAGAGGAGCAGCCCTGCGTGCTCGGGCCGGTCCGGTGGCTGTGCCAGCCGTCGGCGGAGCGGCAGGGGGAGGAGGGCTACACCTTCGACCACACCGTCACGGTCCCTGCCGCCGGTTCCCCAAGGCTGACCGGCCGGGCCGTGCTGCGGGACGCCGCTGCCATCGACCGGTACGCGCAACTGACCGAGTTTCCCCAGGTCAGCGGGTCGAGCGTGGCCGTCGACCAGCCGGTGGCGGCGGCCAGGTCGGCCTTCGACGGCGACCCGCGCACCACCTGGATCAGCGGCGAGAACGACCGCCATCCCGAGCTGTCGATCCGGTGGGCGAAGGCCAGGACGGTCGGCCGGGTCGTCGTCCAACGCCCGAAGGGGGCGCGGCCGTGGACGTCGGTGCTGATCACGGCGGCCGACGGCAGCGTGCGCGGCGGCCGGCTCGACGACGAGGGCGAGGTGCGGTTCCGCCCGGTGAAGACCGACCGCCTGCGCATCCAGTTCTCTCCGGTGGCCCCGCCGCTGCAGGTCACCGACGTGCTGATAGACGGGGTCAAGCCGCTGCCGGACATCGCCGGGGTCCCGTTCACCCTCGACTGCGGCTTCGGGCCGGCCCTGACGGTCGGCGGGACTGTAGGCGGGACTGTAGGCGGGACTGTAGGCGGGACTGTAGGCGGGACTGTAGGCGGGACGGGCGGCGGCGAGCGGGTCGCGACCCGGGTCGAGGGCGTCTACGGCGACGTGCTGACCGGGCGCCCGCTGCGCTTCACCTCCTGCGGAAAGGTTCGCGTCGCCCCGGGCGCCAACCGGATCCGGGGCGTGCCGCTGGACCCGTTCCGGGTGGACTCCGTCCTGATGGATGGTGTGATGGATGGCGTGATGGATGGCGTGGACCCGGCACGAGCCGGCACTCCGGAGTTCTCCGGGAGGGTCTCGGTGGGGTCCTGGGGCGCCTCGCGGCGCACGGTGTCCGTCTCGGCGGAGACCGACGCCTACCTGGTGCTGGGGGAGAACTTCAACGCCGGCTGGACCGCCACGGTCGCCGGGCACACCCTGACGGCCGTGAAGATCGACGGCTGGCGGCAGGCGTGGCGGATCCCCGCGGGCACGTCGGGGGTCGTCCGGCTCGACTACCCGCCCGATCGGGTCTACCGGGTCGTGCTCGTCGCGGGACTCGCCGGTCTGCTCCTGGTGGGGGGCCTCGCGCTGCGTCCGGTCCGCCTGCGCACCCCGCGGGCCGTACGGACCCGGGCGGCGGCCGTGGACCGGCGGCTGCTGGTTCCCGTTGCGGCCCTGGCGGGATGGTGGATCGCCGGTCCCGCGGGGCTCGCGGTGGTCACCGGCTGCGTCCTCGCCGCCCTGTGGGGCGGACCGGCGCTCGGCCGTCTGCCGCGGTCGCCGCTGCTTGTGCCGTCGCTGCTTGTGCCCGCCGGGGTGCTGGCGACCCTCTCGTGGGGCGACTCCTGGCAGCAGCGGGCCGCGCAGCTGCTCTGCCTGCCGGTCGTCGCGGCGCTACTGGTCGCGCTCGCGGTGGCCGGGACCGAGACGCCGGCCGGGACCGAGACGCCGGCCGAGCCGCCGGGCGGGCTCCTCGACGAGGAAGTGGCTCAGGGTGGCGACCAGGACCGAGACGGGCACGACCACGAGCAGCACCGGCCAGAACCCGCCCGTTAGGGGCTTCGTGTCCGCCAGCCGGTAGAGGACCGCGATCACCAGCACGTGCCACAGGAACAGGCTGTAGGAGACGCGGCCGAGGAAGCGCGTCACCGGGTTGCCCAGAGCCCGGTCGGCGAAGCTCGGCCGGCCGTCCGAGAGGGCCAGGGGCGCGACGAGGAAGACCGCCGTGACGCCGTAGAGCGCGGTCTTGAAGCACGAGGCCCAGAACGTGTCCCCGCTCAGGGTCCTGGGGCCGGTCAGTTCGGTGCTCGCGACGACGAAGGTCAGCGCGGAGATCAGCCAGCAGGCGCCGGCGGAGGAGCCCAGCGTGCGGCACAGCACGCCGGCCCGGCCGGCCGGCCGCGCCTTCGCCCAGGCGGCGAGCAGGGAGACGGCCATGCCCAGGGCGAACCACAGCAGGTAGCGCGGCAGGTGCAGGCCCATCATCGGCTTCCAGTTGGGCCAGAAGGTCAGGGCGATGTAGGCGAACGAGACCGAGCCGAGGAAGGCGAGCGCGAGCAGGGCGCGAGCACCCCTCCGGTTCGCGTCACCGCCACCGCGTGCCGCGAGGAACGCGACTCCCGCGCCGATCAGCGGAAGCGCCAGATAGAAGGTCGCCTCCACCGGGAGGGTCCACATCTGGTAGAGCCCCTCGGGGCCGGTTCCGGTCCACCACGGGTCGGGATCGTAGATCGAGAGCAGGCCGAGCCATTCGACCCACGTCCGCACCGAGCCCAGCCGCGCGGAGTGGAACGCGACGAGCCCGGTGGTCACCGCCACCCAGTAGGCCGGAAGCACGCGGAGCGCACGCCGCCACAGGTAGACCCGGGTGCCGGGGCGTCGGCCCGAGCCGAAGAGGGCGGCCGCCCAGGGATGGTAGAGAAGCAGGCCGGAGAGCACGAAGAAGATCGCAACGCCCACGTCGCCGTGGGCGACGAGCCAGGAGAACTCCGAGTCGCCGTACATCTCCCCGGTCGCCGAGGCGACGTGCAGCGCCAGCACGAGCAGAGCGGCGACCGCCCGGATGCCGTCGAGGGAGTTCAGACGACCGCCGTCGCCGGGAACCGGTCCCGCCGGCGTGCCGAGGCCGGCCTGTGTGGCGGTCAAACGCGATCACCCCGGCACATCGGCGTACGATCGGCACACTGTATCTCAGGCCCGGCGTCTCAGACGTCCGAAGTTAGAACGTGTTCTTGGCGGCGGTCACGAGCCCGCACTACGATACGCGGGCCAACGAGGCTGCCGTACTGGGGAGATCCCGGAGGACTTGATGAGACGGACCGGTGGACTCGTTCTCCTCGCGCTGGGGGTGTTCTTCGTCGTGCTGGCTCCGCTTCTCCGCTTCTGGGCGGCGGACCGGCTCGTGCACGCGCCCGCGGACCAGGACAGCACGACCGAGCTGAGCGCGCCGAACGCCCGCTACTTCAGCGTCGCCGACATGAAGGTCCTCACCGGGAACCTCGCCATCACCGTGACGACCCGTGGCGACACGGAGGAGTCGGCCGGCGACCACGTCGTGTGGGACCAGTTCACCAACGTCAACGACGTCACCAACGAACGCCGCGGCATCTCCTTCAGCCTGTTCCGCAGTGCCTTCAACAAGTACGACGGCACCGGGGTGAACTGCTGCCAGGTCAACGTGGACAAGACGCCGGTGCGGCTGCAGGGGCAGATCTTCCTGTTCCCCTTCGGGGTCGAGAAGACGACCTATTCGGTCTACAACCCCGCCGTCAGGCAGGCCTTCCCGGCGGAGTTCGCCGGTGAGGAGGTGCTGGACGGCCTGCGGGTCTACCGGTTCGTGCAGGAGATCCCCCCGACGGTCACCGACACGCTCAAGGTGCCCGCCACCGTGCTCGGGATGAAGGGGAAGGGGGACAAGCAGGCCGACCGCGTGTACGACGGCACGACCACCTTCTGGGTCGAGCCCGAAACCGGCCTGCCGGTCAAGCAGGAGCAGAAGCGCCACGAGGTGCTGAAGACCGAGGACGGCGTCGAGCGCACACCCGCCCTCGTCGGCACCGCGACCTACACCCCGGAGACGGTCGGCTCGCTCGTCCGCACGGCCAGGGACAACATGAACCAGATCACGCTGCTGAGGACCACGATCCCGCTGGTCTCGTTGATCGTCGGTCTCGCGCTCCTCCTCGTCGGCGCCTGGCTGATGCGACCGGAGCGCCCCGAGCACCTCGATCACACACGGGAGGAGCCGCCCTCTGCTTGAGCGTGTCACAACGACGGGAAGACTCCCCCGCCGATCGGGCGGGGGAGCCTCCTGCGCCGGCGATCAGCCGGTGACCAGGGTGAGGCCGTAGGCGGAGAGGATCGGGTTGACGGGCTGGAAGTAGGTGGTGCCGCCGCTGGAGCAGTTGCCGGAGCCGCCGGAGGTCACGCCCTGGGCCTGGCTGCCCGAGATGAACGAGCCGCCGGAGTCGCCGGGCTCGGCGCAGACGTTGGTGCGGGTCAGCCCGCTGACCGTGCCCTGCGAGTAGCGGACGCTGGTGTTGAGCTGCTGGACGGTGCCGCAGTGCCAGCCGGTGGTGGAGCCGGACCGGCAGATCGAGGACCCGACGGCGGCCACGGACGAGCCGCTCACGGTGACGTTGCCGCCGCTGTAGTTGTTGACCCAGGGCCTGACGGTCCAGTTGCTGTTGACCGCGGCCCAGGAGTAGTCGTGGCCGGGGAACGAGTAGCCCTGAAAGGTGCCCATGAGGACGTGGTTGTAGCCGTACACGGTGCTTCCGACGGTGGCGCAGTGCCCGGCGTCGACGAACCCGGGCGTGCTGCCCTTGCGGACGGAGAAGCCGATCGAGCAGCGGGCCGAGCTGCCGATGTAGTAGGCGTCGCCGCCGCGGACGTCGTAGAAGGTCTGCGGCGCCTCGCTCGACCGCTCGACGCGTACGGCCGACTTGTCGGCGCCGCTGGCCGCGACCAGCCTCTCGGCCGCGGCGGTGTCGGAGGCCAGCACGACCACGCTGTTGGTGCGCACGTCGACGTACCAGAGGGACGCGGCGGAGGCGGGCGCTCCGGCGGCGGCCTTGTCCAGCGCGGCCTCGGTGGCGTCGAGGGCGGCCAGGTTGCGGGCGACGATCGTCGGCTGCGCGCCCGCGGACAGGATGGCGCCCGCCTTCGAGGCGTCGGTGGTGGCGACGATCAGGCTGTCGGAGGTGACGCCGGAGACCCAGGATCCGGCGTAGGCCTCGCCGAGCGTGGCCCGGACCTTGGCGTCGGTGTTCATGGCCTTGGCCTCGTTGGCCAGACGGGTGTCGGCCTGGCCGGCGCTGAGCCCGAGGTCGCGCTGCATCGCCTCGATCATTCCGGGCGACGGCGTGCTGGTGGAAGAGGCGGAGGAGTTGCTCGGCTCGGCCAGGGCGGGGGTGGCGACCGTGGCGAGGGCCGTGACGACCAGGGCGCATCCGGCGATTACCGTGCGTCTGCGGAGCATGTGGGGCTCTCCTTGTCTTCGGGGGGTGCCGTCAACGTAACTGACCCTCCGCGTCATGCGGATCTATCAGTTCGCCCCTATCACGGCGTTATGGAAAGCTCCCCCGCGAAGGATGTCACGGCATGACGCCGTAGTCAGGATTAGTGACGAGCCAGTCCGCGTAGCGCGCGCTGCGCCTGACGGCGTCAGCGTACGCGGCCCGTGCGTGGGCCGCCACAACCGGCGCGGCCCGCGCGCCGATCGAGCCCGAGTGCCAGCCGAGCAGGTGCCGCCAGCCCAGCGGCGCGCCGGCCAGCGGCATCATCACGAGCCCGGACGTGAGCTGGAACGTGGCCTGGCACAGGGCGACGGCCTTGCCGACGCCGACCAGGTGCAGGCAGGTGCCCACGTCCGTCTCGTAGATGGGCTCGGGTACGAACCCGGCGCGCGAGCAGGCGGTGGCGAAGCAGTCGGAGAAGCATCCGTCGCCGGGAGCCACCACCCAGCGCTCGTCGGCGAGGCGGGACAGCTCCAGTTCCTTCTCCCCGGCGAGGGGGTGCTCCTCGCCCAGGAGCACGAAGACCGGGTCCATGCCCACGGTGGTCCAGCTCATCGCGTCGGCCGCGGGCGGAGGGCTGTCGCCGCACCTGCCGAGGAGCACGAAGTCGAGCCGCCCGGCCACGGCCAGCCCGGTCAGCTCGTCCGCCGACCATGAGGTGCGGGTGCTGATCGGGATTCCGGGCTGCACCGCGGTCAGCCGCTCGACGAGCCCGCCGAGTATGGGGCCGTGCGTGGCGCCGAGCCGGTAGCCGGGCAGCTTGACCGACGTGTTGGCGAACCGTACGGCGTCCTCCTGGAGGTCGCGTACGGCGGGCAGCAGCACCCGCGCGCGGGCCAGCACCATCTCACCGAGGGGAGTGGGGCGGGCGCCGTTGCGGTCGCGTTCGAACAGCGGCCCGCCGAGCGAGCGTTCGATGCGTTTGAGCTGGGCGGTGAGGGACGGTTGGGCGAGGCCGAGCCGGGTGGCCGCCTTCGTGACGCTCCCGGCTTCGGCTACCGCGTGCACGATCCTGAGGTGGCGGATCTCCAGATCCATACCGGGAAACTACGGCGACAGTGGTATGGCCGCAATCCCACATTGTCATGAAATTTGACTTTAACGTGTGAGCCGAGGGGGCGGTGCGGCTGGTGCGGCGCCCTGCGCTTTACTGACGGGTGAGTTCCGCGAGCGGGGAGGACGCCGAATGAGCCAGGATCTGGACGATGCCCGGGACGAGACGCCGGCCGCCGCGCCGATCCTCGGCAACGTCCCGGGTTCGTACGCGCTGAGCGTGTTCCGGGAGCGGCATCCCGTGCTGATCAAGCAGGTCAGGGAGGCGTTGCCGTACACGCCGGACCGGCGGCGCGCGCTCGACCGGCTCCTCGGCGAGGTCGAGCGCGACGTCATGGAGCCGCTGGAGCCGTCCGCGCACGACGGCGCCGCCTGGGCCGAGTGGGGCCGCGGCAAGATCGGCGGACGCTGGGTCGACGCGCCGTTCCTGTGGGCCGAGAGCTACTTCTACCGGAAGCTGCTGGAGGCCACCGGATACTTCGGCGACGGCCCGTGGCGGGGAGTCGATCCGTTCGGTCCCCTGAAGCAGGCCGAGCTCGACGGGCCGGACGTGGACGGAGAGCTCGCCGCGCTCGACGAGACCGCCGCGCTGTCCCCGGACGAGCGGGCCGAGGCGCTCCTGCTCGGCTCACTCTGGGGCAACCGCGCGGACCTGTCCCACGCTGTCACCGCGGCGGGCGGCCACAAGCGCGCCGAGGGTCTGGTCGTGGACGACGGCCCGCTGCTGCGGGCGCTGCTCGGCGATCTGGCTCCGGCGCGGATCTGCCTGGTCGCCGACAACGCGGGGCGGGAACTGCTGCCCGATCTCGTGCTGGCCGACCACCTCCTCGCCCACGGCCTGGCGAGCGAGGTCGCGCTGCACGTCAAGCCGGCTCCCTACTTCGTGTCCGACGCCACGCCGTCCGACGTGCTCGCGTGCCTGCGGCGGCTCGCCGCGGCCCCCGGCCGGGCGGGGGAGGCCGGCGCCCGGCTCTGGGCGGCGACGGAGGACGGACGGCTCACGCCGCGGGCGCATCCGTTCGCGTGCGCCCCGCTGCCGTACGCGGACATGCCGGACGACCTGCGCGGCGAGTTCGCGGCGGCCGACCTCACGATCATGAAGGGTGACCTGAACTACCGCAGGCTGACCGGCGACCGGATGTGGCCCCCGGCCACCCCGTTCGCCGAGGTCACCGGCTACTTCCCCGGGCCGGTCGTCGCGCTCCGCACGCTGAAGTCGGACGCGCTCGTCGGCGTGCCCGAGCGCACCCTGGCAGAATTGGACGCGGCCGAACTGGACGCGGCCGAAATGGACGCGACCGGCCGCCCCTGGCGCACCAGCGGCACCCACGCCATGATCCAGGCCAGCCGCGGTCAGGTGGTGTAGGGGGTCACGTGGTGTAGGCCATGCCGCCACGTGCGTCTGCCCCTGTGTAGGCGCACGTGCCGAACTCCGTGACGGCCACCGCCTCTCATCGCCCGCGCTTCGCCTCGGCGTTGACCATCATCATGATCGGCCCGGAACCGAACGCGCCGGCGAGCACGAGCCCCAGCGCGATGGCGGCGATCAGCAGCACGTTGGACAGCCAGATCATCGTGGAGACCGGCAGCGTGAACGCGCCGGCCAGCCGGACCACGCACTCGGCGAACAGCACGCCGCCCCAGATGGCGCTGAACCTCCGCTCGGCCCGGCGGAAGCGGGCCGAGCCCTCCGCGAGCCGCTCCCAGGCCGCCTCCTTCTCCGCGTTCCCCTTCGTGACGAACGGCCGCATGCCCGCGGTCATCACCGGCCGCCGCGTGAACGCCGAGAGCGTGATCGCCAGACTGAGCACGCCGCTGAGACCGGAGTCCTTGGCGATCATCATCCGGGCGTCGCCGGTGAGGAAGCTCAGCGCGATGCCCGCCACGTTGACCACGAGCGTCAGCGCGGCCATGCCGTTGAGGGTCCGATCGCGGACGATCCCCGCGATCACCCGGACGGCCGGGATCACCCCGCTCACCGCGAGCGCGGTGACCTCGCTCAGCCCGAACGCGCCGTGCAGCACGTAGTAGCACGCCATCGGAGCGGCGACGTCCAGCGCCAGCGGGACGAGCATCCGGCGGAGGTTGCCCTTCCGTGGCTGAGCGGCGTCCGGCGGGGTGGCCGGCGGGGTGTCGGGCGGGGTGTCGGGCGGGACGGCCGGCGGGACGGGGGAGGTCAGGGTCTGCGTCATCGGCGCGGCTCCTCCGGGGGTGGGCGCTGGTGTCTTCCTGCGCCTCAAGCCTCCCGGACGCCGGTTCCGCCGGACAGATTCGCCGATCCCGACTCCGGCAGTACAAATGTCCCGGTCGTACGCGGGTCAGGCCTTGGCGGCCCCCTCACGGGCCAGGGCGGCGACGACGCCGAGACCGAGGTAGACGACGCCGCTGCCCCGGTCGAGCCGCCGCCGGGCGCGCGCCGACGACCGCAGCCGCCCGGCCAGCACCGAGGCGAGCAGCGCGTACGTGCCGTCGCTGGCCATGCCGAGCGCCACCCAGACGGCCCCGAGCACGAGCACCTGCGGCGCCACCGGGCCGCGCGCGGGATCGACGAACTGCGGCAGGAACGCCAGGAAGAACATCGCGGTCTTCGGGTTGAGCACGTTGACCACGAACCCCTCGCCGAACAGGCGGGTGCGCGAGGCGACCCTGACCTCGGCGGCCTCCGTCTCCGGCCGCCGCAGCAGCTTGCGGACGCCCAGGTAGACGAGGTAGGCCGCGCCGAGATACTTGACGACGGCGAACGCCGTGGCCGACGCGGCGAGCAGCGCGGTGATGCCGAGCGCCGCGGCGGCGATGTGCACGAGCGAGCCCGCGTGGACGCCGAGCACCGACACCAGCCCCGCCCTGCGGCCCTGGGCGACGCTGCGGGTGACGATGTAGAGCACGGCCGGACCCGGCACCATGAGCAGCGCGAGCGTGGCGGCGGCGAAGAGGGCGAGTGCGGGCAGGGTAGGCATGCCTGGATCGTACGGACGCCGCCCTCGCGCGGGCATCCCGATTTTCCTCAGAGCAGGGTGAGCACCCGGGGGCCGTCCTCGGTGATCGCGATCGTGTGCTCCATGTGGGCGGCCCGGCTCCCGTCGGTGGTGTGCAACGTCCAGCCGTCCGCCGCCGTGAGATAGCCGTCCCGGCCGCCGGCGATGAACATCGGCTCGATGGCCAGCGCCAGGCCGTGCCGCAGGGGATAACCCCGCCCGGGGCGGCCGTGGTTGGGCACCGGCGGGTCCTCGTGCATCCGGCGGCCGATGCCGTGACCGCCGAAGTCCCTCGGCATGCCGTACCCGGCGTCGCGGGCGACCGCGTCGATCGCCGCGGAGATGTCCCCGACGCGGTTGCCGACGGTCGCGGCGGCGATCCCCGCGTCGAGCGCCCGCCGGGTCGTGTCGATCAACTCCACGTCGCCGCCGCGGGGGGTGCCGACGACGAAGGTGACGGCGGCGTCGGCCGTCCAGCCGTCCAGTTCCGCCCCGCAGTCCACGCCGACGACGTCGCCGTCGCGCAGCCGGTAGCCGCCGGGGACGCCGTGCACGATGGCGTCGTTGACGGACACGCAGACCACCGCGGGGAACGGGGTCGGCGCGAAGTGCGGCCGGTAGCCGAGGAAGGGCGACCGCGCCCCCGCCTCGCGCAGCACCTCGCGCGCCGTCTCGTCCAGCTCCCTGAGCCGCGTCCCGACGGCGGCGGTCCGGCGTGCGGCGTCGAGCGCGCGGGCGACGACACGCCCCGCCTCCCGCATCGCGTCCAGCGCGGCGTCGGTCTTGATCTCCACCATGACGCACCCTCCAAGTGGCACCAATACTTATACCGGTATTATTATCACGGTCATGGTGAGAGTGCCCCTGACCCCCGAGGAGCGGCAGCGGGGGGAGCGGTTCGGCGCCCTGCTTCGGCAGGCGCGTGGCGAACGCAGCATGATCGAGGTCGCCGCGGCGGCCGGCTTGTCGGCGGAGACGCTGCGCAAGATCGAGACCGGCCGCGCGCCGACCCCGGCCTTCTTCACGGTCGCCGCCCTCGCCGCCGCGCTGGGCCTGTCCCTGGACGAACTCGCCGCCGCCTGCGCGGAAGGCCCGAACGCCGCGGCGGACTTCCGCCGGGCCGGCTGAATCTTTCACCGGACCGCGACCGGGCTGCCCGGCCGCCGGAGACCGCCTCGGGCGGCGTTCGCCCAGGTGGACCGGCCCGGCGGCGGGCCGCGCGGCCGATGGGACGAGGGCGGCGGGGCGAGGGCGCCCGGCCCTGATTCCTGTACAGGCCGGGGAGAAGAAACGACGCTGGGAGCACCGCCGGTGATCGCCGGATGGTCCTGCGGCTTCCTCGTGGAGGTGTCGATGCGACTCGCCCCCGCCCGCCTGCGTCGTTCGGTCGTTCTCGCGGCCGTCGTGGCCACGGCGTCCGCCGCGGCCGGGCTCGCCGGTCCGGGTGCGGCCGTCGCCGCCCAGGGGATGGTTTCCACCTCCTCGTGGAGCCCGTCGCCGACCCCCACCTCCACCCCCACGCCGGGCGTCATCGTCACGCCGTCGCACATCGTCGTGCCCGAGGGCGGTTCGGCGGTCATCCACGTGCGGCTCAGCGGGCGGCCGTCGTACGGCTGGGTGACCGTCGACAGCGAGCCGCTGTCCGGCGACTCCGACCTGCGGATCGGCCCCCGGCTGCTCTTCCCCGCGGACGCGTGGAGCACCTGGCAGACCCTCATCGTCTTCGCGGAGGAGGATGACGACTCGACGAACGGCACCGCCACGTTCCTGTCCAGAATCAGTCAGCTTCCCGGCACCGGGACCGCCGTGTGGACCGCCACCGAACTGGACAACGACGCCCCCACGCCGTCGCCCGCACCCTCGCCCGCACCCTCGCCCGCACCCTCGCCCGCGCCGAGCTGAGCCCGGAGAAGGGCGGCGACCAGGGCGGCCGTGGCGGGCGGGTCGGGCGGCTCGCCGTACGTGGCCGCGTGGACGCGGCGGGCCGGGCCCGGCAGTTCGGAGGTCAGAACGCCGGGATGCCGATGGGCCGACAGCGCCAGCCGGGGGAGGACCGCCACGCCCAGCCCGGCGGCGACCATCGCCTGCACGGCCACGTAGTCGTCCGTCGTGAACGAGACGCGCGGCTCGAAGCCCGCCTCGGCGCACAGCGCGAGCAGGTGGGCGCGGCACCGCTCGCAGCCCGCGATCCAGGGGGCTTCGGCGTACGCCGCCAGATTCGCGGCCGGGCTTGGAGTGACCGGGCCGGCGGTCACGAGGAGGCTCGGGTCGTCGAGCAGGGGGACCAGCCGGACGCCGTCGTCCTCGGGGCCGGTCCCGTCGTACCGGAAGACGACGGCCACGTCGACCTCGCCCGACCGCAGCAGACGCAGCGCCTCGGGTGGCTCGGCCTCCATCAGGCGCAGGTCCAGCCCGGGATGCTCCTTCGCGAGCCGCGCGGCGGCGGCGGGGACGAACGTGCCGAGGGCCGAGGGGAACGCGGCCAGCCGTACGCGCCCGGCCCGCAGCCCGACGTGCGCGGACAGCTCGGCGGACGCCGCGTCGAGGCGGCCGAGGATCTCGGCGCCGCGTTCGGCGAGCAGACGGCCCGCCTCGGTCAGGCGGAGGCCGCGTCCCACCCGCTGCACCAGCTTCGCGCCCGTCTCCGCCTCCAGCCGGGCGAGATGGTGGCTCACCGACGGCTGCGAGTAGTGCAGTTCGCGCGCCGCCGCCGTGACCGTGCCCGACCGGGCCACCGCGACGAGGACACGCAGCCGTACGACGTCGATCGTCATCTATCAACCATGTCTATCGGTTCCCTCGAACACTTCAGTTGGACGTATCCACCAGTGCCCGGCCACGCTGGTACGCATGACAGGCATTCGCGACATTCTGGATGCTCGGCGGCTCATCGCCCACCAGCTCCCCGAGACGCCCATGTGGTCCTATCCGGTGCTCGACGCCGCGGTCGGCGCGGAGGTGTCCGTCAAGCACGAGAACGTGCAGCCCACGGGGGCGTTCAAGGTGCGTGGCGGCATCACGCTGCTGGCCCGGATGGCCGACCGCGGTCGCGGGGTCGTCACGTACTCCACCGGCAACCACGCCCAGTCGATCGCGTACGCGTCCCGTCTGTACGGCGTGCCCTGCGCGGTGCTGATGCCGGAGAACCCGAACCCGGCCAAGGTGGCGGCGGTCGAGGCGCTCGGGGCGACCGTCGAGGTCCGGGGCGCGACGATGGTGGAGACCGCCGGGCACGCCCGCGATCTCGCCGAGCGCACCGGACGCAGGCTGATCGGCCCGGCCGACGAGCCGGACATCATCGCCGGGGTCGGCACACTCTACGCCGAGATGTTCGCCGCCCGGCCGGACCTCGACGCGGTCTTCGTGCCCGTCGGCAGCGGCACCGGAGCGGCGGCGGCGTGCCTGGCCGCCGCCGCGCTCGCGCCCGGCTGCCGGGTGATCGCCGTCCAGTCGGCGCAGGCCCCCGCCGCGCACGACTCGTGGCGGCTGAACGCACTGGTGAACAGGCCGGTCAAGACCGTCGTGGAAGGGCTCGCCACGGGCTCGGCGTTCGCGACGCCCCAGGCCGTGATGCGGGCGCGGCTGGACGACTTCGTCCTGGTCGGCGATGACGACATCCTGCGGGCCCAGCGGATGCTGCTCGGCGAGGCCCACACGCTCGCCGAGGGAGCGGGCGCGGCCGCCCTCGCCGGGCTGCTGGCCCGGCGAGAGGAGTTCGCCGGGCGGCGGGTCGCCGTCGTCTGCACGGGCGGCAACGCCGGCCCGGCCGAGCTCGCCCGCCTCCTCGCCGCCCTGTGAGTGCCGGTCAGGGGCCGAGGTCCCGGCGGGTCGCCTCCTCGACCTCGTGCAGGCTCTGCCGGGTGAGTTCGAGCTCGGTCGTCAGGTCGTTCAGGGCCTGGCCGCCGCCGTCCGCGCCGTCCGCGCCGCCGGAGGTCGCGGTCATGGCGGAGATCTCGACGGCCCGCGCGACCAGGCCCTCCAGGCTGATGGCGCCGGACTCCAGCCGGGCGAGCACCCGTTCCCGCGCGCCCGACAGCCGTCCGTACACCTCACGCTGCGCGTCCAGCGCGGCGATCGACCGGTCGAGCTCGCCCGCGACCTCCTCCCGGGCCGTACGGCGGGCCTGCGTAAGCCGGGCGCGCTCCTGATCGAGGAAACGGGGGTCGAAGCGGGCGAGGGCGGACCCGGTGACGGAGGCGTGCCCGGCCAGCCGCCGCAACGTGCCGACGGTGTCGTCCACCTGCGGGCGCATGTCCGCGATCCGGTCGAGCAGGATCTGCCCGCGCATGGAGGCGGTCAGGTCGGCGAACGACCCGGCGGCGCGCTCGGCCCGCCGCAGCCAGGCCTCCTCCGCGCTGCCGCGGGCGACGGGCGGCCCCTTCGGCTCGGGCGGCTCGGCGCGGCTCTCGCCTCCCGTGGACTGCCACGCGGAGGCGAAGGCCTTGGTGAGCCACACCACCACGCCGGCGACGACCGCCCCCGCCGGATGGACGTCGACCGCCCAGGCCGCGCCCGCGGCCGTGGCGCCCAGGAGCAGCGCCCAGGGGTCGCGCAGTTCCTCGGTGAAGCGGGACAAGGGGGCTCCCGTTCTGGAAGTCGGAGATCGTTCAGAAGTCGGAGATCGTTCAGAAGTTGGAGATGACGGCGGTGAACACCTGGTCGATGCTCACGGGCTTGCGGGAATCGTAGGCCGCCGCGTCGGTGCTCTGCGAGATGCGCCGCAGCACGTCGAGATCGGCGTCCGCGCCGTACGCGATGGTGAACATGCGCACCGTGTCCTGCCCGGTCTCCTGACGCAGCTGCGGCAGCAGGTCGTCGAGGGAGATCGAGTTGTTGTCCTCGTTCTTGCCGTCGGTCAGGAACACGACCGCGTTGATGGCGTCGCCGCTCCGGTGCCGCAGCACCTCCTGGTACGACGCGAGGGCGGTGTCGTACAGGCCCGTGCCTCCGTTGGGGATCAGGCCCCCGATGCGGCTCTTGAGGCGCGACTGGTTGTTCCTGCCCATGGGCACGAGCTCGCGGTAGTCCTTGTCGCCGTCCTGCTTGAGGGAGAACATCCACAGGCCGACCCGGTCGTTCGGGCCGAACTGCGGCAGCGCGTTGACCGCGGCCTGCTTGGCGAGGTCGAGCTTGGTCTTGCCGGTGCCGGAGACCTCGGCGCCCATCGAGCCGGAGACGTCCATCACCATCAGCACGTTGGCGGGCTTGCGCAGCTCCGCCCAGCTCCGCAGCATCCGGTCGAGCACCTGCGGGGTCGGAGTGCTCAGCGTGGTCGCCGGCTGCTTGGGGTCGAGGCCGTCGGCGGCAGTGATGTGGTCGGTCGGCTTGCCGTCGAACGACCGGAACGCGTACTTCGCGAACTCCTTCTGCTGGTCCGACGCCCGCAGGTACTTCAGGAAGTCGGCCGCCGCGGCCTGCTTCGCCGCGTCCGCCCAGGACAGCACCGCGTACGGATGGTCGGAGAAGAGCGTGCCCTCCTTGGGATAGATCGCCACCAGCGGGACCTTCGGCTTCGCGTGGTCGCCGAGCGTCTTGGGGTCGCCGGTCGGGTTGCCCTGGTTGTAGTCCCAGACCGACTTCTCCTCCACGGTCACCGCGGAGATGTAGGACATCGCGGTTCCCGTGTCGTCGGCGCGCTGGAGGTTCGTCAGGAAGGTCAGCGTGGTGTCGCCGTAGTGGACGATGGACCGCTCGACGCCCTTGACGAAGTCACGGGCCTTCGCCCCGGCGACGTCCCGCTCGGTGAGGTCGCCCGACAGCCCGGTGGCGGCGAAGTAGGCTCCGACGGTCGCGTTGAGGCCCGAGGTGGAGAAGTTCGGGTTCGTCTTGCCGAGGCGGAACCGGCCCCACTCGGGATGGTCGTACTTCGCCCAGCCCTTCGGGTCGTTCGCGAGGTCGAGGACGTCCGACCAGCCGATCTTCTTCGACGGCCAGCCGAGCGCCTGCGCCATCGGCTTGGGCATCGCGATGACCAGCGGAGACGCGGCGATCGCAGGGTTGTCGGCGGAGGCCGGTGACTGCTTGTCGCCGCCCTCGACGCGGTGCCGCAGGAGGGCGACCCAACCGGCGGACGCGGGCGTCCACACGTCCGGCTTCGGCCCGTCCTGCCGCGCGTTCCAGCCGCGCGCCAGCGCCTGCATCGCGTCACCGGACGCCTTGGAGCTCACGACGACGTCCACGCACCGGCCGTCCACCTCGTGGCCGTTGTAACTCTTGGCCATCGCGCGCAGCAGTTCGGCCTTGTCGCTGGAGGCGGAGATGGTCAGGGTGATCCCGCCGTCCCCGCAGGCGCGCCCGGCCGAGTCACCGCCCGTGTCGCCGCGGAAGGCTTTCCCGACGTCGGGCATCCCGCCGAACACCGTCTTCAGGCCGACGATCAGCGCTCCCGCCACGATGACCGCGACGATGAAGGGGGCCACGCTGCGGCGGCGCTTCTGCTGGGGTGGGGGATACACGGATCTCCTCCATATCAACGGGATACCGGTACTAATCCCGACGAACGGCGGATCACCTTAGTTGCCGATCATCTCGTCTGGCTAACATCTCCGCCGCAGGAAGCGCCGTGCCAGCCGCCGTAGTCGGCGAGGAAGAGGGCCTCGGTGGTGATGGTCCGCCGCAGCTCCTCCAGCACCAGCCGCTCGTTCGGAGCGTGGATCGAGGCGCCGTCGTCCTCCGCGCCGTACAGCAAGATCTCGGCCTGGGGGAACTGCCGGGCGAGGGCCGCGACCAGCGGGATCGACCCACCCTGGCCGACCTGCCGCGGCGGGCGGCCGAACGCCCGCTCCAGCGCCCGCTCGGCGGCGTTCATGGCCGGGCCGCCCGGTTCGATCTGGAACCCGGAGCCGGTGACGAAGTCGCCGAAGGAGACCTTGACCCCCCAGGGCGCGACCTTCTCCAGGAAGGCCGTCACGTCGTCCAGCGCCTGCCTGGCGCTTCCGCTCGCCGGGATGCGGAGCGTGACGCGGGCCCGGGCGACGGCCTGGACCGCGTTGATCGCGCCGCTCACGGTCGGCACGTCAAGCCCGGTCACCGTGATCGCGTACGACGCCCACAGGCGGTCGGCGAGTGAGCCGTCGCCGACGAGCGAGACGCCGTCGAGCACGCCGGCGAGGCCGCGGAACTCCTCTTCCGCCAGCGTCTCGCCGGGGAAGACGCCGGGCTCCAGGCCCGGCACGCGGACGACGCCGGTGTCGTCGTGCATCGCGCTCAGCATGCGCATGAGCGCGGCCAGCGCGTCGGGGGCGGCGCCGCCGAAGGCGCCGCTGTGCAGGGCCTCGGCGAGCGTGCGGACCTCGATCGTGAACGCGGCCATGCCCCGCAGCGAGGTCGTGAGGGCGGGCTCGCCCACCTCGGGGTTGCCGACGTCGGCGATGACCATGGCGTCCGCGCGCAGCAGCTCGGGGTTGGCCGCGACGAAGTCCTCAAGCCGCTCCCCGGCGTACTCCTCCTGGCCCTCGACGATGACCTTCACGCCGACCGGGAACCGGCCGCCGAAGGCGCGCAGCGCGGCGACGTGCGTGATGACGCCGCTCTTGTCGTCGGCGACGCCACGGCCGTACATCGCTCCGTCGACGATCGTGGGTTCGAACGGCGGGGTACGCCACAGGGCGAGGTCGCCCGAGGGCTGCACGTCGTAGTGGGCGTAGAGCAGCACGGTCGGGGCGCCGTCGGGCGCGGGCGCCTCGGCGAACACGGCGGGGAAGCTGCCCTCGACCGGAATCTGCCTGACGTGGGGGAGGCCGGCCGCGCGCAGCAGGCGCTCCACGAGCGCCGCGGCCTCCAGGACCGGGGCCTCGGCGTGGCCGGGGAACGCGACGGACGGGATGGCGGCCAGGCGCCTGAGGTCCTCGACGGTCTGCGGCATTCCTGCCTCGACGGCGCGCTCGATCTCCTCAGGTGTCACGGCGTTCTCCCGATGTGCGTGGTTTCGGTCGTTACGGCCGACCGATTGACCCCATTTGACCACAGCGTCCGTCGGCCCTCCGCCGACGTCTCGGCGGCCTCAATCTACCTTGACGGATTTCGTTGCCGTTACAACACGATGTCGCGGAATCCGAACTTCTTGCATAGTGAAGCCACGCAATCACTTGGCAAAACGCAGAAGCGGCGTGCACACTGTGGGCAGTACAGATCACTTCAGGGAAGGTTGCGATGACGCGCCCCGACGTTCTCAAGGCCGCACAGGACAATCTGTGGATGCACTTCACGCGCCACTCCTCCTACGAAGGAGGGGAGGTGCCCATGATCGTGCGGGGCGAGGGGGCCTACGTCTACGACATCCACGGCAAGCGCTACCTCGACGGCCTGGCCGGGCTGTTCGTGGTCCAGGTCGGGCACGGCCGCGCCGAGCTCGCCGAGGCCGCCGCACGGCAGGCCAAGGAGCTGGCGTTCTTCCCGCTGTGGTCGTACGCGCATCCCCAGGCCGCCGAGCTCGCCGCCCGGCTCGCCGAGCTCACCCCCGGCGACCTCAACCGCGTCTTCTTCACCACCGGCGGCGGAGAGGCCGTCGAGTCGGCCTGGAAGCTGGCGAAGCAGTACTTCAAGATCAAGGGCAAGCCGCTGAAGACCAAGGTCGTCAGCCGGTCCATCGCCTACCACGGCACCCCGCAGGGCGCGTTGTCGATCACCGGCATCCCGGCGCTCAAGCAGATCTTCGAGCCGCTGGTCCCCGGCGCGATCAAGGCCCCCAACACGAACCTCTACCGCGCCGACGAGATCTCCGGCTTCCCCGGCCTGGAGAAGGACCCCGAGGCGTTCGGCCGCTGGGCCGCCGACCAGATCGGCAAGGCCATCGAGATGGAGGGCCCGGACACCGTGGCCGCCGTCTTCGTCGAGCCGGTGCAGAACGCCGGCGGCTGCTTCCCGCCGCCCCCCGGATACTTCCGGCGCCTGCGCGAGATCTGCGACGCCCACGACGTGCTGCTCGTCTCGGACGAGGTCATCTGCGCCTTCGGCCGGCTGGGCACGATGTTCGGCGGCCAGAAGTTCGACTACGTGCCGGACATCATCACCTGCGCAAAGGGTCTGACCAGCGGTTACTCGCCCATCGGGGCGATGATCGTCTCGGAGCGTCTGTTCGAGCCGTTCAAGCACGGCGACGAGACCTTCGCGCACGGCTACACCTTCGGCGGCCACCCGGTGTCGGCCGCCGTCGCCCTGGCCAACCTCGACATCTTCGAGCGGGAGGGCCTGCTTGAGCACGTCACGGCCAACGAGCCGGTGTTCAAGGCGACCCTCGACCGGCTGCTGGACCTGCCGATCGTCGGCGACGTCCGCGGCTCGGGCTACTTCTACGGGATCGAGCTGGTCAAGGACAAGTCCACCAAGCAGACGTTCAACGAGGAGGAGTCGGAGCGCCTGCTCCGCGGCTTCCTCTCGAAGGCGCTGTACGACGCCGGTCTGTACTGCCGGGCGGACGACCGCGGGGACCCGGTCGTGCAGCTCGCCCCGCCGCTGATCTGCGGCCCCAAGGAGTTCGACGAGATCGAGTCGATCCTCCGTTCGGTGCTCACCGAGGCGTGGGCCCGCCTGTAGCCCGTGGAGCTCGTGCGGCCGGGGTAGGGGGCGACCGTGACGAGTGACCGCTTGAAAGGACACAACTCATGAAGATCGGCGTGCCCGCCGAGGTCAAGAACCACGAATACCGCGTCGCCGCCACCCCGGCCGGCGTCCACGAGCTCGTCCGTCACGGACACGAGGTCAGCGTCCAGCGCGGCGCCGGTCTCGGTTCCCACATCACCGACGAGGAGTACCTGTCGGTCGGCGCCAAGCTCGTCGAGAGCGCCGACGAAGTGTGGGCCGAGTCGGAGATGATCCTCAAGGTCAAGGAGCCCGTCGAGGAGGAGTACCACCGGCTCCGCGCGGACCAGATCCTGTTCACCTACCTGCATCTGGCCGCCTCCCGGCCCTGCACCGACGCGCTGCTCGCGGCCGGCACCACCGCCGTCGCGTACGAGACGGTCCAGGCCGGCCACACGCTGCCGCTGCTGGCCCCGATGTCGGAGGTCGCCGGGCGGCTCGCCCCGCAGGTCGGCGCGTACAACCTGATGCGCTTCAACGGCGGGCGCGGTGTGCTCCCCGGCGGCGTGCCCGGCGTGGCCCCGGCCAAGGTCGTCGTGATCGGCGGCGGTGTCTCGGGCCTCAACGCGGCGCAGATCGCCGTCGGCATGGGCGCGGACGTGACGATCCTCGACATCAACATCGACCGCCTCCGCTTCATCGACGCCATCTACCAGGGCCGGCTGAAGACGCTGGTCTCCACGCAGTACGCCGTCGAGCGGGCCGTGCTGGAGGCCGACCTGGTCATCGGCGCGGTGCTCATCCCGGGCGCGAAGGCTCCGACGCTCGTGTCCAACGAGCTCGTCTCCCGCATGAGGCCGGGCTCCGTGCTCGTCGACATCGCGATCGACCAGGGCGGGTGCTTCGAGGACTCCCGGCCGACCACCCACGACGACCCGACGTTCCGCGTGCACGAGTCGGTCTTCTACTGCGTCGCGAACATGCCGGGCTCGGTGGCCAACACCTCCACCTTCGCGCTGACCAACGCGACCCTGCCCTACGTCGTGAGGCTCGCCGACAAGGGCTGGCGGGAAGCGCTGCGCGGCGACGAGGCGCTCGCGCTGGGCCTCAACACCCACGCCGGGGTGCTGACCAACGAGCCGGTCGGGCTCGCCCACGGCCTGTCGTACACGCCGGTCACGGACATCATCGCCGCCTGACCGGCGGGCCGGGCGGCCGGGAGGAGAGGTCAGCGCAGCCCGAAGTGGCTGCGCAGGTCCCGCGCGGTGCCGAGGACGTGCTCGACCTCGGCGGGAGTGGGCCAGGGGGCCGTGCCGGGCCGCAGCAGGGTGGCGCGCACCAGGCCGAGATGCTCGATGGCGGCCAGGTGCAGCCCGCTCGTCCGGGCCAGCAACTCCACCATGCCGCCGACCGCGCCGCCGACCATGCCACCGGTCGGGACGTCCGGCAGGCCGCGGCTGAGCGACTCGCGGGCGACCAGATCCCAGGTGCCGAGGATCTCGACCAGTGCGGCGGGCTCGGCCGCGGCGTCGCCGCGCCTGCGCGCCGCCGCCACCGCCAGCTCGGCGCGCGCCGCCTGCTCCGGCTCGGCAGGGCGGGTCCAGTACGGCGGGGGCGGGTCCAGCAGGCAGCCCTCGGTCTCCACACAGCCGCCGGTGAGGGGCAGCACCTTCCGCAGCTCCGCCTGGGCGGCCTGGTGCCCGCGTTCGGCCGCCCGCCGGAACCAGTGCCGCGCGCCCTTCAGGTCGTTGTGCTCGGAGACGAGCAGCGACCCGAACCGGTACGCCGCCTCGGGGTCGTCCGCCGCGGACCGCCCGAACCAGTGCGCCGCCGAGAGGCGGTCGTCCAGCCGCAGGCAGATCAGGCCGGCCATCCGGGACGCCTCCTGGCTGCCCGTGTGCGCGGCCCGCTCGAAGCAGGCGAGTGCCGTACGCAGGTCGCCGCGCGTGAGCGCGAGGTCGCCCAGCCGGAAGGCGGCGCCGGGGTGGTCGGCCCGGGCGGCGAGCCGGTAGAACCCCTCCGCGCCCTTGGCGTCGCGGGCCGTGTGCAGGAGCAGGGCCAGGTGATAGGCGGCCTCCGCGTGGCCGCCGCGGGCCGCGTACTCCCACCAGTGCGACGCCTCGG
Source organism: Microbispora sp. NBC_01389 (assembly GCF_045040095.1). Classification (NCBI taxonomy): domain Bacteria; kingdom Bacillati; phylum Actinomycetota; class Actinomycetes; order Streptosporangiales; family Streptosporangiaceae; genus Microbispora; species Microbispora sp. NBC_01389. The sequence continues at coordinate 3,558,591 of NZ_CP109552.1, forward strand.
CCTCGTCACCCGCGGTGTAGCCGAGGAAGCCGAGGTCGTGGGCGGACCGCAGGTCGCCGTCGAGGGCCGCCCTGAAGTGCCAGCGCCGGGCGCCCATGCCGTCGCCCTGGTCCTCGCAGAGCAGGGCCAGCCGGCGGGACGCGTGCCGCGAACCGTTCTCGGCCGCCCGCTCGAACCACAGCCGTGCCCCGGCCGCGTCGCCGCGCCGCTCCAGCAGCAACGAGGCGAGGTTGGTCGCGGCGTCCGTGTCTCCGGTGGCGGCCGCGGCCTCGAACCAGCCGACGGCCTCCTCGGTCGTGCCGTGCATCCGGTGCCAGAGCCCCAGGTTGTAGGCGCTGTCGACGTTGCCCGCCTGTGCCGCCCGCTCCCACCAGTGCCGGGCGCCCAGACGGTCGTCGCGCTCCGCGCACAGCCGGCCCAGCCGGTGCGCCGCCTCGCGGTCGCCGTCACGGGCTCTGCCGAGCAGATCGGCCTCGTCCGGTTCCAGGGGTCCGGGGATGCGCGAGACCGGTATCCCGATCCACGCGGCCGTCTCCGCTGCTCCCACTAGTGTCATGCCAGACAGGGTGACACGTAACCGGGACGTCACGGAGCGTTATCGGGAAGACGCCGGGGTCAAGGGGCGCTCGAACTCGATGAAGCCCACGTACATCCCCATTCCGCAGGCGTAGCGGAGCCGTCCCTCCGGCCGGGCGGGCAGGCGCACCGTACGCGCGCCCGTCACGGGGAGCGCGACGTCGCGGCCGTCGACGGCGACAGAGCGGGTGCAGCCGCGGTTGCCCGAGGTCCTGAAGACGATCTCGACGGGCCGTCCGGCCGTCGCGACGGCGACACCCGGCCGGAAACCCCGGTCGGTGGCCCAGATCGTGAGCCGCTGGACCCCGTCCGCGCCGACGTACGCGCGGGCGGCCGCGGCTGCCGGGTAGCCGATCTCCGGCAGCCAGCCACCGAGCCGCAGCCCCGACCCGGCGGTGAACAGCCCGGCGGCCAGGGCCGCGACGCCGCCGAGGACGGCGAGCCGGGTCGTGGCGAGCCCACGCAGCAGCAGTCCGAGCGCGGCGAGGGCCGGAGAGGTGCCCAGAGCGAGCCCGGCGAGCACGGCGGCGCCGCCCGGTGCGGAGCCCGCCGAGACGGCCACGACCTCCAGGCTCACCGTGACGCCACAGGGCATCAGGATCGTGGCCAGGCCGAGCCCGGCCGCCCGCGCCGTCCCCCGCCGCCCCGTGCTTGTCCGCCCCGTGCGTGTCCGTGCAGTGCTTGTCCGTGCAGTGTCTTCCCGGGCCGTGTCCTGCGCGTCTCCGTGCCTGTCCGCGTGCCTGTCCGAGTGTGCGCAGCCGAGGTGACCGGGTGGCGTGTCTCGCGCGGCGGCGCATCCGGCCCGGCCACGCCGGGCGAGCATCCGTACGGCGAGGGCGGCCACCGTGATCCCCGCGGCGACCAGGAGGGCCGCCCGGGTGTGCGGGCCGAGCCGCACGGCCGAGCCGGCCAGGCCGAGCAGCGCCCCCAGGGCGGTGTGGGCGGCGAGCCGCCCGGTAAGGAACGCGGCCACCGCGGGCAGCGCGTCCCGCAGGTCCCGGGCGGTGTGGGTGGCGCGGGTGGCAGGGCCGGCTCCGGCGGCGCCCATGGCTCGGGGAGAGCCCGGAGAGTGGGGGGAGCCGGGGGAGACGAGGCCGATGAGGAGGCCGCCCTGGACCGCGGCGCACGACGCCGTACCCGCGGCGAGACCGGCGACGAGGCCCCCGGCGAACAGGGCGGCCGGGTTCATGGTCAGCCGGTGAGCGCCAGGTCGTCCAGCACTCCGGTCTTCGCGGCCTCGACGATCGAGCCGAACTGGTCGAGGCTCATCTCCACCCGCTGGCCGAAGTCGTCGGTGATCACGACACGGCGCTCGGCCGGCGCGGACACGTCCACGAAGAGCTCGGGGCAGCCGCAGCTGCAGCTGCCACAGAATCGGGCGATGGACTTCACGTGTCCTCCTCGTACGGCGGGGCCTTTGCTCGCAACGTAATGTGATCGACTGGACTCGGCCAGTAACATTTCGCTGACCCCGCGGAGACAGGGGCAAGACAACAGCGCCACCGCCGGGCCAGATGTGCGGGCCAGATGTGCGGGCCAGATGTGCGGGCCAGATGTGCGGGCGGGCCGGACGGGCGGGAGGGCTCAGGCCGTGCGGGCGCGGCGGTGGGCGTCGCCGAGGTAGTCGTCGAGCGCGACACGGGTCGCGCGAAGGGCGGCGTCCGAGGCGTCGAAGGTGCTCTGGGCGACCCCGACGAAGAGACAGTCGACGATGAGCAGCTGGCTGATCCTGCTGGCGAGCGCACCCGGGCGGAACGCCGACTCGCGCCCGGCCGAGATCAGGACGTGTCCGGCGAGCCCGGCCAGGGACGACCGCGGGTTGTTGGTGATCGCCACCACGGTCGCGCCGGCCCCGCGGGCGGCCCGCACCGGGCCCAGCACGTCAGGGGTCTCGCCGGTGCAGCTCACCCCGACGGCGACGTCGCCCTCGCGCAGCAGCGCGGCGCTGGTGAGCGCGAGATGCGCGTCGGTGAAGTGGTTGCCGGGCAGTCCTATGCGCAGCAGCTTCTGCACCATGTCCGCGGCGACGAGGCCGGAGGCGCCGACCCCGTAGACGTCCACGCGGCGGGCGGCGGCGACGGCGTCCACCACCGCCGCGAGGGCGTCGGGGTCGAGCTGGGCCGCCGTGTCGGCGAGCGCCTGCGCCTCGGCCCGCGCGACCTTCGCGATCACATCGGTCAGCGGGTCGTCCGGGGCGAGGTCACCGGGGACGAGCCGTTCGGGGGTGTCCCTGGCCACGGCCGCCGCCAGGGCGAACCGCAGCTGGGAGTAGCCGGCGAAGCCGAGCGACCGCGCGGTCCGCACAATCGTCGCCTCGCTGATCCCCGAGATCGCGCTGACCTCCGTGATCGTGCTGCGGGCCACCGAGGCGGGGTCGTCGAGGATGAGGCGCGCGATGGTCTGGGCGGCGGGGGTGAGCGAGGGCAGCACCGCACGCACCGTCGCGATGGGATTGGCCGGCGCGGCGCCCTCGTTCTCGTTCGTCACGTCAGAGCCTCTCCTGTGCGCGATCAGCTTGGAACCCGCAGACACCTATCCAGGCGTGACAACGGGCACCGGAAGCCAACATTTCGAGACAAGTCCGCCGTGACCGGCACGGGCGACGCGTCCGTGTGAAGACCTCCTGGGGCAGATTACACGCCCATGACGCTTTCTTTTATCGCGGCTGGTGCGGGAGGAAGTTTCCGCCATGCTCAGGCCGGTACGAGATGTGCTGGAGGTGGGCAGGTGCGCGTGCTCGGGCTGATCTCCGGAACCTCTCACGACGGGATCGACACCGCGCTCGTCGACTGGGTCGCGGAGGGGGTGGTGGAGGGGGTCGTGGAGCACACCGGCACGACGCCGTACGCGCCGGAGTCGCGCGCCGCGATCCTGGCCGCACTGCCGCCGAACACCACAGACATGGGCGCGGTCTGCCGGCTCGACACACTGGTGGGCCGGGCGTTCGCCGAGGCGGCGGCGGGCTGCCCGCCGGCCGACCTCGTCTGCTCGCACGGGCAGACGCTTTACCACTGGGTGGAGGACGGCCGGGCGCGCGGCACGTTGCAGCTCGGCGAGGCCGCCTGGATCGCCGAACGGCTCGGCGTGCCGGTCGTGTCGAACCTGCGGGCCCGTGACGTGGCCGCGGGCGGGCAGGGCGCCCCGCTCGTGTCCGCCTTCGACCTGCCGCTGCTCGCCGGGCTGGCCCAGTCACCCGAGCCACCCGGGCCGGTGGGGCGGCCCGGCGCGCTGAACCTCGGCGGCATCGCCAACCTCACCGTGGCGCCCGGCGCGAGCCGGTACGACCACGCCGAGAACCACGCCGGGTGCGCGGCGCCGCTCGCCTACGACACGGGACCGGCCTCGGCGCTCATGGACGCGGCCGTGTTCGCCGCCACCGGCAGGCCGTACGACGAGGACGGCCGGCTGGCGGCGGCGGGGCGGGTCCACGACGGCCTGCTGGCCGAGTTGCTCGCCGAGCCCTACTACCGTCGCCCGCCGCCCAAGACGACGGGCAAGGAGCTGTTCCATGGGGGATACCTCGACCGGGTGGCCGGGCCGTACGGGCTCGGCCTGCCCGACCTGGTGGCGACGCTGGCCGCGCTCACCGCCGAGACCGTCGCGGCGGAGATCCGGCGGCACCGGCTCGGCACGGTGGTGGTCTCCGGCGGCGGGCTGCGCAACCCGGTCCTGATGCGGGAGCTGCGCGAGCGGTCCGGCAGCGGCGTGCGGATGCTGACAAGCGATCACCTCGGCGTGCCGCCGGACGCCAAGGAGGCCGTCGCGTTCTCCTATCTCGGCTGGCTGACCGCGCACGGCCTGCCGGGCACCGTGCCCGCGTGCACGGGCGCGTCGGGGCCGCGGGTGCTGGGCTCACTCACTCCCGGCCGCGGCCCTCTCCGCCTGCCCGCGCCGCTCGCCGCGCCGCCCCGGGTCATCCGCATGCGGGTAGCTGAGGGCCGCCCCGCACGCTGAGGATGTCCCCGGCGCGGCCTCGCTCAGCGTGCGGCGCGCAGCGCCGCGATGAACCACTCGAACGCCGGCACCGAGGGCGGGAACGGCGGCCGGTCGTTGAGCACGCCGAGCAGCTGCCAGTAACGCTCCACCCGGCGGTCGGTGAACCGCTCCAGCGCGTCGGCGAGCCGCGCGCGCTCGCCGGCGGGCAGGCCCGGGCCGACCAGCCGGTCCACGATCTGCCCGCCCTCCGCCGACTCGGGGCCGATCCCCTGGTCAAGGGCCCGCCCGGCCTCGGTCAGGACCGCCTGCGGGTCGTTCGGCACCGGCGGCGGTTCCGCCTGGCCGGTCGCCATCTGGCGCACCCGCTCGCGGAAGCCGGGGTCGGCGACCAGCCCGGCGAGCTCGATCCAGGCCTCCACCTGCTCGACGGTGGGCTCGTCCGGCAGCTCTTCGGGCAGCCCGCGCATCGACTGCGCGATCCCCGCGCCGGGCGCGGCGGGGTCGGTGCCGGCGAACGTCTCGTCGACGAACTCGTCGATGATCCGCCGCCGCTCACGTGCGGACAGCCGGGACAGTTCGTGCATCAGTCTCATCTCCTCAGCGGTGCAGTGGCCTTCCGCGACCGACCGCATGACGGCACGCCGGGCCTGGAGGACGCGGATCTCCGCGTCGAGCACGGCGACGTGCGTCCGCGCCACCTCCGTCAGGCCCGTCCGCCTGGTCACGACCCGCTCCACGGTGGGCAGGTCGAGCCCGAGGTCGCGCAGCGTGCGCACCAGGTGCAGCCGGGCCACGGCCTCCGCGTCGTAGAGCCGGTAGCCGCCCGCCGACCGGCCCGCCGCCGGGAGCACCCCGGCGTCGGACCAGAACCGGATCGTGCGCACCGGCACGCCGGTCAGGCGTGCCAGCTCTCCGATCGTGAGCGGGCTCGGCTCGCTGCGGTCGTTCACATCCACAGCGTGGACCCTCCAGCCGGTGGAGACTCAAGCCCTTTCACGCCAGCCAGCCGGGCTTCACCAGACCCGACTCGTACGCGATGACGACGAGCTGTGCGCGGTCGCGGGCGTGCAGCTTGGTCATCATGCGGCTGACGTGCGTCTTCGCCGTCGCGGGCGACATGAAGAGACGGGTGGCGATCTCGTCGTTCGTCATGCCGGCGCCCACGAGGGCGAGCACCTCCCGCTCCCGCTCGGTCAGCGGGGCGAGGCCGGTGGTGACGCCCGGTTCCTTGGCCCGGGCGGCGTACTCGGCGATGAGGCGGCGCGTCACGCCGGGGGACAGCAGCGCGTCGCCGCCGGCCACCACCCTGACCGCCTGGATGAGCTCGGCCGGCTCGGTGTCCTTGACCAGGAAGCCGCTCGCCCCGCCGCGCAGCGCCTCGAAGACGTACTCGTCCAGCTCGAAGGTGGTGAGCATGATGATCTTCACGTCGGCGAGGCCGGGGTCGCCGGCGATGCGGCGGGTGGCGGTCAGGCCGTCCATGCCGGGCATCCTGATATCCATCAGCACCACGTCGGGGCGCAGGTCCCGGGTCAGCAGGACGGCCTGCTCGCCGTCGCCCGCCTCGCCCACGACGGTCATGCCCTCCTGCGCGTCGAGCAGGGCCCGGAACCCCGCCCGCACCAGGGCCTGGTCGTCGGCGAGCAGCACGCGGATCACTTCGGTTCCTCCGGTTCCGTGGACGGGGGTAAGGGTGGCTGGGGTACGGGTGGCTGGGGCACGGGTGGCTGGGGCACTGGCGGCAGGGGGAGGCGGGCCGCCACGCGGAAGCCGCCGCCCGGCCGGGGACCGGCCGTGAGTGATCCGCCGAGCGCCGCCGCCCGCTCGCGCATGCCGGGCACGCCGTTGCCGCCTCCCAGCCCCGCCACCGCCCGCGCCGCCCCCGCGCCGTCGTCCTCGATCACCAGGCCCAGCTCGTCGGCGGCGTACGCGACCCTGATCGTCACGCGGGAGCCCGGCGCGTGCCGGGAGACGTTGGTGAGCGACTCCTGGACGATCCGGTATCCGGCCCGGTCGATGCCGGGGGGCAGCGGGCGCGGATCCCCGGCGACCTCCACGGTCACGGGCAGGCCGCTGCCCGCGGCGAGGCCGGCGAGGTGGGCCATCCCGGCCGTGGGAGACCGCGGCGCGCCGTCCTTCAGCAGGCTGAGCACCCCGCGCATCTCGGTGAGCACGTCTCTCGACGCCTGCTTGATCGCGGTCAGCGCGGTGCGGGCCTGCTCCGGATGGTCGTCCAGCAGGTGCAGCGCGGTGGACGCCTGCACGTGGATCAGCGAGATGTTGTGGGCCAGCACGTCGTGCAGCTCCTGGGCCATGGTCAGCCGTTCCTCGCTGGCCTGCCGTCTGGCCTCCTCGCGTTCCACCCGCCGGCGCTCGGCCAGGCGCTCGCGGCGCACCCGGTGCCACTCGGCGACGGTCAGCGTGAGCAGCAGGTACGCCGCGACCGCGGTGTGGTGGAAGAGCCCCGCCCGGTGCGGGATGAACCAGGTCGCGTAGACGACCACGAACAGGAAGAACGCCCCCGACGCCGACCACGCCGCCCGGCGGTGCCCGTTCCCCACCGCGCTGAAGATCACAATGACCGGGCTGAAGAAAACCGGCCCGTACGCGAAGTCGAACAGCATGTAGACCGAGGTCGCGGTGAGCGTGACGACCAGCGCGGCGACCGGGGCGCGGCGGCGCAGCGCGATGGCGCCCGGCCCGACCAGCAGCAACGCGCAGCCCCACCAGGTCAGCGGCACCCGCCCGAGGTCCGGGTTGCGCAGCTGCCAGGACTGGGCGCCGAACGTCAGGAACACCTGGGCGATCCCGACGACGACCGGCAGAACGGGATCGACGCGGTGATACAAGTCGGAACGGGAGCGCACATCCGCACGCTAGGCCCTTCCCGCCGATGGTCGCATCCGACCGGGGCCGCATGGCCGCGTACGTCCGGGGGAGTAGCCGGGCGGGCGTCCAAAAGTGGACATTCCCGTTTCGGTCTGACTCCGGTGAGTCATGCTGGAGTGATCGCTCACGTGGTGGAGGTGCCGCACGCATGAGGAGTGTCGTCGTCACGTCGCTGGGAGTGCTCACGCTGGCGGGCCTGCTCGCCCCGCCCGCCGAGGCGGCTCCGGCCGTACACCCGCCACCTCCCAAGGAGGTCAAACGGCCGGTCGCGGAGGGGTACGGCGGGGCGGTGGCCACCGTGGACCTCGACGCCAGCAAGGCCGCACTCACGGTGCTGCGCCAGGGCGGCAACGCCATGGACGCGGCGGTGGCGGGGGCGGCCGCGCTCGGCGTGACCGAGCCCTACTCGGCCGGTCTCGCGGGCGGCGGCTTTCTCCTCTACTACGACGCGCGCCACCGGAAGGTGACCACGATCGACGGCCGTGAGACCGCCCCCCGGGCGATGAACTCGACGGCTCTGGAGGGCATCCCGTTCGCCGAGGCCGTCAGCAGCGGCCTGTCGGTGGGCGTGCCGGGCAGCGTCGCGCAGTGGGACCTGGCGCTGCGGAAGTACGGCACGATGTCGCTGCGGCAGGCGCTGCGCCCCGCGATCGAGATCGCCGACAGGGGCTTCGTCGTCGACCAGACGTTCCACGACCAGACCCAGCAGAACGCCGACCGGTTCGCCGACTTCACCCCGACCGCGGCGCTCTATCTGCCGGGCGGGCAGCCGCCGCCGGTCGGGTCGCTCCTCCGCAACCCCGACCTCGCACGCACCTACCGTGAGCTGGGCATCCGCGGCCCCGCCTGGCTGTACGGCGGCGACCTCGGCCGGGAGATCGTCAACACGGTGAAGAAGCCGCCGGTGCGCGCGGGCGCCACCCGGAACGTCCGGCCCGGGCTCATGGAGGTGAGCGACATCAGGGCCTACCGCGCGCTCGAACGGCCGCCGGCGAAGGTCACGTACAAGGGCCTGGACGTGTACGGCATGGCGCCGCCGTCCTCGGGCGGATCGACGGTGGGCGAGGCGCTCAACATCCTGGAGGCGCTGCCGAAGATCGGCCCGCACGAGTATCTGGAAGCCTCCCGGCTCGCCTTCGCCGACCGCAACGCCTACGTCGGCGACCCCGCGTACACGCGGGTGCCGCTCGGGGACCTGCTGTCGGACGGGTTCGCCAAGGAGCGCGCCTGCCTGATCGGCCCGCGGGCGATGCCGCACCCCGCCGCGCCCGGATCGCCCGACGGCTCCTACTCCGCCTGCGCCTCCCCGGCAACCCCTGCCGCCCCGGCGGCCACGGCGCCGGAGGAGAAGAAGGAGGGCCCGGAGACCACCCACCTCGTGGTGACCGACCGCTGGGGCGACGTGGCGGCCTACAACATCACGATCGAGCAGACCGGCGGCAGCGGAATGGTGGTGCCGGGCCGCGGCATCCTGCTCAACAACGAGCTGACCGACTTCACCTTCGGCCCGGCGCCCGGTGACCCCAACCTGCCCGCTCCCGGCAAGCGCCCGCGGTCGTCCATGGCCCCCACGATCGTGCTCAAGGACGGCAGGCCCCTGCTCGCCGTGGGTTCGCCCGGCGGCGCCACGATCATCACGACCGTGCTGCAGATCCTGGTCAACCGGCTCGACTTCGGCATGTCCCTGCCCGACGCCGTGGCCGCGCCGCGGGCCTCGCAGCGAAACACCGCCGCCACCCAGGCCGAGCCCGCGTTCACCCAGCGGTACGGCGCGGAGTTGACGGCGCTCGGTCACACGCTGACGGACGTCCCCGGACCGCCGGCAGGAGAGATCGGCGCGGCGACCGGCCTGGAGTTCCTCCGGGACGGCAAGGTCCAGGCCGTCGCCGAGCCCGCACGCCGAGGCGGAGGCAGCGCACTCGTGGTCGGCACCCACCGCTGAACCGGCGGATGACCGCGCCCGAGAGGTCCTGGCCCGATTGTCCTGGCATGGTGAAGCCGCCGACGGGCGCGGTCGTCGGCGGCTGGTACAGGTATGTCAGCGAACCAGGAGGTACGCCACCACGGCGAGGACGACGACAAGCGCCACGCCGATGGCGATCCACATCGGCAGGCGGGACGGCCGCTCCTGGGAGATCTCCGCGTCCTGCTGCTGAGCGAACACCCGGAAAGCCTGCGTGTTTCCGGCCGGGTCGATCTGAGGGTCGGACATGGGCACGACTCTAGCGACAGACGAGGCCCCCTGGCCGCGATTTGTCGGATTTCGAGCTCTCTCACCGCCGGGACGTGGGCGGATGAGCGCCCCCGCCGGTCGCCCCGAGCCGGACAACCGCGGCGCGGGTGCGGGACCGCCGCGACCGGCGGATAGCGTGGTAACCATGCTCCGCACCCTCCTGTCTCCTCGGCTGGTGGCCCTGCACCTGCTGGTCATCGGGGTGCTCGTGTCGTTCACGTTCCTCGGCCGCTGGCAGCTCGGCGTCTTCGAGTCGTCGGGCGCGCCGCGTCGGGCCCCCGATCCCGCTCCGGTCGCCGTCGCGCAACTGACCCAGGTCGGGCGGTACGTCGCCGTGGACGCCGTGGGCCGCAGGGTGACCGCGACCGGCGCCTACGACGCGGCGGGCCAGCTTCTGGTGGCCGACCGGGTCGCCGACGTCGCCGCGCCCGGTGGACGGGCCGCCCGGGGAGACGGATTCTGGCTGCTCACCCCGCTGCGGCTCGCTGACGGCACGGTCGTCCCGGTCGTACGCGGCTGGGTCCGCTCGCCCGGGGATCCCGCGACCGCCGTGCCGGAGGGGCCGGTCACGGTGAGCGGACGGCTGCGGCCCGCGGAGCAGACCGACGACGTGCAGCGCACCGGGCTGCTCCCGCGCGGCCAGGTGGCGACCGTGTCGACGGCGGAGCTGATCAACATGTGGCCGGACGCGCGGGTGCGGGACGGGTTCGTCGTCGCCGCCGCCCAGGAGCCGCCCTCCCACGCCACGCCCGTGGCCGTGCCCGCCCCGGCCATCGGCGGCGGCCTGACCTGGCGGAACCTCGCCTACGCGCTCCAGTGGTGGGTCTTCGCGTTGTTCGCCGTGTACATGTGGTTCCACTTCGTCCGCGACACCCTGCGCGGACGGCGGCAGGAGCCCTCAGGACCGGAGTCGAAGGGGCCGGAGTCGGCGGGGCCGGCCGCGCCCGCGGAGGCCTGACCGCGACCCGCTGCCGGGCCCTGGAACCGGAACCGGCGGCCGGCACGGATATCGTGTGGTGACCGTTTCCCCAGCAGAGGTGTTGATCGACGTGGAGTCCGCGCTCAACTTCTACCGCGTCATGGCGTACGTCGTCGGCGTCATGCTGCTCGTGCTCTGTGTCGGCATGGTCGTCAAGTACGGCTTCGACAACGGCACGATGGTCGCGGTGGTCGGGCCGATCCACGGCTTCCTCTACATGGTCTACCTGGTGGCCGCGATCAACCTGGGCCTGATCAAGGCGCGCTGGTCGCTCGGCTACATGCTGCTCGTGCTCGTGGCGGGCACGATCCCGTTCCTGTCCTTCGTGCTGGAGCGGAGCGTCACCGAGCGGACCCGCAGGACGATCGCCGCCACCTCGTGAGGGCGTGCGGAATCCCGGCCGCGCGGCCCGTGGGGGCGGCGGCCAGGACCTTCCGGCGCCGGGGCTCCAGCCGGCTGTAGAAGCCGGTTCTAGCCGCCGATCTGGCGGCGCCGGATGCGCTTGAGGCGTGCCCGCTGCGACTCGTCGAGCATGAAGTAGGCGACGACCGGGGCGCCCAGCACGCCGACCGTGATCAGCCAGGCCAGGAGCGCCGGCACCGGCAGGATGAACACCAGCACGGCCACCACCGCCGCGCCCACGTAGTACTTGCCCAGTGGCGACATCGTCAGGCCTTTCGTGTGGATCCCCGATGGGGGATCGTCCGCGTCGCCTGGACAACGCCCGGGGCGGGCGGCGAGTTCCGCACGCGCGGCCCGCGCTCAGCCCTCGCCGGACTCGGGCTTGCCCATCGCCTTGCGGATCAGGTCGCGGGCACGATCCATGATCGCCAGCGGGGGGCCCATCAGGATGTTCTCGGCCGGCGAGGTGACCCCCGGATGCGGGTGCGTGGGCGCGACGGCCTCCGCGGCCCTGACCCCCACGGCCATCGCCCTGCGCTGGCCCTCGGACGTACACGCCTTCAACTCGGAGAACTCGTAGCGCTCCTCGGCGGCGGCGTGCGCGAACACGGCGGCCCTGAGCCGCTCCAGCTCCTGGGTGAACCCCGGCGCCGTCGCGTCCATCTCGTCGAGACGGCAGAGCAGTTCCTTCGCCTCTTCCTCCTCCTGCAGCCGGTTGTCCACGATCGCGTCCCCGCCGACCAGCTTGCGCCGGGCGTAGGGATGAACGATCTCCTCCTCGGCCGTCTCGTGCACGGCGAGCATGCGGGCGAGGCGGCTGAAGGCCTCCTTGCGCTCCTTCCCGCGGCATCTGTCCACCTCGTCGAACAGCTCCCGGATGAGGGCGTGCTGCTGGATCAGGAGATCGATCACGTCGTTCTCCCGCATGGTCTCCGGCCTTGTCTGGCGGTCCATAGCGCCTCCTTCCTGGTCATATCCGGGCTACCCGGAACCTGGACCCGAAACCACGACCGGCGGAATCGGCGCGGATACCGCCGCAGGTCACACGGGATCGCGCTGTGCCGCACGGGATCCGCGGCGGTGCGCTGCACGGGATCTGCACAGTCGCGGACGGCCCTTCTGCACAGGCGGGTCCTACGCTTCGTGCATGGCCTTCCCCCAGCAACGCCGTGTGCTCGTGGTCGAGGACGACCAGACCATCGCGAACGCCGTACGCCTCAGGCTCCTCGCGGAGGGGTTCGACGTGCGGGTGGCGGGCGACGGCGAGGCGGCGCTCGCGGCCTACGCGAAGGCCGAGCCCGACCTGGTGGTCCTCGACCGGCTGCTGCCCGGCCTGGACGGCCTGGAGGTCTGCCGGAGGATGCAGGCGGCCCGTCCGGTGCCGGTGCTCATGCTGACCGCGCTCGGCGAGGAGACCGACGTGCTGGTCGGCCTCGGCGTGGGCGCCGACGACTACATCACCAAGCCCTTCAGCATGCGGGAACTCGTCGCCCGCATCCACGCGCTGCTGCGGCGGGTGGAGCGGGCGGGCCTGCTGGCCCAGGAGGAGACGGTGATCCGGATCGGCGAGGTCGAGATCAACACGGCCGAGCGCCGCGTGTTCGTCCGGGGCACCGAGGCGCAGCTCACCCGTACCGAGTTCGATCTGCTGCGGCGCCTCGCCGAGCGCCCCGGCCAGGTCTTCGAGCGGGAGCGGCTGCTCTCGGACATCTGGGGCTTCTCCGAGGCCGCCGCGACCCGGACCGTGGACAGCCACATCCGCGCCCTGCGCCGCAAGCTCGGGTCCGAGGTCGTCCGCACCGTCCACGGTGTCGGCTACGCGCTCGTCCGCCCGTGACGCGCGCCGCGAAAGAAAGAGCCACCCGATGAGGCCGCTCGACTTCCTCGGCCGGATCAAGGTCAAGCTCGGGATCGTGATCGTGCTCGCCGTGGTCGCGGCGTTCGTCGTCAACGAGGTGGGCATCAACTCCGGCCTGACCCGCGACCTGAGGATCGCGATCGCCGTCGCCCTCGCGATGGTCATGGTGCAGTTCCTCGCCCGGGGCATGATCCGGCCGCTGCGCGAGATGGCCGCCGCCGCGCAGACGATCGCCAAGGGCCGGTACGGCCTGCGGGTGACGGCGACCTCCCGCGACGAGGTGGGCGAACTGGCCCGCGCCTTCAACGCGATGGCGACCGATCTCGCGGAGGTCGACCGGCAGCGGCGCGACCTGGTGGCCAACGTCAGCCATGAGCTGCGCACCCCGATCGCCGGTCTGCAGGCGGTGCTGGAGAACGTCGTCGACGGCGTGTCACCGCCCGACCTCGACACCCTGGGCACGGCCCTCGCCCAGACGCAGCGGCTGGGCCGTCTCGTGGCCCAGCTTCTCGACCTGTCGCGGCTCGACTCGGGGGCGCGCCTGATCGAACCGGAGAACCTCGACCTCGCGTCGCTGTGCCGTCAGGCGGTCTCGGAGGCGTCGATCGCGCGTGACGACGTGACCGTGGAAAGCGCGGTGCCGCCGGGGACCGTCCTCGCCGCCGACCCGGCCCTGCTCGCGCAGGTGCTGGCCAACCTGCTCGACAACGCCGTACGGCACAGCCCGCCGGGCGGGCGGGTCCGGGTGGAGACGCGGGCCGCCGGGCTGGCCCTGGAGATCAGCGTGGTCGACGACGGCCCCGGCATCCCGCCGAGGGAGCGGGCCCGGGTGTTCGAGCGCTTCTCCCGGCTCGACGCCGGGCGGGCCGCCGACGCGGGCGGCGCGGGGCTCGGTCTCGCGATCGCCAGGGAGATCGCCGAGTTGCACGGAGGGACGATCACCGTGGCCGACCCGCCGCCGGCGGCCGTGAACGGTCACCGACCGGCCGGGGGCTGCCGGATGGTCGTCGCGTTGCCACGGCACAGAGACCCGGCGACCGGGGAGGGCCCGGACGCGCCCCTCCACGCCGGTGAGCGAAGGGGAACCATGAACGCCAAGCAGGCCGGCGGGGGCCGTCCCGGAGACCAGCACGAGGAAGCCGCTCTGCCGGCTCCCCCCGCCGAGGCGCTGAGGATGCCCGGTGTCCCCGCAACACTCCCGGACACCGGGCTTCCGGAGCCTGGGCGTGTGGACGTGCTCACGGATGGGGGGGTGGAGCGCGGGACGACCGTGACCGGTCACGCGGAGCGGCACGGCGTGGTCCCGGCCGTGCCCACGGAGCACGGGCCCGCGGATCCGCCTGCCGACTCGGCTACCGGTCCGCCTGCCGGCTCGGATGTCGGCCCGCGGGCCGATCCGCCGGGGGCCTGGCCGTACGCCGCGCTCGCCCAGGTCCGGCACGGGCGGTCCGCACGGGCCGCTCTCGGCGCGGGCCTCGGCATGGTGGGAGGGTTCCTCGCCGGGCTGATCGCGGCGGCCGTCCTCGGGGTGTACGGCGAGGGGCTGCTGGGCGCCGCCGCGATCCTGCTGTTCACCGTCGGCGGCGCGGCGGCGGGCGCCGCTTTCGGCTCGTCCCCGGTCCACCGGTACGCCGGGGCACCGCAGAGGACGCCGGGGGAGACGCAGCAGGAGGAGACGCAGCAGGAGGAGACGCAGCGGGAGGAGGCACCGTGGAGCGAGGCGCCCGCGTACGTGCCACCCCCACTCTTCCCCAGGCCGGATCTGCCGGACGCGCCCCGGTGGCTGTTGCCGGCCGGAGCGGCGGCCGGCCTGGTCGCGGCCATCGCCCTGCCGTACGCGTCGGCCGGGCTCGGTTCCGTGCTGACGGCGGTGGCGCTGGGGGCGGCGGCCTTCCCGGCGGTGCTGCCGCGGCGGCGCGGCCGGCTCACCCCGTGGACGGTGGCCCTCGGCCTCCTGGCGTACGCGCTGGTCGCCGTGGCCCTCTTCCGCGACGCGGAATGGCTGGTCGCGCCGGTGCTGCTGGCGGCGTTCGCCGTGGGGTCGCTCGCGCTGTCCGGCGGCGGGCGGGGCTGGCTCGGGGTGATCAGGGGAGGGATCTCGGTCGTCTTCGCGATGCTGCCGGTGCCGTGGTTCCTGGCCGGGCCGGTCCGGGATCTGGCCCGGCGTAGCCGCGTGCTGCCCACCCTGGCCGGCGCCGCCGTCACCGTCGTGCTCCTGGCCGTCTTCGGCCTGCTGTTCGCCTCGGCCGACGCCGTCTTCTCGGCGTTCGTGGGCGACCTGCTGCGGACGCCCGACTGGGCCTGGGACCTGCCGTACCGGATCTTCGTGTTCTGCGTGTTCGCGGTGCTGGCCGTGGCGGCGGCGCTGGTGGGACTGCGTCCGGTGGCCGAGCCCGCCCCGCCCGACCTGCGGATCTCCCTCGGCCGTCAGGTGTGGATGATCCCGCTGATCGGGCTGAACCTGCTGTTCGCGGCGTTCGTGGCCGTGCAGATCACGGTGTTGTTCGGCGGAAGCCGCAGGGTGCTGTCGACGGCGGGCCTCACCTACGCGGAGTATGCCAGGTCAGGCTTCTTCGAACTCGTCACGGTCAGCGTCTTCGTGCTCGGCGTCGTCGCGGGCACGGTCGCGCTGCTGCGCCGGCAGAGCCGGGCCGACCGCCGGCTGCTCGCCGCGCTGCTCGGCCTGCTGTGCGCGTTCACGCTCGTCGTCCTCGCGTCTGCGCTGCACCGTCTCGGCCTCTACACCGACGCGTACGGCCTGTCGCGGCTGCGGGCCTCGGTGGAGGCGACGATCTGGTGGCTCGGCGCGGTGTTCGTGCTGGTGCCGGTGGCCGGGGTGGTCCGCCTGGCCGGCGGCGGCGCCGGGTGGTTCTTCCGCGGGCTGGTGCTGCTCACCGGGGTGTCGCTGCTGGCGTTCGCGGTCTGGGACCCCGACGCGCGGGTGGCCGAGACCCAGCTCACGATCCGGGGAGTGGCGCGGCTCGACCACGGCTACCTGGGTGACCTTGGCGCGGAGGCCGTGCCGATCCTGGACCGGCTGCCCGAGCCCGACCGCAGTTGCGTGCTGCGGGACGTCGTGGCGGCCAACCGGCTCGACCGGCCGGACTCCTGGAACGACTGGAACCTCGCCCGCGCCCGCGCCCGCGAGGTGCTGGCGAAGCGGCCGGTGCTGCCGGGCGGCGACTGCCCGGTCTCCGACCGCGGATACGCCTACGACTGACCCCGATACGACTGACCCCGATACGACTGACCCCGATACGACTGACCCCGATATGACCGGCACCGATATGACCGGCACCGATATGACCGGCCCGTGGTTCAGCCGGTGAGGACCTGGCGCAGTGTGACGGCGAAGTTGTCCGGGTCGCCCGGCGCGCCGAACGTGTCGTCGAGGAACCCGCCGTGGTTGCCGGGGAACGTCACGGGCTCGGTGCCGAGCCGCTCGGCCACCGCCACGCCCGCGCGGTACGCCAGCTGCCCCGCCGACTCGACGCCGACACCGAGGACGACGCGGGTGCCGGCCGCGCGCAGCGCCTCGAAGTCGGGCTCGTAGTGGGTGCAGGTCACGAGGTTCTGCGCGAACAGCGGGTCGTCGCGGGTGCCGTCGTCCTCGGCTGGCAGCCCGAACTCGGCCGGGTTCGGCCTGGGCTGGTCGGCGAAGTCCGCCGGGATATCGCCCTGGTGGCCGACGACCGCGATGAACTTCACCATCGCCGGGCCGAAGCCCTCCTTGTCGTACGTCTGCCGGATGTCGGCGACGGCGGCGAGCGCCCGCTCCCGGTCGGGCAGCACCTGGGCGGTGGGGGGCTCGTGCGCCACGAGTGTGTGCACCTGCTCCGGATGCCGGGCCACGAGCGCGAGCCCGTTGACCGCGCCGCCGCTGCTGGCGAAGACGTCCACCGGCCCGCCGCCGAGCGCGTCGATCAGCCGGTGCAGGTCGTCGGCGTGCAGCTCGGGCGTCGACTCGGCGGCGCCGTCGGTCCGGACGCTCCGCCCGATCCCGCGGGGGTCGTAGGTCACCACCGTGCGATCCTCGAAGTGCCCGGCCAGGGCGGTGAACCCCCGCGCGTCCATCGGCGACCCGATCATCAGCAGGATCGGCGCGTCGCTCTCCCAGGCCTCGCGCACGTCGTAGTGCAGTGTGCAGCCGGGCACCTCAAGGGTGTGCGTCCTGGGGTCGGTCACGTGCTCGCTCCTCTACGGCAGGTGGGATCGGACCGGCGGAAGCGACAGCTCTCCATCACGGCCGGTCACAGCCTATATCGAACACGTCATCGAATGGAACCCGGTCGGCGAATCGGGGCGCTCCGGCCGTCACACGGCCGCGCGGGCCTCCGCGACCTGCCGCGCGACGCCCTCGGCGCCGCTCTCCTCGGCGAGCCGGGCCGCCTCGCCGAGCAGCCGCAGGGCGTCCTCTCCGCGGTTCTGCGCGGCGGCGATGTAGGCCAGCCCGACCAGGTTGGCGGCGACGCCCGGCTGGAAACCGATCTCCCGGCGCAGCCGCGCCGACTCCTCCAGAAGCTCCCGCGCCGGCTCCAGCCGTCCGGCCAGGTGCTCGGCGACGCCCAGGTGCCTGAGCGCGTACGACATCGTCAGCGTGTCGCCGGTCGCCTCGGCGAGTTCGTACGAGCGCCGCAACGCGGCCCCGGCCGCCTCGTGGTCGCGCCGTACCACCTGCTGGAAGCAGCCGATCCAGAAGAGCGCCTCGCCCTCGCCGCGCAGGTCGCCGAGCCGCCGGTAGAGATCGGCGGCGCGCTCGAACAGGTCCGGCTCGCGAGGGTCCTCCTCGCCGCTCTCCAGGAACCGCGCGTGGACGATCCGCCCGCGCGCCAGGGCGAGATCGGCCTCGACCGCGTCCAGCTCCCGATCGGCGTCGGTGAGAGCCGAGGCGTCCCCGCCGAAGACGGCCCGCTCGTAGAGGGTTCCGGCCCGTTCGAGCCGTGGGTCACCGCTCATGCCCGGTCCCCTCTGTGATCATCGATGCTGTGATCATCGGTGCGAGGGCGCGAGTCTACTCCCGGGACGGTGTCCAGTACGATCCACCGAGGTGGTCTGGAGAGGGCGAGGGGGGCCGCTGATCGATGGACAGCGCTCTGTACGTCTTCGTCGAGGACCTGCGCGCCGAGGGCGTGCGCGGGTTGCTCGACCGGGCCTCCACGTACGGCGTGCGCGGCGTCGCGGTGGCCGCGGCCTATCACCAGGCCAGGGACGTCACCCCGCACGGCGCCACGCGGCTGACGCTGCGCGGTGACGGCGTCCACTTCCCTCCGCCGGAGGACCTGTTCGGCGGGCTGCGCCTGGCTCCGCCCGTGCAGCCGGGGGCCGAGGACCGGCCGGTGGAGGAACTGCGCGCGGCCTGCGCCGAACGGGGGATGCGGCTGCACGGCTGGACGGTCTTCCTGCGCAACGCCGCGATCGGCCTGGCCTGCCCCGATGTGACGGTGGAGAACTGCTTCGGCGACCGCGGCGCTCCGGCGGACCTGTGTCCCGCGCACCCCGACGTGCGGGCGTACGCGGTGGCGCTGGCCCGGGCCGTCGCCCGGCAGGGGGTGGACACGGTCGTGGCCGAGGCGCTGCACTTCGCGCCCTTCGGCTATGAGCGGTGCTCGGTGCCGCTCGGCCCGATGGACGCCTTCCTGTTCGGCCTGTGCTTCTGCCCCCACTGCATGAGCCGGGCCGCCGACCTCGGGGTGAACGCCGAGACGGCGAGGCAGGAGTGCGCGAGGATCGTCGGGGGCGTGCTGGACGGCGATTCCCCGGCGGAGGGCGAGGTCACGCGGGCGGCGCTGACGGCCTACGCCGGCCCGGAGGCGGTGGCGTACGCGCGGGCCCGCTCCGAGAGCGTCACCTCGCTGGTGGGAGAGGTCGCGGCCGCAGTCGCGGCGGAGGGCGCGCGGCTGACGTTCACGGACGCGACGGGAGCGGCGAAGGGCTACGCCCACGGGCTGCCCTCGGCCGGCCTGGCCGCGCACGACTCCTGGCAGCTCGGGATCGACCTGGTGGCGCTCGGCGACATCGTCCCGTCGTTCGCGGTCCTCGGCTACGCCCGGGACCCCGCCCGGATCGCCGACGACGTCGCCGCCTACCGGCGTTCGATCGGCAAGAACCCCGAACTGCGCGTCGTGCTGCGACCGGGCGCCCCCGACACCGACTCGGCCGACCGGCTCGCGGCCAAGGTCCGCGCCGCCCGTACGGCCGGGGCCGGCGCCGCCGACTTCCACGCGTACGGCCTGGCCTCCTTCGACGCGCTCGCCCGCATCCCCGGCGCGCTCGCCTGAAGCCCGAACCGAGGCGCCGGCCCGGCCGATCGCCCGCCCGGCCGACAAGCTGCTCGCGCTGCGGTGAGCATCCTCTTACCCGGGTGCGGACCTCCCTCGCAAGGGTCACGGTCGGCAGGCGAGAACGCCGGGCACGCGGCTGTAGCGGTCGACCCAGCCCACGAGGTCTGCGTCGATGTAGCCGAGGCACTGCAGGATGGTCTGATGGTCGGCCTGCAGGTGGCGGTGGTGGATCGGGCAGTGGTGAGCGATCTTGTTGCGTAGCACGCGTAGGTGGTCGAGATAGCGGTGCAGTTCCCTGCGTCCGCCTCGGTAGCCGGGGAAGGCCCGGTGCAGGGCTGTACGCCAAAGGCGTTGGTCGTAGTTGTTGCCGGGGCCGAGCAGGGAGGCCCAGAAGCCGAAAGGCAGTTCGTTCTCGATCTGCTCGGGGGTGGCCGTACGGCCTTGCCTGCGCAGTTGATCGCGGACCTCACTGATCTTGCGCTGGGCGCCGAAGTGCAGGTCGGCCTCCTCCCACCAGTCGGTGCGCTGAAAAAGCCTCACGAGTTCACGGCTGAGGGCGCTGCGCAGCGCGCCTCCAGGTACTGCAGCCGTAGAACGCCGCGCAGATCTCGGTGTTCCAGCAGTGCAGGCGTAGCGCGGCTCTGGTCTGCCCGTCACACAGTGCCTCGTACTCAGTGATACGGGCGACCGACAGCACCTCCCGCAGCCGTATGGCCTCGGCCTCCTCCATTTCGCGCCCGTACCCCCTGTGCTACTCTGAGTGACATAGGCCCCGGTTTTGCCTCTGCTACGGTACGCAGCCGGGGCACAGCTTTGTGTGAGCAAGGCTGCCACATCTGCCGCGCCGGACGGTGAGCAACGCCGGGCGCGCCGGGCCCAGGCGGGGTGCTACGGCCGGTCTGAGACCAGGGCGTCGGCGAGGGTGGCGAGACCTGCGGTGACCCGCGCCGCGTCGCACTCGCGCAGCACGGCGGTGACGTGCTCGGCGGCGAGCGGGGCGAGCAGCGCGTGGGCGAGGTAGTCGGCGTCCGCGCCGGGGCGTGCCTCGGCGAGCAGGATCGCGAGGTGGCGGTGCCAGAAACGGTAGGCGCCGATCCGATACCTGGCTCCGGGGCTCGCGGTCTCGGAGACGCGCAGCAGATCGAGGTATTCGACGAGGTAGTCGGCGTAGGCCGCGACGAACGCCCGCACCCGATCGCCCGCCGAGGCGCCGGGCCCCAGAGGCGGCGGCCCGGACAGGATGCGCTCCTGCAGGTCCCGTTCCTTGTCGTCGAGCAGGGCCGCCACGAGCCCCGACTTGTCCCCGAACCGGCGGAACAGCGTGCCCTTGCCCACCCCGGCCTCCGCCGCCACCGCGTCCATCGAGACGTCCTCGACCCCGTGCTCGCGGAACAGCTTCGCCGCCGCCTCCTGCACCCGTCGCCGGTTGCGGGCGGCGTCGGCACGTTCGCGGGGCGGGTCGGCCAGCAGGGAGGTGAGGTCTCTTGACGAACCGGACTGCGGTCCGGTAATTTCTGAGCTGTTCACAGAAACGGACTGTAGTCCAGTTAATCGGAGGACGCAATGACCGCGCTCATCAGCAGGGACGAGCTCAAGGCCGCGATCGACACCGGGGCCGTCACCGTCGTCGACGCGCTGGGCGGCGACTACTACGCCCAGCAGCACCTTCCGGGAGCGATTTCGCTCACGGAGGCGGAGGTGGCCGAGCGGGCCGCCGAACTGCTCCCGGACAGGAACGCCCCGATCGTCACCTACTGCTCGAACCCCTCCTGCCCCAACAGCCAGGCCGTGGCCAACCGGCTGAGCGCGCTCGGATACACCGACGTGCGCAAGTATCGGGAAGGCATCCAGGACTGGGTCGAGGCCGGCCTGCCGGTGGAGTCCCTCACCACGGCGTCCTGACCACAGGGTCCTGACCACGGGGTCCTGACCGTTCCGGAGGGCTCAGGCGGAGTCGCGGACGACGAGCTCGGTGGGGAGGACCACCGAGGCGGCCGGGCCGCCTCGCAGGAGGCCGAGCAGCAGCCGGACCATCGCGGCGGCCTGCTCGCTGACCGGGTGCCTGATCGTGGTGAGCGGCGGCTCGGTGTAGCGGGCCGCCTCGATGTCGTCGAAGCCGACGACCGCCACGTCGTCCGGCACCCGGCGGCCCGCCTGGCGCAGGGCCTGCAGCGCCCCGATCGCCATGAGGTCGTTGGCCACGAACACGGCGTCGAGGTGCGGGTCGTCCTGGAGCAGGTGGCGCATGGCGACGGCGCCGGACTGCCGGGTGAAGTCGCCGACGGCGACGATCGAGCGGCGGTCGGAGTCGCGCAGCGCGTCGCGGTAGCCCGTGAGCCGGTCCTGGCCGCCGATCATGTCCTGCGGGCCGGCGATCGTGGCGATGCGCCGCCGGCCGCGGTCCAGCAGGTGGCGCACCGCCTTCTCGGCGCCGCCCACGTTGTCGTTGTCCACGTACGGCAGGGGCACGGGGACGGCCGGCCTGCCGTACGAGACGACGGGGACGCCCATCCGCGCGAGGGCGGCCGGCAGCGGGTCGGCGCCGTGCATGGAGATCAGCATGACCCCGTCGACGTGGCCGCCGGCGACGTAGCGCTCGATCCTCGCGTGGCTCTTGGGAGAGCCGGCGAGCATCAGCACGACCTGCCTGTCGGCGGCCTCCAGTTCGAGGCTGGCCGACCGGATGACGGTGGAGAACATCGGGTCCTCGGAGAAGACCCGGGTCGGCGGCTCCGACACGACCAGCGCGACCGAGTCCGTCCGCTGGGTGACGAGGCTGCGCGCCGCCGAGTTGGGCACGTATCCCATCTCGTCGACGGCGCGCATGACGGCATCCCTGATCTGCGGGGTCACCGTCAGCTGCCCGTTGACGACCCGGGAGACGGTCGCGCGGGACACTCCCGCCCGCGCCGCGACCGCCTCCAGCGTGGGTCGTTTCATGCGTCACCCTGTTTCATCGGTCCTCTACAACCCGTTGCGCCTGACGACGTCGCGATACCACAGCGCGCTGTCCTTGGGCACGCGCCGCTGGGTCTCGTAGTCGACGTACACGATGCCGAACCTCTTGTGGTAGCCGTAGGCCCACTCGAAATTGTCCAGCAGTGACCATACGAGATAACCCCTGAGGTCCGCTCCCGCGGCGATCGCGGCGTGCGCCGCCCGCAGGTGGCCGTCGAGGAAGGCGACGCGGTCGTCGTCGTGTACGGCGTCACCGGTGAGCCGGTCGTCGAAGGCCGCGCCGTTCTCGGTGATGATCAGCCCGACGTCGGGGTAGTCGCGCGACAGCCGTACGAGCAGGGTCTCCAGGCCGGCGGGGTCGATGGGCCAGCCCATCGCGGTCGTCGCGCCGGGCGGCGGATCGAACCGGACGCCCTCGCTGCCGGGGAAGGGCGGGGCGGCGGGCTCGCCGGGCGCCGCCGACACGAAGGTCGGGTTGTAGTAGTTGACGCCGAGCAGGTCGATCGGCTGGTGGATGGCCTCCAGGTCGCCGTCCCGGATGTGGCCGAGGCCGCCGTGGCGCGCGGCGATCTCCAGCACGTCCTCCGGGTAGCTCCCGCGGAGGGCCGGGTCGAGGAACTGCCGGTTCAGCAGCCCGTCCACGACCTTCGCCTCGCTCTCGCCGCCGTCCGTCTGGATCATGGGCGAGAGGTTGAGGGTGAGCGCGATCTCGGCGGCGCCGGCCGCGCGCAGGGCCCGCGCCGCCAGGCCGTGGCCGAGCAGCAGGTGGTGGGCGGCGCGGAACGCGGCGGCCGGATCGCGCCGGCCCGGCGCGTGCTCGCCGGAGCAGTAGCCGAGGAAGGCCGCGACCCACGGCTCGTTCAGCGTCGTCCAGGTCCGTACGCGGTCGCCGAGCCGCCCGTGGACGACCGCGGCGTAGTCGGCGAAGCGCGCGGCGGTGTCGCGTGCGGCCCAGCCGCCCGCGTCCTCCAGCGCCTGCGGCAGGTCCCAGTGATACAGCGTCACGTACGGCGTGATGCCGTGGGCGAGCAGTTCGTCCACCAGGCGGTCGTAGAAGCCGAGACCGGCGGCGTTCACCGTGCCCGCCCCGGTGGGCATGACCCGCGGCCAGGCCACCGAGAACCGGTAGGCCGCCAGGCCCAGGCCGGCCATCAGCCGGACGTCGTCGGCGTAGCGGTGGTAGTGGTCGCAGGCGACGTCGCCGGTGTGGCCGTCGGCGACGTTGCCCGGCGCCTTCGAGAACGTGTCCCAGATCGAGGGGGCCCGGCCGTCCTCGGCGGCGGCGCCCTCGATCTGGTAGGCGGCGGTGGCGGCTCCCCAGACGAAGCCGTCGGGAAAGACGAGTGCGCCCGGCGTGGTCGTGGTCTCGGTGGTCGTGGTCTCCGTGGTCGTGGTCTCGGTGGTCAACCCTGCACAGCTCCCTGCACGATTCCTCCAACAGAAGAGAGCGCTCTCGCACTCGCCATGAAACTTTCTTCACGCGTTGACAGCCTATTTCAGCACGCCTAGCGTCAGCCACGCTGAGAGCGCTTCCAGAAGCGCCGCCGGGTCGCGTCGCCGGATCCCGGAACGCCTCCCGAAGTCGCTGAACCCCCCAGCGGAGGTCGCCCATGCCATCTCGTCCCCTCAGAACCCGCCCCCTCAGAGCCCTCGGCCTCGCGGTCCTGACCGCCCTCACCCTGTCTCTGCCCATCCTCCCGGCCGCGCCCGCCGGCGCCGCCACCGTGCCCGTCGGGGCGGGCGGCTACACCACCGACCTGCCCGCCGGGGCGAGCGGGCCCGCCAACTCCGACGGCGCCCCGGTCACGCCCAAGGTCACCTCGAACGTCACCCGCAAGGTGCCCACCAACGACTGGTGGTCGTCGCTCGCCTTCCAGCGGTACGCCGGAAACCCGTACTCCGAGAACATGTACGGCCACCCGCTGGCCTTCCACGCGGTGGCCGGCGGGCTGGAGATCAGCTATCCCACCACCCCGCTGATCAGCTCCGACGGGCGGCAGTACGAGTTCCCGCACGCGCGCGACCTCACGCTGGGCGTCACCGGCCTCAACTCGCCCGACACAAAGGTGGACGACTGGTCCGACTGGACCGTCACGCCGTACTGGTCGGACGGCGCGCGCTCGCTCAGGGCCACCATCGGGCACGGCCTGCCGTACGTCTATGCGACGCCGAGCGGCGGCGACGCCCGGGTCACGTTCGTGGCGACGCCGGCGGTCTGGGCCGACCGGGGCAACGTCCTCGGCGTCACCGTCAACGGCCACCACTACGGGATCTTCGGGCCGTCCGGCACCGACTGGAGCATCGGCGGCACGGTCGCGACCGACGCGCTCGGCGGGCGGAACTACTTCTCGGTCGCCGTGCTGCCCGACGCGTCCGCCTCGACGCTCGACCTGTTCGCGAAGTACGCGTTCAGCTTCGTCACGGGGACGAAGGTGACCTGGTCGTACGACGAACCGTCGGCGCGGCTCACCACCACCTACACGGCGACCACCACGGCCAGGGAGGGCAGCCAGACCGGCACGCTGCTGGCGCTCTACCGCCACCAGTGGCTGGCCACGAGCAGCCCGCTGACGTCGTACACGTACGTCTCGCCGCGCGGCACGATGAAGCTGCGCGAGGGCACGTCGTTCACCACAGCCGAGACGTTCCACGGCGTGCTGCCGTCGCTGCCCGACCTCGGGGCGTACGACAGGACGAGGCTCGGGACGTACGTCAGGCAGGAGGCGAACGCCACCGACCCGTGGAAGGGCGCGACCGACACCTACTGGACCGGCAAGGCGCTCGGCCGCCTCGCCCAGCTCGTGCCGATCGCCGACCAACTCGGCGACACGACCTCCCGCGACCGGCTGCTCGGGCTGCTCAAGGGCGAGCTGGAGAGCTGGTTCACCGCCGGGGGCGCCGAGCAGTTCCGGTACGACTCCACCTGGGGCGTGCTCACCGGCTACCCCGCCTCGTACGGCAGCGACACCGAGGTCAACGACCACCACTTCCACTACGGCTACTACCTGATGGCCGCCGCGACCGTGGCGAGGTACGACGCGGCCTGGGCGGCGAGCTGGGCGCCGATGGCCAGGCTGCTGGCCGCCGACGCGAACAACTGGGACAGGTCGGAGACCCGGTTCCCGTTCCTGCGCAACTTCGACCCGTACGCCGGCAACGGCTGGGCGTCCGGGCACCAGGGCTTCGCGGCGGGCAACAACGAGGAGTCGTCGTCGGAGGCGATGAACTTCGCGGCCGGGGCGATCCTCCTCGGCGCGGCGACGGGGGACACGGCCCTGCGCGACCTCGGCGTCTACCTCCACACGACCCAGACGTCGGCCATCGCGCAGTACTGGTTCGACAAGGACGACGCGGTCTTCCCGGCCGCGTTCCGGCACGACACGGCGGGCATGATCTGGGGCTCCGGCGCGGCCTACTCCACCTGGTGGACCGCCAACCCCGAGGAGATCCACGGGATCAACGTGCTGCCGGTCACCGGCGGGTCGCTCTACCACGGGCTGTACCAGGCCGACGTGAAGCAGAACCTGTCGGAGATGGAGGCGAACAACGGCGGCCCGGCGGTCGAGTGGAAGGACGTCATCTGGGAGTTCCGGGCGCTCGCCGACCCGGCCGCGGCCAGGAGCGCGTGGGACGCCGGATACACGACCCTGACGCCCGAATCGGGGGAGTCGCTCGCGCACGTCTACCACTGGATCTACAATCTAGCCAGGATGGGGGTGGTCGACCCCGGCGTGACCGCCGACAGCCCGACCGCCGCCGTGTTCGTGAACGGCTCGGCGCGGACGTACGTCGCGCACAACTTCGGCTCGTCGGCGAGGGTCGTCACGTTCTCGGACGGCAGGACGCTGACCGTCCCGGCCCGGTCCACCACGACCAGCGCGGGCACGTCGTCCTCCCCGTCACCGTCACCGTCACCCTCGCCTTCCCCGTCGCCGTCCCCGTCACGTTCGCCGTCTCCGTCACCCTCTCCATCGCCCTCTCCGTCTACCGGTGGGGTGGACGCGCGCTCGACCATCCAGGCCGAGGCGTACCAGGCGCAGAGCGGCACGCAGGTGGAGACGACGCAGGACGCCGGTGGCGGGCAGAACGTCGCCTACATCGGCAACGGCGACTGGCTGCGGTACGACAACGTCGACTTCGGCTCGACGGCGGCGCGGCAGTTCAGGGCGCGGGTCGCCTCCGGCGCGGCGGGCGGGGCGAGCGGCCTGGTGCAGGTGCGGCTCGACAGCCTCACCGCCGCCCCGATCGGCGACTTCGCGGTCGGCAACACGGGCGGATGGCAGGCCTGGCAGACGATCCCGGCGAACATCACGGGTGTCACCGGCAGGCACACCGTCTACCTGACCTTCAGCAGCGGCCAGCCGGCCGACTTCGTCAACCTCAACTGGTTCACGTTCGCCACGTCCTGACGAACGGCCCGCCTGCGAACGGCCCGCGGTGGGCGGCACGTCCCGAGCGTCGTGCCGCCCACCGAGGCCTGTCAACCGGCGGAGGGGCGCAGGCTCTCCCGGTAGCGCTGGGGGCTCACGCCGTGTTCCCGCTTGAAGGCCGTGCTCAGCGCGAAGGCGGTGCCGTACCCCACCTGCCGGGCGACGGTCTCCAGCGTCGCGTCCGTCTCACGCAGCAGGTCGGCCGCCAGCGCCAGCCGCAGCCCGGTCAGGTAGGTCATCGGCGGCTCGCCGACCAGCCTGCCGAACCGCTGCGCGAGCGCGGCGCGGGAGACTCCCGCCCGGCCGGCCAGTTCGGCGACCGTCCAGGAGCGGGCCGGCTCGGCGTGCAGCATCCGCAGCGCGGGCCCCACCACCGGGTCGCCGTGCGCGCGGTACCACCCCGGGGGCGCCGCGTCCGGCCGGGAGAACCAGGCGCGCAGCACGCCGATCAGCAGCAGGTCGAGCAGGCGGTCGAGCACCACCTCCTGACCCGGTTCGTCCCTGCCGATCTCGCGGCCGAGCAGCGCGACGAGGGAGCCGTCCCAGGAGTCGCCGGGCAGCACCAGCAGCGTGGGCAGCGCCGCCAGCAGCCGGCCGGTGACCGCGCCGCGCGTCTGGTAGGCGCCGACGAGCAGCACGGCCGAGCCGCCGGCGTCGTTGCCCCAGCCGCGTGTGCCCAGGTCCATCTCCGCCGACAGGCCGCGGCCGTCCGGCGTGGTGCAGACCTGCCCGGGATGGATCACGACCTGTGGCGGCGTCGCCGGGTCGTCGGCGACCGTGTAGTGACCCGGCCCGCGCACGACCGCCACGTCGCCGGGCGAGATCCGTACGGCCCGGTCCCCGTCCGGGGTGATCCACGCCTGGTCGCGGAGCATCGCCACCAGGCACAGCGGCGCCTCGTCCCGGATCCGTACGGACCAGGGCGGGCGCAGCGTCGCCCGCAGCAGGAAGGCCCCGCGCGCCCGGGGCCCGTCGAGGAGGTCGGCGAGCGCGTCCACAGCCAGATCTTGAACTCCTCTCTAGCCTGAAGGCCGGAGATTCTCCCGTCGTGTCGCGGTCAGGCGGCGTGCGGGGGTTGACGCTTCGCGGACCGGGCAGCCCCGAGGTCTCCACGTCCTGACACCGCGGTTCCTGCGGCGTTGCGTATGTTGATCGCGGCGTTGGTGTCGGCGTGCCCGGCCCACCCGCACGCGGGGTTGACGCAGGCGTACCTGATCCCGTTCCGGGCCGCCGGGTCGCGGTGGCCGCATTGGTGGCAGGTCTGCGATGTGCCCGGGGCGGGCACCTTCACCATCAGGCCGCCGCGATCACGGGTTTTGTACTCCAGCAGGGTGACGGTGCGGCCCCATGCCTGCCCGGTGATGGCGCGGTTCAGCCCGGCCTTCTGCCGCACGTTCCGGCCGGGCCGTTTGATCGTGCCCGTGGCAGTGCGGGCCATGTTCGTGATCTGCAGGTCTTCCACCACGACCACGCCGTAGGTGCGCGCGAGTTCGGTGGTGGTCTGGTGCTGCCAGTTCACGGCTCGGCGCTTGGCTGTCGCGCGGAGCCGGGCGATCCGGTCGTAGGTGCGGGCCAGCCGTTTGGACGTGGGCCGGCCGGGAGTGCGAGTGCGGCGCTGCCGGGCGGACTTCTTCTCCAGTCGGCGCAGGCGTTGTTTCTCGCCGTCGCGCAGCCAGGGCCCGTGCTCGCGCATGGTGCCGTCCGACAACGCCAGGGCGACGGCGATTCCCCGATCGACCCCTGCCACGGGGCCGGGGTGGGCGGCCGGGGCAGGCACCTGGCGTTCGGTCCGGAACACGATGTGCCACCCGAAGGCGTCCTTGACCAGCCGGGCTCCGGTGATCCGCCCGGCCGGGCCGCCCCTGGTGACGCCGGGCAGGTCCCTCGTCCAGCGGAAGCGGACCCGCCCGACCTTGGGCAGGTTGACCGCGCCCCACCGCCGGTTCAGCCGCGTGATGTTCAGGTCCCGCCCCTGGGGGACATCCACCGCCAACCGGGTCCGCGACCGGCTCTTGAACGTGGGCCGTTTGGCGGGGTGGCCGGGATCGAAGAAGTTCGCCCACGCCTGCCGGTAGGTTTTCAGCACCGCTTGCGCTGCCTGGGCGGGCAGCCGCCCCATCCAGTCGATCTCCCGGCGGGCCTGCCGGATCGCGGTGTCGCACTCCTTCACCGTCGGAAACCGGCCCTGCCGGAAGGTGACGTACTCGTGCAGCAGGTTCCACAGCGCGCGGACGGTGTGCGCCTGACCGTCCAGCACCGCCACCTGGGCCGTGCTCAGGTCGAGTCGCGCCACGTGCGCACGAGCCTGCCTGGTCACCTCCACGCCCTGATCGTATCCCTCTGGTTTATGTCATCGTGATGGAATCCACACCCTGAGTGACCCCGATGTACGCATCGAACGCCGTGGTGTCCACACCCTCCACGCCCACGTGGTGTGCGTGACGAAGTACCGGCGTGGGGCCTTCACCGACCCGATGCCGACCCGATGCGAGGAACTCATGCGCGAGGTGCGCGCCGACTTCGAGGTCGAACGTCGGGAGTTCAACGGCGAACTCGACCACGTCCACCCACTGATCCACCACCCGCCGAAGGTCGCCCTGTCCACACTCGTCAACCCACTGAAGGGCGTCTCGGCGCGGATACTCCGCAAGGAACACAGCGCGCATGTCCGCAAGTACCTGAGGGGTGGACACTTCTGGTCCGAAGTCCTACTTCGCCGGCTCAGTCGGCGGTGCACCGCTCACGGTACTCAAGCAGCACATCGAGCAGCGGCAACGCCCACCGTGACCTGCGGGTGAAAGCACGTTCGCGCCCTAGCGGGCACTCCCGCGCGGGCCTCCACCCCCGGCCTGAAGGCCGGAGCACTGGCCCGCATTCCGGTAGACGGCCGCGTATGGGGTCGAGATCGTCGGCCATGTCGCCCGGTGTCCTCCGCCGGTTGACTGAGCATCATGATCTCCCTTCCGGCCGCCGCCTCCGCCGCCCTCTCCATGCTCATGACCGCCGGGATGGCGGGCACCTTCTTCGGGTTCTCGGCCGGCGTCATGCCGGGCCTGAACGCGGTCCCGGCCTCCTCGGCGATCGACGCGATGAACGCCGTCAACGCCAGGATCCAGAACCCGGTGTTCCTGGCGGCGTTCGTCCTCGCCCCGGTCGCCGCCGCCGGGACCGGTGCCCTGCTGCTGACCCGCTCCGGCCCGGGCGCGGCGTGGCCCTTCTTCGCGGCCGCCGGGGTGTACGCCGTCGGTGTGATCCTGCCGACGGCCGCGGTGAACGTGCCGATGAACGACGCCCTCGCCGCCGTGGCGGTCCACGGCGACCCGGCGGAGGCGGCCAGGATCTGGTCGGACTACGCGGCCCGGTGGACCACCTGGAACACCTGGCGGGCCGCGGCCGGCGCGGTCAGCCTGCTGTTGATGGGGTACGGCGTCCACCGCTGGGGCCGGGGCTCCTGACAGGGCGCGCTCCCGTTCGTCGCAGCGCCGCTCGTGTCGACAGAGAGCGCTCTCGCCCAACGCCGTTATGTGAGCCTTAAAGGGAAGAGAACGCTCTCTCAGATTTCACAGATCCTCTTGACGCGAGTGAGATTCCGGGGGGAAAGTGGCGCTCAAGTGGTCCGCGGTCGCACCCCCCATCCCCTCGCCGCGACGACCGGACTAAGGAGAGAGGTACTCATGCGTGTGCTCCACTCCCCATGGCGGCGCTCGATGGTGGCGCTGCTCGCCGCCACCGCCGCGGTCGCGGCCCTCGCCGTACGGCCCGCCGACGCGTCGGTGCCCGCGACGCCGTCCGGCTGGTCGCTCGTCTGGTCCGACGACTTCGACGGTTCGTCGGGATCGCCGCCGTCGTCCAGTAACTGGATCATCGACACCGGCCATGCGTACCCCGGAGGCCCGGGCAACTGGGGAACAGGTGAGATCCAGAACTACACGGCCGACCCGGCGAACCTCAGCCTGGACGGCGGCGGCAACCTGCGCATCACCCCGATCGGCAGCGGCCAGAACTGGACCTCCGCCCGCATCGAGACGCGCCGCTCGGACTTCAAGCCCGCCGACGGGCGCGTCCTGCGCATCGAGGGCCGCATCCAGATGCCGAACGTCACCGGCAACGCCGCCCTGGGCTACTGGCCGGCGTTCTGGGCGCTGGGCTCGCCGTACCGCGGCAACTACCAGAACTGGCCGTCCATCGGCGAGCTCGACATCATGGAGAACGTCAACGGCGTCAACTCCGTCTGGGGCACCCTCCACTGCGGGGTGAACCCCGGCGGGCCGTGCAACGAGACCAACGGCCTCGGCACGAGCCGGGCGTGCCCGGGCTCGTCCTGCCAGTCGGCGTTCCACACCTACCGCTTCGAGTGGGACCGCAGCGTCAGCCCCAACCAGCTGCGGTGGTACGTCGACGGCCAGCAGTTCCTCAGCGTGAGCCAGAGTCAGCTCGACGCCACCACCTGGTCGAACATGACGTCCCACGCGGGTTACTTCCTGCTGCTGAACGTGGCCGTCGGTGGCGGGTTCCCCAACGGGGTCGCCGGGTTCTCCACGCCGACCTCGGCCACCGTCTCCGGGCGGCCGATGCTGGTCGACTACGTCGCGGTCTGGCAGAGCGGCGGCGGGAGCAACCCCTCGCCGTCGGCAACCCCGAGCAACCCGCCGTCGGGCGGCGTGGACGCGCGCTCGACCATCCAGGCCGAGGCGTACCAGGCGCAGAGCGGCACGCAGCTTGAGACGACGCAGGACGCCGGCGGCGGGCAGAACGTCGCCTACATCGGCAACGGCGACTGGCTGCGGTACGACAAGGTGAACTTCGGCTCGACGGCGGCGCGGCAGTTCAGGGCGCGGGTCGCCTCCGGTGCGGCGGCCGGCGTGAGCGGCCTGATTCAGGTGCGGCTTGACAGCCCGACGGCCACCCCGATCGGCGACTTCGCCGTCGGCAACACCGGCGGGTGGCAGAGCTGGCAGACCATCCCGGCCAACATCACCGGCGTCACCGGCACGCACACGGTCTACCTGACCTTCAGCAGCGGCCAGCCGGCCGACTTCGTCAACCTCAACTGGTTCACGTTCGCCACGTCCTGACCGGTGCGGGCGGGGATCCTGTCGCGGGTCCCCGCCCGTGCTCGCCTCGTCAGCCGGTCGGCTGGACGGTCTCGGGTGACTCCGTCTCGCTGGGTGTGGCGGGAGCGGAGCCGCCGGGCGACCGCTCCGGCGTCGCGCCGGGAGCGCCGGGAGCGCCGGGAGCGCCGGGC
Organism: Microbispora sp. NBC_01389; assembly: GCF_045040095.1. Taxonomy (NCBI): domain Bacteria; kingdom Bacillati; phylum Actinomycetota; class Actinomycetes; order Streptosporangiales; family Streptosporangiaceae; genus Microbispora; species Microbispora sp. NBC_01389. The sequence continues at coordinate 3,590,378 of NZ_CP109552.1, forward strand.
GGGGACGGCGCCCCCGGGCCACCTCCGGCATGACCTGGCAGCGGCGGCCGGCTGGCGTCCGCGATCAGGACCGCACGCGGACTGTCCCCGGGCGTGCCGATCACCCACACCTGGTCACCCTGCTGGATGCCCTGTAATCCCTTGGAGTCGGCGACGACCCTGGTCGACTCGTCCACGGCGTAGGCCCGTCCGCCGACCGAGATGGAGTCGCTCTGCACCGAGTCCACCGCGCCCGTTTGGCTGGTGAAGGTCTGGTAGTCGTCCTGGCCGGGCCGCCCGGGCTGTGGCTGCCCCTGCTGGAGCAGGGCGAGCTCCGTCAGCCCGAACTGGGCTGGATTGAACTTGATCGGGCCGGATGGCGCCTGTGCGGCGTGCTCCGCCTGGCCGGCCTGGCCGGCCTGTATGGCGCGGGACGGCGCGTGGTCGCCCGGAGCGTTGGCCGTGGCGAGGCCAGCGCCGGTGGCGAGCGTGAGCGCCGCGGCGACACCGAGGAGAAGACGAGGCCGTTTTCCTCGCGGTGGTGTCGGTGGCTTCTCCTCCGCGTTCCCGCGGAATTCGGGACTGGTCATCGGAACTGCTCCCTCTGCTCGGCCATCAGGAGCCGCAGGCCACGCGCGTACGGGCGCGGCGCGGGTACGAAGTGGCCGACGTGGCTTTGATGTGCCCGGACACGGGCGGATGTGCCCGTGGTGAAAGGCCGGCGTGATGAAAGGCCGGCGCGGCCGGTGTCCCGGCGCGCGTGTGCGGCGCCCGTCCCATCGCACGGCGGCGCACGAGGTTGAACCGAGAGGCCGCCCGGCACACCTGGCCGGGCCCCCCAGGATCCGTCCGGTCAGCCGCCGGTCCGTGCCGGTCGGCCCGCCCTCGGATCCCCTCGCCGCCCTACCCCATCGAGTACGGCGGTCACCGCGTGACCGGTAAAGCCATCGTCCAGAGGCAATTGCCGGAATACGACCCGCGGTCAGACGGCCCCGGCGAGCATGTCCACGATCAGCATCGGGCGATGGTCAGAGCGGCCGGGGGCTTCCGGCGAGGTCCCGTACGGTCTGGATCAGCTCGGCGGGGTCGAAGGGCTTGGTGAGATAGGCGTGCACGCCGATGTCGTACCCCCGCCTGCGGTCGTCCTCCTGGGCGCGGGCCGTGATCAGCATGACCTTGATGTGCTGGGTGCCCGGATCCTGGCGGAGCCTGGTCGCCGTCTCCCAGCCGTCCATGCGCGGCATCATCACGTCGAGCGTGACGACGTCGGGAGCGACCTCGCGCACCCGGTCCAGGCAGTTCTGCCCGTCGTACGCGGTCTCGACCTCGAATCCCTCAAGGGTCAGGTTGACCGTAATGAGCTGCCGGATGACCTCGTCGTCATCCACCACCAGCACGCGTCCCAGAAGCTCACCCACGGGCGCCAAGTTAGCCAATGAGGAGGGGTGGGCGTGCGGTTTTCGCTGATCCGCCCGTCCGAATCTCCGGCGGCCGTAATGGTGTCACGAACCGCATCGGAGTACTGGTAGCCTTGTCAGCGGTTGAGCCCCCTTAGCTCAGGGGATAGAGCACCGGCCTCCGGAGCCGGGTGCGTAGGTTCGAATCCTACAGGGGGCACCAGACCAAGACCAGCTCCACACATTCTGTGTGAGCTGGTCTTTTTCATATCGTACGACTGCTGCGATCTTGCTGTCTTGCGAGAGTCCTGGTCGATCTCGTTGTCGTCGGCTCGCACGCCTGCCGCGTGCCGGTCTCAGTACAGTGGCGGGGTGCCGGGTGAGCAGGTGAGTGCGCGGGTGGACATCTGGATCTGGTCGGTACGGCTGACCAGGACTCGTTCGATCGCGTCCGACGCCTGCCGGGGTGGTCACGTCCGGGTCAACGGGGTGCGGGTCAAGCCCGCGCATGTCGTCCGGGTCGGCGACGAGGTCCGGCTGCGGCACGAGGGGCGCGAACGCATCGTGGTCGTCTCCCGCGTCATCACCAAGCGCGTCGGCGCCGCTGTGGCCGCCGAGTGCTACGTCGACAAGAGCCCTCCGCCTCCTCCGCGCGAGGAGGCGGTGACGGTGGCCGTCCGGGCCCGTGGCGCGGGACGCCCCACCAAACGCGAGCGCCGCAGCATCGACAAGCTGCTCGGGCGCCCGGTGGTGGAGGGCCGGGACCGCCAGGCTCACCCGGAGTGAACATTCGGTGATCGCTGCGCTGCGGGCGCAGGGGGACACGGTCACCTCCGGCCTGGCCGCGGAGAGCTCGCGGGGGAGTGCGGAGGAGCGCGGCCGGGCTCCCGGGGTCACACGGTGACGACCTGCCATTCCTGATTGACGCCGCCGTTGGCGGCCCATTGGATGACCCGGGCGCCGTCGGCTGTGGAGCCCCCTTCGACGTCCGCGCACAGTCCGTTGCCGACGTTGACGAGCCGGTGGTAGCCGCTCGTGGTGGCGGGGACGAGTTTCCACCGCTGGTTCGCGCCGTTGGTGTCGGTCGTCTGGACAAGGGCGGTGCCCTGGTTGGCGTTCGGGCTGGTGAGAGCCTTGCCGCTGCCGAGACTGACCAGCCGGAACGAGCCGTCGGAGTTCTGTGTCATCCGCCACTGCTGGTTGGCCCCGCCCTTCCAGGGCCACTGGACGACGGTCGCGCCGTCGGCGGTGGAGCCGCCGTAGACGTCCAGCACCTTGCCGCTGTTGCGGTTGACCAGGCGGACGACGCTGGAAGCCGGGCCGCCGGCGCCCAGCTCGACGGTGATCTGGGTCGTCGTGCCCGCGGTGAGCGACACCTGCCGGGCATGGTTGCCCAGCGGCGAGGCGGCGACGCCCGCGCTGGTGGTCACGGAGGCGATCCCGCGCCGGCAGATGAGCGTCACGGTCTGGGTGATGTCGGAGACGACGGTGGCGGTGACGGTCCGGGCGACGACGTCCCAGGTGAGCGAATCGATCCGGATGCGGTTGCGGCCGCGTACGCCGGTGATCGCGCCCTTGGCGAACTGGTCGGGCAGCGCGGGCAGCAACTCCAGGACGCCGGGCCTGGAGTAGACCAACGCCTCGGCGACGATCGCGGGCAGCGAGTTGGCGGCGTCGGCGTTGTAGATCGACAGGTTCGGGTTGTGCGAGGTCATCAACGACCGGAAGACCATGTTGTTGCCCAGGATCTTCCGCAGGTTGCCGTACACACCGGCGCCGTCCTTGAGCCGGGCCCGGGCGAGGCTGCGGTGGATGGCCCCGTGGGCCTCCCCTCCCTCGTCCCCCCGCAGATCCAGGGCGCGGCTGGCGTACCGGATCAGGTCGGGCTTGTCCTCGGGGTTGATCTCGTGCAGCGGCCAGACCGGATACATGTGCTGTACGTGCCGGTGGTTGTACCGGTCGGACAGGCTGGGCCACGACCATTCCGCGAGCGCCCCGTCGCCGTTGATCCGATAGTCGGGCAGTTTGGCCAGCAGGGCGGTCCAGCGTTGTACGCCCTGGCCTTGGCCCTGCTCGGTGCCGAGGAAGTTGGCGGCGTCGACGGCGGCCTGCAGCGCGTGCCGGCCCGCGGCGATCTCGCCGGTCGCGTTGATCGACAGTTGCCTGCCCGTGTTGCCCGGGCTGTTCTCCATGGAGAAGCACGGCACGAAGACGACCTTGCCGCCCGCGTCGGTGCGGGTGAGGAAGTCCTCGTAGAACAACGCGAGCTCGATCAGGACCGGGGCGAGCTTGGTGCGGTAGAAGGTGGTGTCACCGCTGACCTGGTAGTACTCGAGCAGGGGATAGAGGAGCCAGTCGGCGCCGCCGATCCAGGTGTGGCCGGGGAACCCGCCGTCGAAGTGCAGCATCTTGCCGTACTCGCCGTCCGTACGGGAGGGAGCGAGCAGGCCGCGGGTGCCGTAGAGGTTTCTCGCGTTGGTGCGCCAGTCATTGATCTGGCCGAGGATCAGGGTGAAGTAACCGTCCATGGCCTCGGTGAGGGACAGGATGTTGCCGCCGGCGACCTGGAAGTTGACGTTGGCGTCGGTGGTGAAGTCGCCGGCCCACGCCGCGTCCCAGGCGCCCGTCCACAGGCCGGTGAGCCGCGGCGGCAGGACGCCGCTGGAACTGAGGAACAGGTAACGGCCGGAGTCGTACATCCGCTCCAGCAACGCGAGGTCGATGACGTTGCGGTTGGAGTTCTGCCGGCCGATCAGCTCACCGGTCGACAGTTGCCGATCGGCGGCGCTCACGTTCAGGTCGAGGCGTGAACGGTCGTACAGCGGGGTGTGCAGGGCGGTGTGCCGCGCGAGCAGCGCCGTGTAGTCGGCGCTCAGCGCGGCCAGCGCCGTGTGCAGGGGTTTGGCGTCCCACGCGGTGGATGATTCGTAGCGGTCGAGTTTGGTCAGCAGCACGAGTCTGGTCGCCCCGGCCACGACGATGGTCGACCCGCTGACCCGTACCGAACCGCCGGTCGCGACCACCCGGGTGACGCCCTCGTAGCCGAACGCCCCCTGCCCGGCGGGGTAGGTGCCCCGCAGGTTCAGGTATCCGTCACCGTTGCCGGCCGTGGCCAGGGTGGTGAAGCCGACAGACCCCGGCACGCCGCTCAGGGCCGTGTTGACGCTCAGCGTGGTGTCGATCGTCCGGCCCGGCGCGGCCGTGAGTTCGTGGACGATGACCCGGTCGGCTCGGGAGGCGAAGGCCCGGCGCGTCCACGCGCCGTAGCTGTCGGTCCAGGTGGAGGTGACCTCACCGGTCCGGAAATCGGTGATCCGGGCGTAGTCGGCGGCAGTCGTCATCCCCGGGGTGCTGATCCGCAGCTCGTAGCCCGGATGGAAGGTCTGAGTCCAGCGCAGCGACCAGCCGGAGGTGAAGTCGCCGGTGGCACCGTTGAAGTCACCGGCGAGCGCCTTGTCCCTGACCCCCGCTAACCGATTCGACAGCACCGGCGGTGTCACGTTGCGGGTGCCGTTGGGCAGCACGAACCGATGATGCGTGAAGACGACCTTCTCCAGGGTGGGCGCGCCGTAGAGCATGGCCCCGTACTCGCCGTTGCCGGTCAGGAAGGCATCGGTCCAGTTGGCGGCGGCGGCCGTGTCGTAGATGCCGCGTTGCGGCAGCGTCACCTGCGGCGGTACGGCGGCGGCCGCCCGGCCAGAGAAGATCGTCGAAGGAAGCGCGGCGGCGCCAACGGTCGCCGCCGTGGTGGCGATGAAGCGTCGACGGTTCAGCGGCATGTTCATCGAAGCTCCTGGTGGCGAGCCGGGGGGATGGTCGCGGCCGAGCACCGCCTGTGCCGCCAGACATCCCATGAATATGACGTACCGGCGCAACGTATGACGTCCTATGTCTTGCGTCAAGGAACGTCGTGGACGCCGTGTCATCTCGGTCCCCGTTCCAGGGCGGTCATCAACTGTGGCCAGGAGCTCGGTGAAAATTTCAGCGGCAGGAAGGGCGGGGGCCGGGACCGTGACCGCGAGGTGCGCGCCTGCCGCCGGTTGCCTCCTTCACCCTTCCGAGGGTGCCGGGCCGCCGGGAGTCATCCCACCTCAGAAAGAGGCTCAGTCGCGTGCGAGCAGCTCCAGCGTGTCGACGACCCGGTTCGAGAAGCCCCACTCGTTGTCGTACCAGGCCACCACCTTGACGTGCCTGCCGTGGACGCGGGTGAGGGCGGCGTCGAAGATCGACGACGCCGGCTGGCCGGTGATGTCGCTGGAGACCAGCGGCTCGTCGGCGTAGTCGAGGATGCCCCTGAGCCTGCCGTCGGCGGCGGCGCGGTAGGCCGCGAGCACCTCGTCGCGGGTCACCTCGCGTGAGACGGAGGTGTTCAGCTCCACGAGCGAACCCACCGGAACCGGCACGCGGATCGAGTCGCCCGACAGCCTGCCGTCGAGGTTCGGCAGCACCTGGCCGATGGCCTTGGCGGCTCCCGTGGTGGTCGGCACGATGTTCACGCCGGCCGCGCGTGCGCGCCGCAGGTCGCGGTGCGGGCCGTCCTGCAGGTTCTGCTCCTGGGTGTAGGCGTGCACCGTGGTCATGAAGCCGTGCTCGATGCCGGCCAGGTCGTCGAGCACGGACGCCAGCGGAGCCAGCGCGTTCGTGGTGCACGAGGCGTTCGAGACGATCACGTGCCTGGCGGGGTCGTACGCCTCGGTGTTCACGCCGTAGGCGAGCGTGACGTCGGCGCCGTCGGAGGGGGCGCTCACCAGCACGCGCCTGGCCCCCGCGTCGATGTGCGCGCGGGCGGCACGCGCCGCGGTGAAGCGGCCGGTGGACTCGAGCACGATCCCGACGCCGAGCTCGGCCCAGGGCAGCTTGGCAGGCTCGCGTTCGGCGAGCACCTGGATGCGGCGGCCGCCGACCACGAGCTCGGCGCCGTCGACCTCGACGGGAAGGCCGAGGCGGCCGAGCGCGCTGTCGTACCTGAGCAGGTGCGCGAGGGTCTCCGGGGCGGTGAGGTCGTTGACCGCGACCACTTCGAGGTCGGTGTCACGTTCGAGCAGGGCTCGGAGGGTGTTGCGTCCGATGCGGCCGAATCCGTTGACGGCGATGCGGGTCATGGGCGTTCCTTTCGTCTCGCGCTCCATGATCGGCGTCCGGACGCCGGGCCGACAGTGGCCTGAATGACAGCACGCGCAAGGATCGAGCCAGAAGTTTCGCCACCGTTCGCAAGGATCTCGCCACACCCCGCCCGATCGGGTTCAGGCCGAAAAGGTGTGGCGGTATTCGGTCGGGGAGGTGCCGAGAATGCGCTGGAAGTGCAGGCGCAGGTTGGCGCCGGTGCCGAGCCCGACCCGGTCGGCGATCTGCTCCACGCCCAGGTCGGTGCGTTCGAGCAGTTCGCGGGCCAGGTCCACGCGTGCCCGGAGCACCCACTGCATCGGCGTGTGGCCGGTGTCCTCCACGAACCGCCGGGAGAAGGTGCGCGCCGACACCCGCGCGTGGCGGGCGAGGGTTTCGAGGGTCAGCCGTTCGGACAGGTGCGCCAGGGCCCACTCCCGCGTGTTCGCGAACAGGTCGCCGAGCGGTTCGGGGACGCTGCGGGGAACGTACTGCGCCTGACCGCCGCTTCGGTAGGGCGCCGCCACCAGCCGTCTCGCCACGTGGTTGGACAGCCCGACGCCGTGGTCGCGCCGCACCAGGTGCAGGCACAGGTCGATGCCGGACGCCGCGCCCGCCGACGTCAGCACGTCGCCCTCGTCCACGAACAGCACGTTCTCGTCCACCCGTACGAGCGGATGCTTGCCGGCGAGGGCCTTCGTGTAGTGCCAGTGGGTCGTCGCCCGCTTGCCGTCGAGCAGGCCGGCCGCCGCCAGTGCGAACGCCCCTGTCGAGATGGCCGCGAGCCGGGTTCCGCGCTCGTGGGCCGCCATGAGCGCGCCGAGGACCGCGGCCGGCGGCTCCGTGGTCGCGGGCTCCCGATAGCCGGGGATGAAGACCGTGTCGGCCTGCTCGAAGGCGTCGAGGCCCTCGGCCACGTGATAGGAGAGGCCGTCGCCGCCGGTCACCAGTCCGGGCGCGGCGCCGCACACCCGCACCTCGTACGGCATGCTCGGCCGGCTGGAGAACACCTGCGCGGGGATGCCGACGTCGAGCGGCTTCGCGCCCTCCAGCACGAGCACGGCGACGCGATGGCTCCTCCGGCTCATCTGCCTCCTCCGGCTCTCCCGCGGTCCGGTGCGCGTCCTCTCGCACCCTGACCGTCATGACCCCTCCCGCAAGCATCCTGCCATCCACCCGCCCCGGCGCGGGTCACCGGTAGAGGGCGGCCAGGGCGGCGGCGGTGTCCGCCAGCCTGCTCCGCAGCTCGGCGGGCTCCAGGACCTCCACCTCGGCCCCGAGCCTGAGGAACTCGGAATGGGCGTGCGTCAGCGACTCGATCGGCACGGTGGCCCTGATCCAGCCCTCCGCGTCCGGCTCCTCGGCCGTGTCGTCCACGGCGGTCACCACGGCCGAGCTCATCGTCTCCCGCAGCCGCTCACACCCGTCCGGCGAGAGCCGGATCACCGCGTGCCCCTGGAACAGCCGCGAGCGGAAGCCCGCCAGGTGCTCGCGCCAGTGCCCGGCCAGGTCGAAGCCCTCGGGGCGCTCGAACGTGTCGTCCGTGACCCGCAGCCGCAGGATCTGGGTGACCCGGTAGGTCCGCAGGGCGCCGTCGCAGCGGGCCACGAGATACCACTTCCCGCTCTTAAGCACCAGCCCGTACGGCTCCAGCCGGCGTTCGACCTCGGTCGGGGCGGCCCATCGCCGGTAGAGCACCTCGATGACGCGGCCGTTCCACACGGCCTCGGCGACGTCGGGCAGGTGCGGCACGTGGTCGCCGTCGTGATACCAGCCGGGCGCGTCGAGGAGGAAGTGGCTCCGTATCCGCCTGGCGCCCTCCCGCAGGGTGGCGGGCAGCGCGGCCTCGATCTTGAGCTCGGCCGCCGCCGCGAGGGCGCCGAGCCCGAGCTCGGCGGCCGGTCCCGGCAGCGGGGCCAGGAACAGCGCCTCCGCCTCCCGCGGGGTCAGGCCGGTGAGGCGGGTGCGGAAGCCGTCCATCAGCCGGTATCCGCCCTCGTGCCCGGCCTCGCCGTACAACGGGATGCCGGCGGCCTGCAGCGACTCGACGTCGCGGTAGATCGTGCGGACACTCACCTCCAGCTCTTCGGCGAGCCGGCGGGCCGTCAGGCGCTCCCGCGACTGGAGCAGCAGAAGGATGGACAACAGCCGGGATGCGCGCACATCCACTGACAATAGATGTCAGTGGAGGGGTCGTACGGTCCTGGGCATGGCAAACGACTTCGACTTCCTCGTCGGCAGGTGGGACATGGCCAACCGGAGGCTCCTCAAGCGGGGTGTCGGCAGCGACGAGTGGGAGGAGTTCCCCGGCCACTGCGTCGCGTACGGCTTCTTCGACGGTGCGGGCAGCTTCGACACGCTCACGCTGCCCACCAAGGACTTCGACGGCGCGACGGTCCGGACGTACGACGCCGAGCGGGACGAGTGGTCCATCCACTGGATCAACAGCAGGCGCGGCCTGGATCCGGTCCCGGTCGTCGGCCGCTTCGTCGACGGGGTCGGCACGTTCTACGCCGACGACACCGACGACGGCCGCCCGATCCGCGTCCGGTTCACCTGGTCGGAGACCACACGCGACTCGTGCCACTGGGCGCAGGCCTTCTCCTACGACGGCGGCGAGACCTGGGAGACCAACTGGATCATGGACTTCACCCGCGTCGGGTGATGCCGTGAGAACCGAAGCGCTCATGACTTGTCGGCGGTCTCCGTGGCCGGCGGCCGGCCGCAGTGAGGCGTTCCGCAGGGGCGCTCGCCTCGCTAGGGTCCGGTGCCATGGTCACCCCTCTGGAGCCCGGCGATCCGCGCGTACTGGGCGAGTTCACACTGAGCGGACGGCTCGGCGAGGGCGGGCAGGGGGTGGTGTTCCTCGGCCGGTCGCCCCGAGGTGAACCGGTCGCGGTGAAGGTGCTCAAGTCGGGGCTCGACGCGTCGGTGCAGGAGCGGCTGGTCCGCGAGCTCGACGCGATGCGCGGAGTCGCGCCCTTCTGCACCGCCCGGGTGCTGACCGCGGTGGTCGACGGGCGGATGCCGTACGTGGTGAGCGAGTTCATCGACGGGCCGTCCCTGCAGCAGCGGGTCGCTTCCGGCGGTCCGCTGCGGGGCGGCGAGCTGGAACGCCTCGCGGTCGGCACGGCCACGGCGCTCGCGGCCGTGCACGCGGCCGGGATCGTGCACCGGGACTTCAAGCCGGCGAACGTGCTGCTGGGGCCGGACGGCCCCCGGGTGGTGGACTTCGGCATCGCCAGGCAGGGCGCGAGCGACACGATCACGGCGGGTCCGGTCGGCACTCCGGCCTACCTCGCGCCCGAGCAGATCGCCGGGGAACCGGCCACGCCCGCCTCCGACGTGTTCGCCTGGGGAGCCACGATCGTCTTCGCCGCCACGGGCCGCCCGGCCTTCGGCGCCGCCACCGTCCCCGCCGTCATGCACCGGATCCTGACCGCCGAGCCCGACGCCTCGGCGCTGCCCCGGCCCCTGCGCGGGGTGGTCGAACGGTGCCTGGCCAAGGATCCCGCGCTCCGGCCGGCCTCCCGCGACCTGCTGCTGGAGCTCGTCGGGGCCGCCCCCGACCCGCTTCGGGCGGGCGCGGCCGCGGCGGCCACCAGGCCGGAGGGCGTACGGCAGGGCGGCACGACCGCGATCCTCCCCACCTTCCCGGCCTCCGATCCGGCCGGGACGAATCCGCCCGCGTCGCGGACCACCGTGACGGGCGACCGCCGGCAGGCCTCCCGTACCGGGATCGTCGCCGGGGTGGTGGCCGCCGTGGCCGCGCTGTCGGTCACCGCCGCGCTGCTGGGGCCGCGCCTGCTTTCCGGCCGCGCGGCCGGCACTTCGCCGCACACTGGCATCTCGCCGCACACCGGCGCGACGACGACCGTCTCGCGCACCACCGTCTCGGGCACCACCGTCTCGGGCACCGCCGGCTCAGCGGCGCCACCCGCCGGCGCCACGCCGGGGGACACGGTCACGGACGACGGCTCGACCGAGGACGACGGCGCGGCGACGGATGACGCTGTGACGACGGACGACGCCGCGGGGGACGCCACGGCGACTCCGAAGGGCACCGCGGCGCCGTCGACCACGCCGGGCGGGACGGTTCCGGCCGCGTTCGCCGGCACCTGGGGAGGCCATGTCGTGCCCGACGAGCTCGTGGGAACCAGCGAGGCCGACGTCCAGATCGTGCTGGCAGCGGGCGGGCGCACCGGAAGCTGGAAGGACACCGACAGCTCGTGCCGGGGGAGTCTGACGCTGACGCGCGGCTCCGGCACCGCACTCGTCTTCCGGCTGGACAGGTGCGCCGCGGGCAGGATCACCCTGACCCAGACGAGTGAAGGGCTCGCCTACCGCCGGGACGGCGGCGAGGACGGTGTCACCTACCAGGGCCTCCTGATCCGGGACTGACCACTCCGCATGGGCATCGGAGATCCCGAAGCCACGTGCCGGCCACCGGACGCCGGTGCCGGACGGAAAGAAGACGACCCCGGCAGGAGGGCGGTGCCCAGCCTGCCGGGGCCGAATCGAGGCTAGTTTCCGTTCAGGCTGAACGCATAGAACTTGTTGTTCCCGGTGAATCCGGGGATCTGGCTGTAACCAGAACCCCAGAAAACCTTGTTCCGTGCGATCGTGGCCCCGGCGATCACCGATCCGCCGGAGGGGAATTTCCAGAGGATCCCGCCGGTGGCGGCGTTGAGCGCGAACATGTTGTCGCCGGTGCCGGCCATCGAGGGTGCGTAGACGACGCCGTTGGCGACGGCCAGAGGACCCTGGTCCGTGGCGCCCCCGGGGTCTGGGGTCTGCCAGAGAACAGCCCCGGTCGCCGGGTCCAGTGCGCTCCATGAGCCGTGGCTGGTGCTGACACCGGATGGCTGGAGCACATAGGGTTCGCTGCTGGAGTTGGAGATGGCGACGTAGATTCGGGTGCCATCGGTGGCGGAGCCCCACTGGATTCCACCGAGTGGCCCTCCCGGCCCGACTTGGGTGGCCCAGCGGAGTGCGCCGTTGAGGTCGGGGTCGAAAGCAGCGTAGATGCCGCTCTTCTGCCCGGCGCCGAGCAGGGTTTTCGATCCCCGATTCGTTCTGATGGTGAACAGGTTGATGCCGCTGCCGAAGTCGTAGTCTTCACCGGCCGGTGCCGGGCAGTTCCCTCCGGGGGTGCCGAACAGGCACGCGAGGTTCCAGTCGTCTCCGTCGGACATCCGTTGCGCCCAGGCGACGGAACCGTTCGTCATGCGCAGCGCGAGCACCGTGTCGAAATGGTTGTCCGGGGACTGACACGATTCCTGCGTACCGCCATTGCTGACGCAGGCCGTGTAGGCGGGGTCGGTCGGCGTGTTGTAGTTGTTGCCGGTGGTGGTGTACACGACGCCTCTGCCCGGGTCCGGGACGACGGTGCTGCTCCAGATCGCGCCACCGGAGTATCCCGTCGGCACCGTGAAGGTCTTCCACTTCAGGGCTCCGGTTTTCGCGTTGAGCGCGACCACGCTGCCACGGAAGCTGCAACACGGGTAGCCGGGATCGCCGGCCGCGGTCTCCTCGTTGGAGGACACCCCGACGTAGAGCACGCCTTGACTGACGATCGGCGAGCCGGTGTCGATCGCGTACGGGTGGCTGTCCAACTGGGTTTTCCACTTCAGGGCACCGGTGGTGGCGTCGATGGCGAGGAGCCAGGCCCCCTGCTGTGTGCCGATGTACATCGTGTTGGTGGACGAATCCACGTACGGCGTGGTGCGGGAGACCACCTTGGCCGGCGGATTGGGGAAAACGCCCTGCAGATAATCTCTCAGGATGTCGCGCGACCACTTGAGGCGGCCGTTGCCCGCCTTGAGCGCGTACAGGTGCCCCGACCAGTCGGGAAAATAGACGAGGTTGCCGACCACGGCGGCACGGGCGGACACGTCACCGCCGGTCGTGAACGTCCACTTCGGTGCGAGACGGCCGACATGGGCCGGCGTGAGCCGCCCGGTCCGCTCGGCCGGGCCGTTGGCCGTGTTGTTCGGATTCTGGCCGAACATCGGCCAGTCCGGTCCCTGGGCGGCAGCAGTGCCCGCGTCCGCGGCGAGGTTCACGCTCATCACCGCGAACAGGGCCACCACCGCGAGGAGGATTCCGGTCCAGCGATGCCGCCACCGCCGTTGTTGCCTGTCTCTTGCCAATGTATTTCCTTTTGCATGTTCGCCCGCGGATCGTTGGGTCTTTCAGGGGAGGCGGACCCATCATCGATATGGGGTCGCGCGGGCTGTTTCGAGGGTTTTCCGTGGTTCGAGTCGCGGTGCCGCTCCCCGTGAATCGCGTGGAACGATCCCGCGGCGGCTCCGTTGTTCTTCCGGCTCCGTTGTTCTTCCGGCTCCGGGGGCGGACTCGATCGGACTTGGGGAGTCCGCCCCCGGAGCCGGCCGTGATCTGTGCTACGTCCTGGGGGTGGTGGTCAGGGGGCTACGGGCGCCGCCGTCCCGCTCACGACGCGGGGGGCCCTCCCTGCACGAGCTGCGCGAACTGGCGCTCCAGGATCTTGTCGGGGCTGCCGTTCCAGAGTCCCCCCAGGGGCGCGGACGCGGGGTCGGGGAAGATGTCCTCCTCGCCCTTCTCCACCGCGTCGAAGATGGCCCGGGCGGCGGATTCGGGAGACGCCTTGGGCACGTCGAGCTCGCGCGTCATGTCGGTGTCGATTGGGCCGGCCAGGACCGCGTGGAACCTAACCCCCTGCCCGGCGTGGAGCGCGCGCAGCGTCTGGGTCAGGGAGAACGCGGCCGCTTTCGAGATCGAGTAGGACGGGAAGGGCGGCAGGGGAGCCAACGCGATCACCGACAGGATGTTGATGACGACCCCGCGGGAGCGGATCAGTGCGGGCAGGAAGGCCTGGGTCACGGCATTGGTGCCGTAGAGGTTGACGGCCAGGTGCCGTTCGAGCACGTCCGGGTCGAACGGGAGGTCGGGCAGCATGATGCCGGCGTTGTTGATCAGGACGTCCAGCGACTCGACCTGGTCGGCGGCCGCCTTGATCTGCTCGGGATCGGTGACGTCCAGCGTCACGGGGGTGACCCGCGCGTCGGCGTGGGTCAGCGGGCGGCGAGTGCCGGCATAGACCTGCTTGGCGTCCCTGGCCAGGGCCTCGGCGGCCAGTGCCTGCCCGATGCCGCGGTTGGCCCCGGTCACCAGCACGGTCGTGTTCTCGAATGTCATTTTGCTGCTCCTGTTTGGTGAATGATCGGCGGGATAAGCCGGGCCGGATTCGGCGACACCGGAGAAGAGCTGGCGGCGATCATCGAAAAATCATCGAACAATCTGTGGCCGGCCCTTCGTCGCCCCTCGGGGCCACGTCCTGTCGGATTCCGCCGCGCCGGACGGGCATTCCCGGAGATAAAGTCGTCCATCTCGTTCCGTCAAGGCGCACAGGCGATGTGCCCCGCCCTGCGGGGGCCAGGGCGGGGCACGGTCACGTCGGTCCGCTGACTACCGCGGGCCGGGGCCGACCGTGGGGCTGTTGCAGTAGGCGGCGAGCTTCCAGTGGCCGTCCTGCTTCACGAGAACCCAGGTCGCGTACGCCGTGCGCTCGGGCGGGGCCACGCTCTCTCCGGGGATCAGCACGCCGGTCTCGGTGATGACCACGGCCGTCTCGTCGCTGGGGAACCGGACATCCCGCACCTTCTGGGAGGCGCTCGTGCCCTTCATCGGCCCGTTGAACAGGAACGTCATCGAGCCGTGGATCTGCTCGCGCGACTCCATGAAGGAGCCGGGCACGGTCGCGGTCGCGTTCTCGAGGTAGTCGGCGACGAAGACGTCGGCGTCGTTCTTGCTCCAGGCCTCGTGGACGCCGTTGACGACGTCGAGGACGGCGGTCTCTTCGTTCTTCTGGTCCTGCGCAGCCATATCGTGACCTCATTTCGCTCATACGCCCGGATCGCTGCGGTCGACCGCCGAGCCGGAGCCGTCACGGCGACGTTCATGCTCAAGCGGTTGACGGAACGGAATTCCTGGCGCCGGGAGTGGGAATCTCTGGCGGTTGCTATCGGAAAGTACGGGCCGGCCTCACCTCCTCTCTGGGCAGCCGATCAGCCGTGGACGTCTACCAGGCGGATGACTCCGACAGGCGGTGCGCCTCGTGCTGCGCCTGGAGAGCGCGATGCCTCGGGTACGTCAGCGACACGAGGGCGCCGACCGCCGAGAGAGCCGCGCACAGCCAGAGGGCATGGCTGAAGCTGGTGATGAAGATCGAGGGGGACGTGTAGTTGTCCGGGTGGGCGAAGACGCTCGCGGCGAGCGCGACCCCGAACACGCCCCCCAGTTCGCGCAGCGTCGCGCTGGTACCCGAGGCGATTCCGGTCTGGTCGGGCCCCACCGAGGTCATCACCCCGTTCGCGACGGTCGGGAAGGCGATGCCGATGCCCACTCCCGCGACGAGCAGCGGACCGATGAGCCCGCCGAAGCCGATGCCGGGCTGGACGGCCGTCGCCACCCAGCCGAATCCGATCGCCTGCAGAGCTATGCCCAGGGCCATGAACGAGCGGTTGCCGTACTTGTCGGCCAAGGGGCCGACGACCGGGCCGATGAACATGGACACGCCGGTCCAGGCGAGTAGATGCAGGCCGGCCATCAGCGGGGTGTCGCCGAGCCCGACCTGGAAGAGTTGGGCCATCAGGAACAGCGCGCCGAACAGCGGGGCGTACATGAAGAAGTTGACCCAGCTCGCCGCGTTGAAGGCCCTGTTCCGAAACAGCTCCAGGCGCACCATCGGCTCGGGCCTGCGGCTCTCGACCAGCAGGAACACCACCACGACGACCGCTCCGGCGATCAGCGAGGCGACGACCTCGGGACTTGCCCAGCCGACGCTGCTGACCCGCACCAGCCCCCAGGCCAGGAGAAACGCCCCGGCGCAGGCCAGGGCGAGCCCGTACAGGTCGATCGAGTGGCGCGGTCCGTAGCTTTCGGTCAGCCGCGACCTCGACAGGAGCGCGGCCACCAGCCCGATGGGCACGTTGATCCAGAAGATCCAGTGCCAGTTGAGCCCGTTGACGACCACGCCGCCGACGACCGGACCGACCGCGACCGCGAGCCCCGAGACCGCGCCCCACGTCCCGATCGCCGTGCCCCGTTTCTCGACCGGGAAGGCGTCGCTGATCAGGGTGAGCGAGACGGGCATGAGGATGGCGCAGGCCAGTCCCTGGCCGGCGCGGGCCGCGATCAGCACGCCGATGTCCGGGGAGAGCGCCGCGACCGCCGACGTCACCGTGAAGATCAGCAACCCGATCGTGTACACCCGCCGGCGCCCGAAGCGGTCGGCCAGCGCGGCCAGGGACAGCATGACGCAGGCGAAGGTGAGGATGTAGGCGTTGATCGTCCACTCGAGGTCGCTGAGGCTCGCGCCGAAGTCGGCGCGCAGCTTCGGCAGGGCGGTGGTGACGACGAGGGCGTCCAGGGCCGTCATGAAGACGCCCACTGAGCCGAGGGCCAATGTCCAGCCCTTATGGGGTGTCGCTACCCCGACTTCGGCGGATGCCATGGTGCCCTCACTCCTTCGGGAGGCTCTGCGGTCCCGCGACGATGGTTGATTCGAAAATAAAACCATCTGCTTCAATTTTCGCACTGCGAGCCTACAGAGCCCCCGTGAGCCCGTGCAACAGAGTCAGGCTAAATGGATGACCTGCACCGGGTGGCCGGAAGGTAAAACCTGGCTACTTGATCACACACCTGATCAGCCGCTCGTCGCCGTCGAGCGTCGCGCGCCCCGCCGCGATGGCGTCGTCCAGCGTTTCGTCACGGTTGACCAGCGCTTTCAGGGTGCGGGCGTCCAACCGTACGACGGCATCGGCCTGGTGGGCGGCGGTGCGGGCGATGGTCAGTCCGGCATCGCCGAAGCGCATGGTGAACCGCTCTTCCCCGATCCGCATGTCGCAGGTGCCGGTGACGGGCATGCCGCCGGGGAAGAACAGCTCGGCCTGCGAGCGCAGCGACAGGAGAAGCGAATCGACGGTCGAAGGGGCCTGCCTGTCCCAGAAAGGCGACATCACCCCCCAGTTGCCCAGCGCGAAGAGAACCGGCTCCAGGGACCGCCCCCAGTCGGTGAGTTCGTACACGTTCGTGCTCACCGGAATGCCCGCGCGCTGCTTGCGCAGCACACCACTCTCCTCAAGATCGCGAAGTCGCCTCGTCAGGATGTTGGAGCTGACTCCGCACAGGCCGTCCCGGAGGTCGCTGAAGCGCTTCGGCCCGAGCATCAGCTCGCGGACGACCAGGAGCGCCCAACGCTCCCCCACGAGATCCAGCGCATGGGAGACCGGGCATCCTTCGTTGTAGCTGCGCTTCTTGACCATGTCGCCAGCCTACTCCGCCGTAATATCACCGCCCGGGGCGCCAACGCGTCGCCGTGCGACGTCCATGCAGGTCACAGCGCCCGCTCCCCGGCCCGTTACAGATCTCAGCGGGCCGATCCGGCAGCGGCTCCGACGACCTCGGCGAGGTAGGCGGCGGCCTTGTCGGAATCCATGAACCACTCGGCGAAGTCGTTCGGGTCGTCGAAACCCTCGATGTAGCGGTTGGCGATCGCGGTGTACTGGCCCGCCGCTCCCAGGAGTTCGACCACGTGCGGAGGCGGCGGCGACAGCGCCATGTTGGTCCACTCGGTGGTCGCGCGCCCGTGCTGCGTCCAGAACGTCTCGAAGGCGCGCTCCATGAAAGCACGGTCGAAGGGCCGGTCCCCGTGCTCCAGGATGCTGTCCAGGTAGGTCGCCGCACACTTGGCGGCCATGTTCGACCCCTGACCCGTGATGGGGTCGTTGGTCACGACGACGTCCCCCATGCCCAGCGCCCGGCCGCCCGAGGGCAGTGTCGCGACCGGCCGCCGGACGATCGGCGTGAACCCGCCGCGCAGCGTGCCGCCCGGGTCGGTGAGCTCCAGCTTGTCGTACTGCTCGCGCACCCATGGCACGTGCCGTTCCAGCAGCCCGGCGAAACGCTCCAGGTGCTGCTGGGGGGAGGAGACGTCGCCGAACACGTCCAGCTCCCCGCCGGGAAGGGCTTCGAAGAACAGGACGTGGCACGGACCCGAGACGGTGAGCGCGGGCATCACGATCATCTCGCCCAGCCCCGGCAGCAGGTGGAAGTCCACGGAATTGTCACCGGGGCCGGCCGGATCGGGCTGGAAGCCGTTGACGTAGACGAGCGAGAGCATGCGCTGCGGCTCCGTGTAGGGCGATCGGGCCGCGTCACGCTCGAACATCTCGGCCAGCCGGCCCTTGCCCGCGGCGACGACGACGAGGTCGTACTCGCCCGCCCACCTGTCGACGTCGGAGACGGTGGCGTTCCGGACGATCAGGTTGCCACCGTTGCCCTCGAACAACCGGAGCCAGTGCGACATCTTGACCCGCTGGTCGATGTCGGCGCCCGGCTTCTTCAGCGGGCTGCTCCACTCGACGGCCGGAGTGGGGCCGCCCGCGCCCAACATGAAGCGGGTGAACGGGGTGTGCGGCGGCTGTCCGTCCCAGAAGTAGATACCGAGGTCGCGTTCGAGCCTGAGCGTGCTGTCGAACTGGAACTGCGACGACATCACGTTGCCGTGCTCGATCTCGTCGGCCGTCCGCGCCGACACCACGGTCACGTCATATCCGCGCTGCTGCAGTCCGAGCGCGAGATGCAGCCCGGCCTGCCCGGCGCCGACGATCAGTACCTTGCGCATACCGTGTCACCCTTCTTGCGGCCCTGAGATGTGTGTTCGATCTCCGACGACCCGTGGTCCCAGTGTCCTCATATCGGGTGCCGGGGTCTTCTCCCGTTGTGCTCACGACGAGTGGCGGCGCGGGCCGGATTCCGCCGGGACACGCCGGCTAGGGCGTCGGGAAGAACGTGCGGACGAACTTCTCCCAGGCCCGCTCCCCGAAGAGGACGCGCTGCGGGCGAAGCAGCCGCACCGGTATGCCGATGCGGTACCGGATCCGCGGGCGCCGCACGGTGATCGCCTTTTCGACGACGGCGGCCACCTCGTTGGCGCGAAGCGACATCCGGCCTCGGCCCTTCGGGTGCTCGACCTCCCGATACGCACCGTGCCAGACGACGAAACGCTCCCAGAAATCGCCGTAGGGATCGTCGCCCGAGCCGGGCGCGAGCCCCAGATCGCCGACGGTGGTGGGCACGAACGCGCCGAGGATGGGGGAGGGTTCGACGACCACGACCTCGATGCCGAAGCGGTTCACCTCCAGCCGGAGGGAGTCGCCGATCGCCTCGAGCGCGTGCTTCGTGGCCTCGTAGTAGCCGCGTCCCGGGGTCGCGAAGAGCCCGAAGATCGACGACATGATGACGACCCGGCCCGCCCCCTGCGCCCGCATGCCCGGCAGGACCAGTTGTGTCATCCGGGAGAGCCCGAAGACGTTCGTCTCGAACTGCCGGCGGACCTCGTCCATCGGGGTCTGCTCGATCGTGCCGTTGAGGCTGTACGCGGCGTTGTTGATGAGCACGCCCACCGCGCCGTGTTCGGCGGTGATCCGGTCGACCGCCTCGATCATCGACTCCTCGTCGGTCACGTCGACGCGCAGGGTGGTGATGCCCTCCTGTTCCAGGTCCTTGAGCCCCTCCAGGCTCCGGCCGCTCGCGTAGACCGGCCATCCGGCGCGATGCAGGCGGAGCGCGAGCGCCCTGCCGGTCCCCGAGGAGAGACCGCTCAGCGAGGAGACACCGGTGATCAGCACCGCGCGGGATGGTTTCATGATCGGCTCCGGTTTCATTCGGCCGCCGCGGCCGCTGCCGGCTCGGAGTGGTCCGGAACCTCCTGCTGGGAGATGCGGCTCCTGGTCACGGTGGTGCCGAGCCCGAGGCCGTCGACCAGACGGGTGATAAAGTTGAACAGGGCCGCGCAGAAGAACGCCTCGAGCAGATCATCCTCCGTCCAGCCGGCGGCCAGGGCCCGCTGCCAGTCCGCGTCGGTGATCCGGTAGGCCTCGCGGCTCAATTTGGTCAGCAGGTGCAGCAGCACGCGCTCGCGTTCGTCCACCGGGAGGTCGTCGGGCGATTCCGCCGTCTCGATCGCGTCGGCGAGCTCCTTGCTGCCGCCGAAGACCTGGAGGAAGAAGTTGTGCGTGCCGACGCAGTACGGGCACTGGTTCACCTTCGACGTCCAGGCCGAGATCAGTTCCCTGGTCTGTCGCGGCAGCCGGCCGTGGTTGAAGACGCCGTTGAAACCGGCCAGCATGGTCTCGAGCAGTTCGGGCCGGGTGGAGACCAGCCGGAACATGTCGGGAACGAAGTTCAGTCCGGTCACCTCCTTGGCCCGCTCGTAGAGCTCCGCCACCCGTCCCGCCGCGTCCGCCTCGTCGATCAGGCGAACGCGGACCCCTGAGTTCGAATCCATCTGCCTACCTTTCTTCTCACGCGCCGGCCGGAGCACGCGCCGCGCGTTCAGCGGCGCAGCAACGCGGCCGCGCGCTCGCCGATCATGACGACGTTGAGGTGCGTGTTGGCGCAGACCATGCTGGGCATGACGGACGCGTCCACGACATGGAGGTTCTCCACCCCGTACACCGCGCAGTGCTGGTCGACGACCGCCCGCGCGTCGCCGTCGGGCCCCATACGCGCCGTGCCCACCGGGTTGTAGGCGCTGTCGACGGCGCTTTCGATGTAGCCGCGCAGGGCCTGGTCGTCGTCCATGACGCGCTCGTCCACCGCGACCAGCTGTTCGCCCTTGTCGAAGATCTTCGGTGAGCGGACCAGGTCCCAGCAGCCCCTGACGCCGTCGGCGAGCAGGCCGTAGTCGCGCTCGTCGGAGAGGTACCCCAGATCGACGGCGGGTGCGATGTACGGATTGGACGACGCGAGGGTGACCTTGCCGCGTGAGTGCTGCCGGCGGAGCACGACCATCACGCCGAACACCGCCCTGGCCCCGGCGACCCGGCGCAGTTCGGGGAAGTGATGGGTGAGGTCGAAGCGGTTGACCGCCGCGTAGTACAGATCGTTGAACCGGTCGGCGGTCGCGCGGGTCACGATCTGGCCGGTCGACTTGCCCTCGTTCTCGTTGCCCGGCTTGGGGGTCATGAACACGCCGATGCGCGGCTGGTCGGTCAGCCCCGCGCCCACCCCGGGCAGGTCCGCCCGCACAGGGACGCCGAGCGCGCGCAGGTCCTCCGCGGGCCCGACGCCCGAGCGGAGCAGGATCGCCGGCGAGCCGATCGCTCCGGCCGCCAGGATCACGCGCCGCGCGCGGATCGTCTCGAACGGGCCGCCATCGGCGGCCAGGACCACGCCCGCCGCGCGCTGCCCCTCGAACACGACCCGATCGACGAGGGCGCGGGGCAGGATCCGGAGGTTCTCCCGCCCCGCCACCGGCCAGAGGTACGCCATCGCCGTCGAGACGCGGATCCGCAGATCGCGCCGGTTCGTCGGGATCGGCCCGACGCCCGTCGACTCGGGGTCGTTGTGGTCGTCGGTCCAGGGGTGGCCGGCGCCGAGGCAGGCGTCGCGGAACTCCTGCTGCAGCGCGGTCAGTTCCTCGGGCCGCCATCGCCGGATGGGAACCGGGCCGCCGCGGCCGTGGAACTCGCGGTCGCCGAAGTCCAGATCGTCCTCGAGCGCCCGGAAGAACGGCTGCACGTGCTCCCAGGACCACAGCGGGTTGCCGTCCTTCGCCCACTCGTCGTAATCCTCGGGCGTGCCCCGGATCGCGACGGTGTTACCCACCGCCGAGGAGCCGCCGGTGACCTTCGCGAGCGGGAGCATGACGCGGCGGTCGCGGGTGAGCCGGGCCGTGAACCCCCAGCTGTGGTCCACCAGCGACATCGTGTTGGCGTCAAGGACATCGTCCGGGGTCCTTCCGGTCGCCGCGTAGTGCGGCCCCGCCTCGACCAGCAGCACCCGCCGGCCGGGGTCCTCGCTCAGCCGGGCGGCCAGCACGGCGCCGGAGCTGCCCGCCCCCACGACGATGTCATCGACGTCGAAAGCCTTCAATGACGACATCGCGATCCTCACCGCTTGCGGGCGAGGCCGCACCACATGGGCAGCGGCCTGGGTCCGGAGGCTCCCTGCGGCGGCCTCCACAGTTCCGTCTCCACCACTCCGGGCGCCACGATGTCCATGCCGTCGAAGAACCGCTCGACCTCGGAGCGGGTCCGCCGCGTCACGGCGTCGCCGGTCTGCTTGTCCATTTCGGTGAGCATCGCGTTCATCGCCGTGTCCGCGTCGTCCTTGGCGAAATGGGAAAGCGCCAGGTAGCTGCCGGAGGGGACGGCGTCGAGCAGTTCGTCCACGATCCGCCGGGGCCCCTCGGAGTCGTCCACGAAGTGGAGCACGCCGAACAGGATGAGCCCGACGGGCCGGGAGTAGTCGAGCGTCGCGGCGGCCCTGCGGAGGATGTCCTCCGGATCGCGGAAGTCGGCCTCCAGGAAGAGGGTGTCGGGGTCGGAGGCGAGCAGGTACTGCCCGTGCGCCGCGACGGAGGCGGCGTTGTCGACGTAGACGACCCGGCAGCCCGGCGCGACCGCGCGTGCGGCCTCGTGGGTGTTGCCCATCGTCGGCAGCCCGCTGGCGAGGTCCAGGAACTGTCGGATCCCGCACTCGCCCGCGAGGTGTCCGACGATGCGCCGGAGGGCGTCGCGCGCCGCGTGGAGGTCGACGCGGACCCCTTCGATGCCGCCGGTCTCGCCCGGCCAGTTGACGAACGCGGTGTCGCCGACGGTGCGGTCGACCGCGAAGTGCTCGGTCCCGCCGAGCAGGTAGTCCATGATCCTCGCAGTGTTGGGGATCATCGGGTTCACCCCGGCCGGCGCCACCGCCGGATCCATGGTCATCGGTTGGCTCTCCTGCATGCTGCCGCCTCCTTGGAGCCGCGGCATCGAAGCTCGCGGTGTTGAAGAGCGTTCACGAGAACAGCGTGACGCCAGAAGGAGAGCGGGGCTTCTCTTAGCGTGCTCAGCGCGCCGACAATGCCGTTCAACGCCCTTCAACGCCGTTCGGCCTTCTTCAATGCCGGGCAATGCCGGGCAATTCCGGAGTAGTTCGCCGCCCCCGCCGATGCCACGCTCTGGAAAGGACGCCCGGAAAAGACGCTCGGAAAAAGAAAGGCGCGTCCGCGTTCAGTGGGCGACGCGCACTTGTTTCGCGTCGCGATTCCCCCAGCCCAGATCAGCGAGGATCACGTATGACGCCTCAGTACGATGACATCGTCGTCGGCGCCGGATCGGCCGGTGCCGTGCTCGCGGCACGACTAAGTGAGGACGCGTCGCGGCGCGTGCTTCTCCTTGAGGCCGGACCCGATTATCTGACGCCGCAGGAGACCCCCGACGAGATCCGCTCCGGCAATGCGATGTCCTTTCACGACCACGATTGGCAGTTCAAGGCCGACATCCGGGACGGGCGGAGGATCCGCTTTCCGCGCGGCAAGGTGACGGGCGGCTCCTCGGCGGTGGGCGCCACGGTCGCGCTGCGCGGCCTTCCCGCGGACTACGACGAGTGGGCGCGGGCCGGGAACCCGGCGTGGTCCTGGCAGGAGGTGCTGCCCTACTTCCGGCGTCTGGAGGACGACCTCGACTTCGGTGGTGAGTACCACGGGCAGGGCGGCCCGTACCCGATCCGCCGCTGGCGCCCCGACGAGCTGTTGCCGGGGCAGGTCGCCTTCGTCGAGGCCTGCATCGAGGCGGGCTTCCCCGAGGCCAAGGACCACAACCACCCCGACGCCTCGGGAGTGGGCCCGATTCCGTCGAACCGGCGGGACGCCGCGAACCGGGTCACCACCGCCATGGCCTATCTGACGCCGGCGCGCGGACGCCCCAACCTGGACATCAGGACCCATACGGTCGTCGACCGGGTCATCTTCGAGGGGCAGCGCGCGGCCGGCGTGGTGGCCGGAACGGCCGGCGGCGGCTACGAGACGATCACCGCGCGGCGGGTGATCCTGGCGGCCGGCGCCGTGGCGTCGCCGATGATCCTCATGCGATCCGGCATCGGCCCTTCGGCGGACCTGCGGCGGCTCGGCATCGACTGCCGGGCCGACCTGCCGGGCGTCGGCGCGAACCTGGTGGACCACCAGCGCACCGGAGCGTTTCTCACCCCACGACCCGGCGCGTGCGACCCGTCGGTCCCCTTCCTGCAGGAGATCCTCCGCACGACCGCGCCCGGCTCCGACGAGACGAACGACCTGCAGTTCTACATGGTGAACCACTTCGACCTGGCTCACTTCCCCGAACTCCAGATGCTCTCGGGGACGACGATGATCTACGGCGTGATGGTCGTGTCGCAGCGCCCGCGCTCCCGCGGGACGCTCGCGCTGACCTCGGCGGATCCGCTGGCGCAGCCGCGGATCGAGCTGAACTTCCTCAATGACGACGGCCGGGAGCTGGACCTCCTCGTGGAGGGCGTGCGCACCTGCTGGCGCCTGGCGGCCCACCCCGGCATCCGCGGTCTGGGACAGGGTTTCGTCATCCTGCGCGAGGCGATGATCGAAAACGACGACATGATCCGGCAGTACGTCAAGACGAGCCTCGACAGCGCCTACCATCCGGTCGGGACGGTGCGCATGGGGCCGGCGGAGGACCCCTCGGCCGTCGTCGACGAGCGGGGCGCGGTGCACGGCATGGAGTCCCTCTACGTCTGCGACGCCTCGATCATGCCCAACACCGTCCGCGCGAACACAAACCTCACCTCGATCATGATCGGTGAGCGTACGGCCGACTGGCTGCGCGAGTAGCCGGACGGCACGAACCGGCCGGGGCGGATCAGCGTCCCGGCCGGTTCCGTACGCGCCCGGCCTTTGTCAGTTCGCCGGGCGTACCGTCACCGGCAGGCCGCCGCGGATCTGCAGGGTCAGCATCGCCTCGCCGGTCACCCGGTATCCCGGCACCTTGGTCAGGCGCAGGTCGCGGGCCACTGTCGCGAGCGCGACGGTGGCCTCCATCATGCCGAGGCTGTTGCCGACGCAGAAACGCGGCCCCGCGCCGAACGGGATGTAGGAGTAGCGGTTCCGGCCCGCTGACGCGGAGGGAGTGAATCGCTCCGGGTCGAAGCGCAGGGGCGACGTCCAGAACGCGGGGTGCCGGTGCAGCAGGTACGGGCAGAGGAGGACGTCGGCGCCCGCCGGGACGGGGAATCCGCCGATCTCGTCGTCCGCGCGGGCGATCCTCGGCAGCAGCCAGACCGGGGGATACAGGCGGAGGGTCTCTTCGAGGACCTGCGTCGTGTAGGTGAGCCCGTGCAGACTCTCGATGGTCAACGGGCCTCTCCCGAACACCTCGACGGCCTCGTCGTGCAGCCGCCTCCATGCCTCCGGATGCTCGTCCAGCAGGTGGAGCGCCCAGGTCAGCGTGCTGGCCGTGGTCTCGTGCCCGGCGAGCAGCAGGGTGACCAGCTCATCGCGCATGCGGATCCGTCCGGCGTGCCGGTCGGGTTCGCGGCGGATCGACTCGATCAGCCGGGAGACGACGTCGTCGCCGGCGGGCTTGGCCGCGCGGGCGGCGGCCAGCGTGTCGACGATGCGCTGAAGGTCCCGCCTGGCCCGCCGGAAGCGGACCTGACGGGGCAGCGGAAGCCAGAGCGGCACCGCGCCCAGCGTGATGGCGTCGAACATCGCCTGGTCCTGGACGGCCTCGAACGACCCGGCGATCGACTCGAACATGCCGAGGTCGGCGTCGACCAGCGTGCGCCCGAGCACGCCCAGAGTGAACGCGGTCATCTCCTCGCGCAGGTCCACCCGGCCCCGGCCGCCATGGGAGCGGAGCCGTGCCGTCAGCTGCTCGGCCTCGTCGGCGATGGCGCCGAGCTGGGCGGCGATCCGTCTGGCCTGGAACACCGGCTGGATCGTCTTGCGCTGCCTGCGCCAGAGCTCTCCCTCGCTGGTGAGCAGACCGTCCCCGAGAGCGCGCCGGGCGTGGACCATGCCCAGGCCCTTGGTGTAGTTCCCCGCGTTGTCGGCCAGGACGTGCTTGGCGTGGTCCGGGTGGTTGAAGAAGTAGAGCGTCTTGGGGCCGAGCGGCAGACGGACGGCGTCACCGTACTCGGCGGCGGCCCAGGTCATGACGTCCAGGCGGCTCCGCATCATCCTCGCCAGGACGGCCAGGGTGGAGGTACGGGGCGGCCCGGGGATGCGGGGGTCGTTCCGCGCGGCCGACAGGCCTCGGGTCGTCACGGCGCGGTCTCCAGATTGGAGAGCCCCGAGACGATGCGCCGCCGCCAGAGCTCGTAGGCGGGGACGCCCGAGGGGCCGGAAGGTTCGGCACTGGTCGCCTCGGCCTCGGCACGGGACGTATCGGCCAGTTCGGACGCCTGTTCCGGCGTGACGCCGCAGAGCAGCCCGGCCGCCAGTGTGGTGTGCGGGGTCACCAGGCCGGCGCGGAACCGGGCCGCGCCGGCGAACACGCCGCCCTGGGCGACCTGCGGCGAGTAGTTCCGGGCGCGCCGCCGGAGAGCCCGCAGCTCCGCTTCGTCCGCCGCGCCCGCATAGGTCGCGGCCAGGCCGGCGCCGCTGTACAGGTCGGCCCGCCGGCTCTCGTCGAACGCGTCGATCAGGTCGGCGGCCATCTCGGGGTCGGCTCCGCCGACGAACCAGATCGCGCGCCCGATGCCCTGGTCGATCGCGCGGCTCGCGTACCGGGCCGGGCCGTCGGCCGGCCAGGGGAAGTCCGGCTCCCGGTATTGCCGGTGCACGTACCGGTCGGTGTGGAAGTAGGCCTGGTGGAATCCATAGCCGTCGAGCACGAGCCAGCGCAGCACCGGATCCGTCGCGGCGGCGGATGCCTTGGCCCAGCGGAACCGCGGCAGCCTGGCCATGGCCCAGCCGATCCCGACGTAGACCATGTACACGTGGTCGTCGGCCTTGCCCTGGAGGAACCGGCTCACGTGGTGGCCTCCGAACGGGAGGCCGTCGCGGACCGCGAAACCCATGCCGGCGCCCTCGTACGCGAAGCCGCGGAACTGCCAAGGCAGCTGCTCAAGACGCTCCTCGGCCTCCTCCGGGTGGCGCGCCTCGACGGCGTACGCGTATCCGGTGAGGAACGTCTCACCGATCGTTTCCAGCATCGACCGCGCGGCGGAGTCCTTCACATGGAAGCCGCGGACCGAGAGATTCGCCTCCTTCATGCTCGGCGTCAGGATCCGGCGTCTGAGCGCTCGCCAACCACTGGCCATTTTTCCTCTCCTCTGAACGGATCGCCCGAACGCCCGAGCGGGATCTCGCAGGCCGGGGTTCGGGGCGCCCGCTCCGTGCTCGCCTAGATGACGTTGCGTCGGCCCGAAGCGAGTTCCGGGCGTGGTTGCACGATCGGCCTGTGCCCGGGAAAGACCTGCTGGTCCAGCTCGGGAAGCGCCAGCAGGATCGGCAGGTCGGTCAGGTCCATGTCGCGCATCGGGATGTCGATCTCGACCTCTTCACCCGCCCGTATGGCGAAGGGGCGCCCGTCGCCCACGAAACCGGGCCTGGCCCATGGCCGCGGATCGAGGCCGGCCCCGCACACCGCGATGGCCACCGCACGGACGTACCACTCGCCGACAGGAACCGAGGCGAGCCGGTACTCGCGCAGACGACAACAGTCGGCAGGGCTGTCGATGATGTCGCAGGAGACCGGCATCCCCTCGACGATGGGACTGCTGAACACGCCGACGTAGACGCGGAGCGGCGAGTTGCTCGGCGGCAGCACCATCATGCCGTGCACCGCGCCGGACGGGCGGCGCGAGTCCCCCGCGAAGGGCGGGAACGACGGCCGGCCACCGCGGAAGAGCGTACGGAAGCGGGCCGGCGTCACGCCGACGCTTCGGCGGAAGCGGGTGGTGAACGTTCCAAGGCTGTTGTATCCGACCATGTAGGTGATATCGGTGACACTCAGTGACGTGTCCAGCAGCAGGCGCTTGGCGCTGTAGAGACGGATCGCGCTCAGGAAACGCCCGGGCGACGTGCCGGTGACGGACCGGAAGATTCGCGAGAAGTAGAACTTGCTCAATTTGGCGCTGTCGGCTATGTCATCAAGGGACAGAGGTTCACTATAGTGATTCCACATCATCGTTATCGAACGTTCCACGGCCTCTCTACAGATCTCCTCCATAGAACCCCCGTTCTCTAGAAGCAACAGGCTTGATCGTTTCTCTGCGCCCCAACCCGCTTGATCCGGTTGTCTTGCTCTCCAGGGATAACACTCCCGAGTATTTGCTTGTGAGGTGGCTGCCCGGGGGTGGTCAGCTCATTATGCGCAGGTCCTTCCCGATTCCACTTCTTTGAACTTGCTTGCGTGGGTGCGGTAGCGGTGCCGGTTTCCTGTGGTGCCCCTGCGTGCCGAACCGGTGACGCACCGAACGGGGTCAATACGAAAGAAGTCGTGGGCCGCCGGGACGCCTAGGCTGGTCAGGGGTGCTCGACTTCAGCGGGACCGTGCTCTTTGCGGCCTATCCCGACCCCGCCGTCCCCCGAAGCGGACGCACGACGCGCCTCCTGGCTCCGGGGGCACCGGTAGGCCGCCGGCCACGGAGGAGGCCCGCCGCGGCCCGCCCTTCGTCGTGCCGAGTAAATCGCCGAGGGGTTCGGCGGCTTCTTATAGATTGCGCTGTCCGGCATTTGGGATTGCGCGGCGACGCGGCCGAATTCCAATCGAAGCAAGGCAGGAGAAGGACGGGCGCGAAACCCGGTGCAATGCTGGCGACGGCGAGTTCAGGCGCTCCCCCCAGAAGCCCATCCGCAGTCAATCGAAATTTGGAGAACGATGCTGTCCAACCGATTTGACGTGGCCATCCTAGGATCGGGAATAGGCGGCTCGATGCTCGCGAGCATCCTCGCCAAACAGGGGGTCTCGACGCTCCTGCTCGAGGGGGCGAGCCATCCCAGGTTCACCATCGGTGAGTCATTGATCCCGGAAACCGGGCTCCGCCTGCGCATCGTCGCCGAGAAGTACGGCGTTCCGGAGATCGGGTGGATCGGCACGTTCCACAAGCTCCGGAACCATGTCAGCAGCAATTGCGGCGTGAAGCGCTCGTTCGGCTTCATGTATCACCGCGCCGGCGAGGAGAACCGCCCCGACGAGATCAACCAGTTCGGCACGCTGGCACCGCCCGTCGGCCCCGACTCGCACCTGTTCCGCCAGGACACGGACGCGTTCCTCGCGGCGCTCTCAGTCAAGTACGGGGCGACGTTCCACTCCCAGACGCGCGTCTCCGAGATCAAGTTCGGCGACGACGAGGTCGAGCTGCGCGCGGAATCCGGCCAGACGTACCGGGCCAAACTCCTGATCGACGCCTCGGGCATGCGGTCGATGGTCTCGGACCAGCTCGGCCTGCGCGACGAGGTGCCACGCTTCCGGACCGACACGCGCGCCCTCTACACCCACATGGTGGGACTCAGGAGCGCCGATCTGCTGCTGGACTCCCGGGGCAGGAGCCGCCTGATCTCGCCGCTCGGCCAGTCCACCATGCACCACGTCTTCGACGGCGGCTGGATGTGGGTCATCCCGTTCGGCAACCACCGCGATGCCACCAACCCGCTGACGAGCGTCGGGCTGATGCTCGACCGGCGCAAGCACCCCGAGCCGCAGGGGACGCCGGAGCAGGAGTTCCGCCGGATCATCTCCGCCTACCCGACGGTCGCGCGCCACTTCGCCGAGGCGGAGGCCGTGCGGCCGTGGGTCAGGTCGGGCCGCATCCAGTACTCCTCACCGCACCTGATCGCGCCCCGCCTGATCCAGCTCCCGCACGCGGCCGCGTTCGTCGATCCGCTCTACTCCAGCGGCATGTCGGTGCTCATCGTCGCGATCGACCTGATCGCCGAGGCGCTGCTCAAAGCCGTCGCCGACGACGACTACTCCATGGAGCGGTTCCAGTTCGTGGAAGACGTGGTCAACCGCGGATTCGACCACTACGACGCGATCGTGTCCGGGGCGTTCGACTCGTTCGCCAGCTACGACACCTGGAACGCGTGGAACCGCAACTGGGTCATGGGGAGCCTGCTCGGCACATTCGGCCCGTTGTCGCTCTGGGTGCGCTACCACAAGACCAAGGATCGCTCGTACCTGATGAAGACGACCGAGCCGAGCCGGATGGGCGTGCTCGGCAGCCACCTGCCGGGCGTCGTCGACGTGGTGCGGGCCTCGCGCGCCGACATGGAGGCGGCCGTCGACGGCGAGATCACCCACGCGGAGGCGAGCGAGCGCATCTTCGCGCGGTTCCGCCAGGTCGACTTCCTGCCGCCGTACATGGGGTTCGGTGATCCGGGGAAAACCGCCACGGCGACGTTCACACTGATCCCCGGTGCCCGGCACGTCATGTGGTACCGGTCCCACGGCGACGCGACGTACCGGGAGAACTGCACCTTCCCGCTGCTCACCTACGCGCGCGACGGTGCGGGCTTCGTGCTGGACGAGACGCGTCAGGCATGGCGGCGCGGCTTCTCCGCGCTGCGTGACGTCTTCTTCGCGGACAACGGCGACTGGCGCCACACGGCGCCGGCGCTGGACGCACACCCGCATCTCGTGACGCCCATTCCGCCGGTCACCCCCTTCGCGGACGAACCGACCGAGTTCGACCCGGCCGGGAGTTCGCAGAGCGTGGCCTAGCCGAGCGGGGAGGGACCCCGCGTCTTCATGAACGGTGTTTCGAGAGGAGAGAGCAGTGAGGCAACGTGAGCGTCTCCGCCGGCTGGTACCGGGAGTGCTGGCGGTCGCCGTCGGCACGTCGTTGTGTCTCAGCGCGAACGCGGCTGTCGCGGTCTCCGGCGGCGAGCGCGCTGCCGCGAAGTACAAATTCCAGGAGCTGCCGATCGCGCTACCGCCCGGCTACGACAACCAGCACATGAACACGATCCGGGAGGTGAATCCGTCCTATCACAAGATCCGCTCCTGGATCTCCGCGGTCGGGGCCGGCATCGCCATCAACGACGTCACCGGCCACGGCCGCGCGGACGGCATGTGCATCGTCGACACCCGGACCAACCAGGCGATCGTGACCTACACGCCCACGGCGCCGGCGAGTGACCGGTTCACGCCGTTCACCCTGAACCCCGCGCCGCTGCCGTACGACGGCACGATGGCGCCGACCGGTTGTGCGCCCGGCGACTTCACCGGTGACGGCCGCATCGGCTTCCTCGTGACGTACTGGGGCCGGACCCCGATCCTGTTCCTGCCGAAGTCGGACGCCACGACGCCTTCACCGAGTGCGTACGTGCCGCGGGAACTCGTGCCCTCACAAACGCTCGACGGCAGATACCACGGCCCGCGGTGGAACACCGACGCCGTGTACATCGGCGATCTCGACGGCAGCGGGCACCCGTCGGTGGTCATCGGCAACTACTGGCCCGACTCGGACGTGCTGGATCCGAAGGGCATCAAGAACGTCCTGATGCCCAACAGCTTCTCCTCCGCGAACAACGCCGGCGGCGCTCATGTGCTGCGCTGGGTCAGCGCGACGGCGGGCACCGATCCGCAGGCCGCCTACGTCGAGGACCACGACGCCATCCCGTTCGAGAACTCCACCGGCTGGACGCTCGCGATCTCCGGTGCCGATCTCACCGGTGACGGGCTGGCGGAGGTGTACCTCGCCAACGACTTCGGCCACGGCTACCTTCTCTACAACCAGTCGACGCCGGGCCGGATCAAGTTCACGGAGGTCAAGGGGCAACGCACCCCGACGACCCCGAAGTCGTTCGTGCTCGGGAACGGCTCCTTCAAGGGGATGGGCGTCGACTTCGCCGATCTGACCGGCAACGGCCGGTTCGACTTCCTGGTCAGCAACATCAACGTCCCCTGGGGCCTGCAGGAGAGCAACTTCGTCTTCATCAACCAGACCAAGAGCGAGGCCGAGATGGCGCGCCAGCTCGGCGCCGGGATCGCCCCCTTCACGCAACAGGCCCAGCAGTACGGCCTGGCCTGGACCGGCTGGTGCTGGGACGTCAAGGCGGACGACTTCCTGAACAGCGGTGAGAAGGAGGTCGTCCAGACCACCGGTTTCGTCAAGGGCGAGGTCAACCGGTGGAACTGGCTGCAGGAGGCGGCCACCATGAACGACGAGCTCTTGGACAACCCGGACATGTGGCCCAACTTCCAGCCCGGCGACGACGTCTCGGGCCATGAGGCCCTCGCCTTCTACGCCAAGAACTCCAGCGGCACCTACGTGAACATCAGCTCCCTGCTGGGCCTGGCGGTGCAGACCCCGACACGCGCGGTCGCCACCGGCGACACCACCAGCACCGGCGCGCTGGACTTCGCGGTGGCGCGGCAGTGGGGACCGCCGGCGTTCTACGCCAATCAGGCACCGAACCGCGGCAACGTCCTCGAACTCAAGCTGTACCGTCCGTCCACCACGCCGTCCGGCGCGGGCAGCGGCCTGAAGATGATCGGCAGTCCCGCCTACGGCGCCACGGTCGAGATCACGACACCGCGGGGCGCCCAGATCTCGCAGCTCGACGGTGGCGGGGGCCACGTCGGGTTCCGCAGTTTCGACGTCCGTTTCGGGCTCGGTTCGTACGCCGGCCCCGTCTCCGCCCGTGTCCGGTGGCGTGATGTCGGCGGAGCGTCGCACCAGCAGTCGCTCTCGCTCACGCCCGGTGTCCACAACCTGATGCTCACCGACTCCGTCAAGGAGGTTCCCAGCCGATGACCGCCGTCCTGCACCACCATGCGGGTGACAGCGCCCCGTCTGGTTCGACGGTCGACTCCGCGAAGCCGAAGCCGAAGCCGGACGCACGGTATATCGCCCTGCGTAACTTCGCCATGTCGATCAGCGTCCTGAACATCTTCGGCTATGCCGTCCTCGGCTTCGAGCAGCCCTGGTTATGGCCGATCATCGCCCTGGCGACGGGGTACACGACCGAGATCACGCTTGAGATGGTCAGTGCGTGGGCGTACCGGCGGCGGCCTCGCTTCCTGGGTGCGGGACCGCGCGGCGTGTACGAGTTCCTGCTGCCGGCCCACATCACGTCCCTCGCCGTCAACATGCTGCTCTACGCCAACAACCAGATCCTGCCGATCATCTTCGGGGTGTTCGTCGGGGTCGCCGGCAAGCACGTGTTCCAGGCGCCCGTCAACGGGCGGATGCGGCACTTCATGAACCCGTCGAACTTCGGCATCGCGGTGGTCCTGGTCTCCTTCAGCAGCTGGGTCAGCATCGCACCGCCGTACGAGTTCACCGAGAACGTCAACACCTTCTTCCGGCTGATGATCCCCTTGATCATCATCACCGCCGGCACCGTGCTCAACGCCATGCTCACCCGCAAGGTGCCCCTGATCCTCGGCTGGATGGGAGGCTTCGCCATCCAGGCGTTCGTCCGGCACGGGATCTGGGACGTCGCGCTGTTCTCCGCGCTCGGCGCGATGACCGGGGTCGCGTTCGTCCTGTTCACCAACTACATGATCACCGACCCGGGAACGACGCCCATGAAGGCGCGCGCCCAGTTCATGTTCGGCAGTTCGGTCGCGATCGTCTACGGGATCCTGATGCAGTTGAACATCACCTACACCCTCTTCTTCGCGCTGGTGATCGTCTGCGGTGTCCGCGGTCTCGGCTGGTGGAGCCACCACTTCATCCAGCGTTCGCGGGCCCGGCGCGGGTCCGACGCCGCCCCCGTGACGGGAGAGGAACCGGGCCGGGTGCGGGTGACGACGGACGTGCGACTGGGCGGGCACGGGCGGGCACCGCACGTACCCGTCGAATCATGACCGTCGAATGAGCACAGTGGGACGAGCCGACTGAGGAGATCATGACCGGGGGTTCCGGCGCGATGCTGGTGGTCGTCGATGTGGCGGTGGTTCTGGCGGTGGGAGCCGCTCTCACCCCCCTGATCCACCGCCTGCGGCAGCCGCGGGTGATAGCCGAGATCGTCGCGGGCATCGCGCTCGGCCCGAGCCTGCTCGGCCTGCTGCCGGGGCATCTGACGACGCGTCTGTTCCCGGCCGAGGTCCGGCCGGAACTGTCGGCGATCTCGCAGGTGGGCGTCCTGCTGTTCATGTTCCTGGTTGGCTGGGAGATGAACCTCGGCCACGCGCGCACGCGCGGCGGCGCCGTGCTGAGCATCTCGCTGGCCTCCATCGCCCTGCCGTTCGGCACAGGGGCCGTGCTGGCCGCCTGGCTCCATCGCGATCACGCGATCGTCGACGGACACCACGTTGACAAGGTGGCGTTCGTCCTGTTCGTCGGCACCGCGATGGCCGTCACGGCCTTTCCGGTGCTGGCCCGGATCATCATGGAGCACCGGCTCCAGATGACGCCGGTAGGTGTGATCTCGCTGGCCGCCGCGGCGGTCGGGGACGTCCTGGCCTGGTGCATGCTCGCGCTCGTCTCGATCGTGGCGGCGTCGTCGCACCCCGAGCGACTCCTGCAGGTCATCGGCTGGTCCGCCCTGTACGCACTCGTGCTCTGGATGGCCGTGAGGCCGTTGCTCGGAGTCCTGATCCGCCGGCTGAGCCGCGGCGGTGACGTGTCGCCGCAACTGCTCGTGCTCGTCGTCGCCGGCGTGTTCCTGTCCGCCTACACGACCGACCTGATCGGGATCCACGCCATCTTCGGTGCCTTCTCCTTCGGCCTGATCATGCCCCGCGGCTCCGGCGGGGTCCTCGCCTCACGAGTGCGCATCCCGATGGAACACGTCACCGGGCTGCTGATGCCGATCTTCTTCATCAGCACCGGGCTCTCCGTCGACATCATCGGGCTCGGCGGCGGCGGCCTCCTGGAGCTGGCGGCCATCATCGGAGTGGCCTGCCTGAGCAAGCTCGGCGGCGTCGTCGCCGCGGGCCGCGCGGCCGGGATGTCGTGGGCGGACGCGCGGACCGTCGGCCTGCTGATGAACACCCGTGGCCTGACCGAGCTGATCATTCTGAACGCGGGGCTCAGCCTGGGCATCCTGGACACCCGTATGTTCACCATGATGGTCTTGATGGCCTTGGCCACCACGGCGATGGCGGGGCCCTTCATCCCCCGCCGGCCCTACGCCAGACCCGAAGGCGCCCTCCCTCCGGCGGCGGCCGTGGAAGCCGCGCCGGCCGCCGGCGCCGGCAGAGGTTCCGGGGGTTCCGGGGGTTCCGGCGCCGCCTGACCTGCCGGATGCGCGGCCGAGTCGTCCTACGGAGCGTTCACGGACACCCGGGTCCGGATGGCTGCCCTGCTTCCCTTGGAGAGCACGAGGTGACCGCCGGTGCGGGGGCGGAGGTTTCGGCCGCCCTGAGCGCGGAACGCGCCGGGGGTCACTCCCACCGAGCTGCTGAACCGCGTGGTGAAGGTGCCGACACTGGTGTAGCCGACCTGGTTGCTGATCTCCGCGACGCTGAGCGACGTCGAGACGAGGAGATGCTTGGCCTCCTGGAGCCGCAGTGCCGACAGGAACCGAGCCGGGGACATTCCTGTGTAGACCCGAAACGCACGACAGAAATGGAATTTGCTGAACAGTGCGATTTTCGCCATGTCGTCAATCGTGATCCGTTCACCGAGGTTCTCTTGCATGGCAACGATGACTCGTTCGATCGACTGCTCGATGCTGATACCCACAGAATTATCTCTCCCGGAACCGATCGTAGGTGAGCGACGACCTGGCGAGTTCACGCCAGAGAAATAATCGCGTGCTCCAGTGCCTTCCCTTGTGATCCTGGCGGCCGATTCGTCGCCAGGACCGGACCCGGCTGTCCCTGGTCAGCGGCGATCGGGGCACATTCGAACAATTCCCGGCTGGATCACAGCAGGACTGCGGAGGTGTGAAGTCGGCCGCGGTTCGCGTCGGCTCAGCTCACGGGGTGGCGACAGGCGGTTCGGCCGTTCGCGGGGGCACCGAGGCCCCCGCGCGGCACGTGGGCCCGCGCCGTCCACGGGGGACCTGGACTGCTCGACGGAAATGGCAGTCGCCGGGCGTCGTAATTTTCGCCGAGTTCGCCGTGCCGCCGGCCGCGATCCGTTCATCGAAACTCTCGTGAAGGACACAGAACGCCTCTCCGTAACTTACCGTGAGTGACCGGCGACCTGGCGGATTCGCGCGTCCGATGAAGTGTTGGCGCGCTCCAGATCCCTTCATTGGTAATCCTGGCGGTCGGTTTGTCGCAAGGACCAGGCCTGGCCATCTCCGGCCAACGGTGAGGTGAGCACGATCGAAGAATCGCTAAGCGCGTCTCGGTGAGGCGGCCCGTGTCCTGGGACGGCCGGGCATGGTCGTCAGGCCGGTCGTCTCGCCTGAGCGGGGACCCCCGGGGCGTAGGGCCGGAGTGCCTCCACGAGGGAGTCGGGCACCCTGGCCGGGACGGTGCGCGTGTTCGGCCCCCGCATGCAGGCGACCCGCTGACGGCCGCGCGCGACGAGCCTGTCGACTCCGCCGGGGTCCAGCAGGACGTAGTCGAAGCCGAACTCCAGCTGGGTCTGGGACAACTCGATCAGCCGCATCCGGATGGACAGTTCGTCGAACGCGGTGATCTCGGCGAAGAACTCGCAGTCGACCTTGAGGGTGAACAGTTTCAGGTCGTCCTGCAGTTCGGCGAGGATCTCCGGCGCCTCGCTCTTGAGGAACAGCTCCCGGCACCGGCCCTGCCACCGCAGGTAGTTGACGTAGTACACGTTGCCGACGAGGTTGGTCTCCTCGAAGCCGACCGTGTGCAGATACTCGAAGTAGTCCGCCATGATTGTCTACGACCGCCTTTCAACCAGGATCGCGAACACCATCGGCTCGGTGCGCCCGCTCAGGAAGGCGGCGAACGTCGCGATGAGCAGGTCTCCCGACACGAAGACGGCGCAGCCGCCCCGCGTCTTCGGGGCCAGGGTGAGCGGGGTGTCCGGCGGAAGCCCCGCCTTGCGGAGGCACTCGACGGCTGACCACACCCGCGTGCCGGCGACGGCGGCGCCCTCGTCCATCTCCTTCGCCACGAGACCGGCCACGGACTCGTACCGGCCGAGCAGTCCGGCCCACTCGGCCGCGGTCCGCTCGGCCGCCGCCTCGACGTCGCAGGCCACGGTCGTCGTGGCCACGGCGACGACCGTCAGCCCGGCGCAGTGGGACGCCGTGATCAGCCGGTCGCCGTCGATCTCCGGACGGCCGTCGGGCCGGTAGAGGACGTCGACGTCCTCGTCGAGAGCGCGTGCCGCGGCGAGAGCGGTGCGCCGGCGCCGCTCCGTCACGGAGGCGCCGGGTCCAGGGGTGTCCTCGCCGTCGGGCTCCACGGTCACGGCCACGCGCGCGCCGGTGAGGTCTTCCACCGCCCGTTCGAGGAAGGGACCGAGCAGCGGGGCAGCCGACCACGGCCCGCGGCCGTCGCCCTTGCGGACCGCCCTGAGCCGCAGGCCCTCCCAGCGTTCGACGACCTCGCCCGCCTCGTTCCTGACCGCGATGTCGTAGACGTAGTCGTCGCCGTCATGGGAGCGCTCGGCGGCGCAGTAGCGGAGCTTTCCCGCGGTGCTCAGCCGCGCGCCTCCGGGATGGATCCGCTCGATTCCGGTCGGCAGCAGCGTGGCGTCCGGAACGCACACCTGGTTGCCGTGCATCAGGGCGTCCCTGACACCCGGGTCGCCCAGCAGCAGCTCGCCGGGCAGGAAATCGGCGAACCACCCAGGCTCAAGCGCCTCGACCTCGACATCGACGTGCCGCGCGGACACCCGGTGATACCGGCGCAGCCGCTGGAAGCGTCCGCCCTGGAACAGCACCGGGCCGTACAGCTCCGTGGCGGGGTCGAGCGGCACCTCCGGCACCTCCGCCCCGGTCTGGCCGGGAGGGCCGTCGGGGACGTCCGGCTGCCCGAACCGCAGCCGGGCGCGGAAATGGTCGGCGGCGAAGTCCGTCTCCGAGCTGCGGATGGTGGCCAGGACGGTGTCGTCCTCCGTGACCACCACCGCGACGCGGATCGTCGTGGTCCCGGCCGGCGGGACGATGATGGGCCGCGAGAACTCCGCGTCCTCGATCACCGGGGCCTCCAGGCGGCCGGTGACGGACGCGGCGGCCTGCGCCATCGCCTCCATACCGAAGACCGCCGGAAACAGCAGGTTGCCGTCCAGCAGATGATCGGAGAGATAGGGGTCGGTCCCCGCGTTGAGTTCGATCTCGGTGACGAGTTCGACCCCGTGGTAGCGGACGAGCGGCCTGCCCACGAAGCGCAGCAGCGGGAGCTCGGGCGAGTCGTGCCGGACCGTGTCGATGGTCCCCGTCCGCCCGCTCACCACCACGACCTCCGGGGCGCCGGGGTCGGCGAGCAGGCGGTGCATGATCTCCACCCCCTGCTCGGGGACGATGGGAGTGATGCCGTCCCGGGCGAGGGACTCGACGACGGCGAGCCGCTCTCCCATTCCGACCCCGGACCAGACCGACCATTCGAGGCACAGCGCCCGGCATCGGGGGTACCGGGCCGCCGTCTCCTGGGTGAGGGCCGCGAGCCATTCGTTGGCCATCGCGTAGTGCGCTTCGCCGCGTAGCCCCGAGCGGCCGATGATGCTCCCGAAGGTCAGCAGCAGCCGGAGCCTCTCGGGCTCGATCGCGTCGAGCACCGCACGCAGCCCGCCGACCTTCGGTGCGAAGGTGGCGCGGACCTCGTCGAAGTCCAGGTCGGCCAGGCCGCGGGGGACGTTGCGTCCGGCGCCGTGCAGGATCGCCGTGATCGGCCCGAGGTCCCTGGTCGCCGCGGCCACGGCCGCCCGCACCTCGGCGGGGTCGCTGACGTCCGCGCGGAAGTAGCCGGCGGCGACGCCCGCGGCGGCCATCCGCCGGAGGTTGGCGGCGAGCTCGGGGCTCTCGCTCGGCTCGGAACGGCCGAGAATGGCCAGCCGGGCGCCGCTGTCGCCGACGAGTGCGAGCGCGCATTCCGCCGTGATGCCCTTGCCGCCGCCCGTGACGAGAACCACGTCCGTGTCGTCGAGTCGAACGACCGTGTCGTCGAGCCGGGGTTCCGCGACATCCGGACGTACGGGCATCGCGCGGAGGGTCGGAATCCGTCGTACGCCGTCCGTGCCGTAATGGACCTCCGCGTAGTCCCCGGTGGCCGCCACCTCCCCGACCACCCGGCCGACGGCCTCCGTCGTCGGGGGGACGTGCACGATGGTGACACGGA
Source organism: Microbispora sp. NBC_01389 (assembly GCF_045040095.1). Lineage (NCBI taxonomy): Bacteria > Bacillati > Actinomycetota > Actinomycetes > Streptosporangiales > Streptosporangiaceae > Microbispora > Microbispora sp. NBC_01389. The sequence continues at coordinate 3,628,791 of NZ_CP109552.1, forward strand.
GATGCGGGGCCTCCAGACGCAGCGTCTTGGCCAGTCCCGCCGCTCCCCGTCCGTGCTGGACGAGGACGAACCGGTCACCGATCGTGTTCGACAACGCGGCCTGCGCACCGTCGAGGGCCGATCGCAACTCGTCCTCGGCGCAGTTCTCGGACAGGCAGACCAGGACGCCGGACCCGATGCCGGCCCCCTGCAAAGCCGCTCGCAGCGGCTCCGCGAGCGCATTGCCCGGCGAGGCGTAAAGGAGCCACTCCGGCTGTCCGGCGGGGCGCTCGCCCGCGACGGCCCGCGCGGTCGCTCGCCCACCCACCACGGACGCCTCGGGCAGGCGCGCCTCGACCAGTTCGACGGCGAACGGCCTCGCCCACGCCGCCGCACCCTCGACGGCGGACGAGGGCGCGGCGGCCGGGGCGGTCTCCGCCAGGCCGTCGAGCGTCTCGGCCAGCTCGCGCAGCGTGGCCGTCGCGAAGTTGGTCGCGGGCTGCAGGACGGTCACTCCGCGGGCCTTGGCGGCCGTGTCCATCACCTGCCCCACAGTGATCGAGCTCAGGTGCAGATCGTCGAGCAGGCGGCTGTCGTCCGCGACCATCTCCACGGGCAGTTCGACGCGTTCGGCCACCAGCCGGCGGAGGACGACCAGGGTGTTCTCGCCGGTCCGCTCCTCGGCCGGTGCCACGGGGCCGTCCCCTTCGACGGACGCGGGCCCGGCACCGGATGCCGGCGTCCCGCCGGGTTCCTCGACATCTGATACGGGCGCCTGTTCGCAGGGACTGGCGAAGAAGCGGAACGTTTCGCCGATCTCCAGCGGCCGGACGAGGCGACCGTGGAACAGCTCCCCGTGGTCCACGGCCGCGCCGACGACGAACGCCGCGCCCACCACGCGGAGCAGCCCGCCGAGCGACTCGTCGTCGGTGTCCAGGGGCACGGCGGGAACGTCGGTGCTCTCGGCCGCCAGCCGGCTGAGCACGCGCCCGGGGCCGACCTCGACGAAGAGGTCGATGTTCTTGGCGGCGAGTTCCACCGCCCTGGTGAACAGAACCGGATCGGTGATCTGGCGGCGGAGCAGAGCGGGGACGTCGGCGTCTTCGGGAAGGGTCTCGCCGGTGATGGTGGAGGCGACCGGACGCTGGATCCGGCCGAACCGCACCCCGTCCAGCTCGGCCACGAAAACGTCCGCGGCCGGAGCGACCAACGGTGAATGGAAGGCGTGGGAGACGGGAAGCCGGGTCCAGCCCACGCCCGCGCGCTCGGCTCTGGAACCGACCACCGCGATCGCCTCGATCGGTCCCGCGACCACGGTCTGCTCCGGCCCGTTGTAGGCGGCGACGACGACGGGCAGGCCGTCGATCAGTGCGGCGACCGCGTCGGGGGAGGCGCTGACACCTGCCATGGTGCCGGACTCGCTGCGCTCGGCCATGACACGCCCGCGTACTCCGGCCACCTTCAGCAGCGCGGGGCCGTCCAGCGCTCCGGCCCAGTGCAACGCGGAGATTTCGCCGAGGCTGTGCCCGACGGCGACGGTCGCCTCCAGCCCGAGCCGCGAAAGGGCGTACAGTCCGGCCATGGAGCCGGTGACGATGCGCGGCTGCGCGACGGCGGTCGCGACCGTGTCCTCCGTCATGGGCAGCGCGGCCTGTTCGTACACCTCGTCGACCTCGGCGAAGCGCCGCCGCAGCGCGCCGCCGCTCAGCCCTCGGCCCGAACCCTGCCCGGGGAACAGATAGCCGATCCGGCCCTCGCCGCTCGCATGGCCCAGGAAACAGCCGCCGTCGGGATCGGCCAGGGCCGTCTCGCCGGCGTCCAGCGCCTCCAGGAGCCGGCGCAGCCGCGATTCCGCGTTCTCGGGAGAGGTCACGACGACCGCGGCGCGGTACGGCAGCTCGCGGAGCCGCCGCTGCAGCGTCGCCGCGAGGTCGCCGAGCTGCGCGTAGGAGAGCGCCGGCACCCAATCGGCCAGTTCCGTGAGCCGATCCCGCAACTCGCCGGGGGAGCCGCCGTCGACCAGCAGCAGTTCGGCGTCCTGGACGGACGCGGCGAGCTCGCGGGTGCGCCGGTTGAAGGCAGGCGCCCGCCGCGTTCCGACGCCCTCCACGACCACGTGGCTGTTGATGCCGCCGAAGCCCATGGAGGTGACCCCCGCTCGTGGCGCGGCGCCGTCCGGCCACGGCTCGGCTTGGCGTAGCACCCGCAGCATCGCCGGGTCCCGCGCCAGCAGCGGATGGGGGTCGACGCAGCCGACCGTCGGCGGCAGCACCCGGCGGTGCACCGCCATGATGGCCTTGATCAGGCCCGCCACTCCGGCGGCGGCCTTGGTGTGGCCGATCATCGCCTTGACGGTGCCGAGCGCGGCCGGTGTCGCCGCGGCGGACGTGCTCGGACCGGCCGCCGAGACGGCCTCGGCCCGGGTCTCGGTCAGGGCGGTGAGCTCGGCGGCGTCTCCGACGGCCGTCCCCGTCCCGTGCCCCTCGAACAGCGGAACCGTCTCGATGCCGAAACCCGCCCGCTCGTACGCGCGCCGCAGCGCCAGCCGGTGGCCCTCGACCTCTGGTCGCGTGATGCCGCCGCGGCCGTCGGAGGAGATGCCCCAGCCGGCGATGGTGGCGTATATTCTGCGGTCCGTCCGGACGGCGTCCGCTTCGCGCATCAGCACGATCATCCCGCAGCCCTCGCCCGGCCAGAAGCCGTTGGAGCCCCGGTCGTAGACCCGCATCTCGGTCCTGGCGAGCGCACCGGTCTTGGCGAAGCCCACGATCTCGAACGGATCGATCGAGAGGTCGACACCGCCCGCGACCGCCACGTCGAGGTCGCCGTCGAGTAGTGCCCGGCACGCGGTCGTGACCGACAGCAGCGACGACGAGCAGGCCCCGTCCACCGCGTAACCGCCGCCGTTGAGATCGAAGAAGTTGCAGATCCGGCCTGCGATCGTGTTGGACAGCCCGCCGGCGAGCGTGTCCTCGTCGGGTGCGGGGAAAGGGCTCTTGTAGGCACGTTCCAGCTCGTCCAGGAACCCTCCGAGCTGGTCGTCCTCCCAGCCGCGGTCGCGGAGTGCCGCGCCGACCGTGCGCCGCACGTAGGGCCAGCGCAGCCGCAGCAGGTTGGCGCGGGTGAATTCGCCGGTGAGGGTGTTTCCGACAATGACGCCGGTGTTCTTCCTCGGCAGTCCTTCGGCGTCGGGAAAGCCGGCGTCGGCGAGAGCCCGGCCCGCCACGTCGAGCGCGAGCCAATGCGTGAGGTCGGTCGACCGGAACGTGCTCCCGGCGATGCGGTGCGCCACCCGGTCGAAGTCGTATCCTTCGATGACCGCGGCGTTCTTGGCGTAGAAGCTGTCCGGGGCGGCCGGATCGGCACGCCAGTAGTCGGCGAGCCGCATGCGCTCGTCAGGAAGGCGCCGGAAGGCCCGGCGCCCGGCGAGCGCGTTCTCCCAGAGTTCGGCCGGTGAATCGGCGTCGGGATAGATGCACGCCATTCCGACAACGGCAATCCTCTGCAAATCCATATTCGCCCCTTCGCTTTTACACTGAGCGCAAGCATGCCCGGTGCCGGCCGGTGCGTCTTCTCCTGCAATGCTCACACGTCAACGAGTCAAAAATAACGCTGTTTGATAATGGTGTGATTTATTGGACCGAGGCGTTCCGCTGCCGCGCCGTCCCGCTCCGGCAAGCTGAGCACGAAGAAAGAAGACCCCTTACCGGTGCTCGCGCAATGCTGGGTCTCGTCCGATTGCGAGCCGTGCCTGATCGCCACAGGAGGCGGATAAATGTGCGGAATCACTGGCTGGGTCTCGTTCGATCGTGACCTCACGCACGAGCGGCGGGTCCTGGAGGCGATGACCGAGACCATGGCGTGCCGTGGTCCCGATGACCACGGCACGTGGATCGATCGGCATGCGGCCCTCGGTCACCGGAGACTGGCCGTCATCGACCTGGTCGGCGGGGTGCAGCCGATGACCGTGCGCACCGAACAGGGTGATGTGACGCTCGTCTACAGCGGCGAGGTGTACGACTTCGCCGAACTGCGCGATGAGCTCACCCGGCACGGCGAGCGTTTCGCGACGTCCAGCGACACGGAAGTGGTCCTGCGCGGGTACCTGCGCTGGGGGGCGTCGCTCGCCGAACGGCTCAACGGCATGTACGCGTTCGCCATCTGGGACGGGCGGGACCAGAAGCTCGTCATGATCCGCGACCGTTTGGGGATCAAGCCGCTCTTCTACTACCGGACGCCCGACGGTGTGATCTTCGGCTCGGAGCAGAAGGCCGTCCTGGCCCACCCGTTGGCCAGGCGCACGGTGGACGCGGACGGGTTGCGCGAGGTCCTCTCGTACGCTTTCACACCACGGCACGCGATCTGGGCGGACATGCGGCAGGTCGAGCCGGGAACCGTGGTCACGGTCGACGCCGCGGGCGTGCGCGAGCGCACCTACTGGCGGCTGGAGACCAGGCCGCACACCGACGACGCCGAGACCTCCGTCGGACGGGTCCGAGAGCTCCTGGACGACATCGTGCGGCGGCAGCTGGTCGCCGACGTGCCGCGTTGCGTGCTGCTGTCCGGTGGGCTGGACTCCGGCACGCTCACCGCGCTGGCCGCGGCCCATCTCGGCGACGAGCGGGTGCGGACGTTCGCGGTCGACTTCATGGGCCAGGCGGAGAACTTCAGGCCCGACGACCTGCGCGACACCGCCGACACACCGTTCATCCGCGACGTGGTCGAGCATGTCGGCTCCGAGCACAACGACATCGTGCTCGATCCGAAGACGCTAGCCGACCCCGACGTCCGCAGGGCCACGCTCATCGCGCGGGATGTGCCGGTGGGGACCGGTGACATGGACTTCTCGCTGTACCTGCTCTTCAAGGCGATCCGAGGGAGATCGACCGTCGCCCTGTCCGGCGAGGCGGCGGACGAGGTCTTCGGCGGGTACCGGCACATGCACGTCCCCGCGATCCAGGCCGCACGCGCGTTTCCGTGGATCGCCGTCAACGTGGGTCCTTTCGACAAGGACGCCACCGGGCTGCACCCGCGACTGCTGGCGCAGCTGAACCTCGAGCAGTACCGGCTGGACAGGTACGACAGCGCGGTCGGCGAAGTCGAGCGGCTCGACTCCGATGACGACTTCGAGCACCGCATGCGGATCATGATTTATCTGCATGTGACCCGCTTCATGCGGTACCTGCTCGACCGCAAGGACCGGATGAGCATGGCGGTCGGGCTGGAGGTCCGGGTGCCGTTCTGTGACCATCGGCTCGTCGAGTACGTCTACAACGCGCCCTGGTCGTTGAAAACCTACGACGGCAGGGAGAAGAGCCTGCTGCGCGGGGCGGCCAAGGAGATGCTTCCCGAATCGGTCGCCTGGCGGCCGAAGAGCCCGTACCCGTCCACCCAGGATCCCTACTACAGCCAGGAGCTTCAGCATCAGGGCAAGGAGCTGCTGACGCGCCGGAGCCACGAGGTGTTCGACCTGGTGGACCGGGGCTGGCTCGAGGACGCGACGCGGCGCGATCTGGCCGCGGTGGACCGGCTGACGCGGCTCGGCCTGGAACGGACCCTCGATCTCGCCATGTGGCTGGACGTCTACCACCCCGAAATCAAACTGCCGTAGTCGTGGGCGCCACGCGCGGGCCAGGGAGTACCGACGAGATGCCGACCACTTCACACGAGACCTCGACACCACCCGCCGCGCTGGAGGAGCCGCCTCCGGAGTGGGTGCTGTGCGACGGTTGCAGGGCGATGATCTACGGAAAGCGCTGGCGGCGGAACCTCGGCTGCTGTCCGGAGTGCGGCCATCACGGCGCGCTCACCGCGCGGGCCCGGATGCGGCTCCTGCTGGATCCGGGCTCACTCGAACCGTTGCACTTCTCCATCGCACCGGCCGATCCGCCGGGCTTCACCGACGGCAGGCCCTATGCTCACCGGCTGGCCGAAGCCAGGGCGAAGACGGGCCTGCCCGAGGCCGTGCTGGGGGCCGCCGGTGAGATCGAGGGCAGTCCGGTGGTGATCGCATGCATGGACTTCCGTTTCCTTGGCGGCAGCCTCGGTTCGGTCGCCGGTGAGATCATCACCCGGATCGGGGAGGTCGCGCTGGCCCGCCGCGCGCCGCTGCTGCTGGTCACCGCGTCCGGAGGGGCCCGGATGCAGGAGGGCGCCCTGTCGCTGATGCAGATGGCCAAGACGAGCGCCATGCTCGCGAGGCTGGACGAGGCCGGGCTCATGACGATCTCCTTGGTCACCGATCCGACGTTCGGCGGGGTGGCCGCCTCGTTCGCCACCCTGTGCGATGTCACGATCGCCGAGCCGCGCGCCCGATTGGGGTTCGCCGGCAGGAGGGTGATCGAACAGACCATCAGGGAGACCCTGCCGCCGGACTTCCAGACGGCGGAGTTCCTGCTGGAGCGCGGGTTCGTCGATTTCATCGCCCCGCGCGGCCGGCACCGCGCCGAGCTGGGGAAGCTGTTGCGCTGCGCGCGTCCACGGCATCCGGGGCCGCCGCGGTCGCGCGTCACCGCCGGAGCCGGCGAGATCGTGGTGCGCGACCCGGCGCGGCTGCGCGACGACGACCCGCACGACGTGGTCCGGCGCGCCCGGCGGGTCGGCAGGCCCACCACGCTGGACTACGCCGCCCTCCTGCTGGAGGGGTTTCGTGAGCTGGCGGGGGACCGGGTGTCCGGGGACTGCCAGGCCATCGTCGGCGGCCTCGGACGTCTCCACGGCCGTCCTGTCATGCTGATCGGCCATCAGAAGGGGCACGAGCCTGCGGAACTGGCCCGCCGGAACTTCGGCATGCCGCTGCCGTCGGGATACCGGAAGGCCGCCCGTCTGATGAGACTGGCCGCCAAGCTGGGCATCCCGGTGGTCACGCTGGTCGACACCCCCGGGGCCTTTCCCGGCCGGCAGGCCGAGGAGCAGGGGCAGGCCACCGCGATCGCGGAGAATCTCAAGCTCATGGCCCGGCTGCCGGTGCCGGTGGTCTCCGTGGTCACCGGGGAGGGCGGCAGCGGCGGCGCCCTCGCACTCGCCGTGGCCAACCACGTTCTCATGTGGCAGGACGCGTTCTATTCCGTGATCAGTCCGGAGGGATGTGCGGCCATCTTGTGGCAGGACCCGGCCCAGGCGGGCCGTGCGGCGTCCGCGCTCAAGCTGCGTTCCCGAGACCTGCTGGAGCTCGGAGTGGTGGACGGCGTCCTGCTCGAACCGCCCGGCGGGGTCGACGCCGCCCCGGTGGAGGCCGCGCGGCGGCTCGGTTTCGCGATCTCGTCGAGTCTGGACGACCTCGAAGGGCTGTGCGGCGACAGGCTGTACACCGACCGTCAGGCACGTTTCGCTCGTTACGGCAGCGAGTTCGTGACGACGGACGGGGACTTCGCGTCAGAACGGGAGGCGTCATGATCCCCCTTCACTCCGATTCCGCCCCCGATTCCGCCCCCGAGGGCGGGCCCGGTTTCCGGGCCGAGGGGACCGATCTGCTGGAACGGGTGCGGGACGCTGTGGTGGTGTTGCTCGCCGAACTGCCCGGTACGGCGGACCGGCTCCGCGTCCGGGCGGGGGACATCGAGGTGGAACTGGGCTGGGCCACGCCGGCTGAAACCGCCTCTCACCCGGTGCGGTCCACCTCGTCCGACCCCGGAGCGCAAACGGTCGAATCGGTCACCGAGACCGCCGGCCTCAGTGTCACCGCGCCCACTGCCGGGACGTTCTACCTCCGCCCCGAACCCGGGGCCGAGCCGTTCGTCCAGGTGGGCGACCGGGTGAGCCGCGGCCGGCAGGTGGCGATCATCGAGGTGATGAAGCTCATGATCCCCATCGAGGCCGGCACTGACGCGGAGGTCGTCGACGTGCTGGTCGAGGACGGGCAGCCCGTCGAGTACGGTCAGCCCCTGCTCGCGCTCCGCAAGGCGACCTGAGCGTGTTCGGCAAGGTCCTCATCGCCAATCGGGGCGAGATCGCTCTCAGAGGGATCCGAGCCTGCCGGGAGCTCGGGATTCGTACCGTGCTGGTGCACTCCTCCCGCGACGCCGGCAGCCTGCCGGCGCGGCTGGCCGACGAGACGGTCTGCATCGGGCCTCCACCGGCCAGACGCAGCTACCTGCATGCCGCGGTGATCCTGCAGGCCGCCCTGAACACCGGCGCCCAAGCCGTCTACCCCGGCTACGGCTTCCTCTCCGAGGACGCCGACTTCGCCGACGCGTGCCGGTCGGCCGGGGTCACCTTCATCGGTCCTCCTCCTGAGGTGATGGCCGAGCTGGGCAGCAAGGTGAACGCCCGATCGCTCCTGTCCGGGTTCGGGCTGCCGCTGCTGCCGGGCGCCACCGAACCACTCGATCTGGCCGCCGCCGTCGAGCTGGGGAAGCGCATCGGCTTCCCGCTATTGATCAAGGCGGCGGCCGGGGGCGGCGGGCGGGGCATGGGGGTGGCGTGGGACGCCGGCATGCTGGCGGAGGTCTTCCGCTCCACGCAGGCCACCGCCGCCACCCTGTTCGGCGACGTCCGGGTCTATGCGGAGCGCTACCTGACCCGCGCCCGCCACGTCGAGGTCCAGGTCCTCGCCGACCGGTACGGGAACGTCGTCCACCTTGGGGAACGGGACTGCACCATGCAGCGCCGCCACCAGAAGCTCGTCGAGGAGTCGCCGGCGCCCGCGCTTCCGGCGGAGCTCGTCGCCCGGATCCGCGCGGCGGCCGTCACGGGCGCGCGGGCCGTCGGCTACGAGGGAGCGGGCACCTTCGAGTTCCTCGTCGACTGCTCCGGCGAGCCGAGCGAGTTCTTCTTCATGGAGGTCAACTGCCGCATCCAGGTCGAGCATCCGGTGACCGAGATGGTCACCGGCATCGACCTCGTCGCCGAGCAGATCCGTATCGCGGCGGGCGAACCGCTGCGCCTGGCCCAGCAGGACGTCGTGCTCAACGGGGTGGCGGTCGAATGCCGGATCAACGCCGAGGATCCACGTCGCCACTTCGCCCCCGCTCCGGGGATGATCACTGAGCTGAACCTGCCTGCCGGCCCTTTCGTCCGGGTCGACACCCACGCCCACCCCGGCTGCCTGATCGCGCCGGAGTACGACCCGCTGATCGCGAAGATCATCAGCTGGGCGCCCGATCGGGACACCGCGATCGCCCGCATGCGCCGAGCGCTGGGGGAGGTCTCGGTGCGAGGTGAGGGCGTACACACCACGGCCGAGTTCCTCCACGGTCTGATCGACTCTCCCGAGTTCCGCTCGGCGACGCACACCACGGACCACGTCGACGCGCTCGCGGAACCACGAACCACCCTTTCGAACGTCACGCTGTAGAACGCCCAGGTGCAGGTGAGGACGGCCATGGAACGTGTTCCGAATACGCTCGTCTACCGTAGGGTGCGCGAGAACGTGCGGATGCTGACGAGGCATCGAACGGTCGCCGACAAGGTCGTGCCCGCCTGCCCGGACTGGACGGTCCGGGAACTCGTCGCTCATCTGGGAAAGGTCTGCGCGACTGCTTTCGGCCGGGAGTGGGCGGAGGCGCCCGCGCCCGAACCGCCGGGCGAGTCCGCCGGCATCCCGGAACTCCTCGCGCACTGGGAGAAGCTGGCCGGGGAATTCGAGCAGGCGGTCGCCCGCGGAGTCGCGGAGATGGACGCTCTCCTGATAGCGGACGCCGTCGTTCACGAGGGCGACATCCGGGTCGTGGCCGGGCAGCCGATGCCCGCCGGGCATCCCGCCTTCATGTCCACGATGGATCTCGGCATTTGGGGGTTCTCGCAGTCCCTGATCTCGCGTGGCCTCCCCGCGCTGAGCATCGAGTCGGGCGACCTGCGCTGGGTGGCGGGCGAGGGAGAGCCGGCGGCCACGGTCCGCGGCGGCCTCCACGATCTCATCCGGTCGTTCGCCGGACGACGCACCTACCAGCAGATCGCCGGACTCTCATGGAGCACCGATCCCGGGCCCTGGCACGAGGCCTTCACCTGGGGGCCGTTCACGCCGCCGGCGGCCCCGATCGAGTGAACCTCCGGCTCCGCCGTTCCGATCAGCCCGCCCGATCAGCCCGCCCGGTCCGCCGGCGGTGTCCGGCCGGGAGGTGGCGCTGCCGGGCGACGCGAATCACCGAGTTGGGGATCGAGTTCACACGCCAGCCGGTGCTTCGACGACTCGACGGATCGGCCGGCGTCCTCGATCGTGTCTCCGGCGCCCACCATCAGGCTGACGAGCTGGTTCTCGAAGCAGACCTCGGGATCGTAGGGCGGAATCAGGTAGCCGCCGAGCTCCAAGGTGACCAGGCCGTGCGTCGCGTTCCACATCTGATGGGCCACCAGCGCCTCGTCGGCCGCCCGGAACCGGCCGGCCGCGATGCATCGGGCGGCGCACTCGACTACGTCGACGAGAGTGTAGCGGCCGTGCTGGCGGTCCTCCTCGGACAGTTCGAATCCGGCCAGTGACGAAGCGCCGAACATGGCGGCGTACAAGTGTGGATTCGCCAGCGCGTTGCGCCGATAGGCGCGGCCCAGAAGGGCCATGTCGGAGACCGGGTCGTCGGATCTGCGCACGAGGGTGAAATATTGCTGCATTCGCGCGAAGCCCTCGTGAACAATTTCGCGTACCAGGCCGCTCATCCCCCCGAAATAGGTATAGACGGGCATGGTCGAACTGCTGGCCTCGGTGGCGATCCGCCGCGCCGTGAGGGCCTGTGGGCCGTCCTCCGCGAGCAGTCGTGCGGCGACGTCCAGCAGGTGTGCGCGGACGCGCGTATCCATTTTGCGCGGTGACATCCGGCAGGATTTCCTTCCAGGGAGAATAGGCGACCCGGTTTGAGGCTATTCACGAATCGCTGTCCTCCCTTCTCCTGCGTTGCCGAGTCCGGCCGGCGTGTGCGCAAGGCACGTACGGAGAAGCAGGCGCCGCACATCACGTCGAATACTCGTTTTCCAGAGGAGCGGATGCGGGCCGCGGCCCGGGGACGGAGCTGAGCGGAGATGGCGATGGCCAAGGACGGGCCGGTCGGCCCCATCTGTGACCTCCGGGAGTTGCGGCGCGTCTTCGGGCGCTTCGCCACCGGGATCACGGTCGTGACCGCCGGCCGCGAGGAGCCGCGTGGCATGACCGCGAACTCGTTCACGTCCGTTTCCCTGGATCCGCCCATGGTCCTGATCTGCGTGCTGCGTGACGCCGCGATGCACGAGACGATCCAGGAGCATCGCGCGTTCGCCGTCTCCGTCCTGTCCGACCGGCAGGAGTCCGTGGCCCGGTACTTCGCCGACCGCGACCGGCCGCGCGGCCGGGCCGAGTTCGCGGCCGTGGACAGCGTCCCCGCGCCGCGTACCGGGTGCCGGGTGTTGCCCGAAGCGCTCGCCTGGTTCGAGTGCTCCCTGGCCGCCGTCTACGGCGGCGGGGACCATTCGATCTTCCTGGGCGAGATCGTGACCTTTGGGCACGGCTCCGGTGAGGACGCCCTGCTGTTCTACGGCGGTGCCTTCCGGCGCCTCGACGCACCGGCCGACTGGCGCGACCACATCCTTCTGTAGGGAGCCATCGTGAAAGAGATCACGGGCCGCCTCCTGCGGGTGGCCGGCCTGACACTGCGCGCCGCGAGAGTGGGCGCCATCGTGTCCGCCTACGGGCTGCTGCTCGGCGCTTCCGCGGCCGGTCGCCTCGGCCGGAGGCGAGGTGGCGACGGCGGAGGGGGAGGCGGCGTGAAGGATGGTGAGAGGTGGGTCAGGATGCTCACCCGCCTCGGACCGTCCTTCATCAAGATCGGCCAGCTCGTGAGCACCCGGCGGGACCTGCTGCCGCCCGAGATGACCGGCCCGCTGGCCCGGCTGACCGATTCGGCGCCGCCACCGAGCGGGCGCCGCATCCGGTTGGCCGTGCGCGCCGCCTACGCCGGGAGGCCCTGGCCGTTCCGCGAGTTCGTCTGGGAGCCGGTGGCTTGCGGCAGCATCGCGACCGTGCACGAAGCCGTGACCCGGGACGGCCGCCGGGTCGCGGTCAAGGTGCGCAGGCCGGGCATCCAGACCGTGATGGAGCGGGACTTCGCGCTGACACGCGCCGTCATGGGCGCGCTCGGTGCCGTGCCGAAGCTACGCGAGATGCCTTTCAAGATGATGCACGAGCAGGTCGGTTCGGCGATACTCCGCCAGCTGGACTTCTCGGCGGAGGCTTCGGCGCTGGCCGAGCTGCGGGCGAACCTGTCCGGGCTCGGGAACGTGCGCGTCCCCGAGCCGCTGCCCGGTCTGTGCACGCCCGAGATCGTGGTGATGGAGTACATCGGCGATCTGAGGCGCTTCGGCCCCGACGACCTCGACGCCGGCGCACGGCGCCAAGTGGTGCGGGCGGTGCTGACCGCGGTCTACGAGATGCTCTTCATCGACGGCGTCGTGCACTGCGACCTGCACCCCGGCAACCTGTACTTCGACGAGCGGGCCGACCTGGTCATCCTCGACGCGGGATTCGTCATCCGGCTGCCGGACGAGGTGCGCCGCTCCTTCGCCGACTTCTTCATCAACATGGCGATGGGCGACGGCTGGGCCTGCGCCCAGGTCGTGATCGAGAGCGCCGCGCACATCGCCGACGACCGTCATGTGCCGGATTTCCGCGCAGCCCTGACCGAGCTCGTACGGGAGGCGGCCGGAACCAGATCCGGCGAGTTCGACCTGGCGCGCTTCGCCGGCCGGCTGTTCGACCTGCAACGCCGCTTCGGCCTCTTCCCGGCGCCGGAGTTCGCCTTCCCCCTGCTCTCGCTGCTGGTCATCGAGGGAATGATCAAAAACTTCGACAGCGGCGTCGACTTCCAGGCGGAGGCCGTGCCGGTCCTGCGGCGCCGCAACATGCCGCGGGAGCGTACGGCGCGACCGTAACGGCGGGATCCGGGGGCGACGCCGAGCTGGGGAACGGCCTCGACGCCACCTCCGTGCCCCAGGCGCCGGCGAGCCCACCGCGGCGGTTCGGGCGCGGTTCGCGACCAACTCAGCTCGTCAGCAGGCCGATGCCGAGGGTGAGCACGCCGGCCGCCAGGCACAGCGCACCGATCCAGAGTAGGACGATCAGCCGGTTCGGGCGGGTGGTGCCCTGTCCCAGCGAGGACAGGAAGAAGCCGGCGGACATCAGCGCGGCGGCGGCCGGTACGCCGAGGCGGGCGATCCACAGCGGGACACCGCTCAGGTCGGTGGCGTCGACGAAGAGCAGGCACACGAGCCCGAGGGTCACCAGCACCCCCGCGTGCGCGTGCCCGGCGCGGGCGAAGGCCTGCTGGAAGGGGGTGAACGACACCTGGCCGCGGACGATCCTGGAGAGGAACCATCCGCCGAACTCGATGGTCACGATGGTGAGCAGGACGGCGCCCGCGATCACCCGGGTCTCCTGGCTGAGCTGCAGGGGGGTCATGGCTCTCCTGTGGCGGAAAGTGTCCGATAGGGGGTCAGGGCGTACGACTGCTGCGGAACCGGTCACCGGCCGGTGCTCAGTGCGGCCGCGGGAAGATTGAGCGTCCGCGCGAGATCGGTGAGTTCCGCCTCGAACAACTCGCCCGCGTCGTCGCCGATGGCCCGGGTCAGGCCGAGCGACTCGACGCTGACCATGCCGTACAGCCGCAGCCAGCACCGGGTGAAAGCGACCGCGGCCGAGGAGGAGGGGAGCTCCGTCTCCAGCTGTTCGAGGAGCCGCCGGGCCGGCGTCTCGATCGCCGGGGAGGGCTGTCCGGGCGGCAGGGGCGCGGGCCCGTGGTCGCGCCAGACCCCGGAGAAGACGTCCGCGAAGAGCCTGCCCACCTGACGCCGCGCCCGGCTGACCGACGCGCCCTCGTCCGGCGAGGACACGAACCACGAGAGGTGGAACTCCGCGGCGTGGTCGACGGCCCAGCGCCGGAGCGCCCTGCTCGCGGCGACGAGCCGGCCCGCCGTGTCGGCCGCGTCGACCTGATCGACGGTGCCGGCGATGTGCTCGGTCAACTCTTCGAGAACGGCCACGACGACCGCGTCCACCAGGGTGCGGTGGCTGTCGAAGTAGCGATAGACCCCGGGAGGGGTCATGCCCATCTCGCGGGCGACCGCCCGGATCGTCAGAGCCTCGGCTCCCTGGTTCGTCAGGATGCCGCGGCTCACGGAGATCAGCTCACGCAACGTGGCGTCGCGTACCCGCTGACGCCGGAGCGAAACGGTCATACAGCGCCTCCACCGCACGTAGCCCCTCCCGCAGCGACCTGTGGGAGATCTACAGTTTACACATGTTAACTCTTGCGTCCATCAGTAGTGGAAACGTCGCAGGGATACTACGGCTACTGGCAATCCGGACCGGCGGCCTCGCCGAGACGATCTCGTCGGCCTTCGTGTGGGCGAGCGCCGCCCTGGTGATCGCGCTGCTCGGCACGCTCGTCTTCTGGTATCGCCCCGGAGCCCGGAGACTGACTTAGTTGAGGTCCAGAGCCACCTCCAGGCGGAGGTAGGCGTCAATCCAGGCCTGCTCGGCCGTCTCGTCTCCGGTGTGGGTCCGCGCCGCCGCGAAGGCCGTGACGGCCTTGGCGACGCGGTGCAGGCCGAGCACGGTCAACCGCCGCGCCGCGTCGGCGAGCCGGTCGTCGTACGTCGGCGGCAGGTGGGACAGGCCGTGATGGGCCGCTTCGGCGAGCAGCGCCCGGGCGTCGATCAGAGCCGCGGTGAGTGGTTCGTGCCGGACGTCCTCGGCGACGGTGAGCCTGCCGCTTCGATCGGGCGGCCGGAGGTCGGGGACGACGACCCTGCCGCCGGCCGACAGGCCGAGCGGTTCGATGACGACGCCGCCCGCGGTCCGCCCCACCACGCCGCTGACGAAACGCGGTTCGCCCTCCGCACCGAGGAGTACGGCGGCCAGCGAGTCGAGGCGTCCGGGAGCGGCGGCGGTGTGGGTGGCCCTGACGGTGGCGGTGTTACCCGCCCGGTCGGCGATGACGGCGTCGAGACGCTGGTCTCCGGGCGCGTAACCGACGGCCATCACCCGTTCGACGGCGACGACCCGGACCAGTTCCGCCTCCACCCGCGGGCGGACGGGCCGGAGCGGGAGAGCGTCCAGCTCACGGCCGAGCGCGGCGAGGTCGGTCACCACCAGGGACGACGGCAGTTCGTCCCAGGCGCCCCGCGACGCGCCGACCGTGGTCCTGGAGATCCGGCCGGTGGCCAGCCGCACCGTGCGGCTGGCGCTGCGGACGGCCGACTCCGTGACCACGTTGCCGGTCGCCAGGGCCTCCAGTGAGGATGAGGCGATCCGCCGCCGGGCGAGCGCCGGCCCGTCGTCGTCGCCGTCCCAGTGGCGGCGGAGGACCAGCACCATGGCGCTGTCGCCGTCGACCAGGTAGACCTCGGCGATGCGCTGGTCGCCGACGGCGCGGATCCGGCAGCCGAGACCGTCCAGCCGGGCCCGGCGCAGCGGGGTCTCGGCGGCCTCGGCGGTGCCGAGCACGCTGCTGCGCAGGGTGGCCTCCGGCCGCGTCACCGCGCGGTGCCGGGCGTGGAGTTCGGCGAGGTGGCTCGCGAGCAGTTCGGGATGGTAGTGGGAGCTCCGGTCGCGGTAGGCGGCCAGTTGCCCGGCGAGGTCGGTGACGGCGAGCAGCGGCCAGCGCAGCCCGGCGGCGTCCAGGTGGCGCTGGACGTCGGCGATGGTGGCGTCGAGTCCCTGACCGAGATGCGCCGCGCCCGCGCGCAGGACCGAGCCGGCCAGGCCCAGGGCACGTTCCAGCCCGGATCCGCCTCCCGGCCCGGGCGCGCCGCCGACGTCGACCCGCACGTCCTGGGCGCCGGGGTGCCGCGCGTCGGCGACCCGGAACGCCCACACCGCCAGGGCGATGACGTCGTCGCGGCTGCCGGCGACGGCGTCGGTGTGGACGAACCCGAGGTCGCCGGGGACCAGGAAGCGCACGGTCGCGGCGGCCAGTTCGACCTGCGGCACCGGATCGCCGGAGGTCGCGCGGCGCACCCGCGCGGTGAACCCGGTCCGCTCCGTACGGCGCGCGGCGGCCATCAGCCGGGCGCCGATCCTGGCGGTGAGCTCGTCCTCGGTCACCTGGCCCGGCGACCAGGGCGGCGCGGGCTCCGCGACGGTCTCGGCAGCCACGGGGGCGGCGTCGACGGGCACCCCCTCAGCATCGACGGGCACCCCCTCAGCATCGACGGGCGTCGCGTCGGCGTCCACGGGCGTCGGGGCGGCCTCTACGGGAACCGGGGCGGGCAGGCGCTGGTAGGCGAGGATCACGCCGATGACGTGCCGGCAGACGCCGACGGAACCACAGGTGCAGCGGGCCGCGTCGAGCCCGCCGGGAGGCAGGGCCGTGGTCACGCCGTCGGGGAAGACGCCGTGCACGGTGCCGTCGCCGTCGGTCCGCACCTCCGGCGCGGCCTCCTTGCCGGCCCGTTTGACCAGCCCGCGATTGGTGAGCGCGGCGAGGGAGTCGGTGGTGAGCCCGAGCAGGTCCGTCCTCATCGGCCCACGTGCTCCGCGACGAAGGACGCCAGCTCGCCGGGGGTCATCGCGCCCACGTGGGCTCCGGCGTCGGCGAGGCGCTGCGCCAGCCCCCGGTCGTAGTCGGGATTGGCCTGCTGGTCGAGGGCGGCCAGGCCCAGCACCTTGCTGCCCTGCATCACCAGGTCGCGTACGACGCGCACCAGCCGCTGTGGATCGCCGCCCTCATAGAAGTCGGAGATCAGCACGACGATCGCCCGGCGCGGCCGGTCCACCAGGCCCGCGCCGTACGCCGCCGCGCGGGCGATGTCGGTGCCGCCGCCGAGCTGGACCTTCATCAGCAACTCCACCGGATCGTCGACGTCGGAGGTCAGGTCCACCACTTCGGTGTCAAAGGCGACCAGGTGGGTGCGTACGCCGGGCAGGCCCCAGAGGCAGGCCGCGGTGACCGCCGAGTGGATCACCGAGTCGACCATCGACCCGGACTGGTCGACGAGCAGGATCACCTGCCACTGCTCCAGGTGGCGGCGGGTGCGGGAGAAGAAGTACGGGGTCTCGATCACCACCTTGCCGGTCTCGGGCCGGTAGCGGCCGAGGTTGGCGCGCAGGGTCCTGACCATGTCGAAGTTGCGGGCCAGGCGCAGCCGGCCGCGCCGTCGCACCTTCGTGCCGGAGAACGCGCTGCGGACCTCGGTGGCGAGCCTGTCCGTCAACTGCCGGACGACCTGCTCCACGATCCGCCTGGCCAGCCGCAGCACCTGCGGGTTCATCAGGTGCTTGGTCCGCAGCACCGCCTTGAGCAGCGCGGGATTGGGCTCGATGCGCGCCAGCACGTCCGGGTCGGTCACCACGTCGTGGATCTCGTACCGCTCGACCGCGTCGCGTTGCAGGCGTTCGACGGTCTCCTTGGGGAACAGCCGGGTGATGTCGTCGAGCCAGTCGACGGTGGTCAGCACCGACTCGCCCGTCCCGCTCTGCCGCCGCACGCCCCGCCGGCGCAGGTCCTCGTCGCGGCCGTAGAGCCAGTCCAGGGCCGCGTCACGGGCGGTGGCCGCCGCGTCGAGCCCCTGTCCGCCGAGGCAGGCGCCGCCCGGCTCGCCGAGCAGCAGACGCCACCGTTCGAGAGTGGGGTCGGTCATCAAAGCCTCCGAGGTCACGGTGTGATCAGCCCCTCCCTGCGCAGCGCCGCCTCGACCCGCTCGTCCAGAGCCCTGCCGGCGGCCACCAGTTCCGGCGCCGCGTCCAGCCGCATCAGGTCCCATCCCGACGCGCCGCCCGTACGCCGCTCGACCAGGCGGGTGGCGATGAGGTGCCGTTCGCGGGGCGGGAAGAAGCCGAACGCCTGGCGCAGCGCGGGCAGGGCGACCATGAAGTCGTGGTCGGTCATCTCTCCGACCAGGTCGTCGAGCAGTTCCAGCATCCCGGAGGTGTGCAGCACCTCCTCCCGGGCGAGCGCGAACAACCCGGTCAGCCAGTCTCCGGCCGACTCGGGGACGAACGCGCCGCGCACCGCCCGGGCGGGGTCCGCGGCGGCCGTGCCCCGCAGCGACCAGCCCAGGCCCAGTGAGGCGCCGCGCAGATCGGGCGGCGCGTCCCGGCAGGCGGCGAGCCGGTCCGCGACGCCCAGCGCCGCGGACGTGTCCAGCCCGAGCGACGGGCCGGCGTGCCTGAGGGCGTCGCGGACGGCGGTCATGGCGCCGACGCGCCGGAGGTCGGCCGGTGCGGGTCCGCCGCGCACGCCTTCGGCCAGCCACAGCGCCCGGCGGGTGGCGGCCCGGACCACCATGCCCACAGTGGCGCCGCCGCTGGTCCGGAACAGGTCGTCGTGGCGCCACATCGCCAGGGCGACGGCGAGGACGCGGCCCAGCGCTCCCAGGTCGGCCGCCGTCTCGACGGCTCTCGTCAGGTCGTCGAGCACCTGCCCGGTCAGGTCGCCGACGCCGCACAGCGCCGTGTCGAACAGCACCTCGGCCAGCTCGTCCAGGCCCGCGCCCGGGATCCGCTCGGCGAGGGCGGCGGCCGCCGCCTCCTGCGGGTCCACGCCGTACCCGCCGGCCTCGATCAGCGCGGGCAGCCGGTCGTCGGCCTCGGTGAGCGTCCATCGTTCGGTCAGCTCCGCGCCGCCCGCCGGGCGGGGTCCCGAGATGCGCACCACGCCGGGGATCCGCAGCACCCGCAGCCGGTGCAGCAACCGGCTGCGCTCGCGGCCGGTGTCCGAGCCGAGGTCGAGCCGTTCCTCACCCGGATCACCCAGCACCGCGAGAACCGCGTGGACCAACGGTGGCAGCGGAGTCGAGGGATGCAGGCGGCCCACCCGGTCACCGCTGAGGGCCGCGACCATCTCCACGATCACGGGATGACTACCGGCCCGCAGCGGGCCGCGCGCCGCCCAGGGCAGCGGGGTCTCGATCGCCTCGCCGACCAGCGCGCTCGCCAGGCCGTCCAGCACGTCGACCCGGGCCGGATGCGGGTGGCCGCGCAGCAACGCGAGCCCGTCCCCGGTGGCCCGGGCGGCGATGAGGTCCGCGGTGGACACCGGCTGACGCCGGGCGCGCAGCCGGGCGGTCACCGCCTCGGTGAGCCCGCGGGCGGCCTCGGCGGGCCCCGACTCCCACAGGCGCTGGTAGTAACCCGGCGACGGCATCCCCGACTGGTAGCCGTCGAAGGCGTCCAGCCGCCGGAACGAGTACGGCACCAGGTAGCTGCCGACGACCGCGTCCACGGGCGGCCGCGGCACCTCCGGCCAGTCGGGGTCGCCCTGCCCGGCCAGCCGGACCAGCGCGGGGCGATGGAAGCCGCCCGTGACCACGACCACCGGCCGGTCGCCCGCGTCGGCGACGGCGGCCCGGACCCACCGCGCCATGTACGCCTCGCGGGCCGTGTCGTCCGGACCGGCCGGTGTGTCGCCGCGGACCAGGTCGAAGTAGGTCGCCAGCCGTTCGGCCAGTCCGCCCGCCGGTTCGATCTCGAACAGGTGGTCCCACAGCGCGTCCACGTTGTCCACGGCGAAGGCGCGGCACAGCCGCCCGGTCACCTCGGCGTAGCGGGCCTCCGCGTCGGCGTAACGGTTGCGGACGTCCGCCAGCGCCGGATGCCAGGCGGGCAGGTCGATGAACCGGAGCTCGGCGCCGACGTCCCGGCCCGCGACCAGCGCCGTCCACTCCGGGGAGTAGTCGCACAGCGGCGTCCACGAACCGTGCCGACGATCGGAGTCCCGGTAGCTCGTGTAGACCGCGATCGGCAGCTCGTGCCCCAGCAGGAGCTCGTCCATCCGGTGGTTCATCTCCGCCGGGCCCTCGACCAGCACGTACGCGGGCCGCAGGGAACGGATGGTGTCGGCGACCAGCCGGGCGCAGGCGGGGCTGTGGTGCCGTACGCCGAGGAATGTGACCGACATCGTCAGCCCGGCAGCAGATGACGGGCCTCGTACACGGCCTTCCACTGTTTCCCGGACCGCCGCTGCTCCAGATATCTGCGGAGTTTCGCCAGGTCCTCCGGGTTGTCCTTGGCCGCCGTGCCGGCCAGGCAGGAGACCAGGTCGGCGGCGGTGCCGGGCTCTCCGCGCAGGAACCAGCCGCGCAGCCCGACGGCGTGCGCGACCGAAACGGCCTCGGCGGTGCTCATCACCCCCGACAGCCGGTCGGTGGCGTCGCCACGCGCGGTCTGCCCGCCGCGCAGCTCCCGGAACGCGGTGACCAGGACCTCCAGCACGTCGCGCCGTGGCGGCGCGCCGACGCCGGACCGCTTCAGCAGAGCGGTGGCCTCCGCCTCCACCAGCAGCAGTTCGGTGTCGAAGTCGGCGATGGGGAAGACCGTCTCGAAGTTGAACCGGCGCTTGAGCGCTGCGCTCATCTCGTTGACGCCGCGGTCGCGGGTGTTGGCGGTGGCGATGACGGTGAACCCCTCCTGGGCGAACACCATCGCCTCCGGGCCGGTCAGCTCCGGTACGGCGAGCACGCGGTCCGACAGCGGCGACAGCAGGCAGTCCTGCACCTCCAGCGGGCACCGGGTGATCTCCTCGAACCGCACCACCTTGCCTTCGGCCATGCCGCGCAGCAGCGGAGCGGCCACCAGCGACCGGGTGGACGGGCCCTCGGCGACCAGCAGCGCGTAGTTCCACGAATACTTGATCTGGTCTTCGGTGGTGGCCGCTCCGCCCTGGATGGTGAGCGTCGAGGTTCCGCTCACCGCCGCGGCGAGCAGCTCGGACAGCAGCGACTTCGCCGTGCCCGGCTCGCCCACGAGCATCAGCCCGCGGTTGGTCGCGAGCGTCACCAGCGATCGGTCGATCAGTGAGGGGTCGCCCACGAACTTGCGGCTGACGCCCAGCTTCTCGTCCCCGAGGACGAAGCGCCGGGCGGCCCGCAGGCTCAGCGCCCAGCCCGGGGGGCGGGCGTCGGTGTCGCCGTCCCGCAGCCGGGCGAGCTCGCCGGCGTAACGGATCTCGGCCGGGGGCCGCTGTGCGTGCTCGTTCAACGGGTGATCTCCCTGAGGTCGCGCAGGATCTCGGACACGGTGATCGGGTCGAGGCCGTCGAGGGACACGCCCGTCAGGGTCTGCTCGTCGGCGAACTCGGGGTAGCCGATCGAGATGCCCGGATCGAGACCGACCGTGACGGTTCCGCCGCCGGGCACGTCCCGCTCGATCCAGCCCTGCCAACCGGCGTCCTGCGGGTAGCCCCGCCGCCAGCCCCGCCGTTCCAGGCCGAGCACCCGGCCCGTGGGGACTCGGGCGGCCATGATCTCGGCCAGCAGCGTCTCGTCCGGGCCGTAGGTCTCCCGGCCCAGCTGCGGGAACGGCTGCAGGATCTCGTAGTCGGCGAACACCTCGGCCCACGCGGCCCGCTCCGCACCCAGCTCCAGCGGGTGCGCCACCCCGACGACGGCCTCGTCGGGCAACGTCAGCGCGTCGTCCTCGACGTCGGCGAAACTGCGGTCCTCGGCCACCCGCAGGGCGCCGGTGAGCCGGCCCGAGGAGTCGTACAGCCCCCACACCAGCCGCCGCACGATGTGCCAGAGCAGCGGGTGGCCGACGAGCAGCCGCCGGAAGTCCGCACCGGTCCAGCGGCGCCGACTCACCATGGCCTGCTCCAGCCGGTGGATGCTGTCCGCGGCGACGGCACGCACGTCCTTCTTCAGCCCGGCGAACCGCTGGTAGGCGGCGGGCGCGAGCTCCGGATCGTCGTTCGCCCCCGGCTTGGGCAGGTTCTTCAGCCGCTTCCCCGCGGCGTCGGTCACGTACGGCTTGAGCTGCTCGTCGAAGCCGACCACGAATCGCCTGCGGCCGTAGTCGAGGGTCAGGCTGCCGTCGGCGGCCAGCCCGAAGTCGGGCACCAGCCGGTCGGCCAGCTCCTGCGGGGTCAGGCCGAGATCCGCGGCGACCTCGTTCATCTTCTGCCTGGCCCGGTTCTTGAGCCCGGTGAACTTGACCTTCTCGGCGATGCCGTGCAGGTGCATCAGGGCGACGTCGGAGCCGATGGCGGCCAGCAGGTCCAGGCCCGCGACCGCCCGCGAGTGCCCGCCGTCACCGGGCCAGGTCCTGATCAGCGGCGTCAGCCGCCGGATGGTCTCGTCGTCGCCGATCAGTGCCAGCGCGTCCATCACCCAGCTCTCCTTGGACGGATAGCCGGCCCCCTGCCAGCGCTGGAACAGCGCCCAGCCGAGGTCCGCGAGGCCGCGGCCGTCGCAGGCCTCCTTCACCAGGGTCAGTCCCGCGTACGGGTCCCCGGGCCGGGAGATCGCCAGCATCGTCATCACGTGGCGGACCGCCTCGGGCGGCAGCACACCCGCGCCGCCGCGCAACTGGACCGGCGTGAAGACCGCGACCTCCGCCCACTCGGGCAGCACGGGCATCCTGGCGGGCAGCGCGTCGAGCGGGTCGGCCGCGAGCAGATCGGCGACCGCGGCCTCGGCGGCGGGGCCGTACCCCGCGGCGGCCTCCGTCACGGCCTCGCGGCCGTCGCCCGCGGCCAGCACCGCCAGCGCCTGCTCCGCCTGTCGCCGGGCCACCCCGGGTTTGCCCAGAGCCGCCGGGATCAGCGCCCTCGCGGCCGCCTCGGGGTGGCGGGCCAGCCACGCGAGCGCGGTGGCGCGCACCGACCTCAGCCGGGCCAGCCACTCGGCCATCAGTACGGCGATCTCCGGGGCGGCGAACGGAAGCAGCAGCGGAGCGATCTGGACGGGGGCGCGCCGGGCGCTGTCCAGCATCATGGGTAGCGCCGCCGGCCCGAACCTGGCGGCCACCTGCGGCATCCAGTCGGAGACTCCCCACAGGTCGCCCGGGCGCCACCTCTCGATCAGCGGTGCGGCCAGCTCCTCGGGCCCGCCGGCGAACAGGGCGCTCTCGTCGTACGCGTACGAGGGGGTCTGCCGGCCAGCGGCGATCTGCTCGGCGATCCGGGAGGCGACCTTCTTCCACTCGCGCCGGGGCCGATCCCAGGAACGGTGCTCCGGCAGGGCGGCACTCCAGCTGTCCCGCTCGCCCGGCCGCCACACCACGGCTGGCTCGTCGGTACACACCAGGTCACTCACCACGACCGGCTTGCGGGCCTTGCGCGGGCGGGTCCAGGGCGGGCTGACCAGCACCTCGGGCAGGGCGTCGAGCGGAGCGACAGGGACGGCCGGGGCAGCCGTGATCTTGTCGATCCGCCCGGCGGCGGTGGCGTCAACGCTCGCGAGCACCTCGGCCACCAGGCCGGGATGGGCCAGCACGTGGGCGCGCAGCAGCGTGTCCACGACCTTGCCATTGGAGGTGGCGAGCATCCGCATCGCCCGGCGCGGGAAGCGGGCCGCCGCGCGCAGGAACGCCGGCTCGGCGTGCTTGTGGTCGATCCGGTCGAGGAGTGCCCGCATGGCCGCGTCGGACGGCAGTTCGGCGAGCACACCCAGCAGCCGCCGTCGGTTCTCCGCGTCGCCGACGTCGTCGAACCATCCGGCCAGCACCGGCACGGCCGCGGTCCCGATGCCGTCGACGAGCGTGGCGGGCAGAGCGAGGGAGCGCATCGCGTAGTAGCCCTGCACGTGGCTCGCGATGAGCGCCGCGTGCTCGGGAGTGCCGACGGCGGCGACGAGTTCGAGGGCGAGATCCGGGTTGACGCGGCTCACTTCGGCGCAGTCGTCCGTGACCCACTCCACCTCGGTGGGCGCCAGGTAGGAAGCCGCCACCCGATGATGGAGCCCGCCTTCCCGGATCGCCGCCAGGGCCGCGACGACCTCGGCGTATTCGGCGTCCGGAGCGGACGAGAGGACGGCACGGACCCGAGGGGCGATCTCCATCCAGGGCCGGCCGTACCAGTGGTTGACGGATTCACCGGCGGCGAGCCGCCGGACCGGCCAGACGTGCCCGCCGGCTGCGAGACCCAGCGAGGCCAGCTCGGTCACGGCGGTCGCCGCGAACACCGGGCCGCGTTCGGCCAGCCAGGCTTCCGCGAAGAGGGCCAGCGACGTCCGCTCGTTCCACGGCAGGGATGCCGCCACCATCTGGGCGACCACCGCGGCGCCCAGCGGTGAGGGCTCCCCGGCCAGGTGCGCCGCGCCCGCGGCGGCGATCTCCGGGTCGGAGCACTCCGCCAGGGAGTCGCGGATCAGCTGTCGTTGCCCGTCCACTCTCGCGGCGAGTTGACTGGGCGCACCCGCGTCCGGCCGCTTCACGGTGACCTTCACGCCACCCCGCCGCGGATGAAGAGCGCGCAGCCAGGCGGCCGGCATCGTCAGCCGGTCCTCGTCCTCGGCGTCGCCGATCACTACCGGAGCGGTCGCCGCCGCAGAGGTCGCCGCGGGAGAAGTCGCCACCGGAGAGGTCACGGGTGGGGAGGTCACCGGCGCGGCGGCCGCTTCGTCCTCCGTGTAGCCCTTGCGCAGCTTCTCCGCCACCAGCTTGTCCGCAGCCACCGTGGCGGCGGCGGCGGAGCCGAACGACTTGACCTGCGTCTGACCGGTCGCGCCCAGCCGTCCATAGCGAATGCTCAGCTCCGTACCGTTCTGGCGCACCTCCCAGAACTTCGCCGAACCGCCGCCGACATAGGTCAGCATCCGACCCGCGCTCATGCCGATACCTCCACGCTGCGTCTGGTGTAGAGCCCGCCGTTCGAGGGACTCAAGCGTCACGGCGGAGCGGCCGTGCCGTCTCGGACGTCTGGTCCTCGTGATCGCAGCGCGAGTATCGCGCTCGCGACCGACAATCCCGCTCTATCGATCGGCCGCTCCGGCGGTGGTGTGGAGGATTTATGGCGTTAGCCGCCACGCTGGTGTGGAATGTGAAGATCACTGACGCTGATCCCGAGCGAGGCAGGCGAGAGCATGACAGGTGACCAGGGCCTCAGGGCCCTCGTGGTGCGGGGTGGCTGGGAAGGGCACGTCCCGGTGGAGGCCACCGAGTTGTTCATTCCGTTCCTGGAGAAGAACGGCTTCGAGGTGGTCCGGGCCGACTCCCCGGCGCCGTACGCGGACAGCGCGTTCATGGCGGACGTCGATCTCATCGTGCAGTGCTACACGATGGGCACCATCGAGCCGGAGGAGGTGCGCGGGCTGGACGCCGCGATCCGGGCGGGCACGGGGATGGCGGGGTGGCACGGCGGCATCGCCGACTCCTTCCGCAGCACCTCCGACTATCTGCACCTCATCGGAGGGCAGTTCGCCTGCCATCCCGGGAAGGACCCGGCCGAGTGGCGTGAGGGCGCGCAGGAGAACTACTTCGTGCCGTACACCGTGAACATCCTGCCCGAGGCGGCCTCGCACCCCATCACGGATGGCATCGCCGACTTCGACCTCGTCACCGAGCAGTACTGGGTGCTGACCGACGAGTACGTCGACGTGCTGGCGACGACGACGCAGAAGGTCCGGCCGTGGGACCCCTGGCACCGCGAGGTCACCTCGCCGGCGATCTGGACGCGGCGGTGGGGGAGCGGGAAGGTCTTCGTCGCGACTCCCGGTCACAACCTCGACGTTCTGCGGAACGACAGCGTACGCACCGTCATCGAACGGGGCATGCTCTGGGCCTCCCGGTGAACGCGCGAAAGCGCGCCCTCTGAGGCATGGAGAGGGGAGCGGGCGTGACCGCCCGCTCCCCCTGTTCTTCGCGACGTTCTTCACATCGTTCTTCACATCGCCCGTACGCCGTGACGTACGGGCGGGTGGGTCAGCCGATGGTGCAGGCCGAGCCGTTGAGGCTGAAGGCCGAGGGGGTGGGGTTGTTGCCGTTGTGCGTGCCCTGGAAGCCGAACGAGGTGTTGGCGCCGGGGGCCAGCGAGCCGTTGTAGGACACGTTGCGGGCGGTGACCGACGAGCCGCTCTGGGTGACGGTGGCGTTCCAGGCGCTGGTGACCTGCTGGCCGCCGGAGAAGGACCAGGTCAGCGTCCACCCGTTGATGGCGCTGCTACCGGTGTTGGTGACGGTGATGTCGGCGGTGAAGCCGTTGTTCCACTCGTTCTTCACGTAGGACACTCGGCACGGTCCGCCGCCCTGCGGCGGCGAGGAGGGCGAGGTCGAGGGTGTGACCGAGGGCGAGGGACGGGGGGAGGGCGAGGCCGACGGCGAGGTGGAGGGGCTGGTGGTGGTCCCGTCGATGGTGATGTTGGAGTTGCCGCTGCTCTGGTAGCCCTCGGTGGCGAGGATCTGGTAGTCGTGGCTGCCGAGCTGCATGCCGTAGCGGGACCAGGCGTCGAAGTGGTTGCCGACGGTGATCGTGCCGCCGGTCCGCTTCTGCTGGCGGACGCTCCAGTACTGGTTGAACGTCTGGTTGCCGTCGATGGACGGGGCGTTGTAGCGGGTCGTCTGGTAGACGTCGTAGGTGCCGCCGTCCGAAGTGACCGTGCCCTTGAAGGTGCCGGTCGGGCGGTAGGTGCCCCAGTTGTCGACGATGTAGTACTCCACCAGCGGACCACGGGTCCAGCCGTACAGGGCCAGGTAGGCGTTGCCGGAGGGGTTGAAGCTGCCGGAGTAGGACACCGTTCTGCGCGCGCCGGGCTTCCAGCCCTTGCCGGCGACGAAGTTGTTGGTGTTGCGCCAGGTGGTGCTGTAGTTTCCGCCGGACCCCAGGTCCATGGAGACGGTGCCCTGGCTGTCGGTCCAGAACGAGAAGAAGTAACCGTTGTTGGTGCCGGTCTGGTTGGTGGTGACGGCCGCGTGGGCCACGCCGGGCAGCAGCGCCACCACCGCGGCCAGCACCACGGCGGTCACGCGGCCGATCAACGACCGCAGTCGGCCGCGGCCTCTCAAGTGCGCGTTCATGTACGTACTTCCTCCTCGTGAAAGGCCGAAGGCGGCCAGGCGGCGCCAGGCCGTCGGTGGCCTGTGGGGGTCACGGCCGCCACCGGGCGTCGGCGTCGCACAACGCGGCGGAGGGTGACCGGGCGTCGTGTCGGCGACGACCGGAGGACCACACCGCGGTCGGTTGGCCGGTTCCGACAGCGGTTGAGGTCTCTCGCCGACGAAACTATCGATTGAACGGCGAAAGTGTCAGATGGCGTCCGTACCGCTGTCAACGACGCGTGTGAGGCGGGCCGGGGCCGACGATCTCGCCGGATTCATCACCCCTGGCCACCGCCCTTCGCGGCCGATCGCGGCGCGAGGTGAACGATGAAAATTTCGAGGAAGAAGCCGGGTCGCCGCCGAAAACGGCACATGCTTTCGCGTCCCGCACCCGTCTCGCTGCCTGGTGTAGCCGGAATCGTGAAACTTTCACCGAGATTGACCGGCTCTTCACTACCCGGCGTTCGGCCTCGTGCGACTGGCCGACCAGCGTTTACGCGAATCTCCACCTGCCCAAAGGGTGCTAGGGACCCTCCGAAATCGTTGACACCCCAAGTCAGGCGTGCCGATACTTTCGTCAATGCGCCGATAGTTTCGGCATCGGGTTGATCGCGAATGCCGGCCGCGACCGTTCTCTCTGCCGTCTTCGGCTTGTTCACGAGGAGGAAGTACGTACATGAACGACGTTCACGTGCACTTGAGAGGCCGCGGCCGTCTGCGGTCGTTGATCGGCCGTGTGACCGCCGTGGTGCTGGCCGCGGTGGTGGCGCTGCTGCCCGGTGTGGCCCACGCGGCCGTCACCACCAACCAGACCGGGAACAACAACGGTTACTTCTACTCGTTCTGGACCGACAGCCAGGGCACCGTCTCCATGGATCTGGGATCGGGCGGTAACTACAGCACCTCCTGGCGCAACACCGGCAACTTCGTCGCCGGCAAGGGCTGGCAGCCCGGTGGACGCCGGACCATCACCTACTCCGGCAGCTTCAATCCCTCCGGCAACGCCTACCTGGCCGTCTATGGTTGGACCCGTGGTCCGCTGGTGGAGTACTACATCGTGGACAACTGGGGCACCTACCGCCCGACGGGGACGTACAAGGGCACGGTCACGTCCGACGGCGGCACGTACGACGTCTACCAGACGACCCGCTACAACGCCCCGTCCATCGACGGCAACCAGACGTTCAACCAGTACTGGAGCGTCCGCCAGCAGAAGCGGACCGGCGGCACGATCACCGTCGGCAACCACTTCGATGCCTGGTCCCGCTACGGCATGCAGCTCGGCAGCCACGACTACCAGATCCTCGCCACCGAGGGCTACCAGAGCAGCGGCAACTCCAACATCACCATCGGGGGCTCCGGCGGCAGCACGTCGACCCCCACGTCTCCGCCTCCCGGCAACGGGGGCGGCGGCTGCACCGCGACGCTCTCCGCCGGTCAGCAGTGGAGCGACCGGTACAACCTCAACGTCTCGGTGAGCGGTTCGAGCAACTGGACGGTGACGATGAACGTGCCGTCCCCGGCGAAGGTCCTCTCCACCTGGAACATCAGCGCGAGCTACCCCAGCTCCCAGCAGCTGGTCGCCAAGCCCAACGGCAGCGGCAACAACTGGGGTGTGACGATCCAGCACAACGGCAACTACACCTGGCCCACGGTCTCCTGCTCGGCGAGCTGACCCACCCACCACACGGCACACCGTGGCGCGGCGGCTCACACCCGCCGCGCCACGTCCCCGTCCCACCCGCCGCAAGCCCGGAGGGTCGTCGCATTCGTTCTGTCGATCTTTCGCGTGATTCCGCACGTCATCTGGGATAGTGGCCGGGTGGGTACGGTTCACATCGAGGCCAAACCGGATCACCTGCTGCGCCTCGCCCGTCAAAGGGATCCGGTGGGCGCGGTCGTGGAGATGATCTGGAACGCCCTGGACGCGGAGGCGAGCCTCGTCAACGTGGACCTGGAGATCAACGAACTGGACGGCGTCGAGTCGGTCAGCATCGAGGACGACGGCCACGGGATGCCGAACGCGTCCTGTAGGAACTACTTCGGCGGCCTCGGCGGGTCGTGGAAGACGGCGGCCAAGGTGTCTCCGCGGCTCAAGCGCGGTCTGCACGGGCGGAGCGGCCAGGGCAGGCTCCGCGCGTTCTCGTTGGGCGGCCAGGTCAGGTGGATCACGATCGCGGAGGCGGCCGACGGGCGGATCGAGCGTACGGTCATCAGCGGGACCGTCGACCGCCCCGCGGACTTCGACATCTCCGAACCGGAGCCTGTTCGGCTCGCGTGTGGGACACGCGTGGAGGCCTCCGTCCCGGCGGACTTCGTGAGCCGCCTCACCCAGGACGACACGGCTCAGCAACTCGCCTCGACGTTCGCGCCGTTCCTGGCCGCCAATCCCGATGTGCGGATCGTCTACCAGGGTGTACCCCTTGATCCAGCCACGGTATGGACCGGCATGGCCGAGTATCCGCTGCGCTGGCCGGATTCGGATGGTCATCCGGCGCCGCTGCTGCGCGTCATCGAATGGCCGAAGGACGTCGGCCGGGTGCTCGCTCTCTGCGATGCCAGCGGTGTCGTCCTGGACGAGCCCTCCCCGGGCATCCAGGCGCCCGGCTACCATTTCACGGCCTACCTGCTCTGGGATGGCTTCGTCGAGCGCCGGGACGATCTGCCCCTGGCGGAGACGGACGAGATCGCTCCTCTCCTGGCACTCGCCCGGGAGAAGCTCCGTGCCCACTTCAAGAGGCGCGAACAGGAGCGCAGGGTCCGCCTCGTTCAGGAATGGAAGACCGAGGGCGTCTACCCGTACGCCGCAGGGCCGTCCGAGCCCGCGCAGGCGGTCGAACGGGAGATGTTCGACGAGGTGGCGGCCCGGATCGCCCGTCGGCTACCAGGGGCGACGCAGAGCAAGAAGACCACCCTGCGGCTTCTGCGAGAGGTCATCTCGCGCGATCCCAGCGGGCTCTATCCCGTTCTGGACGAGCTTTTCCGGCTGCCCCAGTCGGAGCAGGAGGAGCTCAAACGCATCCTCCAGCGGACCAGTCTCGCCGAAGTGATCAGGGCGACGGGACAGATCACCGATCGGCTCGACTTCCTCGCGGCTCTCAAGAAGCTCGTCTTCGAACCGGAGGTCAGCAGGACGCTCAGGGAGCGAAGCGAGCTCCACCGGATCGTGGAGCGCGAGACGTGGATATTCGGTGACGCCCACGCGTTGATGATCAGCGATCAGAGCCTGGACGCGGTCCTCCTCCGGCACCTCAAGGAGCTGGGGCGGGAGCCGGTTGACGGCCGGCTGAATCCGGTCCGGCGGGAGGACGGCCGGACCGGCATCGTCGATCTCCTGCTCGGCCGCGTACGGCGGGGAGGTTCCGGGCGAGAACATCTCGTGGTCGAACTCAAGGCACCCAGAGTCAGGATCGGCCAGGCGGAGGTCGCGCAGATCAAGAGTTACGCCGAGGCGATCGTCAGCGATCCGCAGTTCCGCGACGCCCGCGTCTCCTGGGACTTCTGGGTCGTCTCCACCGAGATGTCGGAGGTAGTCAGACGAGACGCCGCTGCCCCGAACCGGCCGCCGGGCTGCATCGCCGAATGGGAGGGCGGCGTGCGCATCTGGGCACGGACGTGGAGCGAGATCATCGACGACTGTGAGGCTCGCCTCCACTTTTACCAGGACCGGCTGAACCATGATCCGGCCGCCGAGCACGCGGTGGAATACCTCCAGCGCGTCCATGGAGAGGTCGCGCCGGCGACGGTCACCGCCTGATCTTCCTCAGATCAGGGAGTCGAACTTTCCGGTTTTGATGCCGCTGATGAATGCCTGCCAGTCGGCGGGGGTGAAGGCCAGCGCGGGGCCGTCCGGGTCCTTGCTGTCCCGTACGGCGACCACCCCCGGCAGGTTGACGGCCACTTCGACACACTGGCCGCCATTGTCCGAGGAACGCGACGACTTTCGCCAGACGGCGGCACTCAGGTCCACTCGCGTCTCACTTTCTCGATGATTCGAAGGGATACGTGCTCAGGATAGGCCCACAGTCGTATCACCTCATAGCGCTTCCAAGTCGCGGAAACGTGGTCGCAATCGGTAGTGATATGTCCCTGCACGGATGAATCCGCGTGGACGGCGTCGGGCTCGCCGCCCGCGAACTCCGCGATCATGAATGCGCCGGCCAGTCCCGCCACGCATTCCGGATCGACAACCTGGATGGCGACGGCAGGCCGTTGCGCGATCTCGATCAGGTGATCGAGCTGCTCCCGCATCAGCTCGCCACCGCCGATCCTGCGGCGCAACACGCCCTTGTCGATGAGGGCGAGGTAAATCGGGGGATTGTCCCGATCGAGGATCCGCTGCCGCTGCATACGAGCTTCGACATGCTGCTCCACCTCTTCGCGACCGATCTGCCGTCCTCCGCTGAACAGATGCCGTGCGTACGCCTCGGTCTGGAGGAGGCCGGGGATCAGGAGGGGGTCCCAGGAGCGGAGGATGCGGGCGGTGGGCTCGATCTCCTCGACCCAGCTGCGGAACCAGACCGGGGCGCCGGGCTGCGTGACGATGCGCTGATAGAGCCGCGTGAACGAGACGCCGTCGGGCGTGCCGAAGAGCCGGTCCAGCCGTTCGGCGTCGGACTTCGACGGGGTCCGGGTGGCCTTCTCCAGGCGGCTCACCTGGGTCTGGGTGCGGCCGAGGCGTGCGGCCACCGCCGCCTGCGAGAGCTGCGCGGCCTCCCGGAGGCGGCGCAACTCCGCGCCGAAGCGCACCCTCGGGGACGCGGGATCGAGAGACGGCACAACATTCATCGCATTTCCTCCCGATCCAGACAATTCCATTCGGCGTACGCGGGGTAATTCCGTGCCCAGTCCACGACACGCCAGAGAGTGTCATGACCTGCGCTGTTTCGGCCTGCCGAACCGCTCGCCGGCTCGATGACGGAAAGGAAGTCTAGGCGCGGGTCGTCCATTCGGGAAAGCCGGATAAAAGCAGAGCGCGCATTTTTCCGGCGGCTGCACGGTCGATCCCGGATGAACGCGGTGAAACTCCTCCGCCGACCGGCGAGCGGAGGGCCGCACAGGGCGGGGACGCCGGCCGAGGCCGGATCTCCAGGCTGGAGGCGATCGGTGACGGCGGGCGAGCGGCACGAGGGGTTCGTCGGGACGGGCCGGAAGCAGCGCGGTGCGGGCGTGCGCGCCTCGCCGGTCGCTCGGCCGTACGGCACCTGGCGGCGGGAGTTCCCCGGAACGGGCAGGTCGGTCTCCGAGGCCCGGGAGTGGGCGCGCGGCCTGCTCGCGGAGCGGGTCGCGGCACCGGTCCTCGACGACGTGGTGCTCCTGCTGAGCGAGGTGGTCACCAACGCCGTCACGCACTCCGCCTCGGGATGCGCGCAGGACGGCCGGGTGAGGGTACGGATGACCCGAGACACCGGAGGCGTACGCGTCGAGGTGCGTGACGGCGGATCGGCCACCGGCGCGCCGGTGGTGCGGGCGCCGGACATCGAGGCCGTCGGCGGGCGCGGCCTCCGGCTGGTGGACGGGCTCGCCACCGCGTGGGGTGCGTGGCGGGACGACACCGGCACATCGGTCTGGTTCCGGGTGGCCGGGCGCCGGTGACCGTACGGACCAGACGCATGCTCGACGCGGCGGGACACGCTACACCACGGCTTCAGGCGGGTGGGGTCACGGGTTTGTGCGGGCGGCCAGGATGGTCCGGAGCCGGCCGAGGAGCGCGGTCACGTCGTCCTCCTGGCCGACCGGCACGCGCAGGTGGTCGCGCAGCCCGATGGGAGCCAGGTCGGCGGCCCAGGTGTGGCCGGCCGCCCGCAGTTCGCCCGCGACCCGCGACGCCGTCCCGGGCAGCCGGACGAGCACGAAGTCGGCGGCCGAGGGGAGGAATTCGACGCCCAACTCCGCCAGCCCCCGGCACAGCGACTCCCGGGCGGCCCGGTTGGCGGTGCGGAGGCGTTCCAGCACGACCAGGTCGTGGGACGGCGGGGCGGCGGGCGGACGCGGCGCGGGCAGGCGTCCCACCACCGTGGGCGCCCCGATCAGATAGGCGAACCCCGGCGACCCGTAGGTCCGCAGCACGCAGACGTCGGACCCGTACCGCGCGTTCCACCGGGCGGAGGTGAAGCCCGGGCCCAGCGCGAACTCCGCGCTCGACTCGTCGAACACGACGAGCGTGCCGTACCGCCGGGCCGCCGCGCACAGCGACCGTACGGACTCGGCGTCGAGCACCCCGCCCGTCGGATCGTGCGGGTGGGCCACGACGACCAGGCCGGCGCCGCGCGCCATCCGCGCGCACAGCTCCTCGGCGCAGATCCGGTGATCGCGCAGGGGCAGCTCCACGAACGGCGTCCCGGCGGCGCGCAGGCTGTCGGCGTGCCCGCGCCGGGTCTGCGCGTTGATCACGGCGGGCCGGGGATCGTCGCGACGCGAGGCGGCGAGCAGGCGGATCAGCTCGTCGGCGTCCGCGGCGACGGCGACCCTGTCCTGCCCGACGAAGTGGCGCCGGGCGATCCGTCCGGCCAGGTCCGGGCCGGAACAGGACAAGGTGCGCATGGTCGTCCTCCTGTCACGGACAACAGGGGCAAACAGGGCTGTCCGCACCGTAGCCGGGCGCGCTATCAACGTGGTCTCAGCCGCATCCCACCGCCGCGGCGGCCTCAGCCCCGCCTCCGCGTGGTCTCGGGCCGCTCTCGCGGGCCGCCCTCGCGGCGCGCGCGATGGCACGATCGAACGCATGGACCAGCGGATGATGCGCGCCTATCTCGACCGCATCGGCGCCCCGGCGCCGCGCGCGGCCGACCTCGACACGTTGCGTGAGCTGCACCAGCGGCACCTCTACCACGTGCCGTGGGAGAACATCCACACCCGTCTCGGCACGCCGGTCACCCTCGACGAGGACGTGTTCCTCGACAAGCTCGTACGGCTGCGCCGCGGCGGCGGGTGCTACGAGCTCAACGGCGCCTTCGCCGCGCTGCTGCGCGAGATCGGGTACGACGTCACGCTGCTCGCGGCGGCGGTGTTCGAGGAGGACGGCACGCCCGTCTTCCCGCTCGACCACCTCGTCCTGCGGGTCGAGCTGGACGGCCCCTGGCTGGTGGACGTTGGGTTCGGCCAGTTCAACGTGTTCCCGCTGCGCATGGACACCGACGAGCCGCAGCGTGACCCCGGGGGCGAGTTCCGGGTGGTCGAGGCCGGCCACGGCGACCTCGACGTGTACTGCGACGGCAGCCCGCGCTACCGCGTCGAGGCGCACCCCCGGCGGCTGCGCGACTTCGTGCCGTCCTGGGACTGGCACCAGGTGTCGCCCGAGTCGTTCTGGAACGCGATGGACCTCTGCTCGCTCAGCACCCCGGGCGGCCGGGTGACGCTGCACGGCAATCGGCTGATCACGACGTCGGGCGGCCGTACGACGGAGGTGACGCTGGAGGGCGAGCAGGCGATCGTGGCGGCCTACCGCGACATCTTCGGCATCGACCTGGACCGGTCGCCCGGAGCCTGCCACGCCGAGCGCTTCGCCACGACGGAGCCCCTCAACGCCTGAACCACCCGGAACGCCTTCGGGCCTCACGCGGTCGCCTTCCCCTCGGCGTCCGGCGTACGCGGCGCCACCCGCGAGGCCCGGCGGACCGGGGGGAGCGCCACAAGCCCGGCGGTCGTGCTCGGTGGTCGAGCCAGGTGGTCGAGCCAGGTGGCCGGGCTGGGGGCCGGGTTCACTTGTCGAGCAGGGCGGCGACGTCGCCGACGATGACGTCGAGGCGGCTGCCGGTGCCGAAGATCTGGTCGACGCCCAGGGCCAGCAGCGTGTCGCGGTCCTCGGCCGGGATCGTGCCGCCGACGACGACCCGCACGTCTCCCAGCCCCTCGGCGCCCAGGGCGCTCATCAGGCGGCGGCACTCGTGCAGGTGGTTGCCCGACAGGGAGGACAATCCCACCATGTCGGGCCGCTCCCGGCGGACGGCGGCCACGAGGTCGGCGGGGGTGGTGTGCCCGAGATAGACCACGTCCATCCCGGCCTCCCGCAGCCCGTTGCACACCACGATGGCGCCCCGCCAGTGGGCGTCCATCCCCAGCTTCGCCACGACGCCCTTGCGGCCGCTCAGCTCTCCTGCCACAACGGGAACTCCCATCGTCCCAGCTCGTCGCGGAACACCCGGCCGAGCTCGCCCAACGTGACATCCGCGTCGACCGCGTCGAGGACCGCCGGCATGACGTTCTCGCCGTCCCGGCAGGCGCGGGCGACCCGCTTGAGGGCGACGCCGGCCGCCTCCCGGTCGCGGCGGGACCGCGCCCGCTCCAGCGCGGCCACCTGCCGGTCGAGGCTGCCGTCGGGCAGCTCGAAGCGGTCGAGCTCCTCGGCGTCGCCGTCGAGTTGCGTGTTGACGCCGACGACCAGGCGCTCGCCGCTCTCGATCGCCTTCTGCTCGGCGAAGGCGGTCCGCGCGAGCTCCGCGTGCACCCATCCCCGCTCGGTCGCGGCGACGATCCCGCCGAGCTCCCCGATGCGCTCCAGGACCCGCCGGGCCCGCTCCTCCAGCGCGTCGGTGAGGTACTCCACGAGGTAGCTGCCGCCGAGCGGGTCGGCGACCTTCGCCACCCCGGTCTCGTGCAGCAGCACGTACTGCGTGCGCAGCGCGGTCAGCGCGGCGTGCTCGCTCGGGATGCACACCGCCTCGTCGTATCCGTTGACGTGCAGCGACTGGGTGCCGCCGCACACCGCCGCGAGGCCCTGCAGGGCGCTCCGCGCGATGTTGACGTGCGCGTGCCGGGCGCTGTTGGTCACCCCCGACGTCTGGACGTGGTAGCGCAGCAGCTGCGCCCGCGGGTCGCGGACGCCGAGCTCGTCGCGCACCCAGTGGGCCCACATGCGGCGCAGCGCGCGATACTTCGCGACCTCCTCGAAGAAGTCGCTGTGCGCGCTGAGGAAGAAGGTGACCCGGGCGAGGACCGGCTCGGCGGCCAGGCCGCGGTCGAGCAGCGCCCGTACGACGGCCTGGCCGTGGGCCAGGCACAGGGCCATCTCCAGGACCGCGTCCGCGCCGGCCTCGCGGTAGTTGTAGCCGCTCACGCTGACCGGGTTCCAGCGCGGCATCGTCCGCAGCGCGAACTCGGCCAGGTCGCAGGCCAGCCGGAAGGACCCGGCGGGCGGCAGCGCCTCGGGCGCGATGGTGATCGCCGTCTCCATGAGGAAGTCGTTCTGGCTGGTGCCCGCGAGGCGGGCGGGCGCGAAGCCCCGCCGCTCGGCCGACCGCACGTACATCGCGAGGTGGGGCACCGCCCCGATCGGCTGGGAGGAGACCAGCGAGACGCTCACCTCGTCCAGCGGGATGCCGTCGAAGAGCGTGTCGAAGTCGCCGCGCAGGTCCACGGCGACGCCGCCGCGGCCGACGTCGGCCCCGGCCCTCGGGTCGTCGGAGTCGAAGGCCCGCAGGCTGGGATAGTCGAAGACGCCGTTGATCCCGGTGGCCCCGCCGTCGAGCAGCATCCGGTAGCGGGCGTTGGTCTCCTGGGCGGTGCCGAACCCGGCGAGCTGCCGGATGGTCCAGGGACGTTCTCGGTACATCCCCGGACGGATGCCGCGGGTGTACGGGAACTCACCGGGCAGGCCCAGCCGGTCGTCCGGCCCCCCGGCCGGCTTGTCGCCCGGCCCGTCGGCGGGGTCCACGGGGTGCCGCTCCGCCGTGCCGGGCACCGTCACCTCCGGCACCGTCACCTCCGGCACCGCCACCTCCGGCACCGTCACCTCCGGCACCGCCACCTCCGGCAACGGCACGCCGCTCGCCGAACGGATCGGCGCGTCCTCCGCCGGCTGCTTCCTGACGCCGTTCATGAGGCCGAGGCTGACAGGTGCGCGCGAGGGTGACCAATCGCCGAGACCACCCCGAGATCGGCCGGAGTCGCAGGTGAGAGGGCATGCGGCGGGCGACCGAACCGGACCTGACAGACTAGGGGTCATTCCCCCGTGCCCCGGCCACCCTCGTCGTACGGTGTGCTCCATGACGGGATCCTTGACGGGCAAGGTCGCGCTGGTCGCCGGAGCGACCCGGGGAGCGGGCAGGGGCATAGCGGTCGAGCTGGGCGCCGCGGGCGCGACCGTCTACTGCACCGGACGGTCGAGCGAGTCCGGGCGCTCGGAGATGGACCGGCCGGAGACCATCGAGGAGACCGCGGCCCTGGTGGACGCGGCCGGCGGCCACGGCGTCCCCGTGCGCGTGGACCACCTCGTGCCCGAGGAGGTGCGGGCACTGGTCGCCCGCATCGAGAAGGAACAGGGCGCCCTGCACGTCCTGGTCAACGACATCTGGGGCGCGACCAGGATGGAGTGGGACAAGCCGGTCTGGGAGTCGGACCTGGAGTACGGACTCCACCAGCTCCGCCTGGCCGTGGACACCCACGCGATCACCAGCCACTTCGCGCTGCCTCTGCTCATCAAGAACCCCGGCGGCCTGGTGGTGGAGGTGACCGACGGAACCGACGAGTACAACGCCGCCAACTACCGGGTCTCCTTCTTCTACGACGTGGCCAAGGGCGCGGTCAGCCGCATCGCCTTCGCCCTGGCGCACGAGCTGAAGTCGTTCGGCTGCACGGCCGTGCTGCTCACCCCCGGATGGCTGCGCTCGGAGTTCATGCTGGAGCAGTTCGGCGTCAGCGAGGAGAACTGGCGCGACGCCACGAAGTTCTCCCCGCACTTCGCGATCTCCGAGACCCCCGCGTACGTGGGACGCGCCGTCGCGGCCCTCGCCGGCGACCCCGAGGTGGCGCGCTGGAACGGCCAGTCCCTCTCCAGCGGGCAGCTCGCGCGGGTCTACGACTTCACCGACGTCGACGGCAGCCGGCCGGACGCGTGGCGCTATCTGGTCGAGGTGCAGGACCGCGGCCTGCCGGCCGACACGACGGGATATCGCTGAGCCGGCCGTCCGGCCGCATGGAACGCATTGAACGGCGGCGGGATCGGCGGCGGGGAGACCGGGCTGAGAGCCCCTCTCGTTAGCGTGTGGCGGCGCTCCGACTCGCGGGCGTCGCCGTGGAAGCCGAAACACGGCCGGGCTGAGGAGGAAGAACCGGTATGACGACGCTCACCGATGTCGCCTCCGGCTGGTCGCTGTCCGACCACGTGCCGGACCAGGTGATCGCGAGCTGCCTCTACGACTCACAGGGCTGGCTGCGCGAGTGGGAGAACAATCCCATCGAGCACCGCGTGCGCCACGCCTACGTCCACACCCGGCCGGAGGGCGAGGACGGCTCGTCCGTGCTGCCGCTCTACCTCACCACCCGGTCGCCCTTCTGGCACGGGTACGAGGTGCAGGTCGGCCTGGTGGGCAGGTTCGGCAACCCGATCGTCTTCGCCGGGTCGACCTACTCGATGTACGGCAAGCGCGGGCGGGTGCCCGCCGATCTCATCCGCGGCGCGTACGACACCGCGATGGAGTGGATCGCGGACGGCGACGCGGAGACGCTGGTCGTGCCCAACCTCACCAAGGAGGGCGTGGCCGACTGGGTCGCCACCGTGGGCCCGCCGACCGGCCGGGTGCTGCTGGAGCGCACCTACTCCTGCGAGATGTCGCGCGACTACGAGGCCCACGTGCACGAGCGCCTGCCGAACAAGATCCGGCGGGACGTCGCGCGGCGGCTGCGCCGGGCGCACGAGCGCGGGCTGCGCGTCGAGATGGTCGAGGGCGACGCGGCGCACGACCTGGTCCCGGCGGCCTTCCCGCTGACGGTCGACACGAGCGACAAGAACGACTGGCCGGCGCTGTTCGACCAGGAGGCGCTGCACTCGATGCTGCGCGTGCCCGGGGCGATGATGCTGACCGCGAAGCTCGGCGACCGGCTCGTCGGCGCGTTCTTCGCGTTCCGCCGCGGCGACGAGGTCACGTACATGTGCGGCGGCGTCGACTACGCGACGCTGAACGACTACAGCACCTACATCGCGCTGATGTACGGCGGCACCCGGTGGGCCTACGAGAACGGCATGCGCCGCATCGAGTGGGGCCGGGACAACTACCGCTTCAAGGAGCGGCACGGCCTGACCGGGACCAACCTGTATGCCCTGGTCTACACGCCGCGGCCGCAACCCGACCTCAGCGTGGACATCGCGCACATGCACTGGGTGCTGTTCGACTACATCGAGGCGCATTGATGTCGCCTGCCCGGAGGCGTGCCGCGCTGCTGTTGATCGCGGTCATGAGCGTCAACGCCTCCTATACCGTGCTCATCCCGCTCGTGCCCGAGCTCCAGCACCGCGCGGGAGCCGACCGGACGGTGATCGCGCTGATGTTCGCCCTGTTCGCCGCGGCCAAGACGCTGTCCCAGCCGCTCGGCGGGCTGTGGGTGGACCGCTGGCGGCCGGGGCACGTCGCGTTCGTCGCCCAGCTCGTCGCCGCCGCCGGAATCGTGATCACGGCGGTGGCCCGCGACCCGCTGACGCTGCTGGCGGGCCGCGTCTGCTGGGGGCTGGGGGAGGGGCTGGTGACGCCCGCCCTCTATGCGGGCATGGGCCTGCTGTGCCGCCGGTACGGCCTGTCGACCAGCAGGTTGATCGGAACCTTCGGCACCGCCGCGATGGCGGGCTTCCTCGTCGGCCCGCTGGTCACCGGGGTGGCCGCGCCGCTGGGGCTGGAGACATTGTTCTTCGCGGGCGCGGCGGTCACGGCGGTCACCGCCTTCGGGCTGTTCCAGGCGATTCCCCGGTCCGGCGAGGAAGTGCCCGGGGAGGCCGAGGCGGACGCCGCCCCGGCCGCCGGCGACGCGCGCGCGGGCTCGGCGGGCCCCTGGTGGATGTGGGTGCTCGCGCTGGGCGCGCTGGACCTGTTCGCCAACGTGATCTACTCGGCCTTCGAGCCGATGCTGCCGCTCTACCTGAGCGCCGGTAGGGACGGCTCGGCACGCGGCACGATCTCGGTGGTCTTCGCCGTCGGCCTGGCCACCTTCGCCCTGTTCACCTGGGCGCTCGGCCGCTACACCGAGCGGCTGCGGCTGATGACCCTGATCCGCGCCGGCATGGCGGCCATGGCCCTCGGCCTGGCGGGCCTGACCCTGAGCGCGGAGGTGGCGCCGGTCGCGGCGTCGTTCGTCCTGTGCATGGCCGGTTGCGCGGTGCTCTACCTGACCGCGCGGCGGGGCCTCATCGAGCTGCGCTCGGCGATGAGCCGTCAGGGGAAGGCGTTCGGGCTGTTCGGCTTCATCGGCGACTCCGGCAACATCATCGGCCCGATCTTGGGGGTCGCCCTGTTCGGCTGGACCGGCGCCACCTCCTTCCTGCTGCTCGGCGTGCTCTGCGTGGTCGCGCTGGTGGGGCTGGCCGTGGCGTCCGGGCGGTTCCGCGGCACGCGGGCGACCGAGGCCGGCGAACCCACCCAAACCACCGAACCCACCGAACCCACCGAGGCGCAGGTGGTGGCGGCGCAGGAGACCTCGCCAAGACCGTCCTGATATCGGCTCGGGTGACAGTGATCGTCAGACTTGTCGAGCAGAATGCGGAGAGATCGAACTCATGAGCGTCACGCACCAGCAGGTCATGGAGCCCATCGTCTGCGGTCATCCCGCGGCGGCCCGGTTGCTGCCCTCCTTCGACGTCGCGCGGCTTCTCGAGGATCTGGACCGCCTGGACGACCACCAGTGGGCGTTGCAGCAGACCTTCACCTCCGCCGGGCTGGCCGAGCGGGCGCCCTATGACTGGCGCGCGCTGCCGCTCCGCAGCCCGACGGGCCGTCCCGAGCGCACCGACCCCGGCGGCGCCGGCCTGGACGAGTTCGCCGACACGCCCTGGCTCGCCCAGGCCCCCTACTTCGCCGAGATCCTGGCCTCGATCCCGGCCCCCCTGCGCTGCGTGCGACTGCTCGCGCTCGGGCCGGGCGCGATCGGCGAGGTCCACTTCGACACCAAGGTCGGCTTCCCCTGGGGAAACCTGCGGCTGCACGTGCCGATCACGACCAACCCCGGCGCCGCCCTGATCATCGAAGGGGTGGAGCACCGGTGGCAGCCCGGCACGTTCTGGTTCGGCGACTTCGGCCGGTGGCACCAGGTGCTCAACACCGGCCAGGACAAGCGCATCCACATGATCGTCGACACACTGATCACGCCGGACACGCTGAGCCTGTTCCCCCCGGACTTCCTCGGCACGCTGTCCGCCGACGAGGTGCTCTACGCCCGTCCCGCCGTGCCGCTGGAGGACCCCGAGCGCTACCACTGCGCGTTCGAGATCCCCGCGTCGTTCGCCGACTGGGAGGAGGCGGAGGGCCAGTTCCTGCTGCCCCAGCCGAAGCTCGCGGCGACCGTCGAGAGCGATGACGACGGGAGCCGCCTGGTCCTGACGCTGGACGGCGAGCCGGCGTTCGCTCTCGTCCACGTCGGCGAGGGCGAGTTCCGCTTCACCGGATGGACGGAGGAGCGCACCATCCAGGTCGTGCCCGGCGGTGCGGCGCCGGCCGTCGTCCTGCGGACCCGCCGGGGCACGGCCGAGCGCCGGCTTGAGATCCCCGCCACCCGGCGGATCCCGTCCGCGGCGTGAACCGTCGTCCCGTCCCGCCGGGCGGCGCGGCCCGGCGGGACGGTCACGACCGGCCGAGGAGGAGACAGTGAAGATCGAGACGGTGAACGGCCTGACCATCGGGCTGGTCGACGCCGACGAGGCCGAGCGCGGCGACTGGGAGCGCCACCGGGCCGAGCTGGACCTGGTCCGGGTCGTGGGCCCGCCCCCGGAGTCGTGGCCGCGGCTGCGGGCCGCGGGCTTCGCCGTCCACCCCGCGTGGATCACCTGGATGGCCTCGGTCGCCGCGTCGGAGGAGGAGTTCCTGAGCCGGCTGTCGGTGCAGGAACGGCGCAACGTGCGCCTCGGGCTGCGCTACGCGGCCGGCCGCGACGTCCGGATGGACGTGGCCGACCCGGTGGACGACCTCGTCTTCGACGACTTCCTCAAGTTGTACGAGCCGCACATCGGCGGCATGCGGCACGGCGTGCCGTACGCGAGCATGGAGCGCGAGGAGATCCTCGGGATGCGCGAGGACTACTTCGCCGTGCAGGCGTTCGAGGACGGCGCGCTCGTGGGCTGCTGCATGTGCCGCAAGCGCGCCGACGCCTCGACCGTGGTGATCCGATTCGTGACGACGACCCAGGACAGCCGGCAGCACCGCATTGTCCGCGCCATGTACATGCGGGTGTTCGCCAAGGCCCGCGAGATGGGGTACCGGAGCGTCTCTCTGGGCACCGACCCTGCGCTCTACGGCCACATCGCCAAGCCGGGGCTGTTCCGCTTCAAGAGCCGGCTGGGCTTCACCCCGATCCCGGCGCGGTTGTTCGGCACCATGGACGACCCCGACGAGGCCACCCGGGTGCTCCGCCTCGACACGCTCACCGAGCCGTCGTTGCTGATCTCGTACGCCCCGGCCCTGGAAGCACCGGCCCCGGAAGCACTGGCCCCGGACGCGGGGAACGCGGAGATCACCTTCGACACCCCGCTCCGCCTGGACGTGCTGACCGGCGAGGACGCCGACCACCCGGAGGCGGATCTGGGGCCGTACCGGGCGCCGTTCCTCGCCGGCCTCGGCGTGGTGCGGATCGGCTGAACCCCCGCCTCCGAACCCCCGCCTCCGAACCCCGCTGGCCCCCGCCCGGCCCACTCGTCCGGCCCCTCGCGGGGGTGCCGTCAGGCCGGTCCCGGATGCTCCACCAGGGCGAGCGCCCTGGTGGGGCTGCCCGAGCCGCCCACGATGGGCAGCGGCCCCACCATCAGCACGGCGCCGGTGGGCGGCAGCAGGGAGAGGTTGCGCAGCTGCGTCAGACCGTACTTCCCCGCGCCGTGGAAGTACCAG
This sequence comes from Microbispora sp. NBC_01389, assembly GCF_045040095.1. Classification (NCBI taxonomy): domain Bacteria; kingdom Bacillati; phylum Actinomycetota; class Actinomycetes; order Streptosporangiales; family Streptosporangiaceae; genus Microbispora; species Microbispora sp. NBC_01389. Next base: position 3,671,214 of record NZ_CP109552.1, read on the forward strand.
TGACACGGGTAGGGACGGTCGGCGAACTCGCCCGCGAGGCCGGCGTCGGTGCCGACGGTCTCCACGCCGATGCCGATCACCGGGGTCCGCTCGGCCAGCCAGCGCGCGCACTCCGGCGCTACGCCGGGCGTGTGCCCCTCGTTCAGGAACCGTGCCGGGTCCTCACGGCGGGTGTCCCAGCCGGTGCGGTAGAGCAGCCAGCCGCCCTCCGGAAGCTCGCCGTGGCTCTCCTGCCAGTGCTCGACGTGCTCGCGGCGCAGCAGGAAGTCGGGGTCGTCCGCCGCCTCCGCGGTGAAGTCGAGCACGACTGCCGGGCCCACGAGACGCCCGGGCGGCACCTCCGACACGTCGTGGGTGCCCTTGCCCGACAGCCAGTGCACGGGCGCGTCGAAGTGCGTGCCCGTGTGCTCCGACAGGCGGATGTTGTTCCAGTAGACGGTGGGCCCGGCGGCGTCGTAGTCGCTGATGACCTCACGGGAGAACGGCCACGGCTGGCCCCGCTCCGGCGGAAGCTGGATGATCGGCGTCCGCTCGGAGAGCGGAGCGGTGAGGTCGACGACCTCGACGACGCCGCGGCGCATCGCGTGGACGAGTTCGGTGAGCAGGCCCATGTCAGGCCACCATGATCTCGTCGCCGGACACCTTCAGCTTGAAGGCGGGCAGCGGCTGGTCCGCCGGGCCGAAGGTGACCGAGCCGTCGGCGATCGCGAACCTGCTGATGTGGCAGGGGCAGACGATCTCGCCGTCCGACACCTCGTCCACCCGGCAGCCCCGGTGGGTGCACAGGGCGGAGAACGCCTTGAAGGTGCCGGCCTCCGGCTGCGTCACCACGACGTCGAGGTCGGAGAGCACGTGGCCGCCGCCGACGGGGACGTCTGCGGTCCGGCCGAGGGAGGTGCCGCTCGGCGGCGCGTCCGCCGTACGGGCGACCTCGCACCCGGAGAGCGCGGCGGTCGCGGCGGCGGCCGCGGCCGCCGCGCCCGTTCCCGCGAGCACGGCGCGTCGGCTGTAGGTGGGGCTCATCGGGTACCTCCGGAGAAAACTCCCGCCTCCGGCGGGGAGGAATCGGACCTGGGTGGGAGGGGTGGGAGGAGGGGGTGGTCAGCCCTTCGCGAGCGAGAGCTCCCCGGCGGACGCCGAGGCGCGCAGGGCGGACGCGAACCGCTCGCCGGAGCCGCCGGTGGCGGACAGGTGGCCGTCGGGCCGGGCCAGCCACCACACCGGCTGGTCCAGCCCGCCGTACGTGCCCGGCAGCGCCTGCCCGGCGGCCCGGGCGAGGGTGGTCCCGGCGGGCGCCGCGGCGGCGGGGGCGTCCGGGGGGACCACGATCACGAGGCGGGCGGGAAGAACCCACGGGCGCGCCCGCGCGGCTTCGACCACCGGCAGCGCCTCGGCCACGCCGGGCGCGAAGACCAGACCGGTGAAGCCCTGGCCGAGGAGCCGGCGCAGCCGGGTCGGCACGCCGTCCACCGTGACCTCGCCGTCGGGCGCGAACGCTCCCAGCAGCGGATGTCCCCGCTCGACGATGGGGGAGTCGGTGTAGGTGTGGGGCTCGGCCATCCTGCCGCTGTTGACGTGGCGGCGGGCGAGGCCGAGGATGCGCGACAGGCGCAGCAGCGCCGCGCGGGCCCACCGCCTGACCAGGTTGGGCGGCACCATGAAGCGGATGGTCGCCTCGGTCACCCGCAGGTTCTCCAGCGCGGCGGCGTACCGCTCGGTGTGGTAGCTGTCCAGCAGTTCCTCGCCGCCGCGGCCCGAAAGCACGAGCGCGAGCTTCCAGGCGAGGTTGTCGGCATCCTGGATGCCGCTGTTCATGCCGCGCGAGCCGTACGGCGGCAGCGCGTGCGCCGCGTCGCCGGCGAACAGCACCCGGCCCACCCGGAGCCGCTCGACCACCCGCTGGTGGAAGCGGTAGGTGCTGACCCAGTCCACCTCGTACGGGATGTCGCCGATGACCGCCCTGACCCGCTGGTCGAACCGGCCGTCGGCGCGCTCGGCGTCGATGTCGGCGTCCGGCGGCAACTGCCAGTCGATGCGCCAGATGTCGTGCGGCTGCGGGTGCATGACGAGCTGCCGGCCGGGGTTGAAGTGCGGGTCGTAGTGGAAGTGCCGCTCCCGCGCCAGCGGCAGCTTCGCCTTGATGTCGGTGATGAGGAACCGGTCGCGGTGGGTGTAGCCGGTCCACCGGACGCCCATCAGCTCCCGGAGCCTGCTGCGCACGCCGTCGCAGGCGACCAGGTAGGAGAAGGCGAGCTCCCGCTCGCCCGTGCCGGTGCGCACGCGGACGGCCACGCCGTCCCCGTCCTGGCGCACGTCGGTCACCTCGTGGTCCCACCGCAGGTCGCAGAGGGGTTCGGCCTCCGCCGCCCGCACCAGGATCTGCTCGATGCGGTGCTGGGAGATGTTGACGAACGGCCCGAAGCCGGGGCCGCGGGGATACTCGGCCGCCCTGATCTCCCGGTTGCGCACGTAGGTCCGGGCGACGTCCCAGGTCACGCCCTCCTCGGCGATCGGGTCCGCGCAGCCGAACTTGTCCAGCACCTCCAGCACGTCGCCCTGGATCAGGCACGCCTTGGACCCCTGCTTGACCAGGTGCGGGCTCGCCTCCAGCAGCACGCACGGCACGCCCTGACCGGCCAGCCGCAGCGCCGCGACCAGTCCCACCGGCCCGGCGCCGACGATGCCGACCGGTGCCTCGACTCCGCTCACGGCGCCCTCCTCGTCTCCGTGTCGGCCTCCAGGACGGCCTCGCCGTCCGCGTGCAGGCCGTTGCCGTTGCCGTTGGTGCTCACGCCGTTGCTGTTCATGCCGGTGCCGGGCACGCCGTTCTGCAGGGTGCGGAACACCGGCAGGTCACGGACGGCCGCCAGGTACGGCGTGCCCTGCGTGTATCCGGTGCCGGAGGCCTCGCCCAGCATGCGCACGGCCAGCCGGTAGTGGGTCTGGCGCCAGCGGGCGAGGGTCCGCGCGAAGGACTCCATCGCCGCCCCGAGCCGTACGCGGTCCGGCTCGGGCACGCCGGAGCCGAGCAGCGCGGCGCAGGCCTCGTCCAGGGTCTCCTGACCGGCCAGCACCCGCATGCGCACGTCCGGCACCGAGAAGTACGCCTGCGAGTCGATCCGGCCCGGGTCGGGCATGCTGCACAGTGACTCGACCAGCTTGTAGTTGCGCGACTGGATCGCGCTGGCGCCCTCGGTGAACTGGCGGAAGGTGCGGAACGCCTCGACCTGCATGGTGGCGAGCATCGAGAAGAGCGGTCCCGACTCCTCCAGTGCGGCCCGGGAGCCGTCGAGGAAGTACACCGCCCGGTCCACCTCGCCCTGCCGCAGCGCCGCGATCGCGCCGCGCAGGTGCGTGGACAGCAGCGCGAAGGTGGTCTCGAACGCCTGGAGCACGCGCAGGAAGAGATACTCGTCGTGGATGGTGTCGACGGGCAGGATGCTCAGCTTCATGGCCCGCCGCTCGGCGAAGGACATGTCGCCGCGGACCGCCGCGCACGCCTGGCGGGCCTGGTCGGCGGGGCCCACCTCGGTCAGCCCCGCGTCGAGCGCCATCCGGCCCAGCACCGGCCGCAGCACCCGCAGCCCGTGCCGGTAGCGCTTGCCGACCAGGGCCGCGTCCGGCCGCATGCGGGGCAGCAGCGTCGTACGGCCGTCCCGGGCGGCCAGCTCGAAGGCCAGCGCGTCGGCGACGAGCTGGGCGATCAGCCGGTCGCACCGAGGCCGCGCGAAGAGGGCCTGCTCCAGGGGATCGTCCGGCCCGGGGAGCTGGAGCAGCGACAGCGCCAGATACGTTGGGTAGTCGTAGCGCTGGTCGGGTTTGTCCAGAGCGGTGTCGAGGAAACTCGCGAGCGTGTGGACGTGCGGCCACGGTCCGTGCAGCGACGGCAGCAGCGTCCGCGCCTCCGCCAGCATCCGGAGCAGTTCCGGGGGCACGAAGTGTTTGCCGACGTGGTGATATTCGCGCACCACCGCGGCGTAGGGGAACTTCATGAGGTCGGGCTTGCGCAGCCAGGAGCTCAGCTCAGCTGTGGACACGGACACCACCGCACGATCCATGCTTGCTTCGGTACGCCGAGACGGCCGCGCACAGGGCCGCGACGTCGCCGGCGTCGTTGTAGAAGTGACACGAGATCCGGACGTACCGGCCTCGTGGGCTCACGCTGACGCCGTGCTCGGCGAGGAACCGGGCCAGCGACTCGGGGTCGGGGTCGAGGAGACAGAGGTGCGCGCCGCGGGCCCGCCGGGGCGGCAGGACGACCTGCTCGCCCCGCTCGCGCAGGCTTCCGGCGGCCAGGTCGGTCAGGGCCAGCACGTGGTCCCGCACCTCGGCGAGGTCGAGCGGCTCGACGAGGTCGAACCCCGCGTTGGCCGCGTAGGCCGCCGGCACCGCGGGCGTCCCGGTCTCGAACCGGGTGGCCGCGGCGGGGAAGTCCAGCAGGCGCACGTCGAAGGCGAAGGGATCGACGCGCCCGAACCACCCGGTCAGCACGGGATCGAGACCGAGGGACCCGGGCGCGCGTACGTAGAGGAAGGCCAGGCCGGGCAGGCCGAGCAGATACTTCATCGTGCCGGCCACCAGGAAGTCGCAGCCGAGTTCGTCCACCCGTACGGGCCGGACCCCCACGGCCTGGTAGGCGTCCACGAACACCGGAGCCCCGGCGGCGTGCGCGACCGCCGCGATCTCGGCGACCGGCATGACGCGGCCCTCGGCGTAGGTCACCAGCGGCACCGACACCAGCCGGGTGCGATCGTCGATCAGCGCGGCGTAGTCGCCGGCAGGATTGTCCGTACTGTCGGCGGTATCGTCCACGGGTTCCCCGGCAGAGGGGGCGTGGACGACCTCCGTGCCGTCGCGTCCCTGCGCGAGCCACACGTGGGAGATCGACGGGAACTCCGCCGCGCTGCTCACGATCCGGTGCCGTCCGCGCCGGCCCAGGGTGGAGGCCACCTGGTAGGCCCCGACGGAGGCGTTGGGCACCACGGCCACGCGCTCGGCGTCGGCGCCGACGAGCCGGGCGAACCGGGCGCGCGCCCGGTCGACCTGCCGCGAGAACCGCTCCCAGGCACCGGCTCCCAGGGTCATGTCCGCCGCCATCCGCCCAAGCGCGTGGTCGAGGTCGGTGGAGCGGGCGCCCAGGCCGCAACTCGACAGGTGCACCGTGCGTTCCAGCATCGGGAAGCGCCGCCGGAACGCCGCCGCGGCGCTGCTCGTGCCGCTCATAGCGCGGTCTCTGCCATGGGGCCGGTGCGGGTGAGCTCGTCGCGCAGCTCCCACAGCTCGGGGAAGAACCTGTAGTTGATCAGGCTGGCCAGGACGTCCACGGGGGTCCCCTGGGTGCCCACGACCTGATGCCCGATGATCCGCGTCGCCATCTTGTAGTGCCGTACGCGCCACAGGGAGATGCGCTCGTCCCACTCGATGAGCGCCTCGGCCAGCCGGTGTTCGGGGCTGTGCAGCCCGCTCCGGTACAGCTCGGCGAGGTCGAGCCCGGTCCGACGGACCATGGCGGCGAACGCCGCTTCGAGCCGGCGCCCGCACCGCCGGATGGCCCGCCAGCCGGGTGAGTCGGCGCCCGAGCCGTGCCCCAGCACCGTGCGGATCAGCTGGAAGTCCCAGGGCGACAGGTGCCGCATCATCTCCAGCTGGCCGGTCACCAGCTCGATGCCCAGAGACGCCCGGCCGAGCAGGCCCGTGGCGCTCTCCAGCTCCTCCGCGCCGATGCGCTCGGCGGCCTCGTCGAGGTCGGCGCAGGTGAGCTTCAGCCACAGTTCGGTGGTCTGGTGCACGACCTGGAAGAGCAACTCGTCCCGGTGGACGACCTCGTCCGGGCCGCGTTGCAAGGACAGCAAGGTATCGGTCCGCATATACCTCGCGTAATCGGTGTCACCCTCGCCGGTGAGCACCTGCTTGGAGTAGTCCTTCATGTAGCGAACCCCAATGTCTCACTCGTCGACATTCATGGGGCGACGGTACGAGGGCGTCCTATCATCCGGGTCTCAGTGAATTGCCGGTTATGCGCGGACGTACGGAGAATCGGAGACCCGGCACAGCCGGGCCGTCAATTCTTCCGCAGGGCGAATCGACAAACAATGGACGGGAGAATCCATGTTTGCTGCCCGGAAACTGCTGGGCCTTGTCGGCGTATTGCTGATGACGGCCGCACTCACGCTCGCGCCGGAAGCGGCCGGAGCGGCCGGAGCCGAGGAGGTGACTTTCACCAGCGACGGAACGCGATTGAACGGCACCGTTTTCGCTCCTACCGGGACGGGCCATCGGCGTCCCGGCCTGGTGCTCGTCTCGGTGTCCGGCTGGATGCCGCGCGAGGAACTGCACAAGATGGTCGCGCCCTTCGTCGAGGCGGGCGTCGTGACGTTCGTCTACGAAAAGCGGACGGCCGGATATTCGGCGACGCAGCGGTCCTATTCCCGCCTCGCGGACGACGCGCTGGCGGCGGTGCGGCTGCTGCGCGCCCGCCCGGACGTCGACCCGGATCGGGTGGGGCTGTGGGGCGTCAGCGAGGGAGGCTGGGTGGCGCCGCTGGTGGCCGCGCGCTCGCCGGAGGTCGGCTTCGTGGTGCTGCTGGCGGCGAGCGGCGTGCGGCCGGCCCGGCAGACGGCCTGGCACCTGGACAACCTGCTGCGGCACGACGGCGTGTCCGGTCCGCTCGCGCTCAACGGCGTCCGGCTGGCCGAGGGCCTCGGGCAGTTCCCCGAGGCCGCCTTCGACCCCGCGTCCGCGCTGACCCGGGTGCGTCAGCCGGTGTTCGCCGTGTGGGGGGCGGACGACCACACCGTCCCGCCCGCCGAGTCGATGGCGGTCGTCCGGAACGCTCTGGAGCGAGGGGGCAACCACGACTACACGATGCGGGTCGTCTCGTCGGCCACCCATCCGCTCGCCCGCGGCACGACCTGGATCGTCCCCGAGTTCTACGACCTGGTGGTGGCGTGGCTGAAGAGCCCGGAGGCGGCCGGGCGGTCCGACGCGCCACCCTCGCAGGAGCGGACCAGCCTGCCCGTCGAGCCGCGCACCTGGTACGAGTCGGCCTGGGCGCAGGGCGGGGCGCTGGTGCTGATGGCGGTGCTGTTCTCCGCCTATCTGGGCGCCGGGCTCGCCGGGCGGAGACGGCGGCGCCGGGCCGAGGCGGCGCGAGGGCCGGAGCAGGGATCACAGCAGGGGCCGGAGCAACAGCCACAGCGAGGGTCACAGCGGGGCTCACAGCGGGGCTCACAGCAGGATTCACGGCAGGATCCGGGGATGCGCCGGACCGCCCGGCTCCTGGCGGTCTGCGGGCTGCTCGCCCCCCTCGGCCTCGTCTGCTACGTCGTCGCCCTCCTGCTCACCCAGCGTACGGGCGCCGTCGGCGGGGTGGTGGTGCCGTACCTGGCACTCCGGGGGATCGTCCTGCTCGCCGTCGCCGCGATGGCCTTCGTCGTCGCCGGATGGTGGCGTGCCCGGCGCCACATCACCCGGGCGGAGCGCGTACGGCTGGGCCTGCTCCTCGGCGGCGGCGCGGTGCTGCTGCCCTGGGCGGCCTACTGGGGCCTGCTGTTCGGTTGACCCTGTTGGGACGAGCCTGTTCGGACGACTCACGGCGGCGACCATGGAGCGTCCGGCACATGTCGTCTGTCCGAGCGGCCCGTCGCGCGGCCGGGAACGGCCCTTCGGGAACGGCCCTTCGGGCACGAGCGGAGACCGAGGTGATAACCCGGATGTCTAGCGTCGCAGCCGTGGCACTTCTCGGGTGGCTGAAACCGCAGCGGGCGCGATTCCGGGTCACCGCGCTGGTCGTCGCCGCGCTCGGCGTGACCGCCCTGACCCTGCACACCCAGCGGCCCGCCGAGGTGCGCGTGGAGAGCGCCTTCGTCGATGTGCCCGCCGGGCCCGGCGCGTCCGGGCGGGTGAGCCTGGACACCAGCCTCTACCTGCCGACACGAACCCCCGCACCCGCGGTCCTGCTGGCCCACGGGTTCGGCGGCGACAAGCACAGCGTGGACGCCGAGGCGTACGAGCTAGCGGAGGCCGGGTTCGTCGTGCAGACCTACACGGCGCGCGGGTTCGGCCGCAGCGGCGGGCGGATCGGCCTGAACGACCCCGACCTGGAGGTCGCCGACGCGCGGCGCCTGCTCGACCGGCTGGCCCGCCGGGCCGACGTGCTCAAGGACGGCCCGGGCGACCCCAGGGTGGCGGTCTCCGGAGCGTCGTACGGCGGAGCGCTGGCGCTGCTGCTGGCCGGGCTCGACCGGCGGATCGACGCGCTCGTCCCCGTGATCACCTACAACGACCTGATGCGGGCGCTGCTGCCGAACTCGGCCGGCGGCCCGGCGGCGGTCACGCCGTCCGCGACGGCCTTCGCCACCGGCGGCGTCTTCAAGAGCTCGTGGGCCGGCTGGCTCTACTCGATGGGGTTCGGCAGCGATCCGGAGGGTGGGGGCGGGCAGTTCGGCGGCTCGCCCCAGTGCGGCCGGTTCACGCCGGAGATCTGCCGCGCCTACACGGAACTGGCCACCACGGGCGCGCCGACCCCGGCGCTGGAGCGGCTGCTGCACCGGCTCTCGCCCACGTCGGTGACGGGCCGCATCACCGCGCCGACCCTGCTGGTGCAGGGCGAGCAGGACACGCTTTTCGGGCTCGACCACGCCGACGTCACCGCGCGCCAGATCGCCCGCGCGGGCGCCTCCGTGCAGATGGTGTGGTATGCGGGCGGCCACGACGGCGACCGCCCCGACGCCGCGCTCCGGGTGCGCATCGCGGACTGGCTGCGGCTGCGGCTGCTCGGCCGGGGGACCGACCCGTTCGGCCCCTTCGAATACCAGGTGCAGGGCTCGATCCGGCCGGACGGCTCGGCGGCGGTGCGCACCGTGCGGGCCCGCGCCTACCCCGGGCTGCTGTCCGGCGAGACCGGAAGCTGGTCCGCCCCGCTCATCGGCGGGGAGCAGACGATCGTCAATCCGCCGGGAGGCCAGCCGGCCGCCGTGAGCGGCATCCCCGGCCTGAACGGCTACCTGTCGCGCACGCCCTGGCTCGCCTCGCTGGTCGGCATGGACCTGCCCGGGCAGTCGGCGAAGTTCTCCACCGCCGCGCTGAAGGCGCCGCTGCTGGTGGCCGGCGTGCCCACCGTACGGCTGCGGGTCTCGGCGGTCGGCGCGCCGGGGGACGGCGCGCTGTTCCTCAAGCTGTACGACAAGGGCCCCGACGGCACCAGGACGCTGCCCGGCAACGGGGTCGCGGCCGTCCGGCTGCCGTCGCTGCCCGCCGACGGGTCCCCGGTCGAGGTGACCGTGAGCCTGCCCGGCATCGTCCACTCCGCGGTGAGCGGGCACGAGCTCGAGCTGACCGTGGCGACGACAGACCAGACCTACCGCCCGTCGTCCGCCCCGGCGGTCTATCGCGTGGCGGTGATCGGCGGGCTACGGGCGCCCGTCGTGCCGGGCACGCCGCTGGAGACGGCCTGGCCGGTCGGCAAGCTCCTCGGCATCGCCGCCGTCCTCGGTGCGGGACTGCTGCTCAGCGTGATCGCGGGGATGCGGCGCCGGCAGCCCGACTTCGATCCCGCGCTGGCCGGCACCCCGCTGGTGGTCGAGGGGCTGACGAAGAGCTATCCCGGCGGAGTGAAGGCGGTGGACGGGCTGTCCTTCCGCGTCGGGCGCGGGCAGGTCCTCGGCCTGCTCGGGCCGAACGGCGCGGGCAAGACGACGACCCTGCGCATGCTGCTCGGGCTGGTGACGCCGACGGCGGGCACCGTGCGGGTCTTCGGCCATCGGGTCACGCCGGGCGCCCCGGTGCTGTCGCGGATCGGGGCCTTCGTGGAGGGCGCCGGTTTCCTCCCGCACCTGTCGGGGGCCGAGAACCTGCGCCTCTACTGGGCGGCCACGGGCCGGCCGGTCGCCGAGGCCCGGCTGGACGACGCGCTGGAGATCGCCGGCCTGGGCGACGCCGTGGAGCGCAGGGTGCGCACCTACAGCCAGGGCATGCGCCAGCGGCTGGCCATCGCGCAGGCCATGCTGGGGCTGCCGGACCTGCTGGTGCTCGACGAGCCCACCAACGGTCTCGACCCTCCGCAGATCCACCACCTGCGCGGGGTGCTCCGGCGGTACGCCGCGACCGGCCGCACGGTGCTCGTCTCCTCGCATCTGCTGGCGGAGGTGGAGCAGACCGCGAACCGGGTGGTCGTGATCCACCGGGGCCGCGTGATCGCCGACGACGCGGTGGGCGCCATCACGGCCGGGTCGGGGGAGACCGGCTTCGCCGTGGACCGTCCGGACGTCGCCGCCGGTCTGCTCCGCGCGGTGCCCGGCGTCTCCGGCGTACGCGTCGAGGAGGGCACCGTGTACGCCAACCTCGACGGCGTCGCCCGTGGGGAGACCGTGCAGCGGCTGGTTCTCGCGGGCGTGGCCGTCGACCGGGTGGCACCGCGGCAACGGCTGGAGGAAGCCTTCCTGCGGCTCGTCCAGGAGGAATCGTGAGGAGTGTGACCCGGTGACCGCTCCGGAACGCGAGGCGACGACCACCCCCGAGCACGACTTCGGCATCCCCCGCGGCCAGGACGCGAGCAGGCGGGACGCGAGCGACGTGACCAGGCGGGACGCGAGCGGCCCGGCCCGCGACGCGCCGCCGTACGAGGGAGCCGCGACGACGCCCGGCCAGAACATCGACCGGAGCACGGGCATGGGCCGGGGAGCCGCCTCCGGCGGCTCGACCGGCGCTTGGACCGGTGCGGACGGCAGGGACGGTGCGGACGGCAGGACCGGCGCGGCGGCGGGATACCGGCCGCGGGGGACCCTGCGCGTCCTGGTCGAGCTGCGCAGGCAGTGGCGCCGCAGGCGCACCCAGCTGGTCTTCGCCCTGATCGCGCTGCTGCCGATCGTGCTGGTCGCGGCCTTCGAGATCGGCGGGCAGGACCCGGCGCGCAGCGCGGTGACCTACGCCGACCTCGCGGTCACGAGCGGCCCGAACTTCGTCGTCTTCACCCTCTATCTGGCCGGTTCGCTCCTCCTGCCGGTCGTGGTCGCGTTGTTCTTCGGCGACGCGGTCGCGAGCGAGGCGTCGTGGTCGAGCCTGAAATACCTGCTGGCGATCCCCGTGCCCCGGCTCCGGCTGCTGCGCCAGAAGGCCGTGACGGCCGCGCTGCTCTCCCTCCTCGCGCTCGGCCTGCTGCCCGCGGTGGCGCTGCTCGCCGGGGTGCTCTGGTACGGCGCGGGCGACGCGACCAGCCCGGCCGGCGACGCGGTCCCCTTCGGCCGCAGCGTGATCATGCTTGCGGTCGCGGTGGGCTACACCGTGGTGCAGCTCGCCTGGGTGGGCGCCCTCGCGCTGTGGCTGTCGGTGACCGTCGACGCCCCGCTCGGCGCGGTGGGCGGCGCCGCGCTGGCGTCGGTGCTCTCCCAGATCCTGGACCAGATCACCGCGCTGGGGTCCTTCCGCGACCTGCTGCCCACCCATCACGCCTGGGCGTGGATCGACCTGTTCGCCACCGACGCCGACGTGACCGGCATGGCCGACGGCCTGCTGGTCTCACTGGTGTACGCGCTGGTCTTCGGCGTGCTCGCCGCCTACCGGTTCAGCCGCAAGGACATCACGACCTGATCCCCAGGTGGGGTGGCTTCAGGTACGGGCGCGAGGCGCGGCTTGAGGAGCGGACGCGAGGGCGGGCGTCAGGAGGACGCCTGGAGGACGCCTGGAGGAACGGCCGGCGGAACGTCAGGCGGTGGCGCTGAGCCCCTCGCCCAGCCCGTTGCCGAGGTCGTTGCCCAGCCCGTTGCCCAGCCCGTTGCCCAGCCCGTTGCCCAGCGCTGCGCCGATGCTGTCGCCGAACTTCTCGCCGATGGTCTCGTTGACGGGGCGCATCGGGGAGACGCGGGCGGCGCCACGGCGGTGCCAGACGAGCCCGCCGCCGTCGCGCCTGTCCGGGCCGACCACGCGGACGACCCGGCCCAGCAGGATGGTGTGGTCGCCGCCGTCCAGCGCGCCGGCCGGCTCACAGCTCACGCGCAGCCGTACGTCGGTCAGCTCCGGCGCCGCGCCGGGGTGGACGTCCAGGCCGCGGAACCTGTCGACGGGCGAGGCGAACCGCAGGGCCAGATCCTGCTGGCCGGGTTCGAGCACGTGCAGGCACAGCTCCCGCGCACCGACGACCGCGTCATGGCTCAGATTGGCCCGGCTCAGGCAGACGAGCAGCATGGGCGGGGACAGGGAGACCGAGCACACGGCGTTCACGGTCAGGCCGCACATCCGGCCGTCCGGCGCGTAGCACGTGAGCACCGTCAGCGGTGCCGCCATCTGCGCCATCGCCTCGCGGAAGGTGTCGGCGCCGACCGACGGAGCGATGTGCGGCAGGGGTGTCGTCCTCGGGTCATCCCGTCGAATGATCACCCATCGACCGTAACGCCGCGGCCTATCATCCAGCTCTCGCCATCCGGAGGAAGACGCCCTGCACACACGTGGCGGGGCGAGATCGTCACGAGAGCATGCCGAGCGCGGGCGCTGGTGCAATTGCATCGCCGCTCCGCTCGCCGCCCGCGGGCCGGACGTGCCATCTGGAAGCGTCCAGTCGAGGAGATCGCATCATGACATCGAGCCCGCGGAGGCTTCCCGCGCCACCCGCCGCCCCGGTACCCGCCGCCCCGGTACCCGCCGCCCCGGTACCCGCCGCCCCGGTACCCGGCCGTTCGCCGTCGCGGCGGGGGAGGGCGGCGCGCGCCGGCGCGGCCGTGGCGATGAGCGTGCTGGCGACGGTCGCCGTACTGCCCGCCGCGGACGCCACCGCGCAGCGGACCGGCGCCCTGGGCGGCCAGACGTCGGGGCCGGTGATCATCGCGCATCGGGGCGCCTCGGCGTACCGGCCCGAACACACCCTCGCGGGATACGAACTGGCGGTGCGCATGGGGGCCGACTACATCGAGCCGGATCTCGTGCTGACCAAGGACGGCGTCCTGGTGGCCTCGCACTCGCCCGAGATCGGCTCGACGACGGACGTCGCGAACCATCCCGAGTTCGCCGGGCGCCAGAAGACCAAGAACCTCGACGGCTGGGAGATGACCGGCTGGTTCGCCGAGGACTTCACGCTGGCCGAGCTGAAGACTTTGCGCTGCCGGGAGGACGAGCCGTCGATCCGCCAGCACACCACCATCTACGACGGCCGCTACCAGATCCCGACGTTCCAGGAGATCATCGGCCTGACCCGGCGGCTGTCCCGGGAGCTCGGCCGGGACGTGGGCATGTATCCGGAGACGAAGAACCCCACCTACTACCGCAAGCTCGGCATGCCCATCGAACCCAAGCTCATCCGCGCGCTGGAGGACAACGGGCTGAACACGCCGCGGGCCAAGGTGATCGTGCAGTCCTTCGAGGTGGGAAACCTCAAGGAGCTCCACAAGCGGCTGCGGGTGCCGCTGATCCAGTTGCTCTACAAGGACGGCGCGCCGCCCGACTTCGCCGAGTCCGGCGACCCGCGCACCTACGCCGACCTGGTCACTCCTGCCGGGCTGCGGGAGATCGCCACCTACGCCGCCGGCATCGGCCCGGACAAGGACATGGTCATCGGACGGAATCCGGACGGCACGCTGAGCCGGGTCACGAACCTGGTCCGGGACGCCCACCGCGCGGGCCTCGTGGTGCACGCGTACACGTTCCGCGCCGAGAACGACACCCTGCCCAAGGACTTCCGGTCGTCTGACCGGGACGGCGACTACGGCGACCTGTTCGGGGAGCTGAAGAAGTTCTTCGCCGCGGGTGTCGACGGGGTCTTCACCGACAACACCGACATCGGCGTCGCGGCCCGCGCCGAACGCTGACCGCCGCCCGTCCCACCCCCTCCCACCCCCCACCCCCTCCCACCCCCTCCCACCCGTCCTCCCGCCGCCCGTTGCCGCCGTACGGCGCCGCGCGAACAGCGCCGTACGGATCGGGCGACGCGCGGGCGGGAAGTCGGGAAACGGGTGCCGCGCACGCGGCGCTTCTCGAATCGGGGAGAGAAGCGCCGGGTTCGGGGAAAAGGCGTGGCGTTCCGCATGGCTGTGAAGAACCGGGTGACGCGTCAGGGTGGTTACCCGCGCCCGCACGCGGATCGATGTGCCGAACACGCGGAATGCCGCGTGGGCCGGGGACGTCTGTGCGGTGCCCTGCCCAGATTCGCGAACGAGTCGCGTGGCATGGGATGAACCGCGAAGGCGGAGGGTGATGTCTCCGATGAATTCCGAACCGGCTTCAGCCGATCACGCGTGCGCGGCGGCGTCCGATCCGGCGAAGGCGAGATCCCGCCGCCGGGGCGCGCTCACCGTCACTTCGAGCAGCATGTGTTCTATGTCGAGTTCTCCTTCCCGCACGGTCCGGTCGGCCAGCAGGCGCAGGGTCCGGTCGCCGTCCCCGGCGCCCCGCAGGAGGGCCACCAGATCGCCGCGGGTGCTGAAATGAATGAGCGCGACGCCGTCCGGGGTGAGCCAGTTCGGCGCTTCCTCGAGAAATCGGCGGTGCGTGTGGTAACCCGCGTCGACGTACGCCCGGTCGTGCATGTTCTCGTATTCGAATCCGGGCGGCGCCAGCACGTAGTTCGAACTCCAGAAAACGAGGTCGAAGCGCTCGCCTTCGGCGAGTCCCGCGAACAGATCACTGCACCGGGCGTCCACCCGGTCGGCCACGCCGTGGCGCGCTGCGTTCATCGCCGTGTTGCGGGCCGCCTCCGGGTTGATGTCGAGCGCCACCACGCGCGCGCACCCGGCCAGCGCGGCCGACACGGAGATCAGCCCGGAACCCGATCCCATTTCGAGAAGAGAGCTCCAGCGAGGAGCGTCCGATCCTTCCATGAGTCCCAGGAATCCCATCGCGATCTGGGTGGAAGGAGAATAGATGGGGGCGAAAACCTCGGGCAGGAGGTCCCATTCCCGGTCGTACATGCTGAACACGCTCGGGCGGTCCGTCCGTGTTCGCGAGCGTTGACTTCGTTCAAGCGAGCGTAGGTAACTCTTGGCCTCCAGGGTCACGTCGTTTGTCTCCCTCCTTGTCGGCAATAGGGCTTACGCTCACTTTCACCCGGCGGGGAACGCCGGGAAAGGTTGCGGCACAACACACTTTCCGGTCTCGGATGGTGACGCAGCCACCGGGAGGCCCGATGGCGGGAACCCGGAGGGGCGGGCGGGACGGTGGCGGGTGAACAGGAGGCGGTCAGGGGTGTCAGCCGGGGTCGCGAGGCGGCCGGCGGCGCTTATGATCACATCAGCCGGACGTGTCGCGGTGATGGAAGCGGTGCCCGCCGGTCGATTCGACAGGCGGTGGAGGTCTGTGTCAACTTGTCGTCTAGTTGACATGTAGACGGTAAGGACAGACATTTCGCCTATCAAGTGACGAGCCTGCACCTCGTGAACGGCCTCCATCACCCCCAGGAAAGGGCCCTGCTGTGCCGACGAGTCAACGGGTTATACTCGCCGTTTCGTCCCCGTGCGCGCCGCACGGGTTCCTCCGTCACCCCCGCACGGACGGTCGCGAGCCCCGCCAGTCTCCCGATTGCGAGGCGTTGTATGGCTGACACCCTGTCCTTTCTCGAACTCCTGGCGAGGGAGGGATCGCCGGACGAGTTCGAGATGGTCGTGGCCGTGGCACGGAGGAACGGGGTGACCGGGGAAGGACTCGAGGAGCTGGAGCGGGCCAAGCGCCTGAGCCTCGCGGTGCACGCCCAGCTCGAACGGCACCAGCAGCGTGAGGGGACCTTCGCGACGCTCGTCGACACGGCCAGGGAGCTCGCCAAGCCGCCGGATCTCGACGTCCTGCTCAACGTGACGACCAGGCGGGCACGGCTGTTGCTGCGGGTGGACATGGCCTACATCGGCATGCCGGACGACGACCTGAAGGAGGTGTGCATCCGGGCGGCGGACGGGCACACCTCGATGCTCAGCGTGGGACTGCGGCTGCCGAACACCGGGGGCGTGGGGCGCAAGGTGCTCACCGACAGCCTGCCGTTCTGGACCCCCGACTACCTGGTGGACCAGCGGTTCGCCCACAGCGAGCGGACCGACGAGGTCGTGCGGGCGGAGGGGTTGCACGCGATCATGGCCGCACCGCTCGTGTACGAGAAGGCGCCGTTCGGCATCCTGTACGTCGGCGACCGGAACGTCCGCCACTTCAAGGTGGACGAGATCTCGCTGCTGAGCTCGCTGGCGAGCCTCGCCAGCGCCATGATCGAGAAAGCCCGGTGGCTGGAGGCGGCCAGGAGCCGGGCGGAGGCGCTGCGCATCCGGGTGGAGGAGGCCGAGACCCAGCTCGGCAGCCTGGCGGACCTCACCGAGGTGCACCAGGGGCTCATGGACATGGCGCTCTCCGGCGGGAACCTCCAGACGCTGACCGTGGAGGCCGCGCACCGCCTGCGGGCCTCGGTCCAGCTGCGGGGCGCGGACGGCACGGTCCTGGCCACGGCGGGACGGCTGCCGGAACGCGAGGACCTCGTCCTGCTGGCCCGGATGAACGCGCACGCCGCGCGGGAGCCGTTCTACCTGGAGGGCATGTGGGCGGCGCCGGTCCTCGCCGGCGACGGGCATCTCGGCACCCTGCTGGTGTTCCCCGCGGAGCCGCTGGACGAGTGGGCGCGGCGGCTGCTCGGCATCGTCGCGCAGGTCGCCGCGGTGCTCGTGCTGCTGGACCGCAAACCGGGCATGCTCGAAGCGGGCGACCGGGGCGAGCTGCTCGACGACCTTCTCGCGAACCCGCCGCGTCCGGCCCAGCGGCTGCGCAAGCGGGCCCGGTGGCTCGGCATCGACCTCGACACCGACCACGTCATCGTGCTGAGCCGTACGGACGGCGCCGCCCGAGGGAAGGCCGCGGTGTGGGCCGCGTCGTACGCCCACAGCATGGGCGGCCTGCACACGGTCAAGAACGGGTGCAACGTGCTGCTGCTCATGGGGTCCGACCCGGCGGCGGCCGCGCGGGCCGTCTCCGCCAAGCTGTCCCCCCTGCTGGACACCCCGGTGACGGTCGCGGCGGCGGGGCCGATCTCCGACCCCGCGTCGGTCCGGTCCGGATTCGCCGAGGCGCTGCGCTGTCTGGAGGCCATGACGACCCTCGGGGCCGGCGGCTCCGCGGCCTCGGTCGGCGATCTCGGCTTCCTGGGCGTCCTGCTGGCCGACAGCCCGGACATCGACGGATTCATCTCCGCGGCGATCGGGCCCGTGCTGGAGTACGACCGGCAGCGGTCCACCGAACTCGTCCAGACTCTCGGGGCGTACTTCGAGTCGGGGAGCAGTCCCACGTACGCCGCCGAGAAGCTGCACGTCCACCCCAACACCGTGTCCCGTCGGCTGGAACGCATCGGCGAGCTGCTCGGCCCGGGCTGGCAGGACACCGAGCGGTCCCTGGACATCCAGCTCGCGCTCCGGCTCGTGCGCCTACGCCACCTGCTCGGCGGTTCCGTCACACCCGGCACCGGGAGGGAAGGCGCGTGAGCCGCGCGCCGCGGTCCTGTCCCGCTCGGTGAGGAGCGAGACGGCGCAGGCGGCCGAGGCCAGCGTGGTGTGGCGGTGCCACCCGGAGAACGACCGGCCGGTGAAGTCCCGCATTCCCACGTCGTCGGAGACGTCGGCGAAGTCCTCGTCGACGAGCCGCGGCAACCGGGTCAGCCTGACCAGCGTGGTGAGATCCGGCGTGCTCAGGTTGGTGAGCCACAGCTCGCCCGGCCGCGCCTCGCCGATTCCGGAGATCCCGAGGAGGAGCAGCTCCCGGTCGGAGCCGCCCGCCTCGGGGGTTCCGGCCGCCCTGCTCACCGGAACGCCGCCCGGCCGCGCGGAACGGGGCCGTACGACCCCCGACTGTACGACCCCCGACTGTACGGCCCCCGGATGCGGGGTCTCCGTATGCGGGCCCCCCATATGCGGACCCCCCATATGCAGGGCCCCCGAGTGCGGAAAACGGGGGGCGGCGCCTCCGTCGTGGCGGTGCGGCGCCACGACGGAGGCCGTGGCCACCAGGCGGGTGTGCCGCCCGGAGTCGGTGTCCGGCACCTCGACGCGGCGCCGGGTGTGCCGCGCCGCCGACATGATCTGCCGGGCGGAGAGGGCCCGCGCCCGGCCGGGAAGACAGAGCTGCTGTTCGCCGTCGATCCTGGCGAGCAGCGGGACGCCGGCGTCGCCGAGCCCGCGCGCGAGAACGTGGACGTCGAGCTCCCGCGCGTCGAGCACGACCGGCCGCACGGGCAGGTCCCACGCGGACAGGTCCAGAAAGGCGTTCACCGCGCAGCCGGACGGCGTGTCGGCGGCGGCGCCCTCGGGGATGGCGGCCCGGCTGCGCCGCCGGCTGTCGTCCAGCCACGCGTCCGGCAGGTGCAGTCTCCAGTTCACCGGGCTGCACAGCCGCTCGGACGCCAGCCACACGCCCATGGCCAGCTGGGCCGTGCCCACCTGGCCGAGACCGGGGAAGAAGCGCCGGTCCACGCCCACCGAGTGCTCGCCCGCCTTGGGGATGAGCACCGGCCGCACGACCCAGGCCTGTGGCGGGGCGACACCGCTCACGTACTCGGCCAGCGCCTGCCGCACCGGCATCCAGTCCCAGGTCGAGTCGCAGACGAAGTGGTGCAGGCTCTGCTCGGTGGCCGGGCCGCCGATCACGCCGGCGATGTTCCTGATCGACTTGCGTCCGGTCGCGGTCAGCAGTCCGTACAGGTAGTCCATTCCCCTGCGGCGCTGGTCGCGGCGGGGGAGGGGCGCGAAGAGCGCCGCGCAGAGGTCGGCGGGCAGCATCTCGGCGGGCGGGATCTCGGCAGGCGGGACGCGGTCGGGAGCGGCGCGGTCGGAAGCGGCGCTGCGCGTGTCGCGCATGGTGGGTCACCCCGGGCGGATGGCGGGCGGACGTGTCGCCTCCACCATCGGCCCCGCGCGCGGCGCGCGCCTAGATGCGCTCGCCCTCATGTGCCGGGCCGCGGTGGTGACGGCGCCACCCCGCGCCCGGTTCGCGCCTCCCGATCCGGGATCTTCCCGCGCCGGTCACTCGGCCGAAGGGTGGCCGGGCCACCATGGGCGGATGCCCATCAGGTGCGGGCGTGTGGCACGGTCACCGCGCCGCGGTCCGTACGACCCCTGGTCACTGTGTGCGGTGGGCCCCGAAGCTGGCCGAAATGGCGATAATCTTGATAAATCTGCCTTACCACGGACCTGACGGATTTTGAGAATATCCGTTGACGGCCTCCCAGGGCTCCCGGACGATCCTGCACATACCGGGAAGTTGCCGCCCTATCAGGAGTAAGGGGGGAACGCGATGATACCGCCCTAAGAGATCCGACATCTAACTTTGCCGAGTGCGCGCCTCATTCTGTTGCGCCGCCGGCGCATCCGTTGGTTCGAAGGGACGTTTCCCGTGGCGAAACTGGACGCACTAAGAGCGCAAATAGACAGCCTCGACCAGAAATTGGCGGAAATCATCGCCGAACGTCTCGGGCTGTGCGCTCAGGTGGCTCACGTGAAGTTGGCCGAGGGGATTTCCATGATGCAGCCGGACCGCGTCACCGCAGTTCGCGACGCCTACGCCGGACGGGCACGAGAGCTGGGCGTGTCACCGGACCTCCTGGTCCGGGTGGCCGCTCTCCTCATCGACGAGGCCTGCCGGCTGGAAGCGGGAATCATGGGAACGTCGATCGGACCCCACACCTCTGAACATACCCGGGCAGGCGGAGCTGGAGGCGTAGCCGATGGGACCAGAGTGTAATACCGAGACAGATGAGGGCGACGTATTCTTTCGAATTCTCGGCCCCTTTCAGGTGAATGTGGGAAATACGGTCGTCAAGCTCGCCAAGAACAGGCAGCTGACCGTTCTCGCGCTTCTGGCGACCGAAGCGAACAAGATCGTGTCGGTGGGAAGAATCATCGACGCCGTCTGGGGGGACGCCTCGCCGATCACGGCGGACAAGCAGATCCAGACCTGTGTGTGGCGGCTGCGTTCGGTCTTCGAGGCGGCCGGCGCGCCCGCGAACATCATCGAGACCACGCAAGGGGGATACCGGCTGCGCCTGGGCGAGTCGGGCCTGGACGCGTGGCTGTTCGAGCGGGCCGTGGCCCGCGGGCGGAGCAGGGTGGAGGACGGTGATCTCGGCGGTGCGGCGGAGGAGTACCGCGCGGGCCTGTCGCTGTTCCGCGGGCAGCCGCTCGCGGAGCTCGACAGCGCGGTGATCGAGGCGGTCGCCACCTACTGGGCCGAGCGCAGGCTGTCGGTGCTGGAGGAGTGCATCGACCTCGAACTCGCCATGGGCCGGCACCGCGAGCTCGTGGGAGAGCTGCGGCTGCTCGTGGAGGAGCACCCGCTGCGCGAGCACCTGCGCGCCAAGCTCATGACGGCGCTCTACCTGTCCGACCGGCGCGCGGACGCGCTGGCGGTGTACCGCGCGGGCCGTACGGCGCTGGTCAACAACCTCGGCCTCGATCCCTGTGCGCGCCTGCAGGACCTGCACCGCCGGATCATCGCCGGGCACCCCGTCCCGTCACCGTTCCCGCAGCGCGCCCGGCACGCGGCGAAGATCCCCGCGCAGCTGCCCGCAGGCGTCGGCGACTTCACCGGCAGGCTCGACCAGGTCGACTGGCTGTGCCGGGAGCTCAACCACGACCGGACCGACCGGCCGCGGGTCATCGCCCTGGTGGGCCGTGGCGGCGTGGGCAAGACGGCACTGGCCGTCCACGCGGCGCACAAGGTGCGCGACCACTACCCGGACGGGCAGATCCACGCCAACCTGCGCGGCAGCACCGAACCGCGGCAGGCGGCCGACGTGCTCGCGGAGTTCCTGCACGCGCTGGGGGTGCCGCAGCGGAGCGTCCCGCCGGACCTGTCCGGCCGCGCGACGCTGTTCCGCAGCGTGAGCGCCGGCCGCCGCCTGCTCGTCCTGCTGGACGACGTGGCCGACTACGAGCAGATCGAGCCGCTGCTGCCCGGCGACCGGGGCAGCGTGGTGCTGTGCACGAGCCAGCCCAGCATGATCCAGGCGCCCGGCGTCGCCATGCGCCGCGTCGAGGGGCTCACCACCGCCGAGGGCGTGCAGCTGCTCGCCCAGCTCGTGGGAGCGGAGCGCGTCGCGCAGGAGCCGGAGAGCGCCCGGCTGGTCGTCGAACGCTGCGGGCACCTGCCGCTGGCGATCCGCGCCGCCGCCGCCCGCCTCAACGCCCGCCCGGCCTACCGGCTCGACCGGTTCGTCGATCGCCTGTCGGACGAGGACCGCAGGATCACCGAGCTGACCTACGGTTCCCTGGACACCGGTGCCCGGCTCGTCGCCTCGGCGGAGCGGCTGCCCGACGTGGCCCGCACGCTGTGGCTGCTGCTGAGCGTCATGAACCTGACGCACGTCTCGGCCTGGGCGGCGGCCGCGGTCGCCGACCTGTCGGAGGACGAGGCGCAGCGGTTGCTCGACCTCCTGGTCGACCACCAGGTGCTCGACGTGGTCAGCGAGGACGGCCTGGGCGGTTCCCGCTACGAGTTCCACTCGCTGGTGCGGATCCGGGCCCGCGCGCTCGCGGCCGTGGAGCTGGACGCGACGACCCGCGCCAAGGCCCGCGACCGGCTCCTCGACGTGTTCTCATGGCTGGAGGAGCACGCGCGGGTGGCCCTCCGATCGCCCCGCAACGGCCTGGCGCGCCCCGCGCCGGCCTCCGTGCTGCGCATCGGCCGGACCATCATCCGCGACATCACCCAGTACGCCGACGTGTGGCTCGCCCAGGAGCGGCCCAACCTCGCGGAGCTCCGCGAGCCGCTCGTCGCCACGAGCGTGTGACGATGCCCCGGTCTTCGGTGATTCCCCGGCCTTCGGGGAGGTTCAGCGGCCGGGCGGCGGGTCCAGCCGTCCGGCCAGCCTCCTGGGCGCCAGGTGGCGGTAGCTCTCGGCGAGCAGCTCCGTCACCTCGGACCAGTCCACGTCCGCCTCGACGACCATGCCGACGATGTCGGGGAACCAGGGCGGCCGGAAGAACGGATGGCCGAGGCCGCCCAGGGCGGCCAGCTCCTCCCCGGACGACCGGAACGTCAGCACGACCACCGGCCCGGGCGTGCCGGCCGCCCGCGCGTACGCGGGCGGCCGGCCGCCTTCGACCACGAGCACGTGGGCGAAGGTCTTCCTGCCCACCCGCCACCGCGTGCCTGCCCACGCCTGCTCCTCGTACGCCTCGGGCAGGCGCAGGCAGGCCTCCCGGAGGCGGGCCACGATCTCGCCGGGAACCTCCGCCGTCAACGCCACTCCGCCTGGGCGAGGATCCCGAGCGCCTCACGCAGGACCTCCACGGCCCTGCCGTACTCGACCAGGTCGATGTGCTCGCGATCGGTGTGGTCGAGGCTGGAGTCACCGGGACCGTAGACCGCCATGGGCACCTGCCAGCGGGGCTCCACGATGTTCAGGTCGGCGGTCCCGGTCTTCAGCTTGAGCTTCGGCCGCTCCCCCCGGCGCCGGATGCCCGCGCACAGCGCGCGTACGGCGGGCCCCGCGGGGTCCACCCGCACCGGCGGGGTCCGGTCGTCGACGTAGAGCGTCCCGTCGCGCGCGGCGTCCGTGACGAAGCGCTCGAAGGCCGCCAGGTCGAACCCCGGCGGGGTGCGTACGGACACGGTCATCAGCGCCCGCTCGATCGTGCCGGTGATGTCGTTCAGCGTGGGGACGGGACGGTCGAAGGCCCGGTCGCCCGCCGCCACCACCTCGCAGTAGGAGGCGCAGTAGGACCGGACCCGGTCCCAGAAGAGGGCCGCGGCCTCGGTGGCCTTCTCCTCCGGACTGGCGGTGTGCACCGCCGGCCGGCTGACGTCGTAGCGCATCATGACGCGGCCCTTGTAGCCGATGCCGACGCCGGCCCAGCCGTTGGGCTCGCCCACGACGGCCACGTCCGGCCGGAAGGTCTCGGCGAGGTGCTGCGCGCCCTTCCCGAAGGTCTCCTCCTCGACGACCCCCGCCACCACCACCTGCATGCCGCGCAGGTCGGCCGCGGCGGCGGCCGCGATCATCGTGGCGAGCGGCCCCTTGGCGTCGACGGTGCCCCGCCCGTACAGGAGGGAGCCCTCCTGCCGGACCGGGATGTCGCCGGGCACGGTGTCCATGTGGCCCATCAGCATGATCATAGGCGCGCCGGGGTCGCCACGCCTGCCGATCACGTTGCCCACCTCGTCGATGTGGCTGCGAAAGCCCCACTCGGGCAGTTCGCGGGCGAGCAGGGAGGCCAGTTCGGCCTCCTCACCCGTCGTCGAGGGCACCTCCACCATGCGGCGGAGCAGGGTCTCGGCCCTGTTCGCAGTACCGCTGGTCACGCTGCTGGTCATCGCGCTCCTTTTACGAGGGTGGTTCCCGCTCCGGCCCGCGCGGTGAGCACCGGCGAGGGGCCGCGCCCGTCGCCGAGGACGACGTGCGGCACGCCCGCCAGGCACGCCTCGCCCGCGGTCCGCAGTTTGACCTTCATGCGCCCGCCGGCCAGGTCGAGGTATCCGGCGAGGTCCTCGCACGGGATCTCGGCCACCAGGCTGGCGGGGTCGCCGGGGTCCCGCAGGAGCCCCGGCACGTTGGACAGGATGATGAGCCAGTCGGCCTCCAGCGCGACCGCGAGACGCGCGGCGAACCGGTCGGCGTCCACGTTGAGCAGCCCGGCGCCGGACTCCGGGCCCGCCTCCGGGTCGTACGCGGGCGGCGAGATCACCGGCACGTATCCCGCCGCGAGCAGGGTCCGCGGCAGGTGGGCGTCCACCGCCGAGATCCGCCCGGACAGGTCGTCGCGGACCACCCGCCGGACGCCGTCCACGACGACGTTCGCCGGGGGCGTCCGGCGGGCGGTGACCATCCCGCCGTCGGCTCCCGACAGGCCCACCGCCCGGACGCCGAGCCGGAGCAGCTCGGTCACCAGCGGGGGTTTCAGGCGGCCGAGCATGCCGAGGACGAGCACGTCGAGCGCCGCCGCGTCGGTGTACCGGCTGCGGCGCCCGCCGGGCGCGGTCAGGTACCGCGTCGGGCGGCCGAGCTCGTCCGCGAGCCGGTCGGCCTCGGCGCCGCCGCCGTGGACCACGACGACGCTGTCGCCGCGGTCCACCAGCGCGCGGATGTCGGCGCACGCCCGGGACATGTCCGCGCCGAGCGATCCGCCGACCTTGATCACGTACCGTTCCGATCGGGTGTCAGACGGGGTGGAGCCCGACGAATCCGAGTCCCGCGGTCTCCTCCCAGTCAGCGGCGATGTTGAGGCACTGGACGGCATTTCCGGCACCTCCCTTCACCAGGTTGTCCAGTGCGGCCACCACCACCAGGTGGTCGCCGCCGGGGGCGAGGGCCAGCCCGATGTCGCAGAAGTTGCTGCCGGAGAGGATCTTCGGTTCCGGCATGCGGTGCAGCGCCGAGCGTTCCCTGATCACGCGGACGAACGGCTCCTCGCCGTACGCCTTGCGGTAGACGGCCCACAGTTCGCGTTCGGTGACCGTGCGGGAGGGGGTGACGTGACAGGCGACCTGCACCCCGCGCACCGCCTCCACGGCGGTCACCGACATGTGCGCCGTGATCCCGCACGCCTGCTCGATCTCCGCGGTGTGGCGGTGCCCGTGGGGTTTGGCCATCCGCATCGCGCCGCTGCGCTCGGGATGGTGGCTGCCCTCGTCGGGCGTCCGCCCGCCGCCGCTGGAGCCCGTACGGGCGTCGACGACGACCGGGCCGCCGATCAGTCCCTCGGCCGCCAGCGGGTGCAGCGCGAGGATCGCCGCGTTGGCCATGCAGCCGGCCACCGCGATGTGGGTGGCGCCGCGCAGCCCGTCCCGGTTGAGCTCCGGGATGCCGGGCTGGAAGCGGGCCAGCCAGGCGGGGTCGGGCGGCGGCCCGGGATAGAAGCGCGCCCGTCTCGCCGGGTCGTGGATCCGGAAGTCCGCGCTGAGGTCCACGACCGTCGGCGCGAGCCCCGACCAGCGTTCGACGGAACGCATGGACGTGCCGTGCGGGGTCGCGAGGAAGACGACGTCGCAGGGCGACAGGTCCTCCTCACGGGTGAAGCACAGGTCGGTCTGGCCGCGCAGGTTCGGGTGGGAGACCCGCAGGGGGCGCCCGGCCTGTCGTTCCGAGGTGACCTGTGCCAGTTCGATGTGCGGATGACGCAGCAGCAGCCGGACGATCTCACCGCCGATGTAGCCGCTGCCGCCGACGACGGCGGCCCTCATCGCGCCAGCGCCCCGAGGACGTGGCCGACGACGAGGTCGGCCAGATCCACCTCGGCCGCCTGGATGAGCCCGTGGAACTCCATGGTGTGGTTCACCTCGGTGACCAGCAGTTCCCCGGTGGAGCGCTCGATCAGGTCCACCGCGAGCATGCCGCCGCCGACCGCCTGGGCCGCCCGCAGCGAGAGCTTCACCAGGTCGTCGGTGAGAGCGCACCGCTCCGTGGACGCGCCCCGGGCGGTGTTGGTGATCCAGTGGCCGGAGCGGCGGTAGACCGCGGCCACCACCTCGTCGCCGAGCACGATCACCCTGAGGTCGCGGCCCGGCTTGTCGACGTACTCCTGCACGTAGAAGACCGAGTGCACCGGCGAGCGCAGCGACTGCTTGTGCTCGATCAGCGCCTCGGCCGCGTCGCGGTCGTTGACCTTGGCCAGCAGCCGGCCCCACGACCCGACGGCCGGTTTGACCACCGCCGGGTAGCCGACGCGTTCGATGGCCTCCAGGGCGGCGTCGGGAGTGAGCGCGACGACCGTCTCCGGTGCCGGTATCCCGGCGCCGGCCAGCGCCAGCGAGGTGAGGATCTTGTCGCCGCACGTCTCGATCACGGCGCTGGAGTTGAAGACCGGGAGGTTCCCGGCCTCGAACAGGCGCGCCGCGTACAGACCGCGCGTGTGGGACATGCTCCGGTTGAGCACGCCCCGGTAGCGGCCCGCCACGGGCGCGCCGAGGTCGCCGATCACCCGGCGTTCGTCGACCTGCTCGTACGGCACGCCGCGCCGTTCGAGGGCCTCGAAGATCAAGCGTTCCTCAAGGCGCGTGCGGGTGGTCAGGACGGCGAGCGGACCGTCCTGACCAGCGCTGATCGTCACGTTCTACTCCCCGAAGTCTTCCTCGATCTCCGGCGCGAGCGCGAACTCGGCGGGGTCGAGGCCGATGACCTCGAGCTCCGCCTGGCAGGCCGGGCATACGACGATGGACGTCACCCGCAGGTCCGAGGACGTGGGCACGGCCTCGGTGCAGTCGGGACAGGTGCTCACTGCGACGGTCATGGAGACTCTCCTTGTTCGGTGCTGGTGCGGACATCCGGACGACCGCGCAGGACGGACTCGGCCGCGCGGACCACGTGGTCCCGCGACACGCCGCACTGCGCGAGCTGTTCCTCGTGACTGCCGGGCCGGGAGCAGAACGCGTCGCCGACGCCCACGCGCACCACCCGCGCCGGGCGGTGCTCGGCCAGGGTCTCGGCGACCGCGCCGCCGAGCCCGCCGAGCACGGAGTGGTCCTCGACGGTCACGACGCCCGCGGTCGTCTCCGCCGCCTCCACCAGGGCGGCGACGTCGAGCGGCTTGATCGTGTGCATGTTGAGCACGCACGCCTCGATCCCCGCCGCGGCGAGCCGGCGCGCCGCGTCGAGCGCGAACCGTACGGGGAGGGCGCCCGCGGCCACGATCGTCACGTCGCCGCCCGCGCGGAGCCGTACCGCCCGGCCCACGGTGAAGCCGTCGCCGTCGCCGTCGCCGTCGCCGTCGCCGTCGCCGTCGCCGTCGTCGCCGGCGTGGACCGGAGGGGTCGGGTTGCGGCCGAGCCTGATGTAGACCGGCCCCGGCAGGTAGGCGGCGGCGCGGACCATGCGGACGGTCTCCGCGGGATCCGCGGGCGTCATCACGGTCATGTTCGGCAGGCTCCGCATGACCGCGAGGTCCTGCTGGGCGTGGTGCGTGGGGCCGAGGTGGGCGGCGGACAACCCGGAGTGGGTGCCGACGATCCGCACCGGAAGCGCGTGGTAGGCGACGTCGATCTTGACCTGTTCCAGGGCCCGCGCCGAGGCGAAGGCCGCCATCGTGTTGACGAACGGCAGGACGCCGGTGCTCGCCACCGCCGCCGCGACGGTGATCAGGTTGGCCTCGGCGATGCCCAGGTCGACGTACTGGCCCGGCAGTTCGGCCTCGAACTGCCGTTCCAGCCCGCCCATGTCGGAGTCGAGGCACCAGACGCGGCCGTCCGCCCGGGCCAGCTCCAGCAGCGTGGCCCGATAGGCGGCGCGGTCGGAGTCGGGCGCCGGCGCCCGGGCCGGGGCGCCGCGCTCGCGCGTGGTGGTCATGCCGCGGCCCGCAGCGCGGCCAGGGCCCGCTCGTACGCCTCGGGGCCGAGCTTGGCGAAGTGACTCTGCTTGCGGTGCTCCAGATGACGCACCCCCCGGCCCTTCACGGTGGCCGCGATCAGCACGGCCGGGCCTCCCGGCGCGGGCGGGGTACGCAGGGCCGGCACCAGCTCGGCGAAGTCGTGCCCGTCGGCGTGCGACACCTGCCAGCCGAACGCGCGCCACCGGTCGGCCAGTGGCTCCAGCCGCATCCGGTCCTCCGTCGAGCCGTTGATCTGCAGGCGGTTGCGGTCGACCACCGCGGTGAGGTTGTCCAGCCGGTAGTGCGCGGCCGACATCGCGGCCTCCCACACCGTGCCCTCCTGCAGTTCGCCATCGCCGAGCAGGACGAACACGCGGTTGGCACGCCCGGCCCGCTTGGCCGCGAGTGCCAGGCCGACGGCGAGGGACAGGCCGTGGCCGAGCGACCCGGTGGCGAACTCCACCCCCGGGACCGCGGGGGTGGGGTGTGCCATGAGCCTGCCGTCGGGGTGGCCGTAGCTCGCCAGCTCCGACGGCGGGAAGAAGCCGCGCTCGGCGAGCGTGGAGTAGAGCGCGGCGCTGGCGTGTCCCTTGCTCAGCACGAAGTAGTCGCGCCCGGACCAGCCGGGCTCCTGCGGGCGCACCCGCATGACCTCGAAGTACAGCGCGACGAGGATGTCCGCGGCCGACAGCGACCCCCCTATGTGGGTGCCGACGGCCCCGGCGCCGATGGCCAGCACGTGCTCCCGCACCGCCAGGGCGGTGCGGGACAACGCGGCCGGGTCGGCGGCGCCCTCGGGGCTCCGCGCGACGGTCTCGACGGTCATGCGGCCGCTCCGGCGTGCGCGTGGCCGACGCCCTTCACCGCCGCCCACGGCGGGGCGTACGGCGCGGACCGGGCGAAGCGGCCGATCACGTCGAGGTTCTCCCAGACCCGCTGGAAGGCGTCGGCGTACTCCTCCAGCGCCGGCCCGGCGTCCGGGTTGAGGTGCATGCGCCGCAGGCACAGGGAGTCCTCGATCACGGCGCAGGTCACCGGGTAGTCGGCCAGGTCGTAACGCTGCGGGTTGACCCCCGGCAGCGACCAGGGGTAACCCCGGCCGTACGCGTCCTGCTCCTGGAACACCGGCTGGCCCGGCAGCGGGATGATCTGGTAGTGCGTCAGCGGCACGCCCTCGGCCAGCAGCGCGCGGCGCAGCGCCTGCCGGAACCGGCCGGGCGTGACGCCGTCCAGCCCCGCGGCCTCCGGGTCGAAGCGGAAGCGCAGCATGTGCCACATGTGGGTGCGGTCGTCGGGCACGGAGGGAAGGACGATGCCGGGCAGTTCGGCGAGCCGGTCGAGGAACACCGGGATGTTCTGCTCGCGCCGCACCTGGTAGTCCCAGAACCGGTCGAGCTGAGCCCGGGTGAAGGCGGCGAGGACCGCGCTGAGCTTGAGGTTCGATCCCCGTGTGGCGGAGACGTAGAGGCGCTCCTCCGTGCTCAGGTCCTCGCCCAGGATGCGCAGGCTGCGGCAGCGCTCGGCGACCCGCTCGTCGTCGGTGACGATCAGCCCGCCCTCGCCGCAGGTCGGGATGCTCTTCTCCACGTTGAGGCTGAAGCAGCCGACCTCGCCGATCGAGCCCGCCGTACGGCCGCGGTACTTGCCTCCCTGGGCCTGGACCGCGTCCTCGATGACGTAGAGGTCGTACTTGCGCGCCAGCGCCAGGATCTCGTCCATGTCGGCCGGCAGGCCGCCGAGATGCACCGGGATGATCGCACGTGTGCGATTGGTGATCTTCGCCTCGATCTGCGTGACGTCGATGTTGAACGACACGGGATCGATGTCCACGAACACGGGGACGGCGAGTTGGTAGAGGGGAGCCATCGCGGTCGCGACGTAGCTCAGGGCCGGCACGATCACCTCGTCGCCGGGACCGATGCCGAGCGCGGTCAGCGCCAGCTCCAGCGCAACCGTGCCGCTGTTGACCGACA
Source organism: Microbispora sp. NBC_01389 (assembly GCF_045040095.1). NCBI lineage: Bacteria > Bacillati > Actinomycetota > Actinomycetes > Streptosporangiales > Streptosporangiaceae > Microbispora > Microbispora sp. NBC_01389. Next base: position 3,700,423 of record NZ_CP109552.1, read on the forward strand.
CCGCGTGGCGGGTGTCGCAGAACTCGGCCCATTCGCTTTCCAGCCCGCTGATCTCGGGCTCTTCCTTCGCGCCCACGGTGAATTTCCCGTGGTCCAGCACGCGTAGCACGGCGTCCCGATCGGCCTGCGTCACCACCGGCCATTCCAGTCTGCGGTATTCCGGCCGGACCGCGGGCTTGCCGCCGAACATCGCCAGATCGGCCTTCATTTCTCTCCTTTTGCCGCACCATTTCCCCTATTCGGGCGTCAGGCGGAGACCACGCTAATCATCCGTTCTCTCGCGGCGGTACTGAAATGGCCTGCCTTTTCTCTCGCCGTGGTATTGGTTCGAGCTGACATTTCTCTCGTTAGGAGAAAATGGCGATGCCGGTGGTTGTGGAGTCAGCCCCGGGCCCAGGCGAGGGCCTTCTCGACGGGCGACACGCCGTACTCCGCCTCGACCGCGGCCGCGACCAGGTGGCAGAACAGGTAGCGCTGCAGCGGCACGAGCCCGAGCCTGCCCAGGTGGGAGTAGAGCAGGTTGACGGCCAGCCGGTGCCCGAGGAACCAGTCGGAGCCGAGCACCTCGGTCCTGTACCGCCCGGTGGCCAGCAGGATCTCGTGGAAGTCGACGGTGTGCAGCTGCGGCCTCGCGGGCTCGCGCGGGCCGGCGTCGAGGTCGATCCTCCTGTCGCGGATGAGGGGCGCGGCGAGGGCCTTCCCGCGCTCGACGTGGTCGAGCCACTCGCGCACGTGCGGCGGCGTCCGGCCCTCGTCCACCTCGGCCACCCGGCGGCGGACCAGGGCACGCAACTGCCGCTCGTGCTGCCGGTACTTCGCCTCGAAGCCCGCCGTACCCCGTCGCGGTCCACGCAGTAGGAGGCGAAGGCGTCGGCGTGGGAGCGGAAGGACATGTATCCGCGCGAGATCGGCGGCACGCTGGTGTGCGCGAAGGCGATCATCAGGTCGAGGCTGAGCTGGAAGAGCGACAGGTCGCCCCGGCGGAAGGCGGCCAGCGTCCCGAACGCCATCCGGCTGCTCTCGGCGTAGAAGGAGTCGAGCAGGTCCACCAGAGCCTGACCGCCGAGCACGTGCCGGCGATCCTCGTACGGCTCGGCCTGGATGGTGTTGTCCGGGTACCACGGCCGGAGCGGGCCGAGCTCGCTCTCCCGCAGGGCCAGCGCCCGGTGGGCCTCCTCCAGGGCGGCCTCGTCCAGGACCGCGCGGGAGGGATGCTCGCCGAGGTAGCGGCCGAGGCGTTCGGTGGCCAGCGGCAGGATCTCGTCCTGCCAGACGTCGTCGGCGGCGCGGAGGTTGAGGCGGAGGTGCGGCCCGCGCCGCCAGTGGCGCACGAAGTACGGCTGCCGCACCCGGTCGCCGAGTTCGGCCAGCAGCGGCCGTACGGCGTCGAGGATGAGCCCGTCCTTCTCCGTCGCGTAGTAACGCACCTGGATGCTGTGCCAGGGGGTCGTGTGGTCGTTCACCGGTGCTCCAGTTCGCGGTAGGTGGTGCCGACGAGGTGACGCAGGTGCGTCTCCTGCTCCCCCGGCAGCCCGAGCCGGTTGCACAGCAGGTGGACGCAGCGGAGGAGAAGGATCAGGACGTCGCCGCGCGCCCGGGTGACGCCGGGCGGCTGGAAGGAGGAGACGGCGGTTTCGGGGTGGAAGCGCCCGGCCGCCTGGAGGTCCAGGGCGCGCAGGCGCAGGGTGTCGATCGAGCGCCACCACGCGCCGAGGGGGTCGCGGGCGCCGGGGATCTCCGCCCCGGCGGCGATACGGTGGCAGCGCAGGAGCTGCGCCGTGAGCGCGGCCCGTTCCCGATCGTTCGAAGGCCGGTCATGCGGGTCCCAGCGTTCGCGGCTCGCTTCGAGCGCGCGGGCGAGGCGGGTGGGGTCCGGTTCCCAGGCCGCCAGGGCGAGCATCAGCGCGGCCGCGGCGAAACCCCGCCTGCGTCCGGGCTCGATCCCGCCGTCGAGCAGGGCGAGCGCGATGCGGCTGGAGTCGCAGAAGTGCCCTTCCACGGCGTCGATCGCCTCCGGCCCGCCGTACGTCGCGTACTCAGGGCGGTAGGCGACGGCCTCCACCGCGTCGCTGGTGCGCACCCGCCGGTCGTAGTGGGTGAGGTGCTCGGCCCCGGCGAACCGCTCGGCCGCGGCGGCGTACCCTGCGGCGTACTCCCCGGAGTCCCACGTGGCCTCATGCGGTGAGGGGTAGGCGGCCAGGTGCCGTTCCAGCTTCGCGGCGAGACGCCGACATGCTCCGCGAGCGGCCCCGCGCGTGCGGACGTGGCCGGGGTGGCCGTCGGCCTGACGAGGGTCAGTACATGCGCGGCGGCGCGGGGTCGGTGCGCACGTGCAGCAGATGCGGCCGGTCGTCGGCGAGGGCGGCGGCGAGCGCGCTCTTCAGCTCGGCGGGCTCGGCGACGTACCGGGCCGCGCAGCCCATTCCCTGGGCCAGCGCGACGAAGTCGAGCCCGCCGAGGTCCACACCGGGGATGCCCGTGCCGCCGGCCGCCTCGCCGAGCAGCCGCACCGCGGCGTACCGCGCGTTGTCCAGGATCACGAAGGTCACCGGCGTGCCCTCGCGGGCCGCGGTCCACAGGGCCTGGATGCCGAACATGGCCGACCCGTCGCCGAGCACCGCGACGACCCTGCGGCCCGGTCTTGCCAGCGCGGCGCCGACCGCGGCCGGAAGCCCGTAGCCGAGCGCGCCGCTGGCGGTGGTGAGGAACCCCGTGTCGGTCGCGGTGATCGGCAGGTGGTCGTGCAGCACGCTGCGGTGACTGGGCGTCTCCTCCACCACGATCCCGTCGGCGGGCAGCAGTTCGGCGAGCGTGGCGTAGACCTCCGCCGCGCTGATCATCCCGTCCGCCGGTCCCGCCGGCCGGGAGAGGACGGGCGGGGCCGCCCTGCCGGTCGCTCTACCTGCCGCCCTGCCGGCCATGCGCACCGGACGGCCCGGCGTCCTGTTCGCCGTCCTGCTCTCCGTACTGTCGAGGGCTTCGTCCAGGGCCTGCAGGGCGAGCCGGGGTGTCGCCCTGATGGCGGCGCCCGTCTCCGCCCTGGCGAGCACCTGCTCGTCGTCGCCGACCACGAAAAGCGGGGGTACGGGCACGTCGGGCTCGCCCCGGTAGACGTGGTAGGTGAAGGCCGGCGCGCCGATCACCACGACCAGGTCGTGCCGGGCCAGCGCGGCGGCGGTGGCGCGTTTCTCCGCGTCCAGGAAGCCCAGGAAGAGGGGATGGTCCTCGGGGAAGGAGCACCGGGGCGAGACCGGCCCGGCCCAGACGCCCGCCCCGACGCGTTCGGCGAGGGCGACGAGGCCGGCGACCGCGCCGTCCGCGTCCACGCCGGGTCCGGCCACGATGCCCGGCCGCGCGCTGCCGTGCAGGGCCTCGGCCAGCGCCGCGAGGGCGGCGGGGTCGGGGGCGAAGCCGGGGATCTCCGGGCGCGCTGCGACCGGCGCGCCCGCCTCCGCGTCCCAGTCGTCCGCCGGGACGGAGACGAAGACCGGGCCTCGCGGAGCCTGGGACGCCACGTGGTAGGCGCGGGCGATCGCCGCGGGCACGTCCTGCGCCCGGGCGGGCTCGCAACTCCACTTGACGTACGGTCGGGGGAAGGCCGTGGCGTCGGTGGCGCCGAGGAAGGGGTCGTCGCGCAGCAGCGTCCTGCTCTGCTGACCGGCCATCACGATCAGCGGAGCGTGGCCGCGCGCGGCGTTGAACACCTGCCCGAGGCCGTGACCGAGGCCGCCCGCGCTGTGCAGGTTCACCAGCACCGGCCGCCTGGTGGCCTGGGCATAGCCGTCGGCCATGGCGACGACAACCGATTCGTGCAGCCCGAGCACGTAGCGGAAATCGTCCGGCCAGTCGGTGAGAAATGCGATCTCGGTGGTTCCGGGATTTCCGAAAACGGTGGTGAGGCCGAGTTGCCGGAGCAGCCGGCGGGTGGCGTCCCGGACCGTTCTGTCGCTCGCGATCGAATTCACGGGAAACGCCTCCAGAATTCTCCGGAACGGGCGGAGAGCCGCATGGTGAAAAGCCGGGCGCACAATCCCCGGAGCAACGGCGCCCGGTCGCCGAGATGTTTCTCGACACCGTGCAGCAGCGCGTCGAATCCGGCACGGTCGCCCGTGGAGGCGAGCGTGTCGATCGTGGTGACGGCCTCGCGCAGCGCCGCCCTCGCCGCGGCGGCGTGCGGGTTGGCCACCTGGATGTCCCAATAGACGTCGGGGTTGCCGCCGGTGATCCGGGCGAGGACGGCGAGCATGGTCAGGTGCGGGGGCGGGGCCAGGGCGAGCAGCGCCTCGGCGTCCGCGCCGCCCGCGACGACCGCCTGCCCGAAGGCCAGCGCCGCGGCGTGCGTGGCCGCCTGGAGGACCGCCGTGACGCGGTCGTGCTCCCCGGCGGTCAGTTCGACGACCCGGGCTCCGGCGGCGGTGATCGAGCCGAGCAGCGCGGTGGTGCGCGGGCCGTCGGCCACCCGTACGGCCGCCACGGCGTTGTCCTGCCAGCCCAGCGCGGGCGCGAACATCGGGTTGAGCCCGCACGCCTCCGCACCCCGGGAGGCCGCCGCCCCGGCCAGCGCGGGGGTGACCGCCTCCTTGACCGAAAGGGTCTCGACCAGCAGCGCCCCCGGCCGTACGGCGGGCGCGCAGGCGGCGACGGCGGGGACGGCGACGTGCTCGGGCAGCGCGAAGACCACCGTGCCGGCCTGCCGCAGCACGCTGAGCAGGTCCGCCGACGGGCGGCAGGCGTCCGCGACGATCGCCACGGTGCCCGGGATCTCCGCCGCCCGCACATCCGCGCACACCACCGGGCCGTCCGGGAGCAGCAGGCGGGCGAGCAGCCCGCCCACCTCGCCCGCGCCGCCGACCACGACCGTCGTCAACGGGACTCCACCGGCTCAGCGGCGCGCAGCGTGGCCACGTCGATCTTCCCGTTCCGGTTGCGCGGCAGTTCGGCGAGGACGACGTATCGGTCGGGCCGCATGTACGCGGGGAGGGTGGCCGCCGCGACCGCGCGAAGCTCGTCCTCGGTGGGCGGGGCGCCGCTCGCGGCGACGAATGCGATTACCTGCTCCGCACCGCCCGGCGGCGTCCGCAGGGTGACGAAGCAGCCGGTGACGGACGGATGCCCCGCCACGGCCGCCTCGATCTCCCCGAGTTCCACCCGGAAGCCCCTGATCTTCACCTGGCTGTCGGTGCGGCCGGCGATGTGCAGCTCGCCGCCGGGTGACCAGAACCCGCGGTCGCCGGTGCGGTAGATCCGCCCGCCGCCTTCGCCACCTGCTCCGCCTCGGGGGTCGGGCAGGAACCGCGCCGCGGTGAGGCCGGGACGCCGGTGATACCCCCGGGCCAGGGCCGGTCCCGCGACGCAGATCTCGCCGATCACTCCCGGGGGCGCCGGCCGGAGCCCGGCGTCGAGGACCTCGACCCGGTAGTTGGGCAGCGGCCCGCCGATCGGGATCCGCCCCTCCGCCGCGTCGGCGATGCCGCAGGGGTGGGCGGTGGCCCACACCGCGCACTCGGTCGGCCCGTAGTCGTTGAGCAGCACGGCGTCCGGGCAGGTGAGCAGGTGGCGCGCGACCAGCCGGGGCGGCATCGGCTCGCCGCCCACCGAGACCAGCCGCAGCCGGCCCAGGCACTCCTCTCCGGCCGCCTCCAGGACGAGCCCGTAGTGCGACGGAACGGAGTGGATGTGGGTGATCGGCACCCGCCGCAGCAGGGTGCGCAGGGCCAGCGGGTCACGCGCCTCGCTCTCGGTCGGCAGCACCGCCGTGCCGCCGCCGGTGAGCGTCCAGTAGAGGCCGCCCGCCGCGCCGTCGAAGCACAGCGGCATGGTGACCAGGTCGCACTCGGGCGGCGGGCCGCCCACCCCGCGCGCGTGCGTGGACACCACGATCGCCCGGTGGCTGACCGCGACGCCCTTCGGCACGCCGGTGGACCCGGACGTGTAGATGACGTAGGCCAGGTCGGCCGTGCGCACCGGCACACCCAGGTCGTCGTCCTGATCGGGGTCGTGACCGGCTTCCGCGCCGGGGTCGTCCGGGTCGAGCACGTGTACGCCCAGGAACCCGGTCGTGCCGCCGACCGCGAGCCGTACGCCGGAGTCGGCGAGGATGCGGCGGACGCGGTCGGCGGGCTGGGACGGCTCGACCGGCACGTAGGCCGCGCCGGTCTTGAGCACGGCGAGCATCGCGACGACCGACTCGGCGGCGCGGCCGGCGAACACCGCGACGAGGTCGCCGGGGCCGGCGCCGGCCGCGCGCAGGCGCCGCCCGAGCCGGTTGGCCCGGGCGTTCAGCTCGCCGTAGCTCAGCGTGACGTCGCCACAGACGAGCGCCGTACGCGCGGGCTCGGCCGCGGCCCGGCGCTCGATCAGGGTGTGCAGGCAGACGTCCTCCACCGGCTGCGGATCGCCGCTGGACCAGGTGGCGATCGCCGCGCGCTCGGCGGTGGTGAGCGCGGCGACGTCGCGTACCGGGCGGTCCTCGGCGATCTCCCCGAGGACCGCGAGCAGCCGGTCGGCCAGGGCGGCGACCACCTCGGGGTCGAACAGGCCGGTGTCGTGGTCGAGGCACACCCCGCCGTCCGCCCACCGCACCACCAGTTCGTGCGGTACGGACACGCCGGCCGGGAGGGGAGAGGCGGTGCGCAGCTCCTCCGCCACCCGGCGGACCAGGTCGGCGGCCCCTTCGCGCTCGTCGACCCGAACGGTCAGCGCGACCGGGCGGGGAGTGCCGACGGCCAGGCGCACCTCGGGCTCGCCCGTGTGGCGGGCGAGGAGGATCGCCACGGCCGCCGCCAGGACGGCCTGCGACGGCCCGCCCTCCGGCCACGTGCTCGTCGGCACCGCGCCTTCCGGCACCGCGCCTACTGTGCCCGCGCTGCCCGGCCGTGCGCTTTCCGGTGTCGCGACTTCCGGCTGTGGGTGTTCCGGGGCCGAGCCGCCGGAGGCGGGCCACGGACGGAACACCGTGTCCGACGTGCCGGATGGCACGCTGCCGCAGCGGAGCCACGCCGGCAGTTCGCCGCCGTGGCGGACGCCGCCGTCGAGGTGCGGATCTCCGGGGTAGGCCGTACGGCCGGGCAGCCGGTTCACAGCAGCACGCGTTCGTGCGGAGCGGACCGGTGCGCCCGCGACTTGCGCAGGTCGCGGGTGACCAGCACCTTCTTCAGCCACCGGTCGGTGCCGTCGTACCGGGCGCGGAACGCGCTCCTGCCGTGCACGGCCCGGTAGTTGTCGACGATGAGCAGATCGCCGGGGCCGAGCGCGACCCCGCGCAGGTTGGCTTCCAGCGACGCGACCAGGGCGGCCAGCGCCCCCTCGGCCTCCCCGTCGCCCGGCAGCGCCGACATGAACACCGGGTCGATGCGCAGGTACGGCGTGTCGGGGTGGCCGAACAGGACCGCGCTCGGCTCGGGCTCGTCCTGCATCCGCTGGATGCTGTGCGGGGACATGCCCGTCGTCGCCGTGCCCGGCGCCGTCGTGCCCAGTGCCGTCGCCCCTTCGGCCCGTGCCCGCAGCCGGTTGAGGTGCTCGTTGTCGGGGCGGATGAGGAAGCGCGGCTGGGCGAGCACCGCGCGGTGGGCGGGGTCGATCCGCACCTCGTCGACGCCGGCCACAGTGGTCGGCACCGCGTCGTGGTTGCGCATCCCGAGCAGGAGCAGGTAGTCGCAGCGCAGGGGATGGAAACCGTCCTCCGTGTGCCACTCCAGCAGCACGGTGCCGTGCCCGCTCTGCTCGCTCTCCTCGGTCGGCATCGGCACCACGTCGTGCACGAGCTTGCCGTTCTGCAGGGACGACCAGCCGAAGACGTCGCCGAGCAGGCTCGCGACCAGCACCAGATACACCTCGTGCGCGGTCCGCGCGGGCACGGTCGCGGGCCTCGCCTGCTCCCGCCAGTCGAGCGGGGTGGGGCCGATCTCGTCGTCGGAGACCGGCAGTCCACGGACGACCAGCGCCGGGCTGCGCTCGAACAGCCGGAGGGAGAGCAGTTCGCCGACCAGACGCTCCGGGAGGCGGTGGGCGTACGTCGCGGCGCCGTCGAGCAGCGCCGGGGCGGTGCTCGACCCGTGGCGCGCGGCGAGGGTGCGGGTGTAGGTGTCGATCTGGGCAGCTTCGGCCGGATCGAGGTCGACGTAACGGACGCTTCCCGTCCCGGTGCTTCCCGTCGTGGCCTCGCCGTCCGGCCGCGGCATCGTTGAGACGTCCTCCATGATGGTCCTTTCTCGCCTCACGCCCGCTACGCCGCGACCCGCGCGGCCACCTCGTCGGGGGCCGGGAGATAGCCGTTCTCCACGAGGAAGCGGAAGCAGGAGTGGGCCCACTCCTCGTTGACCGGCGGGCATTCGATGCCGGACCCGTCCAGGGCCGCGGTCAGCACCCGGCACTCGTCCAGCGGGTTGACCCGCTCCTGCAGGTCGGGGTCGAGGGCGGCGTGCCGCATGGACGCCACGCGGAGGATCGGGGTCAGCGGGTAGAGGATGTGGTCCTCGTCGACCGCGAGGGCCTGCCGCCTGGCCTCCTCCTCCTCGACGACGTTGAGGGCGTAGCCGAACGACCGCAGCCACTCGTAGCACTGCTGCATCGTGGTCGGCTCCCGGTTGGTGATGTTGAAGTTCCGGCCGAGGTTCTCCTCCTGCAGGGAGGTGTAGACGATCGCCTTGGCCGTGTAGTCGACGGGCACCGCGTTGATGACGTCGTTGTAGAGCGGCAGCACGCCGAGGTCCAGGAAGCCCTTGAGGTAGACGTACAGGTAGTCGGTCTCGTGGGAGGCGCCGGTCTGGGTGTGACCGGTGATCATCCACGGCCGCTGCACGGTGACCGGCACGCCGCGGTCGCGGGCGAGGGTGACGATCCGCTCGGAGACCCACTTCGTCCGGGGGTAGCCCGTGGGGATCTTTTTGGGCCGGTCGGTGAGGTCCTGCTCGGTGAAGGGGCGCTCCGCGCCCGTGCCCATGAAGACGTCCACACTGGAGATCAGGTGGAACGCCTTGAGCCGGGTGGTCGTCGCCAGCCGCAGCAGCTCCTCCGTGCCGAGGACGTTCGCGGCCTTCATCGCCTCGTAGGGGTAGGTGAAGTTGACGATCGCGCCGCTGTGATAGATCGCGTCCAGCGACCCGGCCAGCTCGTCGTACGCTTCCTTCGACAGGCCGAGGGCCGGCTTGGCGAGGTCGCCGGTCACCACCCGCAGCCTCGACCGGTACGACTCGTCCCATGCCCGGTACTTGCGCAGCACCTCCTCCAGGCGGTCCCATGCCTCGTCCCGGCTCTGGCCGCGCACCAGGCAGTGCACGATCGCGTCGGTGCGCTCGATCAGCTCGACCGCCACGAAGGCGCCGAGGTAGCCGGTGGCACCGGTGACCAGCACGTGCTCCGGCTCGAACCACCGGGCGTGCGGCAGGCCGTCGGGCCGTACGGCGGGGTCGAGCGTGACGTCGGCCTGCAGGTCGGCGAGCTGCTGCAGATAGAGGGCGGCGTTGTCCTGGGCGCTGCGCTCGCGCTGCTGGAGCTCGACGACCCGGGCGATGCCCTCGACGGTCGGCACGCGGAAGATGTCGTCGATCGGCAGCTCGATCGTGTGCTGGCGCGACAGCTGCGCGGCGAGCCGGGCCACCAGCAGCGAGTTGCCGCCGAGGGAGAAGAAGTCGGCCGTGACGCTGAGCCGGGGCAGGCCGAGCACCGAGGCGAAGGTCTCGGCGATCTCCGCCTCCAGCGCGGTGCGCGGCTCGACGAAGTCGCCCGCGGCCACCTCCTGCGGCGTGGGCAGCGCGGCGAGGTCGATCTTGCCGTGCCGGGTCAGCGGCATCCGCTCCAGCGTGACGAAGGCGCTCGGCACCATGTAGTCGGGCACCTGCCCGAGCACGTGGTTGACCAGCGCCTCCTGGGTCAGAATGCGGCCGCTCACCGGCACCATGTACGCGACCAGGCGCGGCATGCCGGGCTGGTCCTCGCGTACGGTGACCACGGCCTCGGAGACGAGGGGGTGGCGCAGCACCACGTTCTCGACCTCGGCCGGCTCGACCCGGAACCCGCGGATCTTGACCTGGGTGTCGGCCCGGCCGAGGAACTCGATGGTGCCGTCGGGCCGGTAGCGGGCCAGGTCGCCGGTCCGGTAGAGCCGGCCCCCCGGCGTGAACGGGTCGGGCAGGAAGCGCTCCGCGGTCATCGCGGGGCGGTTGACGTAGCCGCGGGCCGTGCCCTCGCCGCCGATGTACAGCTCGCCCGGCACCCCCGGGGGCACCGGGTGGAGCCGCCGGTCCAGCAGGTGGATCCGCGCGTCCGGGATCGGGCGGCCGATCGGCACGCGGGGCGCGTCGGCGTCCGCCGGCGACACCGGATGCACCGAGGCCCACACCGTGGCCTCCGTCGGGCCGTACTCGTTGAACAGCGCGGCGTCCGGCGAGTGGCGGAAGTGCTCGGCGACCAGGCTCGGCGGGAGCGCCTCGCCCGCGACGACGGTCGCGCGGACGGACGGGCGCGGCTCCAGGTCGGTCTCCAGCAGCAGGGCGTACTGCGAGGGCACGCCGTCGACGTGGGTGACCTCGCGGTTCCGGATGAGCCGGCCCAGCAGGCGGGGGTCGAGCACCTCCGTCTCGGTCGGCAGCACGACCGTGCCGCCGCGGGTGAGCGTCCAGTAGAGGCCGCCGCCGGCCGCGTCGAAGGTCAGCGGCGCGAGCACCAGGTAGCGCTCGGGCAGGCCCGGCCCCTCGCAGGCCGTACGGGCCTCGGTGGCGTGCGCGATCTGCCGGTGCTCGACCGCGACGCCCTTGGGCCGGCCGGTCGACCCGGAGGTGTAGATGACGTAGGCCAGGTTGGCGGGACCCGCCGCGACGACCGCACGGCCCGCGGGCTGATCGGGGTCGGTGACGGGAACGCTGACCCGGGCCCGCCCGGCCAGCGTGACGGGCAGGGCGGCAAGGGCCTCCGCGCGTCCGACGAGCAGGCCGATCCCGGCGTCGTCGGCGATGAACGTCAGCCGGTCGGCCGGGTAGGACGGGTCGAGCGGCACGTACGCCGCCCCGGCCTTGAGCACGCCGAGCAGGGCCACCACGCTGTGCGGCGACCGGTCGACCACGACGCCCACCCGTGACTCGGGGCCGGCGCCCCGCGCGACCAGCTCGGCCGCGAGGGCGTCCGCGCGGCCGTCGAGGGAGGCGTAGCTGATCTCGACGCCGCCGCCGGTGATCGCCGTACGCTCCGGGTGCGCCTGGGCCGCCCGCTCGACGAGCGCGTGCAGGGTGAGCGACCGGTCGCGGCCGGTCCGCGTGTCGTTCCATCCGGCCACGATCCGCTCGTGCTCCTCCGGGGTGAGCAGCGGGATGTCGGCGAGCGGGTGGTCGGGGCGGGCCAGCCCCTCGGTGAGCACCACCAGGACGTGGCCGAGGAACCGCTCGACCGTGCCCCGGTCGAACAGGTCGGTGTTGTACTGCGCGCGCAGGTGCAGGCCGTCGCCGCGCCGCACCGCGAACAGGTCGATGTCGTGCGGGGTCCAGGTCACCGGCAGGTCGAGGGGCCGCGCCACCGCGCCGGGCAGGGCGCGGTCCTCGGTGTCCTCCTCGAAGGCGAAGGTGGTCTGGAACAGCGGCGTGCGGCTCAGGTCGCGCTGGGGCTGCGCCGCGTCCACGATCCGGTCGAACGGGAGCCGCGCGTGCGCCAGGGCCTGCGCGCGGGCGTCGGTGACGCGCCCGGTCAGCGCGCCGAGGCCGTCGCCGGCCCGCAGCTCGACGCGCAGCGGCACGATGTTCTCCAGCGGCCCGACCGTGCTGTCCCGCGTGCCGTCCAGTGCGGCGCTGTCGGCGGCGGTGTTGCCGGGGGCGGTCCACGATCCCGCCGCCGGGACGCCGACCGCCAGGTCCTGCTGCTGCGAACAACGCGAGAGCACGGCGGCGTACGCGGCGAGCAGCGCCGGCCCGGGGTCCTCGCGCCCGGCGGTCAGGTCGGCGGCCAGGGAGGCGGGCACCGGAACCGTGACCGCGTCGCCGTGGATGGTCTTCAGCGGCGGGCGCGGCCGGTCGGTCGGCAGCTCCAGCGGGCTGAGGGCGGCCAGCCGGGCGCGCCAGTAGTCGACGGCCTCGCCCGCGTCGTCGCTCTCGCTCCAGGCACGCTGGGCGTCCACGAGCGAACGGAAGTCGGCGGGCGTGCCGGTGGGCGGGGCCTCGGCGCCGCCGGACAGCGCCGTGTAGCGCGACAGCACCTCGTCGACGATCAGCCGGACCGAGCGCCGGTCGGCGACCATCTGGTGGGCGGTGAGCAGGAAGACGTGGTCGTCCGGGGCGGCGCGCAGCAGCGACGCGCGGACCAGCGGCCCCCTGCCGAGGTCGAAGCGGGTCGCGGTCTCGGCCGCCGCGACCCGCGCGAGCTCGCCGTCGAGGTCGCCGGGGTCGATGTCGTGGACGGGCAGCCGCAGCGTCACCGCCGCCGCGGTGGTGGCGATGGCCTGGCCGTTGACCTCGCGGAAGGTCGCCCGCAGCACCTCGTGCCGCTGCACCACGGCGACGAGCGCCTGCTGCATCGCCGCCGGGTCGATCGGGCCGGACAGCCGCACCGCGGCGCTGACCTGCCAGGGTTTGGCGTTGTCCAGCTGGTGCAGCAGCCACAGGCGGCGCTGCTCCAGGAGAAGGGTGCTCGGTGTCGTCTCGACCGATCCGTCCAGGAGCTTGGCGAGCAGCGCACGCTTCTCCTCCGGGGTCATCGACTCCAATTCCGGCCGCTGGCTCATGTGTCGTACTCCTGTCGGTGGATGCGAATCGGGGTTCAGGCGGCGTGCTCGCGCAGCGACCGGGGGCGCATGTCGATCCAGACCTTCTCGATGTGGTCCAGGCACTCCTGCTTGCGGCCCGTGACGCCGACGCCGGCCCAGCCGGGCGGCACGGGCCGGTCGGCGAACCAGATGGAGTACTGCTCCTCGTCGTTCACGACGACCTGGAAGACGGTCTCGGGGTCATCGATGCCCATGGGGATCTCCTAAAGGGGGGATGGAAAGGCCCGGCTCAGCCGAGCCGGCGGAGCAACTGGTCGATGTCGGCGTCGGACAGTCCGGCGAGCTCGCCGTACGCGGCGGACGATGCGTCGGCGGACGCGCGGGCGCGCTCCTCCTCCAGCTCCGCGACGGCCTCGGCGAGGCCGGCCACGGTCGCCCTGCGGAAGAAGTCGCGCACCGGGACGAGCACGCCGAGCTGGTCCCGCACCCGGCCGATGACCTTGGCGGCGAGCACGGAGTGCCCGCCCAGGGCGAAGAAGTCGGCGTGGACGCCGAACTCCGGCACCGGCAGCACGTCCCGGAAGACGGAGATGATCGTGCGCTCCAGGCGGTTGCGCGGCGGGGTCTCGTCGATGCCCTCCCGCAGCGCGTCGGCGCACATCGCGGTGAGCGCCGCCCGGTCGATCCCGCCGTCCGGCAGCCGGGGCAGCTCGCGCAGAACGCCGAACGCGGCGGGTGTCCCGGGCTCCTCCGATCCCGTACGGACCCGGTCGCGCGCGTTCGCCAGGGCCTCCCGCACGGTGGCCACCAGGGCCTCGCGCGTCCGGGGCGTGGCGGCCGCCTGCGCGTCCACGGGCACCAGCCAGCCGACGAGCCGCGGCCCGGCCCCGGTCTCGCCGGGTACGACCGCGGCCTCGCGCACCCCCTCGACCTCGGCCAGCCGCTTCTCGATCCGGTCCGGCCGTACGACGTGGTCGCCCAGGACCAGGCGGCCGTCGGCGTAGCCCGCGAAGCGCAGCTCACCGGAGGGGGTGCACCGGTAGCGCTCGCCGGTCGCCACCGCGTCCGCACCCACCGCGTCCGCACCCACCACGGCGCTGTCCACCACGGCGGGACCGGACAGCCACAGCTCGCCGACGACGCCCGGGGGCACCGGCTCGCCCGTCTCGTCCAGCAGTCGCCGGACGGTCCCGGCGAGCGGCGGGCCGGACACCTCCCCCAGGGGAGACAGGCTCACCGGAGCCGCCGACAGCGGCGTCCGCCTACCGAGGAAGACTGGGTTCCCGGTGCGGCCGAGCGCCTCGGCCAGGTCGTCGGAGACGAAGGGACCCACGCAGACCAGCCGGGCGTCCGGCGGCGGCACATAGCCCTCGGTCAGCAGCCGGCGCCAGACCTGCGGCGCGGCGACCACCACGGTGCCGTTCGCGGTCCCGCCTGCCGGTGCGCCCGTGAGGACCAGGCGGGAGCCGGCGGTCAGCGGCGCGAGCAGGTCGGCCAGGTCCACCGGCCCGCCGTCGGAGACGAGGACGACCTCGTCGTCCGGGCCGAGACCCAGCCGCGCGGCCACCGCCGTCGCCGCGGCGGCCAGCGCGCGGTGGGAGAACACGACCGGGTGTCCGTCGCGATCGTCACCGTCCACCTGCCAGGCGGGCGATCCGGCCCGCGCCGAGCCGGAGGGCACCGGGTCGAAGCGGGGGCCGGTGGTGACCAGCCAGTCGTCCGCCGTGAACGTGACGAACGCACCATCACGCGGGTGGCGCGAGCCGTACGTGAGGACCGCGCCCGTCTCGAAGACCGCCAGCGCAGCGACGACGAGCGCCGCCGACGGCAGCGGCGGCGTCGCGACGACGACGCCCGGCCCGACGCCCTCGGCCCGCAGCCGCGCCGCGAGGCTGGCAGCGGCCGTACGCAGGTCGGCGTGGCTCATCTCGGCGTCGGCGGCGCGGACCGTGCGGGACCGGCCGGAAGATCGGTCGGCGAGCAGGTCGAGGAGAGTGCCGTCCGGCAGCACGGGAGTCTCCTCGCGCGACCGGCGCTCGGCGAGCGCGCGCTCCCCGGCGTCCGCGCGTGGGAGCGCGCCCCAGCGTACGCCGGGGTCGCGGCGGACCTCGGCCAGCACCGCGCGGTAGACGTCCAGCAGCAGCCGCGCCGTGTCCGGGTCGTACAGGTCGCGGTCGTAGTCGAGCCGCAGCCGCAGGCCGTCGGCGTCCGGCAGGACCGTCAGCCACAGGTCGAACTTCGCCGACGTGACGGCGAGGTCGACCGGGACCATGGTCAGCTCGGGCAGCCGCGCGAGGACGCCGGGCGTGTTCTGCATGGAGAACATCACGTCGAACACCGGGTTGCGGTCGATCGCCCGCGGCAGGCGCAGCTCCTCCACCAGCCGGTCGAACGGCATCTCCTGGTGGGAGAAGGCCTCCACGCAGGTGTCGCGTACGGCGCGCACGGCGTCGCCGAACCCGGCGCCCTCCGGCAGGCGGGTGCGCAGCACGAGCGGGTTGGCGAAGAACCCGATGACGTCCTCGGCGTCGGGGTGGTGCCGCCCGGCCACCGGGGTGCCGACCGCGACGTCCGGCTGCCCCGTGACACGGGCGAGGGTCACCGCGAACGCGGCGAGCAGGACCATGAACGGGGTCGCCTCACAGCCCCTGCCGAGGGCGTCGAGGGCCGCCGCCTCGCCGGCGGGCAGCGTCTCCTCCAGCCGGCCCGCGGCCATGCGCCGCTGGGCCTGGCGGGGGTGGTCGACGGGCAGGGGGAGCGGCCGGACCCCCGCCAGCGTTCCGCACCAGTGCGCGACCAGGTCGCGCAGCGGCTCGCCGGCGAGGGAGTCCTCCCGCCAGGCGATGTAGTCGGCGTACTGGATGGGCAGCTCGGGAAGCGGGCCCTCGCCGTCGAGCAGGCGGCGGTAGCTTTCGGCGAGGTCGCGGTAGAAGACCTCGATCGACCAGCCGTCGCAGCAGATGTGGTGGATGACCACGATCAGGGTGTGCCGGTCGGCGGCCTCCCGCACCAGCAGCACCCGCAGCAGCGGCGGCTCGTCCAGCACGAACGGCAGGCCGGCCTGCTCCTCGGCCGCGCGCTGCACGTACTGCTCGGCGGCCTCGGGATCGAGGTGCGAGCAGTCGACCGTGGGCAGCGCCACCAGCGTCTCCACCGCGACGACCTGACGGGGGTCGCCGTCGACCACCCCGACCCCCGCGCGGAGGCTCTCGTGCCGGGCGACCACCTGGTTCAGCGCCCGCTGGAGCAGCACCGGGTCGAGCCGGCCGGTGAGCCGCACCGCGCTGGTGACGTTGTACGCGGCGTTGGCGGCGGGGTCCCACTGACACAGGAACCACAGCTGCCGCTGGGACGGCGCGGCGGGCAGGATCATCATGTCGCCGTAGTCGCGTTCGGGGCCGCTGCCGACCGCGCCGACGTAGGACGAGCTCGTCATCGTTCGATTCCCCCGATGTCCCCGGTTTCCCTGGCAGGCGTCGTCGTGGTCAGGGCGTCCTCGATGAGGCGGACGATCCGGCCCTCGTGCTCCCGGACGAAGAAGTGGCCGCCGTCGAACGTCGTCACGCGGCACTCCCCGGACGTCAGTTCCGCCCACGCGCCGCCGGCGGCGACATCCACCTCGTCGTCGCGGCCGTGCAGGACGTGGACCGGCACCGGCAGCGGCGCGAGCGGCCGGAAGCGGTAGTTCTCTGCCACCGCCAGGTCGGCGCGGATCGTCGGCAGCATCAGGTCGATCAGCTCCGGATAGGCCAGCACCTCGGCGTCGAGGCCCTGGCCCTGGTGGAGCCACGCCACGAGCTCGTCGCGCGGCAGGTCGTGCGCGGGGTCGAACCGCACCAGGTGGGGCGCCTCCAGGCCCGCGACGAACAGCCCGGCGGGCAGCGGCAGGCCGGCGTCGCGGATCCGCCGGGTCAGCTCGAAGGCCACCAGCGCGCCCATGCTGTGGCCGAAGAACGCGTAACGCCGCCCGGTGAGCGGGGTGACGGCGGTGAGCAGGGCGGCGGTCAGCCGGTCGAGGTCCGGGATCGCCGGCTCGCTGAGGCGCACCTCCCGGCCCGGCAGGCACGCGGCGGTGACGCGCAGGCTCCGGGTGTGGCGCTGCCACCCCCGGAACACCGACCCGCTGCCTCCGGCGTGCGGAAAGCACACGAGTTCGCACGCCGGATCCGGCACATCGGCGAACGAGGCCAACCAGCATGATCTCATGCGGGCCATGCACACCTCCGTGGAAATATCGGATCCCGCCGCGGGTAATTCGTGAATTCATGGCACAGCTTTACCGCGGGATCCGTCAAGAATTCGTTCGGAAACTGAGAGAACGCCGGTAGACGCCTGAGAACCGGGCGAGAGCGGGCCTTCTTACATTCTGATCGCCGCCTCGTCGGTAATGCCGCGCCGGGCTCCGCCCGCCGCAGTCACCACGCGAAGGAGCCCCAGCGATGCCCACTCCGGCCAATCGCACGCTCGCCCACGTCCTGGCCGACCACGCCGCGGGACGCCCCGGCCAGGTGGCGTACGAGTACCTGCACGACGACGGCCGCGTCGACGCGATGACCTACGGTGAGCTGTGGCGGCGGGCCTGCGGCCTCGCCGGGCGGCTGCCCAAGGAGGGGCCGGCGCTGCTGCTGTATCCGCCCGGCCTCGACCTCGTGGCCGCCGTCTGGGCCTGTTTCCTGGCCGGGGTGCCCGCGGTGCCGACGTATCCGCCGCTGATGGGCGCGGCCGACCGGATCGCGCAGCGCTTCGCCCGGATCCTCGCCGACTCCGGCGCGACGTCGCTGCTGGCCGACCCGGCGATCCTGGCGCTCATCCCCGTGGGCGGCGTGCCGCTGCCACCGGTGATCTCGGAGGCGGGCGAGCCGGTGGAGCCGGAGGCCCTGCCGCGGC
This sequence comes from Microbispora sp. NBC_01389, assembly GCF_045040095.1. Taxonomy (NCBI): domain Bacteria; kingdom Bacillati; phylum Actinomycetota; class Actinomycetes; order Streptosporangiales; family Streptosporangiaceae; genus Microbispora; species Microbispora sp. NBC_01389. The sequence continues at coordinate 3,717,995 of NZ_CP109552.1, forward strand.
CGCACGACGTGGCGCTGGTGCAGTACACCTCCGGCAGCACCGGGCAGCCGAAGGGCGTCGTCCTCGACCACGCCAATCTCGTCGCGAATATCCGGGCGATCAGCGACGTGTTTCGCGTCGATCGGGACATCCGGGTTATCTCATGGCTTCCGCCGTACCACGACATGGGTCTGATCGGTTGCATTCTGACGCCCGGGTACGGCGGATTTCCGGTCCGGCTGATGTCGCCCGTGCATTTTCTCCGGCAACCGCTCGACTGGTTGCGGCAGATCTCGGAAATGGGGGTAACGCACACCGGCGGGCCGAATTTCGCCTACGACCTGTGTGTGCGCCGCGCCCGCGGCGCCGACCTGTCCGGGCTGGACCTGAGCCGGTGGCGGCTCGCGTTCAACGGCGCGGAGCCGATCCGCCCGGGCACGCTGCGGGCCTTCGCCGAGCGTTTCGCCGGCAACGGGTTCCGGCCGGAGGCGTTCCTGCCCTGCTACGGACTGGCGGAGGCCACCCTGATCGTCACCGGGCGGCACTTCTCGCCCGGGGACGGCGTCGGCGAGGACGGACGGGTGGACTGCGGCCCGGCCGTCGACGGGCACTCCGTGGTGGTCGTGGACGACGGCGCCCCGGCGGCGGACGGGGAGAACGGCGAGATCTGGGTCCGGGGGCCGAGCGTCTGCCGCGGCTACTGGAACGACTCCGACGACCGGTCGTTCGGCGAACTCGGCGGCGAGCGCTACCTGCGCACCGGCGATCTGGGCTACCTGCGAGACGGGCACCTGTTCGTCACCGGCCGGTCCAAGGACGTGCTCATCCAGAGCGGCGTGAACTTCCACGCCCACGACCTGGAGTCGGCCGCGGTCGACGGGCACCCCGCGTTGCGGCCGACGGCGGCGGCGTTCATGGTGGAGCGCGCGGAGGGCGAACAGATCGTGCTGGCCGTCGAACTCGCCCGGGCCGGGGTGGACGTCGACCGGGCCACGATCGCCGCCGACCTCAGGACCAGGGTGCTGGCCGCCACCGGCGCCCGGGTGGACATCGTCGTGGTCTGCCCGCCCGGCGCCATTCCCCGTACGACGAGCGGCAAGGTCCAGCGCTCGCTGGCCCGCACCCGGTATGCGGCCGGCGAGCTCAGGGGAGAGGTCATCGGTGACCGCGCGGCGCCCGTGGAGCGGTTCCTCGCCGGTGTGTTCGCGGCGGTGTGCGACGTGGGCGAGTGCGCGCCGACGCAGAACCTGAGCAGCATCGGCGGTGACTCCGTCCGGGTCGCCGAGATCGCGGCGATCCTGGAGGACGCGCTCGCGCTGCCCGTGCCGATCGAGGTCGTGCTGTCGGCCCAGTCGCCCCGCGAGGTCACGGCCCGGCTCATGGCCGGCTGGCGCGAACAGGGTGTTTCCGGCGCCCAGGTCGCGGCCCGGATCGCGGCACTGACCGAGGCCGGTGGGTCGCGGTGAGCGAGCACGCCGTAGGACGCGACCTGGTCCGGCGCTGGCGCGACCGGGCGGCCGTGTCCGCCGCCGTGCCCGCCGCCGTGTCCGCCGTGTCCGCCGCCGGCACCGACGCCGGTGAGGGGGCGGTCAGCCCCGCGCAGACGGGGCTGCTGCTCTTCGAGCAGCTTCACCCGGGCACCGCGGTGAACATCCTGTCGTTCGTGGCCTCCGTGGCCGGGCCGGTCGACCGCGGCCGCCTGCGGTCGGCGCTCGCCCGGATGGCCGTGCGCCACCCGCTGCTGCGCGCCCGGTTCCCCCGCGAGGAGCCGCCGAGATGCGTCGTCGATCCCGCCGTCCGTCCCGCTGTCGATCCCACAGCCGATCCCACAGCCGATCCCACAGCCGATCCCACAGCCGATCCCGCTGCCGATCCCGCTGCCGATCCCGCTGCCGATCCTGACGTCGATCCCGGCGTCGATCCCGCGGTCGATTCCGTCACCGGGCCGTACGCGGGGCCCTACGCGGGGCCGGAGCCCGAGTTCGCCGACCTCGCACACCTGCCGGAAGGCGAACGGCGGGAGGCGGCACTGGCCCGGGCCGGGGAGTTCGCCGCCAGGCCGATGGACCCGGCCACCGGCCCGCTGTGGCGGGTCGCCGTGTGGTCGCTCGGTCCTGATGAAACGCTCCTGCAGGTCGTGGCCCATCACCTCATCTGCGACGGCTGGTCGCTGGGCGTGTTCCTCGCCGAGCTGACCACCCTCTATTCCGGGGGAACCCTGCCCGGCGCGGCCACCCCGTCCACCGGGGGCACGCCCGTCACCGAGGCGGACCTCGCCTACTGGCGCGAGCGGCTGTGCGACGCGCCTCCGCTCGACCTCCCGGCCGACCTGCCACGCCCCGTCCGGCCGCGCTTCCGCTCGGCCGCCGTCCCGGTGTCGCTCGACGCGGCCACCGTACGGCACGCCCTGGAAGCCGCCGAGCGCGAGCGGGTCACCCCGTTCATGGTCTTGCTCGCCGCCCTGCACCTGACGCTGGCGAGGACGACCGGGGAGCCCGACGTGACTATCGGGGCGCCGATCGCGACCGGCGAACGGCACCGCGCCCCGGGAGCCATCGCCCCGCTGGTCAACATGCTCGCGCTGCGCACCGACAGCACCGGCGCCGCTACCGGCCGCGACCTCCTGACGGCTGTACGCGACACCTGCCTCGGCGCGTACGCGCACGCGCACGTCCCCCTGGAGACGGTCGCGGCGGAGGCGCGGACCGGCGGCGACCGGCTGTTCCGGGTGATGTGCGTCCTCCAGGACGGCCTGCCCGAGTTCCACCTGGACGGACGGCCCGTGCGGCCGCTGACGATGGCGCCCGCCGCGATCCAGTACGACGTCGAGATGTACCTGTGGCAGACGGGCGACCGGGTCACCGGGTTCCTCGGCTACGACGCCGACCTGTTCGACGCCGAGACCGCCCGGCTGCTCGCCGGCCGCTTCGGCGTCGCGCTGCGTGCGCTGACCGAAGACCTGGACAGGCCTCTGGCGGAACTCGACGTGCTGGGCGAGGCCGAGAGGTCCGTCCTGGGTGCGTTGGGTGACGGTGGTCCCCCTTCTCGTGATGACCGGTGTGTGCATCGGTTGGTTGAGGGGGTGGTGGATCGGTGTCCGGATGAGGTGGCGGTGCGTGCGGTTGACGGGGTGGTGCGGTATCGGGAGTTGGATGAGCGGGCTGAGCGGTTGGCCCGTCGTTTGGTGGGGTTGGGTGCGCGGGCTGGGGTGTTGGTGGGGGTGTGTCTGCCGCGGTCGAGTGATCTGATCGTGGCGTTGCTGGCGGTGTTGAAGACGGGTGCGGCGTATGTGCCGATCGATCCGGGGTATCCGCCGGAGCGGGTGGCCTACCTGCTGGATGACAGCAATGCGGCGGTGCTGGTGACCACTCCCGAGCACAACCCGCTGGCCGGCTCGGCGGGCTCGCCCGGAGTGCAAGTGGTCGACGTTCGCGCGGTGCTCGGAGCAGCCGGGGGTGGGTTCCAGGGCCGGTTGGGTGTGGAGGTGGGTCCTGGGGATGCGGCGTATGTGATTTATACGTCGGGGTCGACGGGGCGGCCGAAGGGTGTGGTGATCGAGCATCGGCAGGCGGTGGCGATGCTGGCCTGGGCGGGGGAGACGTTCGGGCGGGGGGTGTTGGCGGAGACGTTGGCGTCGACGAGTGTGTGTTTCGACTTGTCGGTGTTTGAGATTTTCGCGCCGTTGTCGGTGGGGGCGCGGTCACGCTGGCGGCGGGGAACGCGCTGGATCTGATCGAGGATCGGGTGGGGTTCGGTCATGTGACGTTGGTGAACACGGTGCCGTCGGCGGCGGCGGAGTTGCTGGCGGCTGGGGCGATCCCGCCGCGGGCGGCGACGGTCAATTTGGCGGGGGAGCCGTTGCCGGTGGAGTTGGTGCGGGGGTTGTACCGGGATCCGGCGGTGGAAACGGTCAACAACCTGTACGGGCCGACCGAGGACACCACGTACTCCACCCACGCCGTCACCGACCCCGAAGATGAGCGGACGCCGCTGGGCCGGGCACTTCCGGGGTCGCGGGTGCATCTGCTGGACGGCGAGTTGCGGCCGGTGCCGCTGGGCGCGATCGGCGAGGTGTATCTGTCCGGCCAGGGCGTGACACGGGGGTACCACCAGCGGCCGGGACTGACCGCCGAACGCTACCTCCCCCTCCCCGACAGCCAAGGCGACCATGGCGGTCACGGCGGCGCCCATGCCCTCACCGACAGCCACGGTGACAACGGCAGCGACCAGGGCGGGGGTGGGCGGTTGTATCGGACGGGGGATCTGGCCCGTTGGCGCCCGCGCAGTACACCGGATGGCGGGGTGGAGTTCTTCCTGGACTATCACGGCCGGGTGGATCATCAGGTGAAGCTGCGGGGGTTCCGGATCGAGCCGGGCGAGGTGGAACACGCCCTGCTGCAGCATCCCGCTGTGTCCGAGGCCGTCGTCACCGTCCACGGTGATCACCTGATCGCCCACATCGCCACCAGGAACGCCCCCAACCACCAGGCCCACCCGGAGAGTGAAGACCGCCATCATCTCGGCCAGCCCGGCCACGCCAATCACACGCAGGGTGACGAGTCAGTCCACGGCGAGCGCAGTGACCACGTCGGTATGCAGGACGTGAACGGTGATCGGCGTGACCAGGAGCATGGTAGCCGTCCTGTCGTTGCGGCGGATCACGGTGACCTCGCCCTGAGCGACGAGGATTGCGAGCAGATCCTGCTTCGGTATCTGCGGGGGTGTCTGCCGCAGCATCTGGTGCCCGCTCGCGTCGTGGTGATGGACGCCCTGCCGCGTACCCCCAACGGGAAGATCGACCGCAGGGCGCTACCCGAGCCGGCCTTGGTGCCCGGCACCAGTGAGGTGGAGCCTCCCAGCACTGAGGCGCAGCATCTGGTGGCGGAGTTGTTCGCCGGGCTGCTGGGCCGGCCGGTCACGAGCATTCGCGACGACTTCTTCGGCCTGGGTGGGCATTCGCTGCTGGCGACGCGGTTGGTGCATCGGTTGTCGGAGGCGCTGGGTGTGGTGGTGCCGCTTCGGCTGGTGTTCGATCATCCGACTGTCGCCGATCTGGCTGAGCGGTTGCCGGGTCTGGGTGGCGGTGCGGTGGCGGCGATTCCGGTGGGTCGTCATCCGGCTGGTGAGCATGTGCATCCGGCGACGGCGAATCAGCAGCGGTTGTGGTTCTTGTGTCATCTGCATCCGGACACCAATCTGGCGTATCACATCACCGGCGCGGCGACCGTGCGCGGGCCGCTCGACCGCGACGTGCTGCGTACCGCCCTCGCCCACACCGTCCGGCGCCACGAAAGCCTGCGCACCACCCTGCGGATGACGGAGGGGGAACTCGTACAGGTCGTACACGACGAGTGGGATTGGGAGCCGCCGCTCGCCGCCGTACCCGACCTGGCGGAAACCCTGGAGCAGTGGCGAACCTCGACGGTGGACCTTGAATGTGGCCCGCTGTTCCGGGCGCGGGTGGTGCGTGTCTCGGACGACGAGCACGTGCTGCTGCTGTCTCTCCACCATGTCATCGCGGACGGCTGGTCCCTCACCGTGCTGTTTCGCGAGATCGCCGCGCACTATCAGGCCGTCTGCGCGGGTGACCCCTTGCCGCAGGACGCCCCTCTTCAGTACGGCGACTACGCCCAGTGGAAGCTCGACACTCCGGCCGGTGACTCCGAACTCGATTTCTGGCGTGGATATCTCGCCGGCGCGCAGACGCTCGACCTGCCCACCGACAAGCCGCGCCCGCCGTACGAGACGCATCGCGGGGACGCCGTTCCGCTCTCCCTGCCCGCGCGGACCGTCGAGCGCCTCGCACGGGAAAGCGGTACGACGACCTTCACGGTGGTCACAACCGCGTTGACGCTGCTGCTCGCCAAACTCGCCGGTCAGGACGACGTCACCATCGGCATCCCGTCCTCCGGTCGTACGCACCCGGGCACCGCCGACATGATCGGCTTCCTGGCGAACACCCTTCCCCTGCGCTCCGTGACCCGCCCCGGCATGACGCTCGCCGAGGCGTTGAGTGCGACCCACGCGAACCTTCTGGAGGTCCAGCTTCACGGCGACACCCCGTTCGAGCGGATCGTCCAGCATGTACGGCCCGAACGTGACTTCAGCCGCAGCCCGTTCTTCCAGGTCATGCTCGCGCTGGACAGCTCGCCTCAGCGGACGCTGGAGCTTCCCGGCCTGCGCTTCACCCGGGTCGACATGGCGCCCGCCGGTACGCAGTTCGAGTTGTCGGTGCATCTGGAGCAGTCGGTGGAGGGGTTGGGTGGGTTCCTGACCTTCAACACGGATCTGTTCGATGCTCGGTCGGCGTGTTTGCTGGCGGAGCGGTTGGCGGTGGTGATTGAGGCGCTGGCCGCCGACCCGGAGGTGCGGGTCGCGGATCTCGATGTGCGTACGGCGGGGGAGAAGGCCGTCCTGGGTGCGTTGGGTGATGGTGGTCCGCTTGCTGGTGTAGACGGCTGTGTGCACGGTCTGGTCGAGAGGGTCGTGGATCGGTGGCCGGATGCGGTGGCGGTGCGTGCGGTTGACGGGGTGGTGCGGTATCGGGAGTTGGATGAGCGGGCTGAGCGGTTGGCGCGTCATCTGGTGGGGTTGGGTGCGCGGGCTGGGGTGTTGGTGGGGGTGTGTCTGCCGCGGTCGAGTGATTTGATCGTGGCGTTGCTGGCGGTGTTGAAGACGGGTGCGGCGTATGTGCCGATCGATCCGGGGTATCCGCCGGAGCGGGTGGCCTACCTGCTGGATGACAGCAATGCGGCGGTGCTGGTGACCACTCCCGAGCACAACCCGCTGGCCGGCTCGGCGGGTTCGGCCGGGGTGCGGGTCGTCGACGTCCGCATGCTGCTGGGTCCGCTCGACGCCGAGGATCCGGTGGATTCGGTGGGCTCGTCTGTTCCTGCTCCTGCTCCTGCTCCTGTTCCTGGGCCTGGTCGGTTGGGTGTGGTGGTGCGTCCTGGGGATGCGGCGTATGTGATTTATACGTCGGGGTCGACGGGGCGGCCGAAGGGTGTGGTGATCGAGCATCGGCAGGCGGTGGCGATGCTGGCCTGGGCGGGGGAGACGTTCGGGCGGGGGGTGTTGGCGGAGACGTTGGCGTCGACGAGTGTGTGTTTCGACTTGTCGGTGTTTGAGATTTTCGCGCCGTTGTCGGTGGGGGGCGCGGTCACGCTGGCGGCGGGGAACGCGCTGGATCTGATCGAGGATCGGGTGGGGTTCGGTCATGTGACGTTGGTGAACACGGTGCCGTCGGCGGCGGCGGAGTTGCTGGCGGCTGGGGCGATCCCGCCGCGGGCGGCGACGGTCAATCTGGCGGGGGAGCCGTTGCCGGTGGAGTTGGTGCGGGGTTTGTACCGGGATCCGGCGGTGGGGACGGTCAACAACCTGTACGGGCCGACCGAGGACACCACGTACTCCACCCACGCGATCACTCATCCCGAAGATGAGCGGACGCCGCTGGGCCGGGCCCTGCCGGGGTCGCGGGTGCATCTGCTGGACGGCGAGTTGCGGCCGGTGCCGCTGGGCGCGATCGGCGAGGTGTATCTGTCCGGCCAGGGCGTCACGCGGGGGTACCACCAGCGGCCGGGGCTGACCGCCGAACGCTATCTCCCCCTCCCCGACAGCCAAGGCGACCATGGCGGTCACGGCGGCGCCCATGCCCTCACCGAGAGCCACGGTGACAACGGCAGCGACCAGGGCGGGGGTGGGCGGTTGTATCGGACGGGGGATCTGGCCCGTTGGCGCCCGCGCAGTAAACCGGATGGTGGGGTGGAGTTCTTCCTGGACTATCACGGCCGGGTGGATCATCAGGTGAAGCTGCGGGGGTTCCGGATCGAGCCGGGCGAGGTGGAACACGCCCTGCTCCAGCACCCCGCCGTGTCCGAGGCGGTCGTCACCGTCCACGGTGATCACCTGATCGCCCACATCGCCACCACAACCAACCACGCTCACCGGGAAGAGTGTGGGGAGGATGATGAGCAGGTCCTTCTCCGGTATCTGCGGGGGTGTCTGCCGCAGCATCTGGTGCCTGCTCGCGTCGTGGTGATGGACGCCCTGCCGCGTACCCCCAACGGGAAGATCGACCGCAGGGCGTTACCCGAGCCGTCACTCACGGCCGCCGGGGCCGGTGAGGTGGAGCCTCCCAGCACCGAGGCGCAGCACCTGGTGGCGGAATTGTTCGCCGGGCTGCTGGGCCGGCCGGTCACGAGCATTCGCGACGACTTCTTCAGCTTGGGTGGGCATTCGCTGTTGGCGACGCGGTTGGTGCATCGGTTGTCGGAGGCGCTGGGTGTGGTGGTGCCGCTCCGGCTGGTGTTCGATCATCCGACTGTCGCCGAGCTGGCCGAGCAGCTGCCGGGAGGTGCGGCCGGTGCGGTGGGCGGGGTGGCGGCGATTCCGGTGGGTCGTCATCCGGCTGGTGAGCATGTTCATCCGGCGACGGCGAATCAGCAGCGGTTGTGGTTCTTGTGTCATCTGCACCCGGACACCAATCTGGCGTATCACATCACCGGTGCGGCGACCGTGCGCGGGCCGCTCGACCGTGACGTGCTGCGCACCGCCCTCACCCACACCGTCCGGCGCCACGAAAGCCTGCGCACCACCCTCCGTGAGGAGAACGAGGAACTCGTACAGGTGGTGTCCGCGGAACCGGTCGCCGAGCTGGAGGAGGTGACCGCGTCCGACTGGGCCCCGGTGCTCGACGAGGTGGCCTCCCGTCCGCTCGACCTGGCCGCCGGGCCGCTCATGCGTGCGGTCCTGGTCAGGGTGTCGGAGGAGGAGCATGTGCTGCTCCTGAGCCTGCATCACCTCATCTGCGACGGCTGGTCGCTCGACCTGCTGCTCCGTGAGATCACCGGCCACTACGCCAGGCTGGCCGAAGACCCGGCGGGAAACGAGGCACCTTCACCCGCGCCCGCGCAGTTCGCGGACGTCGAACTGTGGGAGCAACCCGTCACCCACGAGGACGTGGAGTTCTGGCGTGAGCACCTCGCCGGCGCGCGGACGCTCGACCTGCCCACCGACAAGCCGCGCCCGCCGTACCAGACGCACCGCGGGGACGCCGTTCCGCTGTCCCTGCCCGCCGCGACCGTGGCCGCCGTGACCCGGGCGACCGGGGCGAGCACGTTCTCCGTCGTGGCGACGGCGCTGGGTGTGCTCCTGGCCAAGCTCAGCGGCCAGGACGATGTCACCATCGGGTTCGCCGCCTCGGGGCGTACCCGGCCCGAAACCACGGATGTCATCGGCATGCTCGTGACGACCCTGCCCCTGCGGATGCGTCCGGCGCCGGAGACGACCCTCCGTGACGTGCTGGGCGCCACGCACGACTCCGCGCTCGCCGTCCAGCAGCACCAGCACATCGGCTTCGAGCGGCTGATCAACGAGTGCGTACGGGAACGCGACCTCAGCCGCAGCCCCCTCTTCCAGGTCATGCTGTCGATCAACGGCACGCCACCGCAGTACGAGCTCCCCGGGCTCGCGGTCGATCCGGTGCCGGTGCATCCCCGGGCCAGCCAGTTCGAGTTGTCGGTGCATCTGGAGCAGTCGGTGGAGGGGTTGGGCGGGTTCCTGACCTTCAACACGGATCTGTTCGACGCTCGGTCGGCGTGTTTGCTGGCGGAGCGGTTGGCGGTGGTGGTGGAGGCGCTGGCCGCCGACCCCGGGGCGCGGGTCGCGGATCTGGATGTGCGTACGGCGGGGGAGAAGGCCGTCCTGGGTGCGTTGGGTGCTGGTGGTCTGCTTGCTGGTGTAGACGGCTGTGTGCACGGTCTGGTTGAGGGGGTGGTGGATCGGTGGCCGGATGCGGTGGCGGTTCGTGCGGTTGACGGGGTGGTGCGGTATCGGGAGTTGGATGAGCGGGCTGAGTGGTTGGCTCGTCGTCTGGTGGGGTTGGGTGCGCGGGCTGGGGTGTTGGTGGGGGTGTGTCTGCCGCGGTCGAGTGATTTGATCGTGGCGTTGCTGGCGGTGTTGAAGACGGGTGCGGCGTATGTGCCGATCGATCCGGGGTATCCGCCGGAGCGGGTGGCCTATCTGCTGGCCGACAGTAATGCGGCGGTGCTGGTGACCACTCCCGAGCACAACCCGCTGGCCGGCTCGGCCGGCTCGGTGGGCTCGGCCGGGGTGCGGGTGGTCGACGTCGGCGCTGTTCTGGGTCCGCTTGCCGCTGCCGAGGGTTCGGTGGATCCGGTGGGCTCGTCTGCTTCTGGCCATGGTCGGTTGGGTGTGGAGGTGGGTCCTGGGGATGCGGCGTATGTGATTTATACGTCGGGGTCGACGGGGCGGCCGAAGGGTGTGGTGATCGAGCATCGGCAGGCGGTGGCGATGCTGGCCTGGGCGGGGGAGACGTTCGGGCGGGGGGTGTTGGCGGAGACGTTGGCGTCGACGAGTGTGTGTTTCGACTTGTCGGTGTTTGAGATTTTCGCGCCGTTGTCGGTGGGGGCGGCGGTCACGCTGGCGGCGGGGAACGCGCTGGATCTGATCGAGGATCGGGTGGGGTTCGGTCATGTGACGTTGGTGAACACGGTGCCGTCGGCGGCGGCGGAGTTGCTGGCGGCTGGGGCGATCCCGCCGCGGGCGGCGACGGTCAATCTGGCGGGGGAGCCGTTGCCGGTGGAGTTGGTGCGGGGTTTGTACCGGGATCCGGCGGTGGGGACGGTCAACAACCTGTACGGGCCGACCGAGGACACCACGTACTCCACCCACGCGATCACTCATCCCGAAGATGAGCGGACGCCGCTGGGCCGGGCCCTGCCGGGGTCGCGGGTGCATCTGCTGGACGGCGAGTTGCGGCCGGTGCCGCTGGGCGCGATCGGCGAGGTGTATCTGTCCGGCCAGGGCGTCACGCGGGGGTACCACCAGCGGCCGGGGCTGACCGCCGAACGCTATCTCCCCCTCCCCGACAGCCAAGGCGACCATGGCGGTCACGGCGGCGCCCATGCCCTCACCGAGAGCCACGGTGACAACGGCAGCGACCAGGGCGGGGGTGGGCGGTTGTATCGGACGGGGGATCTGGCCCGTTGGCGCCCGCGCAGTAAACCGGATGGTGGGGTGGAGTTCTTCCTGGACTATCACGGCCGGGTGGATCATCAGGTGAAGCTGCGGGGGTTCCGGATCGAGCCGGGCGAGGTGGAACACGCCCTGCTCCAGCACCCCGCCGTGTCCGAGGCGGTCGTCACCGTCCACGGTGATCACCTGATCGCCCACATCGCCACCACAACCAACCACGCTCACCGGGAAGAGTGTGGGGAGGATGATGAGCAGATCCTTCTCCGGTATCTGCGGGGGTGTCTGCCGCAGCACCTGGTGCCCGCTCGCGTCGTGGTGATGGACGCCCTGCCGCGCACCCCCAACGGGAAGATCGACCGGAAGGCGTTACCCGAGCCGTCACTCACGAGCGCCGGGGTCGGCGAGGCCGAGCCTCCCAGCACTGAGGCGCAGCATCTGGTGGCGGAATTGTTCGCCGGACTGCTGGGCCGGCCCGTAACGAACATCCACGACGACTTCTTCAGCCTCGGCGGGCACTCACTGCTGGCCACGCGGCTGGTCAGCCGGCTCAACGCCCTCACCGGAGCGGCGCTCCCGCTGCGGGTGGTCTTCGAGCACCCCACCATCGCGGGACTGGCGGAGTCCCTGCCCGAGCCGGCCAGCGGGCCGGTGCGGCCGGCGGCCATCCCCAGGCTGCGCCGCACACTCGGCCGCACCGGGGCGGCGAGCGGTGCCGCGAGCGACTGAAAGCCCGGGTGACCACTGTGCGTGACACCACTGTGCGTGACGACGAGGCCCCGCCGGGCGGCCGGCACCTGAGCCGTGGAGACGCGAGCTTGAAGACGGGCCGGGGGGAGCCGGAAGAACGGGCGATCAGGCCAGGGCGTACGTCAGGACCACAGGATCGTGCACGCCCAGTGCATTCCGCGGCCGTTCGTGGCCAGCGCCACGTAGTCGCCGAGGCCCAGCTCTCCCGAGGCGTGCAGGTTGCCCAGCTCGAACAGGTGGTCCGCGGCGCCGAAGTGCCCATGCTGCCGGGCGCCCCGGATGTTCGTACGGGACGTCGGCACACCGACCAGATCGGCCTGGTTGGCGATGACACGGGGGTTGTCGTTGAGCAGGAGGAGCCACGCGAGCTCGTCCTCGGTGATGCCCGCCTGCTTGCAGGCGCGGTGGACGGCGCGGGCCGTACGGTCGTTGATCTCGTCCGCGAAGGCGGCCATGCGATCGGTGTCGTACGCGAAGTGCTCCATGATCTGCCAGGCGTCCCGGACCTTGGGAGGCGGTGTGCCGGGCCCGAAGGGATTCGCCCCGCCGCCGTCGTCCATCCGGAAGAAGTCGGCGTAGCGGCCGTCCGTCTCGGCGTACGAGGTGCGCCAGCGCAGCGAGGTGGCGTTGCGGCTGGCCACGGCCGCCGCCGCGCCGTCGGAGAACAGCAACGAGTGGGTGTCCAGGCGGTTCCAGTACGCCTCGGTGGTGCGGTTTGCGCCGATGACCAGCGCCGTGTCGTAGGACAGGTGGGTGGCGAACCGGCCGGCCAGGGTGTCGAAGGCGGTGACGCCGCCCGCGCAGCCCTGGTCGACCAGTACGGCCTCCGCCCAGGAGAGGCCGAGCCGGTGGGCGACCGCGGCCGCCGCGTCCCAGTACAGGTACTCCGCGATGTCTGTGATCGCTAACACCAGGAGGTCGACGTCGCGGGCGGCGACGCCCGCCGCGGCGAGGGCCTGGCCGCCCGCTTCGACGGCGAGATCGGTCAGACCGGTCCCGGGAGCCGCGCGATGGACGAAGTCGTAGCCGTACGCGAGCACACGTGCGACGTCCTCGGTGTAGTCGGCGACCACGTCCTTGACGGGCACCGGCTCGCCCACTTCCGCGGCGAAGGCGATCAGCCCGAACGTCATCAGTCCTCCATCACGCCGTCAGGCGACCAGCTCGTCGAGCCGGTCCGGCTCGCGGAGGTTGTCCGCGACCGCTCGCAGGAAGGCCACCGCTTCGGCGCCGTTCACGACCCGGTGGTCATAGGCGAGGCCGAGGACGACGACCCTGGTTGTTGCGAGGACTCCGTCGTGGAGCGCGAGCTGCCGACGTAGCCCGCCGACGGAGAGCATGCACAACTGCGGCCACATGACGATCGGTTGGACGAACACCACATCGGCCTCAGTGTTGATCGAGATGGTGATCGTACCGCCATCGAGCTCGGAAGTGGTGAAATCGCCGCCCCGCCACGCTTTCATCCGGAAGTCCATCAGGTCGTCGGCGATTTCGGTGATGGAGCGGCTCGCGCAGTCCCGGATCACCGGCGTGTAGAGGCCGCGTCCCGCGTCGATCGTGACCGCGACGTGTGGCGTCTCGGCGAGGGCGACCGTCCGCTCGTCCACGAGACTGCCGAAGAGATGGCCGAAGCGGTCGTGGGCGGCGGCGACCGCCTTCACCACGGCCTCGGGTACGCCGACCTCGGCGCCGGATTCCTCCGACAGCAGGCGCAGTCTGGCGAGGAGGGCGTCGACGCCCACCTCGACGGCGGTGAAGGCCGCCGGCACCTCCTTGTGGGCCCGGGTCACGACGGCGGCGGTGCCCTGCTGCACCCGGTCGAGCACGTACGTCCGCCGGTCGGCCGGGGACGGCTCGGCAGGCGGCGCGGCCTGGGCAGGCGGAGCGTACGCCGTATGCGAGGGAGGCGCGAGTTCGTGGAGCTCCGCGATGACGGCGCCGACCTCCACCTCGGTGCCGGCGCCGGCGCCGGTCGAGATCCGCAGATATCCCGCCGCCGGCGCCTCGATCTCCTCGACCGCCTTGGACGTCTCCAGTTCGACCAGGGGAGCGCCCGCCTCGACCCTGGCTCCGTCCTCGGCCAGCCAGCCGGTCACCAGATAGTGCGTGTCGTTGCTGTTCAGCTTCGGCACGACGAGCGGCACGGCGGCAGGTGCGGCGACGGGTTCGGTGACGGGTTCGGTGACGGGTTCGGTGACAGGCTCGGCTACCGGCGTCACGACGGTCTCGGCGAAGACCGCGGCGCCCGCCGCGAGCGTGCCGAGGCGCTCCGCGACGGCCTCGGCGATGTGCCCCTCGCCCAGCAGCACCCGGTCCTCCAGGTGACGCGCGGCGGGGATAATCGAGTCGGCCGACGACAGCCGCAGCACCGGGGCGCGCAGGCGCGGCCACAGCCGCTCGTACACCAGTGCCGCGATATCGGAGCCCCAGGTGCCGCCCGCCGTGCTCTCCTCGGCGACGGCGACCAGCGCGGGCCGTTCCAGCAGCGGCAGGACGGGCCCGATGTCCAGGGGATACAGGCGCCCGGGCACCAGGAGGTGCGCGGTGACGCCCCGCTCCCGCAGGAGGTGGGCGGCGGCGAGCGCCCGGTGGGCGACGCCGCCGGGACAGATCAGCACGACGTCGGGGGCGGCGCCGCCCACGGGGGTCACATGCGCCCAGCCGGGCGCGTCCCCGATGAGCGAGGAGCGGAAGTGCTCGTCCACGACCCCGTCGGAGTACGCCCGCCGGGTGTAGAGCACCTTGTCCTCGAAGAGCAGCGCGGGCCCGTGGTCGAGGGCGTGCGCGAGCAGCCCGTACGGGTCGTGGAACGGGCTGAGCTCGTACAACGCCAGGTTCGGCATGCCGACGAAGTGCTTCTGCACGCTCTGGCTGTGGGTGGGCCCGTAGCCGCGACGGCCGCCGACCGGGCAGCGGAGCACGACCGGCATGGGCAGCCGCCGGCCGTACATCGTCACCGACTTCGAGATCAGGTTGAGCACCGGGTCGAAGACGAGCGCGGCGAAGTCGCCGAACATCACCTCGGCCACGACCTCGTCCCCGGCGAGGGCGAGGCCGGCCGCGACGCCCGCGAGGCCGTTCTCGCTGATCGGGGTGGCGAGGACACGGCCGGGATGCCGGTCCGACAGACCCCTGGTGACCTTGAAGGCGCCGCCGTAGGGGTCGGCGACGTCCTCGCCGAGGAGGTGCAGGCCGGGGCGTTCGGCGAACAGCCGGTGCAGCGCGCCGTTCAGGCTCTCCGCGAGCCGGGGCGCGAGCCGTGGCGCGAGCGGTGTCATACCGCGACTCCCCGCGTCCGCAGGGTGTCCCGCAGCGCCCCCACGGAACGGCACGCGCGGGCCTCGCGCGGGCTCAGCCGCACGCCGTACGCCCGTTCGACGGTGCCGATGATCTGCACGTGGCGCAGGCTGCTCCACTCGGCGGCCGTGGCCGTGCCGGTGTTCTCGTCGACCGTTTCGGCGGGCATGCCGAGGATGCCCGCGACCAGGGTGATCAGTTCGCTCACGTTACGGCTCCCGCGTCGGCCACGTCGGCCCACCGCGACGGCGGGCGTGCCGCCACCTCGGCGGCGATCCGGTCCACCTCGGCGCGGACCCGCTGGTCGATCTCCCGGAAGCGGGGACCGAGGCGCGCCTCCAGCCCCGCCTGCCAGTCGTCCTCCCACAGGGCCGCGACCTCCTCGGCGGGGCGGGTGTCGTCGCCCTTGCTGTGCGGGCCGAGCCGCCGGGTCAGGAACCGTACGACCGCCGGCCCGCCGCCGTCGCGGACCCGCGCGATCACCGGCCCGGCGGCGGCGCGGATGGCCGGGATGTCGTGGGTGGCGATCTCGGCGTACTCGACGCCGAAGGCGCGGGCCCGGCCGGCGATGGTCCCGGCGAGGTGCGCACTGGTGGGAGTGGACTGGGCGATCCCGTTGTCCTCCACGACGACCAGCACCGGCAGCCGCCACAGCGCCGCCATGTTGAGCGCCTCGTACACCGCGCCCTCGCCCCAGGTGCCGTCGCCGACGTAGGCGGCGGCGATCCGGCCGGTGCCGGTGCGCCGGTGCCGGAGCGCGACGCCCGTAGCGAGCGCCACGCCCTCGCCCTGCACGCCGGTGGACAGGAAGCCGGGGCGGTGGAGGTGCTGGCTGCCGCCGACGCCCGCGCAGACCGCGCCCTCCCGGCCCATGATCTCGGCGAGCAGCCCGGCGGCGTCGCCGACGTGGGCGAGATAGTGGCCGTGGCCGCGGTGGTTGCTGACCACGAAGTCGCCGTCGAGCAGCGGGGCCAGCGCCACCGGCACGTACTCCTGCCCGATGCACGTGTGCGTGGTCCCGCTCAGCGCGCCGGCCTCGAACATCCGCAGCAGGGTGCGCTCGAAGTGGCGGATGCGGACCAGTTGCGCCACGTCGTCATCTGACAAACCGGAGACGGCGTCCGACAAACCGGGGACGGCGGCGCCCGCCGCGCGGGGCCGGGGGCCTTGGGCCTCGCGCGACGGGCCGAGGGTGCCGGACACGACCTACGTCGCCTTGCGCATCCGCATGCCGCCCAGCGAGATCACGTAGTCGTTGGTGGCGGCGTCGTACTTGATGCCGTAGAAGGTCGGGTAGTAGCCGGTGCGCTGGTACTCCTGCGGCTGGCGGATGTCCGACTTGAAGGTGGGCTTGGTCAGCAGCCACTTCCGCGTCGCCAGCGGCTCCTGGAAGATGAGCCTGCCGTCGTGGGAGCCGTAGACGAAGACCTCGCGGAACTCCTCGGCGCTGCCGACCGGCCCGAAGTGCCGCGTCGTGTCAATCCAGTGCAGTCCCATCTGGGGCTTGGTCATCTCCACCGGGTTGCCCGGCTCGGAGATGTAGTCGGGCGCGACGTACTTCTTCTCCGGCACCTTCCCGGCGCGGTCCGGGTGGAGCTTGGGATCGATGTCCATCACCGTGTGGTGGTCGGGCGTGTAGAAGTGGAAGGCGAAGTGCGGCTCGCCGAAGATCTCGGCCGGCTTGCGCCCGTGGCTGTACCAGTTGAGCATCACGTGGTTGAAGACCGTGGCCTTCGCCTGCTTGGGGAACTCCAGGATGGTCTCCGTCGGCGGGACGGTGTCCTCGGTGGGCAGCCCGTCCAGCGCCGTCGCCGACAGGCGCACCCCCACCTCCGTGGGGTTGCCGTCCTGGTCGATGATGACGTACGGCCGCGCGGTGCCGTGGCCCACGCTCTGCGCCTCGCCCGCGTAGGTGGTGGTGTACCACTTGGCGTTGGCGAGGTTCAGGGCGCAACCGCTGGTGAGGGATACCGCGGCGCCGAGCGCCGCGACCACGACGGTGTACCGCCGCGGCGTCCTGGGGGGTGAGATGTTCATCGGCGAGTCGCCTTCCAGACGGTGACGGGTCGTTCAGTCCTGGGCGCCGTAGACCGAGACGTGCCGGAGGCAGCCCGGCGCGTAGTCGGCCTCGGTCCAGTCGGAGTAGCGTTCGAGCAGCCGCAGTCCCGCGTCACCCGCCATCTCGTCGAGCTGCCCGGCGGTGTAGTACCGGAACTTCACGGGGTAGAGCTGGATGCCGTGCGCGGTGAGCAGCACGTTCTGGATGCTCAGCACCTGGTGCCCGGGGTCGCGGAGGGCCGCGCTGAGCACCACGTGGTCGACGTCGAGCAGTGACGTGGCGACGTACTGGTCGTGGGTGAAGCGGGAGTCGTCCACCTCCATCGTCTCCACGACGAGCCGGCCGTCCTCGGTGAGGATCTCCGGGACGCGCCGCATGTACGAGCGTTGCGCCGGTTCGGACAGCAGCGCGCCGAAGGTGCCCTGCGCGAGGAAGACGAGCGAGAACTTGCGCCCGAAGTCGATTTCCTTCATGTCGCCGACTTCGACGGTCACCTTTTCCGCGCCCGGCTTCGTGCGAAGCTGGTTGACCATTTCCCGGCTGACTTCCACGCCGAACACCTCGACGCCGGTCGCCGCCAGTGGAATGCCGATCCGGCCCGTCCCGATGCCCGCTTCCAGCACCGGCCCGGTCCCCGCGCGGCTGCGCAGGAACTCCACGATGGCGGCCACTTCCACCGGGTCGTCGTTCACGACGTCGAACACGGAGGCGATCGCATCGCCATACGATTCGGCTGAATAATTTCGCATGGCCCGCCTCCGGAGTTTTCCGACGCTTTTTAAGTGCAATTCATTGTCGGAAAAGCGGCTCTCACGTTTCTCTCCGTGCGATACCGGCGGGCCGCGGCTCGCCGCACCAGCGGCGCAGCGCCGCCCCGAGCTCGCCGGCGTCGGCCCGCCCGTCCCCGCCTCCCCACGCCACATATCCGTCGGGCCGGACGAGGACCACGGGCGGGCATCCGCGCCCGATCGGCTCGGCGAGGGCCGCGGTGACGACCCGGCCGGCCCAGCCGTCCAGGTCGCCGGCGACGCCCGGAGGGCCGGCCAGCACGAACCGGCCGTCCCGGAACCGCTCGAACAGCCGCGTGCCGTCGGTCAGCGGCCGGTCGGGGACCCGCCGCCCGGCCCAGGACCCGCCGTCGCCCGCCGGATAGCGCAGCGTGAGCCCGGACAGGTGCTCCAGGTTCAGCCGCTGGATCGCGCGGACGCGGACGAGCTTCGTGACGACCTGGCGGACCAGCCGCGCGGCCACGCCGTTCGAGGTCTCGAACCGGAAGGAGAGGTCGGTCTTGCGCAGGGTCGCCGCGGCGATCGGGTAGCGCTCGGCCTCGTAGCTGTCCAGGAGGCCCGGCGGGGCCCACCCGTCCAGCTCCGCGCGGAGCTTCCAGCCGAGGTTGAACGCGTCCTGGATGCCCGTCTGCAGGCCCTGGCCGCCGGAGGGGATGTGCGTGTGGGCGGCGTCGCCGGCCAGCAGCACCCGGCCGACGCGGTAGCGCCGGGCGTGGCGCTGCGAGCTGCGGAACCGCGACAGCCAGATCGGGTCGTACGGCTCGACGTCGATGCCGAGGATGCCCGCGCAGCTCTCCCGCAGGTCCGCCGGGGTCACCGGCAGCGAGGCCGGGACGTGCATCTTCTCGTGGTCGAACACGATGACCCGGTAGGTGTCGTCCCTGAAGGGGAACAGCGCCGCCATGCCCCGGCGGGTGATGCGGGCGTAGGCGGGCGGCGACGGCGGGTTGCGCAGCCGCATGTCGCCCATCATGACCGAGACGTCGTAGTTCCAGCCCTCGAAGTCGACGCCGACCGCTTCGCGCACGGTGCTGTTAACGCCGTCGCAGCCGACCACGTAGTCGGCGCGCTCGGTCGTCACCGCGCCGTCCGGGCCGCGCACGTCCACCTCGGCGGACTCCGCGTCCTGACGCAGGCCGACCACCTCGGCGCCGGTGCGGACCACCGCGCCGGCCTGCTCGGCCGCGGCCTGCAGGGCGGCCTCGGTGCGGTGCTGCGGCACGACCAGGCTGTACGGGAACGGCGTGTCGAGCAGGCCGTAGTCGAGGTAGCCGTTCCGGTCGCCCACCGGCGGATGCGCACAGGGGCGGCCGTCGGCCAGCAGCCCGGCGACCCGGCCGCGCATGTCGAGCAACTCCATCGTGCGGGGCTCCACGGTGAAGGCCCGGGACAGGGCGGCGCGGCTCGACCGCTTCTCCACCACGAGGCAGTCGACACCGCCCGCCGCCAGCTCGCCGGCCAGCGCCAGCCCCGAGGGGCCGGCGCCGACGATGATCACACGTGCCACTGTCGACTCCTCGTTGGCGGGGCGGGGCGGTAGTGCGTCCGCATGTCCGGGGACGTCCGCAGCAGCTCGGCCAGCGGGCCCGCGGCGACGATCCGGCCGTCCTTCAGCAGCAGCACCTGGTCGGCCCGCTCCAGCAGGGCGGGCCGGTGGGAGACGGCGAGGCAGGTCGCCGAGGTGGCGAAGACGCGCCGCCACAGCTCCTGCTCGGTCTCCACGTCGAGGGCGCTGGACAGGTCGTCCATGACCAGCAGCGCGCTGTCGCGGGCGAACATGCGGGCGGCGGCCGTGCGCTGCGCCTGCCCGCCGGAGAGGCGTACGCCGCGTACGCCGATCTCCGTGTCGAGCCCGCCGCCGAGCCGCTCCAGGTCGGGGCCGAGCACGGCCAGGGCCGCCGCCCGTTCGACCCGTCCGTCGTCCGGCAGGCCGAGAAGGACGTTCTCCCTGATCGTGCCGGACAGCAGGGCGGGGTTCTGCGGGGTGTAGGCGACGCGCGGCGGCACCATGAAGTCGCCCGGGGCGTCGACCCGCTCGCCGTTCCAGCGGATCTCGCCGTCCTGCGGCGCGTAGAGGCCGAGCACGGTGCGCAGCAGCGTCGTCTTGCCCGACCCCACCGGGCCGGTCACGACGGTGACGGTCCCCGGCCGGAGCGTGAAGGACGCCTCGCGCACCCCCCGCCCGGAGCCGGGGAAGACGTGCGTCAGCGACCGCGCCTCCAGCTCGCGCAGCGGCTCCGGTTCCGGTGGCGCCGTGGTGAGGGACGCGTCCTCGCGCAGGTGCAGCGGGTGGTGCTCGACCAGCGTCCGCGAGGGCGTGCCGGGCAGCATGGCGGCCGCCCGGACGAACGAGACCCGGGCCTGCTGGTAGGTGCGCACGAGATAGCCCATGAAGGACGTGTAGTCGGCCACCTGCATGAGATAGGTGGAGAACAGCACGAAGTCGCCGGTGGTGAACTCGCCGGACCGCATCCGGCCCGCCGCCAGCAGCAGGATCAGGCCGGAGCCGACGCTCGCGGTGCTGTTGAAGACGGAGTCGATGGCGAGGCTCTGCACCTTGTCGCGGATCATCGCGGTCTTGCGCGCCTCGTTGTCGCGGCGCAGCCGGGCGACGACCTCGCGTTCCCGGCCCGCCGCCTTGATCGCGCGGGTCGCGGACACGATCTCCTGGATGGTCCCGGTGACCTGGGCGGTGGCCGCCCTGCTGCGCACCCGGATGCGGTACGCGCGGGCGCGGGCGAGCTGCGCGAGGACCAGGACGACCGCGAGCGGCGCCATGACCACCAGGGTCACCTGGACGTCGACGCTGAGCAGGATCGCCAGCCCGCCGCCCGCGAAGATGAGCCCGGACATCATGTCGAAGCCCCAGCCGCCCATCATGGCGATGGCGTCGCTGTCGTCCCGCAGGGTGGAGATGTTCTCGCCCGCGGCGGCCGGCAGCGGCTGCGCGCCCGGCTTGCGGAACACCAGGGCGAGCAGGTTGCGCTGGATCAGCCCCCGGGCGCGCAGGTACCAGCCCGCCCAGGCCACGGTCGCGCCGACGATCGCGACGCACCGGGCCAGGCCCGCGCCCACCGCGACCGCCACCACCGTCCACACGGTGATCCCGGCGGGCGCCCGGCCCTCCAGGACGTCGAACAGCAGCTTGCCGAGCACGCCGGGCAGCAGCGGCCACAGATGGAAGACCGCCCACGCGGAGGCGGCCAGCAGGTAGCGCCAGGGGCTGTAGGTGATCAGCCGCCAGAGGAACCCCAGCGGGGAGGGCTCGGCCGGTCCGTTCACGTGAGCACCTTCCCGACCTGGTAGAGCCGCGCCAGCCGGGAGCCCGGGTCGGCCAGCAGGCCGGCGGTGGCGCCCCGCTCGGCGATCGCGCCGGTGTCCAGCACGATCACCTGGTCCGTACGGCGGATCGTGTCGAGCCGGTGGGCGATCACGATCGCGGTGCGCCCGGCGAGCATCCGGTCGAGCGCGCGCTCCACCTGGGCCTCGGTGACCGGGTCGAGCCTGCTGGACGGCTCGTCGAGCACGACCAGCCCCGGATCGGTCAGGAACACCCGGGCCAGCGCGACGAGCTGCGCCTGCCCGGCCGACAGGGTGCCGGGCGAGATCCGCGAGGAGAGCCCGTCGGGCAGCCCCTCCAGCCAGGGCCGCAGCTCCAGCACGTCGAGGATCTCCAGCAGCCGCCGGTCGTCGGCCCGCTCGTCGAAGAAGGTCAGGTTCTCCCGCAGGGTGGCGTCGAAGATCTGCACGTCCTGCGGCACGAACCCGATCCGCGACCGCAGCGACGCCAGGGCCGCCTCGCGGACGTCGACGCCGCCGACCAGCACCCGTCCCCGGCCCGCGTCGTACAGGCGGAACAGCAGGGAGGCGATGGTGGTCTTGCCCGCGCCGGTCCGGCCGACGAGCCCGAGCGTGGTCCCCGATGGGACGTCGAACGACACCTCCCGCATGACCATGCCATCCCCGGGGCCGTCGGACTCGTTTTCGGGGCCGTAGCCGAAGCTGACGTCGTCGAACCGCACCGACAGCGGGCCGGAGGGGATCGTCGCGGTCCCGTCGGCGAGGGAGGACCGGTGGGCGAACAGCTCGGCGATGCGCCGCGTGGCGGCCATCGCCTGCTGCAGCGTCTGCACCTGGTGGCGCAGCACCTCCATGGGGGTGTTCAGCATCGCGGCGTACGCGACGATCAGGTAGACGCCGGCCAGTGACACCTTGCCGTCGCGGTAGAAGGCCCCGCCGTAGCCGAAGGCGATCGCCGTGCCGGCGGTGAACGCGATCGACAGCACGACCCAGATGGCGCTGCCCCAGCCCTCGGCCCTGACCTTCACCGGCAGCCAGGCGCGCAGGTGCCGGTGGAAGCGCGCCATCGCGTAGCCGGTGGCGCCGGACGAGCGCAGGTCCTCGGTGGCGATCGTCGCCTCGCCGACGTAGCCGAAGAACCGGGCGCTCTGCTCCCGGTCGTCCTCCCACTTGAGCCCGGCGATCCCGGCGATCCGCGACAGCGCCAGATAGCTCAGGATCGTGACCGCCGTGAAGGTGAGCCCGACCCGCCAGTCGAGGGTGGCGAGGGCGATCAGGATGCCCAGCACCAGCAGGACGTTGCCGGCGATGTGGACGATCAGGCTGGAGAAGAACTCCGCCACCTGGTTGACGTCGCCGTCGATGCGCTCGATCAGCTCGCCCGGCGGGCGCGACTCGTGGAAGGTCAGGTCCAGCGACAGCACGTGCGCGGTCAGGTCCTCACGGGCGGCGTTGGTGGCCGTCCACGAGACCCGCTCGCTGGCGTACGCCGACACGATGCGGGCGGCCTGCCGCGTCACGGCCACGGCCAGGAACACGGCGGCGATCCCGGCGAGCGTGCTCTCGGCCCGGCCGAGCTGGACCGACTCGATGAAGTGCGCGGCGATGCGCGGCTCGGCGATCTCCAGGCCGATGGAGAAGACCAGCAGACCGGCCATGACCGCGACGGCCGCCGGCTGCGACCCCACGTACGCGCGCAGGAGGGAGCCGGCGGTCATCGGCGGCCGGGCGGTGCTCACCCGTCCTCCAGTTCGTAGCCGTCGAGGCACCGGCCGGCCAGCGCGGCGTACCGGCCGGGGTCGCCCTCGCGCACGAGGGCGGGCAGGTACACGTGCGGCGCGCCGTGGTAGAAGCGCTCGTACTGGTCGTGCCGCCCGGCGAACTCGCTGCCCACCGCGTCCCAGGCGAGCTTGAACAGCTTGATCCGCGACTCGGCGTCGTACCCGGGGGACTTCACGTACTTGCCGAGGAGCGCGGCGACCTCCGGCCGCAGCAGGTCGCGGTAGGAGGACGGCAGCTGGATCAGCCCGCCGCCCGCCAGCAGCTTGATCTCGTTGATCACCTTGGGGTAGAGGTCCGGCCCCACGGCGAGCTGGGCGTACGCCGTCTCGCGGTGCGGCATGACCGCGTCGGCGCCGGGCACCGGCTCGCACAGCTCCTCGGCGGCGACGACCAGCGCCTTGGCGGTGTTCACCCACGACAGCAGCCTGCCGATCTGCATCCGCACCGGCGGCATGTCGTAGACGTTGTTGGCCTTGGCGACGAGGATGGCGATTCCGGTGAGGAACTCCAGCTTGGTCCAGAACCGGGTGGCGCCGTGGTGGACGAAGCTGACGAACGCGGGGGTCTTCCAGAACTGCGCGTGGCAGGCCTCGGGGTCGCGGTAGGCGAAGACCCGCTCCCACGGCACGAACACGTCGTCGTAGACCACGAGCGCGTCGTTCTCGTCCAGGCGGCTGGCGAGCGGGTAGTCGAAGACGCTGGTGGCGCGGGCCTCGTAGGAGGCCCGGCTGACGAAGGAGATGCCGGGCGCCGCGACCGGCACGGAGAAGCTCACCGCGTAGTCGGCCTCGCTCGGCGGCATGCGCTGGGTGACGCCGACGAGGATCTCGTCGGCGAGGGCCGCCGCGGTGCCGATCATCTTGGCGCCGCGCACGACGATCCCGTCGTCGCGCTCGGCGACGACCCGCAGGCAGAGGTCGTCCTCCATCTGCTCCGACGGCGCCTTCGTACGGTCGATCTGCGGGTTGACCAGCGTGTGCGCCTGGTAGAGGTCGCCCTCGGCCATCCGCCGCCAGTGCGCGAGCAGGTTGGCCGAGCCGTCGAAGCCGTCGCGGGCCAGCACGCCCGGCACGGTCGCCATCCCGGCCACCGCCGACGCCATGTAGTCGGGGGAGCGGCCGAGGAACCCGAACGTCGCCTCCGACCACAGCTTGAACGCCCTGCCCTTGGCCTTGAGCTCGTCCTTCGTCCGCGGGATCTGGTAGGCGCGCGACACCGGCCCGTCGACGCCGGGCACCGACGCCGTCAGCGTCTCGGGATGCTCCGCCGTCAGGTCGTACAGGTCGGCGATCGAGCGGACCGAGCGCCGGAAGGCGGGATGGGTGGTCAGGTCGTCCACCCGCTCGCCGTCCAGCCAGATCGTCCTGCCGTCGCGCAGCGCGTCGAGGTAGTCCTTGCCGGTCCTGGTCATCGTGCCGCCTCCGCCCAGCGCAGCCCCGGTTCCGACGCCGACAGCGGGGGCCCGGCCACGCGGAGGGGCGCCCGTGCCTTCAGCAGCATCTCCTCGAACTCCTCGGCGGGATCGGAGTCGAGCACGATCGCGCCGCCCGCCCCCACGGTCAGGCCCTCGGCGGTGGCCACGGCGGTGCGGATCACGATGTTGAGGTCGGCCGTGCCGTTGTGGCCGAGGAAGCCGATGGCCCCGGAGTAGACGCCGCGCGCCGTCTGCTCCATCTCGTCGAGGATCTCCATCGTGCGCAGCTTGGGCGCGCCGGTCATCGACCCGCCGGGGAAGCACGCGGTGACGCAGCCGATCGCGTCGACGTCCGGCCGCAGCGTGCCCTGGATCGTGGACACCAGCTGGTGGACGGTCGCGTACGTCTCGACCGCCATGTAGCTGGGCACGTGGACCGAGCCGACCTCGCAGACCCGCCCGAGGTCGTTGCGCAGCAGGTCGACGATCATCAGGTTCTCGGCCCTGACCTTGGGGTCGGTCGTCAGCCGGGCCCGCAGCCGCAGGTCCTCCCGGCGGCCGCGCCCCCGGGCCGCGGTGCCCTTGATCGGTTTCGTCTCCACGGTCCGGTCCGGCCGGATCCGCAGGAACCGCTCGGGGGACGAGCAGAGCACGGCGAAGCCGCCCAGCCGCAGAAAGGCGGCGTACGGCGCGGGGTTGGACGCGCGCTGCGCGAGGTAGAGCTCCAGCGGGTCGCCGGTCACGGGCAGCCGGGTCTGGGTGGTCAGGCAGATCTCGTAGCTCTCGCCCTCGCGCAGCTTGCCCCGGCACGCCTCGACGTCGCGCAGGTAGCCGTCCCTGGCGCGGAGCAGGCCGGGCTCGGGGTCGTGGCCGTCGGCGGCGGGCGCGTCGGCACCCGGCGGCGGCCGCCACCGGGCGAGCTGCCGTTCGGCGCGGGCCAGCCAGGACGACGCGGCGGGGTCGTCCGGCGACCGGGTCAGCGCGATGAGGTGGGTGGTCCGCTGCTCGTGGTCGACCACCACCAGGCGGGTGGCCGACAGCCACACCGCGTCGGGCGTGGCGGCGCGGTGCCGGCACGGCGAGCCCAGCTCGGCCCTCAGCTCGTAGCCGAAGTAGCCCACGTATCCGCTGGTGAGGTCGAAGGGCACGTCGGGGACGTCGAGGACCGGCTCGGCGAGCCGCGCCCGGAGGGCCTCGAAGATCGACTCAGGGGTGGTGACGGTCTCCCGGCCCGGCCCGCTCCGGATCGTGAGCCCCTCGCTGACGGAGTAGCTCAGGATCTCGCCGTCCCGGCCCTCCGGCGCGCCGAGGAAGGAGAACCGCGACAGGCCGGGCTCCACCCGGCTGCTGTCCAGCCAGAACGCGTGCTCCAGACCGCCGAACAGGTCCGTGAACGCCGCCGCCGTGTCCACCTCGTACGGCACCACGCGGTGCAGCAGCCGCCACGGACGGGCGGCGGCGGGCGGCGTCCCGGACGCGAGGGGCGCCGGCGGGACGGCCGCCCGTCGCGGCGCCCGAGCCGAGCGCAGCGACCTGGGGGACCTGGGAGACCTGGGGGACCTGCCCTGCTCCGCCAGCGCCTTCGCCGCGAGGCGGCCGAAGTTCTCGACCAGTTGGGCGCCGTGCTCGGTCGCGATCGACTCGGGGTGGAACTGCACCCCCCACAGGGGGCGCTCCCGGTGCCGCAGTCCCATGAGCACGCCGTCCTCCGCCCACGCCGTCGGCGTGAGTGAGGCGGGCAGGCCCTCCTCCGGCACGCACAGCGAGTGGTAGCGCACCGCCTGGAAGTCCTGGGGCAGTCCCTGGAAGAGGTCCTCGCCGGTGTGCCGCACACGGGTCAGGTGACCGTGCCGCGGCCGGGGCGCGGGCACCACGTCGGCTCCCGAGAGCAACGCGATCGCCTGGTGGCCGAGGCAGACCCCGAGAAGCGGGACCGTGGTGCGCGCCACCACCTGCCGGACGGCGCCGAGGTCGCGGTCCCGGCCCGGATGGCCGGGGCCGGGGGAGACGACGATCGCGTCGAACTCCCCGATGTCCAGACCGGGCCACGCGGCGTCGTCGTTGGTCACCACCGTCGGCTCCGTGCCGTACACCCGGGCCATCAGTTGGAAGAGGTTGTAGGTGTACGAATCATGGTTGTCGATCAGTAGCGTACGCATACGGTCCCTCATCTCGACCAGTGAAGCTACGACTTGCATAAACCGCGGCCTGGTCGCGGACAATGCGAAAAGAGCGAGGTGAGAGCGGGCCGAGAGCGGGGCCCGGCGGGCGAGAGCGGATTGATACGGCAATGGATATCCGTCGCGAATACGTTCACGAGGCCAGAATCCCGGCCACCGGAGAGTCCTATGACCGCCACTGAAATCCCCGTACTCCCCGACCTCAACCACTCGACGGAGCGGGCAAGCGCCGGAAAGCAGCCGGCGACCGCCGACCCGGGCCTCCTCGGGTACCCCGCCTTCGCGACCGCGGCGTTCGCGCTGGCCCTGTTCCTGACCGGCTTCAACCAGGTCACCATCCCCAGCACGCTCGCCGCACCGCTGCCGATCATGAGCCTCTGCGGCGTGCTCCTCATCGGCGCCACCGTCTGGGCCGTCCGCCGCGGCGACGGCTGGCAGGCGACCATGTTCGGCCTGTTCGGCGCCTTTTGGCTGAGCTTCTCCATGCTCGTGTTCGGCCTCGTCAACAGCTGGTTCGGCCAGCTTCCGGAGCCCGCGCAGCGCGGCGCCCAGGCCAACTTCATCCTGGTCTGGCTCGGGCTCATGACCGTGGTGACCCTCACCACGCTCCGCCTTCCGAAGATCTTCGGGCTGCTGTTCCTCGTCATCGACTTCTCGCTGCTGACGCTGTTCGTCGCCGTCAGCGTGGCGCGGCCCGGTGCCGCGGGTGACCCGTGGATCCTGCCCTTCGGCATCATCGCGATTTTCTCGATGCCGCTGATCGGCATGTACCTGTTCGCCGGCTCGCTGAACGCCTTCCTCGGCGGCAAGATGTTCCCGGTGGGCAAGCCGTTCAAGAGCTGAAACCTTATTCCAGCGCTGCGAACGGTCCGGAAAGAACGAAAACCACTCGATCAGGCGGGCGTCGGAGAAGGGCGCCCGCCGAGATCGGGTAATTCGCCGATTGAGGAGTGGAAAGCGTGACCGTATACAACCGCCGGGGATTCCTGGCCGGTGCGGCGGCGGCCGGGGCCGGCCTGGCCTCGGGGGTCGCCCTGGGCGGCACACCGGCGTCCGCCGGAACCGCGGGCCTGACCACCGGCACAACCGCCGGCACCCGGTGCGTGCCCGAGTTCGGCCCCTTCGTCGTCCGGCCCGGCGACCCCCGCTTCGACAGCCTGCGCAGCGGGCACAACACCCGCTTCACCGGTTCGCCCGACCAGGTCACCGTGGTGGGTTCGGCCGAGCAGGTCGTCGACGCGGTCGGCGCGGCCGTGGCGGCGGGCAGGCGGCTGGTCGCCCGCTCCGGCGGCCACTGCATGGAGGACTTCACCACCACCTCGGACGTCAAGGCGGTCGTCGACCTGTCCCAGATGACGGCGGTCTACCACGACGTGCGGCGCGGGGCCTTCGCCGTGGAGCCCGGCGCCCTCGTCGGCGAGGTGGCCGAGACCCTCTTCAAGGGCTGGGGCGTGATGATCCCCTTCACCGGCTGCGCGACCGTCGGCGTCGGCGGGCACATCCCTGGCGGCGGCTACGGCTTCTTCTCCCGCAAGCACGGGCTCAGCGTCGACCACCTGAACGCGGTCGAGGTCGTCACCGTCGACGCCACGGGCAGGCCCCGCCTCATCGTCGCCACCGACAGCCCGTCCGACCCCGACCGCGACCTGTTCTGGGCGCACACCGGCGGCGGCGCGGGCAACTTCGGCATCGTCACCCGCTACTGGTTCAGGACGCCGGGCGTGACGTCCGCCGACCCCGCCAGGCTCCTGCCCCGGACCGGCAACCAGCGGGCCCGCCTGCTCATGTGGTCGTGGGACGCGATGACCGAGCAGGCCTTCACCACCCTGGTCGGCAACTACTGCACCTGGTACCAGAACAACAGCGCGCCGGGCAGCCCGGCAGTGAACCTGTGGGGCACGCTCACCACCAACCACCGCTCGGCCGGGACGATGATGCTGCTGGCCGGCGTGGACGAGTCGGTGCCGAACGGCCAGGCGATGCTCGACGCCCACTTCGCCGCCGTCACCTCCGGCGTCGGCGTCGAACCGATGGTCGACGTCCAGGAGACCACCGCCTGGCTCGACCCCCGCAACTGGGTCAGCGACCCCGCCGGACGCCAGAAGAACAAGACCGCCGACCTGCGCCGCAGCTACACGCCCGCGCAGATCGCGACGCTCTGGCGGCACCTCAGCGACGACTCCTACTACAACCCCAACGCCCTGGTGAACATCACCGGCTTCGGCGGGCGGATCAACAGCGTTGCGCCCGGCGCGACCGCCGCCGTCCACCGCGACTCCGTCCTGCGGGTCTACTTCACCGCCGGCGGCTGGAGCAGCGCGTACGAGGACGAGACCAACATGGCGTGGGTCCGGAACCTCTACCGGGAGCTCTACCAGGACACCGGCGGGGTGCCCGTGCCGAACGCCGTCAACGGCGGGGCGTTCGTCAACTACCCCGACAGGGACCTGGCCGACCCGGCGTGGAACACCTCCGGCACTCCCTGGCACGCGCTCTACTACCGCGACAACTACCCCAGACTGCAGCGGATCAAGAAGAGGTACGACCCGCGCAACGTCTTCCGGCACGGCCTGTCCATCGGCCTGCCCTCCTAGCACGAAGCACACCCCCCGCGCCCGCGGCGCGAATCCGGAGCCGGAGGATCTCCATGCTCACTCATCCGTCAACCCGGACCGTCTCCGACGGAATCAGGGGCAAGAGCCTGATCGCCCTGTCCGTCGTGGTGGCCTTCTGGGCGCTCATCATGGTCGACGAGATGGTGATCAGCATCTCGCTGGCCGGGATCGGTCAGGCGCTCCAGATGTCCCAGGCCGAGCTCTCCTGGGTCGTCAACGCCTACCTTCTCCCGTACGGCGGCCTGCTGCTGCTCGGCGGCAGAGCCGGTGACATCCTCGGCAAGCGCCGGGTGTTCGTCGCGGGCGTCGCCTTCTACACCGCGGGCTGCCTGGCCCGCGCGCTCGCTCCGGACGCCTGGCTGGTCATCGCGGCCCGGGGAGCCCAGGGCGTCGGCGCGGCGCTCGCCACGCCGTGCGTGCTGGCCCTGATCGTCAGCATGTTCGAGGAGGGCCCGCTGCGCCGCCGGGCGATCAGCGCGTACACGGTCGCGGGCGGCGCGGGCGCGGCCGTCGGGCTGATGCTGGTGGGGCTGCTCGGCACGATCAGTTCCTGGCGCGTGGTGCTGCTGCCCAGCGCGGTCTTCGGCCTCGTTCTGCTGGTGCTGGGCCCGATGGTGATCGCCGAGACACCGCGCCGTCCCGGGCGGTTCGACCTCGCGGGCGCGCTGAGCGCCACCCTGGGCATCGTCGCGATCGTCTACGGGCTCACCACCTCGCAGGGCGGCGACTGGCTCAACGGCTGGGTCATCGGCTCCGTCGCGGCCGGCCTGGTGCTCCTCGCGCTGTTCGTGCTGATCAGCAGGCGGGCCAGGCAGCCGCTGCTCGACCTGAGGCTGTTCACCGACCGGAGCCGCGTCGGGGCCTACCTGGTGCTGATGATCACGCCGGGCGCGCAGATCGGCCTGTTCTTCTACCTCAGCCAGTATTTCCAGATCGTCCTCGGCTACAGCACCCTGACCACCGCGTTCGCCTTCCTGGCCGTCTCCGTCGGCATGACCGGCGCGGCGAGCCTCGCCGTCCGCCTCGAACCCAGGATCGGCGGGCGGATGGTCGCGCTGATCGGCGCGGTGCTGCTGCTGATCTCCAACGCCTGGCTGCTGCGGATGGACATCGGCGACGGCTACTGGACCGGTGTGCTGCCCTCGCTGGTGCTCGTCGGGGCCGGTGTCGCCATGGCGATCATCCCCGCGTTCAGCCGCGCCACCTCGGGCGTCGAGAGCGAGGACGCCGGTGCGGCCTCCAGCGTGGTGAGCATGGTGCAGAACGTCGGGTCGTCCCTCGCTCTCGCCGTGATCGTGGTCATCGCCACCGCGGCGAGCACTCGCGCGACCGAGCACCCGCCGGCCGGCCTCTCCAAGGAGGCCCTCGACGGGTACGTGTTCAGCCAGGGTATGCAGGCGACCTTCCTGACCGGCGCGGGCTTCGCCGTGGCGGCGCTGCTCGCCGCCCTGATCATCGGCAGGTCCCGGACCTCCTGAGAGCCCGCGATGAGCTACCGCCAGCCGCTTGAGGAGACCAGGCTCCTGGAGTCGTTCGCGAACACGATCGACGTCGAACGCGGCGCCGATCTCCTGGAGAGCGTGGAGGGCATGCGCGCCTGGCTGACCGCGCAGGGGCTGCCCGCCCACGTCACGCCGCACGACCTGGCCCGCGCCCGCACCCTGCGGCAGGGCCTGCGGGCCCGGCTGCTCGCCGACGGCGAGCAGCCGGACCGCCGGTCGACGGCCGCGGCGCACGCCGTCCTGGACGGTCTCGCGCTCCGCTCCGACGACCCGCTCGCCGCCATCGCCCGCGCCTGGCTCGCCACCACCGCGGGCGGTGAGTGGCCGCGCCTGAAGCGCTGTCCCGACCGGCGGTGCGGCTGGGTCTTCTGGGACGGCTCCCGCGACGGCACCCGCACCCGCTGCTCCCGCCCGCCCATGCGTGTAGTCCTATAAGCGGGGGGCGCACGTGGACAAGCCGGCCGAGATGTTCGACCGTGACTACGAGTGGTCGGCGCTGCGGCGGTTCATCACCGATGAACAGCCCGGCGCCACACTCGGCGTGGTCTCCGGTCGGCGCCGCCAGGGCAAGACCTTCCTGCTGGACGCCGCCTGCCGGGCCGCCGGAGGCTTCTACTTCGCCGCGACCGAAGCGGCGAACGCCGAGTCCCTGCGCCGGTTGAGCACCGCGCTCACCACCCACGTCCGGCCCGCCGCCCCCTATCACTTCGCCGACTGGTCCGAGGCCCTGGACGCGCTGCTCGCCCTCGGCGCCGAGCGGCCGACCCCCGTCGTCATCGACGAGTTTCCCTACCTCGCGCGGGCCAACCCGGAGCTGCCGTCCCTCGTCCAGGAGGCTTTCCGGCCCATGCGGGAGCCGCGAACCCGGTCACGCACCCGATTGCTGCTGTGTGGCTCGGCCCTCTCCTTCATGGGCCGGCTACTGTCCGGCAACGCCCCGTTGCGGGGTCGGGCGGGGTTGGAGATGCTCGTCCGCCCGCTGGACCACCGCCTGGCCGCCGAGTTCTGGGAGATCTCCGATCCCGCACTGGCCCTGAAGGTCAACGCGATCGTCGGCGGCACACCCGCCTATCGTCGCGAGTTCGCACGGGGTGACACACCGTCGGGACCGGGGGACTTCGACGACTGGGTGATCCGCACCGTGCTCAACCCCGAGACGCCTCTCTTCCGGGAGGCCCGCTATCTCCTCGCCGAGGAGCCCGACCTGCGGGACAGCGCCCTGTATCTGTCCGTCCTGGCGGCCGTCGCCGACGGCAACGCGACGCGCGGGGGAGTGGCCGGCTATCTGGAGCGCAAGGCGACGGACATCGCGCATCCGATCAATGTCCTGGAGGACGCCGGCCTGCTGCACCGCGACGCGGACGCCTTCCGGGACAACCGCGCCACCTACCGCATCTCCGAGCCGTTGATCCGCTTCTACCACGCCATCATGCGCCCGGTCTGGGACCCGCTGGAGCGGCCCGGCAGCGCCGGACGGGTGTGGCAGGCCAGCCGGCGCCGCTTCGTCAGCAACGTCCTGGGCCCCCACTTCGAGCAGACCTGCCGCGACTGGGCGCTGCACCACGCCGATCCCGACCTGTTCGGCGGGCTGCCCGCCCGCGTCGGTCACGGTGTCGTCCACGATTCCAAAGCCAGAACCGGTCACGAGGTGGACGTGGCCGTGGTCGGCATCGCCGACGGCGGCAAACCGCCGCTCCTGGCCATCGGCGAAGCCAAATGGAACGACACGATGGGACTCGCCCACATCGAACGTCTCCAGCACATCCGCGACCTGATCGCCGCGTCCGGCCGTTACGACACTACGCGTACCCGTCTCGTCTGCTTCAGCGGCAGCGGATTCAACGAAAAGGCGGTGGCCCAGGCGAGCGCCTCACCTGATGTGCACCTGATCGACCTGCCAGCCCTGTACGGCCGGAGCTGACGCTCGGTGGATCTCCTCGCCGCCTTGGGCGACGCCGTGACCTGGCACGGCGGGCCGCTGCCGACCTCAGTCCGAGGCCGGCGTCACGACCAGCCCTGCAGTCCGACTCCGTATGGATAGAGGGGGTTGCCGTAGGTGGTGGGGACGGGCTGGCCCGCGTCGATGCGGGCCCGGATCTCCGACCGCTGGGCAGCGGTCGCGCCCAGGTCGTAGGGGAGGTTCCAGTCCTCGACGGCGTCGGCGAGCACGTCGCCGCCGCCCGGCTTGAGGATCTGGTCGAGGCCGCGTGGGAGCTGCCACGGCAGGCGTCCGCGCGGCGTGTAGTCGCCGAACAGGAGGCCGGCCGTGGCCGGGCCGACCTCCTCACCGCCCCGGTACGTCACCACGACGGCGTCGGCCAGGCCGTTCCACTCGCTGATGACGATGGGCCGGGGGAGGGTCAGCACGACGACCACTGGAATGCCCTGGTTCTTGAAGTTCTGGATGACGGCCAGCTGGTCGGCGGGCAGCTGGGGTTGCTCCTTCACCCAGGCGGTGGCGTGCGTGTAGGTCGGCTCGCCGACCGCCACGATCGCGAGCTTGGGCGAAGGCCCGGTGTCCTGGTAGACGTTGACGCCCGCGGTGGCCGCCCGCGCCTTCACCGCGTCCAGCAACGTCTGCGAGCCGTACTCCTGGTGGAAGAAGCTCGTCCAGATGCAGCAGGCCGATCCGTCGGTGGCCCGCGGACCGGCCACCACGACGTTGTCGCCCGCCTTGAGCTTCAGCGGCAGCACGCCGTTGTTCTTGAGCAGCGTGATGGACTCCCGGGCGGCCTGGTTGGCGAGCGCGACGTACGACGGCTGGTGGAAGCGGTAGGGACCGTTCACCGGGTCGCCGTACGGGTGCTCGAACACGCCGAGCGTGAACTTCAGGCGCAGGATCCGGGTCACCGCGTCGTTGATCCGCGCGATCGGGACTCCTGCGAGGAAGGTCGCCATCGTGAACCCGGTGGCTCCGGGGTCGGCCCCGCCCATCACGTCGGAGCCGGCGTTCGCGGCCTTGACCCAGACCGAGGACGGCAACCAGTCGGTGGTGATGAGACCGGTGTAACCGAGGGTGTTCCGCAGGTAGTCGAGGATCGGTTTGCTGTCGCCCGCGCCCGAGCCGCCCGGGTCGAGGTAGGAGCTTCCGGCGTACCCCGGCATGATGTTCACCGCGCCGGCCTCCATCGCGGCCCTGAACGGGATCATGTGGTACTTGATCGTCACCGCGTCGTAGGTGATCCCGGCCTCGCCGCCCGCGCCTTCGCCCGGCCAGTGCTTGACGGTCGCCAGCACGGAGGCGGGGTTGAGCTCGGGGCCGCCCTGGAGCCCGGCCACCAGCGCGCGGACCTGGGCGGCCGCGACGTCGGCGTTCTCGCCGTTGCCCTCCTGGATGCGGGGGTAGAGGACCTTGGTGCCGACCTCGGCGAGCGGGCCGAGCACGCCGCGCGCCCCGACCTCGAGCTCCTCGCGGCGCTGCGCGTCGCCGAGCTTGTAGTCGAGCGTGTAGTCCTTGCCCGCCGCGAGCGCGCTCTGCAGGGGATAGGTGGTCTGGTATCCGGCGATGGTGTCGCCCGCCGAGACGGGCGGGATGCCGAGCCGGGTTCCTGACGCGCTCAGCAGGACGGCGTGCAGGTCGTTCGGCAACGCCGGGCCGAAGTGCCAGCCCGAGAGCGGGTAGGTCTGGGCGTTGTAGAACATCTGGTACGCCTTCTCCTCGGGGGTCATCCTGCCGAGAAGGTCGTTGACTCTGGTTTCGACGGGCAGCCGCCAGTTCTCGTACGGCTCGATCGTGCCGTTCTTGTTGAGGTCGCGGGCACCGTTGACGATCGGGACGCCGTCGGCGGCCTGCTCGATGTCGGGCAGGTAGAGGCTGAACGTGCGGATGTTCGACGTCGTCCTGGCGCCCGACCCGCTCACCGCGACGACGAACCACTTGTACGTCCACCGGTCGGGGATGTCCCAGGTGGGCGTGTAGCTCGTGCCGGTCGGCTCGGCGACCTTGGTGTAGAGGTCGATCAGGTTGCCCGAGGCGGTGAAGTCGTAGTCGGTGCGGCTGACGTTCAGCCAGACCTCGTAGCGCACCGCGCCGGAGACGGCCGCCCAGGAGAACGCGGGCCGCCGGGTGTCGGTGATCATGGCCTTGTCGGCGGGGGCGGACAGCGCGAACTGGCCGGTGGTCGCCGGGGCCTTGGTGGGCGGGGACAGCAGGGGAGCGGTCGTTGCCGCCGTGTCCACGGTGCCGAAGACCTGGAACTCCCACAGCGAGTAGCCGTAGCCCGTCGCGCGGGCCGTGCCGACGAAGCGGACGTAGCGGCCGTCGCCGGTGACGTTCAGGTTCTCGACGCCGCCCCTGCCGCTGGTCGTGGTGTAGATCGGCGTCCACGACGTGCCGTTGGCGGACACCTCGATCCGGTAACCCGTGGCGTACGCGGACTCCCAGTTGAGCGTGACACCGGTGACGTGCCCGGCGCCGCCGAGGTCAACCCGCAGCCACTGGTCGTCGGAGTACTGGCTCGACCAGCGGGTCGTCGTCCGCCCGTCGAGCGCCGCCGCCGGGGCGTTGCCGCCCTCCCAGGACGAGGCCGTCACCTGCTTGTACGCCGAGATCGGCGTCCCGCTCGGCGGCGGGTCGGTGGTGCCGCCGCCGTTGGTGTGGACGGCGAACTCCCACAGCGAGTAGCCCCAGCCGGTGGCGCGGGCAGTGCCGTAGAGGCGGACGTACCGGCCCGAGCCGGTCACGTCGAGGGTCTGCGTGCCGCCGGTGCCGGTGGTCGTGGAGTAGACGTCGGTCCACGTGGAGGCGTTGTCGGACACCTGGACCTTGAAGGCCGTGGCGTAGGCCGCCTCCCACGTCAGGACGACCTTGCAGATCGTCTTGGCCGAGCCGAGGTCCACCTGGAGCCACTGCGGGTCGGCGGCGGCGCTCGACCAGCGGGTGCCGGGGTCGCCGTCCACCGCCGCGGACGCGGGCGTCCCGGCGTTCTCGGTGGACGAAGCGGTCGCGGGCCGGTTCAGCGCGCTGTTGGGGCCGGTGCAGCCCGAGGACGTGCCGGTGGTGCCGTAGACCTGGAACTCCCATAGGGAGTAGCCGTAGCCGGTGGCGCGGGCGGTGCCGTACACGCGGACGTAGCGGCCCGAGCCGGTGACGTTGAGGGTCTGCGTGCCGCCGGTGCCGGTGGTGGTGGAGTAGAGGTCGGTCCAGGTGGTGGCGTCGGCCGACACCTGGACCTTGAATGAGGTGGCGTAGGCGGCCTCCCAGTTGAGGGTGACCTGGCTCAGCGTCGCCGCCCCGCCGAGGTCCACCTGGAGCCACTGCGGGTCGCCGAACGCGCTGGACCACCGGGTGCCGGTGTTCCCGTCCACCGCCGCCGAGGCGGGAGTGCCGCCGTTCTCGGTGGACGAGGCCGTCGCGGTCTTGCCCTGCGACAGCAGGACGGGCGCGGCGTGCGCGGGCCCGGCGACGACGCTCGCGAGCAGCGCCAGCGCCACCGCCAGGACGAGAGGGAGCCCGCGCCGGAGCGAAAGGGTGTGCTTCATGGCGTCTCCTGCCTGCGCTACCAGCCGACCGCGACCAGCAGCCACTGCGGGTCGCCGTGCGAGATGAACGAGGACTGGCCCGCGTAGTCGTCGTAGGGGAAGCCGTAGGCGAGCTTGCCGATGGCGTGGTCGTGCCAGAACTTCGCGTAGTAGTTCGCCGGGGCGGCCTTGTAGTAGTTCGCCGCGTCCGACTGCTGGGCGTCGGACAGCCCGGCGACGTGCCGGTTCAGCGCGGCGCACATCTTCGGGGCCTCGGCGAGCGGTCCGGCGCACCCGGTGACCTGCGAGGTCGTCGCCGTCACGCCCTGCTGGGCGGCGTAGCCGGTGAAGTAGTTCGCGTACGCCCCGCCGGGCTGGAAGATCGACGCGCTGCCCGGGGCCGGGATGCGGTACGGCGCCTGCACCTGGGCCAGTTGCTTGAACTCCGCAGGCACCTCGTCGATGAACCGCTGGAAGGTCGCCGCGCGGGACTCGGCGAAGGTGGCGTAGTCCTCGCCGACCGCCACGTCATAGCCGTCGCGGGCGTGCAGGCGCATCGCGAGCTTCAGGCCGAACGCGTCGACCCGGGTCGTGTTGCCGTTGAACACCGAAGGACCGACGGTGAACTCGATGAAGTCGTAGTACTGGCTGTTGGGGGAGCCGAGGTAGAAGTACATCCGGCCCGCCGTGTTGGCCGGCATGTCGAAGTAGGGCTGCTCCGCGATCGAGTGGACCTGGCCGTTGTAGCTCCAGTAGACCTGCGAGTCGGGATACTGGCCGTTGGTCCTGTTGAGGATCTTGACCATGACGACGTTCCTGGCCGCCGGGATGTTCGCGGTGTCGCCCCAGAAGGCGTCGGGCGGCGGTGTCGTCGGGTCGTTCGAGCCGCCCGTGGTGTTCACGGTGAAGCTCCACAGCGAGTAGCCGTACGCGGTGGCGCGGGCGGTGCCGTACACGCGGACGTAGCGGCCCGAGCCGGTGACGTTGAGGGTCTGCGTGCCGCCGGTGCCGGTGGTGGTGGAGTAGAGGTCGGTCCAGGTGGAGGCGTTGTCGGACACCTGGACCTTGAAGGCCGTGGCGTAGGCCGCCTCCCACGTCAGGACGACCTTGCAGATCGTCTTGACGGAGCCGAGGTCCACCTGGAGCCACTGCGGGTCGCCGAACGCGCTGGACCAGCGGGTCGCGCTGTTGCCGTCCACGGCCGCCGACGCGGGCGTCGCGGCGTTCTCGGCGGAGGAGGCGGTCGCGGGCCTGCCCTGGGCGGCGTCGGCCGTGCCGCAGGCGGTGCCGGTCGTCGTGCCGTAGACCTGGAACTCCCACAGGGAGTAGCCGTAGCCGGTGGCGCGGGCGGTGCCGTACACGCGGACGTAGCGGCCCGAGCCGGTGACGTTGAGGGTCTGCGTGCCGCCGGTGCCGGTGGTGGTGGAGTAGAGGTCGGTCCAGGTGGAGGCGTCGGCCGACACCTGGATCTTGAACGAGGTGGCGTAGGCGGCCTCCCAGTTGAGGGTGACCTGGCTCAGCGTCGCCGCCCCGCCGAGGTCGACCTGGAGCCACTGGGGGTCGCCGAACGCGCTGGACCACCGGGTGCCGGTGTTCCCGTCGACGGCGGCCGACGCCGGTGTGCCGGCGTTCTCCGTGGACGAGGCCGTCGCGGTCTTGCCCTGCGACAGCAGGACGGGCGCGGCCGCGGCCGGCGCGGACACGGCCGTCGCTGCGACGACGCAGGCCACGACCAGGACCAGCGCGCTGAGCACGGCCGTCAGAGCGCGGCGTGTGGGATGGATCGTCGAACGCTTTCGCATGATGGCGATCTCTCTTCGGGGGGTGAACGGGGACGAGCCCTGACCAGAGAATGATCGCCTTCGAGACTTAGGTCAATACTTGAATTTAGTAAGCGAAGGAATGATCTTGACTCGCGCGGAAAGCAGCGGGTCAACCACCGGGTCGTACGAGGTGCCGCCGGGCGGACCGCTCGATGACGCGGCGGGAGCGGGGCCGGCCGGCTGGTCGGCCGGCCGGCCCCGGGTTGTGTTACGGCCGTGTCCTCGTCGTGTGGACCGCGGTCACCGCCGGGCGGTCAGCGAAGCTGACCGCGGTGTGAGCAGCTCAGCGGCAGCCGGCCGCGGTGTAGGCCGCGTCGTAGGACGTGGTGACCTCCTTGCCGCCGATCGTCGCGGTGCCCCTGACGGTCACCGTGCCGGCGTCGATCTGGGCGGCCCGGGTGTTGAAGGACTGGTAGGCCTGCTTGCCCGGGGCCACGTCGGCCACGGTCTTGGAACCGTACGGAGCGGTCAGCTCCACGGTCGCCGGCACGTCACCGTTGTTGACGGCCGTGACCGCCAGGTACGCCGAGCTGCCGACGCAGCGCGGCGCGGCCGTCACGGTCAGCTCGACCTTCGGAGAGTCGTCCTTGCCGCGGACGAGCGTGAAGTCGTCCACGTCGAAGTCGGCCCCGGTGAACACCAGGTAGAGTTTCACGCTCCCGGAGGGGACGTTCGTGAGCGCCGTGGAGACGTCCGCGTACGACTCCCACCCGCCGGTGTTCGGCACGGTGACGCTGCCGAGCACGGGGCCGGTCGGGGAACCGGTCCGGATCTCGAAGCCGCCGCTCGGGTTGGGCGAGGCCACCCGGGCCGTGAACCGGGTGACGCCGGTGAGGTCCACGCCGTCGTACGCCGCCCAGTCGCCGGGGTTGACGTAGCCGAGCACGGTGCCGCCGTGCGCGGGGGCGTGGGGGTAGGTGTCGACGCCGTTCGCCTCGGTCCAGCTCTCGGCCTGGATGGTGACGTCGCCCTCCGCCGGGCCGAGCTCCTTGATGCGGATGTTCCGGAACGCCACCTCGTCGCCGTCGCCGTGGTTCTGGATGCCCACGTAGCCCTGCTGGAGGGACCGCTTGGGATCGGTGTTGACGAAGTCGTTGATCTTCACGCCGTTCAGGAAGATCTGCAGGCGCTCGCCCTCCACGCGGATCTCGTAGGTGTTCCACTGGCCCGGCGGGTTGAGCGCGGCGTCCCTGGCCTTGAGGTCCGCCGACTGGAATCCGTAGACCGATCCGGTGGTCTTCTCCGGGGCGTCCGTGGCGTCGATCTGGATCTCGTAGCCGTTGTCGACGGCCGACCACGGGTCGTCGGAGGCGGGGAAGCCGACGAAGACGCCCGAGTTGTCGTCGCCGCGCATCTTCCAGTCGAGCTTGAGCGAGTAGGAGTGGAACTCCTTCGCCTTGTACCAGAACAGCCCCAAACCGCCCTGCGAGGTCAGGGTGCCGTCGGCGTTCGTGAAGCTACCGGGCCCGGCCTGCTGCCAGCCGGTGGTGCTGCCGTTGTAGAGCGTCGTGTAGCCGGTCTCGGGACGGCAGTCGGCCTTGAGGTCGCCCATGGCGTACCTGATGCCGCCGAGCAGGTGCTGCCGGAACTCCGGCTCGGAGAAGGATTCCGCCGTGTGCCCGCCGCCCGTGTAGAACGAACGGCCGCCCTGATACTCCTTGCACCAGGCGATCGGGTGGTCCTCGCCCATCTTGCCGCCGGAGTAGGACTTCTCGTCCAGCGTGGCCAGCACGTGCGCGGTTGTGCGGGCGTTGGAGCGGTAGTCGTACCACTCGTCGGTGCGGGTCCACTGCGAGCCGAGGTGGGCGGTCGCCGGGTGAGCCCGGTCCTCCACCTTCACGGTCGCCTTCTGGACCGCGGGGTGCGAGGCGAACCACGCCCCGACCAGGCCGCCGTAGAACGGCCAGTCATACTCGGTGTCCGCCGCCGCGTGGATGCCCACGTAGCCGCCGCCCGCCTTGACGTACGACTCGAAGGCCGCTTGCTGGGCGTCGTCCAGCACGTCGCCCGTGGTGCTGAGGAACACCACGGCCTTGTACTTGGCCAGGTTCTGGGCGGTGAAGACGGCGGGGTCCTCGGTCGCGGTGATCTTGAAGCCCAGATCCTTGATCGCCTGGATGCCCGCCGGGATCGAGTCGTGCCGGAAGCCGGCCGTACGCGAGAAGACCAGGACCTCGCCCTCGGCGCCGCCGCCCGGGCCCGTCGACGTCGTCCACTTCTGCGCGTCGCTACCGTCACACGTCTTGATGACCATCTGCCCGGTGGCCGAGCCGTCGAGGCACTTACCGGACTGCGGATTCTTGATCGTGCCGTCCGTCCCGACGGTCCAGACCTGCGCGCCGACATTGGCGACACAGTCCCAGATCTGCACCCGTGTGCCGTCGGCGGTGCCGCCGCCGGACACGTCGAGGCACTTGCCGAGCGAGCGGAGCGTGGAGCCGTCGACGCTCCACACCTGAGCCCCGGTGCCGTTGCACTGGTAGAGCTGCACGTTGGTGCCGTTGGCCGGGTTGGCGCCCGCGACGTCGAGGCACAGGCCGCCGGCGTTGACGACCGGTCCCGGGCTTCCGCCCGCGGGCGGCTCGGCCGTCAGCGTGAAGTCGTCCACGTCGAACAGCGCGCCGTCGTTGCCCTTGAAGAGCAGGAAGAGCTCGGTCGTCCCCGCCGGGGCGTTCGACAGCGGCGCGGAGACGTCGGTGAACGTCTCCCAGCCTCCGGTGACGGGCACGCTCACCTTGCCCAGCAGGGTGCCGGTCGGCGATCCCGTGCGGACCTCGATGGTGCCGCCCTTCCCGCCGGAGGAGACGCGGGCGGCGATTCCCTTGGCCTTGCTCAGCTCGTAGGGCTTGAAGGAGATCCAGTCGCCGTTGTCGATGTCGCCCACGGTCTTGCCGCCGTGCGCCTGCGACTTGCTGATCGGGTTCACGCCGGAGGAGGCCCCGTAGTGCTCGGCCTGGCGGTGCCGCGGCTGCAGGATGTGCTGGGTGTGGGTGGTCAGCCCGCCCTTGTCGGTGTATTCGGCGTCGAACACGGCGAAGATGTTCGCCGCGTCGTCGTGCTCGCCGTCGACCGGGATGGTCAGCTCGCCGGAGCAGCCGCTCTTCGAGCTGATCTGGTGGCCGTGGCTGTCGTGGCCCAAAACGTAGGTCATCTTGACCTTCGCGCAGTCGATGTCGCCGTCCTCCGGGTCGGTGACCTTGATCGTGAAGGGGACCGAGTCGCCCCACTGGAACAGGCTGCCCGCCGTGGGAGTCTCGATGGTCACGGTCGGCGCGGTGTTGCCCGCCGTGACGACCACGCTGGCGCTGCCGCTGTTGCCCGCGGGGTCGCGCACCGTGAGCGTCGCGGTGTACGTGCCGTCCTTGTCGTACGTCTTGACCGGATTCGCCTCGGTGGAGGTGGCGCCGTCGCCGAAGTCCCAGGAGTACGTGAGCGTCGCGCCCTCGGGGTCGGCGGAGCCGGCCGAGGAGAACGTGACCGTGAGAGGCGTCTTGCCCGAGGTCTTGTCGGCCTTGGCCACTGCGATCGGGGAACGGTCACGGCCCTTGATGTACTCGAAGCGATAGAGCGCCGAGTTGGCGTCGCCGTTGAAGTAGCCGGTGCCGTAGTCGAGCACGTACAGCGCGCCGTCCGGGCCGAACGCCAGGTCCATCACCTGCGTGCCGGTCCACGGGAAGTCGGTGATGTCACCGCGCGTCCCGTCGGCCCGCACGTCGATCGCCTTGATCCACCTGCGGCCGAACTCACCGGCGAAGAGGTGGCCGTCGAGGTCCTGGGGGAACTTGACCGCGGAGTCGAGGGCGGCGTCGTAATGGTAGACCGGCCCGCCCATGGGGGACTCGGAGCCGCCGCCGAACTCGGGCGGGGAGCCGGCGTCGCCGCCGTACCTGATCCACGCGGGCTGAGCGGGCGGCAGCGTGCGCTGCCCGGTGTTGCGAGGCGAGGCGTTGACCGGGCCGCCGGCGCAGTCGTACTTCGCCCCGGAGGGGCCGGAGGGGAAGGCGAACGTGTTGTAGGTCTCGACCGGCGTGTTGGTGCCCGTGCAGTAGGGCCAGCCGTAGTTGCCGGGACCGGTGACCCGGTTGAACTCGACCTGGCCGCCCGGCCCCCGGTTGGGGTCGGTGGTGCCTGCGTCGGGGCCGTAGTCGCCCACGTAGACGACGCCGGTGGCCTTGTCGACGCTCAGCCGGAACGGGTTGCGGAAGCCCATCGCGTAGATCTCGGGCCGGGTGTCCGGGGTGCCCGGCGCGAACAGGTTGCCCTCGGGGATGTCGTAGGATCCGTCCGGCTTGACCTTGATGCGGAGGATCTTGCCGCGCAGGTCGTCGGTGTTGCCGGAGCTGCGTTGAGCGTCGTACGCCGGGTTGCGGTCGAGCCGCTGGTCGAGCGGGGAGTAGCCCGACGAGTCGAAGGGGTTGCTGTCGTCGCCGGTCGACAGGTAGAGGTTGCCGGCGGCGTCGAAGTCGATGTCGCCGCCCACATGGCAGCAGATGCCGCGGTCGGCCGGCACATCGAGGATCTTGACCTCGCTGGCCTTGTCCAGCGTCCAGTCGGGCTTGAGGGTGAACCTCGACAGCCGGTTCACGCCCTTCCAGGCCGAGAAGTCGGACGCGGTGGCCGGGGCGTCTCCGTCGGGGGTGTTGAGACGCGGAGCGTAGTAGAGGTAGACGAACCGGTTGGTCGCGAAGCCCGGGTCGGCGGCGACTCCCTGGAGCCCCTCCTCGTCGTGGGAGTAGACGTTCAGCGTGCCGACCACGGTGGTGTCGCCGCGCGCGTCGGTGCGCCGCAGGACTCCCTCGCGAGCGGTGTGCAGCACCGACAGGTCGGGCAGCACGGTCATCGTCATCGGCTCGCCCATCTCGGCGACGCCCCTGGCCAGCTCCACGCGCTGGTAGTCGGCGGCGTCGATGGGTGCCGCCTGCGCGGGCACGGCCGGGGCGAGCACGGTCAGGCCCGTGAAGGCCAGGAGCATGGCGCAGGTCTGCGCGATCCGTTTTCTGGCGCGATCGGTCGGCCACCTGGGGGGCATGGCGGAGCTTCCTTTCCCTGGGTGCGGTGCGAGCCAGTTGCACGGTCGTAGGCCCGCGTTCGCTTCACAAACCGGCCGCGTAGCGGTGATTCGCCCCGAAGGTAAGCGTCTTTTGGGGAATTGTGAAGATAGTTTCGGCAAATCTGCTGAAGTTTCGTTAGTTTGTGACGAAAGTTCCGGTCAATCCGTTCGTCACGATCAACGTGCTCGCCGAACGCGACCTGGACAAGATCATCACGACCGACCTGTGGCGTCCTGGGTAGAACGTGCGCACGTACGCGCGGGACGCGCGGGGGCGCGGCGGCCTGTGGTTCCTGTCGCTGGACGCCGGGAGCCTCCCCGCCGAGCGGAGCGGGCTCGCCGACTGGCTGGTCGAGCGTTCGCGTCTCCCGGTGTGTCCGTACGGATCGGCATGTGGCGGCCGGTGCCGGCCTGAGAGCCGGCCTGAGTGCCGGCCTGGCCCAGAGGCACAAGGCCTGTCAGTGGCGGAGCCGGTCGATCCGCTCCGCGACGAGGGACGCCATGACGCGCTGTCCCTGCTGGTTGGGGTGCGCGGGCGCGACCCCGGCGGCCACGACGAGCGGTTCGACGAAACGCGCGTCGCCCGCGCACATGTCGTGCCCGATCGTCGGCGTGTAGGTGTCGACGTAGATCGCGCCGCTCCGCCGGGCCTGCTGGCGGAGCATCCCGTTGAGTCGTTTCACCGTGTCCCGCAGGTAGGGGAAGTCGCCCTTGGCGAAGGGGACGACCGAGGGGCACGCCGCGCCGCTCTCGGGGAGCAGGGCCGGGTAGCCGACCAGCATGACCGTCGCGCGCGGGCTGCGCCGCCTGACGTCGGCGAGCATCGCGGTGATGCGAGGCGACAGGGCCCGGATGCGGCGGGTGAGTTCGTCGTGCCCACTCTTCGCGTACTCCGCCTGACACGGGCTCCCGGCGGGGTCGGACCGCGCGGCGGACAGGCAGGTGCCGATGATGCTCGAGAAGCCGATGTCGTTGCCGCCCATGGTCACCGTGACCAGGGTCGTGTTCCTCGACAGGGCGCGTAATTGCGGGGCCTTGGCGCCCTGCCGGTGCCACAGGTCACGGGTGGTCGCGCCGCCGCAGGTGACGTCCCTGAGGGAGCGGGACCCGTACGACCGGGCGA
Organism: Microbispora sp. NBC_01389; assembly: GCF_045040095.1. NCBI lineage: Bacteria > Bacillati > Actinomycetota > Actinomycetes > Streptosporangiales > Streptosporangiaceae > Microbispora > Microbispora sp. NBC_01389. The sequence continues at coordinate 3,762,112 of NZ_CP109552.1, forward strand.
GCACCGACGGATAGTTCAGGCCGGAGCGCGAGCACTCCGGGTCCGTGGGCTCCGGCAGCCCCGCCCCGGACGCGTACGAGTCGCCCAGGGCGACGTAGCGCGCGGTGACGGCGGTGGAGGCCGCGGAAGCGGTGGAAGCGGTGGCGGGCAGGAGTGGGGAGACCGAGGCGGCGAGCAGCGCCGCCGTCGCCGTGGTACGCCGGACGGAGCGCGGGGTGATGCCGAGGGCCACTGGGGAGCTCCATGGTCGGTTGCCGGATGTGGGGTCGCTGTTGGACGCCCAGATGGAGCCCCGGGTTCGCCTCGGCCGTCACGGCGACGCGGCGCGCGGTCAGGCGCGCGGGTCCTCGAACCGGTCGAGATAGGCGGCGTACCAGGCGCGTTCCTCCTCCAGCAGCGCATGGCGGCCGGTGTAGACGTGGTCGAACATGGCGTCCACCGGCGGGTCCGGCATGGCGAGCACGCCCTCGCGCAGTTCGAGGGCGAGGCGGTCGCCCTCCTCGTCGACCTCCCGGAAGAACGCGTCGTCCGCGAGCTCCTCGCGCAGGAGGAACGCCCGCATCCGCGCGATCGGGTCCTTCCCGCGCCACTCCTCCACCTCCTCGGCCGGGCGGTAGCGCCCCGGGTCGTCGGAGGTGGTGTGCGGGCCCATCCGGTAGGTGTGCGCCTCGATGAGGAACGGCCCGTCGCCCCGGCGCGCGTGCTCCAGCGCGGCCCTCGTCACGGCGAGGCAGGCCAGCACGTCGTTGCCGTCCACGCGCACGCCGGGGAAGCCGTAGCCCCGCGCCCGGTGGTGGATCGGCGCCCGGCTCTGCCGGTCCGCCGGGTGGGAGATGGCCCACTGGTTGTTCTGGCAGAAGAAGACGACCGGCGCGCCGTAGACGGCGGCGAAGTTGAACGCCTCGCTCACGTCCCCCTCGCTCGCGGCGCCGTCGCCGAAGTACGCCACGACGGCGGAGGCGTCGCCGTCCCTGCGCATCCCCATGGCGTAGCCCACGGCGTGCAGGGTCTGCGCCCCGAGGACGATCGTGTAGAGGTGGAAGCCGGTGTGGCGCGGGTCCCAGCCGCCGTTCGTCGTGCCGCGCAGCATCCCCATCAGCGCGAGGGGAGGGATGCCCCGGCACCAGGCGACGCCGTGCTCCCGGTAGGAGGGGAACACGTGGTCGTCCGGCTCCAGTGCCCGGCCGGAGCCGATCTGCGCGGCCTCCTGCCCGAGGCAGGGGATCCACATGCCCAGCTCGCCCAGGCGCTGGAGGGCGAAGGCCTCCCGGTCCAGCCGCCGCACCAGCGTCATGTCGCGGTACAGCCCTCGGTACTGGCTCTTCGACAGGTCCAGGTCGTACCGGGGGTGCACGACACGTTCGCCCTCCGGCGTGAGCAACTGGACCAGATCTTCGGCCTCGTCCTGGCGCCGCACGTCGTCTCCTCTCTGAGAACGGTGAAGAACGCGAACGGTGAAGAACGCGAAGACCAATCATCGCGGGTGCCGGGCCTTCCGGCTCACCCGACGTGACAGGTGTCTGCTTTGCGCCGGTTGGTCCGCCAAGGTCCGTCTGTTGATCCGCCTATTGACACCGGACGGAGGCGACCTCAGTGTGTTGCGCGTAGTGCTCCCAGTTTCGGTCTGCACAACTGTGCTGGCTTGCCCGGCTACCACCGAGGACGCCGATGATTCCTGTGTGTCCCCTCCGTTCCCTGCCTCGGGGGGAGGCGGTCCGCCTGGACGCCGACCCGCCGATCGCGGTCTTCCACACGGAGGACGGGGAGATCTACGCCATCGACGACACCTGCACCCATCAGGACGCCTCGCTGGCGGACGGCTGGCTGGAGGGGTGCGAGGTCGAGTGCCCCCTGCACGCCTCGCGCTTCGACCTGCGGACGGGCAAGGTGGACGTCCCTCCCGCGAAGCTGCCGGTGCGGACGCACACGGTGGTCGTGCAGGACGACACGATCTACGTCGTCCCCTCTCAGGAGCCGCAGCCGTGAGCCTGCCCCCCAGCCTGGTCGCCACGTTGCCCGGCGCGTACTACACCGACCCGGGGGTCTTCGCGCGGGAGTGCGAGCGCGTCTTCGAGTCGATGTGGTTCTGCGCCGTACGGGCCTCCGACCTGCCGAAGCCCGGGGCGTTCCGCACGGTCCATGTCGGCACGGAGAGCATCCTGGTCACCCGGGCCCGGGACGGCTCGGTCCGGGCGTTCCACAACGTCTGCCGCCATCGGGGCGCGCGGCTGCGCACGGAGGAGTCCGGAGAGGCCAGGCGGGCCTTCCAGTGCCCGTACCACGCGTGGACGTACGACTTCGACGGCAGGCTGATCGCGGCGCCCAACCTCACCAGGATGCCCGACCTCGACCGGGTCGAGTACGGCCTGGTGAACGTGGCGGTGCGGGAGTGGCTGGGCTACGTGTGGGTCTGCCTGGCCGACGAGCCGCCCTCGTTCGAGGAGGACGTGCTCGGCGAGGTGCGCACCCGGCTCGGCGACGTGGCCTCCCTCGACAACTACGACGTCGCCGGCCTGGCGCTCGGCCGCAGGATCCGCTACGACGTCGGGGCGAACTGGAAGCTCATCGTCGAGAACTTCATGGAGTGCTATCACTGCGCGACCATCCACCCGGAGCTGACCGAGGTGCTGCCGGAGTTCGCCGGCGGCTACGCGGCGCAGTACTACGTGGGCCACGGCGCGTTGTTCGGCGAGGAGATCCGGGGCTTCACGGTCGACGGCTCCGAAGGCCTCGACCGGATCCCGGGCATCCGGGAGGACCAGGACCGGCGCTACTATGCGATCACCATCAAGCCGCAGGTCTTCGTCAACATGGTGCCCGACCACGTGATCGTGCACCGGATGTTCCCGCTCGCGGCGGACCGCACGGTCGTGGAGTGCGACTGGCTCTACCTGCCCGAGGTCGTGGCGGGCGGCAGGGACGTCAGCCGGTCGGTGGAGCTGTTCCATCGGGTCAACGAGCAGGACTTCGACGCCTGCGAGCGCACGCAGCCGTCGATGAGCTCCCGCACGTACGCCCGGGGCGGGGTGCTGGTGCCGAGCGAGCACCACATCGGCCTGTTCCATGATTGGGTGCGCGGCAGACTGAGTGAGGGTGGAGGAGATGCGGGGTGACGCGTAAGGCGCCTCGGGAGGATGTCGGAGACGAGGGGCTGGAGGTCGGCTCGCCCAAGACCTGGGCGGGCGGGGTCCCGGCGGTCGGCCACGCGTTGGGCACGGCGTACCGCCAGATGGGCGCGGGGCGGACGCTGCTGACTCTGCTGCGGGTCAACCAGAAGACCGGCTTCGACTGCCCGGGGTGCGCCTGGCCGGAGGGCGACGGACACCGCAGCCCCGCCGAGTTCTGCGAGAACGGCGCCAAGGCGGTGGCCGAGGAGGCGACGGTCCGCCGGGTCACCCGGGATTTCTTCGCCGAGCATCCGGTGGACGAGCTCGCCCGGCGCAGCGACTACTGGCTGGGCCAGCAGGGCCGGCTCACCGAGCCGATGTACAAGCCGGCCGGCTCGGACCATTACGAGCCGATCTCGTGGGAGGCCGCCTTCGGCGTCGTCGCGCGTGAACTGCGCGCGCTCGACCACCCCGATCAGGCCCTCTTCTACACCTCCGGCCGCACATCCAACGAGGCCGCCTTCGCCTACCAGCTCCTCGTCCGCCGGTTCGGCACCAACAACCTGCCCGACTGCTCCAACATGTGCCACGAGTCGAGCGGCTCGGCGCTGACCGAGACGCTCGGCATCGGCAAGGGCACGGTGCTGCTCGAGGACCTGCACCGGGCCGACCTGATCTTCGTGGTGGGCCAGAACCCGGGCACCAACCATCCGCGCATGCTCACCGCGCTGGAACGGGCGAAGCGGGGCGGCGCGCGGATCGTGGCGGTCAACCCGCTGCCGGAGGCCGGGCTGCTGCGGTTCAGGAACCCGCAGAAGGCCTCCGGCCTCGCCGGGACCGGGACGGCGTTGTCCGACCGGTTCCTGCAGATCCGCCTCGGGGGCGACCTGGCGCTGTTCCAGGCGCTGTCGCTGCTCCTGCTGGAGGCCGAGGACGCCGCGCCCGGCACGGTGGTGGACCGCGAGTTCGTCGAGGCGCACACGCACGGCTTCGAGGCCTGGGAGAAGCACCTGCGCGGGCTCGACGGCGCCGGTCCGGACCGGGCCACACACTGGGCCGAGGTGATCGAGGCGACCGGGCTGACCCGCGCCGAGATCGAGGAGACGGCCCGCGACGTGCTCGCCGCCCGCTCGGTCGTGGTCTGCTGGGCGATGGGCCTCACCCAGCACCGCAAATCGGTCCCGACGATCAGGGAGATCGTCAACTTCCTGCTGCTGCGCGGCAACGTCGGGCGTCCCGGCGCGGGCGTGTGTCCCGTACGCGGGCACTCCAACGTGCAGGGCGACCGGACGATGGGCATCTACGAGAAGCCCAAGCCGGAGTTCCTCGACGCGTTGGAGGAGGAGTTCGGCTTCCCGCCGCCGCGCGAGCACGGCCACGACACCGTGGAGGCCATCCGGGCCATGCGGGACGGGGACGCCCGGGTGTTCTTCGCCATGGGCGGCAACTTCGTCTCGGCGACGCCGGACACCGCCGCGACCGAGGCGGCCCTGCGCCGCTGCCGGCTCACCGTGCAGGTGTCGACCAAGCTGAACCGGTCGCACGCCGTGTGCGGCGAGCAGGCGCTGATCCTGCCCACGCTCGGCCGTACCGAGCGGGACGTCCAGGCCGGTGGCGAGCAGTTCGTCACGGTCGAGGACTCGATGGGCATGGTGCACGCCTCACGCGGCCGGCTCCGCCCCGCGTCGGACGCGCTGCTGTCGGAGGTGGCGATCGTGTGCCGGCTGGCCCGCGAGCTGTTCGGCGACGACCCGCACGTGCCGTGGGCCGAGTTCGAGGCCGGCTACGACGCGATCAGGGAGCGCGTCGAGCGGGTCGTGCCCGGGTTCGACGACTTCAACGCGAGGGTGCGCGGGCCGGGCGGCTTCACGCTGCCGAACGCGCCGCGCGACGAGCGCCGCTTCCCCACGGCCACGGGGAAGGCGAACTTCACGGTGAACGCGCTGGAGGTGCTGCGGGTGCCGCCGGGCCGCCTCCTGCTGCAGACGATCCGCAGCCACGACCAGTACAACACCACGATCTACGGCCTGGACGACCGCTACCGCGGCATCAGGAACGGGCGGCGGGTGGTCTTCGTCCACGCCGACGACCTGGCCGAGCGCGGGCTCGCGGACGGCGACATGCTGGACATCGTCAGCGAGTGGGCGGACGGCGAGCGGGTGGCCGAGGGGTTCCGCGCGGTCGCCTATCCGACGGCGCGGGGCTGCTGCGCGGCGTACTTCCCGGAGACGAACGTGCTGGTGCCCCTGGACTCGGTGGCGGAGACGTCGAACACGCCCACCTCCAAGAGTGTCGTCGTACGGCTGCGCCGTGCGGCGGAAGACGCGCCGGTAGGCGCGGCGGGGGAGACGGCGGGGGAGACGGCTATCCGCCGAGGCGGTGGCTGATCTCCTCGGCGCCCCGCAGCAGGACGGGGGCCGTCTCACGCATGCGCTCCTCGCTGAAGCGGTAGGCGGGCCCGGACGCGCTGACCGCCGCCACGACCTCGCCGTGGAACGAGCGCACCGGTGCGGCGATCGCGTTCAGGCCCACCTCCAGCTCCTCCAGCGAAAGGGCGTAGCCGTGCTCGCGCACCCCGGCCAGCTCGCGTTCGAGGGCCTCCACGGAGATGACGGTGCCGGGCGTGTAGCGCTCCAGGCCGGCCGCGCGCAGCAGGTCCTCGCGGTGCCGCCGGTCGAGGTGGGCCAGCAGGGCCTTCCCGCTCGACGTCGCGTGCAGGGGCGTGAGCTGGCCCACCCAGTTGTGCGCGGTGACGGCGGCGGGCCCGCGCACCTGGTCGAGGTTGACCGCGTAGTGCGACCGCAGGACGGCGACGTTCACCGTCTCGCCGATCTCCTCGGCGAGCCGGCGGCAGACGGGCCTGCTGCGCTGTGTCACATCCAGCTGCGTCACGTCCATCCGCATGGAGACGCTGCCGGCGAGGCGGACGAGGCCGAAGCCGAGGCGATACTTGCCGCGGTCCTCGGCCTGCTCGACCAGCCCGCGCGCCTCCAGCGCACCGAGCAGGCGGAACGCGGTCGACTTGTGCACCTCGATCTCGGCCGCGAGCTCGGTGACCCCGGCCTCCCCGCGCCTGGCGAGGATCTCCATGATGCTGACCGCCCGGTCCACGGACTGCACGCCGCCGCCGGAGGCCTCGGGCCTGGCGGCGGAAGCGTCGTTGCTCACAGCCGAGACTGTAGCGCTTCGCCCGGAACGGCCCGCGATCATGACGATACGATTTGCACGAAACCTCCCCTTTTAGTCGGTCCCCGTACCGGACGTGAATGAGACGAGAGCAGATTGACCGCACAACTGACCGCTCAGCAGTACGACTTCGTCATCGTCGGTGGCGGTTCGGCGGGCAGCGCGCTGGCCAACCGGCTGTCGGCAGACCCGTCCACCCGGGTGCTGGTCCTGGAGGCGGGCCGTCCCGACCACCTCTGGGACGTGTTCATCCACATGCCCGCCGCGCTGACCTTCCCGATCGGCAGCCGCTTCTACGACTGGAAGTACGAGTCGGAGCCCGAGCCGTTCATGCACGGCCGCCGGATCTACCACGCCAGGGGGAAGGTGCTCGGCGGGTCGAGCAGCATCAACGGGATGATCTTCCAGCGGGGCAACCCGATGGACTACGAGCGCTGGGGCGCCGATCCCGGGATGAAGAACTGGGATTACGCGCACTGCCTGCCCTACTTCAGGCGGATGGAGAACTGCCTCGCGGCGGACCCGGACGACCCGCGGCGCGGGCACGACGGGCCGCTCGTGCTGGAGCGCGGCCCGGCGGCGAGCCCGCTCTTTCCGGCCTTCTTCGAGGCCGTGCAGCAGGCGGGCCACCCGCTCACGGACGACGTGAACGGCTACCGCCAGGAGGGCTTCGCCCGCTTCGACCGCAACATCCGGCGCGGCCGCCGCCTGTCGGCCGCCCGCGCCTACCTCCACCCGGTGCGGAAGCGGCCGAACCTGGAGATCAGGACCCGGGCGTACGTCACCAGGATCGTCTTCGAGGGCAGGCGGGCGGTCGGCGTCGAGTGCGACGGGCGCGTCATCCGCGCGGGCGAGGTCGTCCTGTGCGGCGGCGCGGTCAACACCCCGCAACTGCTCCAGCTCTCGGGTGTGGGGAACGCCGCCGAACTGCGGGCCCTCGGCGTGGAGGTGGTCCACGACCTGCCCGGCGTGGGGGAGAACCTCCAGGACCACCTGGAGGTCTACGTCCAGCACGCCTGCACGCGGCCCGTGTCCATGCAGCCGTACCTCAAGTGGCGGCACCGGCCGTGGATCGGCGCGCAGTGGCTGTTCCTGCGCTCCGGGCCGGGCGCGACCAACCACTTCGAGGCGGGCGGCTTCGTGCGGAGCAACGACGACGTCGCCTACCCGAACCTGATGTTCCACTTCCTGCCGATCGCCGTGCGCTACGACGGCAGCTCCCCGGCCGGCGGGCACGGCTACCAGGTGCACGTCGGGCCGATGTACTCCGACGCGCGCGGCAGCGTCAAGATCAGGAGCGCCGACCCGGGGGTGAAGCCCGCCCTGCGGTTCAACTACCTGTCCACCGAGCAGGACCGGCGCGAGTGGGTCGAGGCCATCAGGGTCACCCGCGAGATCCTGGGCCAGCCGGCCCTCCAGGAGTTCAGCGCCGGCGAGATCTCTCCCGGGCCGTCGGTCGCGACGGACGAGCAGATCCTCGACTGGGTCGCCAGGGACGGTGAGACGGCCCTGCATCCCTCCTGCACCGCGAAGATGGGCGTGGACGAGATGTCGGTGGTGGACCCCGACACAATGCGCGTGCACGGCCTGGAGGGCCTTCGCGTGGTGGACGCCTCGGTCATGCCGTACGTCACGAACGGCAACATCTACGCCCCGGTGATGATGGTCGCGGAGAAGGCGGCCGACCTGATCCTGGGCAACACCCCCCTCCCGCCCGCCGAGGCCGATTTCTACCGTCACACGCCAGGGATCACGCCTTGACGGGGCCCGCGTCTGGGATTGATTCTGTTCCTCGATAAGCAAACAGGTGCGTATTACGCAACGAGTGTGATCGGAAGGCGCTGCCCGTGGCGGACCTCTTCATCGGTGGCGCCTGGACCGACGCCGTCGCAGGCGGACGCCGTACGATCCGATGCCCGGCCGACGGCTCGGTCGTCGCGACCGTCGCGGAGGCCACCCGCGCCGACACCGAGGCCGCGATCGCGGCGGCGCGGCACGCGTTCGACACGGGCCCCTGGCCGCGTACGCCCGCGAACGAGCGCGGACGGCTGCTCCTGCGGACGGCCGATCTGATCGAGCGCGACAGGGTGGCGATCGCGCGGGCCGAGTCGCTGGACACGGGCAAGCGGCTCGCCGAGAGCGAGTACGACGTGGACGACGTCGTCCGGTGCTTCCGCTACTTCGGTGGCATCGCCGGCACGGACGCGGGCCGGGTGATCGACACCGGCAGGGACGACGCGGTCAGCCGGGTGGTCTACGAACCGATCGGCGTGTGCGGGCTCATCACCCCCTGGAACTACCCCCTGCTGCAGACCTCCTGGAAGGTCGCGCCCGCCCTCGCGGCGGGCGACACCTTCGTGCTGAAGCCGAGTGAGCTCACCCCCGGCACGGCCGTCCTGCTGATGCGGCTGCTGGAGGAGGCGGGCCTGCCCCCGGGGGTGGCCAACCTCGTGCTCGGCGCGGGTCCCGAGGCCGGGGCGCCGCTCGCCGAGCACCCGGACGTCGACATGGTGTCGTTCACCGGCGGCCTCGCGACCGGGCGGCGGGTGATGGCCTCGGCCGCCGCGACCGTGAAACGGGTCGCGCTGGAGCTCGGCGGCAAGAACCCCAACATCGTCTTCGCCGACGCCGACTTCGAGACGGCGGTCGACTTCGCGCTGACCGCGGTCTTCCTGCACTCCGGGCAGGTCTGCTCGGCCGGCGCCCGCCTGCTGGTGGAGGACCCGATGCACGACGCGTTCGTGGCCGAGGTCGCCCGCCGGGCCGGGGACATCCGGCTGGGCGGGCCGTTCGACCCCGAGGCGGAGACCGGCCCGCTGATCTCCGCCGCGCACCTGGCCAAGGTCGAGGCGTACGTCGAGGCCGGTCTCGCCGAGGGCGCGAAGCTCCGCTGCGGCGGTCGGCGGCCGGACGAGCCGGAGCTGGCCGGCGGGTTCTACTACCGGCCCACCGTGCTCGACGGATGTCACCGCGAGATGCGCGTCGTCAGGGAGGAGTCGTTCGGGCCGGTCCTGACCGTGGAGCGCTTCTCCGGCGAGGACGAGGCGGTCGCCCTGGGCAACGACACCGACTACGGCCTCGCGGGCGCCGTGTGGACGCGGGACGCGGGCCGGGCGCAGCGGGTGGCCGCCCGGCTGCGGCACGGGACGGTGTGGATCAACGACTACCACCCGTACGTGCCGCAGGCGGAGTGGGGCGGGTTCAAGCAGTCCGGGGTCGGCCGCGAGCTCGGCCCCACGGGCCTGGACGAGTACCGCGAGATCAAGCACGTGTGGCAGAACACCGATCCCCGTCCCCAGCACTGGTTCAGGCCGCGCGACGCCGGCCGAGGAGCGTGAACGTGGAACATGTCGATGCGACGGGCCCGCGTGTCGTCGTCATCGGGGCCGGGGTCGTCGGCGCGGCGCTCGCCGACGAGCTGTCGGCCCGCGGCTGGACGGACGTCACGGTGGTCGACCAGGGTCCGGTGCCCGCCACCGGCGGCTCCTCCTCGCACGCGCCCGGCCTGGTCTTCCAGATCAACGGATCGAAGACCATGACCCAGATGGCGCGCTACACCGTCGAGAAGCTCGGCTCGCTCGACCTCGACGGCGAGCCCTGCTTCCTCCAGGTCGGCGGCCTGGAGGTGGCCACCACCCCCGAACGGCTCGCGGAGCTGCACCGGCGGCACGGCTGGGCCACCTCCTGGGGCGTCGAGTCGCGCCTGCTCACCCCCGCCGAGTGCGCAGACCTCTTTCCCCTGCTCGACCCCGGTGCCGTGCTCGGCGGTCTCCACATCCCGACCGACGGGATCGCCAAGGCCGTACGCGCGGTCGAGGCGCAGCTGCGCCGGGCCAGGTCGCGCGGCGTACGGGTGCTGGAGCGGCGCGAGGTGCTGGACATCCGCGTCGAGGACGGCCGGGTGGCCGCGGTCGTGACCGGCCAGGGCGAGATCGCGGCCGAAGTCATCCCGGCCGACGTCGTGGTCTGCTGCGCGGGCATCTGGGGGCCGAAGGTCGCCGCGATGGCCGGCCTGCCGCTGCCGCTCACCCCCCTCGCCCACCAGCTCGCCTGGACCGGATCGGTGCCCGATCTGAAAGGGCACACCGAGGAGGCGACGCTGCCGATCCTGCGGCACCAGGACGCCGACCTCTACTACCGCCAGCGCTTCGACGGCGTCGGCATCGGCTCCTACGGCCACCGGCCGATGCCGGTCCGGCCCGAGGACCTGCTGCCGGTGGACGAGGCCGAGGTGATGCCGTCGGTGCTCGCCTTCACCCCCGGCGACTTCGAGGACGCCTGGGCCGAGACCCGGCGGCTGCTGCCCGGCACCCGTGCGGCCGAGATCGGCGAGGGCATCAACGGGGTGTTCTCCTTCACCCAGGACCACATGCCGCTGCTGGGCGAGTCGCCCGACGTGAAGGGCTTCTGGGTCGCCGAGGCGGTCTGGGTAACCCACTCCGCCGGGGTCGGCCGGGCGATGGCCGAGTGGCTGGTCGACGGCCACTGCTCGTCGTTCGACCTGCACGAGTGCGACGTCAACCGGTTCGAGCCGCACCAGCTCGCGCCCGACTACGTGCTGGCGCGCGGCTGCCGGAACTTCGTCGAGGTCTACGACATCATCCACCCGCTCCAGCCGATGGAGGAGCCGCGGCCGCTGCGCCTCAGCCCCTTCCACGCCCGGCAGCGCGAGCTGGACGCGTACTTCCTGGAGGCCGCCGGCTGGGAACGGCCGCAGTGGTACGGCGCCAACGCCCGCCTGCTGGAGGGAGGGGACGTTCCCTCACCCGGCGACTGGGCCGCCCGCCACTGGTCGCCGATCGTCGGCGCGGAGGCCCGCGCGTCCCGCGAGACCGTCGCGCTGTACGACATGACCGCGCTGAAACGCCTGGAGGTCACCGGCCCCGGCGCCCTCGCCTTCCTCCAGCGGCTGACGACCGGCCAGATGGACAAGTCGGTCGGCTCGGTGACCTACTGCCTGCTGCTCGACGTGGACGGCGGCATCCGCAGCGACGTGACCGTCGCCCGACTGGGCCGCGACACGTTCCAGGTCGGCGCGAACGGCAACCTCGACCTGGACTGGCTGCACCGCCACCTGCCGGAGGACGGGTCGGTCGTGGTCCGCGACATCACGGCCGGCACCTGCTGCCTCGGCGTCTGGGGCCCGCGCGCCCGCGACCTCGTGCAACCGCTGACCGGCGCCGACTTCTCCAACGAGGGCTTCCGCTACTTCCGGGCGAAGAAGGCGTACGTCGGAGCCGTGCCGGTCACCGCGCTGCGGCTGTCCTACATCGGCGAGCTGGGCTGGGAGCTCTACACGACGGCCGACCTCGGCGCGAAGCTGTGGGACACGCTGTGGGAGGCCGGGCAGGAGCACGGCGTCATCGCGGGCGGGCGCGGCGCGTTCGCCAGTCTCCGGCTGGAGAAGGGCTACCGGTCCTTTGGCACCGACATGACCTTCGAGCACGACCCGTACGAGGCCGGGCTCGGGTTCGCCGTCAGGATGGACAAGGGCGACTTCGTCGGCCGGGCGGCGCTGGAGCGGCGCGGGGCGAACGTGCGCCGCCGCCTCACCTGCCTGACCATCGACGACCCCGCCGACGTGGTGATGGGCAGGGAGCCGGTCTTCGACGGCGACACGGGCGTCGGTTACGTCACCAGCGCGGCCTTCGGCTACACGATCGGCAAGGGCATCGCGTACGCCTGGCTGCCCGCCGCGCTGGCCACGCCCGGCCGGACGCTGGAGATCGGCTACTTCGACCGGAGGGTGCCCGCCGTGGTCGCCGAGGAGCCGTTGTTCGACCCCGCGATGGAACGCCTGCGCGGGACCGGGGAGGCCCGATGAACCCCCTGCCTGACCACCTGCCCGACCACCCCGACCGGCTGTGGCGCTCGGCCGAGCCCAAGCGGTCGTACGACGTGGTGATCGTCGGCGGCGGCGGCCACGGCCTCGCCACGGCGTACTACCTGGCCAAAAATCACGGGATCACCGACGTCGCGGTGCTGGAGCGCGGCTGGCTCGCGGGCGGCAACATGGCCCGCAACACCACCATCATCCGGTCGAACTACCTGTGGGACGAGAGCGCGGGCATCTACGAGCACGCGCTGAAGCTGTGGGAGGGCCTGGAGGAGGACCTCGGCTATCCGCTGCTGTTCAGCCAGCGCGGCGTGCTCAACCTCGCGCACAGCCCGCAGGACGTGCGCGAGAGCGTGCGCCGGGTCAACGCCAACCGGCTCAACGGCGTCGACGCCGAGTGGCTGACGCCGGAGCAGGTCAAGGAGGTCTGCCCGATCGTCGAGATCTCGCCCGACGTGCGCTATCCGGTGCTCGGCGCCACCTTCCAGCCGAGGGCCGGGATCGCCAAGCACGACTACGTGGCCTGGGGCTTCGCCAGGGCGGCGGCGGATCTCGGGGTCGACATGATCGAGCACTGCGAGGTGACCGGTCTCGACGTGCGCGACGGCCGGGTGACCGGGGTGCGGACCACCCGCGGCCCGATCGCCGCGAAGAAGGTCGCGCTGGCCGCCGCCGGCCACTCCTCGGTGGTCGCAGGGTTCGCGGGCGTCGCGCTGCCATTGCAGAGCCACCCACTGCAGGCGCTGGTGTCGGAACTGCTCGAACCGGTGCATCCAACCGTGGTCATGTCGAACGCCGTCCACGTGTACGTCAGCCAGGCACACAAGGGCGAACTCGTCATGGGCGCCGGAATCGACGCGGCCAACTCCTACCGGCAGCGCGGGGCGTTCCACATCATCGAGCGGCAGATGGCGGCCGCGCTGGAACTCTTCCCGATCTTCGCCCGCGCGCACGTGCTGCGCACCTGGGGCGGCGTCGTGGACGTCACCCCGGACGCCTCACCCGTCGTCGGGCTCACCCCGGTCGAGGACCTGTACGTGAACTGCGGATGGGGCACCGGCGGGTTCAAGGCCACGCCGGGCGTCGGCTGGTGCTACGCGCACACCGTGGCGACCGGCGAGCCCCACCCGCTCAACGCCCCCTTCTCCCTCGGCCGGTTCACCACCGGCAGGCTCGTCGACGAGCACGGCGCCGCCGCCGTCGCCCACTGACGCCGCCCACTGACTGGGCCACTGACTCGCCGCCGCCCACTGACTTCCGGAGTGCCGATGCTGCTGATCGCCTGCCCGTGGTGCGGACCGCGGGACGAGGCCGAGTTCCACTACGGAGGGCAGGCGCACGTCGCCCATCCGGAGGACCCGGCCGCCCTCTCCGACGAGGAGTGGGCCCGCTACCTGTTCTTCCGCGACAACCCCAAGGGCCTGTTCGCGGAGCGGTGGAGCCACACGGCCGGGTGCCGCCGCTGGTTCAACGCCGTACGGGACACCGCCACCAATGAGATCCACGCCGTCTACCGGGTGGGCGAGCCGAGGCCGGTGATCACATGAGTGGTCCGTACCGCAGGGACGGTGTGACCGGGGAGGTCCTGCGGTTCCGGTTCGACGGCCGCGACCTCGAAGGACTGGCAGGCGACACGCTCGCGTCGGCGCTGCTCGCCAACGGCGTGCGCACGGTCGCGACCAGCGTCAGGCTCGGCCGTCCGCGCGGCGTCTACGCCGCGGGCTGCGAGGAGCCCAACGCGATCGTCCAGATCGAGGAGCCGTTCCCCGAGCCCATGCTCACGGCCACGACCGTCGAGTTGTACGACGGCCTGGTCGCCACCGGGCTCCCCGGGCGGGGCAGGCTGGCCGACCGGCCCGACCCGGCGCGCTACGACGCCGTCCACGCGCACTGCGACGTGCTCGTGGTCGGCGCGGGACCGGCCGGCCTCGCCGCCGCGCGCGTGGCCGCGCGGGCCGGCGCGCGGGTGATCCTCGCCGACGAGCGGCCCGAGCCTGGCGGCAGCCTGCTCGGCACGGCCGAGACGGTGGACGGCGGGCCGGGCCGCGCGTGGGCGGCCGCCGAGATCGCCGCGCTGGCCGCCCTGCCGGAGACGCGCGTGCTGCGCCGCACCACCGTCATCGGCCACTACGACGACAACCACGTCGTCGCGGTCGAGCGGCGGACCAATCACCTCGGTGCGGCGGCCCCGCCCGGCGTGGCGCGCGAGCGCGTCTGGCGGATCCGCGCGAAGCGGGTGGTGCTGGCGACCGGCGGGCACGAGCGGTTCGTCGCCTTCGCCGGGAACGACCTGCCCGGCGTCATGCTGGCCGGCGCCGCCCGCACCTACGTCAACCGGTACGGCGTGCTGCCCGGCCGCCGGGCGGTCGTGTTCACCACCAACGACACCGCCTACGCGGCGGCGCTCGACCTCGCTGACGCCGGGATCGAGATCGCCGCCGTCGCCGACGTACGGCGGGAACCGGGCAGTGCGTCGGCGGACTGCGTGTGGGCGGACCGGTGCGCGGAACGCGGCATCGAGGTCCTCACCGGGCACGTGGTGACGGCGGCGAAGGGCGAGGGCGAGGTCACCGCGGTCGAGATCGCCGCGCGTGTGGGTGGCGGGGCCCGGGAGGTCGCCGCCGACCTGCTGCTCGTGTCCGGCGGGTGGACGCCGGTGGTGCACCTGTTCAGCCAGGCCGGGGGCACGCTGCGGTACGACGAGGGGCTGGGCGCGTTCACGCCGGGGGAGACCCGCCAGGCGGCCGAGGCCGCGGGGTTCGCGGCCGGCGTGACGACGCTGCGCGACTGCCTGGCGGACGGCGCCGAGGCGGGCCGCCGCGCGCTGGCCGCCCTCGGGTTCGGTGCGTCTGGGGTTACCGCGTCTGGGGTTACTGTGCCGGTGGCTGCTGCACCGGTGACTGAGGAGGAGCCCGCCGCCGCGCCCGCCGAGCACCTGTGGCTGGTGGAGTCGGGCGACTACGGCACCCACTTCGTGGACCTGCAGCGTGACGTGACGGTGGCGGAGGTGCTGCGCGCCACCGGTGCGGGCCTCACCTCGGTCGAGCACGTCAAGCGCTACACCACCGCGGGCACGGCCCACGACCAGGGCAAGACCTCCGGGCCGCTGACCGGCGGCGTCGTGGCGCACGCGCTCGGCGTCGACGTCGCCGCGCTCGGGACCACGACGTTCCGCGCGCCGTACACGCCGGTCTCGTTCGCCGCGCTCGCGGGCCGCGACCGGGGTCCCCTGCACGACCCGGTCCGGATGACGCCCATGCACGAGTGGCACGTGGCGCGCGGCGCGTTCTTCGAGAACGTCGGGCAGTGGAAGCGGCCCTGGTACTACCCCCGGCCAGGTGAGGGCATGGAGGCCGCCGTCCTGCGCGAGTGCGCCGCCGTACGGGAGGGCGCGGGCGCGATGGACGCCTCCACCCTCGGGAAGATCGACGTGGTCGGCCCCGACGCGGGAGTGTTCCTGGACCGGCTCTATACGAACATGATGAGCACGCTCAAGGTCGGGTCCATCCGCTACGGCGTGATGTGCCGCGCCGACGGCATGGTCTTCGACGACGGCACCGCCATTCGCCTGGCCGGCGACCACTACCTCGTCACCACGACCACCGGTAACGCGGCGGCGGTGCTCGACTGGATGGAGGAGTGGCTGCAGACCGAGTGGCCGGATCTGCGGGTCCGCTGCACCTCGGTCACCGAGCAGTGGGCGACGGTCGCGCTCGCCGGGCCGCGCTCCCGCGAGGTGCTCGCCGCCCTCGCCCCCGGCCTCGCCGTCGGCAAGGACGACTTCCCCTTCATGACCTGGCGGGACGCCGAGGTCGCCGGGATCGAGGCGCGGGTCTGCCGGATCAGCTTCTCGGGCGAGCTGGCCTACGAGATCAACGTCTCGTCCTGGTACGGGCTCGCCCTGTGGGAGGCGGTCATGGCGTCCGGCGAGGTCACGCCGTACGGCACCGAGACCATGCACGTGCTGCGGGCGGAGAAGGGGTATCCCATCGTCGGCCAGGACACCGACGGCACGGTCACCCCGCAGGACCTCGGCATGGAGTGGATCGTCTCGAAGAAGAAGGCCGACTTCCTCGGCAGGCGGTCGTACGCGCGGGCGGACGCGTCCCGGCCCGACCGCAGGCACCTGGTGGGCCTGCTGCCGGAGGACCCCGGCGTGCTGCTGCCCGAGGGCGCGCACCTCGTTTCCGCCCCTGTGGCGGCCCCGGCCCCGCCCAGTGCTCTGCCCGCTGCTCCGTCCGCTGCTCCGCCTGCTCCGCCTGCTCCGCCGGTGCCGGCGCTCGGCTTCGTGACCTCCAGCTACCGCAGCGCCGCGCTCGGCCGGACGTTCGCGCTCGCGCTGGTCAGCGGCGGGCGCGGGCGCGTCGGCGAGCGGTTGTACGCGCCGGTCGGGGACGACCTGGTGCCCGTGACCGTGACCTCCCATGTCCTGTACGACCCGGAAGGAGCCCGCCGTGACGGCTGACCCGGTGGTTGATTCTGTAGCTGATTCTGTGGCTGGGTCTGCGGCTGATTCTGTGGTCGGGCGCAGGAGTCCGGCGGCGGCGTACGCGGACAGGTTCGCGGCGGCGAGCGCGGGCGGCGCGATCCGCCTGGCGGAGATCCCCTTCCTCACGCACCTGAACGTCCGGGCCGACCCCGCAGGCCCGGCGGCGGAGCGGATCGGGACGGCCCTCGCCGTGCCGCTGCCGATGGAGCCCGGTGCCGTGACCGAGGGCAGAGGTTTGACCGTGCTGTGGCTCGGGCCGGACGAGTGGCTGGTTGTCGGCCCGGACGGCGCCGCGCGGGAGCTCCGTGAGCGGATCCGGGACGCGGCGGCCGGCGAGCACGTCTCGGTCGTGGACGTGTCGGCCCAGCGTACGACCCTTGTCGTGGCCGGGGAGCGGGCGCGGGACATGCTGGCGCACGGCTGCGCGCTCGACCTGCACCCCCGGGAGTTCGGCCCGGGCCGGTGCGCGCAGACCCTGCTGGCCAGAACCGGGGTCGTCCTGGTCACGAGGGAGGACGGCTTCTGGGTGCTCGTCCGCTCCTCCTTCGCGGCGTACGCGGCGGAGTGGCTGCTCGACGCTGCTGTCGAGTACACGGCCGCCGAGCACAGGGGATGAAAGGCGGCTTCGCGGTGTGACGTACCATCGAGGGCGCTCGTGAGGAGGCCGCTTTCGAACCCCGGTGGGAGACCATGTTCCGCACGCTGATGAAGTCGAAGATCCACCGCGCCACCGTCACGCAGGCCGATCTCCACTACGTCGGCTCGGTGACGATCAGCGCGGACCTCATGGCCGAGGCGAACCTCGTCGAGGGCGAGAAGGTCGACATCGTCGACATCGACAACGGCAACCGGCTGTCGACGTACGTCATCGAGGGCCCGGCCGGCTCCGGGACGATCGGCATCAACGGCGCCGCCGCCCGGCTCATCTCCGTCGGTGACCTTGTGATCATCATCGCGTACGCGCTGGTCGCCGAGGAGGAGGTCAAAACGCTCAGGCCGTGCGTCGTCTTCGTCGACCGGGACAACCGGCCGGTCCACGTGGGCTCCGACCCCGCCTCCGCGCCGGAGGGCAGAGGTCTCATCCCGGGCGACATCCCGGCCGGCGCGTAGGCGCCACCTGACGGCAGGTCTCCCCTCCGGCGGTGAGCTTTCGGCTCACCGGTAATCCTGGGCTCTCCGGAGGGACTACTGGGTGTGGACGATCCCGAAGAACGATTCACCGCCCTCTACGACCGGCACTACCGGGCCGTGCTGGGCTACGCGTTGCTGCGGGCCGAGCACGGCGTCGCCGAGGACGTGTGCAGCGAGACGTTCCTGGTCGCCTGGCGGCGCCTGGACGAGCTGCCCGAGCCGGTGCTGCCCTGGTTGCTGGGCGTGGCCCGCAACCTGCTGGCCAAGCAGCGCGACTCACGCGGCCGGCGGCAGGCGCTGGTCGACCGCATCGCCGCGCTGAGCACCGAACGCGACACCGTGGCCTGGGACGTGGCCGACCACGTCGTGGACCGGACGACCGCGCTGGCCGCGCTCGCGACCCTGCCGGAGCAGGACGTGGAGGCGATGGCGCTGGCGAGCTGGCACGGCCTGCCGCCCGAGCAGGCCGCCACCGTGATGGGCTGCTCCACCCGCACCTACACCGTGCGACTGCACCGTGCCCGCAAGCGGTTGGGCCGTGCGCTGCGCGCCGAACCGGCCGCCAGTGCCAGTGCCAGTGCCGGTGCCCGGCGCCCGCGAACGGCTGAGCACGGCCAGCGGTTCGCGGAGGAGGCGTGATGGCCACCGGACACCCTCGTGACACCCCCCAGGAGGAGTACATGACCGAGCACATGACCGAGCGCGTGTTCGCCCAGCTCAAGCCTGAGCGGCTGGACGAACTGACCGAGGCGGCCCATCGCCGCCGCCGTACGGATGATCTCGCCCAGGCCTTCCGGACCCCGCCCGCGCCGTCGAAGCGCGCTCTGTCGCCGGCACGGTCGTCCGCCCGGCCGCCGAGGCGTCGCCCCTGGGTGCTGGGGGGTGTGCTGGTTGCCGGGCTGGCCGCCGCCGTGATCGTCGTGCCCAGGGTGAGCCCCGATTCGGGCCCGGCCGTCTCCGGCGGCGCGGGTCAGCCCGGGGGCACCTCACACGACGTCGCCGTACCCGGCATCGGCGCACCCCCCACCGGCCCAGCCACCACCGCGCCGACCACCGCGCCGACCACTGCGCCCACCACCGCGCCGACCACTGCGGTCCTCGACGCACGCACGGTGTTGCTGGCCGCCGCCGAGAGCGCGTCCAAGGTCGAGGCGGGCACCGGGCACTACTGGTACACCCGCGACCGGACCCTCAGCCGCCTCGCCGTCGACGACGAGGCGTACGTCGCGAAAATTCGGGCGCTGGCCGCCGAGCGGGACAGGAGGGCGGCGTCCGGCTCCCGGAAGGCCGCCGACCGGTGGTATGAGGACCAACTGATCGAGTTCAAGAAGCACCCTGAGCTGCTGCCGTACGTCGTCTTCTCCGGGAGCACGGACGAAAGCTGGCGGGCCCGCCAGAAGGGGGACGCCAACCGCAACGTCAGGAAGCCTGGCGGCGGGCTGACGTTCGGGTCGCCCGAGGACGAGCGGAAGTGGCGCGAGTCGGGTGCGCCCCGGCTGGTCAGCCGTGGCGAGAAGAGCAACGAGGACCGGCTCGACCGGCTCCTGTCGATCGACAACCCCAGCCTCACCATCCGCAACGTCGACCGGCTGCCGACGGACGAGAAGGCGCTGGAGCGGCGGCTGCACGAGCTCTACCGGGCGCGCCCCGGAGGCGCCGCGAACGAGGAGGACTTCTCCGTCTACCTGTGGCAGACGGCCGTCGACCTGCTGAACGCCCCGATCACGCCGGGCACCCGCGCCGCGCTGTTCCGGGTGCTGGCCGGTGAGCGGGGGCTGACCGCGCTGGGCGAGCGCGCCGACGCGCTGGGGCGCACGGGGGCGGCCCTCGCGGCGAAGGGCCCCGGCGATGACGGCGGATCGATCGAGTATCGGATCATCATCGACCCCGGCTCGGCCAGGCTCCTGCAGTACGAGGTGGCCGGCGACGGCGAATCCGCGCCGAACCTGCGGGTCGCCCTGGAGGAGGCCGGCTGGGTGGACGATCTCCGCGAGCGTCCCTGACACGGCACACAAGGGTGGCCGGGGCCGACTCCGTTCTGATCGAGCGGGTCGTAGGCCTTCGGCCGCCCGGCTGTTTTCGTCTCTCACGCCACGACACGCAAGAGGGAAATATCGGTCATCGCCTCCAAGAAGAAAGCGCACCTGTAACCCCAACAAGTCACTTGCGCGGGCGTGCCTATGTGGGCTTGGTGTGGAAGAATTAATACAGGCTTTCGAATTGCTTGAGGGGGTGCCTTATGGATCTGTTCGATGATGATCCTGCGCACTTCCCTGACTCGAACACTACTGGTGAGGGCGACTGGTGGGATCGGCTCATCGCCGGCTCGCCCCTGTGGTCTTCCGACGGGACCCTTGCCCGCGAATATGTGCCGATCGTCGATCCCGATGCGCGAGAGCACGCGAGCCGATTCGGTACTCCGACGAGTTACCCCTTTATTCGAGCATTCACGACTCGTGCCGGTACCGCTGCCGTTGACGACTCCGTCAGCGACGATCCCGTCAGCGACGAAACCGGGAATAACGCTCTCCCTGATGGTTCTTGCGATGGCGCTGCCATTCCCGGCCCCGAAGCCGGTTCTCCGCCCGCTGCGGATCACACAGGAGATGCCGGCCGCGGCACTCTCGGCCCTGACAGCGTCGGCTCCGACGCCCTGAGTGCCGACGCCCTGAGTGCCGACGCTGGAGACGTCGATGGTGGCGCCTCTGAGGGTGTCTTTGGTGGTGCTTCTGGCGGTGTTTCCGGCTCGGGGTCGCCGTCGTGGGTGGCGGTGGCGGCTCTTGTCGAGGCGGCTCGGGTGGTGGCGTTGGTGCCGGTGCCTGAGGACGCGGGTGTGTGTCTGGCCGAGGCGGAGGAGTTGCTTGCGGTCCGTGATCGGATCACTTCGGCGTTGGCGGCCCGGGTGGGTCGTGTCCATCGGGCGGGGGAGGCGAAGCACCATGGGCATGCGTCCACGAAGTTGTGGCTGCGTAGCGCCGGGGGGATGACGCCTGCGGGGGCGGGCCGGTTGGTGACGATGAGCATGGAAGTGCACCGTCTTGCTGAGGTGCGTCGCCTGTTCGCGGAGGGTGGCCTGACCGAGGGGGTCGTGGAGGCGATCTGCACGGCCACCGCGGGGTTGACCGATGAGCAGGCGGCGACGGCTGAGCGGATTCTGCTGGAGTTGGCGGGGTCGGCGGGTGCGGCGGAGGTGGCCAAGGCGGGGCGGTACCTACGCGCGGTGCTCGACCCTGACGGGCATGAGAAGGATGAGCAGGCGGATTTCGATCGCCGGTTCTTCCGGGTGCGCCGGCGTAGGGGCGGCGGTGTGGAGGGGGAGTTCTACCTGCCGGTGGAGGCGGCCGCGCGGTTGCAGCACATGCTGGACGTCTACGCCAAGCCCAAGGCGGAGGGTGATGACCGTACGCTGAGTGTGCGGAACGCCGACGCGTTGATCGCGTTCTTGGAGAACAAGATCGCGACTGAGCTTCTGGTGCTGGTCAACGCCGAATCCCTTCCCGACGACCCTCCGAGTGGCACTCCCTGCGATGACGGCGAGCCCACCATTGAGGAGCCCGCCGGCGAAGAACCACACGCAGAGCCAGACGAAGAACCACACGCAGAGCCAGCGGGTGCAGAGCCGGGCGCACGGCCATCGGCCGTCAGCCCCGAACGCACCTCCACCAGCCCCGAACGCACCTCCACCAGCCCCGAACGCACCTCCACCAGCCCCGAACGCACCTCCACCAGCCCCGAACGCACAGTCACCGGGCCCCCGGCGGGTGATGATCACTCAGTCGGCGAGGACGGTAGCTCGACCGTCGCGCCCTCCGCTGGAGACGACACCTCCCGCGCCGCCTCCCCTGCCGCGCCCAGTGCCGCCTGCCGTGCCGCCTCCAGCGCCGCCTCCCCTGCCGCTGCGGGTGCGGGCGCGGGTGCGGGCGCTGACGGGCAGGAGCCTGTCACCGGCCGCGCAGCCGCCGGTAGCTCGCCCATGGACGGTCCGGCTGCCGCCTGGCCGCACTTCGACCCCACCGACAGCCACGAGCGCGGCCACGAGCGCGGCAACGAGCGCGGCAACGAGCGCGGCGACCTGCGCGACTGCGATGACGTCCAGCAGGACCACGCCGACGACTCTGACGACGCGGACGACGACCCCGGCACTCAGGAAGAGGGCATCGAGCGAGGACACCGCAGAAACCGAGCGCGGCGCCCGAAGCAGGCACCCCCGCAGCAGGCACGCCCGAAGCAGACGCATGCCCCTGATCCCCCACCCGAGCCCGACACCCCGCCGGATGCGGAAGGGAGCGCCTGGCCGGGAGGCGACGCTTGGCCTGGCGATGGCGCCTGGCCGGGAGATGATGCCTGGGCGGGGGTGGGAGCCGACGCGCCGCCGGGAAGCAGTCCGCCGGGAGCGGGCGGCAATGTGCCGCCCGGGGTGTGGATGCGAAGGTTGCCGGGGCTGATCCTGGCGACCGGGCACCTGCTGCCCGTCTCCAGCGTGCACCGGCTGGCCCGCAGCAGCACCCTGGTGAGGATAGTGATGAACGCCGCCGGGCAGGTCCTGGACATGGGCCGCAAGGTCAGGTTGGCCACCCCCGCCCAGCGCCGGGCCGTCTTCGCCCGGTACGCCACCTGCTGGGTCGACGGCTGCCCGCTGCCCGCCACGATGTGCCAGATCGACCACGCCGACAACTGGTGCAGCGGCGGGCCGACCGACCTGAAGCTACTGGGGCCGGCGTGCCAGTTCCACAACCGCGACCGCTACCGCCACCCCACCCGCTACACCCGCCGAAAGGTGGGCGACGACCGCTGGGCCTTCACCTACCGCAACCCCTACAGCACCCGGCGAGCGAGGACATGAGGGTGTCAGAGAAGGGTCGTCTGGCCGGAGCCGGCGAGGGGATCACGGTGCCTGCGCAGATGCTTCCAGCGTGGCAGGTCGTCGAGGTAGGCCCACGACAGCCGATGGTGCGGGGTCGGGCCGCTTTCGGCGAGAGCGCGTTGGTGGACCGGCGACGGATAGCCCGCGTTGGCAGCGAAGCCGTAGGCCGGATGTTCCTCGCCGATCTCGGCCATCAGCCGGTCGCGGTGGACCTTGGCGAGCACCGACGCGGCGGCCACGGAGACCGAGCGCTGATCGGCTTTCACCTCGCACCGCACCCGCCATGGCCGCCCCAGGAAGTCGTGCGCGCCGTCGAGGAGCACCACGTCGGGCCGCAGTGGCAGGGCCTCCAGGGCCCGGCGCGCGGCCCGGCGGAGGGCCTCGGTCATGCCGACCTCGTCGATCTCCTCCGCACTGGACTCGCCGTACGCGTGACAGGTGAGCCAGCCCGGAAGCACCTCGGCGAATGCCTCCCGCTGAGCCGGCCCGAGCATCTTGGAATCGGTCAGCCGGACCTTACGGTCGCCTCGTCCCGGCAACTCCGGCGGCGGGCCGAAGGAGGTGACCGCCGCACAGAGCACGACGGGCCCGGCCCAGGCGCCGCGACCGACCTCGTCCACACCGGCGATGTGGACCATGCCGGCCGCGCGCAACTCGTCCTCGATCTCGTAGCCGGCGGCCCGGCGGGGCCGGACGGCGGCCCCGGATTTCAGTCCGGGTTCGAGACCGGGCTCCAATCCGGGCAACGCGTCGGTCATCCCGCCATCATCGCAGGCACCAGAGGCCCCTGGGGTTCAGGTGAAAAATCAGGTGATCGTGCAACTGCGCTGGTTGAGAGTGAAGCTCATCGGGGGCGTGTTCTGGTCGCCGGGGAAGGTGGCGTTGAAGCCGATGGACACCGAACTGCCGGGCTTGATGGTCTTGTTCCAGTCGTAGTTCTCGACGGTGACGACGCTGTCGCTCTGTGTCCAGCGGGCCGACCAGCCCTTGGTGAGGTGCTGGGTGGGGAGCAGGAAGGTCAGCTTCCACCCGTCGATGGCCGTGGTGCCCGTGTTCATGATCTTCACGGAGGCGGTGAGACCGCCCTTCCAGGCGCTCTGGGTGTAGGTGACCGCACACGAGACAGGCGGCGTGTCAGACTGGGCGACGGCCGTGTACGGCGCCGAGGCGGCGCTCAGGTTACCGGACGCGTCACGGGCCACGACCTGGAAGGTGTACGGCTTCCCGCCTTCGAGGCCGGTGACGATGTCGCGGGGGGTGCCGTTCTCACCCTCGTACGCGTAACCGTGGTCCGTGCGCCGGAACAGGTCGTACTTGGGCGGGACGCCGCTGTCGTCGCTGACGGTGTTCCAGGCGAGGAAGATCCCGCCGGGGATCGGCATCCCGGTCACGGCGGTCAGGCCGGTCGGAGTGCCGGGCGGAGTGGTGTCGGGGGCACCTGGGCCGGGGCTCGTGGGGAGCGGCGGCTCGACCATCGCCCGTTGCCGGACCAGATCGGAGGGCGCGCTGAGGTTGCCGTCGGCGTCCTTGGCGACGACGTAGAACAGGTAGTCGCGCCCGGGGGTGAGGTTCTGCAGCACGACCCCGACGACCCAGTCGCCGGACGTGAAGAACTGTGTGGTCACGGGGGTGAAGGCGCCGTCGATCCAGGCGTACACGTCGTAGCCGGTGACGGCGACGTCGTCCGTGGACTTCGTCCAGATCAGGCCGGCCGCGCCGTTGATGTAGGCGTTGTACGGCCCCACGTCCGTGGGACGGCTCGGCGCGCTGCCGGTGGTGGAGGTCGGGGTCGCGGAAGGGCTCGGGGGCGGTGCGAGGGCGGCGCGGCCGGTGTGGACACGGCGGCGAGCGCGAGGCCGGCGCTCAGAAGGCCGGCGCTGAGCAGGGCGCTCACTTGGGCGGTGGTACGGCGGTTCTGGGTGCGTTTGTGATTACCTTCCGATCGGACGCCCGGCGCATCGGGGATGCGCCGGGCACCGTTGGCGAGGATCACGAGCAGCTGGTGCCGTTGAGGGTGAAGGCGGTGGGTTTGGGGTTGGAACCGGTGTAGGCGCCGTTGAAGCCGAGGTACAACGACTCGCCCGGCTTGATCGTCTTGTTCCATTCGTAGTTCTCGGCCGTGACATCGGTGCCGGACTGGGTCCAGACGGCCGACCATCCGTTGGTGACGCGCTGGGAGGCGAGCGGGAAGCTGAAGCCGAGCGTCCACCCGTCGACGGCGGCGGTGCCGGTGTTGGTGATCGTGACGGTGGTCGTGAACCCGCCGTCCCAGGTGGTGGCGGCGTAGGTCACCCTGCATCCGGAACCGGGCGACATCGACGCGCTGGGAGACACCGACGCGCTGGGCGAGGACGTTCCTCCGGGCTGCGCGACGGCCGTGTAGGGCGCCGAGGGATTGCTCAGGTTGCCGGCGGCGTCACGGGCCACGACCTGGAAGGTGTACGGCTTGCCGCCTTCGAGGCCGGTGACGATGTCGCGGGGGGTGCCGTTCTCACCCTCGTACGCGTAGCCGTGGTCGGTCCGCCGGAACAGGTCGTACTTGGGCGGGACGCCGCTGTCGTCGCTGACGCTGTACCAGGCGAGGAAGACTCCGCCGGGTATGTCCATTCCGGTTACGGCGGCCATGCCGGTCGGTGTGCCAGGAGGCGTGGTGTCGGTTCCCGGGCTCGGACTGGCCACGGGCGGCTCGACCATGGCCCGGGCACGGACCAGGTCGGAAGGCGCGCTGAGGTTGCCCGCGCGGTCTTTGGCCACGACGTAGAACAGGTAGTCGCTCCCCGCCGTGAGGCCGGCGACCACCGCGGTGACCCGGTCGGCCCGCATGTCGATCGTGGCCTGCTGCGTACGCAGGAAGGCGCCGCCGGTCCACACGTAGACCTCGTAGGTGGAGATGCCGACGTCGTCGGTGGACGGTGTCCAGACCAGGCCGACCGAGCCGTTGACGCAGACGTTCTGCGTGACCAGGCCCTCGGGACGGGTGGGCGGGGTCCGGTCGATCGGGGACGGGCTGGGCGGCGGGCTGGAGGGAGGCATGCCGCTCAGGTAGCCGGCAGTGGCCGTCAGTTCATTGGACGGCGGGCCCGCGTTCCCCGCCGCGTCTCTCGCGACGACCCGGAACGTGTACGACTGTCCAAGGGTGAGGCCGCTGACGATGGAGCCCGGGCCGGTCGTGGTGCGGATGGAGGTGAAGGCGCCGTCCTGCTTGACCTGGACGTCGTATTCGGTGACGCCGACGTCGTCGGTCGCGGCGCCCCAGCAAAGAGACACGCCGATGCCGAGACCCGATCCGGGAGCCGCGGGCAACGGACAGTGCCACAGAGCTCCGGGAGCGCTGGGCGGGGTGGTGTCTCCGGCCGCCGCGGAGGCCGGGAGGACGGCGGCGCCCACGAGCCCGGCGCTCAGCAGGCCGGCGCTCAGCAAGGCGCTCACTCGGGCGGTGGTACGGCGGTTCTGGGTGTACATGTGATGACCTTCCGAACAGGCGCCCGGCGCATCGGGGATGCGCCGGGCCCGGGTGAGGATCACGAGCAGGTGGTGCCGTTGAGGGTGAAGGCGGCCGGCCGGGAGTTCGAGCCGGTGTAGGTGCCGTTGAAGCCGACCTGGACGGACTGTCCAGGGGCGATGGTCTTGTTCCAGTCGAGGTTGACCGCCGTCACGTTCGCACCGGTCTGGGTCCAGGTGGCCGACCAGCCGGGCGGGGTGACCTTCTGGTCGCCCGGGAAGGCGAACTTCAGCGTCCAGCCGTTGATCGCGTTCGTGCCGGTGTTGGCGATCGTGACGGTCGCGGTGAACCCGCCGCCCCAGTCGCTTGTCCCGTACGTCACCCGGCATCCGCCACCCGGTGAAGGGCTGGGCGACGGCGACGGGCTGGGGGAAGGAGACGGGCTGGGGGACGGAGACGGGCTGGACAGGCCGGTCTGGGCGGTCGCGGTGAGCGTGGCCGAGGGCTGGCTGGTGTTGCCCGCGGCGTCCCGTGCCACGACGTAGAAGGTGTAGCTCGTGCCGGCGACCAGTCTCTCCGCGACGTAGAGGGGCGTGGTCGACGAACCGATCTTGGTGAAGCCGGTGCCCTGCTTCATGTACACGTCATAGCCCGTGACCCCGACGTCGTCGGTCGAGGCCGTCCAGCACATCGGCACCGCGTTCGCGAAGTCCGCCCCGCAGACCCACAGTCCGGTGGGCGCGCTCGGCGGCGTGGTGTCCACCGAAGACGGCGAGGACGACGGCGAGGATGACGGTGATGAGGACGGCGACGGGCTGGGGGAGGGCGAAGGGCTGGGAGACGGCGACGGGCTGGCCGTGCCCTCCGGCGGGGTACCCCACACCAGCGTGCCCCCGTCGTATACCGGCACGTGGGAGGCGGTCGAGGCCGACCAGTCGTTGGCCGGGTCCCAGGCCGCGCCGTTCGGCACCGAGATGCGCAACTGGGTGCTGCGCCGGTAGAGCTGGGCGTCGCCGGGGTAGATCGGCTTGCCGGTGCAGTCCACCTCGGCGTAGTAGGTGCGGTCCCTGGCGAGGACGGGCCCGTTCACGGCGCAGCCGCTGGTGTCGCCGCCGGTCACCTTCACCTGGGAGACCGAGGTGGAGCCGTCGAGCGTGAAGTAGTAACGCGCCTTCCCCGACTGGAGGACGCGCGGAGGCCAGTTCGAGGTGTTGGTGATGGTGACGGTCAGCGAAGTGCCGTCCCCACCGGTGTAGACGTTGCCGACAGCGGCGGTGATCTCGTCGTACTTGTTCTCCGGCGCGGGGAAGCCCGCCAGGGGCGTGCCGCCGTACTCCTTGGCGAACCGCGCGAGCACGTTGGTGATGCCGGAGTTGTAGTCGATCGCCACCTCGTTGCGGACGTAGTCCGTACGGCTGTCGGCGTAGGCGTCGGCGGCGTCCGGTCCTCCGGCGAGCGCGCCGTACAGGACGTGCAGGTTCGGGCCGGTGGTGTCGCTCATGTAGCCGAGGTACTGGCCGCTGGCCGCCCGATGGTGGACGTGCGTCGGCGGGTTGGCCCCGAAGCCGACCATGTAACTGGAGTGGCGGGGATTGTCCCCGAGGGAGTAGTCGACCTGCCGCTTGGCGAAGTCGTGGTAGCGGGCGTAGAGCGCGTTGCCGGAGCCGAGGTGGTCGGCGTAGACGAGGGCCACCCAGGCCGTGTTCAGCGCCATGCGCAGCGAGGCCCAGTTGAAGATGTACGCGAGGCCGCCGGGGGTGATCGTGCCCTTCTTGCCCTTGTATCCGGTGGTCCAGTAGTCGAGGTAGCGCTGGACGTCGTCGATGTACCTCTGTTCCCCGGTCAGCATGGCCATCAGCGCATAGACGGCGTATTCCTTGTCGTTCCAGCCCAGGCCGAAGGTGTAGGCGGGCACCATCGTCCCGCCCGCGCCCTGGCCCACGTCGGGCTCGCTGCCCATCTTGGGGTAGAACTCGCGGGCCTTGTCCAGGTAGCTCCCCGTGCCCGTCGCCCGGTAGAGCCACACGGCCGCCCAGGCCAGCTCGTCCCAGTACATCTTGGTCGCGCCGGGGTGGTCGGAGGCGCCCTCCCAGGTCGAGTTGTAGTAGCCGGAGATGCCCGGCACGCAACTCGTGTACGCGGTGTCCTGGCCGTTCGTCCCCTTGGTCGTGTCGGCGAACGTGAACAGCTGCCGGGCGTGGGTGAGCAGCGTGTCGGCGTACGACGGATCGCTCTGGCGGAAGGCCATCGAGGAGGCCGCCATGGCCGCGGCCGTCTCGGCGACGACGTCGGTGCCCTTGCACGTCGGGGTGATCTTGTAGACCGGCCGCGACATGCCCTTGATGTCGATCACCTCGGGCGGGCCCCAGTACGCGTGGTCCACGCTGCCGTCGCCCACCTGGACGTACAACGTCTCCGGCTCGGGGTGGGCGGCGATCAGGTAGTCGGTGGCCCATTTGAGGTTGTTCAGCATCGGCGTGAGCTGGGTCCCGTAGCCGGACCGGTTCTCGACCAGCCCCCAGGCCAGCATCGTGGTGGTGAACGCCATGGGGAAGCCGAACTTGACGTGGTCGCCCGCGTCGTACCAGCCGCCGGACAGGTCCACCCCCGCAGGCTTGCCGTCGTTCAGCGTGCGGTCGCCGCGCCACTCCACGCGGCTCCAGGCGGGCTTCCTGCCCGACTGCTGCGCCTCGTAGAAGTAGATCGACTTCTGCAGGGCCTCGGTGTAGTTGTACGAACTCGCCGCCTGGGCGGGCACCGAACCCGGGACGAGCAGGGCGGCCAGTACGGCGGCCACCCCGCCCAGGGAAAGGAGTCTCATCGAACGCCTCATATCAGGAGCAGGTGGTGCCGTTGAGGGTGAAGGCGGTGGGCTTGGGATTGGAACCGGTGTAGGTGCCCTGGAAGCCGATCTGGACGGATTGGCCCGCACCGATGGTCTTGTTCCAGTCGAGGTTCGCCGCGGTGACGCTGGTCCCGCTCTGTGTCCAGGTGGCCGACCAGCCGGGCGGGGTGATCTTCTGGGTGCCGGGGAAGGCGAACTTCAGGGTCCAGCCGTTGATCGTCGCAGTCCCGGCGTTGGTGATCGTGATGGTGGCGGTGAAGCCGCCTCCCCAGTCGTTGGTCGCGTACGCGACCTTGCACGTGCCCCCGGCCGAAGGTGACACGGAGGGGGACGCAGAGGGGGACGCAGAAGGCGACGCAGAAGGCGAGGCAGAGGGGGACGCAGAAGGCGACGCAGAGGGAGAAACAGAGGGCGATACCGACGGAGACGCAGAGGGGGACGCAGAAGGCGACACCGACGGGGACGGGCCGGAGCCCGGCGGGGTGCCCCAGAGCAGCCTGCCGTCGTTGCCGTACAGCGTCATGCGGTCGGCGCCCTTCGCCGACCAGTCGTTGGACGGGTCCCAGGTCGCGCCGTCGGCCACACTGATCCGGAGTTGCACCTCGCGGCGGAACTCCGACTGGCCGCCCGGGAAGATGAGCGTGCCGGTGCAGTCGACCTCGGCGTAGTACGTCCTGCCCTCCAGCAGGTGCGGCCCGGTGGGCTGCTTGCACTGCGTGTAGGACGTGCTCACGGTGACCTGGCTCGCCGTCGTCGAGCCGTCGAGCGTGAAGTAGTAGCGGAACTTGGCCCGGTCGAGCACGGTCGCGGGCCAGGCCGACTTGTTGATCACGAAGGTCTTGGCCGCCGTCTCCCGGGTGGTGTGGGTGATCGTCGGCTCCAGATAGAACTCGGGGCCGTCGGGCGTCTCGCGCGGCAGCGTCGCGAGGGGCGACCCGCCGTACGTGCCGTAGAGGACGGCGAGCGAGCTGGTGATGCCGGAGTTGAAGTCGAGCGCGACCTCGTTCTTGACGTAGTCGCCCCGGCTGTCGGTGTAGGCGTCGGCGCCGTCCGGGCCGCCGACCAGCGCACCGTACAGGATGTGCCTGCTGACGGCGGGCTCGCCGTCGGGACCGGCGTTGGTCCAGGAGCCGTGCGCGCCGCGGTGGTGGGGGTTGCGCGGCGGGTTGGTCCCGAAGCCGATCATGTAGCTGGAGTGGCGGGGGTTGTCGCCGAGCGCGTAGTCGATCTGCCGCTTGCCGAAGTCGTGGTAGCGGGCGCGGAGCGAGCTGGACGAGCCGAGGTAGTCCGCGTACCTCAGCGCGACGAACGCGGTGTTGGCCGCCATGCGCAGCGAGGCCCAGTAGAAGATGTACGCGAGGCCGCCGGGCGTGATCGTGCCCTTCTTGCCCTTGTAGCCCACGGTCCAGTAGTCGAGGTAGCGCTGGACGTCGTCCTTGTACTTCTGCTCGCCGGTCAGCTCGGCCATCTGCTCGTAGACGGCGTACTGCTTGTCGTTCCAGCCGAAGCCGAAGTTGAAGACGGGCACCTGGACGCCGTTGCTCCCCGGGTCTTCCTGGGTGCCCATCTTGGGATAGAACTCGCGGGCCCGGTCGAGGTAGCTCGCGGTGCCCGTGGCCCGGTAGAGCCAGACGGAGGCCCAGGCCAGCTCGTCCCAGTACATCTTCGTGGCGCCCTCCACCTGGCCGCCCTCACCGGTGGAGTTGTAGAAGCCCTGCGCGGCGCTGACGCAGTTCACGTACGCCGTGTCGCGGCCGTTCGTCCCCTTGGTCGTGTCGGCGAACGTGAACAGTTGCCGGGCGTGCGTCAGCAGCGTGTCGGCGTACGACGGGTCGGTCGGCCGGAAGACGATCGACGACGCGGCCATCGCGGCGGCGGTCTCGGCCGCCACGTCGGTGCCGGGGCACGAGGCGGTGATCTTGTAGACCGGCCGCTTGTGGCCCTTGGCCTCGACGGTCTCCGGCGCGCCCCAGTAGGAGTGGTCCTCGCCGCCGTCGCCGACCTGGACGTAGAGGACGTTCGGCTCGGGATGGGCGTTGATGAAGTAGTCGCCCGACTGCCGCAGCGTGTTCAGCAGGTACGGCAGCTGGCCCGACCTCTCGTAGGCCGACCGGTAGTCGACGCCGCCCCAGGCCAGGGTGGTGGTCATGGAGGCCATCGGGAAGCCGAACTTCACGTGGTCGCCGGCGTCGTAGAAGCCGCCCGACAGGTCGACTCCGGCGGACTTCCCGTCGTTCACGGTCGAGTCGGCCCGCCAGGTCACCCGGTTCGTTGACGGCAGGCGGCCCGACTCCTGCGCCTCGTAGAACAGGAACGATTTCTGCAGCGCCTCGCCGTAGGCGAACGTGGCGGCGGAGGCGGGAGCGCCGGCGGAGGTCACCGACAGCACTGCGCCGGTCAACACTGTCGCAGCCGCCGTGCTCGCGCTCAGCAGCCGTCGCGGTAGTCGCATGAACATGCCCCCAGGAACGATGAACGGGCGGGACGACCCGGAAGGGGCTCCCGCCCGGATGGTGCGTACGGGACCTGGCGTGCTCCAAGCACGGCCCCGGAGGCGGGGCCGTCCGTACAGGTCAGGGGCGTCGCGGCGAGCCGGGGAAGTGAAACTTTCAGTACGGGCCCGGCGGCTGTGAGGGCATGGCGACCACGAATTAACCATGCCGGACATTTCGAGAAACGCCGCTCTGGAACTGCGCGGGATCAGCCGCGCGCTGGAGCCGGCCGTACGCGGGCACGACCCGGCGGTATTGGAACCCCTGCGCGACCAGTGGCGCGCGCTGCGGGACGACCAGCCGGAGCCCGACCCGCAGTTCGTGGTGATGGACGAGGACTTCCACGTCACGATGAGCCGCGCCTCGGGGAACGCGGCGCTCACGAGCACCCTCGCGTCCGTCAACGCGCGGATCAGAGCGGTGCGCATGTACGACTTCCTGACCGCCGACCGCATCACCCTGACGATCCTGCAGCACCTGGAGATCGTCGAGGAGGTCCTCGCCGGGCGCCTTGAGGACGCCCTGACCGCGATGCGCCGGCACGTCGGGGAGTCGATGGACGTCGTCGAGCGCAGAGCCGCTCGCGCGATCACCCAGATGGCCCTCAACCGAGGCAGGCGCCATGACGTTGACCGAGGCTCCCACTGACCATCCCCTGCTCGCGGCCCGCGGCCTGACCCGGGCGTTCGGCGACGTCGTCGCCAACGACGGGGTCGACTTCGACGTACGCCCCGGCGAGGTACACGCCCTCGTCGGGGAGCACGGCGCGGGCAAGAGCACCCTTCTCAAGCTCATCTACGGCGTGCACCGGCCCGACGCGGGCGACCTGGTGGTGGACGGCACGCCGGTGCGGGTCGGCAGCCCGGCCGCCGCCCGGTCCCTCGGGATCGGCATGGTGTTCCAGGAACTGCGGCTGGTCCCGGCGCTGACCGTGACAGAGAACGTCGCAGGTCAGGGCGATCGCCGACCGGGTCACGGTGCTGCGCGGCGGCCGGGTGATCACCGCGGGGCGGACCCGGCGGCGTACGACGACGCGGAACTGGTGGAGGCGATGGTGGGCCGGGCGGTGCCGCCGCTGCCCGCCGACCGCCCCGTGCCGCCGCCCGGCCGTACGGCCGCGCTCTCCCTCACGGGGGTGAGCGCGTACGGCGACAACGGGGTGCTCCGGCTGCGCGATGTCACGCTCGACGTGCTGCCCGGCGAGGTCGTCGGGATCGCGGGGGTGGCGGGCAGCGGCCAGCGGGAGCTGTGCGAGGTCGCCTGCGGCCTGCGCCCGGGCGGGCGCGGGCGTGCTCGTCGTCTCCGAGGACCTCGACGAGCTCATCGCGATCAGCGACCGCGTCGCCGTCCTGCACGACGGCCGCCTGGCGGGCGTCGTGGCGGCGCGGAGCTGCGGGCCGCCACGGCGGCCGTATGGACCCGGATCGACGCGCTGGCCGTGCCGACCGTGCCTTCCTGGCTCCGGCGGGATCCGACGACTTCCTGGCCGCCCTGGGCGCGGGCTTTCTGGGGGAGAAGGGTGAGAAGGACTCGGCGCCCCGGACGCCGGCGGGCCGGGTGTCGGTGGACGGCACAGTCCCGCTGGCGGTGGTCGGGGCCCACCGGGTGGGCCAGCCGCTGCACCCGCACCTGGTGGCGCTCGGCGCGCGGTTCGCCGCCGTCGCCCGGACGGCCCCCTGCTACCGGCTCTACGACCTCGGCGACAGGCCGGGCCTGGTCAGGGAGGAGGGCGGCTCCTCCGTCGAGGTCGAGTTGCACGAGATCGAACCGGCCGCGCTGGGGAGCTGCTCGTGACCATCCCCGCCCCGCTCGGGCTCGGCACGGAGGAGCTCTCCGACGGCCGCCGGGTGCGGGGCTTCCTGTGCGAGGCGTACGCCGTGGGGTCGGCCAGGGACATCACCGGTCTGGGCAGCTGGCCCGCCTACCTCGCGGCCGGGCGCGCGTAGCGCCCGGCCGCGAGGCTGTTCATGCCTGTGCTGTCACTCCTACGCTGGCACTCCTACGCTGTGGCGGGCGTGTAACTCTCGACCTCGTGGTGCCGCGCCCGGTGGATCAGCGTGTCCAGCGCCCAGGAGCCGGGGCCGAAGACGGCGATGAGGAAGAACGACCAGCAGAACATGGCCGCGGCCTCGCCGCCGTTGCGGATCGGGAACAGGTTCTGCGGCGCGTGGACGACGAAGTAGGCGTACGCCATCGAGCCGGAGCAGAGCAGTGCGCTGACGCGGGTGAACAGCCCGATGAGGACGAGCGCGCCGAAAACCAGCTGGATGGCCGCCGCCCACCAGCCCGGCCACGAGCCGAAGGGCAGAACCTGGCCGGTTCCCCGGCTGCCGCCCATGATCCCGAAGATCGACGACGCGCCGTGGCAGACGAACAACAGGCCTGTGACGACACGGAAGAGCGAGAGCACCGGCCCGCTGATCTGACCGATTTTCACGTGATCACCTTCTTGGAGGAATGAGGAGAACCGGCCGCCGAATGTTTTCGGTCAGGACTCTGTAAACCGTGCAGAATCTCCGGCGTCCTGAGCTTTCGCATTGTCGGCGGATACGACGCCCGGCTGTGGGAAGCCGCGCGCGATTAGAGGTGAAGACCCCGAAAGTGCAGGTCAACTCCTGGAACACCAGCAGCGTCGCTGGTGGTGTCGCTCATGCGTCCATGGACCGCGACGCGCCCGATGCCCTGTCCGGCGCCGAACGGACACGGGGTCGCGCTGGTCTCAGATTGCTCTCAAGCCGGTCTTTGGTCAAGAGTTCAAGTAATTTTTAGGGGGGGCCGCGGCGCCGCCGCGCCGGATAATGCCTGCTAGTGCTCCGGCCGTCCGCATGTTCACCATTGCAAGGACCATTCAGGCCGCATGAAACTTTCTCCCGGACCAAGCACAGACCGCGCATCACCGGGTCCAGAGACATTCCTGCACGGTCTGCACGAGTGCCATCAGGCCCGCCGGCATCCGTTCGCCCTGCCATTCCCCCTGCTGATCGCGCTGCCATGCGAGGGCGTACGTCAGCCGCAGGTCGCCCGCGTCGAGCGGGACGAAGGCGACGTCGTCCCTGCGGACGGACGCGACGAGCAGAGAGGGAGTCGGCAGCAGGCCGACGCCCGCCGCGACCAGGTCGAGCGCGGCGGCGTAGTCGTCGATCTCCTCGGCCACCACATGCTGCCGGTGGGGTTCGACGCGGGCGGCGAGCCGTGCCCACATGCCGCCCGGGGGGCGTTCGCGCGGCACGAGCACCCGGTGCCGGGCGAGCCGTTCGGGCTGCAGCCGGGGCAGGGCGGCGAGCGGGTCGCCGGCGGGCACGGCCAGGTGGCTCACGGGCACGTGGAACCGGGCGGCCGTGGTCAGATCGCGCGGAAAGGGGCTCGCCAGGATCGCGGCGGTCACCTCCCCGGCGGCGACGGCCGCGAGGCAGGCGGCGCGCCCGGCGGGACGCAGGTCCACCTCGGCCGGGGGATCGCGGCGGGCCATCCGGCGGGCCACCCGCGCCGCGAGACCACCCACCAGCGGGGGATAGGCCAGCCGGACACCCGCGTCCGCCGGTGCGGCCAGCCGCCGCGCCTCGGCCGAGAAGGCCGTCGCGGACTCCAGCAGCGTCTCGGCGTACGGCAGCAGCGCCTTTCCCGCGGGTGTCAGCCGCACCTCGCGGCTGGTCCGCTCGAACAGACGGACCCCGAGCACGCGCTCCAGCCGCCCGACGGCCTGGCTCGCCGCGGGCTGGGAGACGCCCATCTCGGCGGCGGCGCGGGAGAAGCTGAGATGCCGGGCGACGAGGGCGAAGCAGCCGATGTCACGCAGTGGCGGGGCGGGGTCCACGGGTCAGGGCTTGCGGCCGACCCCGCACCCGGCGTCGGCCTCGATGGAGTCGGTCACCCCGGGCGGAGAGCTGGTCGGCAGGGCGTGGGCGCGCACCAGCACCAGCGGGTCGTTGTCGACGTACACGAAGTGGTCCTTGCCCCCGAGGAAGTAGTTCGCGATGCGCGCCGCGTGCGGCACGCTCGTTCGAGCCCGGGACGGCCCTCGTCGCCGGGACCGTCCACCCAGCCTGCACTCATCCGACCTCCCCGGCACAACCCTAGTGCCGTCCGGAGGGCACTGACCGGGACCTGCCCGGGGCCTGCCCGGGACCTGACCGGTGAGGTGAGCGCGGACATTTCAGATCATCCGATCACTTGAGCCTTGACAGGACATGTTAGCGCAAACACTATTAACGGGCGCGTCATATTTATGACTGGAGACCCCCCATGTCCGTAGCCCCCCGATCTTCTGGATCGGTCCCGCGCGACCCGCTCGGGCCGGTCGGCCTGCGCAGAACCGCGATCGCGACGGCCGGCGCGCTTCTCTGCGCCGGCCTCGTGTCCACAGGCGGCGCGGCCGCGGCCGACTCCGCCCACACCTCCGACGACGCATGGTCGCCCAAGCCGTCGTACACCTCGACCGACAAGGGGACCGGCGACGGCACCTACACGGTGCCCATCCTCAACTCCGACGTGCCGGACATCAGCGTGGAGCGCGTCCCGGCCGCGGAGAACAAGGAGCACCGGGACGTCTACTACATGATCAGCACGACGATGCACCTGAGCCCGGGTGCGCCGATCATGAAGTCGTACGACCTCGTGAACTGGGAGATCGTCAACTACGTGTTCGACCGGGCCGACATCGGCGACGCGTTCTCGCTGCGCAACGGGCAGAACTCGTACGGCCAGGGCCAGTGGGCGTCGTCCCTCCGCTACCACGACGGCAGGTTCTACGCGGTCTTCAACACCAACAACCTCGGCGGCGCGTACCTCTACAGCACCGACGACGTCGAGAACGGCAGGTGGAAGCGCACGCCGCTGGGCCGGGGTCTGCACGACCCGTCGCTGTTCTTCGACGACGACGGCACGGCGTACATCTTCTACGGCTCGGGCAACACGAGCGCCGTACGCCTCAAGTCCGACATGTCGGGCATCGACAAGGACTTTCCGAGCATCTTCGCGGCGAGTGACTACGCCGGCAAGCCGTTCATCGGGGGCCTGTTCGAGGGCGCCCAGGTCTTCCACATCAACGGCTACTACTACGTGGTCATCATCACCTGGCCGTCCGGCCAGGGGCGCCAGGTCGTCATGTTCCGCTCCAGGGACCTGCTCGGGCGCTACACCTCGGCGGACGGCACGAACACCTACGAGGCACGGGGGGTGCTGAACTCCAACGGTTTCGCGCAGGGCAGCCTCGTGCCGATCTCGCGTGCGGGCGGCGGCACCGACTGGTACGGCATGTTCTTCCGCGACAACTTCCCGATCGGCCGCACCCCGGCGCTGATCCCCGCCACCTGGCAGGACGGCTGGCCGGTCTTCGGGAACAACGGGGTCGTGCCGGTGGGCGGCGCGTTCGCCAAGCCGATCAGGCTCAGCCCGGCGGAGGAGAGGTTCGAGCAGCAGAAGAGCATCGTCGCCTCCGACGACTTCGCCAACGACGCCCCGCACCGGGCGTACCTGGACGAGGACTGGACGATCCCGCAGCCGCCCGCGTACGACGGCTCGCTCATCGGCGTCGAACTGCTGCAGAACCCGGGGTTCGAGTCCGAGACGGTCTCGCCGTGGGGCACGCAGTACGGTGCGACGATCAGCCGGGATGCGACCGGCCCGGCCGCGGGCTCGGCGGCGCTGAAGGTCGGCGACCGCACGCTCAACGGCTCCGGTCCGAACCAGTACCTGAACGGGAAGGTGCAGCGCGGTGTGACCTACACCGTGTCGGCGAAGATCAAGTACGCGTCGGGCCCGGCCAGTATCCGGTTCAACCTCGTGGCCGACTGGGGCTCGGGCGTCCAGACGATGGCGTCGGGTAACGTTCCGGCGGGGCAGTGGACGACGGTGACGGGCCAGTACACGGTGCCGGCGACGGCGAACGTGGACAACTTCAAGTTCGCGGTGGAGACGCCCTGGGCGAACCCGCAGCCGGCGTCGTCGAGCGTGGAGTACCTCATCGACGACGTCTCCGTCGTCGGGCAGCCGGTCACGACCGAGTACCCCGCCAAGGAGGAGATCACCCCCAACGGGTCGCGCCTCGCCCCGGTGTGGGAGTGGAACCACGCTCCCGACAACCGGTACTGGTCGCTGACGGACCGGGACGGATGGCTGCGGCTGACGACCGGCAAGGTGGTCACCGGCAAGTACGTCTACACCAAACTCTCCAACCGGGACGAGCTGACCTGGTTCGAGGAGGCGCGCAACACGCTGTCGCAGCGGACGTTCGGGCCCCGGCAGTCGGCCGAGACCAGGATGGACGTCTCCGGCATGAAGGACGGCGACGTCGCGGGACTGGCCGCCTACAACCGCGGGTTCTCCTACGTCGCGGTCAGGCGCGCCGACGGCCGGAACACGCTGGGCGTCGTCAACCGGGGGCAGCCGTTCGCCGTCGACATCGACCAGGCGGCGGCCGAGAGCTTCGTGCCGGGCACGACGGTGCCGCTGGGGGACGCGACCCAGGTGTACGTGAAAGCGGACCTCGACTTCGCCTCGCCGGCCGGACAGTTGTGGACGACGTTCTACTACAGCCTGGACGGGCTGCAGTGGACCCAGCTCGGCGGCCGCGTCGGCCCGCAGACGCTGGACGGCAGCCTCTCGCACTTCATGGGGCACCGGGTCGGCCTGTTCGACTACGCGACCAGGGAGACCGGCGGGCGCGTCGACTTCGACTACTACAAGCTCAGCGACACGCTGACCGCGCAGAACAAGCCGCTCGACACGAGCGCCCTCGACGCCGCCATCGCCCACGCGGGGACGCTCGACAGGCGCGACTATCCGGCGGACGCGTGGGCGGAGACGCAGGCCGCGCTCGCCGACGCCACCGCGGCGCGGGCCGGGCGGTTCGGCACCCAGAACCAGATCGACGCGCCCGAGCGGGCGCTCAGCTACCAGCTCGCCCGGCTCGGCACGCTCAGGACCGCCACGCCGGAGGTCAAGCTGACCGTCACCGCCTCCGCCCGCTGCGTCGGCGCCTCGGCCTACCTGGCGGTCACGGCCGTCAACGCCGGCGACGTGCCGGCCACGATCACGCTGACCACCCCGTACGGCACCAGGACCGTGGCCGACGTGGCCCCGGGCAAGCTGGCCTACCAGTCCTTCAGCACCCGGGCCGCCC
The DNA here is from genome assembly GCF_045040095.1 of Microbispora sp. NBC_01389. Lineage (NCBI taxonomy): Bacteria > Bacillati > Actinomycetota > Actinomycetes > Streptosporangiales > Streptosporangiaceae > Microbispora > Microbispora sp. NBC_01389. The sequence continues at coordinate 3,800,624 of NZ_CP109552.1, forward strand.
AGGTCGGCGCGGGCACGGTCACCGTGACCGGCACCGCCACGATCGGCGGCAGGCAGGTCACCACGTCCTACGACGCCGCCCACCCGGCGGCCGGCTGCCGCTGACCCCACACGTCCCCGCAAAGTCCGAGCTCAAGGAGACATTCGTGTTGAAGCGCGTCAGAAAGTCGGCCCTGCGACGGGTCGCCGCCGCGGCGATGACCGGCGCCCTGCTGGCCACGGCGGTCGCCGCGACGTCGGGGCCGGTCCAGGCCGCCGGCCCGAACATCATCGTGAACGGCGGGTTCGAGGACGGTCTCAGCGGCTGGTTCGTCAACAACGGGAACTCGACGGACGGCGCCACGCTGTCGCCCACGACGGACGCCTTCGCCGGTTCGGGCGCCGTGCTCGTCACGGACCGGAAGACCACCGGATCCGGCCCGATGCAGGACCTGTCCGGCAAGGTGCAGGCCGGCAAGACGTACGCGATCACGGCCCGGGTGAAGTACGAGAACCCCAGCAGCCCGGCGACCAAGCAGTTCTTCGCCACCATGCACTACGGCGGCTCGACGTACACGAACGTCGGCACGGTGACGGTGGCCCGCGGGCAGTGGGGGCTCATCCAGGGCACGTTCACGATCCCGGCGGGGCAGAGCGTCACGACCGCGCGGCTCTTCATCGAGACGCCCTGGACGTCGGACCCCGCGTCCGCTCCGAACACGCACCTCATGGACTTCAAGGTCGACGACGTGTCGGTCTCGGAGTACACCGCCTCCACGACGATCGAGGCGCTCGGCAAGAACCCGGGCGAGGGCAACCCGCTCATCTCCCACAAGTTCGGAGCGGACGGCAACGCCTTCGTCCACGACGGCCGCGTGTACATCTACATGACCAACGACACGCAGGAGTACAAGCCCGGCCCCAACGGGGTCTCCACGACGAACACCTACGCCAGTATCAACACGATCACCGTCATCTCGTCGGACGACCTGATGAACTGGGTCGACCACGGTGAGATCCCCGTCGCGGGCCCGAGCGGCGTCGCCCGCTACGCCGGCAACTCGTGGGCCCCCGCCATGGAGAGCAAGGTCGTCGGCGGCAAGGAGAAGTTCTTCCTCTACTTCGCCAACAGCGGCGGCGCCTCGGGCGTGATCGTCGGCGACTCGCCGGTCGGCCCGTGGCGCGACGAGCGGGGCAGCCTGCTCATCACCAGCGCCACCCCGGGCGCGTCGAACGGCAAGAACTGGCTCTTCGACCCCGGCGTGTTCATCGACGACGACGGCCAGGGCTACCTCGTCTTCGGCGGTGGCGGCGACGACGGGACGCGCAGCGCCGAGAACACCAACCACCCGAAGTCCACGCGGGTGATCAGGCTCGGCGACGACATGATCAGCACGAAGGGCTCGGCGGAGGTCATCGACGCGCCGCTCGTGTTCGAGGCCGGCCACCTGTTCAAGCGCGACGGCAGGTACTACTACTCGTACTCGTCGAACTTCGGGTTCGGCGGCGCGGTCGACCCCAACGGCCCGCCGACCGGGGCGATCGCCTATCTCATGGCCGACAGCCCGATGGGCCCGTGGACCCCCGAGACGTACAAGGGGATCATCTTCAAGAACCCCGGCACCTACTTCGGCGCCGGCGGCAACAACCACCAGTCGGTGTTCCAGCTGGGCGGCCAGTACTACTTCACGTACCACGCCCAGACGCTCAACAGCCGCATCACGGGCGGCGCCACCCAGGGCTTCCGCAGCCCGCACCTCGCCAAGCTCGACTTCAACGCCGACGGCACGATCAAGGAGGTGAGGGGCGACTACAAGGGTGTCGAGCAGATCCGCGCCCTCGACCCGTACCGGGTGATCGAGGCCGAGACGATCGCGTGGCAGCAGGGCATCGCGACGAAGAAGGTCGACGGCGGATCTGAGGAGTTCGGCACGCAGGCGCCGAACCTCGTGGTGTACGACATCGACAACGGCGACTGGACGTCGCTCGCCAAGGTCGACTTCGGCGCGGCCGGCGCCACCGGCGTCACCGCGAAGGTGCGCCCGCTCGCGGCCGGAGGGAAGATCGACGTCCGTCTCGACGGCCGCGCCTCGCCCGTGGTGGCGACCATCCCCGTCGACGCCCCGCTCGGCGAGTGGACGAGACTGAGCGCCAGGCTCGACGGTGTCAAGGGCGTCCACGACGTGTACTTCACCTACGCCGGGCCCGAGGGCGCGGACCTCTTCGAGATCGACTCCTGGGCCTTCGCCGCGGAGCAGTCCTCGCCGGAGGTCAAGCTGACCGTCACCGCCTCCGCCCGCTGCGTCGGCGCTTCGGCGTACCTGGCGGTCACGGCCGTCAACGCCGGCGACGCGCCGGCCACGATCACGCTGGCCACCCCGTACGGCACCAGGACCGTGGCCGACGTGGCTCCGGGCAAGCAGGCCTACCAGTCCTTCAACACCCGGGCCGCCCAGATCGACGCGGGCACGGTCACCGTGACCGGCACCGCGACGATCGGCGGCAAGCAGGTCACCACGTCCTACGACGCGGCCTACAACGCGGCCGCCTGCCGCTGACCGCACCGGCCCCACCCCCCGCACATCGGAGTGATCACCCCATGCGAATGACCCGCACCACCCAGATACTGGCCGCCTCCGTGCTCGGCCTGACCCTCACCGGCCTCGGCGCCTCCCCCGCCCTGGCCGACGACCCCGGCGCCGGCATCGACGTCTCGGTCACCATCACCCCCACCACCACCCCCGGCCAGGTCTCCATGACCGTCGCCGACAACAACGGCGTCTCCCTCCAGGAGAACGGCTCCGACGCCGCCGCCCGCCAGTTCGTCGGCACCCTGCCCACCGTCACCGTCACCGACACCCGCCAGCCCGACGAGATCCCCGCCGGCGACTTCTGGGCCGTCGTCGGCCAGGCCAGCGCGTTCACCGCCACCGGCAGCGCCGCACCCCCCATCGGCCCCGAATACCTCGGCTGGAAGCCCCGCCTGCTGTCCGACAGCACCACCGGCGCCGTCTCCGCCGGCGAACCCATCTCCTCTGTCATCTCCGACGGCTCCGGAGCCCCCAACGTCGGTCTCCAGGGCCAGGAACTCCTCGTCTCCACCGCCGACTCCGCCACCGAGATCGGCACCTCGAAGGTCAACGCCGACCTCGCCCTGCGCACCCCCGTCGACGTCGCCGCCGGCGAGTACCACTCGACCCTGACGCTTTCGCTGTTCAACCAGTCCTGAGCCGAAGGCGGGACGCCGTCCGGCTCACGCCCTGCTTGGAAGGGCTGCTGAGGGAACCTGACGTGCCCCGCGACACGCGTCGCGGGGCACGTGCGCGACAAGGCGCCGGTGGCCGTGCGGGCCGTTCACTGTGTGGCAGCGGTGCGCAAGGCGTGAAACTGGTCGAGCAGCGCCTGGTCACCGGACAGGTGCACGTCCCCGTCGCCGCCGCGGTTCCACAACCACAGCAGCAGCGGCTCGGCCTCGCCGCTGACCAGGGCCTCGCCGTCGAGGCCGGTCGCGGCCTCCCGGACCTCCACCCCGGCCGGAGTGGCCCGCACCGTCCAGGCGTGGTGGCCGGTGGAGACCGAGAGCGTACGCGGATCGGGTGCCTCCAGCAGCGAGCCGAAGTCGTCGTCCCACCTGGTGCTGCCATAGCCGAGGAAGAGGGTCAGCACCTCGTCCACGCCGTCGAGAGCCAGGTCGCTCGCGACAGGTGAGACCGGCCCGCCCGCGGCGAGCTCGGCGTCGACGCGGTGGGTGACGGTCTCCAGGGCCATGCGGCGGATCCAGAAGCCGACCGTCTGGTCGGGCTCGTGCCAGGTCGCCGCGGGATCGGTGGGGGAGTGCTCGGCGAAGGCCGAGGTCAGCCGCTCGTAGTACCTGTCCAGTGCGGTCAGCGGGTCGGACGGGATGTCCTCCGGCCATGCCTCGGGAAAGGCGTTCAGCCGGATGCACTCGGTCTTGTGCAGGTAGACCTGGGCGACGTGCCGAGTCAGGTCGGCGACCGACCACTTCGGACAGGTCGGCACGGCCGCCGTGGGCTCGGCGGCCACCACGGCCGCGCGCAGGAGGGAGAAGTCCCTGGCGAGATGCTCAAGAAGTCGAGGGTGTTCCATGCCCTAATCAGATCAGCCCCCGCCGGCGTCCTCGAACGATTTCCACAGGCCTGCCGGAATGTCGGTGGCCGCCGCTACTGTTCGTCGGCAACGGGAGGAGAGCGTCCGATGGTCACGGTCGACGACGTACGGCGGGTCGCGCGGGCACTGCCGCGCACCGAGGAGGCACTGGTCCGCGATCACGTGAAGTTCCGGGTCAGGGGCATCGTGTACGCCTCCGTGTCTCCGGACGAGACCCTGATGGGCTTCGGGTTCCCCAAGGAGGAGCGGGCGGCCCTCGTGGCCGCCGAGCCGGAGAAGTTCCTCATGCCCCTGCCCTCGGACGAGCGTTACCAGTGGGTCAGGGTCCGGCTGGCGGCCATCGACGTGGCCGAGATGCGGGAGCTCGTCACCGACGCGTGGCGGATGGTCGTCCCGAAGAAGGTGGCCGCCGCGTACGACGCGCTCTGACCCCCGCTCAGACCCGGGCGCCGCCGTCGACCCGCAGGACGGCGCCGGTCACGAAGGAGGAGCGGTCGCTCAGCAGCCAGGCGGCGGCCTCGGCGATCTCGGCCGGGTCGGCCCCGCGGCGCAGCGGCGTCATCGCCGTGAGCCGCTCCTGGAGTCCGGGCGATCTGGCCTCCCATTCGCGGATCATCTCGGTGAGCGTGTTGCCGGGAGCGATCGCGTTGACCCGGATGCCCTCGGGGCCGTAGGTGACGGCGGCCGACTCGGTGAGGCTGTTGACCGCCCGCTTCATCGCGGCGTAGGCCGGCAGCTCGGGGTTGCCTCCCCAGCTGCCGACGGACGAGTTGTTGACGATGGCGCCCGTGCCGGCGGTGGCCCGGATCGCCTCCACCTCGGCGACCATGGCCAGCCAAACGCCCTTGAGGTTCACGGCGTAGAGGTGGTCGAAGTCGTCCTCGGGCATCCGGTCCATCGGGCCGGGCCGCCGCTGGCCCGTCGCCCCGTTGTTGAAGGCGACGTCGAGCCGGCCGTACAGGTCCACGGCGCGGCTCACGGCGGCGCGCACACTGGCCGCGTCGGCCAGGCCGCACACCACGTGGTCCGCGGTGCCGCCCGCCGCCCGGATCTCCTCGGTCACCGTCTTGAGCTGGTCCTCCGTCCGGGCCGCGAGCAGCACGCGGACGCCCTCCCGGGCGAACAGCCGCGCCGCCGCGGCCCCGATGCCGCGTCCCGCGGGAGGTGCCGCAGAGCATCCTCGACCTGGTGCGGAGGCTGCCGCAGTCCGCCGCGTTCGTGACGTCCGCGACGCTCGATGTGCTCGCCTGGAACGACCTGGCGGCCGCCCTGATGGAGGACTTCTCGGCTGTGCCGCGGCGTGACCGCAACCTTGTGCGCCGCGTGTTCCTCGGGCCGCACCGGGAGGGACGCCGCCTGTACGGAGTCTCCGACTCCGACGCGTTCGCCCGCCGCGCCGCCCGGCGGCTGCGTGCCGCCGCCGCCCGCTACCCGGACGCGCCGGAGGTGACCGGGCTGGTGGACGAGCTCCTCGCGGGCAGCCCGGAGTTCGCGGCGCTGTGGGCCTCCCACGAGGTGGAGGGCCCGCACACGCTCTGTAAGACCTTCCGGCACCCGATGGTCGGCCCGGTCGTCGTCAACTGCGACACCCTCGACATCGCCGACCGCGACCAGCAGGTGGTGATCTACACCGCCGTCCCCGGCTCGCCGTCCGAGGAGGCGCTGCGGCTGCTGTCGGTGATCGGCACCCAGCGGATGGACGTCCCTCACTGAGCCGGTGCATGCCGTTCACGCCGGCTTATCGATGCCCTCGGCCTGCCAGGACGAGATCGAGGTGATCCATAAGCATGGGTGATGAATCCGTCGCGGCGGAATCGGGTGAGGGGAGGATGCGGGGCGTCCTGTCCGACGTAGCGAGGAGCCGTGATGACGTCGTCTTTTCCCGGATCGACCGTGCTGGGGTATCCGAGGATCGGGCCCGATCGGGAGCTGAAGCGGGCGCTGGAGGCGTACTGGGAGGGCCGCTTGGACCGCGCGGCCCTGGAGCGCACCGCGCGGCGGCTGCGGGAGGACACCTGGCGGCGGCTGGCGGAGCTGGGCCTGGGCGGGTTGCCGTCGAACACCTTCTCCTACTACGACCACGTCCTCGACACGGCCGTGCTGCTCGGCGCGGTGCCCGACCGCTACCGGAACGACGACGACCTGGCCGCCTACTTCGCGATGGCCCGCGGCGCCGATGGGCTGCCGCCGCTGCGGATGACCAAGTGGTTCGACACCAACTACCACTACATCGTGCCCGAGATCGGGCCGGACACGGTCTTCTCCCTCGACGCCGCCAAACCGCTCTCGGAGGTCCGCGAGGCTCGCGCGCTGGGCCTGGAGACGCGGCCGGTGCTGGTCGGACCGGTGACGTTCCTCCTGTTGTCGCAGGCCGCGCCGGGAAGCCCGGACGGCTTCGCGCCGCTCGACCGGCTGGACGACGTGGTCGAGGTGTACGGACGCCTGCTGGGCGCGCTGGCCGCGGAGGGCGTCGGGTGGGTGCAGCTCGACGAGCCCGCGCTGGTCGCCGACCGGACCCCCGCCGAACTCGCCGCGGTCGAGGCGGCGTACGGCCGGCTCGGCGGGCTGGCGGAACGGCCCGCGCTGCTGGTCGCCACGTACTTCGGGAGCCTCGGCGAGGCGCTGCCCGTGCTGGCGCGGACGCCGGTCGAGGCCGTGGCCCTGGATCTCGCCGTGGATCCCGCCCTGGGCACGGCCGGCGACGTGGGCCTCCTCGCCGGCAAGACGGTCGTCGCGGGCGTCGTGCCAGGCCGGGACGTGTGGCGCACCGACCGGGACCGGGCGCTGGCCACGCTGCACGCCGTACGGGAACAGGCCGGACGGGTTGTGGCCGGCACCTCGTGCTCGCTCCTGCACGTGCCGTACGACGTGGAGCGGGAGACCGATCTCGATCCCGCCCTGCGGGGCCGGCTGGCGTTCGCCGAGCAGAAGGTCGCCGAGGTGGTCGCGCTGGCGGCCCTGCTCGCCGACGTGCCCGGCACCGACGTGCCCCGCCTCCCCGCGCCGCAGGCACAGGCACAGGCACAGGCTCCCGCGTCCGGAGCCCGGGCGACAGGGGGCCGGGCGCCCTACGCCGTACGGGCGGCGGCGCAGGCGGAGCGCCTGAAGCTGCCGCTCTTCCCGGTCACCACGATCGGCTCGTTCCCGCAGACGGGGGAGCTGCGCCGGGCCAGGGCGGCGCTGGCGGACGGGGAGATGGGGGAGGCGGCGTACGAGAGCATGGTCCGCGCCGAGATCGAGCACGTCATCGCGGTGCAGGAGCGGCTGGGGCTGGACGTCCTCGTGCACGGCGAGCCCGAGCGGAACGACATGGTGCAGTACTTCGCCGAGCACCTCGACGGCTTCGCCGTCACCCGGCACGGCTGGGTCCAGTCGTACGGCTCGCGCTGCACCCGGCCGCCCATCCTGCACGGCGACGTGCGGCGGCCGGAGCCGATCACCGTGCGCTGGGCGCGGTACGCGCAGTCGCTGACGAGCAGACCGGTCAAGGGCATGCTCACCGGCCCGGTCACGATCGTGGCGTGGTCGTTCGTCCGCGACGACCTGCCGCTGCGCGACGTGGTCTTCCAGGTCGCCGACGCCGTCCGCGAGGAGGTGCGCGACCTGGAGGAGGCGGGCATCGGGGTGATCCAGGTGGACGAGCCCGCCCTGCGCGAACTGCTGCCGCTGCGCCGGGCCGGGCAGGCCGCCTACCTGGAGTGGTCCGTCGTGGCCTACCGTTGGGCGACCTCCGGCGCCGGCGATCACACCCAGATCCACACGCACCTGTGCTATTCGGACGCCGACCAGATCCTCGCCGCGATCGACGCCCTCGACGCGGACGTGACCAGCGTCGAGTCGGCCCGCTCACGCGGCCGAGTGCTCGCCGGGGTCGCCGGGGTCGCCGATGGGAAGGGCGGCGGCTTCGGCCGGGGGCTCGGCCCCGGGGTCTACGACATCCACTCGCCGCGCGTGCCCGGCGCCGACGAGGTGGAACGGCTCCTGGAGGAGGCCCTGCGGGTGGTGCCCGCCGACCGGCTGTGGGTCAACCCCGACTGCGGCCTGAAGACCCGGTCGCACGAGCAGGTCGAGGCCGCGCTCGCCAACGTGACCGAGGCCGCCGCCCGCCTCCGCGAGCGGCACACGAGCGGCACGGCTTCATGAGCGGCACATGAGCGGCAGGGCTTCATGAGCGGCGGTTCACCGCGGGGAGGCGGGACGCCGGGGCGAGACCAGGCCGGACTCGTAGGCGAAGACGACGAGCTGAGCGCGGTCGCGCGCGCCCAGCTTGGTCATCGCCCTGCTCACGTGGGTCTTCGCGGTGAAGGGGCTGATGACCATGTGGGCGGCGATCTCCTCGTTGGTGAGGCCGCGGGCGACCAGGGCGACGACCTCCCGTTCCCGGTTGGTGAGCGCGTCCAGGGTGGCCGCGGGCGTCGCGTCCGGTGGGCGGGAGACGTACTCGCTGATGAGCGTCCGGGTGACGGCGGGGGAGAGCAGGGCGTCGCCCCGCGCGGCGACCCTGATGGCCTGGAGAAGCTCCACCGGATCGGTGTCCTTGAGCAGGAACCCGCTCGCGCCCGCCCGCAGCGCGTCGAAGACATACCGGTCAAGACCGTAGTTCGTGAGGATCACCACCCGGGTGGCGGCCAGCCGGGGATCGGCGGCGATCCGCCGGGTCGTCTCGATGCCGTCCAGCACGGGCATCTGGATGTCGACGAGGGCGATGTCGGGCACGTGCCGCTCGGCCAGGGCCAGGCCCTGCGCGCCGTCGCCCGCCTCGCCGACCACCTCCACGCCGTCCTCGGCGTCGAGCAGCGCGCGGAAACCCGCCCGGATGAGCGCCTGGTCGTCCACGAGCAGCACCCTGATCACGCCACTCCCTCCCGGGCGGGCAGGGGAAGCTCGGCGTGGACGCGGAAACCGCCCTCCGCTCCCGGCCCGGCCTGGATGCGCCCGCCGAGCGCGGACACCCGCTCGCGCATGCCGGTGAGCCCCACCCCCGGCTCATGCGCGGCGTCCGGGGCTCCGGTCGCGCCCCGGCCGTCGTCCTCGACGCGTACGACGAGGGCGTCCGGCCGGTAGCCGACGTGTACGGAGGCCGACGCGGCTCCGGCGTGCCGGGTGACGTTGGTGAGCGCCTCCTGCACGATCCGGTAGGCGGCGAGGTCCACCTCCGGCGGCAGGGGGCGCGGCGTGCCGGTGACCGCCAGGGTGGCCGGCACGCCCGCCGACCGGGCCCGCTCGACCAGCTCGCCGATCCGCCCGGCGCGGTCCTCGTCGCCGCCGCCTTCCTCGCCGGGCTCGCGCAGCACCTCCAGCGTGGCCCGCAGCTCCCGCATGGCGTCCGCGCTCGCGTCCTGGATCGCCAGCAGCGCGGCCGGCACCACCTCGCCCCGCTTGCGCGCCAGATGGACGGCCACGCCCGCCTGCACCTTGATGATCGAGATGCTGTGGGTGAGCGAGTCGTGCAGCTCCCTCGCGATCCGCAGCCGCTCCTCGCCGGCCCGGCGCAGCGCGACCTCCTCGCGCGTGCGCTCCGCCTCGGCGGCCCGCTGCTCGGCCTGGCGCAGGTACGCCCGGCGCTGCCGCGACACGATTCCCGCCACGTTGGCGGCGACGAACCAGCCGACCAGCAGACCGGCCTGGTCCAGGACCTCGCGCGGGGTCCGCGCGCCGAGGTCCGCCAGCTCTCTCAGCAGGGTGCCGCCGAGGTAGACCACGCTCGCCGACAGCGCCCACCCGCGCCGCCCGGCGCTCGCCGCCGAGTAGACGGTGATCAGGACGGGCAACGCGGGCGCGGTCTCCGGATACACCACCAGGGCGTAACCGATCATGCAGGCCGTCGCGACGGCCATCGCCGCCACCGGCGCGGCCCGCCGCGCGGTCACGGCGGCGCACCCGCCCACCAGGAGGAGATAGCCGATCACCCCCACCCGCGCCGGGCCGTTCGGGGCGCCGGGGATCAGGGTGCCGGCCACGAGCAGCGCCGCCAGGACGGCCGCCGCCACCCCGTCCTGGGCGTACGGCCGAAGCCCGCGATCACGGTCCATGTCCCGAAGCGTAAACCGCGTCCGGTTCGCCCGCCTCCTCCCGGCGGACCCTTCGGGCGCTACTCCCGGCGGAGTACGCCGGGCCGTGTTCGCTCCCCGGGGGAGCGGCCCGCGGACTCTCCCGCCGTACGACGACCCGGAGGGCCGTGACCGGCAGGATCGGCGCCTGAGCGTTCGACTCCTGGGAGGCCGAGATGCCGACACCGTACCGCTATGTGACACCAGTGCCCGTGGAGGCGGCCACCGGCAGGGTGGCCGAGGTCTACCGCCAGATCGCCCGTGACTTCGGCCTGACCCGGCTGCCGCTCTTCCTGACGCTGTCGCCGGCGCCCGACGTGCTGGCCGCCACCTGGGCGCTGCTGCGCGAGTCGCTGCTCGCGGGCGAGGCGCCCAGGGCGGCCAAGGAAGTCGTCGCCGCCGGGGTGTCGCTGGCCAACGAATGCCCGTTCTGCGTGGACGCGCACACCGTGCTGCTGCACGCGACCGGCGAGCACCGGCTGGCCGAGACCATCGCGCGAGGGGAACGGCCGCCGGATCCGGAGCACGCGCGGCTGTTCGACTGGGCCACAGCCACAGCCACAGCCACAGCCACCGCAGCCACAGCCACGACCGGCGGCGGGCGGAGGCCGCCGTGCCCTCCCGATCAGGCCGCCGAACACATCGGCACCGCGCTGGCATTCCACTTCGTCAACCGCATGGTGTCGTCCCTGCTCACCGCCGACCTCCTGCCCGCCGGCCTGCAGCGGTCCCGGCTGGTACGCCGCCTGGGCGGCGGAGCCCTGTCCGGAGCGGTGCGCCGGAGGCCGCCGCGCGGGGAGGCGCTGCCCCTGCTGCGCGGGCTGCCGGCGTACCGGGAGCCCGCCTGGGCGGCGGGCGCCCCGATGGGCGCGGCGTTCGCCGCGCTGCTGGCCTGCGCGGGAGAGGGGGCCGCCCTGCTGGACGACGAGGCGGTGGAGGCGGTCCTGGACGCCGTCGCCGTCTGGGACGGCGGGCATCCTCCGCTGTCCGGGTGGCCGTCCGGGCCGCTCGCGGACGTCGCCCCCGCGCGAAGGCCGGCCGCCCGGCTCGCGCTGCTGGCCGCTCTCGCGCCGTACCGGGTGACCGACGCGGACGTCGCCGCCTGGCGGGAGGCCGGTGGCGGCCGGTCCGACGCCGACCTCGTGCGTCTGCTGGCGTTCGGGGCGATCTCCGCCGTCGAGCGCGTCGAGGCCGGGCTCACCGCGACGGCCTAGGGAGTGTCCGACACTGCCTAAACACTGCCTAAACACTGCCTAAACACTGCCCAGACCTTGCCTAGGGCGTTGACCACATACGTTCACCGGGTCTGATGACACGCCGTTCGAGGTCCATGGCGGGTGTGCCGGGTGGCCCCACCACTTAGCCCGAGTGACGGGGCAACTGTTACGTTCCGGGCATGAAAAGAGTCCCGTTCACCGGTGCTGAGAAGGAAAGCCTCCAGGCCAGCATGGACCGGCATCGCGACGCGGTGCTGTGGAAGGTCGAGGGCCTGGACGACGAGGCGCTGCGACGCCCCATGACCCCGTCTGGGACGAACCTCCTGGGTCTGGTCAAGCATCTGGCGGCCGTCGAGTACTGGTGGTTCGCCGACACGTTCGGGCAGGAGCACGAGGAGCTCCCGTTCGACGACGATGACGAGGACGCCGACCTGCGCGTCGACCCCGGCGAGACCACGGCCGACGTCCTCGCCTTCTACGCCCGCGCCCGCGCGTCCTCGGACGAGGTCATCGAGAAGTTCGGCCTCGAGGACCTCGGCACCAACGAGCGCGGCGAGAGGATGACGCTGCGCTGGGTGCTCATTCACATGATCGAGGAGACCGCCCGGCACGTCGGCCACATGGACATCGTGCGCGAGCTCATCGACGGCGCGAGCGGCGACCACCGGCGCGCCTAGTGCTGTCACCGGAAACGATGTGCCGCGCCGCACGATCCGCTGCAGCTTCTACCCTTTGCGGACCTTGACCGGTTGCGTCACCTGGCCTCCCGACTGCCGATCGAACGTGATCAGCACCATCCAACCGGCAGGACCGTCTTACGCGCCAACCCGGTGATCGTTTCCGGTCACAGCACTAGACCTCCAGTTCGCCCGACCAGATGGTCACGGCATGCCCGGCGAGTTCGACGCGGTCGCCCTGCGGGGTGGAGCCCAGGGTGGAGCCCGGGGTGGTTGGCGGGGCCGGGCGCAGGGTGGTGCGCACGGTCCCGCCGCGCTCCGACACCTGCTCGCCGACGAGCGCGTCCCGGCCCAGCCGGGCCGACCAGTACGGCGCGAGCACACAGTGGGCCGAGCCGGTGACGGGGTCCTCCGGCACGCCCGCCCGCGGGGCGAAGAACCGTGACACGTAGTCGGCGGAGGTGCCCTGGCCGGAGGCCGTCACGATGACGCCGCGGGCCTCCACCCCGGTCAGCCGCTCCATGTCCGGGTTCACGGACCGCACCTCCGCGACGGACCCGACCTCGACCAGGAGGTCGAACTCGCTGCGCCCGGTCCACATCGGTGTGACGCCGAGGGCCTCGACGAGGCCGTCCGGCGGCGTCCCCGGCGTGGCCGGCTTCGCGGGGAAGTCCATCGCGATCAGGCCGTCACCGGCCTGCTCGGTGGTGAGCACGCCGCTCTTCGTGGCGAACTCCAGCCTGCCGGACTCGCCCAGGGAGTAGAGGACGTGCGCGGTCGCCAGGGTGGCGTGCCCGCACAGCGCGACCTCGACGGCCGGGGTGAACCAGCGCAGCGAGCGCGGCCCGCCGCCCTCCCGCAGGACGAAGGCCGTCTCCGAGTGGCGCATCTCGGCGGCCACCGCCTGCATCCACTCGTCCGGCACGGTGTCGTCGAGGAGGCACACCGCGGCCGGGTTGCCCCGGAACGGCCGGTCGGTGAAGGAGTCGACGGTGAAGATACGCATGTCGGCTGATTCTACGGCCGCCCGTTCAGCCCGCCCGTTCAGCCCGTGCGGTCAGAAGGGATGGCCGAGCGCGGCGAGGGTCTCCCGGGCGACCTGAAGCTCCTCGCGGGGCCGTACGACGAGGACCGGCACCCGGGCGCCTTCCGGGCTGACAACGCCGTCCCGGTACACGCCGCCGACGGCGGGAGGCGCCACGCCGATCGGCGACAGCCTCCGGCACACCGCCTCGCGCACCTCGGGCTGGTCCCAGCCGATCTCGCCGGTGAACACGAGCGCGTCGAGCCGGTCCAGGGCGGCGGTCGAGGCGGCGATCTCGCGGCTCACCCGGTGGGCGAACACGTCGAGCGCCAGCGCGGCGGCCGGGGCGCCCGACGCGACGAGGTCGCGGGTGTCCCCGGACAGGCCGCCGGAGAGCCCGAGCAGCCCGGACGAGTGCTCCAGCCCGTCGCGCAGCTCCTCCAGGGTGAGCCGCGATCCGGACAGCAGCCACAGGAGCATGCCGGGGTCGACGCTGCCCGACCGCTTGCTCATCGGCACCCCCTCCAGGGGCGTGAACCCCATGGAGGTGTCCACGCTCCGCCCGGCCCGTACGGCGCACACCGAGCAACCGCCGCCGAGATGCGTGACGACGAGCCGCAGGTCCTCGCGCCCGAGCAGCTCCGCCGCCCGCCGGGCCGCCCAGGCGTACGACAGCCCGTGGAAGCCGTACCGGCGCAGGCCCCAGCGGCGCCGCCACTCGGCGGGCAGCGCGTACGTGGCGGCGGCATCGGGCAGCCCCGCGTGGAAGGCGGTGTCGGGGCAGAGCACGTGGGGCACGGACGGCAGCACCCGCCGGGCCGCCTCGACCAGGGCGAGCGCGGGCGGCACGTGCAGCGGCGCGAGGTCGGCGTAGCCGCGCACCGCCTCCACCACGCCGTCGTCGGCGACCGTGGGCGCCCGCACGGCCTCCCCGCCGTGGACGAGCCGGTGACCGACCGCGGTGATGCCCCCACCAGCGCCGGAGAGGGCGCCGGAGAGGAAGTCCGACAGCGTGCGCTCCGCGGCGGCGGGGTCGGGGCTCTGCTCGCTGTGCTCGCTGCGCAGCACCCGGCCCTCCCGCACCAGATGCAGCTGGAGGCTGGAGGAGCCGGCGTTGACCGTGAGCACGACCGGTGTCATGGCGATCCGTCTCCCCGCCGTCACGCCCCGCAAACACGGCGGGCTCAGGCCGCTGTAACTGCCATGTAGGATTTCGGCAGTCACGTACCGGAATGCGGTACTGCAGTGCGGTACCGCGATGTGAAGGCGTAACCGTGAACTTCAACAGTCACACCGACGCGGTGGTGGTCATCGCCGTCGGCCTGGTGAACGCGCTGACGGCGGGCGAGGCGCGGGGGCGTCCGTACGCGCCGCCCGCGGACGGGGCACGCGCCGAGGTCGTCGCCGAGATCCTCGACGCGGGTCGCGGCGGATCCGTCGCGATCGGCGAGACGGAGGCCGGCGAGCTGGCGGAGACGGCGCGGGCGCTGCGCGGCGTGTTCGAGGCGGTGGCACGCGGGGACGTCGACACGGCGGCGCGCACGGTGAACCGCCTGCTGGCCGAGACGGACGCCCGGCCGCACCTCGACCGGCACGACGGCGAGCCCTGGCACCTGCACTTCCACGGCGCGGGCGGCACGCTCGCGGGCAACTACGCGGCCGGCTGCGCGACGGGCCTCGCCGTCGTGCTGGGCAGCGACCTGCACGACCGGCTTGGGGTGTGCACCGCGCCGCACTGCGACCGGGTGTACGTGGACACCTCCCGCAACGGTACCCGCCGCTTCTGCTCGACCGCCTGCCAGAACCGCGTCAAGACCGCCGCCTTCCGGGCCCGCGGCGCCTGACGCACGCGAGGGCCGTCGCGAGCGGCGCCCGGATGAGCGGTCAGGCCTCGGCGGGCTCGACGTCGGCGACCACGCAGGAGATGTTGTCCGGGCCGCCGCCCTCGTTGGCCAGTTCGATCAGCCGGGCGACCGCCTCCCGGGGATCGGCGACCGTGCTGAGGACGGTGTGCAGCGCCTCCGCTTCGAGGACGGCGGTCAGGCCGTCGGAGCACAGCAGGTAACGGTCGCCCGGGTACGCCTCCCGCAGCGACAGGTCGGGCTCGGCCAGGCCGCTCGTCTCCAGCGCCCGCAGCAGCAGGGACCGCCGCGGGTGACGGGCCGCCTGGTCGGGGCTCATCCGCCCGTCGTCCACCAGCGACTGCACCAGGGTGTGGTCCCGCGTGATCTGGTAGAGGGCGCCGTCCCGCAGCATGTACGCCCGGGAGTCGCCGACGTGGGCCAGGGCGAACCTGCCCTCGCCGTCCCACAGCATGGCCGTGACGGTCGTGCCCATCCGTTCAAGGGCGGGGTCCTGCGCGGCGAGGTCGCCCAGGCGCTGCCCGGCCTCGCGTACGGCGTCCGCCAGGGCGGCGACCGGGTCGCCGGGAGCGGGATCGTCCTCCAGGCGGGCCAGTTCGGAGATGACGGCGGCGCTGGCGACCTCGCCGTGTCCGTGGCCGCCCATTCCGTCGGCGATGGCGAGCAGGCGCTCGCCCGCGTGCACCGAGTCCTCGTTGTTGGCACGCGAGCGTCCCACGTCCGACCCCGCGGCATACCGAATGCGGCTGTGCGTCATGGTTTTGAGTAAACCATTGGTTGAGTCACTTCACAAGCATGGTGCTACCCTCGTGTTCATGGATCACGAGGCCCCGGTGGAGGCCGGCGTCGAAGCGACCGTGAACGCGGGTGACATCGCCCGGCTGGCCGACGTCGGCAGGGCCGCGGTCAGCAACTGGCGCCGCCGGTACGACGACTTCCCCCAGCCCGTCGGCGGAACCGCCTCCAGCCCGCTTTTCTCGCTGCCCGAGGTCGAGGCGTGGCTGCGCCGGAACGGCAAGTCGTTCGAGGTCTCCCAGGGCGACCGCGTCTGGCAGCGGCTGCGCGCCTCGGCCGACGACCTGCGGCTGGGCGAGGTGATCCGGGAGGCGGGGGCCTTCCTGCTCTACGTCCAGCGCGACCCCGGCGGCTGGAAGCGGCTCGCCAGGTCCGCCGACCTCGCCGTACGGCTCCCGCGTGCCGTGGCCGAGGCGACCGGCGACCTGTTCCCGGGGGACACGCCGAGTGCCGAGCCCGGGCTGCTCCGCCTGGTCGCGGCCATGGCCGAGCGGCACGGCGCGGCCGCGACGTTCGAGTTCCTGTGCGAGCGGTACGCCGAGGCGCACAGCCGCAGGCTCGCGCTGACCCGGCCCGACGTGGCCGCCCTCATGACCCGGCTGGCCTGCGCGGAGGCGCGGACCGTGCTCGATCCCGCCTGTGGCATGGGAACGCTCCTGCTCGGCGCCGCGGAGGTCATGACCGGCCCGGCCGGGGCGGTCGGCTCAACCGGGGCGGGCGACGCGGCGGACGCGGTGCGGCTCCTCGGCCAGGACGCCAACGAGACGGCGGCCGCCCTGGCCGCGCTGCGGTTGCTGCTGCGCGGGCGGGACGCCCGGATCGTGCCCGGGGACGCGCTGCGAAACGACGCCTTCCCGCCGGAACGGCCGGTCGACGCGGTCGTGTGCGACCCGCCGTTCAACGAGCGGGCCTGGGGACACGAGGACCTCGTCGGCGACCCCCGCTGGCAGCACGGCATGCCGCCGCGGGGCGAGTCGGAGCTCGCCTGGGTGCAGCACTGCCTCGCCCACGTGCGGCCCGGCGGGCTGGTGGCGATCCTGATGCCGGCCGCCGCGGCGAGCCGCCGCCCGGGCCGGCGGATCCGCGCGAACCTGCTGCGGGCGGGCGCGCTGCGCGCCGTCTTCACGCTGGCCGCCGGAGGGCCCGACCTGTGGCTGCTGCGCAGGCCGGAGCCGGGCGAGCGGGGGCCCGCCACGATCGTCGTGGGCGACGCGGGCGACGACCCGGAGTCCGTCGAGCGGTGCTGGCGGGCCCACCTCGCCGAGGCCGAACCGCCGCGCGGCGGCCGCGTCGTCCGGATCATCGACATCCTCGACGACGAGGTGGACGTGAGCCCGGCGAGGCACCTGTCTCCGCGCGTCGACACCCGGGGCTTCCCCGCCGCACGGGAACGCTTCCGGGAGGTGTCGGCGGCCCTGGCCGACGGCCTGCCGGACCTGGAGGTGCTCACCGGAGGTGGGGCGGGCTGGGACGTCTCCTGGTCGACCGTGGCCGAGATGGCCAGGGCCGGGCTGGTCACCATCCGCCATTCGCCGCTGAGAGCTCTCCCGGACGGCGAAACCCCCGAAACCCCCGAAACCCCCGAAACCATCGACGCCTCCGGGGACGCTGAGAACGGGGAGGACGGCGTGCCCGTGCTGACCGCCGACGACCTGGCGGCCGGGGCGGCCGGGGCGACGGGGGCGGCGGGGGCGGCGGGGGCGCCAGGAACGACGGGGGCCGCGCCGGCGCGGCGGATCGCCCCCGCCCCCGGCCTGGTCGCCGTACGGCCCGGGGACGTCGTGGCGTCCGCGGTCACCGCCCGGGTGGTCACGACGGACGGGGCGGTGCTCGGCCCGCATCTCAGCCTGTTCCGGGTCGATCCCGGCAAGGTGGACCCCGAGTTCCTCGCCGGATTCCTGCGGTACGCGGCGGGTGGGGGCCGCCCGCACCCGGGCAGCGGCCGGGTGGAGGCGCGCCGGGCCCGCGTCCCCCAGCTTCCCCTGACCGCCCAGCGGGCGTACGGCGCGGCCTTCCGGCGGCTGCTCGCGCTGGAGGACGGCCTGCGGGAGGTGGCGGCCGCCGGGGAGGCGCTCGCCCGCCTCGGTGTCGAAGGGCTGGTCGGCGGACGTCTTCGCCCGCGCGGGTAACGGTGTAGCTTTTTCCCCGAAAGGTCGACGGGAGGGGCGCATGGTCATCGGCGACCGGTATGAGCTGGACGACCTCCCCCTGGGCCAGGGTGGCATGGGCGCCGTGTACGGCGGCCACGACCGGCGGCTCGACCGCAAGGTGGCGGTGAAGTTCCTGCGCCTGCCCGACGGCCCCGACGAGGAGCTGCAGCGCCGGTTCATCCGTGAGGCGCGCATCCTGGCCAAGCTCGACCATCCAGGGGCGCCGGTCCTGTACGACTTCGGCACCTACGAGCAGCGCCTCTTCCAGGTCATGCAGTTCATCGAGGGCGTGACCGTGGCCGACCTGCTGAGCGAGCACGGCCCGCTGCCGGTGCCGTGGGCGGCGGCCGTCGCCGCCCAGGCCTGTGCCGTGCTGACCGCCGCGCACAAGCTGTCGATCTGCCACCGGGACCTCAAGCCGACCAACCTCATGCTCTGCCCGGACGGCAGCGTCAAGCTCCTCGACTTCGGGCTCGCCATGCTCCGCGAGGCGGACCGCGCGGGGGTGACGGCCCAGTTCACCCGGATCGGGCAGATCCTCGGCACCCCGGCGTACATGTCGCCCGAGCAGATCCAGCGCGGGGTGGCCGGGCCGAAGAGCGACCTCTACTCCCTCGGCTGCGTGCTGCACGAGATGCTGACGGGCAGGCAGCTGTTCACCGGGCCCACCGAGTACGCCGTGTTCGACAAACAGGTGAAGGAGCGGCCGCCCCGCGTGCCGGGGGTCCCCGCCGCGCTGGACCGCCTGGTCGCCGAACTGCTGGAGAAGGACCCGGACCGGCGCCCGTCCGACGCGTACGCGCTGTTCGAGCGGCTGCAGCCGTTCGCGGTGGACCTGCCCCCGCTGCCCGGCTTCCTCAACCCGTCGTCGGTGCCGAGCCCCGGGCGCATGTACGCCCAGATGGTCGGCCGCGTCCGCTAGACGTCACCGGGAGCCCGCTCAGTGCCCCCTTCAGCCCGCCAGGAGGTGAGCACCTCGTCGACCCGGGAGCGGATCCGCTCGCGGGCGGTCATCCGCGGCACCCCCGACATGAGCAGCGTGTCGTACTCGGTGTCCAGGTGACGCACGCTCGCGACGACGGCGAGCGTGACGGCCCCCTCGTCCAGCGCGCGGGCGGCGGCGGTGCGGCCGACCCGTCCGCTGCCGCGCACGGCGGCGTGCCCGGCGATGGCCTCGGCCCGCCCGGCGGGACAGCGGGGGAACAACCGGCGGATCTCCGCGGCCATCCGGTCCCGGAACCCGGCGTCCTCGTCGGCCCGGCGCTCGCGGTCGCGCTCCCGGCGGCGCAGCCGCACCTCCTCGTCGGCCAGGCACTGCTCCTCGGCCCGCGCCAGCGCCTCCTCCTCCACGAGGACGCCGAGCCGCTCGTACCTCTTGCGCCGCCGGTTGAAGCGGACCACGACGGCCGACAGCCCGCTCTCTTTCTTGGCGCGGCGGCTCAGCGCCGCGTTCCCCGCGGGCAGCAGGCACAAATGGTCCATGTCGGCGCAGGTCAGGCAGTGGGGCGCGTCGTCCTCCATGATCAGATACGGCCCGCTCTCCCCGCAGCCGGCGCAGGTCCACGCCTCCAGCGGCGCGACGACCACGAGGTCGGGGGCCCGGTCCTGCCGTTCCTCGATCTGCCGCCGCCGGGCCTCGCTCAGGTCGGGGGACAGCCAGTGCATCCGGAAGGCGCGCTCCATCTCCTCGCCGCCCGCGGCGGTGAAGCGCAGGGGCCGCCGGTCGCGGGTCCCGGCCGTGTACGCCGCCTCGCTCTCCAGCAGGTTCCGCGACCGGGCCCACTCCCGCAGATGCGACAGGGCCTCCTCCATCCGGTCCGCGTCCACGGCGGCCAGCCGTTCGAGGCTGTCCACGCGGCCCTGCCGCCAGGTCTGCACGTGACGGTCGTGCAGCCAGCGCAGGCCGGTGAGGACGTCGATGGGGGTCACGTATCTGCGGGTGGCCAGGGCGATCTCCGCCGCCTGGGCCACCCGTCCGCCGAGCTTGCTACGCACCCCTCCTAGATTGCCCTATGCGGGGAGTGCGGGTGCGGCGGTTCACGGCGGCGAGCAGCCCCACGGCCGCGAGGCTGGAGATCGTGGCCGACCCGCCGTACGAGACGAACGGCAGCGGCAGCCCGGCGACGGGCAGCAGGCCCATCGTCATCCCCACGTTGACGAACGTCTGGAACGCCAGCCAGCACACCACTCCGCCGGCCAGGACCGTGCCGAACGGCGAGGGGCTCCGGGCCGCGATCCACAGCCCCCGCCACAGCAGGGCGAGCATCAGCAGGATCACGCAGGCGCCGCCGAGGAAGCCGAGCTCCTCGCCGGCGACCGTGAAGATGAAGTCGGTGTGCTGTTCGGGCACGAAGTGGCCGGCCGTCTGCTCGCCGTGGAACAGGCCCTTGCCGAGCAGCCCGCCCGAGCCGATGGCGATCCTGGACTGCGTGGCGTTGTAGCCCATGCCCATCGGATCGGCGTCGGGGTCGGCCAGCACCATCAGCCGCTGGAGCTGGTAGGGCCGGATGAGGTCGAGCCGCCACACCAGCAGCACCCCGGCGGCCCCGGCCGCGGCGAACGCCGCGAACCACCTCTTGGGCGCGCCGGAGACGGCGATCATCCCGAAGGTGAGGACCAGGAAGACCAGGGCGGTGCCGTGGTCGGGCTGCAGCGCGATCAGGCCGACCGGCACCGCCGCCACCCCCAGCGCGAGCAGCACCGCCCCCGCGCCCGGCCGGCGCTCCCCGTCGCGCAGCTCGCCGAGGACCGTCGCGAGCGCGAGCAGCGTGGCCGCCTTGGCGAACTCCGACGGCTGGAACTGCAGGCCGTCCCCGAGGACGATCCAGGCGTGCGAGCCGTTGATCGTACGGCCGAGCGGGGTCAGCACGGCGACCAGCCCGGCGAGCCCGAGCAGGTAGAGCAGCGGCACGTAGGCCCGCAGCAGCCGCAGGTCGATCCGTGAGACGGCCCACATCAGCACCACGCCGATGCCCACGCTGACGGCCTGCCGTTCCGGCAGGGTGGAGCCCGGCCGGCCGCGGGTGGCCGACCACACCAGCAGCAGCCCGATCGCCGACAGCGCGACGGCGGGCAGCACCAGCCCCAGGGCCGGGAGGGAGACGCCCCCCGAGGCCCGCCGGCGGGTCGCGCGGGCTGATGGCAGCCGTACGGGCAGGGGACCCAGTGCTGTCATCGCCCACCCCCCTTCTTGTGCTTGCTGTCCTTCTTGGCGGGCTTCTTGTGCTTGTCGTGGTGGGTGAGCGCGTCGATGCCCTCCCAGATCTCCCTGGCCGCGGGGGCCGCCGTGGTCCCGCCCGTGCCACCCTGCGACACCACGACCACCACGACGTACTTCGGGTTCTTCGCGGGGGCGAAGGAGGCGAACCACGAGGTGTCCTGCCTGCCGTACGCCTCGGCGGTGCCGGTCTTGCCGGCCACCGGGAAGCGCTTGAGCGGGAACCCCGCGAACGCGCCGGCCGCGGTCCCCTCGCGCGGCACGCCGGCCAGCGCGTCGCGGATGAAGCGCAGCGTCCTGCGGGAGACGTCGATCTTTCCCACGACCGGCGGGGCGATGGTGCGCACCACCGTGCCGTCGGGGCGCTCCATCCGCTTGCCGATCCTCGGGCTGAAGACCGTGCCCCCGTTGGCGAGCGCGGCGTAGCCCCGGGCGAGCTGGAGCGGCGTCACCAGCACGTCGCCCTGGCCGATGGAGAAGTTGGCCGCGTCCCCGGCCCACCAGACCCCGCCGGAACGGCAGTTGTCGGCCGCGAGCGCCTTGAGGTAGGCCGCCCGCTTCCGGTCGGACTCCTCCGGATAGCCGCTCTTGGCGCGGCGGCAGGCGTCGGCCCGGGTCCGCTCCCAGTTGGCCTTCTTCCAGGCCCGGTCGGGCACCCTCCCGGCGGCCTCGTGCGGCAGGTCGATCCCGGTGGGCGCGCCGAACCCGAACTCCTTCGCCATCCCCTGCATCGGGTCTTTGGGCCGCTTCACGGGCGTGAGGCCGCCGTCGCGCTTCCACATGCGCTCCGCGAAGCGGTAGAAGATCGTGTCGCAGGAGACCACCAGGGCCCGCCGCATGTCCATGCGGCCCAGTTCGGCGCTCTCGAAGTTGTGGAACACCCGGCCGCCGATCCGGTAGCCGCCCGGGCAGTCGTAGGAGTCCCGCAGGCCGTAGCCCGCCTTCGCCGCCGCGGCCGTCGAGGTGACCTTCCACGTCGACCCCGGGGCCCACTGCCCCTGCACCGCGGCGCTGATCAGCGGCAGGTCCTCGTAGGCGCGCTGGGAGATGCCGCCGGCCCACACGACGGGGTCGTAGCTGGGGTAGTCGGCGATCGCCGTCACCCGCCCGGTCTTCGCCTCCAGCACGACCGCCGCGCCGCTGTCGGCGGGCTCGCCGCGCCCGCGCGCGCCGGTCACCGCCCGGGCCAGCGCCCGTTCGGCCAGGTCCTGGATGCGCGCGTCGATGCTGGTCACCAGCGTCTCGCCGGGCACGGCGGCCTCCTCGCGGATCAGGCCGGTGACCTTGCCGGTGCTGTCCACCGCCACCTCCCTGATCCCGGTCCGGCCGGCCAGGTCGCGGTCGTACCGCGCTTCGAGGCCGTCGCGGCCGATCAGCTCGGGGCCCCCTTCGGGGTCGTCGGGGGAGGGCGGCTGCAGATAGCCGAGGACGTGCGCCGCGGCCGGGCCGAGCGGATAGGTCCGGACCGGCCGCAGCGCCGTGCTGACGCCGGGGAACTCGTTCTGCCGCTCCGCAATCCACAGCGCCGTGCGCACGCTGACGTCGTCGGCGACGACGATCGGCTGGTACGGCGAGCCGGGCCAGCACGGCCGTGGCACGTTCCTGCCGCACAGCCTGGCCCGGTCGGCGAGCTCCTGGTACGGCCGGCCCAGGGCCCGCGCCAGCCGGGTCAGCACGTCCGTCCCGCCGTCCGGTTGGTGGAGGAGGGCCATGTAGTCCACCGACACCTGCGGCCGGGTCTCGTTGGCCACCAGCGGCCGGCCGCGCACGTCGAGGATCTGGCCGCGCACGGGCGGCAGGACCACCGAGCGCACCCGCGACTCCGTCGCGGCCCTGGAGTACGACGAGCCGGTGACCACCTGCAAGTACCACAGGCGGCCGAGCAGGGTCAGCATGAGCGTGGTGACCACGACGAACACCACCGTGAGGCGTCCCCGGCCGGCGTTGCCCCGGACGCCGCCGGGGGCGCTCCCGCGGGCGCCGCTACGCACGCCGTCCCCCGCGCGCGTAGAGGGGGCGGGAGGCCGGCACCCGGCCGAAGGACCGGCGGCGGGGGAGGAGGGCGAGCCCGGCCGTCACGAGGGCCGCGCCGCCCGTGGTCCAGGCGATCGCGCCGGGGGCGAGCGCGGCGGCCCAGGGCGTCCCGTCCAGCAGGGCCGCGAGCACGCCCCCGGCGAGCGACGCGCCGAGGGCCACGACGGCGGTGCCCGCGACACGGCGCCCGGCCCCGTCGTCGGCGGGGATCCGCGTGGACACCCAGCCGGCCAGGCACAGCACCAGTGCGAGCCGTCCGATGGTGTGGTCGGCGGGCGGGGCGACGTCGGCGGCCAGGCCCGCGGCGAACCCCATGAGCGCGCCCGCCCCCGCTCCCGCTCCCGTGCGTGACCCCGTGCGTGACCCCGTGCGTGACCCCAGCGCCGGCGCGAGCGCGATCACGCAGATCAGCACGATGTCGGGCACTCCGCCGGGGAGCGACCACCCGTTGACCACGGTGACCTGGAGCACCGGCGCGGCGAGGACGAGGAGCACCGACAGGATGACCGCCCTCATCACGCCCCCTCCGCGTGCCCGGACGAGTCCTTCTTCTTCGTTTTCTTCTTTTTCTTGGACTTCTTGGACTTCTCGGGCGTCTTTTCGGGCTGCTGCTGGGTCGTGGGAGCGTCCGCCGCCGTGTCCGGGACGGCCTGGCCGTCCGGCCCGGCGTCCGGCAGCGGCCCGAGGACGACCGTGACGTTCTCCAGCGCGGTGAAGCGCGCGAAGGGGCGCACGAGCGCGGTCCTGGTCAGGGCGTCCGGCGCCGGCTCGACACTGATCACGGTGCCGATCGGCACGTCGGGCACGAACGGCCGCAGGTCGCGCGAGCCCAGCGTCACCACCCGGTCGCCCGGCTTCACGTCGGCCGAGGGGTTGAGCAGGCCCAGCCGCAGCAGGCCGTGCTCGGGCACGCCGGTCACCAGGCCGACCTCTCGCGAGCCCTCAAGGCGGGCGCCGACGGACGCGCCGGAGGCGGTGGCGAGTTGCACCGTCGCCGTCCCCGGGCCGGTGCGCAGGACCCGGCCGACCAGCCCGTCGCCGTCGAAGACCGTCATGTCGGGGGTGACCCCGGCGCCGGCCCCGGCGTCGATGGTGACGGTGCCGTCCCGGCCGAAGCCGACGGCGTGGGCCGAGACGACCTGGTAGCCGTTCCCCTGGGCCGGGGACGGGGTGGCCCGGCGGACGGCGAGCAGGTCGGCGCGCAGCCGGGCGTTCTCCCGTTCGAGGTCCTCCAGGCGGCCCGCGCCCGACGCCCAGCGGACGCCGGAGGACGCCGCGTCCTCCAGCCCGCCGTAGACCGCCGACCCGAACGCCCGCAGGGGATCCAGCGGGGTCACCGTGTCGGCCGCGATCAGCGCGACGGCGGCGAGCGCCAGCAGCACGGGCACCCGGCGACCCGGGCGACCCGGATGAGCCGGGCGGCCTGGGTGACCTGGCATCCTCATCTGCGGGTTTCGGGGAGGAACATGTCCCGCATGTCGTCGAACCGCTCGGTGCAGCGGCCCGCGCCCAGCACGACCGACTGGAGCGGCTGCTCGACGAGGTGGATCGGCATGCCGACCGCCTCTTCCAGCCGCCCGGCGAGGCCTTCGAGCAGCGCCCCGCCGCCGGTCAGCACGATCCCGTTGTCGATCAGGTCGCCCGCGAGCTCGGCCGGGCACTGGTCCAGCGTGGTCTGGACGGCGTCGACGATCGTCTGGACCTGGTCCTCGATGGCCTCCCTGACCTGGCCCCTGGTGATCGTCGCCGTCTTGGGCAGGCCGGTGACCAGGTCGCGGCCCCGGATCGGCCGCGTCGCCGTGTCGTCGCCGCCCGGCCGGGCGCTGCCCATGGAGATCTTGATGTGCTCGGCCGTGCGCTCACCGAGCAGCAGGGAGTGCTCCTTCTTGACGTAGTTGACGATCGCCTCGTCGAGCTCGTCGCCGCCGACCCGCACCGACTTCGACACGACCACCCCGCCGAGCGAGACGATCGCGACCTCGGTGGTCCCGCCGCCGATGTCCACGACCATGTTGCCGGTCGTGTCGCCCACGTTGAGGCCCGCGCCGATCGCCGCCGCCATGGGCTCCTCGATGATGTGGACGCGCCGGGCCCCCGCCTCGTACGCCGCCTCGCGCACCGCGCGCTGCTCGACGCTGGTGGTGCCGCTCGGCACGGCGACGACGACGCGGGGCTTGGCCAGGTAGCGGTTCCGGTGCGCGAGCTGGATGAAGTGCCGCAGCATGCGCTCGGCGGCGTCGAGGTCGGCGATCACGCCGTCCTTGAGCGGGCGCAGAGTCGCGATGTGGGGCGGGGTCCGCCCGATCATCTCCTTCGCCGCGGTCCCGACGGCCACGATCCGGTCGCTGTGCAGGTTGATCGCAACGACCGAGGGCTCGTCCAGGACGACGCCCTTCTTGCGGACGTACACCAGCGTGTTGGCCGTACCGAGGTCGACCGCCATGTCCCGGCCGAGCAATCCCCACGGGAAACCCATCGGCGACCAGCTTTCAGAGAGGAGGGAGAGCACGCGTGATCGCTGCCCGCCGCCCCCGCCTCTGAAACAGAACACATCCGCACGAATGCGGGCCGCTAGGTGACGCTGAGATAGAGGTCCCTCGCCAGCTTCGTCACCCGTTCGGCCGACTTCGTGAAGGACGCCCCCGAGGGCTGCAGGGTGAGCACGACCATGATCAGCCGGTCGCTGATCATGCCTGTAGTGTGGAGCACCGGACGGCCGAAATCAACCGGTTCGCGGCCCATCGTGACCGGCCCGATACGGTACGACGCGGCCTTCGCGCGGGCGCACCGGACCGGGGGCACGGAGCCGTAGCCGGACCATCCCTGCTTGATCGCCCAGGGCCGGGGAACGGCGCGGGGAATGCCGAAATACTGGTCGAAGCCGTCGCTCGCGCACCGCCACGCCTGGCGCAGGTTGCCCAGGACGAAGTCGCGGACGCGGGGTTCGGCCCGCTTCAGCAGATACCGGTAGACGAGAGCGATGTCGGCCGCGCTGATGGCGGTGTAGCCCCAGAAGCCGGGTTTCGCCGCGGGCGGCGGAGAGGTTTCGGACAGGCCGATCCGGCGCGCCATCCGCCGGACGATCTCCCCCTGACCCCCGCGCTTCCACAGGGCGGTGGCCGCGTCGTCGTCGCTGCCGCGGAGCATGGGGGTCAGCAGCGCCCCGTCCCGGGCGGGGATCGCGCCCCGGTGCCGCTCCAGGTAGTCGGTCGCGATGAGGATCTTCACCACCGACGCCGACCGGAACCGGTGGTGCGCCAGGCGCTGGGCGATGGTCCTGCCGGTGGTCAGGTCCACCACCGAGTATCCCGCCGTGACCCCGGCCGGCACCCGCACCGGTTTCGCCGACGCCTGCACTGACGCCTGCACTGACGCCCGCGCCGATGTCCCTGCCGACGTCCCTGCCGACGCCCGCGCCGACGACTTCGCGGCCGCCTGGGGCGCGGAGTTCGCTGAGTTCGCGGGGGTCGCGGGGGTCGTGGGGGCGCCGTTCGCGGCGCATGCCGTCAGGAGCGCCGTGAGCACGACGGCCACGGCTGTGGATGCGGGGGTGGGTGCGGCGGTTCTCGATCGCGTCACCCGACCATGACTACCAGACGTGATTACCAGACCGTGCGGACCGTGATTACCGGACCGAACGGATCAGCGTCCGTCGAGGAGGGGACGCCTGGGGTCCCAGCGGGTGCCCTCGGCGGCGTCCCTGCGGCGCCGGGCGATCGCCGACAGCGCCTCCAGGACGACCCGGTTGCCGAGATAGGCCGTGATGTCCGCGTGGTCGTACGGCGGAGCAACCTCGACGATCTCCAGCCCGACGACGGGCAGCTCGTAACAGGTCCTCCGGACGGCGTCGAGAAGCTGGCGGGCCGACAGACCGCCCGGCTCGGGGGTGCCGGTGCCCGGCGCGTGGCCCGGGTCGCAGACGTCCACGTCGACCGACAGGTAGACCCCGTCGCAGTCGTCCAGCGCGATGGCGTACGCCTCGGTGAGGCACTCGTCGAGCCCCCTGGCGACGATCTCGGTCATCTCGTATGACCGCATCCGCTGACCGGCCATCCAGTCGAGGATCTCCGGGCCGGGCCAGTAGCCGCGCAGGCCGATCTGCAGGAAGCGGTCGCCCCGGATCGCGCCCGACTCGATCAGCCGCCGCATCGGCTGCCCGTGGCCGTGCAGATGGCCGAACTCGATGTCGCCGGTGTCCGCGTGCGCGTCGAAGTGGATCATGGAGACGCGCCCGAAGCCGTGGTGCCGCGCCACGCCGGTCGCGTCGGGCAGGGCGATCGTGTGGTCGCCGCCGAGGACGACGGGCACGGCCCCGGAGGCCGCGATGCGGGCGACGGCGTCCTCGATCGCGCGCAGGCTGCCCTCGATGTCGCCGGCGTAGGTCTCCACGTCTCCGGCGTCCAGCACCCGCAGGTCCTTGAGGGCGTCCACGCGCAGCGCCAGGCTCGGGCGGGAGCCGTCGTGGGGGAGATAGCACGTCTGGCGGATGGCGTTCGGGCCGAAGCGGGCCCCCGGGCGGTGTGAGGTGCCGCCGTCGAACGGCGCGCCCAGGATCACGACGTCGGCTCCCGCGTAGCCGGCCGGGTCGTCGAGGTCGCACCGCTCGACCCCGAGGAAGGTGATGTCGGGGCCGAACATCTGGCCGTAGCGGCTCATCCCACTCCTACGTCTTACCGGTCTTATCGGACACTAGAGTCTATTGATTGACAGAACCGGCACGTTCGAGGAACGGGTCGAGCAGGCCGGGGGTGCCCACGGCGGCGAGGCGCAGCGCCTCGGCGAGATCGACGTCGCGCACCTGGTAGCTCTGCGCCCCCGCCGCGGTGGTCGCCGTCAGCGTCGCGAGGCCCGCCCGCCGCTGGAAGAACGACCGCTCGACGGTCCAGCCGATCACGCCGTCGCACCGCAGCGCGACCCGGCGGCGGACGAGCGCGCCCCATCGGGTCACCAGGTATCCCGAGGTCAGGGCGTGCCCGAGGGAGCGGTAGCGGTCGGCGGCGAGCAGCGCGGTCACCGGCAGCAGGGCGGCGGCGGTGAGCCACGGCCACGAGGGCAGCCCGGCCCACGCCCACAGCGCGAGCAGCGCGAGCAGGACGGGCCCGTGCACGCCGTACGCACGGGTGAAGCGGCGGCGCAGCGCGGCCGGCCCGTGCGGAGTGAGAGGCCCGGTGAGTGGTCCGGTGAGTGGCCCGGTGAGAGGCCCGGCGAGAGGTGCGGTGGCCGGCGACGGGCCGCCGGTGGCGCCGGGCGCGTGGGACAGCACGAGCCCGGCCACCGCGACGGCCTCCGCGCGGGGCGCGGGCGGCAGCAGCGTCGAGCCGCCGCGCTGGCCGCGTTCCTTCGAGCGCAGGCCGGTCGTCACGGCGGACAGCCGGGCGCCGCGTACGGCCCGCAGCAGCAGCGGCTCGTCGATCTCGACCCCCCGCAGCCGCCGTTCCTCGATGGTGGTGGCCCGCCTGGTCAGCAGGCCCCGGGTCACGTGGAGGGTGCCCTCGGCGTGCCGGGTGAGCCGGAAGTTCCCGTACGCCAGGACGTAACCGAGCGTGGACGCGACGCCCACGAACACCACGAGCGCGAGCAGCACCGTCGCGATCTCCAGCGCCAGCGACATCGCGCTGAACCACCGCCAGGTCTCCCGGACCGGCCCCACCCGGTCGAGGTCGATGTTCCCCTCCGAGACCAGGCGGGACGCGAAGCCGCCGACGACGCCCACGGTGACCAGCCCGGACATGGTGAACGGCCCGAACCTGACCCACCCGGGGCGCATCCGCGCGAGCTCGGTCTCCCCGGTGGCGCCGCCCATCGGCGTGCTCCCGGCGTACGGCGGCACCGGAGACGCCCCGGGAGACTGTGCAGTGGGGGACTGGGCGGCGGGGGACTGGGCGGCGGGGGAGCGGTGCAGCAGTTCCACGCGCAGGCGGGCGGCCTCGGCGGCGCTCAGCGCGTCAAGCTTGAGCCGGCTGTCGTGCCTGCGGTCGGAGGTGCCCGTCCCCACCTCCACCCGGGCGAGGCCGAGCACGCGGTGCAGCACGTGGGAGGTGACGTCGACCGTGCGGACCCGGTCGCGGGGCACGGTCAGCACCTTCCGGTTCAGCAGCCCGCGCCTGACCTGCACCTGCTCCGGGGAGATCCGGTACGTCGTGGTGAACCAGCGGAGCATGCCGAACAGGACCGTCAGGCCGACCCCCGCGGCGCTCCACAGGTGACCCTTCCCGCCGCTGCTCGTTCCCGCCACCAGCAGACCGAGCAGGGCCGGGGCGGCCCGTACGACCTCCTGGACGGGGTGGACCAGCAGCATCCGCGGGCTGAGCCGCCGCCAGCCGGGCTCGGCCGGGCCGCCCTCGGGACCGCTTACAGGACCACTGGCGGGAGCACTGGCGGGGCCACTGACGGGATTACTGACGGGACCACCGGCGGAATCGCTCATGGGGCCGCTCACGTCGCGTCGCCCGCCGTCGCCTGGGCGTTGGCGGTGAGTTCGGCGACCAGGCGCTGGGCCGTGTCCCGGTCGAGGCCGCCGACCTTGATGGGACCGGCGGCCGAGGCCGTGGTGACGGTGACGTTGGCGAGACGGAAAAGCTGCTCCAGCGGGCCGCGCTCGCTGTCCACCGTCTGGATCCGCGAGACCGGGGCGATGCGCCACTCCTGCCGGAACCAGCCCGACTGGGTGAAGACCGCCGCCGGGGTGGCCTCCCAGCGGTGCACCCGGTAACGCCACTGCGGCATGACCGTGATGTGCGCCGCCGCGACGACGGTGGTCGCGGCGAGGCCGATGACGTGCGCGGAGAGCGGCACGCCGTGCTTGTCGGCCACCAGCCAGATCACCTGGGCCGCGAGGAGGATGAGCCAGCCGAAGGCGGCCCGCGCGGCCCAGTACCAGATGGCGGTGCGGCTCACGCGGTGCCGAGGGAGTCGAAGGGTTGGGACGTCCACGCCTCAACTCTGCCCGATCGTCCGCGTCCCGGCGCATCGCCCCCCGGCTCGCGGATCAGAGGGCGGGCAGGAGCTCGCGAACCGGGAACGCCGCCTGCTCCTCCGCCGCGGGACGCATGATCTGGGCGGCCCTCCCGTGCGTGAGATCGACTCCACGGCCGTCCTCGGTGGGCGGTCAGGCCATCTGGTGCTGCTCGGAGCTGAGGGGGGCGGCGATGTCCTCCAGCGAGCGCCGCGCGGCCTCCACACCCATGAACCACTGCACCAGCCCCGCCGCGATCATCAGTACGGCGCCGATGACGTAGCCGACGACGACGTTGCCCACGTTCTCGCTCTCCACCAGGCGGCCGAACAGCACCGGCCCGATGATGCCGCCGAGCCCGGTGCCGACCGCGTAGAACAGCGCGATGGCGAGGGCCCTGGTCTCCATCGGGAAGATCTCCGAGACCGTCAGGTAGGCGCTGCTCGCCCCGGCAGAGGCGAAGAAGAACACCACCATCCAGCAGATCGTGAGAGTCACCGGAGAGAGCACCTGCGCGTCGAACAGCGCGGCGGTGCCGAGCAGGAGCAGGCCGGACAGCACGTAGCTGCCCGCGATCATCGTGCGGCGGCCGATCGTGTCGAAGAACCGGCCGAGCAGGACCGGGCCGAGGAAGTTCCCGATCGCGATCGGGACGAGATACCACGGTGTGCTGCCGTCCGGCACCTTGAAGAAGGTCGCCAACACCAGCGCGTACGTGAAGAAGATCGAGTTGTAGAGGAACGCCTGGCCGACGAACAGCGACAGGCCGACCGTCGTGCGCTTGGGGTAGCGCCGCAGCAGTGTCGCCGCCACCTCCGTCAGCGGGGTGCGCTCACGCTGGGTGATCCTGATCTCCCGGTGCGCGGGTTCGAGCGTCTTCCCGCTCTCGTCGCGGACCTTCGTCTCGATCTCCCGGACGATCTCCTCGGCCTCCCGTTCCCGGCCGTGGATGAACAGCCAGCGTGGACTCTCCGGCACCGTACGGCGGACCAGCAGGATGGCCACGCCGAGGATGGCGCCCAGCCCGAACAGCAGACGCCAGCCGAGCCCCGCCGACAGCAGGCTCGTGTCGAGCGCCGGGATCGCGATGAGGGCGCCGAGCGCCGTGCCCAGCCAGAAGGAGCCGTTCACCACCAGGTCGACCGTGCCGCGCACGCGGGCCGGGATGAGCTCGTCGATCGCCGAGTTGATCGCGGCGTACTCGCCTCCGATGCCGGCGCCGGTGAAGAACCGGCACAGGTAGAAGTACCAGGCGTCGTGGGCGAAGGCGGTGGCCACGGTGGCGGCGAGGTAGAGGGCGAGCGTCACCAGGAAGAGCTTCTTGCGCCCGGACCGGTCCGTCAGGTGGCCGAAGAAGAGTGCGCCCAGGCAGGCTCCCGCGACGTACACGCCGGCGGCGACGCCGACCTCGCTGTCGCTGAGCCCCAGCCCGCTGCTCGGGTCGGTGATGCGCGGGCCGATGACCCCGACGATGGTCACCTCGAGCCCGTCGAGAATCCAGACGGTGCCGAGCCCGATGAGCACGAGCCAGTGCCAGCGAGCCCAGGGGAGCCGATCCAGCCGCGCGGGAATGTCGGTGCTTATCTGCGCCATATCGTCCCCTTCTTCGGAAGATATGGCGCCCGACTACCCGATATCGGGCCGGAAATTCACGTCAGACCGTCCTGGCGCCTTCGCTTCCCACGCCTCCGGGCGGGGGGACGACGCCGTCGTGCCCGAGCTCGAACCACACGCAGACTCCGGCGCGGCTGGCCGACACGCCCCAGTGCCGGGTGAACAGGTCCACCAGGTGGACGCCGCGCCCCGGCGTGAGGTCGGGAGACGTCCAGCAGCCGCAGCCCTGCGTGGACAGCGTGACCCGGGCGGCTCCGGGAGTGGCCAGGACCGACACGCCGTAGCCCGGCGGCCGGCCGCAGGAGTCGGCGTGCCGCAGGGACTCGGCGATCAGCTCGCCGGTCAGCTGCACCGCGTCGTCCCGGCAGGGGTGGCCGTCGCCGAGGCGGGCGGCCACGAACCGCCGGGCGGCCCGCACCTGGGACGGGTCTCCCGAGAAGGGGCGTGAGATCGCGATTCTCCCCGAGAGGTTGAGAATTGTCATCCCGTGATAACTCCCTGTGCACCCGCCTGCCGTCGGGGAATCGAAACCCATGTGAGACTGCGTTCATCCTGCACTTTGCAATTCGGCTCCGCAATATGGCGAATGCGATTGCCTGGTTTCCTATCGTGGGATAAGGGGCAGCACGCCGCATGGGAGGAGGGGGCGGGCCGGCGATCCGGCTCCGCCCGCGGTCCTGTCCTGAGCCCGCCTCCGGCCTTTGCGGACGGGCCGGTATGGGGGTCGTCTCACCGGGCAGGAGACCTGGCATGCGAAGAGAAGACGGTCGCTATATCGATATCGACGCGGACGAGCCGGACATCGCCGGCGAGTGGATGCCGTCCGAGACGGATCCGCCGAACGCGAAGCCGGACGACGGGAACCCGGACGAGCACTGGGAAAAGCCGACAGAGGTGTGAGGAGAACGGTGATGACGATGGGAGTCGACCCCCGGGACCTGGGCGACGAGGATCTGCTCCGCGAGCTGCGCCATCTGCACGAGACCCGGAGCGACACGTTCTTCCACGGGTCGGACGACGCGCTGGAGCGCCACACCTCCCGGACGCGGGAGCTGGAGAGCGAGTACCTCGACCGCTACCCGGACCGGCAGGTCGATCCGGAGCGGCTGCGGGAGGGGGCGAGGCAGCGCAGCGCGTGAGGAGGAGCCCGGGCGACGGTGGGGCCGGTGAGGCCCGGCCGGCCCATGCGACGGGGACGGCGGCGGTGGTGCGCCACACCGCGCGCCTCGCCCGTGTCGCCGGGGCCGGCCGGGGGTCCATGGGGTGTGACCCGGGTCAGGAGCAGGCGCTCCCGAGTTCCTGGGTCGCCTGGGTGGCCTTCTGGCCGAACTCGCTCAGCTTGGCCGCGGCGGCCGGGTCCGACAGGTCGATCTTGAAGGAGCCCCACGAGTCGGCCATGCCGGCGAGCGCCACCTTCAGGTCGCCGTCGGCCTTGCCGGACAGGTCCTTGAGCTGGGCGGCCAGGTCGCCGGTCGCGGTGTTGAGGCCCTTGATGTCGCCGGCCGCGGCGGCGGCCTTGGTGCTGTAATCGGTGAACGCCTTGACGGCCTCCTCGCAAACGGCCGTCTGGCCGCCACCGCAAGCGGCGGTCAGGGTGAGAAGGGTGGACGCCGCGACGACGGCGAGGCTGTTCCTGAGGATGTTCATGACGCCTTCCTGAGCGCGATCTGCAACGCGCCGGACACTACGGACGGCCCCTTTCGCTCCGCTTACAAGCCGCTTGCAGCGCCGACGGGCGTCGTCGGGAGCGGTGTTCGGAGACGGGGGACTCAGGCAGGGGGCCTGTCCGCCGCGGAGACGGTGGACAGCTCGACGGTGCAGAAGGCGCAGCGCCGGGCGGCGAGGGGGATGTCCGACAGGCACTCGGGGCACTGCTTCTCGGTGGCCTCCTTCTTTGTCTCGAAGAGCGCCAGGAAGCGGGTCATCGGCAGGACGACCAGCCAGTAGACCACCGCGGCGACGATCAGGAACGACAGCAGGCTGTTGACGAAGTCGCCGTACTTGAACTCCGCGCCGTTGAGGGTGAACGTGTAGCCGGAGAAGTCGGGCTCCCGGCCTCCGGTTATCGCCGCGATCAGGGGCGTGACGAGGTCCTTGACGAGGGCCTGGATCAGCCCGCTGAACGTCGCGCCCACGACCACGGCGACGGCGAGCTCCACCAGGTTGCCCCGCATCAGGAACTTCTTGAATCCGCTCATGAGGAAACGAGGTATCGGGTTTTGCCACCGCTATTCAAGGGCTTGACGCGAGTCAGGGGGCAGTGCTAAATCCTTTCGTCGCCGGGAGGGACCGGGCCGGGCGGTGAGGTGCCGATCAAGGAACTGTGCCGATCAAGGAACTGGGCCGCCCAAGACCGGGCGGCCCGCCGGGCGGGCGAAACAGACGATTATTTCGGTCCCGGTCGGGGCGCTTTACGGACACGCCTCGACTCTCCTACTTGACACCCGACAACAGAAAGTTGTTCTGGGAGCGCTCCCAAATCAGGTACCAGTAGAGCGGGCGAGCGCCGCCTCGACGCCGTCCAGCGCGTGGTGCAGCTCCTGCTTCAGCACGAGTGGCAGCCGTCCCTCGCCGTAGCGGACCTCCAGTTTGGTCCGCACCTCGGTGAGTCCCTGTCCCGCCGCCACCGCGTTGCGCAGCACCTGCTTGAGGTCGAGCGCCACATCGTCGTCGATGTCATGGGTGGCCTCGGCGCCGTCCACGAGCAGCGTGAACCGGCGCACCGCGGTCTCGACCGCCAGGTAGGGGGCGGGAGTGGCCAGGGGCAGCGTGGTCACGCCGGGTTTGCGGGTGACCGTCGCGCGCGGCTGGGCGGAGTTGCCGCCGTACCGGCTCTTGACCCTGGTCTTCGTCGCGGAGGGGGAGGGGGAGGGCCCGTGCGGGCGGGCGGGGTCGGTCGCCGGCTTAGCGGTGTGCCGGGCGACCGGTCCCGCCGTGTGGCGGGCTTCGACCAGGGGTTCGGCCATGGGTTCGGCCATGGGGTCGGCCACAGGCTCGGCCACCGGTTTGACGCGCGCGGCCGACGGCGTGGCGATGGCCTGCGCCGGCTGCGCGATGGCCGGGTTGAGCACGACGGCGGCGCCGAGGCCCTGGCCCCCCGACTGGGAGACCCACAGGATGCCGCCGAGAGCGGCGGCTCCGACGGCGGCGGCGCCCCAGCCCGCGCCTCGCGGTCCCGGCGGTTTGCGCACCGCGGCCAGCGCCGCGGCGACCGCGCGGGCGCTCGGCCGGTCGGCGGGATCGCCGGACAGACAGCGCCGGCACAGGTCGGCGACCTCCTGCGGCAGGCCGGGCACCCCTTCGGGGACCGGCGGCGGACCGTCCCGCCGTGCCGCCTCGATCGCCTCCCAGGTCTTCTCGGGATACGGCAGGTAGCCGGTCAGCATCTCGAACAGCAGCACGCCGAGCGCGTAGACGTCCACCGCCGGGTCGGCCGTCGTCCCCCTCAGCCGCTCGGGGGCGACGTAGGGCGGCGTGCCGAAGTCGGCCACCAGCTGGTCGTCGGTCTCGCCGATGAAGGCGGCGATGCCGAAGTCGAGCAGCTTGGGCCCGTCGGCGGCGAGCAGCACGTTCTCCGGGGTGACGTCACGGTGGACGATGCCCCGGTCGTGCGCCGCCGCCAGCACCTGCGCCAGCCCGGCGGCGATCTGCGTCGCCTCGGCCCAGGGCAGGGGGCCCTCCATGATCCGGTCGGCCAGCGACCGGCCCTCAAGCAACCGCATGACCACGAAGGACGCCAGCCTGCCGCCGTTCGTGACCGTCTCCCCGTAGTCGTAGACCTCGATCGCGTCGGGATGGATCAGCCGGGCGGTGGCCCTGGCCTCCCTGCGCATGAGTTCCCGGCCGGGGTTTTCGTCGTCGAGCGAGCCGTCCAGCACCTTGATCGCGACCATGCGCTGCAGTGACTGGTCGAAGGCACGCCAGATGACCGACATCCCGCCCGTCGCCAACCGCTCCTGGAGCAGGTAACGACGGGTCAGGATGTCGCCTTCTCTAAGCTCAGGCCGATTCACGAACCACCAGTTCCGTGGGGAGCACCGGATTGCCCTTGGGATTCTCCCCGTCCCCGAGTGTCATGAGAAGCAGTCGTGCGGCGAGCGTGGCCATTTCCTCGACGGGCTGCCGGACCGTGGTCAGAGTCGGCGACGTGTGCCGGGCCACCGGCGCGTCGTCGTACCCGATCACGGCCACGTCGTCGGGCACCTTGCGTCCGGCGCGGCGCAGCGTCTGCATGGCCCCGGCCGCCATCACGTCCGACGCCGCGAAGACGGCGTCGAGGTGCGGCGCCCGTTGTAGCAGCCACTGCATGGCGTGCGCGCCCGACGCGTGGGTGAAGTCGCCGTACGCCACGGGCATGTCGAGCACCCCCGCGTCGCGCAGCGTCTGCCGGAAGCCCTCCAGCCGGTCGCGGGCGGCCGGCAGGGTCGGCGGCCCGGCGATCGTGGCGATGTGCTTGCGGTTGTTGAGCAGCAGGTGCTCGGCCGCCTGCCGTCCGCCGTCACGGTTGTCCATGTCGACGAATGGCAGGTCGATGCCGTCTGGCGGCCGCCCGGCACAGCGCACCGGGACGCCAGACGCCGCCAGCGTTACCGCGAGGGGGTGCCGCGCTCGCGCTCCGATGAGGAGCACGCCGTCGACGGCGCCCGCGACCAGCGGTGGCGCGGCGATGGAGGCGGTCGCCGGGGTCGCGGTCATCATGACCATCGGCACCCCGTGCGTCGCCAGCACCTCCTCGCACGCGGACAGGAGCCTGGCATAGAACGGCTCGGTGAATAGGCGTGGACTGTGCTCGCAGACGACCGCGGCGATGATCTGCTCGGCCCGCCTGCCCGCCGCACCCCGAGGGGCGCGACGCCGGACATAGCCCAGACGCGACATCGCGTCATGGACCTGCCGACGGGTCGATGTGGTCACGCGTACCGAGCCGGTCAAGACCCGGGAAGCTGTTGCCGGGGAGACGCCGGCTGCGGCGGCTACCTCTGCGAGGGTGGGAAGATCGGCCATCCGGTCTCCTCGGCCCGAAGGGTCACACGGCTTGGGAGCGCTCCCAAGCGAAAGTATCACTGTTTCGCTCGTGTCAACAGAGGTTTCCTCGGTGTGAAACCTTTCGTAGAGTTTCGCTCCTGTTTGACATAGTTGGAGGCTAGAGCACTGGGGTTGCTTGGGGTAGTAGAAGTTCGGTTTGACCCTATATGTCCACCTTGTCCGTAAATTAGAGTAAATATGCCGTAAAGCGGGCGGGTCGGCGGATGGTGGGCGCCCGTTACGGCGTGGTGACGGTGGCGGTATGGCGGTAGGGTCCTCCGCCAGGAACCAGGGCCGGTGTGGCGCGGGGCCCGCGGCCCGACCCGAGCCGGAAGCCCACGCCCGGCCCCGGTGGCCGTCCCCGCCGTCCCCCAGCCCCGACCGGAAAGGCCCCCCAGTGACGACCGCCCCCCGCCGCCCGCTCCCTGTAAACCCCGGCCTGACAGGCACGCTGACCGCCGTGCTCGCGATGGCCCTGCTCGCCGGCTGCGGCGGGGCGGACGGCGCCGCCCCCTCTCCGGCCCCCGCCCCGGCCTCGGCCGCCGCCGCCGAGCCCTCGGAGGGCACGACCGTCACCGCCACGCCGGCCGATCCCGGCGGTGCGGAGACGCCGGCCGATCACAACGCCGCCGACGTGGCGTTCGCCGGAAAGATCATCCCGCACCACCTCCAGGCCGTCGACCTGGCCACGCTCGCCCAGACGCGGGCCGGTGACCCCTGGGTCAGGGACATGGCCTCCCGCATCCTGTCGGCCCGCGACACCGACATCCGCACGCTGAAGGGCTGGCTCGACATGTGGGGCGCCGAGCCGCTGCCGCGCGACCACAAGATGCCCGGCACGCAGACGCGGGCCGAGGTCGACGCGCTCGCCAAGCTGAGCGGCCCCGCCTTCGACAAGCGGTTCACGACCCTGATGATCAAACACGACGGCGGGGCGATCGCGATCGCGGGCGCCGAGCAGGAGAAGGGCGCCTTCGAGGGCGGGAAGGCGCTGGCCACTGCGATCTCCACGGCCCTGTCCGCCGAGGTCAAGGAGCTGAAGGAGTACCTCGCCAAGCTGAAGTGACCCCCGGCCGCCCGGCCGGGCCGCCGGCTCAGCGCTCGTACGTGTCGAGCCTGGGCGGCAGGGCGTTCCACGCGCAGAAGGCCGACGACTCGTGCACCTCCCGGAGGAAGGCGACGCGCAGCCACTGCTCCTCCTCCCAGACCTTGACCTGGTAGCCGTCGTTCGGCGTGGCCGT
The DNA here is from genome assembly GCF_045040095.1 of Microbispora sp. NBC_01389. Taxonomy (NCBI): domain Bacteria; kingdom Bacillati; phylum Actinomycetota; class Actinomycetes; order Streptosporangiales; family Streptosporangiaceae; genus Microbispora; species Microbispora sp. NBC_01389. The sequence continues at coordinate 3,838,591 of NZ_CP109552.1, forward strand.
GACGACCCGGCAGTCCCGTGAGGTGACCGCGATCGTCGCCCGCCCGCCTTTCAGGGTGAACGTGTGCAGGGTCTCCTCCGCCTGGTCGCGGCGCGGCCGGGCGCTCGGCGGGGGCGGGGCCGATCCCGCCCCGTCGTCCGGACGGTCGGTGCGGGCCGTGGGAGAGGAGGGGGCCGCCGGCGACGTGGTGGCGGTCGCGTTCCGCCGAGCCGGGCGCGGTGCCGGTGACGGCGACCGTGACAAGGACGGAGACGGGGGCGGGGACTCCGGGCCGGGAGTGGGGGCCGCGTCCGGATCGGTCCCCGGATCGGCGGACGGAAGAGCCGCGTAGGCGGTGACCGGGGCGGCGACGGCCACCACCGGGGCGAGGGGGGCGTCGTCCAGGAGCGCACTGCGCAGCACGTCGCGCACGCCGAGCCAGGACACACCGACGGCCAGCGCGGTGGCCCCGCACCAGGCGATCATGTAACCGGTGGACCGTCTCATGTGGCCGCTCACTCTATCTCGTGTCCGGATCTCCCGTCCTGACTGGTTTTCGGATGATCTATAAGGGCATAAAGGCGGGGCGAATCTCCCTTGATCCGTACTTTCCGGATCGCTCTTCGGCGGACGCGACAGGGGTGAAGAGTGTACGTTTCTGCCCCATGGCGACCGTTCTGGTGGTGGAGGACGACGAGTTCGTCCGTTCCGCGATCATCCGCGATCTGACGGGGCGCAGCCACGCCGTCCGCAGCGCGGGCCGGGCGCTCGACGCGCTGCGGGAGATCGCCCACGTCGCCCCCGACGTGGTCATCCTCGACCTGGGGCTGCCCGACCTCGACGGCGCCGAGGCCCTGAAGATGCTCCGGGCGATCTCCGACGTGCCGGTCATCGTCGCCACCGCCCGTGACGACGAGGCCCAGATCGTCCGCCTGCTGCGCGACGGCGCGGACGACTACCTGGTCAAACCGTTCTCGGGCGACCACCTCAACGCCCGGCTGGAGGCCGTGCTGAGACGGGCGAGGCCGGGGACACCGGCGTCGGTCGTCAAGGTCGGCGGCCTGGTCGTCGACGCCGACCGCAGGGAGGCGCGGCTCGACGGCGTGCCGCTCGACCTCACCCGCAGGGAGTTCGACCTGCTCGCCTACCTCGCCGCCCGCCCCGACCGGGTGATCTCACGCAGGCAGTTGCTGGCCGAGGTCTGGCGGCAGTCGTACGGCGACGACCAGACCATCGACGTGCACCTGTCGTGGCTGCGGCGCAAGCTCGGCGAGAGCGCCTCGCGTCCCCGCTACCTGCACACCGTGCGGGGTGTGGGCGTACGTCTCAGCCCTCCCGCAGAGGCCTGAGAGTCCGGCGGCGGGAGCGGCGGGGAGCACGGTGCGACGGAGCCTGGCCCTGGTGGCGGTCGCCGTGACGGCGATGGTCGCGCTGGCGTTCCTCATCCCGCTGGCCGTGGGGGTCATGGAGATCGCGGAGAGCCGGGCCCTGGCGGACGCCGAGCGGCAGGCAGCCACGATCGTGCCCGCCCTGGTGCTCACCGACGACGTGGCCGCGCTCGAACGCGCGCTGGCCACCACGCCCGCGGGGGTCTCGCGCCTGGCCGTCCACCTGTCCGGCGGGCGGACCGTCGGCCGCTCCCGGGTCGGCCCCGCCGACGTGGCGAACGCCGCGGAACGGGCCAGGACGGTGCCGGTCGCCAACGGATACGTCCTGCTCAGGCCCGTCGCGCTGGGCGGCGGGCGGAGCGCCGTCATCGAGGCGTACGCGCCCGAGGCGGACGCCAAGAAGGGAGTCTCCACCTCGTGGGCCGTGCTGACCGGCGTCGCCGTCACCCTTGTGGTGGGGTCGGTGGTGGTGGCCGACCGGCTCGGGGCCCGGGTGGTGCGGGCCGCCCGGCGGCTCGGGCAGGCCGCCGCCGCGCTCGGCGCGGGCGACCTGTCGGTCCGCATCATCCCGGACGGCCCGCCCGAGCTGGTGGCCGCGGGGCGCGCCTTCAACGCGATGGCCGACCAGGTGGCGGTGCTGCTCGCGGCCGAGCGTGAGCTGGCCGCCGACCTGTCGCACCGGCTGCGCACCCCGCTCACCGCGCTGCGGCTCAACCTCGGCGGCAGCGGCCCGGAGGCCGAGCAGCAGCGCAGGCTCGCGATCGACCGGCTCGAACACGCGGTCGACGAGATCATCGAGGCGTCCCGGCGGCCTGCCCGCCGGGCCGTGCCGGCGGGCTGCGACGCCGCGCTCGTGCTGTGCGAACGGCTCGCGTTCTGGTCGGCGCTCGCCGAGGACCAGGGGCGGCCGTGGCAGCTCGTCGGCGCCGACGAGACCACCCCCGTGCCGGTCGCCGCCGCCGACCTCGGCGCGGTGGTCGACGCGCTGCTCGGCAACGTCTTCCGGCACACCCCGCAGGGCACCGCCTTCCGCGTCACCCTGCACCGGGGGAGCGGCATCGTGGGCGTCCTGGTCGCGGACGCCGGCCCGGGCATCCCCGATCCCGAGAAGGCGCTGCGGCGGGGCAACAGCGGGGCGGGCTCCACCGGCCTGGGCCTCGACATCGCCCGCCGCCTCGCCGAGTCGACGGGCGGCGGAGTGCGCGTCGAGCACTCGGCGCTCGGCGGCACCGGCGTCAACCTGTGGCTGCGCACCGACGGCCGCGCCGCCGCCCCCCGCCGCGGCCTGCTGCGCCGCGCCCGCGGGGGCGCGGCCACCTCGCCGGTCCGGTGACCGGCCCGGCCTGATGACCGGCCCGATGACCCGCCGGTTTCCGGTGTCCGTAACCCCCGCCGGGGGAAGGCACATCGGGAAGGACCGTTAATCAGCGGGTCGATCCAGGGCCGGTGAGGGCCGGTGGGGGCCGCCGCGACTGCGGTGGGTGACCGGCCGGAGACGGACGACGAAAGGATGAGGTGTCCCAGATTCGGCGCGTAGGGCCAGCTCGCGGCGTAGATGCCCGGAACGGGCGGCGCTTTGCTCGTCGATGGCCGGTTCACCCCTTTGCCATACACGCAGTTAACGTGGCGCGACTGTCGGAGCCTTTTGCGGGCAGGCACGATGTCTTGTGAACGACACTCAGCATCACGATCGGGTGAGCGGCCGTCCCGGACGGGACCGGACCGGGCACGATCGCGACCATAGAGCCGGTGGACTCCGGGGGCTTCCCGGCAGGACCGCCGAGCCGGACGGCGAGGAGGTCCAGTGAGGGAGATCTGGCCGGGGGATTCCTATCCTCTCGGGGCGACGTACGACGGCGCGGGCACCAACTTCGCGCTCTTCAGCGAGGTGGCCGAGCGGGTCGAGCTGTGCCTGTTCGACGACGAGGGCAACGAGGAGCGCGTGTCGCTGGCCGAGGTGGACGGCTTCGTCTGGCACTGCTATCTCCCGGGCGTCGGGCCGGGCCAGCGGTACGGCTACCGCGTCCACGGGCCCTACTCGCCCGCCGAGGGCCTGCGGTGCAACCCCAACAAGCTCCTGATCGACCCGTACGCCAAGGCGGTGGACGGCTCGGTCAACTGGGACCAGGCGGTGTACGGCTACCGCTTCGGCGAGCCGGACAGCCGGGACGACAGCGACTCGGCGGCGTACGTGCCGCGGTCGGTGGTCGTCAACCCGTTCTTCGGGTGGGGGCACGACCGTCCCCCGGCCACGCCGTACCACGACACGGTGCTCTACGAGGCGCACGTGCGCGGCCTGACGATCACTCACCCCAAGATCCCGGACCGCATCCGCGGCACGTACGCCGCGCTCGGGCACCCGGAGATCATCGACCATCTCACCGCGCTCGGGGTCACCGCGATCGAGCTGATGCCGGTCCACCAGTTCGTGACCGACCACATGCTGGAGAAGCGGGGGCTGGCCAACTACTGGGGCTACAACACGATCGGCTTCTTCGCGCCGCACAACGCGTACTCGAGCTCGGGCCAGCGCGGCGGGCAGGTGCTGGAGTTCAAGGCGATGGTGAAGGCCCTGCACGAGGCGGGCATCGAGGTGATCCTCGACGTCGTCTACAACCACACGGCCGAGGGCAACCACCTGGGCCCGACGCTGTCCATGCGGGGCATCGACAACGCCAACTACTACCGGCTGGTCGAGGACGACCGCCGCTACTACATGGACACCACCGGCACCGGCAACAGCCTGCTCATGCGCAGCCCGCACGCGCTCCAGCTGATCATGGACTCGCTGCGCTACTGGGTGCGCGACATGCACGTGGACGGGTTCCGCTTCGACCTCGCGGCGTCGCTGGCCCGCGAGCTGCACGAGGTCGACCGGCTGAGCGCGTTCTTCGACCTGGTCCAGCAGGACCCGGTGCTGTCGCAGGTCAAGCTCATCGCCGAGCCGTGGGACGTCGGCCCGGGGGGATACCAGGTCGGCAACTTCCCGGCCCGCTGGACCGAGTGGAACGGCCGCTACCGCGACACGATCCGCGACCTGTGGCGGGGCGAGCCCGCCGCGCTGCCCGAGTTCGCGAGCCGCCTGACCGGGTCGAGCGACCTCTACCAGGACGACAGCCGCCGCCCCGCCGCGTCGATCAACTTCGTCACCTGCCACGACGGCTTCCCGCTGCAGGACCTCGTGTCGTACGACGGCAAGCACAACGAGGCCAACGGCGAGGACAACCGCGACGGCGCGGACGACAACAGGTCCTGGAACTGCGGCGTCGAGGGCCCGGCGACCGGCCCGGTCGCGCAGCTGCGCGAGCGGCAGAAGCGCAACTTCCTGGCCACGCTGTTCCTGTCGCAGGGCGTGCCGATGCTGTCGCACGGCGACGAGATCGGCCGCACCCAGCAGGGCAACAACAACGCCTACTGCCAGGACAACGAGATCAGCTGGGTCGACTGGGGCGCCGTGCTGGAGGCCGGGGCCACCGCCGAGGAGGACGCGGGGACGGTCGAGAGGCGGCAGCTCCTCGAGTTCACCCGGCGCCTCGCCCGGCTGCGCCGCGACCACCCCGTCTTCCGGCGCCGCCGCTTCTTCTACGGCCGCGCCGTGCGCGGCTCCCACCACGAGCTGAGCGACATCGCCTGGCTCACCCCGTCGGGCACCGAGATGGCCGACGCCGACTGGACGAACGGCTACGCCAAGGCGCTGGCGGTCTTCCTCAACGGCGACGCGATCACCGAACCCGACAGCAGGGGCAGGCGGATCGCCGACGACTCGTTCCTGCTGCTGTTCAACGCCCACCACGAGATGCTCAAGTTCACCGTGCCGAAGAACTACGGCGAGCTGTGGTGCACCGAGCTGGACACGGCGATGCCGGGGCAGAGCGAGTCGCGGATGTGCCGGGCCGGTGAGGCGGTGCCGGTCACCGGCCGGTCTGTGCGGGTCCTGCGCCGGGTCCGCCGTACGTCGTGACCGCCGTGACGAGGCCGTCCTGACCAGCGGGGACGGCCCGTTAGAGTGCCGTTGGTGTGAGCCGCCGGGCAGGCGGGCAAGTACGGACACTGCCCGGCGGTTCTCCGCGCCGGGAACGTGTTTCGAAGGGCGGTCCAGTGAGTTCTACCTACCGCGTGCAGCTGACGCCTGACTTCGGCTTCGCGCAGGCCGCCGGCCTCGTCGGATATCTCCGGGAGCTGGGGGCCGGCCACCTCTACCTGTCGCCGATCCTGCAGGCGTGCCGCGACTCCCTGCACGGCTACGACGTGACCGACCACACCCGCGTACGCGAGGAGTTCGGCGGCGAGGAGGGCCTGCGGGCGCTGGCGGCCGAGGGCATGCCGCTGGTGTCGGACATCGTGCCCAACCACATGACCGTGCCGGTGCCGGAGTCGGACAACGCGCGGCTGTGGGCGGCGCTGCGGGACGGGCCCGGGTCGCCGGCCTCCCGGTGGTTCGACTTCCAGTGGCCGGTGACCCTGCCGCTGCTCGGCGACGACGCGGACGAGGCGGTCCATATAGAGGGTGACGTGCTGCGTTACCACGACCACGCGTTCCCGATCAGGCCCGGCACGGAGGATCTGCCGTTGCCGGAGCTGCTGGAGGCCCAGCACTACCGGCTGGCCCACTGGCGGGAGAGCCCCGGCTACCGGCGGTTCTTCGACGTGTCGTCGCTGATGGGCCTGCGGGTGGAGGACCCCGAGGTCTTCCGGGAGACCCACGCCGTCACCTTCCGCCTCATCGAGGAGGGCGTGCTCCACGGGCTGCGCGTCGACCACCCCGACGGCCTGGCCGACCCCCGCGGCTATCTCCGGTGGCTGCGCCCCCACGTGCCGGGCCCGCTGTGGGTGGAGAAGATCCTGATCGACGGCGAGCGGCTGCCCGCCGACTGGCCGTGCGACGGGACCACCGGCTACGACGCGCTCAACATGGTCACCCGGCTGTTCGTGGACCCGGCGGGCCGCGACGCGCTGATCGAGACCTTCGGCCGCCACACCGGCGTGCGCGACGACTACGAGACCGTGCGCCACGACGCCAAGAAGCACGTCATCGACCTGTTCTTCCGCGGGGAGGTCGACCGGCTGACCACCGGCCTCGGCGACCCGGCGCTGCGCGAGGCCGTCGTGGAGCTGCTGGCCGCGATGCCCGTCTACCGGGCGTACGTGAACCCGGGTGAGCGGCCGTCCGCCGACGCGGAGGCGATCGTCGCGGAGGCGGCCCGGCTCGCGGCCGGCCGCACCGACCCCGACGCCGTGGCCAAGGCCGCCGACCTCGTCCTGTACGGCCCGCCGGACGCGGTCACCCGCTTCCAGCAGACCTGCGGGCCCGTCATGGCCAAGGGCGTGGAGGACACCGCGCTCTACCGGTGGTATCCGCTGGCCTGCCTCAACGAGGTGGGCGGGGAGCCCGACCGGTTCGGGGTCTCGCCGGCCGAGTTCCACGAGTTCTGCGCCGGGCTGCCGCCGCGCACGATGACCACGCTGTCCACCCACGACACGAAGCGGTCGGAGGACGTGCGGGCCCGTCTCGCGGTGCTCTCGGAGCTGCCCGAGGAGTGGACGATGGCGGTCGACTCGTGGTCGGCGGTCGTGTCGTTCGACCCCCGGCTCGACTACCTCGCCTGGCAGTCGCTGATGGCGGCCTGGCCGATCTCCCTCGACCGCTTCACCGACTACCTGCTCAAGGCGGCCAGGGAGGCCAAGACGGCCATCTCGTGGGTCGATCCCGACCCCGAGTACGAGGAGGGGATCAGGGACTTCGCCCGGCGGGCGATGGACGTCTGCGGCTACTCGGTCGCCTCGTTCACCGAGGTCGTCGACCGGTACGCCCGGGTCAACTCGCTCGGGCAGAAGGCCGTCCAGCTCCTGATGCCGGGTGTCCCGGACGTCTACCAGGGCACCGAGATCACCGACTTCTCGCTGGTGGACCCGGACAACCGGCGGCCGGTGGACTTCGAGCGCCGCCGCCGGCTGCTCGCCGAGCCCGACGACAGCTGGGACGGCAAGAAGATCCGGGTCACCGCCGCCGCGCTCGGCCTGCGGGGGCGGCTCGACCCCGAGGCGCCGTACGCGCCGATCGAGGCGGGGGAGCACGCGGTCGCGTTCACCAGGGGCGTCCCCGGGCGGGGAACGGCCGCGGTCGTGGTCGCGACCCGGCTGCCGGCCGGGCTGGAGCGCCGGGGCGGCTGGGGAAGTGAGACGATCACGCTGCCGCCGGGACGCTGGCGCGACCTGCTCACGGGAGCGCAGCACGCCGGGGAGGTGCGGATAGCCGGCCTGCTGTCCGCCCATCCGGTGGCGATGCTCGAAGCGTGACCAGCAGGGCTTTCGGTAGGGGCCTGGTCGGTAGGGGCTTGGCCGGTAAGGGGAGACGAGGAATGTTCGAGGTCTGGGCGCCGGGGGCGGCGCGGGTCGAGGTCGAGTACGAGGACGCCCGGCACGCGATGGCGCCGGGCGAGGGCGGCTGGTGGACCGCGCCCGGCGACGAGCACGACCGCGACTACGCCTTCCACGTGGACGGCGAGGGGCCCTTCCCCGACCCCCGGACCCGGCGGCAGCCGTACGGCGTGAACGGCCCGAGCCGGGTCTACCACCACGACAGGTTCGCCTGGACCGACCAGGGCTGGCGCGGCCGCGACCTGCGCGGCGGGGTGATCTACGAGCTGCACGTCGGCACGTTCTCGCCCGAGGGCACCTTCCAGGGGGTGGCCGACCGGCTCGGCCACCTGGTGGACCTCGGCGTCGACTTCGTCGAGATCATGCCGGTCCCGCCCGTCCCGGGCACCCGCAACTGGGGATACGACGGCGTGGAGCTGTACGCCGTCTTCGAGGAGTACGGCGGGCCGGACGGGCTGAAGAGCCTGGTGGACGCCTGTCACCGGGCCGGTCTCGGCGTGATCCTCGACGTCGTCTACAACCACCTCGGGCCGTCGGGCAACTACCTGGCGAAGTTCGGGCCGTACTTCCATGACGCGAAGGGGTCCTACTGGGGCGACGCGGTCAACCTGGACGGGTACGGCTCGGACGGGGTGCGGCGCTACTTCGTCGACAACGCCCTGCAGTGGCTGCGCGACTACCACGTCGACGGGCTGCGCGTCGACGCCGTGCACGCGCTGCACGACAAGCGCGCCGTCCACTTCCTGGAGGAGCTGTCGGTGGAGATCGACGCGCTGTCCGCCGCGGTGGGCCGCCCGCTCACGCTCGTCGCCGAGTCGGACCTCAACGACCCCCGCATGGTCACCCCGCGCGAGGCCGGCGGCCTCGGCATGCACGCGAGCTGGAACGACGACGTCCACCACGCCATCCACGCGAACGTCACCGGCGAGACGAACGCCTACTACGGCGACTTCGGCACGCTGTCGTCCCTGGCCAAGGTGCTCACCTCCGGATATTTCCACGACGGCACCTATTCGTCCTTCCGGGGCCGCTCGCACGGCCGCCCGGCCGCCGGGATCCCCGGGCACCGGTTCGTCTGCTGCGCGCAGAACCACGACCAGATCGGCAACCGGCCCGAGGGCGACCGCATGCGGCCCGGCCAGCTCCGCCTGGCCTCGGGCCTGCTGCTGACCTCGCCGTTCACGCCGATGCTGTTCATGGGCGAGGAGTGGGGCGCCACCACGCCGTTCTACTTCTTCACCGACCACTTCGAGCCGCACCTCGCCGAGGGCGAGGGCGAGCGGCGCAGGAAGGAGTTCGAGGGCTTCGGCTACGAGTGGAAGGCCCCCGAGCCGGGCGAGGAGGACACCTTCCTGCGGTCCAAGCTCGACTGGGAGGAGCTGTCGAAGGACGAGCACGCCTCACTGCTGGACTGGTACCGCGCCCTGATCGCCCTGCGCAGGTCGCATCCCGACCTCACCGACCCCCGGATGGACCGGGTGCGGGTCGACGTGGACGAGGAGCGCCGGGTCGTGGTGATCGAACGCGGCTCGCTGCGGGTCGCCGCCAACCTGGCCGCGGGCCCCGTCTCCGTACGGCTCGCCGCCTCGCGCCTCCTGCTCGCCTCCGACGAGTCGGCCAGCCTGACCGATCACGTCCTCGATCTCCCCGCACGCTCCCTCGCCATCGCCGAGGTGTGAGCGATCAGGTCGCGCCGCGGATGAGGTCCGCGGCGTGCCAGGCCATCGCCATGATGGGGCCGTTCAGATTGCCCGAGACCATGGTGGGCAGCACGGAGCAGTCGACGATCCGCAGGTTGTCGAGGCCCCGTACGCGCAGCCGCGAGTCGACCACGTCGTCGTCGCCCGGGCCCATGGCACAGGTGCCCATGGCGTGGTAACCGCAGTAGCCGCCGCCCAGCGCCGCGTCGATGATCTCCTCGTCGGAGCCCACCTGGGGGCCGGGGAACGTCTCGGACGCCAGCCGTCCGGCGATCGGCTCCTGGGCGAAGTACTCGCGCATCCGGCGGAAGAGATCGACGCCGACGCGCCGGTCGTGCTCGGAGCCGAAGTAGTTGGGCTCGATGCGCAGCGGCGCGCCGGGGTCGGCGGAGGTGATGGCCACGCTGCCCTCCGCGGTCGGGCGGAGGATCTCGGCGACGACCGAGACCCCGGGCCGCCGCTCGACCGTGACCGTCTCGCCCGCCCGGTAGGTGGCCACCGACCACGGCCCCATCAGCAGCTGGGCGTCCGGCCGGTCCAGCTCGGGCCGGGTCTTGAGGAAGGCGATCACGTCGTACGCCGGCGCGGCCAGCGGGCCCTTGTGGTTGAGGAGATAGCGCAGCGCGGTGACGCCCTGCCGCAGCGGCGTGGACAGCATGCGGTTGTAGCCGAGATCGTCCTTCAGCCGGAACTTCAGCGCGAGGCACCGGTGCTCGCGCATACGGGCGCCGACCATCGGCCGGTCCAGCCTGACCCCCACCCCGGCCGCCCGCAGCACCTCCGCGGGGCCGATGCCGGACGACTGCAGCAGCTTCGGCGTGCCCAGGCTGCCCAGGGACAGGATGACCTCCCGGGTGGCGCGATACTCGGCCACGGCGCCGCCGGCCTTCCTCGCGGTGACTCCGACGACCTTGTCGCCCTCGAAGAGTAGCCCGGTCACCGTCGTCCCGGTCACGACGGTGAGGTTGCCCCGGTCGCGTACCGGGTGCAGGAAGGCCCGCGCCGCACTGAACCGGCGCCCGTCCTTGATGGTCGCCATCGCGTGGCCGACGCGTTCGTCGTCGGACTCGTTGACGTCGGCCACGGCGGTCAGGCCGAGCGACACACCGGAGGCGATCATCTCGTCACACAGGGGATCGGGGTCGCGTGGAGAGGAGACATGCAGCGGCCCGTCCGCTCCGCGGGTCGCCGTGGCGCCCAGGGCGTTGTCCTCCATGGCACGGAAGATCGGCAGCATCGTCTCCCAGCCCCAGCCATGGTTGCCGAGCCGTACGAGTTCGTCGTAGTCGGCGCGGTGGCCGCGGTTGTACACCATTCCGTTGATGGAGCTCGACCCGCCGAGAGCCCGGCCGCGCGGCCATATCTCTGCCTGACCATCGGGGCCGAACGGCTGTGTCCGGTAGTGCCAGACCTTCCGCTGATCGTCGAAGAGCTTTCCGAAGCCCTTGGGCACCTGATAGAGCGGGTGGCGGTCGGCGCCGCCCGCCTCGACGAGCAGCACACGGACGGACGGATCCTGCGACAGCCGGTTGGCCAGGACGCATCCGGCAGACCCGGCTCCGATCACCAGATAGTCGATCACGCTCTCATCCTGCCCTCGCCGATCCGGCGAGGATAGGCCTCAGGCGGCCTGGGAAACGGGAAGTGAGAAGGTGACGGTGTCGGGGACCGCCGTGTAGAGCCGCCAGCTCAGGCGGTCACGCTGGGAGGCGACGGTGACGTGCAGGCCGCATCCCGCCAGCCACCCGGCCAGGTCGGCGAAGTAACCGTCGCCCGACCCGATCACGACCCGCTCGAAGCGCAGGTCGACCCGGTCCGTACGGGCGGCCTCGTCGAGGGCCTGGTCGGCGCCGTCGGGACCGGACCGGACCAGCAGTTGCACGCCGCCGAGCGCGAGCGTCATCGCCACCCCGACCGGCACGAGCGCGCTGTGGTTGACCGCGACGATGAACTGGTCGAGCGGCCCGATCGGCACCGCGTGCCGGTAGGCGCCCATCGTCTGCCGCACGTCGTACGTCGTGGGCCGGGGGGACCCGGCGAGGTTCTCGATGTCCAGGAGATGGATCGCGCGTCCGCGGCGCAGCGACCGGAGGCGCGTGATGGGAGAGGTCACGATCCCTGGTCCCTTCTGTGACGAGGCTTGCCGTCCATTGAACCATGTGTTGACGCCATCAACCAGACTTTGACGCGACGTTGCCTGTGTCCCGGGTGTGGGTTATCGTCCCCTCTGTTCGTAGAACGGGGGGGAAGGACGGTGGACGTGCGCCGAGACGTACACGTCACCGCGGCCGACATCGCCCGCATGGCCGGTGTGGGCCGTGCGGCGGTGAGCAACTGGCGGCGCCGCCACGATGACTTCCCCCAGCCCGTGGGCGGCACGTCCACCAGCCCGGCGTTCTCGCTCGCCGAAGTCCGTGACTGGCTGCGCGGGCACGCGGAGGGCAGGGAGCTGCCCCCGGACGAGTGGCTCTGGCAGGAACTGCGCATGACGGCCGACGACGACGAGCTCGCCGACCTGATCGCCGACCTCGGGGCCTTCCTCGTCTACCTGCGGCACGAGGCGGGCGACTGGGAGAAGCTCGCGTCCGGAGACGACGAGACGGTCGCGCGGGCGATCCCGGACAGGGTCAGGGCCGCCTGCGCCGCGACCATCAGCGACCGGGCGTTCCCCGATGCGCTCGCGCCGGCCAGGATGCCGCTGGTCAGGTCGATCGCCGCGCTGGCGGAGGAGCGCGGCGCCCCGGCCACCTTCGAGTTCCTGCGCGAGCGGTACTTCGAGGTGCACACCCGGCGCGTCTACTCCACCCCGGCCGAGATCGTGATGCTCGCGCTCGACCTCGTGGGCGAGGGCGTCGGCTCCGTGCTCGACCCGGCCTGTGGTTCCGGGCGCATCCTCGGCCGCGCGCTGGAGCGCTCGCCCGGGGCCCGCCTGTTCGGCCAGGACGTCGACCCCGCGTCGGCCCGGCTCACCGCCGTACGGCTCGCGCTGCGCAGCGACAACGTGCGGATCAGGGCGGGCGACTCCCTGCGCGCGGACGCCTTTCCCGGCGAGCTGGTGGACGCCGTGGTGTGCAACCCGCCGTTCAACGACCGCAACTGGGGCTACGAGGAGCTGACCGCCGATCCCCGGTGGGAGTATGGCCTGCCGCCGCGCGTGGAGCCCGAACTGGCCTGGGTGCAGCACGCGCTCGCCCACCTCGCGCCCGGCGGCGTGGCGGTCCTCCTGATGCCGCCGGCCGTCGCCGCCCGCAGGTCGGGGCGGCGGATCAGGGCCCAGCTCCTGCGGCGCGGCGCGCTGCGCGCGGTCATCGCGCTCCCGCAGGGCGTCGTGCCCAACGTCGCGGTCGGGCTGACGCTGTGGATCCTGCGCCAGCCGGCGGAGGGCGGCACGCCGAGCCACGTCCTCATGGTCGACACCTCGGGCAGGCAGGACGACTACGCCAGGGTGGCCGTCGAGGCGTGGCGGGAGTTCGGGGAGGGGCTCCGGCTGGACGAGACGGAGGTGAGCCGGTCCGTCCCGCTCGTCGACCTGCTCGACGAGGACGTGGACCTCACTCCCGCCCGCTATCTGTCCACGGCCGCCGACGACGTGTCACAGGAACGCCTCACCGGGGCGCGTGACCGGCTGGGCGAGCTGATCGACCGGGTCTCCGGCCTCATGCCCGGCGTCGCGGGGCCGCCGCCGGAGGACCTCGTGCTGGTCCCACTGCCCGAGCTGGTGCGGCGGGGCCTGCTCGCCCTGGGGCCCGCGGGTCTGGCGGAGGGACCGGAGCCGCCGTACGGGCTGCCCGTGCTCACCGCCGAGGACGTGCTGGAGGGACGCGCGGCGACCGGCGCGCGGCGGGCCGACGAGAAGGCGGTCGTCACGCGACCCGGTGACGTGGTGGTGCCGCAGGTCGTCGCCGCTCCGGTCGCCCGGGTCCTGACGACCGGCGGCGCCCTGCTCGGGCCACACCTGTCCCTGCTGCGGCCCGACCCGGAGGCGCTCGACCCCTACTTCCTCGCCGGGTTCGTGTGCGCGTCCATCAACGTCCGGCATTACAGCACCATGTCCTCCCGCTACCGCGTGGACGTACGGCGCGCGGAGGTGCCGCTGCTCCCGATGGCCGAGCAACGCCGGTACGGCGAGGCGTTCCGGCGCCTGGCCGACTTCCGCGCGGCCCTGCGCGAGGCCGCGGCGCTCGGCGAGGACCTGGCCCGGCTGGTGGCCGACGGCCTCACCCACGGAGTGGTCCAGCCGGGCGAGCACGGCCGCCGGCCGTGAGCGGTCCGCTCAGGCAGCCGCCGACGGCCAGGCGAGAAGCTGGAACCAGACCGACTTGCCGTACGGGGTGGGGGCCCAGCCCCAGTGGTGGGAGAACGCCTGGACGATCGCGAGGCCCCGGCCGTACGCGTCGAGCGAGCCGGCCGTGCGAAGCCGGGGGAGCGCGGGGCAGGGGTCGTGGACGTCCACGACGAGCAGGGCATTCCCGGCTGACGGTGACGCGGATCGTGCTCGCCGCCGTTGCGCCGGTGATGCCGTGGGTGAGCGCGTTGGTGACGAGTTCTGACGCCAGGAGTTCGGCGACCTCCGGGACGTCCTCGGCCGCGTTCCAGTCGACGGCCACATCCTTTTCGCCGCAGGCGATATGGGGCAGGGAGCTGCGCCATTACCGGCAGGCGGTTGGCCTGACGCAGGCGCAACTGGCCCAGAAGGTGCACTTCAGCGAGTCCCTGATCAGCGGTATCGAGACCGGTCACCTTCCGGCCAGCCCGGAGTTCGCACAGTGCTGCGACGAGGCGCTGTCCACCGGCGGCGCGCTGCTCCGCCTGCTCGACTGGCGCAAGGGCCAGGTCTTCCCCTCCTGGTTCGGTAAATGGCGCGACAAGGAGCAGGTCGCCACCACGCTGCGGACCTACCAGCCGCTCCTGGTGCCCGGCCTGCTGCAGACCGAGGCGTACGCTCGGACGGTTCTGCGGGGCAGTGAAGAAGCGGTGGCGGCTCGCCTGAACCGGCAGGGCATCCTCACCCGTGAGGACCCGAAGCCACCGATCTTCCGATGTGTCCTGGACGAGGCGGTGCTGTACCGTCCGATCGGTGGCCCGGCAGTCATGCGCGAGCAGCTCGAACACCTGGTCGCGGTGGTCGGGCCCCGACTGAGCGTCCAGATTGTTCCACATGGGATGCATTCGGGGTTGCTCGGAGGGTTCGTCATCGCGACTCTGGAGGGCGGAAGCGATGTCCTGTATGCGGAGACCGCCGTCCGAGGCATCACCACGAGCGACGTGGAGGACGTCGCGGCGGCGATCGAGCGGTTCGAGGCCATCCGCACCGAGGCGCTTCCGCTGGCCATGTCCCTCGAACTGATCAGGAAGGCGATGGAGGACAAATGGACCTGAACACCGCCCGCTGGCGCAAGTCGAGCTTCTCCGGCGACAACGGCGGCGACTGTGTCGAGGTGGCGGAGGTCGACGGAGGACCTGACCACAAGAGCGGCCGGTTGATCGCCCTGCGCGACTCGAAGGACCCCGACGGGCCCGCGTTGTTCTTCACCCCCGAGGAGTGGAAGGCATTCCTCCTCGGCGTACGGGCCGGCGAGTTCGAGCCGATTCCCTGAGCTCCCACCCGCTCAGTACGGGTCGTGTCCCGGGTAGTCCTAAGGTTCAAGAAGGCACGGCACGACCAGGGAACGGGAGCGGACGATGTACCTCGCCGAGGTCAGGGTCTCCGGCATTCGCGGGTTCTCCGGGCCCCGCAGCGTGGACCTTCGTCTCACCCGTCCCGACGGCAGTCACGCCGGCTGGACGGTCCTGGCAGGCCGCAACGGTTCCGGCAAGACCACGCTGCTCCGCGCGCTGGCACTGGCCACGGTCGGTCCACTCGTCGCCCGTAGCCTGATGCCCGCCTTTGACGCCTGGGTCTCGGACGATCAACGTGGAGGCTTCGTCGAAGCCAAGATCGGCACAGACCACAAATGGGACGGATTCCTTCCCGTCCTCAAACAGAGCCCGAGGCACCCCTTTTCGTTGCGCCTGACGTGGTCGATGCAACAGCTCGACGAGTCCGGACAATACGGCGGGCAGCCAACCCTGCACGGCACTCACAACCGGCCCGCTGTCTTTGGTCCGTGGAGGGAGAACCCGCAAGGCTGGTTCGTCGCGGGATATGGTCCGTTCCGCCGACTGGTCGGCGGATCGGCGGACGCTCAGCGGCTCATGATGACGACGGGTCCTGTCGCTCGTCTGGCCACGCTCTTCCACGAAGACGCGTCCCTCGCTGAGAGCGTGAGCTGGCTGATCGACCTGCACCTACGGCGGCTGGAGAAGCGGCCGGGAGCCGGGCAGTTGCTGTCCTTCGTCATCGATCTTCTGAACGACGGGCTGCTCCCCGACGGCTTCCGGGTCGTCCGCGTGGACAGCGAGGGTCTGTGGGCCGAGCGGGACGGCCGTTTGATCGCGCTCAGGGAGATGAGTGACGGCTATCGCACCGTCACTGCGCTGGTCCTCGACCTGGTGCGGCACATGAGCCAGACGTACGCAGGCGAGATCGCCGCCCTTCTCGGTGCGGAGAGGTCGGAGACGGGGAATCCTGTCATTCGCACTCCGGGTGTGGTGCTCATTGATGAGATCGACGTTCATCTGCATGTGAGCTGGCAGAAGCGAATCGGGGAGTGGCTGAAGGCACACTTCCCGGCTATTCAGTTCATCGTCACCTCGCACAGCCCTTACATCTGTCAGAGCGCGGACCCCGGCGGATTGATCCGGCTTCCGGGAGTGGACGAGGACATTCCTCCCCGAGTTGTCGAGGAAGAGTTGTACGAACGCATCGTGTACGGCAGTGGCGACGACGCGCTGCTCACGGACCTTTTCGGCATCGACTCGCCATACTCCGAACGCGCCGAAGAACTTCGGCGCAGGCTGACCGCCCTCGAACGATCGGTCCTTCGCGGAAGTGCGACCCCGGAAGAACTCAAGGAGTACGACCGTCTACGCGAAATGCTCAGCAGTACGCTGACCACGCGAGTGGACGAGGTGGCCGCGAGGATCGCCGACACACCATGATTCGCCTACATCGTCTGGCGCTTCCCCCCGAGCTGGCCGAGCAGCTCCGCGATCGCACTAAGAGACTGCGGGAAAAGCAGGCAGTCGGCTCGGCGGCGCGAACCGACTGGAAGGCCGCCAAAGGCATCCGAGGGCAGTTGACGCACCATCTCACCGAGATGGCCACAGGCATCAGACGGTGCATGTACTGCGGTGACGGGCTCGGGACGGACATCGACCATTTCGAGCCGCTCGCCGAGGCGCCGTTACGCGCCTTCGACTGGCTCAACCACCTCTTGGCGTGCTCCCACTGCAACAGCCATCAGAAGCGGGAGTCGTTTCCCCGGGACGAAGACGGAACCACGCTGCTTGTCGATCCTTCCGCCGAGGATCCGTACGAGCACCTGGAACTCGCGGACCGTGTCCTACGTGGCAGGGAGGTCGTCGACGCGCTCGCAGACCCGGCCCTGCACTTGTGGTCCTAGCCGGTATGCCTGCTCGGCTGGGTTCTTGGGCGGACAGCGTTCAGGCCGGCCCGAGTGGGGCCGGCCCGAATGGTGGTGATATCAGCGCAGGTCGAACCGGTCGAGGTTCATGACCTTGTCCCACGCCTTGACGAAGTCGGTCACGAACTTCTCCTTGGCGTCGTCGCTCGCGTATACTTCCGCGACCGCGCGCAGCTCGGAGTTGGCGCCGAAGACGAGGTCGGCGCGGCTGCCGGTCCACCTGACCTCGCCCGTGGCGGCGTCGCGGCCCTCGAACGCGGTCTGGTCCTCGGACGTCGACTTCCACTCGGTGCCCAGGTCGAGCAGGTTGACGAAGAAGTCGTTGGTCAGCACGCCCGGGGTCTCGGTGAGGACGCCCAGCTTCGACTGCTGGTGGTTGGCGCCCAGGACCCGCAGGCCGCCGACGAGGACCGTCAACTCGGGGGCGCTGAGGTTGAGCAGGTTAGCCCGGTCGATCAGCAGGTACTCGGCCGGCAGCCGGTTACCCTTCCCGTAGTAGTTGCGGAAGCCGTCCGCGCTCGGCTCGATCGCGGCGAACGACTCGACGTCCGTCTGCTCCTGCGAGGCGTCCACGCGGCCCGGCGTGAAGGGCACCTCAATGTCGTAACCCGCGTCCTTGGCGGCCTTCTCGACGGCGGCGCATCCGGCCAGCACGATCAGGTCGGCCAGCGAGACCTGCTTGCCACCGCTCTGGGCGGCGTTGAACTCCTGCTGGACACCCTCCAGGGCGCTCAGCACCGCCGCGAGCTGGTCGGGGTCGTTGACCTCCCACCCGCTCTGCGGCTGAAGGCGGATGCGGCCGCCGTTGGCGCCGCCGCGCTTGTCGCTGCCGCGGAAGGACGCCGCCGCCGCCCAGGCGGTGGACACCAGCTGCGACACCGGCAGGCCGGAGGCGAGGATCCGCTCCTTGAGGGAGGCGATGTCCGCGGCCTCGACCAGCTCGTACGTCCGCTCGGGCAGCGGGTCCTGCCACAGCAGCACCTCGGACGGAACCTCCGGGCCGAGATAGCGCACGACCGGGCCCATGTCGCGGTGGGTCAGCTTGTACCACGCCCGGGCGAAGGCGTCCGCGAACTCGTCGGGGTTCTCCAGGAAGCGCCGCGAGATCTGCTCGTAGATCGGGTCGAACCGGAGCGCGAGGTCGGTGGTGAGCATCTTCGGGGCCTGGCGCTTCGACGGGTCGTGGGCATCGGGGACGGTGCCCTCGCCGGCGCCGTCCTTCGGCTTCCACTGGTTGGCGCCGGCGGGGCTCTTGGTCAGCTCCCACTCGTAGCCGAACAGCACCTCGAAGAAGCTGTTGTCCCAGGTGGTCGGGGTGGGCGTCCAGGTGACCTCAAGGCCGCTGGTGATCGTGTCGCCGCCCCTGCCGGTGCCGTACGTGTTCTTCCAGCCGAGACCCTGCTGCTCGATCGGGGCCGCCTCGGGGTCGGCCTCGACGGCGTCGGCCGGGCCGGCGCCGTGGGTCTTGCCGAAGGTGTGGCCTCCCGCGATCAGCGCGACCGTCTCCTCGTCGTTCATCGCCATCCGGCGGAACGTCTCACGGATGTCGCGGGCCGAGGCGAGCGGGTCGGGGTTGCCGTTCGGGCCCTCCGGGTTGACGTAGATGAGGCCCATCTGCACCGCGGCGAGGGGGTTCTCGAGCTCCCGGTCGCCGGTGTAGCGCTCGTCGCCGAGCCAGGTGGTCTCGGGACCCCAGTAGACGTCCTCCTCGGACTCCCAGACGTCCGCACGGCCGCCGGCGTAGCCGAAGGTCGTGAAGCCCATCGACTCAAGCGCGACGTTGCCGGCGAGGATCATGAGGTCGGCCCACGAGATGTTCTTGCCGTACTTCTTCTTGACCGGCCACAGCAGGCGGCGGGCCTTGTCGAGGTTGGCGTTGTCGGGCCAGCTGTTGAGCGGGGCGAAACGCTGCTGACCCGCGCCGGCGCCGCCGCGGCCGTCGCTGATGCGGTAGGTGCCCGCGCTGTGCCAGGCCATCCGGATGATGAGCGGGCCGTAGTGCCCGAAGTCGGCCGGCCACCAGTCCTGCGAGGTCGTCAGCACCTCGGCGATGTCCCGCTTCACGGCCGGGAGGTCGAGGCTGTCGAACGCCGCGGCGTAGTCGAACTCCTCGCCGAGGGGGTTGGCCACGGCGGGGTTCTTGGCGAGGATCTTCAGGTTGAGCCGCTCCGGCCACCACT
Source organism: Microbispora sp. NBC_01389 (assembly GCF_045040095.1). Classification (NCBI taxonomy): domain Bacteria; kingdom Bacillati; phylum Actinomycetota; class Actinomycetes; order Streptosporangiales; family Streptosporangiaceae; genus Microbispora; species Microbispora sp. NBC_01389. The sequence goes on from NZ_CP109552.1 coordinate 3,857,742, forward strand.
GGCGGTTTCCACCGCTTTGGGTGGGGTGCAGGGCACGCCCGTGCGCGACCGGGCAGCCGCCGCCCTCGCCCTCCGTCTTCGGGTCGACAACGATCGCGTCATGGTTCTCAGTCATGGAAATCCTTCTGAATCAGCGGATCATGGGGCTCAGGAGCTGCGGGCGCTGGAACAACCGGGGCACAGGCCCCAGTAGATGACCTCGGCCTCGTCGATGGCGAAGCCGTGGTCGTCCGAAGAGGTCAGGCAGGGGGCCTCGCCGACCGCGCAGTCGACGTCCGCGACGACACCGCAGGACCGGCAAACGATGTGGTGATGGTTGTCACCGACGCGGCCCTCGAACCGGGCCGGGCTGCCGGCCGGCTCGATGCGGCGGATGAGTCCCGCCGAGGTGAGCGCGTGGAGGGCCTCGTAGACGGCCTGGAGAGAGATGTGGCCCACGCGGTCACGGACCCCAGACGCGATCGTCTCGACGTCGAGGTGGTCGCCGTGCCGGACGGTCTCCAGCAGCGCGACACGGGCGGCCGTCACCCGCAGGCCGACGCCGCGCAGCTCCTCGGCGGTGGTCGGAGTCCTGGGTGCGGTCATGGCGCCAACCTATCGCCCTAAACATGAACAGTTCAAGTCATCGAATCGTCCAAGTTTGTGACATTAAGGGTAACGCCCGCCCCTGCCCGCCCCTGCCCGCGCGACGGGCTGGAGGTCCCCTGGGGAAGCGGGACGCCTGTGCCGTGCGGACACGCCGGTGAAAAACGTCGTGCGACTCGTCGAGCGGCCTCGCTAGGGTGACGCTCATGCTCGCCTTCCCGTGCTTCGTACGGATCCGCCGCTCCTAGCGGCGGACCGGCCCGGTACCTTCCTCTGCTCGGCTCCGCCGCCATCGGTGTCCCACGCCGGTGCGGTGCTTCGTGCTGCCCGGCTCCGATCGCGTGATTCGCGGAGCGACTTTCATGGTTCATCAGGGCGGACGACAGGAACTCGGGCAGAACTTCCTCGTCGACGATGCGGTCATCGCCCATATCGGCGATCTCGTCGCGGAGACGACCGGCCCGATCGTCGAGCTCGGCGCGGGAGACGGGGCGCTCACGCTGCCCCTGAGCCGGTACGGCAGGCCGGTGACGGCGGTGGAGATCGATCCCCGGCGGGCGGGCCGCCTGGCCCGGCATGTCCCGCCGAACGTCGAGGTCGTCAACGCCGACATCCTGCGGTTCCGGTTCCCCCGCCATCCTCATGTGGTCGTCGGGAACGTGCCGTTCCATCTGACGACCTCGATCATGCGACGGCTTCTCGCCGCGAACGGCTGGGAGGAGGCGGTGCTGCTGGTCCAGTGGGAGGTGGCCAGGCGACGGGCCGGAGTCGGCGGAGCCAGCATGCTCACGGCCGTCTGGTGGCCCTGGTACGAGTTCGAGGTGCGTTCGAGGGTGCCGGCGCGGGCGTTCCGGCCGGCTCCCTCCGTCGACGGCGGCCTGCTCAGCATCAGGCGGAGGCCGGTGCCCCTGGTCGGCGAACGGGGTCCGTACCAGGACTTCGTGCGGCGGGTCTTCACCGGGCGCGGGCGCGGTCTCCTGGAGATCGTCGAACGCGCCGGGCGCGTGGACCGCCAGGCCGTACGGGACTGGGCACACGCCACGCGCGTGAAGCCGTACGCGCTGCCGAAGGACCTCAGCGCCGAGCAGTGGGCCTCCCTGTGGCGTGACACGGTGCCGGCCTGTGGACGAGCCCGGCCCTGAGGGCGGTCCCGGTCGTCTCGATGAGCCGGTTATCCACAGAGCGGCGTTCGGGTGGGACGCCTGGCGCGGAAATGGCGCAGGCTGTGCACCGCGGCGATCGGAGGAGCGGCCGGCGCGGTGTGCGACCGTTCCTCCGGCACTTCCCGCGGCGGATCGCGCGGCCGTTCCGGCGGTCCGCGTACGCAGCACCCTTCGAGGAGGAGCCATGCGTATCACCTATCCCGTGCCCCCGCAGACCTCGTCGGTCTTCGTCGTGGTCACCGACCGCACGCCGGTCGACCTTTCGTCGGTCGTGCCCTGGCGGATGGGCCCGGCCCATCGGCGGAGCGCGAGGGAGGCGCTCGGAACGCCCCGGCTGGCGGTGGAGGCGTTCCGCTCGGCCCGGTCTCCCTGGCGGCGGATCGACCTGGGCCGTGACGACCTGAAACAGGTGCGGCGCGCTCGTCACCACGTCATGGTGACGAGCACGGCACCTGTAGGGGAGCAACCCGAGGCGGCGCAGGTCGCCCGGGCGGCCGCGCGGGCGGTCGCGGAGGCCTGCCACGGCACGCTGTACGACCCGCTTGTCGGTGGGGTGGTCTATCACTGCGCCGAGTGCCCGGGGGAGCGCGAGGGCTTCGATCTCGGCGACGACTGGCTGGGCTGGAGGCTGTCGTGCGCGGACCCCGAGGCCGCATGCGCACGCGGCGCCGACCTCGGCGGCGGGACTGGCACCGTCCCCGGTGACGGCGCGAGTGACGGCACGTGCGGCGGCCCTGGTGAGGGCACGGGTGACGGTGTCTGTCCCGAGGCCGGGGGTGTCGAGGAGGCCGTGGACACCGTGGACACCCTGGGGGCGAGCGGTTGCGCCTGTCTCGTCGCGATGTCGCGGGGGCTGCGGCGCTTCGGACTTCCGGAGATCACGCTGACCGGGCTCGCCTGCGTGCACAGCCTCTGCGCGGTCACCGCGCTGCGGACCGCCGCCGAAGCGCTGCTGGAGGGCCACCTCACCTGGCTCTCGACGAGTCCCCAGGCGCCCTTCCGCAGCATCGATCACCGCCTGCGCCTGGCCGGAGCCGAGTACGCGGTCGTCTCCGCCGGGTGGGGCGAGGCAGAAGAGCGACCGAGCGTGGCGGGCTCGGAGTACGCGGTCGTCTCCGCCGGGTGGGGGGAAGGCGAGCGGCTACGTGTGGCCGGGACCGAGTCCGACGCCCTGCTCGGCTGGCCGGGCCCGGGAGACCTTCTTCGGGTGCGGCTCGCCCCGGAGGCCGCCGCCTGTTCCTGCCTCAGGCCCGGCCGGCCGGGAGGCGAGAACGGCGGAAACCGCCATCCGCACCACACGCCCGGCCTGCTGGTGGCCTGACCCGCGGAGCGCGCCGGGCCGGCCGGGGGCGTGACACCGCCACGTGGGCGCGGTCAGCCGGGCCGGACCGGTTGCGGTTCCTTCGTGGCCCGGCTGTCGAAGGCGGCCCGCGCGGCCTCGATCTCGCCGACGTGCGTCTCCGACCACATCCGGATGCCCTCCATCAGCACGACCAGGCTGTGCCCGAGATCGCTCAGTTCGTACTCCACCCGGGGAGGAATCGTGGGATACACGGTCCGGATGACCATCCCGTCGCGCTCCATCGCGCGCAGCGTCTGGGTGAGGCTTTTCTGCGTGATCCCGTCGAGCCTGCGCCGCAGCGCGCCGAATCTGACCGGGCCGTCGCGCAGGGCGTCCACGAGCAGGCAGGTCCACTTGTTCGCGATGCTGTCCAGCACTTTGCGGGAGGCGCAGTCGCGCAGGTACGCGTCCGCCGCGCCCCGGGGACGCAGCCGTGACATGGTTTCCACAAGGTACCTATATACCGGAAAGGTGCCTTCTTTCCATCGGATACGGGGTCGTCCACGCTTGATCGCGATGAGGGGGCCGCCGGACACGCTGGACGGCGCCCGCGGCCAGTGCGGCAGGTGAGGAGAACGCGATGAGAGCAGTCACGCAGTCGGCCTTCGGAGAGCCGTCCGTCCTCCGGGTGACCGAGGTGGACCGGCCGGAGCCGGGCCCGGGACAGGTCCTGGTCAGGGTGGAGGCGGCGGCGTACAACCCCGTCGACGCCGCGGTGCGGGCGGGAGCCTTCCCGTTGCTCGGCGACCCGCCGTTCACCGTGGGCTGGGACGTGTCGGGAGTGGTGGAGGAGGCCGGGCCGGGGGTGTCCGCCTTCGCTCCGGGAGACGAGGTGCTCGGGCTGCTCGGCTTCCCCGCCGCCGGCAACGCGTACGCGGAGTACGTGCTCGCCTCGCCGAACGAGATCGTCCGCAGGCCGGCCGGCCTGACGGCGCAGCAGGCGGCGGGGCTGCCACTGGCGGGCCTCACCGCGTGGCAGGCACTGGCCGGCATCGCCCGGATCGAGGAGGGCGACCGGGTGCTCGTCCACCGCGCCGCCGGGGGCGTGGGTCACCTGGCGGTCCAGATCGCCAAGGCGCGCGGCGCGTACGTCGTCGGCACCGCACGGGCGGGCAAGCACGAGTTCCTGCGTGGTCTGGGCGCCGACGCCCTGATCGACTACACCGCGGAGGACTTCGTGACGGCCGCCGGGCCGGTGGACGTCGTCCTCGACCTGGTGGGTGGTGAGTACGGACAGCGCTCGGCGGCGGCACTTAGGCCGGGCGGCCTGCTGGTCTCGGCGCTGGGCGGCAACCCGGGCATCACCCCGGAGGAGGCGGCCGCGCTCGGCGTCCGGCTTCAGGTCGTCTCCGTGCGTCCCTCGGCGCACGATCTGGCGGAGCTGATCTCACTCGTCGAGGCGGGACGGCTCACGGTTCACGTGGATCTGACCGTGCCCCTGGCCGAGGCGGCGAAGGCCCACGAGCAGGGGCAGGCCGGCCGCACCACCGGGAAGATCGTGCTGGTCCCCTGACCGGTCGAAGACAGCGCAGCGACGAGGGTGGGAACATCAGGGCGGTTTCCAGACGTCTGTGAGATGTGATTCCTTTTGGTGCGATCGACGACGAGATCCGTGACGCGCGGGACCGCGCCCGCCGCCGCGACCAGCTCATGCGGCAGCGTGCGACTCTTCTCAACCAGATCGAGGAGGTTCGCGGCGTGCTGGCGGACTTGGAACGGCAGCTCGCCAAGGAGGACCGGGACGTCGCCAAGCTGGAGCAGGGCGGCTTCGCCGCCTTTCTGGCCGGACTGACCGGGAACAAGGAGGACCGCCTCGCCCGGGAACGGGCCGAGGCGGTGGCGGCGCGCCAGCGGGTCGGCGGCCAGAGGTCCCGCCTGGAGTGGCTCAGCGGCGACCTGCGCACCGCCGACCAGTCACTCGCGGAGCTCGGCAACCCCCACCACGAGTTGGAGGTTCTGCTCGCGCGGAAGGAACGGATGCTGGTCGAGTCGGGCGATCCGCGCGGGCGGGAGCTCTCCGACATCGCCGCCCGGCTCGCGAACGTGACCGCCGACCTGCGCGAGCACGACGAGGCGCGGCAGGCGGGGGCGGCCGCGGGCCAGGCGGTCGGCTACGTCCTGCGGCACCTCGGGAGCGCGCGGGGCGCGTCGACCTGGGACATGTTCAGCAGCGGCGGCTTCGCCGACATGGTCGAGCACGGGCACCTGCGGCAGGCCGACGAGGCGGCCTGGCACGCCCAGGGCGCGCTCGACCGGTTCTCGCGGGAGCTCGCCGACGTCGGCGTGACCGCCGCGCCCCAGCTGCCCAAGATCGACACCCGCTGGTTCGCCGACGTCTTCTTCGACAACATCATCACCGACGCCATCAAGCACCAGCGGATCGCCCGTACGGGGGAGGCGGTGCGCGAGGTCGCCGAGTGGGTGGGGGGAATGGTCGGCGAACTGTCCGCCCGCTGCGGTCACCTGGCCCGGGAGCAGGAGTCCCTCGCCCGCCGCCGCGAGGAGCTCCTGAGCTCCTGACGCGACCGGCTTCCCGGGCTCGCACACGGATGCGAGCATGCTCGGGTGAGCGGAGATCATGCCCGGGTGAGCGGAGGAGGAACGGAGATGGCCGGCAGTGTCACGGCGGTGAGCCGGAGCGCGACCCACACCTTCAGCAAGGCGCCCCTGGAGTCGGTCAGGCTGCTGCCCGGCCTGGGGGTGGAGGGGGACGCCCACTCCGGGGTGACGGTCAAGCATCGGTCGCGGGTCGCCCGGGATCCGAGCCAGCCCAACCTCCGCCAGGTGCATCTCGTCCACGCCGAACTGCACGACGAGTTGCGGGACGCGGGCTTCGCCGTACGGGCGGGGGACATGGGGGAGAACGTCACGACCAGAGGCGTGGACCTGCTCAGGCTGCCCACCGGGACGCGGCTGCACCTCGGCGACTCCGCCGTCGTGGAGGTGACCGGCCTGCGCAACCCCTGCGGCCAGCTCAACGGCCTCCAGGACGGGCTGATGAAGGCCGTGCTGGACCGCGACGAGGATGGCAACCCGGTGCGCAAGGCCGGGATCATGGGGGTCGTCGTGACGGGCGGCGAGGTCCGGCCGGGCGACCCGATCCGCGTCGAGCTGCCCGCCGGGCCCCACCACCCACTCCAGCCGGTCTGACGCCCTTCGGGGATCATGCCCGCCGGCCGGACCTCACCGAAGCTTTGATTCCGCCGGTCAGTGGGCGTGCTCCTCGTGGTCGTGGTCGTGGTCGTCCTCGTCTTCCAGCATGCCGTCCGACGGCTCGACCCCGAGCATCGCCTCCCGCGGTTCGACCTCGGTCACGTGCTCGACCAGGCCGAGCACGTGATCGGGCTCGATCAGCCACTGCAGGGCCGCCGCGCCCGTCTCGTCGGAGTTGACCAGTTCGATCTGCTCCTGCCGCTCGGCGTCGTCCAGTTCGGCCTGGGGGTCGCGGATCTCGGCGAGCGCCGCCGCCTGCAGCGCGTCCACGTCGAGGACCTCGACCACCAGGTCGACGGTGAGCCGCAGATAGCGACCGGTGTCCGTTCCATCGCTCATGGTGGTGATCCTATCGGGGAGCCGTCACGGCAGCTTCCAGTCCACCGGAGTTCCGCCCTGCTCCTCCAGAAGGGCGTTGGCCCGGCTGAAGGGGCGGGAGCCGAAGAAGCCGCTGCGGGCCGACAGCGGGCTCGGGTGGGCCGACTCGACGCACGGCACCTGCCCGAGCATGGGGCGCAGGTTGCGGGCGTCACGTCCCCACAGGATCGCGACGAGCGGGCCGCCGCGCTCGACCAGGGCGGTGATGGCCCGCTCGGTCACCTCTTCCCAGCCCTTGCCCCGGTGTGAGGCGGGCTTGCCCGGCATCACGGTCAGCACCCTGTTGAGCAGGAGCACGCCCTGCTCGGTCCACGGGGTGAGGTCGCCGTTCGACGGCAGGGGATGGCCGAGGTCGGCCGTGTACTCCTTGTAGATGTTGACCAGGCTGCCCGGGAGCGGCCGCACGTCCGGGGCCACGGAGAAGCTCAGGCCGACGGGGTGGCCGGGGGTGGGGTAGGGGTCCTGGCCGACGATCAGCACCCGGACCCCGCTCAGCGGCTGCCGGAAGGCGCGGAGCACGTTGTCCCCTGCCGGGAGGTACTGCCGGCCCTCCGCGATCTCCTGCCTGAGGAAGTCGCCCATGGCGGCGATGCGCCCGGCCACGGGTGCGAGGGCCTCCGCCCATCCCGATTCCACGAGTTCCTGCAACGGACGTCCTGACATGTCCGCGGACTCTATCGGCTTTTCCGGCCCCTTACGGCCCGGCGTCGGAAAGATCGGATGCCCGCCTACCCCCGTGAAGCGGGCATCCGACGTTCTTCTCGTACAGCCTGCCACAGATGGGACGTTTCCCCGATATACCGACTAGATGCGGAGGTTCCGGAGGCCCCCGAGGAGGCCTCCGGACGGCCTTATTTGACCGAACCCGCGAGCATGCCCTGCACGAAGTACCGCTGGAAGGCGAAGAACAGCACCAGCGGGACGAGGAGCGACAGGAACGCGCCCGGCGCGAGGATGTCCACGTTCGTGCCGAACTGCCGCATTTGGGATTGCAGTGCCTTCGTCATCGGCTGGTTGTCGGTGTCGGCGAACACCAGCGCGACGAGCAGGTCGTTCCACACCCACAGGAACTGGAAGATGCCGAGCGACGCGATCGCGGGCTTGGCCAGCGGGAACACCACGGTGACGAAGATCCGCCACTCCGGCGCGCCGTCCATCCGCGCCGCCTCCAGCAGTTCGCGGGGAATGCCCGCGAAGAAGTTGCGCAGCAGGAAGATGGCGAACGGCAGGCCGAACGCCACATGGAACAGCACGACCCCCAGAACCGAGCCGAAGATCCCCAGGAGGCCGTACAACTTGGCGATGGGGATCAGCGCGATCTGCACGGGGACGACCAGCAGGGCGATGACCACGAGGAAGACCGTGTCCCTGCCGGGGAACTCGATCCAGGCGAACGCGTACGCCGCCATGGCGGCGATGCCGATCACCAGCAGGGTCGCGGGCACCGTGATCAGCACGGTGTTCCAGAACGACGAGTCGAAGCCCGACGCGAGCAGGTTCGAGTAGTTCTCGAAGGTGAGCTGCGCCGGCTTGGTGAACAGCGTCCACCAGCCCGACGAGTTGTTGTCGGTCTCGCCGCGCAGCGACACGACGAGCAGGCCCAGGGTCGGGAGCAGCCAGAACAACGCGATCAGGATCAGGAAGACCTGGACCAGGCCGCCGCCGAGGCGGTCGGCGACCCGTGCCACCGCCCCCCGCCGGACCGCGGAGGCGGGGTTCGGCTCGATGGCCGGCTCGGCCACGGTCGTCATCGCTCGTCCCTCCTGAACCGGCGGATGTTGAAGATCATGAAGGGCACCACCAGCAGGAGCAGGAAGATCGACAGCGCGCTTCCCATGCCCTGGTTGCCGCCGCCGCCGAACGAGACGCGCCACATCTCCAGCGCGACCACGTTGGCCTGTGGCTGCACCGAGCCGGGCGCGATGATGAACACCAGGTCGAAGACCTTCAGCACGTTGATGATCATCGTGACGAAGACGACCATCAGGACCGGCGAGAGCAGGGGGACGGTGATCCTGCGGAACACCTGCCACTCGGTCGCGCCGTCGATGCGGGCCGCCTCCAGGGCGTCGCGCGGGATCGCCGAGAGGCCCGCGGCGATGAGCACCATCGCGAAACCGGCCCACACCCAGATGTACGCGCCGATGATCGCGGGAGTGATCAGCGACGGCCCCAGCCAGGTGATGCCGTTGAAGGGCGCGGCGAAGTTCGACTGCGGCAGCCGTACGTCGTAGGACCCGGCGGGCAGATCGGCGAAGCGGAACGTGCCGTCGGCGGTCGTCTCGGTCGTCGCCTTGACCACCCCGCCGGAGACCGCCTCGACCGTCACGCCGGCGAGGCCCTTCTCCTGCGGGTCGACCTGGTTGAGCGTGCCCCCGCCGCCGCGTACGACGTCGAGCCACACGGTGCCGCTCAGGCCGTCACCGCCGGCGGCGGCCTTGGCCGGCGCCGCGTCCTTGACCGCGTCCTGGTTCAGGCCGACGAGCGGGATCAGCACCGGGGTCCCCGGCTGCGCCGGCTGCCGGGTCATCACCGCGCCGCCCCGCACGACCGCCGGCGCCTGGTCGTTGTCACGGGGCCGGGCGCCGGGATAGCCGGCGCTGGAGGAGAACGTGTCGTGGACGGTGGTGATGATGGCGTTGGCGACGCCCTTGTCCGGGTCCTGCTCGTAGACGAGGCGGAAGATGACGCCCGCGGCGAGCAGGGAGACGGCCATCGGCATGAACAGCACGAGCTTGAACGCCGTCGACCACCGGATGCGCTCGGTGAGCACCGCGAAGATCAGGCCGAGCACGGTGACGACGACGGGGGCCACCACGACCCAGATGATGTTGTTCCTGATCGTGGTGAGCGTCCCGGAGTCGGTGAAGATCGAGATGTAGTTGCGCAGCCCGACGAAGGTGCCGCCGGTCGCGTCGAACAGGCTGCGCCAGATCGAGTAGACCAGCGGATAGATCATCCACGCGGCGAGCAGCAGCACCGCGGGCAGCAGGAACATCACCGCCAGCCGCGGCGAGGGCCCCAGCCGTGCGGCCGGGGCGCCCGCCGGGGCCGGGTCGGCGGGGCCCGGGGTGGGCTCCGCGGGGGTGTCGTGTGGTCCGGAGGAGGCCCCGGCGGCGGAGTCGTCGCCGCCGGCGGCCTGCGGGCCGTCCAACCGTTCGGTCACGGCCGTCCCCCCCTCTACTTCTTGAAGGCCTTGGCGGCGTCGGCCTCGAGCTTCTCCTGCGCGCCCTTCACGTCGGAGGGGTTGCGGAGGAAGTCCTGCAGGTCCTTCCACTCGCCCTTGCCGTCGGTGCCGCCGAAGGCGCTGGGGGCGAGGTCGGACATGTCGTACCGCACCGACTCTCCGGCCGAGATGATCGTCTGGGCGAGCTGCTTGGTGAGGTCGTCGGGGTAGTTGTCGGGGGAGACGTTGCGGTTGGGGGAGAGATAACCGGGCTGCTTGGCCCAGATTTCACCACCCTCCTTGCTGGCCAGGAACTCGAGCAGCGCCATCGCGCCCTTGGTGTCCTTCATCGCCACGGCGACGTCGCCGCCGAGCACGACGGGGGCGGTGTCGCCCGCCTTGGGGAACGGCATGATCTTGGCGTCCTCGCCGACCTTCGCGCCCGACTGCCCGACGGAGGCGGCGACGAAGTCGGCCTCGATGACCATCGCGGCCTTCTTCTGGCCGTACACCTGGGTGACGCAGGTCGGGAAGTCGGTCTGCAGCGCGCCGGACGAGCCGCCGAGCATGAACTCCTTCTTGCCGAAGATCTGCGCCATCTTCTCCAGGGCCGTCTTGACCGAGGCGTCGGTCCACGGGATCTCGTGCTTGGCCAGCTTGTCGTAGTTCTCCGGGCCGGCCGACGAGAGGTAGACGTTCTCGAACAGGTCGGTCAGCGTCCAGCCGGAGGCGGCGCACAGGGCGAACGGCGCGACGCCGGAGTCGCTCAGCGTCTGCGCGTTCTTGATCAGGTCGTCCCAGGTGGACGCCGGCTGCGCCCCGGCGTCGTCGAAGGCGCCCTGGCGGTACCAGATGAGCGACTTGTGCGCCGCCTTGACGAGCACGCCGTAGACCTGGCCCTTGGCCGAGCCGAGATCCTTCCAGTACGGCGTGTAGTTCTGGTCGATCTGCGACTGCACCTCGGGGCTCAGCGGCTTCAGCGCGTTCTCGTCGGCGTACTGCTGCACGAGGCCGGGCTGGGGCAGGATCGCGACGTCCGGAGGGTTGCCGCCCTCGATGCGGGGGCCGAGGTAGGCGCCGGTGTCCTCGCCGGTGGAGGCGTAGGTGACGGTGGCGCCGGTCTTCTCCTCGAAGGCCTTCAGCACCTTCTCGAAGTTGGCCTGCTCGTCGCCGGTCCACTTCGCGGCGATCTCGATCTTCTCTCCCTCCAGGGGCTTGGCGCCCCCGGCGTCCGAGGCGGCGCCCGAGGCCGCCGGCGCGCTGCCGGAGCCGGTGTCGCCGCCGGAGTCGCTGCCGCACGCCGCGGCGGCGGCGAAGGCGAGGCACGCGACCATGATGGGGGGAAGTTTCCGCATGTCTATCTATCCTCCGGGCTGGATGACCTCGCCGAGCCCCTGTTTCAGGTCGGCGACGGTCTCGTCTACGGGTTTGGCGAGTGCGAGCGCGCCGGACACGGCGCTGGAGATGACCAGGCTGACCTGGTTGTAGCCGGCGGTGACCGGCCTGGGCCGGGCCGAGAGGATGGCCTCCTTGAGCACGGGCAGGTACGGGAACCGCCTGATGAGCTCCGGGTCGTCGTACAGATCCGCCCAGACCGGGGGGAACGACCCCTCGGTGAGAACGAGCCGTTCGTTGTCGCGGCCGGTGAAGTAGCGGATGAAGTCGAGGGCCGACTTCTGCCGCTTGGAGAAGGCGCTGACGGCGAGGTTGTAGCCGCCGAGCGAGCTGGATCCGGGCCCGTTCAGGCCGGGCAGCCGGGTGACCGCGAACTTCCCGGCGAGCGGGGAGTGGGTGGCCGGGCCGTACGCGTGGGGCCAGTTGCGGGCGAACAGCAGCCGCCCCTCCTGGAAGGCGAGCCGCGACTCCTCCTCCTTGTACGCCAGCGCCTCGCGGGGGATCCACCCCTCCGTGACGCCGCCGACCAGGAAGCCGAGCGCGGCCCGCGCGCTGCCGAGGTCCATCGTGACCGTGCGGGCGTCCTGGCTGAGGATGGACCCGCCCGCCGACTGCACGGCCTCGGCGAAGTTGACGGTCAGCCCCTCGTACGGCAGGAACTGCCCGGCGTACCCCCCGATGTGATACTTCGCGCCCAGGCGCCTGGCCTGCTCGCGCAGCTCCGACCAGGTCTTGGGCGGCTTGAGGTGCTCCTTCTTCAGGATGTCGGACCGGTAGTAGAGCAACCCGGCGTTGCTCGTGTACGGCGCCGCCCACAGCCGGTCGCGGTAGATCGCGGTGTCCGCGACCCCCCCGAGCAGCTTGTCGAGAGGGAACAGGCTGCGGTCGAGTGGCACGATCCACCCGGCGTCGGCGAACTCGGCCGTCCACATCACGTCGAGTGCGAGCACGTCGTACACGTCGTTGCGGGCCTGCAGGTTCGCCACCATCTGGGCGCGCTGCTCGTCGGACGCCTCGGGCAGTTCGAGCAGCGTGACCCGCTCGTCCGGGTGGCCCTGGTTCCACCGGTCCAGCAACGGGCGGAGGTAGGCGGTGGTGTCCCGGCCGATCGCGAGCGTGATCGGCCCGGTGCCCCCGCTGCCGGTCGTGGGGCCGGCTCCGGTGTCCGGAAGCCCCGCGCATCCGGCCACCAGGAAGGCGGCCAGGACGGCGACGGCTCGGCGAACCATGTGGCCTCCGCGTGAAAAACGGGTTACATACGTGTTAGGTAGGTGCATGCATGTTATGCATAGCGATAATGTGACCGTCAACGGATGGGCGAGTAACGCTCCGGTAACTGCTCCGACGGTCTGGGGGTGGGCGCGTGCGGCAGGCGCTGCTGGCGCTCCTGGCGAAGGAACCTGCCCATGGGTACGAGCTCAAACAGGCTCTTGAGTCGATTTTCGGCATCGCCTATCCCTCGCCCAACATCGGCCAGATCTATGTGACGCTGGGCCGGCTGGAGAAGGACGGGTACGTTCGCGCGGTCGACGTGGAGCAGGCCAACCGGCCGAACAAGAAGGTCTACTACATCACCGCCGCCGGGCGGGAGGCGCTGGAGACCTGGGTGGACGAGCCCACCGAGGGCCCCCGGGTCCGCGACGAGTTCTTCATGAAGCTCGTGCTCGCCCCGCTGACCGGCCTGGCCGACCGCATGGCCCTGGTGAACCGGCAGCGCCGGCACTACCTTTCGCTCATGAGAGACCTGGGCGAGCTGGCCGAGCGCACCGACCCGGCCAACCGCGTGGCCCTCCTGCTCATCGAGGGCGCCATGCTCCACCTGCAGGCCGACCTCGACTGGCTGGAGCGCTGCCAGGAGGACCTGCGGTGATCCCGCGGCCGGGCGCGCCCGATCATGATCTGGTGCGGCGCGACGTGGGCGAGGCGGCGGCGCGGCGCGGTTAGGGTGGGCGGTATGTCGGACACACCCGTCGTCCGGGTGGTCAACCTGGTCAAGATCTATCAAACCGGCGGGCTACCCGTGCCGGCCGTACGCGGGGTCGACCTGACGGTCGAGGCGGGGGAGTTCGTCGCGGTCACCGGGCCGTCCGGGTCGGGCAAGTCCACCCTGATCCACATGATCGGCGGCCTGGACACGCGGTCGAGCGGCGAGATCTGGCTGGAGGGCAGGCGGGCCGACACGCTGTCGGAGAGCGGCTGGGCGGTGCTGCGCCGGGAGCAGATCGGGTTCGTCTTCCAGTTCTTCAACCTCGTGGGCAACATGACCGTGGCCGACAACGTCGAGCTTCCCGCGCTGCTCGGCGGCGCCTCGCCCCGGCACGCCCGCGAGCGGCGCGATTACCTCCTCGGCGAGCTGGGCCTGGCCGGCCGGGCGGACGCCGCGCCCGCGCAGCTCAGCGGGGGCGAGCAGCAGCGGGTGGCGCTGGCCCGCGCGCTCGCCAACCAGCCCCGGCTGCTGCTCGCGGACGAGCCCACCGGCAACCTCGACAGCCGCAACACCCGCGACGTGCTGCGGCTGCTCGGGCGGGTGCACCGCCAGGGGCAGACGATCGTGCTGGTCACCCACGACGCCCGCGTCGCGAGCATGGCCGACCGCGTCGTCAGCCTGCTCGACGGCCAGATCGTCGACGACGCCGCCATCCCCCGCGTGCGCCGGCGGCCGGCCGGCGGGGCCGGGGACGTCGTCGAGCTCCGGAGCTGAACCGGATGCGCTCCAAGCAGATGACTGCGACCAGATGACCGCGAGCAGATGACCGTGAGGGGGTGACCTGACCGTGCCGAGGAGCGCGGAGCTGCGCTGGATCCGCGCGGACCTGCGGGCCCGCCGGGGCCAGGCGGGCCTCACGGTGCTCGCGGTCGCGGGCATCGTCACCGCCCTGATCGTCGCGGCCACGCTGCTGGAGGGCGGCACCAACCCCTGGCGGGGCCTGTTCGAGCGCGGCCACGGCGCGCACATCTGGATCCACAGCAAGGACGTCCCGGACGTGTCCGCCCTGCGCGGCCTGCCCGGCGTGACCGACGTGGCCGGGCCGTACCGCAGCGCGCCTGCCACGCTCGCCACCGGCGGCCGGCGGGTGCCGATCACCCTGCGGGAGACGCCGGCCGCCTTCACCTCCGTGGCGCGCCCGCTGCCGCGCGAGGGACGCTGGCTCGACCCGCGCGCTCCGGACGGCGTGGTGGTCGAGCGGTCGTTCGCCCGCGCCCTCGGCCTGCGGCCCGGCAGCCCGTTCACGGTCACCGGCCTGAACGGCGCGACCCACCGGCTGACCGTCGCCGGGCTGGCCGAGAGCGGTGACCAGGGCTTCTACCCCGAGTGGACCCCCGGCCTGGCCTGGACGCTCGGCCAGACCCTCGACGTCGTGGAGCCCGCGCCCGGCCGTACGGAGGCCGTGACCGGGCTGCGCCTCGCCGACCCCGCCGACACCGACCTCGTCGTCCAGCGGGCCGTCTTCACGCTGCGCAACCAGGTGCAGCGGGTGACGACCTGGCGCGAGGTGCGCGCCTCGATGGAGCTGGACGACCGGCTGCTCGGCCTGCTGCTCGCGCTGTTCGGCGTCGCCGGCCTGGTCGCCGCCGCGCTCGCGCTCGCCAACGCCGCCGGCGGCCGGGTGCTGACCCAGCTGCGCGACATCGCCACGCTCAAGTCGCTCGGGTTCACCCGGGGCCAGGTCGTCCGGATGCTCCTCGCCGAGCACGGCACGCTGGGGCTGCTCGGCATCGCCCTCGGCGTGCTCGCCGCCCGGCTGGTCACGGCGTACGCGATGGGGGAGACGGTCGCGGTGCCGCTGTCGGCCGGGCCCCTCGCGGCGATCGTCGCGGGGACCGCGCTGGCGGTGCTGGTGGCGGTCCTGGTCCCGGCCTGGCGCGGCGGGCGCGTCCCGCCGCTCCCGGCCGCCCCCGCCGCGCCGCCGCGCGGGCGCCTGTCCCGGCTGGCCCGGGTCGCCCTGCTCGTACGGCTGCCGCCCGCGCTCGTCCTCGGCGCGAGAGACGCCTTCACCCGCAGGACGCCCGCCGCGCTCACGGCCTGCGGGGTGGCCCTGCCGATGATGCTGATCACCATCGGGCTCGGCTGCTGGGCGACGCTGGACGACTTCGGCCGCCACCCGGAGAGCGTGGGGCAGGCAGCGGCGCTGAGCATCCGGCCCGGCGACATGACCGCCGAGGAGGCCCGGCAGCGGGTGATGGCCGACCCCGACGTGGTCGCGGCGTATCCGGGGGCCGAACTCGACGCGCTCGTGCCCTGGCAGACGAGGACCGTGCGGACCCGGGCCCTCGGCCTCTCCTCCGATCCGTACCCCTTCCCCGTGGTGGAGGGCCGCATGTTCGCCGACCGGGGCGAGGCGGTGGCCGGCCAGGGACTGCTCGACCTGCTCGGCGTGCGGGTCGGCGACCGGGTCAGGATGACCATCGGGGGCACGCCCCTGATCGTGCGGATCGTGGGCCGGGTGATCGAGCCCGAGCAGGACGGCGAGGTGCTGTCGTTCGGAGTGGACAGCCTGGCGGCCAAGGACGCGCTGCCGCCCCGGTTCTACGCTCTGGTGCTGCGGCCGGGCGCCGACGCGACGCTGGTGCGCGCCCGCCTGCAGGAGCAGGGGCTGGAGGTGACCCGGGCGGTGAACCCGGCCGAGCGGCTGGCGGTCGTCCGGGTGATCATCGTCGCGCTGGTCGTCGTGCTGGCCCTGATCGGGCTGGCCAACCTGCTCACGGCCAGCGCCCTCGGCCTGCGCGACCATCTCCTCGACCTCGCGGTGCTCAAGGCCATGGGTCTCACCCCCCGCCAGGTCACGGCCACCCTGGTCACCGCGGCCGGCCTGCCGGCCGCGGTGGGGGTCGTCGCCGGGGCCGCGGCGGGGGCGTTCTGGTCGCGGTGGCTGATCGACCTGGAGGGCCGCGGCAGCGGCGTCGGGGCGGGCATCGGCCGCGCGCCGGCCCCCGGGATGCTCGCCGCCGCCCTCCTGATCGCGATCGGCGCCGCGTCGCTGGTGGCGCTGATCCCCGCCCGCCGGGCGGCGCGGGCACAGGTGCCCGTCACCGCCCGCTGAGCGTACGGGTCAGACGTTCAGGGCCTGGGTGCCGGGGCCCGGCGCAGCGACAGCCAGTAGAAGCCGTACCCCGGCAGCGTGAGCAGGTAGGGCAGGTCGCCGATCGTGGGGAAGGCGACCCCGCCCCGGCACTCGACCGGGACGACCCCCGCGAAGCGCCGCAGGTCGAGCTCGACCGGCTGGGCGAAGCGCGACAGGTTGTTCACGCACAGGACCACGTCGTCGCCCTCCTCCCGCAGGAAGGCCAGCACGCTCGGGTTCGGCGACCACAGCTCGGTGTAGGCGCCGGTGCCGAAGATCGGGTGCTCGCGCCGGATCTGCAGCATCCGCCGGGTGAAGTGGAGGAGCGACGACTCGCTCTTGATCTGGGCCTCCACGTTGACCGCCTGGTAGCCGTACACCGGGTCCATGACCACGGGCAGGTACAGCCGTCCGGGGTCGGCCTCGGAGAACCCGGCGTTGCGGTCGGGGGTCCACTGCATCGGCGTGCGGACCGCGTCGCGGTCCTCCAGCCAGATGTTGTCGCCCATGCCGATCTCGTCGCCGTAGTACATGACCGGCGAGCCCGGCATGCTGAGCAGCAGCGCGGTGAACAGCTCGATCTGGTCCCTGTCGTTGTCCAGCAGGGGGGCCAGGCGCCGCCGGATGCCCAGGTACGCGCGCATGCGCGGGTCCTTGGCGTACTCGGCGTGCATGTAGTCGCGCTCCTCCTCCGTCACGGTTTCGAGCGTCAGCTCGTCGTGGTTGCGGAGGAAGATGCCCCACTGGGCGGTTTCCGGCAGCTTGGGGGTCCGCGACATGATCTCGGAGATCGGCTCGCGGCTCTGCCGGCGCACGGCCATGAAAATCCGCGGCATCAGCGGGAAGTGGAAGGCCATGTGGCACTCGTCGCCGCCCCGGGTGGCGTCGCCGAAGTACTCGACCACGTCCTCGGGCCAGCCGTTGGCCTCGGCCAGCAGCACCCGGTCGGGGTAGATCCGGTCCACCTCGGCGCGGATGCTCCTGAGGTAGGCGTGCGTCTCGGGCAGCCCGGAGCAGGACGTGCCCTCGCGCTCGAACAGGTACGGCACCGCGTCCAGCCGGAACCCGTCCACGCCGAGGTCGAGCCAGAAGCGGACGACCTCCATCATCGCCGCCTGGACGTCCGGGTTGTCGTAGTTCAGGTCGGGCTGGTGGTGGAAGAACCGGTGCCAGTAGTACTGCTTGCGCACCGGGTCGAACGTCCAGTTCGACTCCTCGGTGCCCACGAAGACGATGGGGACGCCGGAGTACTTCGTGGGATCGTCCGACCACACGTAAAAGTCGCCGTACGGGCCGTCGGGGTCGGTGCGGGACGCCTGGAACCACGGGTGCTGGTCGCTGGTGTGGTTCATGACGAGGTCGGTGATGACCCGCAGGCCCCGCTCGTGGGCCGCCTCGATCAGCTTCACGAAGTCGCCGAGGTCGCCGAACTCCGGAAGGATCTTGAGGTAGTCGGCGATGTCGTATCCGCCGTCCCTGAGCGGGGACTGGTAGAGCGGCAGCAGCCAGAGGCAGTCGACGCCCAGCCAGGAGAGGTAGTCGAGCTTCTCGGTCAGCCCGCGCAGGTCGCCGGTGCCGTCGCCGTTGGAGTCCTTGAAGCCGCGTACGAGCACCTCGTAGAAGACCGCGCGCTTGTACCAGCGGGGGTCCTGCGAGGTGAAGTCGGTGATCTCCGGGAGATCGCCGGACGACCCGGGAACCGGGTCAGGGCAGGGCGCAGCAGCGTTCATCTGGTTCTCGCTTGAGGAAAGAAGGGCGCGTGGTCAGGGCACACCCGAGCGTTGAAGCTCACGCCGTGTTGTTTGGCTTTATTTGACCAAAACTACCACCGATATAGGCCTGACTGGAAAGCCTGACACCCCCCTAACATGCGGTTTTTACCTGCTTACGGGTGATCACGGACGGCGATCACAACCCGTCTTTCCGAACTGTGCGGAGCCGTAACCCCTACGAGGGCAGATCCCAATCACGGGGTGGGGACGACGGCCGCGGGCCGGAGGCTCCAGGGCGGCGTGAGGTCGCCGAGCAGGTCCTCGTAGTCGGCGAGCCATGCCCCGAACGCCACCAGCGCCCGCAGCCAGAACCGCGAGTTCCACGAGCCGAAGGCGGTCAGCGCGTCCGGCCCGGCGGCGACCGCCTCCAGCATCTGGGGCGACATCAGGCCCGGGATTTCCGTGGCTTTGACCAGCATTCGGTGGTTCCACTCGCGGGCGGCCGGGCCGTTCGAGCGCAGCGGCACCCGGCGGTTCGGCAGCAGCGGCGTGTTCGTGGACGGCAGCGCGGCCACCCGGGGGTTGGCGGCCCGCAGGACCTCCCGGTAGAACTTCCCGCCCTCCTTGGCCGTGACCGGCACCGACAACGCCGCGTCGAAGAACTCCGGGTGCAGGAACGGGAAGACCGGGGTGGCCTCGGGGCCGACGAGGTTGACCGGGGAGCGGGCGATGCCCCGCACGGTGCGGGTGTGGAGCACGCTCAGCGGCAGTTCGGCCCGGTGGCCGTGCAGCATCGAGGTCGCCCGCGTGAAGGCCGCGCTCACCCGGTCGTCCATCCACGCGGCGGCCTGCTCGCCCAGCACGGGGATGTGGGCGTCGCCGGTCGCGAGCGCCTTGAGCAGCGCCGCGCGGCGGGACGCGCCGGTCCCCGCGCCGACGGCGTCCGCCGTGATCAGGAAGTTCTTCATCAGCGGGCCGCCCGCGAGGCCGTCCACCAGCGCCCGGCCCGCCCCGTGCACCTCCCTGGCGAAGGGGGAGTACCAGGCGTGGTGGCTGGTGAGGTACTCCAGGCGGCGGGCCGCCCACAGCGCCTCGTCGGGGTACCTCTCCGGGGACTGCGGGACGATCCGGTGGGGGATGCCCAGCTCACGGGTGATGTAGCGGGCGAAGTCGATGTCGTGGTCCAGGCCGTCGTCGGGGCTGGTGGTCCACGACTCGACGTCCATCTTCCGGTCCATCGCCACACTGGCCAGCAGTCGCGAGTCGTACCCGCCGCTCACCGGCACCAGCACCCGCTCGTACGGCGCGAGCGCGTCGTGCAGCAACGTGACCAGGTCGCCGGCCGTCACGCCGCGGTCGACCGGCTCCTCCCGCACCCAGCGCGGCGCGCGCCGGTCGACGCGGAGGGTGCGCTCCCGCCGCGACCAGGTCAGCGCGGTCGCGCCGGGCAGGCGCCGGATCTGGCGGTACGGCGTGTCCTCCAGCAGCGGGTAGGTCAGCCGGAGAATCGCGGCCCACGCGTCCCAGTTCACCTCGTACGGCCGCCGGGCCAGCGCGAGGAGCGGCTCGATGAGCGAGGAGAAGTAGACCGCGTCCCCGTCGGCGAGGTAGTAGACGTCGATCAGGCCGAGCCCGCCGGTGTGCAGGACCACCGTCTCCGGGCCGTCCACCAGCCCCGGCGTCTCGTACGTCTCCGCGACCCGCAGCCACGCGTTCGCGCCCGGCGCGGCCTCCGGCCGCCGGCCCTCCCAGGCGTACGCGGTCGCCTCGGGGCCCGACGCGTACGGCGCCAGGGGGGCGGAGGCGAGCAACGCGGCCTCGGGGGCGGTGTGCGCGGCCTGGACGGCGGGCCCCGACCGTGCCAGCAGGTCGAGCCTCGCCTGCTCGTAGGGCCCGACGGCCCCACAGACGTACGGCCTGGCCTGGAATCGTGGCCACTCACCCTTGCGCACGGTTTGCCCTCCCTTGAACCGCAGCCGAGTCTACGGACCTCCCGGCCCCGGAGCACCGGAACCCATCCCACCGCGGCCAGGACCGCCGGCCGGGAGAGCGCCGGCGATTCCGGATGCGGCAAACCGAAAGTACGGGTATCGGAGATGCCGGCGAATCGTAAGCATTCAGCTCTGATGCATTCCGGTGTTGCTTGATCGCGGTGTGATCGCGGTGTGTGATGGTGCATGGCCGCGAGTCGTCCCGGGGTGGGTGTTGGGGTCAGGCCGGTGTGGGATCGGGAGGCATCCAGGCGCGGCCGACGAGGGCGTCTCGGATCGCGGTCATGACATCGGCACCGTGCTTGGCCGCGGTGGACAGGTAGCCGCGGATGGCGTAACGGTGCGCGGTGGTTCGTTCGGAGCGGAGCCGGCCGGAGATCTTCTGCTGGGTCTTGGCTGGGCGGACATCGCGTTCCGCCTGGTTGTTCGTGGGAGGAATCCGCAGGTCGCGGGCGAAGCGCAGCACGTCGTCCTCGCGGTCGCGCAACACCTCCAGCAGCACGCGGCCGACGGGCTGGGTGACGGTCTTGGCCGGGCCGGGAAGACGGCGAACCTCCGACAGGCCCACCCGCACCCCGTGCCGGAAGCTGCTGATCCACATTCTCCGGGTGCCTTCGGCGATGGCGTCCCTGCCCTGCTCGCGGGCGAGGTTGGCGGCGTGGATCAGTCCGCGCAGCGCGGTCTGGATCTGAGCCGGCCAGGCCGCACCAGGGTAGGTCTCGGCGCAGTCCTGCAGATCACGAAGCAGGTGAGCCACGCACAGCTGGTGGTCGTGCTCGCCGAGTTCGGCCGAGTCGTAGTTCTGGTAGCGGTCGTGGACGACGACGCCGGTCAACTCGGCGACGACGAACTTCTTGAACGTGGCCATGTCCCGGTCGCCGAGCATGTACGAGGTGAACACCTTCGTGCAGGCCACCAGCAGGTACTTTTTTGCCTTCTTCGGTCCGACCCGGATCGGCGTCTCATCGCAGCACACCATGTACGCCAGCGTGAGCAGCGCACGGATCCGCGCATTGGCCGAGGCGACCAGGCCCGCGGCGCGGGCGATCAGGCCGTGCACGAACCCCACCGACGGCTGTGCCCCGGTCAGCGAGGCGACCAACTCCACGCACCGATGCACCGGGATCGCGTGGACCACCAGCAGATACACGCACCACGCCTGCAGATTGACCCCGAGGCTGACCGGCGCGGAACTCACCCCGTCCGGGCGGGCAGCGGTATGCACCGCACCGCACCGGCAGGCGACCGTGTGCAGGTTGTGCTGCAGGCGGCGGGCGGTCACCAGCGGGATCTCGATCTGCTGATGCCGGCCGGTCACCCCAAGATCGGCCGCTCCGGCCAGATCGGCCCCGCACCCGCAGGCCCCCTCGGGAAAGTGCTCGACCATGTCGCGCTCGGCGACCTCATCCGACCACGCCAGACTCACCCCGGCAGCGCCCGGCTGCTTGCCCGGCCTGCGCTTGCCCGCCCCACGGGCCGCGGAAGAGGCCTTGGGCTGCTTCTTACCCGGCAGATCATCAGCCGAGGGCGGCATCCCCGAGTTACCGCTGTTGCGCGAGATCAGCCGCTCCAACCGCGCGACCCGCTCACGCAGCGCGGCATTCTCCTGCTCCAGCACGGCCACATGCTCGCGCAGCTCGGCATTCTCCTTCTCCAGGATCACCGTCCGCTCGGCCAGAGCGCGCGCAAGAGCGATCAGCTCCTCACGCGACATCTCTTCCAGGCCAGGCACACGGCCATCACAGCATGCCGGAGATCAACGATCAAAGTGACGGAACGTCACACCAGCAAGCCATCGGTCACAAAGCGCGCATGACGTGAATGCTTACGGCGTGTTGTGCTGAGGTCGTGGTGAACCGGCACCGCGATCTGAGGATCGCGGTCGTACGCCGCCGCTTGTGAGCGGCCGTACAGGAAGGTGCCTTGGGGCGTATGTCGTCGGTTGGGGCGATGAGGAGGCGGCCGCGATGGCGGGGCTGCGGAACGGCGCTGGCTTTGACGCTGCTCGCGATGCTCGCCGTTCTGGCCGGCTGTTGGCTTTCCCCCTCGATATCTCGGGTGCGGCCCCCGGTCGTCGATGATGTGCGGAGGATCGGCGGCATCGTGGTGGACACGACGTCGGAGTTCTCCTGGGAAGGCCACACCACGGTCACGAACGTCCTGGTCGTCGACACGAGGAACACGGACAACCGGAAGGCACTGGAGACAGCGGTCGCATTGGCGAAAGGACTCGGATGGGCGGTCGACTCCCAGCGGCTGCCTGATTGGGTATCGATGCGGTCGGACCGATGGGAGAACACCCAGCTGTCCCTCACCAGGATCGCGTCATACCAGGTGGACGAGTTCGAGGACCCGCGTCTGGCAAAGGTGATCAAGAGGCTGTGGAAAAGGCCCGGCAGCGCAGGCTTCGTCATACTCGAACTCGATCGGACCGACGGGCCGTGATCCATCCATTTGCCGAAGACGCCGGCTTCGTGAACGAATCACCACCGACGCGAGTAGGCCTGGTTCTCACCGTCAGATTTGCCACAGGGCGCTGACCGGCATCGCGCGCATGCGTGGGCCGAAGGGGAGGGTCTGCGTGCCGGTGTAGAGGACGACGCCGGCCACGAAGTCGTCCTCCAGGCGGTCGGCGAGATGGCGCAGGCCGCGGAAGTCGTCGGTTCGCTTCAACTTGCCTTTCGAAAAGGCTGGAATTGCACGCTGAGCCGTACCTCGAGTGCCTCGGCGAGGCGTTCCAGCATGGGAATGGTCGGCATGGTGCCACCTGCCTCGAAGCGGGCGACCGCAGGTTGTTTGAGGCCTGCCCGATCTGCCAGCTCCGTCTGTGTCAGGGCGAGTTCCTCGCGACGCCGCCGCACCGCGTCGCCGAGTTCGAAGCGGAGGCGAGCGGCCTCATAGGCGGCTCCGGCACCGGGACGATTCATGATCTCGGCGCGCCTGTCCGACCATGCCGTGCGCTCACCCATGTCGGTCACTCCTCGTCTGCCGTGTGAGCTTCCGCCATGCACCGTTGCATGGCCCGCACGGCTCGCTCGATCTCGGCTGTCTCTCGCATCCGCTGCTTACGGAAGACCGTGAGCAGGATGATGCGCCTTCCCGGAGCGATCCAGTAGGTGACGCGAACCGCGTCTCGGGAAAGATGGAATCGAAGTTCTCTCAGCTTGCCGCACAGTTGCCGGGTGTACGGCTCGTCAAGAAGCACGCCCCGCTCGGCCAGTAGATCGACATAGAACACGGCGGTCTCCTGGTCGTTCTGGCTGAGCGAGTCGAACCACTCGTCGACTTCGGGTTCCAGTTCCACCTCTCCCCACTTCATAACATGAACGTTATAGGCGAGGCAAGCGTCATGTCTTTCGGTTCGTCAAGCAAGTCAAGATCCTTTTCCGGTGGTGCTCGATGTCGGCGAGTGATGAGGAACGACGACAGGCGGCGCCGCGCTCGTGCGGTTGGGGGCGATTGTGTTTCCGCAGGCCGTACGGCCTACGTGAGCAGATGGCCGCATGATCGCTGACGATTTGGTCGCAGGGCGCATGGTCGTCTGGTCGCTCCGGACGTGGGCAGCTGGTCGGAAGTCGCGTGAGCGACTGGTCGCTGACACGGTGGGTGGAGCGGCGAGGTGCCGGGATCTGCGGGGTCGTGCCTCCGGCTGAGAATGATCAGGAGGTTCTGCGAATATTGTGAGTTGCGTCCTGATGGCCTACCGCGGAGTCACCCCTTATGAGCGAGCTGAGCGAACCGGCAGCCGGACAGCCCGAGCGGAACGACCCGGCGGCGCTGCGGCGGGCGCTGGCGGAGGCGGTGGAACGGGCGGCCGGCGCGGCGGAGCTCACCCGGCTGATCGGCGACTACCAGCGGCGGCTGGAGGAGGTGGCGCGCGCGGAGGCCGAGGCCGTGACCAGGACGCGCGAGGCCGAGGCGCGGCTGAAGACGGCGGAGCGGCAGAACAGGCAACTCGCCAAGCAACTCGCCGAGCAGCGCTACCAGACCGAGGTCGCCAACTGGAAGCTCGCCTCGCTCCAGGACAGCCGGTGGAGCAAGCTCGGCGACGCGATCAACAGCAAGAACCCCGGCTCGGTGGCCAAGACGCTGAAGGCGCCGATCAGGAAGCGCCCGGCGCCCAGGCGCTCCGACTTCACGCCGGAGATCCCCGTCGTCGAGGAGGCGAAGGCCATTCCGGCCGAGCCCCAGCCGAAGCCTCCGCAGGTCTCCGCGCCGCTCGCCGGGCACTTCGTGGTCCCCAAGGGCCCGACGGCACGGCCGTACATGACGGTCGCCGCGATCGTCGACCGGCAGACCGAGGCGCTGCTGCGGTACGAGTGGCGGCTGGTGACCAACTTCGGCCCGGACAACTGGGAGGTCATGCTCGACCAGCAGCGGCCGCACGTGCTGTTCGTCGAGTCCGTACGGCCCGGCCCCCGCCAGGGGAACGGCGGACGCTGGCTGGAGGCGCTGGCCGGGGAGACGCGCGCGCTGCGCGACCTGGTGGCGGCCTGCCGCAAGCGGGGGATCAAGACGGTCTTCTGGCACTCCGGAGGCGCGGTGTCGCGGGGGGTCCCGGCGGCCGAGCACTTCGAGTGGGTGCTGACCACCACCGAGGCCCGGGCCCGCGAGTGGCGCTCGGCGCTGCGGCACGACCGGGTCGGCGTGCTCCCGCTCGCGATCCAGCCCCGGGTGCACAACCCAATCCCCGCCGAGGGCGGCCGTACGGGGGAAATCGTCACCCTCGGCACTGTCCCCCCTCCCGCCGACGGATCGGCCGCCTGGCGGCCGCTGGCCGGCCAGGGCGACGACGACACGGCGTACGACGACGTGCTGACGGCCTACCGGCAGCCGGCCCTGGTGATCGCGGGCGCCGACGCCGAGCCGCGGACGATAGGAGAGGTCACGGCCTGCGGCACCCCGGTGCTCCAGGTGCGGGCGGGGGCCAAGGGCGAGGAGATCGTCGCGGCGGCCGAGATGTTCATGGCCGACGCCGAGCGGCTGGCCAGGGAGGCGCACCTCGCCTGGCGGGCCGGCGCCGGCGTGACGCCGCTGCTCGACCCGATCCTCGACACGCTCGGCGTGCCCAGCGTGCGGGGCAGCGGCGTGGTCACGGCGGTCGCCGCGGTCGCCGGTCAGGCCGAGCTCGACCACCTGCTCGCCCAGGTGTCCCGCCAGATCGACCGGCCCGGCCAGATCGTGATCGTCGCGGAGGGCCTGGACGCCGGGCTGGTGGACAAGACCGTCCGCCAGGCGTGCCCCGGCCTCGACGTCGTGGTCCGCGTCGCCGAGGAGCCGATCACGCGGGGGGCCGCCCTCGACCGCGCGGTCCGGCTCGCCGACGGCGACCACGTGGCGGTGCTCGACCCCAGAGACCTGTACGGCGAGCACTACCTGGCCGACCTCGTCCGGCACTTCGCCTCCACCGACGCCGAGGTGCTCGGGAAGGCGTCCTTCTACGCGCACCTGCCCGGAACCGGGGCAACGCTGCTGCGCCAGCCGGGGGCCGAGCACCGGTTCCTGCCGGAGATCGCCGGGGGCACCGTCCTGGCCCGCCGCCAGACCCTCACCGATCTCGGCCTCGCGGACGTCTCGGAGGAGTGGGGCGAGGTCCTGATGCGGCAGTGCCGTACGGACGGGGTGCGGGTCTACTCGGCCGACCGCTACTCCTACGTCTGCGTCCGCGACTCGGCGGAGGGCGCGCTGCTCTCCTCGGCGCGCATGGAGGGATTCGTCCCGGCCGAACCCCTCGCCCTCCTGCTCTGACCGGCTTCTCCGACCGGCCCGGCTCCGGCGTTAGGCTGGCCGCGATGACCATCGCGAGCCATGAAGAACGGGACCACGGGTGCCCGGCGCCGCCCGTGGAGGACGGCGAGTGATCGTCGGGGCGCTGGCCGCCGTCCTCGGCTCGCCGCCCGTCCCCCAGGGCTCGTGGGAACGGGAGGCGACGTTCGCCTCCGCGGCGGCGCTGCGCGGGACCGGTATACCCGCGAAAGAGACGGCGGAGCGGCTGGCCGGACGGCTGCGGGCCGTTCCTGGGGTCGGGCGGGTGGACGTCCGGCCGAACGGCTTCCTCGTCATCGCCGTCACCGAGCCGGAGGACGTCCTCGCCGACGTCCCGCCCGCCGCACCCCCGGAACCCTCCCGGCCGTCGAAAGGCGAGGGGCCGTGGCCGGACTTCCCCCGTACGTGGGACAACCCCGGCTTCGCCGTCAGGTACGCGTACGCGCGGGCGGAGGCCGTACGGCGCTGGGCGCGCGATCTCGGCGTCGCGACCCGCGTCGGCGGGCGCCCCAGCCCCGGGCGGCTGGACGGCCCGTACGACCGGGCGGTGCTGCGGGTCCTGGCGGAGCTGCCGAGCAGGCGGGAGAGCCGTGATCCGGGCTGGGCGGCGTATCTCGAACGGCTGGCCGCGGCCTACCACGACGCCTTCGAGCACGCCGCGCCCATTCCCCGGGGCGACGAGGAGCCGTCGGACGTCCACGCCGCGCGGGTACGGCTGGGGGAGGCGGTGCGCGCGGTGCTCGCCACGGGCCTGCGGGAACTCGGTGTCACCCCGCCCCGCAGAATCTGAGCAAAAGCAGAAACCGACCGGAAACAGTACGCAGGATGACCTGCGATGCAGAATATCTTCCACGCGTTGTCTCGCAGGGTGAGCAGCGGGCGCGGGAGAATCGCCGGGTCGGCTAGCCTCGTGCGGGTGAGTCGATTCGCCCACCCAGCCGGCGACCTGCACGCCGCCTCCAATATCGTCGCCGTGACCGCCGGACCGCCCGAGGAGCGTCCGCCGCACACGCCCGCCGACCTCAACGCGCTCGAACCGGCCATCTGGCCGCGAACGTCGGGCCGGACCGGCGGAGCCGTCACGATCGGCGGCATCGACGTACGCGACCTGGCGAAGGAGTTCGGCACACCGCTGTACGTCGTCGACGAGGAGGACTTCCGCTCCCGCTGCCGCGAATACCGCTCGGCCTTCCACGACGGCGAGGTCCACTACGCGGCCAAGGCGTTCCTGTGCCGGGAGGTCGCCCGCTGGATCGACCAGGAGGGGCTCGGCCTCGACGTGTGCAGCGCGGGCGAGCTCGCCGTCGCGCTCAGCGTGGGCTTCCCGCCCGCGCGGATCACGTTGCACGGCAACAACAAGTCGCTCGCGGAGCTGGAGAAGGCCGTCCAGACCGGCGTCGGCCACGTCGTGGTCGACTCGTTCGAGGAGATCGCCCGCCTCGGCTTCCTCGCCGAGAAGCACGGCGTGCGGCCCAAGGTCATGATCCGGGTGACCGTCGGGGTCGAGGCGCACACCCACGAGTTCATCGCGACCGCCCACGACGACCAGAAGTTCGGCCTGTCGCTGAACGGCGGCGCCGCCGCCGAGGCGGTGCGGCGCATCCTCGCGCTGCCGCAGCTCGAACTGGCCGGCCTGCACTCCCACATCGGCTCGCAGATCACCGACGTCGGCGGTTTCGAGGTCGCCGCCCGCCGCCTCGCCACCCTGCTGGTCGACATCAAGGAGGAGCACGGCGTGGTGCTCCCCGAGCTGGACCTCGGCGGCGGATACGGCATCCCGTACGTCACGGGCGACGAGTCCCTGGACGTCAAGGTCATCGCGGACGGCCTGCGCGAGATCGTCACCAAGGTGTGCGAGGCGGCCGGGCTGCCGGTGCCGCGCCTCACGGTCGAGCCGGGCCGCTCGATCGCGGGCCTTTCCGGCGTGACCGTGTACGAGGCCGGTACCGTCAAGAACGTGGAGGGCCTGCGCACCTACGTGAGCGTCGACGGCGGCATGAGCGACAACGTCCGCACCGCGCTGTACGGCGCGGAGTACACGGCGGTGCTCGCCTCCCGCGAGAGCCAGGCGGCGCCGATGCTGTCGCGCCTGGTCGGCAAGCACTGCGAGAGCGGCGACATGGTCGTGCGCGACCTGTACCTGCCGGGCGACCTGGCCCCGGGCGACCTGATCGCCGTCGCCGGCACCGGCGCCTACTGCCGGTCCCTGGCCAGCAACTACAACTATCTGCCCAAGCCCGCCGTCGTGGCGGTGTCCAACGGCCGGGCGCGTGTGATCATCCGCCGGGAGACCGAGGACGACCTGCTCAGGGGGCAGCTGTGACCAGCCGCCGCAGGCGGTCCGGCGGCGAAGCGAGGAGGGGTCGTGAGTAACGCCAAACCGGCGCTCGGGGTCGCGCTGCTGGGCTGCGGCGTCGTCGGGTCGCAGGTCGTGCGCCTGCTCGGCGAGCAGGCCGACGATCTCGCCGCCCGCGTCGGGGCGCCGCTGAGGCTGGCCGGCGTCGCCGTGCGCAGGCTCGGCCGCAAGCGGGACGCCGACGTCGACCCCGCGCTGCTCACGACCGACGCCGAGGCCCTCGTCACCCGTGACGACGTGGACATCGTCGTCGAGGTGATCGGCGGAATCGAGCCCGCCCGTTCGCTGATCCTCGCCGCCATGGCGCGGGGCAAGTCCGTGGTCAGCGCCAACAAGGCGCTGCTGGCCGAGGACGGTGCGACGATCCACCGGGCCGCCCGGGAGAACGGCGCCGATCTGTACTTCGAGGCGAGCGTGGCCGGGGCGATCCCGCTGCTGCGGCCGCTGCGCGAGTCGATGGCCGGTGACCGGGTGCGCCGCGTGCTGGGCATCGTCAACGGCACGACCAACTACATCCTCGACAAGATGGACTCCACCGGCGCCTCGTTCACCGACGCCCTGGAGGAGGCCCAGGCGCTGGGATACGCCGAGGCGGACCCGACGGCCGACGTCGAGGGCTTCGACGCCGCGGCCAAGGCCGCGATCCTCGCGGGCATCGCCTTCCACAGCCGGGTGACGGCCGCCGACGTCTACCGTGAGGGCATCACGGACATCACCGCGGCCGACGTCGCCTCCGCCAAGGGCATGGGCTACGTCATCAAGCTGCTGGCCATCTGCGCCCGCTCCGACGACGGCCGGTCGGCCGGGGTCCGCGTGCACCCCGCCATGATCCCGAGGTCCCACCCCCTCGCCGGGGTCCGGGAGGCGTACAACGCCGTCTTCGTGGAGGCCGAGTCGGCCGGGCGGCTGATGTTCTACGGCGCGGGCGCGGGCGGCGCGCCGACCGCCAGCGCCGTGCTGGGCGACATCGTCGCGGTGGCGCGCAACCGCCTCGCGGGCACCCGCGGCCCCGAGGAGTCGACGTACGCCGACCTCAAGGTCCACCCCATGGGCGACAGCGTCACCCGCTACCACGTGTCGCTGGACGTGGCGGACAAGCCCGGCGTGCTCGCCCGGGTGGCCGACACCTTCGCCCGGCGGGACGTGTCGATCCAGACGGTGCGGCAGGAGGGGCGGGGCGACGACGCCCGGCTCGTGCTGGTCACCCACCGGGCCAGCGACGCGGCCCTGTCCGGCACGATCGAGGACCTGCGCGAACTGGACATCGTCCGGGCGGTCGCCAGCGTGATGCGCGTGGAGGGCGACGAAGCTCCCTGACCCTCCTTCCTGACGAGCGACGACTCGATCCGGTAACGGCCTTGTGGATCTTCGTGCCGGTGGAAACGGGATGTCCCTAACCTCGTAGAAGTGATCACTTCATCGGGGGAGAGCGTGGTTACGGGCGAGGCGGCCCGTACGGCCGGCGACGGCGCGGCCGGGGCCGCGGCGAAACGGCCCGGATGGCCCAGGCGCTCGCGGTGGACGCCGCTCGTCGCGGGCCTCGTGGCCACCGGCGTCGCCGTGTCCGGCGGCACGGCGTCGCTGTCGGGTGACGAGGTGGCGACCTACAGCGCCGCAGTGGCCCGGCCGCTGAGCGGCCTGTGGACGCTCGTCCAGCACGTCGACGGCCACTTCCTGCCCTACTACCTGCTCATCCACCTCTGGTCCCTCCTCGGGGAGGCCGAGTGGTGGCTGCGCCTGCCGTCGGCCCTGGCGGCGGGCGTCGCGGCCGGCTTCCTGGCCGACCTCGGCCGCAGGCTCGCCGGCCCGCGCGCCGGAATGGCGGCCGCCGCGCTGTTCGCGGTGCTGCCGTCGGTGTCCTTCCACGGGGCGAACGCCCGGCCGTACGCGTTCGCGGCCGCGGCGGCCGTCGTCTCGGCCTGGGCGCTGCACCGGGTGGCGGAGTCGCCCACCTGGGGCCGGGCGGGCGCGTACGCGGCCGCGGTGGCCCTGCTCGGCTGCACGCACCTGTTCTCGGTCCTGGTGCTCCCGGCGCAGTTCCTGGCCGCCCTGCTCGCGCTGCCCCTCCGTACCGTGTCGGCCAGGGTCGTCCCCGCGATGGCCGCGGGGTGCGTCCCCGTCGCGATCCTCGGGCTGGTGGGATGGGGCGAGCGCGCCGCGATCAGCTGGATCGAGCCGCACGGGCCCGAGGTGCTGCTGAAGGTGCCCAAGCACGTCGCGGGCTCCGATCTCGCCGGGCCGGCGCTGTTCGCCCTCGCCGCCGCGGGGGTGGTGATCCTGCTGCGCGCGTCCGTCCCGTGGGGCGTGCTCGCCGGTGGCTGGCTCGTCCTCCCGCCGCTGCTGCTGCTCGCGGTCGACGCGCTGGTGACCCCCGCCTATGTGGACCGCTACGTGTTCGTCGCCGCGCCCGCGCTGGCGCTGGCGGGCGGCGTGGCCCTCGCCTCCGTCCGCCCGTCTTCCGCCCGCACCACCGCGCTGGTAGCCGTGCCGTCCGTCCTGGCCGTCGCGTTGCTGGGGCTGCCCGCGCAGGCCGACTACCGGCGGCGGAACGGCCACTACGAGGACTTCCCCGGAGCGGTTGACGTGATCAGGGCGCAGGAGCGCCCCGGCGACGCCATCGTGTACGGCCAGAGCAGGCTGCGCACCGGATTCGGCTACTACGGCCGCGACGGGCTCCCTGACGACGTGCTCTTCACAGGGCGCGGCCCGGCCTTCGAGTACGCGGAGAGGCCCGGCCTCGCGGAGGCCCTGGCCGGGCGCCGCCGGGTCTGGGTCGTCTGGCGGGGCACCAGGCAGGCCGGCCTGGAGGGCACGAAGATCCGGCGGGTGATGGCCGTGCGCGCGGCGGGATTCCGCCTGTCCACCGCCTGGCACTCCGCCGAACTGCCCGGCCTGACCGTCGCGCTGTTCGAACGCGGGCGGGGCGGAAAATGACCACCGCGGCGATACCCGATCGCCGAGGTGACGGCAAAGTAATTGCCCGATGCAAGTAAAGTCTTCCCCTATGCGACTTACGGTGAAGAGACTCGTACCGGCCTGTCTCGTCGCCGCGGCGTCGGTCGCGGGGCTCCAGCAGGCCCCCGCCGGGGCGGCCGGCGTTCCCTCCACGGGGCAGGCGGCCGCGCACGCCGCCCCGCAGGCGGCGGCCAGGAGCGGAGTGCCGACCGTGGCGCTCACGTTCGACGACGGGACGGCCGACCACCTGGCCGTGGCGAAGATGCTGGCCAGGCGCGGCCTGAAGGGAACGTTCTACGTCAACAGCGGGCGCCTCGGCAGCTCCGGCAAGTACCTGACCGTGCCGGCCCTGCGGGCCATCGCGCGGGCCGGGCACGAGATCGGCGGCCACACCCTCCGCCATCCACACCTGTCGGACGAGTCCGAGGACGTGCAGCGGAGCGAGATCTGCGACGACCGGCGGGCGCTGCTGAAGATGGGCTTCGCCGCCCGCTCGTTCGCCTATCCCTTCGGCGACTACGACGAGACCACCAAGCAGCTCTCCATGCGGTGCGGCTACACCACCGCGCGCGGCATCAACGGCCTGTACCGGCCCGACAGCTGCCGCGCGTGCCCGGTCGCCGAGAAGCTGCCGCCGGTCGACCTCGCCGCCGTGCGCGCCACGAGCCAGACCCGCCTGCCGCGTACGGCCCGCACATTGGAGGGCTTCGTCACCCGGGCCCAGCAGGAGGGCAGCCACGGCCTGGTCACCTTCGTCTTCCACGAGATCAAGAACAACCCGAAGGACCAGTACGCGACGGCGCCGAAGGAGTTCGCCGCCTTCGTCGACTGGGTGGCGCGGCAGCGGAAGGCCGGGAAGATCCAGGTGAAGGCGCTGGGCGACCTCGTGGGCGGAAAGGTCTGGCCGGTTCCCGACGAAATGTGAGAGATGGTCCGGGCACTGAAAGTCACAGGTATTTACCAGTTTCTGATGATATAAGTCCACAAAACTCGTAAAGAGACGAGCGGGAGGGACACGTGACGGTCGCGACGGAAATGTGCTCCCCGTACGGCTTCACGCGGAGTCCCACCCAGGAGGCTGTCGCGCTGTCGTGGAGCGGCGACGGCTGGATGGCGGGAGACCGCCCGTTGCCCGGCCCGCCGCGGCCCGCCGACGTCGAGGAGCTCCGGCCGCTGCGCGGGCTGACCGTCGAGTGGCCCGCGCGGCCCGTCGCCGGGGCACTCGATCCGGTGGTCGCGCTCGCCGCCGCGGGAGTGCCGCTGACCTGCCCGGATCCGCCCGCATGGGTACGCGAGGGCGATCCGGTGCTCGCTGGGCTCGCCGCGGCCTGGACGCCCGAGCCCGGCGACGGCACCCCGGCCTCGGTCGCCGACCTGCGCCGGGAGGAGCACAGCGTGCGCCTGCGCAGGCACGCGCTGCGCGCCCGGGGAGTCGCCGCGGACCCGGCGCCGGTCACCGTCGTCATGGCCACGCGGCGGCCCCAGTATGTCGGCGACGCGCTGCGGCAGATGGCCCGTCAGCGCGGGGTGGACTTCGAGGTGGTCGTCGCGCTGCACGGCTTCCCCGCGGCGCGGGTGCGGCAGGCGGTCGAGGAGTTCCCGCGTCCCGTCACCGTGGTCGAGGCCGCCGGGCAGGCGCCACTCGGAACGGTCCTCAACGAGGCGGCCGCGCGGGCGTCCACCGGCATCGTCGCCAAATGGGACGACGACGACTGGTACGGCCCCGAGCACCTGTCGGACCTGCTGCTGGCCATGACCTACTCGGGCGCCGACCTGGTCGGGACCGCTCCCGAGTTCTTCTACCTCCAGCCCCTGGACGCCACGATCCGCCGCACCGACTACGGCAGCGAGGTGTGGACCGACCACGTCGCGGGAGGCACGATCCTGCTCGGCCGCGACCTGCTGGAGGAGGTCGGCGGCTTCGGGCCGCAGGACCGGGGAGAGGACGCCCACCTGCGGCGCTCCGTCGAGGAGGCGGGCGGGCGGATCTACCGTACGCACGGCCTCGGCTACGTCCTGCGGCGGTCCCTCGGCGCCGACCACACCTGGAACCGTCCCCTTGCCCACTTCCTGCGAGCCGCGACGAACCAATGGCGCGGTTTTCGCCCGAGTCTGCTTCTGGACACGCCATGACGCCACGCATCAGGGGAAACGACTACACCGTGCTGCAGCCGCCCGCGCTGGGGTCGGCGTGGACGCCGAGCCTGCGGGTGAGCGTCGTCGTCCCGGCGTACGGAGCCCAGGCGAAGCTCGACCTCACGCTCGCCGGGCTGGCCGCGCAGACGTACCCGGCCGGCCTGCTCGAAGTGATCGTCGTCGACAACGGCAGCGACCCGCCGCTGCGCCTGCCGGAGATCCGGCCGCGCGGGACGCGGCTGCTGGTGTGCGAGGCGCCGGGCCGGGCCAGGGCGCGCAACGCCGGCCTGGCCGCCGCGACGGGGGACGTCATCCACTGGATGGACTCCGACGTCGTGCCGGAGCGTGCGGAGGTGGAGGCCCACATGCGCTGGCACCACCTCGCGCCCTACCTGTCGGTCACCTCCTATCTGCGCTTCAGCACCGCGGCGCTGCCCGCTCCCGAGGACGTCGCGGGCGCAGGCGACCTGGCCAGGCTGTTCGAGCCCGCCGAGCCGCACGCCTGGATCGAGGACCTGGTCGAGCGGTCGCAGGGGCTGACCCGCTCGCCGCGGCCGTTCAGCATCCACATCGGCGGCGCGTCGTCGGCGAACGCCAGGCTGTTCGAGCGGGCCGGGACGATGGACCCCGACATGATCCTCGGCCAGGACACCGAGATGGGCTACCGGCTGGCGCAGGCGGGGGCGGTCTTCGTCCCGGACCCGCAGGCCAGGGCGTACCACCTCGGGCCGTCCATGCGCATGCGCGACAGCGAGCGGATCAACCGGGTCAGCCACGCCCTGGTGACCGACCGCGTCCCCGTATACCGGTGGCTGCGCACCCACCCCTCGCGTCAGTGGAAGGTCCCGCAGGTGGAGGCCGTCGTCGACGCGACGGCGGGGTCGTACGACGAGGTCCGGGCGACCGTGGACGGCGTGCTGGCCGGCACCGTCACCGATCTCGCCGTCGTGCTGACCGGCCCGTGGGACGAACTCGCGCCGGAACAACGCGCCCCGCTCAAGGACCCGCGCCTGGACCTGGTGCTGCTGCGCGCGCACTACGCGCACGAGGGCCGCGTACGGCTGGCCGCGACGCCGCCCGACACCCTGTCGCCGTACCGGCTGCGCGTCCCGCCGGGCTGGTCGCCGGGGGAGGACGGCATCGGAGCGCTGCTCGCGACGGCGCGCGAGCGGGAGTTCGGGCTGGTCAGCGTGCTCCTGGCCGAGGACGCGGAGGGGATCGTCGTCGCCCGTCTGGAGCGCACCGAGGCCTTCGCCCGCGCCGCCCTCGTCGCGGCCGAGGGGGAGGCGGCCGAGGGGGAGAACGCCGACGATCTCGTGGACGAGATGTTCGGCACCCACTGGGCCGACGGCGAGACCCTCGGCTTCCGGCCCTTCGGCGAGGCCGCGCCCCACCTGAACCCTCGTGCGGCCTACCGGGCCCGGGTGTCGGCGCAGGCCGAGGTCGAGCGGCTCACCAACGAGGTCGAGCGGCTGCGCGGCCAGGTCGCCAAGTGGCGCGACGAGGCGGGGCGGTGGCGCAAGTCGGCCGTCGAGTTCCGCCGGGAGATCGGCGCCCTGCGCAAGCAGATCTCGGCGCTGCGCCGCGCCCAGAGCCAGGGCCAGGCCCAGGGCCTGCGCGGCATCGCCCGGGGCCTCACCCGCCCCTTCGCCTTCAAGAAGTCCTGACCGCGCCTCCCCGCGTCAGGAACGGCGGAACAGGCCCCGGCGCGCCCGCGGCGCCTGGTCCTCCGGGGAGGCCGGCGCGGCGGCCGGTGTCACCGCGGGCTTCCGTGCGGCGGGTGGGGCCTTGTCGAACTCGTCCGGCGTGGCGTGCCGTACGCCGTGGGTCTGGGCGACGACGTCGGCGATCGCCTCGCCGGGCGCGGCGAGGAGGCGGGCGCGTGCGACGGCCTCGGTCCGCTCCAGCGTGGCCGTGGGGCCGCCGGGCGCTTCCAGCACCAGCAGGCCGACGCGTTCCTCCAGCATCGCCCTGACCGCCCGCTCCAGCAGCGCCGGAGCGGGCGGCGCGTCGATCGGCGCGGTGTAGCGGAAAGGGATGGGCGCGGCCGTCGGCGCCGCGCTGCCGGCGAACCGCACCCGCGCGTCGGGCCCGAACGCCGCCCTGACCAGGGCGAGGTCGAACGCCTCGGTCCCCGGCGCCCACCTGCGGCCCCCGTCGAGCGGCGTCCAGGGGCCGGTCAGCGTCACCGCGACGTCCGGGAGCGTGCCGCGCAGCACCGCGTCGACGGCCGCGACGATCCGCCGCTCGTCCGCCCCGGCCACGTCGAAGACGACCTCGACGTACGGCACGCGCCACCGCCGGCCGGGCTCCTTGCGCAGGTCTCGGCGGAGCGGCACCCGCTGCGCCAGATGAGCCTCGACCAGCCGGACGATCGCCCTGCCGTGCTCGCTGCGCTGCGCGGGCAGGCCGAGGTGGACGGCGCGGGCCTCCGGGTCGGGCACGAAGACGGCCCCCGCCTGGGCGAGCCGGTAGGCGAACTCGGTGTCCTGGCCGCGCACGACCTCGGGATCGAAGCCCCGGACCTCGTCCAGCAGGGCCCGCCGCAGGGAGACCGTCGGCCCGGTGCAGACCTGGTAGGGGTTCTTGCTGGCGCGTAGGCCGTCGAGGCGGCGGATGGTCTCCTCGGTCGAACTGGACACCAGCGCCGACGGGTCGAACAGGTCCTCCGGCGAGCCGCGCCGTACGGCGTCGTGGACCTGCCCGGGAGTGAGCGCGGGCTCCTCGGCGAACCTCTTGCCGCCGATGGTGACGAGGTAGTCGGTGAGGTGGTGCCAGCGGAACAGCGCCTCCAGGTGCTCGCGCGAGATCACCATGTCGGCGTCGAGGCGCTGCACGATCTCCCCCTCGGCCGCCGCGATGCCGGCGTTCATCGCGTGCCCGGCGCCCCACCCGCCGGCCGGCACGGAGACGATTCTCGTGTTCTCCGGCCGCAGCCCGGGCAGGCGCAGCGGGGGATCGCTGCGGTCGTCCACCACGATCACCTCGGTGAGACGCGCGGGATAGGTCTGCGCGGCCAGCGCGGCCAGCGTCAGGTCGAGGCGGTGCTGTCCGCCGTGCGCGGGGATCACGACGCTCGCGCCGAGCGTGGGACTCCAACTTCCGAGGGGTGGCGGCGTGAGCGGAGAGTAGTCGTTGTGGCGGATCCTCGGCCGGGGCTCCACGCCTGTCAGGTGGGCCAATCCTCGTCCTTCACAGCGATGGTCAAAGGCCCGGTCCACACTAATGCCCCTTCCGCCAGTCTTTGCCCCGTCACGTCGCCCAGAGCGGCACCTCGCCCTCCGTTACGGCCTCCTCCTCCGCCTTGCGATGCACCACTCTGGACACCGCTCCGCCTGGGCAAACTTTGGTGGTCGCGGCACTAGCGAAAGCGAATGACGGTTCCCTAAGGTGACGCCCAATATGTCCAGTCGGTGGACAACGGAGTCCGCACGTCAAACGGTTGGCCTTGAACTCCTCCCCGGCTTGAAGGCCGGAGGTTCTCCCGTCGTGTCGCGGTCAGGCGGCGTGCGGGGGTTGACGCTTCGCGGACCGGGCAGCCCCGAGGTCTCCACGTCCTGACACCGCGGTTCCTGCGGCGTTGCGTATGTTGATCGCGGCGTTGGTGTCGGCGTGCCCGGCCCACCCGCACGCGGGGTTCACGCACGAGAACCGGGTGCCGTCCCGGGCCGCCGGGTCGCGGTGGCCGCACCGGTGGCAGGTCTGTGACGTGCCCGGGGCGGGGACCTTCACCACCAGCCCGCCGCGATCACGGGTCTTGTACTCCAGCAGGGTGACCGTCCGGCCCCACGCCTGCCCGGTGATGGCGCGGTTCAGCCCCGCCTTCTGCCGCACGTTCCGGCCGGGCCGCTCGACCGTGCCGGTCGCGGAGCGGACCATGTTCGTGATCGTCAGGTCTTCCACCACGACCACGCCGAAGGTGCGCGCGAGTTCGGTGGTGGTCTGGTGCTGCCAGTCGACGGCCCGGCGCTTGGCTGTCGCGCGGAGCCGGGCGATCCGGTCATAGGTGCGGGCCAGCCGTCTGGACGCAGGCCGGCCGGGAACGCGAGTGCGGCGCCGGCGGGCGGACGTCTTCTCCAGCCGGCGAAGGTGTTCCTTCTCACCGCGAGTGAGCCATTCCCCGTGCTCGCGCATGGTGCCGTCCGACAACGCCAGGGCGACGGTGATTCCCCGGTCGATCCCGACCGGCTCGCCCCGGTGGGCGACCGGGGCCGCCGCGACCACGGCTTCGGTGCGGAACACGATCTGCCACCCGAAGGCGTCCTTGACCAGGCGGGCTCCGGTGATCCGCCCGGCCGGGCCGCCCCTGGTGACGCCGGGCAGGTCCCTGGTCCAGCGGAAGCGCACCCGCCCGACCTTGGGCAGGTTGACCGCGCCCCACCGCCGGTTCACCCGCGTGATGTTCAGGTCGCGGGCCTGGGGGACATCCACGGCCGGCCGGGTCCGCGACCGGCCCTTGAACGTGGGCCGTCCGGCGGGATGGGCGGGGTTGAAGAAGTTCGCCCACGCCTGCCGGTAGGTTCTCAGCACCGCCTGCGCCCCCTGAGCGGGCAGCCGCCCCATCCAGTCGATCTCGCGGCGAGCCACCCGGATCGCGGTGTCGCAGTCCTTCACCGACGCCAACCGGCCCTGCCGGAAGGTGCAGAACTCATGCAGCAGGTTCCACAGCGCGCGGGCGGTGTGCGCCTGACCATCCAGCACCGCCACCTGGGCCGTGCTCAGGTCGAGTCGCGCCACATGCGCACGCGCCTGCCTGGCCACCTCCACGCCCGGATCGTACCCCCGGGTTTACGCCAGCGTGACGGAATCCACACCCTGAGTGACCCCGATGTACGCATCGAACGCCATGGTGTCCACACCCTCCGCACCCACGTGGTGTGCGTGACGAAGTACCGGCGTGGGGCCTTCACCGGCCCGATGCCGACCCGATGCGAGGAACTCATGCGCGAGGTGCGCGCCGACTTCGAGGTCGAGCTGCGCGAGCTCAACGGCGAACACGACCACGTCCACCCACTGATCCACCACCCGCCGAAGGTCGCCCTGTCCACACTCGTAACTCACTGAAGGGCGTCTCGGCGCGGATACTCCGCAAGGAACACAGCGCGTATGTCCGCAAGTACCTGTGGGGTGGACACTTCTGGTCCGAAGTCCTACTTCGCCGGCTCAGTCGGCGGTGCACCGATCACGGTGCTCAAGCAGTACATCGAGCAGCGGCAACGCCCACTGTGACCTGCGGGTGAAGGCACGCTCGCGCCCTAGCTATAAGGCACTCCCGCGCGGGCCTTCACCCCCGGCCTGAAGGCCGGAGCACCGGCCCGCACTCCGGTAGACTCGGTGACCGATACCCCTGGTGACACGCGTCCGCACGCGTGGGAGGAGCAACCATGTTCAGGGCTTGGCGTGGCCTTATCGAGGAGTACCGCGACCGTCTTCCGGTCTCCGCGACGACGCCCGTGGTGACCCTGCTCGAAGGCGGCACGCCGCTCGTCCCCGCCCGGCGGGTGTCCGAGATCACGGGATGTGACGTCCATCTGAAGGTCGAGGGTCTCAACCCCACCGGCAGCTTCAAGGACCGCGGCATGACCCTCGCGATCAGCAAGGCCGTCGAGGAGGGCGCCCAGGCGGTCATCTGCGCCTCCACCGGCAACACCAGCGCCTCCGCCGCGGCCTACGCCGTACGGGCCGGGCTGACCTGCGCCGTCCTCGTGCCGCGCGGGAAGATCGCGATGGGCAAGCTGGCCCAGGCGCTGGTCCACGGCGCGAAGCTGCTCCAGGTCGAGGGCTCCTTCGACGACTGCCTGGAGATGACCAGGAAGCTCGCGGAGACCTACCCGATCGCGCTGGTCAACTCCGTCAACCCGCACCGCCTGCAGGGCCAGAAGACGGCGGCCTTCGAGATCGTCGACGCGCTCGGCGACGCGCCGGACGTCCACTGCATCCCGGTCGGCAACGCCGGCAACATCTCGGCCTACTGGATGGGCTACCAGGAGTACGCCGAGGACGGCGTGGCCACCAAGCGTCCCCGAATGCTGGGGTTCCAGGCCAGTGGCGCGGCGCCGATCGTCGGCGGCTCCCCGGTCACCCATCCGCAGACGATCGCCACGGCGATCAGGATCGGCAACCCCGCCTCGTGGCGGCTCGCCGAGGCCGCTCGCGACGAGTCCGGCGGCGACATCCAGGCCGTGACCGACCGCCAGATCGCCGCGGCGTACAAGCTGCTCGCGCAGGAGGAGGGCGTCTTCGTCGAGCTCGCCTCGGCGGCGAGCGTCGCCGGCCTGCTGCAGGCCCACGAGCAGGGCCTGCTCACGCCGGGACAGCGGATCGTCTGCACCGTGACCGGCAACGGCCTGAAGGACCCGGACTGGGCCATCTCCGGGGCTCCCGCTCCGGTGACGATCCCGACCGACGCCTACGCGGCCGCAGCGGCGCTGGGACTCGCCTGACCCGCCCGACCCGCCCTCTGACACTCAGCACATCTCCAGGTGACGAATTGACCGACAGTCACGGTGTCGTCGTGCGCGTGCCCGCGACGAGCGCCAATCTCGGCCCGGGCTTCGACAGCCTCGGCCTCGCCCTCGACCTGTACGACGAGGTGGAGGCGGCGATCTCCGGCTCGCCCGGAGTGCGGATCGCGGTGGAGGGTCAGGGCGCCGGCGAACTCGACGACGGCGAGGGCCACCTCGTCGTCAGGACCATGCGCGCGACCTTCGACCGCATGGGGTTCGCCCAGCCCGGCGGCGTCGAACTGCGGTGCCGCAACCGGATTCCGCACGCGCGCGGGCTCGGCTCGTCGTCCGCCGCGATCTGCGCGGGCATCCTCGCCGCCCGCGCCCTCGCGCGGGGGCGCGGCGCGGAAAATCTTCCGGACGCGGACGTGTTCGCGCTGGCCACCGAGCTGGAAGGGCATCCCGACAACGTGGCGCCGTGCCTGGCGGGCGGGCTCACCATCGCCTGGACCGACCAGTCGGGGGCGGCGAGTATGGTGAAACTGACTCCGCACGAGGACGTCCGGCCGGTGGCGCTGATCCCGGATTTCCGGTTGTCCACGGAGGAGGCACGGGGGCTGCTGCCGAAGGACGTACCACACTCGGACGCGGCGGCCAACGCGGGGCGGGCGGCTCTGCTCGTCGCGGCGCTCACGGAGAGACCGGAACCCGGCCTCCTGCTCGCCGCCACCGAGGACCGCCTGCACCAGAAGTACCGAGCGCCGGCGATGCCGCGCACCGCCGACCTGGTGCGACGGCTCCGTGCGGCGGGTGTGGCCGCCGTGGTCTCGGGGGCAGGTCCGACGGTGCTCGCGTTGACGACAACGGGAACCAAGGATTTGATCGCGGCAGAAGTGGGTAATGACTGGCACATCCAGCCAATGAACGTCGACCCGTCTGGTGCGTTCGTTCGGTTTCCCGAGACACGCTGATGTTTCTTCGACCTTCAGGGAATAGCTGTGCGCGCTGGTGATGTTAGGCTGATAGCCGCACCAGGTGCCCCCGTGTTGGGTGCGTGCTTGTCATTCGTTCATCGCTGCACTTCGTCTCGCGTCCCGCGACGCGGGCAAGGCGATTTCCCCGAAACCGGTTCTTCCAGTCGGCACACCCTCGGGTGGCATGGCCGGAGGCGGCGCGCTCGGAGACATGCGCGTTCGAACCACCAAGACATCTGGTCGGTGGCGGCAATCCGGGGGATAGCCCCCGGGCACCTACCGCTCGCGAATCCCGAGGGTCACCGACACATGAGATTCGCGAAGCCCGACCCGGTCTGTCCCGCCGGGTCGCATCACCGGGACGCCTGGACGCACGATTCTGGCGCCCGACCCCTGGGAAGGACCCTTAGTTGAGCGACACCACCGAACTCCTCTCCGACGGCCAGGCCGCCGGCGACACCCCCACTTCAGCCCCGGCCCGTACGCGACGTCGCTCCGGCACGGGCCTGGCAGGCATGGTGCTCCCCGAGCTTCAGGCCCTGGCGACCAGCCTCGGCATCACGGGGACCGGACGGCTGCGCAAGAGCCAGCTCATCTCGGCCATCCAGGAGAAGCAGGGCGGAGCGGGAGAGGCCGCGGCCGAGCCGAAGGCCGCCGCCGAGGCGGCGCCCGCCGTCGCGGAGCGCCCCGCCCGTACCCGCAGGGAACGTTCCCGCTCGGCCGCGCCCGTGGCGGCGCCCGCCGAGCCCGTGACCGCCGCCGAGCCCGTCGTCGCGCCGCGCGAGGAGCGCCCCGCGAT
Source organism: Microbispora sp. NBC_01389 (assembly GCF_045040095.1). NCBI lineage: Bacteria > Bacillati > Actinomycetota > Actinomycetes > Streptosporangiales > Streptosporangiaceae > Microbispora > Microbispora sp. NBC_01389. The sequence goes on from NZ_CP109552.1 coordinate 3,899,182, forward strand.
CGAGCACGCGCCCGCCGTGGTCGCCGAGCCCGCGCAGAACGGATCCGCCGCCGTGGTCTCCGAGCCGCAGGCCGAGTCCGCGCCGTCCGAGGTGCGCGGCGAGCGGCCCGAGCGCGGCGAGCGGCGGGAGCGCCGCGCGCGCGGTGAGCGCAGCCGCGAGCGCGGAGACCGCGAGAGCCGTGAGAGCCGTGAGAGCCGTGCCGACCAGCGCGGCGACCAGCGCGGCGACCAGCGGAGTGACCAGCGCGTCGCCGACGGCGGCGACGGCCCGGGCCGTCGCGACCAGCAGAGCCGTGGCGACAGCCGTGGCGACGGTCGCCAGGACAACCGTCCGGACAACCGCCAGGACAACCGCTCCGACGGCAAGGGCGACCAGGGCGACGACCGCGGGCGTCGTGGCCGCTTCCGGGAGCGGGGCCGCCGCGGGCGCGACCGCTTCGAGAGCAACGAGCCGGTGATCAGCGAGGACGACGTCCTGATCCCGATCGCCGGAATCCTCGACATCCTCGACAACTACGCCTTCGTGCGCACCAGCGGCTACCTGCCGGGCACGAACGACGTGTATGTCTCGCTCGCCCAGATCCGCCGCAACGGCCTGCGCAAGGGCGACGTCGTCACCGGCGCCGTCCGGCAGCCGAGGGACGGCGAGCGGCGCGAGAAGTTCAACGCGCTCGTCCGGCTCGACACCGTCAACGGCATGGACCCGGAGCAGGCCCGCCAGCGGCCCGACTTCAACAAGCTCACGCCGCTCTACCCGCAGGAGCGGCTGCGCCTGGAGACCGAGCCGAACATCCTGACCACCCGGATCATCGACCTCGTGGCGCCGATCGGCAAGGGTCAGCGCGGGCTCATCGTGTCGCCGCCCAAGGCCGGCAAGACGATGGTGCTCCAGGCGATCGCCAACGCGATCACCCGCAACAACCCGGAGTGCCACCTGATGGTCGTCCTGGTGGACGAGCGTCCGGAAGAGGTCACCGACATGCAGCGGTCGGTCAAGGGCGAGGTCATCCACTCGACCTTCGACCGCCCGGCCGAGGACCACACCACCGTCGCGGAACTCGCCATCGAGCGGGCCAAGCGGCTGGTGGAGCTGGGGCACGACGTCGTCGTCCTGCTCGACTCGATCACCCGTCTCGGGCGCGCCTACAACCTCGCGGCGCCCGCGAGCGGCCGGATCCTGTCCGGTGGTGTCGACTCGACCGCGCTCTACCCGCCGAAGCGGTTCTTCGGCGCCGCCCGCAACATCGAGAACGGCGGCTCGCTGACGATCCTCGCCACGGCCCTCGTCGAGACCGGGTCCAAGATGGACGAGGTCATCTTCGAGGAGTTCAAGGGCACCGGCAACGCGGAGCTCAAGCTCAACCGCTCCCTCGCCGACAAGCGGATCTTCCCCGCGGTCGACGTGGACGCCTCCGGCACCCGCAAGGAGGAGATCCTGATGGGCAAGGATGAGCTGGCCATCGTCTGGAAGCTCCGCCGCGTCCTCCACGCCCTCGACATGCAGCAGGCGCTTGAGCTCCTTCTGGAGAAGATGAAGGAGACCAAGTCGAACGCGGAGTTCCTGCTCCAGGTGCAGAAGACCACGGTCAGCAACGACCGCGACTGACACCGGCACGGCACTCGCCGACGCCCCGGACGGCCCGCCCGTCCGGGGCGTTCGCGTCTCCGGGTTGCGCGTCTCCGGGTTGCGCGTGTCCTGGTGCGGCTCTCCGCCCGGACGCGGAAAGGCCCGCGCGGACTGGTCCGCGCGGGCCTTCGGCGATCTGTGCCGCGTCACCGCGGTGTGCTGTACGGCCGGCGCCAGGGGTTGGTGGGGCGAGCCGTACAGCCGGGCGCTACTTCACGTCGACGAACTTGATGTTCGACAGGGAGCCGGAGGTCAGGCTGGTGGCGGCCGCCGTGGTCCGCCAGTAGCCGTCGTACTTCGGCTTGACGCTCTTGGTGTACTTACCGGTGGAGGTCGCGCCGACGTAGCCGACGAACTTCCACGTCGACGTGCCCTTCTTCTTGAAGTACAGCTTGAGGATCTTCTTGCTCCACGCCTTCGAGCCGCGGTAGACCTTGCCGTAGAGCTTGGTCGCCTTGCCCTTCTTCACCTTGCTGGGGGAGGCGTACAGCGTGATCTTCGACTTGGCCTTCGAGCTGCCGCTCTTCTTGACCTGGAAGGCCTTGACGAAGGAGTACTTCTTGGTGCCCCGGCTGATGCTGATCCGAAGCTGCCAGCCGCCCGCGGACGTGCTGTAGTCCATCGACGTGGAGTCGTGGTAAGAGTCGTCCGCCTCGAGGCCCGTGGCCAGCGAGTAGTAGTCGTCCGAGTCCTTCGACTCCAGCCGGACGTCGGTGATCTTCTCGTCGCCGAACTTCTCCAGATGGAAGCCCGCGTAGACGTCGACCTCCTTGCCCGACTTCAGATAAACCGGGTCCGGGTCCACGTTCGCGCTGGTCACCCGCGTCGCGGCCTTGACCTCGAAGGTCGCCGTGTCGCTGCTGACGGCGGTGGTGCTGCCATCGGGGTAGACCGACACCTTCAGGGTCCACTTGCCCGTGGAGGTGGTCGGCTTGTCGCTGGACGAGACCGGGATGCTGCCCTTGACATCCACCGGGCTCGCGGGCGGCGTCGGAGCCGGAGTCGTGTTCGCCAGGTCGCTCAGGGCGGTCACCGAAGCGGCGTGTCCCGCGCTGGTAGTCACCTCCCCTTCCTTCCAGAACTCGGCCTTGATGTCCGGAGCCTTGGAACCCGTGTAGGGGTTGTTGACCTTGACGTTGAATGGGATCGAGTCACTGCCGCTGGGCGGAATGAAGCTCACCGTGGTGTCGATCTTGATCTCTGCGATCGCCGCAGCGGCGTACGCGGGGGTGACTGTCGTGATGGCCGCTCCTGCGGCAAGGACAGCTGCCCCCGTTGCGGTCGCCAAGGCGATCCGCAAGCCCTTCCTCATGGTTACCCCTTACATTGGTAAAATTGAGGGAAAAGAGGGTTTGGACACGGGAGCCTAGTGGTACACATGTGGCTCGTCCACACAGGTGTCAACCACGGTCATGTTTCACTGCGTTTCCGTCAGACCGGTGACGCCGCCCCGGCGGGCCCCGTGCGCGTGGGAATAGCGCATGGCCTGGGATGGTTGCAGGATCTGGCACACTGGTAGCCGACCGCAGCGGTACCGGTTCCCGCGCAGCGCATCGAGGTGTGCCCGATGCGCGCAGCCCTCGACAGGCAGAGCGACCCGGCGACCGCACCTAGCGTTAGGACTGAGACATGAAGGCCGACATCCACCCGGAGTACCTGGTTACGCAGGTGACCTGCAGCTGCGGGAACTCCTTCACCACCCGTAGCACCGCCAAGAACGGCGTCATCCACGCCGACGTCTGCTCCGCCTGCCACCCGTTCTACACGGGCAAGCAGAAGATCCTCGACACCGGTGGCCGGGTGGCGCGCTTCGAGGCGCGCTTCGGCAAGAAGGCCCAGGGCAAGTAGCTCCTCCAACACGCCGGCTCGGGGCGCCCCTTTTCGGGGGCGCCATCGGGTCGGCGTTCTTGGTGATTGCGGCCTTTACCGAGGACAGAGCGTAAGGAGCGTGCGGTGAACCTCGACGAGATCATGAGCGAGTACGCGGACCTGGAACTGCGGCTCGCCGACCCCGCCGTGCACGCCGACCAGAGCAAGGCGAGAACGTACGGCAAGCGGTACGCGGAGCTCACGCCGATCGTCGCGACGTACCGGGAGCTCGAAGGCGTACGGCAGGATCTCACGGCGGCGCGCGAACTGGCCGCGGAGGACGCGGCGTTCGCGGACGAGGCGACCGAGCTGGAGGGCCGCATCCCGGTGCTGGAGGAGAAGCTCACCCGTCTCCTCGTCCCGCGCGACCCGAACGACGACAAGGACGTCATCATGGAGATCAAGGCGGGTGAGGGCGGCCAGGAGTCCGCCCTGTTCGCCGGGGACCTCCTGAGGATGTACCTGAGGTACGCCGAGCGGGCCGGCTACAAGACCGAGGTCATCGACGCCCAGTACTCCGACCTCGGCGGCTACAAGGACGTCACCGTCGCCATCAAGGGGCGAGAGGGCGTCTGGTCGCGGCTGAAGTTCGAGGGCGGCGTGCACCGCGTCCAGCGCGTACCGGTGACCGAGTCGCAGGGCCGCATCCACACGTCCGCCGCGGGCGTGCTGGTGTATCCCGAGGCGGAGGACGTGGACGTCCAGATCGACGCGGGCGACCTGCGGATCGACGTCTTCCGCTCCAGCGGGCCCGGCGGGCAGAGCGTCAACACCACCGACTCGGCCGTGCGGATCACGCACCTGCCGACCGGCGTGGTGGTCTCCTGCCAGAACGAGAAGAGCCAGCTCCAGAACAAGGAGTCGGCGCTGCGCATCCTGCGCGCCCGGCTGCTCGCGATGGCGCAGGAGCAGGCCGACGCCGCGGCGATGGCCGAGCGCAAGTCGCAGGTGCGCACCGTCGACCGCTCCGAGCGGGTCCGCACCTACAACTTCCCGGAGAACCGAATCTCCGACCACCGCGTGGGCTTCAAGGCCTACAACCTGGACCAAGTCCTGGACGGCGAGCTCGACGCGGTGATACAGGCATTGCTCGACGCCGAACTCGCGGAGAAGCTGGCCGCCCGTACGTGAGACAGCGGCGGGTGAGCTAGCGGTGGGGGTCGATGGGAGACCGTGGAGGACCTGGGAGATGATGCGTGAGACCCGGAGACCTGGCGACCCCGCCGCGTGCCACCCCGCCGGCCCGTGCTCCGCGAACCGGCGACCGCCACGCCCAGCCGCGAACCCAGCCGCGAATCCCGTGCCGTAAGAGATCATGACCTTTCTGCTCGACGAAATCGCCCTCGCCACCGCCCGGCTCGCCGAGGCGGGAGTGCCGTCACCGCGAACGGACGCCGAGGAGATCGCGGCCTTCGTCCACGGCGTGCCGCGCGGCATGCTGCACACGGTCAAGGACGCCGACTTCGACGCGCGCTTCTGGGAGGGGGTCGCCCGGCGCGAGGCACGCGAGCCGCTGCAGCACATCACCGGGCGGGCCTACTTCCGCTATCTGTCCCTGGAGGTCGGCCCCGGGGTCTTCGTGCCCCGCCCGGAGACCGAGGTCGTCGCGGGCTGGGCGATCGACCGGCTCCAGGAGATGGACGTCGCCTCCCCGGTCGTGGTCGACCTCGGCACCGGTTCGGGGGCGATCGCGCTGTCGATCGCCCAGGAGGTCGCGCTGGCGCAGGTGCACGCCGTCGAGATCGATCCCGTGGCGTACGGCTGGGCCAGGCGCAACGTCCTCGAACACGGCCAGGGGCGCACGACCCTGCACCCGGAGGACCTCACCGACTGCCTGCCCGAGCTGAACGGCCAGGTGGACCTGGTCGTCTCCAACCCTCCGTACATCCCGCCCGGAGCGGTCCCCCGGGACCCCGAGGTGCGTGACTACGATCCCTCCCGGGCGTTGTACGGCTCGGGCGAGGACGGGCTGGACGAGGTCAGGGCCGTCGAGCGCACGGCCCGCAGGCTGCTTCGGCCGGGCGGGTTCGTCGTGGTCGAGCACGCCGACCTCCAGGGCAACGCGGTGTACTGGCTGTTCTCGGAGGAGAGGGGCTGGCGCGACGTGCGGTTGCGGCAGGACCTGACCGGCCGGGACCGGTTCGTCACCGCGCGGCTGGCCCCGGACTGATCCAGACTGGTTCGGGACCGGCTCCGATCGGACCGGTGAGCCGGTCACGACGGCGGAGCCGGGCGAAAGACGTGGAAGGATGGCTTCGTGAGCCGACGGTATGACTGTGCGAACCCGGACGAGCGAACTGGTGGTCTGACCGATGCCACCTCTGCCGTACGCAAGGGCGAACTCGTGGTGCTTCCCACCGACACGGTCTACGGGATCGGCGCGGACGCCTTCACCGCCTCCGCGGTCAACGCGCTGATGGAGGCGAAGGGCCGGGGCAGGGACACGCCCCTCCCCGTTCTCGTGGGCACCGTACGGGCCGCCAACGCGCTCGTGGAGAGCCTTGGGACGTACGGGCAGGACCTCGTGGACACCTTCTGGCCCGGGCCGCTCACGCTCATCCTGAGGGCCAACCGGTCACTGTCGTGGGACCTCGGTGACGCCAAGGGAACGGTCGCCGTCCGCATGCCGCTCCATCCGGTCGCGCTGGACCTTCTCAAGGAGACGGGCCCGATGGCGGTCTCCAGCGCCAACCGGTCCGGCAATCCGCCCGCCACGACGGTGGACCAGGCCCAGGAGCAGCTTGGCGAGTCGGTGGCCGTCTATCTGGACGGCGGCCTCTGCGGCGGCAACGTCCCCTCCACGATCGTCGACCTGACCACCGCCGTTCCCCGTGTGCTGCGCACGGGCGCGATTCCCACGGACAAGATCCGGAACCTGGTGGGGTATCTCGCGACGGAGGAGTGACCGCGCTCCGGGTTTGCGTCTCACGATGTGAGATGTGATCGCGGGCTCTGAGCAGGGCGATCGATGCCGTCTGGCTATCGGTCTTCTCTACCGAAGTCGCCCCGGCTACCGTGAAGTGCGCCGATATCTCTGTGGAGGCGCGCCCATGGCCAAGCTCGACGGGATGGATCCCAAGCTCGTTCGTGAGCTGTTGTCGCAAGTTCAGCACGCAGCGAACCAGATGGGCACCATCGAGGCCCGCGTCACCCAGCTGACGCGCAACGCGGGCGTGTCCGTGCACGTGACGCACCGGCCCTCCCAGGTCGCCGACGCCTGCTCCACCCTGGTCAAGGACGTCACCGGCCGGCTTGAGCTGCTGGAGAAGAAGGAGAAGCAGAGCACCGGCAGGGCGCCCACGGTCAACGGCACCGCCTACACGCAGGAGAAGGACATCACCGCGCCGGCGGACGACCCGGCGCCGAAGTCCGAGTCGCACGGAGACAAGGCCGACCACAAGGCCGATCACAAAGCCGACCGCAAGCCCGCCGCGAAACACGGGGCGGCAGCCGGCGGGGCGGAGAGCTCGGCCACGCAGCCCGGGGACAAGCAGCTCCACGACAAGGAGCAGCCCGTCCGCACCTCGCCGGCCGGGCACGGCTCGGGCGACTCCGGCGCGGCGGTGAAGGGCGAGAGCTCCCATCAGGTGCACAGCGCGTCCGACGGAGCGCCTCGCTCCGCGACGGACGGCGGCGGCTCGGCCGGGGCGAAGCCGGCGGAGAAGACGCACGGTACGGCGACGGGCGAGCTTCCCCAGATGCGGCCCGCCCAGGACGCGGCCCAGGTCATTCATCCCGTCCGGCCCGTCGACGTCGCCGACACCGGCGACTCCGGTCTCGGAGAGCCCGCGGGTGTGGGCCAGGCCCAGGGGCAGGGGCATGGGCAGGGTGTTCCGCAGGGGTCGACGGCGGCGGGTGAGCAGCCCGCGGGTGTGGGCCAGGCCCAGGGACATGGGCAGGGAACGCCGGAGGCATCGAAGCCGGCGGGGGAGCAGTCGCCCGCCGTCCGCGACGACTCGCAGATCATCGACACCCCGGGCAAGGACCATCCGGACGACATCGACCAGAGGGCCGGCCGGCAGGAGATGACGGTCGACGGGGTCAGGGTCGTCGCCACCCCGCTGAACCAGCCCGACGCGGGGGGCGCGGCAACCCACGCCCAGCAGACGGCGAACGGAACCGCCGGTCCGCACCCGAACGGGGCACCCGGGTACGTCGATCCGCTCGAACCGAGCAACCAGACGGCGAACCAGGCCTCTCATACCGGGCTCGCCCCCGGCGACCCCGATGGCGACTACGTCGGCACACCCGCCGACAACGCCACGGAGGATCCGTACGCGGCGGGCACCGCGACCTCTGTTCCGGGAACCCCCGACAACCATGGCACGGTGACGACCCACACCGCGAGCACGGGCCAGACGGCCACGTACAACGCGGCCACGTACGACTCGGCCACCGGCTACACCGGCACCGGCGGCGGGGCGACGAACGGCACGACGACGGCCAGTCTCACGATGAACATGGCGGACAACGGTCCGACCGGCACCGCCACCGGCACGGCCGGTGGTTCGGGCACAGGCACGGGAGGCCTGGCCGACCACTCGGGCACGGGCTCCGGTACCGCGACCGGCACGGCCGGTGGTTCGGGCACGGGCACGGGCGGCCTGGCCGATCACCCCGGCACGGGCAGCGGTCACTCGGGCACCGGGACGGCCACGGGCAGCGGTCACACCGGCAGCGGTCATACGGGCAGCGGTCATACGGGCACGGGCAGCGGCACCGGGAACCCCACGACGACGGCCAGCGTCGCGATGGACGGTGTGGAGCGGGGCCACACGGGCACGGGCGGCGGCGCGGCCAGTGGTTCGGGCACGGCCACCGGCGGCCTGGCCGATCACCCGGGCAGGGGCACGGCCACGGGCGGCCTGGCCGATCACCCGAGCGGCGGTGCGGTGACGGTCGACGTGACGCGGCCGGTGGACACCGCCGGTTCCGCCGGGTCCTCGGACACGACCTCCGGCTTCTCCTGCACCTGTGGCGCGGCCTCCGTGCCCGGGGGCGTCGTGGGCGGGCCGGGCTGCACCTGCGGCGCGATGCACGCCGGAGCGGGCGGTCATGGCGTGACGGCTGGTCACGGTGGCACGGGCTGGACCGGCGGGGGCGGTCAGGGAGAGACGGGTGGCCATGGAAACGGATACGGAAACGGTCACGGAACGCACGGTGCAGGTGGTCACGGCACGGCGGGTGGCCACGGAGCCGGGGACTGCGTCACGGCGGATGGTCGTGGGGCCGGTGACGGAGGAGCGGAGGACCACGGAGCGGCGCGTGGCCAGGGATGGGGCGGGCACGGGCCGGCCGGGGGAGACGGCACCGGGACGGGCGTGACCGGTACGGACCGGGACGGCACGGCCGCGGGGACCAGGGACGGCGACGGCCACTCGCGGCCCGATCCGCGGACGGCCGCCTCCGAGCAGCCCGGGAGGGTGCTCACCTATCCGGAGCGTCACCTGCATGACGACGCGAGGCTGCAGATGCTGACGGACCATCAGCGCGACATCGCTCCCCACGACATGCCGGACGTCAGAGTTCCGGAGGGGGAGTGGGGCGAGGGCGACTGGGTGGCGAGGAAGATCCAGCCCGACGGGCCTCCCGGACGCGTCGAGGCCGTCGACCCCGGTCCGCCGACCCCGGAGAACTGACCGTGCGAGCACGAACGACGCCGTCGCCTGGCGTGGGGACCGCGGCATGGTCTCCCGCCTGGCGCCGTATCGGGCAGCGTGCCGCAGGGCATGCGATCACCATCGCCGGCGTTCCCGCCGGCCCCGCACAGGAGGCGCGATCGTGAGCTACGCCGACCCCCCGGCGCCGACCCCGCTGCAGCCCGGCGAGACCCCGCCGGCGCCGTCGAGCACCGACCTGCTCTCGCCCGGCGGGCAGCCGACGCACTGGGTGTTCAACCCGGAGTACCAGAAGCTCGTGGACCTGTGGCTGCAGGTGGTCCCGCTGCTGGACCAGCTCACCAGGTCCCTCGACAAGCCGTACGAGATGGCGCGCAGCAGGGACGTCTGGGACGCGCCCGTCGCCGGCCGGTACGTCCAGGACGTCGCCGAGTGGCGCAGCAGGCTCGGCATGTACCGCCAGGCGGTGCTCACGGCGATCAGCGACCAGGCGGCGGACACGCCGCGCTGGATTCCCGGCAAGACAAGCGCGCCGCACGCGTTCACCTCCTGACGTCCACCGGCACCCCGGGGTGCCCCCGGTACCCCCAGGTGCCCTTCGGGGAGCGGGCCCCGGCCGCCTCGGGTCTGTCGTCGTCCGGGCCATCCGGCGGCCGGGTGCGATACCGTCAGTCTCGAACGGGTAAAGGGGCTGACCGCGGTGCATCCGGCGTATCCCCAGGGATAGGGCGATCTGTGTCTTTTGCCCGTCACAACTGAACCGCCTATCCAGGAAACTAGGTCCGTGCGGGAATATCTCCTCTTGGCACTCGTGGCGGCAGCGGTGACGTATCTGCTCGTGCCGCCGGTCCGGGTGTTCGCGCTGCGTATCGGCGCCGCACCCGAGGTGCGGGAGCGGGACGTGCACAAGGTGCCCACCCCGCGGCTGGGCGGACTGGCGATGTTCGGCGGGATGGCCGCGGCGCTGCTGGTGGCGACCAACCTCCCGTACGTCGGCGGCGCGTTCGACAGCGGTCAGACGGGCAACACGGTGCTCGCCCTCCTGGCGGCCGGCGGCCTGATCGTCGTCACCGGATTCCTGGACGACTGGCTCGGCATGGACGCGCTGGTCAAGTTCGGCGGCCAGGTCGCGGCCGGTGCCGTGCTCGTCAAATTCGGCATGTATCTCCAGTGGCTCCCGCTGCCGCAGTTCATGGGCGGGTCGCAGGGGCTCGACACCACCCTGTACACGATCCTCACGATCATGATCGTGGTCGTCGTGATCAACGCGGTGAACTTCGTCGACGGCCTGGACGGCCTGGCGGCGGGCATCGTCGGGATCGCCGCCGCGGCGACCTTCGCCTACTCGATCGTGCTCCAGCAGACCGCGAGCGGTTCGCGGATCAACGGGACCGCCGCCATCGCGGCGATCCTCATCGGGATGTGCGCCGGTTTCCTGCCGCACAACTTCCACCCCGCCAAGATCTTCATGGGTGACACCGGGGCGATGCTGATCGGCCTGCTGCTGGCCACCTCGATGATCACGATTCTGTCGTCGGTCGAGCCGGACGCGATCGTCGGCAAGATCAACAAGTTCCCGGTGATCCTGCCGCTCGTCCTGCCGATCGCGGTGGTGGTCCTGCCCCTCGCCGACCTGATAATGGCGGTCGTCCGCCGCACGTCGGCCGGACTGTCGCCGTTCGCCCCCGACCGCGGCCACCTGCACCACCGGATGCTCGACATCGGCCACTCCCACCGGCGGAGCGTCCTGATCATGTACGCGTGGACGTTCCTGTTCGCCTTCACGATCGTCGGCCTGTCGATCGTCGGCGTGGGGGTCGTCGTGTTCCCGCTGACGATCGCGTTCGCGGTGGCGGTGCTGGTCGTCATGGGCCTGCCGCGGTGGCGGTCGCGCCGCACCCTGGCCCGCGACCAGAAGGCCGGCGCGAACGCGGCCCCGGGCGTGGCCGCCGGCGCCGCCCACCCCGTAAGCCCCGCACGCCCCGCCCGCCCCACGACCTCCGAGCACGACACGCTCGTCTTCCCCGTGGTCCCCGCGCCCGCGCCGCCCCTGACTTCCGGGCGGCACGCGTCCGGCGCGCCGGGGCAGGCCGCGCCCGTCGTGCCCGGGCAGGCCGCGCCCGGGAGGCTGCCGGCGAGCGGCCGCAATCCCTACCCCGGACAGGGCCCCTCGGGTGCCGGAGCCATCCCGCCCACCACCTCCGTCACGGACGCGCAAACCCTCCGCTGAGCCCGGCCCGGCGCGCCCGTACCAGCAGAAACGCCAGGTAAAGGTGGCACTCCGAGGCTTGTGATAGCTTTCACTAGCAAGGGGCCGGGCATACGCCGCCCCGGCAGGTAGCAATCGCTCGTTTGACAACCGATCCTGGAGTTCCGATGCAGGCCAACGACGTGCGCGTGCTCAAGGGCGCCGCCGTGCCGACCTTGATCGTCGGTCTCGTCGCCGTCGTCGTCGCGGCGCTCGTGACCGGTTCGCAGGGTGCTCTGGGCGCCGGCATCGGTCTCGTCATCGTCGTCGTCTTCTTCACCGTCGGCCTCGCCGTCGTCTCCTGGGCCGGCCGGGTCTCGCCCATGGCGATGATGGCTGCGGCCGTGGTGGGTTACGCCGTCAAGGTCCTCGTGATCATGGTGATCCTGCGCGCCCTCGACGGGGCGACCGCGTTCGACTCCCGGGTGCTCGCGCTGAGCGTCATCGCCTGCACGCTCGCGTGGACCATCGGTGAGATGCGCGGATTCATGAAGCTCAAGATGCTCTACGTCGAGCCGGACGCCGAGGTCCCCGGGCGGGGACGCGGATGACCATGCGTACGGGGCAGCCCGATATGACTAGTCCGCATGGCTCCTGCTATCGTCGTGCCCGCGATGAGCGAAAAGGAGCGCAGACCCGAGACGGACGGCCGCGACTTCGCCGACGCCGCCTGGTCGGTCCCGAGCTATCTGCTATCCGGGATCCTGTTGTGGGGCGGCCTCGGCTGGTTGCTGAGCTGGTGGACCGGCGTGCACGCGTTCATCCCCATAGGCGTCATTCTCGGGGTCGGGCTGGCTTCCTACCTCGTCTATCTGAAGTACGGCCGCTGACAGCCGGCCCGCTTCCCACGCTCTTCTGTTGATCCAATCGTTGAAGGGAACGCCCGTGCGCGAGCGTAGCGAACGGACGAACAAGCACATGCTTCGGGCATTCAGCCCCGAGCGGGTAGGCGAGGTGACAAGGTGACCCCCCTCGTTCTCGTCGCCGAGGACGCGTTCACGGCGCCGGGGCCGTCGATCTTCGACTTCCCGCCCCTGTTCGAAGGCGCGCCCTACTGGCTGACCAAGCCCGTGCTTTTCGCCATCGTCGGCGCCCTGCTGGTTTCCGCCCTGGCATGGAGCGCCTTCGCCAACCCGAAGCTCGTCCCCCGGGGCATGCAGAACGTCGGCGAGATGGGCTACCAGTTCGTCCGCGACCAGGTCGCCCGCCCGTTCCTGGGCAAGGACGCCGAGCGGTGGATGCCGCTGCTGCTCAGCCTGTTCTTCCTCATCCTGCTGTGGAACTTCTTCGGCGTCATCCCGCTGATCCAGATCCCGATCGCCTCGCACATCGCGTTCCCGATCGTCTTCGCGGTCACCATCTACATCATCAAGATCTACCTGGGCATCAAGCACCAGGGCTTCGGCGGCTACTTCAAGAACATGATGTTCCCGCCCGGACTGCCGAAGGCGATCTACTTCCTGCTGGCGCCGATCGAGTTCCTGTCGAACCTGATCATCGCGCCGTTCACGCACGCCGTCCGGCTCTTCGCGAACATGTTCGCCGGCCACCTGATCCTGGCCTTCTTCAGCGCCGTCGGGTTCTGGTTCCTGTTCGAGAAGCTCACCCCGCTCGGCGCCGGCCTCGGCGTCGTGGGTGCGGTCATGACGATCGCGATGACCGGCTTCGAGATGTTCATCCAGTTCCTGCAGGCGTTCCTGTTCACGCTGCTCGCCGCCATGTACATCGGCGGCTCCCTGCACGCGGACCACTGACGGGATCCCTGAGACCCGCCCCTGACGTAGACCAGACCGGTGAGTGAGGCACTCACCGGCCGACCAGTAAAGGAAGAACAGCAATGAGCGTTCTCGCTGAAGTCTCCGGCAACCTCGGCGCGATCGGTTACGGCCTCGCCGCCATCGGCCCCGGCATCGGCGTGGGCATCATCTTCGGTCAGGGCGTGCAGGCGATCGCCCGCCAGCCCGAGGCGTACGGCCTGATCCGCCAGAACATGCTGCTCGGCTTCGTCCTCACCGAGGCGCTGGCCCTCATCGGCCTCGTCGCCCCGTTCATCTACGGCTGACGTACCCACTCTGAAGGAAGGCTGCACCTATGACTATGGCAGCTACCATCCTTGCGGCTGAGGCGAACAATCCCCTCAAGCCGCACGTTTACGAGCTGGTCGTCGGCAGCTTCGCCTTCCTCGTCGTCTTCCTCGTCGTCGGAAAGATCCTCACCCCGCGCATCCAGAAGACGCTGGCCGAGCGGACCGAGGTGATCGAGGGCGGCATCAAGAAGGCCGAGGACGCCCAGGCCGAAGCCCAGCGCACCCTGGAGCAGTACCGGGCACAGCTCGCGGAGGCCCGCCAGGAGGCGGCCCGCCTGCGCGAGGAGGCCCGCGAGCAGGGCGCCCAGATCAAGGCCGAGCTGCGCGACGAGGCCCAGGCCGAGGCGCGGCGCATCATCGAGACCGCCCACGCGCAGATCGAGGCCGACCGCCAGCAGGCGCTGACCCAGCTGCGCGGTGAGATCGGGCGGCTGTCCACCGAGCTGGCGAGCCGGATCGTCGGCGAGTCGCTGGAGGACGAGGCCCGCCAGCGCCGCGTCGTCGACCGGTTCCTCGAGGAGCTCGAGGCGCGTCCGGAGGCGGTCCGCTGATGCGCGGCCTCAGCAGGACCGCCATCGCGGAGGTCGAGGAGCGGTTCAACACCGCCGCCGCGGCGGCCGACCTCGGCGCCCTCGCCGAGGAGCTGTTCGCCGTCGCCGACCTGTTCGACCGTGAGCACGGGCTGCGGCGGGGGCTTTCGGACCCCTCCCGCCCGGCGGGGCAGAAGGAGAGCGTGCTGCGCTCCCTGCTGGCGGGCAAGGTCGGCGACGCCACCGCGGAGATCGCGGCCGCCGCCGTCGGCGCCAGGTGGTCCAGGGCCGGCGACCTGCCGGACGCCCTGGAGCGCGTCGGCGTGATGTCCGCGGCCGCCGAGGCCGAGTCGGAGCGCCGCCTCGACGACGTCGAGGACGAGCTGTTCCGCTTCGGCCGCATCCTCGCCGCCAACCCGCAGCTGCGCCGCGCGCTCAGCGACCCGGCCATCCCGGCCGAGCGCAAGAGCGGCCTGCTCGCCACGCTGCTCGGCGGCAAGGCCGCGCCCTCCACCGTACGGCTCGTCACGCAGGCCGTCGTGCATCCGCGAGGACGTAGCCTGGAGACGGCGCTGGAGGAGTTCGGCTGGATCGTCGCGCGGTCGCGCGAGCGCCTCGTCGGCGTGGTCCGCAGCGCGGTCCCGCTCACGCAGCAGCAGAAGCAGCGGCTCGCGGCCTGGCTGCGAGTCACTTACGGGCGAGACGTCCACCTGAACGTCGAGGTGGACCCGAAGGTGCTCGGTGGGTTCTCTGTGCGGGTCGGAGACGACTACATCGACACCACGATCACCGGACGTATCGAAGAAGTCCGCCGCCGGTTGGCCGGCTGAGGCGAATAGGGAGACAAGAAAGAGATGGCGGAGCTTACGATCCGGCCGGACGAGATCCGGGACGCCCTTGAGCGCTTCGTCCAGGCGTACGAGCCGGAAGGTGCCGCGCGCGAGGAGATCGGGACCGTCGTCGACGCCGGCGACGGCATCGCCCATGTCTCCGGTCTGCCCTCGGCGATGGCGAACGAGCTGCTGGAGTTCGAGAACGGCACCCGCGGCCTGGCGCTGAACCTCGACGTGCGCGAGATCGGCACGGTCGTCCTGGGCGACTTCAGCGGTATCGAGGAGGGCCAGCAGGTCCGCCGGACCGGCGAGGTCCTGTCGGTGCCGGTCGGCGACGACTTCCTCGGCCGGGTGGTCGACCCCCTGGGCAACCCGCTCGACGGCAAGGGCGCGATCCAGGCCGAGGCGCGCCGCGCCCTGGAGCTGCAGGCCCCCTCGGTCGTCCAGCGCCAGCCGGTGAAGGAGCCGCTGCAGACCGGCCTCAAGGCGATCGACGCCATGACGCCGATCGGCCGCGGCCAGCGCCAGCTGATCATCGGCGACCGCGGCACCGGCAAGACCGCGATCGCGGTCGACACCATCCTCAACCAGAAGGAGAACTGGCTCTCCGGCGACCCGAGCCGCCAGGTTCGCTGCATCTACGTCGCCGTCGGCCAGAAGGGCTCCACGATCGCCCAGGTCCGCGGTCGTCTGGAGGAGGCGGGCGCGATGGAGTACACCACCATCGTCGCCGCTCCCGCGTCCGACCCGGCGGGCTACAAGTACATCGCCCCGTACACCGGTTCGGCCCTCGGCCAGCACTGGATGTACCAGGGCAAGCACGTGCTGATCGTCTTCGACGACCTGACCAAGCAGGCCGACGCCTACCGCGCCGTATCGCTGCTGCTGCGCCGTCCGCCGGGCCGTGAGGCGTTCCCCGGCGACGTCTTCTACCTCCACTCGCGTCTGCTGGAGCGCTGCGCCAAGCTCTCGGCCGACATGGGCGGCGGCTCGATGACCGGCCTGCCGATCATCGAGACCAAGGGCAACGACGTGTCGGCGTTCATCCCGACCAACGTCATCTCCATCACCGACGGCCAGTGCTTCCTGGAGACCGACCTGTTCAACGCCGGTGTCCGCCCGGCGATCAACGTCGGTGTCTCGGTCTCCCGAGTCGGCGGCTCCGCTCAGGTCAAGGCCATGCGCAAGGTGGCCGGCACGCTCCGCCTGTCGCTGTCCCAGTACCGCGACCTGGAGGCCTTCGCGGCCTTCGCCTCCGACCTGGACGCGGCCTCCCGTGCCCAGCTGGAGCGTGGCGCCCGCCTGGTCGAGCTGCTGAAGCAGCCGCAGTACAGCCCGTTCCCGGTCGAGAAGCAGGTCGTCTCGGTCTGGGCCGGCACCACCGGCGAGCTCGACGACGTGCCGGTCGAGGACATCCGGCGCTTCGAGGCCGAGTTCCTCGACTACCTCGGGTCCGCCCAGAAGGGTGTCTTCGACAGCATCCGGGAGACCCGGGAGCTGGTGGACGACACGGTGACCGCTCTCAAGGACGCCATCACGGAGTTCAAGAAGGGCTTCACCACCTCCAGCGGCGAGCTGCTCGTCAGGGACGAGCCGGTGGAGGCGCTGGACGCCAGCCAGGTCGGCCAGGAGAAGGTCGTCAGGCACGTCCGCAAGGCCGAGGCGAAGTAGCCCATGGGTGCCCAGCTGAGACTGCTGCGGCGGCGGATCCGGTCGGTCAAGTCCACCGCGAAGATCACCCGCGCGCAGGAGCTGATCGCCTCGTCGCGCATCGTCAAGGCGCAGCAGCGGATGCAGGCGGCCGTGCCGTACGAGCGGGAGATCACGCACGCGGTGTCGGCGGTTCTGACGCACACCGCGGGCGTCGACCACCCGCTCACGGTGGCCAAGGAGCGGCCCGCCAGCGCGGGCGTCCTGATCGTCACCAGCGACCGCGGCTTCGCGGGCGGCTACAACGCCAACGTCCTCCGTGAGGCCGAGGCGCTGAAGGGCCACCTGACCGGGCGCGGCCTGACCGTGAAGCCGTACGTCGTGGGCCGCAAGGGCCTCACCTGGCACCGCTTCCGCAGCCGGGAGATGTTCGGCGAGTGGGACGGCTTCTCCGACAGCCCGTCGTACGCCAACGCCAAGGAGATCGCCGACGCGCTCATCCAGTCGTTCAAGGTGGAGGACGGGATCGACGAGATCCACGTCGTCTACACCGGCTTCGTCTCGATGCTGACGCAGAACGTGATCGTCAAGCGGATCCTGCCGCTCGAGGTCGAGGAGGCGGAGACGCCCTCGGAGGGCATCCCGCCTTACTACGAGTTCGAGCCGGCGGCCGGCGATGTGCTCGACACGCTGCTGCCGCGGTACATCGAGTCGCGTATCTACAACGCGCTGCTCCAGTCGGCCGCGTCCGAGCACGCCGCCCGGCGCCGCGCGATGAAGTCGGCCACCGACAACGCCAACGAACTCATCCGCACGTTCACCCAGCAGATGAACCAGGCGCGCCAGGCCGAGATCACCCAGGAAATCAGCGAGATCGTCGGTGGCGCGAACGCGCTGGCTGACGCCGCAGCGGGGAAAGAGTGAAATGACCGCACAGACTGTTGAGACCACCGTGGGCCGGGTCGCCCGCGTCACCGGTCCGGTCGTCGACGTGGAGTTCCCCGTCGAGGCCATGCCGGACATCTACAACGCCCTCACCGTCGACGTCGCCCTGGCCGGCGAGACCAAGACCCTGACGCTGGAGGTCGCCCAGCACCTCGGCGACAACATCGTCCGGGCCATCTCCATGCAGCCCACCGACGGCCTGGTCCGCGGCGCGGCCGTCAGCGACTCCGGCGCCGCGATCTCGGTGCCGGTCGGCGATGTCGTCAAGGGCCACGTGTGGAACGCGCTGGGCGAGCCGCTGGACGCGCCCAAGGCCTCCATCGAGATCAACGAGCGCTGGCCGATCCACCGTTCGGCCCCGGCGTTCGACCAGCTCGAGGCTCGTACGGAGATGCTGCCCACCGGCATCAAGGTCATCGACCTGCTCACGCCGTACGTGAAGGGCGGCAAGATCGGTCTGTTCGGCGGCGCGGGCGTCGGCAAGACCGTTCTGATTCAGGAGATGATCCGCCGCGTCGCGCTGAAGTTCTCGGGCACCTCGGTGTTCGCGGGCGTCGGCGAGCGCACCCGTGAGGGCAACGACCTGTGGCTGGAGATGGAGGAGGCGGACGTCCTCAAGGACACCGCCCTCGTCTTCGGCCAGATGGACGAGCCCCCGGGCACCCGTCTGCGGGTGGCGCTGTCCGCTCTGACCATGGCGGAGTACTTCCGCGACGTGCAGGGGCAGGACGTGCTGCTGTTCATCGACAACATCTTCCGCTTCACCCAGGCGGGTTCGGAGGTCTCCACGCTGCTCGGCCGCATGCCGTCCGCCGTGGGTTACCAGCCGACCCTCGCCGACGAGATGGGCGTGCTCCAGGAGCGCATCACCTCCACCCGCGGTCACTCGATCACCTCCATGCAGGCGATCTACGTGCCCGCGGACGACATCACCGACCCGGCCCCGCACAACGCGTTCGCGCACCTCGACGCGCAGACCGTGCTGTCCCGGCCGATCTCGGAGAAGGGCATCTACCCCGCGGTGGACCCGCTCGACTCCTCCTCGCGGATCCTCGACCCGCAGATCATCGGTGACGAGCACTACGCGGTCGCCCAGGAGACCAAGCGGATCCTGCAGAAGTACAAGGAACTGCAGGACATCATCGCCATCCTGGGCATCGACGAACTCTCCGAGGAGGACAGGGTCACCGTTCAGCGGGCGCGCCGCATCGAGCGGTTCCTGTCCCACCCGATGTACGCCGCCGAGGCGTTCACCGGCCAGCCGGGTGAGTTCGTCCCGCTGGACGAGACCATCGCCTCCTTCAAGGGGCTGTGCGCCGGCGAGTACGACCACCTGCCCGAGCAGGCCTTCTTCATGGTCGGTGGCATCGAGCAGGCCATCGCCAAGGCGAAGGAACTCGAGCGCTAGGACACCTTCGGCGCCTGCACGGCCCGGCCCCGCCGGGCCGTGCGGGCGTCCGTCGAAAGGGAGCTGAGAAGTGGCAAAGCTTCGCGTGGGCGTCGTCTCGCCGGAACGTGAGCTCTGGACGGGCGAGGCCGACATGGTCATTGCCAAGACCGTGGACGGCGAGATCGGTATTATGCCGGAACACGCTCCCGTGCTCGGCGTCCTCGTCGAGGGCGGGGTGCTGCGCGTCAAGCGCGACGGCGACGCCGATCTCGTCGCGGCCGTGCACGGCGGGTTCATCTCCGTCGCCAACAACGACGTGTCGATCCTGGCGGAGACGGCCGAGCTCGGCTCCGAGGTCGACGTCGCACGGGCCAAGGACGCGTTGCAGCGTGCGCAGGCCTCGATCGAGGCCGACCAGGAGGACGCGGACGCGCGGCACCAGGCCAGGCGCGCGGCTGCCCGGCTGCGGGCCGCCGGCGAAGAGGTCTGACACGGCAGAGGAGAAGGCAGTGACGGCGCTTGAGGTTCTCACGGGCGTTGTCGCCGTGCTCGCACTCCTCGTCGTGCGGGGCTTCGCCCTGGCCCGGGCCCGGGGCACGATCGTGTGCCGGGTACGCGACCGCCGGGGAGGCTGGAAAAGCGGGGTCGCCCGCTACGTAGGGGGAGAACTGCACTGGATCCCGTTCCTGGGACTCGGCCTGAGGCCGCGCCACGCGATCGCGAGGCGCGGCCTCACGGTTTCCAGCCGGAGGATGCTCGGCTCGGGTGAGGGGCCCGCCGGCTACTGGACCGTCGTCTGCTCGGCGGACCGCTCGGCGGCGAGCGCCACCCGGCCCGTCATGGCCGGCCCGCTGTGCCTGGCGATGAGCGAGGACGCCCTGACCGGCTTCCTCGCCTGGCTGGAGTCTGCCCCGCCCAGCGCCCACCTCGACGCGGCGTAGAATTGCGGTGCCTCCGGCGCGCCCCTTGATTGCTCTCAGCGGGTGGCGCCGGGCTTCCAGAGGACGTCGTCGCCGGCGGAGGCCACGCGGCACAGGATGAACATCAGGTCCGACAGGCGGTTCAGATACTTGGCCGTCAGGGGATTGACGTCGTCGTGCGCCTCCAGCGCCGCCCAGGCCATCCGCTCGGCCCGCCGTACGACCGT
This sequence comes from Microbispora sp. NBC_01389, assembly GCF_045040095.1. Classification (NCBI taxonomy): domain Bacteria; kingdom Bacillati; phylum Actinomycetota; class Actinomycetes; order Streptosporangiales; family Streptosporangiaceae; genus Microbispora; species Microbispora sp. NBC_01389. The sequence goes on from NZ_CP109552.1 coordinate 3,919,125, forward strand.
GCGGGCGAGGTGGAGGAAGGCCGTGGCGGGGGCCCCGCCGGGCAGGATGAAGCTGCGCAGCGGCTTGAGGGTCGCGTTGAACCGGTCGCACTGTTCTTCGAGCCAGACGATGTAGGACTCCTCCACCCGCAGCGGGGCGTACTCCATCCCCGCGGGATCGTCCACGACGGGATTGCACAGGTCCGCGCCCACGTCGAACAACTCGTTCTGCACCCTGCCCAGCACCGCCACCATGTCGTGCGGCAGGCCGCCGGTGGACAGGGCGACGCCGATCGCCGCGTTGGCCTCCTCGACGTCGGCGTACGCGGCCAGGCGGGCATCGGTCTTGCGGGTGCGGCTCATGTCGCCGAGGGAGGTCGTGCCGTCGTCGCCCGTACGGGTGTAGATCTTGGACAGTACGACCGGACTGTCGTTGTCGGCTCGGGTCATGCCGCTCAGCGTAGCCGCCGTCCGCCGCCTCAGTAAGCGGAGGCCGTCTGGGTTCCGTCCGCCGCGAAGGTGCGGCGGAAGATGAACACGCAGGCCTCCACGAGCTCGTCCGTGGGCGGGGTGGGTTCGGTCAGCACCCATTCGATCAGCAATTCGGTGATCGCGCCGATCAGCCCGAGCGCCAGCAGGTGGAGGTCCAGAGGGGGCGTGCGGCCCGCGCCCCGCGCCGAGCTCTCGATGATTTTGGTGAAGGCGGCCACGGCCTGCTGCCGGGCCCCGCTCAGCACGTTGCCGGCTCGCCGTACCTCCAGGTGCATCACCCGGGCGCGTCGCGTGTCCGCGGTGACGAAGCGGACATACTCGGCGATGCCCGCGACGATGCGGTCGTCGAGTCGGGGCGGGGCCTTCTCGATTGCCTCGCCCACCGAGGCCAGAGTCTCCTCGATGCACCGGTCATAAACCGCCCGCATCAGGTCCTCGCGGCTGGAGAAGCATTCGTAGAAGGCGCGGTTGGAGATACGCGCGGTCGCGCAGAGCCGCTCGATGGTGGTGGAGTGGAAGCCGGGGTGGGCGAACAAGGAGTAGGCGGCTGTTATGAGCCGTTCCCGCCTGTCTGCCAGCCTTTCGGCAGCCGACATCCCCCGATAGTCCCGTCCCGCCACTCTTCACCTCACGCTCTCATAGTCCCCCAGAACTCCCCATTATGAACGCAAGATCCTTTTAGTGGAAGTGCTGGGAATTAGCTGATTCAGGAACATGCTGAACCGGCCGAATGGCTTGACATAAGCATCAATCATCACGACTATTAGCAATAGGTGTGAACCGGTACAGATGCAATTGCATCTGCGATTTCGGGCCGAGCGGGGGCGAGGCGGTCGTCACCACGGCGGCGAGCGGCGGCCGAGGCCCGCCGCGTACCGAGCGGGGATGTGCGCCGGGACCGAGCCCCGTCACCCGCCCCTTCATCCGTCCTACCTGGGCTTATCGGGCCCGGAGCGAGACGGGGTGGGGGCACGGAGGATCCTGGCACCGGTCTCCCCGGTTCTGTTGGCAGGGTCTGGGGAGGGTCTCGGGAAGCTCTAGAAAGAGTCTAGAAAAGCGTGGGGTTCTCCGGCTCGATGCCGCGCAGGCCGTCGTAGTCGAGTGTGACGCAGTCGATGCCGCGGTCGGCGGCGAGCACGCGCGCCTGCGGCTTGATCTCCTGGGCGGCGAAGATTCCCTTCACGGGCGCCAGGCGCGGGTCGCGGTTGAGCAGTTCGAGATAGCGGGTGAGCTGCTCCACGCCGTCGATGTCGCCGCGCCGTTTGATCTCCACCGCCACCGCGCCGCCGAGATGGTCGCGGCAGAGGATGTCCACCGGCCCGATGGCGGTCATGTACTCCCGGCGCACCAGCGTCCAGCCGTCCCCGAGCGTGGTGATGTGCTCGGCCAGCAGCTCCTGCAGGTGCGCCTCGACGCCGTCCTTGCGCAGCCCCGGATCGACGCCGAGCTCGTGGCTGGAGTCGTGCAGGACCTCCTCGATGGTCAGCACCAGCTTCTCGCCGGTCTTGCCGTGCACCACCGACCAGGTGAGCACGCCGTCGATCGTCTCCTCGCGCACCTTGCAGGGCGGGTTCATCCAGTTCAGTGGCTTGAACGCCCGGTCGTCGGCGTGGATGGACACGCTTCCGTCCGCCTTCATCAGGACGAGCCGGGGCGCCATGGGAAGGTGAGCCGTCAGCCGCCCCACGTAATCGACGCTGCACCGCGCGATGACCAGCCGCATGAGCGTCAACCTTATCGGGCTTCCGGAGAGCCGGAGCCGTTCTCCGGCACTGTCCGCCGGTGCGCGACGTGTTCGCGTGACCGCCCCGCCGCAGGGTCTGACCGGTGCGACCGGCATCCCGGCGTACGAGGACCTACCGGTGCTGGAAGAATGGGGTGGGATCTCCCGTTCCGTCTGACATGAACTCCCCCGGAAGGACGCCCGCCGTGAGCCCCCGCCGTGCCCGCCGCCGCGGCCCGTTCGAACGCCCGGACGGCCGCGCGGCACGTCCGGTCGGCGGCTCGGTCCCGGGCGTGGACCGCGTGGAGAGCGCGCCGGACGGGGAATGGGTCGTCCGCAACGTCTCCGGGGCCATCCAGGGCAGGGCGTACCGGTGTCCGGGCTGCGAGCAGGAGATCGGTCCTGGGCTGCCGCACGTGGTGAGCTGGCCGGCGTGGTCCGGGGGAGAGGACGAGCGGCGGCACTGGCACACGGCGTGCTGGCGCAACCGGGTCAACCGGGGCCCGGGCCGCAGCCGCTACTGACACGACGTATACGAGGTGGGAATGGACATCAGGGCGTCCACGGTGCTGCCGGCCCGGCGCGAGGACATCGAGCTGCAGACGGCGGACGGGCTGACCCTCGTCGGCGAGCTGGCGACGCCCGAGACCGGGCCGCCCGCGGCCACGCTGGTCTGCCTGCACCCCCTGCCCACCCACGGCGGCATGATGGACAGCCACGTGCTGCGCAAGGCGTCGTACCGGCTGCCCGCGCTGGCCGGCATCGCCGTGCTGCGCTTCAACACGCGCGGCACGACCTCCGACCGGGGCACCTCGCAGGGGACGTTCGACGAGGGCGAGGGGGAGAGGTGGGACGTGGCCGCCGCCCTGGAGTACGCCGACTTCCACGACCTGCCGAACCCGTGGCTGCTCGGCTGGTCGTTCGGCACCGAGCTCGCGTTGCGGTGGGGCCGCGACCCGCTCGTGCGGGGCGCGATCCTGCTGTCGCCGCCGCTGAAGCGGGCCGGGGACGAGGACGTCGCCGCCTGGGGCGAGTTCGGCCGCCCGCTGGTGGCCCTCGTTCCCGAGCTGGACGACTACCTGCGCCCCGAGGAGGCCGCACGGCGGTTCGCCGCGGCGCCGCAGGCCGAGGTCATCGGCGTCGATGGAGCCAAGCACCTGTGGGTCGGCGAGCCGTACGTGCGGGTCGTGCTCGACGAGGTCGTCAGGCGCCTGAACCCCGCCGCCGCGCCGCTCCCCACCACCGTTTGACCCACCCCCGTGTGACCTGCCGCCCGCGCGTGCGCCGCCGCGCGGGCCCGCCGTCCGTACGGAGCGGGTGGTCGCACCAGGTCGCGAATCGGTGACGAAGGGCGGCCGGAGGTGTGCCGCGCGTTACCGTGAGCTGATGCAGCTCTACTCGCGATCCGCAGGAAGCGGCCTGCCTGTCGTCCTGCTCCACGCGTTTCCGCTGTCCTCGGCGATGTGGCTCGCCCAGCGGGAGGGACTCGCGCCCTTCTGCCGGGTGATCACTCCCGACCTGCGCGGCTTCGGCGGCACGCTCCTCGGCGATGACGAGCCCTCGGTCGACGCGATGGCCGACGACGTGGTGCGGCTGCTCGACCAGGAGGGCGTCGACCGCGCGGTGGTCGGCGGCCAGTCGATGGGCGGTTACGTGACCATGGCGCTGTGCCGCCGCCATCCCGGCCGGGTGCTCGGGGTGATCCTCGCCGACACCAAGGCGCAGGCCGACCCGGAGCCGGTGCGGGCCAACCGGGAGCGGATCGCCGCGGCCGTCCTGGCGGGCGACACCGGCGTCCTGCTCGAAGGGCTGCCCGCGCTGGTCGGCGCGACCACCAGGGAGCGCAGGGGAATGGTCCTCGGGAGGGTCCGCGGGCTCATGCAGGCGGCGCCCCCCGCGGCGGTCGCCTGGGCCCAGCGGGCGATAGCGGCCCGGCCCGACGCGTTCGGCACGCTCCGGTCCCTGACGGTGCCCGCACTGGTGGTCGTGGGCGACGAGGACGAGATCTCGCCGCTCGCGGACGCGCGGGCGATTGCGGAGGCCGTCCCTGAGGCGCGGCTCGCCGTCATCGAGAAGGCGGGCCACCTGTCCGCCATCGAGCAGCCCGACGCGTTCAACCGCGTCGTCGCCGAGTTCGTCAAATCCCTCGCGCCCTGATCGCCGTCCGCTCGGGCGAAAGTCGGCCCGCGCGAAGCGCGGGTCGCGCGGCGTCCTGGTAACGCGGCGTCCTGGTAACGCGGCGTCCTGGTAACGCGGCGTCCTGGTAACGCGGCGTCCTGGTAACGCGGAACGGGACCCGGCGATCATCGCCGGGCCCCGTTCTCGTAGCCGTCACTGTCGCCCGGCCGTTGAACGGCCTCGGCGGACTCCCCGAACGCGCCGGTGATCTACTCCTGCCACCACTCCGAGTCGTCGTCGCTCTTGGCCGAGCTGATCGGCTCCGCCGGCGTGGCGGACACGACCGGCTTTTCCGCGATGGGCGGAGCGGCCGACAGGGCGGGCTTCGCCGGAGCCGCGGTGACCGGGGCCGGCTCCGCCTCCATGCCCGGCAGCGGGGCGCCGCCGAGCAGCTGACGGAGCTGGGCGAGGTGGCTGGTGATGCTGTCGCGCTGGCGGGTGAGCTCGTCCACCTGGCGCTGCATCGCCGTACGGGTGCGCTCGGCCTCGTTCTTGGCGTCGGTCACTATCGTGTCGGCGCTGGTCTTGGCCTCCGCCACGAGCTGGTCCGCGTTCTTGCGCGCGTTGGCCAGCAGCTGCTTGGCGTGGGTGTCGGCCTCGCGGCGGGTCTGCTCGGCCTGCTGCGTGGCCTTGGCGGCCCGCTGCTCGGCGGTGGCGGCGCGCTGCTCGGCCTCGGCGACCAGCTTCTGGGTGTTGGCCTGGGCGGTGGCGTGCCGCTCGGCCTCCTGGCGCTCGGCGTCCTCGCGGCGGGCGGCGAGCTGGATCTCGAACTCCGCCTCGTCCTGGGCCCGCTTGGCCTCCGACTCCTCAAGGATCCGCTGCGCCTGCGCCCGCATCTCGTCCGCCTGGCGCTTGGCCGTGGTGAGCACCTCGTCGCGCTCGCGCTTGGTCGAGGCCCGCAGCTGGGCGACCTCACGCTCGGTCGTGGTGCGCAGCTTGGCGATCTCCCGCTCGGCGTCGGCCCGCTTCTCGGCGACCTCGTGGTCGGCGGTGGCGCGGATCTTGGCGACCTCGCGCTCGGTCGTCGCGGTCAGCTCGTCGGACTCGCGCCGTGCGGTGGAGCGGATCTCCTCGGCGTCGCGATCGGCGGTGCTGCGCATCTCCTCGACCTCGCGAGTGGCCAGCGCCCGCTTCTCCGCCGCCTCGTTCTCCGCCGCGGCCCGCAGGTCGGCGGCGTCCACCTTGGCGGCGGCGCGGATCTCGTTCGCCTCCGACCTGGCCGCCTGCACCAGCTCGGTGGCCTGCTCCTCCGCCAGCCGCAGCAGCTGCTCGATACGGGCGCCGAGACCGGAGTAGGTGGGCCGCTCCTGCTCCTGGAGCTGGCGCTGGGAGTCGGAGAGCTCCCGCTGAAGCCCGCTGACCTGCTCCTTGGCCTGACGCAGTTCGGTGTCGAGCGTCTTCAGGTGGTCGTGGACCTGGTGCCGGTCATAACCCCGGAGCACCACGTCGAATTCGCGGGAAGGGGCATCCTCGAAGAAGTTGTTGAGCTGGGCGTCGATGTCGGACTGCATGAGGCTCGATCCTGGTTGTCGAGACGGCTACAGGGGCCGGACGGGGGGGTCGGTTCCGAAGCGAGGAGCCGGTATTGGCATCCACGTCCGGTGATGAACGCCAGCGTACTCCGGTACTGCCGCGTTGGCGGCCCCCTCCGACTTTCTGCGCTACTTGTTACGTATGAACGTTTCTTGCGTTTACTTAACGCTTGGACGACTCCACAAGCTCGGTGAGAACCCCTCCCACGTCCTTGGGATGCAGAAACGCGATCGAAGCTCCCATCGACCCGTGTCTGGGCCGCTCGTCGACCAGGCGCACGCCCTTCGCTCCGATATCCTCCAGGGCTTTGGTGACGTCCGCCACGCCGTACCCGATATGATGCACGCCCTCGCCCCGCTTGGCGAGGAACCTGCCCACGGCTGTGTCGGGGTGCAGCGGTTCGAGAAGCTGGACGTACGACGCACCCTGGTCGCCGTCGGCGACGTGCAGCATCGCCTCCCGGACGCCCTGCTCCTCGTTCACCTCCCGGCTGACGACGGTCAGCCCGAAGACCGACTCGTAGAACTCGATCTTCTCTTCGAGGTTGTGACAGGCCACGCCCACGTGGTCGATTCGCAGGAGCATCGCAGGTCCCTTCGCCGCGCCCATATCAGGGCGACCCAACTACTCCTGGGTATGGTGACACCGTCGCCCCGATCTCGCAGTGGAGGGTCCCGAAATGTCTGGTTCCGTCATCGTCGCCGGAGCACGCACGCCCATCGGACGCCTTCTCGGCTCACTGTCCGGCCTGTCCGCCGTCGAACTCGGCGGAATTGCGATCAAGGCGGCGCTGGAGCGGGCGGGCGTCTCCCCTGACCAGGTCCAGTACGTGATCATGGGTCAGGTGCTCCAGGCGGGCGCCGGGCAGATCCCCTCCCGCCAGGCCGCGGTGAAGGCCGGAATCCCCATGACCGTGCCCTCCCTCACCATCAACAAGGTCTGCCTCTCGGGCCTGGACGCGATCGCGCTGGCTGGCCAGCTCATCCGCGCGGGCGAGTTCGACGTCGTGGTCGCGGGCGGTATGGAGTCGATGACGAACGCCCCGCACCTGCTGCCCGGCCTGCGCAAGGGCGTGAAGTACGGCGGCGCCGGGATCCTGGACTCGACGGCGTACGACGGGCTGACCGACGCCTTCGACCAGATCGCCATGGGGGAGTCCACCGAGCGTCACAACGCGAGGCTCGGACTGACCCGCGAGGAGCAGGACGCCTTCTCCGCGCGCTCGCACCAGCGCGCCGCCGAGGCCACCGAGAAGGGCCTGTTCGACGACGAGATCGTCCCGGTCGCGCTGCCGCGGCGAAGGGGGGAGCCGGTCCTGTTCTCGGCCGACGAGGGCATCCGAGGGGACACCACGCCGGAGGCCCTGGCGAAGCTGCGGCCGGCGTTCACCGAGGACGGCACGATCACGGCCGGGTCCGCCTCGCAGATCTCCGACGGCGCCGTCGCCGTGGTCGTGATGTCGCGGGCCAGGGCCGAGGAGCTGGGCCTCGAGTGGCTGGCCGAGATCGGCGCGCACGGCAACGTGGCCGGGCCGGACAACTCGCTCCAGTCGCAGCCCGCCAACGCGATCAGCCAGGCGCTGGCCAAGCAGGGGATCGGCGTGGACGACCTCGACCTGCTGGAGATCAACGAGGCGTTCGCCCAGGTCGTGCTGCAGTCGGCGAAGGAGCTCGGCGTCCCGCTCGACAAGGTCAACGTCAACGGCGGCGGCATCGCGCTCGGCCACCCGATCGGCGCGTCCGGCGCCCGCATCGTGCTGACCCTGGCCCACGAGCTGCGCAGGCGTGGCGGCGGCCTCGGCGCGGCCGGGCTGTGCGGCGGCGGCGGCCAGGGCGACGCACTGATCATCCGGGTGCCCGCGCCCGGGGCCTGACCGGGGAACGGAGTGAACGTGGACGTCCGGGAGCTGGCCGCCCAGGTGCGGCTGGGACGGCCGAGGGCGGTGGCCCGGCTGATCTCGCTCGTCGAGAACGCCGCGGAGAACATCGCCGAGAACGTCACAGGGAACGTCACAGGGAATGCCACTGGGAACGCCGCGCGTGCCGGTGGTGCGGGCGAGGCGGAGCCGCAGGGAGGCAACCGTGTCCTGCGCGAGGTCATGGCCGACCTCGCCACCGGCGCGGCCCGGCCGTACACCGCCCGGGTGATCGGCCTGACCGGCGCCCCCGGCGTCGGCAAGTCGACCTCGACCGGCACGCTCATCCGGGCGTTCCGCAGACGGGGCAGCAGGGTGGGGGTGCTGGCGGTCGATCCGTCCAGCCCGTTCACCGGCGGCGCGCTGCTCGGCGACCGCGTGCGGATGCAGGAGCACGCGACCGATCCGGAGGTCTTCATCCGCAGCATGTCCAGCCGGGGCCACCTGGGCGGGCTCGCGTGGGCCACGCCGCAGGCGCTGCGGGTGCTGGAGGCGGCCGGCTGCGACGTGATCCTCGTCGAGACGGTCGGCGTCGGTCAGGCCGAGGTGGACGTCGCCCGGCTGGCGGACACCACCGTCGTCATCCTCGCCCCCGGCATGGGTGACGGCGTGCAGGCCGCGAAGGCGGGCATCCTGGAGGTCGCCGACGTGCTGGTGGTGAACAAGGCCGACCGGGACGGCGCCCAGGCGACGGTGCGCGAGCTGCGGAACATGACGGGGCTCGCCGAGCCGCCGTGGCGTCCCCCGATCGTCACGACGGTCGCGTCCAGGGAAGAGGGCGCCGACGATCTGACGGCCGCACTCGACAAGCACCAGGCGTACCTGGACGAGTCGGGCGAGGGGCGCAGGCGGCGGCTGGCCCGCGCCCGCGACGAGATCGAGGCCATCGCGCTCGCCGGGCTCCGCTCCCGCTTCGCCGGGCTGCACGGCGACCGCCTGGACGCGCTGGCCGCGCGGCTGCTCGACGCGGGGACCGACCCCTACACCGCCGCCGACGACCTCCTCGCCGCGCTGCGCCGACAGTAGGGCAGTACGGGTCAGGGTTCGCCGGTGTACTTGATCGTGACGGTGGTGAAGCCGAGCGACTTCAGCATGCCCTCCAGCATGGCCTTGGTGTTCTGGTCGGCCCTGGAGCGCAGGTCGCCGGCGGCGGCGGCGTCCCCGATCTTGCGTTCGGCCAGGACGTACAGCTCCTGCTGGTTCTGCGGCGACGACGACAGCAGGTCGGAGATGCGGTCGAAGATGCCCCGTTCCTGCGCGAACACGTAGGACCGCTTGTTGTCGAGGTTCGGCTTCTCCAGCTCGGCGTGCGGCAGCCGTACGGTCACCGCCGTGCGGTCGGGAGAGACCGTGAGCGCGTCCTTCGGCAGGCCCGAGAACTCCACGTACGCGTCGACGCTGCCGGCTCCGACGAACAGCGTCCGGCTGCCCTTGATGGCGTCGGGCAGGAACTTCGCGTCCTTCTCCAGATCGACGATGACCTGGAACTCGCCGGTCGCGGCCTCGAAGCGGCTCAGGTTCTGCATCGACCGCAGCAGCGCGGGCCCGCTCCTGTCGATGGTCTGGTCGCCCAGCGGGTCGATCCAGGACCAGGTCAGGCGGGCGCCGACCACGAGCAGAGCGATCACGAGGAGCAGACCGGCGAGCACCCACCAGCCGCGCCCCCGGCGGCGGGCGGGTATCCCGGCGCCCGTCGTGGCGTCGGTGGCGGAGTCTGCCCCGGGGCCGGCGTCGGCCGGCGCGAAGGAGGGACGTGTCTTTCGGTCCACGGGTGGAATCTTCCCGGTATTTCGGCGATCTCACGCGCGGCAAGATCAATCCCTCTTTTCGCCGGTCTTCGGCTCTCCAAAACCCCGTCTTCGGCCCGCCCCAACCGGGACGAGCCGCCTGACCGTGCGGCGATCAGGCGGCTTCGCCCCCCGGAGCCAGGCCGCAGTCAGGCCGCAGCCAGGCCGGAGCCGGGCCGGAGCCGGGACCGGAGCCGGGCCGGAATCAGGAGGGTCCCAGGAGGGCGGCGGGCACGTCCGTCACCTGGGGAGCGTCCTGCGCTGTGTCGCGACCGCCGGTGTCGCGACCGCCGGTGTCGCGACCGCCGGTGTCGCGACCGCCGGTGTCGCGACCGCCGGTGTCGTGTCCGCCGGTGTCACGGGTGTCTGTGTCGCGGCCGCCCATGCCACGGGTGCCCGTGTCGCGGCCGCCGATGCCGCGGCCGGAGTCGTCGCCTGTGCGCCGGTCGCCACGGCCGGGGCCGGGACCGGGGCCAGGGCCGCGTTCCGCCACGCCGCGTCGCTCGCCGCGCCCAGGGGCGCGGCCCGGCGAGTCGCCCGTTCCGTGCCCTCCTCCTGCCTGTCCGCCTCCTGCCTGTCCGTCGGCCCCGATGACGTCGGCCCCGATGACGTCGGCTCGCCGCCCGCCGGGACCCCTCTCGTTCCGTATTCCGTCGTGCGTCCGCCCCTGCCGCCCGGAGGCGGTGTCCCCTGGGAGGCCTGGCTGCGCGCCTTCGGTGGCGGAGCCTCCGTTCCAGGGGCCGGGCCGCGGGCGGGTGGATCCGGCGGCGCCGTCCGCAGGGCCCGCACCGACCGGACCTGTGCCAGGGGCTCCCGGTTCGCCTGTGGGGACGGGCGCACCGGCGGACGGCGTCGCCCCGGCGTGCCCGGCCGGATCCGCCGGGGTGGGATCGACGGGATAAGGAGTCACCGCGGGGTTCACCGGCCGGGTGCCCCCACCGAAGTGCCTGGCCTGCAGGCCGCAGGAGACGAAGTCGGAGTAGAACAGCCGCAGCCAGTCGTGCCGCTGGGCATCGGTCAGTTCCGAGAACCACAGGGCGGCGGCGTGCTGCTCCGGAAGCTCTCCGGGAGGCAGCGGATCGTTGCGCAGCCAGGCGACGACGATCGCCCGGTAGCCCTCCGCGGCCACTTCGGAGCAGGGGCGGGCCAGCCCGTCGAGGAACTCGGTGGCGGCCCGCTGGGCGTATCCGGCGCCGAGATCGCCGAGGTGGACGACCACGACTCCCGGCGCCGCCGGCCCGCCCTCGCCGGGCGCGCGCTGCTCGACCCGTTTGAAGGCGGCCGGGGTCCCGGCCAGCCGCGCCGCGAGCATGGTGAACATGCCCGCGAGGTCGGTCAGCCCCGCGCGCAGCGCCGGACGCACGCACACGGTGATAGGCCACTCCTGGCAGGCGTAGCGTTCACTCGCCAGCGTGGTCCGCGGCTCGCTCACCAGCCGGGCCGCGCCCGTCCCCGCCGCGAGGACGGCGATCGCCGCGGCGGCCAGCGCCAGCGTCCGTCCGGTCACCAGGGCGACCCACCCGAGGAACAGCGCGGCGCTGAGCCCCACCAGCCAGAGCGCCTGGTCCGCGTAGGCGGTCTCGCCGGCCGCGAGCAACTCGTACGGCTGCCGGGCGGCGGGGATGAGCCGGCCGGCCCAGCCGGGCCCGGTCGCCAGCAGGGTGAAGACGCCGTACGTGCCCGCTCCCGCGAGCAGCGGGACGACGGTGACCGGCAGTATCCAGCCCAGTATCCAGCCGACCATCACGTACAGCCCCAGGCCCGCGACGGACATGGCGAGGCCGCCGGGCAGCAGCGCGCCGCCCTGCCCGGTCAGCGCGGCGCGCAGGCCGAGCAGCAGGACGGTCGCCCCGAACGACCCGGTCACGACCGCGATGATCGACAACGGCGCCCTGGCGGCCCGCCAGGGCGTCAGGACGCGGCCGCGCTCGGCGCGGCGCCTGCGCAGCGCCACCCACGCCGCGAACGCGGCGCCGACCGGCCCTGTCAGCCGCAGCGAGCCGATGACGGCCGCCACTATCTCGTCCCAGTCCATGAAACCGGGAATAAGGACGCTCCACGCGGCGACGAGCCCGAGCACGAGCAGCACGGTCCCCGCGACCAGCGCGCCGTGTTTCAGCTCTCCGCGTGAACCGCCCCTGTGCTCACCCACAGCCGGGCGCGGCCACCGGCCACGCCGTCGAAGTCCGGCGCGCATGCGGCGCCGGGACAGCAGTGCTGCCCATTGAGAATCTCCCCCGTGTCTGTGTGAGCGGTGTGCGGACCCGCGCCGTTCCCCGTGGCGCTGATCCTCCGGCCGGCCTCGCCTCGCCTGCTCCGTGCGGGTGTCCCCGGATCCCGTTGTCCGCCGCGGCCGGCCGACGACCGGCCGCTTCCCCTGCGGCGAGATCCTGTGACACCCGGTAGCAGACGGGGTTCCCCGTGCCGCCGGGTTTGCCGCCGCCTCACCTTTCGACGTGGCAACCATAACGGAGCGTGACCCTGCCGGGAGGAGTTCTGGGGTCAAGGACTCGGTCCGGTTACGCTGGGCCGCCCTGGACGATCAAGGCCGGAGCCGCGCTACCGTATATCGCTGTGTCCGTTCCGCCCAGCTCAGAGCCATCGCCCGTGACCGGTTCCCGGCCGCTCAAGCTCCCGTTCGACCCGATCGAGAGGGCCGCCGAGACCTGGCGCGCGACGTTCGGGCCGTCGTCCGCCATGGCCGCCGTGACTTCGATCATGAGAGCCCATCAGATCCTGCTGGCGCAACTGGACACGCTGCTCAAGCCCTACGACCTGACCTTCGCCAGGTACGAGGCGCTCGTGCTGCTGACGTTCAGCAGGTCGGGGGCGCTGCCGTTGTCGAAGATCGGCGAGCGGCTGATGGTGCATCCCACGAGCGTCACCAACACGGTCGACCGGCTGGAGCGCGCCGGGCTGGTGCGGCGCATGCGCAACCCGCGCGACGGCCGCGGGGTGCTCGCCGAGATCACCGCTGAGGGCCGGGACATCGTACGGCGGGCCACGGACGACCTGATGAACGCCGGTTTCGGCCTGGGCATGTACGACGACGCCGAACTGGGCGAGATGTTCGGCCTGCTCCGGACGCTCCGGGTCGCGGCGGGCGATTTCGGCCCCTGACCCCCCGGCTCCTGCCTCCCGTTCCCGGCCCCCCGACGTGAACGGGCCCCCGACGTGAAGGGGCCCCGGCCGCTGTCGCGCGGCCGGGGCCCGGAAGGGCGGACCGGTGGCGCGCCCGCGTGTTCACGGGCGCGCCGCCGATCCGCGGTCGTCAGCGGCCGACGGCGTGGAGGGCGTCGACGATGCCCTTGCCGTAGAAGCCGTTGCCGGCCGCGGTGCCCTCGCAGACGTGCGTGGTCGTCACCGTGGTGCCGCTCGGCAGGTTGCGGGTGTAGGTGTAGGCGGGCGGGTTCGGGCAGGCCGCCTTGGTCGCCGTGCCCTTGAGGATGGCCTCGACCCTGTCCGGGTCCATGGTCAGGCCGCCGCGGAAGCGGTCACGCTGGCCGTACCGGCTGACGATGAGCGCCGCGACGCCGGCCGCGCGCGGCGAGGCCATCGAGGTGCCCTGCAGGTACTGGTAGTAGGCGCAGGTCGAGCCCTTGCAGTCCTTCACCACGTAGTCGACCGTGGGGTCGCCGTTCGCGTCGATCTCGCCGTTGGCCAGGGCCAGCGCCTTGGGGTACGCGGACAGGGTGGCCTTGCCGACGTCCCGCGTGTTGCCGGGGGTGTCGTAGACGTCGCCGCCGGGCGAGGCCACGTCGATGTAGCCGTTGCCGTAGCTGGAGTAGTAGGCCTTCCGCTTGCTGATGCCGGTGGAGGACACCGAGATCACATGCTCGGCCTCGGCCGGCAGCGAGACGCAGGACGCGGGGATGGTCCGGGTCCTGACCGCCTGGCCGGGGAAGGTGGCGTAGTCGGGGCTGACCGAGTCGACGTTGGTCCTGGTGTAGTCGATCGCCTCGTTGCCGGCCGCGGCGACCAGCGTCACCCCGTGCGCGTGCGCATAGTTGATCGCCCGCTGGGTGGCGGCGATGTAGAGCCGCTGCTGCGCCTGCTCCTCGGGGCTGTCGGCCGGGTTGTCGGCGCAGTTGAACAGCCACGGGTCGATGTAGTAGCTCATGTTGACCACGTCGACGCCGATGTCGCCCGCGTAGGTGAGGGCGTCGACGGTCGGCTGGAGGAAGAAGTAGCCCGAGTCCTGGCCGGCCCGCAGGTTCACGATCGTCACCTTGGGTGCGACGCCGGAGATGCCCAGCTTGTTGATGGGCGCGGCGATCGACGAGGCGACGTGGGTGCCGTGGCCGTCCTCGTCCACGTCGTTCGGGTCGGTGCAGGACCCGTCGGGGTCGTCCTCACACGGCCCGTCGATCTCGTTGCCGTTGGCGTCCGCGGGCACGTCGACGGTGAAGTTCCGGCTCAGCCTGCGGTCGAAGTTGGGCGCGATGTCGGGGTGCGAGCCGTCGACGCCGGTGTCGAGGATGCCGACGAGGACGCCCTTGTCGCCCTGCTCGTACCTGTGCGCCTCGTCCGCGTGGATCTGCTTCATGTCCCACTGCAGGTCGGCGAGCGGCTCGTCCTTGACGTTGCGCCCCCACTTGGGACCCTTGCCGCCCCGGCCCTCCCTCTCGACGCCCCGGTTCCTGGCCGCCCGCGAGGGGGCCTTCCGCGCGGCGGACGCCTTGGCGTCGTCGGGCGCGCTGCCGATCACCCGGTTGGGCGCGACGCCCTCGATGGCCGCGGCCCCGGCGAGGGCCGTGGCGAAGCCGGCGTTCGTGCTGCTGACCGTGGCCACGCCGACCTCGGTGTTCACCTTCACCACGGTGCCTCCCGCGGCCTCGATCGCCTTCTGGGCGTCCGCCGCGGACGTGCCTTCCTTGTACAACACCACGTATTCGGTCTGCGTCACCGATCCGGTGGCCGTCGGTACGGCCTGCGCGGGTACGGCGAGGGTTGCCGCCACCATCGCCGCGGTCGCGGCGACGACTGTCAAGCGGTTCACATCCACCTCCGTGTGCACCTTCAAGGGCGGTGACCATATTTGAAGATTTCCGCGAGCTGTCAAAGCCCTGTGGAATTTCGCGACCAACGTGTGACGTGACCTTGGTCGAAGCGAGGAGTCAGGAAGGGGGTCCCAGCCGATAGGGCAGGGGTGGCTCCGATTACTAGGACGTCCTAGTATTCGGAGAGGAGCGACGACCGGGGAGGACCCATGCAGCCGGATCCGACGAGCGCCACAGGGAACGCGGGAGCCGGGACAGGCGCCGGCACGGGGGCGGAGCCGATCGAGGCCGGCCGGGCCCGCTGGCAGGCGCGGTACGACGCCGCATTCAAGCGCGACCGCGAGTTCCGGACCCTGTCGGGGCTGGAGGTGGACCCTGTCTACGGTCCGCCCGGCACGGACCCCGGGTTCGGGCGCATCGGCTGGCCGGGGGAGTTCCCCTTCACCCGCGGCCTGTACGCCACCGGCTACCGTGGCCGGCCCTGGACGATCCGGCAGTTCGCCGGGTTCGGCAACGCCCGGCAGACCAACGAGCGCTACAAGATGATCCTCGGCGCCGGGGGCGGCGGCCTGTCGGTGGCGTTCGACATGCCGACCCTGATGGGCCGCGACTCCGACGACCCGCGCGCGCTCGGCGAGGTGGGCCACTGCGGCGTCGCGGTCGACTCGGCCCTCGACATGGACCTGCTGTTCGACGGGATCCCGCTCGGCGAGGTCACCACGTCGATGACCATCAGCGGGCCGGCCGTGCCGATCTTCTGCATGTACGTGGTCGCGGCCGAGCGGCAGGGCGTGCCGGTGGGGAAGCTCAACGGCACGCTCCAGACGGACATCTTCAAGGAGTACATCGCGCAGAAGGAGTGGCTGTTCGCCCCGGAGCCGCATCTGCGGCTGATCGGCGACCTCATGGAGTTCTGCGCCGCCGAGATCCCCGCGTACAAGCCGCTGTCGGTCTCGGGCTACCACATCCGCGAGGCCGGGTCCACGGCCGCGCAGGAGCTGGCCTTCACGCTCGCCGACGGGTTCGGCTACGTCGAGCTCGGCCTGTCGCGCGGACTCGACGTGGACGTCTTCGCCCCGGGGCTCTCCTTCTTCTTCGACGCGCACATCGACTTCTTCGAGGAGATCGCCAAGTTCCGCGCCGCGCGCCGCATCTGGGCCCGCTGGATGCGCGACGTGTACGGCGCCCGTACGGAGAAGGCGCAGTGGCTGCGCTTCCACACCCAGACGGCCGGGGTGTCGCTGACCGCGCAGCAGCCGGACAACAACATCGTGCGTACGGCCGTCGAGGCGCTGGCGGCGGTGCTCGGCGGCACCAACTCGCTGCACACCAACGCGCTGGACGAGGTGCTCGCGCTGCCGTCGGAGAAGGCCGCCGAGATCGCGCTGCGCACCCAGCAGGTGATCATGGAGGAGACCGAGGTCGTCAACGTGGTCGACCCGCTCGGCGGCTCCTGGTACGTGGAGGCGCTGACCGACCGGCTGGAGGCCGAGGCGGAGGAGATCTTCGCGAGGATCCGGGAGATGGGCGGCGGCGGCACGATGACCGCCGGCATCCTGCGGGGCATCGAGGACGGCTGGTTCATGTCGGAGATCGCCGAGTCGGCCTTCGACTACCAGCGCAAGCTGGAGAAGGGCGACAAGCGGATCGTCGGCGTCAACTGCCACACCTCGACCGCGGAGGAGCCGCTGGAGATCCTCCGGATCAGCCACGAGGTCGAGGCCGAGCAGCGGCGGGTCCTCGCCGAACGGCGCGCGGCGCGCGACCGGAAGGCGGTGGACGCGGCGCTGGCCGCCCTGCGGAGCGCGTCGAGGACGGCCGAGAACATGATCCCGCCGATGCTGGAGGCGGCCAGGGCCGAGGCCACCCTGGGCGAGATCTGCGACGTCCTGCGCGAGGAGTGGGGCACCTACTCCGAGCCCGCCGCCTTTTGACCGCGATCGCGGAGGAAGGCGGCGGGGATGGCACGGATCACGCGGAAGAGTACGGCAGGATTGGGGGTATGGCAGCGGAGTTCTCTCGACCTGGATCGCTCTACGGCGCCGTGGACCTCGGCGCGCGCAAGCAGGCCCTCGACGCCCAGGCACGGCGCGAGGCCGCCGGACCGCCCGGAGCCGCCTCGGCGGCCGTCATCGAGGTGACCTCGGCCACCTTCAACGCCGAGGTGGTGGAGCGCTCGCTGAGCGTGCCCGTGATCGTCGAGGCGACGATGCGCCGGGCCGAGCAGGTGCAGCAGTTCAGCGAGGTGATGGAAAAGCTGGCCGCGGAGGCGGCGGGCGCGTGGCTGCTGGCCCGCGTCGACGTGGAGGCCGAGCCGCAGCTCGCCCAGGCGCTGCGGATGCGCGCGGTGCCCACCGTCTATCTGGCCTTCCAAGGGCAGCTCATGCCCCTGTTCGAGGGCCCGCTGCCGGAGGCGCAGCTCCGGCAGGCGCTCTCGCAGGTGTTCGAGCAGCTCGGCGTCGAGGCGGGCGCGGACGGGGACGCGGACGCGGCGGACGAGCCGCCGGTCGACCCCGAGCTCCTGCGGGCGGAGCAGGCCGTCGAGAAGGGCGACCTGGACGCGGCGGCCGCCGCCTACGAGCGCCTGCTGGCCAGGTCGCCCTCGGACGAGGGCGCGAAGATCGGGCTCGCCGGGGTCGGCCTGCTGCGGCGCACGCAGGACCTCGACGAGGCCGACGTGTTCGGGCGAGCGGCGGACGCCTCCGAGGACGTCGACCTCCAACTCCAGGCCGCCGACCTCGAAATGGTGAGCGGGCGGGTGGACGAGGCGTACGACCGGCTCATCGGGCTCGTGCGGCGCACGCGCGGCGGTGACCGGGACCGGGTCCGGGTGCACCTGCTCGGGCTGTTCGACGCGCTGCCCGCCGACGACCCCTCGGTCGTACGGTCGCGCAGGGCCCTCGCCAACGCCCTGTTCTGAGAGCCGTTCCGGGTTCCCCGGCGGGACGGCGGCTCCGGGCGCCGTCCCGTTCTCGCCGCGTGCGGCCCAGAGGCGGCCCAGAGGCGACACCGGGCGGCGGGCTGAAACACCCGGCCGGAGATGGCACGATGGATAACACTCAAGTGCCGCCCACGCCGGGGTGCGAGAGCGTGACCGCCACGCGGAGGCCGCGCCCAGGGGAGCAGCCGGGCGGGCGCGGCCAGGCACCACCCCCGCAAAGGAGCGGATAGACGTGGCCACCGTGCCCAGCGTTTCCTACTCGATCACTGTGCGCCTCGAGGTGCCCGCGGGAGGCAAGGCCGTCAGCCTGCTGACCCACGCGGTGGAGAACGCGGGCGGCGTGGTGACCGCCCTCGACGTGACCAACGCCGGGCACGAGAAGCTCCGCATCGACGTGACGTGCGCGGCGAAGGACGCCGACCACGTCCAGGCGATCGTGGACAGCCTCGGCGCGGTCGAGGACGTGGCCATCCACAAGGTCTCCGACCGCACCTTCCTCATGCACCTCGGCGGCAAGATCGAGATGCAGTCGAAGGTTCCCCTGCGCAACCGCGACGAGCTGTCGATGGCCTACACCCCCGGGGTGGCGCGGGTCAGCCTGGCGATCGCGCGCAATCCGGAGGACGCCCGCCGCCTCACCATCAAGCGCAACTCGGTCGCGGTCGTCACCGACGGCTCCGCCGTCCTCGGGCTCGGCAACATCGGCCCCGCCGCCGCGCTGCCGGTGATGGAGGGCAAGGCCGCCCTGTTCAAGCGGTTCGCCGGCATCGACGCCTGGCCCATCTGCCTCGACACCCAGGACGTGGACGAGATCGTCGCGACCGTGCGGGCCATCGCGCCGGGGTTCGGCGGCATCAACCTGGAGGACATCTCCGCGCCGCGCTGTTTCGAGGTCGAGCGGCGGCTGCGCGAGCTGCTCGACATCCCGGTCTTCCACGACGACCAGCACGGCACCGCCATCTGCGTGCTCGCCGCGCTGACGAACGCGCTGAAGGTGGTCCGCAAGGAGATCTCCGAGGTGCGGATCGCGATGGCCGGGGCGGGCGCGGCGGGCACCGCGGTGCTGCGCCTGCTGCTGGCCGCAGGAGCGCGCAACGTCGTCGTCTGCGACTACCGGGGCGCGGTCCACCTCGGGCGCGACGACCTCGACGACTCGCTGCGGTGGATCGCCGAGCACACCAACGCCGAGGGGTACGGCGGCGACCTGCGCGGCGCGGTCAAGGGCGCCGACGTCTTCGTCGGCGTCTCCGCCCCCGGGATTCTCACCGGGGACGACGTCGCGACGATGGCGCGGGACGCGGTGGTGTTCGCGCTGGCCAACCCCGAGCCCGAGGTCTCCCCGGACGACGCCCGCGAGCACGCGGCGGTCGTGGCGACCGGCCGGTCCGACTATCCCAACCAGATCAACAACGTGCTGGCGTTCCCGGGCGTGTTCCGCGGGCTGCTCGACGCGCAGGCGGACGGTGTGACCCCGGAGATGCTGCTCGCCGCGGCCCGCGCGCTGGCCGCGGTGGTGAGCCCCGAGGAACTCGGGCCCAACTACATCATCCCCAGCGTCTTTCACCCCGACGTGGCCAACGCGGTGGCGGCCGCCGTACGGGAGTCGGCCGGGGGCCGGCCGCGCGGCTTCACGGAGGCCTGACCGCGCCCGGCACACTCGGCACCCGGCGGCCGGCACCCACGGCGACGCTTCGGTCGCGGCGGGTCACCTGCCGCGGCAAACCGGGGGCGACGTACACGAATTCGCATTCCTCCCTCATGATGGGATGTATGGCGGAGGCGATCTACGTCGGCGGGTTGCTTGTAGCGACGCCACTGCTCGACGACCCCAACTTCCGGCGTAGCGTCGTGCTCGTCTTGGAGCACGACGATGACGGCGGCACCCTGGGCGTGGTGCTCAACCGGCCCAGCGAGATCGCGGTGACCCAGGTCCTGCCCTCGTGGGACCCTCTGGTCACCGGTCCTCCGGTGCTGTTCGAGGGAGGCCCGGTGCAGACGGACAGCGCGCTCGCGCTCGCCGTCGTGCTGAGCGGCGAGGAGCCGCTGGGCTGGCGCCGGCTGCAGGGCAGGGCCGCGGTGTCGCGCCTCGGCACGGTGGACCTCGACGCGCCCCCGGAGATCCTGGCGGGGGAGATCTCGCAGATGCGGATCTTCGCGGGCTACGCGGGCTGGACGGCGGGGCAGCTGGAGAACGAGCTGAAGGAGGGCGCCTGGTACGTCGTCGACTCGGAGCAGGGGGACACCTTCGACCCCGACCCCTCCGCGTTGTGGCGCACCGTGCTGCGCCGGCAGAAGGGCGATCTCGCCCTGGTCGCCACGTTCCCGGACGACCCGATGCTGAACTGAGCACCGGCCTTCCCTCGCGACCCGCACGGCCCGTACGGCGGAGGCCGGGCGCGGTGAGCGCGCCCGGCCGTGAACGATCGTTCGGGTGATCGCTTGGGGTCGCCGTGTCTCAGCTCGCGGTCTCTCAGCTCGCGGCTTCTCGGCTCACGGTCTCTCAGCTCGCGGTGCAGGTCACCGCGGGCACCGGGTTGGCGCCGTTCCAGGAGCCGAGGAAGCCGAACGACGTCGACGCTCCGGCGCCGAGGCCGCCGTTGTAGCTCACGTTCTTCGCCGTGACCGACGAGCCGCTCGACGTCACCGTGGCGTTCCACGCCTGGGTGACCGTCTGGCCGTTGGCGTACGTCCAGGTGACGGTCCAGCCGGAGATCGCGCCGGACCCGGCCTTGACGGTGACCTCGGCCTGGAAGCCGCCGCCCCACTGGTTCGTGACCTGGTATGTCGCCGAGCAGCCCCGGCCGTTGCCGCTGGGCGACGCACTGGGCGATGCACTGGGGGACGCGGACGGGCTGCGGGGCGGGCTCGGAGACGCGCTGGGCGACGGGCTCGGCGACGTGCTGGGCGAGCCGGACGGGCTGGCCGACGGGCTCACCGACGGCTGGCCGCTGTAGATCGTGGCCTCCTTGGCGGTCGGCTTGATGCCGTTCGCGCCGTTGAACAGCCGCTGGCCCCAGGAGGTGAGCTGATTGACGTTGAAGTTCGTGACCTGGTCCAGGTACTCGACGCCGCCGCCGTTGCCGCTCCACGACCAGCCGAGGTAGCCGACGCCCCGCGACTGGGCCTGGGACATGATCGTGTCCTCGTCCGGGTCGCCGTCCGAGTGCATGTTGCCGAACTCGCCGATGACGAGCGGAAGGCCCGCTGTCTGGAACGCCTGCAGATAGCTCGTGATCTCGGGCGCGGTGTCGAAGACGCCGTACATGTGGATCGAGAAGACGGTGTTCTTCTGGGTGTCGCTCGCGAAGACCGAGGCGGCGTTGTCACGCATGACGAACTGCCAGTCCTGGCCCCAGTTCGGCGCGTCCACCATGAGCAGGTGCTGGAAGCCGGCGGCGCGCATCCGGACGATCGCGTTCTTGGTGGCGCTGGTCCAGGCGGACGGGTTGTTGTTGCCGTACGGCTCGTTGCCGATGTTGATGACGACGTAGTTCTCCTGGCCGGTCAGCACACTCTTCAGGCCGACCCAGTAGTCGACGGCCTGGTCGAGCGTGTACGCCCCGCCCTGCTCGGCGTACCCGGTGGTGTCGTGGTTCTCCAGCACGCAGATTAACCGGTTCTGCTTGCACAGCGAGATGACGTTGGCGACGTCGCTCGCCGAGTTGGCCGTCCAGCGGCCGCCGCTCAGCACGACGCGCACGGTGTTCGCGCCCAGCGACTTGATGTTCGTGAACGAGCTCGTCTGGCTCGCGTACCAGGTGTGCGCGTGGCTGGTGCCGCGCATCACGAAGTTGTTCCCGTTGGCCTCGACGATTTTCGTGCCGCTGACGTGGAGGCCGGTCGCGGCCTGCGCGGTCTGGTTCATCGCGACCACCGACAGCAGGAGGGCGAGCAGTGCCGCGCCCACGGCGATGAGACGTGTTTTCATTCTGTACCTCGGGTGGGGGGAGCGACGCCGTTGGGAGCGCCTCCGGCACCCTAGGCGGCGCGGCCGGGCACCGTACAGGAGACGGCCCGGCGGGACCGCCGAGCGGATCCACCTGGACTGAACCGGTTCGGCAGGATGGGCCGCCGGACCAGCGCGATCGCTCCCCGCCACCCCTCACCTGGGCCTCCGCGACCCGATGAAACGTTCACCGGTCGCACGGCCGCCGGTAGGGTCGCGGCGTGCCCGAATCCGCGCGGCTGCCCCAGGAGGCCATGAGGCCCATGAGCGCCGGCATGATCGTCGCCTCGCCCATCGCGGGCGTCCTCATCGGCAGGCTCGGCCCCAAGATCACCATCGCGGGCGGCATGGTGATCAGCGCGGTCGCGATGTTCCTCGTGTCGCGGCTCGGCGTGGACGCCGCCTTCGCCGACACCGCGATCCCGTTCGTGCTGCTCGCGTTCGGCCTGTCGCCGGTGTTCGTCGGCGCCACCGAGATCATCGTCGGCAACGCGCCGGAGGAGCTGAGCGGCGTCGCGGGCGGCGTGCAGAACTCCGCCATGCAGGTCGGCGGCGCGCTCGGCACCGCCATCCTCGGCGCGATCGTGTCCGCCAGGGTGGCCGACGTGCCGATTCGCGCACCGAGGGGAACGCGCCCGCTGCAATAGACTTGGTGCTCGTGAGCGGCACAAAGATTCTTCCCGAGAGCGACGTCACACCCCGGCTCTCGCACGGCGACGGTGACCACGAGCGCTTCTCGCACTTCGCCGACAAGAACAAGATCACTGAGAGCTACGTGACCGGTGCGCCGGTGCGAGCCCTGTGCGGCAAGGTCTGGGTGCCCAGCCGCGACCCGAAGAAGTATCCGGTCTGCCCGGAGTGCAAGGAGATCTACGAAGGGCTGCCGAAGGGCGAGCAGCCGGGCGAGTGAGTGTCGGTGCGGGATGACCATTCCCCCGACGGCTAACGTCAGCCTTCTGACCAGCCGTATCGGGGGAAAGAATGGTTCGGCGACCCATCGCCGTCGTCCTCGCATGCCTCTGCGCGCTGGGCGGCGTCCTCGCCGTCCCGGCGTCCGCCGTCTCTCCGCCCTCCCGTCCCGCGGGGACGAGAGGGCCGGTCACGGGCCTCCCGCCGGCCCGCCACGCCGCGACCACGACGCGTGGGCCGTCCACTGCCCGTACGTCGACCGCCCGGGTGCCCGCTGCCCGGGTGCCCGCCGCCCGTGTGACTGCGGCCCGGGTGACTGCCGCCCGGCCGGGTGACTGCCCGGCCCGGCCCGGCGTCGCCCGGCGCCGGGGCTCGGGAGCCGCGCTTCCCCTGGGGCTCACGCACGCGCTGGAGCCGCGCGATCCCGGGCCGGACGAGGTCGCCCGCATGTCGGCCGATCTCGGCCGCAGGCTCCAGGCGGCGGAGGGGAGCGGCGCCGCGGGCGCTGCCCGGCGCGACCCGGGCGCCGTCGAAGGAATCACCGTGCCGGTGTGGGTGCACATCGTCAGGGACGGCGCGCTCGGCCTGCCCGACGCCGCCGTGGCCAGGCAGATCGCCGTGCTCAACACCGCGTACTCCGGTGGGTACGGTGGCGCCGACACCGGGGTCAGGTTCGAGCTCAAGGGCATCACCCACACCGACAACCGCGCCTGGTTCCGCGACCCTCTGGGATTCGAGGAGCCGCTGAAGGGGAAACTGCGGACCGGCGGCCCCGAGACGCTCAATCTGTTCATCGCCCAGATGAGCCGGCTCGTGCTCGGATACTCCACCTATCCCTACTGGTACAAGGACGACCCCGGCCTCGACGGAGTGGTCATCGACTGGCGGAGCGTGCCCGGCGGCCCGCTGCGCGACTTCGCCAGGGGGTTCACCGCCGTCCACGAGATCGGCCACTGGCTCGGCCTGCTGCACACCTTCGAGAACGGCTGCGCCTCCCCGGGCGACTCGGTGGACGACACCCCCGCCGAGGCCCGCCCGACCAACGGCTGCCCGCCGCGGAAGGACACCTGTCCCGCGCCGGGGGACGACCCGATGCACAACTTCATGGACTACTCCCAGGACCGGTGCATGCGCGAGTTCACCCCGGGCCAGGCCGTACGGATCCGGCAGATGTGGGACGTCTACCGCCGACCGGCCGCGGAGGGCGCCGACCCGGAGGTGACGACGGACGCCCTCGCCGCGCAGCCCTATGACGAATCGGCCGGGAAGCGTTGACGCGGCGGCGCGTGTGTGAATAACTCCACAGCAGCGTTCACGGTCACAGGGCTCCGCGGGTGGCCCTGATCGCTTCGTCTTGCTCGCCGGTTCCGTCCCACGCACGCCCGGCCAGGTCGCCCGGGAGGCTTTGTGGATGACGAGTGGACCCGCCGGGTCTGGCCGCCCGCCGAACAGCCCCCGGGACCGGGCGAGGCGGGCCGTGAGGCCACCGGCAGGGGCCTCACGCGTCCGTACGGCATGCCGGGAACGGGCGGGGACACGGGCGCGGAGGACGCCGGGAGCGCCGCCGGCCGGCACCGCACGTCACGCGGCGCCGTCGGGCGCGACCGCACGGCGCCGTACGGCGCGCCGGTCCCCGGACGGGTGACGGCCGAGCCCCCCGTGTGGCCGCTCACGTCGCCCGCCGAGGAGGAGGACGAGCTTCCGCCCGCCGCCCGCCGGTATGGCGCGCCCGCCACGCCGCCCCGGCGCATGCCCCGGTGGCTGTGGCGGCTCCTGGTGGGCGGCCTCGCGCTGGCCTGCTCGGCGGCGGTCATCGGCGCGGTGGTGGTCACGGTCCTGAACCGGGCCGAGCGCGTGCCGCCGACCGTGATCCACGACCAGGTGGCCGGAGTCGCCTACACCCTCCCGCCCGGGTGGCGGGAGGGGGTGGTCGCCCCGGTGAGCGGCTTCACCACCGTCGCCGCGCGCGGGGACAGCGCCACGGTCATGGCACGGCCGGGGGACCCGGTCGATCCGCCCGGCCTCCGCTCGGAGGTCATCGACCTGAGTGATCTCTACGCCCGTCTGCTGCTGCACGGCGACAAGGTCGAGGTGCTCGACGACCGCGCGGTGACCGTCGGCGGGCGGCCGGGCCACACCCGGGCCGTACGCGCCGAGTACAGCGACGTCGTGAACGAGCCCGCCTTCATGCGGGTGACCCTGCTGACCCGGTCCGACGGCGGCAGCACCGTCCTGCTCGGGCTCGCGCATCCCGACCAGCCGCGGTCCCGCGCCGAGATCGAGGGCCTCATGTGGGGCGCCCGCTGACGGCCGTGGCACGATCTGCCGGGTCTTCTTCGTACGGCGGAACCGGCACATGGCATGCCAGGAAAATGGCTTCTTGACGGCGTTCTACCCGATATAGCGGCTCAAGCGGAAAACGGGGCGTCAAAACGGCCGAGTGCTCCGTCCTTTATGCCCGGACGCATCAGTATATGAATGGCCGAGTGCTCGGTCGGCGGTTCCGTCATGTGATGCGGGTAATCGCGACAATCGCCGGAACGGCTTTGAGATAGGCGTAACATCTGTTTGCCGGTATCCGATAAGTGGCTCGCTGCCCGCGTTTCTCCGGACGGGTATCTTCGAGGTCGCATCGCACGAAAACGCGGTGACCCGGAAAGACCAATTCTCACCATGGGGGGAAATCAAATTGATTTCTCGTAAGAGCAGCTCTGCCTCTGGTTCGCGTGGCGCCGGTCGCCTGCTGACCTGGTCCGCCGCGGTGGCGGTGACCTGCGCGACCGTGGGGCTGTCGGGCTCGATCGCGGCGAGCGCCACCTCGACGAAGACCACCCCGGTCACGCATGAGGCGACGAGTTCGCAGGGCGGGGAGAAGAGCTTCATTCCCCTTCCGCGCCACGACTCGACCAACATCATCACAACCTTCAGCGTGCTGCCGGCGGTGGGCGCCCCCACGGGCGTGGTGCCGCTCACCTCGCAGACCTTCACTGGGTCGGCGCGCAGGGGCCACGTGTTCGTCCACGACGGCACGGCCTGGGCGGACCTCACCTCGGTGTTCTCCCCGGGCTTCCTCTACGACGTGACGCTGGCGCCGTCGCCGAGCACCGCTCTGTCGGGAACCGGCGGCGTTCTGACCAGCCTCACCAACAGCGGCATTCCCGTGGGGCGGCTCAGGGTCACCGTGCGGAAGGCCGACGGCAGCATCTTCGTCTCCGACTGCAGCGTCGCGAGCACGAGCGGCGCCTCGACCCTGCCGCTGACCGCCGCGGACTGCACCACGCCGACGCGTCTGTGACGACGGGCGAGGCCGGCTAGACGACAGGGCGGGTGGCCCGCGGACGCGTGAAAGCTCCGCGGGCCACCCGCTCTTCGTATCTCCGCCGTCCTGACCGGCGCCGTGACGCTGACGGTGGCCGTGACCTCCCGGTCCGCGGCGCCGGCCGGGTACGGATCGGGCCACGTCCCGCGGCGTCCCGATCGGTGGCTGTGGCGATTCCCACACCATGCGATTTCGGACCACCATGCGTGTGGTCGGCGCGTTCTGTCGGTGCGGCGGGCTACTCTGATGGCACTGTGAGGGAGCGAACCGATAGAGACACCAGTGTTCCGATGAGTTCGGGGAGGCGTCGTTGAGCGTTTCGGCCGCGTCCCACCTCTCCCCGTCCTATCCCGACAGAGCCGCCTGGGGCACCGCCCCCAAGCTGCGTGCCTGGCAGCAGGAGGCCTTCGACCTCTACTGCCGGCACGAGCCGAGAGACTTTCTGACCGTCGCCACCCCCGGCGCCGGCAAGACGACGTACGCGCTGCGCATCGCCAGCGAACTGCTCAGCCGCGGCGTCGTGCGCGCGCTGACGATCGTCACGCCGACCGAGCACCTCAAGCGGCAGTGGGCCGACGCGGCGGCGCGGGTCGGGATCGGCATCGACCCCGAGTTCAAGAACAGCCAGGGCGCGACCTCCCGCGACTACACCGGCGTCGCGGTCACCTACGCCCAGATCGCGATGCACCCGGCGCTGCACCGCGCCCGCACCGAGGCGCGCAAGACCCTGGTGATCTTCGACGAGATCCACCACGCCGGCGACGCCAAGTCGTGGGGCGACGGTGTCCGTGAGGCGTTCGAGCCGGCGACCCGGCGGCTGGCGCTGACCGGCACGCCGTTCCGGTCCGACGAGAGCCCGATCCCGTTCGTCACCTATGTGGAGGACGGGGAGGGCGCCCTGCGCAGCGTCGCCGACTACTCCTACGGGTACGGCCCGGCCCTGGGCGACGGCGTCGTCCGGCCGGTCATCTTCCTCGCCTACTCGGGGGAGATGAAGTGGCGCACGCGGGCCGGGGACGAGATCGCCGCCACGCTCGGCACGCCGCTGACGAAGGACCAGCTCTCCCAGGCGTGGCGCGCCGCGCTCGACCCGAAGGGCGACTGGATCCGCCACGTCATCCACGCCGCCGACCGCCGGCTCACCGAGGTCCGGCGCGGCGTCCCCGACGCCGGCGGGCTGGTCATCGCCTCCGACCACGAGTCCGCCCGCGCGTACGCCCGGCACATCCGCGCCGTGACCGGCGAGGGTGCGGAGGTCGTCCTCTCCGACGACCCCGGCGCGTCCAACAAGATCAAGGACTTCGCCACCTCCGAGCGGCGATGGCTGGTCGCGGTACGGATGGTCTCCGAGGGCGTCGACATCCCCCGGCTGTGCGTCGGCGTCTACGCCACGAGCACCTCCACCCCGCTGTTCTTCGCCCAGGCCGTCGGGCGTTTCGTCCGCGCCCGCAAGCGCGGCGAGATGGCCTCGGTGTTCCTGCCGTCGGTGCCCGTCCTGATGGGCCTGGCGAACGAGATGGAGACCGAGCGTGACCACGTGCTGGGCCGCCGCCGCGACGAGGACGGCCTCGACGACATGCTGCTGGAGCAGGCGCAGCAGGAGAAGAAGCAGCCCGACGCGCTCGGCGACGAGCTACCCTTCCAGACGCTGGAGGCGTCCGCGACCTTCGACCGGGTGCTGTTCGACGGTGGCGAGTTCGGCACCGCCGCCGCCCCCGGCTCACCGGAGGAGGAGGACTTCATCGGCCTTCCCGGCCTGCTGGAGCCCGACCAGGTGGCGTCCCTGCTGCGTAAGCGTCAGGCCGACCAGCAGGCGGCGATGCGCAAGACCCGCAAGAGCGCGGAGCAGGCGCCGGCCCTCGCGCCGCACGAGCAGCTCGCGGAGCTCCGCAAGGAGCTCAACGGCCTCGTCGGGGCGTGGAACCACCGCACCGGCCAGCCGCACGGCGTCATCCACGGGGAGCTGCGTCGGGCCTGCGGCGGGCCCGCGATCGCCCAGGCCACCGCCGAGCAGGTCCGTGAGCGGATCGCGATGATCCGCAAATGGGCCACCCAGCGCAGGTGACCCCACCCCGGCGTTCGGTCCGCCGACCCTGACAGGACGGCGAACCGAGGAACGCCGTCAGCCGCCGTTGGGCGCGCCTCCAGAAGCCGAGGCGTGCTGGTTCATGCGGACCTGGGCAGACAGGTCGTCCAACCGTTGGAGAACGGCCTCGAACATCGTCGCGTTGGACTCCGCCATCTTGTCCATCCGGTCGTGGAGGCTGTCGACGCGCTGGGTGAGGTGGTCGACGCGGTCGTTGAGTCCGTCGACGCGCTGGGTGAGGTGCTCGACGCGGTCGTTGAGTCCGTCGACGCGCTGGGTCAGGGCGTCGACGCGTGCGGTCAGCCCATCGACTCGGTCGTTGAGGCCGTCGACCCGTTTGGCGAGGCCGTCGACGCGGTCGGTGAGGTGGTCGACGCGGTCGTGGAGGCTGTCGACGCGGTCGGTGAGGTGGTTGACCCGGACGTTGAGAGCCTCGATGTTGCCGTCCAGGCGGCTGATCTCGCCGTCGATGCGGTCGAGCCGGATGGTGACGACGCCCATCTGGCGCTTGAGGAGGCCGACGTCCGCTCTCGTCTCCGCGGCGACCTGCTCGACCCGGAGCAGGCGGTCGCTCATCGAATCGATTTTGTCCCAAGTCATCTGCATCGCGTCGTACGCGTGCTCTGCCGCCTGCTTGCGGCAACGGACGCTGAGTTCCATGAAGTCAATCTCCAAGCGCTTGACGCGGTGTCTGAGGGTGGGCATTGCCATGGCCATAGGGCGTCCTCCAACTGTAGGGCAGCGCAGCCGGGGCGCGCTGCGAAGGCGGGGTGCGCGGAGGACATTGCTATCAGGTTCGAACCTTCATGGGAGGGCGAGGATTCAGGAAATTCGCGGCGCGTACCCGGCAGGATAGGGATTGTCCATACCGGTGGATGAATGGCCACCGGAGTCGGGGGCGGCACGTGTGTTTTTTCCACCGGCACCGGAAAGCTGACGAGTGCGAATCGCCATTCACTATGACATGGGCGACCGAAGGGGAATTCGGTCGCCGGTGTGGCCGTCGATGGCGACGTAGCGGCGATGCTGCCGGGTGGCCGGGCCCAGCCGGAGACTGAAGGAGGCGACGCCCCCCTCCACGCGGATCGGAACGTGATGCGTTCCCTCCTGGCGCCCGCCCTCCGCGCCCTCCTGCACCCAGATGCGCAACCGGCGCCCGGCCTGGTGCACCGCCACCGTCGCGGTGTCGCACTGTCCGGTGGTGGCGGGCCAGTAGACGGTGAGGCCGTGCAGGGCCCGACCGCGGAACGAGAGTCGTACGGCGTCGGGGGTGGCGACGCGCTGGTCGCAGGCGGGCTCGCCACTCGCCGCGGGCGGAGGTGACACCGGCGAGGGGGCGGGGCCTCCCGGGGCGTCCGGTGCGTCCTGCCCGCTCTGCCTGTCCTGCCCGCTCTGCCCGTCCTGTTCGTCCCGCCCGGGTACGGCCGGCGCGCGTCCCTCGGGTGCGGGGGCGCCGGGGTCCCGTACGGCGACCGTCTGTGCGGGCACGGCCCCGTGCCTCTGGGCGAACCCAAAGGCGATCGTGGCCGCCTGCAGCGTGACCAGGGTCACCGCGCCCGCGGCGCGAAGCGGCCCCCGGTGGCCGCGGCGGAAGAGCAGCCAGACGCAGACCGGGGTGAGGACGAGCCAGCACAGGCCGAGCGAGAACGCGAACATCAGGCCGCCAATCCACGAAGGGTCGTCACTCCACGTGATACCTCAATGACGCTACGGGGTGAGACTGTTGACGTGGGGGCACGCCACACCGGGAGGCGGCAGAGCCCCGGTCAGGCCGGCGGCTGGGCGGCCGGGCCCGCGTCACTCCCCGACGTGGCCCGCCAGGCGATCGTCAGGGCCGCCGCGCCGAAGACCACGCACAGCCAGAAGGCCGCCCCGCTGCCCGTCCGGTCCGCCAGCCAGCCCCCGCTGAACCCACCGACGGTGGTGCCCGCGCCCATCCCCGACGAGGCCCAGCTCATCCCTTCCGAAGCGCCCGCGGTCCGGCGGCCCAGGAGGGAGAAACCGGAGCTGAGGGAGGGGGCCGCGCCGATCCCGGCGAGGCCGTAGGAGTGCGTGGCGCCGCCCGCGGCGAGGACGCGCGTTCCGCCTGGTTCGACACGTGGTTGCCGCCGAAGACCACGGTCCCTTTCGGGTTCACCTGCTTGAAGGTCTCCGCCAGCGCGCCGAACTGGCGGACGTCCCAGCCCAGCACCAAGAAGGCCAGGACGTCCGGCACGGCACCGCTGAGAAGCCGTGTCGCCATCTCCCACGGACTGGTCGCACCCGGATAGTTGACGATCTCGATCCGGCTCCGCGCCGAGAGTTCCGGGTCGCTCCGCACCATGGCCGCGAGGTAGCCCGCCGCCAGCGGCATCGACTCCTTGGACATGTGCCAGACGCCCTGCTGGACGATCGTGACCGCCCTTTTTATGTCACCGAAATATTACGCCGCCCCCGCTGGGGCGACGCCTCGGGCACACGGATGTCTCCCCGGGGCGGGTCGTACGGCCGGAAGGGGCGTCGTGCGGATCAGGACAGGAGGACGGGCTCCCCGGTGAGTTCCACACCGGCCTCGGCCAGCCGGGCGAGCGCCGACTCGGTCGTCTCCCTGGCGACCCCGGCGGTCAGGTCCAGCAGGACCCGTACGGCGAAGCCGGCGACCGCGGCGTCGAGGGCGGTGGCCCGGACGCAGTGGTCGGTGGCGATGCCGACCACGTCGACGGCCTCCACCCCCCGCTCGCGCAGCCAGCCGGCCAGCCCGACGCCGTCGGCGGTGGCGCCCTCGAACCCGCTGTAGGCCGCCTGCCGCGCGCCCTTGCTGAAGATCTCCTCGACCTTCGCCGTGTCGAAGGCCGGATGGAAGGCCGCCCCCGAAGTCCCGGCCACGCAGTGCGGCGGCCAGGTGCCGACGTAGTCGGGCTCGGCGGCGAAGTGCGGTCCGGGGTCGACGTGGTAGTCGCGGGTGGCCACCACGTGGTCGTACCCGTGGTCGTCGATGTGGCGGCTGATCGCGGCGGCCACCCCGGCGCCGCCGCCGACCGGCAGGCTGCCGCCCTCGCAGAAGTCGTTCTGCACGTCCACCACGATGAGCGCGGTCTTCATCGGATCACCCTCCGGGCGATCACGGAGGACCGGCGTCGTCCTCATGCGCCGGTCCCCCGCGATCACTTGAAGATAGTAGGGACTGCGGGGTCTCCGGGGGAGAGGCTGCGGGCTTCGAGTGGCAACTCCGCCAAAGTCGCCCGATGGCGCTCGCGGGCGGTCAGGAGGCTCTCCCGGCCCACGACCTTGCCGTCCCGGACGAGTTCGGCCAGTAGCGGGCGGTCGCCGGACTCCACCGGCTCGCGGGTGACGACCTCGGCGGTGGCGGCGCCGCCGCCGGTCCTCCGGTAGGCCCACTTGCGCCCGCCGACGCTCGGCTTGCCCACCGACGCCTTGGCGACCGGCCGGAGGCCTCCCGAGCCGTCCTCGCGGGCGACCAGCTTGTAGACGAGGCTGGCCGTCGGATGACCCGAGCCCGTGGACAGGGCGGTGCCGACGCCGTACGCGTCGACGGGCGCCGCCGCCAGCGCGGCGATCGCGAACTCGTCCAGGTCGCTGGTGACGACGATCCGGGTCCGGTCCGCGCCCAGGGCGTCGAGCAGGCGGCGCACCTCGACGGCCACCACGGCGAGGTCGCCGGAGTCGATGCGGACCGCGCCGAGGTCCGGCCCGGCCAGCTCCACCGCCGTCCGTACGGCCCTCTCCACGTCGTAGGTGTCCACGAGCAGGGTGGTGCCGAGCCCGAGGGACTCGATCTGGATCCGGAAGGCCTCCGCCTCCGAGTCGTGCAGCAGGGTGAACGCGTGGGCGGCGGTGCCCGCGGTCGGCACGCCGTACAGGTGACCGGCCATGAGGTTGGAGGTGGAGGCGAAGCCGCACAGGTAGGCGGCCCTGGCGGCGGCGACCGCGGCGTACTCGTGGGTGCGGCGCGAGCCCATCTCGATCAGCGGCCGGCCGCCGGCGGCCTGCGCCATGCGGGACGCGGCGGCGGCGATCGCGCAGTCGTGGTTGAGGATCGACAGGATCAGCGTCTCCAGCAGCACCGCCTCGGCGAAGGTCCCCTCCACCACCATGATCGGGGAGCCGGGGAAGAACGCCTCGCCCTCGCGGTAGCCGTACACGTTGCCGGAGAAGCGGTAGCCGGCGAGGAAGTCGCCCGTCGGCCCGTCCACGATCCCGGCGGAGCACAGGAACTCGATGTCCTGCTCGTCGAAGCGGAAGTCCTCCAGCGCGTCGAGGAACCGCCCGGAGCCGGCCACCACGCCGTAGCGCCGTCCTCCGGGCAGCCGCCGGGCGAACACCTCGAAGACCGCCCGCCGGTGCGCCGCGCCGCCCGCCAGCGCGGCCTGGAGCATCGTCAGTTCGTACTGATCGGTCAGCAGGGCCGTGCCCGTGGTCATGCGCACGTGTCGAAGAGTACGACGGTCGTGGTGCAGGATGGTTACGTGGGTAGCACAGCTCCAGCCGAGGTCGAGCGTCCGTCGTCGGACGTGCGCCCCGATCTGCCGTGGCTCACGATCGTGTGGAACGATCCGGTCAACCTCATGTCGTACGTCACATACGTCTTCCAGACCGTGTTCGGCTATCCCCGGCAGAAGGCCGAGAAGCTCATGATGGACGTGCATCACCGGGGCAGGGCCGTCGTGTCCAGCGGCACCCGGGAGGAGATGGAGCGGGACGTGCAGATACTCCACTCCTACGGCCTGTGGGCGACCGTCCAGCAGGACCGATGATGAGCGCGGGATTCAGGGCGGCGCGCGACGGCGTCTCGGTCCACCTCGACGCGGGCGAGGTGTCGATCCTGCGCTCGCTGGTGTCACAGGTGCTGGGCCTGGTGGAGCCGGGCGCCACGGGGGACGACCCGCTGGAGCGCGCGCTCGGCATCGGCTCGGCCACCCCGCCGGACGACCCCGTGCTCGCGCGGCTGTTCCCCGCCGCGTACGCCGAGGACGACGAGGCGGCGGGGGAGTTCCGGCGGTACACGGAGGCGACGCTGCGGGACGGCAAGCGGGCCGACGCGACCACCGTGCTGGAGACGGCGGCGCCGGGGCGGCTGACGCTGACCGCGGAGCAGGGGCAGGCGTGGCTGCGGGCGCTCAACGACGTCCGCCTCGGGCTGGGCGTGCGGCTGGAGGTGACCGAGGAGGTCCACGAGGAGATCTCCTCGATGTCCGAGGACGACCCGCGGTATCCCGTGTTCGTGATCTACGACTGGCTGACCTACCTGCAGGACACCCTCGTCAGGGCGCTTTGGTAGGTTTTCCGACATGTTGACGATCTCACGCGAGCTGGTGGACAAGATCGTGGCCCACGCGCGGGCCGATCACCCGGACGAGGCGTGCGGCATCGTGGCCGGGCCCGCCGGATCGGACCGTCCCGAGCGCTTCGTCCCCATGGAGAACGCCGAGCGGTCCCCGACGTTCTACCGCTTCGACTCCATGGAGCAGTTCCGCGTGTGGCGGGAGATGGACGACAGGGACGAGACGCCCGTCGTGATCTACCACTCCCACACCGCCACCGAGGCGTACCCCTCCCGCACGGACATCCGGTACGCCTCCGAGCCCGACGCCCACTATGTGCTGGTCTCGACCGCCTCCGAGGAGGAGACGCCGTTCCGGTCGTTCCGGATCGATGACGGCGTCGTTACGGAGGAGGACGTAAAGATCGTCGAGGCGTACGGTTAAACTTGACCCATGCCCTACGATGACGCCCGTCCTGTGTCGTCACCGGCTGTCCTGATGCGCCGGGTACGCCCGGAATCTCCTGTTCAGGCGTTCCTCTTCGCGCACACGCCGTCCGTCGTCGTCTACGACTGTCGCTGAGCCCCGGCCGCCTGCCGCCGCCCGGCTCGAATCCGGCCGGCTCCCGGCGGCTCCCGGCTGGAATCGCCGCCCGCCCGGCCATGTTCCATCCAGATGAACGAACGCGCGCCCCGCACGGGCGCACGCGGGCGGACGTGAGTGAACGGACGCCCACCCCGACGACGACCACAGATCAAGGAGATTGAGCCGAGATGGCCATCGAGGTCCGCATTCCTACCATCCTCCGCAGCTACACCGATGGCGCCAAGGCGGTCAACGCCAAGGGATCGACCCTCGAAGAGCTGTTCGGCGACCTGGAGTCGCGCCACCCCGGCCTGAAGGACCGGCTGGTGGACGACTCGGGGCTGCGCCGTTTCGTCAACGTCTACCTCAACGACGAGGACGTGCGCTTCCTCGGCGGGCTCGGCACCCCGGTCGCCGACGGCGACACCGTGACCGTGCTCCCGGCCGTCGCGGGCGGAGCGCGCTAGATGCGCTTCGACTCGCTGATCGACTCGGTCGGGCACACCCCGCTGGTGGGGCTGCCCCGGCTCTCGCCGTCCGCCGACGTGCGGATCTGGGCGAAGCTGGAGGACCGCAACCCGACCGGGTCGGTCAAGGACAGGCCCGCGCTGTGGATGATCGAGCAGGCGGAGAAGGACGGCCTGCTCACGCCGGGCTGCACGATCCTGGAGCCGACCTCCGGCAACACCGGCATCTCGCTGGCCATGTCGGCCAGGCTCAAGGGCTACCGGCTGATCTGCGTCATGCCCGAGAACACCTCGGAGGAGCGCCGCCAGCTGCTGCGCATGTGGGGCGCGGAGATCATCTCCTCGCCGGCCGCGGGCGGCTCCAACGAGGCCGTACGGGTGGCCAAGGGCCTGGCGGCCGAGCATCCCGACTGGGTGATGCTCTACCAGTACGGCAACCCGGCGAACTGGCTTTCCCACTACGAGTCCACCGGGCCGGAGATCCTCGCGGACCTGCCGGGCGTGACCCACTTCGTCGCCGGGCTCGGCACGACCGGCACGCTCATGGGCGTCGGGCGCTACCTGCGCGAGCACGTGCCGGACGTGAAGATCGTGGCCGCCGAGCCGCGGTACGGCGAGCTGGTCTACGGCCTGCGCAACGTGGACGAGGGGTTCGTCCCCGAGCTGTACGACGCGTCCGTGCTGACCACCCGCTACTCGGTGACCTCGGCCGACGCGCTCCGGCGCACCCGTGAGCTGCTGGCGTCCGAGGGCATCTTCGCCGGCGTCTCGACCGGCTGCGCCCTGCACGCGGCCCTCGGCATGGCCCGCAAGGCCGTGGAGGCGGGGGAGCGGGCCGACATCGTGTTCATCGTGGCCGACGGCGGGTGGAAGTACCTGTCCACCGGCGCCTACGAGGGCACGCTCGACGAGGCCGAAGACCGCCTCGAAGGCCAGCTCTGGGCCTGACGCCCGCCCGCCGCGCCACCCGTCGGCGGCGCGGCCGTGCGGGCCGGGGGCTCAGTCGAAGACGACTCTGAGGGTGAAGCCCGATCCGGCCTCGCCGGAGGTGCCGCTCAGCCCGACCGCCCGCAGCTTCTCCAGGTCCCGCCGTTCGGCTTCCCCGGCGCCGCTCAGGTACAGCTTCTCCAGCCGGTCGAGGTCGGCGTACACCGCGTAGGTGGCGTTCCCGGCGTCCGGGACGGCCAGCCGGAACGTCTCCGACTCGGCGAGCGCGCCGCCGCCGCCGAGCGCGGCGGCGTACTCCGGGGTCGTCGCGAGCACGAACCGGCCGTCGCCACTCGCCGTGGCGAAGTCCGCCGGCCGCTCGATGCCGTTGAGGTAGGCCTTCACCCTGTCCACCACGTCCTGGGCCTTGGTGGTGTCGGTCGTGAGCACCGCGCCGAAGGCGGGCCGCGGGCCGTCCAGGCCCGTCTCGTCCAGGGCGAGGGTGAGGTTCCTGCCGAGCAGCGTCACGAGGTCGTCCGGCAGGGACAGGCCGTACTGCCGCGCCGCGTCGAGCGTCTCCGCGTACGGCCCGCCGCCCGCGCCGTTCGCGGCCTGCTCGATCGAGGGCCACTGCTCGCGCAGCAGGTCGCCCAGGCCGGAGAACGACGCCGCGGCGACCGTGGTCGCGGGCAGTTCGCCGATCCGCACCGGCTCGGGACGGCCCGGCGCCGTCTTCCCGCCGCGGGTGATCCCGGCCAGTTCCGCGTAGTCGCCGGAGAATCGTAGGGCGCCGGCGAAGCGCATGCCTTTGACGCGGTCGAGCAGCGGCTCCGCGCCGTCCCGCCTGGGGTACGCGGCCTCGACGGCCTTCTCCACGTCGGCCCAGAACGACAGCACGCCCGGCTCGCCCAGCGCCTGGAGATCGCCCGCGAAGCGGGGCTCGCCCGAAAGCGGCGCCGCCGTGACGTACTGGTCGGCCAGTTCCTGGCTCGGGGCGATGACGGCGTATCCGTCGCGGAACGCGAGGCCGCCCTTCCCGTCGCGCGGGCCGAGGCGCGCGATGCCCGCTCTGGCCGCCGCCTCGTCCCTGACCTGTACGGCGATCGCCCCGACGGGGTCGCCGCCGTCCGCCGAGGGGAGCACGGCGAGGCCGGCCCGGTCGCCCAGCCACGGCTCGACGTCCCTGGCGTAGTCGACCTCCGCGAGGCCGGCGCCGTCCTTCCCCAGTGCGTTGACCAGGGCCTTCCCCAGCGCCTCGCGCGGGTCGTCGCCGCCGAAGGCGTCCCGGGTCGCGGAGAACCTGCGGCCGATGCCGAACAACGCGAGCTTCTGCTCGGCGGAGGGATCGAGGTCGAGCCGGACGTAGGCGATCGCGTTCGCGGGCAGCACGTCCTGCGGCTGCGTGCCGCCGCCGCCGAGCTTCGCGGCCGCCCACACGCCGCCCCCGCCGACCACCCCGACGAGCACGGCGGCGACGAGCGCGAGGATCCAGCCGCGGGCTCCCCGCCGGCCCTCCGGAGCCGGCGCGGACGGCGGCGGTTCGGCCACCGTGGCGAAGCCGATCTCCTCCTGATCGCCCCACGCGGGCAGGTGTACGGTGTGCGTCTCCCGGCCCGGGGACCGGGGGAACCGGTAGGAGATGGTGCGGTCGAGTTCGCTCTCGTCACGCGGGCTCCAGGGGCCCGGTGCCGGTTCGGGGTGTCGCGGGTGCGGAGTCCGGGAATCCGGCTGCCGGGGGGAGCGGTCGGCGGGCATTGGCTCACTCACAAGCGTCGTCGGGTCGTACGCCCGGAGGCGTCGTAGCCCGGAGGTTAGGAGCGACCGCTAGAAGGGCGCTTGCAGCCCGCTTGACCATGTCGCCTGGGCGATGACCAGGTTTTGGCCGGGTGATCCCGTCGAATACGGTGACGAGCGCCACGCTACAGTAACGAGCAGAACATCATTCGGTAGGGCGGCGAGGGGCGCATGACCAAGTTCGACGAGGCCACGCGGGCGATCCGGATCGACGACACCACCTACGACGTGTGTCTCGACGACGGATACTCCATGGGCGGGCCGCTGAACGGCGGCTATCTCATGGCCACCATGCTGCGCGCGGTGACGGACGCCTCGCCGCACCCGCACCCGGTGTCCACCGGCGCCCAGTTCCTGCGGGTGGCCCGGCCGGGCCCGGCCCAGGTCGTGCTCGACCAGCTCAAGTCGGGCCGTACCGCGACGATGACCCGGGCGCGGCTCGTGCGGGACGGCGAGACGTCCGTCGAGATGCTCGTCACGACCGCGACGCTGGACGGATCGGCGGCCCCGGACTGGTCGGACGGCCCGTCGGCGGTCATGCCCGCCCTGGCCGGCTGCGTGCGCCTGCCCGATCCCAAGGCCGCGCCGGCCATGAACTTCAGCGCGCGGATGGAGATGCTGTTCGACCCGCCCACGATCGGCTGGCTGACCGGGGAGCCCACCGGGCGGCCCGAGTCGCGGGCCTACTTCCGGCTGGCCGAGCCGCAGGACCCCGACCCGTTCGTGCTCGCGATGGCGGTGGACGCGCTGCCGCCGGTCGTGTTCTCGGCGGGGGCGCGGGGCTGGGCCCCCACGGTCGAGCTGACCTGGCACCTGCGCGCCCTGCCCGCCCCGGGGTGGCTGACCCTCATCGGCGGCGGGCGGCTGATCAGCGACGGCTGGTTCGACGAGGAGGTCGAGGTGTGGGACTCGGCGGGCCGGCTGGTCGCCCAGTCGCGCCAGCTCGCCCGGCTCGGCCGCGGCTGACGGCCGCGCCCCTCGTGGTCCGGCGCGCGTTGTGAGGTTTCTTACCGTCGGCGGCGGGGACCGGTCCCCTAACCTTGGGAAGCGTGCCGGAGGACAACAGCAGGGCGATCGGGATCTTTGACAGCGGGGTGGGCGGCCTGACCGTCGCCCGGGCGATCATCGACCAGCTGCCCCACGAATCGATCTTCTACGTGGCCGACACGGCCAACCAGCCGTACGGGCCCAAGCGCATCGCCGAGCTCCGCGCCTACGCGCTGGAGGTGATGGACCACTTGGTCGAGCACGGGGTGAAGATGCTGGTGATCGCGTGCAACAGCGCCAGCTCCGCCGTGCTCAGGGACGCCAGGGAGCGCTACGACGTCCCCGTCGTCGAGGTGATCCAGCCCGCCGCGCGGCGGGCCGTGCGGGCCACCAGGAACGGCAGGGTCGGCGTGATCGCCACGCGGGCCACCATCGAGTCGATGGCCTACCACGACGCCTTCGCCGCCGCCCCCGACGTCGAGCTGGTCGCGGTGGCAGCACCCCTGCTGGTGGAGTTCGTCGAGCGGGGCGAGACGATGAGCGACGACCTCATCGAGGTGGTCCGGGGTTACCTCAAGCCGATCCAGGACGCGGGCTGCGACACGCTGATCCTCGGCTGCACCCACTATCCGCTGCTCACCGGCGCGCTGTCGTACGTCGCCGGGGACGGGGTCACGCTCGTGTCGAGCGCCGAGGAGACCGCCAAGGACGTCTACCGGATCCTGCACGACCGGGGCCTTTCCAACGGCGCGGGCGTGCCGGGGCACCGTTTCCGGGCGACCGGCGACACCGAACTGTTCGAACGGCTCGGCCAGCGGTTCCTCGGCCCGGAGCTCCAGTCGGTGGAGCGGACCGCCCCCGGGCTCGGCGAGGCGACCGGCGTGGGGAGTCCGCGATGAGGCTGACCGTCGTCGGGTGCTCGGGCAGCTTCCCCGGCCCCGACAGCCCGTCCTCCTGCTACCTCCTCGAAGCCGAGGGCTTCCGGATGCTCGTCGACTTCGGCAGCGGGTCGCTGGGCGCCCTCCAGCGGCATGCCGGGCTCTACGACGTCGACGCCGTCCTGCTGTCCCACCTGCACGCCGACCACTGCCTCGACCTGTGCGCCTACCATGTCGTCCGCACCTACACCCCGGACGGCCCCCTGCCGAAGATCCCGGTGCACGCCCCCGCCGGAGCGTCCAGGCGGCTCAACGCGGCGTACGCCATGCCGGACGAGCCGGTGCTGGAGAACTCCTTCGACTTCCTGCGGCTGTCGCCCGGCGCGCGGCACGTCGGCCCGTTCGAGGTGACGGCCGCCCCGATGAACCACCCCGTGGAGACGTACGGCTTCCGGGTGTCCCATCAGGGCCGCTCGGTCGCGTACTCGGCGGACACCGGGGAGTCGGCCGAGCTGGTCAAGCTGGCACACGACGCCGACGTGCTGCTGTGCGAGGCCTCCTTTCTCGACGAGCCGGGCCTCACGCCCGGCCTGCACCTCAGCGGCCGGCAGGCGGCCGAGCACGCCGCGCGGGCGGGCGCCGGAACGCTCGTCCTCACCCACCTCGTGCCGTGGTACGACAAGGCACGCGTCCTGGAGGACGCCGCACGCGGCGGTTTCGACGGGCCGATGGAGTTGGCACGGAGCGGCGCCGTGTATGACCTAGGGTGACCCGTATGGCTCGCTCACACGGTCGTCGATCCGACCAGCTACGTCCCGTGACCATCACCCGGAACTGGCTCGCCCACGCGGAGGGCTCCGTACTGGTGGAGTTCGGGGGCACCAGGGTGCTGTGCGCCGCGACGGTCGAAAGCGGCGTGCCCCGCTGGCGCAAGGGCAGCGGGCTGGGCTGGGTGACGGCCGAGTACGCCATGCTGCCCCGGTCGACCAACACCCGCACCGACCGCGAGTCGGTCCGCGGCAAGATCGGCGGGCGCACCCACGAGATCTCCCGGCTGATCGGCCGCTCCCTGCGCGCCTGCGTGGACTACAAGGCCCTGGGGGAGAACTCCGTACTGCTCGACTGCGACGTGCTGCAGGCCGACGGCGGCACCCGCACCGCCGCCATCACCGGGGCGTACGTCGCGCTCGCCGACGCGCTCGCCTGGATGCGGCAGCGCCGGATGTGCCCCGGCGACCCCCTGGTGAACTCGGTCGCCGCCGTCTCGGTCGGGATCGTCGGCACCGAGCCCATGCTCGACCTCGACTACAGCGAGGACGTCAAGGCCGAGACCGACATGAACGTGGTGATGACCGGCAGGGGCGACTACGTGGAGGTCCAGGGCACGGCCGAGGGCACGCCCTTCGACCGCACGACGCTGAACGGCCTGCTCGACCTCGCCGCGAGCGGCTGCGCCGAGCTCACCCGCCTGCAGACCGAGGCCCTCTCCTAGGCCCTCTCCGACGAGCACCGAGGACGACAGCATGAACAAGGTGGTCCTGGCCACCCGGAACGCCGGGAAGATCGTCGAGCTGCGCCGGATCCTCGCCGACGCCGGGGTGCCGGTCGAACTGCTGGGCCTGGAGGCCTTCCCGCACATCGGCGACGTGGCCGAGACCGGCCTCACCTTCGCCGAGAACGCGCTGCTCAAGGCGCACGCGGTGGCCTCACAGAGCGGCCTGCCCGCCGTCGCCGACGACTCCGGCCTCTGTGTGGACGCGCTGAACGGCATGCCGGGCATCTTCTCCGCGCGCTGGTCGGGCCGCCACGGCGACGACGACGCCAACCTCGACCTGCTGCTGGCGCAGATCGGCGACGTGCCGGACGGCCGGCGCCAGGCCCACTTCGCCTGCTGCGCGGCGCTCGCGCTGCCGAGCGGGGCGGAACACGTGGTGGAGGGGGCCATGCACGGCTTCCTCATCCGCGAGCGGCGCGGCACGGGTGGCTTCGGCTACGACCCGATCTTCGTGCCGGACGGCGACACCCGGACGACCTCCGAGATGTCGGCCGGGGAGAAGGACGCGATCAGTCACCGGGGCAGGGCCTTCCGCGCGCTGGCCCCGGTGATCGGCCAGGCCGTCTCGTAATCGCGCCGTAAGACCGCCGGGGCGGGGGCGGGCGTAGCGTTCGGACCGTGAACGCAGAAGGCATCCGCGAAGGCGCCCGCGAGGGCATCCGTGAAGGCGTCGGCGTGCCCGCCTGGGCAGCCGTCCTCACCGGTCTCGCCGCCGCCGCGGTGGCGCTGGGGACGGCCCAGGTCGTCGCCGGTCTGGTCGATCCCGCCGCGGCGCCGGTCGTCGCGGTGGGCGGCGCCGTGATCGACGCCACGCCCGCCGGTCTGAAGGAGTGGGCGATCCGCACGTTCGGCTCCGGCGACAAGCCGGTGCTGCTGACCGGGATCGTCGTGGTGCTCGCGCTCGTCGCCGCCGGTCTGGGACTGCTCGCCCGCCGCCGGACCGCGTACGGCATGGCGGGGCTGGCCGTCTTCGGGCTCGTCGGCGCCGCCGCGGCGCTGTCCCGGCCGGACGCCGGAGCGGCGCACGTGCTGCCCTCGCTCGCGGGGGCCGCGGCCGGGGCGTACGCCCTCTCGCGGCTGTGGCGGCGTGCCACGCGCAGCGACGAGGACGACTACGTCGCCGCCAGCAGGGCCGCCGACGCCCGAAGCCGCACCCTGGCCCAACCGGTGAGCGACGTCGTCCCGGTCAACAGCCCGGCCAAGCCAGCGGTGATGCGGCCGGGAACCATGTCATCACCTGTCACTGCCCCCGGCCCTGAGTCACCCGCCCCCGTGCCGTCCACCGTGTCGCCTGAGT
This sequence comes from Microbispora sp. NBC_01389, assembly GCF_045040095.1. Lineage (NCBI taxonomy): Bacteria > Bacillati > Actinomycetota > Actinomycetes > Streptosporangiales > Streptosporangiaceae > Microbispora > Microbispora sp. NBC_01389. Next base: position 3,960,684 of record NZ_CP109552.1, read on the forward strand.
CGGCCGAGGAGGCGTACGCGTTCGACCGGCGCAGGCTGCTGAACGGGGTGGCGGCGGGCGTCGTGGTGGCGGGAGCCGGCGGGCTCGGCGGATGGCTGCTGTCCGGGCGCAAAAACGGTGAACTGGCCAGGCGCGGCGTGGCGAAGATCCTCCCGCGCGCGGCGCGGCCGGCCGCCCCCATCCCGGCCGGGGCCGACCTGCGCATCCCCGGCCTCACCCCCTTCGTGACGCCCAACGCGGACTTCTACCGGGTGGACACCGCTCTCGTGGTGCCGACGGTGGACCCGGCCCGCTGGACGCTGAAGATCCACGGACTGGTGGACCGGCCGGTCGAGCTGACCTTCGCCGACCTGCTCAAACGGCCCCTGACGGAGGCCGACGTCACGCTGACCTGTGTGTCCAACGAGGTCGGCGGGTCGTACGCCGGCAACGCGCGCTGGCTCGGCGCGCGACTGGCCGACGTGCTGCGCGACGCCGGGATCCGGCGCGAGGCCGACATGCTGCTCAGCGTCTCCCAGGACGGCTGGACCTGCGGCACACCGGTCGACGTGGTCATGGACGGCCGGGACGCGCTGCTGGCGATCGCGATGAACGGCGAGGTGCTGCCCGAGGAGCACGGCTTCCCGGTCCGCCAGGTCGTCCCCGGGCTGTACGGGTACGTCTCGGCGACCAAATGGGTCACCGAGATCAAGGTCACCCGGTTCGACCGGGACGAGGCGTACTGGACGCCCCGAGGATGGGCCCCGAAGGGCCCGATCAAGACCCAGTCGAGGATCGACCTGCCGCGCGGCGGGGACACGGTCCGGGCGGGCCGCACGACCGTGGCGGGCGTGGCGTGGGCCCAGCACCGGGGCATCGACGCGGTGGAGGTGCGGGTGGACGGCGCCGGATGGCAGCAGGCCCGGCTGGCCGGCACGACAGGCCCCGACACGTGGCGGCAGTGGTCGATCGAGGTGGATCTGACGCCGGGCAGGCACACGATCTCGGTGCGGGCAACCGACGCCACCGGCCACACCCAGACCGCGGACGAGGCGCCGCCCGCGCCGGACGGCGCGACCGGGTATCACTCCGTCACCGTCACGGCCAGCTGAGACACGCCACGGGCGCTCACAACCGGCTGGGTCTGGAGTTGGGAAAACCCGCCGCGCCTCGTACGGCCCGCCCCTACCATCGGCACCCTGATGGGGCGCGAAGAGGGGGGCCAAACGCGTGAACCAGGAGAAGGCGCGCCGGCATGCGAGGTGGCGGCTGCCGTCGGGTGTGTACAACCCGGTCGTCGCCGCCGACGGCCGGCGATGGCGGGACTACGAGCAGGCCGCCGAGGCGCCTGCTCCCTCGCTGGGGGACCGCCGCCTGGAGGTGCGGATCGCGGCGCTGCCGCTGGGCGTGGAGGCCGGGGCCGTGCCGGTCGTGCCCGCCGCCAGGAACGGCGACAACGCGGGCCACGGCCTGAGCATGTCGATCGGCCGCCGCGGCGGGCCGCCGGTGATGCGGGACGCCGTGCCCGCCCCGGCACCCCCCGAGGACACCGGGATCGGCGAGGACACCGGGATCTGCGAGGACACGGGGACCTGCGGGATCGGGGAGGACGACGCCGTTCCTCAGGCCGCCGTGACCACCGAGGCGACCACCGAGGCGACCACCGAGGCGACCACCGAGGCGACCACCGGGGCGACCACCGGGGCGACCACCGGGGCGACCACCGGGGAGACGGCGGAGGCGACGGCCGGGGGGACCGCCGCCGACGCCGTTCTCCATGACTCGGCGCCTGACGCGGAGGACACCGGCATGCTCCCGCCCGTGGACGACGGCCAGAACGCTCTCTCCGGAGCGACCGGGACCGACCTCCCCGGTGCCGCGGCCGATCCTCCTTCCGCCGGCGACGATCTCCCTTCCGCCGGGGACGACGGCGTGACGGACCGCGTGACGGACCGCGCGGCGGATACGGGGGACGGCGGGCGACCGGTCCCCGGGGAGATGGGCGCGGTCGCCTCGGCCGGGTGCGCGTGGCCGGACGAGGCCGTCCCGGAGGCCGACCATCTCGGGCATCCCGACGAGACCGCCGAATCCCATCCGGATGAGGGGGACGTCGACGACTTCTGGTCGGCCGTCCTGCGGGACGAGACGGAACGCGACTGGCTGGACGGGCACGATCGTCCGCGGCGGCTGGAGGAGACCCGTACGTACGGCCGGCCGGGCGGCCTGGCCGAGGCGGACCGGGATGGTCAGGCGAGCCTGGCACAGGCGGTGAACGGGCGCTTCCCGGACCCGCGCGGCACCTGGATCCGCCTCGTCAACGCCGAAGGTCCCACGGAGGACGCGTTCAGGTCCAACAACGCCGTCGACTGCGCGCTGTCGGTGATGTCCACCTGGCACGGCGAGCCCGTGGTGGCGGCGCGCAGGCATCCCGAGTACGACCCGTCCGGCCGGCCGCTGCTGACCGGGGAGACCGGGGGGGTCGCGCGGGCCGAGGAGTGGCTCGGTCACCGCTTCGAGTATGTGGGCCACGGCCGCCGGGCGTACGTGGCCGTCGCCCAGCGGCTGATCTTCGGCGGGCACGGCGCGGCCGCCGTCCTCATCACCCGGTGGGCCGGGGGCGGCAGTCACGCGTGGAACGCCGTGAACTGCCGGGGGGAGGTCCTGTGGATCGACGCCCAGCGGGGCCACATGGCGGTGGACCCGCCGTACGAGGACGTCACGGGCGTCTTCGCGGTGGTTGTCGACCGCCAGGGCCGCCGCCTGTGACGCCCTGAACCGGAAGGCGGCCACACACGGCGCCCGCATCAGGGCCGGGCGCGTGGGCGCCGCGTCCGCCCGATCCCGCGGACGCGGCGCCGGCCCCTCATGAGGCCGCCGGCCGGTCAGGAGGCCGCCAGCGCGCCGACGACCGAGGCGCGGGCCGCGCGCCGGGCGGGCAGCACCGCGGCGAGCACGCCGGCCAGGCCCGAGGCGGCGATGAAGAGCAGGATCTGCGTGACCGGGAGCCGGAAGGAGACGTCCTGCGTCAGCGTCGCCGTGGCCGCCCAGCCGTACACCACCCCGAGCACGACGCCGACGATCGCGCCCACCAGGCCGAGAACCAGCGCCTCGACCGACAGCATCCCCCGGAGCTGCGGCCGGGTCAGGCCGAGCGCGCGGAGCAGCGCCGACTCGCGGGTGCGCTCGTGGACCGACAGCGACAGCGTGTTCGCGATGCCGAGAAGTGAGATCACGATCGCGAGGGCCAGCAGCCCGGTGACCACCATGAGCGCCGTGTCGATCGCCTCGTCGAACTGGCCGCGGATCTCGGTCGTGCTGCCGACCTTCACCGCCGGGTAGGCCGCGGTCGCGTCGTCCACGACTGCGCGCGCCCGCTCGGCGGGCACGCCGGAGGCGGCGTCCACCAGGATCTGCGCGTCGTCCACCCTGCCGAAGTGCTGCTCGAAGGCCTGCTCGGCCATGGTGAACGGCGGCAGCAGGGACACGCCGGCCTTCAGCACCGCCACCACCGTGAGCGGGACGCTCCGTCCGCCCGACGCGACGGTCACGTGGTCGCCGACCTTGACGCCGAGGTCCTGGGCCACGAAGTCGGCCACCGCGACGTCGCCCGCGCCGAAGCCGTCCAGCGTGCCGGTCGACGCCTCCGGCCTGACGGAGGTGCCGAGGGCCGATCGGGTGACGGTGCCCACCTCGTAGTCGTGGCCGTTGACCTTGGCCTTCTTCCCCCGGAACTCGGTCACCGCGGACAGGTCGCGGCTCGCGCGCAACGTGTCGGCGATCGAGCGGGGGATCGCGCCCGTCTGCGCCGTCAGGATGTAGTCGGCCGGGAACTGCCGGTCGAGCTGGTCGCTCACGGTGGTCCGCACCGTCGCGGTCAGGACCGACATGAACGTCATCAGCGTCACGCCGACGGTCAGCGCCACAGTGGTGGTCGCCGCGCGCTTGGGGTTGCGCCGGGAGTTGTCCACCGCGAGCCGCCCCGGCACGCCGAACAGCCGCGCCGGGACCCAGCCCGCCAGCCCGCTCAGCGGCCGTACGATCACCGGGCCGAGGACGAGGACGGCGAAGAAGACGAGCGCGCCGCCCGCCATGACTGTCACCAGTGCCGGCTGGCCCGGCTTCTGGAGCACGCCCGCCGCGGTGAGGCCGGCCCCCGCCACCGTGAACAGGGCGGCGAAGACCACCCGTACGACCCCGGTCCGGAACGTGTGCTCCTCGACCTGCGTGCCCAGCGCCGCGACGGGCGGCACGCGGGTGGCCTGGCGCGCGGGGAGCAGCGCGGCGGCCATCGTCACGACGACGCCGGTGCACAGCCCGATGGCGATCGTCTGCGGGGACAGGCTCACCGTGCCCGTGGGAATGTCCGTTCCGGTGGCCCGCAGCACGGCGACCGCGGCGGCGCCGAGGCCGAGCCCGGTCAGCAGGCCGAGCACCGACGACAGCAGGCCGACCACGGCCGACTCCAGCACGATCGAGGCGAAGACCTGACGTCTCGTCGCGCCGATGCAGCGCAGCAGCGCCATCTCGCGGCTCCGCTGGGCGACCAGGATGCCGAAGGTGTTGTAGATCACGAGCGTGGCGACGAGCAGCGCGATCGCGCCGAACAGCAGCAGAGCCGTCCGGAGGAACGCCGTGTCCACGTGGTTGCTCCGGGCCAGCTCGTCGCCGCGTTCCCGCCCGGTCATGACCTTCGCGCCGCTTCCCACGGCCGCCGCGACGGCCGTACGCAGGGTCTCCGGCGCGGGACCGGAGGAGACGACGTCGATCTCCGTGAAGCCCTTCGCGCCGGTGACGAGCCGGGCCGTCTCCGGCGTGAACGCGACCGCTCCCCGGTACGCGAGGTTCTGGTCGAGACCCACGTCGAAGATCCCGACGAGCCGGAACTCATGCCGCTTACCCGCCTTGTCGAGCACGGCGACGGTGGCCCCGGGCGCGTACCCCTGGGCTTTGGCGGTGTTCCTGTCGAGCACCGCCTCGCCGGCGGCGGAGGCCGCCCTACCCGAAGTGATCTTCATGCGGCTCGCCGGGATGGAGACGCCGGCGGTGGGGTAGTCGCCCACGACCTTGCCGTCCCTGCCGATCAGCGGCGCGTCGCCGGACAGCACGGGCTGGGCGTCCCGGACGCCCCGCACCGCCCTGACCGCGGCGAGCGCGCGCTCCGGCAGCATCCCGTCGTCCTTGGCGTCCTTGGCGTCCCCGTCGTCCGCGGGCGTCACCACCACGTCCACCTTGTCGGCGTCCGCGGCGAACGACTGGGAGAACCCGGCGTCGATCGTGTCGGTGAGCACGAACGTGCCCGCGATGAACCCGACCCCGAGCACGATCGCGAGGGAGGTGAGCATCAGGCGCAGCCGGTGCGCCAGAAGACCGGCGAGAGTGGTCCGGAACACTGCTCAGGCCTCCAGCGCCATCAGCGCGTCGAGCACGGTCTGCGGCGTCGGCCGCTCCAGCTCGCTCACCAGCAGCCCGTCCCGCAGGAAGATGACCCGGTCGGCGTACGACGCCGCCACCGGGTCGTGGGTCACCATCACGATCGTCTGCCCCAGCTCGCGTACCGACCTGCGCAGGAACGCCAGCACCTCCGCGCCGCTGCGCGAGTCGAGGTTGCCGGTCGGCTCGTCGGCGAAGATCACCTGAGGCTTGCTGATCAGCGCCCGCGCCACGGCGACGCGCTGCTGCTGGCCGCCCGACAGCTCGCTCGGCCGGTGCCCGAGCCGGTCCCGCAGACCGACCGTCTCGATCACCCGGTCGAACAGCGCCTGGTCGGCCTGGCGGCCCGCGATCTCCAGCGGGAGCCGGATGTTCTGCTCGGCCGTCAGCGTCGGCAACAGGTTGAACGCCTGGAAGATGAAACCGACGCGCTCGCGCCGCAGCAGCGTGAGCTGCTTGTCGCCCAGCCGGGTGAGCTCGGCGTCGCCGATGGCGACCTGACCGTCCGTCACGGTGTCGAGCCCGGCCAGGCAGTGCATCAGCGTCGACTTGCCGGAGCCGGACGGCCCCATGATCGCGGTGAAGGCCTCGGCGGCGAAGTCGACGTCGACGCCGCGCAGGGCGTGCACCGCGGCGTCGCCCGTGCCGTACACCTTGGTCAGGCCCCGCGCGACCACGGCGGTGCGGGTCTGGGTTGTCGTGCTCATAAGCCCACGCTATGGGCGTGATCAGGGCGTTTCCTCGGCCTCGCGGACGTTCTTGGTCTGCGGCCCCGGGACGGGTGGCGACGCGCGGGTGCGACTTTCGGGGTACTCCCGGCTCAGCCCCTCGGATGATCGGGGGAGACCACCCCGGTCTCGTACGCGTACACGACCGCCTGAGCCCGGTCACGCAGCCCGAGCTTGGCCAGCACCCGGCCGAGATGGGTCTTCACGGTCGCCTCCGCCAGATGCAGCCGCGTCGCGATCTCGGTGTTCGACAGGCCGCGGGCCACGTGGAAGAGCACCTCCCGCTCCCGCGCCGTCAGCGCGCCGGTGTCCTGCCGCCGCCGGTCCCCCTCCGGCAGGAGCACGGCGAACCGGTCGAGCAGGCGGCGGGTCGTGCTCGGCGCGACCACCGCGTCCCCCGAATGGACCGACCGGATCGCGCTGATCAGCTCGGCCGGGGGCACGTCCTTGAGCAGGAACCCCGCCGCGCCCGCCTTGATCGCCGCGAACGCGTACTCGTCCAGATCGAACGTCGTCAGGATCAGCACCCTGGGGCCGCCGGGCGCGGCACAGATCACGCGGGCCGCCTCCACGCCGTCCATCCGGGGCATCCGGACGTCCATCAGGACGACGTCGGCCTCGACCGTACGCAGCGCCTCGACGGCGGCCTGCCCGTCCGCCGCCTCACCCACGACCTCGATGTCCGGCTGCGCCCCGAGGACCATCCGGAACCCCGTCCGCACCAGCTCCTGGTCGTCGACCAGCATGACGCGTATCACTGCCACTTCGCTCCGCTCGTCACCGTCGCGCTTCCGACACCGTACGCGAGCCCGCCGGCGGCCGGGCTCCGCACCTTCTCAGGCGGCCATCCCGGCGGGGATGCGGGCGACCACCTGGAAGCCCCCGCCCGAGCGGGGCGCCGCCTCGACGCTCCCGCCGTACATCGCCGCCCTCTCCCGCATCCCGATCAGGCCATGGCCGCCGATCACCCGCGGCGCCGCCGCGCCCCTGCCGTCGTCGCTGACCCGCAGCTCGATCAGCCCCGGGCCGTACGTCATCTCCACCCGCGCCCGGGTGCCCGGCCCGCCGTGCTTGATCGCGTTGGTCAGCGACTCCTGCACGATCCGGTAGACGGCGAGCTGCTCGCCCTCCGGCAGCGTGCGGAGCGTGCCGGACACCGTGAACTCGGTCGGCAGCCCCGAGTCCCTGACCTGCCTGACCAGCTCGTCCAGTTGCGCGACGCCGGGCTGCGGCGCGTACTCCTCGGCCGGGCTGCCCGCGTCCTGCCGCAGCACGCCCACCAGCCTGCGCATCTCCGCCAGCGCCTGCCGTCCGGTCGCCGAGATCGCCTGCATGGCGCGCCGCGCCTGCTCCGGGTCGCTGTCGATCGCGTACGCCGCGCCGTCGGCCTGGACGACCATCACGCTGACGTTGTGCGCCACCACGTCGTGCAGTTCGCGGGCGATGCGGGCGCGCTCGGCGGCGGCCGCGATGCGCGCCTGCTGGTCGCGTTCCCGCTCGGCCCGCTCGGCGCGTTCCACCAGGCTCTCCACGTACCGGCGGCGGGTGTTGGCGTACATGCCGCCGATCCACACGGCGACGACGAAGACCGACGCCGACGGCCAGGCCCGCAGGGGATCGGGAGACCAGCTCAGCATGGCGAGCAGCAGCCCTCCCTCGGCGACCACGCCGGCGGCCAGCGACCACCGCCGCGTGCAGCGGGCGGCGACGCCGTACATCGCGACGAGCACCGCCAGGTTCGCGGGCAGGACGGCGATGTTCAGCAGCCACTGCGCGAAGCTGACCGCCGACACCACCGCGAAGACCTCACGCGGGTGGTTGCGCCGCCACAACAACGGAACGACGAGCGCGGCGGACAGCAGCAGCAACACGGGCACGCCGATGTGCCGCGCGTTCATCATCCCGCTGGTGCGACTGAAGACCTCGACCGTCGACACGCACAACAGCGCCAGCGGGGAGATCGCCAGCGTGTCCACGATCCTGCTGTGGCGCCGGGTCCAGGCGCGCATGCTGCCGAACACGTACCCACGATACGTATCGGCTGTTCAGAAAGGTCTCACTCTTGCGGCGGATACCGCCGTACGACTCAGGTCGCAGCCGGTGGCGGCGCTTACGCCATTCTTACGGACCGCAGCGCATCCTGGTTCCCGGGAACGCTTCCTGGAAGCGGGTAAAGGGAGATCTGAATGGCGGGTCAGGACGCGGTGCCGCGCGGCGCTGAGGACGAGTCGCGCGGCCCGCGCCCAGATCCGGGCGCCATGCCGCAGGGGAGCGCTGTCACGGAGGTGAGCATCGTGCCGCAGGGGAGTGCCATCACGCAGCCGGGCACCGTTCCACCGGCGGGCACCGTTCCACCGGCGGGCACCGTTCCACCGGCGGTAACGTCTCCGCCCGGTCCCGCGAACCCTCCCGGACCACCTTCTTTCGTCGGTCCCGCGGGTCCTCCCGGGCCGCCCTCCTTCGTCGGTCCCGCGGGCACATCGCCGGGGGCTCCAGGACCACGTCCGGCCGGTCCCGCGAACGCGCGCCGCGCCCTTCCCCCGGGCAGGCCCGCGATCCTTCCTCCGGGCACCACCTCGATCCCTCCGCTGGGCGGGGGGTCCGCGTTCGGCCCCGGAGGGGCCGGGTGGAGCGCTCCCGGCTGGCGGGAAGCGGCGCCGCACTCCGCAGGCGCCCCTCAAGGCCCGTCCTTCCGGCCGCCGGGAGGCCTGCGCGGACGCCTGGCGGGCCGCCTGCCGCAGGGCCAGACCGGGCGGTTGATCACCGTTGGCGTCGTTTCGGCGCTCGTCGGAGCGCTCCTCGGCGGCGGTGTCGTGGCCGCCACCGGTCTGATCTGGGACCAGACGCACGCCGGGGCGAGCCGGGTGGCGGGCGGAGACCAGGACGGCCTGCTTCCTCGTGGTCGGAGCCTCCCGGGCGGGGAGGACGGCCGGCTGCCCCAGTGGTGCCGGCGCACCGAGAACGGCATCATCTGCCGGCCGGGCGGCTGAGACGCCGTTCGCCCGGAGCCGCCGAGACCCCTGGGATCACAGCCATTTTCGCGGGCGCCGTTTTTCTTTCGCCTGGAGAATTGCTCTCTGCTGCGAAATCAAAGGCGCTTTGATTTGTATCTGAATTCTTGTGGGGTCGGCGGGATTCGAACCCGCACTTTACGGCACCTAAAGCCGTCGCCTCTGCCGGCTGGGCTACGACCCCTTTTCCTCTTCCCTTTCTCGCGAAATTCTCGGTCTGAGAATGGCGGTTCGGGCAGAGAAATCGCAGATTCTCTTTTCTGTTGTCCAGCCAGTTTCCGTTGACGTGGTCGATGTGCAACGTCAACGGCCGGCCCTGCCAACTTCCGTCTATCTTACAGTCTGCGCAGCGGTAGGGGACTCCCACTTCCTGGAGCGCCCGCCGGAGCTTGGTGGGCTTCTGCCGAGGCGAGCCCTCGGGCCGCATGACCAGGATCTCCGTCGGCAGGTACCTGCGCGGTGACGGCTTGCCCTTGTTGGGTGAGTGCCGCCGGAAGTGGGAGGTGTCGATCCCGAAGTGCTTGAGGCGGCGGCTGATGTGAGCGTGGGTGCCCCCCGACCACGGAATGCCGAGATAACGCAGCACGTCGGCGATGCTCGCGGCGTTGGCCGCCGCTTCGGTCAGCAGTTCGGGGGTGTACGTGTACTTCCGCATGACCCGGAATGTATCGGCCGCCGCCGACAATTCTGTGACCTTCGCGAAAGGGGTGGATCAGGAAATTCCCAGCTCTTTCGCGAGGCGGGCGACGTGGCCGGTGGCTTTCACGTTGTAGAGGGCCTTCTCGACCTTTCCGTCGGCGTCGATGACGAACGTGGACCGGATGACGCCCATCACGGTCCTGCCGTAGTTCGTCTTCTCGCCGTACGCGCCGTAGGCCTTGTGCACCTCGAGACCGGTGTCCGACAGCAGCGGGAACGTGAGCGCGTCGCGCTCGCGGAACTGCCGCAGCTTGGCCGGCTTGTCCTTGGACACGCCGAGCACCACGAAACCCTGCTCGGTCAGCGGGCCGAGGGTGTCGCGGAAGTCGCAGGCCTGCTTGGTGCATCCCGGGGTCATCGCCGCCGGGTAGAAGTAAAGGATGACCCGGCGGCCGCGGAAGGACTCCAGCGAGACCTCCTGGTCGTCGGCGTCGTTAAGGGTGAAGTCCGGCGCGGCGTCGCCGGGCTGGAGCTTGCTCATCACGTCCTCCGGAAAAGGTGACCCGCGGCGATCGGCGGGCAAGCGACAACCAAACTACCGGCTCGGCCGCTGTACGGGGCGACTGCCGGACCTGGCAGACTGATCACACACGAATACCACAGGAGGGGGATCGCATGGCGGACACCGATCCCGATGCGCTGGAAAAGAGGATCGAGCGCACGCGGGCGGAGCTCGCTCGCACGGTCGACGCCATCGCGGACCGGGTGAGCCCGAAGCGCGTCGCCGGGCGCGGTGTGGCGAAGGCCAAGGCGAACGCGATGGACTTCGTCGCGTCCGTGGAGGACCTGGTGCTGGGCCCGCCGCGCGGGATCACCACGTACGGCCCGGAGGGAGCCGAGGCCGAGCCCGGCGAGTATCCGGCGCGGAACCTCGCCCCGGTGCTCATCGGCGTGGGGATCGTGGTGGCCGTCGGCGCGACGATCGTGCTGCTGCGCCGCCGGTCCCGCTGACCGGCCCGCGCCGTACCCGAAGACAGGGGGCAGGGCGTCAGAGGAACGCCATGCCCTCGCCCCGGTACGTCGGCACCTCCTCGGCCACCCGGTCTCCCTCGACGAGGTGCAGCACGGGGAACCGCTCGCACAGCTCCCCGGCCTTGGCGTGACGGAACCAGACGCGGTCGCCGAGGCGCAGCCCGGCCGCGGCCTCCCCGAGCAGGGGGGTCTGCACCTCGCCCGCTCCCTCGTCCGGGTGGTAGCGGAGCCCCTCCGGCAGGTACGGCTGGGGCAGCCGGGTGGGCCCGGCCGCGCCGGAGGCGGGATAGCCCCCGCCGAGCACGGTCACGACTCCCGGCGAGGGCCGGCGCACCACCGGCAGGGCGAACAGCGCCGCGGGCCGGCCGGTGAAGCCGCGATAGAAGTCGAACAACCGGGGGTGGAAGAATCCCGAGCCCGCCGCGACCTCGGTGATCGCCCGCTCGGCGATGGTCTTCTCGATGCTTCCCGTGCCGCCGCCGTTGACGAACTCCAGGTCCGCGACCTGCCGTACGGCCCGCACGATCCGGCCGCGCCGTACGGCCAGTTCGCGGCGTGACCGCCGCTGCATCCAGCGCACCGCCCCGCCGTACGGCCCGGGGACGTCGTCGCCCACCCCGGCGATCTGCGCCTCGTACGCCATGAGCCCGGCCAGGCGCAGCCCGGGGCGCCCGGCGACGTCGGCGGCGACGGCGGCGGCCTGCCCGGGCTCCCGGACCGGCGACCGCAGCGCGCCCGCGCGGAACCTGCCGCCGAAGGCCACGAAGCCCGCGTCGACGTCGAGGCAGACGCGGATCGGGTGAGGCGTGCGAAGACTCTCGATCAGGTCGAGGTGCTCGGGGGAGTCGACCGTCACCGTGATCTCCCGGGCCGCGGCCTCGTCCGACCCCAGGGCGCGCAGGGCCGTCCGGTCGGCCGTCGGGTACGCCACGAGCACGTCCCGCAGGCCGGTGGAGACCAGCCACAACGCCTCGGGCAGCGTGAACGCCATGACTCCCGAGAAGCCGTCCATGGCCAGGACCCGCTCCAGCACGGCCCGGCAGCGGATCGACTTGCTCGCGACGCGGATCGGCTTGCCTCGGGCCCGGCTCACCATGCCGGCCGCGTTCGACCGCAGGGCGTCCATGTCGAGGACCGCGAAGGGGGGCTCCAGGTGGGCCGTCGCCCGGTCGAGGCGCTGCCGGTCGTCCATGGGGGCAGCTTAACGCCGAATACATGAGCTTGATTCATGTTAATCGGGTCCGGGCAAAATCTCGGCCGGGAAGCCGCCATGATCGCGCAAGCGGGCGGGTGTCCCGCCCGGCCCGGCGCGGCGCCGATATACCCATGAGGGCGTGACTACCGAGCGGGCCCTGCGCGGTGCGCGGGAGGGGTGAACGGCTGATGAGCATCCTGCAGGAGATCCTGACGGGTTCGTCGGCCACGAGCGCCAGGAGCACCGGCAGCGCCGGCGGCCCCGATGGCTCCGGCGGCCCCGGCGGCCCCGGGGATTCCGGCGGCCCCGGGGATTCCGGCGGGGACGTGCGCGCGGGGCACGCCGAGTACGCCGATTACGCGGAGGACGCGGTACGCGCCACGGGAGGCGGAACCGTCGTCCGTTCCGGGACCGCCGGCTGGGCCCGGAGCGACGAGGGCGCCGGAAGAGGCGGCACGAGCGTTCCCGAGGAGGGCACGGCCGGCCGTCGTGGCGCCGCACGACTCCTGTGGCCGGGGCGCACCCCCGCCGCGATCGTCGTCGCCGCCGTGCTCGCCCTGCTCGGCTGGGGGCTCACCGTCCAGGCCGTCGCCGTCATGCTCGGCGTGTCCCTGCCCTGGCGGCTGCCGCCCCGCCTGCTGGACCTCACCCTGGCCGACCCCGCCGTCCCGCTCGCCGCGGTGGGCATGATCGTCTGCGGCGCGGGCCTGGTGGCCCTCGCCGTCGTGCCCGGCCGTCCCCGTCTCGTGCCCCTGCGGTGTGCGGACCCGCTGCTCGCGATGGGCCTGACCCGTGTCGGGCTGCGCCGCACGCTCATCTCCTCGGCGCGGGAGGTCGAGGACGTCCGGCGTGCCAACGTGCACATCCTCCGCGGCCGGATCGAGGTCACCGTGGTCACCGGTACGGCGCGGACCGGGGCGGTGCTGCGCGAGGTCGGCGCGGCCGTGGGCGACCGGCTCGCCGGCCTCGGCGTCCAGGCCCGCCACGAGGTGGTCGTACGGCTCCGGGGGAGGGGAAACTGACATGCGGCCGCGTCTGGGGAACCGCGTCGGGCTCCTCCTCGTGGGCCTGGTGCTGGTCGCGGGCGGGCTCGGCCTGCTGGCCGTCGCACGGCGGCCCGGGCCGGCGCCGGCCGGCCTGGACGCGCTCGGCGGCCGGCCGTGGGCGCTTCCCCTGCTGGCCGGGACGGCGATGCTGGTCGCCCTGGTCGCGACCCGCTGGCTCGTCCTGGCCCTCGGCTGGGGACGGCTCGGCCGTCGCACCGGCGCGGGCATCGCGATGCTCGGCGTGGCGCTCAAGGGCATCGAGGAGATCGGCCGCCTGTCGGTCAGAGTGGCCGGGGACGGCAGGCTGCGGGTGTCGGTGTCCCTGCAGCGGCCGGCCGATCTGCGGCAGGTGATCAGGCGCCTGGACGAGTCGGCGGTCTCACGCATTCGCCGCACGATCGGCCGGGACGACGCGCCCGCCGTCGTCCGCCTGCACGTTCGCAGACGCTGACCGCCTGCGGCCTCCGGCCGCGGCGCCGGCTCTGGCTCTGGCTCTGACATCGGCCGCCGCCGCGGGGGCGCCGAGGGCCAGCCCGGCGGCCAGGCAGGCGAGCGGCACGACGGGCACCACATAACGGTGGTCGAAGGCGGCGATCAGCGGCGGCAGCAGGAGCAGGACCATCGCGGCGGTCCACGGCAGCAGCGCGGCCCACCGCCGCGCGAGCAGCCCGGCGAGCCCGGCCAGCAGCACGACCGCGAGCAGCGGTCCCCGCAGGAAGCCCTGCTCCTGGTAGGCGCGCAGCCATCCCGCGTACGGCTCGGCCACCCGGGTGTCCCCGGATGCGCCCTGGTAGGCGGTGGTGAGCTCGGCCGCCGTACGGCCGCCGGAGGCGATCTTGGAGGTGAACGGCTTCACCGAGGCGGGGAAGACGTACGCGCTCTGCGGCCCGGAGGAGGGGTAGGGCCTGCGGTCCCATTCGAACGCCCACAGGGCGTCGTGCAGGCCGGTAGTCAGGAAGTCGAGCGGCTGGCGGCGGATCGCCAGCGAGGCGAACTCGCCCGCCAGCCGCTCCCGGTCCTGCTTCACCCGCTGGATGGGGGAGCGGGGGTCCCAGATGTAGGCGGGCGCGGCGAGCCGGGGCCCCGACGGGCACAGCACCGCGAGGTCCCGCGGCGGCCTCATCACCGCGCAGTCGGCGAAGGTCATGGTGCGCGACCACAGCCAGGTGCTGCTGCCGCCCATCCCGTACGACCCGTGGGCGTCGTGGAACCAGACGGCGTACCCGCCGAGGACGGCCGAGGCGGCGGCGAGCCCGGCGAGCGCGGGCCGCCAGCGCCGGGCGAACAGCACGGGGAGCAGCGCGAGCGCGATCAGCGGCAGCCCGAGGGTCCGGGTGACCGCCGCCAGCCCGAGCAGCAGCAGCGCCGCGACGACGGACCACCCGCCCGGCCGGGGCCGCCACAGCAGGATCGTCACGGCGGCCACGACCAGGGCGGTGAACAGCAGGTCCGCCATGACCAGGTGTTCGAGCTGGATCTGGTGGACGTCGAGCAGCACCGGCGCGGCGGCGAGGGCCGCGCCCCAGCCCGGCAGCCGCGTACGGCGGCGCAGCAGGGCGTAGACGCAGACCGCCATGCCGAGGCCGAGCAGGTGCTGGACGACCACGACCGCGGTGACGCTGTGCAGGGGGCTCAGCGCCCACAGGAACAGCGAGTAACCGGACGGCCGGGAGGGCAGGGGCCGCAGGTCGAGGGCGGAGCTGAGATAGGCGAACGAGTCGGCCCAGAACCACAGCGCGGGCCGGTAGCCGAGCACGGCGAGCGCGCGCAGGGCGGCGCCCGCCGCCAGCAGGACCAGGAACGCCCGATGCGGGCGCAGCGCCTCGCGCCACCTCACGTGACGGCCCTCCTCCTCGTCGGCGAGGGCACCACCCTATTGGGCGTCCTCCGCACGCATGAGGCGAGCGCGGTCAGCATTCGATGACGTTGACGGCGAGGCCGCCGCGCGAGGTCTCCTTGTATTTGTCGAGCATGTCCCTGCCCGTGTCGCGCATCGTCTTGATGGCCTTGTCGAGCGGCACGAAGTGCCGGCCGTCCCCGCGCAGCGCGATGCGCGCGGCGGTGACCGCCTTGATCGAGGCGACGGCGTTGCGCTCGATGCACGGGATCTGGACCAGGCCGCCGATCGGGTCGCAGGTCAGACCGAGGTTGTGCTCGATGCCGATCTCCGCCGCGTTCTCCACCTGCTCGGGGGTGCCGCCGAGGGCCTCGGTGAGGCCCGCAGCGGCCATCGAGCAGGCGGAGCCGACCTCGCCCTGACAGCCGACCTCCGCGCCGGAGATGGAGGCGTTCTCCTTGAACAGCACGCCGATCGCGCCCGCGGTGAGCAGGAACCGGACGACGCCGTCCTCGCCGGCGCCCGGCAGGAACCGCAGGTAGTAGGAGAGGACGGCCGGGATGATCCCGGCGGCGCCGTTGGTGGGGGCGGTGACGACCCGGCCGCCCGCCGCGTTCTCCTCGTTCACGGCCAGCGCGAACAGCGTGATCCAGTCCATCGCCCGCAGCGGGTCGGCCCCCTCGGCCTCGCCCCGCAGCTTGCGGTGGAGCTGGTGCGCCCGGCGCCGCACCTTGAGCCCGCCGGGCAGGACGCCCTCGCGGGAGGTCCCGCGCCGCACGCACTCGGCCATGACCTCCCACAGGTGCAGCAGGCGGGCCCGGATCTCCTCCGGCGTACGGCCGAAGGCCTGCTCGTTCTCCATCATGAGCCCGGAGATCGACAGGCCGGTCTCCGCGCAGTGCGCGAGCAGTTCCCGCCCGGTCGTGAAGGGGTACGGCAGCGCCGTGTCGTCGGGCTTGATCCGGTCGGCGCCGGTGGCGTTCTCGTCCACCACGAAGCCGCCGCCGACCGAGTAGTACACCTTCTCGCGCAGCACGGCGTCGCCGGCGTACGCCGTGAACCGCATGCCGTTCGGGTGGTGGGGGAGCGACACCTTGCGCTCGAAGACGAGGTGCTCGCCGACGACGAACGGGATCTCCCGGAGGCCGTGCAGCGTCACCGTGCCGCTCGCCCGCATCGCGGCCAGCCGTTCGTCGGCGGTGTCGACGTCGACCAGTTCGGGCTTGTCGCCGGACAGGCCGAGCAGGACCGCCTTGTCGCTGCCGTGGCCCTTGCCGGTCAGCCCGAGCGAGCCGTACAGGACGGCCTCGACCCGGGTGACCTTCTCCAGCAGCCCGTCCTCGTGCAGCCCGCGGGCGAACCTGTGCGCCGCGGCCATCGGGCCGCCCGTGTGCGAGCTGGACGGCCCGATCCCCACCTTGAACAGGTCGAAGACGCTGATCGCCATTGATCGTCGCCTTTCCCGTGCCCGGCCGGGGCCGTCAGGACTCGCCGGAGGTGAGCGTGCCGTACTCGGCGGCGGACAGCAGGTCCTCCGGCTCCCCCTCCAGGCGCACGCGGAACAGCCAGCCGTCGCCGTAGGGATCGGTGTTGACCAGGGAGGGGTCGTCCACGACGGCGGCGTTGGTCTCGACGATCTCGCCGGCGACCGGGGCGAAGATGTCGCTCACCGACTTGGTCGACTCGACCTCGCCGACCGCGTCACCGGCCGCCACCGTCGTGCCCGCCTCCGGCACCTGCACGTAGACCACGTCGCCGAGCTGTCCGGCGGCGTACGCCGTGATGCCCACCGTCACGGTGAGGCCGTCATCGATCCCGGCCACCCACTCGTGCTCCTTGGTGTAGCTCAGGTCCTCGGGAATGGTGCTCACTTGCTCCTCCTGTAGAAAGGCAGATCGACGACGTCGACCGGTTCATGGCTGCCCCGGATGCCGACCGTCAGGCCGCCCTCGCGGAGGGCGTCCTCGGTGACGTACGCCATGGCGATCGGCTTGCCGAGGGACTGCGACGGCGCGCCGCTGGTCACCTCGCCGACGACGGCGCCCTCCCGGGTGACGGGATAGCCGTGGCGGGGCACCCGGCGGCCGCGGGCGACCAGCCCGACCAGCCGCCGCGTGGCGCCGTTCCGCGCGGCCCGCTCCAGGGCGGACCGGCCCACGAAGTCGCCCGGCTTGTCGAAGCGGACGATCCGGCCGAGACCGGCGTCGAACGGGGTGGCCGAGGAGGTCAGCTCGTTGCCGTAGAGCGGCATGCCGGCCTCAAGGCGCAGCGTGTCGCGGGCCGACAGCCCCGCGGGGACGAGCCCGAGGTCGCGGCCCGCCTCGGCGAGCGCGTCCCACAGGGGTACGGCGTGCTCGTTGAGGACGAACAGCTCGAAGCCGTCCTCGCCGGTGTAGCCCGTCCGCGCGATCATGGCGGGCGCCCCGGCGACGACACCGGGGAGGATGGCGTAGTACTTCAGGCCGTCGACATCCGCGTCGGTCAGCCCGCGCAGGATCTCGGCGGCGCGCGGCCCCTGCACGGCCACCAGCGCGTACTCGTCGGACCGGTCCGTCACCCGCGCGTCGTACCCCTCGGACCGGGCGGCCAGCTCGCGCGCCGCGACGGCGTAGTTGGAGGCATTGGCGACGACCATGTACCGGTCCTCGTCGAGGCGGTAGACGATGAGGTCGTCGAGGATGCCGCCGTCCTCGTTCACGATCATCGTGTAACGGGCGCGGCCGGGGCCGAGGATGCTCAGGTGGCCCACCAGCGCGTGGTCGAGCGCCTCGCCCGCCTGCGGGCCGGTGACGAAGATCTCCCCCATGTGGGACAGGTCGAACAGCCCCGCGGCCGTGCGCACCGCGTTGTGCTCGGCCGACTCGCTGCCGTACCGCAACGGCATCTGCCATCCGGCGAAGTCGGTCAGGGTCGCGCCAAGGCGTTCGTGAACCCCGCGAAGCGGGGTGGATCGGGACATGAGGACCTCGGAAAGGACGGATGCTGCACTGAACTATCGGGCATCCTCCCCCTCTGTCATCGGCGCCTGAGAGCTTCGTCCGATCTTTGCCGGACTTTCACCTTCGGCGAGGCCTCACGGCCTTCTTTCCAGAGGTCACCTGGCCCGCGCGGTCCTTTGCCTTGAGAGGTTCGCGGGGAGGGCTTGCTCCTTCAGGGGCCCTGACCGGCTGCCAGGACGCTCTCCCGCACGGGATCATCGGTGAGCTGCCAGCCTAGTGGGTTCGCCGCCGTCCCCGTAACCTGCCACGTCACCCGCTTTGTCCCACCCGCGGCGCCCATTCGTACCCCTAGCGTTGGGCTAGCGATGCAACAGGCCGTGTCGGGCGTCACCACGCATCCGGATGCCCAAGCTCCTGGCGGATCGCGCGGACCTCGGCGAGGTCGTCCGGGTCCTTGCCAAGCCTCTCCGCGTCCGCGCGGGCCTGCTCCAGCCAGCGGAGACGGTCGGCGAGCCTGATGGCCTCCCGCACCACATCTGTGGCCGACCGTCCGTCGGCTGTCAGCCGGGCCAGGATCTGCTCAGTCGTCGGATCAAGCTCGATCGTCAGCACAGCCATATTGTCACTGTACGTGGACGTCGCGCGCAGGTCTTGTGTCACATTGGGTGACCTAATTTGCGCTCGGAGTGACCCCCCTCGGGGTTGTGTGGCCGCGGGCGGGAAAGGCGTTCAAGGCGTCGCCGGTGAGGATCCGCTGGTGGAGGGCCTGGGTGTCAGGGGACGGCTCGGTGCCGAGGCGGTCGACCAGGGTGCGGCGCAGCCGCTGGTAGGAGGCGGAGGCGTCATGGGTCCGGCCCGACCGGTGCAGGGCCAGCATGAGCTGCCGGTGGGGGCGTTCGCGCAGCGGGTGCCGGGTCGCCCACTGGGCCAGGCCGCCGACGATCTCGCGGTGGTGCCCGAGCGCCAGCCGTACGTCGAAGAGGTCCTCGGTCACCGCGCGCCGGTCCTCGTCGAGCCGTTCGGCCCACACGCGGAGCCCGTCGATCTGCCGCACATCGAGGAGGGCGTCGCCCCGCCACAGGCGCAGCGCGTTCTCCAACAACCGCGCCGCATTGTGGTAATCGCCATTCTCGCGAGCGATTCTGCCCTGCGCCGCCCATTGGTTGAATTCTGCGACGTCCACGGACCCGGGCCGGACGGAAAGAAGGTATCCGCCCTTCACCGTACGGACCGGAGAAAGGCCGGGATCGCGAGGGGAGAGCCGCCGCCGCACCTGTGCGACGTAGGTGGTAAGATTGCGCGGCGCTGAAATGGTGGGACGGCCATTCCACAGGAGTCCGGTGAGCTTGTCCCGGTGCAGCGCGATATTCGGATTGAGCACGAGCAGTGCCAGGAGCTGGCGATGTCTCGCGGCGAGGCCGGCGATGGCGTCTCCTCGGT
This sequence comes from Microbispora sp. NBC_01389, assembly GCF_045040095.1. Taxonomy (NCBI): domain Bacteria; kingdom Bacillati; phylum Actinomycetota; class Actinomycetes; order Streptosporangiales; family Streptosporangiaceae; genus Microbispora; species Microbispora sp. NBC_01389. The sequence goes on from NZ_CP109552.1 coordinate 3,979,960, forward strand.
CGTTCATGGCCGAAAACGGTCCGAGCACGGCGTATAACACGGTTCCCCTCGCGCAAGGCAGCGTGAACGCGCCGACGACGGCGGCTTTGATCGGCGTTTGACGATATCCCTCTCCGGCTTCATTCGTCAAAATTGCGCGTTTTCCGGCCGTCCGCAGATGCGTTGTTCGGCACTCGGCATTGCGGTCCGTAAAGTCATGAATGCCCAGCGAACATGCACGTGCATGTTATGAAAGCGGTTACATGACCGAGAATCACCACGGGTCGGTGCAAACACCGGCAAGTGGGCTCCCGGTCGGGCCATGATTGCCGGGCCGGGCGGAGCGGCCGGTGAACGGCTCTCACGAGGTCGCTCTCCCGGACCTCCTGACACTGCCTGGGAGAGTGATGAACGTTTCCCGCGACAGCCGACATGGGCCGGAGGACGGCGACGCCGGTATGGCCGGCGACCCACGCGTGCGCGCCGTACGGTGGAGCCTCTACTCGCTGGCCACGGGCGTGTTGGTGTCGAACCTCGTGTCGCTTCCCTACGGCGTTGTGGCCCTGCTCGCCGCGCTGTTACTGGGATGGGTGACGCTGCGGTTTCCGGATGTCCTCCGGAGAACCGGTTCCTTTCATCGGGCCCTGATGCTGACGACGGGAATGGCGGGCGCGGGCGCCACGTGCCTGCGAATGCTCGGTGTTGCCTCGGCCCTGCCGCCGATGGCCGGGGCCATGGCACTCGCACTGCTCAAGCTGTTGCAGTTCCTGGGGTTCGTCTGGCTGGCGTCCGTCGTCGCGGCCCAGATGCGCGAGAGGCGGTGGTCCGCCCTCACGGTTGTGCTGGGCTGGATCTCGGTCGTGGTGGGTGCGTTCGGCTTCTGCCTGGACAACTTCCCCGACTTCGGCATCCTCGATCCACCCGTCTTCACCTTCGGCCGGTTGAACGCGCTGGCGAGCATCCTCTGGGCGGTGCGATCCGCCCACGAACTGGCGCCCGGCGGGACCAAGGGCGGCCGGTCGGCCCGTCACACGACCCCGGACATGTAGGAGAGGGACTCGCCGATCTCCGGGTCGTCGGCGAGGATGCGCTGGTGGAGCTTGCGCGTGCCGGGAGCGGGTTCGGCGCCCATCTGGTCGGTAAGAGTCCGGTGGAGGCGCTGGTAGGCCATGGACGCCTCATGGGTGCGGCCGGATCTGTGCAGGGCGAGCATGAGCTGCTGGTGGGGGCGTTCACGCAGCGGGTGCGTCGAGGCCCACTGCGTCAAGGCGCTGACGACCTCGTGGTGCTGTCCGAGTGCCAGCCGTACGTCGAACAGGTCCTCGGTGACGGTGCGCCGGTCTTCGTCGAGCCGGTCGGCCCACACCGCGAGTGCGTCGACGCGCCTGAGGTCGAGGAGGGCGTCGCCCCGCCACAGCCGCAGGGCGTCTTCCAGCAGTTCGGCCGCATTGTGGTAATCCCGATTATCTCTAGCTGTTCTTCCTCGCATTGTCAGAGAATTGAAGTTCTCGACATCCACACAGGCCACGGCCGTTCCAAGATCATGTTGTTAGGCCGAGGATGGTGAACGGCCTGGTCATGTAGCGGCAGGCCCAGCGGGTGGCTTCGGTGATGTCGGTTCGGCCGGCGAGGCGTAAGGCGCCGATGGCGAGGTTGCGCAGGGAGGCCATTACTCGGGGCCCGGAGCGGGTGCGGGTACGGGAGCGGTCCTCGCGGTAGAGGGTGTCTCTGATCCGGTGCAGCACCTCGATGCCCCACTGTGCTTGGACGTATCCGGCCAGGTGGGTGGGGGTGGCCTGGTCGGGGTTAAGGCTGGTGACGCCGAGTTGGGCGACGGCGGAGATCGGTTTGCCGTGCAGGTCGGTGACGTACCGTTCGATCAGGAAGACCTGGCTGACGTGCGGGAAGGGGAGGTCGTCGGGAGCGGGCAGGACCTGGATGGTGCGGGTGGTGATCCTGCCGTGGCCTTTGCCGGTGCTGGTGTGGGCGATCTCGGTGTCCCTCCAGGGCAGCGCGTCCAGGGCATCGAACAGCTTGCTGCGGTTCTCCTTGACCGGCAGGACGTAGTGGCCGCCCCGGGCGTGGATCACCTTGGCGGTGGCCTTGACGGTGTGCAGTGCGTCGGCGGTGGTGACCGTACCGGTCAGATCCAGGCGTTTGAGCAGTTCCCGGGCGGTGATGGTCTCACGGGGCTTGGCACCGTCCACCTCGGCTTGCGCGGCTACCACGGCCGTGTCCGGCGGTCCCAGCATGACCGCGAGCAGATGCCGCTGGGTTCCGTTGTCGTTCTTGGCGCCCCGGACGGTCTTGCCGTCCAGCCGCAGATGGGCAAGCGGCGTCCCCTCTTGGTCTGTCTCATCGCCGGCGTTCATACAGGTCGATAGGTTGGTCGTGAGCCAGGTGCCGATCGCGGCGTCCGGGGTGTCGGCGTCGGTGTCGGTGAGGACGCGCCAGATCGTGGTCATGCCTGGCGCGGGTGCCGGGGCCGCTCCTGCTCGCATGTAGAGGTCGGCCAGGACCTCGGCGGGGACATCCGCGATCCAGCCGGTGATCGCGCGGTAGCCCGTCATCCCGGCCACGGTCGCCGCCGCAGCCAGGGCGAGCACCGCCGCCACCGGATGGTCACGTCCTTGATCAGAGCGCCCATCGGTCACGCCTTTGAACAGTTTGAGCAGGTCGCCGCATGCTTCGCCGAGGGGGACACGGATGACGGGCTCGGCCGTTACCGGTTCGGCGGCCACGGTGGCACACTGGGTCACGCTGAAGCTCCATGCGCGCAAGCTGATCTGTGAGAAGACCCTTGCTAGCTGGAGCTTCAGCTCATTCCAGGACAAACACGCCGTACGTGATCAGATCGCGATCAACATCACTGGGCCTAACGACACCGCTTCACGATCTTGGAACGGCCGTGCTCTGCTGCGAGAGGACGAGGCATTTGACGCCGAGGTGGATCGCCTCGGCACGGAGGCCATCACAGAACTGCGGAGAATCTACTCCCGTAGTCTCGATGGATGAACCCGCTGAGCAGAGAGTGGTCGTCCATGGGTGGGGAGTGTTCGGGATCGGATTCCAGGACACTCTGGTAGAGATCGCGGCGGGCATTCAAGGGGACTACATCGACGAGTTTTGGCGGGTCTGGCCGTTGTGTCCTGGTCATCGACTCGGTCTGAAGCCGGCGGAGCGGAACGGCGTCGGTGTCTGGATGTGCGGCTCCGGTCCTCATGAGGTCGCACGAATAGGCAAAATAGAAGGCAGCCGCAGGCGCTGAGGGCCCCGCCTCGGTTTCCGTACGGGCGAGCGTGCCCCTACCCGGATGACTGTCGTGTCGGCTCTGTATTGCCGTGCCATGTCGGGAGTGGATTCGATGCGAACGGTTCCGTGGACTGCCCGGGCGGTGTGGATTGTGCTGCCCGTCGCGACCGCTCTGCTGTCGACAGTGACCATGACGGCAGCGGCCATCCCCGGCGTCATGTGGATGTTTCATCGGCCGGTTCTCCTCGGCTGGCCTCTGCTCTTCTGTGCCTGGCTCACGGCGATACTGATGAGCAAGCGATAGCGGCCTGTTTTCACGGCCGCGCTGACGCCGCTCATGGCGCTGGTCACACTGGTGACGGCCGTCAGCGGGGCGTGCACGTGGGCGGGCTTCAAGCTGTCCGAAGCGGCCCTGAACGACTACGCGCACGCGGTGGCGGCCGGGACCGCCGGTGTGGGACAACGCAGGGTCGGTCTCTTCACGGTCACCTCTTCTCAACGGCTGACGGGGGGCGGTGTCAGCTTCGCCATCGCCGGGTCGGGGTCGTTCCTGTCCCTGGAGGAGTACGGCATGGCCTACCTACCCACGGGGTCTGACGACGGAGGGGAATTCGACGAACTGGATCGTCACCTCGGCGGCGACTGGTATCTCTGGATGACGGACTGACGACCACACGAGGCGGGACAGGCGATCAGGAGCGGGTTCCGGCGGCCTCAACCAAGGCGCGGAAGAGGGGACCGTCCTCGTCGGCCTCGGGGTGCCACTGGACGGCGAGGGCGAACGCCGCGCCGGTGACCTCGACGGCCTCGATCGTGCCGTCGTCCGAGCGGGCGGTGACCTCCAGGCCGTCGGCCAGGCGGTCGATCGCCTGGTGGTGGTAGTGCGCCGGGGCCAGCTCCTCGTCGCCGTAGACCTTGGCCAGCGACGGCGAGAGCCGTACGGGGAGGCGGCCGAACACTCCGGGGGCGGGGGAGTGGCCGGTGTGGTCCACGACCGCGGGAAGGTGCTGGTGGAGGGTGCCGCCGAGCGCCACGTTGAGCACCTGCAGGCCCCGGCAGATGCCCAGGAACGGCAGCCCGGCCGCCAGTGCGGCGCTCATCAGTCCGAACTCGGCGTCGTCACGAAATTTCCGTATGTAGCCGGTCTGCTCGGCGGGGACGGCTCCGTACCGCGCGGGGTCGATGTCGCCCCCGCCCACGACGATCAGCCCGTCGAGACGGCCGGCCAGCGCGGCGGGCTCCCCGGCGGGCGGCAGGATGACCGGCTGCCCGCCCGCCCGCACGACGTGGTCGACATACATGTACGGCAGCAGCGCCGCCGGCATGTCCCACACGGTGAACCTCGCCGGCTCCACGTAGCAGGTGACGCCGATGACCGGACGGGACATCGCCCTGCCTCCCCCTCGTCTGACAAAACGCTTCCGCCCGGCCCCAAGCCCCCTGCAGCTCCGAATCTCTACAGCTCCGAATCTCTACAGCGGGGTGACGTACGCGCCGGAGATGCCGCCGTCGACCAGGAACTCCGAGGCGGTGATGAACGACGCGTCGTCGGAGGCGAGGAACGCGACCGCCGCGGCGATCTCCTCGGCCCGCGCGAAGCGGCCGATCGGCACATGGACCAGGCGCCGCTGGGCGCGCTCGGGGTCCTTGGCGAACAGTTCCCGCAGCAGCGGGGTGTCCACCGGCCCGGGGCACAGCGCGTTGACCCGGATGCCCTCGCGGGCGAACTGGACGCCCAGTTCGCGGCTCATCGCGAGCACCCCGCCCTTGGACGCGGTGTAGGAGATCTGCGAGGTGGCCGAGCCCATCACCGCGACGAACGACGCGGTGTTGATGATCGACCCCTTGCCCTGCCTCCGCATGTACGGGATCACGTGCTTGCAGCACAGGTACACGCTGGTGAGGTTGACCTCCTGCACCCGCCGCCACGCGTCGATCCCGGTCTCCAGGATCGAGTCGTCGTCGGGCGGGGAGATGCCCGCGTTGTTGAACGCGATGTCGACGCTGCCGAACTCCTCGGACGCGGTCCGGTACATCCGGGCCACGTCGTCCTCGTTCGCCACGTCCACCCGGACGAACAGGCCGCCCACCTCGTCGGCGGCCTTGGCGCCGGCCGTCTCGTCGAGGTCGGCGACCACGACCTTCGCGCCCTCCTCGGCGAACCGGCGGGCGGTGGCCAGCCCGATGCCGCTGCCCGCCCCGGTGATGACGGCGACGCGGTCCTGCAAACGCTGCATTGGTCTACTCCGTGGAGATGAAGACGTTCTTGGTCTCGGTGAAGGCGGACAGGGCGTCGGGGCCGAGCTCGCGGCCCAGGCCCGACTGCTTGAAGCCGCCGAAGGGGGTCCAGTAGCGGACGCTGGAGTGCGAGTTGACCGACAGGTTGCCCGCCTCGACGGCCCGGGCCACGCGCAGCGCCCGGCCCACGTCACGGGTCCAGATCGACCCCGACAGGCCGTACGCCGTGTCGTTGGCGATCCGCACCGCGTCGGCCTCGTCCTCGAACGGCACGACGGCGACCACCGGCCCGAAGATCTCCTCGGTGAACGCCCGCCGGAAGGACTCAGAGGACGACCCGGCGAGCACCGTGGGCGGGAACCAGTAGCCCGGCCCGCTGGGGCACGACCCCCGCGCGTACACGTCCGCGTCGGTGACGAACGACGCGACCCGTTCGCGGTGCTCGGCGCTGATCAGCGGGCCCATCTGGGACGCCGGGTCGTTCGGGTCACCGACCTTCACCTCGCGTACGGCCTCGGTGAGCCGCGCGAGGAAGTCGTCGTGGACCGAACGCTCGACCAGGATGCGCGAGCGGGCGCAGCAGTCCTGGCCGGAGTTGTCGAAGACCGCCATCGGGGCGGACTCCGCCGCCCGGGAGAGGTCGGAGTCGGCGAAGACGATGTTGGCGCTCTTGCCGCCCAGCTCCAGCGTGACCCGCTTGACCTGCTCGGCGGCCTTGGCGCCGATCAGCTTCCCGACCTCGGTCGAGCCGGTGAACACGATCTTCCGTACGTCCGGGTGCTCGACGAGGCGGGCTCCCGCGACCTCCCCCTCGCCGGGGACGACCTGGAGCACGCCCTCGGGCAGCCCGGCCTCCAGGGCGAGCTCGGCCAGCCGCAGTGCGGTCAGCGGCGTCCACTCGGCGGGCTTCACGATCACCGTGTTGCCGGCGGCCAGGGCCGGGGCGACCCCCCAGGTCATGACGACCATCGGGAAGTTCCACGGCACGATGATCCCGACCACGCCCAGCGGCTCGGCGAAGGTGACGTCCACCCCGCCCGCCACCGGGATCTGCCTGCCGTGGTCGCGCTCGGGCGCGCCCGCGTAGAAGTCGAGCACGTCGCGGACGTTGCCCGCCTCCCAGCGCGCGTTGCCCACGGTGTGCCCGGCGCCGGCGATCTCCAGCCGGGCCAGTTCCTCCGCGTGCTCCTCCACGATTCGCGCGAAGCGGCGCAGCAGCCGGGCCCGGTCGCCGGGCGCGACCGCCCGCCAGGCGGGAAAGGCCCGTACGGCCCGCTCGACGGCGCGGTCCACCTCGGCGGCGTCCGCCATCTCGACCTCGGCGATCACTTCCTCGGTCGCCGGATTGACTATCTTCACAGCCGTTCGAACCCCCGATAGAGCTCCCAGTCGGTGACCGCCGCGTCGAAGGCGGCCAGTTCGACTCTCGCGTTGTTGGCGTAGTGGTCGACCACGTCCGTGCCGAACGCCTCCTCGGCGATGCTCGATCCCTCCCACAGGGCCAGGGCGTCGCGGAGCGTGGCCGGCACCCGCTCGGCCGGGGATTCGTAGGCGTTCCCGCCGAACGGCTCCTCCAGATCGAGCTCCGTGTCGACGCCGCGCAACCCGGCCGCGATCATCGCCGCGACCGCGAGGTACGGATTCACGTCGCCGCCCGGCACCCGGTTCTCCACCCGCAACGAGGACCCGTGGCCGACCAGCCGCATCGAGCAGGTGCGGTTGTCCACCCCCCACTTCACGGCCGTGGGCGCGAAGCTGCCGGACACGAACCGCTTGTAGGAGTTGACGTTGGGGGCGTAGGAGAGCGTGAGCTCGCGCAGCCCCGCGAGCTGACCGGCCACGAACCGCCGCCCGGTCTCCGACAGCCCGTACGGCCCGTCGCCCGCCATGACCGGCCTGCCGCCTGCGTCCCGCAGCGAGAGGTGGATGTGGCAGGAGTTGCCCTCGCGCTGGTTCGGCTTGGCCATGAAGGTGATCGACCTGCCCTCCTGGGCGGCGATCTCCTTGGCGCCGTTCTTGTAGAACACGTGGTTGTCGCAGGTCGTCAGCGCGTCGGCGTAGCGGAAGGCGATCTCGTGCTGGCCCAGGTTGCACTCGCCCTTGGCGGACTCGACGTACAGCCCGGCGCCCTCCATGCCGCGCCTGATCTTCCGCAGCAGCGGCTCGATGCGCGAGGTGCCGAGCAGCGAGTAGTCGACGTTGTAGAGGTTGGCCGGGGTGAGGTCGCGGTAGCCGCGCCGCCACGCCTGCTCGTAGCTGTCGTCGTGGACGACGAACTCCAGCTCGGTGCCGACCTGCGCGGTCCAGCCGCGCTCGGCGAGCCGGGCGAGCTGGCGGCGCAGGATCTGCCGGGGAGAGGCCACGACGTCCGAGCCGTCCTCCCACACCAGGTCGGCCAGCAGCAGCACGGTGCCCTCGTGCCAGGGCACCCGGCGCAGCGTCGGCAGGTCGGGCCGCATCACGAAGTCGCCGTAACCGCGCTCCCAGGACGACATGGCGTAGCCGTCCACGGTGTTCATGTCGACGTCCACAGCGAGCAGGTAGTTGCAGCCCTCCGCGGCGTGGTCCAGCACCTCCTCCAGGAAGTACCGCGCCGACAGCCGCTTGCCCTGCAGCCGTCCCTGCATGTCGGTGACGGCGAGCAGGACCGTGTCGACCCGGCCCGCCTCGACATCGTCGCGAAGTCGTTCCACGCCGAGCACGACGCCTCCCGTCCAATTGTCTAGAATCAGACCATTGAAGGCATGCAAGCACCCTGCTCCCCTCGTCGTCAACAACATGCGGGACACACGCGGGACACACGGGGGGTGCGGCGGGACGTGCCTGGGCTGCGAACGGGCGGAGGGACGGCGAGGCATGGACGGCACCCCGGCTCCCGCTGCCGCTGCCGCGCCCCTGTCGCTGCTGCGGCCGGTGCGGGCGGGCAACGCGTTCGAGGAGACCGTCGAGCGCCTGCTCCAGGCCGTCAAGCTGGGAGTCGTCGCGTACGGGGACAAGCTGCCGCCCGAGCGGGAGCTCGCGACCCGGCTCGGCATCAGCCGGGTCACCCTGCGCGAGGCGATCCGCGCCCTGCAGGAGGCCGGCTACCTCGACGTACGGCGGGGCAGGTACGGCGGCGCGTTCGTCGTCTACCGCCCGCCGCGCCCCCGCGAGGGCGATCTGCGCAGAGCGCTCACCCGGATGGGCGAGGACGAGCTCGAGGACGCGCTGACCTTCCGGATGGCCGTGGAGTGCGGGGCGGCCCGGGTCCTCGCGACGACCGAGCTGACCCCGGGACAGCGGGAGACGCTGAACGCCCGGCTGGCCGGGGTGAACGACGCCGCCCCGGCGGACTACCGCCACAGGGACATCGCCTTCCATCTCGCCATCGCGGAGCTCACCGGCTCACCGCGGCTGGCCGCCGCGTGCGCGGACGCCCGGCTGCGGGTCACCGACCTGCTCAACGCGATCCCCGTGCTGGGGCCGAACATCGAGCACGCGGCGGTGCAGCACGCCGCCATCGCCGCCGCGATCCTGGACGGCGACCCCGAGGCGGCGGGCCGGGCGGTGGCCGAGCACCTGGAGGGGACGGCCGCGCTGCTGCGCGGCTTCCTCGCCTGACGGTTGCCTGACCACTCCGGGGCCGGCCGTAGCATCGGAGATCAGGGGACTGATATCTGTATGGCCGACTGGTTTCGCGAACGTGTCGTCGACGCGCACCGCCTGCCGTTGTTCTGCTTCTTCGTGGCACTGATCACAGCCTTTCTCTGCACGCGGGTGAACGTGCGGCTGATCAGGGCCAGGACGCGGTGGTTCGGCAACGTCAGCGTCGGCGACATGCACATCCACCACGTCGTCTTCGGGGTGGTGCTCACCCTGCTCGGCGGGGTGGCCGGACTGATCCTGTCGGGTGTCTCCCAGGGGTGGTACTCGTTCAGTTCGGCCGTCTTCGGCGTGGGCGCGGCCCTTGTGCTCGACGAGTTCGCGCTGATCCTGCACCTGCGCGACGTCTACTGGCAGGAGGAGGGCCGCACCTCCGTCGACGCGGTCTTCGTGGCGATCGCGGCCACCGGACTTCTCCTGTTCGGGCTGCACCCCCTCGGCTGGGACGGTGGCACCACCGCGGACGACTGGACCGCCCCCGCCTTCCTCGTGGTCAACCTCGTCTTCGCCGTGATCACCCTGCTCAAGGGGAAGATCTGGAGCGGCCTGCTGGGGCTGTTCGTGCCGCCGTCGCTGTACGTGGGGGCGGTGCGGGTGGCCCGCCCCGGCTCGCCGTGGGCCCGCTGGTTCTACTCGGAGCGGGCGCGACGGCCCCGGCCCCGCCTCATGGCCAAGGCGGTCCACCGTGAGGAGCGCTGGCGCAGGCCGGTCATCCGGGTGAAGATCGCCGTGCAGGAGTTCGTCTCCGGCCGTCACGACCTGCCCGCGCCCGAGTCGCCCGAGTCGCCCCAGTCGCCCGTACGGGGCCACCGGCGGCGGGCGGTGGTCCCGCGTCCCCGGCGGGGCGCGGAGCGGGGCGCCGAGCGGGCCGGGCGGCACTGGCGGTCGGGACGCCCCCGCGCCCGCTGAGCCTTCGGCGGGTAGCCTCCGGGAATGGCGTGAACCACGCGGTCCGCTGATCGGGCGAAAAGAATTTCGTCGGATTATGTGGGTATTTCACGGGATGTAAATGCTGTCGGGGGGCGGGAGGGTCGGCATGGAGTCTCGCGGGCGATTCGTGTTCCGGAAAATGGCGGCGCAACTCAAACAGGAGGCGGCGTTCCTCACCGGCGACCGCCTGATGGCGGGCGAGGCGCGCACCGAGGAGGCCGAGGCCTCCCTGTGCCTCACCTGGTACGAGATCATGGACACGATCAGGGACATCCGGCTGCTGTACGGCGTACGGGGCTGAGGGGCCGCTCGTCGCTGTCGCACGAGGTCACGGGCCGGTCAAAGCCACCGCCCAGAGGCGCGAAATCCCCGCGCGCACCGGTCTTTCCGGTGCGTTAGGGTCCACAGAAGATCGCAGGGTGGGCTCTCGCGGAGGGGGTTGCGGTGGCGACGGACGGCGACGACCCCGGCGACGGTTCACCCGCCACGCGACAGCGCAGGGCGTCCCTGGGGGACCGGGCCGCCTGGCGGGTGCTGCTCGACCAGGTCCGTCCTCATCGGCGGACGCTCCTGCTGGGCGGCCTGCTCAGCCTCGCCGGCAGCCTCGCCGGGCTCGCGATGCCGCTGATGGCCAAGCAGGTGATCGACGCGTTCGGCGCGGGCGGCACGATGACCGGGCCGGTGCTCGGCCTCTCGGCCGCGGTCATGGCCGGCGCGCTGGTCGCGGCGGCGGGGCGCTTCCTGCTCGAACGCATGGGTGAGACCATCGTGCTCGCCTCGCGCCGGACGCTGGTGGACCGCATCCTGCGGCTCAGGGTCCCCGAGGTGGACCGGCTCAGTCCCGGCGACCTGCTGTCGCGCGTCGGCTCCGACACGACCCTGCTGCGGGCCGTCTGCACGGACGCGCTGGCGTCGCTGGTCGGAGGCGCGTTCACGTTCCTCGGCGCGGCCGTGATGATGGCGATCATGGACGGCCTGCTCCTCGGGGTCACCCTGGCCGTGGTCGCCCTGGTCGCGGTCATGGGCGTGGTGATCGCCCCGCGCATCCGGCGGGCCTCGCTGCGGGCCCAGGAGGCGCTGGGCGAGATGGGCTCGATGCTCGACCGGGCGCTCCAAGCGTTCCGTACGGTCAAGGCCAGCGGCGCGGAGATCCGCGAGACCGCGGTGGTGACCGCGGCGGCCACCGAGGCGCGCGACCGCGGGGTGGCCGCCGCCGGATGGACGTCGCTCGCCGGGGTCGGCGCGTGGACGTCGATCCAGCTCGCGTTCCTCGCGGTGCTGGGAGTCGGCGGCGCGCGGGTCGCGTCGGGGGAGATGGAGATCTCCGCGCTGATCGCGTTCCTGATGTACCTGTTCTATCTGGTCTCCCCGATCGGGCAGATCATCCAGAGCCTCACCCAGATGCAGAACGGCCTGGCCGCGGTCACCCGCATCCAGGAGATCGTCCTGCTGCCCGCGGAACCGGTCGCCGCGCCCGCCTCCGTGCCCACCCAGGCGGCGGGCGGCGACCCCGTCGGGGTGACGTTCGCGGACGTCGTCTTCCGGTACGACGAGGACCGGCCGGTCGTGCACCACGGCGTGACCTTCGAGGTGCCCGCGGGCGGCATGACCGCGCTCGTCGGCCCCTCCGGCGCGGGCAAGTCGACGGTGTTCGGCCTCATCGAGCGGTTCTACGAGGCCCGGGAGGGGACCGTCGCGATCGGCGGGCGCGACGTCCGCGACTGGCCGCTCGGCGAGCTGCGGGCCATGCTCGGGTACGTCGAGCAGGACGCCCCCGTGCTCGCCGGGACGCTGCGGGAGAACCTGGTCTTCGGCGCGCCGGAGGCGACCGGCGAGGAGATCGCCCGCGCCCTGGCCCGCACCCGCCTCGACGACCTGGTCGAGCGGCTGCCCGAGGGGCTGGAGACGCCGGTCGGCCACCGAGGGGTCCTGCTGTCGGGAGGGGAGCGGCAGCGGGTGGCCATCGCCAGGGCGCTGCTGCGCCGGCCGAGGCTGCTGCTGCTCGACGAGGCGACGTCCCAGCTCGACGCCGTCAACGAGCTGCGCCTGCGGGAGGTCGTGGCGGAGGTGGCGCGGGAGACGACGGTCCTGGTGATCGCCCATCGCCTGTCCACCGTGACCGGGGCCGACCGGATCGTGGTGATGGAGGCCGGGCGTGTGCGGGCCTGGGGCACCCACGACGAGCTCGTCGCGGCCGACACGCTCTACCGGGAGCTCGCCGCCACGCAGTTCCTCGTCGCGACCTGAACCGGCGACCGGCGGGCCCGCGCGGACGGGCGATACGGGCGGGCGATGCGGAACCGTGAGCAGCCCTTACACCTGGCCACAGCTTCTTTCGACCGGGAGCCGGGAAGGCAGGAGGTGCGTTACCTCTCCTTCACCACCGCCCCGGACGCCGGGGGCAACGCGCGTGCGGGCGCGCCCGGTGGCCGGGCCGGAGGCGGGGCGCTCCGGTCAGTGGGCCGGGGCGCCCCGCCGCGTTCCGTCTAAGGTGGTGCGCCATGCGGCCCACGGCTTTGATCACCGGCGCTTCGCGCGGTATCGGCGCGGCGATCGCCCGCGCCCTCGCCCCCACGTACGACCTGCTGCTCGGCGGCCGGGACGGCACGGCGCTCGACGCGCTGTGCCGCGAGCTGCCCGGGTCCCGTCCCTGGGCGGTGGAGCTCACCGACCTGACCCCTGCCGAGGTGGAGGGGGTGGAGCGGCTCGACCTGCTGGTGCACAGCGCGGGGATCGCCAGGCTCGGCCATCTCGCCGACACCCCGGCCGAGGTGTGGCGCCGGACGCTGGAGGTCAACGTCGTCGCGGTCGCCGAGCTGACCCGGCTGCTGCTACCCGCCCTCCGGGCGGCCAGGGGGCACGTCGTGCTGATCAACTCCGGCGCGGGGCAGCGGGCCAACCCCAACTGGGGCTCCTACGCCGCCAGCAAGTTCGCCCTCCGCGCCTACGGCGACGTGCTGCGCGAGGAGGAGCAGCCGAACGGCGTGCGGGTCACCTCGATCTTCCCCGGCCGGGTGGGCACGGACATGCAAAGGGACGTGCGCGAGCAGGAGGGTGAGCCGTACGAGCCGGGAAGGTATCTGGAGGCGGAGTCGGTGGCGCGCGCCGTGCTGACCGCCGTGACGGCGACCCCGGACGCGCATGTCACCGAGATCACCGTGCGGCCGGCGGCGGGGCCCACCCGCTGACGGCCCGCCGGACCGGCCGTGGCGCCACGATGCCGCTACTATGCCGCCCACCTGGAGGACCGGTGCACGTGACTTACTGGTGCGAGATGGCGTGGCTGCCGCCCGGCGAGGTCGTGGAGAGCGTCGCGGTGGCGATCGAGGGCTCCCGCATCGCGGACGTCCGGCCGGGCGTGCCGCCTCCGCCGGGCGCCGAGCGGCTGGCCGGGCTGACCCTGCCCGGCCTGGCCAACTGCCACTCGCACGCCTTCCACCGCGCCCTGCGCGGCCACACCCAGACGGGCCGGGGCGACTTCTGGAGCTGGCGGGAGCGGATGTACGTGGTGGCCGAGGCGCTCGACCCGGACCGCTACCTCGCGCTGGCCACCGCGACGTACGCGGAGATGGCGCTCGCCGGGATCACCGCCGTGGCCGAGTTCCACTACCTGCACCACGGCCCCGGGGGCACGCCGTACGCGGACCCGAACGTGATGGGCGAGGCGCTGGTCGAGGCGGCCAGGCGGGCCGGGCTGCGCATCGCCCTGCTGGACGCCTGTTACCTGACCGGCGGCATCGGCGACGCCCTCACGGGTGCCCAGGTGCGGTTCGGCGACGGGGACGCCGAGCGCTGGGCGGCCAGGGCCGACGCGCTGGCGGGGGCCCACGAGGGCGCGCGGGACGTGGAGATCGGCGCGGCCATCCACTCCGTGCGCGCGGTGCCCCCCGAGCAGATGCACGTCGTGGTCGACTTCGCCCACCGGCACACCGGCCCGCTGCACGTCCACGTGTCCGAGCAGCGGGCCGAGAACGAGGCGTGCGTGGAGGCGTACGCGGCGACACCGGTGCAGGTGCTGCACGAGCACGGCGCGCTCGGGCCGCGCTCCACCGCGGTGCACGCCACCCACCTGTCCGACGTGGACGTGGCGCTCCTGGGTGGTTCGACCAGCCACGTGTGCATGTGTCCCACCACCGAGCGGGACCTCGCCGACGGCGTCGGCCCCGCCCGCCGGCTCCTGGACGCCGGCTCGCCCGTCACGCTGGGCAGCGACAGCCAGGCGGTCATCGACCTGTTCGAGGAGGCCCGGGCGGTCGAGCTGGACGAGCGACTGGTCACGGGGCAGCGCGGCCACTGGCCGGCCGCCGACCTCCTGCACGCCGCCACCGCCGCCGGGCAGGCGTCCCTGGGCTTTCCCGACGCGGGGTGCCTGGTGCCGGGCGCGTGGGCCGACCTCGTCTCCGTACGGCTCGACTCGGTCCGCACGGCGGGGGCGACGCGGGCGTCGGCGGTGGCCTCGGTGGTCTTCACGGCGACGGCCGCCGACGTGCACTCGGTGGTGTCCGGCGGGCGGCGCGTCGTGACGGACGGGCGGCACGTCCTCGGCGACGCGGGCAGGCTGCTCCGCGAGGCGCTCGCCCCGCTCGTCGCCTGACCGGCGCGTACGGCAGGCGTGGGAGGCGCGGAGCTCCACCCCAACAGGGGATTCCAGGTGGGCCCGGCGGGTTTGCGCGACGCGGGGCCTGGCGAGGATCAGGAGACGTGTGGCCGAGCGACGCGAACTCCACGGTTTTCACCGAGATCGGACTGCTGTTCACGGCGGACCCCGAGCGGGAGGAGATCCGGGACGCCGCGCTGGTGGCGGAGAACGGGGTGGTCCGCTGGATCGGGCCCACGGCCGGCGCCCCGCCCGCCGACGAGCGGGTCCGCGTCGAGGGACGCGCCGTCATCCCGGGGTTCGTCGACAGCCATGCCCATCTGGTGTTCGCGGGCGACCGCACCGACGAGTTCGCCGCGCGGATGGCCGGCCGGCCCTACACGGCGGGCGGCATCCACGCGACCGTCGCCGCGACCCGGGCGGCGACCATCCCCGAGCTCGTCTCCACGACCGCGCTGCTGGTCGCGGAGATGACGACGCAGGGCACCACGACCTTCGAGATCAAGAGCGGGTACGGCCTCACCGTCGAGCACGAGCGCCGCAGCCTGGAGATCGCCCGGCAGTTCACCGGGGAGACCACCTTCCTGGGCGCGCACGTCGTCCCGCCGGAGACCACCGCCGACGAGTACGTCGAGCTGGTGACCGGCCCGATGCTGGAGGCGTGCGCGCCGTTCGCCAGATGGGTGGACGTGTTCTGCGAGCGCGGCGCGTTCGGCGAGGACCACGCGAGGCGGGTGCTCGCGGCGGGCCGCGAGGCCGGGCTCCAGGTCAGGGTGCACGCCAACCAGCTGGGGGAGGGGCCGGGCGTGCGGCTGGCCTGCGAGATGGGGGCGGCGTCGGCCGACCACTGCACCTATCTCGGCGACGCCGACGTGGACGCGCTCGCGTCCTCCGGGGTGGTCGCCACGCTGCTGCCGGGGGCGGAGTTCTCCACCAGGTCGCCCTACCCCGACGCGCGGCGGCTGCTCGACGCCGGGGTCGCCGTGGCCCTCGCCACCGACTGCAACCCGGGGTCGTCGTTCACCACGTCGATGCCGTTCTGCGTGGCCCTGGCCGTCCGGGAGATGGGCATGACGCCGCTGGAGGCCGTACGCGCGGCCACCCGCGGAGGCGCGCGGGCGCTGCGGCGCACCGACGTCGGCGCCCTGCGTGCGGGCTCCCGCGCCGACCTCGTCATCCTGGAGGCGCCGTCGTACGTCCACCTGGCGTACCGGCCCGGCGTGCCGCTGGTGGCACAGGTGTGGCGAGGGGGACGCCGCCTTGTTTAGACCCGGGATATCTGGGTAGTCGGCTTTTCTCCCGGCCCCGCATCCTCCCTGGGGAGGAACTGTAAACCATTCCCCGGTCGTATTCATTTGGGGAATCTTTGCCATGGACCGGCCGTTGACCGGGTCAGGAGCAGGAAGCCGGGGGCCACGCCGAGCGGGGCGGACGGGTCCGGTTCACCGGCTCACGTATTGCATATCGCGGGCGGCGGAACGAGGTGCCATCGTATGGCGACGGGGAATCGGACGCATGAGCAGCAGGTCTCTGACCGGGATCTGCTGGGGACGTATCTGGCCGAGATCGGCCGCGTTCCGTTGCTGACCGCGGATCAGGAGGTCGAGCTCGCCAAACGGATCGAGGCGGGGTTGTTCGCCGAGCAGTTGCTCGACAGCGGGCGGGCGGAGCCCAAGGCCGCGGACGCGACCGACGAGGAGCTCGAGCGCATCGCCGTTTCGGGACGGCGGGCGAAGGACGAGTTCATCCAGGCCAACCTGCGCCTCGTGGTGGCCGTGGCGAGGAAGTACTCGGGGCGGGGGATGCCCCTGATCGACCTGGTGCAGGAGGGCAACCTCGGGCTGGTCCGGGCGGTGGAGAAGTTCGACTACCGCCGGGGATACAAGTTCTCCACCTACGCCACCTGGTGGATCCGGCAGTCGGTCGGCCGCTCCATCCACGAGCAGGCGCGGCCGGTGCGGCTGCCCACCCACGCGGGAGAGCAGATGACCCGGCTCATGCGGGTCCGCCGGGACATGCTGGCCGAGTTCGACGCCGAGCCGACCGACGCCGACCTCGCCGCGGTGCTCGACCTGCCGATCGAGCGCGTGCAGGAGCTGCGCCGCTGGGCGTCCGACCCCGTCTCGCTCCAGCTCGGGGTGGGCGACGAGGACGAGACCGAGCTGGGCGACATGATCGCCGACGGGACCTGGGCGGACCCGGAGCAGCAGGCCATGGCCACGCTGGAGAAGGAGCGCCTGGAGCAGTGGCTGACCGGCCTGGAGGGCCAGATGCGCGACATGCTCCGCTGGCGGTACGGCCTGGTGGACGGCCGGGAGCACACCCTCACCGAGGTGGGCGAGCGTTACGGCATCGGCCGTGACCGCGCCCGGCGCATCGAGCGCGACGCGCTGTCGCGGCTGCGGAAGATGGCCAGCGCCGCCTGACGACCGGCCGTACCGGTATCCCGACGACGCGCACCCCCCTGGGGTGCGCGTTTTGTCGTTCCCAGCACGTCCGAAACCTGGCCGACACACGGGATCGGCGAGTTTCACACCGGTGAAACACGCATGGTCATGAGCTGAAACGGCGGAAGAACACGCTTTCGCCAACGTCAGTGAGCCAGCCGGCCGAGGAAGCCCGGGACGACGCCACTGAGGGAGTGATAACCGGCCACACGCCAAATGTAAGGAGGGCCGCGTCGGTGAAGATCGATACCGGTACCACCGCCTGGATGATCACAGCCACCGCACTGGTGCTGTTGATGACGCCCGGGCTCGCGTTCTTCTACGGGGGCATGACCAGGGCGAAGAGCGTCCTGAACATGATGATGATGTCGTTCGTCAGCATCATCACCATCACCCTCGCCTGGGTTCTGTACGGCCACTCGCTGGCCTTCGACGCCTTCGGCGACGGAGACAACGTCATCAACAAGCTTGTCGGCGGCGGCGACGCCATAGGCCTGCAGAGCCTCATCGACACGCCCACCGCGGACGACGGGACCGGCATGCCGAGCCTCGTGTTCTCGGCTTTCCAGCTCACCTTCGCGATCATCACCGTCGCCCTCATCAGCGGCGCCATCGCCGACCGCGCCAAGTTCGGCGCCTGGGTGGTCTTCGGCATCGCCTGGGCGACGCTGGTCTACTTCCCGGTCGCCCACTGGGTCTGGGGCGGCGGCTGGCTGGCCAACCTCGGCATCGAGGACTTCGCCGGCGGTACGGTCGTCCACGTGAACGCCGGAGCCGCGGGCCTCGCGCTCGCGTTCGTGCTCGGCAAGCGGACCGGCTGGCGCAAGGACCCCATGCGCCCGCACAACCTCACCCTGGTCCTGCTCGGCGTGGGCCTGCTGTGGTTCGGCTGGTTCGGCTTCAACGCGGGCTCCGAGCTCGCCGTCGACGGCACCGCCGGTCTCGCGTTCATGAACACCCAGGTCGCCACGGCCGCCGCCGCCGGCGCCTGGATCCTCGTGGAGAAGCTGCGCGACGGCCACTCCACCACCCTCGGCGTCGCCTCCGGCGCCGTGGCCGGCCTGGTCGCCATCACCCCCGCCTGTGGTTTCGTCGACCCGTGGGCGGCGCTCGTGCTCGGCCTCCTGGCCGGCGCGGTCTGCGCGTACGCCGTGGGCCTGAAGTACCGCCTCGGCTTCGACGACTCGCTCGACGTGGTCGGCGTCCACCTGGTCGGCGGCGCGATCGGCGCGGTCTCCCTCGGTCTCATCGCCCGCTACCCCTTCGCCGACGGCCAGAACCAGGGCCTCATCTACGGCGGCCCGATCTCGCAGCTCGGCGTCCAGGCGCTCGGCCCTGTCGCGGTGGGCCTCTACTCCTTCATCATGGCCTACGTGATCGGGAAGATCATCGACAAGACGATGGGCTTCCGGATCGAGCAGGAGGACGAGGTCACCGGCATCGACATCACCACCCACGCCGAGACCGGGTACGACCTCGGCATCGTTCACTCCTCGGGAGTGACCTCCGTCAACGGGCCCGTTTCCGCGGCACAGACGAAGAAGGTCGACGCATGAAACTCATCACCGCAGTCATCAAGCCGTTCAAACTGGACGACGTGAAGGCCGCCCTGGAGCAGTTCGGCATCAAGGGCATGACGGTCTCGGAGGCCAGCGGCTACGGCCGCCAGCGCGGCCACACCGAAGTCTACCGGGGCGCCGAGTACCAGGTCGACCTGGTGCCCAAGGTCCGGGTCGAGGTCCTGGCCGAGGAGGACGACGCCGAGGACGTCATCGACGTGATCGTCAAGGCGGCGCAGACCGGGAAGATCGGCGACGGCAAGGTCTGGTCGGTTCCCGTGGACACGGTCATCCGGGTCCGCACCGGGGAGCGCGGACCGGAGGCGCTGTAACCGGATGATGAGAGGGGAGGCGCGCTCGTTCGCCGCGACCCGCAAGGACCGGGCCGCGGACATCGACAGATGGCTCACCGATCTGTTCCGCACGGCGGCCACCCGGCCGTACGCGCGGGAGGAGGGATCGGGAGGGAAGGGCGGCCTCCCCGACGAGCGAGGCCCCGCCGCTCCCACCGGGATCGGTGGCGTGGCCCTGGTCGCGGTCGGCAGCCTGGGCCGGGGCGAACTCGCCCCCGGCAGCGACCTGGACCTCGTCCTGCTCCACAACGGGCGCGAGGACGTGGCGAGGATCGCCGACCGCATCTGGTACCCCATCTGGGATTCCGGGATCGGCCTCGACCACTCCGTCCGCACCGTGGACGAGGCGGTGAAGGTCGCCAGGGAGGACCTCAAGGCCGTGCTCGGGCTGATCCAGGCGCGGCACGTGGTGGGCGATCCCGAACTGACCCGGTCCGCCCGGGAGGCGGTGCTCGTGGAGTGGCGGGCCGACTCCCGGCGCCGGCTGGCCGAGCTGCGGGCGTCGGCGGACAAGCGCGCCGAGACCGGCGGCGAGCTGGCCTTTCTCCTCGAACCCGACCTCAGGGACGCCAGGGGCGGCCTGCGCGACGTGCAGGCGATGCAGGCCGTGGCCGCCGCCTGGGTGGCCTCGGCCCCCGGCCCCCGCGTCCGCGAGGCGTACGAACTGCTGCTGGACATCAGGCACGGGCTGCACCTGGTCACCGCCCGGGGAACCGACCGCCTGGTGCTCCAGGAGCAGGACGCGGTCGCCGGGACGCTCGGCATGCTCGACGCCGAGGCGCTGATGCGCCGCCTGGCGGAGGCGGGCCGCACCATCTCCCACGCCTTCGACGCCACCTGGCGCACCGTCGACCGGCTGCTGACCGGTCCCGCGCCACGAGGACGGCGGCCGCTCGCGGACGGCGTCGTCGAACACGGCGGCGAGGTCGTGCTGGCCCGCGGCGTCACCCCACGCTCCGACCCCACCCTCGTGCTGCGGGCGGCGGCCGCCGCCGCCGAGGCGGGGCTCCCGCTGGCACCGGCGACGGTCAGCGCGCTCGCCGCCCAGTCGCCTCCGCTGCCCGTGCCGTGGCCCCCGGAGGCCCGCGGCGCGCTGGTGGCGCTGCTCGGCGCGGGCCGCGCCGCCGTACCGGTCTGGGAGGAGCTCGACCAGGCCGGCGTGCTGGTCAAGCTGATCCCCGACTGGGAGCGCGTGCGGCACCGTCCCCAGCGCAACCCGGTCCACCGGTACACCGTGGACCGGCACCTCATCGAGACCGCGGCCGGGGCCGCCGCCTTCACCCGCGAGGTGTCCCGCCCCGACCTGCTGCTCATCTCGGCGCTGCTGCACGACATCGGCAAGGGCTGGCCGGGCGACCACTCGACCACCGGTGAGATCGTCACCCGGGACATCGGCGCCCGGATGGGCCTGCCGCAGGCGGACGTGGAGGTCCTCGCCACGGTGGTGCGGCATCACCTGCTGCTGCCCGAGACCGCCACCCGGCGGGACCTCGACGACCCGGTGACCATCTCCCGGGTGGCCGAGGCGATCGGCTCCCGGGAGGTCCTCGAACTGCTGGCCGCGCTCGCCGTGGCCGACGGCTCCGCGACCGGCCCGGCCGCGTGGAACTCCTGGAAGGCGTCCCTGGTCTCCGACCTGGTCCGGCGGGTGAGGTCGGTGCTGTCCGGCGCGCCGCCGGCGCCCGCGCCCGCGTTGTCGGCCGACCAGGCGGCGCTCGCCCGGCACGGCGGCGGAGCGGTGCGGGTGAACGGCAGCGCGGTCACCGTGGTCGCGCCGGACCGGCCGGGGCTGCTGTGGCGGGCGGCCGGGGTGCTCGCGGCGCACCGGATGGCGGTGCGCGCCGCCTCCGCCGCGTCCGCCGGGTCGACCGCCGTCATCGAGTTCGTCGTCGTCCCCGAGTACGGCTCGCCGCCGGATCCGGCGACGCTGGAGGCCGACCTGCGCCTCGTCCTGGCCGGACGGCTCGACATCGAGCAGCGCCTGGCCCGGCGGGCGAGGTCCATGCGCCCTTCCCGGGTGCCGGTGGCGCCGCCGCGCGTCACACTGCTCGACGACGCGTCCAACACGGCGAGTGTGGTGGAGGTGAGAGCGCACGACAGACCCGGTCTGCTGTGGCGTATCGGCCGCGCCTTCGGCGAGTGCGGACTTGACGTACGCGCCGCGCGTGTGGAGACTCTGGGCGCAGAAGCGGTGGATGTCTTCTATGTGGCGGATCGTACGGGCCGCCCCATTGTCGACGAACAGCAGCGGATCCAGGTACGGGAGCATGTTCTCGCGGCCCTCAGGTAGTAAGGGTCACGATCCTCACCTCTTGGTAACAATTGGGGTGCTGCGGCAGGGGTAGGGCCGCTCGCCTTGATGACCTTGTGGTCGAATTGTCCCCGCTTATAGAGCTATGTCACTTCATGCTGTCCAGACGCGTGAAGGCAGGCCGAACGATGGCGGGGCCGGTGAGCATGGAGCAGTCGAATACCGATAACCGCAGGCGGAGGAGCCCGTTCGCAGCGCGCAACTGGAGGGTTCCCACACGCCTGACCGCGCTGATCCTCGCCCCGACGCTCGTGGCCGTGCTCCTCGCCGGCCTCCGCGTCGTCAGCTCGATGGACAGCCTGACCGGCTACCAGCGGACCAGGTCGGCGGCGGAATACTCGGTGCACCTGCGGGACCTGGCCGAGCAGCTCGCCCTCGAACGCGACCTGTTCGTCTGGGGAGGCAACGGCAGGCGCACGTTCGACATCGACGGCCAGACCGAGCTGACCCGCGCCCAGCAGCGCGCGGTGGTCGACCCCCTGGTGCAGCAGGTGCGGGCCGACCTCAAGAACGTCGACGTGGACTACGGCGCGCGGGCGGGGGAGCAGGCCCAGCAGCTCACCAGCCGCTTCGCCAGCCTCGCCGGCATCCGCGCCAACGGCGCGCCGGAGGACTACAGCGCACTGATCGCCAACATCCTGCGTCTGCACGACGAGCTTGGCGCGAGCGACGTCGCCCCCGAGATCGTGGGCAATGTCCGCGCCCTGGGCGGTCTCGCCCACGCCAAGGAGGAGGTGGCCCTGCAGCGGGCCGCCCTCACCCGTGAGTTCATGGAGCGCAACCAGAACTTCACCACCTTCGAGCTGCAGGACTTCCTGGCCGCCCAGTCGCGCCAGGCGAGCTACCTCGCGACGTTCTACTCGGAGGCCCCACAGGCCGAGGCGGCCCGCCTGGTGACCCTCTTCGCCGACTCGAACGTGGTGAACGGCGAGCTGACCAAGTCGTGGGCGCTCAGGCTGGGCCTGCAGAACCAGTCCCTCAGCCGTTACCGCAGCAGGGACACCACGGCCCAGCGGTGGTTCCAGGACAGCACCAAGACCATCGAGCAGATGGCGGCCGTCGAGGGCCGTGTGTCGTCGCTGGTGCAGGACCGGACCCGTGATCTGCAGTCGGCCGAACAGCGCAACGCCCTCATCGCCGGGGCCCTGATCCTCGCCCTCCTGCTGCTCGTGCTGGCCACCACGGCGCTCATCGCGCGCTCGATGGTCCGGCCGCTGCGCCGCCTGCGGGTGGAGGCGCTCGACATCGCCGGGCGCCGGCTGCCCGAGATCGTGCGGCGCATGCGCGAGTCGGACGACCCCGACCGGGAGTCGCAGGTGCAGCCGATCGCGGTCGGCAGCACCGACGAGATCGGCGAGGTCGCCCAGGCCTTCGACGAGGTCCACCTGCAGGCCGTACGGCTGGCCGCCGAGGAGTCGCGCCTGCGCGCCAACGTCAACTCGATGTTCGTGAACCTGTCGCGCCGCACCCAGACGCTGGTGGAGCGGCAGATCTCGCTGATCGACGGCCTGGAGCGGGGCGAGGAGGACGGCCGGCGCCTCGCCGACCTGTTCAAGCTGGACCACCTCGCCACCCGCATGCGCCGCAACAGTGAGAACCTCCTGGTGCTCGCCGGGCACGAGCCGCCGCGCAAGCGCAGCCAGCCCGCCCGGCTCGTCGACGTGGTCCGCGCCTCGCTGTCGGAGGTCGAGGACTACGAACGGGTCGTCGTCCGGATCCCCCGCAGCATCGCCCTGGCCGGGCACGCCACCAACGACGTCGTCCACCTCCTGGCCGAGCTCGTCGAGAACGCCATCGCCTTCTCGCCGCGCAACACCAAGGTCGTGGTCTCCAGCAGCCCGGTCGAGGGCGGGGCCGTGATGCTCGGGGTCACCGACGCCGGAATCGGCATGTCCGCCGAGGAACTGGCGGAGATCAACCGCCGCCTCGCCGAGCCGCCCACGATCGACGTGTCGGTCTCCCGCCGGATGGGCCTGTTCGTGGTCGGCCGCCTCGCGCTGCGTCACGGCATCCGGGTGCAGCTGCGCCGGGGTGACGGCGCGGGCATCATCGCGATGGTGCTGTTCCCCGCGCAGCTCATCTCCAACGCCGACCAGCCCCTCATGCCGCGTCCGTCGGTCCCCGTCGGGCAGACCGCGGCCGGGCTGCCGGCGCGGCAGGCGTTCGCCGAGCCCAACCCGGCCGGCCAGGCGCCGGGAGCGGGTCCGTTCGAGCCGTGGAACCCCGGCGACGGCGCGGCCGGCGGCGTGGGGTCGCGCCGGCCCCCGGCGCCGAGTGGCGCCGGGTCCGGCGGCAACGGCTCGGGCGGCTTCTCCGCCTTCGGCGCTCCGGTCAGGGAGGCGCCGTCCGCGCCGGCCGAGCACCCGTACGGACCGCCGGGTCCCGTCGAGGCGCCGCCGACCGAGAGCGCGTACACAGGGAACACGTACACGGGGAACTCGGGGCCGCAGCCGATGCCCGGAGCGCCGGGAGGATCTCCGGACGCGGACCCCCCACGCCCGGCCTTCGGCGGGCAGCCGGGCGCGTCGTGGCCCCCGGCGTTCGGCACGCCGATCGGCGAGGAGCCCGCGCCCGGCCGGTCCGAAACCTCCTGGCCGTCGCTGCCCACCGGGCCCACCCCGCTCCCACGGCGGAACGCGGCCACGCAGGCCGGCACGACCGGGCCCACCGCCTTCCCGCCGTCGACGCGGAGCACGGGTGAGCACGCGTTCCCCCCCTCCGCTCACGGCACCGGTCCGAACGCGTTCCCGCCGTCGTCGCAAAGTACGGGACCGACCGCGTTCCCGCCGTCTCCCCAGAGCACGGGACCGAACGTCTTCACCCCGGCGCCCCAGAGCGCGGTGCCGCCGGGCGGCACGGGGCCGACCGCCTTCCCTCCGCCGCCCGCGATGGGGCGAGCCGGCGGCTCCGGGAACCTCGCGTCGGCGACCGGTCCGCTGCCCGCGGTGGAGGACTCGCCGCTGGAGCGCGGCGACGAGTTCCTGCCGATCTTCGCCTCGGTCGAGTCGGCCTGGTTCCGCCGTCCTTCCGACACCGGTCCCACCGCGGTTCCGCGTACGGACGGGGAGACCACCGCGGAGACCACCGGGGAGATCGCAAGAACCGCCGATGCCGCCAAGGCCGCCGCGGCCCCCGCACCGGCGAACGGGCCGGCGGACAACCGGGCGACGCCCGCGCAGCAGTCCAGCGGCACCGGCGGGTGGCGGTCGCAGGCCGACAGCGGTTTCCAGGCCGCGGCGAGCGTGCGGGACCCGTCGCTCGGCGGCGTCACCGCGGCCGGACTGCCCAAGCGCATGCCGAAGGCCAACCTGGTGCCCGGCTCGGTCGGCGCGGAGAGCGCCGCCGCGCCCCCGCGTCCGCCGGTCTCGGCCGAGGCGGTCCGCAACCGCCTTTCCAGCTTCCAGCAGGGTGTGCGGCGGGGCCGGGCCCAAGCGGCCGGCGGCCTCACCGAAGGGTCGGGTAACGAGGAGGAGGGCTCGTGACTGAGTTGAGCGTGGAAGCACGCAGGTTCGACTGGCTGATCACCGACTTCGTCGGCACCACCCCCGGGGTGGCGCACGCGGTGGTGGTCTCGTCGGACGGCCTGCGACTCGCCCAATCGGACGGCTTCCCCCCTGACCGCGCCGACCAGCTCGCGGCGGTCGCCGCCGGCCTGCTCAGCCTCACCGTCGGCGCCTCGCGGGTGTTCGAGGGAGGCTCGGTCACCCAGACCGTGGTCGAGATGCAGCGCGGCCTGCTGCTGGTCATGGCGATCAGCGACGGGTCCTGCCTGACCGTGCTGGCCTCCCCGGACTGCGACATGGGCCTGGTGGCCTACCAGATGACCCTGCTCGTGGAACGGGCCGGACAGGTGCTCACCCCGGCGCTGCGCGCCGAGCTGCAGACATCGCGGCGATGATCATGGGAGTGGGGCATGCGGGATCGTGACGGGACAGAGGACGAGCCTCTGTTCCGTCCGTACGCCGTCACCGGTGGGCGAGCCGAGCCGCGTTATCACCTGGCGATGGAAACGCTCGTGTCATCGGTGACCTTGAAGAGCAATGACTATTCCCTGCTCGGTCCGGAGCAGGAATCGATCATGATGTTGTGTCGTACCGTACGATCGGTCGCGGAGATCTCGGCGCTGCTCCGGGTCCCGCTCGGCGTGGCCCGCGTGCTCATCGCCGACATGGCCGACGAGGGTCTGGTCCGCCTGCACATGCCGCAGCTCAACCAGGGACAGCCAGACCTCAACCTGCTCGAAAGGGTGCTCAGTGGACTACGCAGGCTCTAGTCGTGGTCTTACCTCGACGAAGATCGTCGTGGCGGGTGGGTTCGGCGTCGGGAAGACGACCTTCGTCGGTGCCGTCTCCGAGATCCTTCCGCTGACGACCGAGGCCGTGATGACCGACGCCAGCGCCGGCATCGACGACCTGGGGCTCACGCCGAACAAGACGACCACGACGGTCGCGATGGACTTCGGGCGGCTGTCGCTCGACCAGGACCTCATCCTCTACCTGTTCGGGACTCCGGGCCAGCACCGCTTCTGGTTCATGTGGGACGACCTCGTCCGCGGTGCCATCGGGGCGGTCGTGCTCGTGGACAGCCGCAGGCTCGCCGACTGCTTCCCGGCCATCGACTACTTCGAGGAGGCCCAGCTTCCGTTCCTCGTCGCGATGAACGGCTGGGAGGGACAGTTCCTCCACTCGGAGGAGGAGGTGCGCGAGGCGCTGTCGCTGGCCCCGCACGTTCCGGTCGTCCGTACGGACGCCAGGTCGCGGGACGGCGTCAAGTCCACGCTCATCAGCCTGGTCGAGTACGTGCTCACGGTCCGCGCCGCGTACGGCAGGACCTACTGAGCGCTGTCCCGTGAGCCTTCGGCGAGAGGGCGGCGAGGGCGGTACCCCCGGGTGCCGCCCTTCGTGACGTCCGGGCGCGGCCGAGCCCGTCCGGGCCGCCCGCGTCACCGGATTCCCGGCCTTCTGCCTGTGGTTTCGTGAGATGGTGACCTAGCCGGAGGGGCAGAATCCGGTAATGAAGACGACCCGATATTTAATCAAATAACATCATCTCCGTGCCTGTATAGGTTGTTTGTGCACGGGTGTTCGGTTGGCCTCCCTGGTGTCGGTGTGCTGCAATTACCCTCGCCTGCAGGACGTCTCCCGTGTCACGCCAACCACATCCGTGACGAGAATTCCCCCCTGTGCGCACATACGGCGAGAGGTTGCGAAGCCTGTGAGGACACTAGACCCCCGGACCGACGAGAGCCCCGGGACCGGGGTTCCGGCTGAGCAGGAGCCCGACGAGGGAAGCCGTTTCCTCCTGCGTAACTGGCGGGTGCGTTCCCGGCTGGTGGCGCTGATCCTCATCCCCACGCTGGCCGCCCTGGTGCTCGGCGGGTTCCGCATCGTCAGCTCGGTGACCACCGCGTCGCAGTACCAGCAGACGAGCGACCTGGCCCGGCTGGTGGACCGCGTCGCGAACCTCACCCACGAACTGCAGACCGAGCGGGACCGGGCCGCGTGGAACGCCACCATCGGCCGCCCGCCCAAGGCGGCCGCCGCCGTCAAGGCGCAGACCATCCTCACGAACAAGGCGGCCACCGCCGTACGTGACCTGGCGAACGAGGTCAGGTCGGGCGTGAGCGACCGGGCCACGGCCGAGATCGAGCACATCCTCGGCAAGCTCGACGGCGTGGAGTCGCTCCGCGGCCAGGCCGCGGAGGGGAACCTGCAGCCGCGAGCCGTGCTCGACCAGTACACCCTCGTCATCGGCAACCTGCTCGCCCTGCAGGACGAACTGTCCCAGGGCACGGTCGACGACCGGCTCGGCGCGATGTCGGTCACCCTGGCCGCCCTCGCCCGCGCGAAGGAGAGCGCCTCCCTGCAGCGCGGCCTGCTGTCCACGGTGCTGACCTCCGGCCGGTTCGAGCAGGCCCAGCTCCAGAGCTTCCTCGGCGCGATGTCCGCGCAGGAGAGCGAGCTGCGCGCGTTCCGAAAGAGCGCCACGCCGGAGGAACGGACGGACTACGACAACACGGTCTCCGGCGGCAGGGTCGACGAGGCGGAGTTCCTCCGGACGCTCGTGCTCGACCGGGCCAACTCGGGCTTCGACCTCAGAGGCCTCGACCAGTCCGTACGCGACGACACCCGCCTGTGGTTCGACGCGATCTCGCAGCCGATCAACCGGATGCGCACCGTCGAGGCCAAGCTGACGTCGGCCATCGTGGCACGCGCCCAGTCGCTCAAGGACGACGAGCAGCAGCGGGCCGTCGTCGTCGCCGTCGCCGTCGTCCTCCTGCTGATCGCGGTGCTGCTCGTCACCACCGGCGTCGCCCGCTCGCTCGTACGCCCGCTGCGGCGGCTGCGCAGCGAGGCGCTGGAGGTCGCCGGGCACCGTCTGCCCGACACGGTCCAGAAGCTGCGCGAGGCCGGCGACGCCGGCCAGGTGCCGGCCATCGCCCCCATCGGCGTGGTCGGCCGTGACGAGATCGGCGAGGTGGCGCGGGCCTTCGACGAGGTCCACCGCGAGGCCATCCGCCTGGCGGGCGACGAGGCGCGCCTGCGCAGCAACGTCAACGCGATGTTCGTGAACCTGTCGCGGCGTACGCAGACCCTGGTGGAGCGCCAGCTCTCCCTTATCGAGGGCCTGGAGCAGGGCGAGCAGGACGACGACCGGCTGGGCAACCTGTTCAAGCTCGACCACCTGGCCACCCGCATGCGCCGCAACAGTGAGAACCTGCTGGTCCTCGCCGGGCAGGAGGCCGCGCGCCGCTGGGGCCAGCCGGTGCCCATCGTCGACATCGTCCGCGCCTCCCTGTCGGAGGTCGAGAGCTACGAGCGCGTCGACATCCAGGTGCAGGCCGGCGCGTCGATCGTCGGCCAGGCGGTCAACGACGTCGTGCACCTGGTGGCCGAGCTGGTCGAGAACGCCATCTCCTTCTCGCCCCGCGACACCAAGGTCACGGTGTCGAGCAACCGCATCGACGGCGGCGGCCTGATCATCTCCGTGAGCGACCTCGGCATCGGCATGACGCCCGACGAACTGGCCGGGACGAACCACCGCCTGGCGAACCCGCCCGTGGTGGACGTGTCGGTGTCCCGCCGCATGGGCCTGTTCGTGGTCGGCCGCCTCGCGCTGCGTCACGGCATCCGGGTGCAGTTGCGCCAGCAGGACACCGGCGGCCTGACGGCCATGGTGCTGCTGCCCGAGTCGCTGCTGGCCCACGCGGGCCCGGCCTTCCCGGGGGTGCCGGGCATGCCCCAGCCGGAGCTGACCAGCCCGATGCCGGCCGTCGGGGCCGGGCCGCAGTTCGGCGCTCCCGCGTTCGGCGCGCCCGCTCTCGCCAGCCCGACCCCGTTCGAGAACCCACCGCGCACCTCCGTGTTCGGCGCGGACGCGCCGGGCGTCGGCGCCCCGGCCGCCGCCGCCTCCGAGCGCGGGCCCTTCGAGACCTTCCCGCGCGAGACGACCGGCTTCGATCCCGACCCGTTCTCGCGCAATCCGTTCGAGCCGCCGCAGCGGAACGCGGGCAACGACCCCTTCGCCCGCAACCCCTTCGAATCGGGTGGCTTCGAGCGCCCCGCGGAGCCGGACCCCTTCGCCCGGAACCCCTTCGACAGCGGCGCGTTCGACACCGGCGCGTTCGACAGCGGTGCCTTCGGCCAGCCCGATCCCTTCGCCCGCAGTCCGTTCGAGTCCGGCCCCTTCGACCGGACGGCCTTCGACAAGACGCCCTTCGACAAGACGCCCGCCGACCGGGACTTCTCCGACAGGACGCCGTTCGAGAAGACGCCGTTCGAGAAGACGCCGTTCGAGAAGACGTCGGCCGAGCGGGACCCGTTCGAGACCACGACCTTCGACTCCGGACCCTTCGACTCGCGCCCGTTCGAATCGGGCGCGTTCGAGTCCAGCCCCTTCGACACGAACCCCTTCAACCGCGGCCGCGTGGGTGAGGCGCCCGTCGACACGCCCTGGCCCGGCCACCTGCCCCCGCCGGGGAGCACCTCCTGGCCGGTAGGACGGGAGGAAGGCGGCGCGGCCGGGTGGGCCGGACGCGGTCCCTTCGAGGGCGAGGACAACACGGGCCCGCTTCCGGTGGTGCGCGACTCGCCGCTGGAGTCGGAGGAGGAGTACCTCCCCATCTTCGCCGCGGTCGAGTCGGACTGGTTCAAGAAGGCCGACGCCCCGGAGGAGAAGAGCGACTCCGACGAAGACGGCGCGGAGAGCAAGGCCTGGTCGTCCCCGGCCGACGTCGGCTGGCAGGCGGCCCAGGCGGCCAGCGAACCGGCCCTCGGCGGGGTCACCTCGTCGGGTCTGCCCAAGCGGGTGCCCAAGGCCAACCTCGTGCCGGGTTCGGCCACCGCTCCGGTGCCCTCCGCGGAACCCGCCCCCGCGGCGGCGGCCACTCCGCCGCCACCCCCGCCCGTGCTCTCGCCCGAGCGGGTGCGCAGCAGGCTCTCCAGCTTCCAGCAGGGCGTACGGCAGGGCCGTGCGGTCGCGCGCGGGGAGGCCGGAGAGGACCAGGGATACCCCGGGGCGGCGTCCCTGGGCAAGCCCGATGCCCAGGACAGTGAGAAGGAGGACTGATGAGGGAGATGAGTCAGGCCGCACGCGGCATCAACTGGTTGATCACGGACTTCGTGAACAACGTGCCCGGTGTGGCGCACACCGTGGTGGTGTCGGCCGACGGGTTGCCCCTGGCGTTCTCGGACGGATTTCCCAAGGATCGGGCGGATCAGCTGGCGGCGGTGGCCGCCGGGTTGATCAGTCTGACGCAGGGGGCCTCCCGGGTGTTCGAGGGCGGCCCCGTCACGCAGACCGTGGTGGAGATGCAGCGGGGGTTGTTGCTGATCATGTCGATCAGTGACGGGTCGTGTCTGGCGGTGCTGGCGGCGGCCGACTCCGATCTGGGTCTGGTGGCCTATCAGATGACGTTGCTGGTGGAGCGTGCGGGGCAGGTGCTGACCCCTGCGGTCCGGGCCGAGCTGCAGTCCTCCCACCCGAGGTGACCCGCCGTTCCGCGAGGTGAGACCCGCGGCCGCGGACAGCGGAGCACAGATCGGGAGACGCGCCCCGGGAGCGGGGCGCGCCGGGTCACCACCGGAAACCCGGAGCGATAACGAGAACGTCAGGAGGACGTTGTGGCAAGCGGCGGCTGGAACAACGAGCCCTACCCGCCGGTGGCCGACGCCCACCGGCAGTACGGCGGTGCGACCCCCAACCCGAGGCCGGCACAGACGGAGCAGAGCTCCCTCGTACGGCCCTACGCGGTGACGGGAGGACGCACGACGCCACGCCTCCAGCTGGCGATGGAGGCGCTCGTGTCCTCCGCCACCTCGGTGCAGCAGGACCTCTCCACGTTCACCCCGGAACGCCAGGCGATCAGCACCCTGTGCCGTCAGGTGCGGTCGGTGGCGGAGGTGTCGGCGTTGTTGCGGATTCCGCTGGGTGTGGTTCGTGTGGTGATCGCGGACATGGCGGCGGAGGGGTTGGTGCATGTGCATCAGCCGCAGTTGGAGGCGGGTAAGCCGGATCTGAACTTGCTGGAAAGGGTGCTCAGTGGACTTCGCAGGCTCTAGCCGGGGGCTGACCTCGACGAAGATCGTGGTCGCGGGGGGTTTCGGTGTGGGCAAGACGACTTTCGTGGGGGCGGTGTCGGAGATCGTGCCGCTGACGACGGAGGCGGTGATGACCGACGCGTCGGCGGGTTTGGATGATGTGGGGCTGGTGCCGCACAAGACGACCACGACGGTGGCGATGGACTTCGGGCGGGTGTCGCTGGATCGGGATCTGATCCTTTATCTGTTCGGCACGCCGGGTCAGCATCGGTTCTGGTTCATGTGGGATGACCTGGTGCGGGGGGCGATCGGTGCGGTGGTGCTGGTCGACACCCGGCGGTTGGCCGACAGTTTTCCCGCGGTGGACTACTTCGAGGAGGCGCGGCTGCCGTTCGTCGTCGGCGTCAACGGCTTCGACGGGCAGTATCCGCATGCGGAGGAGGAGGTGCGTGAGGCGCTGAGTCTGGCGCCGCGGATCCCCGTCGTCCGTACGGACGCCCGGGACCGGGGATCGGTGAAGAGCGCCCTGATCACCCTCGTCGAGCACGCGCTGACCATGCGGGTCGCCGTACCCGGCGGGGGGCGCTCCTGAGGCGGCCCCCGCTCGGGAGTCACCGGTCTAGACGCGGACCGCCTCGATGAGGGTGGCGTGGAACGGCAGGCCGTAGGTGCCGGTCAGGCGCAGCCCGGCCGCCCGCAGCAGCGCGTCGTGCTCCGACCTGCTGCGCTCCCTTCCCTGTCCGAACAGGCCGAGCATCCGCATGTCCAGGTCCTTCCCGAAGTGCGCCGAGTCGTCGTCCGGCAGGACCAACTCCACCAGCAGCACCCGGCCGTCGTCACTCATCGCGTCGCGGACCACGCGCAGGATCCGGATCGCGTCCTCGTCATCCCAGTTGTGGATCACACTGCCCAGCAGGTAGGCGTCGTGACCCGCGGGGACCGACGCGAAGAAGTCGCCCTCGACGACCTCCACCCGCTCCGACAGCCCCCACTCGTCGAAGGCGGCCCGCGCGTCCGGCAGCACGTGCGCCAGCTCCACCAGCACACCGCGCAGATGCGGGTTGGCCCGCAGCGCCGTCGCCAGGATGTGGCCCCGGCCGCCGCCCAGGTCCACCAGCGTCTTGACCGACGAGAAGTCGTAGCTCGCGGCCACCCCGTCCGCCATCGGCTGCGACCGCTGGCTCATGAAGTCGTTGAAGACGCGGTTCAGCTCGGGGTCGGTCCCCAGGTGGTCGTAGAGCACTCCGTACTTCTCGACGAACGCCGACCGTCCCGCGCGCACCGTCGAGGTCAGGGCGTTCATGCCGTACGAGAGCGTGGGCGCGGTGTTGAACTGGACGGCGGTGCGCAGCGAGCCGGGCACGCCCTCCACGAGCAGCCGGCCCGCGTCGGTCAGCGCGTACGTGCCGGGGGAGACGGAGGTGAACAGCCCGTTGGCGGCGCACGTGCGCAGCAGGCGGGCGAGGGACGGCGCGTGCGCGCCGCAGCGGGTGGCGAGCTCCTCGACGGTGAGCGGTCCGTCCTTCAGGTGGCCGGCGCAGTCGAGGTCGACGATCGCGCCGAGCGCCGCGGCCCGGTAGAACCCGCGCAGGTGCTCCCACACGACGCTGCTGGCTTCTGTCACGTTCACTACTCCTTGGTCAGATGTGAGGGGGTGTTCATGAGAGGTGAGGTCGTCATGTGCGGTGGGGCCATGCTGAACTCGGGGCCGAATCCGGGGCCGAATCCGGGGCCGAATCCGGGGCTGAACTCGGGGGTGAATTCGGGTCTGCCGCGCACCAGGCGGCTCACCTCGGCCCGCAGGTGCACGAAGGCGGGCAGTTCCCGGGTCCCGATCTGGTCGCGGGGACCGGGCAGGTCCACCCGCAGGTCGGCGGCGACCACGGCGGGCGCCCGGGTCAGCACCACCACCCGGTCGCCGACGTAGACGCTCTCGTCGATGTCGTGGGTGATCAGGACGATCGTCATGCGATGGTGACCGCGTACGGCGAGGACGAGATCCTCCAGGTCCTCGCGGGTCTGGGCGTCGACGGAGCCGAACGGCTCGTCCATCAGCAGCAGCGAGGGACGGTAGGCGAGGGCCCGCGCGATCGCCACCCGCTGCTGCATGCCGCCCGACAGCTGCCAGGGATACTTGGCCGCGGCGCCTTCCAGGCTCACCGCCGCCAGCGCCTCCGCCGCCGCCGTACGGCGGGCCGCCCGGTCGAGGCCGCGCCGCCGCAGCGGCAGCGCCACGTTGTCGCGCACCGACAACCAGGGGAACAACGACCTGCTGTAGTCCTGGAAGACCACCGCGAGGTCGTCGGGCGTCCCGTCGACCGGGCGGCCCTTGACGCGGACCTCCCCGCCGGTCGGCCGTACAAGCCCCGCGATCGACCGCAGGAGCGTCGACTTCCCGCAGCCCGACGGGCCGACGACGCAGACGAGTTCGCCCTCGGAGACCTTGAGGTCGATCCCGCCGAGCGCCCGGTGGGCCTCCGGTCCGCTGCCGTAGGTGTGGGTCAGGTTGACGACATCGAGCACGGTGTCACCTCAGCTTCTCCGCCCGGCACCCCGGTGCCAGGACAGGGCGCGCCGCTCCACGACGAGGAACGACGAGTTGAGGAGGAAGCCGAGGACGCCGAGCAGCGCGATCGTCCCCCACATCCCCGGCAGGTCGAAGTTCTGCTGCGTGTAGATCAGCTCGTAGCCGATCCCGCTGGTCGCGCTGCCCGCGAGTTCGGCGACGACCATGAGGATGAGCG
Source organism: Microbispora sp. NBC_01389 (assembly GCF_045040095.1). Taxonomy (NCBI): domain Bacteria; kingdom Bacillati; phylum Actinomycetota; class Actinomycetes; order Streptosporangiales; family Streptosporangiaceae; genus Microbispora; species Microbispora sp. NBC_01389. Next base: position 4,013,551 of record NZ_CP109552.1, read on the forward strand.
CGAGCGACAGGCTCAGCCGCAGTCCCGCGAAGATCTTCGGCGCCGCCGCCGGCAGGATCACCCGGAAGAGCAGTTCGCCCCGGGACAGGCCGAACACGCGCGCCGTCTCGATGTGGAGGCGGTCCACGTAGCGGGCGCCGTCCACCGAGTTGACCAGGACCGGCCAGATCACGCCGTACACGATGGTGGCGAGCTGCATCCGCGTGTCCGCCTTGAACAGCACGATGAACAGCGGGATGAGCGTCGGCGGCGGGATCGCCCGGCCGAACTCGATCAGCGGGTCCACGTAGCCCGCCAGCGTCCGGGACCGGCCGATCGCGACGCCCAGGGCGATCCCGCCCACGCAGGCGAGCGCCCATCCGCCGAACAGATGACCGAGGCTGGGCAGGAAGTCGGCGATGGCGGCGTCGCTGAGGAAAAGGCGGGCCGGCGGCCCGGAGAACCACAGCTCCCGCAGCCGGGCCAGGATCGCCGACGGCGGCGGGAAGTAGACGGACTCCACCGACCGGGCGGCGGCCTCCCACAGGGCGACGACGACCGGCACCGCCCACATCCGCACGGCGAGCCCGCGCGCCCGGCCGGCCCACCGGCCGCCGCTCACGACGGCGGTCGTGAGCGGCGGGGTCGTCACTGGGGGGGTCGTCACTGGGCCACCCCCGCACGCGCGGCGTGCCAGCGGAACAGGCCGCGTTCGGCCCGGACGAGCAGCGCGTTCACGACCAGGCCGATGAGCCCCGCCCACACCGTGGCCGCCAGCATGAGGTCGATCCGGTAGCCCGATCCCGCCTTGATGATGTACACGCCGATGCCGCCCTCGCCGCCGGAGAGCAGCTCCGCGCTGATGGCCACCACCAGCGCGACCGACGCCGCCAGGCGTACGCCGGTCAGGACGAACGGGGCGGCGCTCGGCAGCGCCACCCGCAGCAGCACGGCCAGGCGGCCGAAGCCGAAGGCCCGCATCGTCTCCCTGGCGACCGGGTCCACATCGTGCAGGCCGTACATGGTGTTGACGAGAACGGGCCAGCACGCGGCGTAGACGACGATCGTGACCTTCACCGCGCCACCGGTGGCCATGATGAGCGTGACCAGGGGGATGAGCGCGATCGAGGGGATCGGCCGGAGGAACTCGATGAGCGGCCGCAGCCCGATCTCCACTTTCGGCAGGCTCCCGAGCAGCACTCCGGCGGGCACGGCCAGCAGGGTCGCGACGAGGAGACCCTCCGCCCACACCTCGACGGTGGCCGAGGCGTCGTGCAGGAACTCGGAATCGACGGCGAGCCCGGCCGCCCCGGCGAGCACGGTGGACGCCAGCGGCATGATCTGGGTGTCCATCAGGCCGGTTCGGCCGGCGATCTCCGCGACGACCAGCAGGACCGCGACGCCGACGGCGCCGCGGACCACTCTGCCGACGGTCATTGCGGCATCGGCACCAGCAGCGGGGTCACGTCCATCTTGGACTTCAGGTAGCCGTACTCCAGCATCAGGTCGGCGACCCGCTGGATGCGCGTCGGGTTGAGAGTGGACGGGTAGGCGCCGAGGGTGATGATGGACGCCGCCTCCGGCTTGATCTGTGTGTAGTCAGGCAGCACCTTCTCCACGGCCTTGCGGTCGGAGTCGGCGATCTGCTGGGCCTTCACGATGGCGCGCTGGAAGGCGGCCATGGTCTTGGGGTACTTCGCCAGGGCGGGCTCGGTCGTGGTCCAGCCCGCGATCGGGAAGTCCGCCATCGCGCCGGTCATCGTGTCGGCGATCTTGCGGGCGCCCATGTCCTTCTGCACGCCGGTCAGGAACGGCTCGGTGAGCCAGGCCGCGTCCACCTGGCCGGACGCGAGCATGCCCGGCGCCTGGGGGAAGGGCACCGGGACGTACTGGACGTCCTTGGGGGACAGCCCGTTGGCCCGCAGGGTCGAGGCGACGGCGAGCTCGCCGATGCTGTTCAGCGCCGCGACGGTGACCTTCTTGCCCTTGAGGTCCTTGACCGACTGGATCGGTGAGTCCTTCTTGACCACGATGTCAAATACGTCCGGTTTGGCCTGGAATGTATCGGCGAGGACGCGGAAGTTCCCCGCTTTCGCCTCCTGCGCCGAAAGCACCGAGAAGTAGTTGCCGAGCGTGATGTCCGTCGCGCCGCTCACGAGCTTCGGGATGGCGACGATGGTGCTCTGGACCACTTCGGGCTCTATGGTCAGCCCCTCGGCCTTGAAGAAGCCCTGCTTGATCGCGATGAACAGCGCCGCGACGTCGGCGATGGGGAGAATACCGACTTTGAGGGTGGTTTTCTCCAGTCCGTTGTCGCCGGACGATGTCGTCTGTGTGTCCGCACCGCTACAGGCGGTAAGTGTCAACGCTGCTATGACGCCAATGACGGTTCTGCGACCCGTCAGCCTCATGGAGTCTCCTCAGATGGGGGAAGCGAGGCGCCCGGTGCGAGAGATGGCGGCACCGGGCGACGGGCGAGAAGCGTAGCGGGACTTAAACCGGGATAACAGGATTAGGAGCCCTATGTCACCAAACTTGTCAGTAAATCCACTATGCCCCGTAACCTGGGGTGTGGCTGTTTGGACCGATATATGTCCAGAACTTGATTCGGAAACGCTGAGCGCCGGTTGATGTCACTCGCGAAAGGCTTTCCCGATGCATCGCCGCACGAAACTTCCGGCCGTTGGACCGTGCCAAATTATCTGACAGGTTGGTCTATCTCGTCGCCTTATGCTCCAATTGCCGATGTCTTGTGGGAGGTATCCCGAGTGATAGGCCCGAATCCCATCTCGAGAACCGCGTGAGGTTGCATCAGTGAGGACGGCAACAGTCGAGAGCGGTCGTCGTAGTGAACGGAAGCCGCCCCCGCTGCCGGCCGGCTCCGAGGCGTCCGCGGGGGAGTTGGGGGAGCAACCGGCGCAGCCGGAGCCGCCCGGGCAGGGCGCCGGTAGCCGTCTGGCGCTGAAGAACTGGCGGATGCGCACCCGGCTGCTGGCGTTGATCCTGGTGCCGACCGCCGTCGCGGTCACGCTGGGCGGCCTGCGGGTGTCCTCCTCGATCAGCAGCGCGGCCGAGTACCGCCGGGTGCAGGACGTCGCCGAACTGGTCCTCGGCATCGGCGACTTCGTCCACGAGCTGCAGCTCGAACGCGACCTGACGGCCCGTTACGTGGGGACGGACCGCCGTGGCGGGGCGACCCTCTCGCTGATCCACGACCAGCAGTCGGCGGTCGACGCGGCGGCGCAGCGGGTGCGGTCGAAGGCGGAGACCGCGGGCGCCGCGTTCGGCGACATCGGCCGCGCCGATCTCGTCCGCCTGCGCGGCCGCCTCGACGAGCTGCCCGCGCTGCGCACCACGATCCTGGAGAGCAAGCTTCCCGCGCTGCCCGCGATCGAGAAGTACTCCCAGGTCGCCGCCGACGCCCTGCGGCTGTACGACGAGACCGTGCAGGGCGCGGTGGACGAGGGCGTCATCGCCGGTCTGAAGTCGATGGCCTCGCTCGCGCGGACCGAGGAGGAGGTCTCCAAGCAGCGCGCGCTGCTCGCCGCCGCGCTGGTCCGGAACCGGTTCGAGAACGCGGAGATCGACGCGTTCACCGCCGCCCGCGCCCGCGAGGTCAGCGAGCGCAACGCGTTCCTCGCCCAGGCCACGGCCGCGCAGCGCCAGCTCTTCTCGGACACCGTGACGGGCCAGAAGGTCGACCGGGCCGAATACCTGCGCGCCCTCGCCCTGAGCCTCACCCGCGACGGCCTGCCGCTGCACCGCGTCGAGCCCGGCGGACAGGCCGCGGACACCTGGTTCGACGCGATCACCGAGACCGGCGACCAGATGCACAAGGTCAACCTCGCGCTCGCCCGCGCGGTGATCACGCGCAGCGAGGAGTTCCAGGCGTCGGACCAGAGGGTCGCCGCGATCAACGTGGTCCTGGTCGTCGCCGTCCTGCTGGTGGTCTTGGTCATCACCCTGGTCATGGCCCGCTCGGTCGTCCGGCCGCTGCGGCGGCTGCGCAGCGAGGCGCTGGAGGTCGCCGGGCACCGGCTGCCCGGCCTCGTCCAGCGCCTCCGCGAGTCCGACTCCGCCGGCTCTCAGCAGGTGCAGCCGATCGGGGTGCTGTCGGCGGACGAGATCGGCGAGGTGGCGCGGGCCTTCGACGAGGTCCACCGTGAGGCCGTACGGCTGGCGGGCGACGAGGCCCGGCTCCGCGGCAACGTCAACGCGATGTTCGTGAACCTGTCGCGGCGTACGCAGACCCTGGTGGAGCGGCAGATCACCCTGATCGACGGGCTGGAGCAGGGCGAGCAGGACGAGGAACGGCTCGCGAACCTGTTCAAGCTCGACCATCTCGCCACCCGCATGCGCCGCAACAGTGAGAACCTGCTGGTCCTCGCCGGGCAGGAGACCGCCCGCCGCTGGAGCCGGCCCGTCGAGATCACCGACGTTCTGCGGGCGTCGCTGTCGGAGGTCGAGGGCTACGAGCGGGTGGTGCTGAACTTCCCCTCGGACGTCTCGATCGCCGGCCAGGCCGTCAACGACATCATTCACCTGATGGCGGAGCTGGTGGAGAACGCGCTGTCGTTCTCCGCCCGCGACACCCGGGTGGTCGTCTCCGGCAACCGGATCGACGGCGGCGGCGTGATGATCTCCGTCACCGACTCCGGCATCGGGATGACCGCCGAGGAGATCTCCCAGGCCAACTGGAGGCTGGCGAACCCGCCGGTGGTGGACGTGTCGGTGTCCCGCCGGATGGGCCTGTTCGTGGTCGGCCGCCTCGGCATGCGCCACGGCATCCGGGTGCAGCTCAGGCCGCACGACGGGGGAGGGCTGACCGCCATGGTCCTGCTGCCGGAGAGCCTCATGGGCGGCGCGTCGTACCCGGAGCAGGCCTACGCGGGAGCCTTCGCGCCCGCCTGGAGCGGGCAGCCCGGCCAGTCGTCCGGCTGGAACGGCCGCCCGCAGGGGCTTCCCGCGCCGGCGGCGCAGGCGGCGCTCCCCGCCGCCCGGCAGCCGGGGATGTTCTCGCGGACACGCCCGTTCGACCCCCTGCCCGGCGAGGCGACCGGTCCGATTCCCGCCGTCTCCGGCCCCGCCTTCCCCGATCCCGCTTTCTCCGGGTCCCCCTTCTCCGGGTCGGCCTTCTCCGCTCCCGCCTTCCCCGATCCCGCCGTCTCGGGTCCGATCGGGGCCCAGTCCGGAGCGTTCTCCGTCAACACAGGGCCGGTCCCGATGCCCTCCGGACCGGGTGCCGCCCAGACCGGCCCCACGCAGTTCGGCCCCACGCAGTTCGGCCCCGCGCAGACCGGACCGGTGTACGGAGCGCCGGTGGGAACGGGCGGAGCGCCGCCGGCGCCGCCGGCTGAGGAGTTCCTGCCGATCTTCGCCTCCGTCGAGTCGGCGTGGTTCCGCCGTACGCCCGCCACCGACACCGGCCCGGCGGACTGGCAGCGTGAGCAGGCCACGGACGCGGGATGGCAGGCCGCCGCCGCGGCCGCCGAGAAGCCGGCCTGGGAGGGCACGACGACGTCCGGCCTGCCGAAGCGGGTCCCGAAGGCCAACCTGGTGCCCGGCTCGGCGGACTCGACCGGGCCGCAGCAGCCGCAGGCGGCACAGACACAGCAGACACAGCAGACGCCGCAGACGCCGCAGACGCCGCGGCCGCCCCTGTCGCCGGACCGGGCGCGCAGCCGCCTGTCCAGCTTCCAGCAGGGCGTACGGCAGGGGCGGGCGGTGGCCCGGGGCGAGTTGAGTGAGGACGAGGGCTATCCGACGAAGAAAGGGGACGGCGCATGAGGGAGTTGAGCCAGGGTGCACGCGGCCTGAACTGGCTGATCAGTGATTTCGTGAGTGCGGTCCCGGGTGTGGCGCACACCGTGGTGGTGTCGGCCGACGGGTTGCCTCTGGCGTTCTCGAACGGGTTTCCCAAGGATCGGGCGGATCAGCTGGCGGCGGTGGCCGCCGGGTTGATCAGTCTGACGCAGGGGGCCTCCCGGGTGTTCGAGGGCGGTCCCGTGGTGCAGACGGTCGTGGAGATGCAGCGGGGGTTGTTGCTGATCATGTCGGTCAGTGACGGGTCGTGTCTGGCGGTGCTGGCGGCGGCCGACTCCGATCTGGGTCTGGTGGCCTATCAGATGACGTTGCTGGTGGAGCGTGCGGGGCAGGTGCTGACCCCTGCGGTCCGGGCCGAGCTGCAGGCGTCCCACCCGCGGAGGTGACGCATGGACCCTTGGGGACAGCGGCCCGGCGGCCCGCTCCCGGAGGAGCCGCCCTCCCCGGTGCGCCCGTTCACCGTCACCGGCGGGCGTACGACGCCACGTATGCAGCTCGCGCTGGAGGCACTGGTCTCCTCCGCCACGACCACGCACTACGACCTGTCCACGAGGCCGCCGGAGCATCGGGCCATCGCCTCCCTGTGCCGTCAGGTGCGGTCGGTGGCCGAGGTGTCGGCGTTGTTGCGGATTCCGCTGGGTGTGGTTCGTGTGGTGATCGCGGACATGGCGGCGGAGGGGTTGGTGCATGTGCATCAGCCGCAGTTGGAGGCGGGTAAGCCGGATCTGAACTTGCTGGAAAGGGTGCTCAGTGGACTTCGCAGGCTCTAGCCGGGGGCTGACCTCGACGAAGATCGTGGTCGCGGGGGGTTTCGGTGTGGGCAAGACGACTTTCGTGGGGGCGGTGTCGGAGATCGTGCCGCTGACGACGGAGGCGGTGATGACCGACGCGTCGGCGGGTGTGGATGATGTGGGGCTGGTGCCGCACAAGACGACCACGACGGTGGCGATGGACTTCGGGCGGGTGTCGCTGGATCGGGATCTGATCCTTTATCTGTTCGGCACGCCGGGTCAGCATCGGTTCTGGTTCATGTGGGATGACCTGGTGCGGGGGGCGATCGGTGCGGTGGTGCTGGTCGACACCCGGCGGTTGGCCGACAGTTTTCCCGCGGTGGACTACTTCGAGGAGGCGCGGCTGCCGTTCGTCGTCGGCGTCAACGGCTTCGACGGGCAGTACACCCACTCGGAGGACGAACTGCGGGAGGCGCTCACGATCTCACCCGGGGTCCCGATCGTCCGTACGGACGCCCGGGACCGGGGATCGGTGAAGAGCGCCCTGATCACGCTCGTCGAGCACGCCCTGACATCGCACGTCGGCGCGCTCCGGTGACGACCCGGCGCCGCCGTCCGGCGATCTCACCACGGCGGCGCGGGCGTGAACGCCGTACGGGCGGATAGTCTGGGGAGACTGATGGTTCACCGACCCGTCCACTCGCTTCGAGGCTGGCCAAACACGTGTTCGAGACGCTTTCCGACCGGCTGACTTCGGTCTTCTCCTCCCTTCGGTCCAAAGGCAGGCTTTCCGACGCCGACATCGACGCGACCTGCCGCGAGATCCGCATCGCGCTTCTTGAGGCGGACGTCGCGCTGCCGGTCGTGAAGGACTTCGTGGCCCGGATCAAGGAGCGGGCCCGCGGCGCCGAGGTCTCCCAGGCGCTGAACCCCGCCCAGCAGGTCGTGAAGATCGTCAACGACGAGCTGATCGAGGTGCTGGGCGGCGAGACGCGGCGGCTGCGCTACGCCAAGAACCCGCCGACCGTCGTCATGCTGGCCGGTCTCCAGGGCTCGGGCAAGACGACCCTCGCCGGCAAGCTCGCCAGATGGCTGCGGGACCAGGGGCACGCCCCGCTGCTCGTGGCCTGCGACCTGCAGCGCCCCAACGCCGTGCAGCAGCTCGCCGTCATGGCCGAGCGGGCTGGAGTGGCGGTGTACGCCCCCGAGCCCGGCAACGGCGTGGGCGACCCGGTCGCGGTGGCGCGGCAGTCGCTGGACCACGCACGGCGCCAGCAGCACGACGTGGTCATCGTCGACACCGCCGGCCGTCTCGGCATCGACCAGGAGCTGATGAAGCAGGCCGCCGACATCCGCGACGCGGTCACGCCGGACGAGGTCCTGTTCGTGCTCGACGCGATGATCGGCCAGGACGCGGTGAGCACCGCCCGCGCCTTCATGGACGGCGTCGGCTTCGACGGCGTCGTGCTGACCAAGCTCGACGGCGACGCCCGCGGCGGCGCGGCCCTGTCGGTGCGGCACGTCACCGGCCGGCCGATCATGTTCGCCAGCACCGGTGAGAAGCTTGAGGACTTCGACGCCTTCCACCCCGACCGGATGGCGGGCCGCATCCTCGACATGGGTGACATCCTCACCCTGATCGAGCAGGCGCAGAAGACGTTCGACGAGCAGGAGGCCGCCAAGATGGCGGGCAAGCTCGTCTCCGGCGACGGCTTCACCCTCGACGACTTCCTCGAGCAGATGATGATGGTCCGCCGCATGGGGCCCATCAAGAACCTGCTCGGCATGATGCCGGGCATGGGCCAGATGCGCGAGCAGCTCAACCAGGTCGACGACCGCGACCTGGACCGCGTCGCCGCCGTCATCCGCTCGATGACCCCCGCTGAGCGGCAGGATCCGAAGATCATCAACGGCTCCCGCCGGGCGCGCATCGCCAAGGGCTCCGGAGTGACGGTCACCGAGGTGAACAACCTGGTCGTCCGGTTCTTCGAGGCGCAGAAGATGATGAAGCGGATGACCCAGGGCATGGGCATCCCGGGCATGCCCGGCGGGCGCAAGCAGAAGGCGCAGAAGCCCAAGAAGGGCCGCCGCGTCAGCGGCGACCCCCGCAAGGCCGCGCTCGGCAAGGCCGGGGCGAACGCCGCCTCGGACGGCTCGGACGGCTCGGACGAGCCGAAGCTGCCCAAGGGCCTGCTCGGCAACCTCGGGAACGGCGGTCAGCTGCCCCCCGGCCTGGAGCTTCCGCCCGGCTTCGACCCCTCCAAGCTCAAGCTGCCCGGCCAGAATTAACGGGTGGCCGGGCGTCCGGTGAGGGTCAGAGACCGGCGCCGGGGGCCATCGGCCTGGCGTCGATCCGGCCGTCGTCGCAGACCGTGGCGCTGAACGGGACCTCCAGGTGCGCCACCTCGTCCGGTGGGATGATCATCAGCCGGGCCGAGGCGGGGCACCGGGTCTCGTGCCCGGACGGCACCACCGTCCAGTGCAGCCGCGCGTGCGCGCTCGCGCCGGGCCGCAGCGTGACCCGGTGTGGCGTCACGCTCTCCCGGCGGGTGCGGGTGCGCAGCACGTCGCCCCGGCCGTCGATCAGGACGAGCCCGGTGAAGCCGTAGACCCAGCAGGTCCCGCCCGAGGTGTTGGTCAGCACGAGCGGCGCGTAGCGGTTCCCCGCCCCCGCGTCCTGCCGTCCGACGCGCGCCCGCAGTCCCGTCGTACGGCACCGCGCGGGCTCCTTCGCCGAGGAAGCGGTGGAGGCGGTGGAGTTGGTGGAGTTGGTCGAAGCGGAGGCCGCGCGGACGGTGCCGTGGGCCGGTGCCGATGAGAAGGCCGGTGCCGGGGCGGTGGAGACCATGCCGGCAGCGCCGGCAGCCCTGCCCGTACTCTCGCCGGAGCCTCCGCCCGGGCCGGCGGCCGATGCTCCGACCGCCGATGCTCCGACCGCCGATGCTCCGACCGCCGGGTGCGCGGCGTCGGACAGAGCGTCACCGGTGGACAGGGCGTCACGGGTGGACAGAGCGTAGCCGGTGGACAGCAGGATGGCCGCCGCCGCCGCGACGCCGGCCGTGCTCGTGATTGCTCGCATGCCTGTTGGACGGCCGATCCCGCCGGTCAGTTCGCCTGATCGGGCACCCTTTCCGCGAGGGCGCGTGTCTCCCCGTCTCCGGCGGAGCTTCTCCGGGCCGTCTTCCGGGTCGTCCTCCGGGTCCTTTTCCGGGCGGCCCTTTTCCGGGGTGGGGGAAACCGGGAGCGGCGCCGGGGCCGTCGTTGCCCGAGCACGCGCAATCATCTGGCAGAATGTCAGGCTGGAACATCGTGACCAGGCGGATGCCCTCTCACCTCTGCCGGCCGCGTCTGTCCCTCGAGCGGGCTCCCGTCGTGCCCCACTCGACGAGATACCACTCACCCACGCTCTAATGCAGGAGAGACCACACCCGTGGCAGTCAAGATCAAGCTCAAGCGGCTCGGAATGATCCGCAACCCGCAGTACCGCATCGTCATCGCCGACGCCCGGAGCAAGCGGGACGGCCGGGCGATCGAGGAGATCGGCCTCTACCACCCGAAGGAGAACCCCTCGCGCATCGAGGTGAACTCCGAGCGGGCGCAGTACTGGCTGAGCGTCGGCGCGCAGCCGACCGACCCGGTCCTCAAGATCTTCAAGCTGACCGGCGACTGGCAGAAGTTCAAGGGCGAGCCCGCCCCCGCCACGCCGCTCCTGGTCGCCGAGCCCAAGCCCGACCGGCACGCGGCGTACGAGGCCGCGGCCCGGGAGTCGCTGTCGAGCGACACCGGCGCCGCCGCCACCACGCCGAAGAAGGCCAGGAAGCCTGCGAAGGCCGAAGAGACCACCGAGGCCCCGGCCGCGGAGGAGAAGCCGGAAGGCGAGGCCTGAGGTGCTCGAGGAAGCCCTCGAACACCTGGTCAAGGGCATCGTCGAGCATCCGGACGACGTCCGGGTCCGCGCCCGGCGCATTCGCACCGGGCGCGTTCTCGAGGTCCGGGTTCACCCCGACGACCTCGGCAAGGTGATCGGCCGTGGCGGCCGTACGGCCAGGGCGTTGCGCACAGTCGTCAACGCGCTGTCGGACGGCAAGTACGTGCGGATCGACCTCGTCGACCTTGAAGAGGCGCGCTGAGCCCGCTCCAGCGGCGACGCTCGCGCCCGGGGGACCCCACACCGGGGTCCCCCGGTGTGTTTTCCGGGGCTTTCCGCGGGTCCCCGCGGGACGGCTCTCCCGGCGCCGGGTTTCCCGGGCCGGAAACTGACGAAGAATGGTAGGCGGCACGTGCAGCTAGTCGTGGGCAGGATCGGCCGTCCGCACGGCGTGCGGGGCGAGGTCACGGTCGAGGTGCGCACCGACGACCCCGATTCGCGGTTCGCCCCGGGCGTGACGCTGGTCACCGACCCGGCCTCGGCCGGCCCGGTGACGGTCGAGCGGTCCCGGTGGCACAAGGACATCCTGCTGCTGACCATCGAGGGCGTGGCGAGCCGGGACGCCGCCGAGGCGCTGCGCGGCACCCTGCTCGTCGTGGACTCCGCCGACCTGCCGCCGCTGGAGGACCCCGACGAGTTCCACGACCACGAGCTCATCGGCCTGGCGGTCGTGACGACCGGGGGAGAACGGGTCGGCGAGGTGGGTGACGTCCTCCACCACGGCCAGGACCTTCTGGTGGTGACCCGGCCGTCGCGCGACGACGCGTACATCCCGTTCGTCAAGGCGCTCGTGCCCGAGATCGACCTCGGGAAGGGGATCCTGGTCGTCGACCCTCCGCCCGGGCTGCTCGACACCGAGGCGGAGTAGGAGCGGCCGCATGCGCGTCGACATCATCTCGATCTTCCCGGAGTATTTCGCCCCGCTCGACGTCTCCTTGATGGGCAAGGCGCGCGAGCGCGGCATCCTCGACATCCATCTGCACCAACTCCGCGAATGGACCCACGACGTCCACAAGACGGTGGACGACACGCCGTACGGCGGCGGGCCCGGCATGGTGATGAAGCCGGAGATCTGGGGCGCGGCCGTCGACGCCGTGATCGGGGAGGGACGCGCCGGCTCCGGCGAGGACACGCTGCCCCGGATGATCGTGCCCACCCCGAGCGGACGGCCGTTCACCCAGGAAGTGGCGCTGGAGTACGCCAAGGAGCCGTGGCTGCTGTTCGCGCCCGCGCGGTACGAGGGCATCGACTCCCGGGTCGTGGCCGAGTACGGCGCCCGCCTGCGGGCCGACGAGGTGAGCATCGGCGACTATGTCCTGGCCGGGGGAGAGGCAGCCGTCCTGGTCATGGTCGAGGCCGTGGGCAGGCTGCTGCCCGGAGTCCTCGGCAACGCGCGGTCGGTGGCCGACGACTCCTTCGCCCCCGGCGCCATGGCCAACCTGCTGGAAGGCCCCGTCTACACGAAACCGCCCGTGTGGCGGGGGCACGAGGTGCCCGAGGTCCTCCTGTCGGGTCACCACGGCAGGATCGCCCGGTGGCGGCGGGACGAGGCGCTGCGCCGCACGCTGGAGCGCAGGCCGGAGCTGGCCGCCAGGCTCGACCGGGAGGGCTTCGACAAGCACGACCGGCACGTCGTCGAGGAGTTCGAGGAACGCCGGTCCGCCGCCGTGTCTGGCGGCGAGTCGGGCGGCGCGTTTCGCGCAGCGCCGGAAGATGTGGCAGACTGAGTCGCTGCTGCCTTCTTCCGCATGTCCGGGTGAGTCCCGGTCGAGACGTGGCAGACAAGACGTATCAAGCCAAGCGCGCGTGTCCCCCTCGATGCCGAGCCGCGGCCCGGCCGGGTGGACCTCCGCGTGCTCATGTCAATGAGGAACCGCCGCCATGCACACGCAGATCCAGGAGCTCGAGAAGGCTGCCCTGCGCAGCGACGTACCGGACTTCCGCCCGGGTGACACGCTGGAGGTTCACGTCCGCGTCGTCGAGGGCAACCGGTCCCGTATCCAGGTGTTCAAGGGGTTCGTCCTGCGCCGTCAGGGCGGCGGTATCCGTGAGACGTTCACGGTCCGCAAGGTCAGCTACGGCGTCGGCGTCGAGCGCACCTTCCCGGTCCACAGCCCGGTGATCGAGAAGATCACGCTGGTCACCCGCGGTGACGTCCGCAGGGCCAAGCTGTACTACATGCGTGACCTGCGCGGAAAGGCCGCCCGCATCCGCGAGAAGCGCGACGCGCTGCCGACCGCCAAGTAGGGTCTTGGGGATCGTGGTCCGTGCCTCAGGTGCGGGCCACTTTCTTTTTGGCCGGGGATGCGGTGTCCTCGACGCTCGCCGTCCTGGACATCATCTAGGCTCAGCAGCGTTGGCTAGCGAGGACAGGGGCCGGGCACGAGTCGCCTGTCGAGGACGGGGTGGACGTGGTCGCCGAAGACGTCAAGCAGAACGCCGAGGACGGCAAGAAGAAAGGCTCGTTCTGGCGGGAGTTGCCCGTTCTGATCGTGGTCGCTCTCGCTCTGGCCCTGCTGATCAAGTCTTTCGTGGTCCAGGCGTTCTACATCCCGTCGGGGTCGATGGAGAACACGCTCCTCATCAACGACCGGGTTCTGGTCAACAAACTCGTCTACCGCGTACGCGACATCGCGCGCGGTGACGTCGTCGTGTTCTCCGGAGTGGACTCCTGGGACCCCGAGGTGCAGATAGAGAAGCCGTCGAACCCCGTCGTCGGGGCCATGCGCTGGATCGGCACGGCCTTCGGAATGGTCCCGGGGGAGAAGGACTACATCAAGCGGGTCATCGGCGTGCCCGGAGACAAGGTCAAGTGCTGCGACGCCCAGGGCCGTGTCACCGTGAACGGCGTGCCGCTCGACGAGAAGTCGTACCTGTACCCGGGCAACGCGCCGTCGGACCGGCCGTTCGAGGTCACCGTGCCGCCGGGCCGCCTCTGGGTCATGGGCGACCACCGTTCGCTCTCCTGGGACTCCCGCCTGCACACCGGTGACCCGGGCGGCGGTACGATCCCCGCCGACAAGGTGATCGGGCGCGCGTTCGTCATCGTCTGGCCGTTCGACCGAGCCAAGATCCTGCCGATCCCGGACACGTTCGGGCAGCCGGGCTTCCAGGCCGCCGCCGGGGCCGCGCCGTTCGTGGCGGGCCTCGCCGGGGCCGTGCCGCTGGTCGCCGTGGGCCGCCGGATGGGCCGCCGGACGGGCCGCCGGATGGGCCGCGGGTTCGGGCGCAGGCTGAGGCGGCGGTAGGGCGGACGTGCGCGAGCCCGGAGGAGAGAGCGAGATCAAGTGAGCGAGGCCGACGAGAGCCGCTTAGGCGCGGGCGGCGGGCCCGTGCGTCCCGTGGGCGAGAGCCCGGCCGGGGCCGGACCTCCGGAGACGGTGCCGACAGGGACGGTGCCGACAGGGACGGTGCCGGCGGAGACCGGGCCCGGGAAGCAGGAGAAGGACGCCGCCAAGAAGGGCTCGGGCCTGCGGGACACCCTCCTGTACATGTTCGGTGGGGTGGTCGCCGCACTGCTGATCCATACGTTCCTCCTGCAGTCGTTCTACATCCCGTCGGAGTCGATGCAGAACACGCTGCTGATCAACGACTACGTCGTGGTCAACAAGCTCGCGTACAAGCTGGGGTCCGTGGAGCGCGGCGACATTGTGGTCTTCAAGGGCTGGGACGGCGAGGACACGATCAAGCGGGTGATCGGCGTCGGCGGCGACCATGTGAAGTGCTGCGACGACAAGCGCCGCATCACCGTGAACGGGACGCCCCTGGACGAGGAGGGCAAGTACCTCTACCCGGGGGTCTATCCCTCCGGCCGGGACTTCGACGTGAAGGTCCCCAAGGGACGGGTGTGGCTGATGGGCGACCACCGGAACAACTCCGCCGATTCGCGCTTCTACCTGGACGACGGACATCAGGGCACGATCTCGGAGGACGACATCATCGGGCGCGCGTTCCTGCGCTACTGGCCGCTGAACCGGATCTCGTTCCTGTCCCGTCCCGACACTTTCTCGGTCGTTCACTGATCTCACCTGCGGCTTTGCCGCCGAAGGCGGTTTCGGCCGTATCGCGGGTCTCGAATGGGGCGTAATCTGCTTCTCGTCATGACAGCTGCCTATCGTCCGCGCCCGAGTGTCGTACGGCGGGACTCCGGACTCTACGGCTACGAGCGGGCCCTGGCCCGGCGGGGTTTCACGCCGGTCGCCGGGGTGGACGAGGCCGGGCGCGGCGCCTGCGCCGGACCGCTGGTGGTCGCCGCGGTCGTGCTGGGGCGGGAGATCGACGGGCTGGGCGACTCCAAGCTGCTGACCGAGGCCGTCCGCGAACGTCTCCATGAGCAGATCATGGCGACCGCACGGGCCGTGCGCGTGGTCGTCATCCCATCCCGGGAGATCGACGATCGCGGCCTGCACAAGTGCAACATCTCCGGCATGCGGCGGGCTGTCGCCGGGCTGGGGCTCGTCCCCGGTTACGTGCTCGTGGACGGCTTCCCGGTGGCCGGGCTGCCCGCGCCGTCGCTGGCCGTCTGGAAGGGCGACCAGGTCGCGGCATGCGTGGCGGCGGCTTCGATCGTGGCGAAGGTGACCAGGGACCGGCTGATGCACGGTCTCGACGAGACCTACCCGCAGTACGGCTTCGCCCTGCACAAGGGATACGTGACGCCGGGCCACAGACGGGCGCTGGCCCGCCACGGGCCGTGTGCCCAGCACCGGTTCTCGTTCGTGACGGTGGCCAGGGTGACTCATGGGACACCGGTCCCGGCAGGGGGACTGTGGACGGGGCAGGATGGGGACATGCGCGAGAATGAGGTCGGGGCCGGTGTCCTCTGAAGAGGACCGGTCTCGACCGGCGATCTTGATGGGGACCTCGACGGGAGTCTCGGCAGGGATCTCGACGGGGAGCGGAAGAGGAGGACCGGGATGAGCGCCGAAGATCTCGAAAAGTACGAGACCGAGATGGAGTTGCAGCTCTACCGGGAGTACCGCGATGTGGTCGGACTGTTCACCTACGTGGTCGAGACCGAGCGGCGCTTCTATCTCACCAATTCCGTCGATCTCGACGTGCGCACCGCCGAGAACGGCGACGTCTTCTTCGACGTCAAGATGCAGGACGCCTGGGTCTGGGACATGTACCGCCCGGCCCGCTTCGTGAAGAACGTGCGGGTCGTGACCTTCAAGGACGTCAACGTCGAGGAACTGGCCAAGCCGGACCTCGAGATGCCGAAGGAAGGCTTCTCCAACTGATCGCGTCCGACGGCGGCTGACCCGGTACGGCGGCTGATCGAGCACGAGGTCGGCCCGGTGCCGCGCCTGATCCTGGGCGGCACCTGTCTTCCACCCGTCTGTCTATCCACAGAACGGCGCTCGGCCGCCTGGTGCGGACTCGTACCGCGCATCCTGATCGCATGCGTAGCGTCACGTATCCGCTCGTCATCGTCCTGGTGATCGCGGCTCCGGCCTCTCCCTCGGACGCCGCCCGCTTCACCGGCGCCGTTCTTCCCCCGAATCCTCCTCCGAAGCCGTCCCCGGCCCCCGCATCGGCCCCCGCGCCCTCGAAGGCGCCCCACCCTCCCGCCGGGCCGGTGCGGGCGGCCAGACCCACGGAGGCCCTTCCGTCCGGGACGGAGCACTCCGCGGCGGCGGGCCATCCGCGCGAGGCGGAGCGGCCCGCGGCGATCGGCTATCCGCGCGAGCCGGCTTCGTCCCGCCCGTTCCGGGCGGCGGGGACGCGGCTCCCCAGAGGAGCGCCGAGGTGGACGTGGCCGCTTTCCAGGCACGCACGGCCGCTCAGGCTCTTCGATCCGCCCGCACAGCGCTGGCTCGCCGGGCACCGGGGCGTGGACCTCGCGGCGGATCCCGGCGAGGAGGTCAGGGCCGCGGGGCCGGGAAGGGCCGGCGTGGCGGAGCGGATCGCCGGACGGGGAGTCGTGACGGTCGTGCACGCCGGAGGGTTGCGCACCACCTACCTGCCGGTGCGCGCCCTGGTACGCCCCGGCGAGGTCGTCGCGGCCGGACAGGTCATCGGCCTCATCGAGGACGGCGCCGCGCACTGCCCGGTGTCATGCCTGCACTGGGGCCTATTGAGTGATCGGGGCTTATTGAGTGAGCGGGGCCTTTCGAGCGGCCGGCTCTACCTCGATCCGCTCCTCCTCTTCGGGCAGGGACAGGTCCGTCTCCTGCCCCGCTGGGCCATCGAGCAATCGTCAGATCCTGCGTATCGATGAGTGTGGTCGGACTTCCCAGGCCGGCCGTTGGAGCTGATCGTTGTACACGATGACGTCGGCGTGGTCGGTTGGGCGGGCCGTCGCGAAGTAGAGCTGTTGGGAGGGGATATAGCGGTTGCGCCAGGACCGTTCGATTTCGGCGGGGTCGGCGGTGGATCCGGCCAGTGCCGTGCTTCGGTCCTGGGCGCGATCTATCGTCTTCTCGAATGGGACGGACACGAAGATGCGCAGGTCCCACCGGTCGACGAGTTCTGGGCGCAGGAGGAAGACGCCGTCGAAGAGCAGTACGGCGTCGGCGGTGGCGGTCGTGGCCGGCGGAGACGACGGGGTGTCGGTGTCTCTGTCGTGGACCGCGTGTCGGAACCTCCGGTCTCCGCCTGGGCCCAGCGGATCGAGCAGCACGCGGCACAGCGAGGCGTGGTCGTGGGCGTCGAAGTAGCAGCCTTCGGCCGAGTACTGGCCGCGTCGGTAGCGCTGCGCACGGGGGAAGAGGAAGTCGTCGATGGTCGCTCGGATGACGTCTCGGCCCTGCGCGCGCAGGACGACGGCGAGCTCGTCGGCCAGCGTGGTCTTGCCGGCGGCTGGTGGTCCGTCGATGGCGACCCGCAGCGGGTGCGCGGCCGTGACGGACCCGATCGCCTCGGCCAGCCGGCTGATGAGCTCGCCGCGGGTGCCCTGGTCCATTGCCGCCTCTCCCACCATGTCTCTGTTCTCACCATGTCTCTGTTCGGCACCGCACGTCAGGCTGTCCCCGGCCTGGCCCAGCTGGGCGCTGTGGGAGGGCGGAATCAGCCGGTTGAGGGTCGGCACGAGGCGTCGTCAGGCCCGGGGGTGGGCCTGGCGGTAGGCCGCCCGTAGCCGTTCTATCGACACATGGGTGTAGATCTGCGTGGTGGCCAGCGAGGCGTGTCCGAGCAGTTCCTGGACGGACCGGAGGTCGGCCCCGCCTTCGAGCAGGTGGGTGGCGGCGGTGTGGCGGAGCCCGTGGGGACCCATGTCGGGCGCCCCCTCCACCTGGGCCAGCCGGGCGTGGACGACGCGCCGGACGGTGCCCTGGTCGACACGCCCTCCCCGGACGCCGAGGAAGAGCGACGGACCGCTCCCTTCGCGAACCCACAGAGGCCTGCCGCGCACACACCACGCGTCGAGGGCCCGGAGCGCGGGCAGGCCGAACGGGATGGTCCGCGCCCTGCGCCCCTTTCCCATCACCCGGACGGTGTTGCGGTCCCGGTCCACGTCGTCGACGTCGAGGCCGCACAACTCGCTCACCCGCATGCCCGTGGCGTACAGCAGTTCGAGCATGGCCCGGTCGCGCAGGTCCTTGGGCTCGTCCCGCGCGGGGGCGTCGAGAACGGCCCCGGCCTCGGTCTGATCCAGCACCTTGGGCAGCCGGCGCTCCGCCTTGGCGGTGCCGAGAAGCAGCCCCGGGTCGCTCGCCAGCCAGCCCCGGCGGTGGCAGAAGGCGGTGAAGACCCGGGCACACGCCGTCCGGCGGGCCAGCGTGGCGCGGGAGCGTCCGGCCTGGTGCTGGTCGCCCAGCCAGTCACGCAGGCCGGTGACGTCCAGGCCGGACAGGTCCGTCTGCCCGGCGGCGGTCAGATGCGTGATCAGTGCGGTGACGTCGCCCAGGTAGGCCCGCACCGTGTGGGGCGACAGGTCCCGTTCGAGGTGCAGATGCCGTTCGAACTGCTCCAGCACGACATCGAACCGTCCGTGATCCCGCTCTTCGCCCGCTGTCATGCCGCCCTTCCCCTTCGCGCTCGGCCCCTGCCGCGTCGGGCCGCGCCGGCGGCCCACACAGGTGAACCTACGCGCGTCCGGGGCGCCGCGGGGAGTGCCGGGGTGACCTGTCAGCCCCGGGCGGTGGGCCGCAGCCGCCATCCCCGGTCGACGTTCTCGACGAAGCCCGCCGCGGCCAGGCCGCCGAGGCAGGACAGCGCCGTCCCGATGTCAACGCCGGCGGCGACGGCGATCGCGGCGGGACCCGCGGCGCCCCGCGCCGGGATCGCCTCCAGGACGCGCCTGGTCTCGTCGTTCAGTCCGTCACGAGGCCAGACGGGGCCGCGCCGCTCGGGGGCGAGGTCGTCCCCGATGGAGCCGGCCACCTCGACGATCTCCTCGGCGGAGGTCACGCAGACGGCCTTGCCCTGCCGGATCAGGATGTGGCAGCCCGCGGAGACCTCGGCGGTGATGGGACCGGGCACGGCCATCAGATGCCTGTTGAGACCGGAGGCGTGGGACGCCGTGTTGAGCGCCCCGCTGCGGGCGGCGGCCTGGACGACGACCGTTCCCCGGGACAGAGCGGCGATCACCCGGTTGCGGACGAGGAAGCGGAGCCGGGTGGGGTGCGCCCCCGGCGGCCACTCGCTGACGATCACCCCGTGCTCTCGCACGACGCGGAACAGGTCCTCGTGGGCGCTCGGATAACAGACGTCCGTTCCGCAGGCCAGCACGACGATCGTCGGCGTGCCGGAGGCCAGGGCGCCCCGGTGCGCCGCGCCGTCGATCCCGTACGCGCCGCCGCTGATCACCGTCCAGCCTCGCCCGCCGAGACCCATGGCGAACTCGGCCGCCACGGTCGTGCCGTACGCGGTGGCTGCTCTGGCCCCGACGACCGACACCGAACGCAGGCAGGAGAAGCGCAGGTTCGCCTGCCCGTCCACCCAGAGCCCGAAAGGCCTGACATCTTCCAGGTCGTCAAGCTGGGTGGGCCACTCGGCGTCGCCCGGGACGACGAGCCGCGCCCCCTGCCGCCGACCCTCCGCGAGGTCGGCGGCGGGATCTCCGTAGCGGGCCGCCCAGGCGGCCGCGTGCCGATCGAGGTCCCCTTGGCGTGCCGACGGGCCGCCTCGGTCGCTCTCCTCGCGTACGAAGCCGGGGTCGAGCGTCCCCCGTCTCGCCTGCTCCATCGCGGCCACCGGGCCGCAGCGGGCGATCAGGCGGCCCATCACCGCGTCGCCCGCCTCCGCCATGCGCATGAGAGCCACCCGCGCCAGCCGCACCGCCTCATCCGGCCGCTCCGGCTGTCCCGCTCCGCCCGGCCGTTCCATCTCGCCGGGGCGCTCCGGCTCGCCGGGGAGTCGCGCTCCATCCGGCCATCCGGGCTCCCCGGGCCGTTCGGTCTCCTTCGAGGAGTCGGTCACTCGCATCAGTCCACTCCGAGCCACAGTGCGAGGGCCGCCGATGTCTCGGTGCGGCCCGGACGGTCTTCGCCCGCGAGGTCCGCGAGCGTCCATGAGATCCGGAGCACGCGGTCGAGGCCGCGTGCGCTGAGCGTGCCCACGTCGAGCCCCCGGTGCAGCGGGGCCATCACGCTGTCGGGCAGGCGGAACCGGCTGTGCAGCGCGGACGAGGACACCTCGGCGTTGGTGTGCCACGGAGTGCCGGCGAGCCTCCGGGCGGCCCGTTCCCGGGCCTGCCCGACCCGCTCGGCCACGGTCGCGCTGCTCTCCACGAAGTGCCGGTCCGCGAGCAGCTCGGCCCGGGTGGCCCGGCCGATCCGCACCTTGACGTCGACGCGGTCCAGCAGCGGCCCCGAGAGCCGGTCGAGGTAGCGGCGCCGGCCTGCCGGGGTGCACCGGCAGGGGTGCCCAGCGGTGCCCTGAAGCCCGCAGGGACAGGGATTCGCCGCCAGCACCAGCATGAACCGGGCGGGGAACGTGACCGTGCCGACGGCCCGGGCGATGGTGACCGCCCCCGACTCGAGCGGCTGGCGCAGGGAGTCGAGCACGGTCGTCGCGAACTCCGGCGCCTCGTCGAGGAAGAGCACGCCACGGTGCGCGAGCGAGACCACCCCGGGCCGTACGACGCCGCCGCTCCCGCCGCCGACGACGGCCGCCATCGTCGCGCTGTGATGCGGGGCCATGAACGGCGGCCGGGTGAGCAGCGGGCGTCCCGGCGGCAGCGTGCCCGCCACCGAGTGGATGGCCGACACCTCCAGGGCCTTGTCCTGGTCCAGCGGAGGCAGCAGGGTCGGCAGGCGCTCGGCGAGCATGGTCTTGCCGCTCCCCGGGGGACCCAGCATCCACAGGTTGTGCCCTCCGGCGGCGCACACCTCCAGCGCCTTGCGGCCCATCGGCTGCCCGGCGACGTCGCACAGGTCGGGCCCGGGGGCGTCCTCGGCGGGGTCGTCGTCCCGCGACAGGGACGCGGCGTCCGCCACCACCGGGAGCCGGCGCAGGTCGCCCGCTCGCAGCCATCCCACGAGCTCGCCGAGGGTGGCGACCGGAACGACGGTGAGGCCGGGCACCAGCGCGGCCTCGGTCGCGTTGAACGCGGGCACCACGATGGTGCCCACGCCCGCCTGGGCCGCGGCGAGCGCGGCGGGCAGCACGCCCCTGACGGGCCGCACCCGGCCGTCGAGACCGAGCTCGCCCAGGAACGCCGGCGTCGCGATCCGCTGTGCGGGCACCGCGCCGGCCGCGCCGAGGATCGCGACCGCTATGGCCAGGTCGAAGATCGAACCTCGCTTGGGCAGCGTGGCCGGGAACAGGCTCACGGTGATCCGCGCGTCGGGCCAGGCGAATCCGCTGTTGATCAGCGCGGACCGCACGCGGCCGCGGGCCTCGCTGATCGCGGTGTCGAGGAGCCCGATGAAGTGCGTGCCCGCGATGCCGCGGCCGACGTCGGCCTCGACCTCCACGAGGCGTCCGGCGACGCCCACGATGCCGGCGCAGTGGGTCCGGGAGACGGGCACCTCAGACCACCCCCCGTTCATGTCTGAGCGAGAAGTCGCCGGCGAACCTCTCCAGCGCGATCACGTCGACCCGTATCGTGTCGAACCGCTCGGTGTGCGCGGCCAGCCACCGGCCGGCCAGTGCGCGCAGGCGCAGCAGCTTCTCGCCCGTCACCGCCTCGAACGCGGTGCCGTGGCTGCGCCCGGAGCGGGTCTTCACCTCCACGACCACCAGCGCGTTCCCGTCACGGGCGACGATGTCGATCTCGCCTTCGGCGCAGCGCCAGTTCCGGTCGAGGACGCGCATGCCTCGCGCCGTCAGATAGGTCACGGCCAACTGCTCGCCGTGCCTGCCCAGTTGATCCTTCGCGGCCATCGGACCACCTCCAGCCCCCGACACTCGCCGAGCCCGCCTCAGCCGCGTCCTGCCGAACGCCTTTCTGTGGACAGGCGGAGTGCTCCACAGGCGCGGAACCGAAAGCGCTTTCTTGTCCACAGCTCGGTCCGCCGCCGGAGATCGGGAGGAGCGGGCACGGCAGGCTGGGCACGGGTGTGGATACTTGCCCCGGTCCGTGCGGGCGGGACGGCGGAGCGCCGCGGTGACGTGACAGGTCATGCGAGCGGAGCATCCGCCGGGCGTTTCGGGAGTGAGGAGCCAGTGGTGATCGAAAAGCTGATCGCGGAGCTGGGGGCGAGCGTCGGAGTCGCCCTGCCCGCCGTGCGTGTCACGGGACAGGACCCCGTGCTGCCGTCCGTCTTCCGGCTCGGCACGATGGCCGCGGCATCGGCCGGCGCGGTGAGCGCCGCCGTCGCCGCGTACGCCGCCCGACGCGGGCGCGCCGCCGAGCCGCACCCCGAACCGAGCCCCGAGCCGAACCCCGAGCCGATCCCTGCGCCGGGAAGCCGTGACCCCGAGGTGGCGATCGACGTCCGCCACGCCGCCGTGGCCTTCCAGAGCGAGCGGCACTTCCGTACGGACGGGAAGGCCATGGACGTCTGGGCGGCTCTGTCGGGGGACTACGCCGCCTCCGACGGCTGGGTCCGGCTCCACTGCAACTTCGACCACCACCGGGACGCCGCACTGCGCGCGCTCGGGCTCGCCCCGGGGTCGGGCAGGGAGGCCGTCGAGAGGGCGTGCGCCGGTCGTACGGCCGTGGAGGTCGAGGAGGCGGTCGTCCGGGAGGGTGGCTGCGCAGCCGCGATGCGGAGCAGGGCGGAATGGCTCGCGCATCCCCAAGCGCAGGCCCTGGCCGGCCTCCCTCTGGTCGGTCTCTCCTGGCTCTCCGGCCCCGGCGGCCGGGATGACGGTGCCGGTACCGGTGGAGCCCGAGGTGGGGCCTGCGGCCCAGGCGGTGGTGTGGGCCTTTCCGGGGGGCACGGTCCGAGCCGGGGCGAGGCGGGGGAGCGCGGCGCGGGCGGCGGGGAACGACCGCTCAGCGGCGTCCGGGTGCTCGATCTCACCAGGGTGATCGCCGGCCCGGTGGCCGCCCGCACGCTCGCGGCCTACGGCGCGGAGGTCCTGCGGGTGGGCGCCGCGCACCTGCCGGAGGTGCCGGGGCTCGTGGTGGAGACGGCGTTCGGCAAGCGGTCGTGCCACGTCGACCTGCGCTCGGAGGCGGGCCGGGACCGGCTGCGGGAGCTGGTCCGCGGGGCCGACGTCGTCATCCAGGCGTATCGGCCGGGGGCGCTCCAGGCCAGGGGCTTCGGGCCGGACGACCTGGCCGCCCTGCGGCCCGGCGTCGTCTGCGTCGACGTCTCCGCCTACGGAAGCCGGGGGCCGTGGGCCTCCAGGCGGGGGTTCGACAGTCTGGTCCAGATGGCGAGCGGGATCGCCCATGAGAACGGCGACGGCCTGCGGCCCGCGCCGCTGCCCGCCCAGGCCCTCGACCACGGCACGGGATATCTGGCGGCCTTCTGCGCGGTCGCGGCGCTGATCCGGCGCGCGGCCGAAGGCGGCTCCTGGCACGTCGAGGTGTCGCTGGCGAGGACCGCGGCGTGGCTCGACGATCTCGGCCGGATCGACGGCGGGGGAGTGCCACTCCGCCCGGCCGAGGATCTGCTGGCGACGATGGACAGCCCCTTCGGCACGCTCACCTATGTGACGCCTCCCGGCCTCGCCGGGGGTGCGCGGCCGGGCTGGACGACCCCGCCGCCCCGCCAGGGCGAGCACCCCGCCGCCTGGGTCCCCTGAAGCCGCTGGGTGCCTGAAGCCGCAGGGGCGCTCCGAGCGGGCCGCACCCGCGGAAATCGCCGAGGTCAAGGCCGCTCTTCCGGGTGCCGGGTGGAGCGTGCGGGGTGCCGCCGGGTGCCGCGCCCGTGGAGGGTCATCGGAAGGGGCGGATCCGGGTAGACTGTTCGACGGCCTGTTAGGCCGAATTCGCACGCCCATTCACGAGCCGCCTTTCTCGGTCCGGACCACGTCCGGTGAAAGCGGCGGCCCGGGGCGTCAGGGCGCGGGCAACAGGGCCCGCGTGACCAACCGAGACCGTGCCCGAGGGCACACGACCATGGAGGACCATGACCATGGCCCCTGTCGTCACCATGCGGCAGCTGCTGGAGAGCGGCGTTCACTTCGGCCACCAGACCCGCCGGTGGAACCCGAAGATGAAGCGCTTCATCTTCACCGAGCGCAACGGCATCTACATCATCGACCTGCAGAAGTCGCTGTCGTACATCGACCGTGCCTACGACTTCGTGAAGGAGACCGTCGCACACGGCGGCACCATCATGTTCATCGGCACGAAGAAGCAGGCGCAGGAGTCGATCGTCGAGCAGGCGTCGCGCGTCGGCATGCCGTACGTGAACCAGCGCTGGCTGGGCGGCATGCTCACCAACTTCTCCACCGTGCACAAGAGGCTCCAGCGGCTCAAGGAGCTGGAGGAGCTCGACTTCGACAACGTGGCCGCCTCCGGGCTCACGAAGAAGGAGCTCCTCATGCGCCGCCGCGAGAAGGACAAGCTGGAGCGCACCCTCGGCGGTATCCGTGACATGGCCCGCGTCCCGAGCGCGGTCTGGGTCGTGGACACCAAGAAGGAGCACATCGCGATCAACGAGGCCAAGAAGCTCGGCATCCCGGTCGTCGCGATCCTGGACACCAACTGCGACCCGGACGAGGTCGACTACCCGATCCCGGGCAACGACGACGCCATCCGCGCCGTCAGCCTCCTCACTCGCGTGATCGCCGACGGCGTCGCCGACGGCCTGATGACCCGTGCGGGCGCCGGCCGCGGTGACGAGAAGCCCGCGGGCGTCGCCGCCGCCGAGCCGCTGGCCGAGTGGGAGCGCGAGCTCCTGGAGGCCCCCGCTGCCGAGGCCCCCGCTGCCGAGGCCCCCGCCGCCGAGGCGCCGGTCGCCGAGGCCACGGAGACCGCCGACACCGCCGAGGCTCCGGCCGTCGAGACCGCTCAGGCTCCGGCTGCTGAGGCTCCGGCTGCTGAGGCCCCGGCTGCCGAGGCTCCCGCCGCCGAGCAGGGCGAGCAGGGCGAGCAGGGCGAGCAGGCCTAGGGATCGGCCACCGGTCCCCGCCGGCGCGGCCTTCGGCCGCTTCCGACAGGCGGGGACCCCAGGGAAGACCTGGTCCCAGGCGCCGGTGCCGCACCGGGCACCGGCGCCCACGGCTCCACCGGGCGGGCGCGCCACACCGGCCGGCCCCGCCCCCATGACGATTCGCATCCGGGTCCCGAAGAGGAATTGGACAATGGCTTCCGTAAACATGGCCGACGTCAAGCGGCTTCGTGAGCTGACCGCCGCCGGCATGATGGACTGCAAGAAGGCGCTCGAGGAGTCCGAGGGCGACTTCGACAAGGCCGTCGACATCCTGCGCCTCAAGGGCGCCAAGGACGTCGGCAAGCGCGAGGCCCGCACCGCGTCGAACGGCCTGGTGGCCGTCAAGCACGAGGGCGACTCCCTCGCGGCGCTGCTGGAGCTCAACTGCGAGACCGACTTCGTCGCCAAGAACGAGCGTTTCCAGGAGCTCGCCGCCGACATCGTCGCGCACATCGTCGCGAGCAAGCCCGCCGACGTGCCGTCCCTGCTCGAGTCCGAGCTGAACGGCAAGACCGTCAAGGAGCTGCTCGACGAAGCCAACGCGGCGCTCGGCGAGAAGATCGAGATCCGCCGGTTCTCGGTGCTGGAGGGTGGCTTCATCACCTCCTACATGCACAAGACCGACCCGCAGCTCCCGCCGGCCGTCGGTGTGCTCGTGCAGCTCGACACGCCGAACGCCGAGATCGCCAAGGACATCGCCCAGCACACCGCCGCGATGGCCCCGAAGTACCTCAGCCCCGCCGAGGTGCCCGCCGAGGTCATCGAGAAGGAGCGGTCGCTGTTCGAGCAGATGACCCGCGAGGAGGGCAAGCCCGAGGGCGCCATCCCGAAGATCGTCGATGGCCGGGTCAACGGCTGGTACAAGGACTTCACGCTCCTTCAGCAGGCGTTCGTCAAGGACAACAAGAAGACCATCGCGAAGGTCGCGGACGAGGCCGGCGTAAAGGTCCTGGCCTTCACCCGCTACAAGGTCGGCCAGGCTTAGGCTTAATTGCCAGGATCGACCCACGCGACACGAGGAGGCCGCCGCCGTGCAGGAGAACCCCAGACCCGCCACGCCGGCGGCTTCGTCGTACGACGGGCCGCTGCGGTGGAAGCGGGTGATGCTGAAGCTGTCGGGTGAGGCGTTCGCCGGTGGCGAGTCCCTCGGGATCGACCCGCGCGTCGTCGCCCAGCTCGCGGACTCGGTCGCCGAGGCCGTCCGCGAGGGCGTGCAGGTGGCCGTCGTCGTCGGCGGGGGCAACATGTTCCGCGGCGCGGCCCTGTCGCAGGGCGGCATGGATCGCGCCCGGGCCGACTACATGGGGATGCTGGGGACGGTCATCAACTGTCTCGCCCTGCAGGACTTCCTGGAGAAGCGCGGCATCGACACCCGTGTGCAGACGGCCATCACGATGCAGCAGGTGGCCGAGCCGTTCCTGCCCCGCCGCGCGATCCGCCACCTGGAGAAGGGGCGCGTGGTCATCTTCGGCGCGGGCCTCGGCTCGCCGTTCTTCTCGACCGACACCTGTGCCGCGCAGCGCGCGCTGGAGATCGGCGCCGAGGCGCTGCTGAAGGGCACCCAGGTCGACGGCGTGTACGACTCGGATCCGCGCAAGAACCCCGACGCGGTCCGGTTCGACCAGCTTGAGTACGGTGAGGTGCTGACGCGCGGGCTCGGGGTAATGGACGCCACCGCGATCAGCCTGTGCATGGACAACGGCCTGCCCATCGTGGTCTTCGACCTCATGGGCGAGGGCAACATCCTGCGGGCGGTCCGCGGTGAGAAGATCGGCACGCTGGTGAGTCCGGCAGGGAAGTAGGGAGCCGCAGTGATCGACGAAACCCTCCTCGAGGCCGAGGAGAAGATGGACAAGGCGGTGACGGTCGCCAAGGACGACTTCGCGAGCATCCGCACCGGCCGCGTCACGCCCTCGATGTTCAACAAGATCAACGTTGACTACTACGGGTCGCCGACGCCCATCCAGCAGCTCGCGTCGTTCCACGTCCCCGAGGCGCGCATGGTGCTCATCCAGCCGTACGACAAGGGCTCGCTGAACGGGGTCGAGAGGGCCATTCGCGACAGCGACCTCGGCGTCAACCCCAGCAACGACGGCACCGTGATCCGCGTGGTGTTCCCCGACCTGTCGGAGGAACGCCGCAAGGAGTACATCAAGGTCGCCCGCAACAAGGCCGAGCACGGCCGGGTCTCCGTGCGGAACATCCGGCGGCACGCCAAGGAAATCCTCGACAGGCTCGTCAAGGACGGCGAGGCCGGCGAGGACGAGGTCCACCGCGCGGTCAAGGAGCTCGACGACCTCACCCAGAAGCACGTCGCGAAGATCGACGAGCTGCTGAAGCACAAGGAAGCCGAGCTGCTCGAGGTCTGACGCCGCGGCCTCCGGGCCGGACGGCATGACCGTGATCCTTGTGCCGCGATCCTTGTGCCGCGCCATGGGCAGGTGCGGCACAAGGATCACGCGTATATGGAGAGTGAGACGCTGTGGACGGAACTGCAGCCGCCGGCGACCGGAACCCGGCGGAGGGCGCGACCGGACCCTCCGGCGCGGGACACGGCACCGAGAGGGATGATCCGGCGCACGCGGGCGTGCCGGGGCACCCGTCCGGAGACGCCGGGAAGCCGGTCGGCCGCACCGGGCGCAACCTCCCGGCCGCCGTGGCGGTCGGCGTCGCGCTGGGCGCGGTGGTCATCGGCTCGCTCTACTTTGTCAAGGTGGCGTTCCTCGTCGTGGTCCTGATGGCCGTCGGCGTGGGAGTCTACGAGATCGTCAAGGCGCTCGGCGACCACGGGGTGCGGGTGCCCCTCGCGCCGCTGCTCGCGGGCATGGCGGCCATGGTGCTTGGCCCGTACTGGGGTGGCGCCACGTTCCTCGTCGGCGCGTTCGCGGTGACCGTGATGGTGCTGCTGACCTGGCGGATGTTCCAGGGCGCCGAGGGTTTCGTCAGGGACGCGACGGGCGCGTTGTTCGTCGCCGCCTATCCGGCGCTGATCGCCGGGTTCGTCCCCCTGCTGCTGGCCCCCGAGGACGGGCCCGACCGGGTGATCGTGTTCGTCGCGGTGACGGTCTGCAGCGACATCGGGGGCTACTTCGCCGGAATCTTCTTCGGCAGGCACCGCATGTCGCCGCTCATCAGCCCGAAGAAGACTTGGGAGGGCTTCGCCGGGTCCACCCTCGCCTGCGTCGTCGCCGGCGCCTTACTGGTGCACTTCCTGCTGGGCGGCGAATACTGGGAGGGCGCGGTCGTCGGCCTGGCGGGAGTCGCCTGCGCGACGCTCGGCGATCTGGTCGAATCGGTGGTCAAGCGCGACATCGGAATCAAGGACATGGGCACGCTGCTGCCGGGTCACGGCGGGGCGATGGACCGTCTCGACTCGCTGCTGTTCACGCTCGTCCCCGTCTGGCTGCTGCTCACGCTGCTCGTCCCGGTCGCCTGAAGAACCGGTCGCGGAGTCAGATCCGGCTGGTGAGGGCGAGCCGCTCGGTCACCGCCCGATGACCGTGCTCGGCCACCAGGCGGAGTTCGGCGTCGGTGAGCGGGAGCAGCCACAGCCACCGTACGACGTCCCCGCCAAACATGAATCCGGACATGTCCGGCAATCCTGGCGGGTCCATCAGCATGAGGACCCCCTCGTGCCCGCCGCCCAGGGGGAACGTCGCCGGCCTCTGGAACCAGCGGGCCGTGTGGCCATGCCCCAGCCACGTCACCGAACGCCACGGGTACTGCCCGAGCCAGGCGAACACCCGAGCGGCGGCCCTCGGATCCTGCCTGGTCGCGAGCGCGAGCTCCACCCGGCACGCCGTGTCGTACATCTCCGCGGTGGGCATCCGCTGGCAGCTCATGCCCACGGTCGACAGGACCGTGTAGTCCCTGGTGAACGTCGGCGGGCGTTCGCTGACGCCGACGAGCGGGAGGCGGTCGCCGCCGGCGTCCCAGTAGCGCCCCGGCGGGCCGAGCCTGCTGTCGAGGTGGCCCAGCACGAACTGCTGGAAGGTGGCCCAGCTTCCCTCCGCCTGCCGCCACTGCCAGTAGGCGCGGGCCTTGGCCACGCGGGGAGCGAGGCCCTCCAGCGCCTCGGCGAGCGACCAGGCGTACAGCGATTCCCCGACCGCGTCCCTGGCGTATCCCGGCAGGCCGCGGTCCAGGTCGGCCCACGATGGAATGACCGCGAGGAGTTCGCCGTGCTCGTACAGGGCGACGCCGTCGCCCTCCTCGAACCACAGCACCGACAGCGCCGCGGGGTCGAGCGGCGCGGTGCCCTGCGGCCGCGTGGTGCGGGCCGCGGGCAGCACCGGGGGCAGCCCGGCGTCCACCCGGGCGAGGTCGTCCTCGTCAGGTGCGGGCACGTGGTTGGCCAGCCAGACCGCTCCGTGGACGATTCCTCGCGCGTCGCGAAGGTAAGCTACCGAGGAGGTCCGGTCGGCTTCGATCGTCAGCGTGCGGCTCCCGTAGGGGTTGGGGCTGGTGAGCACGACAGTGATGTCCATACCTCACCTCTCGTAGGCCTGCGGGATTTCGCCGCCAGACAGAATGTAGAACCGCTCGCGGCAGCCGTTAAGAGGGCGGCCGCGACGAGATGGAAAGGGTTTCGCGTGAGCGAGCAGCCGAAGACCGGGCAGCTGACCTTCGTCGCGCCCCGACGGGCCAAGCCGCAGCGCCATCTGGCCGACCTGACGATGGCCGAGCGCAGGGCGGCCGTGGCCGAGATCGGCGAGAAGCCGTTCCGCGCCGACCAGCTCTCGCGGCACTACTTCACCCGGCTGACCGGCTCGCCGGAGCAGATGACCGACCTGCCGGCGCCGCTGCGCGAGCGGCTGGTGGAGCAGCTCATGCCTCCGCTGCTGACCTCCGTACGCGAGATCACCTGTGACGGCGGCACCACCCGCAAGACCCTGTGGAAGCTGTTCGACGGCTCACTGGTCGAGTCGGTCCTCATGCGTTATCCCGACCGCGTCACGATGTGCGTGTCCTCCCAGGCCGGGTGTGGCATGAACTGCCCGTTCTGCGCGACGGGACAGGCGGGGCTCACCCGCAACATGTCCACCGCCGAGATCGTCGAGCAGGTCGTCGCGGGGGCGCGGGCGCTGGCGCGGGGCGACGTCCCGGGCGGGCCGGGCCGCGTCACCAACGTGGTCTTCATGGGGATGGGCGAGCCGATGGCCAACTACAAGGCCGTCATCGGCGCCGTCCGCCGCCTGGTCGATCCCGCGCCGGAGGGCCTCGGCATCTCGGCCCGCGGGGTCACCGTCTCCACGGTCGGCCTGGTGCCGGCGATCGGCAAGCTGGCCGAGGAGGGCCTGCCGGTGACGCTCGCCGTCTCCCTCCACGCTCCGGACGACGAGCTCAGGGACACGCTCGTGCCGATCAACACGCGGTGGAAGGTCGCCGAGGTGCTCGACGCGGCCTGGAGCTACGCGGCCAGGACCAAGCGGCGGGTCTCCATCGAGTACGCGCTGATCAAGGACGTCAACGACCAGGAGTGGCGGGCCGACCTGCTCGGCCGCCTGCTCAAGGGCAAGCTGGTCCACGTCAACCTCATCCCGCTCAACCCCACCCCCGGTTCGAAGTGGACCGCGTCGCGGCCCGAGGACGAGCGGGCCTTCGTCCGCCGTCTGGAGTCCCACGGCGTCGCCGTCACCGTACGGGACACCCGGGGACGGGAGATCGACGGGGCATGCGGCCAGCTCGCCGCCGCGCCCCAGCCATAAGGCTCCAGCCGTAGCGGGACCGGCCGTAGCAGGTTACGGCCGGGTGCGGCGCAGCCACGTGTAGGCCGCCAGGCCGATCGCGGGCCACAGCAGCGACTGCGCCGTGAGCAGGGGCGGGTTCGCCGGCAGCACCCCGTGGTGGGCGTCCCGCATCCAGCCCAGCACCGGCACGGTGAGCCAGCGGGCCCCGGTGAGGCTGACCAGCAGCATCCACAGGTAACCAAGCATCAGGGCGATCGTGGAGACCGCCGGGGAACGCAGGATCGGGCGGCTCGTCAACGCCCCGAGGGCGAGCCCCGCCGCCACCGACAGCAGATGCAGCCACACGCCGGTCAGCAGCACGGAGAGGCTGGGGGAGCCGGCCAGGCGGACGAGCAACGCGGCCTCGGCGATCGCGGCCAGTGCGAGCAGCGACGCGAACGCCGCCAGCAGCCCGCTCACCGGCTCCCGCGCTCCCAGGGCGGACAGGGCGACGGCGCGCTGCTCGTCAGGCTCGGTGTCCAGCAGGCCGCGGGCGGCCCAGGCGAGCACCGGCACGAGCATGGCCGCCGAGTCGGCGGTGGCGGCGATCTCCTGACCGGCGGGCACGGCGCCCGCGTAGAGGACCGCCAGCAGCGCGAGCAGCGCGATCAGTGGCTGCAGGGCCCGGTGCGAGGCGACGTATCCGGCGATGCGGAACCGTGTCAGGGCGATCACGGGGGTCATTCCGCGGCCTCCCGGGCGACGCGGGCCGTGATAGGCGCCGTGATACGCACCGTGCAGCCCTCGGCCCGCAGGCGGTCGGCCAGGTCAGCGGCCTTCGGCGTGGCCACCGCCACCTCCAGCACGGTCAGGGGCGTCTCGCCGGTGTTCTCGACCTTCAACTCCCGTACGGCGTGGTCGCGGACCTCGAAACGGCGCAGGCCGGGGAAGTCGCGCAGGTCGCCCTGGTGGTCGCTCACCACCACGATCCCGCCGCGCGCGCCGATCTCCGCGATGATCCGGGGCAGCTCGGCGCGGGTGGCGGCGTCGAGCCCGGCGAACGGCTCGTCGAGCACGAGCAGCCCCGGGTCGGCGAGCAGCGCCTGGGCGAGGCCCACCTTGTGGGCGCTGCCTTTGGACAGGTCCGGCAGGTTCCGGCCGAGCAGGTGGTCCATGCCGAGCCGTTCGCTCCAGTGGCCGATCGCGTCCTGGCCCCCGATCCGGCTGTGCCCGCGGACCGCCGCCATGTGCCGCAGATAGGCCGCCACCGTGAACGGCTGGTCGGCCGGGAAGCGCTCGGGGGCGTACCCGACGACCCGGGGGCGGCCCTCCACGCGTCCGCGTACGGGCCTGAGCAGCCCGGCGGCGAGCCGCAGGAGGGTCGACTTGCCGGTGCCGTTCGGGCCTGAGACCTCGGCGACGTCCCCCGGATCGAGGACCAGGTCGGCGTCGGACAGGACCCAGGGGTCGCGCCGTCCGTACCGGAAGGAGACGCTGGCGATCCGCATAGGTCCCCGAGCCTACCGAAGGATTTACGGCCGTTTCGGTGATTCGTGATCACTGGTCCATCCTGAAAACCCCCATGAATCGCAACAAGTGCCAATTCGATGGCCTGATGCACCACGATGGTGCTCATGCTTCGCAGATCATCCCCCCTGGCGGCCGTCCTCGCCGCCGGTCTCACGTTGACCACATCCCTGGTCGCCGCCCCCGCGGCCTTGGCCGACACCTACACGCCGGGCTCCGCCGGCCTGGGAGACCCGTACTTCCCGCACGCGGGCAACGGCGGGTACGACGCCGGCCACTACACGATCAAGCTGAGGTTCACGCCGAAGACGCGCCACATCAGCGCCACCACCACGATCACGGCCACGGCGACCAAGAACCTGTCCCGCTTCAACCTCGACTTCTCCGGGCCGAAGATCAGCCGGGTCGAGGTGAACGGCAAGCGGGCCGCGTACCGGCGGAAGGGCCAGGAGCTCGTCGTCACCCCCCGCCACGGGCTGCCGTCGGGGGAGAAGTTCACGGTCGAGGTGTCCTACGCGGGCCGGCCGAAGCCGATCCAGGACGAGGCGCTCGGCGCCTCCGGCTGGATCAACACCACGGACGGCGCCGTTGTCGTGGCCGAGCCGGACGGCGCCCGCAGCTGGTTCCCCGTCAACGACAACCCGCGCGACAAGGCCACCTTCAGCTTCCAGATCTCCGCGCCCCACGGCGTCACGGTCCTCGCGAACGGCGAGCCGAAGAACTCCGGGATCGTCGGCGTCCGCGGCGGCTACAGCACGTGGAGGTGGGAGATGTCCCAGCCCATGGCGCCGTACCTCGCCACGGTCGCGATCGGGAAGTTCAAGGTCACCGAGGGCGCCGTCGACGGCATCCCCAACATCACGGCGTACGACCCCTCGCTGGCCAAGGAGTTCAGGTACCTGCACCGCACCACCGCCAAGGCGATCAGATGGGAGTCGAAGGTCTTCGGCGCCTACCCGTTCTCGTCCACCGGCGGCATCGCCGACCGGCTCGGCGTCTTCTACTCGCTGGAGACCCAGGGCAGGCCGGTGTACGACAAGGGCATGGCCGACGACCTGGTCATCGTGCACGAGCTGGCCCACCAGTGGTTCGGCGACAGCGTCGGCCTGCGGAGCTGGAAGGACATCTGGCTCAACGAGGGCTTCGCGACGTACGCCGAGTGGCTGTACGAGGAGCAGCACGGCGGCCCGTCGGCCGAGAAGACCTTCGCGAAGCTCTACAAGAAGAAGAGCGGCGGCGACTTCTGGAAGCTCAAGACGGGTGATCCGGGGCGCGCCGGCATGTTCGACGGCGACGCGATCTACACGCGCGGCGCCATGACCGTGCACGCCCTGCGCAAGAAGATCGGCGACGACACTTTCTTCACGCTGCTGCGCACGTGGACGGAGGAGAACCGGCACTCCACCGTCACCACGAAGGACTTCGTGGCCCTCGCCGAGCGGCTCTCCGGCCAGGACCTCGGCGCGCTGTTCGACGCCTGGCTGTACAAGGCGCACAAGCCCAAGCTCTGAGTGACGAGTTCGGGCGGGCGCGGGCGGCCGGTGAGACACCCGCCGCCCGCGCACCCGCCCCCGCACCCGCCCTCTCCGCGCGGCCGTCACCGTGACGCCCACGGCGTTCGCGACCCCGCACGGGCGCGACACCGGGCTTTCACGCTTCCCCCGGACGTCCCGCGCGACGTCCGGTCTCCACGCGCCCGCGACGCGGGCGCCCCCGGACGACGGATCCACGCCGGAGTTGGCGGGCGGGGTTCAGCCCGCGGAGTCCGCGGGAGCGGGTTCGAACCCCGCCGTACGGTACCGCTCGATCTCCACCCATGCGGCCGACATCCCGGTGAGGCACCGGTCGAACACCTCCGCCTGCCGGACGTACGCCTCCCGGGCGGGACCGGGACGCACGCACAGGTCGTCGGTGTCGCTGACCGACCACGGCACGTCGCTGTGCCCGAGCGCGGCGGGCAGCAGCGAGGCGATCCCCCGCGCGCCCAGCTCGCTGGTGAGCTGCCGCCGGACGGGACGGCCGAGCACGTCGGCGAACACCTGCGCCCAGACCTCCGACCGGGCGCCGCCGCCGGCCAGCCGCCAGGGCCGGTCGCCGACATCGGCCCCGCTGGCCAGGACCCGGTCGAGCTGCACCCGGTGATACTGGGCGACCCCCTCGATGACCGCGCGGGTGAGGTGACCGCGGCGGTGGACGGCGGAGACGCCGAGGAACGTCCCGGAGGCCGCCGGGTGCTCGGGGGCGCCGTTCACGAAGGGCAGGAACAGCAGACCGCCGGCGCCCGGCGCGACCGTCGCCGCCTCCTCCAGCAGGTCCGCCGCCGGTACGCCTCCGCCGGTCTGCCGGTGCGGGACCGAGGCCGAGCTCAGCCAGTCGAGGTTGGCGGCCGACGTCGGCGCGACCTCCATGGCGAGCATCGTCCCCGAGTCCGGCATCAGCGCGCTGAGTGTGACCTCGGGCGCGGGCGTCGCCGCGGGGACGACGACCCCGTTGATGGCCCACGTCCCCACGATGATCGTGACGTCGCCCGGCGCCCGGCCGCCCGCGCCGAGCGTCGCGGCCACGCAGTCCATGCAGCCCGCGATCACCGGCAGCCCCTCGGGCAGCCCGGTCAGTTCCGCGACCCGCGCGCTCAGCCCGGCGACGACCTGCCCCGACTCCCGCAGCGGCGGGAAGCGGCCGAGGTCCGCGGCCGGCAGCCCCACGAGTTCGAGCGCCGTCGGAGTGTAGGCGCGGGTGTCCAGCGCGACCATCCCGAACGCGCTCGCGTCGCTGTAGTCGGCGCTCGGGACGCCGGTGAGCTGGGAGGTCACCCAGTCCTTGCACGACAGCGCCCACCGGGTCCGCGCGTACGCCTCCGGCTCGGCGTCGTGCATCCAGCGCAGCAGCACGGCGGGCTGGGCGGCCCACGGGATGGAGCCCGTCTCGGCGGCGAGGCGGCGGGCCGCCTCCGGCTCGATCGCGTCCACGATGTGCTGGGCGCGGCTGTCGGACGACGCGATGGCCGGCCCGACCGGCCGCAGCGACTCGTCGACCGGATAGAGCCCGTTGCCGTGGGCCGCGACGCCGATCCCGGCCGGCACGTACCCGTCGGCCGCGAGCTTGCCCGCGAGATCGCCGAGCAGCGACACGACGGTCTCGGCCAGGCCGGCCATGTCCACGTCGTGGCGGTGGGCCGTCACGCTGGTGCGCGGTGTGCGGGCGTGCACCACCCCCACCTCTCGTCCCTCCGCGTCGAACGCCGCCGCCTTCGACGCGGTCAGGCCCACGTCGACCCCGATGTAACACGTGACCTGGTTCGTCATGCCGTCCCCCCGCTGCCCCTGCTCCCGCCCACGCCCCTGCCCACACGCCTGCCGCCGCCCCGGCCCGCCGCCCCGGCCAGGGCGCGGGGCCGGTGACGCCGCAACTCCTCCTCGTACGCGGCCACCTCGGAGCGGGCCCGCTCCTTGTCCCAGCCGAGGTGGCGTACGGCGACGTCCGCGCAGGTCGCGGCGCTGTCCAGGCCCATGTCGCCGTTGAGCCCGACAAGGATACGCCGCAGCATGACGTCGGCCAGCGTCACCGCCCCCTCCTCGCGCACCGCCATGACGACCTCGGCGGCGAGCGCTCCGGTCTCCTTGTCGACCACCTCGGCGAGCGAGGGGTCCCCGGCGGCGATCTCCAGCACCCGGCGGGCGCGGACGCCGTAGAGCTGGAGCAGGCGGCGGGAGGACGCCCGGTCGAGCGGGGAGTCGCGCAGGAAGTCGCGGACGAACTCCGGCCAGGCCGAGGTCTCCGCGCCGGGCAGCGGCCGCGCCCGGGTGACGCACGGGCGGGGACGGCGGCCGAGCACGCGCAGCGCCGCGTCGGTGACGTCCTCCGCCAGCGCCCGGTGGGTGGTGAGCTTGCCGCCGATGACGGTCAGCAGCCCCCGGTACGCCGGCCCGTGGTCGAGCACCGTGTGCCCACGGCTGATCTTGGCGTTGTCCGACACCCCGCTCGCGTACGGGAGGGGCCGGATCCCGGCGACGCTCCACAGCACGTCGGCGGGGGTCAGCCCGGCGCCGGGGAAGATCCGGTTCGTCTCCGCGAGCAGATACTCGATCTCGGCGTCGCTCGCGACGACCTCGTCCAGGTCGCCCTCGTACGTCAGGTCGGTGCTGCCGAGCACGTAGCGGCCCTGCCAGGGGAAAACGAAGATCGGCCTGCCGTCGGCGGCCGCCTCGAAGAAGATGCAGGTGCCGGGGGCGCCGGGGAACGGGTCGAGCACGACGTGGCTGCCCTTGGTGCCGCCGTTCAGACGGCGGCTCTGGATCTGGCCGTCGAGGACCCGGTCGATCCACGGCCCGGCGGCGTTGACGGTGACGGCGGCCCGGATCTCGCCGCGCGCCCCCGTCCGCACGTCCTCGGTGCGCAGGCCCGCGACGCGGTCGCCCTCGACGACGAGTCCGGTGACGGAGGTGTAGGTGAGCACCCGCGCGCCGAGGTGGCGCGCGTCGAGGAACAGTTCGACGCAGAGCCGCTCCGCCCAGGGCACCTGCGCGTCGTGGAAGAGCGCGGCCCCGCGCAGGCCGTCGCGGGACAGCGTCGGCCATTCGCGGGCCACCGTGCGGACCGGCACGGTCCGGCTCAGGCCGCGTCCGCGGCCCAGGGCCAGCAGGTCGAACGCCAGCAGGCCGAGGCGGATCAGCGTGCCGGGCCGGGTGTTCCCCTTGTAGAAGGGGATCAGCATCGGGTAGTCGCGGACGAGGTGGGGAGCGGTGCGGAACAGCAGGTGCCGCTCGCGGATGGATTCGTGCACGAGCGCGAAGTCGTAGCGCTCCAGGTACTTGAGGCCGCCGTGGATGAGCCGGCTGGAGGTGCTCGACGTGCCCGAGCCCACGTCGGCGCGGTCGACGACGACGACGCGCAGGCCGCGGGCCGCCGCGTCCCTGGCGATGGCGAGCCCGTTGATACCGGCTCCGATGACGGCGAGATCGACGACGTCGTTCTCGCCGGTGGGGACATGGTGCGACATGGGAGGCTCCCGGGGGAAGGACGGGCGCGGGTCCGCGGGCGGCGCTCGCCGGACCCGCGCCCTTGGGGGTTCAGATCGCGGCGCCGGCCGCCTTCTCCTTGAAGATCTCGTACGCCTCCTCGGGCTTGAGCCCGTCGTGCACGACCCCGCGGACGGCGGCGAGCATCCCGGCGGGGTTCTCGCTCTGGAAGATGTTGCGGCCCATGTCGACGCCTGCGGCGCCCTCCTGGATCGACCGGTAGGCCATCGTCAGGGCGTCCAGCTCCGGCAGCTTCTTGCCGCCGGCCACGATGATCGGCACCGGGCAGCTCGCGGTGACGGTCTCGAAGCCGTCCTCGACGTAGTACGTCTTGACGATGTGGGCGCCCATCTCCGCGCTGATCCGGGTGGCCAGGCGGAAGTAGCGCGCGTCACGGACCATGTCCTTGCCGACGGCGGTGACGCCGAGCACGGCCACGCCGTGCCGCTGACCGGCGTCGACCAGCGAGGCCAGGTTGGCCACCGACCGCGACTCGTGCTCGCCGCCGACGAACACCTGGATGGCCACGGCCGCGGCGTTGAGGCGCAGCGCGTCCTCCATGTCGAGCGCGATGTGCTCGTCGGACAGTTCGCGCAGGATGCTCGGGCCGCCGCTGGCGCGCAGCACGATTCCCGCGCCGGTGGTCGCGGGGATGCTGGTGCGCAGCGCGCCACGGGTCATCATGATCGCGTCGGCGTCCGGCGTGAGCGGGGCGATCCGGGTGTCGAGGCGCTCCAGGCCGGCCATCGGCCCGACGAAGTAGCCGTGGTCGAAGGCGAGCATGACCGTCCGCCCGGTGTCCGGCCGGAAGATGCGCGACAGGCGGTTGCGCAGGCCCCAGTCCTGCCCGTGCGCGCCCTTGACGTGGAAGCCGCCCGCCGCGGGTCCGGACGTCCCGAAGTCGCGGGCGTCGAGCAGGCCGTCGGTGTCAGCCATCAGTGTCTTCTCCTGTGAGAGTGGTTGCGGTGGTGGTGGTCGTGGGGGCCGCGGGTCGCGGCCGCCGTCTGAACAGGGAGGCCAGGCCTCCGCTCCGGTCGCCTCCGCCTGCGAGGAACAGGACGAGGAGCACCAGGCCGCCCTTGAGCAGGTTCTGCGCCGCGGTGCTCCAGCCGACGAGGTTGACCAGGCCGTCGAGGAGGATGAAGAACAGGGCCGCGCCCCACACGCCCACCGGGACCGCCCGGCCGCCGGAGATCAGGGTGCCGCCGATGACCACGACGGCCACCGAGTCGAGCAGGTAGCGGGTGCCGAGATCGGCCGAGGGCGCGATGTAGGCGGCGAGCAGCGCGCCGGTCAGCCCGGCCAGCGCCCCGCTCAGCAGGTACGTCGTGGCGATGACCCGGGCGACCGGGACGCCGGCCCGTTCGGCGGCGCGGCGGTTCTGTCCCACCGCGACCAGCGACCGCCCGTAGACCGTACGGCGCAGCAGGGCGGCGACGAGCACGGTCAGCACCGCGATCGCCAGCGCGAGGACCGGCACGCCCGCCGGGCGGAGGTTGAGCGCCGCGCGCAGACCTGCGTCGGGCACGGCGGTGAAGCCGTTGGCCGTCGACAGCGTGATCGACGAGGCGACGAGCCCCGCGGCGAGCGTGGCGATGATCGGGGGGACGGACAGGCCGAGGATGGCCACGGTGCTGACCGCCGCGACGCCGGCGCCGGCGCCGATGCCCGCGAGGATGCCGACGGCCGCCGATCCGGTCGCGGAGGCCGCCGCCACCGAGACGAACCCGGCGAGCGAGATGACCGACGCGACCGACACGTCGATGTTGCCCGGGCCCGCGGTGACGACCAGCATCTGCCCGAGCCCGACGATGACGAGGTAGGGCGCGAGGGACAGGGCCAGCGAGACCGTCTGCCCGCCGCCCTGGCCCGAGATGACCAGGATCACCAGCCACACGAGCGCGGCGGCGGCGAAGCCCCACACCCAGGGGCCGCTCCAGGAGCGCGACCCGGCCACGCGGATGTTCATCGCAGCACCTTCCCCACGACGACGCGGCCGGCGAGCACGGCCAGGACGATCACTCCCTGTACGGCCGACTGCATGTCGGACCGCACGTCGAGCAGGCTGAGAACCACGCTGACCAGGCCCAGCGTCACCCCGCCGACGGCCGCGCCCCACGGCACCGCGGTGCCGCCGGCGAAGGAGCCGCCGCCGAGGATGACCGCGGCCACCGTCATGAGCGTGTAGCTGGAGGCCGACGACACGTCTCCGCCGCCCGTCTGGGAGGCCAGGACGAGGCCGGACAGCACGCCGAGCACGCCCGCCGTGGCGTAGGCGGCGACGCGGGAGGTCCCCGGGCGCAGCCCGGCCCGGCGCAGCGCGACCGGGTTGCTGCCGAGGCCGCGCATCCGCACCCCGAGGGCGCTGCGCGCGGAGAGCAGGTAGACCAGCAGGGCGACGACCACGATGGGCAGCAGCGGCGCGGGGAAGCCCGCGGGCTGCCACGCGCCGAAGGACGCCAGCCACCCTGGGGTCGTGCCGCCGGGCGTGGGCAGCAGGAACAGGCCGAGGCCGAGCCAGACGAACGACGCGCCGAGGGTCGCGATCAGCGCCGGCACCTGACGCAGGTGGATGAGGAGGCCGAGGACGGCGTACGCCGCGACCAGCCCGGCCAGCACGAGGACGCCGGTCAGGGGCGACGAGACCAGCAGGGTGGCGGAGACCACGGTGACGAGGCCGACGAAGTTGCCGATCCCGAGGTCGATGTCCCCGACGGCCATGAGCGTCATCTGGGCCTGCGCGGCGATCACCAGCGGCACGGTCGCGGACAGGACCAGGGTCAGGCCCTCCACGGTCAGCACGCCCGGCTGGAGCGTCGAGCAGACGCAGACCATCACGACCAGGGCCACGGCGCTGACCGCGGCGGGCGCGGAGCGGCGCATCCGCGCCCGGCCCGGCAGGGCGGGGGCGAGAAGCTGGGCCATCAGTCGTCTTCTCCCTTCTCGGCGAAGGAGACGCCGATGATGCGTTCCTCGGAGATCTCCTCGCCGGTGAGCTCGGCCACCACCCGGCCGGCGCGGAAGACGTAGACCCGGTCGCAGTGGGCCATCTCGGCGTTCTCGCTGGAGTACCAGACGACGCTGCGGCCCTTGGCCGCCTCCTGCCGGATCAGTCCGTACAGGTCGGTCTTGGTGTGCACGTCCACGCCCCGGAACGGGTCGTCGAGCAGCACGAGCCCGGCGGGAGAGGCGAACGCCCGGGCGACGATGACCTTCTGCTGGTTGCCGCCGCTCAGCTCGGTGATCCCGGCCTCCGCGCCGCCCCTGATCGAGAGGCGCTTCACCCAGTCGGCGACGACGGCGCGCTCCTCCGCCGGGCGGCGCATGCCGCGCCGGGCGATCCCGCGCAGTGCGGTCACGATCAGGTTGTCGCCCACGCTCCACAGGGGCAGCACCCCCGAGCGCTGCCGGTCGCCGGGCACGTACGCCCGGCTCACGCCGACGGTGGTGTCGCGCCGGACGGGCCGCCACAGGCGTTCGAGCACCTCCTGCTGGCCCTGACCGGCCAGCCCGGCGAGGCCCACGACCTCGCCCCCGCCGACCCGCAGGGTGACCTCCCGCAGGCCCGGGCCGGTGGCTCCGAGCAGTTCGGCCACCGTCTCGCGGGCGGTGGTCCCGGCGGTGGTCCCGGCGGTGGCCGGCGCGCCGGACGTCGGTGGAGCGGCGACGTGCGCGCCCATCAGCCCGAGGACGGCCGATTCGCTCAGTCCGGAGGCGGGCCGTTCGGCGGTGACCGCGCCGTCGCGCAGGACGGCGACGCGGTCGGCCACCGAGAGGACCTCCCGGATGCGGTGCGAGATGAGCAGCACGGCCGTCCCCGCCTCGGTCAGCCGCCGCACGTAGGCGTAGAGCGAGCGGGCGGCGTCCGGGCCGAGCGACTCGGTGGGCTCGTCGAGGATCAGCAGGTCGAGCCGGTCCACCAGGCAGGCACGGGCGATCTCCACCATCTGGCGGCGGGAGAGCGAGAGGTCCTCCACCCGGTCGCGCGGGGAGACGCCGTGACCGGGGAACATCTCGTCGAGGCGGTGGCGCACGGCGTCGCTCGCGGCCCGCCGCCACCGCAGGCGGGGCAGGCAGTGCCGCGAGGACACCCACATGTTCTCCGCCACGGTGAGATCGGGGCACAGCGACGTCTCCTGGTAGGCCATCCGCACCGTGCGGAAGTCTCCGGCGGACGCCTTCGCGCCGTGGACGAGGACCGTGCCGGCGTCGCAGGGCTCCAGCCCGGCGAGGACCCGCATGAGGGTGCTCTTGCCGGCGCCGTTGTGTCCGACCAGCCCGAGCACCTCACCCGCGCGGACCTCCAGGTCCACGCCCGTCAGGGCCCGGGTACGCCCGTACGCCTTGGTCACGCCCATGGCGGCGACGACGGGCGGCCGGCCGGCCGGTCCCGTGTCCGTGCCCGGCGGCGCGGCGCCGCCGGCCGGGAGATTGTCGACGTGCATCCCCGGGTCTCCTCCGTCTCCTGCGTGCCGTTGGGTGTGTGGAGCGGGCCGGGTCAGCCCTGCGCGGACGGGATCGGCGGCCGCACCGGCTCGCCACCGGTCTTGACGGCCTCGACCTGCTGCCGGAACAGGTCGCGGGTCCACGGCCAGGCGGCGTACTCGTCGGGCTTGAGCACCGAGGCCCAGGCGTCGCGGTCCTTCTGCTCGATCAGGACGATCGGGAAGGTCATCTGCTTGGGCACGTCCTTGCCGTCGAGCAGGTCGAGTGCCTCCCAGAGGGCGGCGACCGACTGGCCGGGGTCGGACATGACCGCGACCGAGCCGTTGTCGATCTTGTTGTCCCGCCAGTAGCTCAGCGCGCGGCCGTTGGTCTCGAAGTCCACGGCGGGCACGGTCTTGCCGGCCGTGGCGAACGCCTGGGCGACGCCGTAGCCGTCGCCGCAGCCGATGACGCCGTCGACCTTCGGCACGCTGGACAGCACGCCGAGCACCGCCTTCTGCGCGGTGGCGCCGTCGCACATGCCGGTCACCGTCGCCACGGTCTTCACTCCGGGGTAGTCCCCGAGGATCTTCTTGGTGGTGTCGAGCATCTCGGCCTCGGGCTGGGAGCCGACGACGCCGCGGCTCACGATGACCGAGCCCTTGCCGCCGATGCCCTCCAGGAGGGGCTTCGCGGCGTACGTTGCCCAGTCGACGAAGCTGTTCTGCAGCACGTGCGCGCAGGGCGCGTCGATGGCCGAGTCGAAGACCACGACCTTGACGCCCGAATTGCAGGCCTGCTGGATGACGGGCTGCAGCGCGGTCGGCGAGGCCGGGTCGATGAGCAGGGCGTCGGGCTTCTGCAGCAGCAGGCTCTTGATCTGGGCGACCTGCTCGGTCGCGGAGTTGTCGCCCGGCGCGTTGACGACCTTGTACTTGCCGATCAGCCCGTCGCTCCTGGCCTGCTGGGCGGCCGCCTCGAACTTGGCGATCATCGTCTGCCGCCAGCCGTTGCCGATGAAGCCGTTGCTCAGCGCGATGAAGGGCTTGCCGCCGCCGGCGCCGCCGCCCGCGGCCCCGTCCGCGGCGCCGGCGGTGTCACCGGAGCCACCTGAGCCGCAGCCCGCGGCCAGGACGGCGAGGGCGGAGATCGCCGCGGCCGAGGCGGCGCGCCAGGGCCGGCGTGTGGGACGCATGTGCATGGTGTCTCCAGACAGAGCGGGTTCGCGAGGGGGGAGATCGGCTGGAACACGTCGGCTCGGGGCCGACTTGTTATTACAGGCCTGTAGTGACAAGCAAACTAAGACGGCGTTTCGGGCATGTCAAGAGGATGTTTCCGGTCGCTTCTATCCGGGAGAGGTGGATAATCTTGC
Source organism: Microbispora sp. NBC_01389 (assembly GCF_045040095.1). Lineage (NCBI taxonomy): Bacteria > Bacillati > Actinomycetota > Actinomycetes > Streptosporangiales > Streptosporangiaceae > Microbispora > Microbispora sp. NBC_01389. Next base: position 4,056,464 of record NZ_CP109552.1, read on the forward strand.
TGACGGCTCTGAAAGACTTGTAGTGACAGGTGTGGATCGGGCATGCTGCTGCGGTGCCGCCGAGGAGGTTCCCGTGACCCTGACCTATCCGCCCCTTGACCGCGACGGGGCGGAACCGCTGTGGATGCAGCTCATGCGGGCGTTGCGCGCGGAGATCGAGAGTGGGGAGCGCGGCCCCGACCGGCCCCTGCCGTCGGAGGCCGAGCTGAGCGACCTGTTCGGCGTCTCCCGCACGGTGGTCAGGGAGGCGCTGCGCGAGCTGGTGCAGCAGCGCCTGATCTACAAGGTGAAGGGCAAGGGGGCCTTCGTCGCCCCGCGCAAGACCGAGCTGAGGTTCGTCGGGTCGATGTCCGGATCCGCCGACGACCTGCGGGAGTCAGGGCGCCGGGTGACCACCCAGACCATCCGCCAGGCGCTCGGCGAGGCCGACGAGCGGGAGGCCGCGCTGCTGCGGATCCCGCAGGGAGAGCAGGTCGTACGGCTGCGCAGGCTCCGCCGCGTCGACGGTGAGCCGTGGCTGCTCGTCGAGACCGCCCTGCCCGCCCGGCTCGTCCCCGGCCTGGAGCGGGTCGTCCTGGAGAACCAGTCGCTCTACGACACGCTACGCCGCCGGTACGGCATCGAGCCCGCGGCGGCCGACCGCTGGATCGAGGCGGTCTTCCCGGACCGGGAGGACGCGGCGCTCCTGGAGGTGTCCACCTCGACGCCGCTCCTCGGCATCGAGTCGGTCGCGTGGCTGGAGGACACCACCAGGTTCGAGGCCTATCGCGCCCTCCACCGCAGCGACCAGACCCGCTTCTACGTCGGCATCCGCTGACCCGGCGCTACAGGCCGCCGAGCTGGGAGGCGGCGCGGACGGCCAGCCACACCTCCGCGAAGTCGCCGGTCGCCGACAGGTCGCGGCCGGTCAGCGCCCCGAACCGGCGCAGCCGGTACGCCAGCGTGTTGGGGTGGATGTGCAGGGCCCGCGCGGCGTCGTCGACGCGGCGGTCGCGCTCCATCCAGGTCCGCACCGACGCGACCAGATCGGAACCGTGCTCGGCGTCGTACCGCAGGGCGTCGCCGAGCACGTGCTCGACCAGCGCGGTCAGCACGCCCACGTCGTCCGGGAGCCACCGGCCCGTGGTGTCCTCGCCGTACGTCACCAGCGGCCGGCCCGACTCGGCGGCGCGGGAGACCGCCCACAGCGCCTCGCGCTGGGCGACCCGCAGCGACGACCCGGGCGGGAGCGGGCGGCTGACGCCCGCCGCGATCCCCGGGATCTCCCGCAGCGCCGTCCCCGCGTCCCTGTCACCCGCGTCGCCGGTGATCACGGGGGCCGGCGTCAGCACGTACAGGTCGCGGTGACGGCGGAGCATACCGCCGGGCCGCCGGGCGCGGGGACCGGGAGCGCGAAACCGCCGGGGATGGTCGGCGGCGCGTCCGCCGAGGCGGGCAGCCGTACGCCGGGAGGGGGCGCGGGCACGCCGGGCAGCAGCGGACGCCCCTGCGGGGTGCTCAGGTGGATGGCGTACCCCGACAGCCGTTCGAGCCGCTGGAACAGCCCCGCCGTGTCCAGCCCCTCCGAGGCGAGCCAGCGCAGCGCGCCGAACACCTGGAGCTGGGCTCCCAGCCGCTGCCGGGCGTCCTCCTGCACGGCCGCCGCGACCTCCTGCGCGATCGCGATGAACGGCACGGCCAGCGGCACCTCCAGCACCGGGAACCCGCGCTCCTCCGCGGCGTCGAGGAAGGCCCGGCGGAGCGGCGGGACGTGCAGGCCCGCGCTGAGCGCGAGCGCGGCCACCCCCGCGTCGTCCAGCCGCTCCAGGTACGCGCGCTGCGCGGCGCCGGCGCGCGGCACGCCGATGCCGGTCGTCATGATGACCTCGGCCCCGAGCAGCCAGGGGGTCGGGTCCTCCAGTTCGCTCACGTGGGCCCAGGAGACCGACCTGCCGAGGCCGCGCTCACCGGCCACGACCCTCAGTTGCAGCGCGGGGGAGCGCAGCAGGTCCTCCACCGTGGTGTGCGTGTCCACATCGTGGAGCTTATTTCCCGTGATCGACCCAATTGTCCTGATCCGGGGCCGTGAGGCACGCTCAAGCGGTCTCGCCGGCGCGGCCTCGGCGTGGCCTACGATCTGAGCGGCCCGCTCGCGCCGGGCAGGGCCTGACGCGGGGGAGAAGCGATGATCGTCGACCTGTCACAGCCCGTCGTGAGCGGCATGCCGGTCTACCCCGGAGATCCGGAGGTGGAGATCACGCCCGCTCTCACGGTGGCGGAGGAGGGCGTGAACGTCCTCCGCCTGCACCTCGGGTCGCAGTCCGGCACCCACGTGGACGCGCCGTGCCACATCGACGACGCGCTGCCGGCGCTCGACGACCTGCCGCTGGAGCGGTTCCTCGGCCCGGCGGCGGTCCTCGACGCCCGGGGGCTGCCGCCGCGGGCGCCGATCACCCCCGCGATGCTCGGCCCGGTCTCCGGGCGGCTGGGGCCGGGGGCCGTCCTGCTGGTCGCCACCGGCTGGGACGCCCACTGGGGCACGCCGGGCTATCTGGCCCACCCGTACCTGGAGGCGGAGACCGCCCGCCTGATCGTCGACGCGGGCGTGCGGACCGTCGGCGTCGACGCCCTCAGCGTCGACCCGACTCCCGCTCCCGCCGACCTGCCCGCGCACCGGGTGCTCTGCGGGGCGCACGGCGTCATCGCCGAGAACCTGCGCAACCTCGGCCCGCTCCTGGAGGCCCAGGCCGCCGGGCGCGCCGTCGAGGTCTCCCTGCTGCCGTTGCGGCTCCACGCCGCCGACGGAGCCCCCGTACGCGCGGTCGCCGTCACAACCTAGGAGCGGTCACAACCTAGGAGCCGTCACGACCCAGGAGGGCGTCAGCGCGTGCCCCAGGAGTAGGTCTGCTTGTGCAGCTTGAGGTAGACGAACGTCTCGGTGGCGCGGACGCTGGAGATGGCCCGGATCTTGCCGAGGATCTCCAGCAGGTGGGTGTCGCCCTCGCAGACCACCTCGACCATGATGTCCACCGAGCCGGCCGTGAGCACGACGTAGTCGATCTCGGGGATCTGCGACAGCTCGTCGGCGACCCGCTCCAGGTCGCCCTCGCACTTGATGCCGATCATCGCCTGGCGCGGGAAGCCCAGGGTCAGCGGGTCGGTCACGGCGACGATCTGCATGACGCCGAGGTCCAGCAGTCGCTGCACCCGCTGGCGCACCGCGGCCTCCGACAGGCCCACGGCCTTGCCGATCGCGGCGTACGGCTTGCGCCCGTCCGTCTGGAGCTGCTCGATGATCTGCTTGGAGATCTCGTCGAGCACCACCGGCCCGCCCTTCGCGGCAGCCGCGCGGGACTTAGGCGGAGTCGTCATCCTCGGGGGGTGTCCTCTCTTGGAGAGCGCGTCGGTCCTACCGACCTTGTGTTACGGCACCGTTTTCGACATGTTGCGATCTTGATCTGACATGGTGTCAGCTGAATCGCTTCCGTCAAGCGATTCCGTAGCAGTTTGGTATCTTAGCCACGAAATCCCTTGTCGTAGGCTCTTTTCTCTGTCAGAGTCGCGACATCCTAGCTACCTCAACAGGAGGTCAACGGTGACCACCCGTCTCCAGAACTTCGTGAACGGGAAGTTCGTCGACGCCGCGAGCGGCCGTTTCTCCGACGTCGTAGACCCTACGACGGGGGAGGTCTACGCCCAGGCACCGGTGTCGGGCCAGGAGGACGTCGACGCCGCGTACGCCGCCGCGACGGCCGCCTTCGAGACGTGGGGCCAGACGACGCCGGGTGAGCGCGCGACGCTGCTGCTGAAGGTCGCCGACGCGATCGAGGCCCGGGCCGGCGAGATCAACGAGGCCGAGTGCCGCAACACCGGCAAGCCCCGGGCGCGCATGGCCGAGGACGAGACCCCGATCGCCGCGGACCACTTCCGCTTCTTCGCCGGCGCGGCCCGCACCCTGGAGGGCCCGACCTCCGGCGAGTTCATGGCCGACCACACCTCGGTGATCCGGCACGAGCCGATCGGCGTCATCGGCCAGGTCACGCCGTGGAACTACCCGATGATGATGGCCGTGTGGAAGATCGCCCCCGCGCTCGCGGCCGGCAACACGATCGTGCTCAAGCCGTCCGACACCACCCCGGCCTCCACGCTGAAGCTGGCCGAGATCCTCGGCGACGTCCTGCCGGCCGGTGTCTTCAACGTCGTCACCGGCGACCGGGAGACCGGCGCGCTGGTGGTCGGCCATCCGGCCGCGAGCATGGTCGCGATCACCGGCTCGGTGGGCGCGGGCATGGCGGTCGCGAAGACCGCCGCCGACGACGTCAAGCGGGTCCACCTGGAGCTGGGCGGCAAGGCCCCGGTCGTGGTGTTCGACGACGTCAAGGACATCAGGGCCGTCGCCGAGGGGATCGCCGGGGCGGCCCTCTACAACGCCGGCCAGGACTGCACCGCCGCCTGCCGGGTGCTGGTGCACGAGAGCATCCACGACGAGTTCGCTGCGGCGCTGACCGAGGCCGCCGCCGCCACCAGGCTGGGCGGGCTCGACGACGAGGACGCCTACTTCGGCCCGCTGAACAACGCCGGCCAGCTCGCCCGGGTCGAGTCGTTCTTCGAGCGGCTTCCCGAGCACGCCAAGGTCCTCACCGGCGGCGCCCGTGTCGGCGACAGGGGCTACTTCTTCGCCCCGACGGTGGTCGACGGGCTGCGGCAGGACGACGAGATGGTGCAGGACGAGATCTTCGGCCCGGTCGTCACCATCCAGACGTTCACCGACGAGGCCGACGCGCTGGCCAAGGCGAACGGCGTCCGCTACGGCCTGTCCGGCTCCGTCTGGACCTCCGACCACGGGCGGGCGATGCGGATGTCTAAGCGCCTCGACTTCGGCGTGGTCTGGGTCAACACCCACATCCCGTTCGTGTCCGAGATGCCGCACGGCGGCTTCAAGCACTCGGGCTACGGCAAGGACCTGTCCGTCTTCGGGCTGCACGACTACACCCGCGTCAAGCACGTGATGCACTACATCGGCGAATAGGTTCCCGGCGCAAGCCGTACGACCTATCGATAAAGAGGGATAAGCCTGGAATGACAGATATCCAGGCGGGCCCGGGGGCGGCGGTCGCCGCCGCCCCCGGATCAGTCAGCGTGCCCGCCATCGAACTCGACAACGTGGTCAAGGAGTACGTCTCGCACGGCGAGGTCGTACGGGCGGTCAAGGGCGTGAGCCTCGCGATCGCGGAAGGGGAGTTCTTCTCCCTCCTCGGGCCCTCCGGCTGCGGCAAGACCACCACCATGCGGATGATCGCCGGGTTCGAGGACCCCACCCAGGGGGTCGTCAGGCTTCTCGGGGAGGACGTCACGCACGTCCCGCCGAACAAACGCGACATCAACATGGTGTTCCAGTCGTACGCGCTGTTCCCGCACATGAACGTCTGGGACAACGTCGCGTTCGGGCTCAGGCGCAGGAAGGTCCCCGACGCGGAGATCAGGCGCCGCGTCGGCGAGATCCTGGAGGTCGTGGACCTCACCGGCCGCGAGAAGCGCCGTCCCAAGGAGATGTCGGGCGGCCAGCAGCAGCGCGTCGCGCTCGCCCGCGCGCTGGTCAACCGGCCCCGCGCGCTGCTGCTCGACGAGCCGCTCGGCGCGCTCGACCTCAAGCTCCGTCAGGCCATGCAGATCGAGCTCAAGCGCATCCAGCGCGAGGTCGGCATCACGTTCGTCTACGTGACGCACGACCAGAGCGAGGCGCTGACCATGAGCGACCGCATCGCGGTCATGAACGACGGCCTCGTGGAACAGCTCGCCGAACCCCGCGAGATCTACGAGCGGCCCGTCAGCACGTTCGTCGCCGGCTTCATCGGCACCTCCAACCTGTTCGGCGGCACCGTGCAGCAGGTGAGCGGGGACACGGCCGTGCTCGCCCTCGGGCCGAGCGACCGGATCCTCGTCCCGGCCGACGGCGCGCTCTCCGCCGGGCAGCACGTCGATCTCACCGTCCGCCCCGAGAAGATCAAGCTCGCCAAGGAGCAGCCGGAGGGCGACCTCAGCGTCGTCCGGGGGACGGTGGCCGAGGTCGTCTATCTCGGCACGTACAACAGCTACGTCGTGATGCTCGGCGACGGCGCCGAGATCACGGTGTTCGAGCAGAACGCGAACGACAGCACGATCACCGCCGAGCGCGGCGACGAGGTATGGCTCTCCTGGCAGCCCCGGCACTCCTACGCGCTGAGGTAAAACCCCGAACTCCCCGGAGCACACGAACCCCATGAACCATCCCCACGGGAAGGACCCCGCCTTCCTCCGCGGCATGACCCAGCGCCGGCTCGGCAGGCGCGACGCCTTCCGTCTCACGGGACTGTCGGCAGCCGGGCTCGCCCTCGCGGCCTGCGGCGTGCAGGGCAAGGGCGCGGCCAGGCCCACCTCCTCCGCCCAGGTGCAGTCCGAGGTGGAGAAATACTGGTCGGGCAAGGCGAAGAACGGCCACGTGAACTTCGCCAACTGGCCTCTCTACATGGACCCCAAGCAGCCCGAGCTCAAGGAGTTCACCAAGCGCACGGGGACCACGGTGACCTACAAGGAGGTCATCCAGGAGACCACGAGCTGGTACGCCAAGATCCAGCCGCAGCTGGCCGCCGGGCAGTCGATCAACTACGACCTCATGGTCTTCACCAACAGCGTCCAGCTCACCCAGCTCATCAAGCTCGGCTACCTGGTGCCGCTCGACCACGACCGGCTGCCGAACTTCACCAAGAACGTCGGGGCGCGATACACCCAGGAGGCGTTCGACCCGGGCAACGTCTACACCGTTCCGTGGGCGTCCGGCATGACCGGCATCGCGTACAACCCGAAGTACATCGACACGCCGCCGACGAGCTACTCGGCCCTGTGGGACCCGAAGTACAAGGGCAAGGTCGGCATGATGGCGGACTCGCAGGAGATCGCGAACTTCGCGATGTTCGCGCTCGGCATCGACCCGGACAAGTCCACCCCGGCCGACTGGGAGAAGGCGGCAGCGAAGCTCACTGAGCAGCGCGACTCGGGAATCGTCCGGAAATATTACGACCAGTCGTACATCGACCCGCTGGCCAAGGGCGACATCTGGATCTGTCAGGCGTGGTCCGGCGACATCTTCCAGAAGAACCTCTCCGACGGCACGGACCTGAAGTTCGTGATCCCGCAGGAGGGCGCCACCATCTGGACCGACAACTTCATGATCCCGAAGACCGCCGCCAACCCGGTCGACGCGATCACGCTGATCGACTTCTTCTACGAGGCCGACATGGCGGGAAGCCTGGCGGAGTACATCAACTACGTCACCCCGGTCCCGTCTGCCAAGGACGCCATCCTCGCCGACGCGGCCAAGGCGTCCGGAACCGACAAGAAGACCCTCGAGATGATCGCCGACAGCCCGCTGGTGTTCCCGAGCGACGACGACTACGCCAAGCTGCGAACCTACGTGACCTTCGACAACAGCGAGGAGCACAAGAAGTTCGAAAGCGTCTTCCAGCCCATCACCACGTCATGAGCAGGCTCAGGGCGGCGCTCACGCCGTACGCGCTGATCTTCCCGGGCGGTCTGTGGCTCGCGATCTTCTTCGTGGTCCCGATGATCGTCATGCTGTCCCTGTCGCTGCAGTCGGGCAGTGTGGAGGACGGCTACGCCTTCACGTGGAACTGGCACTCCTACATCGGCGGGCTGGCGAACTACCACGACCAGATCATCCGGTCGCTGCTCTACGGCCTGGCAGCGACCGTGCTGCAGATCGTCATCGGTTTCCCGGTGGCGTACTGGATCGCGTTCAAGGGCGGCAGCCGCAAGTCGTTCTACCTGTTCCTGCTGCTGCTGCCGTTCCTGGTGTCGTTCGTGCTGCGGACGATCTCCTGGCAGTTCCTGCTGTCGGACAACGGCATGCTGCTCGGCCCGCTGAAGAACATCGGGCTGCTGCCTGACGGCTTCCGCGTCCTCGCCACGCCGTTCGCCGTGATCGGCGGCCTCGCGTACAACTTCCTGCCGTTCATGGTGCTGCCGATGTACGTGGCGCTGGAGCGGATCGACCCGCGCGTCCTCGAGGCGGCGCAGGACCTCTACGCGAGCCGGTTCCAGACGTTCCTGCGCGTGGTGCTCCCGCTGTCGCTGCCCGGCGTCTTCGCCGGCGTGCTGATGACCTTCGTGCCGGCGACGTCGGACTACGTCAACGCGTCCGTGCTCGGCGGCACGAACACCACGATGATCGGCAACGTCATCCAGAACCAGTATCTGGTCACGCAGGACTACCCGACGGCCTCGGCGCTGTCGTTCACGCTGATGGCGCTGCTGCTCGTCGGCATCTTCGCCTACGCCAGGGCGCTGGGCACAGACGACGTGCTGGAGGTGGCGGCCCGATGAGGCAAGGTCTGCTGAGGGGGCGCGGCCTCCAGATCTACACCTGGCTGGTGATCGCCTGGCTGGTCGTGCCGATCGCGGTCATGATCCTGTTCGGGTTCAACGACACGCACGGCCGATACAACACCGCCTGGCAGGGCTTCACCCTCAAGTGGTACGGCAAGCTGTTCGAGATCGGCGACCTCACCCAGGCGCTGGTGAACTCGCTGCTCATCGCCGTGCTGACGATGATCATCGCTGGAGTGCTCGGCTCGCTCATCGGCCTGGCGCTGGGCCGCTACCGCTTCCGCGGGTCGGCGACGATGAACGTCGTCATGTTCGCGGCCATCTCCTGCGCCGAGATCGTCATGGGCGCGTCGCTGCTGTCGCTGTTCGTCACCCTCGCCGTGCCGCTGGGCTTCTGGACGATCGTGATCTCGCACGTCATGTTCTCGATCTCGTTCGTGGCCGTGACCGTGCGGGCCCGGGTGATGACGCTGGACCACTCACTCGAGGAGGCCGCCAGGGATCTCGGAGCCGGGACCTGGACCACGTTCCGCCTGGTCACCCTCCCGATGATCATGCCCGGTGTGCTGGCCGGGTCGATGCTGGCCTTCGCCTTGTCCATCGACGACTTCGTGATCACCAACTTCAACGCGGGCGGGACGGTGACCTTCCCGCTGTGGATCTGGGGAGCCACCCGCGTGGGCATCCCGCCGCAGGTCAACGTCATGGGCACGCTGATCTTCGCGGTCGGTGTGCTGATCGCCGTGGTCAACGCCCTCATGGCCCGCCGCCGGAACTGATGTAGGCCCCTGTAAGAACCTGTGAGATCCCCAGGATCTCGAGGGGAAGTGAAATGTGTGAGTCCGCAGAAAGCTCTCGCTGACGCGGAGCGCAAACCGTACTGGCTGGACCGGCCGATCGCGCCCGAGCCGCTGCCCCCGCTGACGGGAGACGTCACGGCGGATCTGGCGGTGGTCGGCGGCGGCTTCACCGGCCTGTGGACCGCCCTGATGGCCAAGGAACGCGACCCCTCGCTCGACGTGGTCCTCCTGGAGGGCCGCGCGGTCGGGTGGGCCGCCTCCGGCCGCAACGGCGGCTTCTGCGCGGCGAGCCTGACCCACGGGCTCGGCAACGGCCAGGACCGCTGGCCCGCGGAGATCGCGACGCTGGAACGGCTCGGCCGGGAGAACCTGGACGAGATCGAGCGGACCCTCTCCCGCCACGGCGTCGATTGCTCCTTCGAGCGGACCGGCGAGCTTTCGGTGGCCACAGAGGAATGGCAGATCGCCGGGCTCGACGAGGAGGTGAGCGCGGCGGCTTCGCTCGGCCAGCGCCTGGAGCGGCTCGACCGGGAGCAGGTGCGGGCCGAGGTGGACTCCCCGACGTACCTCGGCGGGGTGTGGGACCGGGACGGCGTCGCCATGCTCGACCCGGCGCGCCTCGCCTGGGGGCTGCGCGACGTCTGCGTCCGGCTCGGCGTGCGCGTCTTCGAGCACACGCCGGTGCGCTCGCTGCACGACGACGGCACGGCGCTGGAGCTGGGGACGCCGAAGGGCCGCGTCCGGGCCGGGCGGGTGGCGCTCGGCACCGGCGCCTTCCCGCCGCTGCTACGCCGGCTCAGGCACTTCCTGGTGCCGGTGTACGACTACGCGCTGATGACCGAGCCGGTGGCCGGCGACCTCCTCGCGGAGATCGGCTGGCGGAACCGCCAGGGCGTCGGCGACTCGGCCAACCGGTTCCACTACTACCGGCTGACCGACGACAACCGCATCCTGTGGGGCGGCTACGACGCCGTCTATCACAACGGCGGCCTGGTCAGGCCCGAATACGACCAGCGCGACGCCACCTTCGAGAAGCTCGCCACCCACTTCTTCGAGACGTTCCCGCAGCTCCACGGCCTGCGCTTCACCCACCGCTGGGGCGGCGTCATCGACACCTGCAGCCGGTTCAGCGCCTTCTTCGGCACGGCGTACGGCTCCCGCCTCGCCTACGCGGCCGGATACACCGGCCTCGGCGTGGGGGCGACCCGCTTCGGCGCCAACGTCATGCTCGATCTGCTGCAGGGGCGTCTCACCGAGCGAACCGAGCTGGAGATGGTGCGGCACAAGCCGATGCCCTTCCCGCCCGAGCCGGTGCGGTCCGGCGTCATCCAGCTCACCCGCTGGTCCATAGCCCGCGCCGACGAGCACGGGGGCCGCCGCAACGCCTGGCTGCGCACCCTCGACGCCTTCGGCGTCGGCTTCGACAGCTGAGGCGGCGTCCGCGTCACCGGTCGTGGACCTCCAGGAAGTGCCGGTTGTACATCACGCCGAGGACGTTGCCGAAGGGATCGACCACGGAGGCGGTGACGAAGCCCGGGCCGCGCTCCACGGGCTTCTCGTACGTCGTGGCGCCCAGGTCGAGCAGCCGTGCGAAGGCGGCCTCGACGTCGTCCACGTGCCAGTAGACGACCGCGCCGGCGGGCTCCTCCTGCCGGGGGCGGGGGGAGAAGCGGCGGTCGACGATGCCGAGCTCGTCCTCGTCGTCGCCGATCCGGAACTCGGCGTAGGCGAGCGTCTCCTCGACGGAACGCGTGAAGTACGGCTCGACGCCGAGCAGTCCGGCGTACCAGCGGGCGGCGGCGGTGACGTCGTCGGCGAAGAAGCTGACGGTGGTGAGGCCTCGCAACATCGGGGTTTCCCTTCTCAGTGGCTGATGTTTCAATCCTCCGGCCTGAAGTGCTCACCTTCTGAGCACTTTTCCGGGCAGAATCGGGAACCGTGCGCGCCGACCGTCTCGTTGCCGTCCTGTTGCTGATGCAGGCTCGCGGCCGGGTGACCGCGGCCGAGCTGGCCGAAGAGCTCGAGGTTTCCGTGGCCACCGCCCGCCGGGACCTGGAGGCGCTGTCGGCGGCGGGCGTCCCGGTCTATCCGCAGCCGGGGCGTGGCGGCGGCTGGTCGCTGGTCGGCGGCGCCCGCACCGACCTGAGCGGTCTGTCGGCGCCCGAGGCGCAGGCGCTGTTCCTGCTCCTCGGCCCGGCCGCGGCCGGGTCGGCTGGGTCGGCTGGGTCGGCCGCGGCCGGAGCGGCGCTGCGCAAGCTCCTGGCGGCCCTGCCCCGGACCTTCCGGGCCGACGCCGAGGCCGCCCGCGACGCGACCCTGGTCGACCCCGTCCGGTGGGGGGAACGCGACCGCCCTCGGCCCGCGATGGTCGACCTGCTGCGGAGCGCCGTGGTGAGCCGCCGCAGGGTCCGCCTCACCTACGCCGGTCCGAAAGCGGAACCCGCGGAGCGGCTGGTCGACCCGTGGGGGCTGATCGACAAGGACGACGTCTGGTATCTGCTGGCGGGAACCGACCGGGGACGGCGGACCTTCCGCGTCGACAGGATCGTCCGGGCCGAGGCGACCGGCGAGACCGCCGAACGCCCCGCCGGCCTGGTCCTCGCCGCCGCCTGGCAGGAGGTCGTCGACGAGATCGAGGGGCGGCGTTCGCGCACGTGGGCGACCGCGCTCGTCGAGGAGCGGTTCGTGCCGGTCCTGCGCGACCGGTTCGGACGGCACTGCCACGTCGACGGTGAAGTCGACGGTGAAGCGGGGGGACGTGTCCGGGTGCGCCTCGCCGCCCCGACCCCGCTGGACCTCGCCCGTCACCTCGCGGGGTGGGGCGCCCTGATCGAGGTCGTCGAGCCGCGCTCCGTCCGTGACGAGCTCGCCCGCATCGGCGCCGAACTCGTCGCCCGCTACTCCGGGCCGGACCCGGCCTGAACGATCGGGGCGATCCGGCCATTCGGTGGGACGCCGTCCGGTTCCATTCACATCAGGTTCGCGCGGGGGTCCGTACGTTTCCCGCATGCGAAGGTTCTTTGCCGGATTCCCGGCGCGGGTTTCGGCGGGACCGACCCTCGTCGCCCTGCTCCTGACGGCGTGCGGCGCCGGGCCGAGCTCGTGTTCCGGACCGAAGGCCAGGTGCCTGCCCCTTCCGCGCACTCCGGCCCTGAGGTGGGGATCGACCGGGGGATCACCGTCCCGCGGAGGCCGTGTGCCCTGGCGCGGACACCGCGACGTGCCCGGCACCGGCCTCGGCCTGCCCATCGCCCGGCAGATCGCCCGGGCGCACGGCGGCGACCTCACCGTCGCGTCCGGCGCTCCCGGCGGATCGGGCTGTGCCTTCCGCCTCGCCCTGCGCCGTCCACGCGGCCAGACGACGCGGTGAGTCCGAGGGGCGGGATCAGGCGGCGAGGCGGCCCTGGCCGGCGGTGAGCCAGCGGAGGGGATTGTCGCGGGTGACGAGGCGCACGGTGCCGTCGTCCACCCCGGCGGCCCGCAGGGCCGGGACGACCGAGGAGAACAGCCGGCCGTACCCCTGCCCGCCGTAGCCGGCCAGGTGCTCGCGCAGCCGCACACCGCTGCTGACCAGGATGCGCTCGGCGTGACCGGCGTCGAGGAGGGTGAGCACGTCGTCCGCGCAGGACACGCTCACGTACGCGCCGGTCTCGGCGATCTTGCGCTGGGCCGGCGTGTCGGCGCCCGGGGCGCTGAGCCGCTGGGCGGGCACGTTCTGGGAGAGCAGCAGTTCCAGCGGCTCCAGCCCGCCGGCGGCCACCGGGAGGTCGGTGCGCAGCGAGGCGCGCGCGGCGGCGGTGACCGCCCGCTCCTCGGCGGGGGCGGGCGTCTCACCCCACGACGCCGCGACGATGACGCCCGGCCGGGCGCCGGTCCCGTCCAGCCCGGCGCCGATCTCGTGGAGGAGGTCGGCGGTCAGGTCGTCGACGCCGTACCGGGTGATCGCCGCGCCGGCGAACGGCTGGGCGGCGAAGCCGGTGGCGGCGACGATCGGGACCCGCGCGGCCATGGAGATGCGGGCGAGGGCCGCGGGGTCGCGGGCCATGCCGACGCAGCTGTGCTCGACGACGAGACCCAGCGCCTCACCCCTGCCGAGGTCCTTGATCTCGGCCAGCACATATCGCTCCTCGTCCAGCCACCGGCACGGATCGGAGTCCACGCCGATCCCCCAGCGGGTGTCGGTGCGCAGGTGCTCGTGGGGGAGCACCGGCCCGTCGATCTCGGAGACGGGAAGGGCGCCGGTGACGGTCTGGATGCGAGGGAAATATGCGCCGGACATGAACGGACATTAACTCATTTTTTGTCAAAAACCCTTCTGGGTCACCAAATTCTTCACCTCTCTTGAGGGTCAGCTCATCGTCCGGCCGCCGTTGACGGCGAGGCGCTGCCCGGTCACGAACCGGGCGCCGGGCGAGGCCAGGAACGCCACCGCCTCGGCGATGTCGAGCGGCACGCCCATGTGACCCAGCGGCACGTCCCGTAGATAACCGGTGTAGTCCTCGGGCGGCACGTCCGCGTGGCGCTCCACCGGGATCCAGCCGGGCTCGACCGTGTTGACGGTGATCCCGTACGGCCCCAGCTCCCGCGCCCACGACCGGGTGAGCCCGTGCATCGCGGCCTTGGCCGAGACGTAGTGCCCGAACTCGGCGTTGCCGAGGTCGGAGACCTCGCTGCCCACGTTGACGATCCGGCCCGAGCCGGCCTCGCGCATGCCGGGCAGCACGGCCTGCAGGAGCAGCAGGGGAGCCTTGACGAAGAAGCGGAGCTGGCCGAGGTGGTCGTCCCAGGTCTGCTTCTCCACCGGCATCATCGGCTGCGGGCCGGTGGCGTTGTTCACCACCATGCCGACCCGCCCGAGCGCGGCCACGCCCTCCCGTACGGAGCGCTCATCGGTGACGTCGAACCGGGCCGTCGTCGCCGAGCCGCCGGCGGCGGTGATGCGGTCGGCGACGGCGGAGGCCCCGGCGGTGTCGTTGGCGTAGTTGACGGCGACGTGCCAGCCGTCGGCGGCGAGTCGTTCCACGATGACGGCGCCGAGCCCTCGCGAGGCGCCGGTGACAAGTGCGATTCCCATGGGAACCGTGCCTACCACACGATCTCACGGGCATGATGGGGCGCATGGATCAGATCGCCGCACTGGTCGACCGCGCCGAGATCGTGGACGTGGTGACCGCAGTCTTCGACACCGTCGACGCAAAGAACTGGCCGGTGTGCCGGGAACTGTTCGACGACGAGGTGGACGCCGACTTCACCAGCCTGAACGGCGGGGAGCCGGCCCGGATCAGCGCCGACGCCCTCGTGGACGGCTGGCGTACCGGCCTGCACGGCCGCAAGCAGAGCTTCCACACTGTGAGCAACTTCGCGGTGACCGTGGACGGCGCCGAGGCGCACGTGACCGCGAAGGGCTACGCCTACAACGTGCTCGACGAGGGGCTCGGCGGCGGCCTGTGGGAGGTGTGGGGCGTCTACCGGCTCGGGCTCGTACGGCAGGCCGAGGGCTGGAAGGTCACGGCCCTGACGTTCGACGCCTGGCACACCCGGGGCGACGAGGCGGTGCGCGCCCACACGATGGACTGATCGCCCCGGATGCGGATGCGGATCCGGATGGGCCGGGGCTATGCGCTGTTCCGGACGTTGGGCACCTCCGACGATCGGGCCCGTCGCCGTGCCGGCCCACGAGCCGCCTCTACCGGAATGCGGGCCAGTGCTCCGGCCTTCAGGCCGGGGGTGAAGGCCCGCGCGGGAGTGCCCGCTAGGGCGCGAACGTGCCTTCACCCGCAGGTCACGGTGGGCGTTGCCGCTGCTCGATGTGCGGCTTGAGTACCGTGAGCGGTGCACCGCCGACTGATCCGGCGAAGTAGGACTTCGGACCAGAAGTGTCCACCCCTCAGGTACTTGCGGACATGCGCGCTGTGTTCCTTGCGGAGTATCCGCGCCGAGACGCCCTTCAGTGGGTTGACGAGCGTGGACAGGGCGACCTTCGGCGGGTAGTGGATCAGTGGGTGGGCGTGGTCGTGTTCGCCGTTGAACTCCCGACCCCGGTTGCGGACCCGGCCGGCGGTGGATGTGCCGCAGGCCCGTGATCTGCAGGTCACGCGGGTGAACCGGCGGTGGGGTGCGGTCAACCTGCCCAAGGTCGGGCGGGTGCGCTTCCGGTGGACGAGGGATCTTCCCGGCGTCACCAGGGGCGGCCCTGCCGGGCGCATCACCGGCGCGCGCCTGGTCAAGGACGCCTACGGCTGGCACATCGTGTTCCGCACCGAAGCAGTGGTCGCGGCGGCCCCGGCCGCCCACCGGGGCGAGCGGGTCGGGATCGACCGGGGGATCACCGTCGCCCTGGCGTTGTCGGACGGCACCATGCGCGAGCACGGGCCCTGGCTGCGCGACGGCGAGAAGGAACACCTGCGCCGGCTGGAGAAGACCTCGGCCCGCCAGCGCCGCACTCGCGTTCCCGGCCGGCCTGCGTCCAGACGGCTGGCCCGCACCTATGACCGGATCGCCCGGCTCCGCGCGACAGCCAAGCGCCGGGCCGTCGACTGGCAGCACCAGACCACCACCGAACTCGCCCGCGCCTTCGGCGTGGTCGTGGTGGAAGACCTGACGATCACGAACATGGTCCGCACTGCCAAGGGCACGATCGAACACCCCGGCCGGAACGTGCGGCAGAAGGCGGGGCTGAACCGCGCCATCGCCGGGCAGGCGTGGGGCCGGACGGTCACCCTGCTGGAGTACAAAACCCGTGATCGCGGCGGGCTGGTGGTGAAGGTGCCCGCCCCGGGAACGGCGCAGACCTGCCACCGGTGCGGCCACCGTGACTCGGCGGCCCGGGACGGCACCCGGTTCTCGTGCGTGAATCCCGCGTGCGGGTGGGCCGGCCACGCCGACACCAACGCCGCGATCAACATACGCAACGCCGCAGGAACTGCGGTGTCAGGACGTGGAGACCTCGGGGCTGCCCGGTCCGCGAAGCGTCAACCCCCGCACGCCGCTTGACCGCGACGCGACGGGAGAATCTCCGGCCTTCAGGCCGGGGAGGAGTTCAAACGCGTTTCCGGGAGCTGCTGCTGCGGGGGTTGCGGTAGGTGAAGGCCCAGCGGTCGTCTCCGATCTTCCGGGGGGTGTAGCGGGTGGGGTGGCGGTAGCGGTCGCGGTTGTGGAACTGGCAGGCCGGCCCGAGCAGCTTGAGGTCGGTCAGCCCGCCGCTGCTCCAGTTGTCGCAATGATCGATCTGGCACATGGTGGCGGGCAGGGGGCAGCCGTCGACCCAGCAGGTGGCGTACCGGGTGAAGACGGCCCGGCGCTGGGCGGGGGTGGCCAACCTGACCTTGCGGCCCATGTCCAGGACCTGCCCGGCGGCGTTCATGACGATCCTCACCAGGCTGCTGGTGCGGGCGAGCCGGTGCACGCTGGAGACGGGCAGCAGGTGCCCGGTCGCCAGGATCAGCCCCGGCAACCTCCGCATCCACGCCCCGGGCGGCGCATTGCCGCCCGCTCCCGGCGGACTGCTTCCCGGCGGCGCGTCGGCTCCCACCCCGGCCCAGGTGTCGCCTCCCGGCCAGGCGCCACCGCCAGGCCAAGCGTCGCCTCCCGGCCAGGCGCTCTCACTCGGCCGGGCACCACCGCCGTGGTCCACACCCGGCGGCGCATCGGCTCCCACCCCGGCCCAGGTGTCGCCTCCCGGCCAGGCGCCACCGCCAGGCCAGGCGTCGCTTCCCGGCCGGGCGCTCCCTTCCGCATCCGGCGGGGCGTCGGGCTCGGGTGGGGGATCAGGGGCATGCGTCTGCTGCGGGCGTGCCTGCTGCGGGGGTGCCTGCTGCGGCCGCGCTCGGTTTCTGCGGTGTCCTCGCTCGATGCCCTCTTCCTGAGTGCCGGGGTCGTCGTCAGAGTCGTCGTCAGGGTCGTCGTCAGGGTCGTCGTCAGGGTCGTCGGCGTGGTCGTCGGCGTGGTCGTTGGCGTGGTCCTGCTGGACGTCATCGCAGGTCGCCGCGCTCGTGGCCGTGCTCGTGGCTGTCGGTTGGGTCGAAGTGCGGCCAGGCGGCAGCCGGACCGTCCATGGGCGAGCTACCGGCGGCCGCGCGGCCGGTGACACGCTCCTGCCCGTCAGCGCCCGCACCCGCGCCCGCACCCGCGGCGGCGCTGGAGGCGGCACGGGAGGCGGCACGGCAGGCGGCGGGGGAGGCGGCGCGGGAGGTGTCGTCTCCAGCGGAGGGCGCGACGGTCGAGCTACCGTCCTCGCCGGCTGAGCGATCCCCGCCCGCCGGGGGCGCAGTGGCTGTGCGTTCGGGGCTGACGGCCGATGGCCGTGCGCCCGGCTCCGCACCCCCTGGCTCTGCGTGTGGTTCTTCGTCTGGCTCTGCGTGTGGTTCTTCGCCGGCGGGCTCCTCAATGGTGGGCTCGCCGTCGTCGATGATGGGCTCACCCTCGTCGCAGGGAGTGCCACTCGGAGAGTCGTCGGGGAGAGACTCGGCGTTGACCAGCACCAGAAGCTCAGTCACGATCTTGTTCTCCAAGAACGCGATCAACGCGTCCGCGTTCCGCACACTCAACGGCCGGTCATCACCCTCGGCCTTGGGCTTGGCGTAGACGTCCAGCAGGTGCTGCAACCGCGCGGCGGCCTCCACCGGCAGGTAGAACTCGCCCTCCAGCCCGCCGCCCCTGCGCCGGCGCACCCTAAAGAACCGGCGATCGAAGTCGGCCTGCTCGTCCTTCTCATGCCCGTCGGGGTCCAGCACCGCCCGCAGATACCGCCCCGCCTTCGCCACCTCCGCCGCACCCGCCGAGTTCGCCAACTCCAGCAAAATCCGCTCAGCGGTGGTGGCCTGGTCATCGGTCAGCCCAGAGGTGGCGGTGCAGATCGCCTCCACAATCCCCTCGGGCAGGCTGCCCTCGGCGAACAGGCGGCGGACCTGCGGCAGACGGTGCAGCTCCATGCTCATCGTCACCAACCGGCCGGCCCCCGCAGGGGTCATCCCCCCAGCGGACCGCAACCACAACTTCGTGGACGCATGGCCGTGATTCTTCGCCTCCCCGGCCCGATGGACACGACCCACCCGGGCGGCCAACGCCGACGTGATCCGATCACGGACCGCAAGCAACTCCTCCGCCTCGGCCAGACACACACCCGCGTCCTCAGGCACCGGCACCAACGCCACCACCCGAGCCGCCTCGACAACCGCCGCCACCGCCACCCACGACGACGACCCGGCATCACAGGCACCGCCAGAAGCACCACTGGAAGCACCATCAGACGCGCCCCTGGGCGCACCATCGGGATCGCCGCTGTCGGCACGTCCTGTGTGATTGCCCGTGCCGGGAGAACCGGCAGCAGCGCCGTGAACATCGGCACCGTCAGAAGGGCCTTCAGGAGAAGCACCGCTCGCGGCATCACCGATGGCGGAGTCGTCAACGGCACTGGTTTTCTTCGCGAACGCCTGGATGAGGGGGATCTTGGCCGAGTCGCTGCGCCGGCTCGCGTGCTTTCGCGGCTCGGGGTCAACGATGGAGACGTACTCGCGGGCGAGAGAGTCTTCCATAGACCAGAGGGGCGAGCCGGCCGTGAGCCGCTCCCACCAGTCGTCATCGCCGATATTGTTCGAACGAGCGAGGTGCTCATGATCAATATCGAACGGATCCATCGCACCTCCCCGATGTATTCGAAAGCTTGTATTGATTCTTTCATGTCACCGCACCATGAACACCCCTGCAAAGCGATTTGTTGGAATCACAGGCGCGCAGAAATGTCGGTGCTCAGGGTGCGCCAGTTGACGGTGCTCTGCTGAGGAGCGATGGCCCTGCCGTCCTCGCGGGCGCCGCCGATCCGGCTCTCTCCGTGTACGGCGGACGAGGTTCACCGGCGCACCGAAAGCGGGTCGCTTTGATGCTCGTCCGGCCGCGCTGACTGCCGGGACCGGCGGGATGGTCCGGTCAGGCGGAGCCGCGGCGAGAATGACGGGCGGCCGGATGAACAGGCACTACGTCTCTAACCGGTGACCGCCGGGGCCTCCGTGTGCAGCCGCCGGAGGACCCTGCGGAACGCCCAGACGGACGCCAGGAAGGCGATCCCGGTGATGACCGCCACGGCGGTCGTCCGGACCAGCAGGTAGGTGCCGATCGACTGGTGCAGCAGCAGCCAGATGCTCACGCTCGAGTTGACCAGCAGAACGAACGCCCACAGCAGCGTGATCCGGGCGAAGAACCGCTGGACGCGCTGGTGCCGCAGCACGAAGGACGGCAGGTGGATGTAGTCGAGCGTCAGCTTCTCCACGAGGGGACGGCGCATCCGGACGGACGCCAGCAGCACCATGCTGATGACGATCGTGCCGAGTTCCGGCTGGATGAAGTAGACCACCGCGCTGCCGCTCCACAGGCCGAGCACCGTCCGTACGGTGATGGCGATGGCGGCGAAGATCATCGTGCCGGGCACCGGCTGGCGCCGCACCAGGCGCCACAGCACGCCGAGGTAGACCCAGGAGATCGCCGCCATCAGCGCGCCGCGCAGGCCGAGCACCGCGAGTGCCGCGTAGAAAACGGCGAGAGGAGCCACCACACCTTCGAGGAGCCGGGGGACCGCCTGTTTGATCAGGGCGGTGAGCCTGGGCATGGCGAAGGGCGTGTGGTTCATGACACTCCAACGGGCCGGCGGGGGAGACCGACGCTGTAGTTGGCAAACGCGCCTACCCGGACATCGCGGTCGGAAACGCCCAGGGAAGGTGGTGCATCGGTGGCTTACCGTACCTGACGGTACGGCCTTGACGGGCCTGAAGCACTGACCGAGGTGTCGTCCGATACCGATGCGGCATGTCATTTGAGAGTCCGCCGACGAAACGATTGCGCTGGTCGCGGCTTCGTCGTGCGCCTCGGGCCGCTTTCCCCGCTGACACGGGCGCGGGTTACGGTGACGGGATGAATACGGGATTCGGGTACTTCGCAACTCATGATGCGGTTCGTCCGGATACGCTCGCGCGCCTCGTGGAGCAGCGCGGCCACGCGGCGCTGCTGTTCACCGAGCACACGCACATCCCCGTGCCGCCCGGCGGCGAGGCGCCGGAGGACGAGCGGGGCGGCGAACTGCCGCGGCGATACTGGCACACCTACGACCCGTTCGTCGCGTCGATGGCGGCCGGGGCCGCGACGACCCGCCTGCGGGTGGGCACCGGCATCTGCCTGGTGCCGGAGCACGAGCCCATCGGCCTCGCGAAGACGGTCGCGAGCGTGGACGACCTGACCGGCGGGCGGTTCGAGTTCGGCATCGGGGCGGGCTGGAACCGCGAGGAGATGCGCAACCACGGGACCGACCCCGCCCGCCGGTTCGCGCTGATGCGGGAGCGCGTGCAGGCCATGCGGGAGATCTGGACCCGCGACGAGGCGGAGTACCACGGGGAGTTCGTGTCGTTCGACCCCATCTGGTCGTGGCCCAAGCCGGCCCAGCGCCCGCACCCGCCGATTCTTGTGGGCGGGGTCGGGCCGCGGGTGTTCGACCGGGTCCTGGAGTACGGGGACGCCTGGCTGCCCAACTACGGCCCGGGGGTCCTGGAGCGGATCCCCGAACTGTTCCGGCGGGCGGAGGAGGCGGGCCGGCACGTCGAGGTCGTGATGCTGGCCGTCCCGGCGGACCCCGCCGCGCTGGAGCGGTGCGAGGCGGCGGGGGTCTCACGTGTCATGGCCTGGCTGCCGTCGGCCGGATACGACAGGGTCCAGCGGGAGATGGACGCGTTCGAGACCGCCCTGGCCGACGCGCACGGCGAGTGAGGACGGCCCCGTGCGGGCCGCCGCTCAGTTGAGCGTGGCGGTGGCCAGTTTGGCGCCGAAGCCCAGGAAGAGCGCGCCCACTCCCGACGTGAGCCCGGCCGCGAGCCTGCGGCGGCGGCGGAAGTGGGCCGCGAGGAACGTGCCGCCGAAGATGAGGGCGGTCAGGTAGGTCACGCTGAACACCTGCACGATCAGCGCCAGGATCAGGAACGACAGCGCCGGCGCGCCGTACGTCGGATCCACGAACTGTACGAAGAACGCCACGAAGAACAGGATCGCCTTGGGGTTGAGGAGGCTGATCGTGAGCGCCTTCCGGAACGGGTCGCGCCGCTCGTCGGCCGCCGCGTGCTCCCCGGCGGGCCCGGTCGTCCGGGCGGCATCCGCGGGGTTCTCCCGGACGGTCTCGGCGGCGGCCCCGGTTTCGGGCGGGGCGGTCCTGGCGCGGGAGGCGCGCAGCGAGCGCCAGGCGCCGCGCAGCATGCCGAAGCCGATCCAGCCGAGGTAGACCGCGCCCGAGTACTTCACGATCGTGAAGAGCACGGGCGTGGACTTGAGCAGCGACGCGACCCCGGCGGCCGACAGGAACATGAGCAGCGAGTCGCCGACGAAGACCCCGGCCGCGGCCCGGTAGCCGCGCCGGACTCCGCGCTGGGCGGCGGTGGACAGGACGAAGAGCGAGTTCGGCCCGGGCAGCAGGACGATCAGGAACGAGCCGACCACGTAGGTCCAGATGTTGGTGATGCCGAAGAACAACCCTGCCTCCGTAAAGCGTGATAAGTCAGGGTATAGCTCCGCACAGCACCTGGTCACGGCAGTTTAAGAGCCGGAAGATACCTATTGACCCTATGGGTAATAAGGACAATTGTTGGGCCCATGACGCTGTGGAAGCCCGATCCCACCTTCTATCCATCTCCCCGCGACGCGGCGGAGGCGCCGCCGGAGAAGCTGGCCTACGTGGCCGCCTTCGACCGGTCGGCCGAGCGGCCCGACGCGCTCGCCGTGCTCGACACCGACCCCGCCTCTCCGGCGTACGGGACGGTGGCCGGCTGGACGGACCTGCCGCACACAGGGGACGAGCTGCACCACTTCGGCTGGAACGCCTGCAGCAGCGCCCTCTGCCCGTACGCGCCGCACCCGCACGTGGAGCGGCGCTACCTGATCGTTCCCGGCCTGCGGTCGTCGCGGATCTACGTGTACGACACCAAGGACCGGGTCAGCCCCGAGCTCGTGAAGGTCGTCGAGCCCGAGGAGCTGGGCAAGCGGGCCGGCTACTCCCGCCCGCACACCGTCCACTGCGGTCCCGAGGGGCTTTACGTCAGCGCGCTCGGCGGCTACGGCGACGACGGCCCGGGCGGCATCGCCATCCTCGACCACAACACGTTCGAGGTCCTCGGCAGGTGGGAGGTCGACCGCGGTCCGCAGTACCTCGCCTACGACTTCTGGTGGCACATCAACCACGACGTGCTGGTCACCTCCGAGTGGGGCACGCCCTCCATGATCGAGGACGGGGTGGTCGGCGAACTGCTGCTCGGCCGCAAATACGGCCACAAGCTGCACTTCTGGGACCTGCGCAAGCGCCGGCACGTCCAGGAGGTCGACCTCGGCGACCAGCACCAGATGACGCTGGAACTGCGCCCCGCCCACGACCCGACGAAGACGTACGGCTTCGCCGGGGTCGTCGTCAGCGTCGAGGACCTGTCGGCCTCGGTGTGGGTGTGGCACAAGGAGGGCTCCCGCTGGGCGGCGACCAAGGTCATCACGATCCCCGCCGAGCCCGCCTCGCCGGACGACCTGCCCGACGTGCTCAAGCCGTTCGGCGCGGTGCCGCCGCTCGTCACCGACATCGACCTGTCGGTGGACGACCAGCGGCTGTACGTGTCGTGCTGGGGCACCGGAGAGCTCAAGCAGTACGACGTGTCCGACCCGTTCAAGCCGGTCGAGATCGGCTCGATCCGCCTCGGCGGCATCGTGGACCGGGCCGCCCACCCCGCCGCTCCGGACGAGCGGCTCGCGGGCGGGCCGCAGATGGTCGAGGTGAGCCGCGACGGCCGCCGGGTCTACGTCACCAACTCCCTCTACGGCGCCTGGGACGACCAGTTCTACCCGGACGGGGTCGGCGCGTGGATGGCGAAGATCGACGCGGACGGCTTCACGCTCGACGAGCGGTTCTTCCCGCACGGCGACGACTTCCGCGGCCTGCGCCCGCACCAGACCCGGCTGCAGGGCGGCGACGCGTCCTCCGACTCCTACTGCTACCCGTGACACTGACCGCGGTCATCCTGCTCGGCGCCTTCCACGGGATCAACCCCGCGATGGGCTGGCTGTTCGCCGTCGCCCGGGGACTGCAGGAGCGCAGCCGCGACCTGCTGCTGCAGTCCCTCCCGGTCATCGCGCTCGGCCACCTCGCGTCGGTGGCCGTGGTGGTGGCGGTGGTGTCCGCGACCGGGTCGCTCGTGACCGGGACGGCCCTCGCGATCGGGGCGGGGGTCCTGCTCGTCGGGTTCGGGCTGTGGCATCTGCTCGCCCGGCGGCACTTCCGCTGGGTGGGCATGCGGCTGTCGCTGCCGCAACTGGCCGCCTGGTCGTTCCTGATGTCGTCGATGCACGGCGCGGGGCTGATGCTGCTGCCCGTCCTCACCCGGATGCCCGCGAGCCACCACGGGCACGCGCTGTCCGGCGGGCTGTTCGTCGCCGGCGTGCACACGCTCGCGATGTTCCTGACGGCGACCGTGGTCGCGGTGGTCGTGTACGAGTTCCTCGGCGTCGCCGTCCTGCGCCGGGCCTGGTTCAACCTCGACCGGATGTGGGCCTTCGCCCTGGTCGGCGCGGGCGTCCTCACCCTCGTCGCCGCCGTCTGACCGTCGATCCGTAGGGACAGGCCCCGCGTGCGTTCTCAGCCGCAGGGGTGAAATTTGCAGGGACCACCGCCATGATGAAAAGCAGCAGGTCGGCTCGCTGGAACGCGCCCACCTGCGACATGAGCCCGCCATAATGCGGCGTTAAGACTGGGCCGGTTGTCCGCCGGTCGAAGACGTCACTACGCTCCCGCGGCATTCCCTCCCCTCGGCGTTCCGACGCCGGAGGTCCCTTTTCCGTTCGGAGCAACCATGCAAGCGATCACGCGTGGCGCCTTCACCGTCGTGGTCCTGTCCGCCGTGCTTTCCGCCCTGCTCATCGCCTGCTTCGACCCGGCCCGGGCGACCGGGACCGCCGCCGCCCCCGCGGCGCGGAGCACGGTCACGGCCGCGCAGGCGGCGGCGACCCGGGTGGAGAGCGAGTCCGTGCCCATGCCCGAGGTGACGGTCACCGTCACGGTCACCCCCAGACCCTCCCCCTCGCCGCGCCCGATCAGGGTCGGGTACGTCCCCCAGCGCGGCGCGTACGGCGCCACCTCGACCGTGCGCGACCTGGAGGAGAGCGGGCAGGCGAGCAGGCTGACGCACGCCGTCTACGCCTTCGCGAACATCGACCCGACGTCGCTGACCTGCCTGAACGGCGTCACCCGGCCGCCCGCGCCCGATCCCGAGGACCCCGACCAGGGCGACGGCGCGGGTGACGCCTGGGCCGACTACCAGCGGGGTTTCACGGCGGCCGAGTCGCTGGACGGCAGGGCGGACCCTCCGGACGCCCGGCTCGCCGGAAACTTCAACCAGCTGAAGAAGCTGAAGGCCCGGCATTCCAACCTGAGAACGCTCATCTCCATCGGAGGCTGGACGTACTCCAAGTATTTCTCGGACGTCGCGCGAACCGCCGCCACCCGGCAGCGGTTCGTCAAGTCGTGCCTCGACGCGTACATCAGGGGTGATCTGCCGGGCGTGGGCAGCCGAGGCGGACCGGGCAGCGCCGCGGGCGTCTTCGACGGCATCGACGTCGACTGGGAGTGGCCCGGTGAAGAGGGCCACCTGGGCAACCACGTCGGGGCCGACGACAGGCGTCACCTGACGGCTCTGCTGGCCGAGTTCCGCGCGCAACTCGACGCGCTCGGCGTGGCCAACCGACGCCGCTACCTGCTCACCGTCTACGTGCCGGCCGAGCCGGACCGCGTCAAGGCGGGCTTCGACCTGCAGAAGCTGACCGGGGTGGTCGACTTTGTCACCGTCCAGAGCGGAGGACGGCACGCCCTGCGCGAGGGCACCATCCTCCGCTGAACCGCATCCCGGCCCCTCCGCACGCAACGTGCCGAGCACCCCGAACCGCACGCTCTCCACGACGCTCACCACGACGCTCACCACTGGGCCCTCCCGGCTTCACCGGGGTTCGCGGTCCGAGGGGCGTGCGGGCAGCCGCCCACCGCGTCCGCGGCCTCGACCCCGGCCTGACAGCCTGCGTTAGGAACGCTGTCGAATTGGGTCTTGCAGGCACGCGACCAGGGGGCTACGATCCGTGCAACTCTTAGGAAACTTTCCTAAAAGAATGCCGTTCCCCCAACCTCCCGTTCACCCCCCACAGAGGTTGTGACCATGCAGATCACGAATCCGCGCCGCGAGTTCTCCACGACCGTCGCTCCGTACCCGGGACGGCGCGCATGAGAAAGGTCATCGGAGCCGGCACGGCGGCGTCCCTCGCCCTCGCCGCCCTGCTCACCGGCGTCTTCACCGGAACGGCCCGGGCCGCGAACATCGCCGCCAACCCGGGCTTCGAGTCGGGCCTGTCGGGCTGGACGTGCGCGCCGACGGCACAGGTGGTGTCGAGTCCGGTGCACGGCGGGTCCAGGGCGCTGTCGGCGACGCCGGTCGGCAACGACTACGCGCGGTGCCAGCAGACGATCGCGGTGAAGCCGTCCACGACGTACGCGTTGTCGGCCTGGGTGCAGGGCAACTACGTGTTCCTGGGCGCGACCGGCGCCGGGGTCGAGGTGCAGACGTGGGCCTCGCCGGGGCCGGTGTGGTCTCGCCTGGCCACGTCCTTCACCACCGGATCCGCGACGACGAGCGTGACGGTCTACGTCAACGGCTGGTACGGCCAGGGCACCTACTACGCCGACGACGTCATCCTCGACGGCCCCGGCACCGTGCCCTCGCCCTCGCCCTCGCCCTCGCCCTCGGTCAGCCCGTCGCCCTCCGGGCCGCCGCCCAACCCGGGCGCGATCACCTTCGCGCCGTACGTCGACATCACGATGACCACGCCGTCGCTGGTGAGCGCGTACACCGCGACGGGCGTGAAGAACTACACCCTCGCCTTCGCGCTGGGGGACAGCACGGGCTGCAACCCGGCCTGGGGCGGCACGATCCCGATCGGCGACGCGCGGATCGTGGGCGACGTCAAGGGCCTGCAGGCCAGGGGCGGCCAGGTGATCGTGGCCACCGGAGGCGCCGTGGGGCCCTACCTGGAGCACACCTGCGGCACCTCGGCGGCGCTGCTCGCGGCGTACAAGAAGGTGCTGGATACGGTCGGCACCAACTATCTGGACGTGGACGTCGAGGCGTCCATCGACGCCGCCAAGGTCAACACGGCGCTCAGGCAGCTGCAGGCCGAGCGCGGCACCGTGATCAGCTACACGCTGCGGGTGCAGGGCCAGGACTACGGCGTCGACCCGTTCTCGGTGCAGATCCTCCAGGACGCGGCGGCCAGGGGCCTGAACGTCCTGGTCAACCCGATGCTGATGGACTTCGGCTACTCCGGCGCCTGGGGCGCCGCGATGGTCGGCGCGGCGAACGCCACCGTGGCGCAGCTGAAACAGATCTGGCCGTCGAAGACCGACGCGCAGATCAGGCGGATGCTCGGCCTCACCCCGATGATCGGCAAGAACGACACGGGCCAGGTGACCTCCCAGGCCGACGCCCGCACGCTCCTGTCGTACGCGCAGGCCAATCACGTGGGGCGGATCGGCTTCTGGTCGGTGGGCCGGGACAACGGCGGCTGCCCGAACGGCACGCTCTCGCCCACCTGCAGCGGCGTCTCCCAGTCCGCCTACGAGTTCACCGACATCTTCAAGGCCTTCACGGGCTGAACCCCCCTCGATCCTCCCCACTCACCCCCCACCCACCTTGCGAGGAAGAATGCAGCTTCGCTTCCGTACGCGCCGGCAGGTCAGGGCGGCGCTCGCCCTGGTCGCCTCCCTCCTCCTGGCGGTCGCCGGACTGGTCGCGGGAACCACCGCCTCCGCCTCGGCGGCCCCGAGCGGCCTGGTCACGCTGGCCTACGCGGCCTGGGCCCCGAACACCTGGTACGCCGTCGGCGCCCGCGTCACCTACCAGGGCGTCGACTACGAGTGCATCCAGGCGCACACCTCCCTGACCGGCTGGGAACCGCCGATCGTCCCGGCGCTCTGGAAGCCGGTGAGCGGCGGAGGCAACCCGTCCCCGAGCCCGACGCCTCCGTCCGGCGCGCCGGGCAAGCCGGGCAATCCGTCCGTTACCGGCACCAGCGGCTCGTCGATCTCGCTGTCCTGGGGGGCGTCGAGCGGCACGGTGACCGGATACCGCGTCTACGAGGGCACGTCGGTCAAGGCGACCGTCAGCGGCACCAGCGCCACGATCTCCGGCCTCGGCACCTGCACCACCCACACGTACACGGTCAAGGCGTACAACAGCAACGGCGAGTCCGCGACGAGCGGGTCGGTGACCGGCACCACCACGGGCTGCCCCGCGAGCGGCGGCAAGCTTCCCGGCGCGCCCTACCTCTACGAGGGCTGGGGCAACCCGCCGAACCCCGCCACCGTCATGAACGCCACCGGGGTCAAGCAGTTCACGATGGCCTTCATGCTCTCCGGCGGCGGCTGCGTCCCGGCGTGGGACGGCTCGCGCCCGCTGTCCGGCAGCGCCGACGCCACCGCGATCTCGCAGATCAAGGCCGCCGGCGGCAACGTCCAGATCTCCTTCGGCGGCTGGCAGGGCAACAAGCTCGGCCCGAACTGCTCCAGCTCGTCCGCCTTCGCCTCGGCGGTCCAGCAGGTGATCAACGCGTACAGCCCCGCCGCGGTCGACTTCGACATCGAGAACTCCGACGAGTTCGAGAACGAGGCCGTCCAGGACCGCATCCTCGGCGGGCTCAAGATCGTCAAGCAGAACAACCCGAACGTCAAGGTCGTCGTCACCTTCGGCACCAGCACGACCGGCCCGAGCTGGTGGGGCACGCGGCTGATCAACCAGTCGAAGGCGCTCGGCGTGGACATCGACAACTACACGATCATGCCGTTCGACTTCGGCGGCGGCGCGAACATGTACCAGAACACCGTCAACGCGGCCGAGGGCCTGAAGAACGCGCTCAAGTCGGCCTGGGGCTGGAGCGACGCCCAGGCGTACGCTCACATGGGCATCTCGGGCATGAACGGCCTTTCCGACCAGCAAGAGCTGACCTCGGTGTCCACCTGGACCCAGATCCGCGACTACGCCAAGTCGAAGGGCCTCGGCCGGCTCGCCTTCTGGTCGGTCAACCGCGACCGCGGCTGCCCGGGCGGCGGGGTGGTGTCGAACTGCAGCGGCATCGCGCAGAGCGACTGGGACTTCACCCGGGTCACCGCGGGCTTCTGACCCCGGCGACGAGGAGAAGCAGGCCCTTGTGAAAGGAGGCCGGGCCCGGCACACCGGGCCCGGTCCCGGAGCTCCTCGGAGCTCCTCGGCAGGCGGCCGGCGCCGCGAGCCCGACACCCCCTACGCGACGCGCCGGTCGCCCCCGTGCGTGGGGGCCAGCAGGCCGATCAACATGCCGACGATCACGGCCATGACAAGAGTGATCCACAGGCGAATCTTCATCGAGGTCTCCCGAATGCTACGCTCCGTGCTCACAGTACCCCGAATAGTGACGTAGTGCGACGGGTGGACAACCGAAAACGTCTTTGAGTCGCGAGTTTTGCCGTCTGTCGGGCAGGCTTGGCATCGTCATGGAATACGCGATCCCCACCAGCATCGTCCTCGCCACCGGCGTCGTACTGGCGCTCGTCGCCCAGTGGAAGGGCTGGCGGCCGTCGCTGGCCGTCACGCTGACGCTCGGCATCGCCGTACGTGTTCTGATCATGGTCCTGGCGGCCAAGGACACCAAGTTCCAGCCGATCGACTACGTGAACAGCTTCCAGCCCGCGGGCAGGGCGATCGTCGAAGGCCGCGACCCGGTGCTCGAAAGCAACGGCGGCTGGCACTTCCTGCCGATGATCCCCTACCTGTACGGCCTGCTGCTGTGGCTGGGCGTCACCTGGGACTACGCCGGCCGGATCGTCACGGTCGTCGCCGATATCGTGCTGATCCCGCTGGTCGGCAGGCTGGCCGGGGGACGGACCGCGAAACTTCGCGCCTTCCAGTACGCCTGCAACCCTCTCGCGATCCTCGTCGCCTCCGTACACGGCCAGGTCGAGCCGGTGTCGCTGGTCTTCGGCGTCGCGGCGTACGTCGTGGCGCGAGGCCCCGGCGACTGGCGCCGGCCGGAGCCGCTGCCGTGGGCACATCTGCGGATCGCGGACCGCACGCTGCCGCTGCCGTGGATCCCGCCGGGCGAGATCGTCCGGCGGCTGGTCCGCCCGGCGGAGGCGGACCGCGCGGCGACGTGGGGGGCGGTCGGGGCGGGCGTGCTCATGGGCCTCGCGCTGTGCGCGAAGAGCTGGCCCGTGATCCTCGTCCCGGCGATGCTGATGTTCCTGCCGGGGCTCCGCAGCCGGCTGGTCGCGCTGGTCGCCGTCGCCCTTCCGCCGGTGTTCTTCCTGCTGACGCTCCCCATCGGCGGCTGGACGGAGTGGCGGCAGCTTCCGGAGGTGCTGAACACCATCGGCCTGCGGCCCAGTGACGTCCGCCCGATCACGGGAGACTGGGGCTGGACCGCGCTGGTCAGTGGCGGCAACTGGAACCTCGATCCGACTCCGGCGAGGATCGGTCAGTATCTCATCTACGCCTCGATCGTCGCCTGTCTCGTCTGGTGGCGCAGGGCCGATCCCGTCGACGTCACGATCGCCATCCTGCTGTCCTTCATGATCCTCACACCGCGCCTCGGCGCGCAGTATCTGCTGTGGTTCATGCCGTTCCTGGTCGCGCGGCCGACTCGCTGGGCCTGGCCGGCGATCCTCGGCAGCACGCTGTGGGCCGCGGCGGGATACATCGTGCTCACCCAGTTCCACGGGTCCGCCTGGATGGAACTGCACTCACCATGGGCGATCAGTTCGCTGCTGATCTTTCCGCTGCTGGCCGCGGCCATCCCGTGGAAGCGGAGGTACGCCGAGGGCATGCCGCTGCCCGCGCCGGACGGGAGAGCACGCGTACAGGCCGTGTGAGCCCGGCCGCTCAGGTCACGATGAGCCGGACCAGGTGACCATGGCCCTGGTAACCGGGCGGGTCGCCGTCGAGCCGCCCGGTCACGCACTCGAACACGCCCGGCCCCGCCTCCCGTACGAAGAAGGCGGACTCGGCGATCGACGACAGCAGGCGGATCACGTCGCGGTGCACGTGGACGCCTTCCCTGTCGCCGGACAGCGAGACCGTCACCTCGTACACGCCGTCGTCGAGCAGGCGTTCACCGGTGAGCAGCCACTCCGACCCGCACGCCCGGCGCAGATGGGGAAGCAGGTGCGCCTCGGGCTCCTCGGTGACCCATCCGTCCCTCCCCATCGCGTCGAGCAGGGCCCGCACCTGTGGCTCCATCGCCGAGGCGTCCGTGATCCCGGTCAGCCGCTCGTCGTCGTCCCATCGCCGCATGACCAGACCCTAAGCCGGAGCGCCCCGCCGTACCCTTCGCCGCACCCCGCGGAACCGGTCCGTGTCGAGGAGCGTCCGGCGGCGGCCGGCGATGTGCGGTCAGTGATCGCAGGGAGGCGCCGGACGCGTTTCGGGGCGCGTTTCTGGGGGCGTTTCAGGGCGGGGCCGCGCGGAGCGTTCCGGCAGCCGCCCGGAGATGAGCGCGGCGGTCCAGGCGCCGTCCGGATCGCTGTCGACGAGCAGGGCGCGGACGAGCAGGCTCAGCGGAATCGCGAGCAGGGCGCCGAGCGGGCCGAGCACCCAGCCCCAGACGATCAGTGAGAGGAACGTGGCCGTCGTGGACAGTCCCACGGCGTCCCCCAGGAATTTCGGCTGGATGAACGACTGGATCACCACGTTGATCGCCATGTAAGCCACGATGACCAGCAGCATCGTCTTGGGCCCGCCCTCCAGCAGTCCGAGTAACGCCGGAGGGATGAGGCCGAGGATGAACCCGATGTTCGGGATGTAG